>NZ_JAFCLP010000001.1 GCF_018129405.1 Bradyrhizobium iriomotense
ACCTGCGATGAAGCGTTCACGGACGCCGTCACCGCCGGACCGTCGTCATGGAACAGGATCTGGCTGCCGACGTTCACCGCGTTCGACGAGGCCGTGTCGGCATCGCCGTCCGTCACCGTCACGATCACCGACAGCGCGCCGTTGGTCAGGCTCGTCGTCTCGTCGTAGCTGGTCCCGCCGGTCGGGTTGTGCAGCGACAGATACTGCTCGACCGTCACCACGCCGGTCGTGCCGTCCATCGAGATCGCAAACGCAACCGTGGTCGGCTGCCCCGCCACCACGCCCAGCACCAGGGTCGAGGAGATCTGCACCAGGTCGACCTGCGTGCCGTCCGTCAGCGTCACCCCGGAGGCGCCGGCCACCGCTGCCAGCGCGTAGCTGGTGCTGCCGCTCGCCGCCGGACCGTCCGCGCCGAATGCCGGATTGATGGTCACCAGCGCGCTGCCGCTCGACGCCGTCGAGATGTAGCCGGTGCCGGCAACGTCGAGGTCGTTGCCCGCCGTGTAGCCGGCCGGGACCAGCGTCGCCGGCGTGCTCGTCGGCGGCGACCCTGCATTGGTATTGCCTTCGTCCAGAACGACCTGCGCTTCTACGTTCAGGGAGGCCGTCACCGCCGGACCGTCGTCATGGAACAGGATCTGGCTGCCGACGTTCACCGCGTTCGACGAGGCCGTGTCGGCATCGCCGTCCGTCACCGTCACGATCACCGACAGCGCGCCGTTGGTCAGGCTCGTCGTCTCGTCGTAGCTCGACCCGCCGGTCGGGTTGTGCAGCGACAGATACTGTTCGACCGTCACCACGCCCGTCGTGCTGTCCATCGAGATCGCAAACGCAACCGTGGTCGGCTGACCCGCCACCACGCCCAGCACCAGGGTCGAGGAGATCTGCACCAGGTCGACCTGCGTGCCGTCCGTCAGCGTCACCCCGGAGTTGCCGGCCACCGCCGACAGCGCATAGCTGGTGCTGCCGCTCACCGCCGGACCGTCCGCACCGAATGCCGGATTGACGCTCACCAGCGCACTGCCGCTCGACGCCGTCGAGATGTAGCCGGTACCGCTGACGTCGCCGTCGTTGCCCGCCGTGTAGCCGGCCGGGACCAGCGTCGCCGGCGTGCTCGTCGGCGGCGAGCCTGCATTGGTATTGCCTTCGTCCAGAACGACCTGCGCTTCTACGTTCAGGGAGGCCGTCACCGCCGGACCGTCGTCATGGAACAGGATCTGGCTGCCGACGTTCACCGCGTTCGACGAGGCCGTGTCGGCGTCGCCGTCCGTCACCGTCACGATCACCGACAGCGTGCTGTTGGTCAGGCTCGTCGTCTCGTCATAGCTCGACCCGCCGGTCGGATTGTGCAGCGACAGATACTGCTCGACCGTCACCACGCCGGTCGTGCCGTCCATCGAGATCGCAAACGCAACCGTTTGCGTCCCGGTGACAACACCCAGCACCAGCGTCGCCGACGCCTGGACAAGATCAACCTGCGTGCCGTCCGTCAGCGTCACGCCGGAGTTGCCGGCCACCGCAGACAGTGCGTAGCTGATGCTGCCGCTCGCCGCCGGGCCGTCCGCGCCGAACACCGGGTTGATCGTCACCAGCGCGCTGCCGCTCGACGCCGTCGAGATGTAGCCCGTACCGCTCACATCGCCGTCGTCGCCCGCCGTATAGCCGACAGGCAACGCGATCGCCGCCGCCTGGCTCACCGGCGGCGCCCCCGCATTGGTGTTGCCTTCGTCCAGAACGACCTGTGCTTCCCTATCCACGGTCGCCGTCACCGCCGGACCGTCGTCATAGAACGTCACCTGCGGGCCGAGATCGATGCTCGCGCTTGCCGTGTCACCGTCGTTGTCGATGATCGTCGCCGTCAGCGTCACCGCACCGCTGGCAATGCTGATGCCCTCGTTGAGATCCGGGCTGGTGCCGTCGGCTTCCTTCACCGCGCGGTTATCCGTGAACGTCACGAAACCATTGCTGTCGACCGACAGCGTGAACACCAGCAGGTCGCTTGCCGCGGTGTGGCCTTCCACCGTCGTGCCGTTCATCACCAGCACGACAGCTTCGCCGGTCTGCGCGTCCACCAGGCCGCTCGACTTGGAGACATCGATCGACAGCGCATAGCTGATCGGATGCTCGGAATCGGGCACGCCATCCGCACCCGAGATCGCCTGGAAAATACCGCCGAACCACGCGGTCATCGCGTTGATGCCAGTGGGGGTCGAGCCGTCGATGCCGTTGGTCGCAGCCGTCAGGTTGCTCTCGTCGACGAACAGATTCGGAACCGATTGCTCCTCACCGTCCAGGACGACGTGAATCGACGGACCATCGTCCTGCAATGTCAGATGCGGGCCGACGTCGATGCTCGCGCTCGCGCTCTGGCTACTGTTGTCGGTCACGGTGACCGTGAGCGAGACAAGACCGGCAGGCACATGCGTGCCCTCGCTGACGTCGCCGTCCTCGCCGCTGCCTTCATGCACCGAGCGCAGATCCGTCAGCGTCAGCTTGCCGCTGGCATCGACGGACAGCGTGAAATCCTGCGGGCCACTGGCCGCTGCAGCCGCATCCTTGCCTTCGCGGCCGACCACGACTCCGTTCTCCAGGAACAGAAACACGTGATTTCCGGTCTGCGAATCGATCAGCCCGGTGTCCACGCCCGGCGCGCTGATCGACAGCGCAAAGGTCAGGGACTGCTGGCCGCCCGGCACGTTGAGCGTGACGGACAAAACACCCGACGCCACCGTACTCGCCGAATCAGGCGTGGAGCCGTCGATGCCGTTCGTCGCTGACGTCAGGAAGCTCTCGTCGACCACCAGTTCGGGCAGCGTGCCCAGCGCAATCGTCGGAGCCGGCGGGATCGGCGTCTGCGGGATAAAACCGGTTGGCGGCTGATCTGGAGTCCGCGGCAGATCCTCCGGGCCAGCCAGGATGTTGGTGGGCACCGGCGGCAGCGGATCGACAATGGGAGCGCTGAAGTTCGCGCCGCTCGCCTGCGCGTTGTTTTGACCCAGCGAGTCGCCGGCTGCGGGGAGAACGGACGAATCGGTAATGATCGGGAAGGCGCTGGCGAACTCGGCGACTGTCAGATCGCGACCCGGCGCAACCTGGATGGTGAGATTGCCGAGTTGATCGTGGCGGGAGTCGAAGAACGGCTCGACCGTCACCGTGGAGTGATTGTCGAAAAGAATGATCAGCTTCTCGCCGATATGAACGAGCGTAATCTTCTCGTTCGCAATAGCCGAAAAGTCGACTTGAACCTTCTGGTCATATCCGAGGTTCAAAACGACCGCCTGATCGGCGAATGGTTTGGTCAGCTTGAAAATGCGTGGCGGCGAGGCGCTATTCGAATTTCCGGCACCAGTAACCTGGGCAACCCGAAATTGCTCATTCATGAAAATCTCTCCGCCAAAAGGACGTGAAGTGAAAAATTGCAGGCAAATTTACGTCGAAGTGTATCTTTAAGCTATTGTTAACCCCGGCGAGGGTCAAGAAAACTATTTGGTTAATCAATACTTTCGATCAGGATGTGGTAAAGGGACCGCGCGGCCGCGATATGTCGCAAAACGGGCCAGATAAAAGCCGTTTTGGCGCATGTCGCTCCAGGCCCTGAAGCGCGGCAGCTGGAGCAAAGGATGAGGAAATTACTGGTAACGGCGGTGCTGGCCGGATCTTTCGGGTTGCATGCCGCCGCAGCTCAAAACCAGCCGGCGCCGGACGCCCAGATGGTCGAACGCACGGTCAAGGCCCAGCCGAACAAGGACACTCAGATCGGGCTTTACATTAACGTCAGACCCGATTGCACCTCCGGCCCGCTGCCAACCATCCGATTGGCGACCTCCCCGACGTCGGGAAAGGTCGTCGTAAAGCCCGGTAAGGTGAAGGCGACCAACTACAAGGCCTGCCTGGCGCTGGAAGTGCCGGCTTACGTGGCCTTTTACAAATCGCCTCCGGACTTTGTCGGCGACGATACGCTGACCATCGAGGTCAAGTATCCCGGCGGACGGACCGAGATTCAAAAGATTACGGTCAACGTCGCAGGACCCGGCGGCCAGAAGATCTAGGGCAAAAGATCATTGCGGGCTCGGCGCAAACGTTGCGCAGCCATCGTCGACCGGACTTGAATTCAGTCCACCCGCGTGACCTCACATTGGCTGCGTGAGTTCGGTCCGACCACGCCGATATTGACGTTCTTGAACTGGTAGCTCTCATGCGCGGGAACAGGCTGGTTGGCCCACACCAGAACTTTCGTCGCGCGCTCTCGATCGTCGTCGATCCAGCAAGTCAGCTCGACACTGTCGATCTTCTTGTCGGTGCCGTTGGAAAGCACAAAACTGGCGATGCCGTAATTATCGGCCCGCCGCGTTGTCTGGAATGAGTCGATCTTGACCAGTTCACCCAGGCCCGAGGGTGCAGCGGGCGGTTGCGTATCTTGCGCCGCCGCCGCGTCAATCAGGGCGCACAGCCCCACACAGCAGACGATCCCGGTCAACGTCCTCATTGCACGCCTCATCCCCGAACGCGGCGATACTTCCGCGTCTGCGGGGCTGGCGCAAGTGCCTGCCGCTATTGCGGCGCGGAAACTGCGCAGCGGCCTTGCGGTGGCGCAACGTCAGTGAGAGAGCGTCTTCGCGCCCGAATTCTGCTCCGGGCCGGCACTGCAATCGCCGATCCGATGTGCCACGACCAGCTCGACTCGCGGCATCTGCCCCTCACTCAGCTCGTTCTGCTCAGTGTAGGACTCCTCGCTATGAACCGTGATCACCGTGCTGACGGGGCCCATGAAATCGCAACGGTTCGCGAAAGTGTATTGATTGTTCTTCTTCTCGGGTCTCGCAGAGACGCAGCTGCCGACCGAGGGAGACGAGAACGTCGCCTTCATCGAGACGGTCGGATCGACACAGGCCGTCAGCTCCCGCTCGAGCAAACGGTGCTTCGGCTTGCGATGAGCGACCATATCGAGCGTACGAACGAAGTGCCACAGACCTTTGCGGAAGGTCGGCCCCTGGAATTCATCCGCCTTGGCTACAGTGGTGGTTGAGGCGATCAGAAGCGCCAGAGCGGCACAACGAACGGAAGAGGTCGCAAGGATTGAACGCCGGCCTGTGGTCATTGTCTCCATACCTGCTCGCTTGCGCCCCAAGGATCAGCCGCACGGTCGAAAAGCACTGCCTCAGGTTCGGGCACTGTCCTAAAGCAAACATTAACATTGCGAGAGACCCGTTAAATTACGGAAAACCCGCCTGCCCGACCTGCTGTTTCGAATCGCGCGTGACTACTCCTGCTCCCCACGCGACTTCTTGTCACGGCGTCGGACGGCCGGTCAACCACGCACCATTACGGAAGATCAATGGCAGGGCTTAAAGGCAGTTCACGCGCCATAAATTCCGGCGACCGCGGCATTTCGGTAACAGTGAGCCGGCCGGATCGGGAGAAGAACCCAACGGCCAAACAGACCGGTCGCGAGCGCGCCGGTATTCCAGAGACGCAACTCGCCGGGCTAAATCGAATTTATCCTGGCACTCGCAAATCCGCCGCGCCAGAACACGTTCCGCGGGAACGGCAAAGGCTTTCTGAAAAGCTGAAAATGGCCGATGCTCGGCCCCCGCGCGAAGCGCCTGGATGACGCGCCGCGAAGAGTTCGGCGCACTCCGAAAGGAGGCCGCGCTGATTGACCTTTGATGCCATTTTTGCTCTTTTAGCTGAATATTTCTCGCTTTTGGGGGGCTGCGATGCAGAGCAGATTCAACGGATTTCTTTGGGGCGCGGCCTTCTTGAGTCTGGCACTCGGCACGAGCCAAGCCAGCGCGGCCGATCTGGGCCTGATGGCCTCACCCGCAGCGGTCGGAAACTGCAGCGAGCTGGTGTTTGTCTGCGAGAATGGCAAGCAATATCCGCTTTGCCCGATCGCGGTCTCGGTTGCCGGCGAGGTTGTGACGGCATCTCTGCACACCGGACGCCATGGCGGTGCGCATGTCCGGCTGGTTCCAATGGGGGTCGGGTATCGCTACGCCGGACGCGGCATCTGGCTCGACGGCTTCCGCGAAAATGCCCTGCTAAACTTCGGCAAACACAGCCAGATCGCCTGCACCCTCGCCCACTAGAGCCTTTCCCGTTCCGATGGAATCGGAACGGGGCTCTAGATTCTTGTTTTGACGCGTTTTCTTGACGCGAACGGGTACCCACTTCGCTCGAAAACGCTCTAGGGCGAGGAGCGCCTGAGGCGAGCTGATCAGCCCTTGGTGCGCAGCACGGCTCCCTGCGGCCTTGGATGCATATAGGCCTTGGGCTGAACATAGACCGGGCAGTAATTATTCCATTGATACTGCTGCCAGTTCCACTTCCAGCAGCCAGCGTCAATCTGCGGCGCGGGGCCGAAATCCAGACGATATGGCTCGTCGCCGAAGGGATAGGGACCGCTGTGCGCGGCGCTTGAAACGAACATGACTGTCAGGGAAATAGCGGTCGCGGTCAGCAATTTCGGCATGTTGCCCTCGATCTTCATGCGCTAATGCGCGACAGTGCCAAAGCGGGAGTTTCCAATCAAGGCCCCAGCGTGCGAATAGTTGAGCGCCGTCCGGTTGTTCGCTCGTTCCGCCTGTTTTGGCATCCCGCCTGATCATCGTGGTCGCCGTGCAAGCCAACCTCGCCATCCTTGCCGCACTTGCGAGTCGTCCGAACGGACGGATTGCGTTTGCCGAGCTCGAGCTGCAACTGCAGGCGCATGACGAGACTGGTGAGATCGAAGACCGGATAGAACAACAGGTCTCCGCCGGAATCGAGCTGATTGAGGCCGGCCTCGCCATCGTGGATGGCGACAGCCTGGAGATCACCGAGGCCGGTCGTGCGGTCATTGAAGCCCTCCTCGATCGCTCATTGCCTCAGTCGAATTCGCTTGAAAGCATTGATCATCTGATTGGCGCCGAAGTGCGCTCGAGGATGTTCAATCTTGATCTCCGCGAAGATGCCGAAACCCACTCCTCCCAAGGCTTGAACGCTCCCACGACAGACGGCGCCGATCGCGCACCGAGGCAGGCGGCCGAGCCTGGCACCGCCGACCTGGATGTGAACGCCGCCGCTCCCGAACCGGCCATCCCGCCAGCTGTCGCGGCTCCGCCATCGACAACGGCCCGTCGCCACTCCTCACGCGAACCAGATCCTGCGCCGGACAATGGTGCCTGGCGAGCTCGCACGTTCAAGGCAATTGCCGGCCCGCTGCATCGCCTGGCCGCGCTTTGGCGGCGGCACCTCGAGCAGGATCTGCCGAAAGCGCGGATGGCCACCCGGGGAACCAGCGTCAATGGAATCGTCATTGCGCTTATCAGCCTGCTGGTCGTCATCATCTGCGCCGGCGCCGTGATTGCCCTGCGACAGATCAGGTCGCTGCAGACGGAAATCTCCTCCCTGCAGCGAGAGCTCTCGCCGCTGAAGGAGCGGCTTTCGCGGTTTGATCAGGCAGAAAAAGCACGGCAGGCCGAGGAAAAGGCGCGGGAAGAACGCAGCAAACGGACGGCAGACAATCCGCCGCAGCAGGCGCCTCCTCTCGCTCTGTCACGGGAGGAAATTCAACTCATTCGCAACTATATCAAACCCGCCCCTAGCGTCGGCTCCTCCACCGCGCCGGCAGTTGGCGACCCGATCGGCGGAGCGACGATCCCCTTCCCTTCGCCGGTCACGGAAAAGGTGCCCAAATTGCTCGGCGCGAGATTCGCGATCCGCAATGGGGCCATCGTGATCGTCAGAAGGGACAGCCGTCAGATCGACGCCGTACTTGGGCCGAACTGAACGTCCGGTTCATCAGAGCGCCAGCGAGTATGGAAATTGTCTCGTCAGATCGAGATTGAGATAACCGCTGCCATCGATCCATTGATGTGGGCAATAAGCGAGCGTGGATGGATCGACGAGCAGACCGTCTCGAAGAATTGCCTCGCGCGTGCCTATCCTCCCCGTCGGTATCTCGCCTTCTTGTGGATCGAAGCGCAACGCATCAAACACAGCGGTATCGTTTGTCACCCGAAGCCCCTGCTGAAATGAACATCTCGAAAGTGACAAAGACTATCGATCCGATTAACCGAGGCAAGCCTTATCGTTTTTGCAGCTGCTAACTCACCGGCAGCCGCGTACCCTATTCGCTATCGCTGTCACGCGAGAGCGGATAGGCTCAGGTGTGTCTACTCCTGTTTCTGACATCCAATTTGAGAGGAGAAACGCGATGCGAGGCACTTCATACATTCTGGCGGCTGCGGCGCTTCTTGGGATCGGCACCCTCGTGACATCAGGATCAGCCGTTGCCGGCGGAACGCGGATGGG
Organism: Bradyrhizobium iriomotense; assembly: GCF_018129405.1. GTDB lineage: Bacteria > Pseudomonadota > Alphaproteobacteria > Rhizobiales > Xanthobacteraceae > Bradyrhizobium > Bradyrhizobium iriomotense_B. The sequence continues at coordinate 8,296 of NZ_JAFCLP010000001.1, forward strand.
AACGGGCGGCCTTCCCACCGTCGAAAATGCGTGGGGGTTTGGATACGGCCAGGGCCCGTCCTTCTATGGACAGTATGCGCCCCTTGCGGAAGACAGCTACGTCTTCAGTTACGAGTATCCTGTCTTTGCAGGCCGCGACGTGCGAGCGATCGCCGTCGACCTCTCCAATTCGCGCTTTCGGCACCGCCCGGTCGCCGGCCCTGGAATTATCTACTACCGCGGCCAGTATCCCCGCCCGTACCGCATGAACCAATATTGGTGAGCTGATCGACGGAGCTCCCTGCGCGGCCACCAGCGCCGCGCGGGCGAAGAAGACGCGTCATCCCTCGTCTGCTTGCGCGTCCCCGTTGGGGCGATCCGGGGTCTCTTTCAATTTATGCACGCGCTTGCTGACCAATCCCTTGATCGCATCGTAAGCTTCGAGCAAAGGCGGCGTTAACGAGAAGAAAGCGCCAAGCGCAATTGCGATGACGACATGCCGTAGCAAGACGCTCTCGTCCTGAGTTTCAGTCGTGCCGGATTTCATCCCGATTGCGACGCCCGACCCTCTGGCGACGTTCGCCGTCCGCGGCCTACGCGGCGGAATCATCACCACGACGAAGAGAACGTTAATCAGCAACCAAATGCCGAGAATGATGAACAGCGTCCTCATTCGTAAAATCCAAAAAATCGATACGGATAAATCTTCGATATCCGAGGGCTAAATGTGCCCATGGACCAGTCACAGTTGTCCAGGCCACTCCCTGATGCAAGCCTAAATCTTGGTCGTTAAATATTAAATATGCCAATAAAACGTGATCGGCGCGGCGGCCCGGGTTTCCCTGGCCCCGGCATGGGCTTCCGATTTTCGGTCTGAACGGCAGTCTTCTCGAACACGAAGCGACCTGCCGCGCATTGCTGGTATCGCGATCGTGCAATCCTCAATCCAGGAACTCGACACCGATACGATTTCCGCTGGACCAGACGACGCGGCAATCCCGGACGATGCGATCCTTCTCCAGCATCAGCTTGATGCGGGGTCTGACGTAGACCTTGTCCGCCATCTCGATGGCGGCGCCATAATCGGAGAGACTGACGACGCGGCATCGCATGCTGGATCCGTCACCTGCGATGTATGCGACCTCGTCAACCGTTGCGCGCTGCTGTCTGCGACGCTCCTCCACGACCACTCACCTCTTGCTCAAGTTCTTGCCGCGCAGGAAGTGGACTCCAATGTTGTCGCCGTTGATCCAGGCCAGTTCGCAGCGGCGGAAGGCCGCTCCGGTCGTCGAAAGCAGCAGGAAAAACTCCTTCAGCGCAAGCCCCTCGATCGACCCGTCGATCTTGAGCTTCGCTCCGGCTTCGGCCACGTCGGTCATCTTACATTGACGGCTCCACGTACCGTCGATGGCCACCATGTGCACGTCGACGCCGCGCGAGAACTCGATACGTGCCGTTCCACGTTTTTCGGGTGGTAGTGAACCAGACATGTCAGGACGAAACCCGGATTTGAAAATTCAATCGAGTCGCAGCTCGCCACCTGCCGGACAAACCTGGCCCGCCGGCGCGAGACGCCCTTACGAAATCATGCACCCTTCGGCCGCCGGCCGAAGCACGCGCCATTGAAATTGCGCGTCGTCCCCATAGTGCGGGACAAAAATTCAGGAAAGGCTAATGGGCCTGTCGGATTTCGGCAAATCGCAACCGGGTTCTCCGGCTGCGGCGGCCCGGGGCGCAAAACCGGATTGAACACTCGCAACGCCCCGCCCTTAGCCGAATTTACGATCGTAAATTCGGCATCAGCCATCGTAAAATCGACTTAACTCGATTTTGGGTTCCGGTAATCCTGCGGATTTCAGGCAGGGTTCCATGGTGCTACGGTTCCATCGCGAGCGACGGAACCCTGCCAGCCCCGGGTAGAACGGCGCCGCAAACGACCTTGGCCCGCCTCCACCGCCCTTTTTGCCGGAGGCGGGCTTCCTTTCCATTTACCTGCCCAAACTGAAAGGGGCCGCTCAAAGAGCGGCCCCTTGCCGGTTGAAATGATTGTCCGTACTGAAATTCCAGCCCCGGCATCAACACCCTAGCGGTACTGAAGTGCCATGTGGATTCCGTTCGACTACGGTGAACAATACTGCCGTAATTTCAGGGCGGTCCCGGACGCCAAGGCCAGGTTCGCCAGAGAAACCAGGGGTCAGCGCGCAGGCGGGGGCGCGGCCGCTGATCTGCTCCACCGCGTTCGCATCGTCGGGCGCCGCCAGCTCGCCTTCACCTGATCGGAAAGCGCTTCGAAATCAATCGAGCTCGTGGACGATGCGGGAGCTTCCCCGCAACCGACGAACCAGAGCACCGATTTCCTGATGAACGGCGCGGAAATACAGCAGATGCGTGATTGCAAAGGACAGCATGCAAGTGCCGAGGATGGTCGCCATCACGAACAGCCCCCCCGATGGGACCGCAATGGTCTCGAGCGACGCCTGTCGGAGGGTCGGCATGCCAACCTGCCAGGATGCCACCAGAAACACGGCGTAGGCTGCGCTGAGATGCGTTGCGATCGTGAAGAGCGGCCGGGATTTGGCAGCGAGCCCCAGACAGGCAAGCACGAAGATCGGAAGCGCAAGTCCGAACAGTTGAAAACCATCGACGCCGACGAAATAGCTCAGATAGGCATCGCTTCGCTGGAAGATGCCGAACAGCTTGAGATTGATGAACCAGAGTATCTCGGAGCTCGGGGCGTATTCAAGCGCGCGCACGGCGAGTTCGGCGCTCAGCGTGGCGGCAAAAAGTGCCAACGGCCCGAGAAATTGCAATTTAAACAGCCGGTTCATCCGACAAGCCATACGTTAAAGACGTTGAGCTTGTCTTAAAGGGTCCCCTGGACCGCGCCGGCGGGCTTGATCAGCCCTAAGCAATCACAAAATGCGGTTTATGATTCACGGCTGATTGTTCGGCGGCCGTTCGATGAACCGGCGGCTGCCATTGAGAAGCTCGAGGTTATTGGCGATGACCGGATTGCCCGGGTCGAGCGAGTAGGCTTTCTCGAACTTGCGCCGCGCCGCGCTCAGGTTGCCGCGCAGCATGTAGGAATAGCCCTGATCGTTCAGGATCTGCACGGTCTCGCCGCCGAGGCGGATCGCCTGGGCGTAGGCCTGGTCGGCCAGATCGAAGCGGCGCAACCGGTCATAGCTCGCCGCAAGACCGATCCAGGCGGTCAGGTCCTTCGGGGACTTCTCGACGCCATCTCTAAAATAGCGGTTGGCAATGCCGTAATTGCCGCGGTTGAAGTGCTCGAGCCCCAGCCGCACCGGCTCGTCCGACGGATAATATTTGACGTCGGTCGGCTCCTGAACGGGGTCCGGGCCGCCGGCGTCGACGGGCGCGACGATCGCGGCCTGCCTCAGCGTGTAGTCGCACGCGGCAAGGCCGGTCGCGAGCCAGCAACAGGTCAGCATCAGAAATAGACGCCGCATCAGTCCTTGTCCCCCGCCGGATCGCAGCGGCCTCCGCCAGCCCCCAGCAAAATGCTGCAAAACAACCCCATGCACAGTAGACTTGTCATTGAAATGATTTGAGTTTTTTTATCTTGCTGCAGGCCCACCCACCGGTACCGAGATACCGGAAGACGCACCAGCTCCCAAACCTTGCACGTCGATGCTCTGAGTCGGCGTGGGCCGTACCCCCATTTGCTTCGTCGCATCGCTGATGTCGGGAAGCTGATCCACGGGCTGTTTCGTGTTGCCATAGCGCGTGACCGCAGCGCCGGCGCGGCGCGCATCGGTCGCGATCCGGGTGTCGCCGACATAGCGCGGCCATGGCGTGATGGTGTGGGTGACGGCGTTGACCTGCTTGGCGTCGCCGGCGCTCATGGTGATGGTGTCGGAGCGCTGGAAGTAGCGGTCCACCTCGTCATGCCCGGCGAGCCCGTAACATCCCCCGAGCAGGAGGGGCGCGCACAGAGCCAGATACCTGATGGTCATCTCTCGCGTCCTTCAATTGAGGGTTTTCACGACGGGCTGGTCGGCTGCCGCGGCCGGAGGCGGAACCGGCGTCCTGAGCTCGGGCGCGATGATATGGCCGTACGGCCCCTTCACCTCGCCGCCGGAATTGACGTAGTCGTCGTAACGCTTGCGGACTTCCATCTGGCCGTTGAGGAAGAAATCGACGTCGTTGGCCGGCAGGCGCGAATCGAGCGGCGAGGCCAGTTGCTGCCCCGGCGCTGCCGGCGCAACCAGGCGCGGCGTCACGATGATGACGAGATCGGTTTCCTGCTGCTGATAGGACTTGCTGCTGAACAAGCTTCCAATCACCGGCACCGAGCCGATCCAGGGCAGTTGCGAGACGTCCTGGCGGTTGCGGGTCTGGAGCAGGCCGGCGATGGCGAAGCTCTGGCCGTCGCGCAATTCGACCGTGGTGCGCGCGTCGCGGCGGGTCAATGCCGGGACCGTCGTGCCCTGAATCGTCACCGCGTTCTGGAAATCGAGTTCGCTGACAGATGGCTCAACCCGAAGATTGATCACACCGCGCGAGAGAACCGTGGGAACGAAGGCCAGCTCGACACCGAACTTCTTGTATTCGATCGAAACCGTCGGAAACCCCGCCACCGACTGGGTCGGTATTGGCACTGGAAACTCGCCACCGGCCAGAAAGCGCGCGGCGTCCCCGGAAAGCGTTGTCAAGTTCGGCTCGGCCAGCCGGCGTGCCAATCCCTTGGTTTCCAACGCAGAGATCAGCAGGTCTACTGAGCCACCTCCGCTTGTCCTGACGATACTGGTCAGCAAGCTTCCGAACGGGGCCGGAGCGACGCCGCCCGCGGTGCCAATGAGTGTCTGTGCGGTTCCAAGAATGGGAAGGCTTCCCGTCGGGGGAGAACCGACGGCGCCTCCGCCAGTGCCGAGGGCGCCATTGGCGGTATTGATACCGCCGATCGGTGCGCGGCCCACCCGCGTGGCGCCGCCGAGCCCTGTATTTCCGACGTTCGTCCCATTGGCATTCGCCGCATAGAGATTGACGCCGATGTCGCGCCCAGCGTCCCGACTGACCTCGAGGAAGCGCACTTCGAGCATCACCTGCTGCGGTGCCGCGACGCTCATTGCATTGACGACGGTGCCGCCCTTGCCGACCGTGCCGGTCGCAATCGCCATCGCCCGCTCGGCGGCGACGGCATCGACGACCGTTCCGTTCAACACCACCTGCCCCTCGGACGAGGAGACGCGAATGCCGGGGGAGCCGGTGCTGGCGCGGATGTTCTGCTGCAGGCTGTTGGTGTCGATGGCGACCTCGACATCGAGGATGCCGATCTGCTTCATCGAGGAGTCGAGCAAAATGACGTTGGTGGTGCCGGTCTGCTTGCCCTGGATGTAGATCAGGTGATCGCTCAGCGACTTCACGTCGGCGATGTCGGACGAGCCGGCAACGATGGTCGCAAAGGCCTGATCGACCCGGAAGGTCCTGGACTTGTTGACGATCACCTTCACGCGCTGGACGTCGTTCATCTCGCTGACGAAGACGCCACCAGGGGAAACCCGCCGGTCGGCGGCGCCCACGTGGTCCGCGGAACCGACCAAGGCAAGGCCGGCGCCCAAAGCCAACACGCTCAGCGCGCAACGCCTGCTTCCGGCCCCAATGAAAACGCGACGGCCACCCATTTCCAAACCCCTTGCCGCATTCTACGGCTGTCCCCGACAATGCACTCCCGGGCGCTTCAGCAACTCTCCTTCGTACGCAACGCCACAGAGCTTACAATTCGTTCCACTACAAACCGTTACCGGGTATTCCCGGCCGTTACGTCAGGCCTAAAATCATTCCCCGCATCCGCCCGGGGGCCAAGGCCGCCGGCCGCGCAAAGCAGCACCGGGATCATCATCAATCCTGCAGTGCATTGGCAAGGTGAGACCCTCGCCACAGTGCGGCAATGCCACAGAAAACTGATTAATGTTGCCCTCGGGCACCACTTCTTGTTGCCGATTCGCAGCACATTGGCCGTTACGATGCCTACAATCTGCGGATGCTATCGCATCGCAGAGCCTACCGCATCGCGGCGAACAGTGCTGCCCTCCCGGTAAATTTCAGACCATGGCTAGAACGGAACCTGGGTAGAGGCGCTCGGCGCGTCCAGGGACGAGCCCCAGATCGGCATCAGCATTTTGAAGCCCGGCTCAGACGCCGTCACCGTAAGCGAAGCGGCTCCCGTCGTCACATTCAGGGTCGGCGCGAGACCGCCTGCAAACAGGAACGGCGCAACGTTTTTTTTGGCCGTCTCGGATGGCAGAGGGTCGCCGCTGCATGTGGGAGTCGTTCTTGCGATTACGGCATCCGTGTAGCACGTGCTGCCCGATGCGCCGACCATGGTGGCCCGAGCACCGGCATTCGCGAGCGCCCGCAGTGATTGCATGGTGATTGCATAACGTCCGAGATCGAAGATGGTGAATACCAACGTGAAGAATGCCACGGCAACCAGACAAAACTCAAACGCCGCGACACCGCGCTGGTCGAGCCTTTTCATCACTGCACCAATCGAACGATCTGGCTTTGAACCTTCACACTAGCGGGGCATCCCGAGTTGTCAAAGTTGGAGTTGCCAGCGAGGGTGATGCCTTTTGCAATGACTTCAACGCAAGTGTAAGACTGCGTGCTCCCCTGATAACTCACATCCGCATTGGGAAAATAGACGATACCGTTTAAGTAGTTCGCAGAATTTCCCGTTAGGCTGACGGTCTGATTTTTGTTGGTCTTTTCCGGATCATAAATTAGCAGCTGGCTCATCAGGCTGAGAACCGAAACCAATGCGGCCGGCACTTGGGTAGAGAGTACGGTGCTGGATGCTGTAATCTGAATCAACGGACCACCGTTGATCGTCAGGGTTGATCCGGGAAGCAGTATCAAGGTGGCGGAGGATCCGGCTAGCGTCTTCAATGTAGTGCCACCGCCGATAGTCACGGGACCATTGAAGAAATACACCCCGTTAAGATTGTAGGTCTGATTCCCGAACTTGAATTTGTTGGCGCCATTGCCCATGTCGTTGTAGCACTGATGAGTGGCGTCATAGGCCGTCAGAGTCGAGCCACATGAACCAGAGAAACTGCTCGTGCTGAGCGTCGACATCGCCGCATTCAAGCCGCTCAGCGGATCCGGAACGGGCGGCGCATAGGTAATTGCCTTGCTGCATTGTCCGCCGCCGTTGTCATGGCAGTCTCCTTGTCCGGAGATTGATCCAGCCTTACTGACGTCGAGACCGTTACCGGTAAAGTTCAGGGAATTGGATTGCGTGCTGTTTGATGACAGGCCGCATTGTTGCGCCTGTACGGTTGTGCTTCCCTGAAATGCAAGTGGGTCCGAGAGAGTCAAGACGCAGGGGTTCGCCAGGATCTTGACTTGGGCGGTTGCCGTCGCGCCGATCGTCACAGAGGTTAATCCCAGGACTCTTGCCAGGTATGCCGGCTGTGTCTGGGAGACGGTGGCCTTAACCGCATCCGTGCCCTGAGGAGTGATCGTGACGTTCTGAGTGGTGCCGCTCGCAAGAGTGGTACACCGCCTACCCGGGTACGCGGTACCGTCGCCGGTGTTGCAGAAGGCGTTCTGTGACGCAAACTGCTTGCCGCGATAGTCCATGGATTGCGCATCAACAGTACAGGCCGTCGGAGAAAGGGAGCAAGCCAACCACAAGCCGCCTGAATAGGCCGCCGCATCCGCGGCATTCTGCGCGTGTTGCTTGGTGACGTACCAGGATCCCGCCTCGGCCCCAAGGGCAACGACTCCGATCAGCGGCACCAGGGCGATAACGGTTGCGAATGCGACCGAACCACGACGACAACGAAGCAGGTTACGCATGGGACATCCTATTGAAACCGCTCTGAGTACGACAGCGTGAAGGTGCAAGAAGGGCTGCACAGCACCGCCTTTAACAACATCGGCGCCAGGGTAACGGTCGTCTGATAGGAATAGTATTTTGGCGTTGCGGTGTTGGCTGACGAGCAGAGAGCACCGCCATCCCCGCAAACGAGCTTGAAATTGGAGATGGGATGCTTGGAATCAGCCTTGGCGAGTGCGCTTGACGTCCAGCTTGAAGTGTCCGTGAGATCCGTTGGCGGAGAGTACTGAATGGATTGCCCGAAGCTGCGCAATGCTCCCCACGCCGATATGAACTGGAAGCCGGCGATGGCAACGTCGGCTAGCGGCAGCAGCAGGCTGAATATGAGGAAAACCGTGATAACCGGCATCTCCAGTGCAACGGCGCCCCGCTGATCCGCCAGGAAGAAATGCTTCCGGCTCCTGAAACTGCCGCGGCAGGCGCGAACCGTGCGCATGGTCTCTTTTCCGTCCTAAATCTGCTTGAACGCACGAATGAGATGCAGAAACGGGCTTCCACCCAGTATGACGAACATCGCCGGGAGCAGAAACAACACCATTGGAATGGTGAGCTTGGCGCCGAGCTTATGAGCGCGTTCTTCCAGCTTGGTAATGCGTTCGCGCCGGAGGTCGGCGGCGATCGTGCGCAGAGCCTGACCGAGCGGCGTGCCGTATTGCAAACTCTGGCTCACCATGGTGCCGAAGCGCCGAAGTCCGTCCGAGATGGCCCCCAATTTCTCGAAGGCCTCGGCGCGATTTGGCAAGATCCGGAGATCGTCAAGCAAACCGTGCAGCACCCGTGCCATGGCCGGATTGGTCTCGTTCATCTCCTCGGCCACGCGCTGCAAGGCACTCTCCAGGCCCATTCCCGCTTCGCTGCAGACTACGAGCAGATCGATCGTATCCGGCGTGCCGAGCCGAATGGCAGCATCGAAACGCCGCCTCAGGATGAGTAGCGTAAGCCGCGGTCCCATGATTCCGATCACCACGCCGGCCAGCGTGAAGATCAGCACGTCCATCGGCGGCCTCCCCGAAAGCTGCGCGAAAAGGAAGACGACGACCGGCAATACGAACATGCTCACGACTTTGACACCGATCCAGATCGGCAGCGTTCGATGATGATTGAAGCCTGCCGACTGGAGGATCGTCTTTAGTTGGTTCAGGTCTTCCTCGGCGTAAAAGCGTTTGTACCGCGTGCCGATCGACGAAAACCAACCGATCAGATCTCTTGAACGCATCGATCGATCCGGGATGCCCAGCACGGCATTTGACACTCGCGCGTCCAGTGCGCGGATGTGGAGTTCGCGGATGATCAATACGAAGGTCGCCGCCGCCGCGACGATCGCCAAGGCGACAAAACCGAGACCGGCAGTCATAGTGCCGTCTCCCGTCGGATCATCCAGCGTATCACGAAATGCCCGACAAGCACGGAGCCGGCGGCGTAAGCCAATAGCGTGTTTCCGACCGGATCATAAAACAGCAGATCGATGGATTGCGGATTGATCACGTACAGCAAACCACCCACAATGAGCGGCGCCATTGAAAGCGCGCGCGAGGAAAAGATCACCTCTCCCGCGAGCGCCTTGGCACGAGCGGCGAGCGCGACGCGTTGACTCACGGTCTCTCCGAGAATCTGCAATGTCTCAGCCAGACTGCCGCCTGACTTCAACTGGACAGCGAGCGTCACCGCAAACATCGCGTACTCCGCCACCTGCGTTCGCCGATAGACCGCTTCCACCGCCTCTTCCGGAGGTCTTCCAAGGCTGAGCTCGCTGCATACGATCGCAAACTGTCCCGCCGTTGGCTGCGGCATCTCACGAGCGATGGCGCGAAACGCCTCGTTGACCGGCAGGCCGGCGCGCACGGTACTCGTCACCAGTTGAATCGCGTCGGGTAGTTGTCGAAAAAGCTCATTGGCAAACCGGCGTTGCTGCCATCCAAACAGACCTCTCACCACTACAAGCGCTGCGATTGCAGCTGCAATCGACACCGAGAGCGTGGGAAACGCGAACACCCGATTTGCATAAAAGATCGCTGACGCTGCAACGACGCCGGCAAGCAGGACGTAGACCGGGTGCCAGACATAGACGATGCCCGGACGGTAGTTGGTCAAACGGTGCAGAAACCGCGAGCGGGTGCCACTCTCCAGACGACGAATTGATGGCAGACTCGCCACAAGCGAGCTGGGCAAAGCTTTGGTGAGCTGGCGTTCCATACGTCGCTGTCGTCCGTCGAGCCAGAGCGACACGGCGATAGCACACAGCAGGAGCAGCAGAACCGCGACGATCACTGATTGCGGTATCATATGGACCTCATTGCCTCGTCCCAGTTTCGATCAAGCCCGTAGTAAACGAGGCGGCTCTTGAATTTCGGGACCGCGTGAGTGGACCTGTAGGTCCCCGATATGCGCCCGTGAACGTCCTCCTCCTTGTACTCGAACGCAGCGATGTCGTTGGTGGTGATCACCTCGCCTTCCAGGCCGATCACCTCGCTGATCTGGACGATACGGCGCTGTCCGTCGCGCATGCGCTCGACCTGCACGATGAGATCCAGCGCCGCGACGATCTGGGACCGGATCGCGCGCGAGGGTAGATTGACCTGCCCCATCTGCACCATGTTCTCGATGCGGGTCAGGGCGTCGCGGGTGCTGTTGGCATGCACGGTGGAGATCGAGCCGTCATGGCCGGTGTTCATGGCCTGCAGCATGTCGAAGGCTTCGGCGCCGCGCACCTCGCCCACGACGATCCGGTCGGGGCGCATGCGCAGGGCGTTCCACAGGAGATCGCGCTGGGTCACCTGCCCGGTGCCTTCGAGGCTCGGCGGCCTGGTCTCCAGGCTGATCACATGCGGTTGCTGGAGCTGCAGCTCCGCCGCGTCCTCGATGGTGACGATGCGCTCCCTGGGATCGATGAACTGGCTTATAGCGTTGAGCAGCGTGGTCTTGCCGGAGCCGGTGCCGCCGGAGACCAGAATATTGAGTCGCGCCCGGCCGGCAATCTCCAGCAACTTCGCAATGGCCGGGGTCATCGAGCCGTTCTCGACCATGCCGGCCATGTCCAGCCTGCGGCTTGGAAACTTGCGGATGGAAATGCAGGGGCTGTGGATCGCGAGCGGCGGCAGGATGATGTTGACCCGGCTGCCGTCCGGCAGGCGGCAGTCCACCATGGGGCTGGACTCGTCGACGCGCCGCCCCACCTGGGCTGCGATCTTCTGCGCCACCGAGGCGATGTGGTCATTGTCGCGGAACCGCACCGCGATCCGCTCCAGCTTGCCGTTTCGCTCGACATAGATGTTGCTGGGACCGTTGATCATGATGTCGTTGATCGATTGATCGAGCAGCAGCGGACGGAGCGGGCCGTAGCCCGTCATGTCGTCCGCGATCTCGTCCGCCAGCACGATCTGCTCGCGGCCCGACAGTTCGAGCCGGTCCTGGTTGGCGATGCCGTGGATGATTTCCTCGATCTGCCGCCGCAGGATATCGCGCGACACGGTCGCCGCGGCCGCCGGATCGATCTGCTCGATGACGCGTTCGCGCAGCGAAGCCGGCATCACGGGGTGATGAACCGGCGCTTCCTCGCGCCTTGGTGCCATGACGGGCGTCGCGGCAGGCACGCTTGGGGGCGGCGACGGCAGACTTGTCGTCGCTGCAGGCGCGCCAGGCATTGGCAAGGGCGAGCCCGCCGCCAGTGCAGGCAAACGATCCGGCATATCGTCCGGGCGCTGACCGAATTTCTTCATAGCCTGAGCAGCCTCCTCAGCCGACCCTTGTGCTCGGCGCCGATACCCGTGATCTCCCGAACGATCGGAGTGAGGTGGCGCCGCAACCTTCTGACGTGCTTCAGGGCGGGGATGCCGAGATTGACGGCCTGGGTCATGCCCTTGCCGAGGTCCGGAATCACCATGTCCGGCTCGGCGCCCAGGGCCTTGACCATCGTGGCCCTAGGAAGCCCGCCCGCGCGATCGGCCCGGTTCAGCAGCGTGAACACCCGGTCCTTGCCGGCGATGTTGGTGACGGCGGTGCGCAGCGCATGGGCGTTGCGGAGCCCAGTGACCTCGGCTTCCAGCAGGACCAGCACGTGACGCGAGAGTTCGATCACCGAATGCATGGACGGCGGGAACGGCACGGGCACGTCGACGATGACATAGTTGAAACGCTGGCGGAGCAGACCCAGCACGTGCCGCACGCCCGCCTCGGTGATGTCGAGCTGCGCGTCGAGCTCCTCATCGGCCGAGATCAGGGACACCCGTTCGTTGACCTCGATGGCCGCGCGCTCGAGAAACAGGGTGTCGGCGCGCATCGGGTTCTCCAGCGCGATCCGCAGCCCCGGCCCCGGCCGAACGCCCAGCATCACGGCGGTCTCGCCGCCCTGCAGATGCAGATCGAGCAGCGCGACCTTGGCCTTGGTGGTCTCGGCGATTTGCAGCGCCAGATTGATGGCGATGCTGGTGGCGCCGGCACCGCCCTGCGCGCCGCAGATCGAGACCACATGTCCGCCGCGATCGGCCGCGACGTGCGAGACGTCACCCAGCAGCTTCGGGCGCAACTGGTCCAGCACGACATCGCGCGTCAGCGGCTTGGGGAGATACTCGGTCAGACCGAGATCCATCAGTTGGCGGTAGAACGTGATCTCCCTGTTGTCGCCGACCAGGGCGACGCGGACATCGGGCGGGCAGACGCCGGCGAGGCGCTCCAACTCGGGAAATGGATCATCGATGCCGCTGATATCGGTCACCAGCGCGAACAGATCGGTGTCCGTCTCCAGCATTTTGATGGCGCTGCGAATCGTGCCGTGCCTGACGGTGAGGTTGGTGCCTTCGAGACCCTTGCTCAGCGCGCCGGCGCTGATCTCGTCATTGACGAAACAGACGATCCGGTTACGCGTGAGCACGGATGTCGTTTCCTGGGGCGGAGTGATCACGGCCATGTTCATCAGCGTTTCTCCGGCAGTCTGGAAGCGTAGCCGACTGCACTGGCAGTCCGGCTGGCAGCTTCCGATCCATCGCAGCTCACGGTGGCGTCGCTGTCTTCGGCGTCCTGCTTCCTGACGGTGTACTGCTTGACCTCGCCGCCGGAATGAACCACCACCGCAGTTCGCTGTCCCGCGATCGCATTCTGGCGCGCAAGCTCCGGCGACACGTCGCAGCTCGAGATCGAACCCGTGTCTCCCTTGTCCCACTGATCAATGGCGGCCCGCACCGCCAGAGAGAGCGTGCCGAGCTGCTTGGCGACCGTGACCTTCTTGACCTGCTCCTGCGTCAGCTCCAGCGACACCGTCTGCGGCAGCTTGCCGGTCACCGAGCTAACGCCGCGCCCGCCCTGCACGATCTCCTGGTCGATCGCGATCACACGGACATTGCGCAGGACGGTCTCGCTCATCGCGCGACGTGCGGGATCCGCCTTTTCGAACACCTGGGTCAGCACGACATCGACATGGTCGCCCGGCCTGACCAGGCCCGAGACGCCAGACTCTTCATCCACTTTAATGCTGATCGCCCGGCTGTCCGGCGCCAGCACGCTGGCGAGGAAACCACGGTCCCGGGGGCGCAGGATGTCCTGCAATGTGATGGGGCTGCCGGCGTCGACGAACTTGCGCACCAGAGAGCCGGGGAGCCCGGCCGAGGAGTCGGGGGTTTCAAGGATCGCGCCCGTCGGGACACGATCGGGCGGCACCTGGCGGAGCGTGAAATCCTCCTGGCGGGCCAATGTGCCCTTTGGCAGCGGTCGCGCCGCAACGAAATATCCGACAGTTGCGGGTGCCGCCGGCCCCTTTTCGGCGACCTGCGTGGGGACCTGTCTTGGCAGGCTCATGTTATAGGCAATGAGCCCGAGCGCCGTGGTTGCGAGCAACAGCACCATAATGATCGAGATGCGCAAAGCGGATGACATGTCAAAATCCTCGACTGAAAATGGCCCAGATGCCGCCGCAAGCGATGGCAACTCCGTAAGGCAATGGTGCGTGGCGCAAATGGCGCCAGCGCTCAATGGCGTAAACGCGGCGGGCGAACGACGATCCGGCGGGCGCAAGCCGGGGATATGGCAGGTTGCGCATCACCAGATGCGCCATAGCGAGAACGCCACCGGCCAGCGCGGTGATGGTCAGCAACTGGACGAGGCCCATCAGCGGAAGACCAACCGCCAGGGCGACCAGCAGCTTGACGTCGCCGCCGCCCATCCATCGCCGCGTGTAGACGACCAGCAGCAGCAAAAAGAGGATCGCTGCCGATATCAGCGACTCGGCGATTTGCATCGGGCTGGCCAATTGACTGGCGATCCCGAGCAGCGCCAGCGCCAGGCAGATCTCATTTCGGATCAATCGTGTCGCCACATCGAGCGTTGCGACATAAAGCAACAACAGGATTTCCAGAATCGAGGCTATGGAAGCAATCCAACTCATGAAACGCGGCCTCAAACTCATTAAATGCAATAGTTAGAAAGGGTAGTCGTACATGCCGATGTCCCCGCCCAGACGCCGGTATCAACCTCCTACGGCAGCATTGACAGCGGTGCCGATCGTGCTCATCGCATTCGTCAGCACATCCTTGATCGGACCACTTGCACCGGCCTTGAATACGGCACCAACGATGGTGACGATGCAGACCGAAAGGATCACATATTCAAATGATGCAACGCCGTCCTTGTCCACGTGCAGACGCTTCAACGCGTTGATGGCCCCTGATCGATGCCGCAACAAAGGAATATCCCTTCTTCTCGAAGGTAAGTTTTGAAGTCGAACCAGTCCAAATCACGAAATGAATGCTGCAGAATTGTGGGGGGCGCACTTCAATGGCCCCCCACTAGGACAGACGGCCGTGTTAGCCGACGGCGGTAGTCACCTTGGTGGTGATGGCGTCGATCGCACTCTTCAGTGCAGCACCGATGCCGGTACCGGTGGTGGTGCCGAACGCAGCAGCCACAGCGGCGACGACGCACGCCGCAACGATCACGTACTCGAACGACACGACGCCGTCCTTGTTGTCACGCAGGCTCTTCAGGGCTTCGGTGGTCTTGATGTAATACTTCAACATAGGAGAAAATCCCTCTTTACTAAGATTAACTGACCATTACCGTTGGCAGGCAAATTTTCGCCAACTGACTAAAATTCTAATATTTCGCCCGAAAGTTGTCACCTGCTAATCGTTTTTTAACCTTACTCGGGGCGCCCGGAAGACTACGGTTAGGAACTCGGCCACGCAGGCATTTAAAGCGGCGGAATCCCGTTAAAATGCGGGTTAATTGCACCTGCCGCAGGCAATCAGCCGCGCATATGGCCAAAGCAAGCGGCAGACCCCGGCTGGCGCGGAGACGCGGCCGGAAGTCGCATGGCCGACTATGCTGATTTATCACCGCCTGCCGGCTTGCCAGTAAGCGCCAGCGCGGGTCCGAATTTCCGAAGGGCAGCAGGCCGCAGGCGCCAATGCCTATGCATCCAGCGCCGCCGCCCTACCGGTCTATCCCTCACCGAGACTCCCTTGGCGGCGCGGCGGTGCTGCCGTCGCTCCGCTGCTGGCTCTCCGGTGTCGCCCCGTAAGGCAGCGGCTTGGCGTCGGGATCGGCGCGACCACACGAGCGGCTGGTGCAGAAAAAGCCGACATAGTCCTTGACGTCCGCCCGATAGATTTTCACCAGCCCCTGGGTCTGGTCCACGACGATGTTGGAGCGGTGGACCACCTGACCATCCGCAGCATAGGCCGTCATCATCACGCGACCGGCTTTCAGGCCCCGGATCGTGAAGACGCGATCGGTTTCCGGAATGACCTGCGCGATGTCCTCGACGGAAAGGGAGAACCTGGCGACCGGCTGATCCAGCGTGAAGGTGCGGGCCTGCTCGGCCCGAAGCTCGATCGTCTCGGTGGCGACGATCTCCTGCATTCGCTGCGCGTTTGCGGTGCCACCGGTGCAGAGGGCAAAGAATGACAGCAACGCCGCCGGTAAAATCATTTGTTTCATAAAAATTCCTCCCGAGAAACAGGAAGCTCATGACCGCAAATTACGCGGGCGGCGAAGACTAGCATAGCCCGCCGCGGCAGTCTCTTTGGTGTTAATCCCGAAAGCCGCGACCTTGCGTTTCCGCCGGGCTTGGGAGAAGCTGAATCCCTGGGCGGCTGGGGGCAGGCATGCGCATTTACTTCGGTTTATCGGTTTTTATCGTTTGCTCTCTCGTTTACTTCTGGATTTCCGCCGGTGGCGCGCACGGACAGACCGCGTACCTGGTCGACGAGAGGCCCTGCCCCGACCTCGATCCCCGGCTGCGGCAGCCCCGAGACAATGAGTGGTGCGACTACGTTACCAAGATCAAGCGTTGCGACGGCGATCTGGCCGAGCGCCTGTTTCAGCAAAGCCGGGCTCCGGCCTATCTGATTTCCGAGCTCGGCACGGAGCATCCTCGCCGGCTGATCTGCCATCCGAACGAGTGAGCGTGGTCGGCGGCAACCTGTTCGCGGCGCGTTGGGATTACGACAGTGATACGAACGTAAATTACCGAAAATCGGTCCGCACTTGCATTTTAAAGCCGATTTATGGATGCGGCTTGGAAGGTTTCCCCCTTTAAGGGATTATTTATCCCGGATCGGCCGCCTCTGTTGCGGCCCCGATCAAGAGGAAACGGAAGTTTGGCTTCGGCAACGTACGGCCGTCCTGGTCGGACAGGGCCTTGGCGTGCTCGCGTGTATGCTTGGCCTCGGCGACCAGAAGGCAGCGCCTCAGCTCCTCGCTGCAGCGCTTTGCCTGGGCGCGCATCTGGCACTTGTCATCAGCAGAGCTGGAGGATTTGGCGAGACTGCTCCATGTCGCTGCGAGCGACTTCTTGAGCAGCTCAATCTTGCGCTCCAGATCGTCCAAACGCTGCTCCGTCAATCCCTCTACGGATACACGCTTGGAACGGAGCTAAGCCGATTCTCCCGCTTCGTGAAACCCCGTAGCGGTACTGTCCCCCTCGCGGCCCGCCTATGAAGCGCCGAGCCTCGTCCAGACAGCATGGACAACGAGGAAAACGGACAACGCCCCCAGCAGCCACCCCAATTCGGTGCCCATCTGGCGCTCGTCAAATTCAAGGTTGGGGTCGTTCTCGCGGCCGAACGGGACCTCTGGTGCCGGCCGTTGCGGGCGACCCGCTCGTCCGGCTGCGCGCCGCAACAGTCGACGAACGATCGTCTCCCGCTCGACAATGCTGCCTCTGTCGGAATCGTCCGGCATCGTCAGTCTTGCCCGGCCTTGCGAAGAGGCCGTCGTTGCATCAAGGACATGAGGCGCACCAGGCGGTTCACGCGGCGAACGCTGTCGGAAAAGCGGGCTGCGGGGGTACGGTGTCGAATGTGGAAGACGAGCTTTCGAAGGCGACCGAGCATGATGTTCCTCGCAACATGACAGAGCGCAGAGCTTGCAGCCGAGCGGCTAGCGGCTAGCGCGGCAGACGTGGTGATCTCACATAGCGCGTCAGAACAGGCGCGCTATGGGCATTGGCGAGGACCCGGATGCCGACGGCCTGCCGCTTGCCGGACCGCTGATCGGGAGCCAGGTTGTAGCTCACCCGGGCACCGGCCTCGGGGGTGAGGCCGGGAGAGAATGATTTGAGGTGAAAGAAGATGTCCGTGCCGCCGGAATCCGGCCTGATGAAGCCGAATGCCCTGTCGCCGTGATATGTCTTGATCGTACCTTCCAGCATCTTGCAGCCTTTTCAGTTCGATAGACGCATGGTCTCGGGAATTGCTAATGGACTAAGCAGATTTCTTGACCCTCTCGATATCAGTGTCAGCCAACGCCGGGAAAACGGACGCGGCATTTGAGCCCGGCGGGCAGCGCGTAGTTCGGATTTGGCAATTCAAGGCGAACACCGATCGTCCCGCTCGCCGCATCGAAAACCTGATCGACGACCGTCACGAGCGCGGGGTATCTGCCTCCGACCGGCTCCTCGGGATAAACCTCTGCCGACGCACCCACACGGATCTTTCCGAACTGGCCGAGCGGAACGTAGACCTCAACCAGCAGCGGATCGATTTGCGAAACCGTCAGCAGATGGGCCTGGTCGAACGCATACTCGCCCGGGCCCAGCTTGCGCTCGACCACCACGCCGTCGATCGGGCTCCGGATGGTGCGCAGCTTCAGGACTTCGTTGGCGCGAGCCACTTCCAGCGCCGCGAGGGCAAGGTTGACCTTCGCTTCCTCGACATCCTGTTCGGCCACCCGCGCACTCGTCTCCGCCTCATCGGCAACCGCGGCTGAGACCGAGTCATTCTTGCGCAACAGCTTGGATCGCTCGTCCTTTCGCCGCTGAAACTCGAGCTTGGCGATGCTCGAGCGAACCGTCGCCTCGTTTTCGGCACGGGCTTTCGCCAGCGACACCGCCGCCTGCTCGACGCCCGATTCGAGGCGAGCAACGACGTCACCCTTCTTGATGATGTCGCCACGGTCGACCAGCATCTCGCTCAGAAGGCCCGGTACGGAGGTTCCAAGCTTGAGCACCATCTTCGGCTGGATCAGGCAGTCGAATTGCCCCTCCGGTCTTCTCTCCTGCGCATTGGCACATCCTGCTTCCGCGGCGACCGAGACGACCAGAATGGCGAGAAATGCTCGAGCTCGTTTCATTCGCCCCTCCCCGAAAACGCAAGCACCCGGTCGAGCCGGCGATCCAGCTTCACATTCTGGACGCGCACATAGCCATGTCGCCGTTCCGCCTGGAATTGAGCCAGCCAACGCAACGACTGGTAGACTCGCAACGGAATGGGAATCCGGCTGCCGACAAGTCGCGCAATCAGGCGCGTCATTGATCCTGCATGGATCATGAACACCTCGTCCTGAAGTGAAACGATAGCCTCGCAGCTGCCGGGATCGCCCTGTCGTGCGCAGCGACCGAACAGCTGGCGATCAACCCGCCGCGAATCGTGGTACTCGGTCAGGATGACATGCAGGCCGCCTCGCGCGGCAACGCCCGGGTCAAGCCGGATATCGGTGCCGCGACCCGCCATGTTCGTCGCGACCGTCACGCGCGCGGGCTCGCCAGCCCTCGCGACCACCTCCGCCTCGTCCTGGTCCTGCTTCGCATTCAAAAGCGCATGCGCAATGCCACGTGCATTCAAGGCGGCGCTGATCTCCTCGGACGCCCCGACCGAGCGCGTGCCGATCAACACCGCCCTGCCCTCGGCCACAGCCAGCCGTTCCACCCTGTCGGCAATGATCCGCAGCTTTTCAGCCGGGGTCGTGCAGACCAGAGGAGGCGCCACGCGGCGCCGCGAGGGCCGGTTCAGCGGGATGCGAACGACATCGAGTCCGTACACGGACTTGATCTCCCGTGCGACCTCACGAGCGGTCCCCGTCATTCCGGACAGGCGAATGTAGCGACGAAACAGGCGTTGATAGGTGATGCGGGCGAGCGTCTCGCGCCGCTCTGTCAGTTCGCAATCTTCCTTGACCTCGATCAGTTGATGCAGGCCGCGCTCCCAGGAGCGGTCGGGCATCACGCGTCCCGTCGACTCGTCCACGATTTGCACCTTGCCGTCGATGACGACATAGTGCTGATCGCGGTTGAACAGCATCATCGCAGAGAGGGCATGCGTCAAAAGCTCCTCGCGAGCGCGATGCGAACTCCAGACGCCTTGCAGCCCCTCAGCCAGCCTGCCGATCTCCCGACGACCTTCCTTGGTCAGCGCCAGACTTCGCTCTGCGAGATCGATCTCATAGTGCTCGCCCGCAGCAAGGCCGCTTGCGAATTCGAGCGCCTGCTCGCATTGCAGTCTTTCCTCGCCGGCCCCCGTCGACGATGACAGGATCAGCGGCGTGCGCGCTTCATCGATGAAAATACTGTCGGCTTCATCGACGATGCCGAAATAGAGCCCGCGCAGCACGAGATCCTCGTCACGCTGCAGGCTGCCGCGCAGCCGCTCGAGCGAGAGGTGCAGGCTGCTGCTTCGGTGCGCCAGAGCGACACGATCGCGCAGATAGTCGAATGCAAGCTCCTTGTTGGTGCAATATGTCACCGAGCTCGCATAGGCGCGACGCCGCTCGGCTTTCGGCATGCCCTGCACCACGGCCCCCACACTCAGGCCCAGGAACTCATAAAGCGCCCTCATCTCGCCTGCGTCACGCTGGGCAAGATAATCGTTGACGGTGATGAGATGCACGGGATACCCGGCGAGTGCCACGGTCGCCGCAGGCAGTGTCGCAGCGACCGTCTTGCCTTCTCCGGTCGCCATCTCCACCAGCCTGCCTTTCAGCAGTCCGAATCCTGCGATCAGCTGGACGTCATAGTGCCGCTGACCGATGGTCCGCGACGCCGCCTCCCGCACCAGCGCGAAGCAGCGGCCAACGAGAGGCGGCGTGAAGCCCGAATTCCGCAGTCTCGCACGGACACCGGACACCTGCAGACGCAGCTCTTCGTCGCTCATGATCCGCAGGGCGTTCTCATGTGCGGCGGTGTACTCGACGATAGGCATCAAGGCGCGAACGGGATCCCGTAGCCCCTCGAACGCGCGTCCGATCAGACCCTTCGCCAGATATTCGGCCACCCGATCGTGGACCGCCGGCTCGCGGTCCGCGCGCTCCGGATAGGGACGGCCAACCGCCAGGTCGCGGTGATCGAGTTCCATAACGCTCTTAGACATGGAAGTTCGTCAACAATAGCAGTCTGACGCCGCGATACCATTGCACCGCCAGTGGCTCCATCCGATGTTCGAACCGAACGAAGACGTGCTGGCCGAAATGGTCCACCGCCTCCAGACCTTGAAGCTCGATGTCGAATTGAAAGGTCCGCTGCAGCGTCTTCGGCCCCTTCGCATCACGCGGATCAATCGCGAAATCCCCACCACCCTCCACGCCCAGTGCCGCGCTGGGCAGGTATTCGCCGCCGGCGGGCACCGCACGCAACACATGCCCCTCCAAAATCAGGCGCGGCTGGTCCACCGGACGGACCTGGATGCGATCGGTGGTAATGCGCACCCTGTCGACCGCCTCCTGCGGCACGACGACACGCGCCAGCGGCGTGGTGTTTCCGACGACGTAGCCGAGGAGTTCGCCCCGACGGTAATAGCGGCCGGGCATATCGACCATTTGCGGCACGACGAACACGCCATCACTGCGCGCGCGAGCCACGAGGTCGGACGCGCGCTCACGGGCGAGGCTCAGATTTGCGCGCTCGAGTTCAAGTTTGTCGCGAACAATCTGCGCTTTCGCGCGATCCGACACGAATTGCGCTGCATACTCGGCCTGCAGCTCCGCCACCTTGGCTTCATTCCTGCGCAGCTGCGCAACGAGCGTCGGCTCGCGACTCTGAATCAGCGGATCTCCCTGTGCGACCTGCGTTCCTGGCGTGACCAGAAGTTCATGGACGAAGCCATTCGAAGCGGCGCGCACCATTGCTTCTTCAGGCAGCCACAGCACTCCCTCCACGTTGGAGTAATAGGGCATCGGGACGGCGAGCAGAAAGACAGCCAGGCCGAGCACGAGACCGGCCGCGATCGTGATAGACCGGGCACGATGCTTGCGCAGACGGGGGTTTTCAACGAGATGCCGCACCGCCTTTGCAACGGGCAGGATCGCCATCGCCCCCACCGCCCAGATGGCAAGAATAACGCCAATGAAGAAGAATTGCCCCGCGATGAACAGCGCGATCAAGATCGTCACCATGATGCGGTAGACGGTCGAAGCCAAGCCGTAGAAGAAGAACCACGCCCGCTCCACGCTGGAAGCATCAGGACGCTCCAGATCGGAGACGCCGAGCAGGTATCGCTCGATCAAATAGCCCCAGTAGCGCGACGAGCGCGCCGCCAGATTTGGAATTTCGATGAGATCCACCAGGATGTAATAGGCATCGTAGCGAAGCAGCGGGTTGCCGTTGAACAGCAGCGTCGACACGCTCGCGATCAGCATGACATTGAACAGGACCGCCCGCACCAAGCCAGGCTCGACCAGGAGCCACATATAGAACGCGATCGCCGCGACGAAGAGCTCGACCCCCATCCCGGCGGCACCGACAAGCGCGCGCCGATACTTGGACCTGAAAACCGTCGCCGCCGACGCCTCGACATAGGGGACCGGCAGCAAGACCAGCAGGATGATGCCGAGATCGTGGACCTCCCCGCCTCCGGCCTTGGTGGCGGAGGCATGCCCCAGCTCGTGCAACGCCTTGATCGCCGGAAAGACCAGATAGATGATGAACAGATTGTCGATCGCCAAGACGCGGTCGCTGAAATTGTGGCTGAGCTCCGGCCAATGCGGCCAGACCAGAATGAAGGCCGGAAGCACGACTGCCAGCCACGCGATGGCCCCCCAGCCGCTCCAAACGAAGCGTACAAGACCCGCCCAGCGATTGAGCAGCCGATCCGGATCAAGCAGCGGGATGCGGATCGCCATGGGATTGCCATAGGACCGCAAATGGCGTGCCCTTTGCTCGCGCTCGCTGCGAGCAAAAAGCTCGGCGACGTCAGGAGTAACATCGCTTTCCAGCAGATCGGCGGCATGCAGCTGGCCCAGCAGTTGGATGAGCTCGTCCTGGCTGGGTGCGTCCTCGCCGAGGTGCCTGTTCGCGAGCTCCCACAGCTGCTCGACGGAATGCGTCCCGTCCATGAGCGAGACAATCAGCCGAGCCGAAGGACTGAAGCGATGCACCCGCGACGAAGCGGGGTCCTGCAACAGGTACCAGACCTCGCCACGATAGATGTGCCGATGCAATCGCGCATGCGAGCGCAGCTTTGGCTTTCGCGCTGCGACCCGATACCACCAATTGCTGAGCAACGGCGCGTTCACCATGACCTCGCAATCAGAACAGCCATTTCCAAATCGACAGGCGGACCCAGTCCGCGAAATTGTGCGTCCAGATCCAGATCAGCTTGCGCTCGCCGACATCGACCTTTCCAACGCCCTCCATACCGGGTCGCACCCGTTCGGATGCATTGTGGAGCCGCGCCTCGACGCGGAAATAGTTGCGGCCCTCCTGGGCCGTCGAGACCGGCGTCATTTGCTCGACCGAGAAGTCCATCCGCCGATGCGGGATACCCGAGAGGGTGAGTTCGCCCTGTTGACCGAGCTTGACGTAGGAAATGTCCCGTTCCTCGACCTGCAGGATGACGCGATAGCTGTCCAATGGCGCGACCGTGAACAGCATCTTGCCTAATTCGACCGGCGTCCCGAGCAGCTGGTGCAAGTCGCCCGCGACGACGACGCCATCGAAGGGAGCCAGCAGCGTGGCGCGAGCGAGCTTGTCGGTGACGAGCGACAGCATGGCATCGACCTGCTCGATCTGGGCCTGGAGGATCGTCATGGTCGCGCGCTCTTGGGCAGCCAGCGCCTGCCGATATTTGCGATCGAGCTGCTCGCGCTCGGATGACAACCGTATTTGCTCAAGCTTGAGCTCGCGGTCGTCGAGTTTGCACAACACCTGCCCGGCATGCACGGTGTCGCCTGCGCGGACGAAGCTTTGTGCGATATACCCGTCGAACGGTGCCGCGGCGATCCGCTGGACCGCTCCTTCGATCACGGTCTTTGCCGCAACACGATACGTGCCCGTCGCGACACTGAAGAACAGGACGACGCCGACCAGCACAAGCGCGATCAGCTTCGCGCCAGGATGGCGCGGTCCGAACAAGAGCTCCATACCATGGTGCAACGAGGTCGCGGCATGTCGCAGAACGCCGCGTTCGCTTTCGCGCTTGAGCTTCAAGATCGGACCGAGCAGCGCGCCAACCGTCTTGCACAGCTCGATGGTTTCGAGGTCGAACGGCTCGCCCGCGGCCCGTTCCAGGGTCAACACGCCGGTTGCATGCCCGCCGTCTGTGAGCGGCACCGAACAGACCGCAATATCCCTGTACTCGCGCGCGAGATCGGCGTGCGCGAGTGCCGCGCGCTCCACATCGTCGCGTGGGGGGAACACCAGCGCGACGTCGAGGTCAAGCACCTCGTCCATGGCGTTGCCGATGCGCCGGCCAAGATCCATTTTTGGGTCGAAGGTCGCGGTATGCGAGATCGCCTTGACTTCAACGCTGCCTGAACGCTCGAGCCCCACACTCACCCGGTCGCACGCCAGGCGTCCCGCAAGTTCGTTGGCGACTGCCAGCGCCGCCGCCGAGAAATAGCGCTCCTGCATGGCAGTCGCCACGATATCCATGGCGAGTCCCATTCGCGCGAGCCGCGCGTCGCGTTCCTCCAGCGCGCCCTTGCGGAACTGGTCGATCAGCCAGGCGCTTGCCCAATGCAACAGCCGCAAAGCCCGCTGCAGCGCCGCTTCCGGGCCGGGCCCGATGTCGAGCACGACGACCCCGTGCAGGGTGCCGGACACTTCGATCGGATAGCCGATAAAGGCGTGGTGCTCGCGCAGAGCGCCATGTCCCTCCGAGGGCAGCACGATTCCGCGGCGCTCGGTCAGAGCCCGTTCGGCCGCCGGGCTGAGATATTGCATGTCCAGACCAGGGTGGGGCCACACCGCCGCCGGCACGTAGCTGCCATCCTTGTCGGGCCCCAGTAGCAGCAGCCCGCCGCCGACCCGCTCGACCTGCATGCAGAGGATTGCGAGCCAGCTCGCGCAAAACTCGGCACTGTCCTTGGCCGCCGAGAATTTCGCCCAAGCTATCGATTCGGCGCGCGCTGCGTCCTCGGTAAAGGAATAGATCGGGGACGCAGTGCTCATGGCTACTGATCGCTCTCGGAGCTATGCCCGCGATGCTGCAATAACGGACAGCATCGCGGCGCGCGCGACGGAAGCGCCACTGAGGCGTCGCAATCACACGGGGACACGGTGTGATCCGTTCTCTAGGCGGATGCTCTCGCCCCATTCAGGCGATCGCCTGCTTCCGCCTCCGCGGCGTCGTCAGGCCCGCTCGCCGTCGGAACTGTCCCCTTCACGACCGCGAGGCGCGACGGAAGAGCCTGGAAGTTGCGCATCGACTGAAGGTGAAGATAGAGCAGCTCAAGCTCATCCGTCTTGGCAAGCTCGGCAAGTTTTTCACCGGGCAGAGCCTTCAATTTCTCCCGGTTCACCGCCATGAATCCCGCGAGCGACAGTTTTTCGCCCGAGGCGAGCTCGACTTGTGCCTGCATCGGCTCGAGCAGATCAAGCTCGCGCACCTTGCGGCAGAAGGCCTGGGTGCGGTTGAACTGGGTCTGATATTCCTGCAGGAAGGTCAGGATGTTCTGAACATACTGGGTGGGCTTGCTGTCGTCATCGAACAGCTTTTGCCCGCGACCGTCACGGTTGAATCCCGAATAGGCCTCGTCGATGCAGAGGACGAACCTCTCGCCGTCGGAGCTGGTCGAGAACACGAACGGATAGCGGCGGAGAAAAGCCGGGACGTACTTGGCGTCCCACTTGGAATCCTGCGACAGGAACAGGTTCTCGCTGTCTCGGACGCCGAGAATGACGGCCGGCATGACGTTGTCCTTGGTGCCGGCGAACACGATTGCATATTCCGATGCGGCAGCAGGAAACTCGACGGCCATCAAAGGCACCGAATTGGTCTTGCTGCTGAAGCCGTAATTCCTGGCCGTCTCGACTGCGCAGCCGCGATGCCGCGCGGCGGACAACGGAATAACGGTTTCATAAATCAACAATTGGGCAGTCATTACTATGCTCCTTCCCTTGCAATTTCGGGCTCAGGCATGGCCCTGAAGATTCATCGACAATGGACGTACGCGGAGGCCGGCGTTCGGATTCCACTGGGCCTTGTTCTGGCCCACGTGGTTGAGGAAATCGTCGAGCCACTCCTGCGAACCATTGGAAGGTCCTGAGGCGAGATGCTCAACGGCATCGAGACTATTGTGCCAGTTTATGCTGGTTGTTTCCTTCGCGCTATTGATATTGCGCGAGGAGTGATGCTCCGGCGAAGAGAGGTCGTCTTGCGAGACTGTCGAGCTCTTCGGGACACCGCCCGTCAGGCTTGCCGACAGCGAGACAAAGGACTTGCCGGGATCCTCGGTTGTGCCGACGGACTTGCGGAACTCGCCGTTCTGCGAAGCGCTTGCGATCGGGCTCAGGAGGATGTTCGAGATCAGCGTAATGCCGCTGGGCTCGTCCGCCTTGGCGACCGCCGGTAGCGGCGGCGCGATCGTGGTCGTTGCCGGTGCAAGCGGGATCAGCGTCATCTGCGGCGCGACTTGAGCGGCAGCCGCGCTCTGCAACAGTGCCGCGGAAGCCGGTGCCGGATGTCCGGCCGGCTCCGGCAGCCGCCTTTCGCCCGCGCGCAGGGTCATGCCGGCCACGTCGTCGCCGAGATCTTCCGGCATTCCCATGGCGTTGCCCATCTCATGGACGATCGTCGTGAGCAGGTCCATGTGTCCGGCAGCCGGGCTTGACGATGCGGCTTCGAACACCTCATACGACAGCCGGATCGCGAACTCCCGGTTGTCGCCAGGCGTCGGGTCGACGAACCATCCCCAACCGGCCGCCGCGGCATCAAGAACGATCGTCGATCCCGTCGTCGCACCCAACATCTGATCCGGCAGGTCGGCGATCAGGACCGTGACCTGATCGAGGATCGACAGACGCGGATCGGCCGGTCCAAGTGCGGCGGTCCAAGCCTGTTTCGCAGCCGCAACAATCGCCGTCAGCTGGTCGGCCGTCACCACGGCGACGTCCGTCGCCGGAGGCGCCGCCAGCGCGGCCACCTGCGGCGTACCGCCACCGGCATAAGCGATATCGTCACCGCGGATCAGCACGTTGTCGAAGGACGCATTGCCGTTGCGGGCGTAGAGCCCGAGGCTGCCGTCGTGCACAAGGACATTGTAGTTGAAGTTCAGGACGCTCTTGCCGTTGAGGACGACGTTGACGTTGTTCGTCACGCCCTCGGACAGGGCTACGAGCAGACTATAGTCGGTCCCGGCAGCGATGGTCGTGCTTGCGACGGCGTCGACGTACCAGTTGCCGTAGCTGCGGTGTCCGAGCACGACCTGGTTGGTTCCGGCGATAATGCCGGCATAGAGGAAGTCGTTGCTCGATGTGTACGCAAAGGTGAGCCCTGCCGACGTGCCGGCCTTGGCCGCATTCACCGTCGCCGAGTATTCGACGTAGGACAGTGGTGCAACCGCGAACGCACGCGTGGAGAAGGCGGCGTCGTTCGCCGGCGGAACCGCAAAATAGCGGCCGCTCGTCCCGCTGGTGGTGGTCCATGTCCCGGTCTGGGCCGCAAAGTTATTTGCGACGCCGTCCGAAAAATCTTCCAGCACATTATAGGTGAAGCTGATCGGCAACCTCTGCACCGTGTACGAGGTGTACGCGGCGATGGAGTTATTGGTGCCGACGCCGACCATTCCCGTGTTCAGCGGCGCGTTGAACGCATAGGACACCTTGAGCGTGCTCGCGGCCTTGCCGCCGTTTGCACTGGTCACCGTCAGGGTCGCCACGGTTCCGTTGACCGAGAGCAACAGTGTGTTCTGCGAGTTCAGGCCCAACCCGGGCTTGCCGGCGGAAAGTGTCGCAAGATCAGTCCAGCCGGTGTCCGAACGCTGACCGATCTTGATCAGGTTGTTGGTGACGTCGATACCCGCGTACTTGAAGTTGTTCGTTCCCTGATAGTCGAAGATGATGAAGCCGTTCTGCAGGGTGCCACCGCTGGACACCTTCATGGTGGACTGGATTTCGAAGAAATTGCCCGGCAGCCACATATCGAGGTCGAACAGGCTGACGTTGTCGCCGCTCACCTTCAACGTACTGTTCTGGTAGGTGCTGTTGGTCACGGACCAGCTGCCGCTGTCGGCGAACATGCCGGTTACGGTGTTTGGTGCGTAGCTCGCGCTGCGCAGCACGTCGCGCTGCGTGCCCGGCGTGTTACCAGCCTGCGGATCGGTCGGGGCACCGGTCTGGGCGTGCCAGGCGGCATCCTGCTGCAGCACCAGACCGAGCTCGCCGGCCGGCTCGCCATTTCGACTCGGGATGGGGTCGTTGGCCTTGGTCGGGGCCGGCGGCAGCGCGCCATTGTTCAGATCGGAGTAGCGCGTGGCGTCGACGCCGTCGCTCAGGGACTCCGCATACAGGAAGTGGTGCAGGAACGGCTGCATCGTGCGGCTGACCGTCGCCATGCCGAATTCGGAGAACGGCACGAGATAGCTGTTGTACTCACCGACCCAGTCGATGAGCCGGTCGCCGCCGGTATTGGCGATCAGAACGTCCTTCCCTGCTCCGCCGTAGGCCCGATCTTCGTAGGTCGGTGCGGTCTCCGGAACGTTGTTCAGCCCGTTCGCCGTCGTCAGGTCGTCGTCGGCGTTGAGCAGATCGTTGCCCCAGCCGCCATAAGTGTGGTCGCGGCCCGTGCCACCGACGATCCAGTCGTTGCCGTTATCGCCGAAGATATCGTCGTTGCCGTCGTCGCGGACCGGCCCGTACGTCACGGACTGGTTCTGGTTGCCCGGCGTCGTGCCACCCGGCCTCAGGACGCCCTCGGTCTGGTCGAAGTTCAGGAAGAACTCGAGGCCGGTACCCGTGCTGCTGGCAGTCCCATCCGCATTGAGGAGAATCTTCCGCATCGGATTGTTCTCGTCGTACAGCGCGAACTCGCCCGTACGGTTCGCGATGTGCGGATGGGTGAACTTGCCGTCCGGATCCGTCGGATTGAAGCGCAGCGCGTCACCGGGATTGAACGGATGGTAGTAGTCGGTCTCGGCGATGCCGTTGAGATCGAGGAGGCCGTTCTGCATCTGCGTGTAGGAGAGCTTCAGCGCCTCGGCGCCCGACACTGCGTCGTCGCCGGAGCCGCCATGGATCCAGTCGCTGCCGAGGCCGCCGAAGATGATGTCGTCGTTGTGCCGTCGGGTCTTGCCGTCGCTTGCGGCGCCGTTGTTCTTCGTGCTGACGACCGAGAAGTCGTCACGGGTTCCGTCGAAGCTCGGGTCCGAGCTGAACGGCGTCAGGTCGACGGTCTTCTTCAGGGCGCCGCTCACATTGATCGTGTCGATCTGCATGTTGCCCGGCGTGAAGATGTACTCGTTCAGCGCGTTGCCGTTGCTGTACTTGGGATCGGCGTCGCTGGAGAGCAGCGGGGCGATGCCGAAGAGCGGCTCGCCCACGCTGACCAGATAGGAGGCATTGGCGGGGTCGGTGCTAAGGCTGTTGCGGCTGGTGAAGATGCGGCCGTCGTCACCGATGATGCCGTCCGAGCCGGTGCCGCCGGAGATCCAGTCGTTACCATAGCCACCGATCAGGTCGTCGTCCTGGCCTTCGCCGTACAGCCAGTCCTCGCCCTTGCCGGCGTAGATGAAGTCGTCACCAGATTCGCCATGCAGCTCGTCGGCCGCGCCGATGTCGGACGGCTGGTGCACCGGATCGAAATCAACGCCGCCCGGCGTGTAGTCGAGCAGACGATCGACCCGCGGGATGATGCGAACGAAGCCCACGGCGCTGTTGTAGTTGTCGTAGTTGAAGGACAGGAAGCCATTGAGCGTCTGGACCGGATTGCCAGCCTGCGCGATCGCGCCGGCGATGACGAGTGCGCCGACCGGTGGCGCAACCTGACCCTTGATGCCAACCAGGCGGATGACGTCGCCGTTGTCGCCGATGATCGAGTCGGAGTCGTTGGCATGGCCATTCGGCGTGGTTGCAATCAACGCGTTGCCGTCGATCCCCGCATCACCGATCGCGTTGCGGGCGATACCGCGGCCCGAACCACCGAAGATCAGGTCGGAGCCGTCGGGCCGCTTGGCCGGCGTGTTGAGGCTGAACAGATCGGAGCTGCCGCCGATCAAGTCGTCCTGATTCTGGTTACCGAACAGGATGTCGTTGTCACCGCCGCCTTCGATGTAATCCTGTCCGTCGGACGCTCCATCGAATGACGGACGCAGGAACAACGCATTGGCGGCGTCGCGGAACAGGTTGCCGGCGATGTTTGCGGCGACGTTGAGAACGCCCACTCGCCCGCCGATCGCGGTGGAATAGCTGGCGCTGCCGTCGCCATTGTCGATCAGCGTGTGAGAGACGTACTCGATCGAGCCGTCGCCCTGCGCGACGTCGTTGCCCATTTCACCGAAGATCATATCGTCGGCAGCGCCGCCGGCGATGTAGTCGTTTCCGTACGAGCCGGCCGGCGCCAGCACCGTGCTATTGCCGTGGTCGAACAGGGTGATCAGGTAGTCGCCCCAGCTGCCATGGCCGCGCGGATCGGCTTGCGGCAGGCCGTTGGCGTAATCCAGGCCGGCGGCCAGGGTGTCGGTGCTCAAACCGGTGCTGTAGATCTGCGAACCCGAGAGGGTCTCGAAGCGCCCGTTGCGGAAGTCGCCGAGATGTGTCGTCCGGCTGAGCGCGACGTTGTCGCCGAACAGCAGGTCGCGGCCGTTTTCGCCGTCGAGCGAGTCGTTACCCATCCCGCCGATCAGGATGTCTTCGCCGCCATTGCCGAAGATCGTGTCGTTGCCGCCGTACTGCCGGGACTGGCTGACGATGGTCCGGGCCAACAGCGTCGTCTCGATGCGCTGCGGCGTGAGCGAAACCGGCTTTGTGGTATCGCGCCAGCCGGAAGTGGCCTGCCCGATGTCGCCGAGGTCGCCGAAGATCACGTCGTCGTAGTCGCCGAACGCGTCGGTTGCGGTCGATCCTGGCGCGTCGCCGTAGATCAGGTCGTTGCCGCCGTCGGTGACGTTGTCGAGCACCGTGGTCCCGGTGTTGCCGGCCGTCTGCGCGACATTGAGGACGCGCGTGATGACGTCGACGTTGAAGCCGGAATCGCCGTAGATGTGGTCAACACCGCGCTGGCCGATGATCGTGTCGTTGCCCGACCCGCCGGCGAGATGATCGCCGGCCTGGCTGCCGATGATCGTATCGTCACCCTTGCCGCCGTAAGCCGTGATACCGACCGTCGGCAATTGCCCGGCCGGGATATTGCCGAACAGGTTGTGCGCGTCGATGACGTCGTTGCCCGCGTACCTGTACTCGTTGGCCAGCGGGAACACGTAGAAGTCGGCGTTCTGGCCGAGCCTGTTGCGCTCGACGATCGTGCGCGTGAGCGTCGGCGCCGAATTGCCGTTGTTGGTCAGCGTCAGGAAGGCGGGCTTCAGGTCGAACATGAACAGCGTATCGACCTTCGTCCCCTGCCCGGAGATGATCGCCTGCTCGGGACCTTCCGCGATGACACTGTTCGACACCTTCAGTACCAGCACCGAGCCTGCCACATGATCAATCTGGAAGACACGCTTGTTCCCGGGATCTCCCGGCGAGCCTGGCTTGTCCGGCGTGCCGTAGACAGCGATGTTCATGCCGGCCTTGAAGCCGTCGTCAGACCAGTTGAGGCCATCGGACCTCGTGATGGTGTCGCCGGCCGCATTCTGAGCAAACGTCACGAGATACTGCGAGCCCGCGATTGCGACAGCGCCGACGTCGGCCGCGATCCGTGCGCCTTCCGTGATCGTTGGCGCGCCCGGATCCGCCAGCGTCGTCGGAATGACGCTGTTCTTGACCTCGAGGGTCAATGTATTCGCGGTGACGTCCACGAGTGTGAAGTTGACGTTGTTGTAGGTGGTGAGCGAGACCGAGATGGTCTGGCCCTTGGCAAAGCCTTCGGCCAGCCAGTTGCCGCCGTCGAACCGTGTGATGGTGTCGCCGGTATTGGCACGGGCAAACGCGACCTGATAGGTGCCGCCGATGGCGATCAGGCCCTCCGGCACGAAGCCAGGATCGAACAGGCCCTGTCCCGGCTGCAGCTTGATCGTGCCGCTGTTCCACTCCTTGATCGTGTGGTTGCCATTCGCGAAGGTCGTGAAGGCGGGCGTCAGATCGCTCAGGATCAGGGTGTTGTAGACCAGCGGATGAGCCGGATCGGTTCTGGTGAGAGTCTTCACGTTGCCGACTGGCGTGCCGTCGATCGTGATGAGGCCATCGACCAGGAAGCGGGTCAGATCGGTGCTGCCGTTCCAGTCGCCGGTCGTGCGCTTGATGACGCCGAACGTGCCTTCCAGCGTCGTGAACGTCGAGAATTCGAGGCCCAATCCGGCGACCTCGGGGTTGGCCTGCCCCAGGGACGGCGTCGCCATGGTGAACGACACGTTGTCCATGTGCGGCTGCGGCTTGTTGCTGAACTTGCCGAGCGAGGAGGATTTGTCCGCCTTGCCGTTGTACCAGATGCCGTCCTGCGTGGTGTCGCCGTAGACGACCAGAGGCGCATCGACGTTGACCGTCATCGGGGCCGCGAAGGTGGGTAAGCCCACCGCGCCCTTGACCAGCAGCGTGTCGCCGGCAACGGCGCCCGTGGCGAAGCCCGTCACCAGGAAATTGCCACTGATCCCGATCGTCACCGGCTCGGTGCCGACCGTAGGCACGACGGTGTTGACCGCCGTCAAGGTCAGGGTCAAATCCGTCACGCTCTTGATCGTGAAGTTGCCGTTGTTGGTGAGATTGCCGTTGGTGCTGGTCGTGCCCGAGAGAACGATCGTCTCGCCGGCAACGAAGCCATCCGATAGCCAGCTGCCGGTGCTGCGCGTGATCGTGTCACCGTTGCCATTGGGATTGCGCGCAAATGTGACGCCAGCGTACGACCACTCACCGGTGATGGTGATCTGTTGGCCGACGGCGAACGCGCTGTCGCCCAAATTGTCCGAAGCCCAGCCATGACCATCCGACCGGGTGATGCGGTTGGTCGTTCCCTGCGGATCGCCGTCCTGTGCGGCCGCGACGGTGTTGATGCCGTTGATGTATTCCGTCGTGCCGTTGACATTGATCGTATCGCCGCCGATGCGGACGATTGCCACCTTCTGGATCGCGGGCAGCGCGGTCAGATCACCGCCTGTGAGCCTCAGCTTCGTGCTGGTGGGATCGTCGGTCACGAACCACACGCCCGGCTGTCCGTTGATGGCGACTGCCTGGCCCTTGGCGAAGCCGTCGGCAATCCAGCTGCCGCTGCTGCGCGTCAGCGCCTTCGCCGCGACGGTAAACGGTCCGGACACGACGTTCCGGCTGGTCACGGCCACGGTGCCGACAAGTCCGGTTGCGGGGGTCAGCGTCGTGTTGCCGAGAAGCAAGGCACTGCCGAAGCCGGTGCCGGACGGCGTGCTGGCGTTGTCGAAGCCAAGGACAGTGGCGTTCCCGACATTGCCGTTGGACAGCGAGAATGACACCTGCTGCCCTGCTGCGAAGCCGAGATTGTCCCAGGACAGGCCGTCCCGGCGGATGATGCGGTCGGCCTGAACGTCGAAGTTGCTGGTCACCTGCAGCCAGTCGGTCACCGAGATCGTCCCGGTGGCGTTGGCCAGAAGCGTCAGTGCGGGGGCTCCGTTGGCGGCAAGCAGAACCAGGATGCTGCCGGGCTTGAGGTCCTGATCGAGGATCGCGGTGATCGTGTAGGAACCGGTGACGGCGCCGCCGACCGTGTCGAGGCTCAGCATCACTTGCTGGCCCACGGCGAAGCCGGCGTCCACCCACGAGCGGCCGTCCGTACGCTCGAGCGTGCCCATCTTGCCACCCAGGCTGGGCGTGATGTTGAAGGCGTTGGTCGGCGCGATGCCGGCCGTCATCTGGATCGGCGCATTGCCGCCACCGTGGACGGTGGTGAGCCCGCCGTGCGCGGAAACGAGCCCGATCGTGCCGTCGGCATTGTGATCCGGCCCCGGGATCAGCGTGCTGTTGATGTCCAGCCGGTCGTTGCCGGCGCCGAGGAAGATGTTCACCGACTCGATCGTCGAGTGGCTTGCATCGGTGCTGAACTCATGCGTGACCGGGTCGACGACGATCGATCCGTAGCTGATGCCGCCCGGATACTTGACGGACTCGCCGAATGGCGCCGGCGCACCCGCCAGCAACTTGCTGAAATCGAGGGTGCCGCCCATCTCGAAGCCCGTCAGGGCCGTCGAGGTCAGCGTGCCCGTATCGTTGGCGACCGTGCCGTCGTTGTAGATGTTGAGCACGTCGATCGACTGGGTCTCCGGCGGCTGCGGCGGGATGTTGAACAGCGGGCCATTGGCCTCGCCGGGCAGCAGCACGGCCTGTACGAGCGAACGGTCGGCCGCAGTGGTGCCGCCTTCCACGGCCAGCGGCCCACGGATGCCGTCGAGACGGTGCGCGACTTTCGGGAAGGCGCGATAATTCTCGTGGCCCGGCTGGATGTCGAACCATGGGTCGGCGATCAGCTGAACCGTAACCTGCTGATACCAGTTGCCGGTGTCCGGATAATTGATGTCGGGTTTGGGCGCAGGCGGCGTATAGGTCACGCGCGCGGCCATCTGGATGACCGTCACCGTAACGTTGTTGCCGTTGCCGCCGAGTGACCCGCTGTAGATGCCCGACGCCGGGTGGTCGGTCAGCACCAGCATATCGAGCTTGTCCGGGGTCGTGCCGGTGATGAGATCGATCTTCTCGATCTTGTCGCCGCCAATGCCCTTGATCTTGATCAGCTGGCCCTCGAAGAAACCGCTGTCGAGCCAGCTGGTGCCGTCCCTGCGGACCAGCACGTCCAGCATCTTCCTGATGCTGACGTTCTGGTACGAAGCAGCCGCAGCCGGACTGCCGCTGAGTGTCAGTTGCGAGTCGCTCACCCCGGTTACCGTAAGTGCCGTCCCCAGGGCACTCTGGTCCGCCTGGAGGATGGTGATCACCTGCCCGATGGCAAAATTGTCGTTCTTGAAGCTGCCGACGTCGTTCCTGGTGATCACGTTGCCGGACACGCTGATGTTGCCGGTGAAGAGCTGGAACGGCACGTTCGTGACGCTGTAGTCGACGTTTCCGGTGTACCGGCCGCGTTCGACGACCATGTCGATTGCCACGGTCTTGTCGTCGTCGGTATCGAACGTACCGAACGCCGTCGGCAGGGCCGAGCCACCTGCATCCGTGAGGCGGATGGTGCTCGCCGTGACGCCGTCGTTCGCGGAATCGATCGTGTAGAAACCGCTGGGCAGATTGATGTCGCCGTTGTCGACACCGGCCACGCCGGTTCCCTCGATACGGATGCGCTGGCCCGGCAGGAATCCGTCGCCGATGAAGCTGCCGGTCTCCGAACCGCTGGCGCGCGTGATGATCACAGTGTGGGCATCGACACTGGTCACGGTGATGTGGCCGGTGAAGAGCTGCACGGGCTGGAGCCCGCCCGTTTCCTGCAGACTGACCCGGCCGCCGGTCACGAGGTCGGTCTGTCCGTCCGTCACCACGTCGACGTTGACATCGGACTTCGGCGGGCTCTGCAGGCGCATCGTGTAGCTATCGCCCTCCCCCGGCCCGGCCGAGGTCGTACCAGCCGTGACCAGCGTCCGACCGGCGCTCTCGAGCAGGAACACGCCCGCCGTCTCGTCGTCCAGCACCTTGGCATAGATCGGCGTGTCGCTGCTGAACGCGGCGTTCTTGTATGCCGTGTTCGTCGTCGATACGAGACCGTCCAGGTTAACGGTGCTCAGGAATACGCCGCCGGTGAAGGTCGGCACCACGTTGGCCAGTGTCTTCAACGTCAGCGTCGTCTCGGTAGCAGCAGTGATGAGATAGACGCCAGCGTTCGGACCACCCGTGATGGTGATCCTGTGACCGACCGAGTAGCCATCGGTCAGCCAATTGGCGCCGAAATCCGCCGGATCCTGGCGGCTGACCGTGGCGCCGGCGAAGGTGAGATTCAACGACTGATCAACGTAGATCGAATGAACGATCGTCGTGTTGTGCGGATCCTGGACCTCGCCGTCGTTCACGGCCGAGGCGACAATGATGACCGGGCTGTTCCAATTGCTTGAATCGAACGTCAGGTAATAGACTCCCGAACGCACGCCAGACTGATCCAGCCCAACCTTCAGACGCGACGGATCGAGCGAGCTCAGCGTCATCCGGCTGTCCTGCGGCTTCAGCGCAATGGTGACCGAGCCGCCGACGGGCTGGTTCTCGAGCTCGACGGCATAGAGGTCGGTCACCTTGGTCGTGTCGTCACCCTCGAGGACGATCGTGTTGTTGTCGCTCGGATGGTTGAGATACTTCGCCGGATAGTTGACGGGATCGGTCGTCGTCGGATCCAGTTGCGTGATCAGGATCCCCGGCTGGTCGTTGTCGTGAATCGTCACTTCGACGTTGCGCACGATGGCATGGTTGAAGGAGGCATCGTCGCTCAGGACGCTGTGGCTCGTCACCACCGTCCGCACACCCTCCGGCCGGTCGTCGTCGACCGCCATCAGATGGACCAGATGCTCGTGCGCCTTGTCCCAATTGGTGTCGTCGAACACCAGCACGATGGACCGCGCCGGGACGTGGATGAGGGTTCCGTTGAGGTAGATGTCGCGGTCATAGTTCGTTGCCGCAATCGCTCCGACCTTCGAATCGTCCTCCGCCAGAAGCATGCTGTCGCCCGGCGGCAGGCCGTTCGCGTCAAGAGGAACCAGGCCGTTGCCGAGCTCGTCCAGGATGTCGCCCGAATGCAGCAGCCCGTCCTTCACATGCTCTTCCTCCGGCGGCATCGCCGCCGTGATGGTGACGTAGACGTGGGTGCCGTGGACCGGGGCATGCTGCAGATAGACGCCATAGACGTCCTGCGTGCCGCTCTCGCTGATGTCGGTGAAACCGCGGCTCGCATCGCCGAGCACTTCCTCGTCGATGATCACCTGTCCCTGGTTGGGCCGCGCGACGCTGAGATCGATGCCGTCGGCAACGATACCGTCATAGGCCGAGTCATCCGAGGTGACCCGGTTGTTCACCATTCCACTCGTGCCTTCGATATCGCGTGACACCACCGGGCCGGTGACGTCACCCGCAACGTTCAGCGTGTCGTTTCCGAGGCCGCCGATGACCCGCGTCGCCACGCCCGGCTGCGTGCTGAGCACGTCGATGATGTCGTCTCCCTCCAGCGCATCGACCTCGAGAACCTCGATGTTCTGATAGGTCACCGTCAGGCCGGCTCCGAAGATGCCCTTTTCAGTGACGACGATGTGGTCGGCAAACTCGGTGCCGAGGATCACCAGTTTGTCGAAGCCGTTGCCGCCGTCGACCGACACCGGCGCGTTAATGTTGTATTCGACCTGGTTGGCACCGGCGCCCGTTCGAATGGCGGTTTCGGCCGCCGTCGAGAAGCCCCTGGTGAGCTTTGGCTTTGCGATCTCCTGGACCGGATCGACCCAGACGATGTCGCCCGTGACCGGGTTGGTCTCGGCCAACGCGAAGGCCCGTACCGTGAAGAGGTCGTTGCCATCGTCGCCTTCGAGGCGCAACGGCGATTGATTGCTGTAGACGGTGAACGTGTCATCGCCCGTGCCGCCCTCGGCCACCAGCGGCGAGGTCGCACCTGCAGAGAGCCAGCCGCGCGTC
Source organism: Bradyrhizobium iriomotense (assembly GCF_018129405.1). Lineage (GTDB taxonomy): Bacteria > Pseudomonadota > Alphaproteobacteria > Rhizobiales > Xanthobacteraceae > Bradyrhizobium > Bradyrhizobium iriomotense_B. The sequence goes on from NZ_JAFCLP010000001.1 coordinate 45,273, forward strand.
GTGGCGACCGTCCCGTAGATGCTCTGGGGCGTCAGCGAATTGACCAGTTGCGGGAACTGATCGTAGGGCGTCACGACCGAACCGCCGAACGTGTTGCCGAGCGGCGCCGGCGAATGCGTGCTGCCGTCACGCTGATAGCCGTAGATCTGGCCGATCTGGAACGAGTCGTTGTCGGCCCCGCCATCCAGCGTCGTAATGGCGGCATTGTCGTCCACCGCAAAGTAGTCGTTGCCGCCCTGGCCGAACACCATCAAGCTGCCGTTGATGGAGCTGTCGTAATTGATGCGCTGGACGCTTTGCGACCGGACGTTCGGATCGTTGTTGGGATCCGAGACCTGCGCCTGCGCGAGGTTGTTCACATGCAACAGCGCCACGAATGCCGAATCGTCGGCATAGAGCACCGGCCGGTTCGCCGTCTCCTGGGCGATACCGGTCGTGCGACGCAGCAGGAACACGTCATCGAAGCCCTTGTTGGCTCCGCGATAATCGGCATTCGGATCGTTGATCGCGTTGTCGTCGCGACCGTACACAGTGAGGTTGTCGACGCCGTCGGCAGCGGCGCCGGTATCGAGCACATTGACCACATAGTTGCGGACATCGCCATGCGTGCCAGTCGAGTTGACGACGTAGGTATCCGATGCCGACTGGCCGTCCAGCGTCAGGGTGTCGCCCGTTTCGACGCCGGTCTGCGTCTCCTGGGTGATGACCATCGACTGCAGCTGGTTGACAATGAAGAAGTCCTCGCTGTCGCCTGCCGGGGCCACCTTGTTGTTCTTGACCTTTGCGGAGACGGACTCGGCCCTGACAAAGTTCACGGCCGAGAGCGTGAGAATGGTCGCCGTAACGTTCAGCACCGTGAAGCTGCGGTTGTTGGGATCGTCAGCGATCCCCGTGTCGACCGTGACGATGTCGCCGATGGCGAATCCGGCCCACGTTCCCGCCGCGGCGGTAATCGTGTCGCCGCCGGCATCCCGCGCGAACGTCATGGTGGCGGTGACATTGATCACCTGCGTCGGCGTGTTGCTGCCGAACGCGCGGGTCTTGCCGCCCGAATAGCTCGACATCAAGCCGGCATTGCCGATACCAAGGCCCGTCGTGAACCCGCCATCGGGGATGACCTGGGAGGTGCCGCCGCCCAGGATTGGCGAGCTGGCGGTACCGCTCTGGCCACCGAGGTAAGTTTCGTCGAAGTAGATCTGGTCGGTATCGGCGTTGCCGAAGACGCGGGTCAGGAAGCCGCTCGCCGTCGCGCCGTGGGCGATGACGCCATGCAGGTGCATGACGGTGCCATAGTTGGGATCGCCGACATCGAGGTTGGCGCCGGTGGTCCGGGCGAAGTCCCCGTAGATGTCGACGTTCTTGCTGGCCAGGATCTGCGAGTTTGGATCCGTCGTGACGTTGTCCGCGACCCGGAGCAGGATCGAGCCGTTGGCTGCGTTGACGAGGCCATGAGCAACCTGTTCGGTCGCCCCCTCGAGGAAGAGCACCGGCCCTGACGCAAGCAGATTGAAGTCTTCGCCCTGCTGCGCGCTCTCGCGGACGGTGAAGCGGACATTGCCGACACCCGCAGTCCCGAGCGACTGCAGCAGCACGACCTGCGCATCGCGCGCGAAGAAGCTGCCTGTCGTCGGCAGGGTCTCGGTCAGATAGATGCTGCCGGTAGCCCGCGCCCCGATCGTGCCGTAAGCGTAGGCCTGCGAATCGATTTCCAGGTCGTTATTGCCGTTGGCCTGCGGGTTGGTGATATCTCCACCCGTGGTCTCGCCAATGTTGCCGCCGTTGGCAAACAGGTTGATCGTGTTTCCGATCACATTCGCTGCATCATCACCGCCGACGCCACCGCTGCGGTCCACGAGCGAGCCCGCGACTGACGAGAGCGCGACGTCACCCTTGGTCTGGATGATGTCGATCTTCATGTCCCCGACGGTTTCCGTCAGGAACACGCCGTAGGTCCCGACACCGGCCGGGCTGAACGGCGGCGATGCATAGCTGAACGGAGTCGTATTTGAGGCGATGTCCGTCGCGTTGATCACGCCGAGCACGCCGCCGTCGGAATCGACGTTGACCTCGAGGAAATTGCCGGGTGTTCCGATCCCGCCACGCCCGGACTTGTCGTCGGTGTCGCCGATCAAATTGTTGCCGGCGGTCATCGTGATGTTGTTTGCCGCCGTAACGTCCGCGGTGGTCAGGATGCCGTCATTGAGCGCGTCAATGATCGCCGCCGGCGAACTCAGCGTCACGTTCGCCAAAGTCGAGCGGATCTCGCCGACCCGCAGGTCGTCGGTCTTTTCAGCGATGGTAATATCGCCGTTCGTCAGCACATCCACGTGGTGAACGTCGCCAGCACCTGCGGCCCCTCCGCCAACGATCTCGGTAATGCCGTAGACGTTGATGATGTACGGACTGGCCGAATTCGGGTCCGCCGCCTTGACGATGATGTTCCGTTCGGACGTGATACCGGCGCGGTAGAGGGCCCCAACGCCGTTGAGCGCTCTGATGTCGTAAGTGCTGTTGATGTGCGTGGCTGACGCACCTGCATTGGTGAACAGACCCGCGTTCAGTGGGCCGCCGTCGGTGCCGTCCGGCGTGTCGAAGAAGGTATGGTGCAACTCGCCCGGGAAGCCAGGCCCGCCTGGATAGATGACGTCGACACCGCCGATCTTGCCGGCCGTGGTGCCCGTATAGGTCACGACGCTGACGTCCGTCTCCTGCACGCTGCCCCTGAGCAGGAGGTCCGCGTTGCCCGACGTGTTCACGGCATCGACGATGACATTGTACGTCACGTCGGGATTGGACACATCCTGCCGCACGTGGCTGGCGGTGTCGCGCAAACGTGCCTTGACGTCGAGATAGGCATTGCCTGCGGCGCTCGGCGTCCCGTCGGCAACGACGGTAAATCGCTGAGCCGGCGTGAGCTTGTGCGAATTGGTCAGAGTCCCTGCCGACGTGATGTCGACGATGGCGCCGGGCCCGTCCTTGAGGACCTGCGCCAATTGCAGGCTCAGACCGTCATCCGACACGATCGCGTAGTAATACTGGCCGCTGACCAGTCCGCCGAGCGGGGTCGCCGACTCGTACTTCACCAGCTCGCCGGTAAAGAATTGATGCTGGCCGAGCGAGATCGAATTGTCGGCGACACTCACGCGTGCGCTCAGGAACGTCGTGGCCGCCGGGACCGTCTCGCTGTCGACGACGTCGACATTGATCCGGTTCGAAGAGGTTCCGATGTTCCCGTTGTGTGCTTCGAGGTCCAGGATGTTGGTCCGGATCAGCGAGCCCGGATCGCTGTCGTTCACGCGATTGCTCGTCGAAAGTATGTCGCCATCCGCAACGGTGACCCGCGTCGTTCCGATCGGATTTTCGATGACACCGTTCAGCGTGATGTTCGGCGGATCGTCGTTCGTATTCTCGATGTCGATGAACGTCGGCGCCACGTCTCGCTTGATGCTGAAGTCGAGCGTCCGCGAGTTCGTATTCGATACGTCGACGATCGGATCAACCGTGGTGTTGACCACCTTGATGCCGTTAACAATCAGGTTCTTCTTCGAATGATTGACGATCTGGACCTTGGTGAACGTGTCGCGGAAGGTCCAGGTGCCGGGGCCGGCGCTGTTCTTGATTGCACTGGAATCGACGTTACCGGTGCTCAGATAGGCCTGACCGGGATCATCATTGACGATGTTGTCAACGGTGATGTTGTTGCTCGCGTCATATGCGACATCGCCGACATTCTGAGACCCGAGGTTCAGCAGATTAAGATTGACGATCTTGGCGATCTTGCCGTTCTCATCGATCTCGAGTTGCGGCGACTTGCCAGACAGAATCAGGACATTGGCGCTGAAGTCGATCACGGGTTCGACATGCCTGTCGTTGACGGGCGAGTCTGACCCGTCGACCGCCAGCGATCGGAGACTGGTGTCGTTGGGGGTATTGACGCTGATCGCACCGTTTTCGGCGCTGACGAACAGCGCCAGGTGATTGTATTGACCGCCACCGACGTCCTTGTCCTCCAGCGCCGGATCGTTCGACGGATCGCGCGGCCCCGCCGTGATCTGTGCGTTGGCTTCCGCGAGGATCTTCGAATTGAGCGTCGTATGGTTGACGGAATCCGCCGAGACGTAGCCGAACAGACCGGTGGCGCGCGCGAAGGAATCCGCAGTCGTGCTGATGACGTCAGGCGGAACCGTGCCGGGCGCGTAGCGCGTCACGAGATCGACGCCCTCGTAGCCGGTAATCGCACCATGATCCTTGAGCGTGACGTTCGCATTCTGGGTCGAATTGACCGTTGCGTCGGCCGTTCCGATGGCGACAAGTCCGCCGCCCTCGCCGTCCGCCCGCGCATAGACGTCCAGCTGGGTGATCCTCGCCGAAACGGATACGGTACGCCCCGCAAGCGACGAGGCCACATCGATCAGCGCCGCGGTGGTGCCGTTGTTCGTCACGTCCGCATCTGCATTTCCGTCGCCGCCGATGCCGACGCCGGTTGCGTCTGCGCTCGTGTGCTGGAAGGACCGCGACTCCGCCTTGACCAGCGCGTTGTTGCCGGCCAGGACGTCGGCGCCGCCCTTGATGGAAACGGTGGTGTTGTATCCAATGGTGGAGTCCACACTGGAGACCGCTGCGCCGATCAGACCGCCCGTGATGGTGCGACCGCTGTTGTCGGAGTTGTTCTGATCAAATGCCGAGAGAATGAAGTTGCGCCCGGCAACCAGGTGGCTGCCGCCATCGACATAGGCGTCGCTGGTGACGTTTTGCGTGCTCGTGGACGGGGCGATGCCGATACCGATCAATCCACCGCCCGCGTTCGTGCTGGTAGCGGTCGATGAGGTCGTCGACAAGCTGGTGATGGTGATGTCGAGACCAGCCCGCATCTGGTCCGAATGGACATAGCTTCTGACCGTCGGGTCATTGTTGATGGTGGCGTTGTTGTACTGGACGCTGACGGCTCCGCCGCCCGAGCTGTTCGACTTCGCCGACGATGTGCCATCGCCGGAGGGCGGCGAAGTCACGTTGAGGGGCACGCCGCCCGGTCCCGTCAGTCTCTGACCGTTAGTGACGTCGCCGGTCGACGTGATATCGAGCCGCAGGAACTGCGTGCCTGAACCGGCGCCAATATCGATCGCCTCGTGGCCGATCTGATGGTTGTTCGACGCCCCCGGCTGCGCCGCCAGGGTCAACGCCGGCCCAAACTTCGTGAGCGACAGACCGAAGGTACTGGCATCGTTTGTGCCATCGAGCACAACGAACAGCGTTTTGCCGTCCAGGCTCGCACCGTTCCCTGTCAACGGCAAGTCACTGAGCTTGATCAGGCTTTGGATCGTGCTGTTACCGACTGCCTTGGTGAAGCCACCGTTGGTCACCTGATTTGCCACCGTCAGCGTCAGCGTCGTTCCATTCACGGCGGCAATGGTATAACTGCCGTTGTTGGCCCCAGTGCCCCTGATCGTGATCTGCTGGTTCTGCAGGAAGCCGTGATCGGCCCAATTGTACCCGGCTGCTGAAATGGTATCTCCGCCGGCATTCCTGGTGAAGGTAAGCGCGAGCGTCGGGTCGCCCGAGATCGCAATCTTACTGCTATTTACCGTTGTGGAGATGTCATTGACCACAGTCACCGTGTTGTTTTCGGTCAACGTCAGGGTATTCGCGCTGACGCCGTTCGCGGCGATGTGGTAGGTGTGAGAATTGTTGCCCCCGCCGCCGATGATGGTGATCGTCTGTCCCGCCTGGAAGCCGCGATCGATCCAGTTCTGGCCCGCGCCCGGTGCGGTGTGGAACGTTATCGTGTCGCCGCCTGCGTGTTGCGCGAAGTCGAGATTGGCGGTCGCGGTTGCACCGAGCTGGATCGTATCGGTTCCTGTCCCATCGGGGTTCAGGATTCGATAGGTCTGCCCGTTCTGTAGCCCCTCGATGACTTTCGCCGGGCCGACTACGCCCGTCGCGCTGTATCTGACGAGATCATTGAGCGCGAAGTTCGGATCAGCGACGACTCCCGTCGACGAGTTGACGAACTGAATGTTGTCCTTACCGGTATCGGGAGTGAGCGTAGCAACGTTGCTGAGGTGGCCAAGCTCCGGATCATCGTAGCTGGTCAAGCTTCCGTCGACATCGACCTGCTGCGTGTTGAACGTGAGAGACGGCGGCGCATGATAAGTCACCGCCTCCCCGTTCGTGAAGCTGTTCGCCAACTGGATTTCGTTTCCGACGATCGTCGGCGTGAACGTGGTGAGATGCAGCCCACCAGCCGGATCGTAGTCAAGCAGCTTGATGCGGTTCGCATCGAGCGCCAGCACCCAATAAGTGGCGCCATCAGTCAATCCGTTGACGGCAGTGGACGGATGGTCAGGGTCCGTACCCTTGGTATAGATGACCTTCTCGCCGGTCTTCAGATTGTGCGGCGCATCGAACGTGATGATGTCCGTGGCAGGATCGATCGACGTCGCGCCATTGAAGATGGCGCCGAGGGACACGTGGTTCGGGTCATCCACGATGACATTGTATTCGCGGTAATCCTTGTCGTTCGGTGCCGGCAGCCCTGTGCTGGCCGCGCCCTGCAGGCCGCCGACGGCCGTCTGGTTGTTGTTGTCGTAGGCAACGACGTCGCCATCGCTCAGTCCGTGGTTCGTGACCGTCAGCGAGTTGGATCCGTCGTCGCTATGGGTGATCAGGTAGTCCGGCACCTGCCCGAAGTTCGGCTCGGCAAGAGCGGTAACCGAAATGCTTCCGAGTTGACCGGCCTCGGTCTTGCCCGACTGGATATAGGCCGTCACCGCCGGAACGACCGAGGTATCCGACTTCGAGCCGCCGATCACGATGCCGCCCACGGCGACACCCTTGGTGACAGCGTCGCCCTCCGGATGCTCGGTCGCGGAAACGGTGATGTTGGAGCTGGCACTGATGGTACCGGTGGTGTCGATATAGGCCTGCACGTCCGGCTTGATCGTCGCATTCGAGTAGTTGAATCCGGCTGCGAACAGGCCGCCGGTCACAGACTGGGACTTCGCACTGGCGATATCGCTCGACTCGGCCGTGACGTCGAGTGTCGAGGCGCCCGCGGTGTCCGAGGCCCCCTTCACCTCACCGTCCAGATGAGCCTTGATCTTTCCTTCCGCATGCGCACCGGAGATGGTGATGCCGATACCGGCCACGCCGCCGGCGATACCCGCCGCGTTCGCCACGGCATTGCTGTTGCCATCCGCGGTCAATTTGACGATGCCAGTGTTGTCGATATCCATGCCGGAACCGACAGACGCCGTAATGGTCGGGCTGTCCGTGGCATCCGCGACAGCGCCCGATATTCCGATCCCGCCCAGCGCCGCCGTAAAGGACGTCGCAGCAGCGCCGTAGCCATCCGGCCGGGTGACCTTGGCCTCGACAGTCAGGTTCTTTCCGACGAAGGTGCCGTCGTCGCCATTGCCGAGCGTGGCCGTCACGGTCGGCTCCAGGTCCGCGATCGAGAATGCCGCACCGCCGGCGAACGCGCCCGTGCTGTCGCCTTCGGCCGTCGCGTCGACATTGCCCTTGAAGGTCGCGGAAATCAGCGATTCACCCGTGACCTTGATGTCGGCGCTGCCGACGGTCGCGCTGACGGTTGGCTTAACCGTCATGAAGCCGAAGTTGATCGAGGCGCCAGCCGCAACACCGCCCGCAACGCCGAGGGTGTGGACCTCTCCGATGACCTCGGAATCAGCCGACACGGTCAGATCGCCAACGGTTTCCGATTGTCCGATCTGGACGTCATCGCCGATCGAAGAGGTGGTCGAACCATTCACGGTTCCCTGGGTGAAGCTCGCGCCCACACCAACGGCGCCGACCGAGATGCCACCCACGTCGAGCTTGAGGTGCTGCTTGCTGTAGGATGTGACGGATACGGCGTCCGCCTTGACGATCGTGCTGCCGGCCCCGATCGATGCGCTGCTGGTGCTGTCGTCGTTGACGATCGAAACCGCCGCACCAATGCCGACCAAGCCGCCCGAGAAGGCGAACGCCACGATCGGCAGATCCTCGTCCAGGTGAGAACGAACGGTGATGGTATCGCCCGCCGACAGCGTACCGCCGGCCGAGGCCGTGACGTTCGAGTGGACGTTGCGCACGCTGATGCCCGCGCCGGCACCGACCACGCCGACGGCAACGCTGCCCGTTGTCGTCGTCAAATCCAACTCTTCGGTCGCCTGAACATCGATGGAGCCGCCTGCCGTCACCGACGTGCTGCCGCCCTCAATGATCGCGGAAGTGCCGCTCGGAGGCGGAGCAGTCAGCTTGCCCTGCGCCTTATTGCTGAGCTTGCTCGAGCCGATATCCCCCTGCGCTTTGGTCGTCGCAGTGCTGATGCGATTCCCGGTCTTCCCCTGCTGGTTCATCGAGCTGTTGCCCATGGTATTCGAACCCATGGTCGTGCTCTTGTCCGCGTTGTCCTGGGCATCCTGGTCCGCGGTTATCGTCTTGTCGCCGTCCGCCGTGCCGTCATTGTTGCTGTCGACTTCGACCTTCTTCTGAAGGACGTTCCTGCTCGTGTCGGTCGCACCGGAATTGCTGCCGTCGTCGATCCGGCTATCGGAATTCCGGCTGTCCTGGTTATGGTATTCCGTCTCCAGCGACGAGCCGATGTTCCACACCGATACGGCACCGGCGGCTCCCACGAAACCGCCCGCAGCACTGATGACGACGGAACCGACGGACTTGTAGGCGACCGCGTTGACCTCGACATCGTCCAGAGCGTGCACATCGGCGCCGGACAGGATGCTGGCGCTGGTGTCATTGTTCAGCACGCCGACGTCGATGGAGCCCGCTGCACCGACGAATCCGCCGGCCGCCGCAACGACAATCGCCTGCACCGTGGCCTTGTCGCTGGCATCGACATAGACATCCTGGCGGAGATCGGCGTTGCCATTGTCATTGGCATTGATGAAGGCGTCACCGATTGTTGCCGCCGTCTTCGCTTCGATAACGCTCACCGCAACCGTGACCGATACGCCGACGAAGCCGCCCGATCCTGCGATCGCCAGCTGCAACACATCTTCCGACGAGCGCGCGTCGAGAATGACGCCGTGTGCCTCGGCCGTGACGAAGTCATGGTTGCCGTCCAGATCGCCGGAGCGGACGTCGGTTTCCCCTGTGCCCTTGCCGAGCGCCGTCACATCGGCATCGTCGCTGATGCGCGCTTCGGTGTCCTTGGATATGACCATGACCCCGACACCCGCGCCGATGCCCACGAATCCGGCACCGAGACCACCGCTGACAATTGTGACCTGCGTGTCGTCGTTGGCCCGCAGGACGACGTCGCCGTCGGCCCGCACCTTGCCTCCAACTTCCGCCGTGGTCTCGCCATTCAGCGACAGGACATTCACTCCCGCGCCGACGCCGACCAGGCCGCCGGCAAGGCCGACACCGACCAGCAACAGCTTCTCGCTCGCGTCCGCGATGACGTGGACATCATCCTTTGCCGTCACGTCGGCGTCGCCTATCGTGGCGGTCGTGATGTTGTCGGTGACGGTCACATCGACCGCCGGCGAAACGGCGACGGTGCCGACGGAGACGGCACCCGCCGCAGCGGTATGACGGAAGTCGTTCGACGCCACCACAGTCACGGATTGGGTCGGATCCGCGTCGGACTGATCCTTGTTGATCTTGGCGTCGTCCGAGATGAAGGCATTCGTTGTCGCGTTGATGACGTTCACGGAGACCGCGACGCCGATGGCAGCGGTGCCCGCGGCCGACACGCCGATCGAATAGCTTTCGATATCGTCGTTGTTCGTCGCCGCAACGATGACGCCGCTGGTCGCCTGGGTCGCAGCAGTCAGATGCACGTTCCGGCCGAGATCGGGATCGTCGACCGAAACGGCGTTGCCGTCGGTATCCTTGACGCTGGAGGCCCCATCGCCGCTGCCGATCGGTGTCGGAGGGTTGATTTCGCCCGAATTCTTGAGATCGCTCTCGCTCGCACCCGCCGAGCTTTTTGCTTCGATGCCGGGCGCATTGGTATCGAACTGAACGAGCGTCTTGGTCAGCGCGCCCGTCAGCCCCTTGTTCGAGGTCAGGACGATCTGGTTGGCGCTCACACTGAAAATCGTGTAGTCGCCGTTATTGCCGCCGGCGCCGGTAACGTTGATCGTCTGGCCGGCGGCGAAGCCGTCGGTGACGAAGCTGCCGGCCGCACGCGAGATCGTATCGTGCGTCCCGTCGTTGCCGAAGGTGACGCTGATCGCCCCCGAATTGACGCTGTCATATTTGGACTGTGCGCTCGCGTTGGACGCGTTCAAATCGAATCCGCCCGTCGGCGCATCCAGCTGGCTATGCCCGTCGCCTGTCACCTTGGCGCCGGCCCCGATGAACGCTTCCGTCGTCTTGTTGGAGACGGTTATGCCTCCCGCCGCCGTGATCGCCGCCGTGCCGGAGAAGGACGCGGCGCCGATCACCTTGTCGAGCTCGGTTTTGTCGTTTGCCCAGACGCGGACGCTGCCGTGCGCGTGAACATCACCCTCACCTGCGGTGAGGATGCCGTCTGTCGGGTCATCCCCGATGAACGCACGCGTGTGGTTCTCTATCACATGTACGCTGACGTCTGCCGTCACGGCGGCCGTAGCTGACGCAGAGAGGCCCGCCGCCACCGAGGTGATGTCTTCGGACACGAGCGCCGTCACGTCGATGTCGCCGTCTGCGGTCGCAGTGACGCCAGAGTCGATATAGGCTGTAGTCGTCTTATCGATCTTGGTGGCGTCGATGCCGACGCCAACGCCGACGGAGCCCGACATAGCAAGCGAACCGGCCACCGTGACAATGGAGGTGTCGTCGCTGGCATGGACCCACACATCCGGCGTGCTGAGACCCGGTGACGTGGCATCGATCAAAGCGCCGCGACCGATTCGCGCGGTCGTCGTTTCGTCGAGCACGTTTATCGTTGCGGCACCGGACACGGCAACGCTTCCGCCGCCACTGCCGGCAGCGGTGATGCCGATCAGATCCTCGCTGGATGACGCGATGACGTGCAGGCCATCGGAACCGTGCGTATGCACCGCCGCGTGATTGCCGACATACGCTTCGACGATATCGGTATGGACCAGGGTCTCGTCGCCTGCACCGACGCCGACGCTGTTGCCGCCGCCAATGGCTGCCGCGATGACCTTGATCGTGATCGCGCCATGCGCCGATACGGTGACGTTTCCGCCCGCCGTGACGATGGTATTGTTGTCCGCGGTGTCGTCTGCGATATAGGCCCGCGTCTCGGTGTGCACGACATGAATGCCGAATGTCGCGCCGATGCCGACGGAGCCCGCGCCTATCCCGGCATTCGCCGCAACCGATATGATGTCCTCCGTCGAATCGGCCGTGAGAGAGACATTCCCTGAGACGTCCACATGGGCGCCGACGCCGACATAGGCCTTCGTGTTCTTCGTGATCGAGGAGAAGTCGAGGCCCGCACCGACGCCTACGCCATCCAGCGAAACCGCGGCGCTGCCGGCGATCGACGCCCAGTCGTAGGTATCTGTCGCGCTAACGTTGAGAGATCCCGCAGACGCTCCGCTCTTACCCGCAACCAAGCTGCCGTTTTCGACGCTCGCCTGCGTGGTGGTATTGATCACGCCGATCGATACCGACCCCGCAACGGCGGCACTGCCGCCACCACCGGCCGCAGAGATGGCCACCGCACCAAGGCTGATGCCGGGATCGTCGATCTGCTCATTGACGCTGTCGGGGAGATCGATGACGCCGATCATGTTGATCGTATGTGTCGCCGAGACGCTCACCGCTCCGTCGGCATGGACGATCGCACCGCTGGCGTCGCCATCAGGCGTCCCGATGCTGGCGATCGTGTTCGATCCGCCTGCGCCAGTACCGATGACATCAAGCGCAATTGCGCCGCCCACGACATTGCCGCCCGTCGAGAATGCAACAGTGGCGGCAATCGCCTGCAGCCCCATGTTGTGCTCGGCGGTCACGGTCACCCCGCCGGTGGATTCCAGATCCGATCCGTCAAGCGCTTCCGCCGTGGTATCGACATCGATCACGTTGAGCGCGAACACGCCGGCAATCGAGGGGTCGTTCGACTTGTTGCCGCTTGCGGCAAAGGCAGTCGCGACAAAGTCGTTGCGCTCGGAATTCGTCGTCACGGCCTCGATGGTGATGCCGTTGCCAGTGATGACAGACCCGTTATCCACGGTTGCGGTGTTGCCGAGAGACACGAAGTTGAGCGCCACCGCGGCCGAAACGCTGGTCCCCGAACTGTCGCTGAGATTGACGGACAGACCATCGGCCTGGGCTTTGCTGTCGACGCTCGCGCGCGCTGCGATGGTGACGGCCCCGCCGCCGGTCAGATCTGCGCCGTCGGTGACGGTCGCGGCGTTCGTCAGCTTGACGATATTGATCGCGACGGCGGCCGCGACGCCCACGCCGCCCCCTCCGGAACCGGACTCGGAACTTGCGGAGGAATTGCCGCTATTGGTGTTATTGCTGGCGGACTCCATCGACCGGTTGCCGCCGTTGTTCTGCGTATTCGAATTGTTGTTGGTGCTGCTGTTGGCCTGAGAATCCGCGTCGTCGCCGGAGGAGTCGCCTCCGCCCGCGCTGGCGTGCGCTTCCAGCGAGTCGACGATCGTCAGGTCCGCGATGAGAGAGACGGCTCCGCCCGTCGAGTGAAGACTGCGGGCCACGTGCGCCTTGTTGTCATCGGTGACGTAATTTACGCCGACCGAGGCGCCGACCGCGGCATCGTCGCCTTCCGCCTTCGAACTCACCTTGGTCTCGATGATGTTCGAGTGCGTGGCAGTCACGCTGTCGAGACCCGCGGTGTTCAACGTGGCGCCGGTACCGATCTCGGCTGTCGTGTCCGCATCGGAGATGGCCACCGCGATCGCCGCGCCGACGCCCGTGCCTCCCTTGGCACCATTGCTCGCTTCAGTCGAGGTGCGGTGCCGGCCGGTGGCTGCGACATCGAGACTATCGGCGGTTCCGCCGCTGATGTCGGCGCCATTGGTGATCTGTGCCGTGGTGTCGTTGAAGTTCATATTGAGCGCAAAGGATGCGCCCACGCCGACGCTGTCGGCGACGGCGCCATCACCCGCGGGGAGCGCCTTGGCCGTGTCGTCGGACGTCGATTGCGCGTGCACGATCACCGCGCCGATTCCCGGACCACCGTCCGCACCGTCGGCCAGCACAACGTCACCCGTAACTTCCGCCAGGGTCACAACGGCAGCACGATTGATCGCGGCGGATCCGGCAACGCCGACATTGTCACTCCCGGCGCCCGAGACCGAGCTCGCATATATGCTGTGCGTGGCTTCGGTCAGCGTGTCGTCGTGGGTGGCGTCATCGTCCGACGTCAGCTTGATCGCCTTGCCCGCCAGGGCATCGTCGCGTGAGGCGGCCAGCTGGACATGGGTGTCGTCCAGCGCGATGACGTAATAAGTATGTCCGTCCGTCAGCCCGCCGATCGGACTGCCGGCGCCCTTGTGATAGGCGACCTCGTCACCGGTCCTCAGGCCGTGCGCGTCGTTCGTCTGGATGACGCGCATGTTGTTCGGGTCAGGGTCAAATCGAACCTTGCTGCTATCCAGGGGGTTCTCGATTTCGCCGACCAGCGGCACGTCGATGTAAGTGCCGAAGCTATGGTCGCTCCCCGCGCCAGGCCCTGTCAGATCCGCAAGTCCAGTTGCACCGCCCAGCTTTGCATCAACTTCATTGTCGTACAGCTTTATCTTGCCGCCACCTGCGTCAAATACGAAATACTCCTTGCCGTCGACCAGGCCGCCGACCTCGGTGCCGCCACTGCCTTTGTGATACTTGACCTTCTGACCTGTCGTTAAGCCGTGGCCGGTTCCAAGGAAGATCGTATCGTCGGACTCGTCCACGATCTTGATCGTGCCCGTCTGGAGATCGATCGCGCGATCGAGCATCAGGGCCTCGACCACCAATCCGTCGGCGGCCGACACCGTTGCTGCGACCCGCGCCGTGTTCTTGGCGTCGACGGAGTTGACCGACACGGCGGCGCCGACCGCGGCCGAGCCGCCTTCGGCCGCCCTGCCGTCCGCCTCCGCAGAGCCGTTGATATTGCTTCCGGACCTGACCGTCAGCGCACCGCCGGACGAAATCGTCACGCCGGCCGGAAGCTCGGATCGCGCTTCACTATCCACGATGTTGATGGCAATCGCCGCCGCGACCGCGATGCTGTCGCCGCCGCTATTGCTGCTCGATGATGTCTTGGCTTCTGCCTTTTTGTCGGTTCCCGAACCTGTCGCACCGCTCTTGCTGGCGCGATCATTGGCGGCACCGCGCTTACTGTCGCCCTTGGCCTGCGCGTCCTCGCCGTCATCATTGGCGCCGCTCGCACTCGCCTTGGCGAAAGTGCTCGTCTTTCCAATCGAACCGGAAATGAACGCTGCCGAACCCGTCGCCGCGATATCTCGCAGCGTGGTCGCAATCACGGTGTCCTTTTCATAGGCAAACGCAAGTGACGCGCCCACCGCCGCGGTGCTTCCGGCCGCTTCGCCGTCGGCGAGCGTCGTGACTGAACCGATGTGCAAGGCGGTTGCCGATAGAGCGCCCGATATGGTCAGTTGGGCGCCCGTGCCGATGCGCGCTTCGGTGTCGTAGGTCGCGACCGAGACCGCAGCGATCGGCGTGACGGCCGTCCCGCCAGTCGTGCCGCCCTTGGCGTCCGTTTCCATCACATGCTTGGATTCCGCATCCAAGGTCAGATTCTTGGCATTGGTCAGCGTCGCGCCGTCCGTCAGCAGGGCATTCGTATCGTTATCGGCAACGTTGATCGCCACCGAAGCCCCGACGCCCGTCGCGTCGCCGCTGCCGTCGACCGTCGCCTTCGCCACGGCCGTACTCGTCGTGCTCGATTCCGCCATGAGAATGACGTTGGCGCCGTTAACCTGCACCGCGCCATCAACCTTGGCGTATACGTTGAGGACCGCGACATTGAGCGCCAGCGATCCGGCAACGCCGAGGTTGCTTCCTCCGCCCGCACCGGAAGTCGACTCCGCCTCGACCTTGCTATCCGGTATGAGGGCGGTGACATTAACGTCAGTACCATCCACGTTGGCCGTGCCGCCGAGCAGCGCAGTCACCGTCGGTGTCACCACATTGATCGCGACGGCAGCACCCACCGCTGTCGCTCCCGAATCGGTTTTGCTCGAGCCGTCCGCGGTGGTGACGACCTCGACCTTGCCGCTGGCAGTAAGATCGAGATTGCCGGCCGAAGCCGCGACCGACCCGCCCGTGATGCTGGCCGTGGTGTCCCCGGTGAGCACCGACACGGCCACTGCGGCCGCGAAGGTCACGTTGCCTTCGTCTGTACTCGCCTTGTCGCTCGTGTCTCCATCGTCATTGGGATCAGCGAGTCGCTTTTCGGATTCGTTGCCCGCGTTCTCAGTAGCGCCCCCCGCGGTTGCCCTGGCCAGCGTGGTGGCAGTACGATCGCTAGTGGCGGAGATCGCGATGCCGGCCGCATCGATGGTGCCGTTCGTGACGCTTGCCGTCGTGTCTCCGGTGAACAGCGTGAAGGCGACAGTGGCACCCGCATCGCCCAGCGAGCCATCGGCCGTCGTGGTCGCATTTATGGTGTTTGTCGCTTTCAACTCCACAGTTCCGACCGCGTCGATATCGCCGCCGGAGACCGTCAATGACGGATCGCTGTGCAGTATGGTGGTGGCGATCACCGCGTCGGAATCTGGGCTGGAGGACCCCTTCGGCACGATGGTGTTGCTCACCGTGATGTCCGACTTTGCCTCCGCGGTCAGATTTCCGGTAAGGTTGATGTCGGCGGTGTCACCAATCTTGATCTCAGGTGTATTGAACACCGTGACGACGACTGCCGCTACAGTGGCTCCAGGATCGCTGGCGGTCGCGGTGATATCGGTATGAATCTTGGCCTCGAGATTGGCATCCTTTGCCGTAATGGATGCCGTGCCTTTTACGTCGACGAGCGCGCCCGATATGCTGAGCACGGCGGTGCCGGAGAAGCTGCCGCTGAAGTACGTGTCGCCATTCTCGACGAAAGTGGCGTCGGAATGGGCCAGCAATGCCACAGTGCCGCCCACCGCGGTGAGGCTCGAACTATCGAGCGTGACCTCGCTTTTCGCATCGGCCAGCAATCCCTGGAACAATCCGCCCGTGCTCTTCGCATCGGCCTTCAAGGTGATGTTGGTCGCGTTGATGGCCGAGCCGTTGTCGATGGTGACCTTCGAGTCCGACACGAGCTCAAACGAGCCGCCTGCATTCGTGATCTGCAGACCGCTCGCGTCGTTGACGATATCCGACGAGCTGTGGAGCGAAAAATCATGGCCGGTGAATGTGCCGCCGTTGCCGGTCATCACGACCTGGTCGTTGGCGAGCGGAAGCGGAAGCGTAACGCCTATCAGCGAGCCGATGTCGATATCCTTGCCGCCAGCGAAGTCGACGTTGATCTTGTTACCGGCAAACTTCGTGTTGAGTACGGAGAAGCTGTCGGTGTCGATCGTGACCTTGTCGCCGACGAAATCGATCAGGCTGAGTTTGTCGTTGAACACGCCGAGATCGTCGCGCTTAATGTTGACGCTCAGATCGCCGATTGTCGTGATCTGTTTCGAAGCAGCAATCCCCGTGTCACCGGCCCCATCCAACCCAGTCCCGTGGAGGTTCCAAAACACGTCGCCATTGCCGTTAGCCTCGGCTTTGAGCACGAAGGTTGTTGACGTCAGAGTCGCAACATAGCTGCTGATGTCACTCGCATTGGTGACACCACCCGGGACGCTGCCGGGAGCACCATAGGTCAAATCCGCCGACAGCAGCAGACGCGGCTCTATCGCTTCCAGCGTGAAGTTCTGCCGCCGTGGCTTTGCCGCCGAACTCGCGGCACTGCCCATGCGGCGGCGCCTTCTACTGTCCCGCCCGGGAATGATCTCGCGAATGACCTTATTGAGGAGGGTCTCGAACACGGAGCGCTTGTGAGCTTCCTTGTTCCAACGCCAGGCTATACCCATCGGAATGCCCCATCAAAGAATGGACCGAACGGCGAGCAGCAAATTCGCGTACGCAAAGGCGGCTCAAGCGCTACGCGCTTGAGGAGAAAGGCTAGTGGTGTGCGCCGGGGAGAGATCGAGTGTCCGTGCCGTCGACAGTACGCGACAGAGGACGAGCAAAATTCCAAATGCTTAAGGTGCTAAAATTTTTATTCATTGCATCGCCTCCTTCGAATGACGAGTTGGCGGCTTAAACGAAATTTACGCGCAGCTTAAATCGGCTTTAACTACGAAAGTATGACACGGCCTCAGATTGGCTACAAGCGCTTTACTCCTCGCAGTTTATCGACAACTCGCTGAAATAAATTCCGGTTGAATCACGACCGAGGTTACAACCCGACACACTTGACGACGATCAGTTCCACCCGGGAGGCGTTTGCCTCCTCAATAACTTAAGCGCGGAGCCCGGCTGAAATTTTGCCCGAATATGCAACTCCACCTTATGTAGCCTGAGGTTGCAAATGATGCTTATGCCACGAAACGAAAGCATGCGTTGCGTCAGGGCAGCTCCGATACTGCGCTGCCTCGCCGTTTTTTTATCGAGCGTGAGAGACCGGGAATCTTTTTGGCCGGTCGTGCGGCGTCCCGGATGCCACTGCACCCAGGGCACCACGCCGCGACGTTCAGGCGTTACAGACCCATCAGCGAAGAGCTGCGCATTTGCGCTGGATGATGCTGCAAGTTGAACGCTGCCTCGCCAAACTCGGCCGAGGAATGCTCGTCGAAGCGCGAACGTGACGTCGGTGACGTCGGTGACGGACGGGCGACAGCGACCTTTGGACCGGCAAACGCCGCATCAAAAATTGCCGGACTCACGGAGCCGTCTGGCGCAAGCGAGTCACCCGCGTTAATTGCAGCCTGGCCGATTTTCGCGGGTTTTAACACGAAGATGGGTAAAGGAGCTTGGCGCGGCTCGCCAATATTCCATGCGGAGATACGGCGCGCTTCGCCTTCCAGATCTACCGATCGCCAGCCGAAGTGATCCGGACGTGGAAGCCTTTCGCCTCAATGGCGCGGATGAGCTGTTCGAGACTCATCTCGTCCGGCCGCATCGAGAGCTGGTCCGAGGGACCTTGATCCTGAGTATTCACAATGTGAACACCGTCCTCGAGAAACTCGGCGCTGACGTTAAGTACCTTTGCCACGGCCTTTATGGTGGCGGGCTTGGGCACCCTGCCGCGCTTCTCCCAATGCCAAATCGCAGGCGGAGTCACGTCAATCCGTCGAGCCAGCTCCGTGATGGTCATCGACCGCTCTTCCCGCAGCTGTTTCAAGCGCGAACCGAAACTGGCAATCGTCTTGTTCTTGAATTTAGGCACCTGTAAATTCCATTTGCATGCGTGGGAATCAGCGTTAACGACAATGGGTAGCCGAGATTACGGCCCCGTTCGTTTTCAAGTCAATCATCGATCCATCGGTTTTCGCCTTCCGAAACCGGTGCGGCTCGTCGCAATCCCGTGCAATCGGTCAGCCCAACTGCCCTCTTCGGTTTCGTTCAGCCGGCCAGGCATGCAAGGGCCGAGCCACAACTGGAAAGACAATCTCGCTCAGCGTCATGCGTTCCTAACTCCATGGCTCGACGCTGGCGTGACAGGTGACCGCGGCTGCGGACGGCGGCTCCGCCGAGGGAAAGGGCGCCTGCCAGTCGGTTAAAGCCCTGTAATGCCTCGGCGGCGTTAAGTAAACAGGCAAGGCAGCCCCCACCGGCCCCTTCGCTCGATTGATCCGTGGTCGCTCCAATGTCACTATGAGCCGGATTGAGGCGGGGTAAGAGTTTGGCCGGACGGGCTTTTCTGCGGCGCGGGACACAGCCCGGCAGAGGGGATTGCGTGACCATTTGGCGGCGTTTTTTATGTTGGTTGCGGCCCGGGCTGTTGCTGTCGACCGGGGCGCTTTTTGCCCTTGCGGCGCCTTGCGTGGCGCAGACGGCGGGGACCCGTCCGGCAGCAGAGCAAAGTCCGGACGCTCCCAAGCGCATCGAGCATCGTCAGCCTCTCATCGACATCCTTGCACACATGTCAGGCAAGTGCACGACCCTCAAGATTGCGGGTCGCAGCTACGCCTGCAAGGCCGTTGCCTACGCTCATAACGAAGCCGGGCGTGTGAGCTTCGCGGTGGCTATCGACGATCCGGCGGACGACGGCCACGTCGTGTCTTTCTCCGGTGAGAAGGGAAGGCGTTTCGACGACAATTCCTACGAGCTTCCGATCGATCGGATGCTCTTGAATTCCAGGCATCGGCCGAAGGTCCATGGGCTGCCGGTACCCTCGGAGGAGGCATCGACCGGCATCTGCCGCCAGTTCGGCAACTTTGCCGCGCGGCGGGTCTCGAGTGTCACCTGTACCGCAACGGACTCTCGCGGACAGAGCTACGAACTGCTGTTCGTGTCGGACGGCTCTCCCATCGGCGTTCGACGCGTGAGGCAGTCAGCAGCGTCGATCGACGACCCGTTTAAATAGTCCGACAGCTAAATAGTCCTACAGCGACGCGGGCAGGTTTTCTGCGCTGCCCTTGGGCGCCAAGATTTGCGCCGGTGCCACGCCAAGCGCGTTCAATGGCAATTCGGAGAATTGCCCCCGAGCCGGGCACACGCATCCGAATTGGAAGCCCGCCACCGGGCCACGGCTCGCGGGCTGCGTCCCTGCCCTTCCGACCGCGCTGCATCCTATTTCTGGCGGAAGGACTGATTGAAGGACATGATCAACGGGCCGACGAGATATTCAAATGCCGTGCGCTGGACAGTCGGGATCATGACGGTCGCCGGCATTCCCGGATAGAGCTTGATGTTCGGCATAGCCGCAAGCTCGTCCTGATCAATTCGCACGAAGGCCGTGTAGTACGGGTTGTTGCTCTTGGGGTCGGTCAGACGATCTGCCGAGACCTGGATGACGTCACCATGAATGATCGGCACGATCCGCTGCTTGTAAGCCGTGAGGTGAACTTCCGCACGCGTGTTGGGATGCACGTCGCTGATGTCCTCGACCGCCACTTGCGCTTCGATTGTCAGCCCATCCTGCTCCGGGACAATGTCCAGGATCTTGTCGCCGCGCTGGATGACGCCGCCGACTGAAAAGACGTTGAGGCCGACCACCTGGCCGCTATAGGGAGCTCGGATCTCCATGCGCCCCAGGACCGCTTTGGCATTCATGGCTTTGGGGATGACCTCCAGGATCTTCGCTTGCGTGTCACGAAGGTCCTTGGTCACGTCGGTCATTCGATCATTATCGAGCTGCGCCATTTGCTGCTCTTGCTCGGCAATTGCCTGGCGGGCTTTGGCGATGTTGGCGTTGGAATCGGCGATCTGACCTTCGAGGCCGTAGGCGGTACGCTCCAGCTGCAGAATGCGCGGGCGCGCGATCAGGCCCCGCTCGACCAGAGGCGCGATATCCTTTGCCTCACTGTGAACGGAATTGATCTGGTCGGTAAATGATTTCACTTGCGCCTGGGCGCCGACGATCTGCGAGCCGAGCTGGTTGATCTTCTCGCGAATGACGCTGCGCTGTCCCTCCAGCGCGGCCCGGCGGCTCTCGAACTGGCTGACCTGCCCGTTCCAGACGCTCTTGAGGTAGGGATCTTCGGAACGCGCCTTCAGATCCGACGGCATCACGAGCTCGGAGCCATGATCGAGCTCGGTGAGGAGCCGAACCTCCGTGGCACGAAGCACGGCCCATTGCTGCGTCAGCACTTCGTATTCGGCGCGCGCCTGGGTCTCGTCCAGCACGATCAGGAGGTCACCGGAGCGGACCTTGTCGCCCTCCCTGACCCGCAGCTCCTTCACGATGCCGCCGTCAAGGTGCTGGACGCTCTTGCGATTGCCCTCGACCTTGACGACCGCGTTTGCCACGACGGCGCCGTTGAGCGGCGCGGTCAGCGCCCACGCACCAATCCCGCCGAAGAATACGGCAACAATGACCCAGCCGGCGAGAGCGATGCGCCTGATCGAGTCGCTGGGCGGCCCAGCGGAAAGACCGGCCCGGCTGCCAACAGCGGCGAGATTCTTGGGTGTTCCATCGAGAATGGCCATTGGGCGAGCCTAGCTGCTGGAGCCTTGCACGGCGTGCACGGGCACAGGACGGGTCAGCCGGGCCATGATCTCGGCACGAGGCCCGAACATCTCGGCGACGCCATCTCTGAGAACGAGAATCTTGTCGACGACCCCGATGGTCGCCGGCCGATGCGAGACAATGACGACCGTCGTCCCGCTCTTTTTCAGTTGCACGATACAATCTGCCAGAGCGACATCACCTTCGGCATCGAGGTTCGAGCTCGGCTCATCGAGCACGACGAGGCTTGGGCTGCCATAGACGGCGCGGGCCAGACCGATCCGCTGGCGGAAGCCGCCGGACAAAATAGCGCCGCCTTCTCCGACCTGGGTGTCGTAACCGTGCGGAAGCCTCAGGATCATTTCGTGCACGCCGGCGAGCTGGGCGGCGAGGATGACGTCCCTGTCGCTGCCCTCATCGAAGCGGCCGATATTGGCGGCGATCGTATCCGAGAACAGCTCGATATCCTGAGGCAGGTAGCCGACATGGTCGCCGATCGCCCGCTTGACCCAGGTCGCGACATCGGCGCCGTCCAGCCGCACGGCGCCCGCCGAGGGTGTCAGCACGCCAACAAGCTGGCGCGACAGGGTCGATTTCCCGGCCCCGGATGGTCCGATGACCCCGAGCACCTCTCCTGCCTCGACGGCAAAGGTGATGCCGCGCAGAATGGCCTTGGAGCTCCCCAAAGGAGCGAAGGTGAGCGCCTCCACCGAAACTTGCCCCTTGGGCCTGGGCAGCGTCAGGCCGGCATCGAGAAGAGGATGCGCCGTCAGCAGCTCGCGGATGCGCAGGAACGCAGCACGCGCCGACACGAGACTGCGCCACGATCCCACGATCTGCTCGACCGGCTGCAGCGCGCGGCCTAGCAGAATGCTGGCCGCGAACATCGAACCGACCGTCGTGACCCGCTCGATCACGAGATATGCGCCCAGTCCCAGGATCAGCGATTGCATGGCGAGACGCAGAAAACGGATCAGGCTCTGGATCGCGGCGGCGCGGTCGCTTGCGGCCACCTGGCGCTCGAGCATCCGGTCGCGATCCCGGCTCCAGCGTCGCAGCAGACCGCCGGTCATGCCCATGGCACGCACGACCTCGGTGTTGCGCAGGCTCATTTCGGTGAAGCTGTAGCTGCGCGCGGCGGCCTCGTTCGATTCCGTGAGCGGCAGCTTCACCAGCCACTCGCTCAGCAGCGCCATCAGCACCAGGATGACCGAACACCCCAGCGCAAAGGCCCCCAGGAACGGATGAAGGACGAAGATCACCGCGATGTAGATAGGAGCCCAGGGCAGATCGAAGATGGCGTGGATGCCGGTCCCGGTGACGAACTGGCGAAACGTATCGAAATCGCGGAGCGCCTGGCTGCGGGCGCCGCCTGCGCTCGCCGAACGATCGATGATTGCCGTCATCACCCGCGAGGCGATCTTCCGGTCAAGGCGGATGCTGGCGCGGGTCAGCACCCTCGCGCGAACTGCGTCGAGGCCGGCCAGCGCCATGAACGCCAGCAGCAGCGCGATCGTGAGCATCAACAACGTGATCTCGCTGGCGCTCGAGATCACGCGGTCGTAAACCTGCAGCATGTAGAGCGGGCCGGCGAGGTAAAGCAGGTTAATGGCAAGGCTGAAGATGCCGGCCGTCACGAAATAGCCCCGGCATGTCTGCAGGAGCCGCCGGAGCTCGTCCGGCCTCTTAAAAGGCGCGCTCACACAATCCGGCGGATGCCCCCGCCCCCTCTAATCAAAAATGACCGCCGGAGTGACAACGCCCGGCCGAATTAAAGACCTACTGGCAGCCGTTACAAATCTTGTCTAATCGAGCACAATGTTTAGCACAGCCGCCGGGCGCGCGAAATAATACTCGCTGGAAGGTAAAGGTGCCCGTAGAGCTACGGGCCCTTGCGCGTTTTACGATATTTATCTTGACTGACGCACGGCTAAATGCGGCGGGTGAAGGGGGCACCAGCGGGAAGTCCGACCAAGAACCCAAACAGCGGACATGGGTTCGCATTCCCGCGGCGCAACATGCCCGAGCTCAGGCTGGAAATTCCCTTTCCCGGAGGAAAGGGCCCAGGGAAGTCCGAGCGGCCGGCCGGCACCCGCAGCCCCTGTGCGGAGAAAGTGCGCACGGGGTGGTTCACAGGTGAAACCGGCATCCCGGTCTTCCCTGCGCGGATGGTTTTAACGGTGTCCTTCGCGCTCTCCCCCGGGGACACGAGTTCCATTGCCCCCGTCGCCACGGGCCGGGATGGCAATGGACATACGCCAATCCGCAATTTCGGCAACTCAGAATATTTTGACAATACGAATTCTTCGGCGCATTGCGCGCCTGCCATCGCACAGCATATGCACGCAACCGCCAAGCGCATCGGATCCGACGCCCCGCGGCCCGACCTCATCATCGCGCGCGGAAACGAGGCTCCGTCACAAACGGATTCAAGTCATCGTCATCCTGTCACGTCCCGGACGATCCTACCGCCTCGAAACGGCTCGGCCTAACGGGCATAAAATCAGATTTATGCGCCGTTAAAGAGATTGCGAAACTTGGATTGCCGCCGTCAGCGCTCTGGAACCGCTGATCCCAGTTTAACGGCTCAATTTACCCGCCTTTAATTTGCCCCGTCGTCCGATCTCCGCACCAACGCGCGACACGACGCGCTCTTTCTTCCGTCGCACAGGCAAGGAGATTCAATGGCCAAGCGGGGCGTGAATGATCAGTACGGGATTTTCTCTGAAGCGAATGCAAATGCTCTGGAATGGGAATTCATCGGACTGAACATCGCCTCGGCAAACGCCGGATCGATGGACACTCCGGCGGTGGCCCAGGTGGAGCGCCACGCTGCTCAGCCAGACGTTTCGGTCCCGGATGGTAACGCGCCCGAGAGCTTCGCCGCGAAAAAGGGCGGAGGCGGAACAACGGGCGGGAGCAGCAAGGGCGGCGGAAGCACATCGAGCGGCGGCAGCACGACAACGTCTACCTCGGCGCCGGACGTCTATCCGACCATTCCCATCACGTGGCACGCACTTGCCCCGCCCACCGGAGATACGGCGCTTCCGACGGATCCTTACTTCGCCAATTGGCAGTGGGGACTCACGAACCCGACGACCGGAATTAACGTCGTTTCCGCCTGGACAAACTATACCGGTGCCGGCGTAAAGATCGGGATCGTTGACGATGGTGTCGACTACAACCATTCGGACTTGAATTCACGCTACCTCTTGGGCCTCGACTACGACGCGACAAATGGCGGCGCAGACGCCTACGGCACGGCCGCCGATGGTCACGGCACTACGGTCGCAGGCGTCCTTGCTGCAGCCCATAACGGATATGGCATCGCGGGCATTGCGTACAATTCCGGAATCGCAGGATTCAGGATTAGTTACTCGAGCGGAGGCGCGAGTCAGATAGCCGATGCGTTCAACCACCTGGTTGCGAGTGGCATGGACATCGCGAACGCCAGTTGGGGCTACTCCACCGCTTTCCAGGACAACTTCGGCACCGGCTCCGCCGCCAGAACCGCCATTCAGGCCGGCGTTACCAGCGGCCGCAACGGCCTGGGGACGGAGTTTGTGTTTGCGGCTGGCAATTCGAGAGGCTCCGGTGACGACGTCAACTATCACAACTACCAGAACAGTCCGTACGTCATTACGGTAGCTGCGATCGACTACGATGGGCATTTCGCATCATTCAGCACGCCTGGCGCGGCCTTGCTCGTCGCGGCTCCGGGAGTCGGCAATACGACCGACGATAGAACAGGCTCGGCCGGCTATTCGACTGGGGACCTTACGTCAGCTTCGGGCACATCGTATGCCGCGCCGACCGTCGCCGGAGTGATTGCATTGATGCTGCAGAGCAATCCGGACCTCGGCTATCGCGACGTCATGGAGATTCTGGCATACTCGGCAAAGAATACCGATCCAACGAGCGCCGGCTGGCAGACAAATGGAGCCCACGACTGGAACGGGGGCGGACTGCATTTCTCGCAGGATTATGGCTTCGGGTTGGTTGATGCCACGGCGGCCGTGCGCTTGGCCGAGAGCTGGCAGAAGCAATCGACTTACGCAAACTTGTCCATACAAAGCTCAAGCCATCTCGACAACGCAAGGATTCCCGACGGGAGTGGCAGCCTTCAAAGCACCATAACCCTCGCCTCGTCCGAGCGTCTCGACAAGGTCGTGGTTGACCTCAACATCAGCCATCCTCATGTGAGCGATCTCACCGTCACACTGACGTCCCCGAGTGGAACGACTGCCACCCTCATTAACCATCCGGCAAACGGCACTGGCGGCGGCATCGTGTTCGAAACGACCGCGAACACATTCTGGGGAGAGGATGCAAAAGGAAATTGGACGCTTAGCGTCACCGATAACGTCACCGGAAACGCCGGGACGCTCAACAGCTGGACCTTGACAGCCTTGGGCGATGCACCGTCGACTCCAGCTACGTACATCTACACCGACGAGTTTGCGACCTCGAGCGGATCATCACGTTACGTTCTCAACGATAGCAGCAGCATGGTCACCATCAATACCGCCGCCGTGACGACGGGCTCCTATCTCGACCTGCATGCGGGTGCTGTTGATTCGGTCGCCGGGAAATCTCTCCAGCTCGGAGCAAGCACGATCATAAAGAATGTCTGGGCCGGCGACGGCAACGACATCATCATCGGCAATGACCTCGGCAATATCATCCAGGCTGCACGCGGCAGCGACACGGTCGTCGCCGGCAAAGGTGCGGATACCATCTACGGTGGACCCGGGAACGATATATTCGCCTACAACGCATTCTCTTCGGCTACGGATACGATCTGCGACTTCCAACCGGGAAGCGATGGCCTCGATCTATCTAGGCTCCTTGCCTCACTCGGCTATGCAGGAACGGATCCGCTTGCCGACCATTGGCTGGTTCTAGAGCAGACCTCCAGGGGCACAGATTTCGTGATTGATCCCCACAATGGCCAGGCTCCGGCGACGGTGGTTAGCGTCCTGAGCATCGCGCCAGCCGAGCTCCGTGCGGGCATCGATTACTGGACAACAGCTCACACGGGATTGCTCGTCTGACATTCGAAGCTCGCCCGACGGCACCGTGGCGTCGTCGAGCGATCGAAAACGAGAGAGGGGCCCGAACAGGGCCCCTCGTCATTGCCAAATCCGATGAGCCTAGGCGGCGGCGGATTGCAACATCATCTGGTATTGATGTTGTTGATCCGAGCAGAAATCGCCATCGAAAGCATAGAACACGCCGTTGATGGAGCCATCATTGTTGTACGAGTCGAGCGCAGTATGGATGACGCTGCCAGCAAGGATTTCATATCCATCGCCGACGTTGTGATTGGTGTCGATTCCCTTCTGCCAATCCGCGCTGTTCGCTTTGACCGCCGGGTTCCCCAACTCCGTGGCCGTCAATGTACCATCGTGATTCTTGTCGAAGTTCTGCAGCCATAGGATCGCCTGATCCAGATAATGCTCCGGACTGTTCGGATCACTGGGGTCGCCGCCGGGATTTCCTGCCAACAAGTTCAATTCAGTGGCAATCGCGTCCCGCGCCAGGTTCCAGCTCGTATCGTTCTTCGGCGCTCCGCTCAAATTGATGAACTTCAGCGCATCGCTGAGAGTGATCTTCAGATACGGCCCGGAGTCACCTGCCGTCGACCCGTCGCCATTGTCGTCGCCCAGTAGAATATAGGGATTGGCGATCAGGGCCTTGCCCGGTCCGGCTCCATCCGCATCGTTGTAACCCAGGAGCTCGCCGTCGGGGAAACAAGGATCGCCCGCATGGGCTTCGTTTCCGATGATGCCATCCCAGTACGTGCCGCCATTGGTCGGGTTCTGCCAGAACCCGGGCGTACGTACACCGGGACCTTCGATGAGATGGTTGCCGAAGTTGAGCACCTCGGTTTCGCCGAGATCACCGTGCTGGTCGACGCCGCTCTGCGCGGTGAAACTGGTCGTACCGTTGTAAGTTTGGGTCCACCCGTTCTGCTGCTGCTCATAGACATAGTATGAGCCCGGTCCCAGATCGCTGAACACATAGTGACCATCAGCATCCGTCGTCGCCGTGGCGAGGACGCCGTTAGCGAAGTTGTTGTCATCGTCGAGATAGATCGTCCACCCCTGAATTCCGAGTTCACCCGCACCCAAATCCCAATGGCCATCACCGTTGAGATCGGCGAACTTGTAGCCGGAGACGTCGATGTTCTCGAAGTTGCCGAAGTTCAGCGGCTCGGTCTGCCCGAGATCGCCGTGCTGGTCCACCCCGCTCTGCGCCGTGAAGCTGGTTGCGCCGTTGTAGGTGTTGGTCCAGCCGGTCTCGGACTTCTCGTAGACGTAATAGGTGCCGGGCCCGAGGTCGTTGAAGTGATACTGACCCGTCGCGTCCGTCGTCGTCGTGGCGAGCACGCCGTTGCCGAAATTGTTGTCGTTGTCGAGATAGACCGTCCAGTTCGCCTTGACCGGCTCGCTCCCATCCCAGCTGCCGTTGCCGTCGGTGTCGACGAACTTGTAGCCGGAGACGTCGATGTTCTCGAAGTTGCCGAAATCCAATCCAGTAGTGATGTCATGATCGGTTATGCTCACCGCGTAACCGTACTGGCTCAGCGTATCCGCCACGCCGTCGCCGAGCGGGTTAACCAGCGTCATGCCGGCTGACGGGGTCAGCGACCACCCCGCCTGGTTTCCCTCGACGATGATGTAGTTGCCGGTAGCAAGGTCAGTGAATGAATATGCACCGCTTCCAGTGGTCGGCCCGCTGCTGGCGACCAGCGTGTCGGCAGCATCGAGCGTCCCCGTGATTCCGTTATCCTTGTAAAGGTAGAAGGTCCAGCCAGACAGCGGGGCGTCCGTGGGATCCTTGACGCCATCACCGCCGGCGTCTTCATACTTCACACCGGAAAGCACAAAGGTCGGCTCGGGCGGCAGCTGGATGTCGGCGCCCTTTATCTGGTTGTCCTGCGAGCCCAGCGACGTCCCATCGATCGAACGCAGGTTGAAGTGGTAGGGACCCCCGCTGATCGCAGACGAGCCGAGATTGGTGCCCCAGCCTGCGTCGCCCTCGCCGAGGGCAAGATGCCCGGCGAGCTCGACCATGATTTGCGTGTTCGTCGTAACGGTGCCCGCAAAATCAATAAGGAGCTGATAGTTGTTATCAGAATCTCCTGTATCGCCGCCGTTCGCGACGGAGTGACTTAGCGTGAGAGTGGCTGATGTGATCGCCTGATTGGAATAGACGCGTATGGTGCGATTACCATAAAGCGATTCATAGGCGTCAATCCTGTCTTGCGTTGAGCCATCCTTGCTGATGAAGGGATCGTCGGGAACGACCACGTCTATGTAGTAGACAAATCCGTCCGTGCCCGGGGACCTCAGTTCGACGACAGTATCATCCAGCGTATTCGGAGGACCGATCGCACCATCGCTCGCCTCGGCGAGCGTAAGATTGTATTCCGTGCCGACATGGAGGCTGTTCTGGTTGGGATCGACCTGAGTATTGTCGAACGGCACGCCATAGTCGTTCGCCTCGGCGATAGCCTGATCCCAGGACGTCAGCCAGTCATAGGCGTGGACGCCACCCTTGGTGGCCTGGGTCGAGAAGTTGAGCGTGATGTTTCCATCGTTGCCGCTGTCGGTAAACCCGGTGAGCACCACGCGCTGCATCACCGACATGCCCTCGTAGTAGACCGAGTTGCTTTGCTGAATGATGCTGTTGATCCAGTCGATGTCGCCCGTACCGCCCGGCTCGCCGTTGTTGTTGGCTGCCTGCTTGAAGTCTACGATGAGTTGGTCCGTGAAGCTTGTGGTCGCGATTCCCGCCGCCGCCGGATCGCTCGCAGTGAGAAGGAAACTCTGGCCAAATGCGTCGTCGTTGACGTACCAGGATGTGATGATGCTTCCATTGATCGCACCGTCAAGATCGCCGGCCCCGCCGTCGACCACGATCCAGGGCGTGCTGCCGCTCAAAGGCGTTCCCATATCGTCGTCCAACGTTCCCCAGACTCCGTCGAGCCCTGGACCTGAGGAATGGAGGACGCTGAACTGCACAGCACCGCCGAGAGTGACGTTGGTCGCCGTGATAAGCGCTGTAGATCCTGGCGAGTAGTCGGCGAGGTTGGTCGAGACAGTAAGGAGTGAATCGCTGGAAAGTACGTACGTTCCGCTGGCCGGATCCCAAACGTATGTCGCCATGATCAATTCTCCAAAAAAGTCGCAAAAAATCCTAGAAGCCGCTCGGCCAGAGGTCGGTTCGCAATCGTCAGCTGCGCAATAACAATAAAAAAGCCGGCTCACGCGCACACGCGTGCCGGCCTACGCAACGTCCCGAATACTAAAACTAATCAAAACAGCCTCTGCCCAAAACGAGCCCAGTCGGGAAATTTAAGCAACTATTTACAATTAACGCAACCTTTAGTCGGTAAATTGATGCTGACCAACTTGGCCAACACCGGGAAATCTCGGCAATCACCGTTCCCGGAGGTGGAAAAATACCTCTCGATGGAGCCGGATGAGCGGAAGGATCAGCCTGCCTTCAGCTCGGCACCGGCCGGCGGAGCCATCGCCACAGCCCTCGACTGCGCCGCGCCGTGCAGCTCCCACGCGCGCTGCATCCGCTCGGGTTGCGTTTCCTTCAGCAGCCTTCCCCAGGCTGCGCTGAAGGCCCTGATCGCCGTATCCCTGTCCTGGGCGGCGCCCCTCGCCCATGCCGGAAGTCCCATGGGGATCAGAACGAACCACTCCCACGAACGATCGGGCTCGCTCACATCGGGCGCGTGCCGGATCCTGCCGATCTCGCGGCCTTGCGACCAGACCGCGAAGTGATCGGCGATCTCGGGCCATTTCGGACGAATGCTGAGGGTGATCGCGTTATTTATCATCGTAAATTCTTGCAATAACGGAGTTTAAATGACGCGGGGCCAACGCTCCACGGGGTGACATCTGGTTTAACTCTTGGGGGTCGCCCGCTGCGCCAGCAATGCATCGGCGCTCTTGGTGAGCCCGCCGGCCAACTGTTTCGCAGCGTCCGGCGAGAACGCGTAACCGGCCTGCCCTTCCAGCCGGTGATTGAGGATGAAGAGCACAAGACCGCGGCCGCTGGTGTCCGCGGAAATCGTGCAGTTCTTGGGGATCTCGAACCTCACCTCGCCGGCCTTGCCGGTCGCGCCCGGTTTGGTCAGCGCTGCGGCTTCAGCACTGGGGGCGGCTGCTTCGGAGGCAAGCGCCGGTCCCCCGCCATTCGACGCCGCCGGCTGCGCATCGCCTCGCACCCTTGTCAGCGCCGCGATCAGATCATCGACGCAGTCACTGGCGAATCTCAGCTCCAGTGCACCGGTATATTTGCCCGTGGTCTGGACGATGAATTCCTTCTTGTCATCCGACATGGTGGCGGAACTCACCGCCGCAATCCTGATCGCCATTAGTGCAATGCCCCGAAATATGGTCGGGGGCTCGTCGGCCCCTCTTGCCCAACTATGTGCCGATTATACCGCCCAGGGCGACCTGGGACAGCACCTCCGCTGGTCACCCAAAGATCCAGGCGATGGATTGACCTTGACGCATCCGCCTTGCCGCTTCCACGCGAGCGACCTAGGATAAAGCCATGTTACGGTCAATTCGCATTGCAACATGATGAATATCAATCCCGCGCCCCGGATCATTACAGAGTTGCGGCCGAAGTACGAGATCAAGATCGACCTCGACGAACGATGCTTCCTGTTTCCGGCCGGCAAATCGGTCAGCCAGCTGCTGCTGCTGTCGGACGGCCATACCATCCTCATCGACGCCGTGTTTCCGTTCAACCAGGCGCGCACGCCACCGCGGCTCGTAGCGCTCGATCTCGACGATGCCAGGGAGTTCGGGCGGCGGCTGGTCGAAGCGGTCCATACGGCGCGCACCCAGCTGGTGGGCACGAACGGCATCAGGATATCCATCAACGTGATCGCCAACGGATATCACCTCCAGTTTGGCGACATGAACGCCGCGACCGAATTGTTTCTCGGCACCGGCTGCATCTGGCGGGTCTGCCAGGGTCTGCTCCGCATCGTCGACCTGATCGCGCCGATCGAGTCCAACTGAAGCGGTGCCGGCGCGGGCGGCGACGGCCGCTTCAGGACGCCGTCTCGACCAGCGGCTCCAGATAGCTGCGATGCAGCGTTTGCGGATGCTTGTGTCCGTCCAGAATGACCCGCAGCGCGTTCTTGGTGTGGGCAAAGCCGATGACCCGTCCCGTCCTCCCGTCCAGACGCTTGCTATGCTTGCCGAGGGACTTCACCCGGAAGCGGCTGCCGATCGCAAGATCGAGCAAGAGCGCGTCGTTTTCATTCATGGCGATCAACTCTTCATCAAATGTCTCTAGGACAGGATCACCCGGTCGACCTACAGGCTACGCTTCTCCACGAGGCTGCTGCAAAGCCGGCGATCATCCTCCGACATGCCGGGCGGCGCCTCCCCAGATTTGAAATAGGCCAGGATATGCGCGAGACGGGCAGCGTGCTCGACGGCGCCTCGCCTTTTCGCACGCTGCCAGGCAGTGCGCTGGTGCCCACTCATGGCGAGCTTTGTGGCCGTCTGCACCTCCATGGACAACACCGAGATCAGCGTGCTGCGATCGACATCAATGAGCGAATTCAACAAGGCCTCTACGTCACGCATTCAGTTCAGTCCACCACCCGCATATCGCCGATCCGGGATTGCAACCGGAGCGGACGGCAACTCCGCCGTCGCGTCGCGCTCGAATTGAAAGGATTGGTGCCGCAGGCCGTTCGGCAAAAACCTGTCGGTGTGGTTCAAGACGCCACCGTAAATAGTTAAAAATGAATTAAATCAATTTTGATTACCATTCCGAAGTTCCCGCGAAAAGTAGGGACGAACGTCCTGCGCGAGTTTTCAGCACCGTAATTAATCCGGACCGCGGGCGGCGAAAAACCCGGCGCAAATCCGCGTCATGCAATTGAAAAAGCTTCTGAATTCCAATCCACACAGCAAGTTTTGTCGTTTATCCGAACACGACCTCCGCCATCGAAAAGGAACCGGATTAAACCGAACCAGACGGTTTCTACAACTTGGCGTTCAGACTGCCGCGAGCACTCTCGGTCCCGGATCGCTGAAGCGCACCGCACGTCCGACAAGAACTTTCAGCCACCGTCGGCACGCCTGCATCAAGGCGCTATTCCCCAGTCTCCCGTGCGCCATGCACAAGGCGAATGGAAACTGGTTGCTTCACGCGCCCGCCCGCTCCTAGGATGGCTGCCCCCCCTCGCCTCGCCGCGCGGCGCCGGGATCAAGTGCCGGAGCAGAAGCCATGCCCAAAGCGGAAAACCTGCCGATCGACAAAATTCGCGTTCCGCCCAAGAGCAGAAAGACGCTCGACCCCGGACTCGTTCAAAAGATCGCGGAAAGCATCCTGGAGATCGGACAGCAAGTTCCTATTTCCGTTCGCCCCGAAGATGATCAGTTCGTTCTGGTCGACGGACTGCATCGGCTCGAGGCCTGCAAGGCCCTTGGTGAAATGTCCGTCATTGCTGTCGCGGTCGCAGCGGAGAGTCCTCAGCACCGAAAGCTGCTGTCCGACAGCACCGAACTGGAAGCCGAGCGCAACAAGATGGCCCGATTGAAGCAACTGCGACTCGAGAGGGAGACCGCCGAAGCAATCGCGGCTGCGCCGGCGAAACCCGGCTTGAACCGGCACCCGGAACGAAACGCTGGGGCCAAACCGACCGCATCATCGACGCGAACCAGCAGGACGGCAGCAGCATTGGCGCCGCGACCGAAAACGCTGTCGCAATGGATCGCTCAACAGAAAAGCGACGGTGGCCGTTATTGACCCTTCGGCCCGAGCGGCGCCATTTCCAGCGTGCTACCGGGGACTAGCAAATTCAAACGATTGGACATACCCTTTGGGTGCATTAGCTGAACGAGGGCAGCGCGCTACATTGAGAATCATCGAGCGGGCGTAGAGTGCGACCACGACGGATGCAATGAACGACAGCCAGAACACCTCTTGGCCTGCCATCATAGGAGACGTGCAAGCCGATTATCCCGAGCATTTCGACTGGGGCGCGCTGGCGGCGTTGCGGACGAAGTCGGTACCGGCTGCCGCGACCGACGCGGCCGATGCCTCTTCGGGGCGCAGCGGCGCATTTCGGGCTGGCCGGACCTCTGCTCAAACCGTGCCGGCCGTCGTTAAGCCGGATTTTCAGCCTAGCATTGAACCAACATCCTTACCGGTCGAACCCGCCACCGCAGCGGCAGGCGCGACCGATCCCGCGCCCGAGGCTCGTGCTACGCAGAGTGACGCCGGCCCGCTCTCAGGACCGCTTGCATCAGAGGACTCCATTGCAATCGGCCAAGGTCCATTGCCTCTCGTGACAATATGTCGGCCGCCACTCCCCTTGCCGGAAGACGGCATTTTGCGGTTGCGATTTTCCGATGTCGGTGAACCAAGCGAACCGGGCGAACACCGCTCGCACTACGGACTTGTCGCAATTACACGAAGTGATCTCGCTGTCTGGAAGGCGTTTCCGGACGCGGTCTTCACGGTCATACAACCGTCGCCCTACTCGAACGCGACGATCTTCCGACTTGGGACTTTCGAGGTTTGACCGACCAGCAGTCTCGCTAACGCGAGGGCGGGATCAGCGCCCGCAGGATGTCCGGCTTCCAGGCCTGGCGCGCGCTGTCGAAGGCCGCGAAATCATGGTCGAACTGCCAATAGGCCCATGACCAGCCTAGCCTGTCGGCGCTTCTCGCGACGTACGACAGGTATCGCGTGCGACTATCGGACGGCGCGCGCTCGTACACGCCGAACTCACCGAGATAAGCCGGGCGCTTCTCCTTCTCAGCCCAGAGGCTCATCTTCCTGAAATCGGCCGCCGCCTTCGCTTCGTCGTCCTGCGAGCCCCAATCCAGCGGACCGATCCGCGAAAACGTCGGAGACCACGGCGCCCCCTGATGCGTAAACCGCAGGGGCGCATAATAGTGAAAGGTGACGATGAGATTCCGGTCGTCTGCCGGCAGAACCAGCTCGTCGACGGGATTGTCATCGGTGTTGAGAACGGCGGCAATGACCGGCCGCGCGGGATTGGTGCGACGGATGATGCCGAGGCATTCGTTGAGCAGCGAATTCCACTCGGCCGACGTCATCTGTCCGCCCGGCTCGTTCAAGACCTCGAAGACAAGCTTCGGATACTTCCCGGTATAGCGCTCGGCGATCTGCCGCCAGAACGCCTTCAGCTTTTCCGCGCATCCAGCCACGTCGCTCTGGCAGACATGGGTATCGTGCTCGTCGAGAACGGGAATGAGATTGCGCGCGAGGACCTCCTCGATGACGGCATCGAGCCGCCTCAGGACGATCTCGTCCAGGACATTCCCCGGACCCATGAACTTGAAGCCGAAGAAATTGATCCTGACATGCGCGAACCCAGCCTTCTTGATGACCGTCAGATTGTCCAGGCGGAACGGGGCGTTCTGACCGCCTTCCCAGATCCCGTCATAGCCGAGAATGTTGATGCCGCGCCCCAGTTTCGGCACGCCATAGGAAGCACCCTGCGCGGTGGCGAGAGATGACGAGCAGAGCGCCGCGAGGAAGAAGAAAGCTGCCGCGAGATTGCGACTCTTCGGCCAGCGAGCACGGATGACGGTCATCTGCTTCCATTCCAGAGACTAGAAATCTGTCTGTCGTACCGGTCTGCATGTCGCAAAGAAGAACCCGACCAGCAGCACCGACGTGAACATCGTCGAGCGAAGGAATGTCGTTTCCGTGAAATTGGTCTGGAAGCTCAGGACGACAAATCCGATGATGAGGGCGCAGTGCGACCGATCGATCGACTGGGCGGAAATGAGATGCAGAACCTTGTTCGAGAACAGAAGGACGCTTGCCGTGAAGAGCATATAGCCCAGAAAGCCCGTTTCCATCAGGATCGCGATATAGCCGCTGTGATAGTTGTCGAGCACCCAGCCATGGTTCTGCTCAAAATAGTCGTAGATCGACGGAATCGTCCAGAAGCCGTTGATCCCGAAGCCGAGCAACGGCGCGTCGTCGAAATGGCTTATGGCGTAGTGCCAGATGAAGGTTCGCTCGGTGAAATCGATACTCGCGTCACCGATGTGGATCGCGTCATATCCGGTCGTGTAGAAATAGAGGAACAGCGCGCCGGCTGCCAGGCACATGACGAATGGCAGGACCGCATAGAGCCTCATGCAGGTGACAGACCACATCGAGGTCACCAGCAGTGCGCAGGCGGCCAGGGCGACGGCACCGGCGCCTCGCGATTCCGAGGCAAGCACGCATGTCGACGCC
This sequence comes from Bradyrhizobium iriomotense, assembly GCF_018129405.1. GTDB lineage: Bacteria > Pseudomonadota > Alphaproteobacteria > Rhizobiales > Xanthobacteraceae > Bradyrhizobium > Bradyrhizobium iriomotense_B. The sequence continues at coordinate 80,593 of NZ_JAFCLP010000001.1, forward strand.
AGAAGGAATGTCGCGAGGAACGCCGGCCAGCTCTGCCCCCTCATCTTCAGGTAGCAGGCAAAGAACATCAGATAGGCGCCGACGAAGCCAAGCGTCTGCTTCGATTCATAGATGCCCTGCCATTGACCGCTGTGCATCCAGCTGCGGTCGATCCCGATGTCGGGAACAGCGACCGCAAAGAAGGCCGATGCGGCGACCAGGACGAAGAGTCCAAGGGCCGTGGCTCCTACAATCTCATCGATGTCGATGCGCGTGACGAGACAGAATGCGCCGAAGGTCGTCATCGCAAGCGCCGCACTCTTCATCAGCGCCGCGACGTTCAGGCTGGACCAGAACACGGAGATGACGGCGAAACCGTAGAATGCGACCAGCACGATCAAATCGGGATTGAACTGCAAGCGCAGGCGCGGCCGCACGAATGCGCTCGCATAGATCAAGACGCCCCACATCAGGATCGCGACGGCCTGCTGCAGATAAGTCAACTCCGCCGGCAGCAGCCCGCTGTTGAGGGTGCCCATCGACGCAACGACGTTGATGGTGATCGAACAGCGGATTGCGGCCCTGGCAATCTTCTCGATGCCAACGCTGCGCGTCTGCCAGATCGCGCTCTCGGGTAACCCGGAGTCCGCATCGGTCTGTAGGCTGGCCATGAGCCGACCTTCCTTCAACACGGTTAATTGTTCGCTAGCGCAGGTTGATCGCCATTGTCCGAGCGCCGACGACCGCGAGACGTTAAGAATTCCGTAACGATACGAACCGGGCTCGATGCGTTAATGCAAATCGTACCGCCTCGGTATCTCGATTGTCACTCCCCTGCTATAAAACCTCGGTTCCGGCTCGATCGACCATTCCCGAGTGACATGATTTCCCTGGTCACGCATGACGACGTCTAGCAATACGTTCGATATCGCCGTCGAGCCGGCATTCGACTTTCTCGCTCCGGAATATGCAGAGCTGTTCGACGGTTCGGCCGCCACCGCCTTCCAGCATCCGCTCTGGCTGCACAGTCTCTACACCAGGCTCGCATCCCATGCCGGCGCGACCCCGCTGGCCGTCGTGGCTCGTCGCCGTGCGACCGGCGCCCTTGCGATGGTGCTGCCCTTGCTGCGGGTCCGGCGCGGCCCGATACGAACCGTCGAATTCGCGGACCTGCGCGTCTCCGACTATCTGGCGCCCGTTTGCAGCCCGCAGGTGTTTTCCGAGTTACTCAGAGATGCAGACGCATGCGCGGAGATCCGGCATCTCGTCCGCCCCTTCGATCTGCTCCGCATGACCAAGCTGCCGGACGGGCGGCTTCCGATCGAGAGCCTCCTGGACGCGCCCCGTCGGGTGGCGATGGACAGCAATGCCTATGCGACCGTTCTCGTCGCGCCATTCGAGCAATGGCGGGCCAGCGCGATGGATCGCTCCTACCAGAAGGAGCTCGCGAAGAAATATCGTCAGCTCCAGAAGAAAGGCGCGCTGAGCTTCTCATGCTGCGATGACAGCGCCTCGGTCCTGAACGCTCTGGACGTGATGCGGAAATTCCGCGGCCCGCGCTTCCAGTCGCAGGGTGATGGGGACCTGCTCCAGCGCCCCGAATATTACGACTTCTATTCCGACGTGGCGGTTCGCGGCCTCGGCTCCTTCGTGCGGCTCTATGCCATGAAGATGGATGGCGAGGTGATCGCCGCCGTGCTTGGATTGCACCACCGCGACAGCTTCCTCGTCATCATGAGCGCCTTCGACATCGCCGGCTACAAGAGCCAGTCGCTGGGCGCGCTGATGTTCGAGCAGGTGGCGAGGGATTGCATCGAGCGCGGGGATCAGATGCTCGACTTCACAATTGGCGACGAGCCGTACAAGAAACTGTTCGGCGCGCAGCCTTCGCCAATGTGGACCGTCACCCAGGCCGGCAGCACTGTGGGCGCCATATCGTTGTTCGCCCTGAAGCAGGCCCCCTGGCTCAAGCTGGCCGCCAAGCGAATGTCGGAGTTCAGGCTTCTGCCGACCCGCAGCACGACCCCCACGCGCTGAGGCGCCGAGAGGTTCGGCTCTCAGGCGCGCAGCGCGCTTCGCACTTGCGCGAGCCAACCTGGCTGCATCTGATCGACCCGATGGGTGATACTGCGCCGCAGGAAATGCAGGCGCCGCCGCACGTCCCAGCTGAGGTCGTTGCGGGATGTCAGCGCCTGCCGAAAGCGCGCCATCTTCAGCGACTGCTGGTCCGCCGCGATCTTGTCGGGATCGGAGTAGAACTGCGATACCTTCTCCGTGCCCATGCCCGCAGTTGCGAGCCAGCGCGGCGCATATACGGTGCAAAGACGCTCGACGTCGATCAGCAGGCGCGCGACGCCGGTGCCGGCTGCTGGACAGTTGGTCTGGAACGCGTCGCCGATGAGCACGATTCCGGGCTGGAGATGTCCTTCGACGACGGACAGGTCCATCACCCAGTTCTGGACCCGGTCCGTCACGCAGAAGTCGCCGAGGAAGTTCTGCAATCCCGGCAGCAACCGCAAGAGCGTTGCTTCCGTGTCCCGACGCAGGTCACGCATGACCGGATCGGTCGGATCGCGGAACATGAAGAGATTTGCCCGCATGCCCGCGCGCACCGGAAACAGGCTGAGATAATCGACGCCGTCCGCTGTACGCTCGCCATAGCAGGTCAGCGCCTCGAAATCGAACGGCGCGCCATCGCGGCGGGCGATGGTGAAGCCGAACGAGACCGAATGGCGCTCCGCCAGCACGCGCCGCCTGATGCCGAGCTTGTAGCCGAGCGCTCCCGCCATGCCCGTGGCCAGAACGACAAGGCGCGCATCGATGCGCCGTCCGGAAGCGAGCTCGAGATGCTGGACGTCGTCGCCAGAGGTGACCGTGGCGACCTCGTCGACGATCAGACTTGAGGAATCAGGTAACTGGCTGCGCGCCATGGCAACGAGATCGGCATAGGGAAGCCCGTAAGCCCGGCCGACGGTGACATCGATCACCTTGCCTTCCCTGACATTGAGCACGCGGTCATAGCGGCAACCGGCGCTCGCGAGACCATCGATGAAACCGAGTCTGCGGAACAATTCCAGCTGATGGCCGCCGATCTTCTCCACCCGAAACTCGTCCGGAGGGACCGCACGCTTGTCGACCAGAGCGACACGATGCCCTGCCCGCGCGAGGACGGACGCCGCGAGCGATCCCGCAAGGCCGCCGCCGACGATCGCGATGTCCGCAGCGATCGTCGAAGTCTCCGCTGCCGCGATCGGCTCGGTCACGGTGCTATCCGCCGTCATGGTCCAGGCTCCCACAGTTAACGGTGGTTCCACGTGCAATTATCCCGCCTGATGTCGCATCGCAGGGCCAAACGCGATCATTTCCGGAGATCGAGGTTAACGGATCACCGAGATGATCCGTCCCGGCACGGCCCTTGCTCGGGATGATCCACGAAACCCGACCTTCAATCCTGTCACGGTTCAACACATGACCGTTTTTCGTCAGATCAGCAGCCATCGCGCGGTGACGCGGCATCACGTCGCTTTCGATTGCAGCCGGTCTCTGCTCTATCTGGGACAAAGGGGACGCAGATGTTTCACCGTGAAGCAGCAGCCGGCACCGGTCGCGGAAGCGAGGATTCCGCAAGCCGCGCATTAACACTCGCGGTTTCCTGGCATGCTAGGCTCTCATCACTCTCGCAACGGGCATTTTCGGGGGACGCCCCGTATCTTCAATGATCGCATCCATTGTTCAGTTTCTGCGGCGTGACGTAACGCGCGGTGTCGTCGGGACCATCCTCCTCAAGGTTGGTAGCGGCGCGCTTGCATTTGCGTTGTTCTCGCTGGCGGCACGAACGATGTCGCCGGACGGGTTCGGGATCTTTGCGACCTGGCTCTCGGTTGCCCAGATCGCGGCGGTCGTGGGCTTGGTCGGGCAGGAATCGCTCCTGGTGCGCTTCCTGAACGAGTACCAGGTGCAAGATCGCCCCGATCTGACCAAGGGCGTGTTGCTATCGAGCTTGAAGATCTCGTCCCTCGCGATGCTGATTGCGATCGGCGCGACAGCGATCATAGCGAGCATGAGAGGCGATGGGTGGCTGCTGATCGTTGCGGTGTCCGCCTACACCGCCGTGAGCGCAGGAGTGATGCTCGGCAGCCAGGTCGCACGTTCGCTGGTCAGTATTCTCATGGGAGAAGGAAACCGGGAATTCTTCTGGCGGGTCGGCGTTGTCCTGTTTCTGCTCGCCGTGTTGTTCGGCCACGGGCAGCTCGATCCTGCCGAACTGATCGCGGTGATGACGATTGCGATGTCGATTGGTCTGGTGACGCAGATCGTTGCAGTTGCACGTGCACTGCCGGATTTCCGCGGCACGGTGGCGCGGTCCGAGACGTCACGCTGGAGATCGAGCGCGCTTCATTTCTGGGTCGCGTCCATCCTGGAGGCGGCAAACCAGTATTTCGACGTCATCCTGGTCTACTGGATGCTCGATCCGGCAACCGCCGGAATCTATTTCGCCGCCTCGCGCCTCGCCAACATCTTCGCCATGCTGTCGGCTGCGCTGTACAGTTTCGGCGCGCGCCGCCTTCCTTCGCTGTACTTCAGCAAGAACCACCAGGAGTTCGAGCGGACGTTACAGCTGATGGCGGAAGTGACCGCGCTTTGCGTGGTCAGCGGACTGCTCCTGATCTGGGTCGGCGGCCCCCATCTTCTCAATCTGTTCGGACCTCATTTCGCGGCACAGCACTGGGTCCTGATCGTGCTCGCGATCGGAACGGCTTTCCAGGCGGCGGGCGGTCCATCTGCGGCGATCCTGCAGCTGACCGGCCACGAGCGCATCTATGTCCCCGTCGTCGCTGCCAACGTAGCGCTGCGGCTGGTCGGATTCCTCGTCCTGATTCCCTGGCTCGGCGTGCTTGGCGCTGCGATCTCGGCAACCGCCTCGCTGGCGCTCGCGACCATCGCGCTCAACATCCTCTGCCGGCGGCGAACCGGCGTGGATCCTTCCATTCTCGCGCTGTTGCGCTTCTCGGCATGGAAGCGCCGCGCCTATGCGGTCCGCGCTGCCGAGCCCGGCGAGTAGGTGCCGGTCAACCGGCGAGGCCTAGCACTTCGCCCCGACGCTGCGCCGACGCCGGATCGGCCGGCACATGGTTGACGACGATCCCGGTCGGCACGCCACCGAAGCGGGAGAGCGCGGCAATTGCCCGGCGCATGGCGGCTGAATCGACCGCGTCTTCGCGCGCGACCAGAATGACGAGATCAGCATGCGCGGCGAGCGCCGCCGCCTCCGGTTGCAGGGCCAGCGAGGTTGCATGGACGACGATCAGATCGAACTCGGAACGAATATCGTCCGCGGGCAACGGCTCGGGCCGATTGCTCGCGCCCAGAAGTGCACTGACGCTGCGGAAGTTCGCGATGCTCACACCGTCGGCCTGTCCCTTGGCAAGACCGGCCCCGGCACCACCGAGGTCCGGCTCGACCCGGATCAGGACACTCAGCTTGCCCCTGTTCACCGCCCACCGGTTCAGCGAGCGGGCGACGGTGTTGCCGCCGGCGCGCTTGCCGACCGACATCACGAGCACGACCTTGCCCCGGGCTCCCGGCAGCTTCTCCAGCCTGTCGAGCACCGGACGCAGATGCGGACCGAGATCGAGCTCGGCCGTCGTAGACACCGGACCTTGCCAGATGTTTCTGGGCGCATCGCCAGGCAACAGGTCGGGAATGCGGGCCCACAGCGGCGGGCGCGGCCATGCCGCCGGCTGGCGCGGCGTCGGATCTGGAGCGGGATCCTCTTCAGCTGCCTTGTCCGATCCGCGCGCCGTCGCGGCAACGACCGCCGTCGATGTCAATAGCGAGCCGATCGCGAGAGCGGCGAGCAGCAAAGGCAGCGGCGGAAGGGTCGAGCGCAGCGGCGGAATGGCGGGCGAAGCCACCTTGGTCTGGGAGCTCTGCAGGAGACGCTGCTCGTTCGTCGTCTTGGAGCGCGACAGGAACTGTTCGTAGATGTTCCTGTTGGCCTCAGCGTCGCGCTGCAGCTCCTGGAGCTTCACCAGCGCCTGACCGTCGGCGAGGAGCTGCGATTCAGCCGCCTTCATCTGGCTTTCGAGCGCCTTCTGCTGGTCGCGCTGGGACTCGTATTCCGACTTTGCGGTGTCGATGCCCTTGGCCCGCTCGACCTCGATCTGCCTGTTGAGATCGTTCAGCTGGCTGTACGACATCACGAGATCGGGATGGCGATCGCCGAGCACCGCGCGCTTCTGCGCAATCTGGTCGTTGAGGGCCGAGCGCTGGGCGCGCAGCGCGCTGAGGAGATCCTGCTTGGCGGGAGCCTCGACATTCGCCTTCACGTCGCGCTGCGCCTGTTCGTAGCGGGCTTTTGCTTCTTCGGTCCGGGCGCGCGCGGCGGCGACCTGCTGCGACAGCTCGGTCACGCGCAATTGCTGGGTCGTGGAATCCTTGCCGGCATTGACGATCCTGTGCTCGAGCTTGAATGCGGCGACAGCATCCTCCGACGCCTTCAACCGGTCGTTCAACGTCTTGAGCCGGCTGCTCAGCCAGTCGGCAGCTTCATCAGTCGCCTCGGTTCGGATGCTTTTCTGGCTCGCGACGAACGCCTCGGCGATCGCATTGGCATAATAGGCCGCCCGCTCCGACCGGTTCGAGGTGAAGCGGATGGCGATGACATAGGTGAGCCCGCGCCTGGAAATATCGAGACGGTTGCGGAATCGCTCGAGCAGGCGCGCGGGGTCGGTGTGTCCCCCGGAAATGTCCTCGTCATCGCGAACCTTGAGCTGCTCGATCAGCGGCTTGAGGAAGCCGTCGGACTTCGCCACTTCGACCAGGCTCTGCAACGCGGCGCTATCCTGCCCGATGCCGGGCAGAACGTCCTGGTCCGCAGTCACGCGCTGCTCCCTGGGATCGACGACGACCAGCGCGGTCGCGGCAAATCGAACCGGGATCACCAGAAGAACGACAACGCCGAGAGCGAAGATCGCCAGCGCCAGCGTCAGGATGCGGCGAGCATTGTCGCGAAGGAAGGAGAACGCGCCTGCGGCCGTGAGCACGCCGCCAAGGCGCGCGGCCGTTCCGCGAGGCTTATCGTTCGATGCGGTCCGGGACTGCCACGACGCGGCGACACCGGTCGATCCGGAACTTGTCGGGTCTGCGCGGCGACCGAACGTCATGGACTTTACTCGGATTCAACTGGCGAACACTGTTCAGTGGCCTGCTCCACCGTAAATATCTATGGTTAATCGGCGGTTACCCGCCGCTCGCGCGACCGTCACCAATTGGTTAACGCGCTCGCGCCACGCCGCGTCCGAACCAGTGGAATTCCCGTGTGATTGATGCCGTTCCGGCGGCGCGCGCATTAACTCCGTTTGTTGCTAGTCGGTGTCCGCCCGGTGCTCGCATGATAGGTACGGGTTAAGAAGGTGAATGTTTCATTAGCGGGTCGGGATTCGTGCTCCATTACCAACCAGGCGCAGAACTGGGCGACGCACCGAAGCTGCCGTCCACCGCAGCAGCACTCGCAAGACCAGACAGCGGCGCAACCATGCCGCACGTGCTCCTCGTCCAGACCCAGGCCGAGAACGCCGGTGCGCAGGAGATCTCCAGGCTGCTTGGCGCCGGCCTCTCTGCGCGCGGCTACCGCGTCACCAACCTGTTCTTCTTCCGCAAATCGGAGTCCTTCGACGAGCCGCCGGATACGCTCTATTGCGCATCGCGCCGGCCTGGCAATCCGCTGGCGCTGCTGCGGATGCTGTGGACGCTCGGCCGTCATATCAGGACCACCAGGCCCGATGCGGTCCTGACCTTCCAGCATTTCGGCAACGTCATCGGCGCAGGGACATCGCGCCTCGTCTGCCGCGCACCTGTCGTCGCCAACCAGGTCTCGTCCGCGCTGTCGATGAGCTGGCCCGTGCGCACGGCCGACATCGTCATGGGCAGCCTCGGCTTCTTCGACCGCATCACCCTCAACTCGCAGGACATGGAGCGCGAATATTCGCGCTACCCCGCGGCCTATCGCTCGCGGATGGTGCATGTCCCGCACGGCTTCGACGACAAGGCCCTCACTCTGTCGAAGGAAGCCGCGCGAGCGAACTTCAATCTGCCGCAGGACAGCACCCTGCTCGGCTGCGCCGCGCGGCTGCACCCTCACAAGCGGCTCGATGCGGCGATACGTCTGTTGCCGGACCAGCCGTCCTGGCACCTTGCACTGGCCGGCCAGGGCGCTGACGAGGCCCGGCTGCGGCAGCTGGCGGATGATCTGAAGGTGTCGGACCGGCTGCATCTGCTCGGCGAAATCACGCCGCGCCGGATGGCGGACTTCCTCGCCTGTCTCGACGTCTTCGTGTTTCCGACACAGGCCGAGACCTTCGGTCTCGCAGCCGTCGAGGCCGCGAACGCCGGCGTTCCCTCCGTCGTCACCGATCTTCCCGTGCTGCGCGAGGTGTTGTCCTTCGAAGGAAAACCGACGGCGCTGTTCGTCGATGCCTCCGATCATGCGAAGCTGTCGGCGGCTGTCTCGAAACTCCTGACCGACCAACCCTTGCGCGACGAGCTGCGACAAAACGCCATGGGCCTGAGGTCGCGCTATTCGGTAGACGCCATGGTGGAGGAATACGTTCGCATTCTCGGCCAAGTCATTTGACCTGACAGGTTGGAATAGATGGGCTCGACATGATCATCGAGTTTCGCTGTGAAATTGAGCATGCGCGGCGGTGGATGGACCGCGAGACGCTGTCGATCGACGGACGCGATGTGCCGGTTCAAGTCGCATGGACGGCAACGGCGGAGCCGCGGCCCGCAGGTCTCGACATGCTGTTCGAGCTCGAACGCATTGTGTTGCACAAGGGCAAACACAGCGGCGCCGACAAGCTGAAGGTCATTCCGGAACGGACGCAGGCGCGCGCCGGTACAGCGGACGTGATCGTCGATTTCACCAGCGCTGCACGAGACCCGAACTGCCCTGCCCGGCTGTATCTCCGCCCGCGGTTCAATGGAGTCACCGGCGAGAACGCTGCGCTGACCGCCATTCTCGCCGGCGAACTGCCCGTCATCGAGATCGTCAACGAGGTCGACGGAGCAACCGTTGATCGCGGCCATCCCTCCGGAGAAATTGCCGCCGGCCTCAGCGGCGCGCTTGAAACGGTCATGGCGCGCACCCTGACCATGGTGGCGGCTATCCTGTCGGGACGGCCGCGGATTGTGCCGCAGCTTGCGCATCCCGCCACGACGACAAGCCAGCGCGGCCCTATCGGCTACGTCGCACGCGGCCTCGCGGTGTCGATCGCCAAGGAGATCTATCGCCTCTGCTGCTACGCCCCGCACTGGCACATCGGCTGGCGCTTCAACGACAATGCAGGCGTCTGGCAGACCGGAGATCTGTCCGGGCCGGTCTGGAATGTGCTCGGCGATCCCGGAAACCATTTTTACGCCGATCCATTTCCCATCACCTGGCGCGGACGGACATTCGTCTTCTTCGAGGATCTCGATCACCGCGTCGGCAAGGGAATCATCTCGGCCATCGAGTTCGGTGACACCGGGCCAATCGGCGAGGTCGTGCCGGTGCTCGAAGAGCCCTGGCATCTCTCATACCCCTTCCTGATCGAGGACGACGGCGAGTTGTGGATGATCCCGGAGAGCTCGCTCAACGGTGATGTCGCCCTCTACAAATGCGTCCGGTTTCCGGACAAGTGGGAGCGGCACGCGACGCTGCTGTCCGGCCTCGAGCTCGCCGATGCGACGATCACGCGGCACAACGGTCTCTGCTATCTGTTCGGCGCCTGGCGCGACGGCACCGGCGGCTATTCGGATTCGCTTGCGATCTACTACGCCGAGCATCTGCTCGGCCCCTGGCTGCCGCATGCCAGCAACCCTGTTATGATCGATCGCGCCAGCGCGCGACCGGCGGGGAACTTCGTCACCATCGGCGACAGGCTGTGGCGGCCGGTCCAAAACTGCGCCGACGGATACGGCGCGGCCCTCGCCCTGGCGGAAATCGTCGAACTGTCGCCGACGACGTTCAGGCAGATCGTCCGCCACTCCCTCAAGCCCGGACCGTTATGGCCCGGACGGAAGCTGCACACCCTGAACCGCTGCGGCCGCCTCGAGGTAATCGACGGATCGCGCGTTCAGCCCAAGATGCGTGCCTTCACGCGTCAATTTCCGTCGGCTGTCCTGCCGCCGCGAACAAGCCCGTCGACCGCCTGCTGAGCGGGGTCCCGTCACGGGCGCATTCCTCGCCTGAGCGCGAGCGATGTTCAATTCGAGCGGGATTCGTGGCAGACAGGAGAGAGCGACGCCGATCACAATCACGACCGGCCACTCGGAGACTCCATGGTCAACACCACAAGCTCGACGCATCGGCCGCTCGACCCCCGCAGCAAATGGGCCGAACTGTCCCAGGCCGAACGCAGCGCCGCCTATGACAACAACGCCGCGGTCAAGAACAGCCCGGCCCTGATCGCCGAGCGCAACGAGGCATCCGGCCGGCTGCGGGGCACGCTGAAGTCCCATCTCGATTTGCCCTACGGCGAGCGGGCGAACAACAAGATCGATCTCTACCCGGCCGCAAAGCCCGATGCGCCCTGCCTGGTGTTCGTGCACGGCGGCTATTGGCAGCGCAATTCGCGCGAGCTGTTCGCCATGCTGGTCGAAGGCGTCGCCGCGCATGGCTGGTCGGTTGCGATTCCCGGCTATTCGCTGGCGCCCGAGGTGTCCCTCACCGACATCGTCGCCGAGATTCCGCGGGCGCTCGACTGGCTCGCCGCGCACGGCGCGTCCCATGGCGTTGCCGGGCCGGTCATCCTGTCAGGCTGGTCCGCCGGCGCCCATCTGGTCGCGATGGCGCTGAACCATCCGCGCGTCCATGCCGGGCTCGCGCTCTCGGGCGTCTACGATCTCGCGCCGATCCGCGATACCGGGCTCAACACCGCGCTCAAGCTGACCGACGCGGAGATCGCCACGCTTTCGCCGCTTCGCCTGCCGGTGACGCAGAAGCGGCTCGACATCGCCTATGGCAGCAGCGAACTGCCAGCGCTGGTGTGCGATTCAATCGACTTCCACGAGAAGCGCGCGGCGGCGGGAGCGCCGGGCAGGCTCATTCCGATCGAGGGCGCCGACCATTTCACCATTCTCGAGGCGCTGCGGCGGGCCGATGGCGTCCTGGTGGAGGCAGCGCGCAGGCTGCTGGACTAAAAAAGTTCGAAAACAACCCCATGCACAGTAGAACGCCCTTGTTTTCACAGGTGAATTCACGCCGCGCGTGGCTTTGACCCGTCGGGCAAAACAGGGGCATAATGTCATCATCGCCCCGGTTGCCGCTGCTACGCCTCAATCCAGATTTGCCCGCCCGCGATCCGCACCGGATGGAGCCGCAACGGCGGGCTCGGCCATCCCGCAGTGATCGCTCCATCGCACAAATCGAACGATGCCGCATGACGCGGGCAATGGAGCCGCCCCGCCGTCACCTGCCCCAGAGCGAGATCCGCCTGTTCGTGCGGACACGCACGTTCGCAGGCAACAACGTTGCCCTCGTTCCAGATCACGAGCAGGTCGCGTCCGGCGACGCGGACGATCGTCTCCGCCTTCAGGCGATCGAGATCGCAGACCGCAATCCACCCGGCCTCATCATCCACCGAGATAGGCCTTGCGCACATGCTCGTTCTCGATCAGCTCGGTGCCGGCGCCTGACAGCACGATGCGGCCGTTCTCGAGCAGATAGGCATGGTCGCACATCTCGAGCGCGGCGAAGGCGTTCTGCTCGACCAGCAGCACCGTGGTGCCGGCATCGCGGATGCCGCGGATGATCGCAAAGGTGCGCTCGACGATGTTGGGCGCGAGCCCGAGCGATGGCTCGTCGAACATGATCAGCCGCGGCCGCGACATCAGCGCGCGCCCAATCGCGAGCATCTGCTGCTCGCCGCCGGACAGCGTGCCCGCGGCCTGCCGACGCCGCTCGGCCAGCCGCGGAAATTCCGCGTAGATGCGCTCGCGGTCGGCCGCGATCTGGCCCGAACCACGACGGAGATAAGCCCCCATGTCGAGATTTTCCTCGACGCTCATATGCGGAAACACGCGCCGCCCTTCCGGACAATGCGCGATCCCGCTCGACAGCACGCGCTGCGGCCTCGCGCCGGTGATGTCGATGCCCTCGAACTTCATCTGGCCGGAGCGCGGCGGCACCAGGCCAGAAATCGCGCGCAGCGTCGTGCTCTTGCCGGCGCCATTGGCGCCGATCAGGGCGACGAGCTGCCCGGCCTTCACGTCGAGCGAGATGCCGCGCAGCGCGGTGACGCCGCCATAGCCGCAGACCATGTCGCGGATCTCAAGCACGTCCCGCTCCATGTCCGAGATAGGCTTCGATCACGGCGGGATCGTTGCGGATCACGTCCGGCGTTCCCTCCGCGATGATACGGCCATAGTTGAGCACCACGATGCGGTCCGAAACCGTCATCACCATCGGCATGTCGTGCTCGACCAGCAGGATCGTGATGCCGCGGTCGCGTATGCCACGGATCAACTCGACGAAGCGGTGCGTTTCCGAGGCGTTCATGCCGGAGACGGGCTCGTCGAGCAGCAGCATCGACGGCTCGGCCGCGAGCGCCAGCGCAACGCCGACCAGACGCTGCTCGCCATAGGAGAGCGAGCCGGCCGCATCGTGCGCGCGGCGTTCGAGACCGACCCATTCGAGCAGCTCGCTCGCCCTCTGCCGCAGCCTGCGCTCCGAGGCGCGCGCGCCCGGCAGACCGAGGATGGCGTCGAGCAGCCGGACCCGGCCCTGGCGATGCAGGCCGATCAGGAGGTTGTCGTAGACGGTGTCATTGGGGAATACGCTGGTGCGCTGGAAGGTGCGGATCAGGCCGAGATCGGCGATCTCGTGCGGCTTCAATCCGGTGAGGGTCGTGCCCTGATAGGTGACGCGGCCCGCGCTCGGCGTCAGGAAGCCGGTCATGACGTTGAAGGCGGTGGTCTTGCCGGCACCGTTCGGCCCGATCAGGCTGACGATCTCGCCCTCGCCGACCGTAAAGCTCATGTCGGAGATCGCGACCAGCCCGCCGAAGCGGACGGCGACCTGATCGATTGTCATGGCAATGCTGCGCGCCGTCATCACGCCGGCTCCTTGGCGCCGGTTTCAGTGAGCGCGACCGGCGCCAGCGCCGGCGCTCCGCTGCGCCGCCGACCCAACCGCTGCGCAAGCGACGGCACGATGCCGCGCGGCAGCACGAACAGGATCGCGATCAGCACGCCGCCGTAGGCGATCCATTGCGCTTCCGGCGCCATCACCGGACGCAGCGCGACCGGCAGCAGCCCGAAGATCAGGCCGCCGACGACGGGCCCCGCCAGCGAGCCCTTGCCGCCGCTGATGACCATGATCACCATGGTGACGGTGTTGATGAAGGCGAACACTTCAGGATCGATGATCCGGATGTAATGCGCATAGAGGCTGCCGGCGGCACCGGCGATCGCGGCCGAGATCACCGCGGCAATCGTCAACGTCCTGGTCACGTCGATGCCGACGGAGACGGCCAGCGTCTCGTTCTCCATCAGCCCGCGCATGGCGCGACCGAAATGCGAATGAACGAGGCGCGCGATCAGGAGATAGGCGATGAGCGCGACGACCAGAACGAGATAGTAGTTGTGGAATTTCGTGCGCAGCGTCAGCTCGCCGAAGCCGGGCAGCGGCAATGCAAGGGAGGGAATGTTGGTCAGCGCCAGCGGGCCCTGCGTCAGCTCGACCCAGTTCAGCGCGACCAGTCGGACCACCTCGGCAAAGGAGATCGTCACGATGACGAAATAGGCGCCGCGGACACGGAACGAGAGCAGCCCGACGAAATAGCCGCACAATCCCGCGACCAGAATCGCCAGGACAAAACCAACGATGGGCGGCCAGGGCGTGTGAACCAGGCGGAAGTCGCCGGGCAGGCCGATGTCGAAGCCGAGCGATGTCAGCGCGCTGACATAGGCGCCGATGCCGAAGAAGGCGATATGGCCGAGGCTGAGCTGGCCGGTGAAGCCGAGCAGCAGGTTGAGGCTCATCGCACCGATGACGAAGATTCCGGTCGTGATCAGGGCGTTGAGCAGATAGGGATCGCGCAGCCAGAGCGGCACCGAGGCAAGCGCTGCGACCGCAAGGATGGTGATGATTGTCTTCATCCGACGCGCTCCGCACGCGCGAACAGTCCGGTCGGCTTGAAGATCAGGACCGCGATGATGATCACGAAGCCCATGGCGTCGCGGTAGCCGGACGAGACGTAGCCGGCGCCGAGCTCCTCGGCGAGCGCCAGGATGAAGCCGCCGATCACCGCGCCGGTGATGTTGCCGAGACCACCGAGGATGACGATGGCGAAGGCCTTCACCGCGGCGAGATCGCCCATCTGCGGGAAAATGACGTAGACCGGGCCGAGCAGTGCGCCGGCGGCGGCGGCCAGGCTGGAGCCGATCGCGAAGGTCGAGGTGTAGATCATGTCGACATTGACGCCCATCAGCGAGGCCGTGTCGTGGTCCTGGAACGTCGCCCGCATCGCGCGGCCGAGGCTGGTCTTGTTGATCAGGAGATACGTCACCAGGATCAACATTGCCGCCGCAGCGAGCACGAACAGGCGCAGCCAGGAGACGGATACCGGACCGAGCACCAGCGGCGCTTCAGGGAATGGCGTCGTCACCGATTTGGCGACACCGCCCCAGATCCACAGCGTGCCCGACTGCATCGCGATCCAGGCGCCGATCATCACCAGCATGGTGGTATCGATGTCGGAGCCGCGCAGCGGACGCAGCAAGGTCAGCTCGATCGCCGCTCCCAGCAACCATCCCGCCAGTACGGACACGGGCAATGCCAAGAAGAAGTTCAGCCCGAGCTGCTGCACCACGATGAACATGATGTAGGCGCCGAACGTGTAGAGCACGCCATGGGTGAAGTTCACGACGTTCATGATGCCGAAGATCAGGGTCAGCCCGATGCCCAGCAGCGCATAGGTGCCGCCGAGCACGAGCATGTTGACCAGATGCTGGAGGAATTCGCTCAAGGCCGTTCCCGAATGTGTCGTAGCAAGGTAGCGCTATCGCATATGACAGAAGGCATCCGGACGAGTTCGGCCTGCATGGTTCGCCCGGCGATGCGGAGCATCGTCCGGAGAGCCCGCTTTGGCGGGCTCCTCACCATGAGGGTCTGATATCTCGCCGCAAAACGCGACCTCATCCTGAGGGCCCGCCATAAGGCGGGCGTCTCGAAGGATGGGCCGCAGGCAAGCTGTCCACCACGTCTTTCTCATATGAGATAGCCCTACGTAGTGAGGCGAGAGCGACGATGCCGCCCTCGCCCGGGATTGATCGATGCTAAAGCGTCTTCATCTCGACCTTGCCGTCGTTGATCTCGATGAGATAGACGTTCGGCTGGCTCTGCCCGCTCTCCTTGCCCTCGGGGCCGGACTTGCGGAAGACGATGTCGCCGTTCAGGCCCTTGATGTTGATGTTCCAGAGCGCAGCCTTGATCGCAGCAGGCTCGGCCTTGCCGGCCTTCTCGATCGCCGCAGCAGCCGTGCGGATGCCGTCATAACCGCGAAAACTCTCGGTGCAGCCGGCGAACTCGAAGCCGCGCTTCTTCCATTCCGTGATGAAATAGTTGGTGGCTTCCGGGTTCGGCGTCTTGTCCGGGAACCAGGGCAGGAACGTCGTCAGATGCATGGTGCCGTTGGCGGCAGCGCCCGCCTGGGCGACGATCTGGTCCGGGTTCTGCGAGCCACCGGTGGTGATGATGCGCTTCTTCAGGCCCAGCGCAGCGGCCTGCTTGAAGATCAGCGTGAGCTGGTCGACGGCGGTCGTGACGATCACCGTCTCCGAATCCGAGCTCTTGATCTTGGAGAGCTGGGCGCTCATGTCCTGCGCGCCCTGGTCCATGGTCTCGACGAGACCGATGGTGATGCCCTTGTCCTTCATCATCTTGCTGAAGTCCTCGGCGGTGCCGCGGCCCCAGTCGTTGTTGATGACGAGGAAGTCGACCTTCTTGAGCGCGAGCTTGTCGACGATGCCCTTGAACGCGGCCGCCTCGACTGCCGAGGGCGGCGAGATGCGGAAGATGAAGGGATTGCCCGTCGTCGTGATCTTGCCGGACGACGAGGTCTCCACCACCATCGGGGTCTCGTATTCCATCAGCTTCGGCATCACCGCGAGGGTCAGGCTCGAGCCCCAGGCGCCCATCAGCACCGGCACCTTGTCGCTGGTGATGAGCTTCTCGGCGACGGCGGCAGCTTCCGTCGGGTTGCTCTTGTTGTCCTCGATCACGAGCTCGATCTTCTTGCCGAGGATGCCGCCCTTGGCGTTGATCTCGTCGGCAGCGATCCTGGCGCCGTTGACGACATAGGTGCCGGAGGCCGCGAATGCGCCGGTGAGCGGCTCGTTGACGCCGATCTTGATGGTCTGCGCGCCCGCGGCGCCGCCGAACAAGGCCGTCGCCAGCGCGATTGTCCTGACTAGTCCGAGTGCTCGTGTCATGTTGTCTCTCCAAATCCCACGCTGTTGATGTCTAGGCAGTCCAGGCTTCGTCACTTCCCGATGGGCGAGCACACCAATCACCCCGTCCCGCTCCGGCGGCCAAGCATGCGGGCGATCCGTGCGCGCAAAACGTCTGATGCAATCGACCAGAAACTGAGCTCCGCCGGCGCGCCCGGCTCTGACGGCCGGCCGGACATGTGGCGATCGAGATTTGCGGCAAAGTCCGCAACCAGGCGCTTTGCGAGATCGCGCACCAGGCCGGGCCGGCCGACCTGGGCGAGCATTCCCGTGAGCGTGTAGCCGATCGACAGTTCGACCGCGGTCGCCGCGCCGCCTTCAAGCGGCAGCAGGCGGTAACGGATCTCCCCTTGCGTCGCCGAATGGCTGCGCTGGTCGGTACCGATGCCGACGATGCGCCCCGAGAGTGTCGCGGGATCGCGCTCGACGCGCGCGGCGCCCTCGAAGGCTGCGGCAATCGGCCCGAGCCTGACGCGGATCAAACCCTCCACGCGCTCCGGGCTTGGCGGCGATTTCAGCGATACGCCGGGAAGGCAGGCCGCGATGCCTGCGATATCCTCGAACATCGCGAACACCTCTGCCGGTGGTTGCGCCAGCGTGAAGCGCTG
Source organism: Bradyrhizobium iriomotense (assembly GCF_018129405.1). GTDB lineage: Bacteria > Pseudomonadota > Alphaproteobacteria > Rhizobiales > Xanthobacteraceae > Bradyrhizobium > Bradyrhizobium iriomotense_B. The sequence goes on from NZ_JAFCLP010000001.1 coordinate 97,674, forward strand.
GTCGAGCACGGTTGCCGGCACGAAGTCAGGGATGCTGCCTGGCGCGGCACTCTCTGATGCCGGAGCCAACGCCTGCTGCACAGGCCGCTCGCTGCGGCTAGCTGCAGCGCGCCCCGACCCGACGGGGCCGAGACTGGTTCGTCCGCCACCTGTCTGCGGCGCAATGCTGCGCGCGCGCCTCGCCTCGATCACGGACTGCACCGCCCGCACGATGCCGACATAGCCGGTGCAGCGGCAGAGATTGCCGCTGAGGCCGACGCGAATGCGCCGCTCGTCGGCATCGGGTAGACGCAGCACGAGGTCGCGCGCCGAGACCAGCATGCCGGGCGTGCAATAGCCGCACTGAAGCGCATGCTCCCGGGTGAAGGCGGCGCGCAACTCGGTCGTGATCTCGTCCTCGTCGAGGCCCTCGATCGTGGTGATGTCTGCACCCTCGCAGGCCGCGGCATAGGTGATGCAGGAGCGCGCCGGCACGCCGTCGAGCAGCACGGTGCAGGCGCCGCAGACGCCGTGCTCGCAACCGAGATGCGTGCCGGTGAGGTCGAGCTTGTCGCGGACGAAATCGGCAAGGCTGGTGCGCGGCTCGGCCGAAAGCTCCACCGCGCGGCGATTGACCTGAAGCGCAATCGTATTCATGCCGCAGCCTCCTGAACGGCACGCTTCAACACGCTGACATGGATATGGCGCTGCGCGACGTCGTCGATGCCGGCTTTTGCAAGCAACGCGTCAGCGACACGGACATCGAAGCGCTGCTTGTAATCGGCGGCGATCCGTCCGCCGAACAGCTCGGCGGCGTCGGTCACGACGATCGGCGCCGTGTCGATCGCGCCGATGACGACGCGCGCCGAGGCAGCAACGGGATCGATCAGCACCGCACCGATGGCATGGGCGAACTCGCCGGTTTTGCGGCAGCTCTTGGCATAGCCCCAATGCGCCGAGGCCGCGCGCGCCGGGACGTGGACCGCCTCGACGATCTCGCCGGCATGCAGCGCGCATTCGAGGGCACCGACCACAAACGCTTCGACGGCCATCGATCGCGCACCGGCAAGGCTGCGCAGCGTCACCCGCGCGCCCAACGCCGCGAGCGCCGAGATCCAGTCCGCCGCGGGATCGGCGTGGCTGAGCGAGCCGCCGATGGTGCCGCGGTTGCGCACGGCACGATAGGCAATGTTGGCGGCCACGCCGCGCATGGCGCCGCGAGTCACGTCGGCCGCGCGCCCGTCCTCGATGTCGGCGTGCGTGACCAGGGCGCCGAGCACGAGATCGCCGCCGGACATCTCGGCGCGCTTGAGCTCGGCGAGGCCGGAAATGTCGACGATCAGCTCCGGCTGCACCAGCCGCAGATTGAGCATCGGGCCGAGCGACTGGCCGCCGGCGATGATTTTTGCCGACCCGTTGCTCGCCGCCAGCATCGATAGCGCTGCATGGAGATCGCGCGGGCGCTCATAAGCGAAGGGCGCCGGTTTCATGCCGCGCTCCTCTCAGTCGCGCGCGCGGCCAGCACCGCCGCGACGATCCGATGCGGCGTGATCGGAGACTGCATCAGCTCGACGCCGAGCGGGCGCAGCGCGTCGTTGACGGCGTTGGCGATCGCTGCCGGCGGGGCGATCGCACCGCCCTCGCCGATGCCCTTCACGCCGAACTGCGTGTAGGGCGACGGCGTCTCCATGTGGTCGAGTCGCGCGGCCGGGACCTCGGTCGGCCCGGGCAGCAGGTAGTCGGCGAGCGTCGTCGCCAGCGGCTGGCCGGAGGCATCGAACGGCATTTCCTCATAGAGCGCGGTGCCGATGCCTTGCGCGAGGCCGCCATAGATCTGGCCGTCGACGACCAGCGGATTGACCAGCACGCCGCCATCCTCGACGATCACATAGTCAAGAATCTCCACCTCGCCGAGATCAGGATCGACCGCCACGACAGCCGCATGCGCGGCGTAGCTGAAGGTGCCGCTGTCGCGCACGGGCTTGTAGCCTTGCGTCACTTCCAACCCGCCGGGATCGACATCGGCCGGCAAATCCTGCGGGCGGCGATACCAGGTGTGGGCGATCGCCTTCAGGCTGACACTGCCGTTGACGCCGCGCACCTCGCCATTCTGCAACACCACGGAGGCCGGATCGTGCTGCAACAGTTTTGCGCCGATGCGCCGGGCGCGTTCGCCGAGCTCGCGGCAGGCGGTCGCGACCGCACCGCCCGCCATCACCATCGAGCGCGAGCCCCAGGTGCCGGTCGAATAGGGCGTCATCGCGGTGTCGCCGAGCATGATGCGGATGTGTGCGACGTCGACGCCGAGGATTTCGTGCGCGACCTGGGCGAGCGTGGTCTCCATGCCCTGCCCGTGCGAATGCACGCCGACACGGAGTTCGAGGCCGCCGTCCGGCGTCAGGCGGGCCGAGGCCTGCTCATGGCCCGGCACCATCGGAATGCCCCAGCCGGAATAGACCGAGGTGCCGTGTGCGGCCTGCTCGCAATAGATGGAGACGCCGACGCCGATGCGGCGGCCGTCCGCCTCGCCCTGCTTTTGCTTCTCGCGGATGGCGTCGATGTCGATCGCAGCGAGCGCGCGGCGCATCGCTTCCGGATAATCGCCGCTGTCGAAATGCTTCTTGGTGACGTTGTCGAACGGCATCTGCTCGGGACGCACCAGATTGCGCAGCCGGACCTCGCCGGGCTCGAGGCCGGCCTCGGCCGCGACGAGATCGAGCATCAGCTCCAGCGCAAAGCAGACGCCGGTGCGCGCGACACCGCGATAGGGCAGGATCGGGCATTTGTTGGTGGCGACCGAGAAGGTGCGGCAGCGATAGGCCGGCATCTTGTACGGGCCGGGCAGGATGCTCGCGACCTGCGCGGCTTCAAGGCAGGCCGAGAACGGATAGGATGAGTAGGCGCCGGAATCCACGGTCGCCTCGCAATCGATGCCGCGTAAGGTGCCGTCGCTGTCGGCATAGACCGTGATTTTGTAGTGGTGCTCGCGGCAATTGGAGCTGGCGACGAGGTGCTCGCGGCGATCTTCGAGCCAGCGCACCGGATGGCCGCGTTGCATGGTCAGCCAGGACAGGCAGACCTCTTCGGGCAGCAGAATGCCCTTGTGGCCAAAGCCGCCGCCGACATCGGGCGAGATCACGCGGATCTGGCCCTCCTCCATGCCGAGGCATTCGGCAAGGCCGCTGCGGGTGATGTGCGGCATCTGCGCCGCCGAATGCAGCGTCAGCTGGTCGAGCCGGGAATCGAAGGTTGCGACCACGCCACGGCCTTCCAGCGGCGACATGCATTGCCGCGCGGTCGAGATCTCGCGCGTCACCTTGATCGGCGCGTCGAGTGCCGCGGAGATGTCGACCTCGTAGTTGGTTTCGAGGAAGACGTTGTCGCCCCAATGCTCATGCACCAGCGCCGTATCAGGCTCGCGCGCCTTCAGCATGTCGGTGATGGCGGGCAGCTCTTCCAGATCGAGCATGACGGACGCCGCGATGTCCTCGGCCTCGGCGCGCGTCGGCGCGAGGCACATCGCGACGAGCTCGCCGACCTGGCGCACCTTGCCGGTCGCGAGCACCGGCTGCTCGGAAATCTTGAAGCCGGGCAGCCCTGACACCGCGCGGATCGGCTTGATGCCGACGAGATCGGCCGCCGTGAAGACGCGATCGCGATAACGCTCGGGCACATGAATGCCGCGGATGCGTGCATGCGCCAGCGGGCTGCGCACGAAGGCGACGTCCTTGAGGCCGGCGAGCCTGACGTCGCCGACATATAGACCGCGGCCGCGCATCAGGCGGTCGTCCTCCTTGCGCGGCAGCCGTGCGCCCACGCCCTGCCCGGACTTGCTAGACGGAAATTCTCGCTCGTTGCGCAACTCCGCGCCCTCCTTCACCGCCGGGCCTTACGCCGCGACGGCTTGCGGCAGGATCGGCGCGACCGCGTCGAAGCGCGTGCCGGCACGCAGGCAGAAGGCCGGCTGCAGCAGACGCTCGGCAATCACCTCGTTCTTCTCGTTGTCCTTGAGGACGAAGCGGCCGTTCTTCTCCGCGAGCACGGAGACGTCAGCGTCCATGCCGACCTTGAGCGCGCCGATCTCCCCGCTGCGGCCGAGCATCTTGGCGGGATTGGAGGTGACCATCGGCACCACCTGCTCGAGCGTCAGGCCAAGCGCCATCATCGAGCTCATGGCCTGCACCAGGCTGAACTTGGCCTGGCCAGCGAAGGGATGGTTCTCGTCGTCCTCGTGCTGATCGGGCGTTCCGGCCGGCGCGGGCACATGGGTGTTGTAACCGTGGATGTCGGCGCCCAGCGTGGTCGGAATGATGCCGGCGGCGATCGCCTTCTTCGCGAGCCGATAGGAGAAGTGGCTGCCGTGGCCGACATCGACCTTGAGGCCGCGGTCGAGCGCGGCCTGGATCACCGGATGCACCTCGCCCTCGCGGTTGACGAAGCCGCCGGGATGGCGCGTGAAGGGATGAGCGAGAATGTCGCCCTCGCGCAAGAGCGGGATCACGCGGGTGAGGATGGTGTCGGCATCCTCGCCATTGGCGCCGCTCTCGGGCAGGCCCCAGAGCTGGCCGAAATGCACATAGACCGGCAGATCGGCACGCTTGCCGATCTCCGCCGCCATCTCGATGACGCGAATGCCCCAGCGCGCGAAGCCGCCGATCTCGGCATGGGCCTTGATGCCGCGCACGAGATCGAGATTGGCCGTCGCCGCCTTCACCGTCGCGTCGATGTCGACGCCATCGGGGCTGTAGAGCTGCGGATAAAAGTGTCCCTCGAGCCCGCCGACGAGGTAGGCGGAGATAAACGCATAGACGCGCGAGGCCGCAGGCTCCGCGATGAAATGGCGAAAGCCCGGCAGCGTCATGCAGGATGGACCGCCCTGGTCGACCAGCGTCGTCACGCCCGACTGCACGCCGACCATGTCGGGGTTCATGCCGAAGCGTCCCGAGACATATTGATAGACATGCGCGTGGGTATCGATCAGCCCGGGCAGCACGAGCTTGCCACTGACGTCGACGACTTCCTTCGCGCTGGTCGGCAGGATGTCCGCAGCGACCGCTGCGATCTTGCCGCCCCGGATGGCGACATCCTTGACGCCGTCCACGCCCGAAGCGGGGCAGATCACGCGACCGCCTCGCAGCAGAAGGTCGAAGCTGGCAGTGACGGACATGGCGCTCTCCTTGGATCTCGCGCAGGCGGTTGCCCCGCTCGCTGATTACGAAGTGTGCTTCGCATTTGAATACGAAGTATGCTTCGTATTTTGACAAAAGCAAGCATCATGCCATGATCGGGTGGTGGCGGGCTCGCTCGAATCGAGCTAAGCGCGGCAGGGATTTGGGTTGGGAGAGCGTGCATTGCGGCAAGCCAGGAAAAGTCGCAGCGGGGGCAAGCACCGCCCCTGGCCATTGTCCGAGCGACCCGGCTATCTGATCCGGCGGCTGCACCAGATTCACGTCGCGCTGTTTCAGGACGCCTGCGGTGAATTCGAGGTCACGCCGCTGCAATACAGCCTGCTCTCGGCGCTGGCGGTGCGCGAAACCGCCGATCAGACCACTTTGGCGGCCGATATCGCCCTGGATCGGACCACGACGACCGGCGCGTTGAAGCGGCTCGCCGCACGGAACCTGGTCGAGCGCGCGGTGAACAAGGACGATCGCCGGGCGCGATTGTGCCGATTGACGCCGGCGGGCGCCGCGCTTCTGGTCAAGATCGAGGGCGCGGCACGGGGGGCGCATCGTGCAACGCTCGGCGATTTGAGCGAGCGGGAACAGGCGCTCTTCATCGAGATGATGCAGCGCATCGTGGCCCGCAATCCAAGTCGCGACAGCTCCGCTGCCCTATTCGACTAGGCGCAGTTGCTGCGCTTTTGAGTTGAGCTGCTCAATTTATCATCGTACCGCTGCTTGGCCGTGCAACGTCCACCGCTTCTCGCCGGCAAGTCGGGCGTGCCGCGGCGCGCCGGCACCAGACGTCAGCCCGCACTTGAAAACGCAGGTGCATCCGGCGCGAGCCACGCTGCGTCCGGCATCAGTGCGCGCCCTGCCCGGCTGCCTCACAACCAATGGCACGATTTATGCTGCGATGATGCGAAGCGTGCTTCGTATTGGGGGATGTCATGACGGATTCCGAACTTCGCGCTGATATTCACAGCATCGAGCCAATTCCTGATGCGGACCGGGATTCCACCGGCCCTCAGCAGATGTGGATCTGGGCGGGCGCCAACATCGCGCCGGTGAACTGGGCGCTCGGCGCGCTCGGCATCATCCTCAAGCTCGGCCTGATGGAGACGATCGCGGTCATCGTGCTCGGCAACATCGTGGGCTGCGCAATCTTCGCGACCTTCACGGTGATGGGACACAAGACCGGCGTCAACCAGATGGTGCTGAGCCGGTCCGCCTTTGGCGTTCGCGGCGCCTACCTGCCGAGCATCCTGATGTTCCTGATGACGCTGGGCTGGATCGGTGTGAACACCTATTTCCCGGTGAAGGTCTCGATGGGCATCCTCGGCCAGTTCGGCGTGCCCGACACCTGGCTGATCGAGATCGTCGTCATCACGCTGGTGATGGCGGTGCAGGTGCTGATCGGGATCTACGGCTTCTACGCGATCCGCACCTTCGAGAAGTACACGGTGCCGCCGACCATCGCCATCATGGTGCTGATGAGCGTGCTGGCCTGGACGCGCCCCGGCGTCGTCAATTGGAGCCTGACGACCTCGCTGCCGCCCGGTGCGCACATGGCGATGCTGACCTTGCTGATGACCGCGATCGGCGTCGGCTGGGGCATCTCCTGGGTGACCTGGGCCTCCGACTATTCGCGCTTCGTGCCGCGCAGCACGCCGTCGAAATCCGTGTTCTGGTACAGCTATGTCGGCATGTTCGTGCCGACGGTCTGGCTCGGCATCCTCGGCGCAACCATCGCCTCGACGACGCTGGACACCGATCCCGCCAAGATGGTCAGCGCGGTGTTCGGCGGCCCGGTCAGCATCCTCGTGCTGCTGATGGTGCTGCACGGCCCGATCGCCACCAACATCCTCAACGTCTATTCGGCGACATTGGCGGCGCTGAGTGCGGGGCTGAAATTCTCGCGCTTCTGGCTCACCGTCATCACTGGCGTCGCCGGCTATCTGGTCACGCTCTACTTCATCTTCGCGCCGTCATTTGCGAAAGCGTTCGACAACTGGATGATCAGCCTGCTCTTGTGGATGAGCCCGTGGGCCGGCGTGGTGCTCGCGGACTTCTTCATCAAGCGCAAGGGCGAGATCGACGTCGCCGAGCTCTACCGCTCGCCGGAGACCAGCGCCTATGGCGACATCAACTGGGCCGGCATGATCGCGTTCTTCGCCGGCCTCGTCGCGGGCTGGCTGGTGGAGGACGGCCTCGTCGGCGCGCTGCAGGGACCGATCTCGATCAACTTCCTGGGCGGTGCCGATCTGAGCTGGCTGTTCGGGATTGGCGTGGCGGGCCTCGTTTATCTCGGGCTCGGCAAGTTCGCGACCTCGCCCTCCTCGATCGTTGCGAGCAGCGCAGGCAGGTAGCGGCATGGACCACGTCCTGCGCTCCACACCCGGAAACGTCCATTGGGGACTCTGGGACGGACGATTGAAGCCGGTGCTCCGGATCGCATCCGGAGACCGGGTCTCGATCGAGACGCTGTCGGGCGAGCCGGACGATCTGCCCGATCCCTCGCTCGGCTATGAGGTCGTGCCCGGCCAAGCGGAGGTGTTGGCAAGTGCCTTCCGTGGACCGGGCCCGCACCTTCTCACCGGGCCAATCCACATCGAGAGTGTTGAACCCGGCGATGTGCTGGAAGTGCGCGTCCTCAGCATCGAGCTGCGCTGTAATTGGGGCTGGAATCTGCAGGTGCCGACGCTCGGCACGCTGCCGGAAGATTTTCCCGAGTTCCGCCGCATCCACATTCCGCTGGACCGCGCGCGCAACGTCGCAAAACTTCCCTGGGGCCAGGAGCTGCCGCTCTCCCCCTTCTTCGGCAATTTTGGCGTGGCGCCGCCGCCATCATGGGGCCGGCTGTCCTCGAAGGAGCCGCGCGCCTTCGGCGGCAACATGGACAACAAGGAGCTGGGCGCCGGCAGCACGCTATATTTTCCGGTGTTCGTACCGGGCGCGCTGTTCTCCGCGGGCGACGGCCACGCGCTGCAGGGAGACGGGGAAGTCTGCCTGACCGCGATCGAGGCTGCGCTCACCGGCACCTTCGAATTCCACGTCAGGCGCGATCTTCGTCTCACCTCGCCGCGCGCCGAGACGGCGTCCGACTGGATCACCATGGGCTTCGACGAAGACCTCGACGATGCCGCCAAGGCGGCGCTGCGCCACATGATCGCGCTGATCCGGGAGAAAAGCGGCCTCGGCGCGCAGGATGCCTATACGCTCTGCTCGATCGCCGCCGACCTCCGCGTCACGCAGCTCGTCGACGGCAACAAGGGCATTCACTGCGTGCTGGCCAAATCCCGCATGCCGTGACGCGAGCCCGGCCAACGGCCGCCGCGCCTCAACCCGCCGGCAATGCATCGAGGTGGCACGCCACCCACCGCTCGTCTCCGGCCGCCCGGAGTGTCGGCTCCTCGGTGCGGCAGCGGTCGAACACGAACGGGCAGCGGGTGTGGAAGCGGCATCCCTTCGGCGGATTGATCGGGCTCGGCACGTCGCCGCCGAGGATGATCGGATTGCGCTGGGCGCCGGGCTCAGGCAGCGGCACGGCCGAAAGCAGCGCCTTGGTGTAGGGATGCCTCGGCGCGGCAAAGATCTCGCGGCGCGGCGCCACCTCGACGATCTTGCCGAGATACATCACCGCGACCCGATGGGTCATGTGCTCGACGATGGCGAGGTCATGGCTGATGAACAGCAGCGCCAGGCCGAATTTCTGCTGAAGGTCCTGGAGCAGATTGACGACCTGCGCCTTGACCGAGACGTCGAGCGCCGAGACCGCTTCGTCGCACACGATCAGCTCGGGCTCGGCCGCGAGTGCCCGCGCGATGCCGATACGCTGGCGCTGGCCGCCGGAGAATTCGTGCGGACGGCGGTTCAAGGCCTCGCGCGGCAGGCGCACGGTGTCCATCAGCTCCGTGACGCGAACCTCGAGATCCTCCTTGGATTTGGCGAGGCCAAAATTGCGGATCGGCTCGGCCAGGATGTCGCGCACGCGCATGCGCGGGTTGAGGCTCGAGAACGGATCCTGGAACACGACCTGCACGCGCCGGCGCATCTGGCGCATCGTGCTCGGATGCGCGTCGTCGATGCGCTGACCGTCGAGAATGACCTGGCCCGAGGTGATCTCGAACAGGCGCAGGATGGCGCGGCCAACCGTCGATTTGCCGCAGCCGGACTCGCCGACCAGCGACAGTGTCTCGCCGCGCGCGATCTCGAACGACACGCCGTCGACCGCATAGACGAATTCGGTTTGCCGCCCGAACAGGCCCTTGTTGATCGGAAAATGCTTCTTGAGGTCGTTGACCTGGAGCAGCGGAGGACTCATGCCGCGATGGCTCCCTTGGCGGCGTAATGACAGGCGGCGATGTGGCGCGGGCCCTTCTCTTCCAGCCCCGGCGCATATTGGCGGCAGAGATCGGTCGCGAGCGCGCAGCGCCCGGCAAAGACGCAGCCGGTGATCGGCTTGCGCAGATCCGGCACCTGCCCCGGAATCTCGGCGAGCCGGGTCGCCGTGCCCGCGAGCGAGGAGCCCAGCTTCGGCACCGCGCCCAGAAGGCCTTGCGTATAGGGATGACGCGGCGAGCGGAACAGTTCCGCGACCGGCGCCTCCTCGACCTTGCGGCCGGCATACATCACCATGACTCGCTCTGCGATCTCGGCGACGACGCCGAGATCGTGGGTGATCAGGATGATGGCCGCGCCGACCCGGCGCTTGAGATCCAGCATCAGCTTGAGGATCTGCGCCTGGATGGTCACGTCGAGCGCCGTGGTCGGCTCGTCCGCGATCAGCAGTTTTGGATTGCAGGCCAGCGCCACCGCGATCATCACGCGCTGGCGCATGCCGCCGGAGAGCTGGTGCGGATATTCGCGCACGCGCCGCTTCGGCTCGGGAATGCCGACCAGCGTCAGCATCTCGATCGCATGTGTTTCGGCGGCCTGCTTGTCCAGGCCCTGATGGATCATCAAGGTCTCGCGGATCTGGCGGCCGACGGTCAGCACCGGATTGAGGCTGGTCATCGGTTCCTGGAAGATCATCGAGATATCGTTGCCGCGGATCGCGCGCATCTCGCGATCGGACAGCTTCAGCAGGTCCTTGCCGGCAAAGCGGATGCTGCCTGCGATCCTGCCGGGCGGCTCCGGGACCAGCCGCATCAGCGACATCGAGGTCACCGACTTGCCGCAGCCGGACTCGCCGACGATGGCGAGCGTCTCGCCCTCGTTGACATGGAAGGACACGCCGTCGACCGCGCGGTTGATGCCACCGGGGGTGCGGAAATGGGTCTGGAGGTTCTCGACTTCGAGCAATGCCATGCGATCAGCCTCTTGACATCACAGGCTCTTGGCCATGCGCGGATCGAGCGCATCGCGAAGGCCGTCGCCGAGCAGGTTCACCGCCAGCACGGTGACGGACAGGAAGACCGCCGGAAAGAACACGATGTAGGGCTTGACCTGCCACAGCGCGCGGCCCTCGGCCATGATGTTGCCCCAGGACGGGATGGTGGGCGGCGTGCCGGCACCGATGAAGGACAGGATCGCTTCCGTGATCATGGCGCTGGCGCAGATATAGGTCGCCTGCACCAGCATCGGCGCAACCGTGTTGGGCAGGATGTGGCGCAGGATGATCATCGGCGTGCGCGTGCCGCAGGCGACCGCCGCGTCGACATAGGGCTGCTCGCGCAGCGACAGCACGACGCTGCGCACGAGGCGCGAGACGCGCGGGATCTCGGCGATGGTGATCGCCAGGATGACGTTGCCGACGCTGCCGCGCGTCAAGGCCATCAGCGCGATCGCCAGCAGGATCGGCGGGATCGACATCAATCCATCCATGAAGCGCATCAAGATGCCGTCAGCCCAGCGGATGAAACCCGAGATCATGCCAATCGCAAGACCCGCTGCGGAGGCGAAGATCGCAACCGACAGGCCGACCGTGAGCGAGACCCGCGCGCCGAACAGCACGCGCGAATAGACGTCGCGGCCGAGCACGTCGGTGCCGAACCAGAAATCAGCCGACGGCGCGCGCGTCCGCTTGGCGGGCGCAAGCGCGGTCGGATCGACGGTGCCGAGATAGGGCGCGAGGATCGCGATCAGCACCAGGGTCAGCAGCAGCGCGCCGCCGATCGCAACCGTCGGATGGCCGCGCAACAGGCCGATGAAGCCGCGCCGGATCTTGACCGGCCGGAGGATGTCCGGCAGTTGCGGCGCAAGGATAAGGCCGGCGGGAAGCGATTGCGGATTGACGGTGGTGTCGGTCAATAGCGGATCCTCGGGTCAACGAGCGTATAGGTGACGTCGATCATCAGGTTGACGAGGACGTAGACGAAGCTGAACAGCAGCACGATGCCCTGGATGACGGGATAGTCGCGGCGCAGGATCGCATCGATCGTGAGCCGGCCGAGGCCGGGAATCGCGAACACGCTCTCGGTGACGACAGCACCGCCGATCAGCAGCGCGATGCCGATCCCGATCACGGTCACGATCGGCACCGCTGCGTTCTTCAGCGCATGAATGAACAGGATGCCGCCCTGCCCCAGGCCCTTGGCCTTGGCGGTGCGGATATAGTCCTGCTGCAAGACTTCGAGCATGGCGGCGCGGGTGATGCGCGCGACCAGCGCGATGTAGACGCAGCCGAGCGCGATCGCCGGCAGGATCAGGTTTTCCAGCCACGGCCAGAAACCCTGGGTCAGCGGCGTGTAGCCCTGCACCGGCAGCCATTCGAGCTCGAGCGCGAAGATGTAGGCGAGCATGTAGCCGACCACGAAGACGGGCAGCGAGAATCCGAACACCGCAAAGCCCATGATCACGCGGTCGATCAGGCTGCCGGCCTTCCACGCCGCCACCACGCCGAGCGGCACCGCCACCACGATCGTGAGCAGCAGCGTAACGATCATCAGCGACAGCGTCGGTCCGAGACGCTGCCCGATCATCGCCGAGACCGGCAGATTGGTGAAGATCGAGGTGCCGAGATCGCCGTGCAGGATGCGCCAGACCCAGCTTCCGAACTGGACCAGGAAGGGCCGGTCGAGGCCGAGGCTCTGGCGGATGCGCTCCACATCCTCCGGGCTTGCCTGATCACCCGCGATCACCACGGCCGGATCACCCGGCGCGATGTAAAGCAGGCTGAACACGAACAGCGCGACGATTGCCATGACCGGCAAGGTCGCGACGATGCGACGGAGGATGTAGGAGAGCATCTGGCCTCAACGCACGATCAAGCGGACTTCGACACGCCCCAGAACAAGGGCAACGGTCCCTTGGTAACGCCCGAGACGTTCTTGCGCCACGCAGTGTAGCTCAGGAAGAAGCCGGTCGGCGCGTAGACGACGTCATCGATCGCCGCCTTGTTGAGACGACCGATGGCAGCCTTCTCCTCGTCGAGGTTCTTGGCCTCGAACCACGACGTGACCTCCTTTTCGGTGCCTGCGCTGGTAGGCCAGCCGAACCACGCCTTGTCACCATTGGCGCGGATGGCGGTGTAGGGAGCCGGATTGACGCAATCCGCGCCTGCGTGCCAGGTGTGGAACATGTTCCAGCCGCCCTGTCCGGGCGGTGTCTTCTGCGCGCGGCGGGAGCCGACCGTGCCCCAATCGGTCGCCACGAAGTCGACATTCATGCCGAGCTTCTTGAGGAGGTCGGCGGTCACGTCGCCCATCGCCTTGGTGATCGGCTGGTCCTGCGCGACGAGACACGTTACCGGCTGGCCGGAATAGCCGCTCTCGGCGAGCAGCTTCTTGGCGGCGTCCAGATCGCGCTTGCCCTTCAGAATCTCGCCGCCCACTTCGGTGTAGAGCGGCGTATCCGGTGTGAAGTAGCCGGGCAGCGACTTCCACAGCGAATTGTCGTCGCCGACAATCGCGCGCATGTAGTCTTCCTGGCTCAGCGCCATCAGCACCGCACGCCGCGCCTTGACGTCGTTGAACGGCGGATAGAGGAAGTTCATGCGGAAGGAGCCGATATTGCCGAGAGGATCGCCGATATCGACGCTGATGTTCTTGTTCTTCTTCAGAACCGGAACGAGATCCGCGATCGGATTCTCCCACCAGTCGATCTCGCCGTTCTGCAATGCGGCTGCGGCGGTTGCCGGATCCGGCATGATCACCCACTCGACGCGATCGACCATCACCTGCTTGCCGCCGGCGAGCCAGGACGACTTCTCCTGCCGCGGCGAATAGTCCGCGAACTTCTCGAACACGGCCTTGGCGCCGGGGACCCACTCGCTCTTGGCGAACTTCAGCGGACCGGAGCCGACATATTCAGAAATCTGCTTGAACGGATCGGTCTGCGCGATGCGCTCGGGCATGATGAAGGCGCATGGCGAATTGTTCTTGCCCAGCGCGTAGAGCATTTTCGGGAAAGGCTGCTTCAACACCCATTTGAAGGTGCGGTCGTCGACGGCGGTGAGCTCCTGCTGAAGCGCCTTGATCATCAGGCCCATCGGATCGCGCGCCGACCAGCGGGTGAGGCTCGCGACGACGTCCTTGCTCAGCACCGGCGCGCCGTCATGGAATTTGAGGCCCGACCGCAGCTTGAACGTCCAGGTCGTGCCGTCATCGGTCACTTCCTCGGACTCGACCATCTGCCGCTGCGGCTGGAACGAAGAGTCGATGCCGTAGAGCGTGTCCCAGACCATCGCGGCCGCATTGCGCACGACATATTGGGTACCCCAGATCGGGTCGAAATTGGCGAGATTGGCTTGCGGCACGAAGCGCAGGGTGCGCGCTGCGGCGCCCTGGGCGATCGCCGGGGCCGAGAGGCCGCCCGTCAATGCCAGGCTGCCCGCGCCAGCCAGTCCCTTCAATACGGTCCTGCGATCCATGAAGTCCTCCCAGTAATGCCGTGATATCGGCCAATCGTTGGCCAAAGGCAGGTGAAACCGAAGCCCATTGGCTTGCAAATGGTATGCCAGTAAATGGGCCTTCACCAGCGGGATCTCATCGACTTTTTGGCTGGCCCAAGTTGACTTGCGTAGCCCTAAAGAGCAGCCGCGAGCACCTCGCCGGTCTCGATATGCGGGATCGCCTCGACCAGCTTGCGGGTGTAGTCGGTCTTCGGATTATCGAACAGCGCCCGGCTTTCCCCCTGCTCCACGATGCCACCATTGCGCAGCACGATGGTGCGGTCGCACAGCATGCGCACCACGTTGAGATCGTGACTGACGAACAGCAGCGCGATGTCGTTCTCGCGCCGAAGGCGATCGAGCAACTGCAGCACAACCGCCTGCACCGAGACGTCGAGCGCAGCGGTCGGCTCGTCCAGCACGAGCAGCCGCGGCCGGCAGGCGATGGCGCGGGCAATGCCGACGCGGGCCTTCTGGCCGCCGGAGAGCTGGTGCGGGAAACGCGGCAAGAGGTCGAGCGGCAAGCCCACCCGCTCGGCGCATTCCTCGACACGCTTGCGTAGCGCATCGCCCGCCCGCTGGCCGTCGAGCCGCATCAGGGGATGGGCGATACAGTCGAAGGCCGAATAACGCGGGTTGAGGCTTTCGTTCGGGTCCTGGAACACCATCTGGATGTCTTTGCGAAAGCGCGAGCGATGGAAGTCGCGCGAGGCGACATGTCCGATCGACTGCCCGTCGAACACGATGTCGCCTTCGCTCGGATCGATCAGGCGGCAGATCATGCGCGAGGTCGTGCTCTTGCCGGAACCGGATTCGCCGACCAGACCGACGCTCTCGCCGCCGGCCATCGTCATCGAGAAGTCCGCGACGGCCGCAGAGCCCTGGTCGAAACGCTTCGCGAGCTTGCGCACTTCCAGCAGCGGCGGTGTGCCGTGTGCGGGCTCCTGCCTCGGTTTGCTGACAACGGTCGCGTAACGCTCCCGCTCCTCCTCCGTCACGAGATCCTCGATCCGGGACGTCGCGGTCGGCGATGCCGCCACCAGGCGCCTCGTATACGCGTGCTGCGGCGCGTTGAAGAGTATCTTGGGGCTCGCCTCCTCGACGATGCGGCCACGCTCCATCACCGCGATACGGCGGCAATAACGCGCGGCGAGGCCGAGATCATGCGTGATCAGGATCGTCGCCATGCCGCGCGCGGCGGCGATGTCCGCGAGCAGATCCATCACCACCTTCTGCGTGGTGACGTCGAGGCCGGTGGTCGGCTCGTCCGCGATCAGGAGCGCGGGATTGCAGGAGATCGCGATCGCGATCATGACGCGCTGGCACATGCCGCCGGAGAGTTCGTGCGGATAGGCATTCATCCGCGCTTCGGGATCGCGGATCTGGACCGCGCGCAGCAGGTCGAGCGCCTCGGCGCGCGCGGCGTCCTTCGATATCCGCTTGTGGGTGAGGATCGCGTCCGCGATCTGCAAACCGATCGCCCGGATCGGATTCAGCGCCGCCCGCGGGTTCTGGAAGATCATCGACATCGCGGCGCCCTGGAGGTGACGGAGGTCGTCGCCCCGGAGCTTCGTTACGTCCTGCCCGCGAAACAGGATCTTGCCGCCGGTGACGCGGCCGGCGGCATCGAGCAGCCGCGTCGTCGCAAAGCCGGTCACCGACTTGCCCGAGCCGCTCTCGCCGACAAGGCCGAGCATCTCGCCGGCCCCGACCGTGAGCGTAACGCCGCGCACGGCCTCGACCACACCGCGCCGCGTCGAGAACGCGACGTGGAGGTCGTCAATCCTGAGCAGTTCCTCGCTCATGTGCGCATGCGGGGATCGAGAATATCCCGCATCCCGTCCCCGAGCAGATTGAAGCACAGCACAGCCATCATCAGCGCGAGGCCCGGAAAGGCCACCAGCCACCACCGCCCCGTGGAGATGAAGCGCGCGCCCTCCGCGACCATGATGCCCCATTCCGGTGTCGGCGGCTTGACGCCGAGGCCAATGAAGGACAGGCCGGCGGCATTGAGAATAGCCCAGCCGAGATTGAGCGAGATCTGCACCGCCATCGCCGGCAGGATGTTCGGCAGCAGGAAGCGCAGCACCACGGAAAAATGACTCTCGCCGCAGGCGCGTGCGGCCTCGACCCAGCCGACATTCCGCCGGACGTTCACCTCGGCGCGCGCGAAGCGGATGTAGAAGGGAAGATTGATGATCGCGGTTGCGATCACGATGTTCTCGATGCGGTTGCCGAGGGCGGCCACCATCGCCATCGCCAGCACGAACAGCGGAAAGGCCATCATCACGTCGACGAAGCGGCCGACCGCGCGATCGAGCCGGCCGCCGGCATAGCCGCAGAACGAACCGACGACGGCGCCGATCACGAAGGAGATGCCGACCGCGGAGACGGCGATGGCCAGATCGAGCCGCGCGGCGATGATGAGACGGCTGAACACATCGCGCCCGAGCTGGTCGGTGCCGGCGAGATGCGCCGCGCTCGGCGGCAGCAGCGCCTCCGAGACGTTGGAGACCACGGGATCATAGGGCACGATCCAGGGCCCGAAGATCGCAAGCAGGACGAACAGCGTCACTCCGGCCGCGGCCACCGCCGTGAGCGGGTTGCCGCGCAAGATCCAGACCGAATGGCGAAGGGTGGCGCTGGTCATTCGATCGACACCCTGGGATCAGCGATGCCATAGCAGATATCGACCACGAGATTGACCAGCACGAACAGGCTCGCCATCAACAGCACGAAGCCTTGCACCGGCGCGTAGTCGGACGACAGCAGCGCATCGAGCGCGTAGGAGGCAACGCCCGGCCAGGAGAACACTTTCTCGACCAGCACATTGGCACCCAGCATGGTCGAGAACACGATGCCGGCAATGGTGATGACGGGCAGGATCGCATTCCGTAGCGCGTAGGTGACGACGACCTTGCGCCAGGACAATCCGACCGAGCGCGCGGTGCGCACGAAATCGCTGCCGAGCGACACCAGCATCGAGGCGCGCGTGATCCGCGCCAGCGGCGCGATCACGAACAGCGCCATGCTCACCGCCGGCAGGATCAACTGCCTGCAGGCCGCCCACCAGCCCTCAAGGTCTCCGGCCAGCAGGAAATCGATCGACAAGAAGCCGGTGCGCTGCGGCGGCAGCGAGGTGAAGACGTCTATCCGCCCGGTGGGATCAGGCGCAAGCCCGAGCAGATAGTAGAAGACGTAGATCAAGAGCAGCCCGGAGACGAAGGTCGGCACGCAGACACCGAGCGCGCAGAACAACCGCACGCCGTGATCGACGACCGACCCCGGCCGCAAGGCCGCGATCACACCGAGCGGCACCGCCGCGATCAGCGCGATCAGCAGCGCGGTGAAGGTGAGCTCCAGCGACGCCGGCAGCCGCTCGCGCAAATCCTTCAGCACCGGCTGCCCCGTCATCATGGAGCGGCCGAGATTGCCGTGACCGATGTCGGAGAGATAGAACACGAGCTGCTCCGGCACCGATTTGTCGAGCCCCATCTGCTTGCGGATCAGCTCGATCTCCTCCTTGCCCGCATTGGGCCCCGAGGCGAAGAACACCGCGGGGTCTCCCGGCAGGACCCGCATCAGCAGGAAGGTGAAGACCAGCACACCGAACAATGCCGGCAGCGACGACAGCAGCCGCCTGCCCGCCCGCACCATCGTTGCACCAAGACCGGTCATGACCTTTCAGAGCCTCTTTCGTCTGGCGATATCACTTGCGGCTGACGTCGCGATAGTCGACCTGGCGGTGGAACTCGTAGGTGTAGCCTTCGACCGACGACGCCATCACGGCGTCCTGGTTCGGCTGCCACAGCGGGATCTGCGGCATCTCGCTGAAGTGGATGGCGTTGAGCTTGCGGCCGTCCTCCTCGTACTTGGCCTTATCCGGCTCGAAGCGGGCCTCCTGCGCGATGGCGGCGAGCTCGGCATTGTTGATCGAGCTGTAGTTCCAGCGCTGATTGCCGGTGTAGAAGTTGCGGTAGAAATAGTCTGTCGAGGGCAGCCAGGCGACGATGCCCTCGGTGAAGAACGGCAGCTTCTTCTCGTTGATCTGCGTCGACATCTGCGCATCCGGCAGCTTCTGGATGTCGACCTTGATGCCGATCTTGCCGAGCGACTCCTTCACCAGAGCTGCCATCGGCTCGGCGGTCGAGGCCTGGCCGACATTGAAGCTGAAGGTGGTCGAGAAGCCTTCCGGGAGCCCGGCGGCCTTGAGATATTCCCTCGCCTTGTCGAGATCGATCTTCACCGGCGCCTGGAACGGATAGATGCCGGTCGCCGGCTTGCCATCCGGCCAGGTCGCGCCGAACAGCGGCGCGCCGCGGCCGAACAAGGCGGCCTTGAACATGTCCTCATAGGGCAGCGCAAAGGCGATGGCGCGGCGGACATTGACGTTGTCGAAGGGCGGGATCTGGTTGTTCATCGAGACGAAGGTGATCGCATTGTACTGCGGCGTCGAGACCACCTTGAGCTTGCCCTTGGCCTCCAGCGACTGCACGTCGCTGGCCTGGAGATCGAGCACGAGATCGGCATCGCCGCGCTCGACGAGGTTGGCGCGGGTCGCAGGCTCCGGCACCGACTGCACGATGACGCGCTTGAAGAAAGCCGGCTTGTTGGCCGAGCCGCGATTCCAGGCCTCGTCGCGCTTGAGGATCACCTGCTCGCCCGGCTTGAAAGTCTCGACCACATAGGCACCGCTGCCGGCGGTGTGCTCCTTGAGCCAGGCCGTGGCCCACGGATCATCGGCCGTCGCGTGCTCCTTTGCCACTTTCGAGTTGATGATCATCGGATAGACGGTGGCGAGATTGGGAAGCGCGAGCTTGTCCGGTTTTGGCAGCGTCACCTCGATGGTGAGGGGATCGATCACCTTGAACTGATCGGCCGACGTGAGGGAGCCCGTGAGCAGTTGCGCCTTGCCGAGGATCGGCGCGGTGACGCAGCGATCGAGCGACCACTTCACGTCCTCGGCAGTGACGGGCGAGCCGTCCTGGAATTTTGCATCCTTGCGCAGGCGGAAGGTGATCTTCAGACCGTCGGGGCTGACCTCATAGGATTCGGCGAGCTCGCCCGTAATCGTGTCGAGATCGAACACCCATTTGCCGTTGAGCTGCTTCCGGCCGAACGCGACCAGGCGGTCGTACGTGCTCATGCTCAATGCGAAAGACTCGCGGGTCGAGCCGGGGATGTTGGGATCGAGCGTGTTGACGGATGCGCCCGTCACATAGCGCAAGGTCTCCGCCCTGGTCTGCGCTTGCGACGGCGCGGTGGCGATGAGCAACAGCGCAGCGGTAGCGAGGACTGAGGTCGCCGGCCTGAAAGACACAAAACGCATTGGTTTTTCCCTGAATTTCGAACAAGAACGCCAGCAAGGCAGGTTAAGAAAGAAGCAAGTTGCGCGCCAGTCTCATCGGGCGTTTTTGCGGACGCTTCGTCGCGGCGGCGCATGGATGATCACAGCGATTCCTCCGCCTTTCGCGCCGGCCGCGTGACCACGGCCTGCGGCACGTCATAGGCGCTGAGCGAGGCCCAGTGATGCGCGATATCGGCGCGGAACAGGCCGCGCGTCAGGCCGTGAACCAGCTTTGGAACGGCGGTCGTCATCGCGTTGATCGACGATCCGGACGGACCGAAGCTCATGGTGGAGGCGATGGCGAAGAGATGTATGTCGGAGATCCAGGGCGTCTTTCCGGGCATCCGCTCGGTGAAGGCGTAATCATCGGCAAGGTATGGGAAGCGGCCGAGCCGTTCGTTGCGCTCGTTTTCCGGCGGATGATAGCGATCGGCCCAGGTGGCGATGTTGCCGGCAAATCTGGAGAGCTCACCGCGCCCGGCAAAGTCCATGTCGATGCCAGTGCCGCAGATGATGAAATCGGCGGAGATGGTTCCGCGTGGCGTCAGCAATTCAACGCCTTTGCCGGTCTCGCGCGCGGCTTCGACCGGCGCGCCCTCGTGCAATGTGAAATTGGCGTGACGCGCGCAGCGATCGTAAGTCGGTTGCGGAAATCCCTCGCGCATCTCGAGGATCTTGCGCATGAAGCGCCAGCGCCAGGCATCGTCGAGATCGCTGAGATGACGCAGGAACCCGCGAAAGGTGAGCCAGCGATAGGGCTGGATCACCTGGATCTGCGCGCGGCGGCACAGCAGGTGCACCTCGGCGGCCCCCGCCTCCAGCGCGGTCGCCGCATTGTCGAAGGCGGATGCGCCGGCGCCGATCACGGCGACACGCTTGCCGCGCAGGCGTTCGAAATCGATGTCGTCGGCCACGGTTGCAACGGAGCTCGCCGGCAGTTGCGCTAGCTGCTCTGGGATCACCCAACCGCCCACACCCTCCTGCCCTGTCGCCAGCACGATCTTGCGGGCGTAGAGCGTCTCGACCTCGCCGGCACGCTTCACGCGCGCGGCGAGCAGGCCGTCAGATGCAGGCGCGATCTCCAGCAGCTCACAAGCGTTGCGCACCGGCAAGCCGATCGTGCGCCGCAGCCAGAGCAGATACTCCGCCCAATGGCCGCGCTCGATCAGGCCGAGCTGCTGCCAGCTGTCCTTGCCGAAGCGGGCCTCGTGCCAGGACTGGTAAGTCAGGCTCGGGATATCGAGATCGGGGCCCGTGTAGTCCTTCGGGCTGCGCAGCGTCGGCATGCGGGCATAGGTGAGCCACGGGCCTTCCTTCCCCTCCGCGGCCTTGTCGAGCAGCAGGATGTTGCTGACGCGGGAGCGCATCAGGCCGAAACCGATGGCGATGCCGGATTGGCCGGCACCGATGATGAGGACATCCAGCGCCGGCTTGCCATCCGGCCCCACCTTGGGTTCGAGCCACGCGGCGCCGGGATGCGCGATCATCGCGAGATCGGCGCGAATATCGGCTTCGAGCTGGGTGAGTGCCTCACTCATGCCGCGAGCCAGCCCCCGTCGACCACCATCACCGTACCCGTCGTGAACGAAGAGGCATCGCTGGCGAGATGCAGCGCGGTCTGCGCGATCTCTTCCGCCGCGCCGAACCGCTTCATGGCGTGGCGGTTGCGGGAGGCTTCGCGTACCTCGTCCGAATTGGCGTGACGGGCAAAGCTGCGGCGAAGCATCGGCGTATCGATCGCGCCCGGCGCAATCGCGTTGACGCGAATGCCGTCCGTTGCGAAATCCACCGCCATCGTCCGCGTCAGGCTGACGATCGCGCCCTTGGCGGCGATATAGGCGCTGTTGCCCTTGCCGCCGGCCATCGCCAGCTGCGAGGCCAGCGTGATGATCGAGCCGCTCTGCTGCCGCTGCATCTGCGGCACGGCGGCCCGCGCCCACAGCCAGGTGCCGCCGACATTGGTGCGGAACACGGCGTCCCAGTCTTCAAGGCTTGTGGTCAGCACCGTGCCGCCGCAGGAGAAGCCGGCCGCCGTCATCAGGATGTCGAGCCGGCCGTGCCGCGCCACGACATCGCCGACGACGGCTTCTGCGAAGCCGGCATCACCGACGTCACCGACATGTGTCGTTGCCTCGCCGACCAGGCTCAGCGTCTCCTCAAGACCAGCGGCATCGCGATCGACTAGCGCAAGACGGGCGCCCTCCTCCGCAAACAGTTTTGCGCTGGCGCGGCCAATGCCCGAGCCCGCGCCGGTGATGATGGCGGTGCGCCCCTGCAGCCGCATGTCAGATTCCCTCCCTGTGCTGCATCCACCAGGCGCTCATTGCGGCGGCGGACTCGGCGCAACCGAACCGCGCGCGCCAGCCGAACTCGTCGGCCATCCGCGCGACCGACATCGGCGCCCGATCCCCACCGTGGAGCTTGATGAAGGTCTTCTCTCCCGAAGACGCGAGCCGACAATCCAGCCCGGGATGCAGCGCCGCAAAGGCCTCGCCCCATTGCAGCGCCGACCAGGCCGTGCCGCTGGAGATGTTGTAGAGCCGGTGGCGCGGCCGCTCGGCTTCGATCAGCACCGCCACCGCTTCGGCCGCGTCCGGCGCATAGGTCCAGTCCTTCATGCCAGGGGCAGGCATGATCGCCGGCTCGCCGCGCGCAAACGCCGCCAGAATCTGGAACTGGAGGCTCGGCGTATCGCGCACCGCGCCGGGCCGCTCCCACGGACCGAACACGGCACTTAGGCGCACGCTCAGGAAATCGCCGCCAAAAAGTTCGGCATGCCGTGCCACCGATCGTTCCGAGGTGAACTTGCTGATGGCGTAGAACGAGACGGGATCGCAGGGCGTTTCCTCGTCCAGGACCTCGAACCGCGCGCCCGATGCGCCGTAAGCCGATGCCGACGACAGATTGACGACCCGGCGAACACCATGGCGGATCGCCGCAAGCAAAATGGGGATCTGCGCCATCACGTTGATCTCGAGAACGCGCGCGGGCGATGCCCGCTCGAGCTCTTCGCCCGCCGTAACCGCCGCGCCCAGCACGATCGCATCGCAGCCCTTTGCGATAAGGGCGTCGATGGTGTCTGCGTCGGTGATATCGCCCTGCACCGCTTTAAGCCGTGCGCCATAGTCAGCAAGAGATCGCTGCGCAGCCGAAGGCAACGGCGCACGATCATGCAGCGTCACCTCGTGCCCACGCGCGAGCAGCACCTCGGCAAGATTGAGGCCGACAAAGCCGGTGCCGCCGAAGACGACGATCTTCATCGCGCGCGATCCACCATCACAGCAGTTTTGCTCCGAAATTCCGTTCCGGGTCCATGTCGGCGACGAGCCGGCCGGTGGGCTTCGCCGCCTCGCCGCCGCTGCGCGCCAGGAATTTTCCGCTGCCGGCGCTCGCGAGACATTTGTTGCCGTCGATGATCACGCGGCCGCGCGAGAGCACCGACACGGGCCAGCCTTTCAGCTTGCGGCCCGCGAACGGCGTGTAGCCGGTGAGGTCATGCATCATCTCGTCCGCGATGGTGACCTCGCGGTTGGGATCCCAGATCGCGATATCGGCATCGGCCCCGACCGCGATCGAGCCCTTGCGCGGATGCAGATTGTAGATTTTTGCGGGCGCCGTCGCGGTCAGCTCGACGAATTTTTCGAGGCCAAGCCGGCCCTTCGACACCATCGCATCGAACAGCAGCGGCAGCCGCAGCTCCAGTCCCGGCAGGCCGTTGGCGACCTGCTTGAAGCTCGGATTGGGACCGGCGCGCAGCTTGCCGGTCTCGTCATAGCGATACGGCGCATGATCCGACGAGATGGTCTGGAGATCGCCGAGCGAGAGCGCCTGCCACAGCGCTTCCTGGTCGGCATGCGTGCGCGGCGGCGGACTGCACATCCACTTGGCGCCCTCAGATCCGGGCTTGTCGAGATCATTGGCGGTCAGGAACAGATATTGCGGACAGGTCTCGGCGAAGACCTTGAGCCCCTGCCCGCGGGAGTCGCGGATCACCTTGGCGCCTTCGGCGGTCGAGACATGGAAGATCATGATCGGCTGGTCGATCAGCGCCGCCATGCCGATCAGCCGGGTAAAGGCTTCCGCCTCCGAGACGCGGGCGTGACTGACGGCATGGTATTTCGGCATGGTGTAGCCGCGCGAAAGCAGCCGCTTCACCATCCAGGCGATGATGCCGTGGTTCTCGGCATGGGCGCACAGCATCGCGCCGGACTGCCGCGCGGCGAGCAGGATGTCGAGCAAGGGCTCGTCATCGACCTTGAGGCGGTCATAAGTCATGAAGGTCTTGATCGACGCATGCCCCTGTTTCACCAGCGCCGGGATGTGCTCCTCGACCGTCTCCTTGGTCGCATCCGCAATGATCATGTGAAAGGCGTAGTCGATCACCGCGCCCTTCTTTGCCAGCGCGTGATAGTCCTCCACCACCTGCGGCAGCTTCATGCCGACATGCTGGGCGGCGAACGGGATCACCGTGGTGGTGCCGCCGAAGGCCGCGGAAACGGTCGCGCTCTCGAACGTGTCGGCGTTCATGATGCCGGCGGCCGACAGCTGCTCGATATGGGCGTGGCTGTCGACGCCGCCGGGCAGCACCAGCTTGCCGCGCGCATCGATCTCGCGCTTGGCCGCCGGAAGGCCCTTACCGATGGCTGCGATGGTCTCGCCGGAGATGGCGACGTCGGCCTCGAACACATCGGTCGTGGTGGCGACGCGGCCGCCGCGGATGATCAGATCGTAAGCGGGTTCAGTCATGAGGCACTCCGTGATAGGCTCAAGGCACGCACTTGTAATTTCGCAGGAAGACCATCATGTCCCGGCCGCGCATTCTCGTCATCAACCCGAACTCCAACCAAAAGGTCACGCAAGGGCTGGAGGATGCGTTGAAGCCGCTCGGTTTCGAGAGCGGGCCGGAGGTGGTCTGCCAGACGCTGGCCGAAGGTCCGTTCGGCATCGAAAGTCAGGCCGACGTCGACAGCGTTGCAATGCCGCTGCGAAAGCTGGTCGAAAGCGACAACAGCTCGGCTGCCTTCGTCATTGCCTGCTACAGCGATCCCGGCCTTCAGGTCTGCCGCGAAGGCACCGACCGGCCCGTGTTCGGCATTGCCGAGTGCGGCGTGCTGACGGCGCTTTCGCGCGCGGAGACCTTCGGTGTGATTGCGATCGCGCAGCGCTCGATCCCGCGTCACATGCGCTATCTCAGGCAGATGGGGCTGACCGAGCGCCTCGCCGGCGAGCGGCCGCTGAACATGAGCGTCGCCGAAACCGCCTCGGGCGAAGGCACGTTGGCCAAAATGATCGAGATCGGCCGCGCGCTGCGCGATGAGGACGGCGCCCGCGCCATCGTGATGGGCTGCGCCGGCATGGCGCGCCACCGCCGTCCACTGGAAGACGCGCTGCGCATTCCCGTGATCGACCCGACACAGGCGGCCGTCACCATGGCGCTGGGTACGGTGCAGTTCTCGGCTCACTAGGCGTCCTTCAGCTCTTTGGTGTCCTGACGCGCGAGCCATTGCGCATGGCTCTCGCGTGTCAAAGCAAACGTGTCCCGCTGCGTGGTGTAGAGATTGCCGAACATGCGGCCGATCGGCCGGTAGGCCTCGAGATCGACATACATGTTGGCGGTGTCGACAAGGCCCTCGCGGGCGTGCACCCTGAGCACCTCGCCGACCAGGAGCTCGCGATCCGGCGAGAAATTCAGCACGACATGGCGCCGGCATTCCAGCGCAAAGGGCGCGGCGGCGAGGCGCGGCACTTTCACATCGATCGAGGGCAGCGTCGCAAGCCCCGTCGCGGCGACCTCGCTGTCCCCGGAGGGAAAATCGACCGCGCAGTCGTTCATCGCGACCGACAGCGCCTCGTCCACCATGTGCACGACGAACTCGCCGTCGCGATGGATGTTACGGGTGGTGTCCTTCGGCGAGTGATCCGGCTTGTGCTGGAGCCCGAGCACGATCAGCGCGGGGTTTTCCGAGAACACGTTGAAGAAGCTGAACGGTGCGGCATTCACCGCACCGTTCTCGTCCAGCGTCGTCACCAGCGCAATCGGCCGCGGCACCACCACGCCGCAGAGCAGCTTGTAGCGATCGCGCGGATCGAGCTCACGCAGTGATATGCCTTTGTCAGCCATCGGCGTCACTTCTCCGGCGGCGGCACCGCGCCGGTCTGGCTGGTGATCAGGCCGTAATGCTCGATGCGGCGATGCCGGGCAAAATCGAAGATCGTGGTCTTGCCGAAGGTGGTGGCATCGAGGTCGCAGGCGTGGACCAGAACCTCATCGTCTTCGGTCTTGGCCTCGGCGACGATCTCGCCATTGGGATCGACGATCAGGCTGCCGCCGAACAGCGGGTGGCCGTCCTCATTGCCGGCCTTGCCGACGGCGACCACCCAGGTCGCATTCTGATAGGCGCCCGCCTGCACGGAGAGACGGTTATGGAATAGGCGCTTCTCGACGCCCTCCTCGCTCTTCTCTGCATTCACGGACGGCGTGTTGTAGCCGATCAGCACCATCTCGACGCCCTGCAGGCCCATGACGCGATAGGTCTCGGGCCAGCGCCTGTCATTGCAGATCGCCATGCCGATGATGCCGCCGAGCTCGCGCCAGACGTTGAAGCCGAGATCGCCCGGCTCGAAATAGCGCTTCTCCAGGTGCTGATGCGAGCGCTTGGTGTCGTATTCGACATGGCCGGGCAGATGCACCTTGCGATATTTGCCGACGATCTTGCCGGACTTGTCGGTCAGGATCGCGGTGTTGAAATGATGACCGTCCGGCGTCAGCTCGGCATAGCCGAAATTCATCGCCATGCCGTGCTGTGCCGCGCGCTCGAACAGCGGTTTCGTCGCCGCGTTCGGCATCTCGCGCTCGAACCAGATGTCGAACTCGGAACGGTCCTCGACATACCAGCGCGGAAAGAACGTCGTCAGCGCCAGCTCGGGATAGACGATCAGGTCGGCGCCCTTGCTCTTGGCCTCGTCCATCAGCGCGATCATACGCTTGACCACGGCCTCGCGGCTGTCGGCTTTCTGGATCGGGCCCATCTGGGCGGCGGCGACATTGACGATGCGCATCAGCAAATTCCTGGTGATCTCTCGGGGGAAGCGGCAGCTCTAGGGATGTTCCGGCGCTTGCAGCATAACGCAGCCTCGCACCGCTTTTCCAGCCAAGCACCTTTCATGCCGTCCGCCCCCATTCGGCGTCCTGCAAGAGCCGCCAGTTGATCTTGTTGCTGGCGGTGCGCGGCAGGGACTCGACGAAGACGACGGCGCGCGGCGCCTTGTAGCTCGCCATCGCGCCGCGCGCCCAGCCGACGATGTCGTCGGCCGAAATCGTCGCGCGCGCGGCTTCATCCAGCACCACCAGCGCCTTGACGGTCTCGCCGCGATAGCCGTCCGGCGCCGAGACGATGCAGCACTCGCGGATGGCGCGGTTCTGGTACATCGCCGCCTCAACCTCGGCCGGCCACACCTTGAAGCCGCTGACATTGATCATCCGCTTCAGTCGGTCCACGGCGAAGAAATAGCCTTCGGCATCGCGATAGCCGAGATCGCCCGTGCGCAGGAACCGCTTGCCGTCCCGCTCGATGAAGGCCTCGGCATCCGCCTCCGGCCTGTTCCAGTAACCTTGCAGCACCTGCGGCCCGTGCACGACGATCTCGCCGACCACGTTGTCGTCGAGCTCGATCAGGCTTTCGGGATCAATGATCCTTGCGTCGGTCTCGTGCACGGCGATGCCGAGGCACTGCCGCTTCGGCGCGGCCATCGGATTGAGATGCGTCGGCGACATCGTCTCGGTCATGCCGTAGCCCTCGACGAAATCGAGGCCGAAGCGGCCTTTCAGCCGTTCAGCGACGGCCGTCGGCATCGCCGCGCCACCGCCGGTCAACACCTTGAGCTTCGCAAAGCAGCTGTCGCGGAAGCTGGCGCTTGCGAGCACATCCACGATCATGGTCGGCGCGGCGTTCCAGAACGTGACGCCATGGGTCTCGAACAGGTCGGGGAGCAGATCCTTGTCCCAGCGCGCCATCAGCAGCAGCGTGGCACCGCTGACGATGGCGGCATTCATCGAACCCTGCATGCCCGCGACATGGAACAGTGGCATGAAGCCGGTCATCACGTCGCCGCCGTCGAGCCCGTACCACCGCGCCTGCAACACGGCGGTGAACAGCGCGCTGCGATGGGTATGCATGCAGGCCTTGGGCTTGCCTGTTGTCCCCGAGGTATAGGGCAGGATCATCAGATCGTCCGGCCCAGTCTCCATCGCACCCGGCTGCAGGCCTTGCGCGATCGCGAACGACCAGGCGTGCCAGCCCGGCAGCGCCGGTACCTCGAACGGCGCTTCGGTCACACATGACGGCAGCGTGTAAGGTGTCGCGGCCGGAACCTCGTCGCGGTACTGCGCAACGACAGCATGCGTGATGGCCTCACCCACCAGCGGAGCAAACACATCGCTCAGCTCGCTGCCGATGATCGCGACCCCAGCGCCGCTGTCCGCGGCGAGATACGCGATCTCGGCGGTCTTGTTCATGGGATTGACCGGCACGATCACGGCGTCCGCCCGCATCACCGCATAATAGGCGATGACATATTGCGGCGAGTTCTGCAGCGCGATCATGACGCGGTCGCCGCGCTTGATGCCGCAAACGCCTTGCAGGAAGCCGGCCATGGCATCGACACGGTCGCGCAACTCGGCGTAACTCAGGCTCGCGCCGTAAAACACCGTCGCCGGGTGCGAAGGCCTTGCATGCGCGGCCCGCGCCAGCGCGTCGTACAGCGTCCCCTCCGGCATCGCGAGATGCCAGGGCTCATCCGCCGGCCAGGCCGGCGAGCGGCGAGGTGCTGCGTGGTCGGCGGTCACCCGTGCTCCCTGTCGGCGATGTCGAGGCCGTGGTCGAGCGCGTCGAGCAGCAGCGTAGCCTCGCGCTCGGAGATCACCAGCGGCGGCGCCAGAAACAGTGAGGTCTGCTCGCCGCTGGTCCCGATCACCGCGCCGGCCTCCAGCGCGCGCTCCGCGACGCGCGAGGCGATCGGCACCTCCGTGGTGTCGGCATGCCAGGTGCGCCAATCCGGACCGTAGAGCTCCACCGTCCAGTGCAGCCCCTGCCCGGCAACGCGCTGCACGCTCGGATGCTTTTGCGCGATCGCGAGCAGGCGGCGGGTGAACAGCTTCTCCAGATTCTGCACGTGCTCCAGAATCCTGTCGTCGGCAACGACCTTCAGGTAGGCGCTGACGGCGGCCATGCTGATGGGATGGCCGCGCAGCGTGCCGTAGTTCTGCCAGCTCGTGCCCTTGAGCCGCTCGACGATGTCCTTGGACACAACGACTGCAGCCACCGCCGCCGCGCCGCCGCCGAGCGACTTGCCCAGCGTCACGATATCGGGCCGGCTTTGCGCGCCCTGGAACGCGAACCAGCGCCCAGCACGGCCCGCGCCGGTGACGACCTCGTCGGCGATCCAGTACGAGCCCGCCTGCCGCGCATAGCGCGCCACCTCGTCCTGATAGGCGCCGTCGTAATAGATGCCGCCCTGGGTGTAATCGATGATCGTTGCTGCCGTGTCCGCGAGCAGGCGCGTGGCATCGGCGAGATATTCGCTCGGCGGGGTATTGTTGGCCGGCGCGCCATAGATCGCGCCATCCGGCGCCGGCAAGATCCGCACCGGCGCCATCGGTGCGGGGAGTTTCGAGCCGCCGGCATGCACCGCAAGTCCGCCATGCCATTGCGGCTGCACGGTCATGCTGCGCGACAAGCCGGTGATGCCGTGATAGGCGCGCTCGCGCGTCGCCAGTGCGGAACGCTGCGTCAGCGCCTGGCAGAGCGACAACGCCATGTCGTTGGCCTC
Source organism: Bradyrhizobium iriomotense (assembly GCF_018129405.1). Lineage (GTDB taxonomy): Bacteria > Pseudomonadota > Alphaproteobacteria > Rhizobiales > Xanthobacteraceae > Bradyrhizobium > Bradyrhizobium iriomotense_B. Next base: position 126,823 of record NZ_JAFCLP010000001.1, read on the forward strand.
GCTGCCGCTGATGCAGAAGCGCACCGCGCCAACCCAATCCTCCTCGCCTTTGAACGCGGTGGCCATCAGGTCGTCGGCGGCCCGCTCGCGGCCGACCCAGGTCCACCCCTCGTTCACGACAGGCGTATCCGCCGCGCGGCGGATCGCCTCGACCATCGCAGGATGCCGATGGCCGAGACCGCCGCCGGTGTTGCTGCCGTCGATCAGCTTGCGGCCGTCCGCCAGATGAAAGTAGACGCCCTCGCCGCCGACCACCGCCATCGGCGCGCTATCACCCGCATTCAGTCCGGTTCGCAACAATCTGCTCATCGCGGATCCCCTCACTTCGCCGCAGCGGCGCCGTAACCGCCGCCGCCGCACATCTCGATCGTGACGAGATCGTCTTGCTGCAACACCAGGTTCGACTTGCCGTCGATGGCGACGTTGGCACCCTGCCGGACCAGCGAAATGCGGCAGGCCTTGCCGGGATAGCCGCCCTGCATGCCCCAGGGCGCCATCACCATGCGCTCGATGCAGGTGGTCAGGTGCATCGAGGGTGCGAGGATGCGATAGGTGCGGACCGAGCCGTCACCACCGCGATGCGCCCCCGCGCCGCCGGACTGCCGGCGAATGGCCTGTTGCTCGAGCCGGATTGCGTAATTCGCCTCGATCACTTCGACCGGCGTGTTCGAGGTGTTGGACAGATGCACCCGCGTCGCGGAGGTGCCGGCCCGGTCATGCCGCGCGCCTTCGCCGCCGCCATGGACCTCGTAAAGCATCTTCCAGGACCCGTTCGGCCGCGGCTCGGCAAAGAACAGCACGCCTGCGGTGGTCGCGCCGCCAGCCGACAGACGCTCGGGAATCGTGTCCTGCATCGCGCGAAAAATCGCGTCCACGATGCGCATGGACGTCTCGTGGTTGCCGGCGGCAACCGATGCGGTCCAGCCCGGCTCGAGGATCGAGCCCGGACGCGTGATGATGGTCAGCGGCCGCAGCGCGCCAGCGTTCTGCTGCATGTCGCGTCCGCTCATGATGCGCGCCGCATAGGCGACAGCCGAGCGCGCCATGAACGGCGTCGTGTTGCAGAAATTCGAGACGCGGTCGCAGCTTCCGGAGAGATCGAAAGTCGCCTCGTCGCCGCGAATCGTGATCTCCACATGGATGCGCGCGGGCGCATTGTTCGCGCTGCCGTCGTCGAGGTAATCCTCGCCCTCATAGACGCCATCGGGAAGGTCGCGCAGCGCCTCTCGCATCTCGATCTCGGAGAGGTCGTGCAGGCGCGACTGCGTCGCCATGAAGACGGCCTTGCCATGCTCGCGGCAGAGCTCGATGATACGCTTCTCGCCGGCCTTCGTCGCGGCGATCTGCGCGAGAAGATCGCCCTCGCAGGACTCGGCATCGCGAACGTTGGCCTTGAGCAGCTGCACGATTGGCGTGTTGAGGCCGGCTGCAGTTGCGATCAGCACCGGTGGAATGCGCAACGCCTCCTGGAACGTATCGACCGCCTTGGCAAAATAGCTGCCGGGCCACGTGCCGCCGATATCGGGCCAGTGCGCGAGGCTGACCGCGAAGGCCACGATCTCGCCGTTGACGAAGACGGGCCGCACGACCTTGACGTCGTTGAGGTGATTGCCGCCGAGCGCGCCGACATTATAGATCACCACATCGCCATCGTTCAGGTTTTCGCGCGGCATCACCTTCAACAGTTCAGGGATGGTGTAAGCCATCGCGCCGAGATGGATCGGGATGTCGCGGCCCTGCCCGACCAGGCCGCCGTGGCCATCGGTGATCGCGGACGACAGGTCGCCCGCTTCGCGCAAGAGCGGCGAGCGCGCCGAGCGCGTCATCACCAGGCTCATCTCTTCGGCCGCGGCGGAAAGCCCGTGCCTGATGACCTCGACGACGAACGGATCGAGCTTCATGCCGCCCTCCGCGCCAGGAACAGATTGCCGGCGACATCTGGCCTTGCCTGCCAGCCCGGCGGCACCACCACCGTTGACCATGCGTCTTCGATGATGGCCGGACCGCTGACGGTCTCCGTGAGCGAAGCGCGGTCGATGATTGCTGTCGCGATCTCGTGGAAGCCGTCGAACGAGCAGATCCGCTTGCCTGACGACACCGCCCGCACCGCCGTCGCCGGCCGGCTGACGACGGTCGTCGACGGGCGGCGGGCCTGCACCCGAACGGACTCGATGACGCAGGGCTCGCCGGTCGCATAGCCGAAGAGCTCGTTGTGCCGCGCCAGAAAGTCCGTCTTGAGATTGACGACATCCAGCGGCAAGGCGAACGGCACCGGGATGGCATCGTTCTGGGCCGCATAGCGCATCAAGGCCACCAGCTCGACCTGGATCTCCGCCTTCGCAACGCCATTGGCGATCAGCGGCGCGGATGCATCGTCAATCAACGTCCCGATCCGCTCCGACACACGCGCAAGATCGATGCCGTCGAGGGCGGCGCGCAACGTCTGCTGCTGGAGGAAACTGAAGTCGGCAGTGAGGCAGCCAAGCGCGGAGAATGCACTCGACGCGCTCGGGACGACCACCTCTGCAATCCCGTAGAGATCGGCGAGACCCGCGGCGTGCATCGGGCCGCCGCCGCCGAAGGCAAGCAGCGTGCAGTCGCGTCCGTCGATGCCGCGCTCGACCGTGACGCGCCGGAGCGCACGGGCCATGGTTGCGTTCGCGACCTTGATGATGCCGAGCGCTGTTTGGGTGAGGTTCAATCCGAGCGCGCGGGCAATCGGTTCGATGACGCGCTTTGCGGCCTCGATGTCGATGCCGATGCGGTCACCAAGTTTCGTTTCGGGATTGAGATAGCCGAGCACCGCATTCGCGTCGGTGATGGTAGGCTCGGTGCCGCCGCGGCCATAGCAGGCCGGCCCCGGCTCGGAGCCGGCGCTCTCCGGGCCGACGGTGAGGCCGCCGGGACCGTAGCGGACGATCGATCCGCCGCCCGCGCCGATCGAATGCACCGCCAGCATCGGCTGGCGCAACGGCTTGTCGCCGAGCATGCGGCCGTCGGTCATCTCGGCCTGGCCGTCGACGATCAGGCAGACGTCGGTCGTGGTGCCGCCCATGTCGAAGGTCAGCATGCGCGAGGTGCCGAGCTGCCGCGCGATGCTGACGGACGCGGAGACGCCGGCGGCAGGCCCTGACATCGCCATCACCAAAGGTCGCCGCTTCACCGCGGAAATCGGGACCATGGCGCCGGCGGAATGAAACACCTGCAGGCCGGGACCGATTGGCAGCCGCTGCTCCAGCTCGCTGAGATATTCCACCGCGATCGGCATCGCCGCCGCGTTGAACACGGTTGCCGAAGTCCGCTCGTATTCGCGCGCCTCGGGATTGACCTCGTGCGAGAGCGAGACATGGGCGACGACGTCCTTGAGCCGCTCGCCCAGCATCTTTTCATGTACCGGATTGGCATAGGCGTGAAGGAGAGCAACCGCGACGCTCTGCACGCCGGTCTGCTTCAGCCAAGTAACCAGACGCTCGATCTCGGCTTCGTCCAGCGCCTTCAGCACCTGGCCTTCATGATCGAGGCGCTCGGCGAGCCCAAAGCATCGTTCAGGCGGCACCAAGGGCGGCGATTTCGGCGGAATGTCGAGCCGGTAGAGATCGCGGCGGCGATAGCGCGCGATCTCCAGCACATCGGCAAAGCCTTCGGTCGCGACCAGCGCCACCTTCGGCAACCGGCCCTCGACGATCGCGTTGGTGACGCGCGTGGTGCCGTGGACGAAGCGCTTGACCTCGCTCTTGCGCAGGCCCACGGCCTCGATGGCCTCCAGCATCGCCTGGACGGGCGCGTCGGGGCGCGACGGCACCTTCGCGATCCGCGCTTCAGCGGTATCGCGCCTGATCGCGATGATGTCGGTGAAGGTGCCACCGATATCGGTGCCGACCTCCCAGTGATTGTCGGAGTAGCTCATGTGCACAGTCAGCTACGCGTCATGCCCGAACCGGACGCCGGGTCCTTCCCGTCCATCGCAACGTCCAATGCCAAACCGAGAGCGCTCATCATGCATCCCCTCTCATGCCACCATGAGCGAGCGTGCGACAGAGCGATGGGCGCGGGCTAGGGCCAGAGTTGTCGCAAACCGCTAGACCAGTGCGCGACCTCAGCCGCGCACCGCGCCACCTGCTGCACGTTTTGGTGCAGCGCTGCCCGCACTGACGGCACGCGAGCGCGGACCGTTCCACGCGGCAAAAGTGCAGCGCACCACGGATTTCTCCGCGCAAATTGCGATGTCCGCTGCACTGCAATCCAAACGCTTCAAATCGTCTGTCTAATTTGCAGGCGATCGACCGGCACCGCCGGATGTCCGGTTGCCTATGAGCTATGCATGGCGGTCGGCTCAGCCTCTCTTTATTGTACGAACAGTATGAGAGGAGATTGCCGCCTCGGATGCTGCGTTGCGGGAGCCGCTGCCGATGCAAGCCGCGATTCTCGCCAGCAGCGGCGAGGCATCCTCGACGCGCAGCCGCCCATAGCCGAACACCAGGCCCTGTCGGGTCGGCTGCGCCAGAAAATTCTGCGACAATGGCTGCACATGGATGCCGGCCTGCTTCAGGCTTGCAGCCGCCTCGCGGTCGCTCATCCGGGCTTGCATCGCCTCGGTGAACAGCGCGACGAGATGCAGCCCGGTGACGGCGGAGGACACGGTCAGGTCATCCGGCATCTGCGCTGCGATCGCCTCGATCAGTGCCTTACGCCTGCTCGCATAGACCCGCCGCATCGCGCGCAGATGCCGCAGCAGGTGCCCTTCCCGCATGAACTCGGCCAGAGCGAGCTGTCCGATGCCGGAGGTGTGCACGTCGATCCGCGCGCGGCCCTTGGAAAATCCTGCGATGAAATGCCTGTTGGCAACGATGTAGCCGAGCCGCAGGTTCGGCATCATGATCTTGGAGAAGGTGCCGAAATAGATCACCCGCCCCTCGCGATCGAGCGAGCGCAAGGAGGCGATCATGCTGTCCTGGTGCCTGAACTCCGAATTGTAATCGTCCTCGATCACCCAGACGTCGTTTCTGTTGGCCCAGTCGAGCAGCTCGAGGCGCCGCTCCAGGTGCATGCTGACGCCGAGCGGGTATTGATGCGACGGCGTGACCACGATCAGCCGCGCGCCCGGCGCGCGCCGGATTCCTTCGGAGACGACGAGGCCCTTGTCATCGACGGGAATAGGAACCAGCTTCGCGCCGGCAGCCGTGAGCGCCCAGCGCGCCTCGACGAAGCCGGGCTCCTCGACCCAGACCTCATCGCCGGGATCGAGGATCATCCGGCTGCAGAAATCCAGAGCGCCCGATGTGCCTGACGTGACCACGACCTCGTCCGGCGAACATACGAGCCCGCGGACCGAGCCGAGGAAGTTCGCGATCTCGCTGCGCAGACGCGGATGACCTTCGGCGGGAAGATCGAGGCACTCCTGCTCCCTCGGATTTTGCCAGGTCTGGCGCAGCAGGCGCGACCATTCCCTAAAGGGGAACGTCGAGATATCAGGCGCGCCGGGTGCGAACACGGACGGCCAATTGGTCTCGTAATCCAGGCCAAGCAGTGATTGCCAGCGCTTCGACGTGTGGGCGGGCGCAGCCCCGGGCGGCGCAACCGGCGGCGGCTCCGCGTGCGACGTTGCGACGGACGCCACCATGACGCTGCCGCGTGGCGTCGATTCCAGATAGCCCTCGGCGTAAAGCAGATCCCACGCGGTCAGCACCACAGTGCGCGAGCAGCCCAATTCCCGCGCGATCTCGCGCGAGCCCAGAAATTGCGTTCCCGCCGGGAAGACGCCGCGCAGAATGCAATCCCGGATGTGGGCCGCGATCTGCAAATGCAGCGGCACGGCCGACGTCCGGTCGATATGCATTCCCGCAAGGGAGACGCGCTTGCTCGGGTGACGATCTCTGTCCATCACGTGGAGGCGGCTGTTGAAACGGCCGGCGATGGCCGCCAGCATCCCCTCAGGATGGGCCAGAAGCGGATTCCGGTCCAGTCTCGGCTGGAGAGGTCACCCCGATCGTGTGATAGGCGCGGCCGAAATAGATCAGATTGTCGGTGCAGCCGGATCTTTGCAGCGCGACGACGCGGCAGAACAGAACATCATGGGTGCCGACATTGACGACATCCGCAATCCGGCAGTCGAACGCGGCGGCACAGTCGGCCAGCACCGGCGCGCCGGTCGCGAGCGTCGACCAATCCGCGGCGGCAAACCGCTCTTCTGCAGGCACCTTGCCGCCGAACAGGCGGGACAGTTGCTCGTGGCGTGCCGAGAGCACGTTGACGCACACGACTTTGTTGCGCGTCACGCTGGCATAGGCGGAGGAGCCGCGGTTGATGCAGACCAGAAGCGTCGGCGGATCATCGGTCACGCTGCAGATCGCCGATGCCGTAAATCCGGCGCGGCCCGCAGCGCCGTCGGTCGTGACGATGTTGACGGCCGCGCCGAGACAGGCCATCGCATCACGGTAGTCCCGAGGGGCCACATCCTGCATCGATGTCTTCACCCCTCGATTGCAGGCGCAAAGGCGAGTTCGCGCAGCACCTGTGCCAGCACGAACGCTCCCGCGGCGACATGATCGGGCTCGGCCCATTCGTGCTCGGCATGGCTCACCCCGTCGCGGCACGGGATGAAGATCATCGCGGCCGGACAGACTTTTGCGAGATGACGGGCATCGTGTCCCGCGGCAGAGAGGATCGCCATGGCGGAATGCCCCTGCTCACGCGCTGCCTTCGCGATGCTCGCGCGCAGGCGCGAATCGAAGACGTTCGACGGCGCATCCACCAGCGGCGTCACCGTAACAGAGCACGGCGGGGCCTTCTCCTGGCAAAGAGTTTTGATGCGCGCGCCCGCGGCATCGAGCACCGCATTGTCAGGATGGCGCAGATCGATGCTGAAGCTGACGCGCGACGGCACCACCGACGGCGCGTTCGGCGAGACCGTAACCCGGCCAATGGTGAACTTGATGTCGGCATCGATGGTGCCGATCTCGGCATGGAGCGCCGTCGCGACCTGCGCAAAAGCCGCGAGCGCATCCCGCCGCTCCGACTGCGCCAGCGTACCGGCGTGGCCCTCGGCGCCCTCGACCACGACCTGAAAGGTCTTCTTGCCCTGGATCCCGGTGACGACGCCGATCGTGCAGCCGGCCGCCTCCAGCAGCGGTCCCTGCTCGATGTGCAATTCGAGATAGGCCCCGGCCGCAAAGCCGAGCGGACGGTGCGGTAGATCGGGGAAAGCCTGGTGGAGGCGGTCGAGCGCCTCGCCGACGCTGATACCCTGTGCATCGCGCGCGGCGCGGATCGCGTCCATGCCGCGCTCCCCGGTGAAGGCCTCCGAGCCCATCATGCCCGGGGCGAAGCGCGAGCCTTCCTCGTTCATCCAGGCGACGACAATGAGATCGCGCGCAGGCTTGTCGCTTTGCTCGGCGAGCGAGACGACCGCTTCGAGTGCGGCCATCACGCCGGCCGCACCGTCGAACTTCCCGCCGGTCGGCTGGCTATCGAGATGACTGCCCAGCAGCAGCGGCGGCGCGGCGCGATCGCGGCCCACCAGGGTCAGGAACAGGTTTGCCGCCGCATCCGTCGACGGCGTCAATCCCGCTTCGCGCGCCCAGCCGATGACGCGACGCCAGGCCGCGATCTCGCCGTCGCTCAGCGCCTGGCGGTTGACCCCGCCGGCCGGCGTCGCGCCGATCTCGGCGAGCGCCATCAAGCGGGTCCAGAGCCGGTCGGCGTTGATCAGTCGCTCGCTCGTCATCGATTACTTCGTGCGCATGATCTGGCCCGGCAGCGCGCGCGGATCGCGCGGCAGCCAGCGCCCGGCTTCGACCTGGGCGATGAATTCGGCGAGCAGCGCATTGAACGCCGCAGGCTCTTCGAGATTGAGCGTGTGGCCGGTCTTGGGGAAGACCGAGAGGCCGCAGGCGGGAATGGTCTTCTTCAGGAAGATGCCGGGCTGGAGGCAATGATCGTCCTCGTCGCCGACGATAACCAGCGTCGGCACCATCATCTTTTTCAAACCGTCTTCGAGGTCGTAGAACGACGGCCGCCGCGCCTGCACGCCGCGCATGGTGTTGGCAGCGCCGCGATCGGAATGGGTGGCGAGGCGATCGGCGAATTCCCGCCAGCCGCGCGGATCCTTGTTCTGGAACTGCACCCGGCTCGCGCCGAGCGCATAGATCTTCGAGAATTCCTTGGCGCCCTGCTTCTCGAAATTGTCGGCGACCTCGAGCGAGACTCCGCGAAAATACTCCTCGAACTCCTTCTCGCAGCCATAACCGGCCCCGGCCACAGTGAGCGACAGCGCGCGCTCCGGCGTACGCAGGCCGAAATGCACCGTGCAGAACCCGCCCATGGAGAGGCCGACGATGTGTGCCTTCTCGATTCCGAGCGCATCGAGCACGGCGACCGCATCATCCGCGGCGATCGCCTGCGAATAAGCCTCCACGCTGTCGGGCACGTCCGACGGCGGATAGCCGCGCGCGGCGTAGCTGATGCAGCGGTGGCGCCGGCTGAAATAGCGCAGCTGCGGCTCCCAGCTTGCGTGATTGCCGCCGAATTCATGGATGAAGAGGATCGGCGTGCCCTCGCCGGCCTCTTCCACATGCAGCTTCACGCCGTCCTTCGCTGTGATCATGGTCATCGGCTTCGTCCCTAGAATTGCGGCGGCAGGTCGTTGAGCGTGCGCGCCTGCGCAACCATCTCCGGCAACAGCGTGCAGAGTTTTTCGACCCAGCCTTGCGGCACGGAGGTGCTGATCTTCACGAAACGGTCGCCAAAACGCTGGGTGTGATAGGTACCCTGGCGGATCATGATGCCCTGGCGGCGATAGCACTCGACCAGCGCTTCGGGGCGGATGCCCGCCGCGATGGTCTCCAGCACCAGGAAGTTGCCGTGCGAGGGCATGATCGGCAGCGCCAGCCCGTCGATTGCGGCTGCCGCCTCCTGGATCATCGCCTTGTTGGCACGGTCGGTGCTGCGGACCTTCTTCATCCATCCGGCCTTGACCGATAGCCCTGCTTGCGCGGCGCGCTGCGCGATGACGCTGGCACCGAGCACGCTGGTGGAGGTCTGCGCCAGTTCCTCGAACAGCTCGGGCGCGGCGACGAGCGCCCCAATCCGCAGGCCTGCAAGCCCGAGCCATTTCGAGAAACTGGTCGAGACCACCGAGCCTTTCGGGGCCACGTGAAGCGCCGGCGTGTGGCCGTCGGCGAAATCGCGATAGGTGCAGTCGTGCACCAGCAGCGCGCCGCAATCGCGCGCGATCGCGGCAAAACTCTCGATCTCCTCGCGCGTGTAGCGGATGCCGAGCGGATTGTTGGGGTCGACGAGATAGATGATCGCGGTGCGCTCATCGACATTCGCCTTCAAGGCTTCAGGCGTCAGGCGGTAGTTGCAGGCAGGATCGTAGATCGGGATCTCGATCACCTCGGCGCCCTGCTGGCGCGCGAACAGGCACGGCCATTTCCAGGTCGGATCGGTGGTCACCAGCGTGGTGCCGGGCTTGCAGCGCGCGCGGCAGATCATCGCCAGCGCGTTGACGCCGCCTTCGGTCACCAGCGCTTCCGCACTAGGCGTGCCGAGATCGGCGACGATCGCTGCGCGCAGCGCCTCGAAGCCGAGCGGCGGGGCATAGGCGTTGAACTCGCCGGCCTCGATCGAGCGCAGCATCGCCTCGCGCACGGCGGGGTGGCTCTCGATATGGTTGGTGTTCTGGCCGAGCCAGAAAAGTCCCGGCGTCGCCGAGAGCTCGTCGAAATAGCGGTTGCGGACCAGCGCGGCGGATTGAGGCTTCGACATCGACGCCTCAGATCACCGAGCCGCGCGCGGCGATGCCGCCGTCGATCGTCACCACCGTGCCGGTGATGTAGCCGGACCGCGGCGAGGACAGGAAGGCGACGAGATCGGCGACCTCTTCCGATGTCGCGGGCCGTTTGCCCGGATATTTGTCGAACAGCTCCTCCCAGCGGCTTTCGTCGCCGAGCATGTCGATCGCCTTGCGCTTCATGATCTTGAGCATGCGGTCGGTGGCAACCGGTCCCGGATTGACCGCGACGACGCGCACGCCGTGGTCGAGGCTGCGGCCGCCGAGCGCCTTGGTGAAGGACATCAGCGCCGCATTGCCGGTCGAGCCGGCGATGTAGCTCGCGTCCCAGTTCTCGCCGGAATTGCCGATGATGTTGATGATGACGCCGTCCTTGCCCTTCATCCGCGGATAATAAAGGCGCGACAGCGTGATGTAGCCGAACACCTTGAGATCGAAACCGCGACGCCAGGCGGCGTCGTCGAGGATTTCCAGCGAGCCGGCCGGGATGTCGCCGGCATTGTTGATGAGGATGTCGATGTCGCCGACTTCGGCCGCCAGCTTCTCCATCGCGGACGTGCTCGACAGGTCGAGCGCATGGATCGTGATCTTCACGCCATGGCGGGCTTCGAGCGCCTTCTTGGCCTCGAGCATGGCTTCACCGTTGCGGGCGGCGAGATGCAGATGACACCCTTCCGCGGCGAAGAGCTCGGCCACCGCCAGTCCAATTCCTTTCGACGCGCCGGTGATGAGGGCGGTCTTGTTCGTCAGCTTCAGGTCCACTCCGGGTCTCCAGGATGCAAGCTAGATATACAAGGTCTAGCAATTTGCATACCAAGCGGCCGGAAGATCATTCGAAGGCGGCGAGGAAGTCCAGCAGGTTGTCGCCAAGCAGGTTGACGTGGTCGCGCATGGCGCTGTGCGCCCGCTCCGGATCATGAGCCAGGATCGCCTGCATGATGGCCTCGTGCTCGCGGATGGTGTCGGCGATCCGGTTCGGCATGCGCGTCACCCGGCGGCGATACGCCGCCACCTGGTTGCGCAGCTTGCGGGTCTGCTCGGCCAGGAAGGCGTTGCGCGAGGCTTCATAGATCGCTTCGTGGAATTCCTGGTTGATGTCGTAGAAAACGTCGATGTCGCCGGTTTCACCTGCCGCCACAAGCCGCTGGTGAATCTCGCCAATTTCAGCTCCCCAGGCCTGGGAAACACGCCGTGCGGCGAGCCGCGCACAGAGCCCCTCCAGCTCCGCCATGACCTGGAACATCTCGATCAGCGCCTGCGCCTTGATGCTGCGGACGGTCGCCCCTTGCCGGCCGCGCAGCTCGACCAGATTGTTGGCGGCCATCAGGCGGAAGGCCTCCCGCACCGGCGTGCGCGAGACGCCGAAGCGCTGCGCGATCTCCTGCTCGTCGAGCCGGCTGCCCGGCTCGAGATGCCCCGCCGCAATGGCCCCTTCGAGCTTCAGGCGCAGGCTTTCGGCGAGCGTCATGCCCGGGCTGGCCGGCAAGGCTTCATGCCCATTTTTCACGCGCCTGCCTCCGGCGTGTGCACCAATATCCGCCATCATGTTTCTCCGATATCAATATACGTATACAAAATGGCACCAATCTTCCAGTGAACCGACCGATTTTCTCGCGGAGACGCGCGCAGCTCCGAGGTATCCACCTTCGAACTCGCAAATCTTATGCCTGATTTGCCGGGAAATCACACTGGCACACGAGTTGCTAAGAGATTTCGACGCGGCCCGCTTTCGTATGCGAATGGCCGCCGCCATTATACAAGGACATCCCGGTGCAGGCTGCCCGCCTCCCCCATCCCGGACCGGCCACCGAAGCCCCGCAGGCGCAACCGAAGCCTGAGCCGCTGCTCGAACTGCGTGCGATCAACAAGACCTTCGGTCCCGTCGCGGCGCTGTCGGGACTTGAGGCGAGCGTTGCCCCCGGCGAGTTCGTCACCGTCGTCGGCCCCAGCGGCTGCGGCAAGAGCACCCTCTTCAACATCGTCGCTGGTCTCGAAGAGCCCGATGCCGGCGGCATCCTGCGCTTCGAGGGCAAGAGCTGCCATTCCGCCGACCTGCTCGGCCGCGTCTCCTTCATGCCGCAGCGCGACCTGCTGTTTCCCTGGCGCAACGTGGTGGACAACGCCATCCTCGCCCTCGAGGTCGAGGGCATGCCGCGCGATCAGGCGCGCGCCAAGGCGCTGAAGATGCTGCCCGAGTTCGGCCTCGCCGGCTTCGAGAAGCAATATCCCAATCAATTGTCCGGCGGCATGCGCCAGCGCGTCGCTTTGATGCGCACCTTTCTGTTCGAGCGCGACCTGATGCTGCTCGACGAGCCGTTCGGCGCGCTCGATGCGCTGACGCGGGCGATGATGCAGCGCTGGCTGCTCGATGTCTGGCAGAAATACCGCCGCACCATCCTCTTCATCACCCATGACGTCGACGAGGCGATCTTCCTCGGTGACCGCGTGCTGGTCATGACCGCCCGTCCCGGCTCGGTGAAGCTCGAACAGGTCGTCGAGCTGCCCCGCCCGCGCCGCCCCGAGATCGTCACCTCCCCCGAATTCGTCCGCCTCAAGCGCACCTTGCTCGATGCGATCGAGGAGGAAAGCATGAAATCGTTCCAGTCCTCCATCGCGCAGGAGAAGCCGCAATGAACGCGATGCCAGCCAGAGAACCGCAAGCCGCGCCGCGCGGGATCGATCCTGCCGAGTGGGATGCCCGGATCAAGCTTGCGGCCTGCTATCGCATGGTCGCCAAGCTCGGTATGGACGACCTGATCTACAATCACATCTCACTTCGCGTTCCGGGCCACGAGAATCAGTTCCTGATCAACCCGTACGGCCTGCTGTTCGACGAGATCACGGCGTCGAGCCTCGTCAAGATCGACACTGAGGGTAACAAGCTCGACGACACGCCTCATGCGGTGAACGTTGCGGCCTTCGTGATCCATGCGGCGATCCACACCTCGAACCACGATGCGGCCTGCGTGCTGCACACCCATTCCGACGCCAGCGTTGCGGTCTCCGGGCAGGAGAAGGGCCTGCTGCCGCTCAGCCAGTTCGCGATGCGCTTCTACGAGCGCCAGGCCTTCCACGATTACGAAGGCGTCGCCATCGACCTCGACGAGCAGACGCGCCTCGTGCGTGATCTCGGTCCGCACAAGGTGATGCTGATGCGCAATCACGGCATCCTCACCGTCGGCCGGACGCCGGGCGAAGCCTTCATGCTGCTCTATTATTTCGAGCGCGCCGCGCGGATCCAGCTTCAGATGCAGGCGGCGGCCGCGGCCGGCGCTACGCTGGTGATGCCGCCGCACGAGGTCTGCGAGAAGGCCGCGCGCCAGTTCTGGGAATTGCAGGGCGACATCCTCGTGCCCGGCGAACGCGAATGGCCGGCCTTGATGCGCCAGCTCGATCGCACCGATCCGTCTTACCGCAATTGATTTTCACCGCCTGGAGTATGACCATGTTGAGCCGACGCCACGCCTTCTCCGTCCTCTCCGCCATCGCACTGGCGACCGGCTCGCTCGTCACGGCCGCGCCCGCAGCCGAGCCGCAGAAGGCGAGCCTGCGCCTGAAATGGCTGCCGCAGGCCCAGTTCGCCGGCTTCTACGTCGCGGCGGCCAAGGGCTATTACAAGGCCGAGGGTATCGACCTCACCATCAATCCCGGCGGGCCCAACCTGCTCACCGAGAACCTGGTCGCGACCGGCGCCGACACGTTCGGCCTGTCCGGCGGCACCGACAGCGTGTTCGCCGCGCGCGACAAGGGACTGCCGATCGTCTGCATCGGCGTGTCGCACCAGATCACGCCCTTCATCTTCGTCACCCGCAAGGACGGGCCGGTGAAGACGATCCAGGACTTCAAGGGCAAGACCGTCACCACCTGGTTCACCGGCGCCAACCACGTGCTCAACGGCATGCTGGCCAAGGAAGGCATCAAGCCGGATGAATTGAAGATCCAGCCGCAGCAGGTGTCGGTGACGCCTTTCGTCGACGGCAGCGTCGACGTGGTCACGGCGACCTATTACAATGAGTTCTACACCATTCAGTCGCGCATGCCGAAGGACAGCCTGAAGACCTTCGTCGCCGAGGATTACGGCATCACCTTCCCGCGCGACACGCTGATCGTCGCCGAGGCGACCGCCAAGGAGAAGCCGGAGCTCGTCAAGGCGTTCCTGCGCGCTTCGCTGAAGGGCTGGAAGGACGCCTTCTCCGATCCCAAGGGCGCCGTCGACACTGTGATGGCCACAGCCCCGACGCTCGACCGCGCGCAGCAGGAGTTCATGCTCACCGAGGTGAAGCGCCTGATGACATCAGGCGCGGCGGCGAAGAACGGCCTGTTCTGGATCGACGCCGACGCAGTCAAGACCGCCCACGACTTCTTCCTGAAGTATGGCGTGATCTCCAAGCCGGTCGATCTTGCCGCCGCCTATGACGCAAGCTTCATCCAGAGCGTCCCCGTGGCGGACCGGCTGCCGTGAGCGGCCCTGCCGCGACATCGCTCAGTGAGGCCGCCGCCGCGACGCGGTCGATCACGCTGCCGGATTCGCTGCGCAAGCTGATCCGGCTCCTGCTCGGTCTCGCCATTGCGGCAGTGATCTGGGAAGGCGCGGTGGTACTGTTCGGCATCCGTCCCTACTACCTTCCGCGCCTCAGTACGATTCTGCTGGCGATGGCGGCAACGCCTCGGGCCTATGTCGACGGTTTCCTGCGCACGCTTGCGGAGACGCTGATTGGCTTTGCGTCCGGCGGCGCCTTCGGCGTGCTCATGGGTATCGTGTTCTTCCGCGTCCGCGCGCTGCGCGAGATGATCTTTCCGATCTTCGTGGTGTCGCAGACCATTCCGGTCATCGCCTTCGGCGCGCTGGTGGTGCTGTGGTTCGGCAACACGCTGCTAGCCAAGGCGATCATCGCGTTCTATCTGACCTTCTTCCCGGTGACGGTGAACACGCTGCTGGGCCTCGAGACGGTCGATCCCAAACAGGTCGCGCTGATGCGCAGCTTCGGCGCTTCCAACCGCCAGCTCCTGCTGCGCCTGCAGCTTCCGACCGCGCTGCCACAGATCTTCGTCGCGTTGCGGCTCGCAGCATCTTTGAGCCTCGTCGGCGCCATCGTGGGCGAATGGTTCGGCGACACCACCGGGCTCGGCGTGCTGCTGCTCCAGGCCATGTTCACCGAGAACGTCGTCGCGATCTGGGGCGCCCTGCTCGCCGCGGCCCTGCTCGGCACCGGCTTCTATGCGGTGGTCGCCGCGGTAGAGCGGCATCTCGTGTTCTGGAGCGCCGAGCAATGAACCGGGCGCTCGCCTTTCCCTCGTTCGCCGTGCAGCGCGGCGTTCTCGGCGCCGTCATCCTGATCGCGTGCTGGGAAGGCGTCGCGCGCGGGCTGCATCTGCCGGCCTATGTTCTGCCCGCGGTCAGCGACATCGTCGCGGGTCTCTGGTCCAAGCGCGCGATACTCATCGACGCCGCCGGCTACACACTGCTCGAAGCACTGGCCGGCTACGGGCTCGGCTGCCTGATCGGCATCGGCCTCGCCGTCGCCATCGCGCTGGTGCCGGCGCTTCGCAGCGCGATCCTGCCGCTTGCAACCGCGATCAATTCGGTGCCGGTGGTCGGCTATTCGCCATTGATCCTGCTCTGGTTCGGCATCGGCGTCAGCTCGAAGATCGTGATGGTGGCGATGGCGGTGAGCTTCACCATCCTGCTGTCGATGCTGGCCGGGCTCGACCGCGTCGATCGCCGCGCCGTCGACCTCATGAAGAGTTTTGGCGCGAGCCGCCTCAGCGTGCTCTGGCGCCTGCGCCTGCCGACCGCCTTGCCGCTGCTGCTCGCGGGCATGCGCGTCTCCACGGTCCGCAGCGTGATTGTGGCGATCGTCACCGAGATGTTAGGGGCCCATGGCGGGCTCGGCTGGGTGATCTACCAGGCCGTGCTTCAGATCGACTTCGTTCAGGTCTGGTCGGCGATCTTCGTCGCTTCGGCGGCGAGCCTCGCCTTCTTCGGCCTGATCGGCTTCCTCGAGCGAAAGATCCTGTTCTGGACATGACGCCATGAAACGACAGATGCATCTCGGATTGTTCATCCTCGGCACCGGCAGCCATGTCGCGGGATGGCGCTATCCCGGCGCGGTCGACAGTTTTCAGGATTTTGCTGCGATCCAGCAGATCGGCCGCACCGCCGAGCGCGGCAAGTTCGACCTGATCTTCATGGGCGACAATCTCTATGCCGATGCCGCCGCCCATCCCTCCTACACGCTGCGGCTCGAGCCGCTGACGATGCTGGCGGCGCTTTCGACCTCGACCAGCCATATCGGCCTCGGCGCCACCGTCTCAACCACCTACAGCGATCCGTTCTCGGTCGCACGCGTGTTTGCTTCGCTCGATCACATCTCGAACGGTCGCGCGGCGTGGAACGCCGTGACGACGGCCAATCCGGCGACCGCGGCGAATTTCGGCACAACGCACCCCGACCATGCCCGCCGCTACGAGATGGCGGGTGAGTTCCTCGACGTGGTCAAGGGTCTGTGGGACGGCTGGGCGGATGATGCCATCGTCGCCGATCGCGCCAGCGGCCTCTACATCGATCCGGCAAAGCTGCGTCCGATCGACCATGACGGCGCGTTCTTCAAGGTGAAGGGCCCGCTCAACATCGGTCGCAGTCCGCAAGGCCAGCCCGTTGTGCTCCAGGCCGGCGGCTCCGAAGCCGGACAGGCGCTCGCCGCACGCACCGCCGACATCGTATTCTCGGTGGTGCAGGACATCGAGGAGGCCAAGGCCGGTTACACCTCGCTGAAGACGCGCCTGCCGGCTTTCGGGCGCAGGGCCGAGGACGTCACGGTGCTGCCGGGCGTCATGCCCGTGGTCGGCCGCACCGACAAGGAGGCGTTCGAGAAGCTCAACACGCTCCAGAGCTTTGTCAGCGGCAGCAACGCGCTCGCCATCCTGTCCGATCGGTTCGGGCGCGACATGTCGGCTTACGATCTCGACGGACCGATCCCGGACATCGCGCCGTCCGACAGCTATCATAGCTTCGCCAGCGTCATGCTCGCCAAGGGCCGCCGCGAGAACATGACGCTGCGCGATCTCTACAATCTCACCGCCGCTGCCCGCGGCCATTGGGTGCTGTGCGGCTCGGCCGAACGCATCGCCGACACACTCCAGCTCTGGTTCGAGGAACATGCCGCCGACGGCTTCAACGTAATGCCGCCTTATTTCCACGAGGGTTTTGAGGACTTTGTCGAGCTCGTCGTGCCGATCCTGCAGGAGCGCGGGCTTTTCCGTGCCGATTATGAGGGCACGGCATTGCGCGATCATCTCGGCCTCGCGCGGCCGGCCAATCCGTACTTCGCGGCTTAGAGCGCGCCGGCAGTTCGCAGTGCCTGCTCGAGCGCCTTTAGCTCGCCCGGCGTAGCCGGCGGTTGCGGCGGCCGCGCCGCGTCGCATGACAGGCGTCCGAGCAGCCTCAGGCAGGCCTTGAGCCGCACGGTCGCCCGTCCACCCGGCGCATCGCGATAGATCGCGACCGCCAGCGGATAGAGCTTCTCATGCGCGACGCGCGCCCGCTCCCAATCGCCGGCCTCCGCCGCAGTCCAGAGGCTCACCACGAGCTCCGGCGCCACGCAGGCAAGGCTGACCTGGCTGCCGGCCGAGCCGATGAGATAGCTCGTCAGCAGGTGCTCGTCGCCGGAGCCGAGTACGACGAACTCCGGCCGCAGCTTGCGGATCAGCCGCAGATTCTGTTCGTAGGCCGCAACCTCCCAGCTGCCTTCCTTCACCGCAACGAAACGGGGATCGGCGACAAGCCGCGTAAGCAGCGACGGGGCGTAGGCCATGGCTCCCGCGCCGACGGGCGCGGCGTAGAGCATCAGCGGGACTGTCGTTGCATCGCGGATATGGCGGTGATGCTCGATCACGCATTCATCGGCATGGCCGAGCGCCCAGCTGTTCGGCGGAAACACCAGCAGCCCATCCGCGCCGGCCTGCTCCAGCGCAGCCGCCTCGCGCACGGCCTCGAGGCTCGATTCGTGGTTGACCCCGGAGACGATCAGGCAGTCCTTCGCGTGCTGACGCGCCAGCTCCACCACCCGCCGCTTCTCGGCCAGCGACAGCACAAAATTCTCACCGGCGTGGCCGTTGACGAGGAGCCCATTGATGCCGGGCGTAGACGCCACCGAGGTGAGATGGCTTGCGAGCTGCGCCTCGTCGATCTCGAAATCGGGCGTCATCGGCACGATGGTGGCGGCGTGAATGCCGCGCAGGCGGTCGTTGAATGTCCGCATCTTGGCCGATCAATGAATGATCTGGTCGAGGAACGTCCGCGCCCGCTCGGACTTCGGATGCTTGAAGAACTCTTCCGGCGCGGCCTGCTCGACCACCTTGCCCTCGTTCATGAACACGATGCGGTCGGCGACTTCGCGGGCAAAGCCCATCTCGTGGGTGACGCAAAGCATGGTCATGCCCTCCTCCGCGAGCTTCTTCATGGTCTCCAGCACCTCCTTGACCATCTCGGGGTCGAGCGCCGAGGTCGGCTCGTCGAACAGCATGATCTTGGGACGCATGCACAGCGCCCGCGCGATCGCGACGCGCTGCTGCTGGCCGCCCGAGAGCTGTCCGGGGAATTTCTCGGCCTGGTCCGGAATCCGAACCTTCGTGAGGAAATGCATGGCGAGGTCCTTGGCCTCCGCCTCGCTCATGCCGTTCGCGGTCATCGGTGCCAGAGTGCAGTTCTCCAGCACCGTCATGTGCGGGAACAGATTAAAACTCTGGAACACCATGCCGGTGTCGCGCCTGACCGCATCGATGTTCTTGCGCTGATGGTCGAGCTCGACGCCGTTGACGTAGATCAGGCCCTCGTCGTGCTTCTCGATGTGGTTGATGCAGCGGATGAGCGTCGACTTGCCCGAGCCGGAGGGACCGCAGACCACGATCTTCTCGCCCTTGGCGACCTTGAGATCGATCTGGTCGAGCGCGGTAAAGTCGCCATAGTGCTTGTAGACGGCCTCCATGCGAACCGCAGGAATCTCGCGGAGCGGCGACTGCGTCATCGCGCCTTCCATATTCATCGACATCTCGCTCATGCCCGGGCCTCCACGCTCGCCTGTGCGACCGGCGCCCTCGCTGCGACCCGCCTTGTTTTCGCGGCGCTCGACCGGCCGAAATGCTTTTCCAGCCGGCGCTGAACCGCATCCCAGACCGAGGTCAGGATCAGGTAATACGCCGTCGCAGCCGCATAGACTTCGAGAATTTGAAAGTGCTCCTGCATCAGCATGTCGCTGCGGCGCATGAGCTCCTCGACCGAGATCACGGAGGCAAGCGAAGTCGCCTTCAAGAGCGAGTTGATGGAGTTGCCGAGCGGCGGGATCATCAACCGGAACGCCTGCGGCAGGGTCACGCGGCGGAACGTCACCCAGGGCGACAGGCTGAGCGCCCAGGCGGCCTCGCGCTGCCCCGCCGACACCGCCATGAAGCCGCTGCGCACGATCTCGGCGAGATAGGCCGCCTCGTTGAGGATCAGCCCGACGAGCGCGCAGGTGATCACGCTGAACTTGATGCCCAGCTGCGGCAAGCCGCTGTAGATCACCACCAGCTGGATCAGCAGCGGCGTGCCGCGGAAGAACCAGATGTAGAAGCGCGCGGCACCCGCGAGCACCGGATTGGACGACATGCGCAGCAACGCGATGCCCATGCCGAGGATCAATCCGCCGACAACCGCCGCCACCGTCAAGCCGATGGTGACGAGCACTCCCTTCATCAGGAAGTAATTGAAGAAGTAGCTGACGGCGGCCGTCGGACTGAAATGGCTCATCGGCTCGTCTCCGTAGGTATCAGGCCGGACCGGGGCCGGCGATCGCAAGCGGCTGGTCGGCCGGCATGGCGGTCAGGCCGAACTTGTCGAACAGCGCCTGATAAAAGCCGTCAGCCCGCATCGCGTTGAGCGCCTTGACGACGGTATCGGCGACTGTCTTGTTGCGGAAACCAAGCGTGGTCCTGGCCGTGCCGAGCCCGCTCAGGACTTCCTTCACGCGGCCACGGCCGACGAGATCGCGCGCCACGCTGTCGACCAGCAGCGCATTGTCAACCTGACCCGCGAGCAGCGCGCTGACGACGTTGGTCGCGGTCGGGAACGTCCGCATCTCGACGGCCGCGCCACCTTTCGCCACGCTCGCATCGCTGAGTTTCTTGAGCCAGTTCATCTGGTAGCTGCTGACCTCGACCGCGGATGATTTTCCGATCAGATCGCTTTCGGTAGCAATTTTTGTGCCGCTGTCAGGAGCCACCACGACCGAGATGGCCTGAATGGCGTACGGCACCATGTACATCAGCTTCGACCGTTCCTCGGTCCAGAACATGCCGGTGTTGACACCGTCGATGCGCGCTGCGCCCAAGGCAGGAATCATCGCCGGAAAATCCATCCGGACGAGTTCGACGGGAAGACACAACCGCTTGCCGAGCTCGGCGGCGAGCTCGACGTTGAGGCCCTGCAGCTGACCGTCCTTGTCGACGAACTGCTGCGGCGGATTGGTCGGGTTGATGGAGAGCTGCAATTTGCCGGGCGCAATCAGATTGTCATCGGTGATTGCGGGCGTACAGGCGGCATGCACCGCCGTGGATGCGAGAACGAGCGCGGCGGCCGCACTCAAGCGAAACAGTGTCGAGACCATGGATACCTCCAGTAAGACGCCAATGACCGATGCAGTTCCTCGCCCGGGATTCCCCCTTGATGTTTCTTGGATGCGGCCGGCCGGATCTCGCGACATGGCAGGCAGCATCGTCTTCGATCTGCTCAAGCCGGTCCCGACATCGGCCTGAGCTGGATGCGCATGAAATTCTTCACCAGGGATTCGAACGGACCAAAACCCTTCACCTTCAAAAACTCCGGCGTCTCGAACGCCCACCGCCCCGCGACTTCGTACATCGCGGCGTATTTCGGTCCGTCGCCGACCGAGACGAAGCGCTTGGCCGAGAGCCAGCCGGGACAGGCGAGCAGATCAGGGAAATGCTTCTGCTCGTACCAGGCGTTGAACGCAGCCTCGTGCTCGGGATCGATGTCGACTCGCACGATATGGATGAAGGCTTCGTCCGGCATCGGATCGCCCCTCATGCCAGACGGATATCGCCGGCCGCGCGCGCCGCGCCGACCGTCGTTGCAATGGCATCGCACAGCGCCGGCAGAACCGGCAGCAGCGGCGGCCGCGGATCGGCGTTGCGGATCAGGCCGAGCGCCTTCAGCCCGACCTTCATGCGGGTGTGCATGTCCATGATCGGCGCAGGTCCGTAGATCGCGCGCACGATCGGATAGAGCCGCTCGTTGACGGCGCGCATCGCCTTGAGGTCGTCGGCGAGCGAGGCCTGCCAGAGCGCTGCGAACAGATGCGGTGCGAGGCTGACGAGGCCGGACAGAATGCCGTCGCCGCCGACGGCGAGCTGCGGCAGGAACCAGTGGAAGTTCGACGGCAGGATCGCGACGGAAGGATCGGCCTGCTTCACCGCCCGCCGGTTCTCGTCATAGGCCAGCATGGTATCGCTGCCTTCCTTGACGGCGATGACGCTGTCGAGCGCGGCGATTTTCGCGAGGGTCTCCGGCGAATAGCCGAAGCCGGACGCCAGCGGATATTGGAAGATCGACACGGGAATTCCGATTGCGGAGCTGACCGCCTGCACGAAAGCCACCGGCGCGCGCGAGGTCGCCGAGGCGCCGCCGCCGAGCGGCGCGGGCGGAAACAACACGGCGCAATCGGCGCCGGAAGCTTCCGCGAGCTGCGCCTGATGGATCGCTTCCGCCGTCGAATGCGCGATGATACCTGAAAGCAGCGGCTTGGCGCCGATCTGCCGGCGCGTCCGCTCGATCACGGCCTGACGCTCATCGTCCGAGAGCGATCCGCCCTCACCCGCGTGGCCATTGACGAACACGGCCGCGATGCCGTCCGGGCAGGCGCAATAGTCGAGCACGCGGGCATAGCCGTCCCAGTCGATCGAGCTGTCGTCCCTGAAGGGCAGCACGGTCGCGACCGTGACGCCGCGCAGATCCGGTTTCTTCATCGCCTTGCTCATGACGGTTTTCGCCGCGGGAATTTCAGGCTCGCGCGTGCCTTCAGCACTTCGAGGCCGCCCTCGTTGCGCGCGCTGGCTTCCCAGATGATGGTGCGGGTCTCGTCGTGCTGCTCGGCGATCCAGACGTCGAAGGTGAGCGTGTCGCCGTAGAACACGGGGCCGGTGAACCAGAAGCGGTCCTCCACCGACACGCCGATGGTGCCGACCAGCTCAGAGGTGAGAATGCTGGTGCAAAGGCCCGCAACCATGATCCCCGGCGCCAGCCGGCGGCCAAAGCGCGTCGCGCCGGCATAGACCTCGTCGACATGGACGGGGCCGAAATCGCCGGTCGCGGCGATATAGAGCGCGCCATCAGCCTCGGTGATGGTCTTGCTCAGGCTGACCCTGTCATTCACCTTGAGATCGTCGAAGGACTTTGGCTCGTACATGGCTCAGGCCTTGGCGAAGGGAACCAGCGTTGCGGTGCCGTCCACCACGGTGGCGCCCGAGGGCGACAGCGTGCAGGTGACGCGGCAGACCGCATCATCGCCGGCGACCGAAACGATCTCGGCCCTGGCCTCGACAGACTCGCCAACGATCACGGGCGCAGCGAAACTCAGTGCGATGCTGCCGATCCGCCGCGTCGGTCCGCCGAGCTGGCTGAGGCACGTGGTGGCAAGACCGCCGACCGCGAGCTCGAACGCCACCATGTTGGACGCGCCCGCTCTCTTCGCACGGACGGCATCGACATAGAGACCGCCGAGATTGCCGCTGATGCCGGTGAACATCGCCTGCTCGGCCACCGTCATGGTCTTGCGGAAGGCGAAGGCTGCGCCGGGCTTGAGAGGTGCGTGAGACATCGATCGCTTCCCTAGAGCTGCAGGCCGTTCTTGATGGTGCTGCGCGCAACCAGCATGCGGTGAATCTCGGAGGTACCGTCATAGATGCGGGTGACGCGGGCGTCGCGATACATTCGCTCCAGCGGCAGGTCCTTGCTGAACCCCATGCCGCCGAACACCTGGATGGCGCGGTCGACCACGCGGCCCTGCATCTCGGACGCCGCGACCTTGATCATCGAGACCTTGTCGCGCGCATCCTTGCCCTGATCGATGTCCCAGGCCGCGTTCATCACCATCATCTTCACGCCAAAAATCTCCGTGGCGGAATCGGCGATCAGCTTCTGCACCATCTGGAAGTCGCCGATGAGCTGGCCGAACTGGCGCCGCTCGCCGGCGTGCTTGCGCATCATCTCGAGCGCGCGCTGCGCCATCCCGACGGCGCGCGCGCCGATATGGGCGAGCCGGATCTGCAGCACGCTCTGCATGATCAGCTTGAAGCCGCCGCCGACCTCGCCGAGCACGGCCGCCTTCGGAATGCGGCAGTCCTCGAAGCTCAGCTCGGCATGGCCATAGCCGCGATGGCCCATCATCGGCTGGGTGCGCGCGACCTTGAAGCCGGGCGTGCCGCGGTCGACCAGGAACAGCGTGATGCCGCCGCGGGCGCGCTTCTCCTTGTCGGTCAGCGCCATCAGGATCACATAGTCGGCGATGTCGCCGTCGCTGATGAAATGCTTGGTGCCGTTGAGCACCCATTCGTCGCCGTCGAGATGCGCCGTGGTGCTGATCGACGCCGCGTCGGAGCCGGCGCCCGGCTCGGTGATCGCCATGGCGCAGATCTTGTCGCCCTTCACGGTCGGCAGCAGGTAGCGCTCGACCTGATCGCCCTTGCAGGCCATCAGCATCGGATAGACCTGGCCGAACACGCGGCGGATCAGCGCGTCCGACGTCTTGCCGAACTCTTCCTCGACCAGGCAATGCTCGACGCAAGTTAGGCCGCCGCCGCCGACATCCGCCGGCATGTTCATGGCGTAGAGGCCGAGCTTCTGCGCCTTGGTCTTGGTGACGGCCAGCGCGTCGGCCGGCACTTTGGCCGTCTGCTCGACGACGTCTTCGAGCGGCTGCACCTCCGTCTCGACGAAACGGCGGACGGTGTCGACCAAGAGGCGCGTCTCTTCGGGGACAGAAAAATCGATCATGGCGCCACTCCGACGGCTTTGCCCGCGACCATCGCCTCGATCTCCGCGGCGCCGTAGCCGATCTCGCCGAGCACCTCGCGCGTCTGCGCACCGAGCCGCTGCGGCACCAGCCGCACCTCCGGCGTCCGGCCGTCATAGCGTGCGGGATGCGCGACCATGCGGATCGGCGCGCCCCCTGCACTCTCGGCGCTCTTGAACACGCCGAGATGCCCAAGCTGGGGATCGGTCTCGAGGTCGCGATAATCCTGCACCGGCGCGTGCCAGATGCGCGCGGCTTCCAGCCCGAGCAACCATTCCGCCGTCGACTTCTGTTTCAGGCGTGCCGCCACGATCAGCGTGATCTCCTCGCGCTTCGAAAAACTGTCGGTGTCGCCGAACTGCTTCAGCGCTTCGCTGTCGAGCGCGACCGCGAGCGCCTTGGGCGACGCCATGGAGATCGCGAGATGGCCGTCGGCCGTCGCGTGAATGCCGTAAGGCCCGGGGCTGAACCAGGCCGCGATGCCGGCGGGAGCGCGCGGCGTCGGCGACGGCGCGCCGTTGAGCCAGGCGGTCAGCGGCTCGACCTGGAGATCGAGAGCGGCCTGATAGAGGTTGACCTCGACGAGCTGCCCCTTGCCGGTCTTCGTCCGCGCAAACAGCGCCGCGAGAATGCTCATGGCGTAGAGCGAGGCGGCATGCTGATCGACGATGACAGCGCCGACCGCCGTCGGCTCGCCATCCGCCCGCCCCGTCCGCATCGCAAGACCCGACATCGCCTGGAGCAGGAGATCCTGGCCGGGCCGATCCTTGTACGGCCCCTCCGATCCGAAGCCGGTTGCCACCGCATAGATCAGACCGGGATTGATCGCCTTGAGCGTGTCGTAACCGAGACCGAGCTTGGCCATCGTGCCCGGGCGAAAGTTCTCCATCACGACATCGGCGGTCGCGACCAGCTTCTTCACCGCGGCGATGCCGTCGGGATTCTTGAGATCGACGGCGAGGCTGCGCTTGTTGCGGCCGGTCGCCAGATGATTGACGCTGTCGCCTGCGACGAAATGATTGGCGACCGCCCAGTTGCGCTGAAACGCACCCTCGATCGGCTCGACCGCGATGACGTCGGCGCCGAGATCGGCCAGCGTCTGGGCCGCCAGCGGGCCCGCGAGATAGTGATTGAAGCTGAGGATCTTGACGCCGTCGAGCAGGTTCATCCGTTCACCTCAGTCTAGGCGGCCGCAACCGGCGCACCGCGCCACGCGAGATCGAATGTCTTGACCAGGGCACGCGCGGCCGCATCCTGCGCAGCCGGCAGCGGCAGGCGCGGCGGGCGCGGATTGCCGGCTGCAAAGCCCATATGACCGAGCAGCGCCTTGCTGCCGGCGACATAGGCCTGGCCGCCGACGAATTCGATCACCGGCAGATATTTCAGATACAGCTCGCGCGCTTCCCTGATCGCGCCGTGGTCGGCGACGAGGCTGAAGATGCGGGCCATCTCCGCCGGGACCACGTTGGAGGCCACGGCCACCCAACCCTGCGCGCCCTCGACGAAGGATTCGAAGCCGAGGATGCCGCCGAACACCGTCATCCTGTCGCCGCAGAGACGGATGATGTCGCGCACGCGCGTCACCTCGAGCGTCGACTCCTTGATATAGAGACAGTTGTCGATCTCGGCGATCCGCGCCACCAGCTGCGGCTTGAGATCGACATTGGCGGTTGCCGGATTGTTGTAGACCATGATCGGCAGCGCGATCGCATCGGCAACCGTCTTGTAGTGATGGACGAGCTCGTCGCCGGTCGGCGTCGAATAGAACGGCGGGATGATCATCACGCCGTCGGCGCCCAGTTTTTCGGCACGGCGACTGAGGCGCACCACCTCGCGCGTATCCTCCGCGCCGGTGCCGATCAGCACGGGGACGCGGCCCGCGGCCTGGCGAATGACAACTTCGGCAACCAGCGCCTTCTCGTCATCGTCCATGGACAGGAATTCGCCGGTCGAGCCGAGCGGGATCAACCCGTGAATGCCCTGCGCGATCTGCCAGTCGACGAAGGCGCGCAAGGCCGCGACATCGACCTCGCCCGCTGCCGTGAACGGGGTGATCATGACGGTGTAGGTGCCGCGGAACGTCTTCATCAGGGAACTGCCGGGTGCTCGGGTGGATTCAGGCGATGGGTGCCGCCTGCGGAAAATCCGCACGCCTTATGCAATCGTTTGCATAAATGGCTCTGCATTGGGCAACACCATCCATTTTTTGAGCTTGATCAGCGTGGAATAAGCTCTTAGCGTTTCTGCAATCGTTTGCAGTCTATCGGCAGGTTTGATGAGCGTCACGCTCAAAGATGTGGCACAGGCGGCCCGCGTTTCAGTCAGCACTGCTTCCCGAGCGCTGACGGGAACCGGCCTGACCAGCGAGCGTACACAGCAGCGCCTGGTGCGCATCGCGCGCGAGCTCGGCTATCGGCCGAACCCGATCGCGCGCGGATTGAAGACGGGGCAGTCGCGGCTCGTTGCACTTCTCGTCCACAATCTCACCAACGCCTCGTTCCAGGTGATGGCCGAAGTGGTGCAGGCGCGCCTGAAGGCGCTGGGTTATCAGATGCTTCTGTGCATCGGCGGCGACGATCCGCAGCAGGAGAGCGACACCCTCACCACGCTGGTCGACCACCGCATCGACGGGCTGATCGTGGTGCCCACGGGCAAGAACGGCCCGCAGCTCAAGGCGCTCTCCAAGGACGTGCCCATCGTCTGCCTGGTGCGGCGCGATGACGCGACCGATCTCGAGACCGTGCTCGCCGACGATCCGCAAGGCGCTTATCTGGGCACGCGTCACCTGATCGAGCTCGGGCACAAGCGCATCGGGCTGATCGTCGGCCGCCAGGACACCACGTCCGGCCGCGAACGCCTCTCCGGCTATGTCCGCGCGCTGCGCGAGGCCGGCATCGCCAGGGACGACACATTGATTCATGCCGGCCATTTCGAGCCCGAGACCGGCGCGACGTGTGCCCGCAAGCTGCTCGACCTCCCCCGTCCGCCGAGCGCGATCTTCGTTGCCAATCACGAGGCGACGCTCGGCGTGCTGCGTGTCACCGCGGAGCGGAACATCGCCATTCCCGACGATCTCTCGCTGCTCTGTTATGAAGACATGCCGTGGTTCGAATGGCATCGCCCTGCCATCAGCATCGTCGACAACGGCGCACGCGATCTTGCCAATCTCGCCGTCGACCGGCTGCTGCATCGCATGGACAAGGGCAATGGCAATGACGGCGTGCGCGAATATCGCGTCGGCGCCCGGCTGATCAAGCGCGACTCCTGCCGCCAGATCGACGCCCAGGTCCCCGCGAAATCCGCGAAGTCCAAATCGTCTTCATCCAAATCATCTGCGGCCAAATCCGCGAAGGTCTGATCGATGCCCTATGTCGAAGTGCTCGCCCCGCAAGCTCCATCCCAGCGCAAGGCCGCGCTGACGCGGTCCGTGACCGACGGCCTGATGTCGGCCTTCGGCGTCACCGCCGATACCGTCACGCTCTATTTCCTGAACATTGCGCCCGACGACTACGCCCACGCCGGCGTGATGGGGCCACAGGACGTCGGCCAGCGCATCCTGCTCAAGGTCCACGCCTTCCGCCGCAGCGAGGCCGAGCGGCGCGCCGCCGCCATCGCGCTGACCCGTGCCGTGTGTAGCGCCTATGGCGTGCCGGGCGACGACGTCGCGGTCTATTTCATCGACCGCGACCGTAGCGAGGTCTCCCACGATTCCAGGCTCGCCAGCGACTGACGGGAGCAGCAAGCCATGGATCGCTTCTACAGCCAAGACCAGAAAGCCCTGCGCGAGACCGCCCGCCGCTTCGCCGAAGCCGAGATCCTGCCGCGCGCCGCCGCGATCGATCGCGAGGACCGCTTCGACCGCGCGCTCTACAAGGGCATGGCCGATCTCGGCCTGTTCGGCATCTGCCTGCGCGAGGGCGCCGGCGGCGCCGGCCTCGATGCGGTCGCGGCCTGCATCGCGATGGAGGAGCTGGCGCGCTGCTCCGGCGCGGTCGCCAACGCCTTCGCGATCCCCGTCGAGGCCGTGCTGTTCTTCGACCACCACGGCACCGAGGCGCACAAGGCGCTGATCCCGAAAATTCTCAGCGGCGACATCATTCCAGCCACCGCCGTCTCCGAGCCCGATCACGGATCCGATGTCGCAGGCATCCGCACCAACGCTGTGCGCGAGGGCAATGGCTGGCTGCTGAACGGCACCAAGGCCTGGGTGACGCTCGGCGGCGTCGCCGACCGCATCATGGTGTTCGCACGCACCGGTGCAGACGCGGGCCATCGTTCCATCTCCTGCCTGCTCGTCGACGGCGCCCTGCCCGGCATCGCCCGCGGCAAGAACGAGGAGCTGCTCGGCATGCACGGCCTCGACGACTGCCAGATCACCTTCTCCGACGTGCGTCTGCCGTCGGACAGCGTGATGGGGCCGGAGAACCAGGCCTTCAAGATGGCGATGAGCAATTTCAACTTCAGCCGGCTGATGATGGCCTCGATGGCGCTCGGCATGGCGCAGGCGGCGTTCGAGGACGCCACCGGCTATGCCAAGGACCGCAAGCAGTTCGGCCAGGCCATCATCGGCTACCAGGCGGTGCAGTTCATGCTCGCGGACATGTCGACCGACATCGCCGCCGCGCGCCTGCTGATCCACCACGCCGCGCGCCTGCACGATGCCGGTGAGCCCATTGCCAAGGAAGCGGCGCAGGCAAAGCTATTCACGACCGACATGGCGATGAAGCACGTCTCCAACGCGCTGCAGATTCACGGCGGCAACGGCTATTCGCGCGAGTATCGCATCGAGCGGATCTTCCGCGACGTCCGCCTCGCCCAGATCTACGAGGGCACCAACCAGATCCAGCGGCTGATCATCGCCCGCCAGGTCGAGAAGGAGGCCGCGTGATGCGGGAAGCGCGCTCATGCTGAGCATCATCACAGCGGCAGAGGCCGCAGGCTTGATCCGCGATGCCGACACTCTGATCGTCGGCGGCAATGGCGGCACCGGCGCAGCCGAAGCCATCCTCGATGCGCTGGAGCAGCGTTTCATCAGCGGCCAGGGCCCTCACAATCTGACACTGATCAACATCACCGGCGTCGGCGCCGTCACCGAGAAGGGCCTCTGCCATCTCGCCCATGAAGGCCTGATCGCGCGCGTGATCGGCGGCAATTTCGGCCTGCAGGTGCCGTTCATGCGCCTCGTCCGCGACGAGCTGATCGACGCCTATAATTTTCCGCAAGGCGTGATGAGCCAGCTCTGCCGCGCCATGGCGGCAAAGCATCCCGGCGTGCTGACCCATGTCGGCCTCAACACCTATATGGACCCGCGCCAGGACGGCGGGCGCATGAACAAGCGCACCACCGCGCCGCTGGTCGATCTGCTCGAACTGCACGGCCAGTCCTGGCTGCTCTACCGCGTCCCTGCCCCGCCCGATGTCGCCATCATCCGCGGCACTTCCGCGGACGAGGACGGCTATATCAGCATGGAGCACGAGGGCACGACGCGCGAGGATCTCTCGATCGCGCAGGCCGTGCATAATGCCGGCGGCACCGTGATCTGCCAGGTCAAGCGCATCGTGAAGCGCGGCTCGATCCATCCGCAGATGGTGAAGATCCCGGGCTTCCTGATCGACCACGTCGTGCTCGAGCCCGAGCAGATGCAAACCTACGGCACCGCCTACGATCCCGCACGCTGCGGCGAGACGCGGGTGCCGGTGGCGATGATCACGCCGGATCCGCTGACCGAGCGCCGGGTGATCGCCCGCCGCGCCGCCTTCGAATTGCGCCCGCGCGACGTCGTCAATCTCGGCGTCGGCATCTCCGCGATGATCCCCAATGTCGCGGCCGAGGAAGGCATTTCCGACCTGATCACGCTGACGGTGGAATCCGGCGTCGTCGGCGGCGTGCCCGGCCATGCCCGCGAATTCGGCACCGCGATCAACCCGCGCGTCATCCTCGACCAGGCCTATCAGTTCGACTTCTACGATGGCGGCGGCCTCTCCTGCGCCTTCCTCTCCTTCGCGGAGGTGGACGTATCAGGCAACGTCAACGTCACGCGCTTCGGCGAGCGCCGCGACGGCTCCGGCGGCTTCATCGACATCACCCAGAACGCCAAGCGGCTCATCTTCAGCGGCACCATGACCGGCGGCAAGTTCGATATCGGTGTCGAGAACGGCCGCCTCGCGATCCGGCGCGACGGCGCCTTCCGCAAATTCGTCCCGCAAGTCGGCCAGATCAGCTTCAGCGCCTCGCTTGCCGCGCAACGCGGCCAGCATGTCAGCTACATCACCGAGCGCGCCGTGTTCGAGCTGGAGAACGGACACGTGACGCTGACCGAGATCGCGCCGGGCGTACGGCTGGAGGAAGACATCTTCGCCCATATGGGCTTCCGCCCACGCATCAGCCCGCAGCTGAAGGACATGGACCCGCGCATCTTCCGCTCCGGCCCGATGGGGATTGCGCAAGCTTTCAACGCCCTGCCCGCGCGGCCGCGCAAAGTCGCCTGAGGGACCACCATGGACACGAGCGGCCCGATCAATCTCCGTTACGAAGATATCGCGCTCGGTGCGGAGTTCGAGACCGCCGTGCACACGGTGACGGAAGCTGATATCGCGGCCTTCGCCGACGTCACGCGCGATCATCATCCGCTCCATGTCGATGGCGCCTATGCGCGCTTGCGCGGCTTTCCTGCTGTGATCGGCCACGGGCTGTACGGCCTGTCGCTCATGGAAGGGCTGAAGTCGGAGCTGAAGCTGTATGAAGAGACGTCTGTCGCCTCGCTCGGCTGGGACGAAGTGAAATTCAAGGGGCCCATCGTCGCCGGCGATACCTTGCGTGTCCGCTTCCGCTTCGTCGAGAAGCGGCCGACCAAGAACCCCGCGCGCGGCATCGTCGTCGAGACGCTCGACCTCCTCAACCAGCGCGACGAGGTGGTGACCGCGGCGCGCCACATCTCGCTGATCCTGACCCGGCAAGCCGATGCTGCGGCAGCCACATGACGAGACAATGAAGAAGACGCGGACCGGAGAACGGCTCCTCTGCCACCCACGATTTGATCGGAGTATTCAGATGCGATTTCCAAAAACCTTCTCCGCCCTCGTCCTTCTGGTCGGCCTGACGCAGGCCGCCGGTGCCCAGACCTGCACGCCGAAGATTCCGGCGTCGAGCCTGATCGAGGCGCCGAAATGGCAGATGTCGATCAACCCGACGCTGCCGCCGCAGCAATTCGTCGACGACAAGGGCGAGCTGCAGGGCCTCAATGTCGAGCTCGCCCGCGAGATCGCCAAGCGCATCTGCGTCGAGCCGGTGTTCCTGCGCATGGACTTCCCGCCGATGATCCCGGCGCTGCGCTCTGGCCGCTTCGATGCCATCAACACCGGCCTGTTCTGGACCGAGGAACGCTCCAAGATGCTCTACCTCGTGCCTTATGCGCAGCAGGCGATCAGCATCTACACCGACCCCTCCTCCAACCTGAAGCTGGAGAAGTTCGAGGACCTCGCCGGCCGCGTGGTGGGCGTTGAATCGGCGACCTACACTGAGCGCAAGGCGCGTGAGTTCAGCACCGCGATGGAGGCCAAGGGCCTGAAGCCGATCGAGCTGCGCACCTTCACCACCGTCACCGCCACCTCGGCGGCGCTGCGCGCCGGCCAGCTGGAGGCCGCGCTCAACATCAACGAGACCGCCAACTCGCTCGAGCAAAAGGGCATCGCAAAGATCTGGGTCCGCGACATCGCCGGCACCGACATCACGTTTGCCTTTCGTGACAAGCTGCTCGCCCAGGCCGTCGCCGATGCCCTCACCGCAATCCGCGCCGATGGCACCTATGACAAGCTGTTCGACAAGTTCGGCATGACCAAGCTGAAGGCGACGACGTTTGCCATTCGTGGGGATGGACCGACGAATTGAGGAAGCCGCATTTGCGCGTCTCGTAGCCCGGGTGAGCGAAGCGATACCCGGGACAACAGCGGCAGCGTTCCCGGATATCGCTACGCTCATCCGGGCTACCGGGGGCCGAAGGCAATGGCACGGACAACGGTGCCGTAGGGTGGGTTAGCGCAAGGCTTTGCGGCCGGTCGAGCGAGCCGGCGCGGCGGTGATGCAGCCGCGCCGGCGCTAGGCTCAGCGGAAGTTGCCCTTGGTCTCGGGGATCACGACCGCGCCGATCAGGTAGATCACGAACACGCCGACCGCGAAGTAAGCCAGCGACATCGGAATCTCCGCGGGGCTCGCGCTGACCAGCGAGACGAAGGTCGGCATCATGCCGCCCAGCGCAAAGCCGATGTTCCAGGACAGGCCCGTGCCGCTCGCGCGCAGCGCGGTCGGGAAGCGCTCGTTGAGGAAGATCAGCACCGGCGCGTAACCGGCATTGCCGATGAAAGCGATGGCGAGTGCAAGGAGCGTGATCTGCGTCGTGTCCTTGGTGGCGGCAAGGTTGAGATAGCAGAGCGGCAGCAGCACCGCCGCCAGCGCGCCGATCAGCAGGAACGTCTTCTTGCGGCCGATCCAGTCGCTCATCGCGCCGACCAGCACGGCCGAGAAGAACGCCGAGACGCTCGCACCCATCAGGATCAGCGACGAGGTCTGGTTCGGGACCGCGTTGATGACTTTGAGGAAGCTCGGCAGATAGCCGGAGGTGAGATAGTAGCCGGCGCCGCCACCGAAGGTGATGAGAAGGTTGACCAGCAGAACGCCGCGATATTCGCCGGAGAACACGTCCTTGACCGGCGCCTTCGAGACCTTCGCCTGCTTGTTGCCCTGCTGGCGCTTGAGCTCCTTGAAGTACGGCGATTCCTCGAGGTTGCGGAAGATGAACCAGCCGAGCAGCGAGCTCAGCAGCCCCGAGAAGAACATGAAGCGCCAGCCCCACACCGCGAAGGCCTCGCCGGGGAACACCGAGGACGTGATCAGGAAGATGAAGGACGCGAGCAGCGCGCCGATGCCGGCGCCGCCGCCGCCAACCAGTCCCGACATCGCACCGCGCCATTGCGGCGGCACGGACTCGGTACCGATCGTGTGGGTCGAGGCCACGACGCCGCCGACGAACACGCCCTGCACCAGCCGCAGGATCAGGAACACGATCGGCGCGATGATTCCGACCTGCGCAATGGTCGGCAGCAGGCCGAACGCCGCCGTGCTGAGGCCGACGCCGATGATGGCGATCAGCATGGCCTGCTTGCGGCCGTGCACGTCGGCATAATGGCCGAACACCGCCGAACCCAGCGGCCGCATCAGCAGCGTGACGGCGAACGAGCCGTAGACCGCCGCCAGCGACAGCGCCGCATTGCTCGACGGAAAGAACAGCGCACCGACGACCGGCGCCACGTAGAGCAGAATGAACAAATCGAACAGATCCAGCGCCCATCCGAGCACCGATGCGATGATCGCATTGACCATCTGCTTGTTATCCGCCGATGCTTCTGCACCCGCGACCGGCATATCCATCTCAGCCATGTTGTTTTACCTCCCCCGTTTGAGTAGCGCCGCGGCTCGCGCCATTGCGAACCGCGGCAGTTCAGTCGCGTGTCAGCGGCCGACGAATTTCGGCGGACGCTTGGCGTTGAAGGCCTCGACGCCCTCCTTGAAGTCTTCCGACTGGCGCAGGCGGCTGTAGCAATGGCCTTCGAGCTCGATGGCGATCGCGAGCGTCGAGTCCTCGGTGTCGTTGAGGAGCTTCTTGGCGGTGCGCTGCGCCAGCGGCGAGAAGGTGCGGAGCTCGTCGACGAGCTTGTCGGTCGCCTTCTCCAGTTCGGCATCCGGCACGCATTCGGTGGCGATGCCCCATTCGTACGCCTGCTTGGCCGAGATGCGCTTGGAGCGCATCACGATATCCTTGGTGCGGGTGATGCCGACCATCTTCTGCAGGCGGGCCGAGCCGCCCGAGCCCGGGATCTGGCCGAGCTTCTGCTCCGGCAGCGCGTATTGCGTCGTCTCCGACGCGATGCGGAAGTCGCAGGCCAGCGACAGCTCGAAGCCGACGCCGAAGCAATAGCCGCGATTGGCGACGATCACGGGCTTGGCGCAGCGCGCGGGCGCAGCGATGTTCCAGGCGAGCTTGGAGACATGCTCGGGGCTCGCCTCCATGAAGCCGCCGATATTGCCGCCGCTGGAGAAATGCTCGCCCTCGCCGCGCACCACGATGACGCGGACGCGCGGATCTTCGTCCAGCGTTTCGAAGGTCAGCCGGAGCTGGTCGCGCTGCGGCATCGCCACGACGTTGTAGGGCGGACGCCCTAAGATGATGTCGGCGCGCTCATGCGCCTCGTCGATCTCGACCTTGAACCCGTCGGGCTTGGCGAGCCGCGGATCGGCGAATGTGTAGAGTGACGGCATTTTGGCTTCCTTCTGTTGATGGGGTGATGATCAGGCGGCGTCCGATGGCGGCAGGCGCTCGGCCTCGTATTCGCCGGCGACGAGCAGTCGCCGCAGCAGCTTACCGACAGGCGATTTCGGGATCGCGTCGACGAAGACGTAGCGGCGCGGCCGCTTGAAATTGGCAAGGCCGGAGGTGCGGCAGAACTGCTCCAGCTCTCCTTCCGAGACGGCGCGGTTGCGCTTGACGAAAGCGGCGACGACCTTGCCCCACTTCTCATCAGTGACGCCGACCACCGCGACCTCGTCCACGGCGGGATGCAGCGACAGGCAGCTCTCGATCTCGACCGGCGAGACGTTCTCGCCGCCGGTGATGATCATGTCGTCGACGCGCCCGGTGACGAAGAGATCGCCGTCGGGATCGACGTAGCCGGTGTCGCCCGTAAAATACCAGCCCTCGCGCAGCGACTTGGCATCCGCTTCGGGGCGGCGCCAATAGCCTTCGAAGGCCTCGTCGCCGGCCAGCGTCGCGATGATCTCGCCTTCCTCGCCAACGGCGGCAAGCTCCGCAACCGAGCGCGCGCCGATGCGGACGACCTTGACGTGCTGGTTCAGCCCCGCCTTGCCGGCCGAGCCGGGCTTTCCCGCCGCGTTCTGGTCGATCGTAAAGGTGTAGATCTCGGAGCTGCCGTAGTGATTGACGAACAGTTCTGGCTTGAACGCCTCGTTCAGCTTCTTGAGCAGACCATCGGTCATCGACGCGCCGGCAAAGCCCAGCTTGCGCACGCTGGAAACGTCGGTTTTGGCGAACGCCTCGTGATGGACGAGGTCGTGATAGAGCGTCGGCACCAGATAAAGATTGGTGATCTCTTCCTGCTCGATCAGCGCCAGCGCCTGGCGGCTGTCATAGCGCGGCAGGCAGATGAAGCTGCCGCCGATCAGCGACATCGCCAGCAACGAGCGGACGCCCATGGTGTGGTAGAGCGGCATCACGCCGAGCGTGCGCTCGCCGCGGCCGTAGAGGTTTTGCGCGACATGGGCGACCGCCGCAGCGCGTTCGGCGCGATGCCGCCGCGGCACGCCCTTCGGGCGCGAGGTCGTGCCTGACGTATAGAGCATGATCGACCAGGCATCGGCGCCGACGCGCGGCTCGGCATCTAGCGCGCTGTTCCTGATCAGATCGGAAAAGCTCGTCGCATCGCCCGTGCCGGGATCGACGGAGACGCGCAGCAGCCTGCCTGAGAGCGCCGAGCCCTGCACGGCTTCTGCAGAGATGTCCTGGTAGAACACCGCGCAGGCTTCGGCGTTCTCGATGCAATAGTCGAGCTCGTTGGCCTTGGCGCGCCAGTTGATCGGCGTGATCACGAGGCCGGCGAACTGGCAGGCCCAGTGCAGCGTTGCCGCCTCCCAGCGGTTCTGCAGCAGCGTCACGACGTGATCGCCGGGCTTGAGGGCAAGACGGTCGAAGGAAGACACCAGCGCGGAGATCTTGTCGTACCATTGCCGGTAGGTCAGGCGGAGATCGCCATCGACCAGCGCGATCGCATGGGGATCGCGCGCGGCGCTGGCAACGAAGCTGCTGGCGAGATCAAGCATCTGACGTCTCTTTTTGGGATGAAGTGAGCTCGGCGGCGGCATCTAACGCTGCCTGGATGATCGGGGTGTAACCGGTGCAGCGGCAGATGTGCCCGCTGAGGAGATCGCGGATCTCCGCCTCGGTCGGCGCCGGGTTCTTGCCGAGATAGTGGTCGAGCGACATCAAAATGCCGGCGGTGCAGAAGCCGCATTGGAGCGCGTGGTTGCGACGAAACGCCTGTTGCAGCACGCCGAGCCGATCGGCTGACGGCGCGAGCCCTTCGACGGTCTTCAGCTCGCAGCCATCGACCTGCGCCGCGAGCGTCAGGCAGGACCGTGTCAGCATGCCGTCGACGACGACCGTGCAGGCGCCGCAGACGCCGTGCTCACAGCCCACATGGGTGCCGGTGGCGCCAAGTTGGTGGCGTAGGAAATCGGACAGCAGCATACGCGGTTCGGCCTCGCCCTCGGCGGGCTTGCCATTGAGCGTGAAACGAATTGCATGGCGGCGATCGGCCTTGAGACGCGTCATTGCAGTACCTCGCCGATCAGACCGCGGCCGATCATGCGCACGAGGTCGCGGCGGTAGCGCGCCGTGGCGTGGACGTCGTCACGGGCGCCGAGCTCGTAGGCAAAAGCATTGAGAGCATCGTCGAGTGCGCTGCCCTCCAGCCGCGGCCAGTCGCGCGCGGTCGGAACGTCGGCGACGCCGCCAACGGCAAGGCAAACGCCGGTCGGCGTCTTCATCGCCGCGCAGGCGACGATGGCAAAGTCGCCGTGCCGGCGCGCGACCTCGCGGAAGGCGACGCGGCTGTCGCGGACGATCGGCAGCGAGAGGCCCTCGATCAGTTCGTCGTCCGCGCGCGCCGTCAGCATCATGCCAGCGAAGAAGTCCCTGGCCGCGACGCGGCGACGACGCCTGGCGTTGCGCAACAACACCTCGCCCCCGAGCGCGACCAGCGCGAGCGGCATCTCGGCGCTGGGATCGGCATGGGCGAGCGAGCCGCAAATGGTGCCGCGGCTGCGGGTCTGCATGTGGCCGACCCAGGGCAGCGCCAGCGCCACCAGCGGCAGCGTATCGGCAAGATCAGGCCATGCCAGGAGATCGGCCTGGCGCACGCCGGCGCCGATGACAACAGTATCGCCCGTCCGCTCGATTTGCCGCAGCTCCCCGATCCGCATGATGTCGATCAGCAGCTTCGGCTTGGCGAGGCGCATGTTGAGCATCGCCATCAGCGACTGCCCGCCCGCAAGCACACGGGCATCGCCGCCTTGCTGCGCCAGTCCTTCGAGGACGTCACTGATGCTCTCGGCGCGGAGATAGTCGAATGCGGGCGGCTTCATCGGCGCCCCCCGAACAGGCTGGCCAGCTTCGCCAACACGGCGAACAGCGAGAAGCCTCCACCCGGAGCACCACCGCCGGCCTTGCGGGCCAGCGCGGTGAAGAACTGGCCGATGATCACGCGCGTCGCGCCATCGAGCAGGCGGCCGCCGATGCTTGCGACCTTGCCGCCGATCGCAGCGTCATAGCTGTAGGCCAGTTTCGTTCCGCCGCTGCCGTCGGGAGCAAGGGTGATGCGTCCCTCGGCGCTGCCGAAGCCGAGCGCGCCGGTGGCGCCGCCGCGCAAGGTGACGGCACGTGGCGGATCGAGATCGAACAGCTCCACATCGGCGCGATAGCGCCCCGTGACGGGACCGATGCCGAGCGTCACGTCGGCGCGGAAGTGCGTGTCGGCGATCTTGTCGACGCGCTGGCAGCCGGGGATCACAGACTGGAGCGTGGCCGGATCGAGCAGCATCGCCCAGACCTGCTCCGGCGCGCCCTTCACCACAGCCTGCCCTTCGCCACGCAGCCGCCGGTCGCCGTCGCGCACGGGTGCAGCACTCACCCCACCTGCCGGAGGCGGCGGCTCGGTGCCGCGCACGAGCTCCGCAAGTCGCGCCGGCACCAGCGGCAGCGTGATATCGGCGACGCCAAGCGCATCCGCAACCGCATTGGCGAGGCACACCGGCGTCGACATGCAATTGCCTTCGCCGACGCCCTTGGCGCCGAGCGGCGTGAACGGCGACGGCGTCTCCATGTGGAAGATCTCGGGCTCCGGCACCTCGGTGGCGGTCGGCAGCAGATAGTCGGCGAGTGTTCCCGTCAGGAAACTGCCGTCATCGGCGTAGGCATATTCCTCGTAAAGCGCGGCCCCGAGCGCCTGGGCAAAGCCGCCGCGGATCTGGCCGTTGACCATGCCCGGATGCAAAATGGTGCCGCAATCGTGCATGGTGATGTAGCGGTCGATCCGCGTCTCCAGCGTCGTCGGATCGATCTCGACGCCGCAGAAATCGAAGATGAAGCCGTGGCAGAGCGAGGAGTTGATGCGGTCCTCATCGTCGGGCGGCGTCAGCTCCGGCGGGGTCCAGAACACGGTCTCGCGGATGGTCTGGCCGGCATCGTCAGGCAGCGAGCCCGGCGACCAGTGGCTGAGCGCGGCGACGCGCGAGAACGCGATCCGATTCTCCGGATTGTGTTTTGAGGCAACGAAGCCCTTCGCAAACACGATGTCGGCGGCCTCGACGTTCAGCTGGCTCGCCGCGATGCGCGCGAGACGCCCGGCGATGCGCTCCGCCGCGATCTTCGCCGTGCCCGCCACCACCGCGGCAAAGCGGCTGGCGTAATTGCCCGAAGCGATCGACCAGGCATCCTTGGCGGTGTCGATCTCGGTGTTGACGCGGATGTCCTTCGGCTGAAGGCCGAACACATCGGCAACGACCTGCGACAGCACGGTGCGATGGCCCTGCCCCTGCGGCACCGAGGCGACGTGAACCGTGACGCTGCCGACGGGATCGAGCCCGACGGTCGCGGTCGCCTGCGCGCCGTTCTTCGGCCCGGCCTTGCGACGCTCGGCCGCCGTCAGCACGGTCGTGATATAGCCCATGTTGGAGACGCTGGGCTCGACCACCGCGGTGAAGCCGATGCCGTAGAGGCGCCCCTGCGCCCGCGCCTCGTCGCGCTTCGCAGTCAGTTCCGCAAGTCTGCCCTGCTCGACGGCGCGCGCGATCGCTGCCTGGTAATTGCCGGAATCCAAGAGCGCGCCCGTCGCAGTACGATAGGGAAACGCATTCGCCTCGATCAGATTGCGCTTGATGACATCGAGCGGATCGAGACCGAGTCCGATCGCGATCCGCTGCACCAGCCGCTCCAGCGCGAAATAGACCTGCGGGCCGCCAAAACCGCGATTGAGGCCGGTCGGCGTCTTGTTGGTGACGACGACACGGTTGCGGATCTTGACGTGGCTTATGTCGTAGGCGCCGGTCAGGTTGCCGTGCATGCGGTAGAGCGTCGCCGGCTCGGGCGCGCGAAGATGAGCGCCGCAATCCTCGACCTGGTCCCAGTCGAGCGCGAGGATCTTTCCGTCGGCCGCGACCGCCGCCGCCAGCGTCGTCGCGCGGTTGGTCGCCGACACCGACGCGGTGAGATGCTCGAGCCGGTCCTCGATCCATTTGACCGGCCGTCCCGTGATGCGCGCCGCAGCGGCGATCAGCACGATATAGGGAAACACGCCCTGCTTGACGCCAAAGCTGCCGCCGGAATCCGGCGGCGTGCGCAGCCGTAAGCGATTGCCCGGCACTTTCAGCGCACGTGCGATCACCGTGTGGATGCTGAACGGGCCCTGGAAATTGGCGAGCACCTCATAGGCATCCTCGCCGGCATCGTGCGAGGCGACGACGCCGTAGGTCTCAATCGGCGTACAGGAGTTGCGGGGATAGCGGATGTCGATGGAGAGGCGATGCGGTGCGTCCGCAAAGGCTTTTTCGGGTTCGCCGTACCGGAATGAGCGATCGCTGGCAAGATTACCGGGGAAGCCGTCATGCAGCACAGGGGCATCAGGTGCGATTGCGCCAAGCGGAT
This sequence comes from Bradyrhizobium iriomotense, assembly GCF_018129405.1. GTDB lineage: Bacteria > Pseudomonadota > Alphaproteobacteria > Rhizobiales > Xanthobacteraceae > Bradyrhizobium > Bradyrhizobium iriomotense_B. The sequence goes on from NZ_JAFCLP010000001.1 coordinate 166,445, forward strand.
CGACCACGGCGCCGCGCGGGCGGTACTCGACATTGATCAGCTCCGCCGCATCCTCGGCACGCGCACGATCAGTCGCGACCACGACAGCGACCGGCTCGCCGACATAGCGCACGCGGTCCATCGCGATCGGCCAGCACTCGACCGGCGCCTTCACGCCAACGACGAGGCTGGTGGTGACGGCTCTGACATCGCTGCCGATCAGAACCGCGGCGACGCCCGGCAGGCGCTTTGCAGCTTCAGTGTCAATCGAGAGAATATCGGCATGCGCGTGCGGCGAGCGCAAAATCGTCGCGTGCAGCGTGCCGGGCTGGACGCCGAGATCGTCGATGAAGCGGCCGCGGCCAGAGAGCAGCGCGGCGTCCTCGACGCGCTCGATCGAACGCCCGACCCACGGCTCATCGCCACGTCCCGGATTTGCGGATTTGACCGCCTGCAACATGTCCCGGCATACCTCCCGACGCGTTCTTTGACGCGACGGTGACACTTGTCAGGACAGGGGCTGCGCGGGCCATACCGCCCGCTCTCACGACTTACCAAATCGTCTCATTCGAGCGCGTGCGGCGCAATATCGGCCCGCGAGACTCAACCAGCGAGACGCGAGACGTTGCGAAACTCGCGCGGGCTGACGCCGGCATGATCACGGAAGAAGCGCGTGAAATGCGCGGGCTCCGGGAAACCAAAACGCTCGCTGAGCTCGCCGAGCGGCGTGTCCTCGCGCATGACGGCATCGAGCGCGCGCTCCATGCGGACGACGTTGAGATAGATTTTTGGCGAGACACCGAGCGAGGTCTCGAACAGGCGGAAGAACTGCGCGCGTGACAGGCCTGCACCCTTCACGAACTGATCGACGCTGCCATAGGAATCCTGCACGCGCATCGCATCCATCGCCCGGCGGATGCGCCAGTCGCAGCTCACCGCGCTCATGCCGCGGATCGAGGTCGAAAAGCTGCGCCAGGGCGTGAAGCGCTCGATCACGGCGATCATCAGGTCCGACAGCGTCTGCTCATGGGTCCGCACCGCGTCCGGATTCGCCATCATTTCGGCCGCCAGATGCAGCGTGAGCTGGCGGATGCGCGGCGAGACTTCACCCGAGGGCCGCTCGAAAAAGCCGGGCGCGCCGCTCGCGGCCCATCCGGGCCGGAACTCCTTCAGCCATTCCGGCTCGATATAGAGCGCCATGATGAGCGTCCGCGGACGATTGACGTCATGCACATAGGCATGCGGCTTCCAGCCGTCGACCAGCACGGCGGCGGTATCCGTCAGCGGCGTGACCTGGTCGCCGACCAAGAACTGCGTATCGGCACCCTCGACCTTGAGCAGGACGTGGCAATGATGATGGGCGTGGCGGACCAGCGAACGGTCCATGTCGAGCAGAGCGACCCTGCCAAAAGCGCCGTGAGCGATGCGCAGGGCCGTCGACATCAGTTCCTTCCTCCCAGCATTGCGCTGCAAAATGATTGGCTTGTTGGCGCGGCACTATAAGCAGCACCCGCTTCATATTCCAACGGCGCAAACCGACGCAAGTTACCTTCTCGCGGCAATCCGCTCATGTCCGCGCCTCCGTCAGAAGGCGCTCGACCGCAGCGCTCGGATCGGCCTGCAAGGCCGTGGCGAGATCGACCTCCTCCTCGCCCTTGACGCGAATACGCTTGAAGGCGAGCTCGGGCGCGCTGACCGGCGCCGTCGCATCCAGCCCCATCTTGGCGCTGATGCCATTATCGGTGGTCGGATCGAGTTTTGAGCCGAGCGCGCCCGACACAACCATGAGATCGCGATCGGCCTGGAAGCGTGTTGCCACCGCCCATTCGATCTCCTCGGACGAGGAGATGTCGACATCCTTGTCCACCACGACCACCTGCTTGATGTCGTAATGCGCGCCGAAGGCGCACATCATGATGTTCTTGGGCTCGCCGTCATTGGCCTTGTCGATCTTGATCGCGAGATGGTAGCGGCAGGTGCCGCCGCGCGTCAGGCGAACGTCGAGCACGCCAGGGAAGCTGCGGCGCAGATGCTGGAGCAGCGTTGCTTCGCGCGGCACGCCGCCGAGGATCAGATGTTCGAAACCGCCGCCGACGATGGTGTGGAAGATCGGCGCCTTGCGATGCGTGATCGCATCGACCTCGATCACCTCGCGGTTGGCGCGCGGACCGTAATATTGAGGAAATTCGCCGAACGGCCCCTCCGGCTCGCGCACGCCTTGCAGAATGCGCCCCTCGATCACGATCTCCGCATGGGCGGGAACGCGGACCGAATTGGTGCGGCACTTCACGACATCGACGGGCGAGCCGAGCAGCGCACCGGCGATTGCCATCTCGTCCTCGTCGAGCGCCGCGATCGCCTGCGAGGCCAGCATCAACGCCGGATGCGCGCCGATCACGATCGCGATCTCCAGCGCCTGGCCGAGCTCTTCGGCGAGGCGATAATAAGAGAATGTATGCCGCGGCAGCAGCAAGACTCCGATGCGATTCTTGCCAGAGATCTGGCAGCGGTGAATCGAAACGTTCTGCACGCCGTTCCTGGGATTGCGCGCGATCAATAGCCCGGCGGTGATGTAGGGGCCGCTGTCGCGCTCATTGTGCTTGGGCACCGGAAGCTGGCGCAGCAGATCGACGTCGTCATGGACGACCTCCTGCACCGGCCCGCTCGCCACCTCATGCGTCGGCAGCGGATTGCTCGCGGCAGCCAGGAACCGCGGCAGCAACTGGTCCTCAGTGACGCCGATCGAATCTGCGACCCAGTCGCGGCCGGCAAAGAGGTTCGCGACCACAGGGATCGCGTGCCCGTCGGGGCGCGGAAACAACACCGCGCTGTCGCGCTCCAATCGCTTGGCGATGGCAGCGAGCTCGTCCGCCAGCGCAACGCCCTCGCGCGCGACGGCGAGCTTGCCGCGTTCAGCGAGATAAGCGAGCCAGCCGCGCAGATCGGCTTGCGCCTTCGCAGCTATTCTGGCCGGAGTTTCCATTTGCATGTAACGGGTCTTTCCTTAAGTCTTCAAATCAGGGCGCGATCTTGCGCAGCGACGGCGAGCGGCGCTTGAGCGCCTCGTCCTCGCCCCAGCGGCGCACGACGCCGATATCGATGTCGAAGAGGTCGAGCACGCGGCCGACGGTGTGCTCGACCATGTCGTCGAGGTCTTCCGGCTTGGCGTAGAAGGCCGGCACGGGCGGCGCGATGATCGCGCCCATCTCCGAGAGTGCCGTCATCGTCCGGAGGTGCCCGGTGTGCAGCGGGGTCTCACGCACCATCAGCACCAGGCGCCGGCGCTCCTTGAGCACGACGTCGGCAGCCCGGGTCAGCAGTGTCGTGGTCACGCCCGAGGCGATCTCGGACATCGAGCGCATCGAGCAAGGTGCCACGATCATCCCGGCGGTGCGGAACGAGCCGCTCGAGATTGCGGAGGCCATGTCGTCGATCGCGTGGTTGACATTGGCGAGCGCCCTCACCTCCGCGATCTTGAGGTCGGTCTCGTAGGCAAAGGTCTGCTCGGCGGTCTTCGATATCACCAGATGGGTCTCGACGCCGGCATTGCGCAGCAGCTGCAGCAGGCGCACGCCATAGGTGACGCCCGAGGCGCCGGAAATGCCGATGATCATCCGCTTGGGGCTGGCGTCATGCATGTCTTTGGTTTCGCTCCCGTAGATCACGCGCCCTGCGAGGTCCACGTGCATCCGCGGCAAGGCTAGGCGATCATATCCATCATCACAAATAATGATTGATTATACAATTGATCATCTGAAATGATGGCTCGCGAGGGGATCAGCGACCGAAGGACACGCCCGTGGAACTCAGGCAGATGCAATATTTCCTGTGCCTGGCGGAGGAAAAGAACGTCACCCGCGCCGCGCGCCAGCTCAACATCGTGCAGCCGGCGCTGAGCATGCAGATCGCCAAGCTCGAGGCCGAGCTCGGCCAGAAGCTGTTCGACCGCAGCGTCCAGGGCATGACGCTGACCAGCGCCGGCGAGGCGCTGGTGCGGCTGACGGCGCCGATCGTGCGCGACGCCGAGTATGCACGGCAGGAGATGGCGCAGCTCGGCGGGCGCATCTCGGGCCGCGTCTCGGTCGGCCTCATCACCTCGGTGGCGCAAAGCACCATGGCGAGGTCGTCAGCGACTGTCGCCAGCCGCTATCCCGAGATCACGCTGTCGGTCTGCGAGGGTTACACCGAGACGCTGGTCGACTGGGTCAATACCGGCCAGCTGGATTTCGCGCTGATCAACGTGCCGCGCCGCAAGACGCCGCTGGCCGCGCATCACGTCATGGACGAGGAGATGGTGTTTGCCTGCCGAAAGGACGGCCCGATCAAGCCGCCTGCAAAACTGCGTTTCGACCACATCGCCAATTTCGATCTGGTGCTGCCGTCGAAGCGGCACGGCCTGCGCCTGATCCTCGACGAGCATGCCGCCGCAATCGGCATCGACCTGCGGCCACGGCTCGAGCTCGACACCCTCCCCGCCCTCTGCGACGTGATTGCGACCACCGATTTCGCGACGGTGCTGCCGACCATCGCGCTCCGGCAATCGCTGGCAAGCGGCACCATCCGGGCGCATCGCTTCGATGCGCAGAGGATCGTGCGCTCGATCGCCTGGGTGCATCACCCGCGGCGCGCCGTGTCGGTCGCAGCCAAAGCCGTGCTCGACGTCATCAGCCAGGATCTGGCGCAGGCAGCGGCCATTGCGAGCGGGTTGGTGGAGCCTGCCTCGCGTGGCGCGACCTCACCTTCCCGCAAACGTCCAAAGCGGCGAAAGGCGAGCTGATTAGAACCGATCGAGATTCAGGCCAGCAGCGTTGAAAGTCGCAATGGCTGGCCAGATATTGGTTAGGTCCAGTCCATCGCATCCGGATCGATCGTTCGCCCCACCATGCCCTTCTTCCGGCTCAACGACGGCGATCTTCGCCCCGACGACACCATCGATTTCAATCCGGAGGACGTGCCGCGTCCCATCGCGGCGTTCGGCGGCGAGATCGTCACGAAGGGTACGGAGGTTGCGATGCACGCGCATCGCAAGGACGAGCTTGTCCTGTCCTTGCGCGGCGTCGTCAGGCTGGAAGCCGGGCAAGGCATCTGGATCGTGCCGCCGCGCTGCGCAGTATGGATTCCCGGCGATGTTCCACACAGCGTGACCGTCGCCGGAAATGTCGAGGTCCATTGCCTATTCCTCGAACCGGATGCCGCACCGACGCTGCCCCGGCAATGCTGCACGCTGACAATCTCACCGCTGCTGGAGCGCCTGCTGGTGCATGCCACGCACATGCCGGCACTGTACGATCTCGACGGCGCCGACGGCCGCATCGCCACAGTCCTGCTGGACCAGCTCTCGGCGGCGCCCGTCGAGGAGCTGCGCTTCCCCATGCCTGTAGACGCCAGGCTGCGCCGGATCGCCAGCGCGATGATGGAGGATCCCTCAGATCGCGCGACGATCGACGATTGGGGCCGGCGCATCGCCGTCGCGCCACGCACCCTCACCCGCATCCTGCAACGGGAGACCGGAATGAGTTTTGGCCGCTGGCGCCAGCAGCTCCACATCCTCATCGCGCTTCAGCGCCTCGATCAGGGCGCTTCGGTCCAGGCCGTTGCGCTCGATCTCGGCTATGAGGGCGCGAGCGCTTTCGTCACCATGTTCCGCAAGGCGCTGGGCAAGCCGCCGGCGCGATATCTGGCCGAGCGCCGCGCATACTGACCGGAAATCGCAATCGATTGTCCCGTTCGCGGAATGCGGCCCGAGGGACGATTTCGTATCCAGGCTCCGAAGCGCCGATGGGCGCATTGCAAGGGAGCTGGATACATGGATTCACTCAGCACCGGCGTCGTCGCGGACGTCCTTCATCGTCTTCATCAGGAAGCGGAGATCGCCGATGCACCGCTGATGCAGGCCTTCGTGAATGAGGGCACGAGCCGCGAAGAGATGATCAGCCAGGCCATCGCGGCCGAGAGCCGCGATCTCAATGAAGTCTACCAGCGATATGCGAACAACTTCCTGAGTGTGTCGCCGCGGTTCGGGCGCTTCCTCCACATGTGCGCTCGTGCCTGCAAGGCCAAGCGCATCGTCGAGTTCGGCTCCTCGATGGGGATTTCCGCGATCTACATGGCGGCAGCGCTGCGCGACATGGGCGGCGGCCGCCTGATCGGGACCGATCTCGAACCAGGCAAGATCGAGCGGGCACAGAACAACGTCGCGGCTGCGGGGCTGGCCGACCTCGTCGAGTTCAGGCTCGGCGATGCTCGCGAGACGCTCAGCTCCGGCGTCGGTGAGATCGACATGGTGATGCTCGACGGCGCCTTCACCCTGTATCTTCCCATTCTCAAATTGCTGGAGCCACACCTCAAGCCCGGCGCGCTCATCGTCGGCGAGAACGCGTTCGAGGAAGCCTCAGGCTATATCGACTACGTCAGAGATCCTCAAAATGGCTACCTCTCGCTGTCGCTGCCGTTCGATCCCGGGCGCGGCAACGAACTCACGATCAAGACCTGATGATCCGGGGAGGCAAGCCTTGAATAGACCCGGCCAAGCACCGGATATCTCCGAACCATCTCAGGTCCCGCAAGGCCGGGTCACACGGATGCTGCTGCGATGGCTGATGCGCCCTGCGCACGTCGTGAGCGTCGAGACGCTGTCCCCGCACTTTCGGCTCGTCGAGCTCGAGGGCGAGGCCCTCAGGGACGTCGCCTGGACCGCCGGGCAGAAAATCCAGGTCGCGATGGGCGCCGGCCTAAGTGCGCGCACCTATACGCCGATGTCGTGGGACACAGGCCGCGGTAGGACACGGCTCCTTGCTTTTGCGCATGGCGAGGGTCCCGGCGCCCGATGGGCGAGCGGCTTGCGCCAAGGCGATACCTGCCAGTTCTTCGGGCCGCGCCGCTCGCTCGATCTCGCCGACCTTGAGGCGCCTGTTGTGCTGTTCGGCGACGAGACCTCGTTTGGCCTGGCGTCGGCGCTGCGCGACAATCTGCAGGCCGGTGGTGCACTCCACATGTTCGAGGTCACTGATGTCTTGGAATCGCAGCAGGTGCTGGAGGCCATCAGCCTCGGCCAGGCGCGATCGATCGCGCGCAGCGCCGGCGAGGAGCATCTCGCAACCGTCGAGGCGGAAATGCTGCGCCTCGCTGCAAACGGAGCGCAGTTCGTCCTGACCGGCAAGGCATCCTCGATCCAGCGCATCAGCCGCGCTCTGAAAGCTGCGGGTGTCGCGTCGTCGCGGATCAAGGTCAAAGCGTACTGGGCACCTGATAAGACCGGGCTGGATTAAGCCTCGTCTCACTCGGACAAGATGTCGCGCCCGCCGCAGAATGAGACGGGTTGGTAAGTTTTGAGACGAGCAGGCATGACGGCCGCGGCGGCCGGCTAGCTACGTTCCAGGCGCAGAAAACGCGGCCTGGCTTCATCCCGACTCCCGTCCCGGACGATCCCAGGGCTCGCATAAAGAGACAGTCGGGAGATTCAGTCCGAGATGGCACGGTTCGGTCGCAGCAAGATCACGGACATCGTTCAGCAGCAAAGCGAGAGCTTCCAACCCGATCGCCGGACGTTGCTGTCGTTCGGCGCAGGCGCGGCGCTCGCCGCCGCAGGTCTGCGTCCTGCACACGCACAGAACTATCCCGCCCGGCCAGTCCAGGTGCTCGTGCCCTTTGCCGGCGGCAGCGCCAGCGATGTCATCACACGCATCCTGCTCAACCGCATGTCCACCTCACTCGGGCAGGCCTTCGTCGTCGACAACCGTCCCGGCGCCGGCGGCAATATCGGCACCGCGGCCGCGGCGCATGCGGCTCCCGACGGCTACACGCTGCTGATGAGCACCTCCGGCCCACTGGCTGCGAACAAATCGCTCTACAAGGAGCTTCCTTACGATCCGCTCAGGGATCTCGCCCCGATCGGCCTGTTCGCGACGCTGCCCAATGTCATCGTCATCAATTCGAAGCTGCCGCCGAAATCGCTGGCCGAGCTGATCGATTACGCCAAGGGGCATCCGCGCGAGCTGAACTACGGCACGGTCGGCGTCGGCTCCTCGCAGCATTTGTCGGCCGCCTATTTCGAGCAACTCACGGGCACCGAGCTCACGCACGTTCCCTACCGCAACATCGCCGCCTACACGCCGGATTTCATCGCAGGCCAGGTGCCGCTCGGCTTCCAGCTGTTGCCGAACGTCCTCGGCCTGATCAGAAGCGGCGATGCGCGCCCACTCGCGGTGGCCAGCGACAAGCGCATGACGGCGCTGCCGGATGTGCCGACCGCGGCCGAGGCCGGCCTGAAGAACTACGAGAGCGCGGCCTGGCTCGCGCTGCTTGCGCCGGCAAATACCGACAAGGCCGTCATCGAAAAGCTCTACAAGGCGATGGTCGAGGCCGTGAATGATCCGAAGGTGCGCGCCCTCTTCGTCGAGCAGGGCGCCGAGCCGCTGGTGATGGACCCCAAAGGCCTGACGGATTACATGACCACGGAGACCACGAAATGGGCCGGGATCATCAAGAAGATCGGCATCGAGCCGATGTAGTCAGTCACATCGCGCTGATGTGACCTATCACACCAGGCTCGACTTGCCGCGGCTCAGCACCTCGCCCGCGCCCTTGTCGCCGACGATCTTGCCGCGTTCGTAGACGACGCGGCCGCGCGCGATCGTAGTGACGGGCCAGCCGTTGACATCAAAGCCTTCCCAGGGCGTGTAGTCCGCGCCGTGGTGCAGATCGGCCTGCTGAATCTTCTTCTTCAGCTTCGGATCCCACAGCACGACATCGGCATCGAAGCCGACGCCGATCGAGCCCTTGCGCGGATAGAGGCCGTAGATGCGGGCGTGGTTGGTCGCGGTCAGCTCGACGAACTTTTGTAAGCTGATGCGCCCCTTCGAGACGCCTTCGGAGAACAGGATCGGCAGCCGCGTCTCGACGCCGGGAATGCCGTTCGGCACCCAGCGAAACGAGGTGCGGGCGTTCGGCGTCAGCTTGCCCTTGGGATCGTCGTAGCGGAACGGGCAGTGATCGGACGAGAAAGTCTGGAACACGCCCGTCGTGATACCTTCCCAGATCGCCTGCTGGCTCTCGGCATCGCGCGGCGGCGGCGAACAGACATACTTCGCGCCCGTGATGTCCATGTTCAGGCCCTTCATGTCGTCGGCCGTCAGCGTGATGTATTGCGGGCAGGTCTCGGCATGAACAGGCAGGCCGCGCTGCTGGGCCCAGCGCACCTGCTCCATCGCCTCGCGGCCGGAGACGTGCACGATCATGATGGGAACGCCGATCACCTCGGCATGGCTGATGGCGCGATGCGTGGCCTCGCGCTCGACGGCCTGCGGCCGCGAGGTGCCGTGATAATAGGGCGCGATATGGCCCTCGCGCTCCAGCTTGCTGGTGAGGAAGCGAATGGCGTCGTAGCCCTCGCAATGGACCATCACCAGTGCTTCCTCGCGGCGCGCGACTTCGAACACCTCGAGCAGCTGCTTGTCGCTCAGCACGAGGTCGTCGTAGGTCATGAACACCTTGAACGAGGTGTAACCGTCCTTGACGAGGGCCGGCAGCTCCTGCCCGAGCACGACCGCGGTCGGATCGGAGATGATGAGGTGGAACGCAGCGTCGATATAGCACTCGCCCTCGGCGAGCTTGCGGTAGTTCTCGACGCAGGTCCGCAGGGACGTGCCCTTCTCCTGCAGCGCGAAGGGCAGCACCATGGTGTTGCCGCCGGCAGCCGCCGCGCGCGTCGCCGAGGCGAAGTCGTCGGCCATCACGACGTCGGGGCCAGAGGCTTGCGAGATGTGGACGTGGCTGTCGATCCCGCCCGGCAGCGCCAGCAGGCCCGTCGCGTCGATCTCGCGCGCCGCGCCCTCGATGCGCTCGGCGATGCTGACGATGCGGCCGTCGCGAATGCCGATATCGGCGCGAAACTCGTCGCTGGCCGTCACGATGGTGCCGCCGCGAATGGCAAGATCGAGCTGCGTCACTGATGTCTCCGTCACTTGATGACCGCTGATGTCTGGAAGATCCGGCCCCATTGCGCAAGGGCCCTGATGTCGCCGCCGGCAAGGCCCAGGGATCGCCACAGCGTGACCGCGACCGAATCGAGCACGGCGATGTCCAATTCGCGTTCGAGCGTGGCCGCAAGCGCCGCACCATCGAGATTGGTGCAGAGGATCACGACGGCGTCCGCGCCCTCCGCTGCCACATCGCGGATCATGTCCGCAATCGTCGCAGGCGCGACCTCGCCGAAGGAGAAATTGTCGCGCAAGCCGAGGTGCCGCTCGGCGTGCGGGGCAACGCCCTCCTCGGCCCAGACGTCGGCGATGCGCCGCTGCACATCGTCCGTATAGGGCGAGACCAGGCCGACACGCTTGGCGCCGAGCGCGCTGGCGGCATCGATGCAAGCGAGCGTGGACGTCGTCGCCGGCACGCCGGTGCGCGCCGTGATCGCCTCGCACAGGCTCCGGTCGCGACTGATGCCGAGCCAGCTTGCCGAGGTGCCATTCCAGGCGATCGCGTCGACCTTGGCATCGGCCAGCAGATCCGCGGCCGGAAGCATCGCTGATGCATCGAACTGGCTCAAGGCGGCGGCGTCGAGCGCGATCTCGGTGACGCGGAAGCGCGAGAAATGCGCGGTGACGCCGGCTCCGGCCAGCATCGCGCTGGTGACGGGCTCGAGCACCGAGTTGGAGGACGGCGTGATCATGCCGAGACGCTTGCGCATGGCGATACCTTACGACGCCTGCGCAAGGCGCGTCGACTCCTCCCGGATCAAAGCCAGGATGTGACGCTTGGCATCGTTGAACTCCGGGCTGGTGATGTCGCGCGGGCGCGGCAGGTCGAAATTGACGGCCTCGCGGATCCGTCCCGGCCGCCTCGTCATCACCACGATCTTGTTGCCGAGCACCAGCGCCTCGTCGACGCTGTGAGTGACGAACACGATCGTGCAGCGGCGTTTCTGCCAGATCGCGACCAGCTCCTCCTGCATTTCGAGCTTGGTCTGGGCGTCCAGCGCCGCGAACGGCTCGTCCATCAGGATCACGCTCGGGTTCATCAGCAGCGCGCGGGCGATCCCGACGCGCTGGTTCATGCCGCCGGACATCTCGGAGGGATGGTGATGCTCGAAACCGCGCAGGCCGACGAGATCGATGAACTCCATCGCCTTGTCGTAGCGCTCGGCCTTCGCCACGCCCTTGAGCTTGAGATGGAAGGCGATGTTGTCGATCGCCGTCAGCCACGGCATCAGCGTCGGCTGCTGGAACACGACGCCGCGGTCCGAGCCGGGCCGCTCCACCTGCTTGCCGTCGACCAGCGTGCGGCCGGAGGTTGCCTGCTCGAAGCCGGCGATGATGTTCAGGAGTGTCGACTTGCCGCAGCCGGACGGGCCGAGCAGGCAGACGAAGTCGTTGGCCTCGATGTCGAGGTTGATGTTGTCCAGCGTCAGGAGGTCACGCCCGCGCCGCTTGTCGGAGAACACCTTGACGATGTTGCGAAGCTCGATTGCCGCCATCAGCCCGCCCTGCCCTGCACGGTGGTCGTCTGCTGCCAGCGCAGCGTGCGCGCCATGATCGCCTTGAGGCCGAGGTCGGAGAGATAACCGAGCAGCCCGATCGAGATCATCGCCGCCAGCACGATGTCGTAGCGCAGGAAGTAGTAGGAATCCCACAAGACGTAACCGAGGCCGCTCTTCACCGCGACCATCTCGGCCGTGACCGTCAGCATCCAGGCCGATCCGACCGCGATGCGAAGCCCTGCGAAGATCGAGGGCAGCGCCGCCGGCAGCACGATGTCGGTCAGCATCTGCCGGCCGTTCGCCCCCATCATCGCGCCGGCGCGGACGAGATTGTGGTCCACGGTTTTCACGCCGTGAATGCTGTTCATCAGCACGGGAAAGAAGGCGCCGAGGAAGACGAGGAAAATCGCCGGCTTGTCGGCGATGCCGAACCAGATGATCGCGAGCGGAATCCAGGACACCGGCGGGATCGGCCGCAGCATCTGCAGCGTCGGCTCCAGCGTCTTCTCGAACAGGCGCGACCAGCCGATCGCGACCCCCGCGAGGATGCCGAGCAGGCTTGCCAGCGCAAAGCCGCCGAAGACGCGAAGCGCGCTGGCGAGCGCGTCGCGCAGCCAGTGCCCGGAATAGGTCTGCGTGGTCTCGTCGAAGCCGAACACCCAGTCGCCGAGCGCATGCAGCACCGCGCTCGGCGCCGGAAGCAGCGCGGGTGGAAGCATGCCGCTGCGGGCAAAGGCCTCCCAGCCCGCGATCAGCAGCGCGGGCACGACGAGGCGTTCGAGCCCGTGGAACGCCCGCGTCAGCCGAAACGCACCCCTTGCGGGCGAGACGTCAGTAACCGAGGTCATTCTTGGCCTTTCCGGTGGCCTGCTCCAGGAACGAATAGTCCATGTTCTTCTCCGCTTCCGCGGAGACGTCCTTCGAGATGTATTTGAGGTCGCGCATCATCGCGGCGATCGCCAGCGTCTGCGACCGGTGGATCGCAGGATCCGGCGAGGCATTCTTCAGCGCCTCGGTCGCGACCGTCTTGTCGAGGCCGGTGAGCTTGTTGATGACCTCGATCCACGGGCCCTTGTCGGCGATCAGCTTGTTGTCGAGCTCGACCACGGCGCTGACGACGCCCTGGACGCCGGCGCGCTGGCTCGCGATCACGTCGGAACGCGTGACGATCAGATTGGTCAGATTGCCCGCGGCCTGCTCATACGGCAGCACAAAATGCTTGCCGGCGCCGGCGAGGCGGATCTGCGAGGCAAACGGCTCGACCGAGCAGATCATGTCGACCTCGCCGCGCTGCAGCGCTGCGAGATGGTCGGATGGATTGGGAATGTTGATGAACTGGATGTCCTTGTTGGGGTCGACACCCTGCTTGAGGAACGCGCCGCGCATGTGGATGTCCTGCGCATTGCCGCGAGACGCCGCGACCTTGAGCGGCTGACCGTCGCTCTTCGCCTTCGCAACGGTCGTCTTGAATGTGGCCCAGTCCTCAGGGGGAAGGCTCAGCTTCGCGGAGGAGAGACATTCCGACCCGCCGTTGATCTGTCCGGACACGGCGACGACGTCAAAACCTTTGTCGAGCGCGGTGATGTAGTGGAGATAGGTGACCTGCGCGACGTCGATGCTCTTCGACACCAGCGCAGTGAGCACGTCATTGCCCGAGTTGAAGCCGGTGGCCTCGACCTCGACGTTCTTGGCCAACCCGGGGACCAGCGACATCGGCAGGCAGTGCGCGCATTTGGCGTAGCCGAGCTTGATCTTCGGGACTTGCGCCGAGGCGATCCCGCTTCCGCCAAGCACCGCCGCCATCACCACGAGGCCCAGTCGCAAACTCGTCCGCATCGCTTACTCCGTTTCGAAGGCGCAGGATCTCGCGCGTCGGACACGATCATCCGCCGCCCTTCAGCGCAGCGCAATCCGGTTTTTGCATGCTGCATACAATTTGATCGCTATGCCATTGTTTTCAGCGAGATACGTCGGTATTTTGGGCAGGCCAAAGGGCCGGAAACGGCTAAGATCAAGGTCAGAAGTGAGGCACGCGTGCAGCCAAAATCGGAAGCGCCGAAGGGACGAAAGTCGCCCAAACTCAAGCGGATGGGCCTGCATGAGCGTGCGGCTGCGCGGATGCGGACGATGATCATTCGCGGCGAGCTGCCGCCGGGATCGCAGACCCAGGAAACAAAACTGTCGAAGGAGCTCGGCGTGTCGCGCACCCCCTTGCGCGAAGCGATGAAGGTGCTCGCGGCGGAAGGGTTGATCGAGCTTCGCCCCAACCGCAGCCCGCGCATTGCCGATATCGCGGTCGAGGGCATCTCTGAGCTGTTCGAGGCCCTCGCCGGCATCGAGCGGCTCGCCGCAGAGCTTGCCGCAGAGCGCGCCACCGAGCGCGATCTCGCGCGCCTGCGCACGCTTCAGACCCGGATGGAAGGTCATCACCGCAACGGCAAGCTCGACGATTATTTCGCCATCAACGGCGAGATCCACAACACCATCGTCCGCATGGCCCGCAACACACCGCTGCGCGAGGCCCACGAGACGCTGATCTCCCGCGCCGAACGCGCGCGCTATCTCGCGCTCGGCGCAGACAAGCGCTGGAGCAATTCGGTCGACGAGCACGCCGATATTCTGGCTGCCCTCGAAGCGCGCAACGGCGAAGCGGCCGGCCGCCTGCTCGGCGCCCATGTCGCGCGCACCGGCACGGCGCTGCTCGAAGTCCTCGCCACCTCTCAAGCCAAGCGGACGGCGGCGTAATCATGAAGCTGCTGCTGCTCAACCCGAACACCAGCAAAGAGGTCACGCAGCTGATGCTGGGTGTCGGGCGGCGCGCGGCCTCATCAGGCACCGAGTTGATCCCCTGCACTGCGACCCGCGGCGTGCCCTATATCGCGACGCGCACCGAGGCGCAGATCGGCGGCGCCATCGCCCTGGAGATGCTGGCCGAGCAGCACAAAAAGGTCGACGCCGCGATCATCGCGGCCTTCGGCGATCCCGGCCTGTTCGCCGCGCGCGAGACCTTCGACATTCCCGTGGTCGGCATGGCGGAAGCCGCGATGCTGACCGCCTGCATGGCTGGACGCCGCTTTGCCATCGTCACCTTCGCTCAAGCCTTGGGCCCCTGGTACGAGGAGTGCGTCCGCGCCCATGGACTGTGGGAGCGCTGCGCCGGCATCCGCATGCTCGATACGCCGTTTCAGGCGATCTCCGAGGTCGGCACCGAGAAGGAGGACGTGCTGGTCGAGCTCGCGCAGCGCGCCATCGTCGAGGACGAGGCCGATGTGCTGATTTTTGCCGGCGCCCCGCTCTCCGGCCTTGCCGAGCGTGTTGCCGACCGGATCCCCGTCCCCGTGGTCGATCAGGTCATAGCTTCGGTGAAGCAAGCCGAGGCGCTTCATGCCCTGCGCCTGCGCAAGGCAACGGCAGGCACGTTCCGCCGGCCCGCTGCGAAACCGACCACCGGTCTTGCCGAGGCGCTTGCCGCCCGGCTCGAGCATCGCGACAGCTAGGGGAGCTGCGGCCGGCGATGCGAAAACCCCAGTTCGTTCTCGAGGATGCGGCCGAAGGCAAACAAGCGGGATTCGCACCCCGGCGGCGCGATGATCTGGATGCCGAAGGGCAGCTCATTCTCCCCTCGCGGCACCGGCAAAGTCAGGACCGGAAAACCGACCAGCGACACGATGAAGGTGACGGCGAGATAATCGATCGGCGTCTCCAGCGCGGCCTCATCGATGGCGGTGACGTCGCTGATCTCGTTCGGCCAGGGGAACACCGATGCAGCCGGCGCGACCAGGAAATCGGCACGGCTGAACAGCTCGCGAAAGCTGCGGTAGATGGCGGTGCGGCGCCGTTCGGCGTTCAAATAGTCCTGTGCGGAGAGGTTGGCGCCGGCCTCGATATTCCAGATCACTGTCGGGGTGAGCTCGGCGCGGCGCGTCCGCAGCAGCTCGCCATAGCTGCTCGCGATGTGCGCGGCGCGCAGCGTGCGAAAAGTTTCGATCGCTCCGCCGCAATCGGGCGAGGACGGCACGACATCGGCAACGCGCGCGAGCGCCTCGTAAGCCGCACCGAATCGCGCACGAACCTCGCGCGCAACCGGCGCCACGCCGAAATCGGGCGTGACAGCAATCCGGGGACGTTCGGCGATGGATCGGTCATCACCGGCGCTGCCGAGCGAGAGCGGATCGTTCGCCTCGCCTCCGGCGCAAACCGACAACGCGAGTTCGAGATCATCGACACCGCGAGCGAGAAAGCCGTGCGTCGCCAGCATGTCCCAGCCGAGCGGCCGGCGCGGCGATGGAATGCGGCCGGGCGTCGGCCGGATCGAAGCGACATCGCAGAAGCTCGCGGGTGTGCGCACCGAGCCGCCGAAATCGGTGCCGTGCGCCAGGGGCACCATGCCGGCCGCGACCGCGACGGCAGAGCCGCCGGACGATCCGCCGGAGGTCAGCGCGCGATCGAACGGGTTGCGGGTCGGCCCACGCAATCTGTTGGTGCAGACCGCACCGAAGCCGAACTCCGGCGTGTTGGTCTTGCCGAGAATGATCGCGCCGGCGCGCCGCAGCCGCGCCACGACGAGATCATCCTCGTGCGGGACATGATCGCGGAACAGCACCGAGCCGTAAGTCGTCGCAAGTCCCGCAGTGTCGGTGAGATCCTTGATCCCAATGGGCACGCCATGCAGCGGGCCGATCGGCGCAGAGGCCGCATCGCAAATCTGCGCGGCGCGGCGGGCGCCGTCCGCATCGACCGTGACGAATGCCGCCAATTGGGTGTCGTGGTCTGCAATCCGCGCCAGATGCGCTTCAACGGCCTCACGGGAGGATACTTCGCCCCGCGCAATGGCGCGCGCAAGCCCCATAGCCGTGAGGTCGCATATCGATCGATCCGATGTCATCGGGCCACCATGCCTGAGCACGCACCGAAAAGCGACAGGCGCGGGCACGAGACTTGCTTTCTCCTCTGGGGCAACGGGAGGCAATACCATGGCTGAAACGCAAGGCGGCCGATCGCTCGTCGTCGACGCGGTCACCCACCGGTATCCGAGTGGCGCGCTTGCGGTCGAGAACATCAATCTCGACATCAAGGGCGGCGAGATCATCGCTCTGCTCGGCCCGTCCGGCTGCGGCAAGACAACACTGTTGCGCATCATCGCCGGCTTCATCGCGCAGACGCAAGGGCGGATCATCATCGGCGACGACATCGTCGATGCGCTGCCGCCGAACAAGCGCGCTGTCGGCATCGTGTTCCAGAACTACGCGCTGTTTCCGCATCTTTCGATCAGCGAGAACGTCGCCTACGGCCTCGCCGCCCGCGGCATCGACAAGGCCGCGCGCCAGCGCGAGGCGCAGCGCCTCCTGGAGCTGGTGCAGCTGCCGACCATGGCCGAACGGCTGCCGCGGCAGCTTTCCGGCGGCCAGCAGCAGCGCGTGGCGCTCGCCCGCGCGCTGGCGATCAAGCCGTCGATCCTGCTGCTCGACGAGCCCTTCGCCGCGCTCGACAAGAATTTGCGGCTGGACATGCAGATCGAGGTCAAGCGGCTGCAGCGCGTCTCCGGCATCACCACGCTGATCGTGACGCACGACCAGGAAGAAGCGCTGTCGATGGCCGATCGTGTCGCCGTGCTGAGCCATGGCAAGCTCGAGCAGTTCGGCTCGCCGTCCGACGTCTACGACCGCCCGCAGACGCTGTTCGTCAACACTTTCGTCGGCTCCACCAACCGCATGTCCGGTGTCGTGGTTTCGGCGGATCGCACGGCGGCAAAGGTGCGCCTCGATGCCGGCGCCGAGATCATCGCACGTCCCGCGGGCGGTACGCTCAGCGAAGGCGGCCGCGTCACGGTCTGCATCCGTCCCGAGCACCTGCAATTCGTCGGCGACGAGACCGGCTTTGCCGGCGTCGTCGGCATGTCGCTGCCGCTGGGAGCCACCGTCGTCCACGAGGTCACCACCGCCGATGGCTCCGGCGTCAAGGTCTCGCAGGCACGCATCGGCGAGACGCGCGCGCTGGAGAACGGCGCAGCCGTGCGTCTCGCGCCGCTCGCCCCGTCGCTCGCCAACGCCTTTCCCGCAACGCTTTAGATCCAGTCCAGAGGGGAGTTCGACATGATCATGAACCGCAGAAGCCTGCTGACCACGGCGCTCACACTCGGGGCCATGAAAGCGTTTCCAGGCCTGAGCTACGCCCAGGCCCGCCCGCTGGTGTTTGCGACCTTCACCGGAAGCTGGGAGGAAGCGCACAAGGCCGTGCTGGTGCCGGCGTTCCGGAAGGCCAACGCGGACGCCGCGATGGTGCTCGACCCCATGCTCTCGGTCGACCAGATCGCGAAGGTGAATGCCGCCAAGGCCAATCCGCCGATCGACGTCATGCTGCACGATCCCGGTCCCGCCCTCGTCGCCATCGGCCAGGACCTGGTCGAGCCCTATCCCGTCGAGAAGAGCGCCTATTACAAGGACCTGATCGCCGAGGCGCAGGAGCCAATGGGTCCTGCCCCGTTCTTCCAGGTCGTCGGACTCACCTACAATCCGGAAGCCGTCAAGACACCGCCGACCTCCTGGGCCGATCTCTGGAAGCCGGAGTTCAAGGGCCGCGTCGGCATCACCAATCTCAACTCGACGCTCGGTACCGGCTGGCTGGTCGAGATCGCCAAGATGCGCGGCGGCTCGGAGGCCAATGTCGATCCCGGCTTCAAGGCGCTTGAGGAGCTCAAGCCCAATCTCGCCGCGGTCGCCGCCAATCCCGGCGCGCTCGCGACCCTGTTCCAGCAGGGCCAGATCGACATCTCGCCGGGCAATTTCAACGCCATCCAGATCCTGAAAGCGCGCGGCGTGCCGGTCGAGTTCGTGGCGCCGAAGGAAGGCGCCATCGCCTTCAAGACCACGATCCACATCGTCAAGAACTCGCCGAACCGCGAACTTGCCTTCAAGCTGATCGAGGCGGCGCTGACGCCGGAGGTGCAGACCACGCTGATGAACCCGCCCTATCTGATCGTGCCGACCAATTCCAAGGTGACGATGGGCGGCGAGATCGCGCGCGTGCTGGCCAAGGACACGGCCGAGCTGAAGAAGAAATTCGTGTTCCAGGACTGGAAGAAGATCAACGAGCAGCGCTCGGCCTGGATCGAGCGCTTCAACCGCGAGATCAAGATCTGAGACCTTGAAGGCTTAAGTCATGGGCGCAGCACCGGCATCACGGGACGTCACGTCCTACGGAATGGGATTGGCAGCGCCGCTGGCGTTGTTCTTCCTGCTGTTCTTCGTGGCGCCGCTGCTGCAATTGCTCTGGCTCTCGCTGCACAATGACACGGCCGGGCTCCATTGGGGGCTCGGCCAGTACCTGCACTTCCTCACCGATCCCTTCAGCCTCGGCGTGCTCGGCTCGACGCTTCTGCTGGGCGCCGAGGTGACGGCCGTCTGTCTCGTGCTCGGCTTTCCCATCGCCTGGCTCTATCAGCGGGTCGGGCCAAAGCTTCAGACCATCATCATCCTGATCGTGCTGCTGCCGCTTCTGACCAGCGTCGTGGTGCGCACCTTCGCCTGGATCGTCATCCTCGGACGCCAGGGCATCATCAACGCGACACTGCAATCGCTCGGCATCATCGATACCCCGCTGAAACTGCTTTACACCCAGTTCGGCGTGGTGATCGCGCTGGCGCAGGTGCAGATGCCGCTGATGACATTGCCGCTGATCACCGCGCTCGGCCGCATCGATCCCAATCTCGACGATGCCTCCTGCTCGCTCGGCGCCGGAAGCTGGCGCACCTTCTTCCGGATCGTGCTGCCGCTGTCGCTGCCAGGCGTGATCGCCGGCTGCACGCTGACCTATGCCGCCGCGATCACCGCCTTCATCACCCAGTCGCTGATCGGCGGTGGGCAGATGCTGTTCATGCCGATGTATCTCTACCAGCAGGCCTCGACGCTGCAGAACTGGCCGTTTGCATCCGCGATCTCGATCATCTTCCTGCTCGCCGTGCTCGCGGTCGTCTCGGTCTTCACCACGCTCGGCCGCATGTCGCGCGGCTATGGAGGCGCATGATGAGCGGCCGCAAGCGCACTCTAGAGGCGATCAGCTTCGAGCTCGTCATGACCGTGATCGCGGTGATCGCGCTTGTCATCATCATCGCGCCGTCGCTGGTGGTGCTGATCGTCTCCTTCACCAGCGGCTTCTCGCTGCGCTTCCCGCCGCCGGGCTATTCGCTGCGCTGGTACGCCGAGCTGTGGAATGCCTGGCAGCTGCATTTCGCGGCCAAGAACAGCCTGATCGTGGCGCTGTGGGCGACCGGCCTGTCCGTCGCCCTCGGCGTCGCCGCAGCGCTCGCGATCTCGCGGTCGCAGGCCTTATCGGCGCGGCTGCTCGATTCCCTCTTCATGTCGCCGCTGGTATTGCCGGCGCTCGCCTTCGGCCTCGCCGCCCTGATGCTGTTCTCGCTGGTCGGCCTGCCGGTATCGCCGCTGACGCTGGTGATCGGCCACACCGTGGTCTGCGTGCCCTATGTCGTGCGCAACACGGTCGCAGCCCTCGCCCAGCTCGAGCCGACCCTGCTCGAAAGCTCGGCGGTGCTGGGCGCGAGCCGCCTCTACACATTCCGCAGGATCGTGCTGCCACTGATCCGGCCGGGCATCATCGCGGGCGCCTTCATCGCCTTCATGTCGTCGTTCGACAACGTGCCGGTGTCGCTGTTCCTGCGCGATGCCGCGACCGACATGCTGCCGATCCGGATGTGGCAGGACCTCGAGGGCAAGCTCGATGTCACCATCGCCGCACTGTCGGGCGTGCTGATCATCGCCACCGTCGCCCTGGTCGCGGTCATGGAGCGCGTCACCGGCCTGTCGCGGCGGCTGACCAACTAAAACGCGATGCGATTTGATTGAATCGATACGAGCCGAGAATTCCGAACACCTCTCCCGTAGGGAGAGGTCGGATCGCATCGAAAGATGCGATCCGGGTGAGGGGTTACGATGTCACTGAATGCTGCGGCCCCTCACCCGGATTGCTCCGCAATCCGACCTCTCCCCGCTGGGGAGAGGTGCCCCCTGGGCAGCCGATCGAAGCTAACTGCATCATGCTTTAGGCACCGCGGAACAGCGAATAGCCCCAACGCGTGAACTTCAGCGGCAGATGAAAATGCTCGTCAACGTTCTTGATGCGGAAGCGGAACGGCGTCACGGTCAGGAAGCCGTCGCGCTCGCCAAAGAACTCGCCGAGATGAAACAGCACCTCATACTCACCTGTCGTCACACCGGCACCTTGCGCAACGGCATGATCGAGCACGCCGTTGGCACCGAGCCGCCCGTCGGCGATGCGCAGCGAATCCGGATCGATCCGCCAGATCTCGACGCGCAGCCCCTGCGCCGGGCGCCCGCTCGCCACATCGACCGCGTGAATGGATATGCCGCCTGCCACAATGTCCCTCCCGTGAGCACGCCGCCATGGTAGACGGAAACACGGTCGGTCGGCCAGCACCGGCATTGCTGCCGGCCCTGGGGGCGATGACCGCGCTTCAGGCCCTCGTCGCGCTGGCCTTGTTCGCACCCGGCGTGGTCGCGCCCCGCGCCCATATCGAGGTCTGGCAGCTCTCGATGTTCTCCTGCGCGGTGTTCGCGGTCGGCATCCCCGCCTCGTTCTGGGGCGGCGGCTTCATCACGCGGGTCGGGTCGCTACGGATCGCGAGCCTGTGCGCGGCGGCCATCGTCGTCGGCATGGCGTTGGCCTCGCTCGGATCGAGCGCCGCCCTGCTGGCCGCGGGCCTCTGCCTCGGCCTTGCCATGGGGCCCGAGACGCCCGCGAGCGCCGCGCTGCTGTCGCGGCTAGTCACCGCCGAGCGGCGCGCCTTCGTCTTCTCGGTGCGCCAGACCGGCAACCAGATCGGCGCGGTCTGCGGCTCGCTGGCCCTGCCCGCGATCGCCATCGCGTTCGGGCCGGCCTGGTGCTATGCGGCCGTGGGCCTCTGCGCGCTGCTGGCGATCGCGCTGTTCGAATGGTTGCGGCCGGCCTACGCCGGCAAGGTCATCCCGCCCTCAAAGCTCGACCTCCGCGCGCGGCTGGCGCTGATGACGGCGGACCGGCGCATCGCGATGCTGGCGCTGGCCTCGATGCCGTTCAGCGCGATGCAGGTGTCGCTCAACACCGTCTTCGTCACGCTCGGCACGCGTGAGCTCGGCCTCAGCCATATCGAGGCCGGCATGGCGCTCGCCTGCGCGCAGGCCGGCGGCCTCGTCGGCCGGCTCGGCTGGGGCTACGTCGCCATGCGCCTCGATGCCTCGCGGATGGTTCTCATCGTCATCGGCATCGGCATGGCCTTCTGTGCCGCGCTGCTTGGCCTCGACGGCGGATCGCTCAGCCGCTCCTGGCAGTTTGCCGTCGCGGCGCTGTTCGGCCTGACGGCGTCGGGTTGGAACGGCGTCTTCATCGCCGAGATCGCCCGCCTCGCCCCGCAGGACCGGATCGGCGAGACCACCGGCGCAGTGCTGACCGCGTCTTATGCCGGCCTGCTGGCGGCGCCGGCCGTGGTGTCGATCCTGGATGGCGTGGCCAGCCTCGGCATGGCCTTCTTCGCCCTGGCGTGTCTCGCCCTCTGTGGCACATTGGCGCTGATCTGGGGAGGCCATGGCAAAGCCAGCACGTAGTGCCCGCGAGATCGCGGCCGATGTCGCGGCTGGACGGACGAGCGCCGTCGAGACCGCAAAGGCCGCGCTGGCGCGGATCGAGGCGGCCAAGGCCTTGAACGCGGTCGTCACGATCGATCCCGAACGCACGCTCGCCGATGCCGCCGCGGTCGATGCTCGCCTGCGCGCCGGCGAGACCATGCCGCTCGCCGGCGTCCCCGTCATCGTCAAGGACAACATCTGGGTCGGCGGCTGGCGCGTGACACAGGGCTCGCGCCTGTTTTGCGATTTCATCGCGCCGCGCGACGCGATCGCGGTCGAGCGGCTGCGCAAGGCCGGAGCAGTCGTCGTCGGCATCGGCGCGACATCCGAGTTCGCCAGCAAGGGTGTCACCACCTCGCAGCTGTTCGGCCCAACGCGGCATCCGCTCGATCCCAGGCTGACGCCCGGCGGCTCATCAGGCGGACCGGCCGCGGCCGTTGCCGCCGGTCTCGTGCCGCTCGCGATCGGCACCGATGCCGGCGGCTCCAGCCGCAGGCCGCCGGCCCATGTCGGCGTCGCCGGCTTCAAGCCGTCCTATGGCGCGATCCCCTATGGGCCCGGCTTCGCCGAGCCGTTCTTCGGCCTTTCCGTCATCGCACCGATCGCAACCGATGTCGCCGACATCGCGCTGGCGTTCGAGACCATGGCCGGAACCGATCCGCGCGATCCGGATTCCGCCGGCATCGCGCGTGAGGCCGCTGATCTTGCTGGCCTGCGCATCGCCTTCTCACCACGCCTCGGGCTCGACGTCGCCGTCGATGATGTCGTCGCCAACGGGCTGGTGTCCGCCATCGCGCGCCTCTCCGCCGCCGGCCTCGGCATCACGCAGCGCGATCCCGTCTGGCCGGCCGGCGCGACCGAAGAGGCCATCATGCCGCTCCAGCATGCCGGCCTCGCCGCGCTCTATGGCGACACCTTCCGCAAGGATCCGACTATCTTCGATCCTGATATCGCCAAGCAGATCGAGCGAGGGCTGTCCTGGTCAGGCACCGATGTTGCCGGCGCGCTGATCGCGAGCGCCGCGATCGCCAGCGCCTTCGCGGCGTTCTTCACCGAGGTCGATCTGTTGCTCACGCCGACCGTCCCCTGTGTCGCCTGGCCGTTCACGCAACTCGGGCCCGACACGATCGGCGGCCGCGCGGCAAGCCCACGTGCGCATGCCGTGTTCACGCCGTTCGTCAATCACGCCCGCCTGCCGGCGATCTCGATTCCGTGCGGGGCGGATGCGAACGGCCTTCCCTTCGGCCTCCAGATCATCGCTCGGCGCGGCCAGGACCGCACGCTGCTGCGTGCGGCCCGGCAGATCGAGGCGCAGTTGGCTTGATGGCAATCCATTCATCATCGGCGAGTTCGTGGCGCACGATTCAAGCCCCCAGTTTGGAAGCTTGAATCACACGGGTCTGGCCAGACGCAACGCTTCCGGGCAGGCCCCGGTTGGACGCTTACGAGGTAGAAGCGGATATCGGCCGGCCGACGATCTACGCTGAAACCGTCGAAAATGACCCTTCTCGGACATCAGCCCGGCCCGGTGACATGCGATTCAGGCTATCCCGGCCCTTCCTGAATGATGGTTTGGACCGATAAGATACCCTTCTTGACCCTTTGGGGGCGGATATGGCGCGGCCATCAAGAACGGGCGGCAAGACGAGCCAGGCGAAGACCCGCAAGGGCCGCAAGACCACCAAGAGCAAGCGCCGCATTGCGCCAGCGGCCAGCCGAGCGAATCGTCGTTCGGTCGCCGGTCCGAGCAAAGACCTGAAGGAGGCCCGCGAGCAGCAGGCGGCGACGGCCCAAATATTGAAGGTCATCGCAAGTTCGCCTGACGATGTGCAGCCGGTATTCGAGGCGATTGCGATCAGCGCCAACAGGCTGATTGGCGGTTTCTCTACGGCAGTGTTTCGCTATATCGACGGCATGCAACACCTAGAGGCGTTCACGCCGACCAATCCGGTCGCTGACGAAGCATTGCGAGCTTCGTTCCCGCGGCATCTCACAACGTCTTCGGCGCCCTTCGAGTTGCTGCGTGATGGCAAACCAATGCAGATTGTCGATACCGAATCCTCGCCAAACATACTGGCCAGTGATTTGGCGCGATTGCGCGGCTTTCGCAGCATGTTGTTCACGCCGTTGATGAGCAATGGGGTGCCTATCGGCTTGATCACCGTGACGCGAGTCGAGACCGGTTCATTCGCCGACCATCACGTGCAATTGCTACAGATCTTCGCCGACCAGGCGGTGATTGCGATCGAGAACGCGCGATTGTTCAATGAAACGAGGGAAGCGCTGGAGCGGCAAACCGCGACGTCGGAAGTGCTACAAATCATATCCAGTTCGCCTGGCGGACTTGGGCCGGTGTTCGAGGCCATGCTGGAAAATGCCGTGCGCATCTGTCGTGCCAGTTTTGGGACGCTGCTCCTATACGAAGGCGACAGGTTGCGGCGGGTGGCGCGAATGGCCGCGCAAAACGTGCCGCAATTGTACGCGCCCGACCAGGAAACGCCGCCACACTTCATCGCGCCGTTTGATGGGGCGCCTTCGCTGGGGCGCCTCGTCGAGACCAAGGCGCTGGTTCACATTGCCGATATCGCCACAGAGCATCCCGACGATCTGATCTACAAGGTCGCCGCAGCCCGCACCGTTCTGATTGTGCCGATGCTCAAGGAGAGCGAGCTTGTCGGTGGCTTTGCTGTCTACCGCAAGGAAGTGCAAGAGTTCAGCGACAAGCAGGTCGAGTTGCTGGAACATTTTGCGGCACAAGCGGTGATCGCCATCGAAAACACACGACTGCTCAAGGAGCTGCGGCAGCGAACCGACGATCTCTCGCAATCCCTCGACGACCTCCGCACCGCACAGGACCGCCTGGTGCAGACCGAAAAGCTTGCCTCGCTCGGCCAGCTCACCGCGGGCATTGCGCACGAGATCAAGAACCCGCTCAACTTCGTCAATAATTTCGCAGCCCTTTCAGCGGAGTTGACCGAGGAGTTGAACGAGGCCCTCAAGCCCGCCGAACTCGCCGACAAGATCCGCACCGAAGTCGATGAGCTGACGGCGCTTTTGAAGAGCAACCTCGAAAAGGTCGTGCAGCACGGCAAGCGGGCCGATTCCATCGTCAAGAACATGCTGCTGCACTCACGCGAGGGACCGGGCGAGCGCCGCCTCGCCGACATCAATGCCCTGGTCCAGGAGAGTCTTAATCTAGCCTACCATGGCGCGCGCGCAGAGAAGTCCGACTTCAACATCACGCTCACGCAGGACCTCGACCCCGACGCGGGCGAAATCGAGGTATATCCGCAGGAGATCACGCGCGCGCTGCTCAACGTGATCTCCAACGGCTTCTATGCCGCGACCAGGCGCAAGTCCGAGGCGGGAGACGAGACCTTTGAGCCTGTGCTGAGTGCGACCACGAACAACCTTGACGACAAGGTCGAAATTCGCATCCGCGACAACGGCACCGGGATTCCGGTCGAGGTGAAGGAAAAAATGTTCAATCCCTTCTTTACTACCAAGCCAGCTGGCGAAGGCACGGGGCTCGGTCTGTCGATGACCCATGACATCATTGTCAAACAACACGGCGGAACCCTCGATGTCGAGAGCGAGCTGGGTGTGTTTACCGAGCTCATTATCACGCTGCCGCGATGACCTCTTTTGGCCCATCGTGACATACTGCGCTGCCTCACGAACTTGGTCGCTATTGGAGCAATGCGGACGTAGTCACCAGTTACGTGGTGCCGCCGGGCTCATAGGTAGACAGCCTAGCTTTCGGCAACGCGACAATTTCGGAATAATAGCAATATACCCCTGTTTTGCCCGACGGGTCAAACCGCAGCAATGCCTGCGTAAGCCGTTGATTCCATTACGGCCGGCTACTGTGCATGGGGTTGTTTTCGCACTTTTTGTTTGATCGGGCGTCCTAGCCGGCGAAAGACCGACGCAACCGCCGCCAGCCGATGACGATTCCAGTGATCGAGAACACCAGCCCGAGCGAGCAGAGGCCGACGATCAGGACATCGCGCCAGCGCGGATGCGCCATGAGGATTGGAAAGTCGAGCGTGTGGAGCGCGCTGTAGACCCAGCGATAGGCTCGCCGCGACGCATCCAGCCTTTGCAGCATACGGCCATCGGCGCCGTCGATGTCGAACCAGACATCGCCGCATCGGGAGCGGTAGACGGACGCCCCGGGCACGGTGGATTGCGCGGGATAGTCGTCATTGTCGGCAAGAACGAGCGGCGTACCGCAGCCCGTCGCAAGCCGTGTCGTCGCGCTCGCGATTTCCTGTGCGCTGAGGCCCGGCGACTGCTCACCGCCCGGCCGCACCAGAACCTGCCTGTCGAGACCGGTCCGCTCACGTCGATAGAGCTTGCCGTCGAAAGCGAACCATTCGACTTCGCGGGCCAAGGACGAGATAGGATTCCGATCGAGTGGTGAAGCCATTCTCCAATCCGGCGCGGCGTACACCACACCCGCTTCGGCCGAGGTCAACTGCCCGCGCGAGAACAGCCGGCCGTGATCCATCGAAAGCCAGCCGCTGAAGATCCAGGTCAGCACGAAGACCGTCGCGACGAGGCCGACGACGTGATGCAGAGCATGCCAGCCCCGATAAGGCGTCGCGATCCGGCGCCCCTGCATCTTGACCCGCACAATCCCGAGCACCGCGCCCAGCAGGGCTGCGATCAGCGCCAGCAGCGACAGCGTCCAGACCACGCGATCCCACAGCGCCCAATTGCTCCGGAGCACCGTCGGATAGATCCAGTGCAAGACGCTGCCCACGAGATTCCAGCCGCGCTCGCTTCGCGTCGTATCGAGGACGACTTCGCCGGTGCGCGATGAAATGTAGACGTCCGTTCCGGCCACATCGCCGAGGGCGACACGAAACAGAGGCCGGTGACGGTCAAAGCCGTTCGGCACGTTCCATTGATCATAGTCAGCGTATGCAACGACAGCTGCATGCGCGGCATCGAGTGCGCGTTGACGCGCATGGGCCCGCGCGATGGCGAGTGCGATCTCGGGTGAGCTCACCGATGCATCTTGCCCGTTACTGGCGCGAACCGCGCGCAGGTGCGAGGGCCCCGACACGACATAGACCGCTCCGTCGCCGCGCTGGATCAGGCGAACGCGCGCAGCATCGATGATGCCGCTCGCAGCCACCGCATCGGCAACGCTGATCCGTACCTCACCGCGATCCACCAGCGCCAGCCCTGCAAACCGTTCCGCTTCCGTCAGCGACGGAAACAGAACGAAGTGCATCACGATTCCGCTCGCGAACCACATCGCGAACAGCAGGCAGAACGCGATCCCGAGCCAGCGGTGCAGCAGGACGATCGCGCCCATGCGCTCAGCGCCCTACCATTTGAACGCCGCTGAGATCTCGTAGGTGCGCGGCGCGCCCAAGAGGATCTGGTCGGGGTAGAACGGATCGCCCCAGATCGCGTAGCGCTTGTCGGTGAAGTTGCGCACCCGGAAGGTCAGGCGGGCCTGGTCGACGGCATTGAAGACGGTCTTCGGGATATCGACGAAGGCGTAGACGTCGCCGACCGTGTAGGCGTTCATCGTCACCGTGTTGGCATCGGTGTTGTAGCGATCGCCGACGTGCCGGCCGACGATGCCGAGCTCCACCGGCCAAGGCGTGAAGAAGCGATACGACGCGCCGGCATTGGCGACGATGCGCGGCACGTTCGGCGGCGTGTTGCCCGAGAACGATCCGCCGGCGAAATTGTAGTCGGCATAGCGCGCATCGACGTAGGCAATGTTGCCCCACAGGCGCAAAGGCTCGATCGGCCGCACCGCGACGGCGAGCTCGACGCCCTTCGATTCCTCTCGCCCGGCGATGTTGAGCGCCTGCCCGCCGGCCGCCGCATAGACATTCTTGCGCAGGATGTCGTAGGCCGAGAACGACCACTCCGCCCGGTTGTCCCAGAACAGATGCTTGACGCCCGTCTCGTAGATGCGCGACGTCGTCAGGTCGAGCGGCTGGGTCGGCAACAGCAGGAAGATGTTGTTGGCGGAAACGTCGGCGCCGGTGGCGTACTGGCTGAAGAAGGTCAGGCCGGGCACGGCCTCCCAGGTGTAGCCGATGCGTCCCGTCACCGGCGCCCAGTCCTTGGTGAACGGAAAGCCCGCGTTCACCAGGCCGTTGACGTCGGTCGAGTTGCGGTCGAGCCCGATATGCTCGACACGCAGGCCGCCGATCAGCGCGAAGGTCCGCGTCAGCTTGAGCCGGTCCTCGAACGACAGCGCCTCGTTGTCGATGCGCGCGGTCTGCTGCTTGGTCGTGAGCAGGCCGTAGAAACCGCGGTCAGGATTGACCAGCGACACGGAGTCGCCCGGAAAATTCGCTGCACCCGGCCGGACGAAATCGAGGTAGCTCGACGACAGCGTCGTGACCATCCGGTTGTCGAAGCCGGCGATGTCAGTGTCCCAGATCAGATCGGTGATGTTGCCGACCAGCCGCTGGCTGTGCGCGACATAGAAGCGCTCGCGATCGACCAGGTTCGTGCCGGAGTTGAACGCCTCGATCTCGTTGTTGAACCACGTCCGCTCGGCACCATAACCATAGGCCTGGCTCTTCAGCGTCAGGTCCGGCGCCAGCTTCAGCTCGAAACCGCCGCGCAGCCAGACCTCCTGCGCCACGTTGCGGTTGTCGAGGACGTTGTAGTTGGTGTTGAAGGTGCGGTCGTCGATGGTGACCGCACCGAGATTAGTTTTATTGTAGTTCGAGACGTAATTGCCGGAGACAATCCCCGTCGTCGCGTGCGAGCCGCTGAAGGCGACCGGCACCAGCGGCGCGCCCCAATAGGCCTTTCCGCGATCCTCGCGGTACTCGACCGCGCCCCAAACCTTGAGACTGTCGGAGACGCGGTAGTTCAGCTGGCCCGAGATATCGAGCGTCTTGGTGTTGGTGTCGTCGACAAAACCGTTCAGCGACGAGCGGCTGATGTCGAAGCGGTAGTCGAGGCCTTGAACGTTGGTGCTGCCGCCCGAGCCGTAATGCGCGCGGAACGAATTCAGGGAGTCGTAAGAGAAGTCCGCTTCGCTCCGGATCGCTCCGGTGTGCGGCTGCTTGGTGACCAAGTTGATCGCGCCGCCGGCGGCGCCCTCGCCCGAGATCAGCGAGGCCGGGCCTTTCAGGAATTCCACCGCCTCCAGATTGGCCGTGTCCGTGATCCGCGAGGTCATGTTCTGCGGACCGATCTTGATGCCGTTGTAGAGCGTGTTGATCTGGCTGTTGGTGAAGCCGCGCATCGAGAAGCCCGCCGGCTCCCCCGGTGCGTCGCCGGAGGTGACGCCGACCGCGCCTTGCGCCACCTCGGACACGGTGCGATAGCCCTGCTCGCGCATGGTCTCGGCCGAGATCACCTCGACGGTCGCCGGTATCTCCCGCACGGTCAAACCGAGCCGCGAAGCGCTTTCGGCCACGACATTGGTGTTGAGCGGCGTCTCCGCCGTCGCAGCCGTCACGGCGGGTTTTGGCGCCGCTGATGCGGCCGCCGGCCTGCGCGCTGCCGCGCGGCGCGCGCTCTGGGCTTCCCGGGCAGCCGGCTTGGCCGGCTTGCGGGATTGGGCGGGCGACACCTCGACCCGCGGCAGCGGTTCGCGGGCCTGCTGCGCCAACGCAGCGGGCAGATCAACAACGACAAGAGTCGAGAGAGCGGCAGAGGCGAGCAGGACGCTGCGCGGTCGTACGATACGGATGGAAGACACGGGTCTAGACCTCGGTATGACGTCAGTGGCACGTCACAGCGAACGAGGTCTCACCCCGGGCTTGTCAGCCCTCCGATGAAGCCGAATGTCTGTACTCCCCGACCGACATCTTCGCGTGTGACCACGGCTGACGGCAGGTCTCCTGGCTCGCGGGTCACGACCGCTTCGTCGCCTTCCCGGGACCGAGGGCCCAGTGGCTTCTGACGAAGGATTATCCGCTCACAGTTGCGGGGGCAGCCACGGCATTGGGGACAACGTCCCCGCACCGCATTCCCTTTTCATCCCCTCTCGGGGAAACCGTCACGAGCATCTAGGATTACCAACAAGACAGAGTCAATGTACCAGTTGCGGCGTTATTGCCACAGCGACCAACTTCCCTGGAGATAAGTATGGAAGGCGCGACCTTCCTCTGGCTGATCCGACATGCACCCGTCGACGGCGTCAAAGGGACGATCCATGCCGCCGATGCACCGGCGGATCTGACCGACCGCGCGCAGCTGCAAGCGCTGCGGCCGCGCTTGCCGTGGGATGCTGCGAGCTATGCGAGTCCTTCCCGGCGCACCGTCGAGACGGCGCGCGCGCTGGGGCTCGAACCGGAACTGGTGCGCGAGTTCGGCGAGCAGGATTTCGGCAAATGGACCGGCCGGCGTCATGACGAGCTCGCAGCGAGCGGCGGCGATGCCTACGCACAATTCTGGAGCGATCCTGCGCACCTGAGACCACCGGGAGGCGAGAGCTTTGAGGATCAGGTCGCGCGCGTCCGGCTGGGTCTGTCGCGGATCGGAGCCGGATCGGCAACGCTCGTCGTGCATTCCGGCACGATCCGCGCTGCGCTGTGCATCGCGCTCGATCTCACACCGGAAGCTGCGTTGCGCTTCGTGATCGATCCGCTGTCGCTGACCCGGATCGACCGGCTCGCGACCGGCTGGCGGGTGGTCTCTGTCAATCAGCGGATCAGCTAGGCCGATCCGGCACATTGGCCTGGGCAAACGTCGCCATGCCGTTGTGGAGCGCGCATGCGAAGCGCACCAGCGGCAGCGCAATGGCGGCGCCCGATCCCTCGCCGAGCCTGAGATCGAGGCTGATCAGCGGCTGCACGTTCAGCACGCGCAGCACCAGCCGATGTCCCTGCTCCGCCGATTGATGCGAGGGCAGCAGGAACGGCTGGCACGACGGATTGAGCCGCACGGCCGCCAGCGCCGCGACCGACACGATGAAGCCGTCGATCAGCACCGGGATGCGGCGCTGCGCGGCCGCAATGATGGCGCCTGAAATCGCCGCGATCTCGAGGCCGCCGACGGCACACAGGATCTTTTCGGGCGATGCGCCCGCAACACCATGACGCGCAATCGCAGCATCGATCACGCGCGCCTTGTGCGCCCGGCCGGCCGCATCGACGCCGGTGCCGCTGCCCGCGATCTCCTCGGCGCTGATGCCGAGCAGGCTCGCGGCGATCGCCGCGGAGGTCGTGGTATTGCCGATGCCCATCTCGCCGAAGATCAGGACATCAGGCTGGCTGGATTCCGCGCGCGCAACCGCGCGCTGGCCGGCTTCGAAAGCAAAGGCGAGCTCCGCAGGCGCGAGCGCAGCCTCGACGCTGAAATCGCGGGTGCCATTGCGCGGCTTGTCGGTGATGATTCCTGGCATCGCCTCCTGGGCCAGCGTGCCGGCGTCAACGACTTCCAGGCGCGAGCCGAGCTCGCGCGCCAGCACCGAGATCGCGGCGCCACCGGAGGCAAAATTCGCCATCATCGCGATGGTGACCGCTTGCGGATAGGCCGACACGCCCTGCGCGACGATGCCGTGATCGCCGGCGAAGATGATGATGGGCACGCGCGCGGCACGCGGCTGTTCAGTCGCCTGCAGGCCGGCGAGCTCGATCGCGAGCTGCTCCAGCCGGCCGAGCGAGCCGGTCGGTTTTGTCAGTTGCGCCTGCCGTGCGATCGCCGCGTCACGATGGGCCGCGGAAATCTCGGGGCATTTCTGGGTGACCCAGTCGGGGAGCATGTTGCCTCGCTTACGGCCTGCGCTTGAGAATGTAGCTGTCCATGATCCAGCCATGCCGCTCGCGCGCCTCTTGCCGTAGGGCGACGATGCGAGGGCCGACCTCGGCCAGCGGGCCGGACATGATGATCTGATCTTGCATGCCGAGATAGGCACCCCACCAGATCTGAAGCCCTTCCGGATCGAGCGACTGGAATGCCGTGCCGCCGTCGAGCATCACGACCACCGTGTCAACGCCCTGCGGCCAGCCGGCCTCTCGCAAGCGACGGCCTGTCGTGACCAGAAAGGGCTCGCCGATATCGTTGAGCGGCAGCGCATGCGCCGCGCACAACGCCTGGATCGAGGTGATGCCTGGCACGACCTCGATGTCAGGCAAGGGATTGAGCCGCCGCGCAATACGCAGCGAGGAGTCATAGAGCGAGGGATCGCCCCAGATCAGCAGCGCGACCTTGCCCTTACCGCCGAGATGGCTTGCGATGGTCTGCGACCACACGGCGGCAACGGCGTCGTGCCAATCATCCACGCCTTTGCGGTAGTCCGCCTCGGCTGCATCACGCACGGGAAGGTCGAACTCGGCAATGCGCGTCGTCTTGTTGGTCAGCACGTCAGTGCAGATCGTGCGCCTGAGATCGGCGAGATCGGACTTGGCGCTCCCCTTGCGCGGGATCAGGACGAGATCGGCCGCGTTGATGGCGCGGATCGCGGCGCGCGTGAGCTGCTCGGGATCACCGCAACCGATGCCGATCAGGGAGAGCGTGAGCATCGGGCGTACGGGGCGGCCATGAAAGCCGCCCCTTGTCTCTTAAGCCGCGTTGTGCAGGCGCGGAGTGACGAAGCCCGGCGCGGTGACGCCGCGCAACGACTTCGCCAGCGCCAGCACGGCGAGATCGGCGAGCGGCTCGATCACGATGACGAGCGCGTAGGACGCCGCGAACATCGCGATGTTGGCAAGGTTGCTCATCGCAAAGCCGGAGCCATAGAGCGCCCAGAACGCCACCCAGGCAATGACGCCGGCCTGATAGGTCGTCGAGAGCGCCAGCGCCTGGCGATACCTGAGGTCGACATAGGCGGTGTTGCGCGAAATGATCCGCGTGGCGATGGCCTGGATGCCGAACAGAGGCACCAGGAGCGTGGTGACGTTCATGCCATATTGCGGGATGTCAGCAGGCTCGAAGAACACGCCCTGGAGCAGCAGGCCGAATGCGAGGCCGAAGGCCGCGGGCGCCGCGCCGAACAGCAGGAACAGGGTCGAGCCGAGGATGAAGTGCACCTCGGACACGCCGACCGGGAAGTGCGGCAGGATCTCGAAGAAGGTGAAGACGAGGCCGGTGGTGGCGAGCGTCCGCGCCGCGAACGACGTGATGCCCTGCTCGCGCACGGTCTCGGCCGCGAGCTTCAAGGCAACGCCGCCTGCGGCGATGCCGGTTGCGTAACTCAACACGAGCTTGGCGCCCGTCACGACGCCGGGTTCGATATGCATGGCTCAGTTCCTTCCTGCCGTCACACCCGACGGCCTTGGCCTCAAAACATGCACGGCCGGTCTCCTGGCTCGCGGTTCACTGGGGTTCTCCGGCCTTCCCGGACCTTGCGGCCCAGTGGCTGATCGGAGCCCCTCACCGCTTACAGTCGCGGGGGCGGCTGGGGTTTTGGGCGCCGCAACTGGGTCCGCCCACCCCCATTCCCGATTATGCTCCGGCGCTTTGCGCCGCGTCGAGCACCATGCCCCTCTTGTGTGCCCCTTTCGCATTGCAGGCGTCAAGGGGCGAACGGCTGCGGGAGCCGTCATGACGGATATTCCCCTGCCAGCGCACCGAACAGGATCACGGCGGCCGTCGAGGCCGCCCCGCCCCGTGCAAGCTGCTCGGCAAGCTCGGCAATCGTGGTGCGAACCAGCCGCTCGTCGGGTCGCCCGAGGGATTCGGCGAACAGCGCCGGGGTGGTTGGAGCGAGGCCGTGCGCGATCAATTTTGCGGCAAGCGCCGGAAAAGTGCGCCGGCCCATATAGACCACGGTGGTCGCTTCAGGATCGGCCAGCGCCGCCCAGTTCAGGTTTGGCGGCAGCTCGCCGGTGACATCGGCCCCGGTGACGAACTGCACCCGGCGCGAGGTATGCCGTCGGGTCAGCGGGATTCCCGCCTGCGCCGCGGCCACACAGGCCGAGGTAACGCCGGGAATGATCTCGTAGCCGATGCCGGCCTCGCGCAGCGTCTCGATCTCCTCCTCGAGCCGGCCGAAAATGCCGGCGTCGCCGGACTTCAAGCGAACGACGCGCACGCCGGTTGCGGCGTAATCGACCAAGAGGCGGTTGACATGGTGCTGCTTGGTCGAAGGACGCCCTGCCCGCTTTCCCACCGCGACGAGATTGGCTCCGGGCCGGGCGAGATCGAGGATCGCGCCGGAGGCAAGGTCGTCATAAAGCACAACGTCGGCCTCACGCAGCCGCGTGGCGCCCTTCACGGTGAGGAGCTCGGGATCGCCGGGGCCGGCGGAGACGAAGGATACGAAACCGCTCACCGGTCCTCCGCGATCAGATGGAAGAATGTACCGGTGGCACGGCCGCGCTGCGAGCCAGTCTCGGCGATGACCGCGCCCGTTGCATCATGCACGACCGCCAGCGGCGTGTCGGGCTGGGCAAGGATGGTCGAATAGTGAAACTCGTGGCCGCGCAGGCGCGCGCCCGCGTGATGCCCCGGCATCGACACTGCAAGCGTGGCGAGACGATAGCCCAGATGCATGCGGCGCTTGGCAAAGCTGGTCTCCAGGCCAAGCAGTCCCGTCATCTCATGACGGACACCGTCGGCATCGGTCAAAGCGGTTCCCAGCACCATATAGCCTCCGCACTCGCCGTGCACCGGCCGCGTCTCGGCGAAGGCGCGCAGGCCGCTACGGAAGCGCGTATTGGCTGCGATCTTTCCCGCGTGAAGCTCGGGATAGCCGCCCGGCAGCCAGCACACATCGGCGTTCACGTCGGGCACTTCATCGGCGAGCGGCGAGAATGTCGTGATCTCGGCGCCTGCCGCGCGCCAGGCCTCCAGCATGTGCGGATAGACGAAGGAAAAAGCGGCGTCGCGGGCCAGCGCAATGCGTTGCCCTGGCGGCGTCACATTCAGCCCGTTCGCAGCAGGTTGCGGCGACCAGCTGGCAGCGAAGCGCAGCACCGCATCGAGATCGACATGCTCGGCGACAAAGCGCGCGGCCTCGTCGATCAGCTTGCCGATCTCGGCCTGCTCCTCCGCCTGCACCAGACCGAGATGCCGCTTCGGCAGGCTGATCTCGGCATGACGCGGCAGCGCGCCGAACACGGCGATGCCGACATCGTCGAGCGCGCGCCGGACGAGATCTTCATGGCGCGGGCTGGCGACGCGATTGAGCACCACGCCGGCAAGCCGCACGCCGGCGCGGTAGTCGCGAAGGCCTGCAGCGATCGCTGCCGCTGTCTGCGCCTGGCCCGATGGATCGATCACCAGCACCACCGGCCAGCCCAGCATCTCCGCGATATCGGCCGAAGCTCCGGTGCCGGAAACACCGCGCGCTGCAACGCCGTCAAACAGGCCCATCGAGCCCTCGGCGAGAACGATATCGGCATCCGTGCCGCGGCTGACGAGATGCGAGATCGTCCCGCGGTCCATCGCCCAGCTATCGACGTTGACGGAGGCGCGTCCCGTGGCGGCAGCATGGAACGCGGGATCGATGTAGTCCGGCCCGCTCTTGAAGCACTGCACGTTGAGGCCGCGATTGCGCCAGGCGCGGGCGAGCGCCAGCGTCAGCGTCGTCTTGCCGACGCCGGAGGCAGGCGCGGAGATGACGAGCCCTGCCGGCATCACGACGCCTCCGGAAAGCGCGGCTCGGCGCCGACCGGCCGATAGCGGCGGTCGTAGTCAGCGGCATAGAGACGACTCTCGTCAAAATCCGCCGAGCCGAGCGTTCTGCCGACCAAAATGAGCGCAGTGCGCTCCATCTCCGTGCCAACAGCCGCATCCAGCGTTGCCAGCGTCGCACGAACGATACACTGCTCCGGCCAGCTCGCGCGCCAGACGATCGCGACCGGGCAATCCGCGCCGTAGTGCGGCGTGAGCTCGGCGACGACCTGGTCGAGCAGGTGGATCGACAAATGGATTGCGAGCACCGCGCCGGTCGCGGCGAACGCAGCGAGCTTCTCGCCTTCAGGCATCGCACTGGCGCGGCCGGGCGTGCGCGTCAGCACCACGGTCTGAGCCAAGCCGGGCAAAGTCAGCTCGGCTTCCAGCGCCGCCGCGGCAGCCGAGAACGAGGGAACGCCGGGCGTCACCGTATAGGGAATGCCGAGCGCGCGCAGGCGGCGGAGTTGCTCGCCCATTGCCGACCAGATCGAGAGATCGCCGGAATGCAGCCGCGCGACATCCTTGCCCTCCGCATGCGCAGCGATAATCTCCGCGATGATCTCGTCGAGCGACAGCGACGCGGTGTTGACGATGCGCGCGCCGGGCGGGCAATGCGCCAAAACGCCTTCGGGCACCAGCGAGCCGGCGTAGAGACAGACCGGACAGACCGCGATCAGGTCGCGGCCCCGCAACGTCAGCAAATCGGGCGCGCCAGGTCCAGCGCCGATGAAATGCACGGTCATGCACCATCTCCCTCGGCGATCGCGGCAGTGGCCGTGCGGTCCTGCGAGACCGCGCGCGTCGCAATCAAGCGCGCGCGAGGGCCAGCCGCGGCGAGCGCCACAGCCTCGGCAACAGATCCCGTGCCGAACTTTTCTGCGACGAGCTTCGATTGCGTGAGCGTGTCGATGCCGGCCAGTGTCTCGGCCGGAACGGCCCTGATCGGCACACCGCACTCACGTGCGAGTTGCTTCAGCGCCTCGGCGTCGGCCTTGTCTCCGACAGTTGCCACCGCAGCGAGCCCTTCGGGGCCGCCGGCGGCCAGGAGCGCTTCGCGCAGCGAGGCCAGCGTGACATCCTTTCTGAAGCCGAGCCCAGCGACCCTCATCGGACCACGCTCCACTGCACCACGGGGCGTGCCGCTTCCCAGGATCGGTAACGGCCGAGCGGCGCAGCATGCGCGATCTCAACCCGCATCAGTTCGCCGCCATGGCGCTGGTGCAATTCGCCGAGCAGCGCTTCCGTCTCCAGCGTCACGGAATGCGTAACCAGGCGAGTCCCCGGCGCCAGCCGCGACCAGATGGCATCAAACGTCGCGCGGTCGAGGCCGCCGCCGATGAAGACCGCATCCGGCGCGTCCAGCGCAGCGAGAGCTTCAGGCGCGGCTCCCGTGATCACGGTGATCCTGTGCGCCAGTCCGAACGCAGCAGCATTCTCGCGGATATTCGCGGCGCGATCCTCGCGCGCCTCGATGGCGATCGCCGTCCCACCGCATAGTGCCCATTCCACCGAGATCGAACCCGAGCCGGCGCCGATGTCCCACAGTCGCTCGCCGGGTCGCGGCGCAAGCGCCGAGAGCGCCAGCGCGCGCACGGGCCGCTTGGTGATCTGGCCGTCATGGACGAAGAGATCGTCCGATAATCCCGAGTTGCGGGGAATGCCCTGGCCTCCCCACGCCTGCACCGCCACCGCAACCAGATTGCCGGCAATATCCCCAGCAAAGAGATCGGCGCGATGCTGGTCGATGCTTTCGCGTGGGCCGCCGAGCGCAGCCAAAGTCCACACGAGTGAATCGCCCCATCCGCGTTGCGTCAGCCACTTCGTGAGATCGCCGACCGCCGTTGCGTCGCGCACGAGGCATATGATGCGTGCACCTCGCGCCAGATGCGGCACGAGACGTTCGAACGGCGCGGCGTGGAGACCGAGACAGGCGGTTGCTTCGAGGCGCCAGCCCAGCCGCGCGGCGGCAAGCGAGAACGTCGACGGAGCGGAGTGCGCAATCCACTCGCTCGCGTCGAGCTTCTCGGCAAGGCTCGCGCCGGCGCCGTACCAGAACGGATCGCCGGAGGCGAGCACGGCCGTCGGCCGACCGCGGCAGCCCAACACGATATCTGCGTCGAACGGCACAGGCCACGCACGGCCGCGGCTTCCCACATCCGCAAGCGCGAGGTGGCGCTCACCGCCAAAGACGGTTTCTGCTTTGGCAAGCGCGTTTCGGCTTGCGTCGGACAGTCCGGCAAGGCCATCTTCGCCGATACCGATGATGGTCAGCCAGGGATCAGCCAAGGAATCAGCCATGACGCGCGCCCTCATTCTGGGCGGAACGGCCGATGCGAGCTTGCTCGCTGCGGAGATCGCGCGTGCGCGCATGGATGCCGTCTACTCCTATGGCGGCCGCACCCGCGCGCCTGCCGATCAGCCACTGCCGACCCGCATCGGCGGTTTTGGCGGCGTGAGCGGGCTTGCCGACTATATCCGCCGCGAAGGCATCACGCACGTGATCGACGCGACGCATCCGTTCGCTGCCGAGATGAGCCGCAACGCTGTTCAGGCGTGCGCGGAAACCGGCACCTCGCTGATTGCACTCGAACGCGCCCCTTGGGCCAAGGCGCCCGGCGACAACTGGATCGAGGTCGCGGACGTCAACGCGGCGGTCGCCGCGCTGCCCGAGGCCCCGGCAAACGTCTTTCTCGCCATCGGCCGCCAGCATATCGCACCGTTCGCGGCCAGGCCGCAGCACGCCTATACGCTGCGATTCGTCGATCCGCCCGAAGCGCCCCTGCCCTTCTCCGCGGACGTGATCGTATCGCGCGGGCCGTTCACGCTTCAAGGTGAGCTCGAGATGATGCGAACGCGCGGCATCGCATGGATCGTCGCCCGCAACTCCGGCGGCGACGGCGCGCGCGCCAAGATCGACGCGGCGCGTGCGCTCGGCCTGCCCGTGATCATGATCTCGCAACCAAAACTGCCCGAGCGTCCGCGGGTCGAAAGCGTCACTGAAGTGATGCAGTGGCTCGGTCATTCTACCCGCCTCGGTGCATAGACCCAGCGGCCGACGCGGCGTGTCTGCGAATTGCCGACGATCACCAGCGTGCGCATGTCGGCCATCTCGGGCCGCGCTTCGTTCAGCGTGACAGTCTTGATCTTCTCGTCAGCGGCGCTGACCGCGCGCGCAAAGATCACGAGGCGCTCGCCGCAACCGGACTCCTTCAGCACTGCGAGCGCGCGGGCAAAGCCCTCCGGCCGGCTCGCCGAGCGCGGATTGTACATCGCGATCGCAAAATCGGCTTCCGCCGCGAGCCGCAGCCGCTTCTCGATCACAGCCCACGGCTTCAGATTGTCGGAAAGGTTGATCGCGCAGAAATCATGGCCGAGCGGCGCGCCGGCGCGTGCAGCCGCCGCCAGCATCGCCGTGATACCAGGCAGCACGCGGATCGGCAGCGCCTGCCAGTGCGGCGCCTGTTCGAGCGCCTCGAACACGGCGGACGCCATGGCAAAGACGCCAGGATCGCCCGAGGAGACGACGACGACCTGACCGCCTTCGGCGGCCAGACGCAAGGCCTCGCGCGCGCGTTGCAGCTCTTCGCGATTGTCGGAGGGATGCAGCTTGAGCCCGGGCCGCGGCGGCACACGCGCGACATAAGGTGCATAGCCAAGAATATCGGTCGCCGCTGCGAGCGCGGCGGAAACCTCAGGCGTCACCAGCGCCTCGCTGCCGGGGCCGAGGCCCGCGATGGTCAGCGTGCCCGTCATTCGGCGGCGTCCAGATGCCGTCCCTTGCCGTGCACGAGCACGATCGCAAAGTAAGGACAGTCGGCCGCATCGACTTCGGCAAGCCGCACCACGCGCTCGCTGGGCATGGTGCCGCGCTCGACCAGCCAGGCATCGCCCAGCCGGCCGGCGGATTCGAGCGCGCGGCGCACCTTCGCAAGATTGCGGCCGGTCTTCATGACGACCAGCGCATCGGAATCACGCATGCGGCGTTCGAGTTCGTCTTCGGGAAGCGTCCCCATCAGCACCGTCGTCACGTCGTCGCCGAGCGCGATCGGCTGTCCGACGCCATTCCAGCAACCGACCATGCCGGGAATGCCTGCAATCACCTCGATCTCGACGCGCCGCTGCAGGCGCGTGTGCAGGTGCATGAAGGAGCCGTAGAAGTAGGGATCGCCCTCGCAGAGCACGACGACATCGACCGCGCGCGCCAGCCGCGCCAGGCGCTCGGCCCATTCGTCGTAGAAGCCGGCGAGCAGCTTGACGTAGTCCGGGCTGTCGAAGGCGATCTCGGTCGTCACGGGATATTCCATGGGATATTCGGTGACGTCGGCAGCCAGCATGCCCTCGACGATGCGCCGCGCCTGGCCGGGCCGGCCCTTCTTGCGGAAATAGGCGACATGCTGCGCGGCGCGCACGGTGCGGTCGGCGCGCACGCTCATCAGATCGGGATCACCGGGGCCGAGACCGCAGCAGATGATGCGTCCCATCGCTATTCGCTCCGGCTCGCCAGCGCGTTCACGGCGGCGACTGTGATCGCGGAACCGCCGAGGCGACCCTCGACGGTCAGTGCTGCGACCTTCGGATCGGCCATCAGCGCGGCCTTGGATTCGGCGGCACCGACGAAGCCGACGGGACAGCCGATGATCGCCGCCGGCCGCGGACAGTTTTGGTCCTCCAGCATGTTGAGGAGATGGAACAGCGCGGTCGGTGCGTTGCCGATCGCAACGATCGCGCCTTCGAGATGCGGCCGCCACAGCTCCAGCGCCGCGGCCGAGCGGGTGTTGCGCATGGATTGCGCCAGCGCTGGTACGGCGGGGTCACCGAGCGTGCAGATGACGGCATTGTCGGCCGGCAGTCTCGCGCGCGTAATCCCCTCGGAGACCATGCGCGCATCGCACAGGATCGGCGCGCCTTTCTGTAGCGCTGCGCGCGCGGCGGTCGCCATGCCTGGCGTGAAGCGGATATGCGCTTCGAGGCCCACCATGCCGGCGGCATGGATCATCCGCACGACGACCTGCTCTTCATCGGGTGTGAAGCGGGCAAGCTCGGCTTCTGCGCGAATGGTCGCAAAGGACTGCCGGTAGATCGCCGCGCCATCGGTCTCGTAAACGTGCGACATCAATGTCCTCCCATCAGGATGGACGGATTGCCGACGATGTCCTCGCGCTTCAGCCCACGCAGGACAGGCTCGTCGCGCGTCGAGCCGCTGCGCACGAGATCGAAGCCGGCGCCGGTCGCGACCAGTGTGATCGCAGCTGCGCCGGAATGCGCGCACCCCTTGGCGCAGCCGGAGACATGAAGCCGCGCGGCCGCGCCGATGTTCGGCGCAAGCGCGGCTGCCAGCGCCCGGGTGTCGGCGTGGGCCTCGCGGCAGCGCGGCGCACCGCTGCAGGCGATGACACGCAGCGCCGGGTCGTGGGCCTCGGTGATGAGGCCGGCTGCGGTGGGCATGGTCCGCTTGCCCTCGCTCAAGACCATCCGCCACGGCGTCATGCGCAGCGCATGGCCGCAACCGGCGAACTGGTTGAGCGTCGCATGCGGCATCTGCCCGAAAGCGACGCCGACCATCGCGCCCTGCGGATAAAGGCCGGGACGCGCCGCAGCCATAATCGGTGCCGGCTCGGCCTCGCCGCGCAGCGCCTCGGGCAATCCCGCGCCAGCTGCGAGATGCGTGGCCATGCGCCCTCGCCCGCCCCTGGCACCGCCTGATGACACGAACCAATTCGCGAGCGCGAGCGCGGCGGTCACGGCCTCGCCACGCGCGACAGACCGGCCGAACTCGGCGCCATTGGCCCGCACCAGCAGCCCTCCGGCCCGATCGCGCTCGATCCGCACATCTGCGGAATCGCCGGCAAGCACGCGCGAGGTGCCGTCATCGACGGCGAAGCCGAATTTGGTCGGAAGCGTGAGCGCGCACTCCTCGAGTGCCTCTTCGAGCTCGGCGGCGAGCGCCTGGGTCTCATCACCCGCGCACCAGAATGGCGTGACAAGGATGTTGCGCCGGGATTCGGTGTCGGCATCCGGGTCGAGCAGCATCAGTTGTGCAAGACCGTCAAGCAGCAACCGATGACTGGTTTCAGTCACGCCCCTGATCTGGAGATTGGCGCGACTGGTGACGTCGATCAGGCCGTTGCCATGGCGCTCGGCCAGATGCGCAAGGCCGGAGACCTGCGCCGCATCGAGCCGTCCGCCGAACGGCCGCACGCGGACGACCAGCCCGTCGCCCGATTGCATCGGCCGCAGCGCGCCGGGGCACCAGCCCTTGACCATGGCTGCGCTCATGATGCCTCCTTGAGCGCCGCCGCGATCGAATTGCGGCGCGTCCGCCAGAGTGAGGCCTCGTGTAAGCGGGTAAAACAAGCCTCCATCGCGGCAAGTGCCGCTGGATTCTCACGGGCCATGAAGGCGCTGACGTCCTCGTTACCCAGCGTCGCGTCGTAGTAGAGATCGAACAGATGCGGTGGCACGGCGCCCGCCAGATGGGCGAAGGCTGCCATGTGCTCGAGCGTCGCGGTGATCTCGGCGGCGCCACGAAAACCATGGCGCATCATGCCGGCGATCCAGGCCGGATTGGCCGCGCGCGCGCGGACCACGCGGGAGATTTCTTCGGTCAGCGTGCGTGCATGCGGCTGGTCGGGGCGCGTTGCGTCGAGATGATAGAGCGATGGCGCGGTTCCGCCGAGCCGTGCTGCGGCTGCCGCAATCCCCGCTTCATGCGCGGCGTAGTCGGCGGCGAGCAGGAGATCGGTTTCCGGCAAGTCCTGGACGTGGACGAAAGCATCGGCCGTTGCGAGCCGCTGTTCGATGCCGGCGCGATCGGCCTTGATCTCGCCGTCGGCGGAGAACGCCCAGGCGGACGCCGACAACCAGGCCTCGCCGGCCGCTTCGCGCGTTTCGGACGTGAAGGCATCCGGGATCGCCGACAGGCCGACGCCGTATTGTCCGGGGCGCGGCGCGAACACGCGGGAGGTGCGGTGGCGATAGGGATTTTCGTCGCCCTCGTCCTCGCGGCTTGCGAGCGCCTCGCTTGCTGCTTCGA
Source organism: Bradyrhizobium iriomotense (assembly GCF_018129405.1). Classification (GTDB taxonomy): domain Bacteria; phylum Pseudomonadota; class Alphaproteobacteria; order Rhizobiales; family Xanthobacteraceae; genus Bradyrhizobium; species Bradyrhizobium iriomotense_B. The sequence goes on from NZ_JAFCLP010000001.1 coordinate 209,130, forward strand.
ACAATTGCGCAAGGCCTGCGAAGACATCGCGGAACAGGCCTGATACCCGCAGCGTGACGTCGATGCGGGGACGGCCGAGCTCGGCCGGCGCGATGATGTCGTAACCGGTGACGCGGCCCGAGGCATGATCCCAGCGCGGCGCGAGGCCGGCCAGATGCAGTGCCATCGCAAACTCCTCGCCGGCGGTGCGCATCGTCGCCGAGCCCCAGAGATCGACGACGAGGCCCTTCGGCCAGTCGCCGTCGTCCTGCAGATGGCGCCGCAGCAGCTCTTCGGCGAGTTTCACCCCCTGCGCATGCGCGGAAGGCGTCGGCACCGCGCGTGGATCGACGGCGAATAGATTCCGCCCCGTGGGCAGGACGTCCTGACGGCCGCGATAAGGCGAGCCCGACGGTCCCGGCGCAACGCGCTGGCCTGCGAGCGCCGCACGCAGCGCCTCCCGCTCGGCTTCGCCACAGGCGCCGCGGCCGAACACGTGCAGGCCGTCGCCGAACTGACTTTCCTTGAGATCGCAGACGAAACGGTCAATCCGCGGGATCGCTTCGGCCGGTGCGGCCGATGCATCCAGACCGAGATCGTCCTCCAGTCCTGCGGCGCGCGCTTCGTCCCGGATTGCCGCGATCAAGCGCTGGCGACGGGCGGGATCGAGACCATCGGCGGTCGAATATTCGTCAAGCAGCCGCTCGAGCCGGCGCAGGCCTTCCGGCACAGCGGATGTTTCCAGCGGCGGCGGCAGATGGCCGATCGTCACGGCGCCGATGCGCCGCTTGGCCTGTGCGGCCTCGCCGGGATCGTTGACGATGAAGGGATAGATGACGGGGAGATCGCCGATCAAGGCTTCCGGCCAGCAGGCTGGCGACACTGCCACCGATTTTCCGGGCAGCCATTCCAGCGTGCCATGTGCGCCCATGTGCACGACGGCGTCGATGGCCTGCCCGCGGAGCCAGAGATAGAAGGCGACATAGCCGTGGCGCGGCGTGCGGCCGAGATCGTGATAGTCGGAATCGCGCGTGATCGCATCGCCGCGTTCCGGTTGAACCGCTATGATCGATCGGCCGCAAGCGATACCCGCGAAGTGAAACGCGCCGTCGCGGCAACTCGGATCATTCTCCGGCGCGCCCCAGGCTTGCGCGAGATCATCCTGCAAGGCTTGCGGCAGGCGCGCGAGCGCGGCGCGGTAGTCGGCGACGCTCCAGGTCAATTGCTGCTCGAGCAACGTCTCACCGAGGGCATGGACCGGCGAGACATCGAAGCCGGCTTCCGCGAGATCGGTTACCAGGGCTTCGACCGACGCCAGCGCATCGAGACCAACCGCATGCGCGATCTGATGCGGCCGACCCGGATAGTTCGAGAGCACCATCGCCACGCGCTTCTCGGCGGCAGGCTTCTCCGCGAGCCGCCGCCAGGCCGCGACACGCGCGGCAACAGCTTTCACGCGCTCCTCGTCGGCCCTGTGCGCCAGATGCGAAAACTGCAGATCCGGATCACGCTCCGCAGCGGACTTGAAACTCACCACGCCCGAGAAAACGCGGCCGTCGACCTCGGGCAGCACCACATGCATCGCGAGATCGCCGGGCGAGAGGCCGCGCAGCGATTCCGCCCAGTCCTCACGCCGCGCGGTGGAGAGCGCGACCTGGAACACCGGGCACGGCGCGGCATCGAACGGCGTGGTGCCGTCGTCGCCAACCGCGGAAAACGCCGTTGCATTGACGATCGCAGCCGCTGGATTTTGCGCGAGATACGTGCGCAACCAATCGGCAACGCCCGCGGCCTTTAGCGACGTGACGAACACGCCATGCGCGTCGAACCCCTCTTCGCGCAATGCCGCGATGAGTGCATCAACCGGGCCGGTGTCGGCAGCAGTGAGATAGGAGCGATAGAACGTCACCAGCGCGTGCGGCTTTTCCTCCGCCGCGACCGGCGCCGGGATGGCGCCGCGCGCGGGATCGTAAAAGCCCATCTCGGGAACGGTCATCTCGCCGACGACCGGGCCAGCATAGAGTCCCGAGGCCAGCGCGAGCTGTGCAATCGCCGCTTGCGCCGCGACCGGGCCACCGGTGTCGCAGAGCACCTTGAGCCGGCGCAGCGTGGAAACCGGCAGGGTCGAGTACGCATCGAGCCGGATGTCGTCGCGGCCATCGGCCGGCAGCACAGCCAGCACAATGCCGCGATCCTTCGCGAGCTGCTGCAGGGCCGCGAGCCCGTACGGCCAATAGGATTCACCGCCGATCAGGCGTACCAGAATGCCCCTCGCCTGCGACAGCGTACGCTCGATATAGGTGTCGACCGACAGCGGATGACGCAGTTCCGCGAGATTGGCGAGCCGCAGCGACGGCAGGCTGTCGCGGCCACGCCGCCAGCCGGCCGCAAACGCGGCAAGGTCGGAATCCGAATACGAGAGCACCACGAGATCGGCCGGGTCCTGGCCGATGTCTCTTGGCGTCGCGGTCTCCTCGAGACCGCGGCTCTCGCGGAAGACGACGTGCATCAGATACCAAGTCCTGACCTGATCGCGGCCTCATCGATGTCGCCGTGCTCGCCGATCACGACGAGCTTTGACTGCCTGAGACCTGCGCCCCAGGGCTTGTCGAACTGATGGCGTACGCGCTCACCGACGGCCTGCAGCAACAGGCGCATCGGCTTGCCCGCGACCGCGATGTACCCCTTCGCGCGCAGCACGTTCTGCTCGCGCGCCAACTTCTGGACCGACGCAACCAGCGCATCGATATCGGCAACTTCAGGAAGATCGATCACGACGGACGCGAAATCGTCGTGCTCGTGCTCCTCCTCGCCGTCGTGATGCGAGGGACGCGCGGCGAGATCGTTCTCGGCGGCAGCGCCAAGTCCGAGGATGACGCGCGCATCGATCGCGCCGTCGGTGACGGGCAGCATCGGCACGCGGCGCGGCATCTCGGCGGTGATCGCCGCCTTGGCGGCTTCGATGCCGGCGCTGCCGGCGAGATCGGCCTTGGTCAGCAGCACGATATCGGCGCAGGCGATCTGGTCCTCGAACACTTCCGACAGCGGCGTCTCGTGATCGAGATTCTCATCCGCCGCACGCTGCGCTTCGACAGCAATCGGGTCCGGCGCAAAGCGGCCGGCCGCGACGGCCTCGGCATCGGCGAGTGCGATCACGCCGTCGACCGTGATGCGCGAGCGAATCTCCGGCCAGTCGAACGCCTTCAGCAGCGGCTTCGGCAGCGCCAGGCCCGAGGTCTCGATCAGGATGTGATCGGGCCGCACCGGGCGCGCCAGCAATTGCTCCATGGTCGGAATGAAATCGTCAGCCACGGTGCAGCAGATGCAGCCATTGGCGAGTTCGACGATGTTTTCTTCCGGGCAATTGGCATCGGCGCAAGACTTCAATATTTCGCCATCGACACCCTCGCTGCCGAACTCGTTGACGAGCACGGCGAGCTTCTTGCCGTTGGCATTGCTGAGCAGATGCTGGATAAGCGTCGTCTTGCCGGAACCCAGAAACCCCGTGACCACCGTAACAGGGACTTTTGCGAGCGAGTTCATTCGGCGGCCTCCGGCAACACGGCAATGGGGGGAATGCGGGCAAGCGACTGCTTGCGGAAGATTTCGGGACGGTTGCGCCACGGCACGAGGCCATCGGGGGCCGCCGCATAGGCCGCAGCGCCCGCGATCACGTCGCGCGCGTTGGCATCCGACAGGCGGCCATAGACGTAGGACCAGCGGCCGGGCGCGCTGAGCGCGACCGAGCAGCCCTGGCTACAGGCCGACAGGCATTCGACGGGAACCACATTGACGCCCTCGGGCACGCCGGCGTCGAGGATCGCACCATGCAGGCGCTTACCGGGCGTCGTCTCGCCCTCGCCAAGCGTCTGGCCGGCACGGCAGGTAATGCAGACGTGAAGTGTGACTGTCATCGCCTCTTCCAGGATAAACATCGGGAGGCGATGAGGCACACGGACCATTCTCCTGAAGGCCCGCTTCCCCGTCGCGGAACACCCCGTCCGCCGGTCCGAAATTCGTCCGCGCTGGCAGGTCTCCCGGCTTGCGGAGCAGGGTTTTGCCCTTCGATCCCCGCCTTCCCGATCCCCTGGGAATCAGTGGCTTTGGGCATCTCTCCGGTCACGGTCGCGGGGGCGGCTGCATTTTGGACCCAAATCTTGCCGATTCGGACCCTATCGCATTCCCTCTTCGCCTGTCGTAGGACAGGAACCAACGCCGGGCCACCATTTGCCCCCGGCCGCCTCTTGTCAAGCCGAAGGACCCGTCAGATGACGCCTGAACCGGATACCCAAACGGCCGAGGAAACCGACGCCCGGCACGCTCAGAAAATGGCGAAGAAGAAGGCCGCCCGCGACAGGATCATGGCGACCAAGAGCGGCGAAAAGGGCCTCATCATCGTCCATACCGGCGCGGGCAAGGGCAAGTCCTCTTCCGCCTTCGGCATGATCGTCCGCTGCGTCGCCCACGGCTTTCCCTGCGCGGTCGTACAGTTCATCAAGGGCGCCTGGGATACCGGCGAACGGCGCCTGCTCACCGGCCATTTCGGCGACCTCTGCCAGTTCCACGCCATGGGCGAAGGTTTTACCTGGGAGACGCAGGACCGCGCCCGTGACATCGCGGCCGCGCGCGCCGGCTGGGACAAGGCCAAGGAGCTGATCCAAGATTCCAACCTGCGCATGGTCGTGCTCGATGAGATCAACATCGCGCTGCGCTACGACTATCTCGACATCGCCGAAGTGGTGGAATTCCTGACGACGCAGAAGCCGCCGATGACGCATGTCGTGCTCACCGGGCGCAACGCCAAGGACGAGCTGATCGAGATCGCCGACCTCGTCACCGAGATGATGCTGGTGAAGCATCCGTTCCGCTCCGGCATCAAGGCGCAGGCCGGCGTCGAGTTCTGATTTCGATGGCGCGCGCATTGATGATCCAGGGTGCCGGCTCGGACGTGGGCAAGTCGCTCATCGTCGCCGGCCTCGCGCGGGCGTTCACGCGGCGCGGCCTCCGCGTGCTTCCGTTCAAGCCGCAGAACATGTCGAACAATGCGGCCGTCACCGTCGACGGCGGCGAAATCGGCCGCGCCCAGGCGCTTCAGGCGCTAGCCGCCGGCGTCGAGCCGCACACCGACATGAACCCGGTGCTGCTGAAGCCCGAGACCGACGTCGGCGCACAGGTCGTTGTCCACGGCAAGCGCATTGCGACTGCCCGTGCGCGCGAATATGCGGCGATGAAGCCCTCGCTGATGGGCGCGGTGCTCGAGAGTTTTGAACGGCTCAAGGCGCGCGCTGATCTCGTGCTGGTCGAAGGCGCCGGCAGTCCGGCCGAGGTGAACCTGCGCAAGGCCGACATCGCCAATATGGGCTTTGCCCGCAAGGCCGGCGTGCCCGTCGTGCTGGTCGGCGACATCGACCGCGGCGGCGTCATTGCGCAGCTCGTCGGCATCCGGACGGTGATCGACCCCGACGATGCCGCGATGATTCAGGGTTTTGTCATCAACAAATTCCGCGGCGATCCCACGCTGTTCGACGACGGCTACAAGCTGATCGAGCAGAAGACCGCCTGGCACGGCCTCGGCGTGCTGCCCTGGTTTCCGCGCGCCGGCGAGCTGCCTGCGGAGGACGCGCTGGGCCTGAGCGATGCGCGCAAGCCCGGGCAATTCAAGATCGCCTGCCTCGCGCTATCGCGGATCGCGAATTTCGACGATCTCGATCCGCTCAAGCTCGAGCCCAGAGTGGATCTCGTGATGGTGCGCCCAGGCGAAGCAATCCCGGGTGACGTCAGGCTCGTCATCATCCCCGGCTCCAAATCCACGCGCGGCGATCTTGCTTTCCTGCGTGCGCAGGGCTGGGACATTGATCTGCTTGCGCATCACCGACGCGGCGGCCATGTACTCGGCCTCTGCGGCGGCTATCAGATGCTCGGGCGCAGCGTTTCCGACCCTGAAGGCATCGAAGGCCCTGCGGGCGACACGCCAGGCCTTGGGCTTCTTGATGTCGAGACGGTGATGAGCCCGCAGAAGACGCTGACGCGCGTCGCGGCCGTACACGCCGCGACCGATCGGCCGATCGAGGCTTACGAAATCCATATCGGCCGCACCGACGGGCCCGATCGCGCCCGTCCGTTCGCAAAGCTGAACGGCGAGCCGGAAGGCGCTATCTCGCGCGATGGGCGCGTGCAGGGCAGCTATTTGCACGGCCTGTTCACGTCGGATGATTTCCGCAAGGCGTTTTTGGCGAAGCTCGACATTCCCGCGGGCGAAGAGCCCTATCACATCAGGGTCGAGAGCGCGCTCGATGCGCTCGCCGACCACATCGAAAAGCATCTCGACGTCGAAGGCCTGCTCGCGCTAGCGCGCTAAAACCTCGGCAAAGCGCGACCATTCGGCTTCGCTGCCGGGTAGGCCGAGCCGCAGCCATGTCGGCTCTTGCGCGAAGATGCGCGACCAAATCTGCCCGCGCGCGAGCTTCTCCTGCGCGGCAAGCGCGTCAGGCGTCTGGTAAAGACGAAACAGCGGCGTGCCGCCGACGAGCCGCCATCCCTGCGACTGCGCCATGGCGTCGAGGCGGACACAATCACGGGCGAGCCGCGCGCACGTGGCCTCTGCCCAGGCCTCATCGCGCAACGCGCGGCAACCGATGGCGATCGCGGCGCCCGATATTGGCCATGGGCCTGACGCCGCCGCAAGTTTGGCGATGTCGGTCGAACTGCCGATCGCGAAGCCAAGGCGAAGGCCGGCAAGACCATAGAACTTTCCGAACGAGCGCAGTACGAGCAGTCCCGGCCGATCCGCTTCGGACGCAAGCGACAGCTGCGGAACCGCATCGGCAAAGCTCTCGTCGATGACGAGGCGGCCGACGCGCGGCAGCAATGTTGCTAAGTCCTTCGGCGAATGACGCCCCCCACCGGGATTGTTGGGATTGACGACGATCGCCAGATCCGCGCCCGCCAGCGCATCGAATTCCCCGACCTCCTCGACATCCCAGCCCGCGGCCGACAGCACCCCAGCATATTCATTGTAAGTCGGTGCAAGGATGTGCACGCGACCAGGCGGCGCCAATTGCGGCAGCAATTGAATGGCAGCCTGCGCGCCGCCCATCGCAACGAGCGGTGCGCTCGTGCGGTAGGCGTGCCGCGCTGCCTGATGCAAGGCATCGATCTCGGCACGCGACGGCAGCGCGCTCCAGGCGCGCATGCTCACCTCGCCCACCGGATAAGGCACCCGGTTGATCCCGGTCGACAGATCGATCCAGTCCTCGGCGCGGCCGCCGAACCGCTGCTGGGCCAGATCGAGATTTCCACCGTGCTCGCGCATGCCCCGTTCTTTCACGCCAAGGCGAGGATCGCAAGGAGGCTGGCGAGCAGCAGCATGGCGCGGCGGTAGACGTTCAGTCCTTCGCCGATGTCGGCGGGATGCGGATCACGCGCGCCTTCGTTGAGCCAGGGCTCCTTCGTGACGCTGCCATGATAGATGCGGGGACCGCTGAGCCGCACGCCAAGCGCGCCAGCCATCGCCGCTTCCGGCCAGCCGGCATTGGGCGAGCGGTGGCGACGCGCATCGCGCGTCATGCACGCTAGCGCCTCGGATCGGCGCGGTGCCAGCAGCACGAACAGAAGCCCGGTCAGACGCGCCGGAATGAAGTTGGCGACATCGTCGATGCGTGCCGCGGCCCAGCCGAAGGCCTCGTGCCGTTCGCTGCGATGGCCGATCATGGAATCCAGCGTGTTGATGGCCTTGTAGCCGAGAATACCGGGCAGGCCGAGCAGCGCGCCCCAGAACATCGGCGCCACGATACCGTCGGAAGCGTTCTCGGCGAGGCTCTCGATCGCCGCACGTGCGATGCCGGCCTCATCGAGCGCCGCGGGATCGCGGCCGACGATGCGCGAGACCGCCTCGCGTGCAGCGGCGACGTCGCCGGCCTGCAACGGCTTCGCGACAGCGGCAACGTGATCATGGAGCGAGCGCAGCGCGACCAGGGGCCAAGCGAGCGCGCCGACCATCACGATTTGGACCCAGCCCGAAGCCAGCAGGGACTGAAGCATCCAGCCGAGCGCGACGGAGAACGCAATCACCAAAAGCGCTCCTGCGATACCGGCAGCGCGCCGAAGTGCCGGCGGATCGGAGGAGCGATTCCAGCCGGCATCGATCGCGCCAATAAGCCGGCCCAGCCACGTCACGGGGTGACCGATCCGGGCGAACAGCCACGACGGCCAGCCCAGAAAGGCATCCACCACCATCGCCACCGCCATCGCACCCGCAAAACCCACATATTCCTCCTGTCCCGCCCCTGTTGCGCAAAGCGAGGGGTGAGCGCAAGCCCCCGGCGGGCTGATTTCGGCTTTGTCTTTGCCCGCGTTTGGTGATTAGTGCTGTCGACAGGAGACCTTCATGGCCGTCATTCTCATTACCGGCGGAGCGCGATCGGGCAAAAGCACGCGGGCGGAAGCGCGTGCGCGCGCCTTTCCAGGGCAACCTATCTATCTCGCGACGGCCGAGGCGCTCGACGCTGAAATGGAAGCACGCATCGCGAAGCATCGCGCGCGGCGCGGAACCGACTGGCTCGAGCGCGAGGTGCCGCTCGATCTCGTGCCCGCGCTGCTTGCAACCGATGGCGGCGGCGCAAGGCTGGTGGACTGCCTGACACTCTGGCTTTCCAACCTGATGCATGCGGCGCGAGACTGGGAGCGCGAAGTGAGAGAGCTTGCCGGCGCCCTGCCCCGCCTGAGCAGCCCCGTCGTCTTCGTCACCAACGAAGTCGGCCTCGGCATCGTGCCTGATAATGCACTGGCACGCAGCTTCCGCGACGCCGCCGGGATCATGAACCAGATCATCGCCGCGGTCGCGGACGAGGTCGAGTTCGTGGTCGCCGGCCTGCCGATGAAATTGAAATGATGCCGCGCGCCGAACTTTTCAAAGACGTCATCGCCGATCTCAGGATGGCGGCATCGTTCATCACGATCCTCCCCGTGGCGCCGTCGAAGCCCGCAACTGACGGCACCGTCGCGCGCGCGACCTGGGCGCTGCCGGTCGCGGGGCTGGTGGTCGGCCTTATCGGAGCGTTGGCTTACAAGGTCGCCATCCGCCTCGGGCTGACACCGAACCTTGCCGCCTTGCTTGCGCTCGCGACGACCGCCCTCATCACCGGCGCACTGCACGAGGACGGCCTTGCCGACACCGCCGATGGGCTTGGCGGCGGCCGGACGCGCGAACGCAAGCTGGAGATCATGCGCGACAGCCGGATCGGCACCTATGGCGTCTGCGCGCTGATCCTGTCGTTTGGCCTGCGCTGGAGCGCGCTCGCGGCGATCGCCAATCCCTGGGCCGTCACGTTGGCGCTGTGCGCTGCGCACGCTGCTGCACGCGCGGGCGTGCCGGCCTTCATGTCGCTGGTGCCGCCGGCGCGACCTGACGGACTGTCGGCCAGCGCTGGAGCGCCGCCTGGCCGCAGCGTGGCTATCGCCTTCGCGGTTGGAACGCTCGTGCTCGCCCTGGCGTTGGGGCCGGGCAAGGCGTTGGTCGGCCTGATCCTGCTCTCGCTCGCCGGACTGATGCTGGCGCGGCTTGCCATCCGCCATATCGGCGGGCAGACCGGCGACATTCTCGGCGCGTTCGAGCAGATTGGCGAGATCCTGATCCTGCTGGTTGCCGCGGCCTTTCAGATGGGACGCTGACCTCATGGTCGAGTTCGACGACACCTTCCGCCGGCACCTGCACAAGCTGTTCGTGTGGCGCCGCGACGTGCGCCGCTTTCGCAGCGATCCGCTGCCCGAGGGCGCCATCGATCGCCTGGTCGAGACGGCCTGTCTTTCGCCGTCGGTCGGCCTCAGCCAGCCCTGGCGCTTCGTCATCGTCGACGATGCCGCACGGCGCCGCGCCGTCGTCGACGACTTCAAGGCCTGCAACGCCGATGCGCTCAACTGCTACTCGGGCGACCGCGCGGCGCGCTATGCCACGCTAAAACTGTCGGGCCTCGAACAGGCCCCGGGCCATCTCGCCGTGTTCGCGGACAAGGCCAGCGACATCGGCCACGGCCTCGGCCGCGCCACCATGCCGGAGACGACGGAATATTCCGTGGTCGCCGCGATCACCGCAATGTGGCTCGCCGCGCGCGCGGAAGGCATTGGTCTTGGCTGGGTATCGATCCTGAGCCCGGATCGTATCCACACCATTCTCGACGTGCCTGATACCTGGAAGTTCATCGCCTATCTCTGCATCGGCTTTCCCGAGGCCGAATGCGACCAGCCCGAGCTGGAGCAGGCGAAATGGGAACACCGGCGCGGCGCAGACGAGTTCACGTTGCGGCGTTAGGCGCGTCTGCGCAAACGCTACGACTTGCTCTTCGCCGCAACCGGCGCCACGGGCGCGGCGCTCTCCTTCTGGAACATCAGCAGCGGCCGGAAGATGACGCGGCCATAGGCCTCGTAGTGGTTCTGGGTCGAGACTGCCATCTTCAGCGGCGTCGCATAATTCGCCTCGAAGGTCATGAACGACGCGTAGGTCCAGGAGAAACCGACGCCGACCGAGGCCATTTCGGTGATGCCGGGGAATGTCGAATACACCGCGCCCCAATCGGTGAAGATGTAGGTGTCAAATCCCTTGAGCCATTGCGACCAGTTGTAGTGCAGCTCGGCGTTGAAATAGTAGCCGCTGTCGCCGGACGCCGAATTGGAGGGATAACCGCGCACGGTGGTCGGACCACCGATCGAAAAGATCTGGTCGCCCGGCAGCAGCTTCTCCTGCGTGTACTGCCAGCTCGCCAGCACGTTGGCGCTGAAGTTCTGGGGCCCCGCGGCGCTGGTTGCGAGCAGCGAGCCGGTATAGGTGTTGAACGCGCGGTTGTTGCCGAGCACATGGTCTTGCCACGCAATGTAATTCACTGCCGGTGAGACCGTGATCGAATAGGTGTTGCCGGAATTGGTCACCGAGACGCCGGCCGTGGCCTTGTCGTAGTGGTCGTTGGTGACGTCGACCGTGGCGAAGCGGCTCACCGTCTTGCCTTCGGTCTCGGCCGCGTTGAGCAGCACCAGCCAGTTCTGCGTCACCCAGACCGGCTGGCTGAAATTGATCGCCGCCTGGCTCGAGCGTCCGGTGACATCGAGTGCGACGAACGGTCCCTGGATGATCTTGATCTTGCCTTCGGTGTAGCTGACGCCGACACGGCCGCCCCAGGGATTGACCGGAATGCTGTAGGCGACGTTGCCGTTGAGATTGCCGTCGGAGCGCACGCCGTAGAAGGTCAGGCGGTCGTCGACGCCGAACAGGCCGTGGCGCTTGTAGAAGGCCCCGCCCTCCCAGCGTCCGGTGTTCTCGACACCCTGGTTGTCGGTGAAGAGCTGCAAGGTATCGATCGGCGGCTCGATCACCGCGAACTGCAGATCGGTCAGCCCAAAGCTCGTTCCGGGCTGGAGCAGCGCCTTGATCTGCACGTCGTTGGTGCGATTGAACCAGATCACGTCGCGATTGAGTTTTGGAACGTCGAGGACCTCGCCTTCGGGCTCCCCGACGCGCTGCAGGATGTAGTCGGTGCGGGTCTGCTTGTTGCCCTCGACGGTCGTCTTCTGGAGCCGGCCCTCGGTCAGCTTGATACGGACGACCCCGCCCTTGGCATCCTGATCCGGCAGCGTCGCGATGCCTGTGACGATGCCGCGAGCATGGTAGATGGCGTTGATGTCGGCGACGAGCTGCAACAGCGCGGCGATATCGACATCCTTGCCGACATACTTCCTGGCGATCTCGTCGAGTTCGGCCGGCGTGATGAACTTGGACGTGTCGAACTCGACCTTGCGCAGGCGGAATTTCGGACCGCCCGGCTTCAGCAGCTGAGATTTTTCCCGCTCGCCGCCGATCACCGCGGGACCGGTGAGCTTTGGCGGCGCGCTCTGCTGTTCGAACTGCCGGCGCTGCCGGTCGACGTCGTTCTGGATCACGCCGGGATTGATCGACTGCGCGCGCGCGGGGACGATGCAGGATGCTGCCAGCCCGACCCCCAATGCTGCCCCCAGAATCCGCATCGCGCTACCATGCCTCCGCAAGGCGGCCGATGGCCGGCTTCGCGATCTCGATCGCCGCATCGTTCCAGCCCGGGCGCACCCCACGCTGCCCCTGGCGGCGCAGCTTGCGCATGTCACTCAGGCCCTCGATGTTGACCGCGGGACCGGAGCCGATGGTGTCGACCGGCCGCGGGGTCAGAAGCGCATCGAGCCGCGCCTGTCCGGAAAGACCGAGCTGGTAGAACGTCCCCCCATCCTTCTTCGCAAGCCAGGTTTCGATGCTCTCGCTGCCCTCGCCGTCGACGGAGATGTTGCGCACCATGCTCGCGCCGGTGAAGTCGGCGCAGCAGGTGTGGGTCGGCCCATAATTGGTGACTGTCGCAGAGACGTCGCCGGTGTAGAACACCACATAGGCATTGCTGACATTGGCGTTGCCGACCTGCGTCATCGTGAACACGCCGCCCGGCTGGTAGAGCTGGAGCGTCGGCCAGTTGGACGGCGCCGGCGTGCGGTTGTTGAGCAGCACCTGCTGCGTGGCAGTGGTGAGCATCAGCTGGCCCGGCACGTAGCCGTTGAGGATCGTGACGGCGTGCGCATCCGTCCAGAAATTGGCATCCACCACCCTGAACTGGTTGACGATGATGCTGTCCGGATCGATCGAGATGTTGGCGGACTTCGCGACGCCCCCGTTGTAGCCGGTGACGTTCAGGACCAGCGGGACCGGCGGCGTCGAGCGGATCTGCTCGCCCCTGACGTTGATCGTGTCGGCCGCGAGGTCGAGCTCCCTCACGACGCTGACCCAGTTGATCGTCAGGTCACCCGACGAAGTCATCCTGACGACGTCGCCGCTGATCCGGTCGAGCGAGACCGAGCCGGCCACATCGAAATGCGTGTCGCCGTGCGCCGAGATTGACCCGCCGCGGAGCGAGCCCGTGTCGGACTTGACGTTGAGGTCGCCGGCATCGCCCGGGATACCCGTCGTGGTGAGCTGGCTGAAGACGATGTCGTTGACGGCGTGCAGGGTCTGCGTGCCGCCGCTGATGGCGGTGCCGACGGTGATCCCTCCGGCCGTCGCGGTGACGTCGAGCGTGCCGCCCACGTTGAGATTATCCCAATGAACGACCGTTCCACTCAGGACTGCGTTGCCCGTCGAGGTCGTGAGGTTATGACCGCTGTTGGTGCCCGCCGCGATCAGCCGCGCCGAGCCATGAGCCGAGACCGAACCCAGCGTCGGCACGCCGCCGGCCATCACCGTCTGCGCGAGGATGAAACCGTTGTCGGCGGTGACGTTGACGTTGCCGGCATCGCCGGTGATGCCCGTCGTCGCCAGTGCGTTGAACGTCACGTTATCGCGAGCGTGGATGGTCTGCGTGCCGCCGCTCTGCGCGGTCTGGAACGTGATACTGCCCTGGCTTGCCGTCGCGCCCAGCGTCGTCCCGACATTGAGCGTGTTCCAGTTGATCGGGCCGCTGGCCGTCAGCAGGCCGGAGCCGGTCGTGGCGGCGAGCGTGTTGCCGGTGATAGTCGTGGCAGCCAGCAGCGTCGCCGAACCGTGAGCCGAGACCGAGCCCTGGCTCGTCACGCCGCCCGACGTCACCGTCTGCGCCAGCATGAAGCCGTTGTCCGCGGTGACATTGATGTTGCCGACATCGCCGGTGACCCCCGTCGTCGTCAGCGCATTGAACGTCACGTTTTCGCGGGCGTGGATGGTCTGCGTGCCGCCGCTCTGCGCGGTCTGGAACGTGATGCTGCCCTGGCTTGCCGTCGCGCCCAGCGTCGTGCCGACGTTGAGCGTGTTCCAGTTGATCGGGCCGCTGGCGGTCAGCAGGCCGGAGCCGGTCGTGGCGGCAAGCGTGTTGCCGGTGATAGTCGTGGCAGCCAGCAGCGTCGCCGAACCGTGAGCCGAGACCGAGCCTTGGTTCGTCACGCCGCCCGACGTCACCGTCTGCGCCAGGATGAAGCCGTTGTCCGCGGTGACATTGATGCTGCCGGCATCGCCGGTGATGCCCGTCGTCGCCAGTGCGTTGAACGTCACGTTATCGCGAGCGTGGATGGTCTGCGTGCCGCCGCTCTGCGCGGTCTGGAACGTGATGTTGCCCTGGCTTGCCGTCGCGCCCAGCGTCGTCCCAACATTGAGCGTGTTCCAGTTGATCGGGCCGCTGGCCGTCAGCAGGCCGGAGCCGGTCGTGGTGGCGAGCGTGTTGCCGGTGATAGTCGTGGCAGCCAGCAGCGTCGCCGAACCGTGAGCCGAGACCGAGCCCTGACTCGTCACGCCGCCGGAGGTCACGGTCTGCGCCAGGATGAAGCCGTTGTCGGCGGTGACATTGATGTTGCTGGCATCGCCGCTATTGCCCGTGGTCGCCAGCGACTTGAACGTCACGTTCTGGCCGGCATGGACCGTCTGCGAGCCGCTGCTGTCGGCGGTGCCGATGACGATGCTGCCGTTGTTCGCCACCGCACTGAAGCTACCGCTCGCACCGGTCGCGGTGCCCGCCAGCACCTGATCGAGCGTCAGGCCACCTGTGCCGATGATGTCCACGTTGCCCTTCACCGCGGACAGCAGGCTCGCCTCCGTATCGGTGAGTGCCTTGACGTAGATGTCGCCGGCGCTCGCGCTCGCCGACAACCGCGTGGCGCTGAACGCGAACCGGCTCGTTGCGTTGCCGATGCCGTTCGATGCGCTCAGCGAAACTTCGGCGCCCGCGCCGGAGGCTACGAACTTGGTCTGGCCATCGCCATTGTCGACAATCGCTCCCAGCGAGGCGACGCCGCCGGCGGTGACGATGATCGACGGGGCATTCGAGGCCGCCGCATAAGATTGCGACGAATTCAGCTGGCCGATCTTCGCATCGCCCGTGGTGGTCACCGAGATCAACCCGGCGGCGTTGATGGCCGAATAGGCGCCCATCGACAACGTCGCGGCCACCACGGTCACGCCGCCCGAGCTGCTGGTCGCAACCACCGGCGCCGTGCTGGTGCCGGCCGCGAAATTCATGCCGCGGTTGGCGAGCAGCTGCATCAGGCCAGCGCTGGTGATGCCGGTATTGATGGTGAGCGCGCCGCGCGCAACGTTCAGCGTCAGCGCACCGCCGGCCGTCAAGGCCCCGTAGGCACCGCTCGTGCCGACCGCGAGATCGCCGGTGACGGCGAGGAGGCTGAGGTCGCCGACCGCCGAGCCGGTCACCGCGCCGGAGATGTTCACCTGCAGCGGCTGGAAAGTCGAACCGTTGAAGCCGATGTTGCCGCCGGCGCGCAGGTCGAGGTCGGCGCCCAGAATGTGGATCGCCGTGCGGTCCGTGAAGTCGGCTTCGGCATAGATGCTGCCGATCGCGGCGAGCTGGATCGCGTTGCCGGCGGCGATGTTGCCGAGAATGAGATCGCCGGTGGTCTGCTTCACATAGATGCCCTGCGCCGACGAGACCTGGTCGAGCTGGTCGTTGCCCGGATCGGCGAAGGCGATCTGAAGTGCGTTGGTGTTGGTCGCGGGATTGCTTCCGGCGGCACCGGCGGCACCGACATTGCCGCGCTCGGCGATCAGGGTCAGGTTGGCGATATCGCCTGAGATCACGGCTCCGCCCACATTGGCGGAGATGCTGGTGACGGCGTCGAGCTTGACGTCACCGCGACCGGTCACCTGGATGCCGCTGGCCTGCGCGGCCGCGATCGGGCCGTAATTCGCGGTGACGCCGCCGAGCGCGAGGCTGTTCTTGCTGCCGAGATAGACGTTCGTCAGCGCCTTGGCCGAGATCGCGACCGGGTTGTCGACGACGACGAGGTTCTGCTGCGACAGGCTGACCGTATAGGTCGTGACGTGGGTCGTCGGGTCCGTGACCGCGCCGACGGTAAGCTGGCCGGGCCCTGCCGTGGCGAGCAGTCCCCTCTGCTCCGGCGTCAGCGACGAGGAATCGACGCTGGTGAACGTGAACGTCTGGGGCGCGGCCGAATTGCCGACCGAGCCGCGCGGCGCGTAGAGCATGATCTGGTTGGCGCTGACATTGGCCACGACGTTCTCGTCGATCGGCGGCGGCGCCGCACCGACGGCCGACGACGACACCGTGTAAGCGAGCTGGCTCTGCGTCCACTGCGAGCCCGCGGTGATGATGCTGTAGACCCGCTCGGTCGATGCGAGAGTATAGGTGTAGCTCGAGCTGAAATGGCCCGGCTGCAGGGCGGCCTGGAGCGCGGCGTTGGTCGGCAGGAACTGCTGATTAATTGCCACGCCCTCGAACAGCTTGGTGAACAGGGTCGTCGAGAGCGAGTTGCCGAACAGCGACGCCAGCGGATCCGCGGGTGCGGTTCCGAGCAATGTGGTCAGCGAGCTCTTGAGCTCGGCGGTGCTGATCTGGCCGAGCAGGAACTGGTCTTTCAGGAAGCGCGTCGTGGCCTCGACCTGCATCTGCGTCGTCGTGACATTGGCGGGATCGATGCCGAGCTTGGCAGCCACCTGAGCCCGCAGCACCGTCAGCCCGACCGAGGTCGGATTGTAGGTGCTGCCGTCCGTGAAGGCGATGTTCCTGAGCTGGAAGTAGTCGTTGTAGGCCGACGTCACCATCGACTGATAGCTGTTGACGGCGTTGGTGGCGGCGTTGCCGCTGAGCAGGTCGAGGCTGGCCCAGACGTCCTGCAGATGCTGGCTCTGCGCCTGGGTGAGACCAACCGCCGCGCGTCCGTTCAGGATGTTGGCCTGGTTGCCGTCGGAGCCCGCCGCCTCGAGGAAGACCGGACCACCGGTCGACTGGACCGTGCCGAGGCGCAGATCGCCCTTGGACTGGACGATGTAGGTGCCGGTGGCAGAGGCGCTGTCGAGAACGCCGCCATCGACCGTGCCGTTGGCTTGCGTCGTGCCGGTCGCCTGGATCACCAGCGGGTTGATGTTGGTCAGGGTGGACGTGCCGTTGACGACGGCGCTCGTCGCGCCGATCGCACCGGAGGTGGAGTTGATCTCGATGTTCCTGCCGATCACGACGGGATTGGCGACGTTGTAGGCGGACGCCGAGTTGATGTCGCCGGTCGCCGAGAGGAAGACGCTGCCCTGCGGCGTGGCGCCTGCCGAATTCACCTTCACCTGGTTGATCGACAGCGAGCCGGTCGCGGCGATCGCGATGTCGCGGTCGATCGAGCTCGCGGTCAGGCTGCCGCCATAGAGTTGCACCTGGACGGGAGTCCTGTTGGTGCCGAGCGTGCCGATGCCGCCGTCACCCCGAAGCGTGACGCTCGTCCCCGAGATCACCGGGTTGTTGGCATTGGCGCCGACCGTGATCGTCGAGTTGGTGCCGGTGGCGCTGAGCGTCGTCGCGCCCTGCAGGTTGTTGATCGACCCGTTGATGACGATGCCCGAGGTCGAATTGACCACGACGTCGCTGCTGCCGCCGCCGGTGAACTTGATGTTGATCGGGTTCGACGCCTTGACCGTGTTGGTCAGCGTGAGCGTCAGATGATCGTAGATCTGCTGGTACCAGTTGTACTGGGCATCCGCGCCGCAGCAAGCGTTGGAGTGGGTGTTGAGTCCAACGGGGGTCCCGTCCGGGTTCACGCCTCCCGCCCAGTGATAGCTGCCGGTGGCGGTGGTGACTTTCTGATAGTTGCTGCCCTGCACGCCCGAAACCAGGCTGGTCGAGCGGGTCCAGTTCTCGCCGGTGGCCTGATTGGGCGTGAAGCTCCAGCCGTAGTCGAACTGCGTACTGGTGGGCAGACGATCCAGCGTCGCGGTGTCGACCCACTGATAGAGCATGTTCTCCTTTGTCGCGTACTGGATACCCGCCGTACCGGTCCGGGCTGCAAGCATCGACGGGTCGATCGCGGCCGCAGTGACGCTGTTGGTCTCGTACCGCGACACCTGCTGGCTGCTCGCAGCCTTGGGATCGTAGACCCACCACGTCGTCTTCCCCTTGAGCTGGTCGACGATCTCGACCACGCTCTGGGCAGTGACGCTGGTATTGATGGTGTTGGTGACGAGTTGGAGCCCGCTGGCGTTATTGACCGTGACCGTGCCGGCGCCGCCTTTGATCTCGATGTTGCCCTGGGTCTGGGTGCTGTCGGTCGAGGTCGAGATGATCTTGCCGTTGAGGTAGACGTAGCCGCCGGCGCCCTGCGCCACGCCGTTCAGGATGAGCTGGTCGGTGAGAGCGTTGTACTTCACCCCGATCTTGGCGTCGCCGCTGGCCGACGCCGTCACAGAGCCCGAGACGTCGTAATAGACGCCGTTCCGTGCATTGGCCTGGGCCGCGGCAAAATCCGCGCCATTGTTGCGGTTCTTGAGGCCGTTGCTGCCATAGATGGCATCGTACGCCGCGGCGCCGATGTTGACCGAGTAATTGCTGCTCGAGCCGGCCTGGATGGTGCCGTTGATGTTGATCACCGACGCCGAGATGATGACCGCCTGGCCGCTGATGGTCCGGGTGGCTGTCGCGGTGGCCGGCGTATCCGCGGTCTTCGGCGTGATCGCATCCGGCTGGATGTTGATGACCTGGAAGAAGCCCGTGTCCGAGCAGGCTGTCGCACAATTGAACGGCGTCTTGTACGGACCGCTATCGGTGTAAACGTTCCGGCCGTCATAAGTCGTTTTCTGCCATTGTGCGAGCACGACATTGTTCGAGGTCAACGACTGCCCCTCGATGATCTTGAGGGTATTGACGTCCGGCACGCTGCCGGCATCGGGAGTGCTGGTGTTTCCAGGCGTGCCCCGGCCCATCGGCAGGAAGATGGCCGAATAGAGCGAGAGGCCGTCGTAGTACGTCATCAGCATGCGCGCGGTGAAGATCGTGCTGGCGTCGGCGTTGGCGACCGGTTGATACACGCCGTGGCTGCCGTCGGCACAGCAATAATAGAAATACGGATGATCCGATCCCGAACCGATATGCGGAGCGGTGTAGTAGTCGCCGTAGGCGCCGAGATAGGTCGCCGCAGTCATCACCGCCGTCAGCGCGTCTTCCGGCCGGTTTTCGGTGCTGGCCCATTGCGAGGTGACCGCGCTGCCGCTGTCGTAGAAGCTCCCGATGCCGCCGAGGAAGGTGAACGTGCCCTTGGGCACCACGATCTGGACGGTCGCGGCGCTGAGTGACTGCGATGCGACGACGCTGCCGAGATTGTTGATGATCTTGAGCAGGCCGTTTGGGTTGTTGACGGCGCCGTTGAAATAGATGTCGGGCGTGCGGGTCAGCACGTTGCCGTTCTGGTCGATGCCCTGGCCGGAGTCCGGATCCAGCCGGTTGTAGGTGGCCGAGACGTCGATGACCGGCGTCGCGCTCGGCATCGCGGTGAAGGTCACATTGGAATGCGAATCCGGGTCGACGTGGTCGATCTGGCGGTAGGTAATGTTTCCTCCGGTCACATCGGTGACCGTGAGACTGCCCAGGCTCATGAAGTCGAGGCCCTTGTTCTCGATCTTGATCAAGGGCGAACTGCGCGCGATGACCGCCGGCGCCGCGGGATTCGTGCCGCTGTTGCCGGTGAGCTTCTGAGCCAGGATCGAGACGTTGCCGGCGGACACCATGATGTCGCCGAACGCAAAGGCGTTGCCGGGTGCATCCGAGGTGAACGGCGCCTGCTTGATCAACGTGTCGATCTGGCGCTGGATGTCGCCGGTCGGATCGGTGCCGGACGGCGTCATCGACGCGGGCGCCGTCGGCGTCGCCGCCGCGAGCTGCGAGCGGACCTGAGCCTCGGTCAGGCCGGTCAGCGACGCCAGCTGGTTGACCACCAGCTGGTAGGGATTGAAGTTGCCGACGATGGCGTACTGGACCGTCTGGTGGTTCCAGCTCATCACCGGGCTGAAGTGATTGACGTCGGAGACGGACTCGAGGGTCAGCGCGGAGTACGGGCTCGTCGTGCTCAGGGTCGGCGTGCTCGCACCGAGCTCGATCGTGATCGTCAAATCGTTGTTGATGCCCGCAACCACCAGGCCGTTGAGCGCGACGTCGCCGGTTCCACTGGTGTGGCTGTGGTTGTCGCTGTTCTTGGCGCTGAAGATGTCCAGATACGGATTGTAGTTGCTGCCGTTGCCGGCCGCCGTGACCTGCCCCTGCGTTGCGCCGAGATAGATGTCCCGCGCGCCGAGGATGCTCGAGGTGGGGGCCAGGGTCAGGCTCGTGGTGTCGTCGGCATTGGCCGTGCCGCGGTAGAGCGTGGAAATCGGAATGGCGGTGTTGTTGTAGACGACCGTTGTTGCCGTCGCCTGCACGCTGCTGAAGACGCTGCCGTCACCGGCGAGGCCCGCATAGATGGTGATGTCGCGCCAGGCCACGATCTTCGCATTGTCGCCGACATTGACGGACTGGTTGGCGTGAACCCAGCTGTTGGTGCTGGCGCCGACGCCCGCAATCGCGCCGTAGAGGCTGGCATTGGCGTTGTTCGCCGCCGCCATCTTCGCGGCCGTGCCGATATAGATCTTGCCGGCGCTGAACAGCTCGCGGGCATTGATGTTGACGGCGAGCGTGGCGTTCGCCGTCATTTTGGATTCGGCGCCGCCACCGGCGAAGAAGCTGGCCGTGGCGAGACTCGCGGTATCGTTGGTGTTCAGCGTGTTGTAGGCCTCGATATTGATGAACGCCGCCGACGTCCGCGGATCGTCGTTGAGGCTCAGCACCGTGCCGGCGCCGATATTGGTGTTGACGTGCTGGGTAACGGTCGAGGTGCTGAGAGCGGCTGCTCCCGAGAACGAGCCGCCGGAACCCGATCGCGCGCCGCCGCCGCCCTGGTTGACGATGTCGTTGGCGATGACGACCATGTTGCCGCCCGCCGAATTGATGATCAGATGCGTTCCGATCTCGGCCGTGGTGGTGGAGTCGACGTCGTTCTGCGCCTTGCCAGCCGAAACGCCGGCCGTGGACGCCTGATAGGCATCGCCGCTCGCGGCATAATTCGTGGTGTGGATGGCGTTGATGCGGAGGCCGCCTAAGTAGAGCGTGTCATCCGCCGTGCCGCCGTCGAACCGCGCATTGGTCACGGCGGTCGAGCTGGTGGTGGCGACCGCCGCGGCGCCGGCATAGGTGCCGCCCGCGCCGACCATCGCGCTGGAGACGTTGGTGTCGGTGCCGGTGGCCGTGATCCGGAGGATGCCCGTGTAATTTTCGTGATTGAGATTATCCATATCCGCCGGCGCACCCAGATAGGCATAGGTGTGCGCGCTCGACGACGTCTGCGCGACGGTGGCGCCGAGCGCCAGGAACCCGGTCGAAAGGCCCGTCCCCTCGGCATATTGGGCGCTGTCGTTCTCGGCCGCGATGGTCACGTTGGCGTTGGGCAGCACGATGCCCGTCCCGCCATAGGCGTTCACCGTCGCGTTCTCGGACGCCACGGCCAGGCTGCCCTGCGCGCCGATCAGCGAGCCGCCGCCGCCGGCGAGCGCCTTGGCCCAGGTCGTCGTGCCGCTGGTCGGAACCAGCGCCATGGCGGTCACCGCGAGCGCACCACCCGAGAAGCTGACATTGTCGCCGACATCGGCCGTCACCGTGGCGCCGACCGTGGACTTGGCAATGGCGACACCGACAGCGCCGCCGCCGACCGAGACGCCGATCGCTTTGCTCGAAAGATTGGGCGTAATCGACGCCGACACCAGCGTGCCGACGCCGGTCGCGGACGTCGTGATCGAGGCACTGCTGCCGATCTCCGCCAGGACGGACGAGTTTTCGTGAGCCTCCGCATCCGCACCGACGCCGGCGACGATACCGCCGCCGAGGGCGGTGGACGTCGTCGTCAGCGTGCCGGCGCCGCTTGCGCCAACTGCCAGAGTCGCGACGTTGATGGTGGAGCCGTTCAGAACCCGCGCGGCGACCGAGCTCGTTCGGCTTGCCGTTGCGAACGAAGCACCGACAGCCACGGCACCGCCGGTGACGCCCCCGGTGAAGACCACCTGGGTCGTCGAATCCTGCGCCATGACAGCGGTGCCATTGCCGGTGCCGCTCGCGCCGGTGATCTGGCCACCGAGCAGGGCCGTCACGGTGTTGGCGACATTGCCGACCGCCACCGCCGCCTGCGCGCCGAAGTAGAGCGCCGCACCGCCGGCGATCGCCTCGGTGTCGATGGTTTTGCCGGCATAAGGTCCGGTGGTCGCGTCCTTGACGACCGCCGCAACGGTGACAATCGGTGCCGATACGGCCAAAGGCGTATCTGCGGCCACCAGCACGCCGGAGCCGTTGCGTCCGTAGTCACTCACATTGGCGAATACGATGCTGTTGACGCTGGTGTAGCCGATGCCGGCCCCGATGCCGACGTTCTTGGCGAAGCCGGCGCCGAGAAGATACATCTTGGCCGCATTGGCGCTGGTGGCAGCGACATTGACTTGCGTGCCCGCGACGTTGCCGCCCGCGATCTGCGCGACGACGGCGTCGCTGCCGCCGCTCAGCACGCTGCTGACGTCGTAGGTCGAGCTGACGTTGGCGCTGTTCGGATTGCCGGCCGTGCCGCTGGCGACCGCGTTGCTGCCGTGCGAGTTGTTGGTGCCGTTGTTCACGGACGCGATGGTGCCGTTGTTGCCCTGATTGAGCTGGCCGGTCTGCTGGCCCTGGGTGTCGGCGTCGGCGGTGTTAGTGCCGATGATGATGACGCCGACGGTCGCGCCGATGCCGACGCTGCCACCGATGCCGGCGGTGACCGCGTAGGACAGCACCTCCTTGGTGCTGAGCGCGTTGACGTTGATTGCGCCGGCCGAGTTCAGATTGCTGTTCCAGCTCTCGGCAACGGTCCGGCTCTTGAACACGATGATGTTGGCGGCGGCGCCGACGCCGACCCCTGCCCCGCTCGCGCCGACCGCGAGCGCACCCGCGATCTCCTTGATCGCCACGTCCTCGTTGGCGTTGATGGTGACCGCACCGGCCGCACCGCCCGTCACCGATTGCAGCGTGGTGTCGTAGACGCCGGCGATGGTGGTGTTGTTGGCGATCTCGATGTTCGCCATGCCGGCAATCGCGGCCGTGCCGGTCGAGAGCGCACCGCCGATGGCATAGGCCTCGAAGCGGTTCTTGGTCTTGGCCTCGACGTCGAGCGCGCCGCTCAGATTGAGCGCGGTCGTGTGTGCCGCGCCATTGCCCTGATAGTGGAACTCGTCGCCGACATAGGCCTCGGTCCGGTTCGAGGAGACCTGGACCAGGAACGCCGCGCCGATCGCGGCCTGGCTGCCATAGGCGCCGGAGCCGTTCGCGGAGAAGATGCCGGTGTTGTTGGTGGCGTTCACCGTCAGTGACGCAGCCGTCAGCGCGCCGCCGTCGACATAGGCTTCCGTCGTCGCCTGGAAGACGTTAAGCCCGACCGAGCCGGTGTTGAAGCCTATCGCGATCGAGGACGCATCCTGCTCGGCATTGGCCTTCACGGTGACAGCGCCGACCGTCGCGCTCGACGACTGCACGCCGCCGACCGTGGCATTGGTGATGGTGGCGAACGTACCGCGCTGCATCGTGGTGCTGATGACGGTGGCGCCGCCGCCGCCGTTGCCGGTCGGAGCCACGATGCCGGCACCGAACGCGCCGGAATAGGAGAAGCTCGACGCGGCGACCTCGATCTGCGGCGCCAGCGTCGACGACGTCAGGCGGGTGTCGATGGCTGCGCTGTCGACATAGGCCCGGGTCGCCCCGCTCATCACATTGGTGATCGGGTTGATCATGATGGAGATGCCGCTGCTCGCGGCGACCGACGCGACGTTGGTCACGACCGCCTGATGCGAGCTCGCGACGACGGCAAGGCCGCGCACGGTGTCCTGATTCTCGGTGAGGTCGGGCGTGGTGTCGGTCGGCGCATGCGCAGTGCCGAGATCGAAGGCATGCACGAGCGTACCGTTGTTGACCGACAGCGTATCAGTGCTGCTGGTCCCGAGCGCGTCGACCTTGGTGTTCGCGCCGCTGATATAGGCCGCCGTTGTCCCGGTGATCTGGTTGGTGACCAGCGAGCCCGCGCCGCCGGCCGCCCCCTTGCTGATCGACACGGCGCCGGCGAATACGCCCGCCTTGTCATTGTTGCCGGCGGTCACGCCGACGTTGTTGGTGGCGGTGACGTCGGCGCCGTTGATGCCATTGGTGCCGGCGGCGGTGATGCCGGCGGTGACGTTGGTGCCCATCAGATTGGTGGCGACGGAACCGGCCAGCCCGACCTGCGAGGACATCGCGATACCGACGGCGACCGTCGAGATGCTGGCGTTCGAATTCGCACCCACCGCGACATTGCCCGAGGCGGTCAGCTTGGAGCCGGTGACGCCGGCGCTGACATTGTTGGCGATGCTGCTGTAGACCAGCGCGAGGCCCGCGGCGCTGCCTTGCGTCGAGGCGCCCGCGACCGCTGCGGTTCCCGTGATGCTGGAATTGTCGGTCGCGGTGACGGAAATGTTGCGACCCGTGACGGACGATTGCGTCGTGCTGGACAGGTTGTTGCCGATGGCCGCGGAGACGGTATTGGCGATCGAGCTGATCGTCGTGCCGCCGACGCCCGCAAATTGTCCGGTCGCAAGACCGAAGCCGATCGTGACCGACTGGATCTTGGAGGAATCGACCGCGCTCACGCTGACATTGCCGTTGCTGCCGGCCGTCATCAGGACGTTGGCGATATAGGCCGAATGCGTCGTCGCGATGGTGTTGTAGACGATCGAGGCGCCGACATTGTTCTTGCCGGCCTGGATGAGGCCCGCAACGGAAACGATGCTGGCGCCCGGACCGTTACCCGTGCCGTCGTTGAGCGCAGCCGCGCTGAAGTCGATGCAGTTCTGCCCGCCGGTGCCGCCGGCGACCGTGCAGGTGTCCGTGGCGAGATGATTGTTGTTCGACTTCTTGACGAGGTTGCCGAGCGCGGTGTCCAGCGCCGACACAGCGCCGCTGTCTGCCAGCACCGTCACGCGTCCAACGTCGATGTTCACCGTTGCGCCGCTGTTGATGTAGGCGGTCGTGGTCGGCGAGATCTCGCTGACGACGATCGCGCCGGCAAGCCCGTTGGACCCCGCCCCACCCGAGGCCGCACCGGCCGCAATCACGCTGGCGCTGTCGGCCAGCACCAGCAGGGTGTCGTAATTCGAGATCGAGGTGCTGCGGATATGCGCGTCGGTCGCGTTTCCACCCGTGGGATCGGCGATCGACGCGTAGGTCAGCCCGATGCCGACGCCGGCCTGGCCACCCGTAATGTAGAGCGAGCCGCCGCCGATCGCGATGTTCGTGGTCTGGTAGGCGTCGACCTCGAGCGCGCGATTGACGCCGCTCGCCTGCCCCGTGATCGTCGAGCTCTCGATATAGGCGTTGGCGCTGTCCGTGATGATGCCGACCGAGGCCGACAGCGACGCCGAATTGGATTTCGATCCCGCCACGCCGATGGCGACGACGGTCTCCGAGCCGCCATTGAGCGCCTGCACCGTCACCGAACTCTGGTTGCTCATGGTGGTGCCGTAGATATAGGCGAGCGTCGCATTGTTCGACATCGCCGCTGCGATCGCGCCGCCGATCGCAGCCCCCGTGGCGGACCCACCGGCCAGATTGAGCGCCGCCGAGCCCGAACCATTGTTGAGCATGGTGTCGTTGAGCGCCTGAACGATCGTGTTGGTCAGCACCGCGCCGGTCGTGGTGTACTTATTGACCGTCGTGTTCCTGATATAGGCGCTGGTGCCGAGCGAGACGTCGCTCACCGACGAGCTTCCGGCGAGATCGACGCTGAAGCCGCTGGTGCTCGATCCCGAGGTCGAACCGATCTTGCCCGCCGCCGTCGTCACGCCGGCGGTGCCTCCGGTCGAGGCGGCGCCGGCAGCGCCTGCCTTGTCGGAGAAACTCGACGACGCCGGGTCGGAGACGGCTGCCGCGACGGCGGCCGCCGTGATGCGTCCCGAAGTGGTCGCGCTGAGTGTCAGATTGTCGACATTGACCGCCCCGCTTCCGCCGCTGGTGCCGGCGAACGGATCGTTGGCGCTGAACATGCCGGGCCGGATGTCGGAATGGTTGTCGCCGATATAGGCGGAGGTGTCGGTATTTGCGCCGAGATAGGCGACCGACAAGCCGACCGCCGACCCGCCACTCCCGTTATAGCTCATCGCGCCGGACAGCGTCACGACCGACAGATCCTGCTGCGCCAGGATGCCGACGGTCGGGGCATAGACGGTGGCCCGGCTCGAGATCGACGCGTGCGTCGTGTTGTTCAGGAAACCGAGCGAAGTGATGCCGTTCAGCGCCAGCGTGCCGGCAGCCTTGCCGGACGACGGTGCGACAGCGACGAACTGGTCGGAAGTGATCGCGTTGACGGCGATGTCGTCCGCCGCACGCAGCGTCGCACGGTCCGAAACGCCGGCGATGGTCTTGGTGTTGAACTGGACGAGATTGAGCGCTCCGCCGACCGAGGA
This sequence comes from Bradyrhizobium iriomotense, assembly GCF_018129405.1. Lineage (GTDB taxonomy): Bacteria > Pseudomonadota > Alphaproteobacteria > Rhizobiales > Xanthobacteraceae > Bradyrhizobium > Bradyrhizobium iriomotense_B. Next base: position 235,393 of record NZ_JAFCLP010000001.1, read on the forward strand.
GCCGCCCGAGGTGTTGCCGAACAGGAAGCCGAGCGTGCCGACATTGCCGGCGGCGTCGATCGACGCCGTGGTCGTGGTGGCCGCGATCTGGAGGCTGGCGTTGTAGGTATGGAGGTCGCCATTGTCCATCCCGACCGACCAGCCGGTGCCACTGCCGCAGGCCGCGGTCGCGCAGGTCGCCGTCAGGCTGGCGCTGCCGGCCACCCACGCCGTCGTGTTGTTGTTCACGACGAAATGGTTCAGCGAGCCGGCGATGCCGATCGTGTCGCCGGCGTCCGCGGTGGCATTGGCGTAGCTGGTCAGGATGTTGCCGCCGACGCCGAGATTGCCGTTGAGGTGGCTCAGCACCGCCCCCAGTCCATCCCATTTCAGCCAGGTGTTGGTGATCGGCAATTCGGTGGTGGCATCGACGGCGATATTCGCCGCGTTGACCAGGGTTCCGCCCCCGATATAGGCGTTCGAATTATGCGTGAAATTGCCCCAGGCGACGGCCGCGCTGATCGCGGTGCTCTCGCCGGACACCGGGTCCTTCGTAATCGCGCTGGACGTCGCATTGCTGCGAACGCCGCGATCAATGACATTGCTGGCGACGGCGACGTTGCCGCTGGCATAGATGCTCGGCGCGCCGCCGCTCGGATTTTGCGCGATCGCAGCGGTCGCGCTCTGCGTGCTGTTGGCCAGCGAGAGCGCGCCTGCGACCTTGAAATCGAAGCTCAACGGCACCAGCGAACCCATATGGTCCCTGATGATCGACGTCGGCGCGGTGACGGCACGCAGCCCTCTTTCGATTGCCGCGATCAGTGCCGGGAGGCCGGCGATGGACGAAGCCATCGTGGAATTGAGCGTGGTATCGGACGTCGCTTCGACCAGAACGGAGCCGTTCATCCGGTTGGCGGTATCGGTTCCGAGCGATGCGCCGAGCGTTGCGGTCGCGGATGTCGTGATGTCGCTGATGGCGAATGCCCCGCCGACAGCACCGCTCGCCCCCGTTCCGGGCGCCGCAACCGACGTTGCGCTGGTCGAGAACGAGTTGTTGTTGATCGCGCGCACCTTCAGGGTGCTGCCGCTCGTGTTCACCGTGCCGGCAGCAATATGCGCGCCGGTCGCGACGTTGGCGGTCGTCGTCACCGATCCCGTGGAATAGGCCACCGTCGGGACAATCTGCGCGCTCGTCGACGCCGCGAGGGCCGAGATGGCGATGGTCGCATCGTTGAGCGCCTTGATCTCGAGGTTGCCGCCGGCGTTGATCGTCGCGCCCGAGGCCACGTTGGTCGTGGCAGTGCCGTCGATCTTGCCGACGACCACACCGGCCGCGACAGGCGTGAGGCTGCCGAGCAAGGTGGAGGCGACCGCCGGATCCGACGCGGTCTCCGTGGCGTGTGCGGAAATGGTCACATCGCCGCGGCCGTTGATGTCGGCATGGCTGTTGATGTTGATGGTCGCCGTGGCGCTTGCCGCGACATAGCCGCCATTGAGCCCGAGCAGCGAGGCGGCAAGTGTCGAGCCGACAAGCGCAAAATCGCCAGCCACGGAACCGTTCAGGAAGCTCGACACGGCCGTCGAGGTCGCACTGATCGAGATGATGCCGCCGGTGATCTTGCCGTCGACCGTGATCGACGTCGCGGCGGTGGCCTGGCCGGACAGCTTGATGTCGCTCGCCGTCGCCCGCAGCGTCACATTGCCGTCGGTGTAGCTGGTTCCACCGAAATTGACCGACTGGGCCAGGATCTGCGCGCCATTCATGATCTCGATGTTCGGCGCGTCGATGATGACGTTGTTGGCGTTGCCGGACGAATGGCCGGAGCCATCGAGACGGCGGGCATCGATCACCGCATGTGCGGCGAGCGTGATGGAATGATCGGCCTGAATGAGGTAGTCGGCACCGGCGCTGAGCCCGGCGAGCGCATTCACGATGGAGCTGTTCGACAGCGTCACGCCGGTGTCGCCCTGAGCGGCATCACCCACGACCACGTCGGTCGGGTCGATCAGCAGCGTGCCGGCCTTGCCGTTGTCCGCACTGAGATCGACCTTGATGCCTTTCCCGATGTCGATGATCCCGTTCGCGCTGAAATCGACGAGACCCGCATTGCCGCTCTTCGCGCTCGCGTCGAACCTGGCGCCGCCCGCGACGGTCAGGTTCTGCGCCGCCTTCAGGCGGATCTCGCCGGCATCGCCGGTCGTGCTCGCGATGTTGAGATTGGCCTTCTTGCCGACATCGATGTTGTTGCCGGCCTGAACCGTGATGTTGCTCGGCGTCGTAGTCTTGCTCTGCGCAGTGAGACGCCCGTTGACCCTGGCGTTGTTGACCGCACCGATATGGATCGAGCCGTTGCTGACGGTGATTGAGCTGGCGCTGCGCAGGCCCTTGGAGTTGACGGAGGCCGCGAACTTCGCGGCGTGATCGAGATTGGCGATGTCGCGCTGGGTGGCGCCGCCGACATAGACGTTCTGCCCGGTCAGGCGCACGCCATCCTGGGCATTGACCCGGCCGTAGATGCGGATGTTGCCGTCGGGCGAGACCGGGAACGAGCCGGCCATCAGGTTGCCGACCGCCGTGCCGTTGATAGCCCCTCCCGGGCCGATAAGACTATCCGTGAATTCGCGCGTCGGCGTCGAGACATTGAGGCTGCCGACATTCACCGTGCCGGAACGGCCGACCACGAACCCCTTGGGATCGGCGAAATAGACGTTACCGCCGATCGCACCGTTCATGTAGGAGTTCAGCGTGCCGTTGACGTAGACCGGCGCGTCGCGAACGATGTTGACGAGGTTCTGCGTCCCCGTCGGCAATTGCAGATTGACGGTGTTGCCCTGCCCGACGCTGAACTGCGAAAACGAGTTGAAGGCGTTGTTGCCCGCGACCGTCGACGTCGTGACATTGGTGATGCTGCCGGAGGTCTGAAGGCTGGTGCCGGTGCGTCCATCCGGGACGATGACGTTGGCGGTCTGCGCCTGGACGCGGACGCTGTACACCGGCAGGAAGACCATCTGCATCGCGCAGAGCAGCGACATCGAACGGAAGCGCGCCAGCCCCCGCAGCGTCGTCAACTCGTCATTGTCTCGCGTTGCAGATGGTCCGCGCATTTCAGATCCTCATCATCGGCATTGGCGCCGATCCACAACCGGGTGGGAGAATGTCGAAAGAAGCGTCCGGCATCAGAACTGGCCGGGCGGCAGCTTGAAGATGTCCGGGCTCTTGGCGTCCGCCACGTAGAACAACAGCAGGCTGGTGGGCGTCAGCACACGCTGGTTGTTCTCCTTGTTCTCGAACGTGCCCTGCAGCAGCAGGATCACCGAGCGGTCCTTGGCATCGCTGCCGCGGAACATCACGATGCCGCCGGCAACCGGCATGTTGACCGCGATGGAGTCGGGCTTGAAGCCTTCGCCCATGAAATGGGCGCGCAGGATGTTGGCGTTGGAGAACAGCTTCTCCGGCGTCATCGCTGTGTCGGTCCCCTTCGACCAGACGGCGCCGACCTGGATCAGCGACTTGGACTTGTAGCCGAACACGTAGGAGAGCTCGGCGGTGCCGCCGTTCGGCAGCAGCTCCGGAACGGACAGCAGGATGCTGTGCGTCAGCTCGGATGCGTTGTCCTGCGCCTTGATCGCGTCGGGCTTGGCGTTGAAGTCCCTGGTCATCGCCGCGCGCACGTCGGCTTCGCTCATGCCGAACTTGGCCGAGCGGAAACCGTCGATCGCCTTGGTCTTGTCGTCCACGCCGGCGCTCGGCGCCTCGGTCGCAGCCGCCGCCGGTGCAGCGGCGGCTGGAGCAGCACCGGCCGCCGTGGCAGCCTTCGGAGCCTGCGCGGCCTTCTGCTTGGGCACGGCGCCCTGGGCCGCCAACGGGCCTGCGGAAAGTGAAGTGAGGAGACCGACAAGGGTCGGGACAAGATAGATTTTGCGCATCGCAAACCTTCGAAACAACCTGAAACAACAGATCAAAAATCGGCAGCTACGAAATCGGCTTCCCCGAACCGTCGTCGCAACCGAGACGGAAATGTTGCAATGCTACAAGGCATTGCGGAACGTCACGGATCAGACAAACGATCGAAACAGCGACTCTTTCGGCGGGTAGGAATACGGTATCGGGCTGCGCATGGCTGCGAATGAACATTCACAAGCGCATTTTTTCATCAATTGTGGTCGCTAGCCTTTCGCGATATGCACAGCGTCAGGGACAACTTTTGCGAAACATTTCATGATTGAGCGGTCCGCTCCTGCCCGCGCTGTGCCGGCGGTCGCCCGCCGCGATTTCCTTCGGCTTGCCGGCACAACTGCTGCAGGTCTCCTCGCGCTCGGCGCAACGCCGGATCGCATGCGGCTCGTCGCCACGCTGACGGCATTGCCGCTCGACGACGAACTGACCAAGAGAAGCATGACCGAAGCTGCGACCACGCGGCTCGGCGGGCTCATCGCGGGCCTGAGGCAACGAGGCTGGGTCGAAGGGGTCAACTTCCGCCTCGAAGTCCGTTCGAGCTTCGGCGGAGCGGATCGACTGAAGACTGCAGTTCAGGAATTGCTGGAGCTCAGACCGGATGTCATCCTGACCGGCTCGACGGGTGAAACCGCAGCCGTCATGGCGGCCACCAAGACGATCCCGATCGTTTTCGCGACGTCCAACGACCCCGTCGGCAACGGCTTCGTCGAGAGCCTCGCGCGTCCCGGCGGCAACGTCACGGGCTTCACCAGCAGCACCGCCGAGATGGGCGGCAAATGGCTTCAGCTCATCAAGGAGGCCGTTCCGGACATGGCGCGTGTCGGCGTCCTGTTCAATCCGGCGAGCACGCCTCGCGCCGGGCGCTTCTTTCTCGATTCCCTCGAGCAGGAAGCCGTGACATCAGGAGTTGACGTCGTCCTCGCCCCCATCGGCAAGGCAGCGGATATCGACGGGGCGATCAGCCGTTTCTCCGAGCCGCCCAAGGCTGCTATGATCTCGCTCGTCGACAGCTTCCTGGTGGTGAACCGCCAGGCGATCGTCGCGGCAACGGCGAAATATCGCGTTCCGATGATCTATCCGTTTCATTACTTCATGGACGCAGGCGGGCTCATGAGCTACGGGCCGACGCTGGAGGTTCGCTCGGCCGACTATGTCGACCTGATCCTGCGCGGCACCAAGGCCGGGGATCTGCCGGTGCAATCGCCGCGCAAATACGAGCTCCTGATCAACCGCACCGTCGCACGATCGCTCGGACTGACGATCCCGTTCACGCTGCTGGCGCGCGCCGACGAGATCCGCGAGTGAACGAGCAGGTCGACCAGGGACATTTGCGGACGCCTCCCGGCCGGCTGTTCCGGAAATATCTCTACTCGATCGTCGCTCTCGCCTTTGCCGCGCTCGCCATCAACACCGGCTTCGACGTCTGGTTCTCCTATCGCGAGCAGAAGCAGCTGCTCGCGGCGATCCAGCGCGAGCAGGCGGCATCCGCGGCCATCCAGATCGGCCAGTTCATCGGCCAGATCGAAAACCAGATCAGATGGCTCTCGCGCCTGCCTCCGGAGCTGTCGACCAACGAAGACGATCGCCTGAACGCCATCCGCCTGCTGCGCCTCTCGCCCGCGATCGCGGAAATAGCCGAGCTCGATGCGCAGGGCCGCGAGCAGGTGCGCGTGTCGCGCCGCGTCGCAGACAAGGTCGGCAGCAAGGCCGACCTCTCCACCTCGTCGGCCTTCCGCGGTGCCAATGAAAGCCGCGCCTATTACGGGCCGGTCTACTTCTTCGGCGACACCGAGCCGTTCATGACGCTCGCCATCCGCGGGGCCGGCCGCGCGCCCAATGTGGTCATCGCCGAAGTCAATCTGCGCTTCATCTGGGACCTCGTCGCCGGGATCAGGGTCGGCAACACCGGCAAGGCCTATGTGGTCGACCGCATGGGGGTCTTGATCGCGCATCCGGATCTGTGGCCGGCGCTACGCCGCAGCGATCTCACCGGCCACGCGGACGTGCGCGCCGCGCTCGACGGCGTGGGCCCGCCCTCGGGCGGCCTGGTCAGGGAGGACCTGTCAGGCCAGCGCGTTCTATCGACCTATGCGACGGTGCCCTCGCTCGGCTGGCTGGTGTTCGTCGAGCTTCCGCTCAGCGAAGCCTATGCCCCGATCTATGCGTCGATCGGACGTTCCACGTTTCTTCTGGTCGCCCTGCTTGCCATTGCGGTGCTGGTGTCCCTTTGGCTCAGCCGGCGCATGACGGTGCCGATCCAGCTCCTGACGCAGGGCGCGCGGCGGATCGGAAGCGGCGATCTCGGCCTGCGGCTCGCGATCAGGACCGGCGACGAGCTGGAGGCGCTCGGCGACCAGTTCAACCGGATGGCCGCTCACTTGCGCGACTCCTACGCAACACTCGAGGGCAAGGTGATCGCGCGGACCTCCGAGCTCGAAAAGGCGCGCGATCAGGCCCTGGCCGAGCACGACGCGGCCGAGCGCGCGCGCAGCATCGCCGTGCAGGCCAACGAGACCAAGTCGCGCTTCCTTGCGGTCGTCAGCCACGAGCTGCGCACGCCGCTGAACGGCGTCATGGGCGTGCTGCAACTGCTCGACGACGGCAGCCTTGGCGAGGTGCAGCGGCGCCACCTCGCGACCGCCGCCGCATCGGGCGAAACGCTGATCGCGCTGGTCGATGCGATCCTGGAATATGCGCGCCTCGAGGCCAGCACCGAGGCGCTGGAAGCGCGCGACTTCCGCCTCGACCAGCTGATCGAGGCCACCGCCGATCTGATGCGCCCGCAGGCCTTCGACAAGGGACTGACCTTCGATCTCGCCAGCGATGCGACGGTCAATACGTCCGTGCACGGCGATCCTGTCAGGCTCAACCGCATCCTGCTCAACCTGATCGGCAACGCGATCAAGTTCACCCCGCGAGGCGGGATTTCATTGACGGCGGCCGCCGAACAGCTCGACAATCATGTCCTGCTGCACGTCACCGTTCGCGATACCGGCATCGGCATCGCGCCCGACATGCATGAGCGGATTTTTGAGGACTTCGTCCAGGCCGACGACAGCATTGCGCGGCGGTTCGGAGGCACCGGCCTCGGACTCGCGATCGCGCGGCGCCTCACCCGCCTGATGCGCGGCGAGCTGACGGTGGAGAGCAAGCCGGGCGCCGGCAGCACGTTTACGCTTGACGTGCCGCTCGGCCGCGCCGCAAGCGGCATCGCGCAGGGCGCGCTTCCGCCGCCGTCACGGCAGCTCAACGTGCTGCTGGTCGACGACGATCCCGTCAATTGCGAGGTCGGCGAAGCGATCCTGAACCGGCTCGGCCACCACCCCACGATCGCCAGGAACGGCGCATCAGCCATAGAGCTCGTCCGCGATCAGGCGTTCGACGTCATCCTGATGGATCTGCACATGCCCGACTTGGACGGCGTCGAGGCAGCGTCTCGGATCGGGAGACTTGGTCTGCCGAAAATGCCGCGCATCATCGCCGTCACGGCCGACATCTCCAGCAGCGCACGCGAGCGGCTCGCCGGCGCAGGCATCGCCAAGATCGTCAGCAAGCCGATCCTGATCAATGCGCTGCGCGAGGCGATCGAGGACGATCCCCAGGACGAGCCCGCAGCGGTGCAGCTCGCGGCGGGCGCATTGATCGACCAGCATTTCCTCGACGATCAGAAGGAACTGCTGGGCGCGGCGCAGGTCGCAAAACTCCATCAGCTCCTGCAGCAAACGAGCGAACGGCTGATCGACGATATCGCCAAGGCTGCGGCGATGGGCGACCACAAGCAACTCGCCCGATCCGCGCACCAGCTCGGCAGCGCGGCCGGCGCGCTCGGACTCGTCAGCCTGTTCGAGCGCTGCCGCGAAATCGAATTGGCTGCAATCTCGATGTCCCCGGTGGAGTGCCAGAGTGCGGCCGACGAACTTGCCGCGCTTCAGCAGGCGTCGATGAGAGCGCTCGACGATCTGCTCGCGCCGGCCGGTGCGACCGCAAACACCTAGCGGCTGTTCGTCAAGCTCTGCTCACTGAAACCACGACAGCTGAATTGCACATTGACGTCTGCGAGTCCCAGGCGTTGAATGGTGTTTTCGATGTGGCGGAGGAGCTGAGGCGTCCCCGACAAGCGGTCGGTTAGCCGCTCCTGATCCTCGCCTTCGGAAAGTGTAGTCTGGCTTCACCGACGGGCTGGGAGGCCGAGGCCATGAGATTTCCGATCGCTCTATGGGCGTTCTCGGTGGCATTGCTCACTGCGGCAGGGGCGCGTGCGCAAATCCAGGAGAGCCCGCCGGCATGGGCCTACCCGGTAAATCCGCCCAATTTTCAACGCACGCCTGACGACGGTACGATCAGGCACGTTCCTGACAGTGCCGCCGGTTTTACACTGACGCAGTTGCGCGATCTGTTCGCCGCGCCCGACTGGCATCCGGATGATCATCCACTAATGCCGGAAATCGTGGCAAGGGGGAGAAAGCCAGAGGTGTTCGCATGCGGCGTCTGTCATCGGGCAGACGGACCGGGTGGTCCTGAGAATGCCAGCTTATTTGGCCTCTCCGCCGAATACATCATTCAGCAAACGACGGAGTTCAAGACGAGCATGCGCACGAACTCGGTGCCTCGCATCGCCACCGACCTGATGATCAAGTTGTCCAAAGCGGTGACCGATCAGGAACTCGGAGAGGCCGCGGCCTACTTCGCCTCCATCAAGCCGAGACCGACTATTGCTGTCGTAGAGACCGAGGTGGTGCCAAAAACACAGGTGAGAGACTTGTTCTTGGCCCCGCTGGACGGCACCGAGAAAGAACCCATCGGTCAGCGCATCATCGAGATACCGGAAAACGTTGAACACTTTGTCAGCCGAGACTCGCGTGCTCGTTTCATCGCCTACGTCCCGGTAGGCAGCGTTCAGAAGGGACGAACGCTGGCAGCGAACAGCGATCCGCGCGTCCAATGCGGGGTCTGTCACGGTGCTGACCTCAACGGGACTGCCATCGCGCCAGGGATTGCGTCCCGTTCGCCCACCTACTTGTTCCGGCAGCTCTATGACTTCAAATCAGGGGCGCGGAAGGGCGCCAATAGCGAACTCATGAAACCGGTTGTCGAGAATCTCAGTATCGACGACATGATCGCGCTCGTCGCCTTTTCAGCGTCGCTCAAGCACTAACATTCTTCGGGGGCCATGCAGGACGAGCCCGCCGGCGCGCTTGGCACGATGTCATCAGGATCCGATCTGGCCAAGGCCGACCCAAGCTTTCGCTCCTGCCATGGTCTGCAAGCGGACTTGCATCCACCCGGTGGGGTTAGCGGACTCTGGCGAGCCGTCGCCCGGCAGATTTATGGGTTCACGGCCTCCGCACGTCTGCGCCCGCCGGCCTCTTCCTCGCGGCCAAACCGCTCCACCAGGAAATCGATGAACAGCCGCACCTTCACCGACAAATGCCGGGTCGGCGGGTAGACCGCGTAGAGCGCGAGCGGTGGCGCAGAATAGCTGTCCAGCACCGTCCGCAACTCGCCTTTCCGCAAAGCGTCAGCGGCGATGAACTCCGGCAGCAGCGCCAGCCCCCTGCCCCTGATCGCGACGTCGCGCAGCACTTCGGCATTGTTGACGCAGAGCGACCAGGCCGGCTGGATCCAGTGATCGCCGTCGCTGCCTGTAAGCTTCCACTGATTGCCGGTGAGCAGGAAGCCGTAGGTCAGCGAGGCGTGCTCGCGGAGATCCTGCGGATGCCTTGGCGTGCCGTGACGCGCGAGATAATCCGGCGAGGCGCAGATCATGCGCGGGACAGGCGCGATCCGGCGCGCGATCAGGCTGGAAGATTCCAGCTCCGCGATCCGCAAGGTCACGTCAAAGCCGTCCTGGACGGGATCGAGCAGATCGTCGCTGAGCACGATCTGGAGCTGCAGCTCGCCGTAGCGCGCCATGAAATCGGCGAGCACCGGCCCGAGCCGCATGGTGCCGAACGACATCGGCGCGTTGACGCGGAGCAGCCCTCGCGGCGCCGATTGGGCCTGCGTCACCGCCTGGTCGGCGGCCTCGATCTCCGAGAGGATCACCACCGCGCGCTCGAAATAGCGCTGGCCGTTCTCGGTTGGGCTCGCGTGCCGCGTGGTCCGGTTCAGGAGCTGGACGCCGAGGCTCTCCTCGAGGTCGGCGATGTATTTGCTGATGGCCGAGCGCGATAGCCGCAATTGCCGGCCCGCCTCGGCAAAGCTGCCGCTTTCGACCACTTTGACGAAGGCCCGGAGGCTGGCGACCTTATCCAAGGCCCGGCCCCGGCGATTGTTTCCAAATCGTAGACATAGCCGTCATAATTGCATGGATTGTCTCCAATCCAAAGCGGAACAATATTTCCGTCCAGATCAAGACCGCTCCGAAGTTTTGGAGGACGACAATGTCTGGACTGCACCATGTGACGGCGATCGCCGGCGACCCCATCAGGAATTTCGGCTTCTACACCCGGGATCTGGGCCTGCGCTTCGTCAAGAAGACGGTCAATTTCGACGATCCCGGCACCTACCACTTCTATTATGGCGACGAGACGGGCCGCCCCGGCACCATCCTGACCTTCTTCCCCTGGGCCGGCGTGCCAGCCGGGCGCCGCGGCGTCGGCGAGACGCATCAGACCGCCTTCCGGGTGCCGGAGCGCTCGCTCGGTTACTGGACCCAGCGCTTCACTGAAAAGGGCATTGCTTACGAGGCGCTGGAAAAGCGTTTTGGCGAGTCCGTGCTGCCCTTCACCGATCCCGATGGTATGGCGCTCGCCCTCGTCGGCGTCCCCGGCGCCGAGAACGAGCCCGGCTGGAGCAATGGCGATGTGCCGGCGGAGCATGCGATCCGCGGCTTCCATGGCGTGACGCTGCTGCTCGACAGCGCGGCGAAGACGGCTGCCATTCTCACCGACGTGTTCGGCTTCAAGGAGACGGGCCGCGAAGGTTCTGTGATCCGCTTCAAGGCGCCGGGCGATGTCGAAGGCAGCGTCGTCGACATCTACGAAGCCAAGGGGTTTTTGCGCGGGCATCAGGGCGGCGGCTCGGTGCATCACATCGCCTTCCGCGCGGCTGACGATGCCGAGCAGGGCAAGATGGCCGAGAGGCTCGTGAGCAATCACGGTCTGCACCCGACCGAGCAGAGGGACCGCAACTACTTCCGCTCGATCTACTTCCGCGAGCCCGGCGGCGTGCTGTTCGAGATCGCGACCGATATTCCCGGCTTCGCCGTGGACGAGCCTGTCGCGACGCTGGGACGCGACCTGAAGCTGCCGGGTTTCCTCGAACAGCACCGCAAGCAGATCGAGAGCGTGCTGCCGAGCCTGGAAGAGAGCGTGTCATGACCGAGACTTCATTCATCCATCGCTTCGAGCCCGCGACCAGCGCGGGCTCGCCCCCGCTCCTGCTGCTGCACGGCACCGGCGGCGACGAGGACGATCTGCTCGGCCTCGGCAAGATGATCTCACCGGGCTCCGCCCTGCTCTCGCCGCGCGGCCGCGTGCTCGAGCACGGTATGCCGCGCTTCTTCCGCCGCCTCGCGGAAGGCGTGTTCGACGAGGACGACGTGCGCCGGCGCGCGCTCGAGCTCGGCGACTTCGTCGCGGACGCGCGGCAACGCTACGGCATCGCCGCGCCTGTCGCGGTCGGTTTCTCCAATGGCGCCAACATCGCGGCGGCGCTGTTGCTGCTGAAGCCGGACGTGCTCGCAGGCGCGATCCTGCTGCGTGCCATGGTGCCGCTGTCGGATCCGCAAAAGGCGGAGCTCGGCGGCAAGCCTGTCCTGCTGCTGTCCGGGCAGGCTGATCCCATCGTGCCGGCGAGCAACTCGGCGCGGCTCGCCACGCTGCTATCGCAAGCAGGTGCCCGCGTGACTCACAAGGTCCTGCCGGCAGGCCATCAATTGTCGCAGGCCGACGTGGCACTCGCGCGCGACTGGATTGGCAGCGTTACCGCCAAAGCTGCCTAATCGCGAGAAACGGCGCATCGCCCAACACGGTGCGCCGTTCTTTTGCGATCCTAACAAGCGACCTCCCGCCGCATCTGCGCAATCGGGCGCCAGCCTGCCGGAAATTTCCGCTTGCCCGTTTGCGCGCCAGGCCTAAAATTTGGGACAAGGTTCCGAAATTTGGAACTACCTTGGACCAGCTTTCATGAGCGCTCTCACCAACGCGATCGAGATCCTGCGCTGCTTTTCCAGCGCGCGGCCCGATCTGTCGTTCGCGGATGTGATGGCGTTGACGGGCAAGCCGAAGAGCTCGACCTCGCGCCTGCTGCGCTCCTTGCGCGATTGCGGCCTGCTCGAGCAGGATCCGCACACCCGCCGCTACCGGCCGGGCCTGCTCACCTTCGAGCTCGGCCGGCTGCATCGCGCCCATGACGATCTCATCAGCATGGCCGAGCGCGAGCTGCGCGAGGTCTGCGCGCGTACCGGACACACCGGCTACATCGCCGTGCTCGACGGTTTTGAGCAGGTCGTGCTCCGCATCGTGCCGGGCTCGAATCCCCTGCGCGTCGTCAATCCGCCCGGCCAGCGCACGCCGGCGCTCGCGACCTCGAATGGCCGCGCCATGCTGGCGCGCCTCTCCGACGAGGACATCCGTGCGCGCGTGCCCGCGACTTATCCAAAGCTGCCGCGCAACTCGCCGCAGAATTTCAAGCAGCTGATGGCGCGCCTCGATGAGATACGCCGCACCGGCGTATCGGAGGCGGCCGATGAATCCATCGAGGGCGTCGGCTCGCAAGGCTTTGCGCTCAAGAGCGGCGAGACCGGCGAGATGATCGGCATCGCGGTGTCCTATTCGGTGCAGGCGACCACCGCCGCCGAGCGCGCCAATGTCCGCCGCGAGCTGGCAGCGATGGCCTCGAAACTGAGACGACTGACCGGCGATCCGCTGGATCAGGACGCCACCCGCATCCAGACGGGGACGCGATGAGCAACGCCGCGACCACGCGCCCGAACGGCCTTGCGCTCTTCATTCTGCCGAGCGCGCTGCTGTTCGCCTTGTTCTTCTTCCTGCCGATCGGGCTGATGGCGCTGATGAGCGTGCTCACCGGCAATCCGGTGGTGATGCCGAAGGTCGCCTTCACCACGCGTCACTATGGCCGCATGATCGGCGATCCCTATTATCTCGAGGTGATCTGGACCACGATCCGGATCGGGCTCGTCACCACGCTGGTCGCGCTCGCGATCGGCTATCCGCTGGCGCACTGGATGGCGCGGATCAAGAGCCGCACCGGACATGCGCTGCTGCTGATGGCCGTGCTCGCACCGATGCTGACCGGCATCGTGGTGCGCACCTTCGCCTGGATGACGCTGCTGTCCGACAAGGGCGTCGTCAACCAGACCCTGATATCGCTCGGCCTCATCGCTCAACCTTTGAAGCTGATGTACACGGAGACCGGCATCGTGGTCGGGCTCGTCCACATCTACGTTCCCTTCATGGTGCTGACGCTCACCGGCGTCATCGGCCGCATCGACGAGCGGCTGGAGCAGGCCGCTGAAAATCTCGGCGCGAGTCCCTTGCGCGCCTTCCTCGAAGTGACGCTGCCGCTCAGCCTGCCCGGCATTCTCGCCGGATCGCTGCTGGTGTTCGCGCTCGCGATCAGCGCCTATGTCACGCCGATCCTGCTCGGCGGCTTCCAGATCATGACGCTGCCGATCCTGATCTACCAGCAGATCTCGGCGAACTTCAACGTCGGCTTCGCCGCCGCGCTCGGCATCGTGCTGCTCGTGATCTCGCTTCTGCTCGTCATCGCCTATAACCGCGCGCTCGGCCTCGTCTCCGGCCAGCGCGAATTGCAGTGAGGCTGATGATGCAAACCACGGCCTCGCCTTCGCTCACGGCAGTCCAGCAAGCAGCGTCTGCTCGTACGCCCGGACCTATCAGGCCGTACGGCCGCTACCTCTATCTCGCCCTCAACATCGCCATCCTGATCTTCCTGCTGGCACCGATCGCGATCGTGGTCGTGTTCGCGCTGAACCCGACGCCGTTCATCCAGTTTCCGCCGGTCGGCGTGTCCCTGCGCTGGTTCGAAAAATTCTTCGCCTCGCGCGACTTCATGCATGCGCTCGGCTTCAGCCTCGAAGTCGCCGTGCTCACCACCCTGTCCGCAACTGTGCTCGGCGCTTCCGCGGCGCTGGCGCTTGCGCGCGGCAACCTGCCGGGCACGCGGCTGATCGTGGCGACCATGCTCTCGCCCTTGATGCTGCCGGCGATCCTCACCGGTCTCGCGCTGTTCCAGACCTATGTGCTGCTCGACGTGGGAAGGCCGACCTGGGGCCTCGTCGCCGGCCACACCCTGGTGACGCTGCCTTACGTGGTGCGCACCACGCTCGCAGTGCTGCATAATTTCGACACGCGCCTGGAAGAAGCCGCACAAAATCTCGGAGCAAGCCCTGTGCGCACCTTCTTCGAGGTGACGCTGCCGTTGATCAAGCCAGGCGTGCTCGCGGGTGCGATCTTCGCCTTCATCGTCTCCTTCGACCAGTTTCCGGTCTCGCTGTTCCTGGTCTCACCCGGCAACGAGACGCTGCCGGTCACGCTGTTCAATTATCTGAAGTTCGATCTGGACGGCACCATCGGCGCTGCCTCGGTGGTCTCGATCGTGCTCGCCTTTGTCGTCGTCATCGGGCTCGACCGCACGGTCGGCCTGCGCTCCTACGTCAAATTGTAACCGCTCATTCCAACGAAGGAATCGACACATGATGAAAGCTCTGGGATCGTCACGGCTCAGCCGCCGCCGCTTTCTGACCGCGAGCGCCTCGCTCGGCATCGGCACGATCGCCGCGCCTTATGTCGCGCGCGCCGACGATCCGACGCTGCGCATCACCGGCTGGGGCGGCAAGTGGGGCGAGATCATGAAGGCCGAGATCGGCCCCGCCTTCGAGAGCGAGTTCAAGTGCAAGCTCCAGACCGACTCCGCCTTCCCATACTTGCCGAAGCTGCAGGCGAGCTCGCGCTCCGCGCCGATCTACGACGTGCTGCACACCAACTCCAACGAGCAGTGGGCCGCCGCCGAGATGGGGCTGGTCGAGCCGAAGATCGATCCCAAGCTGGTGCCCAACCTCGCCGACGTCTATCCCTACGCCGTCAGCGACAAGATCGTCGGCGTCTCGATCTTCACCAGCGCCATCGGCCTCGGCATGCGCACCGACAAGGGCTACGGCAACGTCACCTCCTGGAAGGAGCTGTGGGACACGAAGTACAACGGCATGCGCGGCGGCTATGTCATTCCCGTCAACAGCCTCGGCCAGGCCTTCCTGATGATGTGCGGCACGCTGTTCGGCAAGGGCCAGACCGATCTCGATGCGGCCTATACGGCACTGGAGAAGCTCAAGCCGATCAAGATCGTCGATTTCACCGGCGCGATGGAGAAGATGCTGCTCTCCGGCGAAGTCGGCCTCTGCGTCATCCACGATTCCGGCATCTATCGCTATGACGGCCAGAACCAGCCGACCGACTTCGTCGCGCCGAGCGAAGGCGTGCTGTCGCTGGAGCAGGTCCTGACCATCACGCCCGGCAGCAAGATGAAGGAGCTCGCCAACGCCTATGTGAACTACATGCTCCGTCCCGAGGTCCAGAAGCGTCTCGCCGAGACCGTGTGGTACTCGCCGGCCAACAGACGCGTGAAGCTCGACGCCAAGTATGATGCCAAGCTGCTCACCACGCCCGAGAAGGTCTCCAAGCTGATCCAGGTCGACTGGAAGTGGTACAACGAGCGCAAGGACGAGATCGACCAGCGCGTCAACCGGATCTTCCGCGCATGAGCGCATCGATCGAGATCGCCGGCGTCAGCAAGGTCTATGACGGCGGCGTCCGCGCGGTGGATGCGGTTGCGATGGACATCAGGCAGGGCGAATTCTTCTCCCTGCTCGGCCCGTCCGGCTGCGGCAAGACCACGACGCTGCGCATGATCGCCGGCTTCGAGACGCCGAGCTCGGGCGCGATCCGCGTCGACGGCGCCGACATCACCCATGTGCCCGCGCACAAGCGCGATATGGGCATGGTGTTCCAGAACTACGCGCTGTTCCCGCATCGCACCGTCGCCGAGAACGTCGCCTTTGGCCTCCGCATGCGCGGGCTGGACAAGGCGACCATCGCGGCGAAGGTGAAGGCGGCCCTCGCCATGGTCGAACTGTCCGGGCTGGAGGATCGTCGCCCTGCCCAGCTCTCCGGCGGCCAGCAGCAGCGCGTCGCGCTTGCCCGGGCTATCGTCATCGCGCCGCGCGTCCTGCTCTGCGACGAGCCGTTAGGGGCGCTCGACAAGAAGCTGCGCCAGCAGATGCAGTTCGAGCTCAAGCAGCTGCAGAAGAAGCTCGGCCTCACCCTGGTCTTCGTCACCCACGACCAGGAAGAGGCACTCGCGATGTCCGACCGCATCGCCGTGATGAACGGCGGCCGCGTCGAGCAGGTCGGCACGCCCACGGAGATCTACAACCAGCCGACGACGCGCTTTGTCGCCGACTTCATCGGCGACACCAACATCTTTCGCGGCGAGCGCACCGCCGCAGGCCGAAGCCTCGACGTGGGCAAGGGCCTGATCCTGGCGCTGCCGCCGACCGACGCGCATGGCACCGGCGTGCTCTCGGTCGCGCTGCGCCCCGAAAAGATTCGCATCGCACCGCGCACTGATGCCGCCACCACAGCCGGCAGCTCCGCCCATGGCATCGTCGAGAACACCAACTTCCTCGGCGGCGCCGTGCTCTACCGCGTCACGCTCGAGGGTGGACATCGCGTCCTCGTGCAGCAACCCAATGCAGGCACGAGCCGCCTGTTCGTTCCCGGCAACGGCGTTACGCTCGAATGGACGCCGGCCGATCTCGTCGTGTTGAAGGACTAGACATGAACATGCCATTGAAGCACCAGCGCATCGGAGTGGTCGTGATCGGCCAGAGCCCGCGCCCGACCGTCGCTGCCGAGATCGCAGCCGTGCTGTCGCCGGGCATCCAGATCGAGCTGCGCGGCGCGCTCGACGGCATGAGCCGCGCCGAGATCGACGCCATCCCGCCGATGGACGGCTACGACACGCTGTTCACGCTGCTGCCGAACGGCGACGGCGTCACCATCAGCAAGAAGGAAGTGGAGCGGCGCGCGAGCCAGCAGATCACCCGCTTCAAGCACGAAGGCGTCGGCGTGACGCTGATGGCCTGCACCGGCAAATTCCCCAACCTCGCAGCTGATGGCCTCGTCATCCTGCCGTCGGCCATCCTGCATAATCTCGTCGAGGCCGTGCTGCCGAAGGGCCGGCTCGGCGTGTTCTCGCCGCTGCCCGAACAGACCGCGCTGATCGACAAGAAGTGGCAGCGCGAGGGCGTCGAGGTCGTCGGCATCACGCTGCGTCCCGGCTCCAGCGAGGCCGCCGTCGACGAAGCCGCGCGCACCATGGCGGATCTCGAGCCCGATCTCGTGGTGATGGACTGCATCAGCTACACCAGCGCCAACAAGGCCCGTGTGCGCAAGGCCTATCCGGGTCCCGTGATCCTCGGCATTGCCGCAGCGGCCCGCATCGTCGAGGAGCTGGTGTCGTGAGCAAAGTGGAATTGAAGACGATCAGCCTCGAGGAGATCGAGGCGCTCGCGGTCGGCGCCTGGATCCTCGGCACCGGCGGCGGCGGCAGCCCCTATCTCGGCCTGCTCAATCTGCGCCGGCTCTATGCCGAAGGCCATCGCGTGCAATTGATGTCGCCGCTCGACCTCGACGACGAGGACTGGGTCGCGGTCGTCTCGAACATGGGTGCGCCGCTGGTCGGACAGGAGCGCCTCGCCGACAGCCGCAACATCGCGCGCGCCGTGCGCATGCAGGAAGAGATCAACAACATCAAGTTCCGCGCCGTGATGTCGGTCGAGATCGGCGGTGGCAACGGCGTGCAGGCGCTGATGGCCGCCGCGCATCTCGGCATTCCCGTGGTCGACGCAGACTGCATGGGCCGCGCCTTCCCCGAGGCGCAGATGACCTCGGTCGCGATCGGTGGCCTGCGTCCCTATCCGTGCACGCTCTACGATCCCCGCGGCATCGAAGCCGTCGTCACCAAGGTGCCGAGCTGGAAATGGATGGAGCGGGCGAGCCGCAAGATCTGCGTCGAGATGGGCTCGATCGCCTCCACCAGCAAGGCGCCGCGCACCGGGCGCGAGGTCAAGGACTGGGGCATCCACTTCACCACCACCAAGGCGATCCGCATCGGCCGTGCCGTGCAGGAGGCGAACCGCCGCCACGAGGATCCGATCGCCGCGCTGCTCGAGACCGAAGGCGGCAAGAAGCTCTTCACCGGCAAGATTGTTGACGTTGCGCGACGGACCACCGAGGGATTCCTGCGTGGCACAGCAATGGTGGACGGCAGCGATGCCGATCGCGGCACAAAGCTAAAACTCTCGTTCCAGAACGAATGGATCGTGGCCTGGCGCGATGAGAGGGCGATCGCGACCTCGCCCGATCTGATCTGCGTGCTCGACAGCGTCAATGGCCACGGCATCGGCACCGAGACCATCCGCTACGGCCAGCGCGTCACCGTGGTGGCGCTGCCGGCGCCGCCGGTGCTGACGAGCGCCCGCGGTCTCGAATTCGTCGGTCCGCGCGCCTTCGGCTACGACCTCGACTTCCGTTCCCTCTTCTCGCCCGCAGCAGTCGGAGCTTAAGATCCCATGAAGCGTATTGGCATCGATGTCGGCGGCACCAACACGGACGCCGTGCTGATCGTCGACGAGAAGGTCGTCCATTCCGTCAAGCGCCCGACCACGGCCGACGTCACCTCGGGCATTCTCGATGCGCTGAAGGCGCTGCGCGCCGAACCTGCCGCCGCAGTGAAGGTCGACGCCGTTGTGATCGGCACCACGCATTTCATCAACGCGGTGGTGCAGCGCCGCCACGTGCAGAAGATCGGCGCGATCCGCATCGGTATGCCCGCGAGCGCCTCGCTGCCGCCGTTCTGCGACTGGCCGGCGGATCTCGCCAGCCTCGTCAACGGCGAGATCTTCATGCTGGAGGGCGGACACGACTATGACGGCCGTCCCTTCATGCCGCTGGATGTTGCCGGCCTCAAGGACGCCGCGCGAAAGATCAAGCAGGCCGGCCTGCGCTCGGTCGCGGTGTGCTCGAGCTTCTCCCCGCTCGATCCCTCCTGCGAGACGACCGCGCGGGAGATACTCGCCGAGATCTGCCCCGACGTCGCGGTGACGCTGTCGCACGATCTCGGCCGCATCGGCCTGCTCGAGCGCGAGAACGCGGCGCTGCTCAACGCCTCGCTGCACGATCTCGCCGTCACCACGGTCGCGGCCTTCCGCAAGGCGATCGCCGACAGCGGCATCGATGCGCCGCTGTTCCTGACCCAGAACGACGGCACGGTGATGCAGGCCGAGATCGCCACCGCCTTCCCGGTGATGAGCTTTGCCTCCGGCGCCACCAACTCCATGCGCGGCGCCGCGCACCTCTCCGGGCTCGACGACGCCATGGTCGTCGACGTCGGCGGCACCACCAGCGACATCGGCCAGCTGCGTCACGGCTTTCCGCGCGAGGCCAATGCTGTCGTCGAGGTCGGCGGCGTGCGTACGCTGTTCCGCATGCCCGATCTGCTCTCGATCGGGCTCGGCGGCGGCAGCCATGTCGACGAGGATCCGGTGCGCGTCGGCCCGCTCAGCGTCGGCTACCGCCTGACGTCGGATGCGCTGGTGTTCGGCGGCTCGCGCCTGACCGCCACCGACATTGCGGTGGCCGCAGGCCTGATCGACATCGGCGACCGCTCGCGCGTCGCCAATCTGCCCAAGCGGCTGATCGAGGCCGCGCTGCGCGATGCCTGGCGCAAGCTGGAGGAAGACATCGACCGGATGAAGACGGAGGCCGGCGACGTGCCGCTGCTCGCGGTCGGCGGCGGCGCCTTCCTGGTGCCGGATCGCCTGCCGGGCATCTCCGAGATCGTGCGCGTGCCGCATGGCGACTGCGCCAATGCGGTCGGCGCCGCGATCGCGCAGGTCTCCGGCGAAGCCGACCAGGTGTTCCGCGATCTCAGCCGCGAGGATGCCATCGCCGCCGCACGCGACATCGCCGCCGACCGCGCCGTCCAGGCAGGAGCCGCGCGCGACAGCCTCAAGACCGTCGATGTCGAGGACATGCCGATCGCCTATCTGCCGGGGAATGCGCTGCGGGTGCGGGTGCGTGTTGCGGGAGCGATCGCCGATCCGGATCTGCCGGCGGCGGCGTAGCCGATACAGGCCAAACAAAAAACGCGAAAACAACCCCATGCACAGTAGCCGGCGATAACACAATCAATGGCTTGTGCGGCAGGTTCTCCTCTTCCTTCTCCCCTTGTGGGAGAAGGTGGCGCGAAGCGCCGGATGAGGGGTTCTATCCGCGGGCGAAACTGCTCGATAATGAGAGAGCGCCATCCGCGGAGACAGACCCCTCACCCGAGTGAGTCCGCATCTACCGGCGACGCTGCCCTCTCCCGCAAGGGGGCCCGCAAGGGGAGAGGGCACAGCAACGGGCGATGCGCCTCTCATCATCAACGGCTTACGCAGATGGCCACGGCCCCCCCTTTGACACGTCGGGCAACACAGGGGTATAATGCTATTATTCCGAAGTCTGGGCGTTGTCCTCGTTCACCTCCTGTGGGAGGCAATACCGGCGCGAAAGGCGTTTGGATCGATGGCTCGGCGGCGCTGATGTGCGGCTGGACTTCAACGGGAGCAACCCACGCAGTTTAGCGATGGGTCATCAGAATGCATCAAGGTTAGAGGCGCGCGAGCAAGCGGCACAGCCGTTGCGCGCGGCCGTGTGCCTCGTGGCGGCTGGCAGGCGTCGGATGTCGATTGGGAGCAAACACCACCCGTAAATTTCCCAAGTGTCGGCCCTATCACCCTCTGGTTAACTGGTGCAGCCGAGCACCGCAATGAAAGCACCGAAGCCAAAGCAATGGGCCGAGCAGGAAATTCGCCGATTGATCAGGCTTGCCCGGCAGGGAGTTGGCACATCGAAGATAGCCGCCGAACTGGGCCGTCACGCCGGGTCGGTGCGACGAATGGCGCGGAGCATGGGAATACTGTTGAAGAAGTAACCGTCCCTGGCAGGGCGTTGCCTGATAAACGAGGCGCACGGATAGTGCCCGAAGGGCCCGAAGCCTCGGATGATCTCCCGCATAACCCTGACTGCGGCATCAGTATTGCGGGACAGAACTGCGCTCGCTCGATCAAGCCGAGAAAAGATACCGATTCCAAATAACGCTACAACACTGCCTCGCTGCGCGTCTTGCGAGGGAAGCTCACGGGTGGCCCAGCGCAGCCCAAGGCGGCAATCTCTTCGAAAGATATTGCCCCCAACGTCATCAGACGGTGGGTGGATTCTACTATATAATGTTTGTAGCACGGTCCCGTTATATACCGTTCGTAGCACGGTCACTGGGCAGTTCATACCAAAGGTATCATCCGAACAATTGCTCATGCGCTTCGCCCAGGCACAGCTGCACTCATTTTTACAGTTCGAAGCTGGCCGACGCATCGCAGTTCACCAAGTCTAGGAGCGGGCTTGTAAACAGGGAGGCCGAACATGACTGCAATCTCCTCCTCACCCACCCGGCGAAGCCTCCTCGCAGGGTCAGCCGCAACAGGTGCCGTCAGCTTGCTTCCAATACATTTCGTCGCCGCACGCGCGCAATCGAAGCAAGGAGGGTCCCCGCTTGGTACGACCAACGCCGACGCAATTCTTCCCTTCCGCGTCAATGTCCGGGGTGAAGACCTCGCTAATCTCCGCCGGCGCCTCGCGTCCACGCGCTGGCCCACCAAAGAGCTCGTTGAGGATCGGTCGCAGGGTGTGCAGCTGGCGACGCTGCGGGCGCTCGCCCGCTACTGGTCGACTGAGTACGACTGGCGCAAGTGCGAGGCACGGCTGAACGCGCTGCCACAGTTCACGACCGTGATCGACGGGGTCAAGATCCATTTCATCCACGTCAAGTCCCGGCATGAGAACGCGCTGCCGCTGATCATGACGCACGGCTGGCCTGGCTCGGTCATCGAGCTCCTCGATACCGTCGGTCCCCTGACTGACCCGACCAAGTATGGTGGCACTCCCGACGATGCATTCCACCTGGTGCTGCCGTCCTTGCCTGGCTACGGCTTCTCGGGTGAGCCGACCGAACTCGGCTGGGACGCCGCTCGCATCGCGCGTGCGTGGGCGGTGCTGATGGATCGCCTCGGTTACACGCGCTACGTCGCCCAGGGTGGCGACGTAGGAGCCGCAGTAACGGATGCGATGGGGCGCCAGGCACCCAAGGGCCTTCTCGGCATCCACGTCAACTTGCTCGCGGGTGTGGCGGCAATGTCCGACAAGCTGCCCGCAGAATCCGAGAAGGAACGCGCAGCGCAGAAGGCGGCCGCGACGTTTAGGGCGAGTGGCTTTGGCTACTTCCTGGAGCAGTCGACGCGGCCACAGACGATCGGCTACTCCCTGCTGGATTCACCCCTAGGGCTCGCGAGCTGGATGCTCGACCATGACACGGACAGCTACTACAAGATTTCCCGAGCATTCGTGGAGGGTAAGCCCGCGGGCAATCTCACCCGGGACAGCATCCTCGACAACATCACGCTGTACTGGCTGACGGGCACTGGGGCCTCGGCCGCACGGTGGTACTGGGAGGCCGGACAGGCCGCAGCCCGTGCGGCCGGCAAGTCTCCTCCGGCGGTCGCGGTTCCCGTGGGATTTACGACGTTCCCCGGCGAAATCTTTGCTGCGCCCCGAAGTTGGGTCGAGATTATGTACCCCAGCCTCTCCTATTTCAGCGAGGTCGAACGTGGCGGACATTTCGCCGCCTGGGAGGAGCCGAAGCTGTTTTCAGATGAGGTACGCGCAGCCTTCAGATCATTGCGTAACTAACGGACCAGAGGCTCGACGCCGCCGATGTTGAGCACGCGCGTCAGATTATAGGTCAGCGCACACCGCGCCATCTCCGTGGCGACCTTCAGCGTCTTGCACAGGAAGTTCGCCCGGCCAGGCGGCAAGGATCAATGCTGCTTGCCGACCGTGGCTATGACCGCGCTCGCAATCGGGTCGAGCGGTTCTTCAACAGGATCAAATAATGTCGTCGGGTGGCAACACGCTACGACAGGCTTGCCGCCAACTACCTTGCCTTCGTTCAACTCGCGTCTATCCGGCTATGGCCGGCCGCGCGTGATGAGTCCACGCCCTGGTTAGGCACGGAGAAGCTAACAAACTACTCTGTCTTGCACTCCACCTGCGAGGGCCGCGGTCGGTTGTGTGATACTGCGCTCTCCATGAGGCGGTGAGCCAACTTGGCAAAGTTCGAAATCATCAAGCGGCGCATCGTTGGCCAAATGCTCCCAATACTCAGCTTCGGCGAGCAGCTTCCAACTTCGGTCAGGATGATGCGCGGCTGTCTGACGGCACAGCGATGCCATCGCGCGCAGGCGACTCGCAGTATCCATTTACTCCTCCCAGTTATTTTTGTTTTTTGCACCTTATTTTCTTTTTTTGCGACGGAGTCATTATGATTATGGCGCAGAACTAATTTTCACTTTCCGGGCGTGATTCGAACTCGTCACGACTTCAAATCGTTCGAGCACTACTGCTGCAATCCAGTGACGTTTAACGCAGCCACCGCGAGCGACACGAGACCGCGGCGTTATTTGCCGAGAGAGAGAGAGAGAGAGAGAGAGAGAGAGAGAGCAAATCGGACTGTGAAGCTCCAGAAAACTTGTTACTCGTCCGCCAACTTGTCAGGTCTGTGCCGACGAACGGACGATCTGGAGACGTCGACTCGCACCAAGCCAACAGGTCGCATTGGATGAAGAGCACATAGAGGCTGCCAACTCAGGTAGGCCTTACTCTTCTTTCGGACGGGGTTCTTTTGTTTTGCGGTCCAAGAAAGTACCGCGAGCCGGTGGCAATCTTGCTATTGCTCGCTCCAACTCCACAGCGATAGCCTTGTAGCGAGCGAGCAATCTCGTGAATGTGTCGCGCTTGATCTGGTTCTTGGCAGTTTTCTGAAGTCGTTCGCATTCGGCAATTTGCGCGCGGAGCAGTTCTAGCTGGGCCTGCATTTCCTTCATCGCTTATTCCCCGCGAGAGCCGCAACCTGCCAAATCATCACTCCCGAATTTAATCTAGATGCTTTGGGGTTCGACGACATCAAGTCGAGGACGCAGTCTAATTGGGACAATCTCCCTGACAAATCGCTCGCGGGCATCGAGGTTGCCGGAGCGACCAAAAAATTGATCGCGTTTCCTCCCGACAGCAGACGCCAGCTGTGTTCGGTCGCACCAACCAAGAGGTCATCCGCGCGCCCTTCCACGTGGTCAACCGCCAGCTCGGCAACCCGGCACCAATGTCAGCGTGTGTTCGAATTGGTTGATCTGGATCAAGCCAGGCGAAGCCTGAGTCGAGAGGATTGATCAGGCAACGCGCAGGGGCCTGGGATGAAACGTTGGGCGGGGCTCGTCATCGCAGCACTCATGGTCGCCGGATCGCGCTCGGCCGATGCCGCCGCCATACGGATCACGGACGATCGCGGTGGATCGATCGGGAAGTACATATACAAGTATGAGCGGCTGCGCGCCTCGGGCCAGAGCGTCATCATCGATGGCTTCTGCGCGTCGGCCTGCACCATTGTCCTGGCGACCCTGCCCTCCGAAAGGATCTGCGTGACCTCGCGGGCCAAGCTAGCGTTCCATGCCGCATGGGACATTGGTCCTCGCGGACGGGCTGTCACGAACGCGGGCGCGACCCGTATGATCTATCTCATGTATCCCGCACCGGTGCGGCGCTGGATCGCCCATCGCGGCGGATTGACGCCCCGAACCATATTCCTCCGCGGAAACCCGCTGCAGGCGATGTATCGCGCGTGCCCATCCTGAGCCCGCGAGAGAAGAAAGCTCTCGAGACGTTCGATCCGGAGCATTCGGCGGCGCGAAAGCTGGGAGCTGACGGCGGCCCTCGGTCACCGCCGTCCGCGCTCACTCGGTCTTCTCAATACCGATACGGATTTTGACCCGGACAGACATAGCTGCCGTAGGCGTCGTAGTAGCAGCCGCTGTTGTTGTAGT
Organism: Bradyrhizobium iriomotense; assembly: GCF_018129405.1. Taxonomy (GTDB): domain Bacteria; phylum Pseudomonadota; class Alphaproteobacteria; order Rhizobiales; family Xanthobacteraceae; genus Bradyrhizobium; species Bradyrhizobium iriomotense_B. The sequence goes on from NZ_JAFCLP010000001.1 coordinate 260,349, forward strand.
AACCGTACGCTCCGTAGGCAGCGGCGGCGCCCACCGCGGCAGCACCATAGCCCGGACGGTAATAGCCGCGGCCGTAGCCCGGATAGCCGGCAACCGGACGCCCCGGATAGCCGGGTCGACCTGCAATCGGGCGGCCTGCTATCGGATGCGACGGCCGAGGTCCTCCGGCCACGCGATAGCCGCGACCGCCGTGGATGCGTCCGGCATGAACCGCGCCGCCCCGAACGTGGGCAGCACGCATGCCACCGCCGTGAAAGCCACCGGCGCGCATGCCGCCGCCATGAAAGCCGCCACCTCCACCACGGCGAGCAAACGCGTCATCGGGCACCAGGCTGGCAGCGACGAGGATAGCTGCCGCGAAACCAATCAGACCATAGCGAACCATGAGCTTCCTCCTGATGGTGAGGCGCCATCGATCCGCTGGCTTTTGCGCGTGATGTCCGCGCCAACGGCGACGGCACCAGCGCATGCATTTGGCATTTCGTTCTCTCGTGCTTGATCTAAATCAAGCGGCCGGCGTGCAGCGATGATTGATCACGTAAGTTCCCGACAGGAACCGGAAACATCTAGCCGGAAAACCGCGGACGGCGCGGCGCCGCCGGATGAGGGGTTGTCCCCGCGAATTCAACTCGCGGGATTCGTGCACTGACACGCACGCCTCATTTCTCTTTAGGGCGCGACGGCTTTCCTTTTCCCGCACCCTGCGAGGTTCGGCTCGTGGGGGCCTCGAACACCGCAATACGGCGGTCGAGCTGCCATAGCTCAACGTCGTTGACATCAACCAGTTGCGCAGCACGTTCTCGTGCTTCCTGCTCGTCGGCACACTGCAATTTGGCCACGCTTATGACGCGGCGGTGCTGATCCAAAAGGTAAGCTCGGTAGTGAGCCATCCCACGTCTCCCCAACCGGCTGCTTTTAATTGTTGGGGAATTGGAATGGAGCAGGCTTTTTCCGTCTGTTCGAAAAGCGACAAACGGATCTCTTTTGCTGCAAGTGTGGGAATTGGGATACAGGCGCGCAGAGCTATCGCATATGAAAAGTAGAGTTGCGGATAGCTCGCCCGCAACGCATCCTTCGAGACGCCCGCCGATGGCGGGCCCTCAGGATGAGGAGCCCGCCTAAAGCGGGCGTCTCCAAGGATGGCGGCAGGGACCGGTCTCAAATGCGATTCCCCTCCCCCACAAGGGGAAAGGGCACAGCAATGGGCAACGCGCTGTCGCCGCCCCTACTCCCAATACCAGGTCGAGAAATCGTTCTCGTATTGCGGGACGTCTTTCCAGACGCCCTTCAGCTTCTTGGCTGTGATGGTGATGAGCTGCGGCTGGTAGAGGTAGGCGGAGACGGCGTCGGTGGCCAGCATGCGCTGGGCGTCGCCGAGAAGCTTGGCGCGGGAGGCCTCGTCCGGGGTCGACACGATCTGCTTGTAGAGCGCGTTGAACTTCTCGTTGTTGTAGCCGAGATAGTAGTCGGGCTCGGTGATCTTGACGAGGTCGAACGGCTCGACATGGCTGACGATGGTGAGGTCGAAATTGTGCGGACCGTTGCCGGCGAACACCTGCGACAGCCACTGCGCCCATTCGACGTTCTCGATCTTGGCGATGATGCCGACCTTGGCGAGCTGGGCCGCGACGATCTCGCCGCCCTGCCGCGCATAGGACGGCGGCGGCAGCTTCAGCGACAATTCGAGCGGCGTGGTGACGCCGGCCTCGGCCAGAAGTTTCTTGGCCTTCTCGGGGTCGTAGGGATTGATGCCGGTGGTGTCGACATAACCGAGCGAGCCCGGCACGTAGAAGCTGCCGATCGGCGTGCCGAAGCCGTCGACGGCGCCATCGATCATGGCCTTGCGGTCGATCGCGGCGAGGATGGCGCGGCGAACGCGGACGTCATCGAGCGGCTTCTTGCGGTGGTTGATCGCGACGATGGTCTTGGCCTTGGAGCCGCCGACCAGCACCGAGAAACGCGGATCGGCCTTGAACTGTGCCAAGGCGCGCGCCGCGGCGACGCGCGGGAATGCACCGACGTCGCCCGACAGCAGCGCCGCCACCTGCGCCGCCGGATCGGAGATGAAGCGGATCGTGACCTTGGACAGCTTGATCGCGGAGGCATTGCGATAATCGGCCCATTTGTTCAGCGTGATCGAGGAGCCCTTGGCCCAGGCCCCTAACTGATAGGGCCCGGTGCCGACCGGCTGCGTCACGTTGGTGGCTGCGCTCTTCGGCTCGACGATCGAGCCGCCCGCCTGCCCCAGCAGGAACGGCAGGTTCGGCTCGGAATATTTCACCGTGATCACGATCGTGTCGGCATCCGGTGCGTCGACCTTCTCAAAAGCCTGGTACAGGCTCTTGTCCTTGTTGGTGCTGGTCGGCGCCGCGTTACGCTCGAACGAGAATTTCACGGCCGCGGAATCGAAGGCTTCGCCGTTCTGGAATTTGACGCCCTTGCGCAGCTTGAAGGTGTAGGTCTTCAGGTCGGGTGAAGCGGTCCAGCTCTCGGCCAGCAGCGGCGAGACCGAGCCGTCCTCGTTGATCTTGGTGAGCGTCTCGTAGATGTTGTAGAGCGTGACTTCGGCGATCGCAGCCGCAGCGGCATTGGTGGGATCGAGCCCCGGCGGCTCCAGCGCCATCGCCATGACGACGCTATCCTTCTTGCTCTGCGCCAGGACCGGCAGCGGCGCTGCGAGGAGCGCGGCGGCAAATGCGACGATCGATAGTTTCCTGAACATCTCGTAACTCCCCAGCCTGCTGTCTTCGTAAGCCTACGCCAATCCTGCTCCGAACACTAACCTTCCATGGCGGCTAGCGGCAACGCCATCACGGCCTCCGCCTTGTGACAGGCGGCAAGGTGTCCCTCGCCCACCTTGCGTAGCTCAGGCAGGGCCTCGCGGCAATGCTGGTCGGCAAGCGGGCAACGCGCGACATAGGGACATCCGGTCGCGGCCGCCGATTGCGAAGCGATCGCCTGGGCCCCGCGCCGGCGCCGGCCGCCCCCGGCGCGCGCCCGCGGCACGGCATCCAAGAGCGCCCGCGTATAGGGATGGGCGCAGCGCTCGAAAAGATCTTCGGGGCGTCCCTGCTCGACGATGCGGCCGAGATACATCACCGCGACCTCGTCGCAGAGATAATCAACGACGGCGAGGTCGTGGCTGATCAGGATGTAGCTGAGGCCGAACTGCTCCTGCAGGTCCTGCATCAGGTTGAGCACCTGGGCCTGCACGGAGACGTCGAGCGCGGAGACCGGCTCGTCGGCGACGATCAGTTTTGGTTGGGTGATCAGCGCCCGCGCAATCGCGATGCGCTGGCGCTGGCCGCCGGAAAATTCATGCGGATATTTGTCCATGTCGGCATCGCGCAGGCCGACCTGGCGCAGCACCGCGGCGACGCGGTCGCGGAAGGTGGTGCGGTCGGCGCCTTCCAGTACGGTCAAGGGCTCGGCGACGATGCGCGCGATGGTCTGGCGCGGATCGAGTGAGCCGTAGGGGTCCTGGAACACCATCTGGAAATCGCGCCGGGCGCGCCGCAGCTCGCCGGGGGCGATGCGGTTGAGATCGCGGCCGAGCAGCGCGACCTGGCCCGAGGTCGGCCGCTCCAGCGCCATCACAACGCGCGCGAAGGTGGACTTGCCCGAGCCGGACTCGCCGACGATGCCGAGGCTCTTGCCGGCATGGACCTGCACGCTGACGCCGTTGAGCGCGCGCACCTGCCCGGGCGGACGAAACAGGCTCTCGCGCGGCAGCGTGTAGCGCTGCTCGAGATCCCTGACGTCGAGAAGAGGCGCGGTGCTCATGCGGACAGCGCTCCGACATTCGCAGCCATCGAGACATCCGTTCGGATGCAGCGCACGAAATGGCCGGGCCCGACGTCGACCATCGGCGGCAGCGCGACGCGGCACGCATCGATCACGAGCGGACATCGTTCCGAGAAAGTGCAGCCGGCCGGAAGGTCCGCCAACTCCGGCACCGTGCCCGAGATCGTCTTCAGCCGCGTGCCCTTGCGCGCACCGAGCTTCGGCCGGGCGCGGAACAGGCCCTGCGTGTAGGGATGGCCCATGCGGCGGAACACCTCGTCGGTCGGCCCGCTCTCGACGACGGTGCCGCCATACATCACCATCATGCGCTGCACGTTCTCGGCGATGACGCCGAGATCGTGCGAGATCAGGATCATCGACATGCCGCGCTCCTCGACGAGATCGGCGATGAGGTCGAGAATCTGGCCCTGGATGGTGACGTCGAGCGCGGTGGTCGGCTCGTCCGCGATCAGCAAATCGGGCTCGCAGGCGAGCGCCATGGCGATGGTGATGCGCTGGCGCTGGCCGCCGGAGAACTGGTGCGGATAGGCATCGACGCGACGCGCCGGATCGGGCAGCCCGACACGGTCGAGCAAGGCGATCGCCTCTTTCCGCGCCTGCGCCGCCGAATATTTCTTGTGACGCCGCAGCGGCTCGGCGACCTGGTTGCCGATCGTGTGCATCGGGTTGAGCGCGGTCATCGGCTCCTGGAAGATCATGCTGATGCGGTTGCCGCGCAGGCGGCAGTAATCCGCATCCGGCAAGCCCGCGAGATCGTTGCCGTCGAGCCTGATGCTGCCCGTGACGAGCGCGCTGTCAGGCAGCAGGCCCATCAGCGACATCGCGGTGACCGACTTGCCGCAGCCGGACTCGCCGACGAGCCCGAGCGTCTCGCCGCGCTTGAGCGCGAAGCTGACGCCGCGCACGGCCTGCGCCGGCCCGCGGCTGGTGTTGAGGCGGACGCCGAGATTGTCGACCTCGATCAGCGGCATGTTGGAGCGCTCGCCCATCGTCATCGCTCCCGCGCCAGTCTGGGATCGAGCAGGTCGCGCAATCCGTCGCCAAGAAGATTGAGGCCAAGCACGGCGATCGCAATCGCCGCGCCCGGATAGACCGCGAGCATCGGCGACTGGAACAGCAGCGTCTGCGCATCGTTCAGCATCCGCCCCCAGGATGGTTGCGGCGGCTGCGTGCCGAGACCGAGATAGGACAGCGCGGCCTCCGCGAGAATGGCGAGCGCGAACTGGATGGTGACCTGCACGATCAGGATCGACAGGATATTGGGCAGCACGTGCTCGATGGTGATGCGGAATTTTCCTTTCCCCGAGGCGCGCGCGGCCAGCACGAATTCGCGCGCCCAGATCGCGTTGGCCGAGCCGCGCGTCAGCCGGGTCAAGGTCGGGATCTGGAAGATGCCGATCGCGACGATCGAGGTCACCATGCCGGGCCCGACGACCGCGGCGAGCATGATCGCGGACAGCACGGCCGGAAAGGCAAAGGTGAAGTCGGAGAAGCGCATGATGATCTCTTCGGTCCAGCCCCGCTTGGCAGAGGCGATCAGGCCGAGACAGACGCCGAAGGTGAGACCGATGCTGACGGCGATGATGCCGACCATGATGGTGGAGCGGGCGCCGGCGAGCAGCAGCGAGACGATATCGCGGCCGAAGGAATCGGTGCCGAGCCAATGCGCGGCCGAGGGCGGCCGGAGCTTTGAGGCGATGTCGATCTCGTAAGGCGACCACGGCGTCCAGACCAGCGACAATAGCGCGGAAGCGAGCACCAGCAGGCTGAGTGCGCCGCCGAGGACAAAACTGCGATGGCGCAGCGCGCGGCCCCAGAAGGTTTTGGCCGGCAGACGGCGCGTCGCGACGGGTGCGTCAATGGAGGTGGTCACCGGCGCGCTCACAGGTCGTGCACCTTGATGCGGGGATCGATGAAGGCATAGAGCACGTCGACGACGAAATTGACGATGACGACCATGGTCGCCAGCAGCATCACGCAATTTCGCACCACGATCAGGTCGCGGTTGGCGATCGACTGGAAGATCAGCCGGCCGAGGCCCGGCAAATAGAACACGTTCTCGATCACGATGGTGCCGGCGAGCAGATTGGCGAATTGCAGACCCATCACGGTCATCACGGGGATCATGGCGTTACGCAGCACGTGGCTCCACAGCACCTCGCGTTTGCCGAGCCCCTTGGCGCGGGCGGTGCGGACGAAATCTTCGCGCAGCACTTCCAGAACCGCCGAGCGGGTGACGCGGGCGAGGATCGCGGCCTGAACCACCGCGAGCGAGATCGCCGGGAGCAGCAGCGACTTGATGCCGGGCCAGATGCCGTCCTCCCAGCCGGCGAAGCCGCCGGCCGAAAGCCATTGCAGCCGCACCGCGAACAACAGCACCAGCAGGATCGCGAACCAGAAATTCGGCAGCGCGATGCCCACTTGCGTCAGCGACATCACGCCGACGTCGCCGAGCTTGTTGTGGTTGGCAGCGGTGTAAATACCGGCCGAGAGCGCCAGCGTCACCGTGATCGTCATGGCCATGATCGCGAGCGGAATGGTGAGCACCAGCCGCTCCGCGATCAGGCTCGCAACCGGCGTGCCGTAGACGTAGGAATTGCCGAGATCGCCGACGACGAGGCCCTTGATCCATTGCAGGTAGCGGACGGGAAGCGGCTGGTCGAGCCCGAGCTTGACGGTGAGCGCGCGCACCGCGTCCGGCGAGGCGTCGGCCCCCATCAGCATCTGCGCGGCATTGCCCGGCAGCGCATCCAGCACCAGGAAAATGATCAGCGATGCGCCGACCAGCGTCGCCAGCAGGGTCAACAGACGTCGGAGGACAAAGACGCTCATGTGCTCCAACTCCGACGTCGTCCTGGCGAAAGCCAGGACCCATTACCCCAGGGAGCAATTTGGCGAAGATTGGTCGTCCGATACTGGCACCGCCCGTCACCGATAAATTCCGCGGTATGGGTCCTGGCTTTCGCCAGGACGACACCGAGGAGGTTGCGGGCACCATGCCGCATTAGGACAAAGACGCTCATGTGCGCTCGGCTTCAGGGCTCATCCGTCGAACGATCAACATGTCCGGACCGCCGAGGCAAGGGCTTTGCTGCGTGCGCATGACGTCATTCCGGCCAGCGGGACAGGAGGCCGCTCGAGGCCTCGAACAGTGCGCTGACGCGCAGCAAGTCCGCATCACCCCGGAAGCGGCCGACCAGCTGAAGCCCGATCGGCAGGCCGTCGCGGGCAAAGCCTGAGGGAAGGCTGACGGCGGGATGCCCGGTCATGTTGAACGGCATGGTCCAAGGGAACCAGTTCGGCCGGACGCTGTCGAAATGCGCCCCGTCGATCTCGATGCTGCCGAACAGATCCTGCTTGATCGGCAGCGCCGTGCGGGTGAGCGTCGGCATCGCCAGAAAGTGCCCACGCGCAAGCAGGGATTGCACGCGGCGGAACAGCGCGGTGCGCGCGAACATCGCCTCCTGGTAGTCGACGCCGCTGACCTCGGTGGCGAGCGCGAGCTGCTTGAGAAAGGCCTCGCTCAGCTCGTCGCCGTGCTCGGCCGCGAGCTTGGCAAAGCGCGTGCGCCAAACGGTGTGGTTGATGGCGCGCCAGATCGGCTCGATGTCAAAGCCCTCGCCGGAGAATTCCTCGAGCTCGGCGCCGAGCCCGGCCAGCCGGTCGAGACTCGCCTTGAAATTGGCGGCGACCTCGGCGGAGACGGGGCGGCCCGGCGGCGTCAGGCAATACAGGATCCGCAGCCCGCGCAGGTCGCCGCGCGGGGCGGCGGTGCCGATGAAGTCAGGCACGGGCACGCCGATCGACCAGGGATCGATAGCATCCTCGCCGGCCATCGCCTGCATCATCAGCGCGGTGTCGGCGACGGTGCGGGTGGTCGGCGTGACATAGGTCTGGTTGCCGAAGACATCGAGGGCCTGGCTGTGCGGGATCACGCCGTTGCTCTGCTTCAGGCCCACCACGCCGTTGCAGGCGGCGGGAATCCGGGTCGAGCCGCCGCCGTCGGTCGCAATCGCCAGCGGCGCGATGCCGCTCGCCACCGCCACCGCCGCGCCGCCGCTGGAGCCGCCGGAGGAGCGGCAGGCGTCCCAGGCATTGCGCGTGCGGCCGAACAGCGGCGAATCCGTCAGGCACTTGCTGCCGAATTCCGGCGTCGTGGTCTTGCCGATCAGGATCGCGCCTGCCCTGCGGAGCCGCGCCACCGCCACGGCATCCTCGGTCGGCACATTGTCCCTGTAGGGAACGGCGCCGAAGGTGGTCTTGACGCCGCGGGTGTTGACGATGTCCTTGACGGTGACGGGGATGCCGTGGAGCAGGCCGAGCTGTTCGCCCGCCATCATTTTGCGCTCGGCGGCGCGGGCCTGCGCCATCGCCTCGTCGCCGCAGATCGTGATGAAGCAGTTCAGCTCGCCCTGGAGCGCCTCGGCGCGGGCGAGCACGGCACTGACGATCTCGACGGGGGAAATCTTCCTAGCGGCGATGAGGCCGCGCAGCTCGGTCGCGGACAGCAGACAGGGATCGCCGTTCATCGTCACATCACGCTCCGAAAGCCCGCCACCGTTGGCAGGCATTGACAGCGAGAATGACAGTTTTGTTAACTCGTCGTCCAATACGATTTTGGTCGCCAACTCATACGTTTTCGGTATGCCAATGGATCTTCGCCGGCTCCGCTATTTCGTCGCCGTCGCCGAGGCGCGCAGCGTCGGCAAGGCCGCCGAGCGGCTGCGGATGGCGCAGCCGCCGCTCTCGGTGCAGATCCGCAAGCTCGAGGCCGAGGTCGGCGCGCCGCTGTTCCGCCGCGGCACCCGCGGCATGGACCTGACCGAGGCGGGCCAGGCGCTGCTGGTGCGCGCCAGCGAAGCGCTGGCGCTGGCGGCCGACGGCATCGAGGCCGCGCGCGCGGTCGCATCCGGCAAGCGCGGGCGGCTCTCGGTCGGCTACATGTTCGTGCTGGCCAATGCGATCCTGCCGCGGCTGATCCCCGAGCTGCGCCGCTCGGTGCCCGGCGTCGACCTGGAGTTCGCCGAGCTCAGCGCATCGACACGCGAGGCCCGGGTGCTCGATCGCAGCGTCACGGTCGCGCTGTGCATGCCGGCGATCAACCATCCCGAGATCCAGGTAGCGCGGATCGGTGCGCAGCGCTTCATGCTGGCGATGCCGGCCAGCTCGCCGCTCGCGCGCCTCAGCTCCGTGCCGATGGCCCGGCTGCACGGCCGTCCGCTGATCGCGCTGCCGCATCCGGACCATGGTCCCGCATCGTCGGCCGTGGTCCCCCTGCTGCGCCGGCACCAGGTGGTGATGCCGATCGCGAGCCGGGTGGAGACGGTGCATTCGGCGATGAGCCTGGTTCTCGCCGGTGAAGGTTTTGCCATCCTGCCCGCCTGCGCGCAGCTCGGCGCGCCGCGCGGCATCGTGTTCCGGCCGCTGCGCGACGCCACCGACTCCCTCGACATCGCGGTGTGCTGGCGGCGGGATTCGCAGAGCCCGCTGATCGAAACCTTCATCAAATGCGCCGAGAAGGCCGTCGCGCGGATGTGAAGCAGCGCTACGGGCTCCAGCCGATCTCATGGCTCCAGGGCGGATCGGCGCCCGGGCGGGTGCAGGTCAGGCCGGCGCAATTGGCGGCAAAGGAGAGCGCGCGGCGAAGCTCCTCAGTGCTGATGTCCTTGAGCCGCTCGCGCGCGATGCGGCCCTGCTTGTGCAGGGCGAACAGCAGCGCGGCCTGAAAGCTGTCGCCGGCGCCGATGGTATCAGCGACCACGACCTTTGGCGCGGCGACTTCGATCTGCCCCGCGGCCGCATGCCAGGCGATGGCGCCGTTGTTGCCGCGGGTGATGACGACGAGGCTCGTGCCCTGCCCCAGCAGCGCGCTCGCGCGCTGATGATAGGGTTCGTCTCCGAAGAGATAGGCGAAATCGACATCCGACATCTTGATGAGATCGGCGCTTCCCGCGAACTCCGCCATCCGCGCGAGATAGGCCGGCTTGTCCTTCACCAGATTGGGGCGGCAGTTCGGATCGAAGGAGATCGTCGATGCGGCCCGCGCGTCTGCGATCAGGGCTTTGGTTTCGGCAGCTCCCTGGTCGTTGACCAGCGTGGTCGAGCCGACATGGAGGGCCTCGACCATATCGAAGGGAACGGACCCGCGCCGGTAGGTCCAGCTCCGCGTCGCGGTCTCGGCATCGTAGAAGGCGTAGTGCGACTCGCCTGCGATGATCCGCACGAAGGCGAGCGTGGTCTGGTGATCGCTGCGGGTGGCGAGATCGAGCGCGACATGCGAGGCGATTGCGTGGTCTGCGATCATCCGCCCGAACAGGTCGGTCGAGATGCCGCCGACGAAGCCGGTCGGCGCGCCCAGCCGCGCCATGCCGATCGCGACGTTCAGGCATGAGCCGCCGACCGCGGGCATCACGGCCTCGCGCCCCTCCATGTTTCGCGTCGGCACGAAATCGATCAGCGCGTCGCCGCTGGCAATCATCATGTCTCTTCAACCTCTGGCGATGTCAGCCATCGCGGCACGGCTGCCGCGATCGACCTCGCGCAGCAGCTTGTAGACCTCACGCTTGCGCGTGTGAAAGGCGGCCATGTCGGGCGCGGTCGGCTCGCTCTTGCGTCCCAGCGCCGACATCCTGGCCATGGTCTCGCCGATCGAGGCATAGGCGCCGCCGGCGACCGCCCCGAGCATGGCCGCGCCCAGCAGCACCGGCTCCCGGGTCTGCGGCAGCGCGACCGTGAGGCCGGTCGTGTCGGCCATGATCTGCCGCACCAGCGGGCTGCGGCTGGCACCCCCGCCCATGATCATGATGCTGGAGCGGACCCCATGCGCCGCAAAGGCCTCGATCACCTCGGCAAGGCCATAGGCGAGACCGCAGAGACCGGCGACGAACAGCCGCTCCATCGAGGCGATATCGGTGTCGAGATCGAGACCGGCGATCACCGCGCGCGTATCAGGATCGGCATAGGGTGAGCGGTTGCCGATGAATTCGGGCAGCACATGGACGTCACGCGCGAGCAGCGCGGCGCGGCTGGCATCGCCGGCGCGCGCGATGATGCGGCGTTCGAGGAAATCGATGAGGTCGAGGCCTTCGCTGCGCGCCGCCGCGCTCGCATCAGTGTGGCCGGGATGCGACTTGAGCAGATGGTCGATCGCAGCGCCCGCCGCCGATTGCCCGCCCTCGTTGAGCCAGAACTCCGGCACCATGCCGGAATAATAGGGCCCCCATACGCCCGGCACGAAGCATGGCTCCTTCGTCGTCGCCATGATGCAGGCCGACGTTCCCATGATGTAGGCGAGCCGGTCACTGACATCGGCCGCGCCGCCCGCCCCGTCACGCCCTCCGATCGCGCCGATACCGCCGGCATGGGCGTCGATCAGCGAGGCGCCGACCGGGGTGCCCGGCGTCAGGCCGAGCTCGGCTGCGGCCGCCGGCGTGAGACCCGTACCGAGGCGCGTACCGGGCGCGACGATCTCGGTGCCGATGCGGGCGTATTTCTCGGCGACGAAGTCGGACAGACCGATGCGCTTGAAGAACGGCGCGCTCCAGCCGCCGCCGTCATGCGCCAGATAGTTCCACTTGCAGGTGACGGTGCAGGTCGAGCGCTGCAGCGAACCGGTCGCGCGCCAGGTCAGATAGTCGGCCAGATCGAAGAAGTGACCGGCGGCGTCAAAACTCGCGCGCAGATGCCGTTTCAGCCATAGCAGCTTCGGCATCTCCATCTCGGGCGAGATCGAGCCGCCGACATAGCGCAGCACGGCATCCTCGGTCTCGTTGATCAGCCGCGCCTCGGCCGTGGCGCGGTGGTCCATCCAGACGATGACATTGCGCTGCGCCTCTCCGGAGGCGCTGACGGTGAGCGGCTCGCCTTGCGGATCAAGCACCACAAGGGAACAGGTCGCGTCGAAACCGATGCCGCCGATGCTGTCGGGCGCAATCGCTGCTTCCGCCATCGCCGCCCGCACCGATTTGACGCAGGCCTCCCAGATGTCCTGGGATGACTGCTCGACGATGTCGCCGGCCTCATGCCAGATCCGGATCGGATGCCTGGCGGTGGCAAGCAAGGTACCGGCCTCGTCAAACACCCCTGCCCGTGTGCTCGTGGTCCCCACATCGACGCCGATATACGCTCGCGGCATTGTCGCTCCCGGAAGCTCTCGTCAGTTTTGACGGTAAGCCTACCAGCAAGTGTAGCCGCCATCCACCAGCACGATGCTGCCGGTCATCAGGCTCGCGGCCTCGGATGAGAGGAACAGCACGACGGAGGCGATCTCCTCGACCTGCCCCATCCGCGCCATCGGGGTTCCACCGATCCAGGCGTCGTACATCTTCGGATTGCTCTTCACGAAGGCATTGAGCGGGGTCTCGATGTAGGTCGGCGCCACCGCGTTGACGCGGATGCCGCGCGCGCCCCATTCGGCGGCCAGCGACTTGGTCAGATGGTGCACGGCGGCCTTGGAGGCGTTGTAGAAGCACTGCTCCTGCGGCTTGTTGACGATGAAGCCGGACATCGAGCCGACATTGACGATGGCGCCGCTTTTCGCCTTCAGCATGTGCTTGCCGAACTCGCGGCAGCACCAGAAGGTGCCGTTGAGATTGACGTCGATGACGTTGAGCCAGTGCTCGTCGGTGACGGTCTCCGCCGGCGTCTCGCTGCGCGCGATGCCGGCATTGTTGACGAGGATGTCGACCCTGCCGTGGCGGGCGACGAGATCGTTCGCGACCTCGGCCACGCGCCTGGTGTCGGTGACGTCCATGATCGCGGTCTCGATGTCATAGCCTTTCGCTTTCAGTTCGGCTTTCGCGCTGTCGGCGACCTTGCTGTCACGGTCGCCGATCACGACCCGGGCGCCGGCCTCGGCCAGCGCCTCGGCGCAGCCAAGGCCGATGCCCTGCCCGCCACCGGTGATGAATGCGGTCTTGCCGCTCAGCTTGAATTTTTCCAGGTACATGGTGGTCTTTCCGTTTCTTGCCGTTTCTTGTTAGCCTCGAAGGGCATTGCCGCCGCTGTCGAAGCGGTGAATGCGCTGGGGATCCGGCACCAGCGAGACGCGGTCGCCGGCGTGCAGGCTCAATTCGCCGATGTAGCGCGCCGTCAACATGCCGAGCGGACCGGCATCGACGTAAAGGAAGGTGTCGCTGCCGAGATGCTCGGCCACCGAGATCGTTCCCTGCCAGCCCCCTCCGCCGTCCCGCTCGATCTTCAGATGCTCCGGGCGCACGCCGATCGTGGCGGCACCGCGTTGCAGGGCGAGCTCGCCGGTGACGAAATTCATCTTGGGCGAGCCGATGAAGCCGGCGACGAAGAGGTTGGCGGGCCGCTCATAGAGCTCCAACGGCGAGCCGTATTGCTCGATCTTGCCGCCGTTGAGCACGACGATCTTGTCGGCCATGGTCATGGCCTCGACCTGGTCGTGGGTGACGTAGATCGCGGTGGTGCCGAGCTGCTTCTGCAGCCGCGTCACCTCGATGCGCATCTGCACGCGCAGCGCCGCGTCGAGATTGGACAGCGGCTCGTCGAACAGGAACGCCTTGGGCTCGCGGACGATGGCACGGCCGATCGCGACGCGCTGGCGCTGGCCGCCGGAGAGCTCGCGCGGCTTGCGGTCGAGATAGGGCGTGAGGTTGAGCGTCGCGGCGGCCGCCTCGACCTTGCGATTGATCTCGTCCTTCGGCAGCCCCACCATCTTGAGGCCGAAGCCGATATTGCCGCGCACGCTCATATGCGGATAGAGCGCATAGGACTGGAACACCATCGACAGTCCGCGCTTGGCCGGCGGCGTATCGACGACGTTCTTGCCGTCGATCAGGATCTTGCCGCCGCTGACGTCTTCGAGCCCGGCGATCAGCCGCAGCAGCGTGGTCTTGCCGCAGCCGGATGGACCGACGAACACCACGAAGGAGCCATCGGCGATGTCGAGGTCGGCGCCCTTGATGATGTGCACGGGGCCGAAGGATTTCTGCACGCCCTGAAGTGTGATCTGACCCATGGCAGCCCCTCTTACTTCACCGCGCCAAAGGTGAGCCCGCGCACGAGCTGCTTCTGGCTAAACCAACCGAGGACGAGAATGGGCGCGATCGCCAGCGTGGACGCCGCCGACAGTTTTGCCCAGAACAGCCCTTCCGGGCCCGAATAGGAGGCGATGAACGTGGTCAGCGGCGCAGCGTGCGAGGTCGACAGGTTGAGCGTCCAGAACGCCTCGTTCCAGGCCAGGATCAGGTTCAGCAGCAAGGTCGAGGCGAGCCCCGGGATCGCCATCGGCGTCAGCACATAGACCAGTTCGCGGCCGATGGTGGCGCCGTCCATGCGCGCGGCCTCTAAGATATCGCGCGGGATCTCCTTGAAATAGGTGAACAGCATCCAGATCACGATCGGCAAGTTCCCGAGGCAGAGGATGAAGACCAGGCCGATGCGGGAATCGAGCAGACCGAACGTCTTGTAGATCAGGTAGATCGGCACCAGCACGCCGACGGGCGGCATCATCTTGGTCGAGAGCATCCAGAGCAGGATGTCCTTGGTGCGCTTGGTCGGCGAGAACGCCATCGACCAGGCCGCGGGGATTGCGATCAGCAACGCAATCAGCGTCGAGCCGCCGGCGATGATGATCGAGTTCATCGCGTGGTGGAAATAGTCGCTGCGCTCCTGCACCGTGGCATAGTTCTCGATGGTCCAGTGGAAGAACAGGAAGGACGGCGGAATGGCGAAGGCCTCGAGCTCGGTCTTGAAGCTCGCCAGCACCATCCACAGGATCGGGAAGAAGATCAGGAAGCCGAACAGCCAGGCCATGGCCGTCGATATCACCACCCGCCGTGTCGTCGCCATTCGCGCCATGACTTCAGGCCTCCAGGTTGCGGCCGACGATGCGGACGAGGAAGAAGGCGACGATGTTGGCGATTACCACCGCGACGAGCCCGCCGGCCGAGGCGCTGCCGACGTCGAACTGGATCAGCGCCTGCGCGTAGATCAGGAAGGCGATGTTGGTGGTCTGCAGGCCCGGTCCGCCGCCGGTGGTGACGAAGATCTCGGCGAACACCGTCAGCAGGAAGATGGTTTCGATCAGGATCACCACCGTGATGGGGCGCGCCAGATGCGGCAGCGTGATGTAGATGAAGGTCGAGACGGCGCTGGCGCCGTCCATCTCGGCGGCCTCCTTCTGCTCCTCGTCGAGCGATTGCAGCGCGGTGAGCAGGATCAGCGTCGCAAACGGCAGCCACTGCCAGGCCACGATCAGGATCACCGAGAACAGCGGCACGTCGTTGAACCAGTCGACCGGCGTCAGTCCGACCAGTTTTGCCAGCCAGGCAAACAGGCCGGACACCGGGTGCATCAACAGGTTCTTCCAGACCAGCGCACTCACCGTCGGCATCACGAAGAACGGCGCGATCACCATCAGCCGCACGAAGTTGCGCCCCACCACGGGCTGGTCGAGCAGCAGCGCCAGGGGAATGCCGAGCAGGATGGTCAGCGCCAGCACCGAGCCGACCAGCACCAGCGTGTTCCGGAGCGAGGCGAGGAAGGCGGGATCGGTGAGGAAGTAGCGGAAGTTTTCCAGCCCGATGAATTCTTCCGAGCCGGGATCGAGCAGGCTGTAATGCAGCGTCGAGAAATAGATCGTCAGCGCCAGCGGGACGATCATCCAGATGAACAGCAGCCCGACGGCCGGGGTCAGGAGCGACCGTGCAAGGAATTGCGTCTGCCGGGTTGCCATCCCTGGCTTCTCCTCTGCCGGGAAGAAGAAGGCGGCCATCCGTCCGGGGATAGGTGGATGGCCGCAAGTTTGAGCTCAGGAGGGAGAGCTCGGGTTCACTTGATGTAGCCGGCGCGCTTCATCTCGCGCTCGGTTGCGGATTGGGCGGCCGAGAGCGCCGCGTCGACCGTGGTCGATCCCGCGAGCGCCGCCGAGAACTGCTGGCCCACCTGGGTGCCGATGCCCTGGAATTCGGGGATCGCGGCGTATTGCACGCCGACGTAAGGCACCGGCTTCACAGTCGGCTTGTTGGGATCGGCGGCGTCGATCGAGGCCAGCGTCAGCTTGGCGAACGGCGCGACCTTCAGATAGTCCGGGTTCTCGTAGAGCGAGGTGCGCGTGCCAGGCGGCACGTTGGCCCAGCCCTCCTTCGACGCCACCAGCTTGGTGTAGTCCTTGCTGGTTGCCCAGGCGATGAACTTCTCGGCAGCTTCCGTCTTCTTGGAGCCGGCCGGGATCGCGAGGTTCCAGGCCCACAGCCAGTTGGCGTTCTTGCCGAGCCCGGTGTTGGGCGCGAGCGCGAAGCCGACCTTGTCGGCGACCTTGGAATCCTTCGGGTTGGTGACGAAGGACGCCGCGACCGTGGCATCGATCCACATCGCGCATTTGCCGGCGTTGAACAGCGCGAGATTCTCGTTGAAGCCGTTGGAGCTCGCGCCGGGCGGGCCGGCTTCCTTCATCAGGTTCACATAGGTGGTGAGCGTCGTCTTCCATTCCGGCGTGTTGAACTGCGGCTCCCACTTCTCGTCGAACCAGCGCGCGCCGTAGGAATTGGCCATCGCCGAGAGGAAGGCCATGTTCTCGCCCCACCCCGCCTTGCCGCGCAGGCAGATGCCGTAGGTGCCGGCGTTCTTGTCGGTCAGCTTCTTGGCGGCGTCGATCACGAAGTCCCAGGTCGGCTTTTCCGGCATCTTCAGGCCGGCCTTCTCGAACAGGTCGGTGCGGTACATCACCATCGAGCTCTCGCCATAGAACGGCGCGGCGTAGAGCTTGCCGTCGGCGGAGACCGCATCCTTGATCTTCGGCAGGAGGTCGGCGACGTCGTAATCGGCGCCGAGATTGGCGAGCGGCACCAGCCAGCCCTTCTTGGCCCAGATCGGCACCTCATAGGTGCCGATGGTGAGGACGTCGAACTGGCCGCCCTTGGTGGCGATGTCGGTGGTCACGCGCTGGCGCAGCACGTTCTCCTCCAGCGTCACCCATTTCACGGTGATGTCAGGGTTCTTCTTGGTGAATTCACCCGTCAGCCCCTGCATGCGGATCATGTCGCCATTGTTGACGGTGGCGATGGTCAGGGTCGTTTCGGCCATCGCGGGGACGGCCAGCAGAACAGACGCGCCGCAGACGGCGCCGAGGACGTGTTTCACGGTGACCTCCCTTGGATTCGCGCTTTTGAGCATATGCCCACGCGTTGAGCGTATGTTCAACGCAGGCACGGTGCTTGTCAAGCAGTCGCGAGGGCGTTCCAGCAACTTATGAGTGCTGCGGTGCGGGAGGGATGGAAGGTCAGTGCCCCACCCACGACTGTCATGCCCCGCCACCGGGTCTCGCCTACGGCGAGCCCGATGACAGGCTCCGGCGGGGCATCCAGCACTCCG
This sequence comes from Bradyrhizobium iriomotense, assembly GCF_018129405.1. Taxonomy (GTDB): domain Bacteria; phylum Pseudomonadota; class Alphaproteobacteria; order Rhizobiales; family Xanthobacteraceae; genus Bradyrhizobium; species Bradyrhizobium iriomotense_B. The sequence goes on from NZ_JAFCLP010000001.1 coordinate 277,494, forward strand.
TGCAGTGAGTTGTTTGCCCCGAGTTAGGCCGCGGCGTACTGGATCGTCCGCCTTCGCGGACGATGACAGCGGAGCAAGTGGAGGGATCGCGCCCCTACCGCTCCAGAATCGCCCTTGCCGTCGCTTCGTCGGTGATCAGCCCGTTGATCAGGCCGCCGCTCAGCGCGGCTGCAATCGCCGGGACCTTGGCGGCGCCGACCGCGGCGCCGATGGTCGTGGTCTTCGCCGGCACTTCCGGCGGGATGCTGGTGAGGCGCTTGTTGGTACCGGCCTTGAGCAGGCGTCCCTTGGCATCATAGGCCCAGCCCGTGATCTCCCCGATCGCCCCCAGGCGCATCATCTCGAACAATTCGTCGCGGGTGACGAAGCCGTCGACGTGCACCTGCGCCTTCTGGTCCATCTGGCCGATGCCGACGAGACGCAGATCAGCCCTGGCCGCGACCGCCTTGACCTTCGCGATCGGCTCTATGCGCACCATCTTGTTGCGCTCGTCCTCCGACGACATCAAGAACGGCAGCGGCATCGGATAGTGCCGCGCGCCGGTGCGGTCGGCGAGCCGGCCGACGGTGTCGTAGAAGCTCGCCGAGCCGTCGGCCGAGATGTTGCCGACCAGCGAGACGATCTGGTGATTGGGCCGGTCGATCGGCGTGACACGCTCGACCGCGGCGCGCACTGCCCTGCCCGTGCCGAGCGCGACGATGACGGGCGTCTCCGAACGCAGCGTGGAATCGAGCAAATTGGCGCAGCGCTCGGCAATGCCTGCGGTTGCCTGCGGCGCGGCAGGATCGGCCGGCACCACCTCGCAATGAACGAGGTTGAACCGTTGCTTCAGGCGCGCCGCCAGTTCCATGCAGGCGGCGATGGGATGTTCGAGCCGGAAGGTGATGAGCCGCTCGGCGAGGCAGAGCGAGACCAGCCGCTGCGCCGAGGCGCGCGAGACCTGGAGCATCTTTGCGATCTCGTCCTGGGTGTGGCCGGCAATGAAATAGAGCCAGCCGGCACGCGCGGCGTCGTCGAGTCTCGACTTGTCGTTCTCGGCGGCCATGCCGGCTTACATCTCCCAGAAATCGCTCATGCGCGCGAAGACCCGATCGGCCCCGGCGGCGGACAATATAGCCCGGCCGTCGCGGCTGCGATAATGGCCGCCGCCGACAAATCCCCAGACGGTCATGCCGGCCGTCTTGCCCGCCTGCACGCCGCTGACGCTGTCCTCGATCACCAGCGTGCGTGAGGGCGGTGTGCGCATATTCTCGGCTGCATGGAGAAAGAGATCGGGCGCCGGCTTGCCGTGCCTGACCATCTGCGCAGTGTAGATCCGGTCGCCGAAATGTGCCCGAAGACCGGTGACGTCGAGCGAGAGCGAGACGCGGTCGATGTCGCTGGACGAGGCCACGCAGAACGGCACGGTCAGCCCCGAGATCACGGCCTCTACTCCGGAGATCGGTTCGAGCGATACGGCAAACGTCTCCAGCACACGCGACTTCAATCGCGGCAGGAAGCCATCCGGCACGATCTGACCGAGATCGCGGTAGTGCTGCTCGACCGCCCTGGTGCTACGCCCGAGGAACAGCTCGAGCGCCTGCTCCTCGCTGAGCACGAGACCGAATTCGGCCAGCACCTCGGACAAGCAGCGACAGCTCAAGAGCTCGCTGTCGACGAGCACGCCGTCGCAGTCGAAGATGATCAGATCGGGTTCTGGCCGGCCCAAGTCCATCCGGCCATTCGATCATATACCCAAGCGATGAGCAATAGCTCACGCGGCGCCGCGGCCGTTCCCCGCATCAATGCGCCACCTGCCGGTAGATTGCCGGCAGCGCCGCGGGCAGCCGCTTGATGTTGCCGACGATCGCATAACCGCTACGCCCGAACAGCGTCGGAAAATAGGATTGCGCCGCCGCGTCGATCGTCACGCCGAACACCGCGATACCGAGCCGGCGCGCCTCCTGCACGGACTTCCTGGTGTCTTCGACCGCAAAGCGCCCCTCGTAATGGTCGACGTCGTTCGGCTTGCCGTCGGTGAGAACGAGCAACAGCTTCTTGCGCTGCGGCTGGCGCGCAAGCCCGGCCGAGGCGTGGCGGACCGCCGCGCCGATGCGCGTGTAATAGCCGGGCTTGAGCGCGCCGATGCGGCGCTCGACCACGCCGCTCATCGGCTCGCCGAACGCCTTGACCGTTTCGAGCCGCACCCAGGAGCGCCGGCGCGAGGTGAAGGTGAGGATGCTGTGGTGATCGCCGCAGGCCGACAGGCCGTGGGCAAGCACGAGCAGCGCCTCCTTCTCGACGTCGAGCACCCGGTAGCCATTGGCCCAGGCATCCGTCGAGAGCGAGACGTCGACGAGCAGCGTGACCGCGAGATCGTGCCCTTGCGGGCGCATCGCCATGTGGACACGATCTAGACCATTGCTGCTGCCGGCGCGGAGGTCACACCTCGCACGGACCAGCGCGTCGAGGTCGAGATCGTGGCCATCCGCCTGGGCGCGCATCAATTCGTGGCGCGGCCGCAAGACCTCGAAGCGGCGGCGCACCTGGCGGACGTGCCGGCGCATGGTCTCGTCGGGCGTCCAGCTTTCGCCGGTCTCAGAAGCGGTAGATGCGAGCACGCGGCAATGATCGGGCAGGTAGGCGCTGCTGCGATAATCCCATTCGGGATAGGTCAGCTCCGCGTTGAGGCGCGAGGCATCGAGGGCCTCCGGCGGCAGGTCGAGATCGAACTTGAACCGGCTCGCCGGCTTGCCGCTGCGGCGGCTGAGCGTGATCTCCTCGAGATCGTCGGCAGCCTTCTGCGCGTCCTCGTCCTCGCTGTCGTCCGCCGGGCGATCGACATTGATCATCTCGGCCATCGCCAGGATCTTCTCGAAGCGGTTGAGCACGAAGGGATCGCGGCGATTGGTCCCGTCCTCGCGCTCGCGCACGGCAAAGCGCTTGCGATTGTCCTGAGCTACCGGCTCCGCACCAGCAGCGCATTCGTCCTCACCCGCGTGTGCGGGCAACAGTTCGCGCGTCCAGCAATCGCCCCACAGCGGACACGGCAGGATGGAACGATAGCCCGGCGGCGCCTTGTCCGGCAGCGGCGCCGTTCCCATCATCGCCGGCCACAATTGTCCCGCAGGTGCGGGTCCGGCGCCGAGCAACGCGAGAACGATCTGCTCGATCTCCTGCTCGATGCGCGGCAGGGGGCGCCGCGGCCGGGCCTCGGCGGTCGCGGCGGCAAGCTGCGCGTAGTCGGCGACGAGCCCGGGAAACTGCGTGAGCACGAAGACCGCCGTTTCGGCGGCGCGGCGCAACACTAGCAGATCGCGCCGGAGCGGATCGGTCTCGGCGATCGCCTCGACCGGCGCGACCGCGAACCATGCCGCGAGCCAGCGATAGAGCGCTGCATTCAGCGCGCTGTCGGGAAAGATCGCGATGCTGTCGGGAAGGAAGATGGTCGCGGCGTCGCGGCCCGGCTGCTCGAGGCGCTCGTCACCGAGACCGATACGTTGCCGCCAACCGAGCCGATGCCCGGACTTGCGCGCGCCGGCGCTCGCGATCTGCACGCCCGTCTCGCCGCCGAGGGCGCGGAACATCACCGCGAGCCTGTTTCTCATCGCGGCAAGCGAGACCGCGTAATCGGCATGAACCGGATAGCTGGCGGTGCCGCCGACCATCCGGTGCCAGGCACGGCCGACCGTCTCCTCCAGTTCGAGGAAGTCGAGCATCGGACCCGCCTCACCCGATCACGGCGCGTGCGACGTCGAGCAGCGCCGCCTTGACGTCGGCATCGTCGGTCAGCGGCTCGATCATGCCAGCCAGCACGGCATCGGCCGTCGGCATGCCGGCGGCCATCAGGGTCGCGCAATAGACCACGAGCCGGGTCGAGACGCCCTCCTCCAGATCGTGGCCCTTCAGCGCGCGCAGCCGGCCGGCCAACGCAACCAGCGGCCGCACGCGATCCGGCGACAGTCCGCTCTCGGCCGCGACCACCGCGATCTCCTGCTCCGGGGCTAAGAAGCCGAACTCGATGGCGACGAAGCGCTGGCGGGTCGACGGCTTCAGCGCCTTCAGCAGCGTCTGGTAGCCGGGATTATAGGAGACCACGAGCATGAAGCTGTTCGGCGCGGCGAGTTCCTCGCCGGTGCGCTCCAGCGGCAGGATGCGGCGGTCGTCGGTGAGCGGATGCAGCACCACCGTGACGTCCTTGCGCGCTTCCACGACTTCGTCGAGATAGCAGATGCCGCCCTCGCGCACCGCGCGCGTCAGCGGACCATCGCTCCACACGGTATCGCCGCCGCGCAGCAGATAGCGGCCGGTGAGATCGGCCGCGGTGAGATCGTCGTGGCAGGCGACGGTGTGCAGCGGCAGTCCGAGCCGCGCCGCCATATGCGCGACGAAGCGGGTCTTGCCGCAGCCGGTCGGCCCCTTCAGCAGCACCGGAAGCTGATGCCGCCAGGCGTGCTCGAACAGCGCGCATTCGTTGCCGCTGGCGACATAGGGCGGCAGCGCTGGTGCCGGCGCCGTGACGGCGTGAAGGACAGCTTTCATGGTCATTCCTCGCAATTCACATTGAGACGGCGGCCGCGGCGAACCGCGGCCGCCATGTGCGTTTACTCGGCCGGTTGCAGCGCGGCTGGAATGGCCGCCGTCTTCTCACGGCCCGGCACCAGCACGGCCCACACGAACATCAGCGCCGAGATCGCGACGAACACGCCGGAGCCGAGCCGGATCCAGTAGAAGAAGGCGAGCTGGTCCTGCACATCCATGTAGCTCTGGCCGAGGATGCGCTGCAGATGAACCTGGATCACGCCGGCGAAGGTCAGCGCGAAGGTCATGGTCATCATGGCCGTGCACATGATCCAGAAGCTCGCCATGCTGAGCCACTGGTTATAGGGCGCACGTCCCCTGATCTGCGGGATCGCATAGGCCATAACGGACAGATTGAGCATCACATAGGCGCCGAAGAAGGCGAGATGGCCGTGTGCGGCGGTGACCTGCGTGCCGTGGGTGTAATAGTTCACCGAGGACAGCGTGTGCAGGAAGCCCCAGACGCCGGCGCCGAGGAATGCCATCACCGAGCAGCCGACCGACCACAACAGCGCGGCGCGGTTCGGATGCTTGCGGCCGGCCTTCCAGGTCATCTGCACCGTGAAGATCACCATGGTGAAGAAGGGCGCCACTTCCAGCGTGGAGAACAGCGAGCCGATCCACTGCCAGTAGCCGGGCGCGCCGATCCAGTAGAAGTGATGGCCGGTGCCGAGGATGCCGGAGAATAGCGCCAGCCCAATGATGACATAGAGCCACTTCTCCACCACCTCACGGTCGATGCCGTTGAGCTTGATCATGAGATAGGCGAGCACCGAGGCCATGATCAGCTCCCAGACGCCCTCGACCCAGAGATGGACGACGTACCACCAGTACATCTTGTCGACCGCGAGGTTCGCCGGATTGTAGAAGGCGAACAGGAAGAAGATCGCAACGCCCCACAGGCCGAACAGCAGGATGTTCGTGACCGTGGTCTTGCGGCCCTTCAGCGCCGTCATGGTGACGTTGAACAGGAACATCAGGCAGACGACGACGATGCCGACCTTGATGATGAAGGGCTGTTCGAGGAATTCGCGGCCTTCGTGATGGTGGAAGAGATAGCCGACCACGGCCACGCCTGCCGCGCCGAAGAACATCCAGAACTGGATCTTCGCGAGCAGCGGACTGTAGAGCTCGGTCTCGGTCTCCTCAGGCAGCAGGAAGTAGGTCGCGCCCATGAAGCCGATCAGCGACCACACGATCAGCGCGTTGGTGTGGATCATCCTGACGATGTTGAACGGCAGGAGCGTCGACAGGGTGTTGGGCAGGACGTAGATGGTTCCGGCGAGCAGGCCGAACAGGACCTGGGCCAGGAACAGCGTCAGCGCGCCGTAGAAATACAGCATCGCGACTTTCTGGGTTTGGTACTTCATCTCAGGTTCTCTCTGTCTTGAAAGAAGAATGCTGCGCCTTCTTGTTGTTTGAGCATGATCCTTTCGGAAAACCGCTTCACACTTTTCCGGATCATGCTCTAGCCCGCCTTGTTCGGCGGCCATTCCTGGCGCTTGATCGTCGAGGTCCATTGCAGGAAGTCGGCGAGATCGTTGAGCTCCTGGTCGGTCAGATTGAACTGCGGCATCTGCCGCCGGCCCGGTGCGCCCGAGGGCTGCGCCTGCATCCAGGCCTTCAGCGTCTCGCGCGCGCCGGCCGGATCCTCCTTGCCGCCCCAGCGATCCCAGACGTTGCCGACCTCGGGGGCGAAATAGGCGCCCTCACCCAGCAGCGTGTGGCAGTTGATGCAGGAGTTCTTCTCCCAGACATGCTTGCCGCGCGCGACCGACGACGTCAGCGTCGTCGCGTCGGTCGAGCTCGTGGCCATGTAATAGTGGCTGTGCGCCGTCAGCCCTATGAAGATGGCGAAGAAAAAGGCCGAGCCGCCGTAGAACACGTTTCGAGCGGCCGACTTGGTCAGGCGTTCAGCCATTGCCAATCCTTTCCGGTTGTTTCCCTAGAGAATGCGATGCTGCGATTTATTGCCGCTTTGCCCGGCCCGTTCTTTGTCAGGGCGCAATGAGCGCGTCAGATCAGGGGGACGACGGCGGAGGTGAGCCAGGCGAGCAGCAGCACGATCAGGATCCAGGCGCTGACGAGGCCGCGCCAGAGCGCGGGCGCCGCGCGAAGATCCATGAAGTCGAGCGCGATCCGGCGGCCCTTGATTACCGCGAGCGCCAGCAGCACGGCGTTGCCGAGCATCGCTCGCGGCATCAACGGCGGCAGCACGATGGTCGCAAGCGCGAGGCCGATCAGCGCGATCCAGGTGATATCGATACGATCCGGCATCGTCATTGCACCAGATAGAGAATCGGGAACATGACGATCCAGACCAGGTCGACCATGTGCCAGAAGGCCGTTGCCGTCTCGACGCCCAATATCCGGGCGCGGCGGCAGACCACGGCGAGAATGACGACGCCGAGGCCGACATGCAGGAGATGAAAGCCGGTCAGGAGGAAGTAGAGCGTGAAGAACGGGCTGGTTTCGAGCCCGACGCCGCGCCCGATTTCTTCGGCATATTCAGCGAGCTTGATCGCGATGAAGAGACCGCCGAGCGCCATGCCGCCGAGAAGCCAGTATCGCGCCACCTGCCGTTCTCCGGCGCGCACGGCCTTCGTCGCTCTTGCCGCCGCCCAGCCGCTGGTCACCAGCACGATTGTGTTGAGGCCGGCGAGATTCGAATCGAGCGCGGCCTGCCCGGCCGCGAACACCGCGGGGTGGATCGCGCGGGCGACCGAGAAGGCGCCGAGGAACAGGCCGAAGGCGGCGAGCTCGCTGAAGATCAGCACCCAGATCATGGGATCGCCGGGGAGATCTTCCAAAATTCCCCAGCCAGTTCCCTGTTGTTCGCACTCGGCCGTCGACATCGTCTTTCCAGATCAGGACACCGGCGAGACTTAGCTCACCCGTCCAGTTCGGAATTTGTCGCAGGACAAACTGGGGAATTGCCGGGTGCTTGTTTGCGCCGACGCAACGTCCGGCCGGCCGGAGCGCGGTACGAACAGCCTCAGGGTTCCCAGGAGTGGCGAGTGACGATATGAGCGACGCACAAATCGGGCTGATGACAGCGACGCCCATCATCATCGCCTTTGCGATCGCGCTCAGGCGCATGGGGGTCTTGTCGACGGTGGCGACCGTGTCGGCGGTGAGCCTCTCGGTCGCGATCGCGGCGGTGCTGTTCACGACGCAGTAGCGGCACGCGACTCAGTCGCAGTGCAGCACGCCGTTGCGGCTCTGCACAGCAAGGGGCCCCTGCTGCATGTCGGACTCGGGCAGTTTCGCTTCCTCCGTCTTGGCTTCTTTGCGTCGTGCGCTAATATTGCGGTCCACACGACTGGACGAGTTCGCCATGCCTGAGATCATCAACCTTGGCGCGCTGCAGCTGACGTTCCTACAGAGCAAGGATGACACCGCCGGCGGCCTCGATCTGTTCGAGATGACGCTACAGCCGAACGCGCGCATGCCGATTCCCCATTATCATGATCGCTGGGACGAAACGATCTATGGACTAAGCGGCATCTCGACTTGGCGGGTCAACGCCAAGGATATCGACGTGGCGCCGGGCGAAAGCCTCTTCATCAAGCGCGGCGTGGTGCACGGTTTCATCAACCGTTCGCCACGACCGGCGACCTGCCTGTGCATCCTCAGCCCAGGCGTACTCGGCCCGCAATACTTCAAGGACATGGCGGCCCTGCTATCGGCCAGCACGCCTGATCCGGCCAAAATGAAGGAAACAATGCTGCGCTATGGGCTGGTTCCTGTGATGCAATCCTAAGGATGAGTGCGGCGCGAGCGTGGTGGAGTGAGATGGCCGAAGCGTACGCCATTGGTGGGCACGGCGCGTTGCGCCTTTGCCCACCCTACGAGACCGCCTACCGCCGCTGATTATACACGTCGATGCACACCGCCCCGAGCAGCACCAGGCCCTTGATGACCTGCTGATAGTCGATGCCGATGCCGAGGATGGACATGCCGTTGTTCATCACGCCCATGATCATGGCGCCGACCACGGCGCCGCCGACGCGTCCGACGCCGCCATAGGCCGAGGCACCGCCGATGAAGCAGGCGGCGATGACGTCGAGCTCGAAGCCCAAACCCGCCTTGGGCGTTGCGGTGTTGAGGCGCGCGGCGAAGACGAGGCCGGCGAGCGCGGCCAGTACGCCCATGTTGACGAAGGTGAGGAAGGTCAGCCGCTCGGTCTTGATGCCCGACAGGCTCGCCGCCTTGGCGTTGCCGCCGACCGCATAGATCTGCCGGCCGATCACGGTGCGGCGGGTGACGAAGCCGTAGAGCGCGATCAGCGCGGTCATGATCACCAGCACGTTGGGCAGGCCGCGATGCGAGGCGATCAGATAGGTGAAATAGAGCACGGCGCAGGCGAGCAAAATGCTCTTGCCGAGGAAGAACGCGTAAGGCTCGACCTCGATGCCGTGCGACTGCTCGCGCGACCTCCCCTTGGCGCTGGCATAGACGAGGCCGAGCGCGAGCACGGCGCCGATCAGCATCGACGTCGGATGCAGGGTGCCGGCCTCGGGCAGCAGCTCCGGAATGAAGCCTGAGGACAGTTTCTGGAAGGTCGGCGGGAACGGCCCGAGCGACTGGCCCTGCAAGACCGCGAGCGCCAGGCCCTTGAACACCAGCATGCCGGCCAGCGTGACGATGAAGGACGGGATCTTGAAATAGGCCACCCAATAGCCCTGCGCCGCGCCGATGGCGGCACCGAGCGCGAGACAGGCGATGAAGGCAAGCGTGTAGTCGACCTTGTAGGTCACCATGAGAAGCGCGGCCACGGCGCCGATGAAGCCCGCGACCGAGCCGACCGAAAGGTCGATATGGCCGGTGACGATCACCAGCAGCATGCCCAGCGCCATGATGACGATGTAGCTGTTCTGCAGCACCAGGTTGGTGAGGTTGAGCGGCTGCAGCAGCGTGCCGGCGGTCATGACCTGGAAGAACAGCATGATCGCGATCAGCGACATCAGCATGCCGTAATTGCGCAAATTGTTCTTGATGAAGCTGCCGTGCCGGCGCTCCTCGGGCAGCGAAACCGTCTTGTCGGTCATGGCTGCGATCCTCCCATCTCCGCGGCCGCAGGCGCGGCGTTCCCAATGCTTCGTTCGTTGCGCATGATGGCGCGCATGATCTTTTCCTGTGTCGCTTCCGTACCCTTGAACTCGCCGACGAAGGCACCGTCGTTCATGACGCAGATGCGGTCGCAGATGCCGAGCAGCTCGGGCATCTCCGAGGAGATCACCACGACACCGCGGCCGGCTTCCGCAAGCTCGTTGATGATACAGTAAATCTCGTATTTGGCACCGACGTCGATGCCCCTTGTCGGCTCGTCCAGGATCAGCACCTTGGGGTCGGTCATCAGCCATTTCGACAGCACCACCTTCTGCTGGTTGCCGCCGGAGAGCTGGCCGGTCTCCTGGTAGACGTCGGAGCAGCGGATGCGCATACGGTTGCGGTAATCGCTGGCGACCTTCAGCTCGGCGATGTCGTCGATCACCCTGCTAGGTGCGACCTGGTGGAGGCTCGCCAGCGTGATGTTCTTGCGGACGTCGTCGGCGAGGATCAGCCCAAGCTGCTTGCGGTCCTCGGTGACATAGGCAAGCCCGGCGTCGATCGCGGCGGCAACGCTCGGCAGCGCGATCTCACGACCTTCGAGCTTGATGCTGCCGCTGATATTGGTGCCCCAGGAGCGGCCGAACAGGCTCATGGCGAATTCGGTGCGCCCCGCCCCCATCAACCCGGCGATGCCCACGACCTCGCCGCGCTTCACGCCGAAATTGACGTTCTTGATCACCTGCCGCTCGAGATGGATGGGGTGATAGACCGACCAGTTCTCGACGTCGAGCACAGGTTCGCCGATCTTTACGCTGCGCTCCGGGAAACGGTGAGCCATATCGCGGTTGACCATGCTGCGGATGATGCGGTCTTCCTGGATCGGCTCGGCATGGCAATCGATGCTGTCGACGGTTCGGCCGTCGCGCAGCACGGTGATGTGATCGGCGACCTTGGCGACCTCATTGAGCTTGTGCGAGATCAGGATCGAGCCGATGCCTTGCTCGCGGAACGCCATCAGGCGTTCGAGCAGCGCGGCGCTGTCGGCCTCGTTGAGGCTCGCGGTCGGCTCGTCCAGGATCAGCATGCGTACGCGCTTGGACAGTGCTTTCGCGATCTCGACCAGCTGCTGCTTGCCGACGCCGAGATCGGTGATCAGCGTATCCGGGGATTCCTTCAGGCCGACCTGCGCCAGCAGCTCGCGCGTGCGCCGGTAGACCTCGTCGCGGTCAATCACACCCAACTTTGAAGGCGGATGCGAGAGAAAAATATTTTCCGCGATTGACATCAGCGGGATCAGCGCCAGCTCCTGATGGATGATGATGATGCCGAGCGCCTCGGAATCGTTGATGTCGCGGAAGCGGCGTTCCTCGCCCTCGAACACGATGGTGCCCTCGTAGCTGCCGGCCGGATAGACGCCGCTCAGCACCTTCATCAGCGTCGACTTGCCGGCGCCGTTCTCGCCGACGAGGGCGTGAATCTGCCCGGCGCGAACCGAGAAATTGACGTCGCGCAACGCCTGCACACCGGCAAAGCTCTTGCTGACGTTGCGCATCTCCAGCATGGCGGTCATGGCTTTGGTGTCCCTTGCTTTACTTCGCCTCTCCCCGCGTGCGGGGAGAGCATAGGCCGCCTTTGGCGGCCGTTCCTAGAACGCCGAAGCAAAGCTTCGGCTATGATTCGAGCGCAGTTGAATTCCGGGTGAGGGGGAATCTCCGCGAGGGCAGCTCTCACCACCCCCGTGGAGAGTCCCCCTCACCCTAACCCTCTCCCCGCATGCGGGGAGAGGGGAAAGAGAATCCTACTGGAACTGCGACTTCTTGTAGTAGCCGCTGTCGACCAGGGTCTTCTCCCAATTGTCCTTGTAGACCACGACCGGCTTCAGAAGATAGGACGGCACGGTCTTGACGCCGTTCTCGTAGGTCTTGGTGTCGTTCACCGTGACCTGCTTGCCGGCGAGCGCGGCGTCGACCATGTCGGCGGTCACCTTGGCGAGGTCGCGGGTGTCCTTGAAGATGGTCGAGTACTGGTCGCCGCGCAGCATCGCCTTGATCGACGGCACCTCGGCATCCTGGCCCGAGATGACAGGCATCGGCTGGTCGGCGCTGCCGTAGCCGACGCCCTTCAGCGAGGAGATGATGCCGATCGAGAGGCCGTCATAGGGCGACAGCACGGCGTTGACCTTCTTGTTGCCGTAGTAGGCGCTGAGCAGATTGTCCATGCGGGCCTGGGCGGTGGCGCCGTCCCAACGCAGCGTCGCGACCTTGTCCATGCCCATCTGGCCGGACACGACGACGAGCTTGCCGCTGTCGATATAGGGCTTCAGCACGCTCAGCGCGCCGTTGTAGAAGAAGTAGGCGTTGTTGTCGTCGGGCGAGCCACCGAACAGCTCGATGTTGAAGGGACCCTTGCCGTCCTTGAGGCCGAGCCCCTGCACGAGCGACTCCGCCTGGAGCACGCCGACCTGGAAATTGTCGAAGGTCGCGTAATAGTCGACGTTCGGCGTGCCGCGGATCAGGCGGTCATAGGCGATCACGGTGATGCCTTTTGCTTTCGCCTGCTTGAGCACGTCTGACAGCGTGGTGCCGTCGATCGCGGCGATCACCAGTGCTTTCGCGCCCTTGGTCACCATGTTCTCGACCTGCGAGAGCTGGTTCGGGATATCGTCCTCGGCATATTGCAGGTCGGTGTTGTAGCCACGCTCCTTCAGTACCTTGACCATGTTGTTGCCGTCGTCGATCCAGCGTGCCGACGACTTCGTCGGCATGGCGATGCCGACGGTCGCCTTATCCTGGGCGGAGGCAGGCACGCCCGCGATCAGCGTAGCGGCGCTTGCGAGAGCAAGCGCGAGGACGGTCGTCTTCAGTTTCAGCATGTTTCACTCCCTTTGGGTGTCAGACTGTTTCTTCGTGTCGTCGAGAACGGAGGTCGGTTGCTTGGGGTCTCCTATGCGAGCTTGACGTCGGGCTCCGCGCGACCGCGCGCGGATGCTTCGAGCAGAAAGGTGCAGCCGGCTTGCGGATCGGCAGCGCGTGCCGCCGCGTCCATGTCCTGCCATGCGGAGGTGACGAGCAGGCGCGACAGGTCCTGGCCGACGAAAGCGGGGCAGCTCGCCTGCTTCGCCGGCACGCTGAGTGAGCGCAGGCGTTCGCCCTGCGGCGAGTAGACGTCGATACGGCTTGCGCCCCAGCACGCATTCCAGATCTGCCCGTCGGCATCGCAGACCGAGCCATCGAGGCCGCCGATGCAGCTGTGGCGCAGCAGCACCTCCGGCTCGCCGCGCGGCAGGCCGGTCGCGGGATTGAGCGGGACCGCGTAGAGCACCGCGCGAGGAGTGTCGGTGAAATAGCCGGTGGCGCCATCGGGCGAGAAGCAGATCGAATTGGGAATGCTGATGCCGGGAAACAGCGTCGAGATCTTGCCGCGATGGAGCGCGTAGATCGCCCCCGCCTTCGGCTCGGCCTTCTTGCCCATGGTGCCGATCCAGAACGTGCCGGATTGATGCACGCGGCAATCGTTGGAGCGCGTCGCGGGATTGTCCGCTTCGAGCGGACAGAACAGCGTCATCTCGCCGCCAGCGAGCTTGCGGATGTAGAGGCCGTCTTCCGCGACGATCAACTGGCTGTCGGCATCGATGCGTCCCAGCGCGCTGGCCATCCGGCCGAGCGCGTGGATGCGGACGGAACCGCTGCCGAGTTGCGCCTCGAACAGCTTGCCCTCGCGAATGTCGAACCACCAGGCTGTGTCGGTGGTGACGTCATAGGTCGGCCCTTCGCCGAGATGGCACTGCTCCGCGGATAGAACCGAGGTCGGCACCTGTTCCGTCATGCTCTCACCCCAAAGCGATAGACGGTGTGATGCCGATAGACCTGGCCGGGATCGAGGCGCGGACTCGGAAAGTCCGGCCGGTTCGGCGCATCGGGCCAGATGTGCGGCTCCAGGCACATGGCGTCCGACTGCCGGATCAGCTTGCCGCCCTTCCCCGAGATCGTGCCGTCGAGATAGTTGCCGGAATAGACTTGCAAGCCGGGCTGATTGGTGAGCAGCTCCATGGCACGCCCGGAGCGCGGCGCCTCCAGCCGCGCCGCGAGCGCAAGCTTGCCGTCACGCCCGAGGCAATAGGTGTGGTCGTAGCCCCTGCCATTGCGCAATTGCTGGTCGCTCTCACGGATACGCTCGCCGACGGGCCGCGGCTCGCGGAAGTCGAACGGCGTGCCGGCAACGCTGCGCGGCGGCTCCGGCAACGGAATGGCGGTGGGATCGATGGCGAGGAAGTGCTCGGCTGCGACCGTCAAGCGATGGTCGAGAATGGGCGTGCCTGATGTGGCGCCTTCGAGATTGAAGAAGCTGTGATTGGTCAGGTTGACGATGGTCGGCCGGTCGGTCCGCGCTTCCATCACCAGCGACAGCTCGGTCGGGCCGGTGATGCGATAGGTCAGGCGCACGTCGAGCTTGCCTGGATAATTCTCCTCGCCATGCGGACTGGAATAGGTGAGCGTCACCGCGGGCTCGGCGCCCTCCTCGATCGCGGTAATGTCCCACAGCTTGCGATCAAAACCCTCGAGCCCGCCGTGCAGCGCATTCGGACCATTGTTGACGGGAAGCTGCACCGTCTCGCCATCGAGCGAGAATTGTCCTTTGGCGATGCGGTTGGCATAGCGGCCGACGGTGGCGCCTAAAAACTTCCGTTCGGCGAGATAGCCGGCGAAGGCATCATGGCCGAGCACGACGTCGTCGGTGCCGCCTTTGGCGTCCGGCGCGATCAGCGCCTGGATCACCGCGCCATGGGTGATGATGCGAGCCTCGACGCCGCCCTCCCCGCGCAGCACGATGCGCTCAACCTTGCGGCCATCGGGCAGTGTTCCGAAAACGTCCTTTTCTATTTTTTTTGAGCCTGCCATGTTCAGTCCACAAACGGTTCGACGATCGTGCGCTTGCCGAGCAAGAAAGAGTCGGCGACGAGACGCAGCGGCGCCAGATCGACATCGCTTGTGCCTGACGCCGCCAGCTTGACGAAGCGCTGGTACAGCCGGCGATATTCCTGATCGGGTGCATCCGCAATGGCCTTGCCGTCGACGGCCATCCGCCGGCCGCCGTCAGACAATGTCATCCGGCCCTGGTCTGTTTCCACGAGGATATCCCAGCTCTGCGGGCCGGTCTGCCGGAAGTCGAACTCGGCGGTGATGGGCAGGCCATTGATATCAGTCAGGTTCAGGTTCGCGGCGATCGGCGCCTGGCAATTGGCGGGGAAAGCAAGCTCGGCCGAGGTCACGAACACTTGAGACGGCAGGATGCGGGTCACAATCGAGAGCGCGTTGATGCCGGGATCGAACACGCCGAGCCCGCCCGGTTCCCAGATCCAGGCCTGGCCGGGATGCCAGACGCGGACGTCTTCCTTCCAGCTGATGCGCACGGATTTGATCCGGCGGCTCGCCAGCCATTCGCGAGCCGGCTCGACCGCCGGCGCGTAGCGCGAATGCCAGGTCGCAAACAGCGTGCGCCCGGCATCAGTCGCCATCGCGATCAGCGGATCGAGCTCGGCAACGCCGGTGCCCGGCGGCTTCTCCAACATGACATGCTTGCCGGCGGCGAGCGCGGTCGCGGCCTGGGCGCGGCGCACCTGCGGCGGCGTGCAGAGCGAGACGGCGTCGATCGGCGGACCTTTTTCCAGCAGCTCCTCGATGGTGGCGAAATGCGGCAGCTCCGGCAGCGAGGCATTGCGGCTCGCCACGGCCGCGAGCGTTGCGCCCTGTGTCGCCGCGATCGCGCCCACATGCTGGTCGCGCGCGATCTTGCCGAAGCCGACAATGGCGATGCGAAGGTCTGTCACGCTTGTTCTCCCGTATCCGCTGACGGCAGCGGCTCGGCCGGGGCGGTCTCGATCACCGTGCCCTCGTGGCGGCGCATGCCGTTGTGAATGACATAGACCATGGCCTCGGACGCGGCTTCCGCGTCGCCCGCGGCGATGGCATCGACGATCTTCTGGTGCCAGAGCAGCACGGCGTCGCGGTCTTCCGGCTCGACCGGGGCGCTGAGCAGGAACGATGCGCGCAACGCTGCCTCGATGACATGCCCGATCGAGCGCATGAACAGATTGCCGGAGGCACGCGCCACGCCAACGTGAAGCGCGAGATCGGCGTCGGCAAAGCCGACCGAGTCGGACGCTTCATGCCGCATGCGATCCATGCAGCGGCGGAGTTCGGCGACGTCCTCCTCTGACCGCTGCGCTGCGGCGAGCATCGCCGCGCGCGGCTCGACCGCGAGACGAATCTCGGCGAGGTCGTTGAGGAAGCGCTTGTCGATGCCGGCGTCGAGGTGCCAGGCCAGCACGTCGGCGTCGAACATGTTCCAGGCGCCGCGCTCGCGCACGACGGTGCCGACCCGCGCCTTGGTGGTGAGCAGGCCCTTGGCGACCAGCGTCTTCACGCTCTCGCGCAGCACCGGCCGCGACACGCCGAACATCGCAATCATCTCGGCATCGCCGGGCAGCCGTGTCCCCTCCGCGTAGCGGCCGGCGATGATGTCGACGCCGATCGAACGCGCCACCTCCGCGTGATTGGAGTGAGCCCGCCGCGTTGGGATGACGACGATACGCGAGGTCATGATGCCGCTCCTGCGCTCTTCGTCACGGGCCGGCGCGCCAGCGCGACCAATCCCTGCTGCAAGGCGATGAAGGCGAACAGTAGCACGCCGGTTGCGATCTTGGTCCACCAGCTCGACAGCGTCCCGTCGAAATTGATGTAGGTCTGGATCATGCCCTGGATCAATACGCCGAGGAAGGTGCCGATCACGGAGCCCTGCCCGCCCGTGAGCAGCGTGCCACCGATCACGACGGCGGCGATGCTGTCGAGCTCGACGCCGACGGCGGAGAGCGAGTAGCCGGCGCTGGTGTAGAAGGAGAAGACGATGCCGGCGATGCCTGCGAGCAGGCTCGACAGCATGTAGATCTTGACCGTCATCTTGCCGACGGCCACGCCCATCAGGCTCGCGGTGACCCGGCTGCCGCCGAGCGCATAGACGTTGGCGCCGAACCGGGTGAGATGCAGCAGCAGGGCGCCGCCGATCACGATCACGAGCATGATGATTGCGATCGCCGTTAGCCGCCCGCCGCCGGGCATCCGCAAGGCAAAGTCCGACACGGTGGAATAGACCGGCGCGGTGATCGGCACCGATTCCGTCGAGAGCAGGAAGCTGGCGCCACGGGCGAGGAACATGCCGGCCAGCGTCACGATGAAAGGTGGCAGATCGAAGACGTGGATGACCGCGCCCATCGCCGCGCCGAACGCCGCCGACAGCGCGAGGATGGCGACGAAGGCGACCAGCGGCGGCACGCCCCAGCGCTCGATCGCCAGCGCGACGAACACGGTGGTGAAGCCGATCACCGAGCCGACCGAGAGGTCGATGCCGCCGGAGATGATGACAAACGTCATGCCGGTCGCGACGATGCCAAGAAAGGCATTGTCGGTGAGGAGATTGCCGACCACGCGGGTGGAGGCGATGTTGGGGAATTGCATGGCGCAGAGCGCAAAGCCCGCGACGAGCACGATCGCCGTGATGAGGACGGGCGGCAGGCCTTTCATGCCTTGGTCCTCCGCAGCCGCGCGGCGATCCCGGCGAGACCGGAGAATTTCGGCGATTGCAGCAGCAGCACCGCGAGCACCACCACCGCCTTGACCAGCAGGTTGAACTCCGGCGGATAGCCCGACAGCAGAATGCCGGTGTTCATGGTCTGGATGATCAGCGCACCCAGCACCGCGAGCACGAGACTGAAGCGGCCGCCAAACAGCGAGGTGCCGCCGATCACCACGGCGAGGATGGCGTCGAGCTCGAGCCAGAGGCCGGCATTGTTGGCATCGGCGCCCATGATGTCGGCGGCCGCGATCACGCCGGCGAGCGCGGCGCAGACGCCGCACCAGACATAGACCGAAAGGATCATGGCGCGGGTGCCGACGCCGGCCAGTTCGCTCGCGCGCGCATTGCCGCCGGTCGCCTCGATCAGCAGCCCGAGCGCGGAGCCGCGCACGACTGCACCGGTGAGGATGAGCATGCCCAGGGCAATCACGACCGGCACCGGCAGGCCGAGCACCGAGCCGTTGCCGAGCCAGACCAGATCCGGCGAGGAGAAGGTCACGATACGCCCTTCAGTGATGAGCTGGGCGATGCCGCGCCCCGCCACCATCAGGATCAGCGTCGCCACGATCGGCTGCATGCCGAGCACGGCGACAAGAAAGCCGTTCCACAAGCCGCAGACGAGGCCCGCGCCGAGCGCGGCCGCCAGCACCACCGGGAGGCCGTGACTGTCAGCGAGGCTCGCCGCGATCGCGCCGCAGATGGCCATGACCGCGCCGACGGAGAGATCAATGCCGCGCGTCGCGATCACCAGCACCATGCCGAGCGAGAGCAGCGCCACCGGCGTGCCGCGGTTGAGCACATCGATCAGGCTGCCAAACAGCCGGCCGTCCTGCAGGCGCAAGTCGAAGAATTGCGGCGACACCACGCGATCGACCGCGAGGATGACGATCAGCGCCAGGATCTGGGCAAGGCCGCGGCGCGGCAACAGCGCTGTCATGTGTGGGCCTCAAGCGCAACGGCGGCGCTATCGGCGGCAATGGCGGCGAGAATGTTGCCGACGTCGATCGCCTCGCCCGCGAGCTCCTCGATATGGGCGCGGTCGCGCAGCACCACGACGCGGTCCGAATAGGTCACGATCTCGTCGAGCTCGGAGGAGATCACGAGCAGCGAAAGCCCGTCATCGCAGAGCTCGCGGATCAGGCGGATGATTTCGGCATGCGCGCCGACGTCGATGCCGCGGGTCGGCTCGTCCAGCACCAGAAGCCGCGGCGAGGTCGCAAGCCAGCGCGCCAGCAGCACCTTTTGCTGGTTGCCGCCGGAGAGCAGGCCGACCGGGCGCTCGGGATCGGGCGGGCGGATGTCGAGCATCTTGACATAACGGCGCGCGATCTCGTCCTGCTCGCGGCGTGACAGCGGCAGATAGAGGCCACGCTTGGCCTGGAGCGCGAGCACGATGTTCTCGCGCACGCTGAGCTCGGCGACGATGCCGTCGGTCTTGCGCTCCTCCGGGCAATAGCCGAAGCCGTGGCGGACGCCGTCGCGCGGCGACTGCAGCCGGACGGCTGCGCCCTCCACCCTCGCCTGCCCGCGGTCGGCGCGCTCGGCGCCGAACACCAGCCGCGCCGTCTCGGTGCGGCCGGAGCCGAGCAGGCCGGCGAGACCGACGACCTCGCCATGGCGCAGCTCGAGACTGAAGGGCGCGACATAGCCGGCCTTGCCGTAATTCTCGAAGCTCGCGCAGACCTCGCGGGCCGAATGCTCCCGCGTCGCCGCCCGCGCGCTGGTGGTTTCCGCGAGCTCGCGGCCGAGCATCATGCGGATCAGTTCGAGGCGCGGCAGCGAGGCGGTCTCGCGCTCGCCGACGAGGCGGCCGTTGCGCAGCACGGTGATGCGGTCGGAGATCTCGTAGACCTGGTCGAGGAAGTGGCTGACGAAAACAATGCCGATGCCGCGCCTCGCGAGCTTGCGCATGATGCCGAAGAGGATCTCGACCTCGTGGCGGTCAAGGCTCGCGGTCGGCTCGTCCAGGATCAGGACTCGCGCGGAGAGATCCACCGCACGGGCGATCGCGGTGACGTGCTGGATGGCCACGGAATAATTGCCGAGCGGGGCGGCGACGTCGATGTCGAGGTCGAAATCCGCAAGCAACGCCTTGGCGCGGCGGCGCATCTCGCCTTCGCGGACGATGCCGAAGCGCATCGGCTGGCGGTCGAGGAACAGGTTCTGTGCCACCGAGAGGTTCGGCAGCAGATTGACTTCCTGGTAGACGGTGGCAATGCCGGCCCCAAGCGCCGCCTTGGCCGAGCGCGGCGCGATCTCTTCGCCACTGATCCTAACGATGCCGGCATCGCGGGCGAACACGCCGGTGACGACCTTGATCAGCGTGGACTTGCCGGCGCCGTTCTCGCCGAGCAGCGCATGGATCTCGCCGGCGCGCAACGTGAAGTCGACCTCCTGCAACGCACGCACGGCGCCAAAACTCTTGCTGATCCCGCGCACTTCCAGCAGCGGCAGAGCAGGATCAAGGCTGTTTTCCATCGCGACGTCACTCCCACCGGCACCCGCTGATGATGCGGACGCCCAGCCTATTGGTTCGCGCAGCGGTTTCGAAGGGGGTGCCGGACCACACGGCGTGGTCCGGCGAAGCCCACCTCAATAACCGAGGCCCTTCTTGCTGTCGTAGATCTTCTGCGGATCATCGGCGGCCGTGTAGAGCTTCGACTCGGTCTGGATCCATTTCGGCGGCACCGTGCCCTTGTCCTTGAAGGCCGCGATGGCATCGAGCGCGGGCCCGGCCATGTTCGGCGTCAGCTCGACGGTGGCATTGGCTTCGCCGGCGGCCATCGCCTTGAAGATGTCGGGGACGGCGTCGATCGAGACGGTGAGGATCTCCTTGCCGGGCTTGAGGCCGGCTTCCTTCATCGCCTGGATCGCACCGACCATCATGTCGTCATTGTGGGCATAGACCGCGCAGATCGACTTGCCGCCGCCTTCGGCCTTGATGAAGCTCTCCATCACCTCCTTGCCCTTGGCGCGGGTGAAGTCGCCGGTCTGGCTGCGCACCACCTTCAGGTTCGCATGCTTGGCAATTGCGGTGTCAAAGCCCTTCTTGCGGTTGGCGGCGACGCTGGCGCCGACCGTGCCCTGCAATTCGACGATGCTGCAGGCCTTAGTTCCGACCGTCTTCGCCAGCCAGTCGCCGGCGACCTCGCCTTCATGCACGCTGTCGGAGGTGACGGCGGTGAGATAGAGCTCCTTGCCGGAGGGATCGATGTCGCGGTCGAGCAGCACGACCGGGATCTTGGCCTCCTTGGCTTCCTTCAGCACCGAATCCCACCCCGTCGAGACGACGGGCGCAAGGAAGATGGCATCGACATTCTGCGCGATGAAGGAGCGGATCGCCTTGATCTGGTTCTCCTGCTTCTGCTGGGCGTCGGCGATCTTGAGATTGACCTGGCGCTTGGTGGCCTCCTGCTTGGAGACCGACGTCTCGGCCGCGCGCCAGCCGGATTCCGATCCGATCTGCGAGAAGCCGATGGTGAGCTGGCCGGCACTGGCCGGCAGCGCGAGCAGCAGGGCGGCCATGGCGCTGGCCGCAAAAAGGGCTTTAGGGGTCATCAGGCGTGTCTCCCAAGATGTTATCCGGGGCGCCGATTGGTAGCATGGCACCCGCAGGGTCGCCTTTGAGGCGGCGGGAGGGACTATTTCACGGAAGATGGGTTCCTACTAGTCATATTATTTGACTATTTGGAGGAAAACACGCGCGAGCGGCGGCCGGCGATTTGAAGACACGCCAAGCGCGATTTTGTTCCGGCGATGCAACGGGGGGATGAAGGAAATTGTGCGAGGGGAGTTTCCGCAAGGACGGCGACAGACGGGCTCGCAACCTCTCCTCCTCGTCATTGCGAGCGCAGCGAAGCAATCCAGAGTCTTTCCGCGGAGGGATTCTGGATTGCTTCGCTTCGCTCGCAATGACGGCGTGGGGAGAGTTCTGCGTTTGTCAGGCGGACCGACTCGCGGTGAGTCCCCCTCACCCGGATTTGCGCTTCGCACAAATTCGGCCTCTCCCCGCATCCGCCTTCGCTAAAGCTTCGGCGGACAAGCGCGGGGAGAGGCGAAGAAGCTAAATCAGCTTGCGCTGCGCGAGGTTCTTCATCAGCGCGCCGATGCCAAAGGTCCAGGGCTCGCATTCGTCGCTGGTGCGCATGCGGTTGACGAGCTTGCCGAGCTGGGGCGCTGCGATGGTGACGATGTCGTCGCGCTTGTGGGTGAACCCCTGCCCCGGCGCGTCACGATCCTTCACGGGTGCGAACATGGTGCCGAGGAAGAGAACGAAGCCGTCAGGATATTGATGGACCTTGCCGATGGTCTGCGCCACGAGATCGGTCGGATCGCGGCTGATCTTGCTGATCGAGGAATGGCCGTCGAGGACGAAGCCGTCCGTGCCCGTCACGTTCAGGCTGATGTCCAGCTTGCGCGCGTCGTCGAGCGTGAAACTGTCGTCGAACAGGCGCAGCAGCGGGCCGATCGAACAGGATGCGTTGTTGTCCTTGGCCTTCGACAGCAGCAGCGCCGAACGGCCCTCGAAGTCGCGCAGGTTCACGTCATTGCCGAGCGCGCCGCCGACGATCTTGCCGCGGCTCGACACGAACAGCACGAGCTCGGGCTCGGGATTATTCCAGGTCGATTTCGGATGCAGGCCGGCATCCATGCCGGTGCCGACCGAGGACAGGGTCGGTGCCTTGGTGAAGACCTCGGCATCCGGGCCGATGCCGACTTCGAGATACTGGCTCCAGGCGTTCTGATCGATCAGCACCTGCTTCAGGTGCATCGCCTGGTCCGAGCCCGGCTTGAGCTTCGACAGATCATCGCCGATCAGCCGCGTCACTTCTTTGCGGATCGCCTCGGCCGAGGCCGGATTGCCCTTGGCGCGCTCCTCGATCACGCGTTCCAGCATCGAGATCGCGAAGGTGACACCGGCGGCTTTCAGCGTCTGGAGATCGACGGGCGCGAGCAACCAGGGCTTCTTGGGATCGCGCCCGTCGGGGGCCGTGTTGGCCACGATCGCTTCGAGATCGCCGATGCGCTCGCCCTTGGTCGAGCTAAGCGCCTTGGCCGGATTGTCCTCCTCGCACAGCGCGCTGATGGTCGGAAATTTTGCGGTGACGTCGAAGACGCCGTCGGCGCGCACGGCGACGACGGCCGGACCATTCACCTGCGGCAGCCAGACACGGCCAGCCAATGTTCCCCTCGTGCCGTCCTCGGGGAGAAGGTCTTTCACAGTCAATGTCGTCATGGCCGGCGTCCTCGCTGTTTCCAGGGATCGGCCGCGGCCGATCACATTGGCGACCAATAAACGTCTGGCGGGGGAAGTCCAGAGAGCGCGCCCCTACTTGAACCAATGCACCAGTCCGATGCTGATCCCCAGTAGCAGCATCAGCGAGAGCGTCACGGCTGCCGTCACGCGGCCACCGACATTGGCGAGCACGCGCACGTCGACGCCGAGGCCGAGGGCCGCCATCGACACCACCGTGAGAAAGCTCGTGATCTTCGTCACGGGACCAACCACCGTGGCCGGCACGATCTCGAGCGAGCGCAACGTCGCGAGTGCGAGGAAGCCGAGGATGAACCAGGGGACCAGGCGGAAGAAGCCGACACTGGTCTTCTTGGCATCGGCCTGCCAGCGCGAGGCGACCAGCGACAGGCTGACGACGACCGGGCCGAGCATCAAGACGCGCATCAGCTTCACCAGCGTGCCGATCTGCGTCGAGACGAGTCCGGCCGGCACCGTTGCCGCAAGCACCTGCGGCACCGCGTAAACGGTGAGACCGGCGAGGATGCCATATTGCGTGGCGGACAACTGCAGCAGCGGGATCAGCAGCGGCAGGCCCAGCACCATCATCACGCCGAGGATCGCGGTGAAGGAGATCGAGGATGCGATCTCGTCGTTGGTGGCGCCGATGATGGGCGCCACCGCTGCGATCGCGGAATTGCCGCAGATCGAGTTGCCGCAGGCGATCAGGATCGACAGCCGTGTCGACAGGCCGAGCAGCCGGCTGAGGCCGAAGGAGACGCAGAGCGCGACCACGACGACCGCGGCAATGGAGGCGAGCAGCGCAATGCCTGAAGCCGCTATCGCGGCGAAGCTGATGGAGGCGCCAAGCAGCATCACCGCGACCTCGAGCAGCTGCTTGGCGCTGAAGGCGATGCCGGTCTGCCAGCGCGCGGCCGGCTTCCAGAAGCTGCGGAGCGCCATGCCGAGCAGGATCGCCATCACCAGCGCCTCGACATAGGGATGCTCGAACACGCCCAGTTCCGCCCGCTCCAGCAGGGCCGAGACACCGGCAACGAGAATGCAGAGGAGAATGCCCGGAATCAGCGCCGCAATACGGCTCGCGGCGGTGGCCGGCTTGGAATCGGCCGGGCTGGATGCTTGATTCTGCGACACAAATCTCTCCCAGAGGAGAAGGATTTATACGCAGCGCGCTTCCATTGGGGAATAAGTTTTCGGCATATCAGAGCCGAGGGAAGTTCTATCCTCGACCCGGAATAATCGAGGTCAGAAGATCAGGTTCTTGGCCAGCGCCGCGACGCGGCTGAAGCCGTCATAGATGCCCGGCTCGAAAAAGGCCGCACGCGCCAGCACGATGCCCGCGACCAGCGACCAGAACAGCGTGGTGCCGGCCCGCAGCAGGAGCTTCGAGGCGCGCGATTTCGGCTGGGCGTCCGTTGCGGACACCAGCTGCTCGCCAAAGGGCTCAAATGCGGTGCGTTCCATAGCTGCCGATCCATCAATTCCTGGCGGAAATGTCGTCGTTTCGGCCCCAAACAGCAATGGAAGCGATTGGCGTTTTTAGCCTCCGGAGGGAAAACTCCTTCCTCGCGGCGGCACCACGGCAATAGTTTTCTTCTTCCGGCCTATTTGGACACCGGCGCCCGGGGCTACAGGGCCAGATAACGCCGCCGGATCGCCTCATTGGCCTTCAGCTCGTCGATTCCCGCCGCATAGACGATCTGGCCCTTGTCGATGACGGTGGCGTGGCTGGCGAGGCCCAGGCAGAAATGCATGTTCTGCTCGGCGATCAGCACGGTCGAGCCGAGTTGGCGGAGCTGCCGCAACAACTCGCCGATCCGCTGCACGATAATCGGCGCGAGGCCTTCGCTCGGCTCATCCAGCAGCAGCAGCGCCGGATTGCCCATCAACGTACGCGCGATCGCCAGCATCTGCTGCTCGCCGCCGGAGAGGCGCCCGGCGATGCGGTGGCGCAGCGGCTCGAGCAGCGGGAAGACCTCATAGATGCGCCTGATCGGCCATTCGTCCTGGCCCTCCGGCCCCTTCTTGCGGCCGATGACGAGATTGTCCTCGACCGTGTGCTCCGGAAAGATCTGGCGATCCTCCGGCACGAAGCCGAGACCCGCGCGCGCGATGGTATGCGGCTTCTGGCCCGAGATCACCGCGCCGCGCAGGCTCACTCTCCCGCGTCGCGGCGGCGCGAGGCCCATGATCGCCTTCATGGTCGTCGACTTGCCGGCGCCGTTGCGGCCGAGCAGCGCCATGGTCTCGCCCTGCCGCACCGAGAGACCGACGCCGAACAGGATCTGGCTGGTGCCGTAATAGACGTCGAGATCGGCGACTTCGATGACAGCATCGCTCATGCGGCGGCTCCCGCATGCTCGGTGCCGAGATAGGCGTCGATCACGGCGCTGTTGTTGCGGATCTCGTCGGGCGTGCCGGTCGCAAGGATGCGGCCATAGCAGAGCACGACGATCTTCGGCGCGATCTTGAACACGATGTCCATGTCGTGCTCGATGAAGACGACGGTGATCTTCTGGCTCTCCCAGAGCTCGCGCACCTTGTCGATCATGCGCCAGCGCTCCTCCGGACCCATGCCGGCGGTCGGCTCGTCCAGCAGCAGCACTTTCGGTTCGAGCACCAGCGCCAGCGCAATGTCGAGCAGTTTTTGGTCACCATGCGACAGCGTCGCGGCCGTGCGATGACGCTTGCCGGCAAGACCCAGGAGCTCCATCACATGCTCGGCGCGGTCGCGCGTCTCGGGCAAGGGAAAGCGCTTGTGCAGCACAGCGGAGGTGCGCTGATCGGCGCTGACGGCAGCTAACATGGTCTCCTGCACCGTCAGCGATTTGAAGATGCTGGCGACCTGGAAGGCCCGGCCGATGCCGTGACGCACGATCTCCGGCGGCGAGCGGCCGGCGAGATCGACGCCGTCGAGCAGCACCTGACCAGAGTCCGGCTTCAAGGCGCCGGTGATCAGGTTGAAGAAGGTGCTCTTGCCGGCGCCATTCGGGCCGATCACCGCGGTGAGCGAGCCGTCGGGAAAGTCGAGCGTGACGTCGTTGGTCGCCTTCACGCCGCCGAAGGATTTTGCGAGGTTGCGGATATCAAGCATGGTGCGTCTCGCGCCGTTGTCTGGTCCCGTCATTCCGGGATGGTCCGCCAGGACCAGACCCGGAATCTCGAGATTCCGGGTTCGCACGTCGTGCGCCCCGGAATGACTGCTCGATAGATACAACGCACATGGCTAGCGCCCCTCGCCTGTCTCGCGCCGGTGCGCGTACCATTCGGCAACGAAATCCAGGAGCCCTTTGCGCAAGCCGAGCGCAAAGAACAGGATGACGATTCCGAGCACGATGCCGTGGTATTCGGTGAACCGCGTCACGGTGTCGTTGAGCAGCAGCAAGAGGACGGTGCCGACCATCGGGCCGAGGAAGGTCGAGACACCGCCGAGCATGTTGATGAAGATGGCTTCGCCCGAAATGGTCCAGTAGGCGAATTCCGGATAGGCGCCGGAGACGAACAACGCCATCACCATGCCGCCCATCGCCGCGAACAGCGCCGCCAGCACGAACACGGTGAGTTTTGCGCGCCAGACGTCGATGCCGAGGAAGCTCGCGCGCGCGGCATTGTCGCGGATCATGCGCAAGGTGTAGCCGAACGGCGATTGCGCGATCTGGCGCATCGCGAGCAGGCCGAGGATCAGCAGCGCACAACTCGTGACGTAGAGATGGACGTGATTGGACAGATCGATCCCGAGGAAGACGGGGCGCGGAATGCCGCCGCGCAGGCCCTGGTCGCCGCCGGTGAAGGAGGCCCAGGACAGGATGGTCGAGTGAATCAGCATCTGGAAGGCGAGCGTGACGAAGGCGAAATAGATCTCCTTCAACCGCACGCAGATCGCGCCGATGATGGCGGCAACGATTGCCGTGACCACCAGCGTTGCGACGAAGGCGACCGGAATCGGCACGCCGAGCCTCTGCATGATCAGGCCGAAGCTGTAGGCGCCAAGGCCGAAGAACATGCCGTGGCCGAACGAGGTCAGGCCGGTATAGCCGACCAAGAGATTGAGCGAGGTCGCGAACAGGCCGTAGGCGGAGCAGCGGATGACGAAATCGAGCAGCGCCTTGCTGCCCGTGAACAGCGGCAGGCTCGCCAGCACCGCGAAGGCAATCAGCGCGATCAGCACGTCGCGATAGCGGTGAAGCGCCGCGCCGCCACGCGCCGGCACCAGCGTTTGCGCGCGGCCGGCCTCGAGCTCGGTCATGCCGCCTCCTTGCCGAACAGGCCGGTGGGTTTCGAGACCAGCACGATCACCATGAACAGATACATCAGGCCTTCGGTGAACAGGGGAAAGCCGAGCGAGCCGAACGAGCGGATGAGGCCGAGCAGGAGCGCACCGATCAGCGCGCCCAGGATCGAGCCCATGCCGCCGATCACCGTTACGATGAAGGACTCGATCAGCACCGAAAATCCCATCCCGGGCGTGAGCGACCGCACCGGTGCGGCAAGCGCACCGGCAAGGCCCGCCAGCATGCCGCCGAGCGCGAACACGCCGCCATAGATCAGGCCGGTGTTGATGCCGAGCGCCGACACCATGCCGGGATTATGCGCCGCTGCCCGGATCACCTTGCCGATGCGGCTGCGCGACAAGCCGATTCCGAGCACGATGGCCGCGACCAGCGCGACGCCGATCAGCAGCAGGTAATAAGGCGGCACCACGCCGCCGGCGATGAACAACGGCATCACCTGGAACGCAGCCGGCATGCCCATCGCCTTGAACTCCGGCCCCCAGATGATGCGCACGACATCGTCGAAGATCAGCACGAAGGCGTAACAGACCAGCAGCTGCATCAGGACGTCGGCGCCATAGACGCGGCTCATGAAGACGCGCTCGAAGATCAGGCCGAGGATCGCGGTACCCGCTGCACCGGCCAGCATCGCGAGCGCGAAGCTTCCCGTGAGCTGATAGGCCGTCATCGCGAAATAGGCGCCGAACATGTAGAAGGCGCCGTGACTGAAATTGACCACCTTGAGCACGCCGAAGATCAGCGTCAGGCCGACCGCGACCAGGAACAACAGCATGCCGATGATGAGGCCGCTGGTGGTTTGCGTCACCAGGCAGGCGGAGCTGGAGAGGCAGCCGGCGAGCGCGTCGAGATCCACGGGAGCACTTTCATTGCAGCGCGCCTGATATGGCGCGAAAGACGAAACGAAAACGGCGGAGACGGTCGCCCGCCTCCGCCGCGCATCAGATCAGGTATAACCCTTGCTCTTCTTCCACTCGGCTTCGAGTTCGAAGATCGTCTTCCAGTCGCCGGCCTTGACCTCGGGCACGTACGGCTCCTGCGGGATCGTGGTGCCCCAGCCGATGGCGTAGCCGACCAGCGTGTGGTCGTCGCCGCGCATGGTCACGGTGCCGTCGGCGCCGAACGGGCATTTGATGGTGAGGCCCTTCAGCGCCTCCGCGATCTTCTTGCCGTCGGCGGAGTTCGCCTTCTTCGCGGCTTCCGCCATCAGCATGATGGCGGTGGCATTCTCCCACGACCAGTTGGTCGGATATTCGTTGTACTTGGCCTTGTAGGCGTCGCCCCAGGCAGCGTTTTCCGGCGTGGTCGGGAACGTCTTGATGTAGCGGTTGCCGGAGTGGATGCCCTTGGGCAGGTTCTTCACCACGGTAAGCGCGGTGTAGTCGGCCATGTTGACCGCGAACACTTCCATCTGGCCGAACATCGCGTAGATGTTGGCCTGGTCGATGTAGGAGGTGAGATCGCCACCCCACAGACAGGAATAGAGCGCTTGCGGCTTGGCCTGCAGGATCTTGGTGACCACCTCGGTGTAGTCAGGCTGGAACAGCTTCGGCCAGGACTCGCTGATGATCTCGACCTCGGGCGCGAAGCGCTTCAGGTACAGCGTGAATTCCGCCGTGGTGTCGCGGCCATAGGCATAGTCGGGCGAGCAGGTCGCCCATTTCTTCAAGCCCTTCGCCTTGGCGATCGCTGCGGCATAGCTGCCGCCGACGATGGAATCGTGCACGCCCTGTCGCGCGGTGCGGAACGCGTTGGGAATGTGCTGCTTGGGATCCGCAGTCAGCGACGAGGTTTCCGAATTGGTGTGGATGCAGAACACGCCGAGATCGCGCGCGACCTCATGCACCGCGAAGGCGCCGGACGAGGCCTCGGCGTCGATCATCAGCTCGCAGCCGTCGGTGTTGACGAGCTCGCGCGCGACACGGGCGGCTTCCTGCGGCTGGCCCTTGGAGTCGCGGATCACCATCTCGATCTGCCGGCCGGCAAGACCGCCGGCGGCGTTGACCTTCTCGACCTCGAGCATCACCGCATTGCGCGACGACGTGCCGAGCTGCGCGACGCGCCCCGACAAAATCGTCGGCATGCCGATCTTAATGGTCTTGGCCTGGGCGCGCGCCACCCAGGGCGCGGCAAATGTCATCGCACCGGCGCCCATCAGCGCCAATGTTGAACGGCGGCTGATGCCCGGCATGCGGGTTCTCGTCATTTTTCCCTCCCTCTTTCGGGTCGGCGTTTTCCTGGTCCCTTGCCGGAGATCGTCTCGTCTCCGTGTTCCCAAGGATTTCAGAGGTAGGGGGTGACGTCAAGCCAAAGATGAATTATGAGTCAGAATTCATAGGAGGGAAACGAGGCCAGCGATCGGCCCGAAACCAGCGAAAATGATCAATCTGTCGAGCTTCATCGCCTTTCACGCCCGGCGCGCGCCGGAGCGGCCCGCGCTGAAATACCGCGGCGAGGAGATTTCCTACGCCGCGCTCGACGCGCGCATCCGGAAAGCGGCCGGCTGGCTCACCACGCAGGGCATCGGCGCCGGCGATGTCGTGGCCGTATTGATGAAGAACAGCGCGGCCTTTCTCGAACTCGTCTTCGCCACAAGCCATCTCGGCGCGGTGTTTTTGCCAATCAACTTCCGCCTCTCGCGCGACGAGGTCGGCTACATCGCCGGCAATGCCGGCGCGCGCCTTTTGATCGTCGACGAGGAATTGGCGGCGAACGCCGCGGGCGCGAGGATTGTCGTGCTCAATGAGGCCGCGCAGCAGAGCGTCACGCATCTGGCAGGCAACGGACCGCCCGCCTCCATGCACGTTCGCCAGCCATCAGACCTGATGCGGCTGATGTACACGTCGGGCACGACCGACCGCCCCAAGGGCGTGATGCTCTCTTACGATAATTTCTACTGGAAGTCGGCCGACCAGACGATCGCGCTCGGCCTTGGCGCCGAGTCGCGGCTTCTCGTGGTCGGCCCGCTCTATCACGTCGGCGCGCTCGACCTGCCCGGCATCGCCGTGCTCTGGCATGGCGGCTTCATCCGCATCGAGCGAAATTTCGAACCTGAGACGGCGCTCGCGGCGATTGCCGAGGACAAGCTCAACGCCGCCTGGTTCGCGCCTGTGATGACCACGGCGATGCTCACCTGCCCCAGCCGCGATCACTACGACGTCTCCAGCCTGAAATGGGCGATCGGCGGCGGCGAGAAAACACCAGAGCTGCGCATCCGCGCGTTCTCGGAATACTTCCGCAACGCGCGCTACATCGATGCTTACGGTCTCACCGAAACGGTGGGCGGCGACACCTTCATGGAGGCTGGCCGCGAGATCGAGAAGATCGGCTCCACAGGCCGCGCAATTGCCCATGTCGAGATCGAGATTCGCGACGAGGACGGCAGGACGCTGCCGCCGAACGTCAATGGCGAGATCTGCCTGCGCGGACCCAAGATCACGCGCGGCTACTGGAAGGATCCGGAAAAGACGGCTTCCGCGTATTTCGGCGACTGGTTCCGCAGCGGCGACGTCGGCTATCTCGACGACGAGGGCTTTCTGTACCTGACCGACCGCAAGAAGGACATGATCATCTCCGGCGGCGAGAACATCGCCTCCTCCGAGGTCGAGCGCGTCATCTACGATCTGCCTGAGGTGCGCGAGGTCGCGGTGATTGGCCTCTCCGATGCGCGCTGGGGCGAGCGTCCCGTCGCCATCGTCGTGCTCGCTGATGGCGCGAGCCTGGAGCTGCCTGCCCTCACCGAGCACTGCCGCGCGAGGCTGGCGAGCTTCAAGGTACCGAAACAGCTGATCATCCGTGACAGCCTGCCGCGCAACCCAAGCGGAAAGATTCTCAAGCGCGTGCTGCGCGCCGAGCTGGAGACGTCTGAATGACGCAAGTGAACGCCAAGGTGACAAAGCTCAACCGCGTCGAGCGCAACGCCTGGACCAAGCAGAAGATCTTCGAGGCCGCCACGAAGGTAGTCGGCAAGCACGGCTATGCCGAAGCCTCCGTTGCCCGCATCACCGAGCAGGCCGGCGTCGCGCAGGGCACCTTCTACAATCATTTCGAGAACCGCCAGGAGCTGCTCGACCAGCTCCTGCCCAAGATCGGCCTCGACATGGTCGCGTTCATCCGCGCCCGCACCGGCACGGCGGATGCGGCGCGGCAGGAGATCGAGCGCTTCTCCGCCTTTTTCGACTTCATCCGCGAGGTGCCGGAATTCCTTCGCATCCTCAACGAGGCGGAATTTTTTGCCCCGATCGGCTACCAGAAGCATCTCGACAACATCTCGGTCGCCTATGTCCGCATCCTGCGTAGGGCCCGTCTTGCCGGCGCGATCGAGGATTACAGCGATGAAGAATTCGAGGCGATCGTCCACATGCTGATGGGCGCGCGCGGCTATCTCAGCCGCCGCTATTCCTATTCGCAAGGCGGCGTCACCGCCGTGCCCGACCACGTCATCTCCGCCTATCGCAAGCTGATGACGCGCGGCCTCTTCAGCTCACCCGGAGATCAGGACACGCCATGAACATCGAATCTCCGCACAAGCCGCTCGACCTCGCCTCTGCGATCGCCGAGGGCGACATCCGTTGCCTGCTGATGGTGCTGGTGCATATGACGGGCGACGAGAAATGGCTCGCCCCGCCCTACCTGCCCAAGCGCGACATCCGTCTCATTCCCGATCCCGAGGCCGGCGTTCCCCGGGAGATCCAGGACGAGATCCGCGCCGCCGTGGTCAGGCTGTTCGCCGGCGGCACGCCAAAGCCTGTCATCACCGACCCCGGCGAGGGCTTGCTGCTGAGGATGATGCGCGCTTGCCTCGGCGAGGACGTCGCGCCGGAATACGCGCCCCTGATGCGCGAGGAGATGGGTTTTGTGCCGCGCGAAGCGCGCTGGACCAAGCAGCCGTCGAACGAGAAGCTCGCCGAGCAGCATGTGCTGATTGTCGGCGCCGGCGTCTGTGCCATCGCGCTCGGCGTGGCGCTCGGCCGTCTCGGCATCCCCTATACCATCGTCGAGAAGAACGCCGAGCTCGGCGGGACCTGGTGGATCAACCGCTATCCCGGCTGCGGCGTCGATACGCCGAACCACTCCTATTCGTATTCGTTCGGCTCGCGCAACGCGTGGACGCGCTACTTCTGCCAGCGCGAGGAGCTGCTCGGCTATCTGCTCAAGGTCGCGGACGAATACGGCATCCGCAAGCATCTGCGCGTCAACACCGAGCTGACCTCGTCGCGCTGGGATGAGGCTAAGCGGCGCTGGATCTCGACGCTGAAAACCAAGGACGGCGAAGAGACCTTCGAATCAACCGCGCTGGTCAGCGCCATCGGCCAGCTCAACGATCCCTCCCGCGCCCGCTTCAAGGGCGAGGAGAACTTCAAGGGCACGATCCTGCATTCGGCACTCTGGTCGAACGACATCAAGCTCGACGGCAAGCATGTCGCAGTAATCGGCACCGGCGCGACGTCGATGCAGCTGGTGCCGTCAATCGCAAGCCGCGTCGCTTCTGTCACGGTCTATCAGCGCAGCGCGCAATGGGCGCGGCCGGTGAAGGGCTATTCCGATCCGATCAGCGAGGGCGCACGCTGGCTGCTCGCGCATCTGCCGTTCTATGTGCAGTGGTACCGCTTCAACATGTTCTGGCGCTACGGCGACGGCCTGCTGCCGTTCCTGCGCAAGGACCCGGCCTGGCCGCACCCCGAGCGCGCCGTCAACAAGGGCAACGACCGGCATCGCCAGGAGCTGACCGACTTCATCCTGTCCGAATTGCAGGGGCGGCCCGACCTGATCGAGAAATGTGTGCCGACCTATCCGCCCTATGGCAAGCGCATCCTGCTGGATAACAATTGGTTCAAGACGCTCACGCGGCCGAACGTCGAGCTCGTCACTGACGCGATCGACCGTTTCGACGAAAGCGGCATCGTCACTGCCGATGGCAAGCATCGCCCCGCCGACATCATCGTTGTCGCGACCGGCTTCAAGGTGACGGAGATGGCGGCGCGCCTCAACATCACCGGCCGCGACGGCAGGGATTTGCGCAAGGCCTGGGGCAACGACAACCCGACCGCGTTTCTCGGCCTCACTGTTCCGGGCTTTCCAAATTTCTTCTGCATGCTCGGCCCGAACTCCGGCCCCGCGCATGGCGGCAGCGTCATCTTCCAGTCGGAATGCCAGAGCCGCTACATCTCGGCCTGTCTCGCCGGCATGATCGAGCAAGACGTCGCCGCCATCGACGTCCGCCAGGACGTGCTCGACGACTATGTCCGCAAGGTCGATGCCGAGCACGAGGCGATGATCTGGACCCATCCGGGCATGACCACCTACTACCGCAATTCGAGCGGCCGCGTGTTCTCGGCGATGCCGTGGCGGTTCGTGGACTACTGGCGCATGACGCACGATCCCGATCTGCGGCAGTACAGGCTGACGAAGGGGTAGATCGTGATCGGTTAATCGCGCCACGCTGACGGTGCACCCTCTCCCCTTGCGGGTCCTTGCGGGAGAGGGTGGCTTCGCAAAGCGAAGCCGGGTGAGGGGTTCTATCCTCACGAACGGTTTTGCGCGCGGAGAGAACCCCTCATCCGGCGCTTCGCGCCACCTTCTCCCGCAAGGGGAGAAGGAAGAAAGCTACGCCGCCAGCCCGCTCTCCACCGGCGCAAACTCCAGCCCCAGGCTCTCCGCCACCGCCTTGTTGGTGATGCGGCCGCGATGGACGTTCAGGCCGTTGCGCAGATGCGGGTTCTCCAGCACCGCGGCAAAGCCCTTGTTCGCGAGCATCAGGCCGAACGGCAGTGTCGCGTTGTTCAGCGCCTGGCTCGAGGTCACCGGTACCGCGCCCGGCATGTTGGCGACGCAATAATGCACGACGCCGTCGACCTCGTAGGTCGGCTCCGCATGCGTAGTCGGGTGCGAGGTCTCGAAGCAGCCGCCCTGGTCGATCGCGACGTCGACCAGCACGGCGCCCGGTCGCATCGATTTCAGCATCGCGCGCGTGACGAGTTTCGGCGCACTTGCGCCCGGCACCAGCACCGCGCCGATCACGACGTCGGCGGCGAACACCTCCTCCTCGACCGACTCGATGGTGGAAAGGCGCGTCCGCACGCGTCCGATAAAGAGATCGTCGAGCTGCCGCAGCCGGGGTATGGAGCGATCGATCACCGTGACTTCGGCGCCGAGGCCCGCGGCCATGCGCGCCGCCTGTGTTCCCACCACGCCGCCGCCGAGAATGACGACACGCGCCGGCTGCACGCCGGGGACGCCGCCAAGCAGCAGACCGCGGCCGCCGGCCGACCGCTTGAGCGCGGCGCCGGCTGCCTCGATGGCAAGGCGGCCGGCGACTTCGCTCATCGGCGCGAGCAGGGGGAGGTTTCCGGCCGCGTCGGTGACGGTTTCATAGGCGATCGCCGTACAGCCGGAAGCAAGCAGGCCCTTGGCCTGTTCGGGATCCGGCGCAAGATGAAGGTAAGTAAACAGGATCTGGCTTTCGCGGAGCTGAGCCCATTCGCTTCGCTGCGGCTCCTTCACCTTCACGATCATGTCGGACTTGGCGAAGATGTCGCGGGCGCTCTCGGCGATCGCAGCCCCTGCCCGCCGATAGACCTCGTCGGAGGCGCCGATGCCGTTGCCGGCGCCGGTCTCGACCGTCACCTGATGCCCGGCGGCGACATATTCACGGACCGCGCCCGGCGTGAGCCCGACGCGATATTCCTGCACCTTGATCTCCCTGGGAACACCGACGTGCATCTTCCGCTCCTTCGCCAACAAATTGATTCCGCTGTTGATCGTAGCGAGAGGGCCGGTTTGGTTTCGTGCAAATATCCGCTAGTCTGGCGAGCTGCGCGCCGGTTTCCGGCGCAGAAACATCCTTTCACGCTGGAAACAAAACTTTGGCCCTGGACCGGAAAGACCTCGCCATCCTCGCGGAACTCACGACCAACGCGCGGGCCAGCCACACCGAACTCGCCAACAAGGTCGGGCTGTCGAGCACGGCGCTGGCGCGACGGCAGAAGGCGCTGGAGGACGACGGCTACATCCAGGCCTACCAGGCCGCGCTCGATCTGACGCAGTTCGGCCTCACCACGACGGTGCTGGTCCGTATCGCACTGGAGAGCCAGAGCGACGAGGCGCTGAAAGCATTCGAGGCGGAAGTGGGGAAGTGCCCCTCTGTCGTGCGCTGCTTCCTGATGTCGGGCACCGACGACTACATCCTGATCGTGCTCGCGCGCGACATCCAGGATTTCGAACGCATTCACCGCACCGAGCTGTCGCGCCTGCCACGCGTCGCCCGGGTGCAATCGAGCTTCGCACTGCGCGAGATCGTCAACCGCACGGTGCCGACGGTGGTGTTCGGCGAGGTGAAGCGCTAGCGGACGCCATCCCGCTGCACTGTCATCCAACTGTCATCGAATGTGCCGAGAGCTGTATCCCCTGGCACATTCGGGATGAACCATGGACTATTTCAAGCGCTTCAACTTCCTGTTCGCAGCACCCATGTTCGACGCCGACGACCTCGAGGGCGTCCGCTTCAACCAGATCATCGAGGAGATCCAGCGCTCCGGCTTCGAGGTGGTCCGGGCCCGCAAGCTGGAGGACGCCGAGATGGCGGTGCAGACCGACGCCGCGATCGGCTGCATGGTGGTGGACTGGGGCAAGAAGGGGCTGGAGGGC
Source organism: Bradyrhizobium iriomotense (assembly GCF_018129405.1). Lineage (GTDB taxonomy): Bacteria > Pseudomonadota > Alphaproteobacteria > Rhizobiales > Xanthobacteraceae > Bradyrhizobium > Bradyrhizobium iriomotense_B. Next base: position 312,927 of record NZ_JAFCLP010000001.1, read on the forward strand.
AAGACCTCGGCGCTGATCAATTTGATGCGCCGCCGCGGCCTCGACTTCCCGATCATCCTGCTGATCCGGCGCAAGCGCTTCGAGGACCTGCCGGTCGAGGTGCTCGATTTCATCGACGGCTATGTCTTCCTGTCCGAGGAGACTCCCCCCTTCATCGCCAAGAACCTGATCAGCCGGCTCAAGCAATATGCCGAGACGCTGAAGACGCCGTTCTTCGGCGCGCTGGTCGACTATGCCGAGGAAGGCAACCAGCTCTGGACCTGTCCGGGCCACAATGGCGGCGTGTTCTACAACCGCAGCCCGATCGGGCGCGTGTTCGTCGAGCATCTCGGCGAATCCGTGTTCCGCGACGATCTCGACAATTCCGTGCTCGACCTCGGCGACCTCCTCACTCATGAGGGGCCGGCGCTGAAGGCGCAGAAGGAAGCCGCCGCAATCTTCGGCGCGGAAAAGACCTATTTCGTGCTCAACGGCACCTCGACCTCCAACAAGGTCGCGCTCGGCGCCCTCGTCACCGACGGCGATCTCGTGCTGTTCGACCGCAACAACCACAAGGCCGCCCATCACGGCGCGCTGATGATCAATGGCGGCATCCCGGTCTACGTGCCGACAGTCCGCAACGCCTGGGGCCTGATCGGCCCGATGCGCTGGGACATGCTCGACGAGAAGACCCTGCGCGAGGCGATCCGCAACCATCCGCTCGTGAAGGATCGCGACGCCTGGCGCAAGGAGCGGCCGTTCCGCGTCGCCGTGGTCGAGCAGTGCACCTATGACGGCTCGATCCACAGCGCCGAGATGATCATCAAGCGCATCGGCCATCTCTGCGACTACATCCTGTTCGACGAGGCCTGGGCCGGCTTCATGAAATTCCACCCGCTCTATGCCGGCCGCTTCGCCATGGGTCTTGCCAATCTTTCTCCGGAAGCGCCGGGCATCATCGCGACGCAGTCGACCCACAAGCAGCTCGCGAGCTTTTCGCAGGCTTCGCAAATTCACATCAAGGACCGTCACATCCGCGGCCAGAAGCGGCGCGTCGAGCACCGCCGCTTCAACGAAAGCTTCATGCAGCATGCCTCGACCTCGCCCTTCTACCCGCTGTTCGCCTCGCTCGACGTCGGCGCGCAGATGATGAAGGGCCGCTCCGGCGAAGTGCTGTGGGACGACACGATCCGCCTCGGCATCGAGCTGCGCAAGAAGGTCCGTGCGATGCGCCGGGAGTTCGAGGAGAAGGAGCAAAATCCGGATCGCCGCTGGTTCTTCGAACCCTTCGTTCCCGATCGAGTCGCCATTCCCGATGTCAGCCGCCCCGGTGCTGCGCATAACGTCGCCTGGGAGACCCTCTCCACCGACGAACTCGCCACCAATCCCGCGCTGTGGCAGCTCTCTCCTGATACCAACTGGCACGGCTTTCCCGATCTCGCGGAAGGCTTTGCCATGACCGATCCGAACAAGCTGACGCTGCTCACGCCCGGATTCGATCGCGCCACCGGCGCCTATGCCGAGCATGGCATCCCCGCACCGGTCGTCGCGCAATATCTGCGCGAGAACCGCATCGTGCCCGAGAAGAACGATCTCAACTCCCTGCTCTTCCTGCTCACCCCCGGCGTCGAGGCGAGCAAGGCCGGCACGCTGATCTCCGGTCTCGTCGCGTTCAAGAGGCTGCATGACGACAATGCGCTGCTGGCCGACGCGATCCCGGAATTTCATCAGCGGCGGCAAACGCGCTATGCCGGCGTGCGCCTGCGCGACCTCTGCGGCGACATGCACCGCTTCTTCCGCGCCGCCGATGTCAGCGCGCTCCAGGCCCGGCAGTTCATGCCCGAGCACATGCCCGAGATCGCGATGTCGCCGCGCGATGCCGCGCGCTATCTGTTCAAGAACGACGTCGACTACCTCCCGATCGAGGCGATCGCGGGCCGCATCGCCACCACGCCCTTCGTGGTCTATCCGCCCGGCATCGCCACCGTCGTGCCCGGCGAGCGGCTGACGGAACGGGCCAAGCCCATGATCGATTATCTCAAGATGTTCGAGAGCTGCTTCAACACCTTCCCGGGCTTCGACGTCGAGATCCAGGGCGTCTACAAGGAGATCGATGCCCAGGGGCGCATCGGGCTCTATACTTACGTCGTTGCCGAGTAGGTGCCGATGAACGAAACAGCTGCGCGCGCCAGTGACGAACCCGTCCTGATCCGGCCGTCACGCGAGAGCGATGTCCAAGCCATGCTGGCGATCTACCGCCATCACGTCCGCAATGGCGTGCCGCGCGATGTCGAGGGAACCGGTGCGCCGGAGCCGGACGATTTGCGCGACCGCCGCAAGAATTTGAAGCAGACCCGCCTGCCGCATCTGGTTGCGACCTATCGCGGCGAGGTCGTCGGCTATGCCTATGCCGTGCTGTTCCGTAAGCGTCCGGCCTATCGCTACACCGCCAAGCATTCGATCTACGTCCACCACGCGCATCTCGGCCGCGGGGTCGGGCGGCTTCTGCTGCAGGAATTGATCGATGCCTGCGCGGCGGCCGGCTTTCGCCAGATGATCGGCTATATCGACGCCGACAACGGGCCCTCGCTGGCATTGCACGAGAAGTTCGGCTTCGCGCGCGCCGGCCTGCTCGGCGGCGTCGCCTATCGCCACGGCCGCTGGTCCGACACCGTCATGGTGCAACGGTCGCTCGGCGCGGGAACGACGGCGCCCCCGCCCGTCACGGCGCCCGGCCGGTAGGGCATGATCCGGAAAAGTGTGCAGCGATTTCCTTCGCGACAAACGCGGAATACGTTTGCGCGGAGATCATGCTCAAACAAGAGGCCTCACGACGGAAAATCGGCCGGTCTCACATGGATGCGGTCGGCATGCAGTGACCAGTGATGCAACGCCTGGTCCTTGCAGAACCTCGCCTTCGCCTGTTCCCTGGCCTCGTCCTCGTCGGCGGCGTCGATCTCGAGCGTGCCCTGGCAGACTTCGCACTGCCGGCCGTACTCGCCGAGCACGTCCTTCATGAACTTGACCACAAAAGTTGACATGGGACCTCCTGCGCCCCCCGGCAGCACTCTAATCCCATTTAGGCCGGACGGGGGAAGGAGATTTTGACGCGGATCAAGGCTGTCGAGTCCCGGCGGAAGATTCGTTGCGGAACCCACCGCGCAGATTTAAGGCCAAGTGCCGGCCGCCCATGAGGATTTTGCCTTGCACTTTGTCTCCGATACCGAAGTCACGAAAGTTCTGACCTTTCCGATCCTCATCGCGGCCCTGGAAGAGGCATGGGCGGCCGCTGGCGGCGATGGACATCACCACCTGCACCCGCGCGCATCAACCGCTGATCAAGGGCAAGAACCTGCGGCCGGGCACGCATCTGGACCTCGTCGGCGGCTACACGCCGCAGACGCGCGAGGCTGACGACGACGCGGCGAAGATGTCCCGTGTCTTCGTGGACCGGCGGGAATCCGCGTTCCACGGCGTCGGCGACATCCTGCAACCGATCGCAAGCGGTGCGATCAGCAAGACAGATGTTCTCGGCGATCTCTACGACCTTGCCGGCGGCCGCGTGCATGGGCGAACCTCACCGTCCGATCTCACGTTCTTCAAGAACGCGGGCGGCGGCCATCTCGATCTCATGACTTGCGAGGCCGTGTTTCGGCAGCTCGGCGCGAAGCTGGGGTAGGCGCGTTACCCCTGCGTCAGCCGTTACGTCTTGATGTCGAGGAGTGTGTCGGTCGTTTCCGCGTAGGCCTGAATGACCTTCGCATTGGCAATGAAGCTGTACTTTGCGGTTTCCAGCTCAACGAATTCGCCGACGAGATCGACATTCGGCGCGGCGACCAGACCATCCTGGTTGGCGAAGGGAGCGCCTGGGTCGGATTGTGCAGTGAAGCTCGGGGACACCATCGATACGGTCGCAACCGTTCCGCCAGGCGTGGAGCCGCTCGATTGGGCGACCTGATCGACCCGCAACGGCACATAGGCCGCGGGAAACGTCGGGGCAATGCCCGAGCTGCCCGCACCGGCCGACGCGCCCGACCCGGGTAGCGGACCGGTCGTGTTCGCATTGGCGATGTTGCTCGCGGCCACGCTCACGCGCAAGCTCGCCGCAGAAAGTCCGGATGTCGCAATCGAAAATATGCTCATGCCCCTGATCTACAGGACAGATCATACGCGTTCATTCACGCCATCGATAAGATGCCCCGCTTTGCATTTTCATCGTGGTAACCAATGATTGGAGCGCAATAGCGCCCTACCCCGGCGTCACGCCAAAGGCCTGCTTGAAGCGCTCGGCATAGTGCGGCCAGACCTCGGGATTGATGATGCGCGGCGGACGCTTGCCGTCGAGCGTCTCGAGCACCTGCTCGGCGGCGATGCGGCCCATGTTCTGGCGCGCCTCGATCGTGACGCCGGCGGTGTGCGGGCTCGCCAGCACGTTGTCGAGCTGGAGCAGCGGATGCTCCGGCGGCGGCGGCTCCTTGGACCAGACGTCGAGGCCGGCGCCGGCGATGCGCTTGTCGCGCAGCGCCTGCAGCAGCGCGTCCTCGTCGTGGATGAAGCCGCGCGCCGTGGTGACGAAGTAGGCATGCGGCTGCATCAACGCGAATTCGCGCGTGCTGATCATGTTGCGGCTGCCCTTGTTCAGCGGGCAGGAGATCGAGACGAAATCGGCGCGGCGCAGCAGCTCGTCGAGCTCGACCTTCTCGCCGCCCCGCTCGGCCATCACTTCGGCGGTGAGATACGGATCATAGGCCAGCACCTTCATGCCGAGCAGGCCCTTGCACAGCGCGGCGATGCGGCGGCCGACATTGCCGAGGCCGATGATGCCGACGGTCTTGTGCTCGACCTCGTTGCCGACGAGCTCGTTGCGGTTGACGTCGCGCTCCCGGCGCAGGCGGCGATCGGACTGGATGATGCGCTTGGACAGCGTCAGCATCATCGCCAGCGCGTGCTCGGCGACGGAATGGGCGTTGCCGCCGGACTGGTTGACGACCACGACGCCGGCGGCCGTGCAGGCCTCGACGTCGACCGGATCGAAGCCGGCACCGTTGCTGGAGACCAGCAGTAAATTCGGCGTGCGCTTCAGGAGGGCGGCATCGACATGAAAATGCGGAGCGAGCTCATCGCGGGCGGCGCCGATTTGATAGACATGGGCCGCGCCCAGGAGCGGCGCATAGACATCTTCAGGGCTCCCGTTCTCGATGCGATCCAGCCGGACGTCGGGCCGCGCCTTCAGGATGTCGATATAGATCGGATTGGCCAAATAATTGGAGTAGACGACGCGCTTGCTGTTGACGGACATCAGGACCCTTCCGGCTCTCTCGTGGGAGATCCGCAAGGTCAGCGCGATGCGCGCCCGTCCGTGCCCCTCCCGTTTTCTGGTTGCCCGCTTATGCCATGGCGGCGCCGGCCACGGCAGGCCGTCTGGCGCAGATCACGGTGCCGGCCCGGGCATGTTGACAATCCCGCTGCCTGCGTCAAGTTCGGCAGACCGCCGCGACGGCCAGAACAAGAAGCATGCGCGGCTCAAGGGAGAACGCAATGGCGATTGCGGAACAACAGACGCAGGGGACGAGCGACAGAAGCTGGCATGGCATTGTCCTGCAAACGCTGAAGCGGAACGAGGTCAGCCTGATCCCCTACGTGCCCGACCGCGTGCTGACGCCGCTGATCAAGAATTTGCATGCCGATCCCTTCTTCACCACCTTCGCCACCGCGCGCGAGGAAGAGGCCGTCGGCATCGTCTCCGGCGCCTGGATGGGCGGACGGCGCGGCGCGGTGCTAATGCAGACCTCCGGCTTTGCCACGCTCGCCAACGTGCTGGCCTCGCTCGCAGTGCCCTACCAGATCCCGCTGATCATGTTCGTCTCCGAGCGCGGCACGCTCGGCGAGTTCAACTACGGCCAGTCGCTGGTCTGCCGCACCATGCGCCCGGTGCTGGATTCGCTGGCGCTGGAGCACCACACCATCACCCGGCTCGACGAGCTTGAATTCATTGCCGACCGCTCGATCAAGCAGGCCGTCACGACGCAGGCGCCGGTGGCCCTGATCCTCAACCCGCTGCTCACGGGCGGCAAGGTCTTCGACAAGTGAGCGCCGCCATGAACACTGGCAACACCAAGGTGATGAACCGGTTCGATGTGACCTCGCGGCTGATTGCAAAGCTCCAGCACGAGGAAGCCGTGATCGGCGGCATCGGCAACACCAATTTCGACCTCTGGGCCGCCGGCCACCGCCCGCAGAATTTCTACATGCTCGGCAGCATGGGCCTCGCCTTCCCGATCGCGCTCGGGGTGGCGCTGGCGCAGCCCGACCGCCGCGTGTTCGCGCTCGAAGGCGACGGCTCGCTTCTCATGCAGCTCGGCGCGCTCTCGACGATCGCGGCGTTGAAGCCGAAGAACCTGATCATGATCGTGATGGACAACGGCATCTATCAGATCACCGGCGCGCAGCCGACGCCGGCGGCAGGGGTCGCCGACATCGTCGGCATCGCAACCGCTTCGGGGCTCGCCAACAGCACCTGGGCCGCGGACGAGGAGGATTTCGAGCGGCTGGTCGACGAGGCCATGTCGGCCTCCGAGCCGAGCCTGATCGCGGTCCGCATCGACGACAAGCCGGGCGTCGGCACGACCCGGCGCGATCCCGTGCAGATCCGGGAGCGCTTCATGCACGGCCTCGGCGTGCGCGAGCCACTTTAACGTTTCGTCATTAACTACACGGCGATCTGATCCTCGCGCCGCAACAGGCGGTCGCGATTCCGTGCTATCGGCACCGGATGTCCATTTTTGTTCGTTTCTTTGCCTGGCTGCTCGCCGCCGCCGTCAGCTTTGCAACGCTCGGGCCTCCGGGCCTGCGGCCCCATTCCGATCTCGGCCAGGACGGCGAGCATGCGCTGGCCTTCATCCTTGTCGGGCTGGCCTTCGGCCTCGCCTACCGGCAGCGGCGCCTGGCAGTGGCGGCCGTCTCGGTGATCCTGATCGGCCTGCTCGAGTTGATGCAATTCTGGGCGCCGGGACGCCATGCGCGACTGGAGGATTTTCTGGTCGATGCCGGCACCGCCTGCATCGGCTTTGCACTCGCCGCGGTCGCCGATTGGGTCATGACCCGGTTTCGCGCAAATTCGGCCCTCACAAGCTGAGGCCCCGCGGAGCGATGCTCCGCAGGGCCCAACTCTTCAAAGACCGTATTGCGCCGATCAGTCGATGATCTTGACGACGCGGCGCGTGCGCGGCTCGACGATCACGCGGCGATCGTTCACGACGGCATAGCGATACTCGGTGTAGTTCGGCACCGGCCGCAACACCACGGTCGGAGGCAGCGGCTCGCCGACGACGACGCGCTCGTGAACCACGACGGAGCGATCGCGCGGGATTCCGCCGAGCACCGCATTCGGAATTTCGAGGCCTGCGCCGACGGCCGCACCGACGGTGCCGCCGACCATCGCGCCGATCGGGCCGCCGATGTCGCCGCCCGCACGCGCGCCGTCCCTGGCGCCCTGTTCGGTGGTCGACTGGGCAAAGGCCGCACTCGACGCCAGCAGCGACGCGGCAGCCAACGTAATCGCAAGACGGGTTTTCATATCCTTACGCCTCCAGTGATTGTTGTGCATCGTCAACCCGCAGGGCCGGAGCATTGTTCCGGTTCCCCTGCGACGAAAGATGCATCACACGTCTGGAGACTGTTACCGCGTAACAGTTCAGGCCGCGGCGATCTCGTGGCCTGCCATCAGTTCCAGCGCCCGCACCATGGCCGAATGATCCCAGGCCTTGCCACCATGCGCAGTGCAGGACGAGAACAATTGCTGCGCCACCGCCGTGCTCGGCAGCGAGAGGCCCAGTGCGCGCGCGCCTTCGAGCGCGAGGTTGAGATCCTTCTGGTGCAGCTCGATGCGGAATCCCGGATCGAAATTGCGCTTCACCATGCGCTCGCCGTGCACCTCGAGAATTCGCGACGAGGCGAACCCGCCCATCAGCGCCTTGCGCACCAGCGCGGGATTCGCACCGGCTTTCGATGCAAACAGCAGCGCTTCGCTCACGGCCTCGATCGTCAGCGCGACGATGATCTGGTTGGCGACCTTCGTGGTCTGGCCGTCGCCGTTGGCGCCGACATGCGTGACGTTCTTGCCCATCTTGTCGAAGACCGGCTTCATGGTGCCAAAGGCCCGCTCGGGCCCGCCGACCATGATGGTGAGGCTCGCAGCTTTCGCCCCGACCTCCCCGCCCGAGACAGGCGCGTCGAGATAATCGGCGCCGAGCGCCTCGATCCTCTTCGCAAACTCCTTCGTCGCCAGCGGCGAGATCGAGCTCATGTCGACGACGATCTTGCCCTTGGAGATGCCGCTCGCAACGCCGTCCTTGCCGAACAGCACTGCCTCCACATGCGGCGTATCCGGCACCATGATGATGACGGCGTCCGCCTTCTCTGCCACCTCCTTGGCCGATTTGCAGGCGATGCCGCCCGCAGAGATCAGCTCAGCCGCGACCGGCGCGACGTCATGCAGGAATACGCGATGGCCCGCGGCCAGGAGGTGGCCGGCCATCGGCCGTCCCATGGTGCCAAGTCCGATGAAGCCGATGTCGATCATATCAGGATGTCCTCACGTCTCGAAGGTCTGTGCCGCGTGCCAGGACAGGCCTTCCAGCGTCGTGGTGCGCGGCTTGTATTCGCAGCCGATCCAGCCGCGATAACCGATCGCGTCGAGGTGGCGGAACAGGAAGGGATAGTTGATCTCGCCGGTGCCGGGCTCATGGCGGCCGGGATTGTCGGCGAGCTGGATGTGGGCGATCTGGGGCAGATATTCCTGCATCGTGCGGGCGAGATCGCCTTCCATGATCTGCATGTGATAGATGTCGTATTGGATGAAGAGGTTGTTCGAGCGCACCTCGGAGATCAACTGCACCGCCTGCTCGGTGCCGTTGAGATAGAAGCCGGGAATGTCGAGCGTGTTGATAGGCTCGACCAGCAGCTTGATGTTCTCCCGCGCCAGCGTCGAGGCGGCGAAGCGCAGGTTTCCGACCAACGTCTCCTGAAGCTCGCGCGGGTCGGCGCCATCAGGCGCGATGCCGACGAGGCAGTTGAGCTGCTCGCAATCGAGCGCCTTGGCATAGTCGATGGCACGGAAGATGCCGTCGCGGAATTCGGCGGTGCGGTCGGGCAGGATCGCGATGCCGCGCTCGCCCGCCGCCCAATTGCCTGCGGGGAGATTGTGCAGCACCTGCGTCAGGCCGTGGGCCTCGAGCTGCTCGCGCAGCTGCGCCTTGTCGAAATCATAGGGGAAGAGATATTCGACCCCGGCAAAACCCGCCGCCTTCGCCGCAGCGAAGCGGTCGAGGAACGGCATCTCGTTGAAGAGCATGGTGAGGTTGGCGGCAAACTTCGGCATGATGCTCTCCCCTATTCTGCCGGCTGCAACACGCGTGTAGTCCCGACTTCGTCGAGCGGCAGATCCAGCACCTCCTCGAACTCGACGATGTTGTCGATCTCCGTGCCCATCGCGATGTTGGTGACGCGTTCGAGGATGAACTCGACCACCACGGGCACGCGGTGCTTCGCCATCAATTCGCGCGCGGTGGCGAACGCGGCCTGCGTGTCCTTCGGATCCGTCACGCGGATCGCCTTGCAGCCGAGGCCCTCGGCCACCGCGACATGGTCGACGCCGTAGACGCCGATCTCGGGCGCGTTGATGTTCTCGAAGGAGAGCTGGACGTGGTAGTCCATGTCGAAGCCGCGCTGAGCCTGGCGGATCAGGCCGAGATAGGAATTGTTCACGACGACGTGGATGTAGGGCAGATTGAACTGCGCGCCGACCGCGAGCTCCTCGATCAGGAACTGGAAGTCGTAATCGCCGGAGAGAGCGACGATCTCGCGATCCGGGCACGCCGCGCGCACGCCGAGAGCGGCGGGCAGCGTCCAGCCGAGCGGGCCCGCCTGCCCCGCATTGATCCAGTTGCGCGGCTTGTAGACGCCGAGGAATTGCGCGCCGGCGATCTGCGACAGGCCGATCACGGTGACATAGGTGGTGTCGCGGCCGAACGCCTTGTTCATCTCCTCATAGACGCGCTGCGGCTTGATCGGGACGTTGTCGAAATGGCTCTTGCGCAACATCGTCTTCTTGCGATCGCGGCAGGAAGCGGGCCACGCCTGGCGCTCGCGAAGCCTGCCCGACCGCCGCCACTCCCTGGCGACGGCAACGAAGAGCTCGAGCGCGGCCTTGGCGTCCGAGACGATGCCGAGATCGGGATTGAACACGCGCCCAATCTGGGTCGGCTCGATGTCCACGTGAACGAATTTGCGGCCCTTGGTGTAGGTCTCGACCGAACCGGTGTGGCGGTTGGCCCAGCGATTGCCGATGCCGAGCACGAAGTCGGATTCAAGCAGCGTGGCATTGCCGTAGCGGTGGCTGGTCTGCAGGCCGACCATGCCGGCCATCAGCACGTGATCGTCGGGGATCGCGCCCCATCCCATCAGCGTCGGCACGACGGGCACGTTGGCGATCTCGGCGAACTCGACCAGGAGATCCGACGCGTCGGCATTGATGATGCCGCCACCCGCGACGATCAGCGGCCGCTCGGCGGCGTTGAGCATCTCCAGCGCCTTCTCGACCTGCTTGCGCGTCGCTGTGGGCTTGTAGACCGGCAACGGCTCATAGGTCTCGTCGTCGAACTCGATCTCGGCGAGCTGCACGTCGAGCGGCATGTCGATCAGCACCGGTCCTGGCCGGCCCGAGCGCATGATGTGAAACGCCTGGCTGAACACGCGCGGCACCAGGGCCGGCTCGCGCACGGTGACCGCCCATTTGGTCACGGGCTTTGCAATCGACTCGATATCGACGGCCTGGAAGTCTTCCTTGTAGAGCCGCGCGCGCGGCGCCTGGCCGGTGATGCAGAGGATCGGAATGGAATCGGCGATCGCCGAATAGAGCCCGGTGATCATGTCGGTGCCGGCCGGCCCCGAGGTGCCGATGCAAACGCCGATATTGCCGGCCTTCGCCCGCGTATAGCCCTCGGCCATATGCGAGGCGCCCTCGACATGGCGCGCCAGGATGTGGCGGATCGAACCGCGCTTCTTCAGCGCCGAATAGAGCGGATTGATCGCGGCCCCGGGAACACCGAAGGCCGTCGAGATGCCTTCCTTCTCCAGGATACGCACGGCCGCATCGACAGCTCGCATCTTCGCCATATCGGACCTCGCTTTGGCTTAAGTCAGCGAGCGAGATCATCGGGTGCGCAAGAAGCGATCTCAACGAGATCGATTTTATTTTCCACGATGCGGCAGCGTTGGAAAAATCGCGGCTGTCTCAATCGGTTAGATGAAGCGACGCGTGAAAGCGTTTCATTCGAACAGCGGCGCCAGCTCCATCTGCGGCACCAGCACGAGGCCCTTGTCGGTGATGCGAATTTCCGGAATGACCGATAGCGGAATCAGATTGAAACCCATGTAGGGGATGGTGCAGCCGGCCTCGGCCCATTCCTTCTTCAACACCTTCACCTCTTCGGCCACCTCGGTCACGCGCTTGTCGGAGAGCAGCCCCGCGATCGGCAGCGGAACCAGCGCCCTCACCTTGCCGTCGGCCACCACGCAGACGCCGCCCTGCTGTTCCTTGATGGCGGCGATCGCGACCCGCATGTCACCCTCGTTGGTGCCGGCGACGATGATGTTGTGGCTGTCGTGCCCGACGCTGGAGGCGACCGCGCCGCGCTTCAGGCCGAAATCCTTCAGCAGACCGTAGGCGACGTTGCCGGCCGACTTGCCGTGGCGCTCGACCACCGTGACGAAGCAGAGGCCGTAACGTTCAAACAGCGACAGCCAGTCCTTGGCCGGTTCGATCGCGACCTTCTCGTGGATCAGCGTGATGCCCGGCAGAGCCGTCTTGATTGCGTTGACGGTGCAGGCCTTCGCGGGCAGCTCCGGCGTCAGCTTCAGCTTCTCCGGCAGCTTCACGGTCGCATAAGCCGCCTTCGGATATTGGTAGCGCTGCGACAGCGCCTGATCGAGACGCGGCGTGATCTTGCGATGCTCGACCACGAGCTCACCGCCATACCAGGTGCATTGCGGCTTGAGCTGGTCGTCCATCAAAACGAGGTCGGCGCGGCGGCCGCCGCCGAGACCGCCGATGTCGCCCTCGATGCCGAAGCGCGTCGCGCCGTGCAGCGAGCCCATCGACCAGGCCTGCTCCGGCGACATCCCCGCCTTCACCGCCTCCCGCACGACCCAATCGAGACCGAACAGCAGCAAATCGTCGGCATCGCGGTCGTCGGTGCACACGGCCGTGCGCTTGTGCGAGGCGCCAAGCTCGGTGACCGTCCGGATCGCCTGCGGCAGCGAATGCCAGGGCGTGGTCGGCGGGCCGCCGCGCAAAAACACCCAGACGCCGGCATCGAGCAGATCGTCGGCGATGTCGCGGTCGATCGCCTCATGGGTGTCGGTGACGCCCGATGCCGCATAGGCCGCGACGAATTCGCGGCCGTAGACATGGCCGGACACCGGACGTCCCCTCTTCAAGGCGGCGGCGAGAATGGCGTGGCTGCGTTCATCGCCCATCGTGACCGGCACGAAATCCATCTTCTCGCCGAGCGCCACCGCCTCGGGCCAGCGGTCGAACAGGCCGGCGATCTTGTCCGGCGTGAGGTCGCCGCCGGCCGTCTCCAGCTCGGCCGAGGTCGCCGGCACTGTGCTCGGCACCGTCAGGAAGATCGAGAGCGGCGCCTCGCGCGCGTCCTCCAGCATCGCCTCGACGCCGGCGACGTCCATGACGTTGCCGATCTCGTGGCTGTCGCAGAAGATCGTCGTGGTGCCGTTGAGCAGCGCGGCCTCGGCATAGGCGCAGGCCGTCACCATCGAGGATTCGATGTGGATGTGCGGATCGACGAGGCCCGGCGCGATGATGCCGCCTGCGGCGTCGTACAACGCAACGTTGCTCCAGGCCTTCTTTGCTGTGCCTGCCGGCTTCACCGCCGCGATGCGGCCGCCTGTGATCCAGACCTCCCGCCCCGGATGGATACGCTCGGAATAGGTCGAGAGCACCCGCGCGCCCGATATGACAAGATCAGGCGCGACGCGGGCCGACGCGACATCAGCGAGGCGCCGCGTCATGCTGTGCAGCGGCGCGACGGCGAAACGGGTGAGTCTGGTCATCGGGGCTCTCGCGTGGCGTTACGGGCGAGCGATGGTTACGCCCCGCGCCAAACTGGGCAAGCGCAAATATAACGGCAGGCTCTGCTTACGTCTTAGGCGCCGAACTGCCTGCCGTCCCCGACCCTGTAGACCTCCGCGAGTTCCGCCGCCGCGGCGGCGGTGCGGCAGTGGGCTTGACCCGGATTCGCATCGACCGGCCCTTTGCCTCATCGATCTCGAACGAATTCGTCTTTCGCACAAGATCGCTCAGCTTGCGGAAGCCGAACGTCCTCGGATCGAAATCGGAAGCCAAGTTTGCAAGCTGCCGCCCGACTTCTCCGAGCGTGACCCAACCGTCCTCGCTCTCCATCTGGGTGATGACCTTCTTGATGATGGGCGTGGCGGCATCGGGCGGCTGAAGCGGTGCAGACCTTGAAGCGGCGTCCTGGGTGGTCGTCGTGCCGGCAAGCAGGTTCTCTGTGTAGACGAACCTTCGGCAGGCCTGCCTGAAGCTTTCCGGCGTCTTCTGCTCGCCGAACCCAAAGACATCGATGCCCTGCTCTCGGATACGGGCGGCCAGACGGGTAAAGTCGCTGTCGGACGAGACGAGGCAGAAACCATCGAACCGTCCGCTGTGCAGCAAGTCCATCGCGTCGATGACAAGGGTAATGTCCGACGCGTTCTTTCCTGTCGTGTATGCGAACTGCTGCTGCGGGATGATCGCATGTTTCGACAGGATGTCGGCCCAGCCCCTGGAACGCGCATTGGAGAAATCGCCGTAGATGCGGCGAACACTGGCCTCGCCGATCTTGGCAATCTCCTCGAACAGGCCATCCGCGATCTTTGCGGAGGCGTTGTCGGCATCGATCAGGACGGCGAGACGGGGCGAGCGAACTTCCGACGGCATGACGTTTCCTCAACGAGCTGGACGCGGCATTAGAGGACGCGTACGCCGGGACGGCTAGTCCTCATTCGGCTTGAACCGGCCGAGCCCCTTCAGCACGAAGGGCGCCAGCAGCGCGATCAGCGCGACACCGAGCAGCGTCGCCGAGATCGGGCTCTGCAGCAGCGTCATGGGATCGCCGAGGCTGATGGCGAGCGCGCGGCGCAGCTGGCTCTCGGCAATCGGGCCGAGGATCAGGCCGACCACGACCGGCGCGATCGGAAAATCGAACCGGCGCATCAGGAAGCCGAGCACGCCGAAGCCGGCCAGCATCGACAATTCCACCACCGACGGCTTTGCCGCGATGGTGCCCATGGTGGCGAACACGAGGATGCCGGCATAGAGCCAGGGCTGCGGGATCGCGAGCAGTCGCACCCACAGGCCGACCAGCGGCAGGTTGAGCACCAGCAGCATCATGTTGGCGATGAAAAGACTTGCGATCAGTCCCCAGACCAGATCGGGCCGCTCGGCGAACAGCAGCGGCCCCGGGTTGAGGCCGTATTGCTGGAAGCCCGCCAGCATCATCGCGGCGGTCGCCGAGGTCGGCAGTCCCAGCGTCAAGAGCGGCACCAGCGTGCCGGCGGCGGAGGCGTTGTTGGCCGCTTCCGGCCCGGCGACGCCTTCGATCGCGCCCTTGCCGAATTCCTCGGGATGTTTCGTCAGCCGCTTCTCGGTCGAATAGGACAGGAAGGTCGGGATCTCTGCGCCACCCGCCGGCAGCGCGCCGATCGGGAAGCCGAACATGGTGCCGCGCAGCCACGGCTTCCATGACCGCTTCCAGTCTTCCTTCGTCATCCACAGCGAGCCGCGCACCGGCTCGAGCTTTTCCTCAGTGTGGTGGCGGCGCGACGCGACATAGAGCGCTTCACCTACTGCGAACAGGCCGACGGCCAGCGTCGTCACCTCGACGCCGTCGAGCAATTCAGGGACGCCGAACGCAAGCCGTGCCTGCCCGGTCAGCTTGTCGATGCCGACGAGGCCGAGCGTCAGGCCGATGAACAGGCTGGTCAGGCCGCGGATCGGGGAGTCGCCGAAGGTCGCGGACACCGTGACGAAGGCGACGCACATCAGCGCGAAATAATCCTCGGGGCCGAAGCGCACGGCGACATCGACCAGCCATGGCGCGAGAAAGGCGAGTCCGATGGTCGCAATGGTGCCGGCGACGAAAGAGCCGATCGCAGAGGTCGCCAGCGCCGGACCGCCGCGGCCGGCCTTGGCCATCTTGTTGCCTTCGAGCGCGGTCGCCATCGAAGCGCTTTCGCCGGGCGTATTGATCAGGATCGCGGTGGTCGACCCGCCATACATGCCGCCATAATAGATGCCGGCGAACATGATCAGCGAGCCGCCGGGGTCGAGCTTGTAGGTGACCGGCAACAGCAGCGCGACCGTCAGCGCCGGGCCGATGCCGGGCAGCACACCCACGGCCGTGCCGAGGAACACGCCGATCAGCGCGTAGAGCAGGTTCATCGGCTGGACGGCAACGGCCATGCCGTGCGCCAGCGCGGCAAATGTGTCCATCACAGCAGTCGCTCCAGAGGGCCCGCCGGAAGGCTCAGCGTCAACAGCCGGTCAAAGGCGAGATAGATGAGGGTCGACATCACGAGGGCAATGACGCTGTCGACGAGGACGGCGCGGCGGCCGAAGGCTGCCGACGTCGTCACGAACAGCGCCGATGTCGCCAGGATGAAGCCGCCGCCGAAGCCGATGATGGCGATCAGCAATGCCAGGCCGACGAGGATCAGAAGCACCGGCACGGGATCGGTGCTCTCGCGCGCCGGCAAATTGCCGCGCAGCGCATCGATGAAATTGCCGATCGCGAGCAGCGCAAGGCCGCTGGCGACGACGACCGGCATCGCCTCCGGCCCCATGCCGTACATCGCGGCAGATTGCAGGCCGCGCGCGTCCCAGACCAGCACCACGGCAAGTAGCGCGAGCAAGGCGGCGATGACGATGCCGGCGCGATCGACGCGCCGCGGCTGCGCAGGATCGCCTGAGGTCATGATTTGACGAGGCCGACCGATTTCAGCACGTCGGTGACGCGCACCGTCTCCTTCTTCAGGAAGTCGGCGAAGGCGTCGCCGCCGAGATAGGCGTCCTCC
This sequence comes from Bradyrhizobium iriomotense, assembly GCF_018129405.1. Taxonomy (GTDB): domain Bacteria; phylum Pseudomonadota; class Alphaproteobacteria; order Rhizobiales; family Xanthobacteraceae; genus Bradyrhizobium; species Bradyrhizobium iriomotense_B. Next base: position 329,058 of record NZ_JAFCLP010000001.1, read on the forward strand.
CAGCCCTTCTGCTTGAGGATCTCCTTCCAGGCGTCCGACTTCACCATCTTCTCGACCGCATCGCTCAAAGTCTTGCGCTGCTCCGGCGTGATGCCGGGAGGCGCGACCACCGAACGCCAATTGGCGATCACGAGGTCGATGCCCTGCTCCTTGAATGTCGGGATGTCGCTGCCTGCGATACGCTTCTCCGAGGTCACGCCGATCGCGCGCAGCTTGCCGGACTTGATCTGCCCTTCGTACTCGCTAAGCCCCGAAATGCCCGCGGTGACCTTGCCACCGAGGATCGCGGCGAGCGACTCGCCGCCGCCGGAGAACGGGATGTAATTGATCTTCTTGGCGTCGGCGCCGACGGCGCCGGCGAACAGCGCCGCCATCACATGGTCGACGCCGCCGGCCGAGCCGCCGGCGAAGGTCACCTTGGCGATATCGGCCTTCACTGCGGCCGCCAGATCCTGCGCAGTCTTGATCGGCGAATTTGCGGGCACCACGATCACCTGGATTTCCTCGGTGAGGCGCGCGATCGGCGTCACCTGGTCGAGGGTGACAGGCGACTTGTTCATGGCGAGCGCGCCGACCATGACGAAGCCGTTGACCATCATCTGGTTGCCGTCGCCCTTGGCGCCGTTGACGAACTGCGCGATGCCGACGCTTCCGCCGGCGCCGGGAACGTTGGTGACCTGGACGCTGCGCGCCACGCCGGAGGCCACCAGCGCCTGCTGCATCGAGCGCGCGGTCTGGTCCCAGCCCCCGCCCGGGGCCGCCGGCGCCATCAGCTTGAGCTCGAGCTGCTGGGCGAAGGCAGGCGTCGCTGCCGCAAGGGTCAGCGCGACGGCCGCGCCGACAAGGCACGCGGGAAATCGAAACATGGGGGCATTCTCCAGGCTGGTGCGGACGTGTTGATCGTTTGCCGCATTGTGTCGTTTGGTCGCATATCAGCCAAAACGGCCGATGCTGTCCAGCGACAGGCCTGGGTTCCCGGTCAGCTGGAGGTCGGCATCACCCCGCCGAGCGCGACGGTCAGTTCAGCGGCGACTTCGCGCACGATTTGGCCGATTTCCGGTAGCCTGTCGTCGGTCAGGCGGCTGGTCATGCCTGAGACGGAGATCGCGGCCAGCGGCTCGGCGCAGTCGCTGTAGACGACTGCGGCAATACAGCGCAGGCCCATGCAGGCCTCCTCGTCGTCGACCGCAAAGCCCTGTTTGCGGATCTTTTCCAGCTCCCTGAACAGGTCGCTCGGCCGCACGATCGACTTTCCGGTCAGGCGGGGCATGCCGTGATGGCGGATGACGGCGCCGACGTCCTCGTCGGAATAGGTCGCAAGCACCGCCTTGCCGACGCCCGACGTCACCATGGGGACGCGGCCGCCGACCTTGGTCAGCGAGCGCATGATCTCGCGGCTCTCCATGCGGGTCAGCACGATGATGAACTCGTCGTCGACGACGGCGAGATTGGCGGTTTCGCGGGTGAGATCGCGCAGCTTGCGCAAGTAAGGAACGGCCTGCGCCGAGAAATTGCGCCGCCGGGCGAAGCTGGCGCCCACCGTGAAGCTGCGGACGCCGACATGCCATTTGGATTCGGCGCGGTCGAACTGTACGAAGCGGCGGCTTTCCAGGGTCGCCAGCAGGCGGTGCACGGTCGAGGCCGACAGGCCGGTGCGCACGGCAAGATCGCTGAGGCGATAGCCCTCGTCGTCCTCGGCCAGCGTTTCAAGAATCGACAGCGCGCGGTCGACGGACTGAACGCCGCCGTCGCGCGCCTCATGCTCGGCCTCCAATGGCGACCGGGCTTCGAGCGATTTGCGCCGGATCACGTTCTTGCTCATCGCGACCTGACCGTTCTCCCTCGCCCCGCTTGCGGGGAGAGGGTCGGGGTGAGGGGGAGCTTCCACAAGGACGGTGAGAGTTGGACTCGCGGAGAGTCCCCCTCACCCGAATTCGAGCCTTGCTCGAATTCGGCCTCTCCCCGCGAGCGGGGAGAGGCGAACATCAAGACGACTCAGAGCAGCCCTGCCCCGCGCGCCCATTTGTACTTGGCGCCGAGCACCTCGACCGGCAGCTCGGTGGAGTAAGCGTAGGCCGGGATGCCGTGCTGGTAGAGATATTCGGCGGCTTCCTCGACCTCGACGTCGCCGGCGAGCGAGGCGACCATGGGCTTCACAAAGCCCTTGGCCTCCATCTCCTTCTTCACCTCGACCATGTTGCGGGCGAACACCATCGGCGGGGTGACGATGGTGTGCCAGTAGCCGAGGATCAGCGCGTGGATGCGCTCATCCGACAGGCCGAGCTTCACGGTGTTGACGTAGGTGATCGGCGGCTCGCCGCCGGTGATATCCACAGGATTTCCGGCCGCGCCGAACGGCGGGATGAACTTGCGGAACGCCGCATCCAAATCCGGCGGCATCGACATCAGCGACAGGCCGTTGTCGACGCAGGAGTCCGACAGCAGCACGCCCGAGCCGCCGGCACCGGTGATGATCAAGACGTTCTCGCCCTTCGGCGTCGGCAGCACCGGCACGCCGCGGGCGAATTCGAGCAGCTGGCGCAGGCTGCGGGCGCGGATCACGCCGGACTGCTTGAACACGTCCTCATAGATGCGGTCGTTGCCGGCGAGCGCGCCGGTGTGCGAGGACGCAGCCTTCGCACCGGCCGAGGTGCGGCCGGCCTTGAGCACGACGACCGGCTTCTTCTTGGAGACGCGCTTGGCGGCTTCCGCGAAGGCGCGGCCGTCCTTGAGGTCTTCGCAGTGCTGCGCGATCAGATTGGTGTTCGGGTCCTGCTCGAAGAAGGCGAGCAGATCGTCCTCGTCGATATCGGATTTGTTGCCGAGGCCGACGATCGCCGACACACCCATTTTCGCCGAGCGCGAGAAGCCGATGATGGCCATGCCGATGCCGCCGGACTGCGACGACAGCGCCGCGTGGCCCTTGACGTCATAGGCGGTGCAGAAGGTCGCGCAGAGATTGGCCGGCGTATAGTAGAAGCCGTAGATGTTCGGCCCCATCAGGCGGATGTCGTACTTCTTGCCGACCTCGACGATCTCGGCCTGCAGCTCCGGCGCGCCGGCTTCAGCGAAGCCCGACGGGATCAGCACCGCGCCCGGGATTTTCTTCTCGCCGCATTCGGTGAGCGCGGCAGCCACGAACTTGGCGGGGATCGCGAACACCGCGACGTCGATCACGCCCGGTACGTCCTTGACGCTCTTATAGGCCTTGTAGCCGAGGATCTCGGCCGCCTTGGGATGGATCGGATAGATCTCGCCCTTGTAGCCGCCGTTGATGAGGTTCTTCATCACGGAGTTGCCGATCTTGCCGTCCTCCGCGGAGGCGCCGACCACGGCGACCGCCTTCGGCTGCATGATGCGGTTCATCGCCGCGACGATCTCTTCGGTCGGGCGCGGCTTCGGCTTGGGAACATAGGCGAAATCGACGACGATGCGGACGTCGGCGGCGGTCGCGCCCTTCGGGGTCGCGAACACAGGGTTGAGGTCGAGCTCGACGATCTCGGGGAAATCGGTGACGAGCTGCGAGACCTTGACGATGACGTCCGCGAGCGCCGTGCGGTTCACCGGCTCGCCGCCACGAACGCCCTTCAAAATCTCGTGCGCCTGGATGCCGTCGAGCATCGAGAGCGCGTCTTCCTTGGTCGCGGGCGCGAGGCGGAAAGTGATGTCCTTCAGCACTTCGACCAGCACGCCGCCGAGGCCGAAGGCGACCAGCTTGCCGAACGAGCCGTCGGTGATCGAGCCGACGATGACCTCGGTTCCGCCGGCCAGCATCTGCTGCACCTGGACGCCCTCGATCTTGGCATCGGCCTTATACTTCTTGGCATTGCCGAGAATGGTCTCATAGGCCTTCTCGGCATCCTCGACCGTCTTGAGGCCCACGATGACGCCGCCGGCCTCGGTCTTGTGGAGAATGTCCGGCGAGACGATCTTCATCACGACGGGGAAGCCCATGGACGATGCCATCTTGCCGGCCTCGCCCGCCGACTTGGCCACGCCTTCCTTCGGCACCGGAATGCCGTAGGCGTCGCAGACCAGCTTGCCTTCCGGCGCCGTCAGGCTGGTGCGGTTGTCCGCCTTGACCTGGTCGAGCACCTTGCGGACGGCATCTTTGGAATTGGACATGTGGCTTCTCCCTTGACCTCGGTTCGTTCTTTGCAAAGCGCGCGCATGTTGCGGCCGCCCGTGATGCTTGCCATTCGCCGCGCTCTGTTCCATGCCGCGGAACGGAGTGGCATAAGCCTGAGACTACTCCGCCGGCTAGGATCAAAAATGGCTGGCGATGGCATTTGGTATGCCAGAAGCCAACTTGTCAAGCTCGGGCATGCCTTGGAACGCCGCAAAAAATAGGCAGCTTGACATTCTGGCATGTGGTATGCCAAAAACTTTCCCGTCAATATTCCTGTAAAAGACGACTCCCACTGGAGGAGATTCGTCGTGTCACTACGGAAACCAACCAAGGCGTTGCCGAACATGGCCGAGGCAGACATCGCAATCGTTCGTATTGCCCCGGAGAGCAGCTTCAAGAACAAGGCGTATGACGCCTTGAAGGAAGCCATCCTCAAGATGGACATCTACTCGACGCCCGAGCCGGTGATGCTCGATGAGCGCGCGCTGTCCGAACGACTGGGTGTGAGCCGCACGCCGATCCGCGAAGCCATCGCGATGCTCGAGCAGGACGGTTTCGTGAAGACCGTTCCACGCCGCGGCATCATGGTGGTGCGCAGGACCAAGAGCGAGATCGTCGACATGATCCGCGCCTGGGCGGCGCTGGAGAGCATGGCCGCGCGCCTCATCACCACCACCGCGCGCAAGAAGGACATCACGGCGCTGCGCGACTTCTTCAAGGATTTCGGCAAGGACCGCCTGCCCGAGGATCATGTGGAGGAATACTCCAAGGCCAACATCGCCTTCCACCAGGCGCTGATCTCGCTGTCGGAATCCCCTGTCCTGGTCGATCTCACCAACGACCTGCTGCTGCATGTGCGCGGTTATCGCCAGCTGACCATCGGACGCAAGGATCGCACCGCGACCTCGCTGCCCGAGCATCTCGGCATGATCGAAGCACTCGAAGCGCGCGACACCGAGCTCGCCGAGAAGCGCGCCCGCGACCACACCCTTGGCCTTGCCGCTTACGTCGAAGCGCACGGCCAGGAACTGTTCACTTAGCAACGTTCACCAGAAGGGCGAAAAATTCGCCCCACTACTTGAGACCAGGGAGACAAGGCCCATGCTGAATACCGCGACCAAGTCCGAAGCACCGGGCACCGAGCAGGAACTGACGGATGGCTTTCATCTCGTCATCGACGCGCTCAAGCTGAACGGCATCAACACTATCTATAATGTGCCGGGCATCCCGATCACGGATTTGGGCCGCATGGCGCAGGCCGCCGGCATTCGCGTGATCTCCTTCCGCCACGAGCAGAACGCCGGCTACGCCGCAGGCATCGCCGGCTACCTCACCAAGAAGCCCGGCGTCTGCCTCACGGTGTCGGCGCCCGGCTTCCTCAACGGCCTCACCGCGCTCGCGCACGCCACCACGAATTGCTACCCGATGATCCTGGTCTCGGGCTCCTCCGAGCGCGAGATCGTCGACCTCCAGCAGGGCGACTATGAGGAAATGGACCAGCTCGCGATTGCCAAGCCGCTGTGCAAGGCGGCCTATCGCGTGCTGCACGCCCAGGACATCGGCATCGGCTTTGCCCGCGCCATCCGCGCCGCGGTCTCGGGCCGTCCGGGCGGCGTCTATCTCGACCTGCCGGCAAAGCTGTTCGGCCAGGTGATGAACGCCGAGGCCGGCCAGAAGTCGCTGGTCAAGGTGATCGACGCTGCGCCCGCGCAGCTCCCCTCGCCCGCCTCGGTCAAGCGCGCGCTTGATGTCTTGAAGAACGCAAAACGTCCGCTCATCATCCTCGGCAAGGGCGCGGCCTACGCGCAGGCCGACGAGGAGATCAAGAGCTTCGTCGAGAAGAGCGGCGTGCCGTTCCTGCCCATGAGCATGGCCAAGGGCCTCCTCCCCGACACCCATCCGCAGTGCGCCGGTGCGGCGCGCTCGACCGTGCTGAAGGACTCCGACGTCGTCATGCTGATCGGCGCCCGGCTGAACTGGCTGCTCTCGCACGGCAAGGGCAAGAGCTGGGGCGAAACGCCGAAGAAATTCATCCAGGTAGACATCGAGCCGAAGGAAATGGACTCCAACGTCGAGATCGTTGCGCCCGTCGTCGGCGACATCGGCTCGGTCGTCTCCGCCTTCAACCAGGCGATGGGCACCGGCTGGACCGCGCCGCCGGCCGACTGGACCAAGGCCGTCTCGACCAAGCGCGAAGAGAACGTCGCCAAGATGGCGCCGAAGCTCATGAACAACAAGTCGCCGATGGACTATCACGGCGCGCTCGGCGTGCTGAAGAACGTCGTCAAGGAGTATCCCGAGGCGATCCTCGTCAACGAAGGTGCCAACACGCTCGACCTCGCCCGCGGCGTCATCGACATGTACCGCCCGCGCAAGCGTCTCGACGTCGGCACCTGGGGCGTGATGGGCATCGGCATGGGCCAGGCGATCGCGGCCGCGCTCGAGACCGGCCATCCCGTGCTCGCCGTGGAAGGCGACTCGGCGTTCGGCTTCTCCGGCATGGAGGTCGAGACCATCTGCCGCTACAACCTGCCGATCTGCGTCGTCATCTTCAACAATGACGGCATCTATCGCGGCACCGACGTCAACGGCGCCAACTCCGATCCGGCAACCACCGTGTTCGTCAAGGGCGCGCGTTACGACAAGATGATGGAAGCCTTCGGCGGCGTCGGCGTGAATGCCACCTCGCCCGACGAGCTCAAGCGCGCCGTCAACGAGGCGATGAAGTCCGGCAAGCCGACGCTCATCAATGCGGTGATCGATCCGGCCGCGGGCTCGGAGAGCGGCCGCATTGGCAACCTCAATCCGCAGAGCGTCCTGCAGAAGAAGAAGTAAGTCCTCCCCTTCAACCCATATTCCCTGTGGTTAGCAGGGGCAGACACAGAGTACGGAGCAACATGATGACCAAAGCGCTCACGGGCGTTCGCATTCTCGACTTCACCCACGTCCAGTCCGGACCGACCTGCACGCAGCTGCTCGCCTGGTTCGGCGCCGACGTGATCAAGGTGGAACGCCCGGGCGTGGGTGACATCACCCGCGGCCAGCTGCAGGACATCCCGAACGTGGACAGCCTGTATTTCACCATGCTCAACCACAACAAGCGCTCGATCACGCTCGACACCAAGAACCCCAAGGGCAAGGAAGTCCTCACCGAGCTGATCAAGAAGTGCGACGTGCTGGTCGAGAATTTCGGCCCCGGCGTGCTCGACCGCATGGGCTTCCCCTGGGAGAAGATCCACAGCCTCAACCCGAGGATGATCGTCGCCTCGATCAAGGGCTTTGGTCCCGGACCGTATGAAGACTGCAAGGTCTACGAGAACGTCGCGCAGTGCACCGGCGGCGCCGCCTCGACCACCGGCTTCCGCGACGGCCTGCCGCTCGTCACCGGCGCGCAGATCGGCGACACCGGCACCGGCCTGCATCTCGCGATCGGCATCCTGGCCGCGCTCCACCAGCGCACCACGACCGGCAAGGGCCAGAAGGTCACCGCCGCGATGCAGGACGGCGTGCTCAACCTCGCCCGCGTCAAGCTGCGCGACCAGCAGCGCCTCGCTCACGGCCCGCTCAAGGAATACAGCCAGTTCGGCGAAGGCATTCCGTTCGGCGACGCGGTGCCGCGCGCCGGCAACGATTCCGGCGGCGGCCAGCCCGGCCGCATCCTGAAGTGCAAGGGCTGGGAGACCGATCCCAACGCCTACATCTACTTCATCACCCAGGCCCCGGTCTGGGAGAAGATCTGCGACGTGATCGGCGAGCCGACCTGGAAGACCGATCCGAAGTACGCGAAGCCCGCGGCGCGCTTGCCCCACCTGAACGAGATCTTCGGCCGCATCGAACAGTGGACGATGACGAAGACGAAGTTCGAGGCGATGGAAATCCTCAACAAGGATGACATCCCCTGCGGCCCGATCCTGTCGATGAAGGAGATCGCCGAGGACCAGTCGCTGCGCGCCACCGGCACCGTGGTCGAGGTCGACCACCCCACCCGCGGCAAGTACATCTCGGTCGGCAACCCGATCAAGCTGTCGGATAGCCCGAGCGACGTGCAGCGTTCGCCGCTGCTCGGCGAGCACACCGACGAGATCCTGCGCTCGGTGCTCGGCTTCAGCGATCACCAGGTCGCCGACATCCACAAGTCCGGCGCACTCGACCCGCCGCAGAAGCAGGCCGCTGAGTAAGCGACACCGCCTCGAACGATACGCAAGGGCCGCCCGAAGGGGCGGCCTTTTTGCTTGTGAATGCGTGCAGTCGCAGGGCTCAAACTAAAAAATGGAAAAACAACCCCATGCACAGTAGCGCCCCCCTTGGCATCAAAGGGTATTTCTGATTTGGCGAAAATCGCTTTGACCCGTCGGGCAAAACAGGGGTAGAAGTCTATCATTGGGATTTGTCCGCCTGAGGTTCGTCATCGTGCCCGATACCAACGGGCATCCGGCTCTCCCCCACCCATCTATCGCTTCAGCTCCCTGATCAGGTCGGCTAGACGCGAATCGTCAGGCCGGAGGCGCGCCAGTCGCTCGGCGTATCCAAGCGCCGCCGCGATGTCTCCCTTTTCCCTGCTGAAGCTCAAAGCGGCTGAGAGCAGCTCCAGATTGTTCGGATGACCGCGCAGGCTCTGGTCCAGCACAGAAAGAGCATCGTCGCGCCGACCCATTCCGTTCAGTCCGACGGCATAGACGTAGGCGTACCGCATTTGGCCGGGGTCAAGAGAGGCAGCCCGATGCAGCTCGTCGAGGGCCTCCTCGCTGCGCTTCTGGCGCACGAGTGTCAGACCAAGCGCGTAGTGGAGTGATGCGTCCTGCGCCGACGTGGAGAGTGCTTCACGCAGGATTTTCTCCCCATCACTGTCGCGTCCGAGCTGCCGATACAGGTCGGACAGGTTGACGGCGGCCGCCGCAAACGAGGGATCGAGCCTGAGGGCGGCGCGGTATTCGGCCTCCGCGGCGCCGGGATTGGCCTGGCGCCGGAAGAAGTCGCCGAGCGCCGTTCGCGAATCCGGCCGATCAGCATTCAGCTTCTGCGCAGCAATGAATTCGGCAGCCGCCTGCATGAACTTGTCGCGATCGGCCGCTGGCTGGCGCGCTGGGGGCATGGCGGCCAGAAGTTCGGCGGCGCGAATGCGCACACCACGCACGGGATCGCCCAGCTGCGGCGAAGCGAGCGGCCAGAGCTGATCGGCCGGCACTCCTTCGAGCCGATCGAGCGCGCCGAGCCTCACGAGCGGATCGGAATCGGAAAGCCCCTGCCGGATCAGATCGAGAACCGGTGCCGGAAGCTCCGCCAGCGCGCTGGCACGGACGATACCGGGGACGTCAGCTGCTCCAGCGATTGCGATAAGCTGCACTTGCGCGTCGGCCGCTTCGCTCCAGGCAGCATGAAACGCACGCGCATAGGTCTGATGGCCGCGCCGCTCTGGCCCGAACCAGCCCTCGATCTGATGCGCTGCCCAGGCCGCCGGCTTGTCGCGATGGCAGTCGTTGCACGCATTCGGTGCTCCCGTCTGCAGCGAGAGATCGGGACGCGGAACGCGGAAGCCGTGGTCGTGGCGGCGGTCGACGACCATGTAACGGCGTTCCGGCATGTGGCAGGACGGGCAGCCCGGCGGCGGCGAGACATCGGCGTGATGCCGGTGCGCGGTGGATTCATATTTAGCGGGCGTATGGCACTGCCAACAAACGCCGTCTCCGGGCGCCTTCAACGTTGCGCTGTGCGGGTCGTGGCAGTCGCTGCAGGTCACGCCCTTGGCGAACATCCTGCTCTGCTTGAACGGTGCGTAATTGTAGGTCTCCTCGTCGTCGCGCATCTGGCCGTCGGCATGAAAGCGCTGGCGATCGAGCAGCGATACGCGGTGCGTGTCAGAGAGCGGTCGGCCCGGTATCCAGTCTTCCGAAAGCTGCCCGCGGCGCGCGTGGCAGCGCCCGCAGGTCTCGACCTCCTTGCGCAGCGCCGGCGCCGGCGCGCTGCGTACCGGCGTCAACGTGCCGGCGGAGGCGGACCAGGTGATGCCGGTGCGCTCATCGAAGCGGACCAGCAGGCCGTTATCGGCCTCGCGCGCCGCCGGCTTGCTGCGCGCCCAGGTGACGTGGCGCGAGCCGGCGCCGTGGCACGCCTCGCAGCCGACGCTGATCTCGGAGAAGGTGGTGGCGAAGCGATCCTTCTCGGCGTCATAGCCCTTGTGCACATCGGTCGAATGGCACTCCGCACACATGAAATTCCAGTTCTGGTTCAGCTTCGTCCAGTGCAGGGAATCGCTGCTGGTGATGGCGCTGTCCGGGTAGAGATGAAACCAGCGCTGACCGCCCTGCTCTTTCGGCCGCGTGTCCCAGGCGATGGACAGGGCCTGGACACGGCCATCCGGGAATTGGATCAGATATTGCTGCAGCGGGTCGATGCCGAAGGTGTATTTCACCTCGAAGGTCGCGAGCTTGCCGTCAGGCCCGTCGGTCTCGACCAGGAACTTGTTGTCCTTGCGGAAGAAGCGGGAGCGCGCGCCGGCGTAGTCGAAAGTCGCGCTGTTGAAATCGCCGCGCACGGACTGCGCCGTCGCGTGATCCATGGCGCGGCGGTGCTGCGAGGCCCGCCAGAGTCTTGCTTCCGCTTCGTGACACCCGGCACAGGACTCGCTGCCGACGAAAGCCAATTCGGCAGGCGCCGACGTCTGGACGGGAGCCTTCGATGGTTCGAACCACTGCAGTCCGACGACGATCGCGGCAACGACGGCGATCACGGCAACCACTGCGCTCGCACCGACGATCCAGCGCCTCGTGGCGCTGTGATTGGCTTGCAGCGGCTGCGGCGCGGACTGCACCGGTTCGGGCGCTGGCGCCTTGCGGAGCTTGCCGTTCTTGCGGTTCTTTCGCGAGCCTCGTGTCACGTCTGCTTACCGCTCCAGCCGCTCCGCCACTCGGCTTACACGTGAAGGTCATTGTCGTGAAGCGCAATTCTGGTTTCGCGCGCCAGATCGACGAGGGCGGCGCTGAACATCAGCATGGCCGCCATGAACAGGATCGCCACGCCGTATTCGTGTGCGACTTGCAGGAGCGCGCTGACGAAGGCAACGAAGATGATGAGGGCCGTGAGGATCGCTGCGATGACGGAGCAGAACAGCGATCGGTTCAGAAGCCTCGCCCTCTTCCGGAGCCGCGGTAGATCGGCTTTCAGGAAGACTCTTGCAGAATCGCCTGCGGGAATGCCGTGAATGAACTGCGAGCGGTCGATCACCCGGTTGATCCGCGAAATCACGACCGAGATGAACGCAGCGACCGCGCCGAGCAGGAATGCGGGCGCTGCAACATTGGCGATGATGCGGCCAAGTTCGTTGATCGAAGGTGTGATTGGGATCAGATCTGTTACGCTTTGCATGTCACCGCCGTTCGGTGCTGGCGCGCCTCGTCACCGCAGCGGCTCGACCTTGGCGGGCATGTCCGGCCAGCGGCTCACCCGATAGCTCGCATTGCTGCATCTAAGCACCCAGACCCCATGATCGGCCCTCGAGCGCGCGGCATCCTTGGTTGCGCCCAGCGGCTTGTCGCAAGTAAACCCCTGCGAGCGGATTTGTGCGGCAAGCATGCCCTGAAGCGTCTCCGCCGCGCCCTGCGCTGAAATGCGGCCGACGGCCAAGACGTCGACCAGTGCAAGCGTTGCAATGAAGATCCAACGACCGTTCTTCATGAGCTTCTCCGATCGCGCATCGCGTGCATTTGGCCGCCGGGAAGCCGATTGGCTTCCCGGCGGTCTCGCGCCGAGCTATTGGCTGACACATTCCTGAACGAACTTGACGCGGTCCACCATACCAAGATCCTTCGCCTCCGCCTGCTTGCGGCAACCCTCGCGCTTGTCGATCCGCAACTGGATTTTGTCGACGAGGCTCAGGCCGACGGTGCCGACTTGCGGTTCGGCCGAAGCCGTCTTGCCGGCATCGCTTGACGGACCATCCCCGGCGGCGCGCGCGGCCTCCTGCAGCCGCTTGATGTCGTTCGGGCTCAGCTTTGGCCGGTCGATATCCAAACTAACCTTGTTGAGCTTGCCGGTAAAGGCAAACGGTGCCTGGTAGTCGTTGTCGTCAACCGGCGTGCCGGTGTCTGAACCGATGTCCAGCGCCTCGTCCCATTGCAGGATTAAGGGAAGCGTGTGCTCCATCTTCTCCGTCGCCACCACATTGCCGTCGACCTTCAACGTGCCGGTGCCGCCCTTTCCGATGCCGCTGTAATCGCCGAACAGCATGGTCGCTGCGCCGAGACCGTCATACTTGAAGGCAAACTCGATCAAGTGCTTGCCAGGCGTGAGCTCAGACCCTCCTTCCCAGCGCACTCGCTTGAGGTCGACGAGATTCCAGGTAAAGACCGGCTTGTTCTTCAGCACATAGAAGCCGTAACCGCCGAAACGGCCGCCCTGGGTCACCAGCATGCCTTGAGCGCCGCCCTGCGGAATTTCCACGTCCACCTTGAAGACGTAAGAGGAGTTGAGAAGGCTCGGCGCATCACCGTTCGGCACGCCGGTCATCGGCCGCGACCAGGCAAAGCTTGTCCGACCCGCGCTCAGGCTCGGACGCGGCGTGATAATGCGAGTTGCCACGGACGAGTCCAGTGGCAGTACCTGATACTTTTCCGCCTCCTTCCAGAACAGTGCCTGCAGTTCCTTCAGCTTGGCTGGATTCCTGGCTGCCACGTCCTCGTACTGCGTCCAGTCGTTGCGTAAATCGTACAGCTCCCAAGGATAGTCGCCGGGAGCCGGCAGCTTGGCCACCGTCACCCACGGCGGCCGCAGCACCTTGGTGCTGGCGATCCAGCCGTCACTATAGATCGCGCGGTCCGCAAACATCTCGAAATACTGCGTCTTGTGCGTCGACGGCGCGTTCGCGTTCTTGGCATCGAACGTATACATCATGCTGACGCCTTCGATCGGCTTCTGAGGGATGCCATCGACGATGTCCGGGGCCTTGATCTTCGACGCCTCAAGGATAGTTGGCACGACGTCAATCACATGGTGGAACTGCTGGCGGATCCCCCCCTTGTCCTTGATCACCGCCGGCCAGGAGATCGCCATGCCCTGACGCGTGCCGCCGAAGTGCGAGACGATCTGCTTGGTCCAGGAGAACGGCGTGTCGAACGCCCAGGCCCAGCCGATCGACATGTGGTTGTAGGTGCGGTCGGTGCCCCAGACGTCGTAGAAATATTTGAGCTGGTCCTCGACCGACGGGTTGATCTGGTTGAACATCGCCACTTCGTTCGGCGTGCCATTCGGCTGCCCTTCGGCGCTGGTGCCGTTATCGCCCTCGATGTAGATGATCAGGGTATTGTCGAGTTTTCCCATGTCGTCGATCGACTGGATCACCCGCCCGATCTCGTTGTCGGCGTAAGCCGCAAAGGCTGCGAATACCTCGGCCTGGCGGATGAACAGCTTCTTCTCATCGGCGGAAAGCTGGTCCCACTCCTTGATCAGGTCCTTCGGCCACGGCGTGAGCTTTGCGTTCTGCGGGATCACGCCGAGCTTCTTCTGGTTGTCGAAGATGGTGTCGCGCAGCTTGTTCCAGCCCTGGTCGAACAGGTGCATATCGCCGATCTTCTTCACCCACTCCTTGGTCGGATGATGCGGCGCATGCGTCGCGCCGGGCGCGAACTTGATGAAGAACGGCGTATCCGGCGATAGCGCGTTCATGCGATTGACATAGTCGATGGCGTCGTCCGCCATCGCCGTCACCAGATTCCAGCCGGGATTTCCCTGGTAGGGATAGATTGCCGTGGTGTTGCGAACGAGATTGCCGGGCTCCCACTGATTGGTATCGCCCCCCATGAAGCCGTAGAAATATTCAAAGCCCATGCCGGTCGGCCACTGGTCGAACGGGCCGGCCTGGCTCGCCTGGTATTCCGGCGTGTTGTGGTTCTTGCCAAACCATGCCGTATGATAGCCGTTGTCGGTCAGGATGCGGCCGATCGTGGCCTTGTCCTTGGTGATGATGCTGTCATAGCCGGGGTAACCGGTCGCCTGCTCGGCGACCACGCCGTAGCCCGCCGAATGATGATTGCGCCCCGTAATCAGCGCTGCGCGCGTCGGCGAGCACAGCGCCGTTGAATGGAAATTGGTGTAGCGCAGTCCGCTTTGCGCGATGCGGTCGAGCGCCGGCGTTGGAATGACGCCCCCGAACGTGCTTGGCACGCCGTAGCCGGCATCATCGGTGATGATGAGCAGCACGTTCGGTGCGCCCTTGGGCGGCACCACGCGCGAGGGCCAGAAAGGAGTAGAATTGCGCGCGTCGCGCTCGATCTTGCCGCCGAACTTCTGCGGCGGCGGTGGCAGCTGATTGCCGGGAATGGTGATGGTCGCGGCGGGCGAGCCCGGAGGTGGTGCGGCCTGTTGGGCTTGCTGTGCGAATGCCGGCGACGAGAGCGCAAGGGTCAGTGAAAATGCGACAAGATGAAAGGATCGCGCAGCGCTCATTGCAATTACTCCCCTTCAAATGAGGCGCAATCATTTTACGGCGGCCCGAAAAAGGGTTTGATATGGATCAACAGATCAGGATGACGGATCGGAAGCGGACAGGCCGGAGACAGAGGAGCGCCGTTTTTCCGTAAACTCCCGCGGCCTTATTTCCATGCGCTGGTATCATGGCGCGGTAGTGTTGTTATCTTGCTACACCCGGATGCCAAAAATTCCCGGCGCATCGGCAGCTATGGCAAGTCCGGTCGGCTCGGTCATATGATCCGCAACAAATCAGGCGCTCCCACTGAGCGAAGCTCGTGGTCCGGGAGGAGTCACCATGCGATTGACGAAAGCGTTTGCCGCTCTTGCATTTGCGGCCTTGGCATCAATACCGACCAAGACCTTGGCCGACGAAAGCGGTATCAGCTTCTGGATTCCGGGCCTATTCGGCAGCCTTGCTGCCACACCTCAGCAACCGGGCTGGACGGCCGCTGCGATCTACTATCACACCTCGGTGTCCGCCGGCGGTGACGTGGCGCGGGCGCGCGAAATTCAGATCGGACGTATCCCTGCGAACCTGACGGCCACGTTGAACGCCAATGTCAATGCGAACGTCGATCTCGGCATCTTGAATGCGACCTACGTCTTCGCAACGCCGGTGCTGGGCGGTCAGGCCTCGGCCACCCTGCTTGGAGTCTACGCTACAAACACGACTTCGCTGAACGGATTGGTGACGGGAACACTTGCGACGCCGCTCGGCTCGATTCCGTTCTCGCGCTTCGATTCCATCAGCGATTCCGTGACCGGCTTTGGCGATGTGATCCCGCAATTCGCGCTGCGCTGGAATGCCGGTGTCAACAACTACATGACATACATCACGGGCGATATTCCGGTCGGGGCTTACCAGTCGACTCGGCTCGCCAATATCGGGATCGGTCACGGTGCGATCGACGCGGGCGGCGGCTATACCTATTTCAATCCGCAGACCGGACATGAGCTGTCCGGCGTGCTCGGGTTCACCTACAATTTCAAGAACACCGATACGCAGTATCAGAGTGGCGTGGACATGCACTTCGACTGGGGCGCATCCCAGTTCCTGAGCAAGCAGGTGCAGGTGGGTTTAGTCGGCTATGTCTACCAGCAGCTCGGCTGCGACAGCGGATCCGGCGATCGCGTCGGCTGCTTCCGCTCGCGCGTGGGCGGGATCGGGCCGCAGATCGGATTCATCTTCCCGGTCGGCGACAAACAGGGCTACCTCAACTTCAAGGGCTACAAGGAATTTGCCGCCGAAAACCGGCCCGAGGGCTGGAATGCGTGGGTGACGTTCGTGATTTCGCCGGCGGCACCGCCGCCCGCAGTGACGCCGACGAAGCACGTCATCACCAAGTGACGGGCGTTCACGATGCTGTCTGGAGTGCGGGACCTTACTCGATCACGCAATCCGCACTGACCCCAGGCGTCAGCCCTGTGGCCTCCGATTGCGGCGGCCTTCTTGTTGGCGCCAGATGAGGTGGTCCTGCGATCCTCCGAGAAGCAATCGATGTCGAATTAAGGTCGCCTCCCTGGAACAGGCGGGGTTCCGCCCCGTTGTCTCTGCAGGGGCGCGCTCGTGGGAGCGCAGGCGGGCCATCCAACGACAAGTCGACCACTGCAGCCCGCGAGCCGAACACGCCGGGTCCGGCGCGTTTCGAGATCGCGCCTGAACATCCAATCGAGGTCAAGATGATGAGAGATCATCCCGCGTCCCGGGCTCTGCGGGAGGCCAACAAGGCATTCAAGCCGGTCGAGACCAAGAAGCCGATGACCGACTATGCGAAGGCGCAACAGTCTCTTCATGAAAATCGCGAGCGCCTGAAAGCGGAACGACTGGCGCGAGAGGCCAAGCAGGGACATCGTCCCAGATAAGGCAGTGCCGGTGCCGCATTATTACTTCGACATCAGGGACGGCAAGGCACTTGCTGTGGACGAAGAGGGACTGAGTCTGACGAACCAGAGAGCTGCCGAGATCGAAGCTGCGCTGTCTCTTGCCGATAGCGCCAAGGACCTTCCGCCGTCCGCGAGTGGCCGCGGTCTGGCGATCGAGGTTCGCGATGCCAATGGTCCGATCTTTCGGGCGGCATTTCTCTTCGGAACCGCCCGGTCGAACGATTGAGGTCGGCCCCGGACTTCAGTCTAGAGCATCGAGAGGACGACGACGCCGTCCTCGAGCTCGCCGGAAGCCAGTCGCGCCCGCGCGATACGCTCGAACTCCGTCCGGTATTTCTGAAGATAACTGAAGGCCTGCTTCTGCGTCTGAAAGGTGGTCGCAAGACGGCATAGCTGTCGGCCTGCGCCGAGCGCGAGAAAGAAGGTGATTGTGCCGCCGGCATCCGGCTTGATCCTAGGCACGACCTGCACTCTTTCGCATGTGAACGGCCCTCTTCAGCTTCTCGGCGACACTGGTGAATGCGGCTATCGCGGCAACTTTCTCGTCCGCTTCTTCGGTGCAGGCGCCGGCAACGATGCGCGAAGATTGGCGTCGGCCGCTTGCTCAGCTGCTTCCTTGGCCTCGCGCAGCTCGCGAAGCCGCGCCATGTTCCTGCGAACGTCGATCGCCCCGCCTTTCGACATCCGCGATCGCGCGTGCACCTTCTTCAGCCGCCAGGCGCTGACGCTCGGAGCGCGCGATGGCTTCGGGCGACGGTTCGGCCGATCTCCTGGCGCTCATCTCTCACCTGCCCGGCAACGGAGAAAACCCGCTCAATCCTTACGATCGAGCGGGTCGCATGGCCGTTTCAGTACATCCGTGAAACGGCAGTACAGAGCTCAAGCCAGCGATAGATTCTCAGCGCTGACCTTGCCTCGCATCTTGTCGGTCTTGGTCTCAAAGTTGACCTTCTGGCCCTCGGCGAGACCCGCAAGACCAGCCCGCTCGACCGCGCTGACGTGAACGAACACGTCATTGCCGCCGTCGTCGGGTTGAATGAATCCAAAGCCCTTCTGGCCGTTGAACCACTTCACAGTACCTGTCGCCATTCTCTTCTCCAAAGCGCATAGGCGCGCATTCCGCGTGACGCTCACGCAGATCGATTCAATTCGTCGATGTCTCTGGAAAAGGAGCCCGCGGGCGCATTCAACAAGCACAGCGGCTGAACGAATAGAGCGACGCTATACCTCGCCATCGACATTAGCAAGGCTTCGGGCAGATTTAATCGCGCAGCTTGAATGGAATCTTCGCAGGTTTGAGGACTCGAAGCTGACACATCTCACGCGGGCTTTGCGCCGGTGACAGGAGGTCGAAATCGGCGCCGTGACGGCAAAGGCCCAAACTATCCTGCGCAACGGAGCCCTCTGATTTCACGCTGGCTTCGATCCGGCTAATACCGCGCCCGCGGCACGATCCGCGCGAGCAGAGGGACGCCTGAGTGCCACAGCATGCAATCGCGCGCGCGGTCTGTCTGGCCGGCCGCAAGCTCGGAGAGCTGCTCGCGTGAGAACACGTGCCGCTCGCAGAAGAACGGCCGAAGCGGCGATCGCGAGAAGAATTTGTAGAAGAGCGCGCAACGGTCGCGGGCGATCGCCGGCCGCCCACGATGGTAGTGGCTTGCGACATCGGCGAAGATCACGGTACCGGCCCTCCCAGTGCAGGTCGTCACATCACCGCGATCCAGCGTTGCGCCCAACCTCTCCTCCAGCATTTCCTGCGTCAGGACCGGAAAGTTGGCGCCGTCGAGCATGTCGCTGCCGGGAAAGGAACGGTGCAGGATTTCAAGCGGCCCGGTGTCCTCATCGACATCGTGCAGGTAAACGATCACCTTGACCATCCGCCGATCCTCGACATCGCGATGCCATCTTCGGGCTGCGACCTGCCGGCCATCGGCCAGGGTATAGAAGAGATTCAGCGTGTCATATGCTGCAGGCAGGCCGAGATAGGTCTCAACGATGTCGAGGATGCGATCGTCGAGGGGCCAGCGGACGATATGCGGATGACGCATCAGATCTTCGGCGCCGACCTGCACGGTATATTCGTCGGCAAATTCGCCCGTTCCGGCACGGCGGGAATAAGCATTCGCGATGCCCGTTGCCGATGCCCAGAGCGCGTCGGTGCCGGGCAGATCAAGCTTGTCGAGCGAGGTGATGTAGACGCCGTTCTTCTCCAGCCCGGCGACAATGTCCATGCCGAGCGGCGAGAGCTTGGGCAGACGCGGCTTGTGAGATGCGCGCGCCTCTTCGTAGGCCTTGTTCAACTCTCGACTGACGGCCGGCATTCCGAGCAATCTCGAGGCGGTCTCCGCTGGCAAGCTGCGGACTCGGCGCAAGGCCCGGTAACGCAGCGTCGTCTGCTTCATGTCGCAATGTCCCCTGGTGCGATGGATTCGTAGCGCAGCCACGTCGCAGGACGCGACCGGCGGCAAACCCATCGCCGGGACTAGAGGCTAAAATCTGACTCGAGTGTTTCGAAGTGTATCGGGGCCTCCACGCCGGTGAATTGCGCGAACGCTGTCCGTCCCGAACAGCGCAACAAGTTCGGCGACTTGCCTGCGCGATAACGCCGCAGGATGTCGCGGCGACTTGGAACTCCGGTCACACTCTGCAAAAAAATTCTGGATGTCCTGTCGGATCGACGATGTCTGGCTCGTCCTCGGATCATGAATGGGCGAGAGACGTTGATGTCGGCCCATTGCTGCAAGAGGAAGAACAACCATGCCCAGCACTGTCCGCCTGCACCGCATTCTCGCAACCAGCCCGGAGAAAGTCTATCGCGCCTTTCTGGAGGCGGATGCGATGGCGAAATGGCTGCCGCCGAACGGCTTCACCTGCACGGTGCATCATTTCGAGCCCAAGGTCGGCGGCACGTTCAAGATGTCGTTCCGGAATTTCACGACGGGCAACAGCCACTCCTTCGGCGGCGAATATCTCGAGCTCGTCCCCGGCGAACGCCTGCGCTACACCGACAGGTTCGACGACCCCAATCTGCCGGGCGAGATCCAGGTCACCGTGATCCTGAAGAAGGTCTCGGTCGGCACCGAGGTCGACATCACGCAGGCCGGCATCCCCGACGTCATCCCGCCGGAGGCCTGTTACCTCGGCTGGCAGGAATCGCTGCGGAATCTGGCGAAGCTCGTCGAGCCGGAGATCAACCAGTAGCGACGACATCAGTATGTGGGCAAAGCCCAGCGTGCCCACCAATGCTCTCTCAACCTCGGAAAGATGGTGAGCACGGCGCTCTGCGCCTTTGCCCACCCTGCGGTGTGCGGTCTTGATGTGCGTCAAACCGTCAAAAGGGCAAAGCGGCTAGGAGCAGAAATCTTCCCTGCTGCGTCGGAGGCGAGAGGATGAGATCTGCTGTCGAATGGTTGATCATTGCCGGTCTTGCCGCTGGTTTCACGACCGCCGCCAAGGCCGAAGAAGTTGATATCGGCAAGGCGGAATTTCAGTCTTCGTGCGCGAGTTGTCATGGCGCCGATGCAAAGGGCAACGGACCGGTCAGCGGCCAGCTCAAGACACCGCCTTCCGACTTGACCATGTTGACCAAGAACAACAACGGGGTGTTTCCCACCAACGCCGTTTACGAAACCATATATGGGTCGAAATCAGTCAAAGCTCACGGCAACCGTGAAATGCCGGTCTGGGGCGAGCGGTTTAACCCCATCATCAACCTGCCTCACGCCGTCGATCCTTATTATTGGCAAAAGGCCGGGCCGCAGCAAAACCCGGAAGTCGTCGTGCGGACTCGTATTCTCGCTGTGATCGATTACCTGAACCGAATTCAGCAGAAATAGCGACCGAACAGCGTCGCCGCAGGGACGCGGCTCGCCGCCTGCTACGCCTTCGGCGCAAGCCCGCCACTTGCGGTCCAGCGGTCCGGATCGGGGCTGTGCCCGATCAAGGCCAGGCCATAGGCGATCGACTCGAACTGGTCGCCCGACATCAGCCGCTCGTTGCCGAACCGCTCGGCGAACAGCTTTCGGACGGCGGGCACGAAGGACGTGCCGCCGGTCAGGAACACCTTCTCCACCTCGCGCGCGGTGACGCCGGCTTCAGTCAGCACCTTGTCGACGGTCGCACCCAACCGGGCGATATCGTCGGCGATCCAGGATTCGAAATTCTTGCGGGTGATGGTCGCGCCGATGTCGACGCCGCCGCCCTTGAAACGGAAGTCCACTTGGTCCTGCCCCGACAGCGCGACCTTGGCGTCGGATACCGCGCGGTACAGCGAAAAGCCGAGGTCGAGGTCGACGATGGTGATGAAATCCTCGAGCAGCTCCGGCTTCAGCGCGGTGCGCGCGAGCTCGCGGAGCTCGCGCAGATCGCCGTTGCTCTTCATCATCGCGAGCTGATGCCAGCGCGCGAGATTGGTGTAGTGGCCGCTCGGGACCGGCAGCACCTTGTCGAACGAGCGGAAGCTCGAGCCCTTGCCGAGCCGCGGCGAGACGACGTGATCGACGATGCGATAGTCGAACGTATCGCCGGCAATGCCGATACCGGCGTGTCCAAGCGGCTCGGCGCGAAGCGTGCCGCCCGCGCGCGAAAACCGCATCACCGAGAAGTCGCTGGTGCCGCCGCCGAAATCCGCAACCAGCACGGTGGCATCGCGCTCAAGCCTGCGGGCGAAGGAGAACGCCGCCCCCACGGGCTCGTAGACATAGCGCGCGTGGCCGGCACCTAAGCGCTCGAACGCGGCCCGGTAGCGCTGCATCGCCAGCGCCTCGTCGGGATTGCCGCCGGCAAAGCGCACCGGGCGGCCGACCGTGATGTTGGACGTCTCGAAGCCGAACTTCTCGCCGCCATGGCGCGCCAGCGTGCGCAGGAACGCCGCAAGGATGTCCTCGAACTTGAAGCGCTGCCTGAACACTTGCGTGGTGTTGAAGCTGCTGCTCGCCGCAAAGGTCTTGAACGACTGCAGGAAGCGGTGGACGTGGCGTCCTTCGAGGAACGTCTCGATCGCCCACGGCCCGCCTTCGGCCTGGGCGCCGGCTCCCGGCCGGTCCTCCCAGAAGCAGAGGGCCGACACATAGGTGCTGTGCCGCTGTCCGCCGTGATCGAAGCGGATGGCCTCGACCCGGCGGTCGTCGGCCGCGAGGGCTACGACCGTATTGCTGGTGCCAAAATCGATGCCGATCGAGACGGCGGACGAGGCGCTCGACATGAACCACTCTGATTGATGATCGGGAAAGAGGGCAAACCTCTAACGGCTTTGCACCGCCCTGCCAAGCCTCCGGTCCATTGTGGCCCGGTCGCCGCGCAACGACCGCGGCTTGTCACCGTCGCGGCGCGTCCACCCCCATCTCCCATTGCTTGGCGAAGCCGCTCTTGCGCTCCTGCTCGGTCCAGTTGAGAGCGGGGCAGCGCGCGATGGGACGGCATTCTCCTTCCAGGCAGAGCTTGCCGGCATCGCCCGAGACCTCGAGGTGACCGGTGCCCTGCGCCTCGAGCCCTTGATCCGGCGCTCCAGTAAAAACCTGACAGCTCAGGTCCGACGCGCAACGCAAATGCAGGATGGGCTGAGGCGGATCGGAACTGCCGACCTCAAAAAGGACGATCAACCCATCCGCGCTGATCTTGATGGGAGTCCTCTTGCATCTGTCCCTGGTGATCTCCGCCGGCTCGTTCGGCGGACCAAAATTGCCGAACCACAGCCCGGCGGTCTTGTCGGGCAGCCTCGCCGCCGAGAGCTTCGTCCACATCACCGTCTCGCCAACGCCTCCTGCGAAGATGCGCTGACCGTCCAGGCCGAACGCAACGGCCTTGGTGGCGGAATGATCGCCCTTCAGCACCGCAACTGTACCGCCACTGCCGGCATTCCAGAGGCGCGGGCTTCGATCACCGGATACAGTGGCGATGCGCGCGCCATCGGGGCTGAAGACTGCATCGTTCACGTCGCTCTCGTGCCCTTTCAGAACGGCGATCTCGCGGCCGGAGGCGGCGTCGAAGACACGCGCCTCGTTCCCGGCGCTTGTGACGATCCGCGTGCCGTCCGCGCTGAAGGCTACGGAGAGAACCGGCGAGCTGTGCTTGAGGACACGCAGCACGCGACCGCTCGCGGCATCCCAGATGCGCGCAGTGTTGTCCTCGGACGCAGTGATGACGCGTGCACCATCCGGGCTGAAGCGGGCCTTGATGGCCCTAGCGTCATGCCCAATCATGGCGGCGATCTCGCGGCCGGTGGCCGCGTCCCACATATGAACCGTACCTTCCCAGCAGGTCGTGACGAGGCGTCTGCCGTCAGGGCTGAAGACGGCGAACGTGACCGGCGATGGAGGCTGGAGCACGGCAACTTCGCGGCCGCCTGCAACATCAAAGATGCGCACGATATAGTCGCTGGTTGACGTGGCGAGCCGCGTGCCGTCCGAACTAAAGGTCGCGGAAGCGACCCTCGATGGATGCTCGAGCGTGGCGAGTTCGCGACCGCCGGCGATATCCCACAGACGTAGCATCCGGTCGTCGGAAGCCGTGACAAGGCGTGCGCCGTCCGGACTGAACGTGACGAAGCGGATGAGGTCATCATCCGGGCCGCGAGAGCTCGGCACCGCAAGCGACGCGATTTCGCGGCCTGTGGCCGTTTCACAAACGCGAACGATGCGTCCCTCGGTGGCGTTGGCGACCCGTGCCCCGCCCTCGCTGACGGCCGTCGACGATATGGTGACGCGTTTCGCGCCCCCTTGCACCGGAACCCCGCAGAAGGTGAATTTGGTCAAGCTGTAAATTTCATTCGCGTTCGCAGCCTGACTGCCAACCGCGACGCCGACGCCTAGCAGAACGGCTACCACCCATGCCGCCAATTGGAGACGTTTCATCTGCTTCTCCTTGGGCACGCTAATGCGCCGGCGAAGATTGAACGCGGTCACGCGCCAGCGTCGAGGGAAATCTAGCCCAGGGAACTACCTTTGCGGGTCCCAAAGCGAGCGGTTAAGGAAGTATTATGCTGCAATGCAATATGAAAGATGCTGCCATGCAAACTAAGCCATAGTACTTGGCATCTGGTATACATAGATTGCCCTTCGAAATGAGACAGAACACTGACCGTCTCAAGAAAGGGAATTCCGATGTCCAAGACCGCCTCCGTCGCCCTCGCCCCCTCCTCCTCGCTGTTCGCCCGTTTCCTGGCCGCGGTCGACCGCTTCCTGATGGCGAGCGCCGAAATCTCCAATCACAACGGCGACCTGCCCCGCTTCGGCCTCTGAGAAGGCCTCCCCGCGCGGCCGAAACGGCGCGCCAGTGGACACGTCTCGTGGACCCGTACGTTCGATCAAATGGCCCCGCATGTCGGGGCCATTTTCTTTTTGAGCCTCGCTCGCGAACACAACTGCGACGATTGGTCCATCGACATGACCCTTTGATCCAATTGTTTGTCTGCTGGCATCTCGCATACCATTCGGGAACCAAGAACAATTGCACCAATCGAAGGTGCAAGACGGGAACAGGAACGATCGAGGGCGAAGCGCATTTGCCGTGATCTTTGGCGGAACCTTAGCCGAAAGGAGCGGATGCCGGGCCCTATCCCCTGCTCATAAAGTGCTGGCTGGGACTGTATCGGGAGATCGACCAAAAAGGTGACCCCGAGCATCTGAATCGAGATGGGCTGACGCAAACCGCCAGAGAGCGGCTGCGTTCGAGGTTCGACAGGGAGAGAAACAAAATGAAGCCATTCGTTCTGAATGTCGCTTTGGCGGCAATCGCGATGTCGTGCGCCAATAGCGCTGCAAGCCGTGCGGCCTGGGAGCCGGTCCGTCCGGTCGAGTTCATCGTGCCCGCGGGCACCGGCGGCGGCGCCGACCAGATGGCACGCACCATCCAGGGGATCGTCACCAAGCACAATCTCATGAAGCAGCCACTGGTCGTCATCAACAAGGCCGGCGGCGCAGGCGGCGAAGGCTTCCTCGACGTGAAGACGTCGTCGGGCAATCCGCACAAGATCATCATCACGCTGTCGAACCTGTTCACGACGCCGCTGGCGACGGGTATCCCGTTCAACTGGAAGGATCTCAGTCCGGTCGCGATGCTGGCGCTCGACGAATTCGTGCTCTGGGTCAACGCCGAGAAGCCGTACAACAGCGTCAAGGATTACGTCGACGCTGCGAAGAAGGCTCCGAGCGGTTCGTTCAAGATGGGTGGCACCGGATCGAAGCAGGAAGACCAGATCATCACGGTCGGCATCGAGAAGGCGATCGACGCGAAATTCACCTACATCCCCTACAAGGGCGGCGGCGAAGTCGCCGTCCAGCTCGTCGGCAATCACGTCGATTCCACCGTCAACAACCCGATCGAGGCGGTCGCGCAATGGCGCGGCGGCAAGCTGCGTCCGCTCTGCGTCTTCGACGCCCAGCCGATGGCCTATGACGAGCCGATCGCCGACGGCAAGGCCTGGAAGGATATTCCGACCTGCAAGTCGCAGGGCCTCGCGATGGAATATCTCATGCTGCGCGGCATCTTCATGTCGCCCAAGGCCACGAAGGACCAGATCGAATATTACGTCGAGTTGTTCAAGAAGGTCCGCGCCACCCCGGAGTGGCAGGAATTCATGAAGAGCGGCGCCTTCAACACGACCTTCCTGACTGGAGCCGACTACGCCAAGTGGATCGAGGCGGAGGAGAAGCGCCACGAGGTCCTGATGAAGGAAGCCGGATTCCTCGCACCGGGGAACTGAGCCGCGAGATCGACGACGGCGAAGGACGCTCGCCGTCCTCCCGCCGGCCGCGACCGCAGAAGACTTGCGATTCCGCCTGGAGGTCCCATGACTGAACGATCCGGCTCCGAATCCGGCCCGGCACACAAGACCTTGGAAATCAGCATCGCGCTGCTGATCGGCGTCTTCGGGCTGGTCGTGATCTTCGGCAGCCTGAAAGCCGGCATCAACTGGGGCGCGGAAGGCCCGCGTGCCGGCTTCTTCCCCTTCTATGTCGGCGCCGTCATCGTCGGCGCGAGCGCCATCAACCTCTGGCATGCGCAACGCGGCGATGACGGCCGGCTGTTCGCGGAATGGGGACAGCTTCGCCAGGTCATGAGCGTCGTCGTGCCCACCGGGATCTATGTCGGCTCGATGCCGTTCGTCGGCCTCTACGTCGCCTCGATGGTGTTCATCGCCTGGTTCATGCGCTGGCTCGGCGGCTATCGCTGGCTGACGGTCGTCGCGGTCGCGGTCGGCATGCCGGTCGTGACCTATCTGGTTTTCGAGCGCTGGTTCCTGGTCCCGCTTCCCAAGGGGCCGCTCGAGGACTGGCTCGGTCTGTAAGAGCTACGCATTCATTCAATTGCTGCTGCAGGACGTATTGATATGGAAGAGTTGGCCAATCTGTTTCACGGCTTCGCGGTCGCCCTGCAGCCCTACAACATCATGCTGATGATCATCGGCATCACGCTCGGGGTCATCATCGGCGTGCTGCCGGGGCTCGGCGGCGCCAATGGCGTGGCGATCCTGCTGCCCCTCACCTTCAGCATGCCGCCGACATCGGCGATCATCATGCTGTCCTGCATCTATTGGGGCGCGTTGTTCGGCGGCGCCATCACCTCGATCCTGTTCAACATCCCCGGCGAGCCATGGTCCGTGGCGACCACCTTCGACGGCTATCCCATGGCGCAACAGGGCAGACCCGGCGAAGCCCTGACGGCGGCCTTCACCTCCTCCTTCGTGGGCGCGCTGTTTGCCGTCATCATGATCACGCTCGTCGCGCCCCTGGTCGCAGGCTTCGCGCTGCGATTTGGCCCGGCGGAAAAGTTCGCGGTCTACTTCCTCGCCTTCTGCAGCTTCGTCGGCCTCAGCAAGGAGCCGCCGTTCAAGACCATCGCGGCCATGATGGTGGGCTTTGCGCTTGCAGCGGTCGGGCTGGATTCCATCACGGGACAATTGCGGCTGACCTTCGGGGTTACCGAGCTGCTCAACGGCTTCGACTTCCTGATCGCCGTGATCGGCCTGTTCGGCATCGGCGAGATCCTGCTGACCATGGAGGAAGGGCTGGCATTCCGCGGCGGCAATGCCAGCATCAACCTCCGCGTCGTGCTTCAGACCTGGCGCGAACTGCCCGCCTACTGGATGACCTCACTGCGTTCCTGCCTGATCGGCTGCTGGATGGGCGTCACGCCCGCGGGCGCAACGCCGGCGTCCTTCATGAGCTACGGTATCGCCAAGCGGCTGGCGCGGCGCGGCAACAATTTCGGCAAGGGCGAGATCGAAGGCGTGATCGCGCCGGAGACGGCCGCGCACGCCGCCGGCACCTCGGCGCTGCTGCCGATGCTGTCGCTTGGCGTGCCCGGCTCGCCGACGGCTGCCGTGCTGCTTGGCGGATTGTTGATCTGGGGCCTGCAGCCAGGCCCGATGCTGTTCGTCGAACAGAAGGAATTCGTCTGGGGCCTGATCGCGTCGATGTATCTCGGCAATCTCGCCGGCCTCATCGTCGTGCTCACCTGCGTGCCGATCTTCGCCGCGATCCTGCGCGTGCCCTTCGGCATCATCGCCCCGCTGATCCTGGTGCTCTGCGCGATCGGCGCCTACTCGGTGCACAACAGCACCTTCGACGTGATGCTGATGCTCGTGTTCGGCGTGCTCGGCTATCTCCTGAAGAAGTGCAACTACCCGCTCGCACCGCTGGTGCTCGCCATCGTGCTGGGCGACAAGGCGGAGGAAGCGTTCCGCCAATCGCTGCTGGGATCCCAGGGCTCGCTCGGCGTGTTCTTCTCCAACGGCCTCGTCAGCACGATCATGGCGCTCGGCCTGGTCGCCCTGTTCTGGTCCCCGATCCAGGAAGGCTACAGCCGGCTGCGCACGTCGCTCGCGTGAAGCGCGGCCGGCGTGATGGTCGCGTCAGATTCGCCGCACCCCGCACTTCTGGAATAAAGAATTCCAGGAATCGTGCAGTCATCTGACGACGCGCATCCCATGCGAGCGGAGCTGCGAACCCCGACATGCGCCAGCTGAAAGTCGAGGGTGAATCGGCTTCCCACAGCCCGTTTTCGGCTCGCGGAGACAGCCGATATATCTCACAAATTCAATGACTTACGTTCATACCATCGCTGCGGCCGCTGTCACGCTGCAGCGATTGGGGCTTTACAATTTCGCGGCCAAAGCGCATGTGAACTGATCCCGCGATATTTCGCCGCACCCTCCAGTCCTTCGCTTGAATCTTGGCATAATGAATACCAGGATGCGAGCAGCGCATGCATAAAAATGATCGGCGCGTTCGGGAGGGTTTTTTATGACGGACATGGTGCAGTCGGCTGCGGCTCCTAGTGCCGCACGCGTAAGCGATGCCTATCGCTGGGCTCAGTTGGCGATCGGTGTGGCGGCGATGGTGATGATCGCCAATTATCAATATGGCTGGACGTTCTTCGTCCCTGACATCCAGAAGAAGTTCGGCTGGGATCGCGCTTCGATCCAGTGGGCGTTCACGCTGTTCGTGCTGTTCGAGACATGGCTCGTGCCGGTTGAAGGATGGTTCGTCGACAAATACGGTCCGCGCATCGTGGTTCTCGTCGGCGGCGTGCTCTGCGCCATCGGCTGGGCGATCAACGCACAGGCCACCTCGCTCAACGGCTACTATCTCGGCATGATCATCGCAGGCATTGGCGCCGGTGGCGTCTACGGCACCTGCGTCGGCAATGCGCTGAAGTGGTTTCCGGACAAGCGCGGTCTTGCCGCCGGCATTACGGCGGCGGGCTTCGGTGCGGGCTCCGCGCTGACCGTCGCGCCGATCCAGGCCATGATCAAGGACAGTGGATTCCAGACCACCTTCCTCTATTTCGGCCTCGGACAAGGCATCATCATCTGCCTCCTCGCCTTCTTCCTGCTCGCACCGAAAGCGGGCCAGGTGCCGAACGTGGTGGCGAATGCCAATATCATCCAGACCCGGCGCAACTATCAGCCGACCGAAGTGCTGCGCCAGCCGATCTTCTGGCTGATGTACTTCATGTTCGTGATCGTCGGCGCGGGTGGACTGATGGTCACCGCGAACCTGAAGCCGATCGCGGTTGACTGGAAGGTCGACAGCGTGCCGGTGACGCTGATGGCGGTGACGATGACCGCGGTGACCTTCGCAGCGACCATCGACCGCGTGCTCAACGGCCTGACGCGTCCGTTCTTCGGCTGGATCTCCGACATGATCGGCCGCGAGAACACGATGTTCCTCGCCTTCGGCATGGAAGGCTTCGGCATCTGGATGCTCTATCTCTGGGGTCACGATCCGGTCTGGTTCGTGCTGCTGTCGGGCTTCGTGTTCTTCGCCTGGGGTGAGATCTACTCGCTATTCCCCTCGACCTGCACCGACACGTTCGGCGCCAAGTTCGCGACCACCAATGCCGGCCTGCTCTACACCGCCAAGGGCACCGCCGCGCTGCTCGTCCCGGTCGCAAACCTGATGCAGCAGTCGTCGGGCACCTGGGACAGCGTGTTCATCATCGCGGCCGGCGCCAATATCCTGGCTTCGCTGCTGGCGATCGCGGTGCTCAAGCCCTGGCGCAAGGTCGTGGTCGCGAAATCGACCGTCTGACACGCCCCAACAGTTGATCCAAACACGACGCCCGGCCTCACGGCCGGGCGTTTTCTTCGTTTTGGGCAGACCTTCTGTATTTCCGAATGGAACCCGCAATTTCTTGGGGCGGGGAGCCAAGTTAGGACTTGCATTCTGGAATATGGTATACCAAGCTCCCCGCCGCGCTTGCGACGATAAGCCACAACATTTGCGACACTGGGTCATCTTGCAATCCCAAGCCGCAATCAATCAGGCGCGTTGGGAGGTTTCTTGATGATTTCCAGCACGGACGGCGCCGTCACGGCCGCGCCTCTTCGCACCGGTTTCCGCTGGCTCCAGCTCGCCATGGGCATCGTCTGCATGGCGATGATCGCCAACCTGCAATATGGCTGGACGCTGTTCGTCGATCCGATCGATGCCGCGCACCATTGGGGACGCGCCGCGATCCAGCTCGCCTTCACCATCTTCGTCGTCACCGAGACCTGGCTGGTGCCGGTCGAGGCCTGGTTCGTCGACAAATACGGCCCGCGCATCGTCATCATGTTCGGCGGCGTGATGATCGCACTGTCCTGGGTGCTCAACTCCTACGCCGACTCGCTCACTTTGCTCTATGCGGCCGCGATCGTCGGCGGCATGGGCGCCGGCGCGGTGTACGGCACCTGTGTCGGCAACGCGCTGAAATGGTTTCCCGACCGCCGTGGCCTTGCCGCCGGCGCGACCGCCGCGGGCTTCGGCGCGGGCGCCGCGCTCACCATCGTCCCGATCGCGACCATGATCGCATCGAGCGGCTACCAGCAGGCGTTCCTCACTTTCGGCATCGGCCAGGGCCTGATCGTGTTCGTGCTCGCCTTTTTCATCCAGCCGCCACGGCTCTCGATCCCACCGAAGAAGAAGCAGCTCAATTTGCCGCAGACCAAGATCGACTTCACCCCGCCGCAAGTGCTGCGTACCCCTATTTTCTGGGTGATGTACCTCGTCTTCGTCATGGTCGCCTCCGGCGGCCTGATGACTGCGGCGCAGATCGGCCCGATCGCGCACGACTACAAGATCGCCGACACGCCGGTGACGCTCGCCGGCTTCCAGATGGCGGCGCTGACCTTCGCGATCTCGCTCGACCGCATCTTCGACGGCTTCGGACGCCCCTTCTTCGGCTGGGTCTCCGACACGATCGGCCGCGAGCCCACCATGTTCATCGCCTTCGGCACCGCCGCGGTGATGCTCTTGACGCTGTCGGCTTATGGCCAAAATCCTGTTGTCTTCGTGCTCGCGACAGCGGTGTATTTCGGCGTGTTCGGCGAGATCTACTCGCTGTTCCCCGCGACCTGCGGCGACACCTTCGGCTCGAAGTTCGCAACGACCAACAACGGCATGCTCTACACCGCCAAGGGCACCGCCTCCCTGCTCGTCCCGCTCGCTAGCGTGATCTCGGCAACGTATGGCTGGAAGGCCGTGTTCGTGGTGGCGGTGGCGCTGAATGCAACGGCCGCGCTGATGGCGCTGTTCGTCATCAAGCCGCTGCGCCGCTCCTTCATCCTCGGCAAGGAAGCCGAGACCGCCGACACGGCGACCGGCAGCGCCAAGACCGAGACGGCGTAAGCCGCCACAGACCAGAGCTTTCAAAGAGGGGCGCAGCGATGCGCCCCTTTCTTTTTGGCCGACGACAAACGTCAGTATTGCTGCCGCAAGATTTTTCGGATCAGCCAAATCCAGCGCTTGACGATTGGCATTATGTATACCACACTTCACCTGTCATTCACCCAGGGAGGTCGCAATGCTGGTCGGAGACATTCTGCGCAAGAAGACGCCGCGCGTTGTCACGGTGCGAATGAACGAAACGGTGGGTATCGCCGCCAAGCTGATGCGCGCCAACAATATCAGCGCGCTGGTGGTCAAGGACGTGGTCCGCTCCGAGGGCAACACCGCAGTCGGCATGTTCACCGAGCGCGACGTGGTGCGCGCCGTCGCCGAGCACGGCGCCAATGCCATCAACGTCAAGGTCTCGCAGCTCGTGTCGGTGCAGCAGCTCGTGTCCTGCACCTCCTCGGATACGATCGAGCATGTTCGCCACCTGATGAATCGGCATCACATCCGCCATTTGCCGGTCATCGACGATTACAGCCTCGTCTCGGTCATCAGCATGCGCGACATCGCCGCTGCCATGGACGAGGCGATCAACGGCACGCCGCAAGCGGCAGCCTAAACAGCGGCAACACTTCCCCTGCGACTACCGGCCCCGGCTCGGATCCTTCCGAGCCGGACCGGATCTTTCGTCCCAAATTCCGGTCTCTGCTCGCGAGGATTTCATGAAGATCTGCATCTACGGCGCCGGCGCGATCGGCGGATATCTCGGGGTTCAGCTCGCGCGTGCGGGCGCCGACGTCAGCCTGGTCGCACGCGGCGCGCATCTCGCCGCGATGCGCGAGCGCGGCCTGACGCTGCTCGCCGGCGAGGAGACGCACACCGTGCATCCGCGCTGCACCGACGATCCCACTGAACTCGGCGTGCAGGACTACATCATCATCACGCTGAAGGCGCATTCGATCACCGGGGTGATCGAGAAGATGCAGCCGCTGCTCGGGCCCCACACCCGCATCGTCACCGCCGTCAACGGCATCCCCTATTGGTATTTCTACAAGCACGGCGGCCAATACGAGAACTCGACGCTGGAGAGCATCGACCCCGGCGCTCGGCAATGGCGCGAGATCGGCGCCGAGCGCGCCATCGGCTGCATCGTCTATCCCGCCACCGAGATCGAGGCGCCCGGCGTGATCCGCCATGTCTACGGCAACAATTTTCCGCTCGGCGAGCCCTCCGGCGAGATCACGTCCGACGTGCAGCGCCTCGCGGACCTGTTCGTCGCAGCCGGCCTGAAGGCCCCGGTGCTCGACCGCATCCGCGACGAGATCTGGCTAAAACTCTGGGGCAATGTCTGCTTCAACCCGATCAGCGCGCTGACCCACGCCACGCTCGACGTGATCTGCACTGATCCCGCCACACGCGCGCTGTCGCGCGCGATCATGGTGGAGACCCAAGGCATCGCCGAGACCTTCGGCGTCAAATTCCGCGTCGACGTCGAGCGCCGCATCGAGGGCGCACGCAAGGTCGGCGCGCACAAGACCTCGATGCTGCAGGATCTCGAGCGTGGCCGCCCGATGGAGATCGACCCGCTCGTCACCGTCGTGCAGGAGATGGGCCGCCTCACCGGCATCGCGACGCCCGCGCTCGACTCGGTGCTGGCGATGGTGACCCAGCGCGCCCGCATCGCCGGCCTCTATGACGGCACCTCCGCGCCATCAGATCCGCGCGCACTGGCGGTGGCGTGATGGCGGGCGAGATCAAGCACTGGCTCCGTTTTCGCCATGGCGGCACGACCGGCTTCGGCACGCTGACATCCTCGGGCATCAGCGTGCATGAGGGCGAGATGTTCGGCCGCAACACGGCGACCGGCAAGACTTTAGCGCCGTCGGAGGTCGAGCTGCTCGCGCCCTGCGCGCCCAGCAAGATCGTCGCGCTCTGGAATAACTTCCACGCACTCGCGGCCAAACTGAACCAGCCTGAGCCGCCGGAGCCGCTCTATCTGCTGAAGGCCACCACCAGCATCACGACGCCCGGCGCCGTGATCCGTCGCCCCTCTTATTACGACGGCAAGACGACATACGAAGGCGAGCTTGGCATCGTCGTCGGCAAGACCTGTTCCCGCGTGTCGCCTGCCGAAGCCGACGGCTTCATCTTCGGCTACACCTGCGTCAACGACATCACCGCCAACGACATCCTGACCAGCGATCCCACTTTCCCGCAATGGGCGCGCGCCAAGGGTATCGACGATTACGGCCCGTTCGGTCCCGTGATCGCGACCGGCCTCGATCCGGCAAAACTCAACGTGCGCACCATCCTCAACGGCGCCGAGCGGCAGAACTATCCGATCTCGGACATGATCCTCACCGCGCAGGAACTGGTCAGCAAGATCTCCCACGACATGACCCTGCTCCCCGGCGACCTCATCGCGGTCGGCACCTCGGTCGGCGTCGGCGTGATGAAGGAGCCGGTGAATACGGTCACCGTTGCGATCGACGGCATCGGCGAGCTCACCAACGAGTTTCGGCTGTAGCCCTCTCTGTCATTCCGGGGCGCGGGAAAACCCGGCAATCCCAGCAACGTCCTCCAGCAATCGGCGGACGCAACCAACCGTGGATCGCGCGATCCGTAGGCCGCCGCGCCCCTTGATCTCGGTTCCGCTCTCCAATAGCAACTATGGCGAAAATGTGTGCCGGCGTGAGGAATTCACGATGTGGCTGTTTTTCCTGGTTGCCTGGTTTGCCCTGCTCGCCGCCATCGCGATCCTCGCCCAGCAGGCGTTCGGTTACGACGTCGGTCACCTGCCGGCCTGGTTCGCGGCCCTGTCGATGCCGCAACGCATCGCGGCCGGCACGATCCCGGCCGCAGGCCTGGCGCTGATCGGCGCAACCGCCTGGCGGCTCTCGCGCCAGGACCGGCGCCTCGACACGCTGCGCGACCGCCTGAAGAAGACCCGGGAAGACGTCGTCGTCGCCCACGCCCTGCAAAACCACCTCGACGCCACCGTCCAGCACCTGATCGAGAGCGATCCACGGGAGGCCGTCTCCGCCCTTCACGACAAGCTCGGCGAGACCGAGCAGCGCGCGCTGTTGCAGCAGGGCCGCAACGAGGCCACCGACATGCACGACCAGCTCGCCGAGATCCGCCGCCGCCAGCAGGCGCTGCGCGAGATGGTCGGCAAGGTCGCCGATCAGCGCCGTGCGGTCGAGCCCGTCTTCACCGAGATCCGCGACCGCCAGAACCAGCTCGAACGCTCCCTGCACGACCTCGAGACCGACGACCGCAAGAACAACCTCGCCGACCGTCTGAAGGACATCGCGCGCGACGTGTCGGCACTGCTGACGCGGGTGAGTGCGGTCCAGGACACGTTCGCGACCCTCAATCAGTACAAGGAGGATCTGGCGAAATCCCATGCCGAGCTGACGCCGCTGCGCTCGACCGATGCCGGCATCAATGCCCTGATC
Source organism: Bradyrhizobium iriomotense (assembly GCF_018129405.1). Classification (GTDB taxonomy): domain Bacteria; phylum Pseudomonadota; class Alphaproteobacteria; order Rhizobiales; family Xanthobacteraceae; genus Bradyrhizobium; species Bradyrhizobium iriomotense_B. Next base: position 363,086 of record NZ_JAFCLP010000001.1, read on the forward strand.
GGCGAGCTCAGCCTCAGCCATGACCGCCTCGAAAAAAGCATCGACGAGCTCGAGACCGGCGGCGAAGCGCCGCTCGGCGGCCGCGTCGAGACGCTTTCGAAGAACAAGATCGAGATCGAGCAGCGCCTCGCCCGCATCGACGACAGCTTCAACATCCTGAAGGGCATCCGGCTCGATTTCGAGGAGCTCGGTCAGCGCCGGGTCCAGCTCGAACGCGCCATCGCGGAGGTCGAGACCGATGGCGACGGCAAGAGCCTCACCGAGCGCCAGAATGCGCTGAACGATTTCGTTCTTCAGTCGCGCCAGCGCCTCGGCGCGTTGCAGGAGACGCTGGCGACGCTGAACACCTTCAAGACCGAGCTGTCGAAGTCGCAGGCCGACCTCGTCCCGCTGAAGGCTCCGGTGTTCGGCATCGAGGCCATGATCGCGGAGGTCAGCACCACCCGCGACCTCCTCGCCAAAACCGTCGGCGAGATCGAGGCGAACGCGGGCGTGACGCTGGCCTCGCGCGTCGATGCGCTGACGAAAAGCAAGCGCGAGGTCGAAGACCGCCTCGCCCGCGTCTTCGAGAACTTCAACACGCTCGATGCCTTGCGCAAGGACATCGGCGGCATCTTCGCGACGATCCGGAATAGTTTAAACCGGATCGGGTGAGCACAGCTGCTGTAGCCCGGATGAGCGAAGCGACATCCGGGGACGGACGATCCGCAAAGCACCCCGGATATCGCTGCGCTCATCCGGGCTACGACACCGCCGCCCGCCCTCCGAAACATCCAGACACATCACATCTGCGCGCGTCCGATCAATGCCGCCAACATGTCCCGCGCTCGCCGCAACTTGGACGCATTCGGCCGCCCTTCTGTGAGGCGTGTCTGGGGGCACGGCACCGCCGTGTTTGGACCAAACCTTCTAGGGGTATGACTGTGAAGAAGATTGTATTTGTTCTGGGCGCTACGCTTGCTCTGGTGACGGCCGCCAATGCCGCAGATCTGCCGCGCCGCCAGCCCGTGCCGGTCTATCCGGCGGAGCAGCCGCCGATCGGCAAGATGCCGATTGGCAAGAGCCCGGTCGGCAAGGCCCCGATCGGCAAGGCCCCCGGCCCGGTCGCGGCGCGCTACTGACGCGCAGAGTCTAGCGTAAGCGGCCGACAGTCGAAGGGGGCATCGCGTGACGAACAAAGCTGATCGATCGGGATCCTGCATTCTCGCGGGGCTCGCCCTCGCGGCGATGATCGCATGCACGACGCCCACGGCCTCGGCCCACGAAGCGAACAAGCGCGTTGCCGAAGCCAACGCGCTTGCTACCACCGAGACCGCATCGCGACCTCAGCCGCAAGCGACGCGGCGTCCCGTCGCGCGCGCGGAGAAAGGCCCTTACTACGTCGACTTCCGCGCCCGGACGGCGGCGAGCTGGGGCCACGCCTTCGTCTGGTACGGCAAGACCAGCGAGAAGGCGGTCGAGGTCGCGGGCCTCACGCCGGCCGGCGAGACGCTCGCTTACGTGCTCGGTCACATCACCTTCGTGCCGTCCGAGACCGGCCCGAGCTACGGCGATCTCGATCCGGAATATCTGACCGCGAACTACCGGGTCTACCTGAACGAGGCTGACGCCAAGCGCGTGTTCGCCTACATCAAGAAATTGCAGGCGAACTCGCCGGTCTGGAACGCCGAGACCGCCAACTGCACCGGCTTCATCGGCGACATCGCCGAATTCATGGGCCTCGAGGTCCCCAACCGCTGGCAACGTCCGGAAAACTTCGTCAACCGGCTGAAGGAAATGAACGGCGGCCGGCAGATGGTGCGGCTGTCGGCGGAGTAGCGGTACAGGTACCTCCCCGGTGTCGTCCCGGCGAAGGCCGGGACCCATACCGCGAGGTCTGTCGATTGTGGGCGGTCGGAATACCGAACAACGAATCTTCGCCAAACCTCTGCCTGTGGTTATGGGTCCCGGCCTTCGCCGGGACGACGGCGAAGAATGTGGGAGCGCCTTTCTCTCTCTTGGATAGGGGCATCGGAAATTGTCCGCCCCGCGGAATCTCCCTCATCGCCGCATGAGGTCCCGCCTTCGCTGCACACCCCCGCAATAGACTTTTCCCACCCCCAGCGGCATCCTGCCGCCATCAAGCAATAACAGAGCGCCACGCGGGGCTCGGGGGAAACGCATCATGTTGCAGACACGGTTCACCAAGCTCGTCGGCGTCGAGCACCCGATCGTCCAGGGCGGTATGCAATGGGTCGGGCGTGCCGAGCTGGTCGCTGCCGTCGCCAATGCCGGCGCGCTCGGCTTCATCACGGCACTGACGCAGCCGACGCCGGAGGACCTGACGAAGGAGATCGCGCGCTGCCGCGACCTCACCGACAAGCCGTTCGGCGTCAACCTCACCATCCTGCCCGCGATCAAGCCGCCGCCTTACGCCGAATACCGCGCCGCCATCATCGAGGCCGGCATCAAGGTGGTCGAGACCGCCGGCAACAAGCCGCAGGAGCATGTCGACGAGTTCAAACGGCACGGCGTCAAGGTCGTGCACAAATGCACCAGCGTCCGCCACGCCCTCTCGGCCGAGCGGATGGGCGTCGACGCCATCTCGATCGACGGTTTTGAATGCGCCGGGCATCCCGGTGAAGACGACACCCCTGGCCTGATCCTGATCCCGGCCGCCGCCAACAAGGTCAAGATCCCCATGATCGCCTCCGGCGGCTTTGCCGATGCGCGCGGTCTCGTCGCAGCGCTGGCGCTGGGTGCCGATGGCATCAACATGGGCACCCGCTTCATGGCGACCAAGGAGAGCCCGATCCACCAGTCCATCAAGGAGAAGATCGTCGCCAATGACGAGCGCGAGACCGAGCTGATCTTCCGCACCATGCGCAACACCTCGCGCGTCGCCAAGAACGCCGTCTCGACCAAGGTCGTCGCGATGGAGAAGGAGGGCGCCAAGTTCGAGGATATCCGCGAGCTCGTTGCCGGTGCCCGCGGCAAGATGGTCTACGCCACCGGCAATTCCGACGAAGGCATCTGGTCGGCCGGCCAGGTGCAGGGCCTGATCCAGGACATCCCGAGCTGCGCCGAGCTCGTCTCCCGCATCGTGCGCGAGGCGGAGGCAATCATCCGCAGCCGGCTCGAAGGCATGATCTTTCAGCCGCAACGCGAAGCGGCGGAATAGTCACGGCAAGAAGCGAGAGTAATTCATGAAGGCTTACGTCTACGGCCCTGAGGGCGCTCGAATTTCCGACGTCGCTCAACCAAAACCCAAAGGCACGCAGGTGCTGGTGAAGGTCCGCGCCTGTGGCCTCAACCGCGCCGATACCGGCATGCGCAAGGGCCACGCTCATGGTGCGGCCGGCGGCGTCGGCACCGTGCTCGGGATGGAATGGGCCGGCGAGGTCGCCGAGCTCGGGCCCGATGCAAAGGGCTTAGAGATCGGCGACCGCATCATGGGATCGGGCGGCGCAGCGTTTGCCGAATACACGCTGGCCGATCACGGCCGGCTATTCCGCGCGCCTTCGAACATGAATTTCGAGGAGGCCGCCACCCTCCCCGTCGCGCTGGCGACCATGCACAACGCCGTCGTCACCGTCGGCGGCGTGCAGCCCGGGCAAGCCGTGCTGATCCAGGGCGCCAGCTCCGGCGTCGGCCTGATGGCGATGCAAATTGCAAAGCTCAAGGGCGCAAAGCTCGTGATCGGCTCGTCGACCGATCCCTATCGCCGCGGCCGGCTGAAGGAATATGGCGCCGACCTCGCGGTCGATTCCTCCGACCCCAAATGGGTGGACGAGGTGCTGAAGGCGACGAACGGCGAAGGCGTCGACCTCATCGTCGACCAGGTCTCGGGCAAGCTCGCCAACCAGAACCTCGCCGCGACCAAGGTTTTGGGCCGCATCGTCAATGTCGGCCGGCTCGGCGGCACCCATGCCGATTTCAACTTCGACCTGCATGCCGCGCGCCGCATCAGCTATATCGGCGTCACCTTCCGCACCCGCACCATCGAGGAAGTCCGCGAGATCTTCGATGAGGTCCGCAAGGACATCTGGGGCGCGGTGGAGTCGCGCAAGCTGCAATTGCCGATCGACAAGGTGTACGCGTTCGACGACATCGACAAGGCGTTCGAGCACATGGAGGCGAACAAGCATCTGGGAAAGATCGTGGTGACGGTGCCGTAGATGTCATTCCGGGGCGCCTGAAGGGCAAACCCGGAATCTCGAGATTCCGGGATCGCCTTCGGCGCCCCGGAATGACGAGGCCGAGGAAGCATCCGCTCCTGCAACTCACTTGCGACTAGAGCTGTGGATCGCCGCTTGATGTTCACCCCCGCCCTGCTAAATCCCCGCCATGAGCGCACAGCACAACAAAACGTCGGTCGCGGCCATCTCGATCTTCGCCAGCGGCGGCATGGCGGCGGCCAAGTTCGTGGTGGGCGTGGCGATCGGCTCGCTGGCGCTGATCTCCGAGGCCCTGCACTCCTCGATCGACCTGATCGCGACCATCATCACCTGGGCAGTGGTGCGGGTGTCCGACAAGCCGGCGGACGAGGAGCACCATTACGGCCACGGCAAGCTGGAGAGCATCTCGGCGCTGGGCGTCACCGCCCTGCTCTACGTGCTCGCCGGCGGCATCCTGGTCGAAGCCTATAGCCGGTTGCGCGAGGGAACACCGCCGCCGACCATCTCGGCCGTGCCGTTCGTGGTGCTGGTGGCCGACATTGCCGTCAATCTCTGGCGTGCCCGCGCCCTGCACCGCGCCGCGCGCGAGACCCGGAGCCAGGCGCTCGCCGCCGATGCGCTGCACTTCGCCTCCGACGTCATGGGCTCCTGCGCCGTCATCGTGGGCCTGATCCTCGCCGCCCTCGGCTTCTGGTGGGGCGATGCCGCGGCCGCCGCCGCGGTCGCCGTGATGATCGCCGCGCTCGGCCTGCGCATGGCCGGCTCGACCGTGCAGACGCTGCTCGACCGCGCGCCGGAGGGCGCGCAGGAAAAGGCCAGGGCCGCGATCCGCAGTGTAGCAGGCGTGATCGACGTCGAGCGGCTGCGCGTGCGCATGGTCGGGGCGACCACCTTCATCGACACCATCGCAAAGGTGCCGCGGACCTACCCGATCGACCGCGTCGAGGACATCAAGCGCAAGGCACAGGCCGCCCTCGACAAGGCGTTCGGTGACGCCGACCTCACCTTCACCCCGGTCCCGGTCGCGCGCAACAACGAGACCGTCCGCGACCGCATCATGGTGATCGCGCGCAATTCGAGCCTCGCCATCCACCACGTCACGGTGCACGACTTGAGTACGAATCAAGATTTGGGCGCCAAGCTGATCGTCAGCATCGATCTCGAGGTCGACGCCGGGATGCGGCTCGACGCGGCCCATGACGTCGCCAACACGCTGGAGCGCAACATCCAGGAGGAGTTCGGCGAGGACGTCGAGGTCGACGTCCACATCGAGCCGCTGGAACCGGAATTGCCGTTCGGCGTGGATGCCGCGCCGGAGAGGGTACAGACCATCGCCGCCGCGCTGGCCGAGTTCGCCGGCGAAGGCGAGATCCACGACATCCATAATGTGCGCGTCCGCAACACCGATGCCGGCGAGATCGTCAACTTCCACTGCCGCGCTGCGCCGTCGATGAGCGTGATCAGGGTGCACGAGCATGTCGATGCGATCGAGCGCGCATTGCGCCGCGCGTTCCCGAGCGTGAAGCGCGTCATCAGTCACGCCGAGCCGCCGCGCGCATGACGCAGGATGTGCGCGGAGTTACACGTTCTCGTTTCGGACTCCTCGCGCCCGTGGGTTTGCGGACGCGCGATGCGCAAACTGCGCGTTGGATAAGAATAATTTCGCGTTAACGATTCGTTGACTCTCGACAGCCCGGCAAAACTGGATTCAAATCGGTCTGATTCGGAAGCGACGTGGGGCTGCCTCCGAACTCAAGTTGCAAGCTAGTTTTCAGGGGGCCGAAGGCATGTCGCGTGCAGACGCCGCGAACGCGTGCGTCCAATCCGATTCGATCAAGGGATTGGCGCAATCGATCGCGAAACCTGCCTATCACCGGCTCCTGATCGCGGAGCCGGCGTTGCGCCGTGCCGTGCCGACGCTCATCATCGCATTCCTGATCACGATCTGCCTCGGCGCGTTCGTGCAGGTCGTCGATCAGACGCGCCAGAAGCGGCTGGTGATCAGGCATGACATCTCCGCGCTCGCCGACCTGCTTGCCGAGCGCATCGACCGCCTCACCTCGGCGCGGATCGATCGGCAGAAGAACATCGAGCGCCTGCCGACGCTGCTGCCCGACCTGATCCCGTCCTGGGGCACGGCCTCCGGCCGCCACGTCATCGTCACCTCGGCCGGGATCGATCGCCGCCTCCTCGCCCGCATTCCCATCGACAGCGACCCTTCCGGCAATGACCGCCTGCTCGATGCCATCACCACGGCGCAGCTGCTCGCGGCGCCGCCGCGCGACGGCAACGTCTCCGACATGACGCTGCCGAGCGGCAATGCCGCGATGGCCACCTCGCGGCAGATCAAGTCGCTGCCCGGCTTCGTCACCGTGATCCAGGAGCGCAACGAGCCGATCTGGGGCTCGGACGCCGCGTTGTCGGTGACGCTGTCGGCGACCACCGGCTTCGTCGTCCTGATCCTGGGCTTTGCCTTCCACTGGCAGTCCACCCGCGCCCGCGAGGGCGACCTCATCAACGACGCCGTGCGCAGCCGGATCGACACCGCGCTGAACCGCGGCCGCTGCGGATTGTGGGACTGGGACCTGTCGCGCGGCCGGATCTTCTGGTCGCAATCGATGTTCTCGATGCTCGGCCTCGACGGCCGCAACGAGCTCCTCACCTTCGGCGAGGTCAATGCGCTGGTGAAGTCCGACGACATCGACCTGTTCGAGATCGCCGACCAGCTCATCTCCGAGAAGATCGACCACATCGACCAGACCTTCCGCATGCAGCACGTCGACGGTCACTGGATCTGGCTCCGCGTCCGCTGCGAAAAGACCAGCGGCGCGACCGATTCCAGCGTGCATCTGATCGGCATCGCCGTCGACATCACCGAGCAGAAGAGCCTCGCCGAGCGGACCGTCGAAGCGGATCTGCGGCTGCGCGACGCCATCGAGACCATTCCAGAGGCCTTCGTGCTGTGGGACGCGAGCGACCGCCTCGTGCTCTGCAACTCGCACTTCCAGCGCCTGCACAAGCTGCCCGACAGCGCCGTCATCCCCGGCACCTCCTACGAGACTGTGCTCGAGGTCGGCCGCATGCCGGAGGTGCGCACCCGCCACAACGAGACCGCTGCCCAAGGCCCGGGCGCGCGCACCTTCGAGGCCCAGCTCGACGACGGCAGCTGGCTGCACATCAGCGAGCGCCGCACCAAGGACGGCGGCTACGTCTCGGTCGGCACCGACATCACCCGCATCAAGGAGCACGAGCAGAAGCTGGTCGACAACGATCTGCGCCTGCGCGCCACCGTCATCGACCTCAAGCGCTCGCAGGCCGCCCTGGAACGCCAGACCAACGAGCTCGCCGACCTCGCCGAGAAGTACCAGCGCGAGAAGACCCGAGCCGAGGAAGCCAACCAGACCAAGTCGAAATTCCTCGCCAATATGAGCCACGAGCTGCGCACGCCGCTCAACGCCATCATCGGTTTCTCCGAGATCATGGGAAGCGGCATGTTCGGCGAGCTCGGCAGCGAGAAGTACCAGGAATACTGCCAGGACATCCTGACCAGCGGCCACTATCTGCTCGAGGTCATCAACGACATCCTCGACATGTCCAAGATCGAGGCCGGCCGCATGAAGCTCGACATGGAAGAGCTCGACCTCGCACGGACGCTCGCCGAATCCCTGCGCGTCGTCTCCGGCCGCGCTCACGACAAGCACCTGACGCTCGATGCCGACATCGGGACATCGATCTCGGTCGTCGCCGATCGCCGCGCCACCAAGCAGATCATCGTCAACCTGCTCTCCAACGCGGTGAAGTTCACGCCCGACGGCGGACGGATCGTGGTGCGCAGCCGGCAGCTCGACGACAGGATCGTGCTGATGATCGCCGACACAGGCATCGGCATCGCGCCGCATTCGCTGGCGCGGCTCGGACGCCCGTTCGAGCAGGTCGAGAGCCAGCTCACCAAGACCTATCACGGCTCGGGGCTGGGCCTCGCCATCGCCCGCTCGCTGGCGCAGCTCCACGGCGGCTCGATGCGGCTGCGCTCGAAGATCGATGTCGGCACCGTCGTCCGCGTGACCCTGCCGCGTGACGCCGTCAAGGCGGCGTCCGGGATATCGGCGGCGGCCTGACCCTACAATTGCAGCGACGGCGCGACTTCCCGCGCGACATTGACCAGCGCCGCGATCAGCGGCGTCATCGGATCGCGCTGCGGGATCACCATGCCGATGCTGTAATTGACCTCGGGGTCGACGATCGGGATCGAGCGCACCGTATCGGACAGGCCGAGCGTCTCGGCGAGCTTGGCCGGCATCACGCTGGCCCAGCGTCCCGTCTTCACATGCGTGAACAGCACCAGGAGCGAGTTCGAGGTTAGCGTCGGCGTCGCCTCCGCGCCGACCGAGCGCAGCGCGCGGTCGATGATGCGGCGGTTCTGCATGTCGGGCGTCAGCAGGCAGAGCGGCACCTGCCCGACCTCGGTCCAGGTCACCGTCTCGCGGTCGCCGAACATCGCATCCGGCGCGGTGAGCAGACGATAGCTCTCGTTGTAGAGCGGAATGGTGCGCACCTTGCCGATCGGCTCGTTCTCGATATAGGTCAGCCCCGCATCCACCTCGAGATTTTCGAGCAGGCCCAGCACCTCGGATGACGTCGTCGACTGGATGCGGAAGCGCACCTCGGGATGCCTCGCGCGGAACGGCGTCGTCAGCGCGGCGACCATGCCGAGCACGGTCGGGATCGCGGCGATGCGGATCTCGCCGGAGAGTTGGTGCTTCAGCCCGTTGATCTCGTCGCGCATGGCCCGCGCGTCGCCCACGATCCGCCGCGCCCAGTCCAGCGCCCGTTCGCCCTCGGGGGTGAAACCCTGGAAGCGGGAGCCGCGCTGGACCAGCATGACGCCGAGGATCTCCTCGAGCTGCTTCAGCCCGGTCGACATGGTCGGCTGGGTGACCCCGCAGGCCTCTGCCGCGCGTCCGAAATGCCGCTCCTTCGCCAGCGCCAGCAGCAGTTCAAGCTTGTCGATCAACCGGTCGTCCCCTCGGATTCTGTGTTGGCATGCAAGCTAGCATGCCGGGCCCGCACCAACACGCAAAAACCGGCAGCCGGTGCAATCTTCATTACCACTTTCTATCGATCGATTTCGGTTGCAAATCGATCTGAATTCGCAATCGCAGCATGAGACAGCTTTATTGATCTTCGAATGATTCCAAATACTTTGCGCTGAAGGAACGCTCAGGTTGAGAACCAACAATGACAACGCTTTACGAACCTCATTACGAGCCTTGGGACGAAGCGCGCGGCGCCGAGATCATCGCCGAACATGCCGGGCAGGAAGGTGCGACGCTGGTCATCCTGCACGCGCTGCAGGAAGCATTCGGCTACGTGCCGGAGGCGGCGATTCCCATGGTGGCGCAGGCGCTCAACCTGTCGCGCGCCGAGGTGCATGGCGTCTTCACTTTCTACCATGATTTCCGCCACAAGCCGGCCGGCCGCCACGTGCTGAAGCTGTGCCGCGCCGAAGCCTGCCAGGCTGCGGGCGGCGATGCGCTGGCTGCGCGCGCGGAGGCGAAGCTTGGCGTTGCCCTCGGCAACACGACGGCCGACGATCGCGTCACGCTGGAGCCGATCTACTGCCTCGGTCTGTGCGCGACCGCCCCGTCCGCGATGCTCGACGGCCGCCTCATTGGCCGGCTCGACCAGAAACGCCTCGATGCACTGGTCGCGGAGGCACAGCGATGAGCATGCGTCTCTTCGTCTCCCGCGATGCGGGTGCGGTCGCTGTCGGCGCAGATGAGGTTGCGCTGGCGCTGGAGCAGGCTGCGGCCAAGCGCGGCGTTGCGATCGAGATCGTCAGGACCGGCTCGCGCGGCATGTACTGGCTGGAGCCGCTGGTCGAGGTCGCGACACCTCAGGGCCGGATCGCCTTCGGTCCTGTGACCGAGTCCGACGTGCCCTCCCTGCTCGACGCGCTCGCCAGCAACACGCCGCATCTCTTGCGTCTCGGCGCGACCGACGAGATCCCCTGGCTGAAGCGCCAGACCCGCCTCACCTTCGCCCGTTGCGGCGTGATCGATCCGCGCTCGCTCGACGACTACCGCGCCCATGGCGGCTACAAAGGCCTGGAGCGCGCATTGTCGCTCGGCTCGGAGGCGATCCTCGCTGAGGTCACCGCATCCGGCCTGCGCGGCCGCGGCGGCGCCGGCTTCCCGACCGGCATCAAGTGGAAGACGGTCGCGCAGGCCAAGGCCGACCGCAAATTCATCGTCTGCAATGCCGACGAAGGCGACAGCGGCACCTTTGCCGACCGCATGATCATGGAAGGCGATCCCTTCCTGGTGATCGAGGGCATGACGACCGCCGGCATCACCGTCGGCGCGACCAAGGGCTACATCTACATCCGCAGCGAATATCCGCACGCGGTCGAGGCCATGAACGCGGCCATCCAGGCAGCCAAGCGCGGCGGCTACCTCGGCGACAAGATCGGCGGCTCCGCCTACAGCTTCGATCTCGAAGTCCGGGTCGGCGCCGGCGCCTATGTCTGCGGCGAGGAGACCTCGCTGCTGGAGAGTCTGGAAGGCCGTCGCGGCATCGTGCGCGCCAAGCCGCCGCTGCCGGCGCATCACGGCCTGTTCGGCAAGCCGACCGTCATCAACAACGTGCTGTCGTTCGCCGCGATCCCCTTCATCCTCGCCGAAGGCGCCAAGGCCTACGCGGATTTCGGCATGGGCCGCTCGCGCGGCACGATGCCGATCCAGCTCGCCGGCAACATCCGCCACGGCGGCCTGTTCGAGACCGCGTTCGGCGTGACGCTCGGCGAGCTCGTCGACGACATCGGCGGCGGCACCTTCACCGGCCGCCCGGTACGCGCCGTGCAGGTCGGCGGCCCGCTCGGCGCCTACTTCCCGCGTGCCCTGTTCGACACGCCGTTCGATTACGAGGCTTTTGCCGCGCGCGACGGCCTGATCGGCCATGGCGGCATCGTCGTGTTCGACGACAGCGTCGACATGCGCAGGCAGGCGCGTTTCGCGATGGAGTTCTGCGCCGTCGAATCCTGCGGCAAGTGCACGCCGTGCCGGATCGGCTCGACCCGCGGCGTCGAGACCATCGAGAAGATCATCAACGGCGAGCGCGTCCATGAAAACCTCGCGCTCGTCGAGGACCTCTGCAACACCATGAAATTCGGCTCGCTCTGCGCACTCGGCGGCTTCACGCCCTACCCCGTGCTCAGCGCGTTGAAGCACTTCCGGGAGGATTTCGCACCCATCCCGACCACGCTTCAGGCCGCGGAATAGGAGAACGACGATGTCTCTGATCGAAGAAATCGACTACGGCACGCCGCGTTCGAAATCGGAAACGATGGTGACGCTGACCATCGACGGCAACCAGGTCACGGTGCCCGAGGGCACCTCGATCATGCGTGCCGCGATGGACGCCGGCCACCAGATCCCGAAGCTTTGCGCGACCGACATGGTGGATGCATTCGGCTCCTGCCGCCTCTGCCTCGTCGAGATCGAGGGCCGCGCGGGGACGCCGGCCTCGTGCACCACGCCGGTCATGAACGGCCTCGTCGTGCACACCCAGACCGAGCGGCTGAAGAAGCTGCGCAAGGGCGTGATGGAACTCTACATCTCCGACCATCCGCTCGACTGCCTCACCTGCGGCGCCAACGGCGATTGCGAATTGCAGGACATGGCCGGTGCGGTCGGCCTGCGCGACGTGCGCTACGGCTATGAGGGCGAGAACCACGTCTTCGCCAAGACACCTGGAAAGACCGACGGCTGCACCAACGACCACTGGATGCCGAAGGACGAGTCCAACCCGTACTTCACCTATGATCCCTCCAAGTGCATCGTCTGCTCGCGCTGTGTCCGCGCCTGCGAGGAGGTGCAAGGCACCTTCGCGCTGACCATCTCGGGCCGCGGCTTCGACAGCCGGGTCTCGCCGGGCATGAGCGAAAGCTTCCTCGGCTCCGAATGCGTCTCCTGCGGCGCCTGCGTGCAGGCCTGCCCGACCGCGACGCTGACGGAAAAGTCCGTGATCGAGATCGGCCAGCCCGAACATTCGGTCGTCACCACCTGCGCCTATTGCGGCGTCGGCTGCGCCTTCAAGGCCGAGATGCGCGGCGAGGAAGTGGTGCGCATGGTGCCGTACAAGGACGGCAAGGCCAATCGCGGCCATTCCTGCGTCAAGGGCCGCTTCGCCTGGGGCTATACCAACCACAAGGAACGCATTCTCAAGCCGATGATCCGCGAGCGGATCGAGGATCCCTGGCGTGAAGTGTCCTGGGACGAGGCATTCTCGTTTGCCGCGGCGAAGATGCGCGGCATCCAGAAGAAGTACGGGCGCGACGCCATCGGCGGCATCACCTCGTCGCGCTGCACCAATGAAGAGACCTATCTGGTGCAGAAGCTGATCCGCGCCGGCTTCGGCAACAACAATGTCGACACCTGCGCCCGCGTCTGCCACTCGCCGACCGGCTATGGCCTCGCCACCACCTTCGGCACCTCCGCCGGCACGCAGGATTTCGACTCGGTCGAGGACACCGACGTCGTCGTCGTGATCGGCGCTAATCCGGCCTCCGCTCACCCCGTCTTCGCCTCGCGCCTGAAGAAGCGGCTGCGCCAGGGCGCCAAGCTGATCGTGATCGATCCGCGCCGCACCGAGATGGTGGAATCGCCGCATGTGAAGGCGCTGCACCTGCCCCTGATGCCCGGCACCAATGTCGCGGTCATGACCGCGCTGGCGCATGTCATCGTCACCGAAGGCCTCGTCAACGAAGCTTTCGTGCGCGAGCGCTGCGACTGGAGCGAGTTCGAGGAATGGGCGGCCTTCGTGGCCCAGCCGAACAACAGCCCGGAAGCCACCGCCATCCTCACCGGCGTCGATCCCAAGGCGCTGCGCGAAGCCGCGCGGACCTACGCCACCGGCGGCAACGGCGCGATCTATTACGGCCTCGGCGTCACCGAGCACAGCCAGGGTTCGACCACCGTGATCGCGATCGCGAACCTTGCGATGGTAACCGGCAATATCGGCCGTCCCGGCGTCGGCGTGAACCCGCTGCGCGGCCAGAACAACGTGCAGGGCTCCTGCGACATGGGCTCGTTCCCGCACGAGCTGCCCGGCTATCGCCACATCTCGGGCGACGCCGTGCGCGACCAGTTCGAGGCGCTCTGGAACGTCAAGCTCAACCCCGAGCCGGGCCTGCGCATTCCCAACATGTTCGACGCTGCGGTCGAAGGCACGTTCATGGGGATCTACGTGCAGGGCGAGGACATCCTGCAGTCCGACCCCAACACCAGCCACGTGGTGGCGGCACTCTCGGCGATGGAATGCGTCATCGTCCACGACCTCTTCCTGAACGAGACCGCGAACTACGCCCACGTCTTCCTGCCCGGCTCGAGCTTCCTCGAGAAGGACGGCACCTTCACCAACGCCGAGCGCCGCATCCAGCGCGTGCGCAAGGTGATGACGCCGAAGAACGGCATGGCCGACTGGGAGGTCACCATCGGCCTTGCCAAGGCGATGGGCTTCGAGATGAAGTACAGCCACCCCTCCGAGATCATGGACGAGATCGCGGCGCTGACCCCGACTTTCGCCGGCGTCTCCTACGCCAAGCTCGACGAGCTCGGCTCGGTGCAGTGGCCTTGCAACGAGAAGGCGCCCGAAGGCACGCCGGTGATGCATATCGACGGCTTCGTCCGCGGCAAGGGCAAGTTCGTCGTCACCGAATATGTCGCGACCGACGAGCGCACCGGCCCGCGCTATCCGCTGCTGCTCACCACGGGCCGCATCCTCAGCCAGTACAATGTCGGCGCGCAGACGCGGCGCACCGACAACGTGGTCTGGCATGCCGAGGATCGCCTCGAGATCCATCCGCACGATGCCGAGCAGCGCGGCGTGCGCGACGGCGACTGGGTGCGGCTGAAGAGCCGCGCCGGCGAGACCACGCTGCGCGCGGAGATCACCGACCGCGTCGCGCCCGGCGTCGTCTACACCACCTTCCACCACCCGGACACGCAGGCCAACGTCATCACCACGGACTATTCGGACTGGGCGACCAACTGCCCCGAATACAAGGTGACGGCGGTGCAGGTCTCGCCCTCGAACGGCCCGTCCGACTGGCAGAAGGCCTACGACGCGCAGGCGCGGCAATCCCGCCGCATCGTACCGGCCGAGGCCGCGGAGTAACGGCATGCACGTGCCCGTCCAGGCCATCGACCGCGAGATCTGGCGCGACGGCGTCGCGTCCGAAGGGGCACGATTGATCCCCGAGGAGACGCCGCTGGCGCTGACCTACAATGGCGGCACCTATGCCGTCATGATGGGGACGCCGCAGAACCTCGAGGATTTTGCCGTCGGCTTCAGTCTCGACGAAGGCATCATCAAGTCGGTCGACGACATCAAGTCGCTCGAGGTGGTCCGCCTCGACGACGGCATCGAGCTCAGGATGTGGCTCGCACCGGAAGATGCGGCACTCATCAGCGAGCGCCGCCGCCACGTCGCAGGTCCCACCGGCTGCGGCATCTGCGGCATCGAGTCCATTGCCGAGGCGGTGCGCCCTGCGGCGGTCGTACCGCACGGGCAGACCTTCACGCCGGAAGAAATCATGGCGGCGATGCAGGCGATCGCACCGCTGCAATCGATCAATCTGCAGACCCGCGCCGTTCACGCCGCCGCGTTCTGGTCTCCTGCCGGCAACATCGTCGCGCTGCGGGAGGACGTCGGCCGCCATAACGCGCTCGACAAGCTCGCTGGCGCGCTGGCGCGCAGCCGCACCGATGCGCGCGGCGGCATGGTGCTGCTGACCAGCCGGGTCTCGGTCGAGATGGTGCAGAAGACCGCCGCGATCGGCGCGCCGGTGATGGTCGCGGTCTCCGCGCCGACCGCGCTCGCGGTGCGCACTGCGGAAGCCGCGGGCATCACGCTGATCGCCATTGCCCGCCAGGACGGGTTCGAAGTGTTTTCGCATGGTGGCCGGATTATCGCCCGCCATGCCACGGAGGTTGCCGATGTCGCCTGACCGCCTGATCTACATGGCCAACCAGATCGGCAAGTTCTTCCAGAGCCAGGGCCACGACAAGGCCGTGCCGGGGATCGCCGAGCACATCAAGAAGTTCTGGGATCCCCGGATGAAGCGCGCGATCTTCGCCCATCTCGATGCCGGCGGCGTGGGCCTGGAACCGAACGTGCGCGAAGCCCTCACCGCGCTGAAGCAGACGACGAGCCTTCCAGCAGCGCCCTGAACACGCGCCGCACCTCGCTCTGCGTTTCCTTCACACGGGCCTCCAGCGAGGAGAAGTCCGGCGCATCGCCGGCGCGCGCCATCACGCGCTGCAGATCCGTGCCGGCGGTTTCCGGCTTGAAGCGGTCGCTGACGCAGAGCCGCAGGATCTGCGTCAAATCGTGATAGAGCCGCGCGGCGGCACGCAGGATCTCGGTCTCCGATTGTCCGAGCACACCGAGCCTGCAGGCATTTTCCAGCACCTGCAGCGTGCTGACGTCGAGGATCTCGGGCTTGTCATGGGCATGCACGAGCTGGAGATATTGCGCGATGAAGTCGATGTCGATCATGCCGCCGGCGGCATATTTGAGATCCCAATAGTCGGTCTCGCCCTTCTCCTGGCCGATCGCGCGGCGCATGTCGGCGACGTCGTTGCCGATGACCGCACCATCGCGGCGGCGGGTCAGGACATCGCGGATGACGCGCTCGATGCGTTCCCGGAATTCAGGCGACGCCGACACCACGCGTGCACGCGTCAGCGCCATGTGCTCCCAGGTCCAGGCCTCGTTGGCCTGGTAGTCTGCGAAGGAGGCGAGGCTCGACGCCACCGGGCCGGCGCGCCCTGACGGGCGCAGCCTCATGTCTATCTCGTAGAGCACGCCGTAATTGGTCCGCGTCGTGAAGGCGCTGATCAGGCGCTGGGTAAAGCGGGCGAAATAATGCGCGCCTTGCAGCGGCTTCGGCCCATCCGAGTCCGGGTTCTCGGCGTCGAAATCGTAGAGCAGGATCAGGTCGAGATCGGACGAGGCCGTCATCTCGCGGCTGCCGAGCCGGCCCATCGCGATGATCGCGGTCTCCTGTCCCTTGATCCGGCCGTGCTGGGCGGCAAAGCGGTCGGCGACGAGGCCGTGCACGGTGTGGACGATGCCTTCGGCGACATCGGCAAAGGCGGTGCTCGCCTGCTGCGCCGAGACGGTGCCGGACAGGATGCGCGTGCCGATCAGGAACAGGCTCTCCTGCCCGAACAGGCGCAGGCGATCGAGGAACTCCTCGTAGGAGGCGGCGTCCTGCACGGTCGCAGCTAACCGCCCGGACAATTCCAGCCTGTCGGGCATCGCGCCGAAGAAGCGCGGATCGATCAGGCCGTCCATAAGCTGCGGCTGCCGCGCCAGCATCTCGCCGAGCCGTGGGGCAGCGCCCAGCACCAGCGCCACCAGCGCTACGAGGTCGCGGTTCTGGCCGAGCAGCGTGATCAGCCGGCCGCCACGCTGGAGCGCGCCGAGGAAGTGATCGAACGCCACGACGGCGCGGTCCGGCTCCTCGGCATGCGCGAGACCGTCGATCAGCGCCGGCACGAACTCGATGAAGGCGCTTCGCGTCGCCTCATTGCGGAAGACGCGATAGTCGCCGGTGATCCAGTCGCGCACGGTTTGCGCGACGGCGGCGGGCTTCTTGAAGCCGAGCGTCGCCAGGTGGTGGAGCAGGCGCGGGTCATCGGGACCCGCACTGTAGTCCAGAGCCGGCAGACTTGCCGTGCCGGTCGGATCATCGCCCTCGAATAGCTTTTCGTAGTGTCCCTGGACGATCTCGAGCTGGCGCAGCAAATCGCGCGCAAAGCCTTCGCGATCGGGATAGCCGAAGAAGCGCGCAAAGCGCTCGACTGCCTCCTTGTCGTCGGGCAGCGCGTGGGTCTGCTCGTCCGCGATCATCTGGAGGCGATGCTCGACCCGGCGCAGGAATTCGTACGCGGTGGTCAGTTCGTCCCGCGCGTCAAAGGTGATCCAGTTGCTGGTGGCGAGCACGTCGAGCGCCCTGAGCGTCGGCCGCACCCGTAGTTGCGGATGGCGGCCGCCGGCGATCAGCTGCTGGGTCTGCGCGAAGAACTCGATCTCGCGAATGCCGCCGCGGCCGACCTTGACGTTGTGGCCCTCGACCGCCACTTCGCTCTGGCCGCGATAGGTCTGCATCTGCCGCTTCATGTCGTGGACATCGGCAAGCGCGGCAAAATCGAGATGCTTGCGCCACACGAACGGCGCGATCTCGGCGAGCAGCGCCTCGCCCGCCCTGGCATCGCCGGCACAGGCGCGCGCCTTGATCATCGCGGCGCGCTCCCAGGTGCGCCCTTCCCGCTCGTAGTAGTTCAGCGCCGCGTGCCGCGAGATCGCGACCTGCGTCGAGGACGGATCGGGGCGCAGGCGCAAATCGACGCGGAAGACATAACCGTCATAGGTGCGCTGCTGCAGGATGCGCGCCATGCCCTGCGTCACCCGGACGAAGAACGGCTGCGGCTCGATGTCGGGCGCGAGCGTCGTTGCGTCAGGGTCGAAGAACACGATGAGATCGATGTCGCTGGAATAGTTCAGCTCGCCCGCCCCCATCTTGCCCATCGCAAGCACGATCAGGCCGCAGCCTTCTTCCGGTGCCTCCGGAT
Organism: Bradyrhizobium iriomotense; assembly: GCF_018129405.1. Taxonomy (GTDB): domain Bacteria; phylum Pseudomonadota; class Alphaproteobacteria; order Rhizobiales; family Xanthobacteraceae; genus Bradyrhizobium; species Bradyrhizobium iriomotense_B. The sequence goes on from NZ_JAFCLP010000001.1 coordinate 380,883, forward strand.
TGGGCGGCAGTATCTTTCCGCGTGCGGCTTCCTGCCGCAGTTGATACTGCAGCGCCGCCTGCACCGAGGAGACCGCGACGTCGGTCAATGCTGCCGTCACTTGCATCACCGGCCAGACGCCGCCGATGTCGCACAGCGCGGTCAGCAGCGCCGCCTCCGCCTTCATGCGGCGGAGCAGTCGCATCACCTCGGCTTCGTCGGATGCCGCGAACACCGCGCCCCTTGCCTCAGCGATCAGCGCGGCGAGATGCGCATCCGGATCGCATTCGAGCAGCCGGATCAGGCGCACCGCATCGGCGCGCACCAGATCGAACAGATAGGGCGAGAATTCCGCGATGCCGGCCAGGATATTCCGGGCGAAGGGACGAATCAGCAACGCTCCAAGACGGGCCGAGTGTGCCGGCTCGAGCTCGGCCAGCCAGCTTTCGAGACGGCGTTCGTCGGTTGTGGAAGCGACAATATGGGGAGCCTCCGCGAAGCGTGCGGCGAGGCTCTCACCATGCTTGTCCGCGTTTCCCGGCGCGGAGTGGTTCATGCCACCTTCTGTGGCACATCCGGTATTGGCGGAGCAACCCTGTCGCCCGCGCCCGTGCGCGCCGGCAGCACCAGCGTGGCGACGAGGCCCGGATAGGCATCGCCCAGCCGCAATTCTCCGCCATGCAGCGTCGCAACGGCGGAAGCGAGGCTGAGGCCGAGGCCGGAGCCCGGCAGCGTGCGGCTCGCCTCCAGCCGGACGAATCGTTCGACGGCGTGCTTGCGGTCGGCTTCGGGGATGCCGGGGCCGCGATCGGTGACGCTGAGCAGCACCTGATCGCCCTCGCGCCTTGCCTCGATGGTGATCTGCCGCGCGTCCATGCTGACCACGGTTCCGGCCTGCGCAGCCGGCTTGCCGTACTTGATCGCGTTCTCGACCAGATTGGCGAGCGCCTGGCTGATCAATTCGCGATTGCCGTGAACCGGCGTCGGCTCGGCCTTCACCTTCAAGGTCATGCCGTCGTCCTCGGCGAGCGGCTCGTAGAGCTCGTGGATGCCGCCCGCGACCTCGGCGGCGTCGAAATCATCCATGTTGCCGCGCGCCTGTCCGGACTCGGCACGCGCGATCATCAGCAATGCGTTGAAGGTGCGGATCAGCCCGTCGGATTCCTCGATGGTGCGCTCCAGCGCGGCACGGTAATCGGCCTCGCAGCCCGATTTCGCCAGCGCCTCCTCGGCGCGGTTGCGCAAGCGCGTCAGCGGCGTCTTGAGATCGTGGGCGATGTTGTCGGAGACTTCCTTCAGCCCCGCCATCAGCGCCTCGATCCGCTCCAGCATGGCGTTGAGGTTTTCCGCGAGGCGGTCGAGCTCGTCGCCGCTGCGCCCCACGGGCAGGCGTCCGCTGAGATCGCCGGTCATGATGCGCTGCGCGGTGCCGGTCATCGCGTCGATGCGCCTCAGCACCCTGCGCGCCACGAAAATGCCGCCGCCGAGGCCGAGCACGACGACGATCAGGATCGACCATTGCGCCGCCTTGGCAACGATGCCGAACAGGCGTCGCCGCTCCGCGAGGTCGCGACCGATCAGAAGCCGGAAGCCGTTTTCGAGTTCGGTGACGCGCACCAGTGCACGGTGATCGCGGTCATCGGCGTCCTCGATCCGCCGGTACGCGGTCTCAGACCAGCCACGCGTCGCCATCACGCCGGGCGCGAGCGAGCCGACATTGCCGGCGACCGCCTGCCCGGTCGGCGTGGTCACGAGATAGAGGTTGGCGCCCGGCCGCAGCGCGCGGTATTCGATCGCGCGCACCAGGCGGACCAGGCCACCGCGCCCGTAGATCTCATTGATCTCCGAGGTCTCGGCGTTCACCGTCTGCGTGATCTCTTCGGTAATCAGCCGCCGCGTATTCCAGGCGAAATAGCCCAGCAGCGAGGCCGCGAAAATCGCAAACAGGAACAGATAGACCAGCGTCAGCCGGAACGCCGTGGTGCGGACGAGTTTACCGAATGCCGTCACGGATCATGTACCCGGCGCCGCGGATCGTGTGCAGCAGCGGCCGATCGAAGCCCTTGTCGATCTTGGAGCGCAGCCGCGAAATGTGCACGTCGATCACGTTGGTCTGCGGATCGAAATGATAGTCCCAGACGTTCTCCAGCAGCATGGTGCGCGTCACCACCTGGCCGGCATGCTTCATGAGGTATTCGAGCAGGCGGAATTCGCGCGGCTGCAGCGTCAGCTCGTCCTTGCCGCGGGCGACGCGATGGGAGAGCCGGTCGAGCTCGAGATCGCCGACGCGGTAGAGGGTGTCCTCGGCGGGTCCCCCGCGGCGGCGCGACAGCACCTCGACGCGGGCGAGCAGCTCGGCGAAGGAATAGGGTTTTGGCAGATAGTCGTCGCCGCCGGCGCGCAGGCCCTTGATGCGGTCGTCGACCTGTCCGAGTGCGGAGAGAATCAGCACCGGCGTCGCGTTGTCCTTGTCGCGCAGCGCACCGATCAGCGACAGGCCGTCGCGCTTGGGCAGCATGCGGTCGACCACCAGCACGTCGTAGTCGCCGTTCTCGGCCATGGCGAGGCCCTCCTCGCCGTCCGCGGCGTGGTCGGCAATGTGTCCGACCTCGCGGAACGCCTTCACGAGGTAGTCGGCGGATTCGCGATCGTCTTCAATGATGAGGAGGCGCATCGTGCGTTCGGCGGCGGTCAAGGAGGTCAACCTTCTCTAAACATGGCGCGAGCGGCAATCGCATGCAAGCCGAGCGGGAGAGTGTCGAAGCGAGAAAAAGGCGGGCGGTGAAGCTGGGGGGACCTCACCGCCCTATGCCTTCCGACGGAGGGGGGCGTAATTCCACCGGAAGGTAGGCTGGGGAAGCGAAATTTAGCTGCTCCCCCGAAGGGCGCCGTCGGCGGGGGCGACTGATGCCGGCGACACCCTTCATCTCGTAGGCTCCTGAGGCTTACCCCTTGGCGATGGGGATCGCGACGAAGCGCGACTGGCCGCCGCTCTTCACGCGCATCAGGACGCTGTTCTTGTTGTCGGTCCGCGCCGCGTTGATGGCGTCGCGGACTTCGCCGGCGGTGGCCACGCTCTTGCCGCCGACTTCGAGAATCACGTCACCTTCCTTGAAGCCGCGTTCGGCCGCGGCGCTCTTCGGATCGACTTCGGTGACGACGACGCCTTCCTTGCCGGCGCCGGCCACGGAGTTGGCAGGGGCAACGGTCATGCCGAGCTTCGGCACGTCAGTGCCCTTGCTTGCACCCTTGCCGCTGTCCTGATCGATGTCGGCCTTGGCCTCGACCGTGTTCGGCAGCTGGCCGAGGGTGAGGTTCACGACCTTGTCCTGGCCCTTGTGCAGCACGCTGAGCTTCACGGTCGCGCCGGGCGCCATGCCGCCGATGGTGCGGGCGAGCTCGCGGGCGTCCTTGACGGATTCACCGTTGACCGCGGTGATCACGTCGCCGGATTCGATGCCCGCCTTCGCCGCCGGACCGTTCGCCTGCGGTTCCGCCACCAGTGCGCCTTCGGCCTTCTTCATGCCGAGGCTGTCGGCGATGTCGGACGTGACGGGCTGGATCTGCACGCCGATCCAGCCGCGGCTGACCGAGCCCTTGTCCTTGAGCTGCGCCACAACGCTCTTGACCGTGTTGGCCGGAATCGAGAACGCGATGCCGACGCTGCCGCCGGAGGGCGAGTAGATCGCGGTGTTGACGCCCATCACTTCGCCGTTGGTGTCGAAGGCCGGGCCGCCGGAGTTGCCCTTGTTCACGGGCGCGTCGATCTGGATGAAGTCGTCATAGGGGCCGTTGCCGATATCACGGCCGCTGGCCGAGACGATGCCGGCGGTCACGGTGCCGCCGAGACCGAAGGGATTGCCGACCGCAAGCACCCAGTCACCGATCCGCGGCTTGGCGTCGGCAAGCTTGGCGAACGGGAAGTTCGAGCCGCCCTCGACCTTGATCAGGGCGAGGTCGGTGCGCTGGTCGGTGCCGATCACCTTGGCGGTGTAGGTCTTGCCGTCATCGGTGGTGACCTCGACCTTGTCGGCGCCGTCGACCACATGGTTGTTGGTCACGGCAAAACCGTCAGCCGAGATGAAGAAGCCGGAGCCCTGACCCTGCACGACGCGGCCACGGCCACCACCCTTCAGGCCGGGAATGCCATCCGGACCGCCGAAGCGGCGGAAGAAACGCTCCATCGGCGAGCCCGGCTGGAACGGCGAGGAGGAATCGTCGCCGTCATCGTTGCTCGCGGTCTTCTCCTTGATGTTGACCTTGACCGAGATCACCGACGGCTTCACGCGCTCGACGATGTCGGCGAAACCGACCGGACGTTCGACCTTGCGGACCTCGTTATTGACCTGCGCATGCGCCGGGCTCGAGAACAGGTCGGCCGGCGAGCTCGACGGGCTGAAGCCGTAGACGGCAGCGCCGAGGCCGGCGACGACCGAGGCCATCAGCGCGAGCTTGCGCGCAGAGAAAACCGACCGGCGCGGCTGCCGGTAGGACGGGAGGTTCGAGAGGTCGATACGGTCGTTCATGCAGGGATCTCCAGGGCCTTGAATTTCTTTTGGTACCGGATGTCGGCACCTTGCGAACCTGAAGATGGGGACTCCCGCCTTACCGTGCGCTGGCGGCAGGGTTAAACTTTTGTAATGATGCCGAGCTACTGATGCGGCAGTTTAGCGCAGGCGGAAAATCGTGGCTTCACAGGAACTTAGTCGAGTTCCCGTGACCGACCGCGACCGAGGTTTTGGCTGGCCTTAGCTTGCCCGGACGCTGACGATGAACTCGTCGACTTCACGCTTCAACGTCTCGGCCTGCTGCGACAGATCGACGGCGGAATCCCGCGCCTCGTCTGCCATGCGCCCGGTCTCCGCCGAGGTCGAGGTGATCTGGGCGATGTGATTGGAAACGTCCAGGGTTCCCTGTGCGGCGTCCTGCGCGCTGCGGGTGATGTCCTGGGTGGCGGTGCGCTGCTGGGCGGTGTCGACCTCGATCCCTGACATGATCGACGAGATCTCCGACAGCGTCTTCGAGATGCCGTCGATCGCGCCGCGCGTCTCCGCGGTGATGCCCTGGATGCTGGCGACATGGGAGGTGATCTCCTCCGTCGCCTTGCTGGTCTGGTGCGCCAGATTCTTTACTTCAGAGGCCACCACGGCGAAGCCCTTGCCGGCTTCGCCGGCCCGCGCCGCCTCGATGGTGGCGTTGAGCGCCAGCAGATTGGTCTGCGAGGCGATCGCCTGCACGAGCTGCACGACCTCGCCGATCTTGTCGGCGGCGTCCGACAGCGTGTGGATGGTGTCGCGGCTCTTCTCGGCCTGGGTTGCCGCGCCTTCGGCGCGCTGAGTCGCATCGGTGACGCGGCGGCTGATCGTGCCGATCGAATTCGTCATTTCCTCGGCGGAGCCCGCAACCGTCTGCACGCTGGCGCTGGCCTGGCTCGCGCCGCTTGCGACCGCATTGGCCTTGGTGCTGGTGTCGTTGGCGGTCCGCGACAACGTCTCGGCGTTGCGCTTCAGATGCACGGCCGACGAGGCCACGCTGTCGACCACGCCGGCGACGAGATCGTTGAAGCGCTTGATCCGCGCATCCAGAAATTTTGATCGCTCGGCCTGGTGCTGCGCCTCATGCAACTGCTGCTCGGTGAGGCGGCGTCGCTCGAGTCCATTGGTCTTGAAGACCTCGAGGGCGCCGGCAAGCAGTCCGATCTCGTTGGTGCCGCCGAGCCCCGGAACTGATGTCTCGAACTTCTGGTCGGCGACCTCGCGCATGGCATGCACGATCGCCGCCAGGGGATTGAGGATGCCGTTGCGCACGGCGAACCAGGTCGTGAGGCAGATCGCGATAGCGACAACCGCGATCACGCCGCAGGCGATCAGGAACCAGGAGAATGCGGTCTGCGCCTGCTGGTAGATCTGCATGGCATGGTCACGCGCCGGGCCGCTCAACGCGGCGAAATCCGACGACAGGCTGGTGATCTCGTTGTTGAGATAGAGCACCGCGACGAATCCGGTGCCGCCGCCGATGCCCAGCAGGAACAATAATGCAGCGACGACGGCGCCAACCAGGAAGCGGATCGTCAGATTGCTGTTCGCGAACATCTCGAGGACTCAAAGTCTGGAATCGAATCTCGCGACAAGCTTCCAGACAAAGGTCAACAGAGCATGAACCGCGCTCTGCGGTGCCGTCTACGTATCATTACGTAGCTAGGACGACTTGAAGCAGCTAGGATTTGGCGTCGTCCGACATCAAGGCCGCGAGCCTTGCCTTCTCGTCGGGCGTGAGCGGCGGGGCCGGTACGTCCGCACCACTCCGCGCGCGACGCCGGATCTGCAGCCACAGCGCCAGGCCACCGCCGATCAGCAGCACCGGCGCGAGCAGCCACAGCAGCAGGGTCTGCCGCTCGAAGCGCGGCTTGAGCAGCACGAACTCGCCGTAGCGTGCGACCAGGAAATCGAGCACCTGCGAATTGCTGTCGCCGGCCGCGATGCGCTCGCGCACCAGGAGGCGCAGGTCGCGCGCCAGTGGCGCATCGGAATCGTCGATCGACTGGTTCTGGCAGACCATGCAGCGCAGCTCGCGCGACAATTCGCGCGCGCGCCCCTCCTTCACGGGATCCGACATGATCTCGTCGGGCTGCACGGCGTACGCCGCAGGCGACGCCAGCAGCATCAGCGCAACGAACGCGGCCATCATCCGGCGCATCGGATCACTCCGCCGGCTGCAGGCGCTGCTTGGCCCGCGCCGGCTTCGGCGCGCCGACCCGCAGGCGCCGGTCAGACAGCGACAGCACGCCGCCGAACGCCATCAGCACCGGCCCCCACCAGATCAGCAGCACCAGCGGCTTGTGATAGATGCGCACGGCAATCGACCCTTCCGCGGTCGCGTCGCCGAGCGAGATGTAGAGCTGACTTGCGCCGCGCGTCAGCAATGCGGCCTCGGTGGTCGACGAACCGCGCGTGGTGAAGCTGCGCTTGGACGGCGTCATGACGCTCAGCGTCTCGCCGTCGCGGCTGACGTTGAACTCGGCGATCATCTCGCGGTAATTCGGTCCCTGACGCTGAAACAGTCCGTCGAGCTTCACGTCGTAGCCGGCGATGTGGGCGACCTCGTTCTGCTTCATGGTCGCGATATATTCGCTGTTCCAGGTGGTCTCGCAGACGATACCGATCAGCGCGACGCCGAGGCCGGCATGCGCGAACGTCGTGCCCCAGGCCGAACGCGGCAGGCCGCGCGCGCGGTGCAACACCGTTGCGAACGGCAGCCGAACGAGGCCCGTCCGTTCGACGAGGTCGGTGACGGCGCCGGCGATGACAAAGACGCCAAGTCCGATCGCTAGCGGCGCGAGCGTAGCACCGCCACTCGCCCAACCCCAGGCGATCGCCACCGCGACGAGGCTTGCGACGCCAGCTGCCAGAAGGCGCTGGGTCACGCCGAGCAGGTCGCCGCGCTTCCATGCCAGCATCGGGCCGAACGGCACGGCGAGCAGCAACAGGGCAAACAGCGGCGCGAAGGTGAGATTGTAGAAGGGCGCACCGACCGACATCTTGAAGTCGGCGAGCATCTCCATCGCCAGCGGATAGAGCGTGCCGAACAGCACCACCGCACAGGCGACCGTGAGCAGCAGATTGTTCAGCACCAGCGCGCCCTCGCGCGAGATCGGCGCGAACAGGCCGCCCTGCTTCAGCGACGTTGCGCGGCCCGCGAACAGCGACAGGCTGCCGCCGATGAACAGGCACAGGATCAGCAGAATGAACACGCCGCGGGTCGGATCGGTGGCGAAAGCATGGACCGACGTGATGACGCCCGAGCGGACCAGGAAGGTGCCGAGCAGCGACAGCGAGAAGGTCAGGATCGAGAGCAGGATGGTCCAGACCTTGAGCGCGTTGCGCTTCTCCATCACCAGCGCCGAATGCAGCAGCGCGGTGCCGGCGAGCCACGGCATCAGCGAGGCGTTCTCGACCGGATCCCAGAACCACCAGCCGCCCCAGCCGAGCTCGTAATAGGCCCAGTAGGAGCCCATGGCGATGCCGAGCGTCAGGAATATCCAGGCGACCAGCGTCCACGGCCGCACCCAGCGCGCCCAGGCCGCGTCGATCCGCCCCTCCATCAGCGCCGCGATGGCGAAGGAGAACGAGATCGAGAAGCCGACATAGCCGAGATAGAGCATCGGCGGATGCACGGCGAGGCCGACGTCCTGAAGCACCGGATTGAGATCGCGTCCCTCGATCGGCGGATTGGCGATGCGCAGGAACGGATTCGAGGTCACCAGGATGAAGAGGTAGAACGCGCTGGCGATCCAGGCCTGCACGGCGAGCACATGCGCGCGCAGCGACAGCGGCAGGTTATTGCCGAACGCTGCGACCAATCCGCCGAACAGCGCCAGGATCGATACCCACAGCAGCATCGAGCCTTCGTGGTTTCCCCACACGCCGGTGATCTTGTAGATCAGCGGCTTCATGGAGTGGGAATTCTCGTAGACATTGGCGACCGAGAAGTCCGAATTCACATGCAGCATCACCAGCGCCACGAACGAGGCGCCGACGAACAGCAGCTGCGCCAGCGCGGTGGACCGCGCCACGTTCATCAAGGCTGCATCGCGCAGGCGCGCGCCGATCAGCGGCACGATGGACTGGATCAGCGCCAACCCGAGCGCCAGCACCAGCGCGTAATGTCCTGATTCAGCGATCAACGGACTGCTCCCTGCGGGCTGCCCTGCGCGGTCGTCGCCGCGGGCTTGGCGCCACCGGAAGCCTTGTCGTTTTCAGAAGGCTTGGCGCCGTAATCGTCCTTCCAGTGTCCCTGCTTCTTCAGGGCATCGGCGACGTCCTTGGGCATGTAGGTTTCATCATGCTTGGCGAGCACGGTGTCGGCCTTGAACACGCCGCTGGCGTCGAGTGCGCCTTCGGCGACGACGCCCTGCCCTTCGCGGAACAAGTCGGGCAGGATGCCCTTGTAGGCGACGGGAAGCTTTGCGTTGCCGTCGGCGACCTCGAAGGTCACTGCGAGATTGTCGCCGCGCTGGAGCGAGCCGGGCTGCACCAGGCCGCCGAGACGAAACCGCTTGCCGGGCGCGACGTGCTTCTCGGCGACCATGGTGGGGGTCGAGAAGAACACGATGGAGTCGCGCAATGCGTTGAGCACCAGCCCGGCCGCGAGCGCGAGCACGGCGAGCGAGCCGCCGATGATGGTCATACGTCGCTGCTTGCGCGTCATGGCGTATCCGTTCTCCGCTCGTCTCGCTCTGAAATCATCATCCGTCGAGCCCGAGAGTCTTGAGGCCTTCGTTGAGTTGGCGGAGCCGCTCGGCATCCTTGGCGACCGCCTGACGGGCGTCGGTTGACGCGCCCATCGCCTTGTCGCGATCACCCATCACGAGATAGGCGCGCACCAGGCGCAGCCAGCCCTCGACGTCGTCGCCGTTCTGCTTCAACCGGGTCGCGAGGCGCTCGACCATGCCGCGCACCATCGCGTTGCGATCGCCTTCGGCCATGTCCTTGGAACCCGCGATGGTCTCGTCCGACAGCGCCGGCATCGTGCCGCCGCCGACCCGCGCCAGCGAGGATTGCACCAGGGGCCGCCACGGCGCATCCGCCGGGGCCTTGGCCAGCAGCGCGCGCCAGATGTTGGCGGCATCGTCCTTGCGGCCATCCTGCTCGGCGGCGAGCCCGAGGAAGTAGTTCGCCTTGGGATCATCGGCGTCGAGCGCATGCGCACGCTCGAACTCGGCCTTGGCCTCGGCGGTCACGACGCCGCCGGCGGCGGCCGAGATCGCTTCGCCGAGATCGGACCGGCGCTCTGCGCTCTCGCCATTGTAGGTCAGCGAGTTGCGATAGGCCCGCACCGCATCGTCGAAGCGGCCGAGCCGCTGCAGCACCGGCGCGAGCACGTTCCAGCCGCGTCCGTCGGTCGGGTTCTTTTCCAGATGTTGCTCGACCTGCACGACGAGATTCTCGAGCGATCGCGCCATGCCGGAGCCGGCCCCGCGCTCCCGCTGCGCCAGCGGAAAGTCCTGAAGCCGGGGCGAGCCGAGCGGCATGTAGACGCCTATCGCAACGAGCGGCAGGCCGACGAGCGCCAGCACCGCTGCCGCGCGGCGCCAGTTGAGGCTCGGCGCCGACTTGAGCTCCGGCGAGGACTCGCTGCCGGCCGCGGCGAGCAGCCTGCGGCTGATCTCGACACGCGCCGCCTCGGCTTCGGGCGCCGCGATCAACCCCGCGGCAAGGTCACGCTCGATCTCCGCCAGCTGGTCCTTGTAGACCGCGACTTCGCTGCCTTCATTTTGGCTGCCCTGATCCTGCGCGCGTCCGCCGCGGCCGAGCGGCAAGAGCACGGCGAAAATCGCCGCGACCGTCATCAGCGCGAACACGAACCATAACGTCATCTGGCAAGCTTCCGGCAGCGCGCCACCCGCGCCCATAGGTGGCTTTACACCACGGCCGGACGATGCGGCAATTGACAATTGTCAATTTGGCGCGACCGCGCGCTGTCCTGAAACGGTCACGATCCCAACGGCTTAGCCGATCTCGAAGTCGGCGCTCCGGGCGGCATCCTCGCCGTGACCGTTAAAGGCCTTCAGGAAGTACGTTCCCGGCGGGATCGCATCCGGCAGCCTGATGCGCACCGCCCCGACCGGAACCGGAGAAGCAACCCTGGTCACTGTCTCAGGCAGCTGCCGGCCGCTCGCCTTCTCGACGAGCACGACCTTCGCACCGACCATCAGCCTTTGATATTTGGCGACAATGACGCGGTTCTCGATCTCGATGGAGCTGATAATGGATTTCATGCGCCCACAGGTAGAAATTCCAAAAGCTTGCGCAGTGACCGTAGGGCTCGCCACCGGCAGCGTCAACTACAAATTGTTGTCACGAAAATATGCGCCTGAATCAGCTTGCGCGCGACGATTTGCGCTCGCCGGTCGCAGCGTTCTCCGCGGCGCGGCTCATCAGCGACGCATAATCATCACCGAACAGCACCTGGCAGAAGCGAATCGCGGCCTGCACCTGCTGTTGCCTGTATGTGCGGACCTTGTGATCGGCGCCGCGCAGCGACTGCACCAGCTGCTCGGTCGAGCGTTCCACATATTGCTGGAGGTCGGAATAGGTGCGCAGCGTCACCTCGTTGATCGCAAGCTCGCTCGCATAGTTGCGGCAGGTCGCGACGAAATCGATCAGCGCCGCGGTTTCCTCCACCTCGGTGCTGTCGATCCGCGCCCCCGGCGGAATGTCCTTCTCGGGGCGCTGGCGCAGGATGCGGCGCACGCGGCCGGGAACGCTGTCGATCTCCGATTGCAGCGCATTGGAGATGTCGGCGCGGATCGAGGTCAGCTGCTTGCCCCAGACGGAATCGTTGCGCAGGTCGAGCTCGGTGCGCAGGCCGCGCACGCCGTCGTGCAGCGCCTTGAGGTTGTCGGCGACATTGTCGAAATGGCCGCGCTTGATATCCGTGCGCAGGATCGCGGCCACGCAGGACAAATCGTGCAGGGCGATCGTGACGGCGACGCCATAGGGCGTTGCCGCGACACGGATCTCGTCGTCGGAGGCGGCGATCTTGATGGCGAGGCGGATGATCTGCCAGGGCGCGATCATGCGCTGCACGACGATCGACAGCGCGAAGGGCAGCATCTGCGGCGTCTGCAGCACCGGAATGTTGAACGCCGAGGTCACCGAGGCGATCTGGGAATCCCCGAAGGCGCGCAAGGTGCGCGGCAGCTTCTCGTTCAGCGTGGCGATGGCTTCCCGGACCTGGAGCACCGCCCCGATCGAATAGAGATCCTCGATCACGCTGGGCGGGCCGACCCGGGCGAGCGCGCGCGACTTGTCGCCACCGCCCGGCCCCGTCAGCGCGAAGATCGCGTCCGCGGCGACGGCCTGCAGCTTCTGGGCAAGAGCTTCGACCTGCCCCGCACTGTCAGCCGGCATGCGCGCCAGCGCCGCCTCGAATTCGTTCACCTTGTCCGGAGCACCGTCACGGCCGAGCCATTGCCAGATCGGCTGAAGCGAGGAACGGCGGATCTGGCCGACCCGGATCGGGGCGCCCGCTTCGACCAGGAACGGTTCCAGCACCTGGAACAAGAGGCGCGAGAGATCGTCGGTGCGTGGCGGCGGGGCTTCGTCGGCCTCGGTCTTGCGGACGATCTTGCGGAGCTGCTCGAGCACGAGGGTGGCCACAGCCGTGTCCTGGCCGCGCTCGAGCGCGCGCTCGAACTCCCGCATCAGCAGCGCCTGCGACTGCGGCGGGAGCTGCGCGAGATATTCCCTCAGCCGCTCGATCGATGTCTGGCTCATGCGCCCGGGTAATGCACGGTAAAATGGCGGACATGGGATGCGTCCGGGCGCGATCATAGATGGCTGCGCCTTAAGAAGCCGTTGAGGACGTTGGCTCCAATGCCCCCGTTTTGCTCCGGATCGGCGCTCCGCAAGCCCAATAACCCTTTGGGAACAGAGGATTATATTCCGGGGAGCACCAGTTCGGCCCGCAAGCCCCCGATCGGCGCGCCGCTGAGGGAAAGGCTTCCGCCATAGAGGGCGGCAAGGTCGGTCACGATGGATAGCCCCAACCCCGAGCCGGGCTTGGACTCGTCGAGCCGTTGGCCGCGCCGGGAGACCTGGGCACGCTCCGCCTCCGACAGGCCGCGGCCGTCGTCGTCCACGATGATCCGCAGGCGCGGACCTGCACCCGCCTGGTGCGGCGCCTCGACCAGCACCTCGATGAAGACGCGGGAGCCTGCCCATTTGCAGGCATTGTCGACGAGATTGCCGACCATCTCCTCCAGATCCTGCCGCTCGCCGCGGAATTTGGCCGAGGGATCGGCCTTGGCCTCGACCACGATGCCGCGATCGCGGTGGATCTTCTCCATGGTCCGCCGCAGCGCTTCGATCGCAGGCGCAACCTCCGTCACGGTCGCGACCACCGAGACGCGCGCCGCGATGCGCGCGCGCTCCAGGTGATGGGCGACCTGGTCGCGCATCACGTCCGCCTGCTCCATCACCTTGGCCGCGAACGGCTCCGCGGCGTGGCTGCCGGCCTCGTTCACGATCACCGAGAGCGGCGTCTTGATCGCATGGGCGAGATTGCCGACATGGGTGCGGGCGCGTTCGACGATCTCGCGATTGGCGTCGATCAGCGCATTGGTCTCGCGCGCCAGCGGCGCGATCTCGACCGGGAATTCGCCCTCGAGCCGCTCGGCCCGCCCCGAGCGGATGTCCGCGATCGATTCCGAGATGCGCTTGAGCGGCGCGAGGCCGAAGCGGACCTGGAACACCGTGGTCAGGAGCAGCACGATGCCGAGCGCGGTGAAGGTGCCGCCGAGGTAATAGTCGAAGCTCCGCGTCTCGTCGAAGATCTCGGTGTCGTCGCCGGCGACGCTGACGAGGTATTTGCCGTCGGCGCCGAGATCGACCGGCCGCTCCACCATCCGCAAATTCTGCCCTTCGGGCCCGTCGACATAGCCGAGCCGGATGCCGGCGGCGGTGAGCTCGGCGCCCTGCTCCTCAAGCTTCGGCAGCTTCTTGTCCCAGAGCGAGCGCGAGGAGCGCACCTCCGGCTTCTCGGTGTCGGTGCGTGTGATCTGCCAGTACCAGCCGGACAGCGGCAGCTCGAACAGCGGCTCGCCGAGCGACTGGAACTGGCGGTCCGGCGGCTCGTCGGGGGTCGCGACTTCTGCGATGAGGGTGCGCAGATAGAGATTGAGCCGGCGGTCGAAGGCGCGCTCGGTGGCGTTCTTGTAGACCGACGACAGCACCACGCCGGTGATGGCCAGGATCACCACGAGCCAAGCGGTCGCCGACAGGAACAGGCGATTGGCAAGTGAGCTAGCAGCCATCGGCAGGGTCCCGGCGGGCGCAGGATATCAGGGCGTCGGAGGTCATGACCGGACCAAGGGCCCTGTTCGGCCTCCCGTCAAGCCTGAGAAGGCCTCAAGCGCCGGGCGCGGGAGGCGGGGTCAGGAGATAGCCGAGGCCGCGGACGGTCTGGATGATGTCGACGTCGAGCTTCTTGCGGATGCGGCCGACGAACACCTCGATCGTATTGGAGTCGCGGTCGAAATCCTGGTCGTAGAGGTGCTCGACCAGCTCGGTGCGGGAGACGACGCGCCCGGAATGGTGCATCAGGTAGGCCAGAAGCCGATATTCGTGCGACGTCATCTTGACGGGGTTGCCTGACACGCTGACCCGCCCGGTCCTGGTGTCGAGCGTGACGGGGCCGCAAGAGAGCTCGCTCTGGGCATGGCCGGTGGAGCGGCGCAGCAGCGCGCGGATGCGGGCCAGCACCTCCTCCAGATGGAACGGCTTTGCGACATAGTCGTCGGCGCCGGCGTCGAAGCCCTGGACCTTATCGCTCCAGCGGTCGCGCGCGGTCAGGATCAGGACCGGCATGGTGCGGCCGTTGCGGCGCCAAGCCTCCAGCACCGAGATGCCGTCCTTCTTCGGCAGGCCGATGTCGAGCACCACGGCATCGTACGGCTCGTTGTCGCCGAGATAGTGTCCCTCCTCGCCATCGAAGGCGCGGTCGACGACATAACCGGCGTCCGTCAGCGCTTTGGTGAGCTGGCGATTGAGATCGGGGTCGTCCTCAACAACGAGCAGGCGCACGCTTCTCTCCAGACATAGGCAGCATGAACACGCGCCGAGATGAGCAATTCCGGCGTGAACTGAATATGAACGCGGGGAACCGCCGACGTTATTTTTTGGTCATATACGACCTGTCGTCCGCCAACGCGACTGCGCCCGCCAGGCAGCCGGACGAACCGGCGGCCTGGCGGGCGCAATGTGCCGCGTTACGCGGCGATTAGGAAGACCCGGAGCGTTCCGGTCGGGGCCGTCAGGTCCGGAAGAACACGAACCAGATGACGGCGAGGATCAGGATCGCCAGCCCGGTCGAGATGGCGAGCAGCGCCGCCACCGACGGTCCAGGTTCGCCCTGGCGCGCTTCGGTCGAAGTCTCGACGATCTGACGCTGCTCTCGCGTGGTTGCCATGGTGACCTCAATCTCTGGCTGTCGCCTCCGATGGCCGCGACCTCCTCGCGGCCAGATAAGTCTGGGGCAACGCGTGATCATCCGCGATGTTCCGGGCGCAGGGCCGCGGCGGCTCTGCGCACAGCGCAGGCAGCGCAAGCCCCGCCCAGCGGTTAACGCCGTTGCGAGATTCCGCCCCGTCGCTTGCTATGATTCGTTGTTCCCCGATGGTATCGTTGTGAGGTGTCCCCTGTTGCGTTTGGAGTAGCCCATGGCCCCCCGCGCCAATTGGAAGGGTTTTCTGCGTTTGTCGCTCGTGACCTGCCCGGTCGCGCTCTATCCGGCCACTTCGGATACCGAGAAGGTCTCCTTCAACCAGATCAACCGCAAGACCGGCCACCGGATCAAGTACCTCAAGGTCGACGCCGAGACCGGTGACGAGGTCACGTCCGAGGACATCGTCAAGGGCTACAAGGTCGACACCGACACCTATATCGAAGTCACCAAGGACGAGCTCGACGACATCGCGCTCGACTCCACGCACACGATCGAGATCGACGAGTTCGTGCCCAAGGCCGACATCGACAACCGCTATTTGATCCGCCCCTACTATCTCGTGCCGGACGGCAAGGTCGGCCATGACGCCTATGCCGTGATCCGCGAGACCATCCGCAGCATGGACAAGGTCGCGATCGGTCGCGTGGTGCTGACCAACCGCGAGCACATCATCGCGCTGGAGCCGCTCGAGAGCGGCCTGATGGGCACGCTGCTGCGCTACCCCTACGAGGTGCGCAGCGAGCAGGAGTATTTCGACGACATCCAGGACGTGAAGCTGACCAAGGACATGCTCGACCTTGCAAAGCACATCGTGGAGAAGAAGTCCGGCGCGTTCGAGCCCGAGCTGTTCGAGGATCACTACGAGACCGCTCTGATCGATCTCATCAACAAGAAGCGCAGCGGCATGCCCATCACCGCGAAGGCGGCGCCGAAGACGGGCGGCAACGTCATCAACCTGATGGACGCGCTGAAGAAGAGCCTCGCGACCGAGAAGGAAGCGGCGCCTGCGGCGAAGGTCGCCAAGGAGGCCGTCAAGGGCAAGAAGCCGAAGAAGCGCGTCGAGGGCCAGCGCGAGATGCTGCTGCCGATATCAGGCAAGGGCGGCAGGGACGCCGCGGCCAAGGCGCCCCCCAAGGAAGCGACCAAGGAAGCTTCGAAGAAGGCCGACAAGCCGGTGCGCGCGCCGGCGCGGGCGAAGAAGGCCAGCTAGCGGCACCCGGCCTTTCGATCGCGCCGTGATGTCCCTCCCCTCCGGTCGGCCGGCCTGACATGCCCTGGTCGGCGGCGTTCGACGATCCGATCGCGCTCTCCAATGGGCGCAGGCTGCGGACGCTGCAGGAAGCGGCCGATCACATCATGCAGCTGCCCGAGGATGCGCAGCACACGAGCCACTGGCAGACCGCGATCGAGACCCTGATCCAGGCGGCCGAGACGGGCGGCGGCTGGATGATGTTCGCCCGAATCGCGATGTTGCGGGCGCTGAACGCGGACACACGCCGCAAATAGCCTCAACAATCCGTTAAGCCGCATCTTAACGCCCGCGAGGCGCCACGTAGTCCTACGGAATAGAAAATTAACCCTCGATTCCCTTTGCGTAAGACATGGTCGCGCGTCGATTGAAGCCAAGGTTTGCGCGCGGTGCAACAGCCGGACGCCAGCAAGAACTATATCGGCCTCGTCAACGACACGACCGAGGACAAACGCCTTGCCGACAGCGCGGCGCGGTCGCAGCCGCGCATCATGATCTATCTGGCCGGGCGCCTCGCAGCCGCGCTGAGACGCCCCGGCAAGGCCGCGTCCGGATGCGCGATCAAATCCTGAGACAGCGACGACACGGTCGAATGCACCTGCATCGGGTGACGAAACCTTAAATCAAGGAAGGCAGTATATAAGGCCCGAGGTCGGGACCATCCGGCCTATTTGGCGTGCGCGCGCCGCGAAAAACTTAGTGAATCAATTTACCATTCCGAAAACGGCACCAGCCTACGTTAGACGGATGAAGAGGAGTTGACGATGGCTTTGCTCAGGTCCTTTCTTGCCGATGAAAGTGCAGCCACCGCTATCGAATACTGCCTGATCGCCGCCGGCATCGCGCTCGCGATCGTCACTATCGTGAACAACACGGGCAGCGCGCTGCTGAACAACAAGTTCAATTCGATCGACGCAGCCACGAAGTAGGCGGCGTACCCGGCCCGCTCCGGCCTTCCGAGATCGACGATATCGTCGCGGCGCATGGCCCTGCGGCGTCGCAGACCATGATCTGGGTCAACAGCACAGCGGCGGCGACGGCTAAGCATGGAAGCCGAGCTTCCTGCTGCCGGCCCGTCCATGCCTCCAGACTTCCCGCGCTCCCAACTGAAGATCCGCCGCGTCCGCCTCGACACCGGCCGCGAAAATGTCGTCGTCATCTCCAGGCAATCGAAGGCGCTGCGCGCGGAGATCTTTCGCGGCTTCAGCCGCGTCGAGCTCCGTCGGGGCGGCAAGGTGCTGCTGGCGACGCTGCTGATCACGGACGACGACGCGCTGGCGGCCCAGGACGAGATCGGCCTCTCCGAGCCCGCCTTCCGCCGTTTCGCCGAACCGGTCGGCACGCCAGTCACGGTGACGCCGGCCTCGCCTCCGGAGAGCCTGGAAGCGGTGCGCGCGAAGATCCACGGGCGAACATTGAGCCAGGCCGAGATCGGCGCGATCATCAACGACCTCGCGCATTACCGCTACTCCGACATGGAGATCGCGGCCTTCCTGATCGGCTCGGCGAGCTTCATCACCAGCGATGAGCTGCTGGCTCTCACCGGGGCGATGGCGAAGGCCGGCACGCAACTGGTGTGGCCCGACCCTGTCGTCGTCGACAAGCACTGCATCGGCGGCATTCCCGGCAACCGCACCTCGATGGTGGTGGTACCGATCGTCGCCGCGCACGGCCTGCCGATCCCCAAGACCTCCTCGCGCGCCATCACCTCGCCCGCCGGCACCGCCGACACGATGGAGGTGCTGGCGCAGGTGAATGTCGGCGTCGAGGAGATGAAGGCGATCGTCTCGGCCTGCAACGGCTGCCTGATCTGGGGCGGGCACGTGAACCTGTCGCCGGCCGACGACGTGCTGATCTCGGTCGAGCGCCCGCTGAGCCTCGATACCCGCGAGCAGATGGTCGCCTCCATCATGTCCAAGAAGATCGCCGCAGGCTCGACGCATCTGTTGATCGACATTCCGGTCGGGCCGACCGCGAAGGTCACGAGCGCGGTCGAGGCGATGCGGCTGCGCAAGCTGTTCGAATTCGTCGGCGACCGCTTCGGGCGCACGGTCGAAGTGATCACGACCGACGGCCGCCAGCCGATCGGCAACGGCATCGGGCCGGTGCTCGAGGCCAATGACGTCATGGCGGTGCTCGGCAACGAGAAGGACGCGCCGCGCGATCTGCGCGAGAAGTCGCTGCGGCTCGCCGCCCATCTGCTGGAATACGATCCGAAGCTGCGCGGCGGCTCCGGCTATGCGCGGGCACGCGAGCTGCTCGACAGCGGCGCGGCACTGAAGCAGATGCAGAAGATCATCGACGCCCAGGGGCCCTCGACAAGCAGCACCGAGCTAGGATCGCTCAGCTTCGACGTCAAGGCGGCGCATGACGGCGTGGTGTCCGCGATCGACTGCCTGCGCCTCAATCGCCTCGCC
Organism: Bradyrhizobium iriomotense; assembly: GCF_018129405.1. Lineage (GTDB taxonomy): Bacteria > Pseudomonadota > Alphaproteobacteria > Rhizobiales > Xanthobacteraceae > Bradyrhizobium > Bradyrhizobium iriomotense_B. Next base: position 399,534 of record NZ_JAFCLP010000001.1, read on the forward strand.
CGCACCGCCGGCGCGCCGCTCGACAAGGGCGCGGGCATTCGCCTGTTCAAGAAGATCGGCGACCGCGTCGAGCAGGGCGAGCCGCTCTATCGCGTCTACGCCTTCGACCGGCCCGAGCACGATCTGGCGGCCTCCGCCGCCGCTGCGGAGAACGGCTACGCCGTCAATGGCCACGGCGCTCCTCAAGGCAAGACCGCGTCGTGAGCACGATCGCGTTCCAGACCCTGCCGTTCGGGGCCGAGGCAGCGAAACGCCTCGCGGTGCGGCTCGGGCTTGCCTGCGACGAGATCGCCCTGCACCGCTTCCCGGACGGCGAACTGCGCGTCACGGTCGCGCCCGCGGCCGACACCACCATCCTCTATGCCGCGCTCGACCAGCCTAACGACAAGCTGATCGCCCTGCTGTTCGCCGCCGAAGCGCTGCGACGCGCCGGCGCCAAGCGGCTGGTGCTGGTCGCGCCCTATCTCTGCTACATGCGGCAGGATATTGCGTTTCATGCGGGCGAGGCCGTCAGCCAGCGTGCCACGGGCGCTCTGCTCGCGAGGATCGTGGACCGTGTCATCACCGTGGACGCGCACCTGCATCGCACCAGCGACATCGGCGCCGTGTTTCCCGGGATCGAGGCCGAGAACCTGTCCGCGATGCCGGCGGTCGCGAACGCCTTGGCAAAGGCCGGCATCGATCCCGCGACCGTTGTGATCGGCCCCGATGCCGAATCCGAGCCCTGGGTGAGAGACCTCGCGGGGCGGCTGGGCTTGCAGCATACGGTGGCGCGGAAGATCCGGCGCGGCGACCGCTCCGTGGAGATCATGTTCGACGATGCCGCGCTACTCGCGGGACGGCCGGCGCTGATGGTCGACGACATCGTCTCCTCCGGGACGACGCTGATGGTCGCGGCGAAGACGTTGAAAACGATCGGCGCAACCGCCGTCGATTCGATCGTGACACACGCGCTGTTTCCGCCTGCAATGATCGCTGCATTCACCGAGGCGGGCATCCGCTCCATTTGCTCCAGCGACAGCGTGCCGCATCCGACCAACGCGATCGCGCTCGACGACATCCTGGCCCCGTCGCTCGCGCGCGAGCTCAAGCCCAAATTTCCGCCGGAGACCACGACATGAGCGTAACCGTTCGATTTTGCGGCGCCGCCCGCACCGTGACCGGTTCGAGCTATCTGTTCCAGACCGCCACCGGTCGCTTCCTGGTCGATTGCGGCCTGTTCCAGGGACAGAAGACACTGAAGGCACTGAACTACGGCGCGTTCCCATTTCGCCCGGCCGACATCCAGGCGGTGCTGCTCACGCATGCCCATATCGATCACAGCGGACTGCTGCCGAAACTCGTGCGCGAGGGCTTTGACGGCCCGATCCTGGCGACGCGCGGCACCATCGACCTCTGCTCCTGGATGCTGCCGGACGCCGGCAGCATCCAGGAGTCCGAGGTCGCGCAGCTCAACCGGCGCAACGCGGCGCGCCGATGGAAGGAGGTCGTGCCGATCTACACGCAGGCCGACGCGACGGCATCGCTGCAATCGTTCCGCCCGGTCGACTATGAGCGCTGGACCGACGTGATCCCCGGCGTTCGCGCACGCTACTGGAATGCCGGCCATCTGCTCGGCTCCGCCTCGATCGAGCTGGAATTCAACCAGCCCAGCCGTGAGCGGCCGTTGCGCGTGCTGCTTTCCGGCGATGTCGGACCGGAAGCCAAGCTGCTGCAACCCGATCCCGAGGCCCCGGTGGACCTCGACTACGTCATCTGCGAATCCACCTATGGCGACCGCGTGCGCGCCGTCACCACACCCGAGCAACGACGGCAACACCTCGCCGGCGAGATCCGCGAGGCCGCGGCCGCCAGGGGCGCCCTGCTGATTCCGGCCTTCGCGGTCGAGCGTACGCAGGAGCTGATCGTCGACATCGTCCACCTGATGGAGCGCGGCGAAGTTCCGGCGGCGCCGATCTTCCTGGATTCCCCGCTCGCGATCCATGCCACCGAGGTCTTCCGCCAGCACGCCGCGAGCCTCGATCCCGGCGTCGACGTCGACCGCCTGCTCAACTCGCCGCATCTGAAATTCACCGAGACGGTCGCCGAGAGCAAGGCGATCATGCGCCTGACCGGCTTCCACATCATCATCGCCGCCAGCGGCATGTGCGACGCGGGCCGCATCCGCCATCACCTCAAGCGCTGGCTGTGGAACGAGCGCGCGACCGTGTTGCTCTCCGGCTTCCAGGCGCACGGCACGCTCGGCCGCTTCCTCCAGGACGGCGCCAGGGCGGTGCGGATCCAGGGCGAGGAGATCAGGGTCGCGGCGCGCATCCGCATGATCGACGAATATTCCGGACATGCCGACGCCGCGGGGATGGCCGGCTGGATCGCGGCGCGCCGCCCGATCGCGCGCGGCCTGTTCCTCACCCATGGCGAGCAGGATGCGATCGCCGGACTTGCCGAGCGGCTCGCCGAACGCATCCTCCCGGCCGCAAAAATCTATCAGCCGGTGCTGGACGACATCTACGAGCTCGCAGCGGCCGAGCCGCGCGTCCTCGACGTCGACCATCGCCGCCGCCTCGCGCCCGAGGCCGTCACGCATCTCGACTGGCACAACGAGATGTCGGAGCTGATGCTCGACATCAGCGACAAGGTCGCAGCCGCCGCCGACGACCGCGCCCGCGGCGTCATCATCCGCAGGCTGCGGCGGGCGTTGAATGAGTAGAGCAGCGCCGGAATAGCGTTGGGCGACACGGCGCCTTCACAAACTCGTCATTGAAGCGCTGCTGCATGGGCCCCGGCACAGCAGCTCGCAGTCTCGTTTCACGAGTGATGTGACCGCACTCTCGAAAATCAAGCTGCCCTCAAGGAAAACAGGAGCCAGCCCGAAGGCTTCCGTCAAGCCGGAACTGCCATCTCGGCCTACAGACGTGGTCATTTGCCGTTCACCGCGGGCATCGCGAAAAAGCGTCGCGATACCGCCCGCGGTTCGTTTCGGCGATCACGCAAGCGAGAAGCACACATGGCTGTCACAGCAAATTTTTCCGCCGGAATTCTCTCCATCTTTGGCAATGGCCTGAACAATACGATCGCGGTAGGCCGCAATGCGGCTGGAACGATCGTCGTCAACGGCGGCGCGGTCACGATCAAAGGCGGTCCCGCGACGGTCGCCAACACCAAGTTGATCCAGGCCTTCGGCCAGGACGGTAACGACATCATCACCATCGACGAGAGCAACGGCGCGATGCCCGCGGCGAACCTGTTCGGCGGCGCCGGCAACGATACGCTGACGGGCGGGTCCGGCGGCGACATGCTGTTCGGCCAGTCCGGCAACGACACGCTGTTCGGCAAGGGCGGCAACGACCTGCTGTTCGGAGGCTCCGGCAATGACGTGCTGGTCGGCGGCGACGGCAACGACCAGATGTTCGGCGAAGCCGGCGACGACCGCATGATCTGGAACCCCGGTGACGACAGCGACCTGATGGAAGGCGGTGCAGGCACCGACACCGCCGAGGTGAACGGCGGCAATGGCAGCGAGACTTTCGCCATCACGGCCAACGGCACGCGCGTCCGCTTCGACCGCCTCGAGCCGGCGCCGTTCTCGCTGGACATCGGCACCACGGAGGACCTCGTGGTCCATGCTAATGGCGGCGATGACCTCATCACCGCCACCGGAAATCTCGCCGCGCTCATCACGCTGACGCTCGACGGCGGGGCCGGCAATGACACGATCCTCGGCGGCAATGGTGCGGACCGCCTGCTGGGCGGCGACGGCAACGATTTCATCGACGGCAACCAGGGCAACGACACCGCCTTGCTGGGCGCCGGCAACGATACCTTCCAGTGGGATCCGGGCGACGGCAGCGACAAAGTCGACGGTCAGGCCGGAGCCGACACCCTGCTGTTCAACGGCTCGAACATCGGCGAGAACATCGCCCTCTCTGCCGCCAGCGGCGGACGCGTTCTGCTCACCCGCGATGTCGGCAACATCACGATGGACCTCGACGGCATCGAGACCATCACGATCAACGCGCGCGGCGGCAGCGACAACATCGTCGTCAACAACCTTGCTGGCACCGATGTCAATCAGGTCAATGTCGATCTCGGGTCAGCGGGGGCCGGCGACGGTGCGGCCGATACCGTGACGCTCGAAGGCACGTTAAGTGCCGATACGATCCAGGTGTCCGGCTCGAGCAATTCGGTTTCGGTCACGGGCTTGCCCGCCGCCCTCGCCATCAGCAACGCGGAAGGCGCCAACGATGCGCTCGTCATCGAAGGCCTTGGCGGTAATGACACGATCTCGGCGGCCATGCTTGCAGCGGGGGTCGTGCACCTGACGATCGACGGCGGCGCCGGCAACGACACGATCACTGGCAGCGCCGGCGGCGACACACTGATCGGCGGTGACGGCAATGATACCGTCGTCGGCGGCCGCGGCGATGATCTCGCGCAGCTCGGCGACGGCAGTGACGTGTTCCAGTGGAATCCAGGCGACGGCAGCGACACCGTCGAGGGCGGCGCCGGCGTCGATACGCTGCGGTTCTTCGGTGCCAACATTGCCGAGAATATCGTCATTGCGGCGAACGGCGATCACGCCCGGCTCACGCGCGACGTGGCAAACATCACGATGGACCTGCACGGGGTCGAGCAGGTCGATGTCCACACGCTGGGCGGCGCCGACCATATCGCGGTGGGGGACCTGACCGGGACCGACGTGACGCAGGTGAATATCGACCTCGGTGGTTCAGCCGGCACGGCCGACGGCGCCGTCGATACCGTCTCGGTCGATGCGACCCAGGGCGCCGAGACGTTCGGCGTCAGCGGCAATGCCGGCGGCGTGACCGTGTTCGGCCTGCACGCAGCCATCAACCTCGCCTTCATGGACGCAACCGATCAGCTGACGCTCAACGGCATCGGCGGCGACGACGTGATCGACGCCAGCGGGCTTGCTGCCGGTGTGCTGCAGCTGACGATCAATGGCGGACTTGGCAACGACACCGTTCGCGGCAGCCAGGGCGACGACGTGATCAACGGCGGCGACGGCAACGACGTCGCGCTGATGGGCGCGGGCAACGACACGTTCGTCTGGAATCCCGGCGACGACAACGACACGGTCGAGGGCCAGGGCGGCACCGACACCCTGCTGTTCAACGGCGCCAACATCGCCGAAACCATCAACATCTTCGCGAACGGCGACCGTGCCGAGCTGACGCGGGACGTTGCCTCGATCACGATGGATACGCACGGCGTCGAGACGATCGCGTTCAATGCCCGCGGCGGCGCCGATACGATCAATGTCGGCGACATGAGCGGGACCGACGTGACTGAGGTCAAGATCGACCTCGGCGGCGTTCCGGGCACCCCTGGCGGCGACGGTGCGGCCGACAACATCGTGATCAACGGCACCGGCGGCGACGACGTCATCACGCTTTCGCTTAACAGCAATGGCGCGCTGGTGATCGACGGCCTGGCAAGCCAGGTCGTGATCGAGAACTTCGACTTCAACGACACCATCACCATCAATGGCCTCGGCGGTAACGACGTGATCGAAGCGTCAGGCGTCGGTCCCGGCGGGCCGCACCTCGTTTTCGACGGCGGCGCCGGCGACGACGTGCTCATCGGCAGCGCGGGCAACGACACGCTGCTCGGCGGGCTCGGCGACGATGTGCTGATCGGCGGCGGCGGAACCGACGTGCTGGACGGAGGTCCCGGCGACAACATCGTGATCCAGTCGTTGCTGGCACAAGCGAGCTTCCACGCGGGCACGCTGTTCTGAGCCGACTCGTGCTTCGCCCGGCGATGGCATGTTTTGCTCGCCGGGCGATGCAACCGACCGTAGTCCGGATGGAGCTTTGACGGCCGTGGGAGTCCTGATACTCTGCGCCCCGTCGTGGCTCGGCGCGCCATGCGATCAATCGTTAAACCAAAGCTGCCGAGAGGATGCGGATGAGAAGCGTGACGCTCCTGGCTCTCAGCCTCGTGTTTGTCGGCGCATGGTCGCACGATAGCGCGAGGGGCCAGACCTCGGTCGCGCCGCCGGTTTCGCTTGCTCCGCCCGATGCATCGCCACCGCGCCCGAGTGCCAGGAACTCCAAGCCCAGAGGCGAGCCTGGACGGGTGACGACGGACAGAACTCCGCCGGCGGCGCCGAATCCGGCCGCCGACTACGACGGCTTCAGCGTCGGCACCGTCGACGACAATGACACCCCGAGCCGCGTGACGCCGCCTGTGCGGTCACGCGCCGCAAAGGACAGCAAGTCCAATCTGGATGACCTCGATCAGGAAGACGGCGCGTTAAAGCGAAAGCTGATGATCTGCCAGAACTGCAAATAGGACGTTTGTCCACTGGCCGGCCCGAACTGCGGCTGTGGCCGTTCGCAAGTTCGTAGCCCGGATGGAGCGCGGCGAAATCCGGGGCGCAGTTCGCGCGGATGCAATTACTTCAAAGGTTTGCTGACGGCGTTTACCTGCCCCCAACCTCAACCGCTTCCAAGACCACGGCCGTCCGATCAGCCAGTTCGGGAATTTTGGCCAGGTAGGCCTGATAATGCGGCGTGGTTCGGTGAGCTTCGACGGCCGCAACGTCCCGGTACAGCTCGTCGAGAACGTAGCGATCTTCATTCGATGTGTCGCGCCAGACATCCCAGTGCAGGTTGCCAGGCTCGGCCCTGGAATGCGGTGCCATGCCGACAAGCAGTGCTCTGAGTTCATCGGACTTGCCCGGGCGAGCAACCAGGATAGCGGTGATCTTGGATGGCGATTGCGTCATTCGATAGCTCCCGATGCGGGGGTAAACGCGGCTTTTGGAGATGCCGAGCCCGTCCCCCGCGAATTGCGTCCACTCCGACATTTCAGATGTTCGTGTCACCGGTCCTGTCGCTTGAGGGCGGACAGCAACTCCTTTCCCAGCGGTCCGGCCGAAGCGGGGTTCTGCCCCGTGATGAGCCGGTCATCGACGACGACGTGAGGCTGCCAGTTGGCGGCCGACGAGTACTCGGCACCCTCTGCCCTCAACGCGTCCTCCAGCTCGTAAGGCACATCATCGCGGGCGTAGTCGTATTCTTCCTTCTTCGAGAAGGACGTGAGCTTCTTGCCGCGTACGAACGGGGTGCCATCACCGAGGTTGACGCCAAGCAGCGCGCACGGCCCGTGACAAACAGCGGCGACGAGCTTGCCAGTGCTCCAGGCGCGCACGATGGCATTCTGGACCGTTGCATTGCGCTGGATGTCCACCATGGGCCCAAGACCGCCGGGCACCAGGATGGCGTCGTAGTCGGCGGCGTCCACCTCGGACAATTTGCGACTGCGATTCAGGCGGCGAAAGGCTTTGCTCGCGAGAAAATCCTTCTGAGCGGGATCTTTCTCGTCGTACGCATCGTAAGGCGTCCATCCCCCGGCCGGGGACGCGAACTCCACCGCGACGCCCGCCTTGTCGAGCACCTCGAAAGGATGGGCGACCTCGGCGAAAAAGAAGCCGGTCTTGCGATTATGCGGACCGAGCACGGCTGCGTTGGTGACGATGAAGAGGACATGTTGGGTCACGGTTTTCTCCTTGGAATAACGCTGTGCACTCGGGCGGCCAGAACGCCACGACTGGCCGACCAACAACTTTGTTGCCGAGATCCCGTTCCCACCATTGGGATCGCGTTGGCGCGACGCGGAGAACGGTCAATTCGGACACGGCTGCCCCGCCGCGCCCCAGATCGCCATGTCCTTGACGTGATCCTCGAAGGTGCCCGGCGGCGTCGAGCGGCCTGCTCCGGGGGCCCATCCCCTCGGAATGAAGCCGTTCAGAGACGCATCGTGCCGCAAATGGTCGACGAGGCCGGCGGCGTCGCGGCCGCCATTGCGCTTGGGATCCTTCAGCTGCGCGCAGATCTCGGCGCCGCTCTTGCCGAACCAGATGAAAGCCACCGGCGCGAGCTGCCAGTCGATGCCGGCGCGCGGCGGCGACGGTGCCGGCTCGTTCGCCTGGGTCGAGGTCATGTGGCAGGTCGAGCACGGAATCGCCTCCGCGCCGATGCGGCTCTCTCCGCCATGGATGTTCATGCCGTGCACGCGAGGCCTGGTTTCGCCTGCGGGCGTCCATATCGGGATGGCCTTGGCATCGACGTGGCAGTTGGCACAGCGCGGATGCGTCACCACGGCTTCGATCCGCTTCCAGGCGTCCACCCCCTCCGCCCGGCTGACGCTGCCCGGCGGCAAGACATCTTTCCTGGCTTCGTCCTTGGCCGCGACAATGCCCGTGAGGGCTGCGATTGACGAAGCGGCAAGAACCACCGCGATCAGAGATCTCTTCATCATCCGTCCTCACACGAAATCGATGAACTTGTTGAAAGGCATCTCGCGGATGCGCTTTCCGGTCGCCGCGAAGATCGCATTGGCGAGCGCAGGCGCGGCCGGCGGAACCGGCGGTTCGCCGACGCCTCTCACCTTCGGATCGTTCTCGAGCCCCCGAACCTCGATGACCGGGCACTGATAGATCCGCATCGCTTCGTGGTGATTGTAGTTGGTCTGCTGCACCGCGCCCTTGGCGTAAGTGAGCTCGCAATTGATGGCGTGACCGAGTCCCCAGATCACGCCGCCCTGCACCTGGTTCTCGAAATTGACGGGATCGACGACCTTGCCGACATCGACCGCGACCCAGACCTTGTCGATCCTGATGCCTTCCGGCGTCACCGTCACCTCGACGACCTCGGCGGTCGGGGTCCCGAACGACTCCACGAAGGCGACGCCGCGCCCCCTGCCGTTGCCGAGCGGTCCTTTCCAGTCCGACATCTCCGCGACCGTCTCCAGCACCTTGCGATAGTGCGGCACGGTGCACATCGCGATACGCGCCTTCATCGGATCGAGGCCCGCCGCATGGATCAGCTCGTCGATGAAGCTTTCGGTGAAGAAGCCCGATGTCGAGGCGCCGACCGAACGCCATGTGGTGCTCGGCGACAACCCTTGCGCCTCGTAGCTCGTGGCCCGGAAATTGGGGATGTCGTAATAGACGTTCCACAGGCCGGCGGCCAATTGCCCGTCGGGATCTTGCGAGGGCGTACCGGAACGTTCGAGCAGCCCCTTGAGCGGAGTCGTCGAGGCCAGTTGCAGATCGGCGGCGACGATCTTGCTCTTGTCGACGCTGCCCCGGTGCCTGGCGATCGCAATCTGCCGCGGAATGTCCTGAAGGAAATCTTCCTCGCGCGAGAACACGAGCTTGATCGGCGTGCCCTTCATCTGATTGGCGATCTCGGCGAGAACGCGGACATTCTCGTATTCGAGACGGTGGCCAAAACTTCCACCAGTCCATTGATTGTGGAAGGTGACCTGTTCCGGCTTGAGGCCGATCGCCGTCGCCGCGACATATTGCACGAAGCGGGGGCTCTGATGGCCGACCCAGATTTCCATCCCCTTGTCGGTGACGAGGCCGATCCCGTTGAGCGGCTCGAGCGGCTGATGCGCCACGTAAGGAGCGCGATACTCGGCCTCGACGCGCGTCCCCGTCTTCAGCCCGGCTTCGATATCGCCGATCTTCCGCCACTCCTTGCCCAGGAATTCAGGCTTGAACGAGGATTCCAGCACCTTCCAATGGTCGGCCTGCTCGGCGGGATACACCGAAGGCGCCCACTCGCACGCGATGGCGTCGACCGCCTTCATTGCGTACCAGCTGTTCGTCGCGATCACGGCGACGCCATTCTTGATCTCGAGGATCTTCTTGACCCCCGGCATCGCACGCGCCTTGCTGGCATCGTAGGATTTCAGCGGCTGCCCCTTGTTGGGGTTGAGCTTGACGGAGGCGTAGAGCATGCCCTCCATCTTCAGGTCGATGCCGAACTTCAGCTCGCCCATCACTTTCGAGCGGACGTCGAGCCGCATCATCGGCTTGCCGAGCATGCGCCATTTGGACGGGTCGCGCGGCTGCGCATCGAGCACCGGCGGAATCCTGGCGGCGTCCGCGGACAGGTCGACATAGGCGATCTTGGTCCCGTTGGGCAGGATCACATGGCCCGATTGGGTGCGCAGGTCAGCCACGGCGACGCCCGACCGTTTGGCGGCGGCGGCCTTCAGCGTCTCGCGGGCGACCGCGCCGGCAACACGCAGCTTGTCGTAGGTGTCCGGGATCGTGCTTGATCCGCCCGTCATTTGCAGGCCGGATTGCCTCAGCCATTCGAGCGTCTTGGCGCGCGCTTCCTCTGCGGCCGGGCTTTGGTCGGCGGCCACGAACGGGGCGAACTCGTCGGCGAAGCCTGTGTTGAAATAGGCGGGGCTTGGACCGGCGAAGCGGATTTCGAACTGGCCGGGATCGAGGTCCATCTCCTCGGCGATCATGATCGGTTGCACCGAGCCGACGCCCTGGCCGATGTCGGCGTGCTGCGCGATCAGCGTGATCTTGTCCGGGCTGATCTCGACCCAGGGGTTGAAGGTCACCGAATTCGCGCCGAGGCCGGCGGCCAGCGGATTGCCATCGGCGCCCGGCGCGGCCGCCTCAGCATTGCCATAAGCACCGAAAGCGATGCCGCCGGCGACTGCAGCGGAGCCGAAAACGAAAGCGCGGCGCGAAAGGGTCTGCATGTGGCCCATCTCACTTCTCCGCCATCTTCTTCGCGGCCGCCGCGTGGATCGCCGCGCGGATGCGCGGATAGGTGCCGCAGCGGCAGAGATTGCCGGACATCACCTGATTGATCTCGTCGTCCGTCGGATTGGAGATCAGATCGAGCAGCGAGATGGCCTGCATGATCTGGCCGGTCTGGCAGTAGCCGCATTGCGGCACCTGATGCTCGATCCAGGCCTGGAGAACCGGATGCTGCTCCCTCTTCTCCAGCCCTTCGAGCGTGACAACCGACTTGCCGGCGACCTCGCCGATATGCGCCTGACAGGACCGCACCGCCTTGCCGTTGATGTGAACGGTGCAGGCGCCGCATTGCGCGACCCCGCAGCCGTATTTCGGACTGGTGATGCCGAGCTCGTCGCGCAGCACCCACAAGAGTGGCATCTCGGGGACGACGTCGACCCTATGCTTGATCCCGTTCACCGTGAGCTCGATCATGTCGATGTGTCCCCTAACGGATCTGGTCGGCACAACAGCACTGCCTGATGGACGCTGAGCCGTATTCCCGATTCCTGCGGAATCATGCGCAATCCCTGCGGAGTGCCCTATCGGAACGATCGGTCTTCACGTCCGCCTGGCCGCAGCACAATTCGCGATATTGTCCCGGCGTGAGACTTGCGGCCTTGCGGAACACGCGCGTGAAATTGGCTTGCGAGCCGAAACCGAACTCCAGGGCAATTTCGACCAGAGACAAACGGTCGCGCGCGAGTTCTTGCCGAGCGGCCTGGACGCGGCGATCGGTCACGTAACGGTGTGGTGACAACCCGGTCGCTTCGCGAAACAGCCGGGAAAAATGATAGGGGCTGAGGCAGGCCTGGGCCGCCAGATCCTCGAGCCTGACGTCGCTGCCGAGCAAGCCCTCGATATAGTCCAGCACGCGCTGCAGGCGCCGCGGATCGAGCGCCGGCGACTTGTCGGGTGCGCGCCAGCGGTCGATCGTATAGTTCCCAAGAAGATGCGCCGCGAGCGCAACCTGGATGCCCTCCACGAACAGCGCGTCGGTCGGCTGGCGCGGGCGATGGAGCAGATCGCGAAGCGGCGAGCAGATGTGGAACAGCACCTGGTCCGCCAGACCGTGGGCGTAGGCGATCTCGACTTTTGCCGGATCGATATCAAAATCCGCAAGCGCGCTCTGGTCCAGCAGAGTGGGCGGAAGATAGAGATGAAGACATTCCATCCGGTCCGACAGCTCGAGATGACTCTCCTGCGTCCCGACGGGCACGAGGTAGCTCATGCCCGGCCGTGCGAGGCTCTTCTGGATTTCGCCATTGCCGGCCCGGCACACCATGCCGCCGCCTGACAGCACCATGACGATTTCGGTGCAGATGGGAACGGGCGTTGCCTGGCGTCCCGCCTCGAACTTGCGATGCTCGATGCTCAGCCCCGGCCAGTCGCTGGTCGCCGCGAGCTTCTCGCTGTTCTTGTATTTCTGATCTCCATGCGTCACGAGCGCCATCACGACCTCCGCTGGTTGCGGCGAATCCCGGCCCCGTATCGCGAGCGAGCGATCATTCCATCCGGTGATGAGTTGCAGCCCCGGCCGCTGCCACGCCGATCGCGAATTTCTCACAAGCGGCGACAGCGAAGTCCAGAGGCGGCGCGGTTAAAAGAGGTAAAAGCTAGGCAACGCAAAGGCTTGGAGCGCAGCGCGCCTGGCTTCGAAAGCTGGTCTCATCGCAGGATGAGCAAGATGCGTTCGTCATCGCGCAGGAATCGGAAATACCGCAATGCTCGCCTCCGCTAGTTGAGGGCCCATCAACGGCAATGCCGCCGTATCGAGGATCGGAGCCTGATATGAAGACGCTTATCTCCATACTTGCCGCAATGACGATCGCAACGGCCGCCCCCGCAATCGCGGCCGAGAGGACCGTTTCCATCGTTCTTGTCCACGGCGCCTTCGTCGATGGCTCGGGCTGGAAGGACACCTACGACATCCTCTCCAAGGCAGGCTATGAGGTGCTCGTCGTGCAGCAGCCGACGATCGCGCTGCGAGACGACGTCGCGGAGACCGAACGCGTGATCGCCAAGGCGCGGCATCCGGTCATTCTCGTCGGGCATTCCTATGGTGGAATGGTCATCACGGAAGCCGGCGACAATCCGAAGGTTCGCAGCCTGGTCTATCTCGCGGCATATGCTCCCGATGTCGGGGAGTCGGTCAGCACGCTGTCGGAAGCACCCGTGCCGCCCGGCGAGCACAAGGGTCCGCTGGTCACTGAGGGCAATTATCTCTTCGTCGAGCGCGAAAAATTCCCGAGCTCCTTCGCCGCCGGTGTCGACCCGGCCACGACCCGCTTCATGGCTGCGGCGCAATTGCCGTTCGGACTGCAGGCGGTGCAGACCAAGGTCGAGCGCGTGGCCTGGAAGACGAAGCCGACCTATTACATGGTGACGATGGAGGATCACATTATCCCTCCGAGCTTGCTGCGCACCATGGCCAAGCGCTCGGGCGCGAAGGTGACGGAGATCAAAAGCAGCCACGCGGTGATGCTGTCGCATCCGCGCGAGGTCGCGGCGTTCATCAGAAGCGCAGACACGTCCGCGACCGACTGAACACGGATCGTCCTGGCTGTCACACACAAGGACTCGCAACATGGCCCTCAAGGATATTCTGCCGGGACAATTGGGATTCGGCGCGGCGCCGCTCGGCAACATGTTTCGCGACATCCCGGAGCAAGAAGCGCTCGCGACGGTCAACGCAGCCTGGGACGACGGCATCCGCTATTTCGACACCGCGCCGTTCTACGGCGCGGGCCTTGCCGAGCTCCGCATGGGCGCTGCGCTGGCCGGCCGGCTACGAAGCGACTATGTCATCAGCACCAAGGTCGGGCGCCTGATCCTGGACGAGATCGAGGATGTCGGCAGCCGCGACCTCGGCGAGAAGGGCGGCGTCTTCCAATACGGGCGCCCGAACCGGATTGTGAACGATTACTCCGCCGATGCGACACTGCGCTCGATCGAGGACAGCCTGAAGCGGCTCGGCACAGACCACATCGACATCGCCTTCGTGCATGATGTTGCGCAGGATTTTTACGGCGACGAATGGCTTTCGGTGTTCGAAAGCGCGCGCAAGGGCGCGTTCAAGACGCTCGACCGGCTGCGCGACGAAGGCGTGATCAAGGCGTGGGGCCTCGGCGTCAACCGGGTCGAGCCGATCGAGCTGCTGCTCGCGCTCGAGGAGCCGCGTCCCGACGGCTTCCTTCTCGCGGGCCGCTACACGCTGCTCGATCATGCAAGGGCGCTCCAGCGGGTGATGCCGATGGTGGCGGAGCACGAGCTCGCGATCGTCGTCGGCGGCCCCTACAGTTCGGGCGCGCTGGTCGGCGGCCCGAATTTCGAATATGCGCCCGCGCCTCCGGAAATCCTCAACAAGGTGGCGCGGATCAAGGCCATCGCCGACCGCTACGGCATCAGCATGAAGGCGGCTGGATTGCAGTTTGCACTCGCCAACCCGGTGGTGGCAGCGGTCATTCCCGGTGCGAGCCGCCCGGGCCGCATCGCCGAGGATCGCGCTGCGCTCGAGGAATCCATCCCCGCCGATTTCTGGCGCGAGCTCCGTTCGGAAGGGCTCGTCAACGCCGCAGCTCCGCTTCCCGCCGCCGCTTGAGGTGCCGAGAGCGCAGCAGATTCATCCCGGCCGAGCAGCTCTCCGGCCGGCACGATAACGCACGCAGACGAAGGAGAACGACATGACAGATGAAGCAGACAACGCCACCGACATGGGCCGCCGCACCCTGCTCCAGACAGCCGGCGCAGCCGTCGTCACCGGCCTCGTCACCGGCACGACCGACGCGCGGGCCGCGACGCAAGACGGCATGTCGTCAGCAGAGCGCGACGAGGCGCCGCTCGGCGCGCGACTGCAGGGCGTCCAGCATTTCGGGCTGACGGTGCAGAACATGGAGCGCGCCTATCAGTTCTACACCGAGGTGCTCGGCGGCACGGAGGTGTTCCGTCACGGCGATTTCCAGGGCGACGGGGTGCAGAACACGCTGCTGGCCGACCAGGAGATCGAGGCGAATGCGCGCGGGGTCAATCCGCGGACCATCGGCGTTCCCGACCTCAGAAGCGGAGCGCAGCGGCTCGATGTCCGCTTCATCCAGTTCGACAACATGGTGCTCGAACTGCTGCAATATCGCGAGGCCGATCAGCCCATGGGCAGCGCAAAGAGCTTTGCCGAACCGGTGGAGCATATGAGCCCGGCCTTTCCGCGCATGATGCACATCTGCTTCTATGTTCGCGACGATGTCGATTTCAACAAGTTCATCGCCGACCTCGAAGCCGAATCCGCGCGCCGAGGCATGACGCAGGTGCGGGCGAACCGCACCATTCGCGTCATGACGGAGGCAGATCGCAAGGCCGCTCCCCGCAGCACCAACACAAACCGGGTGACCGCTGAACCCTCGAATGGCTGGGAGCTGATCTATTGCAAGGGGCCGGAGGGCGAGCAGCTCGAATTCGTCAAGGCGCTCGGCCCCGTCAAGAAGCGCTTCAGCGAGGCCCTGGCAAAGCGCCAACAGACAATCGTGCGCTGACCGTCAAACGCCGGGCGACCGGCTTCCGCTGATCGCCCGGCAAAGCGCCCACGATCTCAATGTGAAGGACTTCATCATGCAAACGCTCGTCCGCAATTCGCTTGGCGCGCTGCTGTTCGCCGCCGCGATGGCCATCACCGCGCCACCGGCCCTCGCCCAGGAAGCGCCGCGCGTGCGCTATCAGGAGATTCCGGAAGGCGCCTATTCGGTGGTGGCCCAGGTGCGCGCCAAGGCCGGGAAGGAAGACGCGTTGCGTGCGGCCACGCTTCCGCTGATCGACCTGGTTCGCGGCGATCCCAAGAACCTGGTCTATTTTCTCCAGGAAGACCGCGCCAAACCCGGTCATTTCATCTTCTACGAGGTGTTCGCGAGCCAGGCGGATTTCGACGCGCATAACGCGATGCCTTATGTGAAGGACTGGTTCGCCAAGCTGCCGGAGCTTGCCGATGGCGGCGTCGAGGTCATGCGCATGGCGGTTCTTGGCGTGCCCAAGAAATAGCCGGCGCCGGTGCGAGCCGTTTTGTCGCAGGCATCCTGCGGGCAAATGCCCGCCGCAATCGTGCGAATTCAGAACGGCTCACTCCAACAACTTTGCAGCGCATGATAATTGCAGGCGATCGCTTCGATCGATTGGCAATGATCAATGCAGGCTGCCACCGAGACACGGCAACGGGGCACGCGCCGACAGGAACTTACATACTGCTTCGGCCCATTCCGACTGGTTCCCCGCCGCCAGCTGCTCCTTCTCGAGGGGCGTCCCGTCAAACTGGGCGGGCGCGCATTCGAGCTCTTGCAGCTGCTGGTGCAGCGCTGCGGCGAGTTGGTCAGCAAGAATGAGCTGATGGCGGCGGCCTGGCCGGGCACCTTCCTCCACGACAGCAATCTCAAGGTCAACATGTGGAGCTTACGGCGTTCGCTGGGAGATACCCAGATCGAGCCCGTCTACATCGCGACCGTGGCGCGCCGCGGGTACAAGTTCATCGCGGAGGTGCAAATCAGCATGGGCGAGGTCGAGGACGGACTTGCGTTCGCCGAACCCGTCCCCTTGTCCCGGCCGCCCGTGTTGCGCGGCATCGTTGGTCGTGAAGCGGAAATCGTCGAAATCGCCGATCTGCTCGTCGACAACAGGCACGTGACCCTGGCTGGCGCAGGAGGCATCGGCAAGACGACAGTTGCTGTGGCCGTCGCGCAGGCATTTGCGCCAAGGTGCCGCGACGGCATTTGCTTCGTCGACCTCGCGACGATTTCCGATCCAACGCTGTTCGGCGCGGCGCTGGTGACGGCACTGGGCATCAGAGGCAATACGGACAACGGTCTGGCTGCAGCCCTCGATTATCTGAGGCCGCGGCAGATGCTGCTCATTCTGGACAATTGCGAGCATGTGCTGCCCGCCGCCACGATCTTCGCCGGCAAGTTCCTGGCGGATACATCGCCGTCCAGGCTGCTGGCGACGAGCCGCGAGCCGCTGGGCACCGCCACCGAGCATGTCGTGCGGCTTGGCTCGCTTGCCTCGCCGAAGTCTGGCCTCGACCTGTCGATCGATCAGGCCGTCAGGTTTCCAGCGGTACAGCTGTTCGTCCGCCGCGCCGCCGAATGGTCGGACTACCGGTTCGTCGATGGTGATTGCGAGGCCGTTGCCTCGATCTGCCACTCGCTTGACGGCCTTCCGCTGGCCATCGAGCTGGCAGCGGCGCAGATCGGCAGGTTCAATCCACGCGAATTGGTGGCGCTGCTCGACCAGAAGCTGGGCTTTCGCGCTCCCACCGCCGAGGGTGCGTCGCCGCGCCATGAGACCCTGATGACGACGATCGACTGGAGCTTCCGACTGCTGTCGCAGAAGGAAGCCAGGCTGTTCGCCTTGCTGTCGGTATTCAGTGACGCCTTCGACGCCGAGGATGCGGTTTTCGTCGCGGAAGCGGCAGAGCTCACGCCGATCGACGTCGTCACCGGCCTCGGCAGCCTCGTCGCCAAATCGCTTCTGAGCGCGCAGGCCCGCGGAGCGCAGCTTCGTTACCGGCTGCTCGACAGCACGCGCCGCTATGCGGCCGAGCGGCGCCAGGCCGATCCCGCCTGCGGCCAGGCGCTGCGCCGCCATGCACAGCGCGTTCTCGGGCTCTTCGAACGGTCCGAGGAGGAGTGGAACTGGCGCGAGCCGGCCGATTGGACACAGCGCTACCTTGCTCGCATCGCCGATTTGCGCGCAGCTCTTTCATGGGCGGTTGGCGAGGAAGGCGATCCCGTCCTCGGAATCAGGCTCACGGTTGCGGCGATCACCTTGTGGTCGGAAACCTTCATCCTGTCGGAAGCGCAGGCGCGGCTGGAGGATGCGCTCGCCTTGGCCAAGACGGTCGCGTGCGACGATCTGTCGAAGGCAAAGCTCGCCTGCGCCCTTGGATGGAGCCTGTTCTACGCCCGCAAGATGTCGAATGAGAACGAGGTCGCCTGGCTCGACGCGATCGCCTTTGCAAGGCGTGCCGGCAACATCGAGTATCAGCAGCGAGCGCTGGTGGGTTTTGCCTTTTACCTGCTGCAGATCGGTCAGGTCCCGCGCGCCATAACCTATCTCGAAGAGGCCACCGCGCTAGCCGACCGCGGCCGCGACCTGACGGCGACGTCTGAAGCCGATCGGGCACTGGCCTGGGCCCGCGCCTTTGCCGGTGAGTTGAGCAAGAGCCGCCCGGTTCTGGATCGTCTCGCGGCAACCTATTCGCTGGCCGAGGGCCGTTCGCGCAAGGATGCGAATGAGGTCTACCGGTTCATCACCGTCCGCTTCAACCTGCCCTTCGTGGCGTGGATGCAAGGGCAAGCCGACTACGCGGCAAGGCTGGCCCGCGACGCCGTCGACGCCGCGGACCGCAGCGGCCATTGGGTGTCGCAATCGAACGCACTTGGGCTTGCCGCACTTCCCGTTGCGCTCGAAACCGGCAACCTGGATGCGCTCGAGAGTTTTACGATGCGGCTGCGTCGCAACCTGGAACGCGAGCGCATCTCGCGCTGGGTTCCGGTCGAGCGCTATTTCTCTGCCTGTCTTCGCGACCTGCGTGGCGATCAGCGCGCGGCCGAGGATATTCGCGCCGCGATCGACGAACTGATCGAATGCCGCTTCCTGATGCGGATCGGCAGCTATCTCGCGGTCCTCGCCCGCGCCTATCTTCGGCAGGGCCGGATCGCGGAAGCACGCGAGGCCATCACGCGGGCGATCGGCCATCAGGAACGTCAGGGCGAGCGCTGGTGCCGGCCGGAACTGCAGCGGGTCGACGCATCGGTCCTTCTCCAGGCCGGCGAGCCGCAGCGCGCCGAAAAGCGGCTACAGCAGGCGCTCGCCGAAGCGCACGCCATAGGCGCGATGACATTCCAGTTGCGGATCGCCACCGATCTCGCAGCACACTGGATCGCGACCGGCCGCAGGACCAAGGCCATCCGGCTGCTCGCCCCGATTTATGACGAGTTCACCGAGGGCTTCGAAACGCCGGATCTCATTGCTGCCAGGCGCCTGCTGCAGCGCGCGCGGCCAACGGCGGACGGCTGTGGCCACTCACGCCAATCGGAGCCGGTGCACGCTCGCGGTGCATAGCTGGCCTACCGCCGCGCTCGCCGCGCGCGCTTTACGCTTCCCGGAATTCCTGATCCTCTCTCCTCAACCAGCCGGATCAACCGGCCTCTGCCTGAGGAGAGAGACGCCATGAAGCTCGGCACCGCCATCGCGGAAATCATGAGGCGCGAGGGGATCGAGATCCTCTGCGGCTATCCCGTCAACCACCTGATCGAGCATGCGGCCAGGGCCGAGATCCGCCCCGTCATGGTGCGGCAGGAGCGCGTCGGCATCCACATGGCGGATGCGATCTCGCGGGTGACGTCGGGACGCACGATCGGCGCGTTCTGCATGCAGCATGGGCCGGGCGCGGAGAATGCAATGGGCGGCGTCGCCCAGTGCTTCGGCGAATCCGTGCCCGTGCTGGTGCTGCCGATGGGCTATCAGCGCCGGCTGGCGCACATCGAGCCGAACTTCAATTCCAGCGAGGCGATGAAGCCGTTCGCGAAATCGTCCGAGCCGATCATCCTGGCCGCGGAAGTCGCCAATATCTTCCGCCGCGCCTTTACCAAGCTGAAGAACGGCCGCGGCGGGCCTGTCATCGTCGAGATCCCCTCGGACATGTGGAACGAGGAGGTGCCGGAGCCGCTGAACTACGCGCCGGTGCTGCGCACCCGTTACGGCGCCGATCCCGTTCATGTGAAGGAAGCCGCCAGCCTCCTCGTCAATGCCAAGCGGCCCGTGATCTATGCCGGCCAGGGCGTGCATTACGCGCAGGCGTGGCCTCAATTAAAACGGCTCGCCGAGCGTCTCGCCATTCCCGTCACCACCAGCCTCGGCGGCAAATCATCGTTTCCGGAAACACATCCGCTCGCGCTCGGCTCCGGCGGCCTCGCGGTGCCGCGCGCGGTCCCGAAATTCCTCGCCGAGGCCGACGTCATCTTCGGCGTCGGCTGCTCGTTTACCGAGACCAATTTCGGCATCGCGATGCCCAAGGGCAAGACCATCATCCATTCGACGCTCGATCCGAACCATCTCAACAAGGATGTCGAAGCCAGAATCGGCCTCGTCGGCGACGCCGGCCTCGTGCTCGATGCGCTGCTGGAGGAGATCGGCAAGACCGTCACCTCCGATCGCGATGCATCGGCAGTCGCCGCCGAGATCGCGGCCTCGCACAAGGAATGGCTGGCGAAATGGATGCCGAAGCTCACCAGCAATGACGCGCCCTTAAGCCCGTATCGCGTGCTGTGGGACTTGCAGCACACCGTCGACATCAAGAACACCATCATCACGCACGATGCCGGCAGCCCGCGCGACCAGCTCTCGCCGTTCTGGAAGGCGGTCGAGCCCCTCACCTATCTCGGCTGGGGCAAGACGACGCAGCTCGGCTACGGCCTCGGGCTCGCGATGGGCGCAAAGCTCGCAAAGCCCGACAAGCTCTGCATCAATGTCTGGGGCGATGCCGCAATCGGTTTCACCGGCATGGATTTCGAGACCGCGGTGCGCGAGCGCATTCCGATCATGTCGATCCTGCTCAACAATTTCTCGATGGCGATCGAGTTGAAGGTGATGCCGGTCTCGACCGAAAAATATCGATCGACCGACATCTCCGGCGACTACGCCGCGATGGCGCGCGCCTTCGGCGGCTATGGCGAGCGCGTGACTAGGCCGGAGGACATCGTGCCTGCGATCAGGCGCGGCATCCAGAAGACCCGGGACGGCGTGCCGGTGCTTCTGGAATTCATCACCAGCAAGGAGACCGAGGTGTCGCGGCCGGGCACGTGAAGTTGAGTCTTGTTGACTTGACTCTTGGCCGGCCGGGCGTTTGGCGCTAAAGGGCGCGGCTAAGGGACTTGCTCCCGGCCGCACCGGACGATTGATGACCGCGCTTACCGAGGATATGGCCGCCGCGCTGAGGCGCAGGATCGACGAGCTCGAGCAGCAGCTGAAATCGAGCGCGGCCGAGAACTCGCGCCTCGGCGATGAGCGACGGGAAGCCCTCGAGCGGCAGGCCGCCACGGCCGAGATCCTGAAGGTGATGGCGACCTCGCCGTCCGACGTGCAGCCGGTGTTCGACGCCATCGCCGCCAACGCCAACCGGCTGATCGGCGGGTTCTCCACAGCAGTGCTGCGCTACATCGACGGCGCCGCGCATCTTGCGGCCTTCACGCCGACCGATCCGGCCGGCGACCGCGTGCTGCAGGCTTCATTCCCGGTGCCGTTCGCGCAGTTCCCGGCCTACCAGCTCGTGGCCAATGGTGCGGCGGCGCAATTGCCCGACACCGAGCTCGAGCCGGCCGCGCGCGACATCGCGCGCGCCCGCGGCTATCGCAGCATGCTGTTTGCGCCATTGATGAGCGAGGGCGCCGCGATCGGCGTCATCATCGCCACGCGCCGGACGATCGGCGCCTTCGGCGAGCACCATGTGCGCCTGCTCCAGACCTTCGCCGACCAGGCGGTGATCGCGCTGAGCAATGTCAGCCTGTTCAACACGACCAGAGAGGCGCTGGAGCGTCAGACGGCGACCGCCGATATCCTCAGGGTGATCGCGGCTTCACCTGCCGATGTCACCCCGGTGTTCCAGGCGATCTCCGACAGCGCCAAGGCGCTGATCGGCGGGCATTCCTCCACCGTCACCCGCGTCATCGACGGCATGCTGCATCTCGCCGCCTTCACCACTGACAATGAAGCCGGCAATGCGGACCTGCTCAGCTCCTTCCCGGCGCCGCTGTCCTCCTCGGGCATTCACAGCCGTGTGGCGACGAGCGGAGAGTATGCGTTCCGCAGCGACATGCAGAACGAGCCCGACCTCACCGACGCGATGAAGGAGCTGGCGCGGACGAGAGGTTATCGCAGCATCCTCGTGGTGCCGATGCTGCGCGACGGCGTCGCCATCGGCACCATCGCGGTGACGCGGCGGGAGGCCGGTCAGTTTCCGGACAAGGCAATCAACCTGCTCAAGACCTTCGCCGACCAGGCCGTGATCGCGGTCGAGAACACGCGCCTGTTCAACGAGGTGCAGGACCGCACAAGGGAGCTCGCCAGATCGCTCGATGACTTACGCGCAGCGCAGGACCGGCTGATCCAGACCGAGAAGCTTGCCTCGCTCGGCCAGCTCACCGCCGGCATCGCGCACGAGATCAAGAACCCTCTCAACTTCGTCAACAATTTTGCCTCGCTCTCCGCCGAGCTGACGAGCGAGTTGAACGAGGTGCTGGCGCCCGTCCCGCTCGCGGACGATGTCCGCAGCGAGGTCGACGAGCTGACCGGACTTCTGAAGGACAATCTGGACAAGGTCGTGCAGCACGGGCGGCGCGCCGATTCCATCGTCAAGAACATGCTGCTACTTTCGCGCGAGGGCGGCGGCGAGCATCGCTTAAGCGACATCAACGCGCTGGTCGAGGAGAGCCTCAACCTCGCCTATCACGGCGCCCGCGCCGAGAAGCCGCAGTTCGACGTGACGCTGAGGCACGAGCTCGATCCCGCGGCCGGGCACGCCGAAGTGTTTCCGCAGGAGATCACGCGGGTGCTGCTGAACCTGATCTCGAACGGATTTTACGCGGTGACCAGGCGCAAGGCGGAGGACGACGGCGCCGCCGGCTACGAGCCGGTGGTGATCGCGGCAACCCGCGATCGCGGCGACAGCATCGAGATCCGCATCCGCGATAACGGCACCGGCATCCCGCCGGAAGTGAGGGAGAAGATGTTCAATCCCTTCTTCACGACCAAGCCGGCCGGCGAAGGCACCGGCCTTGGCCTCTCCATCAGCCACGATATCATCGTCAAGCAGCACGGCGGCACGCTCGACATCGAGACTGAGCCCGGCAAGTTCACCGAGTTCAGGATCGTGCTGCCGCGAAAGAGCAATTTTTCGGACAAGGACAGCGGATAACCGTATCGTCTACCGGTTCAGGAAATCGTCGCTCGATGGGTGCTTTGAAGAAGCTGGCGCGGCTCATTCGGCGACAATTGGTCTCGCTGTCCGGCGTCGGCCTCATGCTGGGCGCCCTGTTCTTCGCGGCCGCGCTGACGCCGACGCTGGTGCCGCGGAGCTATCTCACCCAAGGCGCCCTCGCCGGCGCCTGCTTTGCGATCGGTTATCTCGCCGGCAACCTTTGGCGCTGGCTGTGGCACTATCTCGAGCTGCCCGAGCCCTCGACGCGCCTGCGCTCGCAGGCCAATGCGCTGGTCGCGGCCGGCTGCCTGATTATCGTCGTCATCTATCTGTGGCGCGCCGCCGAATGGCAGAACTCGATCCGCGCTGTGATGAAGATCGCGCCGGTCGAAACTGCGCATCCGCTCAAGGTCTGCGCCATCGCCCTCGTCACGTTCGCCGCATTGCTGCTGCTGGGGCGGCTGTTCGCGCTTGTGTCGCGATTTCTCGCCGGGCACGCGAAGCGCATCATTCCGCGCAAGGTCGCGAACGTCATTGGTGTGGTTGTCGCTGGCCTGCTGTTCTGGTCGATCGCCAGCAATGTCCTGATCAGCACGGCATTTCGCGCACTCGATTCGTCCTTCCGTGAGCTCGACGCCATGCACGAGCCCGAACGGCCTCAGCCGACGGCGCCGGATCGCACGGGAAGTCGGGCGTCGCTGGTGAAGTGGACGGAACTCGGGCGCACCGGCCGCCGGTTCATTGCCTCGGGTCCGACCGCAGCGGACATCAGCGCCGTCACGGGCCGGGCCGCACGCGACCCCGTGCGCGTCTATGTGGGCCTCGCCGGCGGAGGCACGGCGCAGGCGCGCGCGAAGCTCGCGCTCGAGGAGCTCAAGCGCCAGCACGGCTTTGAACGCAAGATCCTGATCGTGATCACGCCGACCGGGACCGGTTGGATCGATCCGTCCGCGATGGATACGGTCGAATATCTCCACCACGGCGACGTCGCGAGCGTCGCGATGCAATATTCCTATCTCAACAGCCCGCTGTCGCTGCTGTTTCAGCCCGAATACGGCGCCGAGGCAGCGCGCGCCTTGTTCGCGGAAATCTACGGCTACTGGACGACGCTGCCGAAGGACAAGCGGCCGAAACTGTATCTTCACGGGCTCAGCCTCGGCGCCATGAACTCGGAAAAATCCGCGGAGCTGTTCGAGACGATCGGCGATCCCATTGCCGGCGCGCTATGGAGCGGGCCACCGTTCGAGAGCCGCATCTGGCGCTCGGTGACCGCAAATCGCAACCATGGCTCGCCGGCATGGCTTCCGGAATTCCGCGACAGCCGCTTCGTGCGCTTCATGAACCAGAACGGGCCGACGGTGCCGCCGGATACGCCCTGGGGCCCGATGCGCGTCGTCTACCTGCAATATGCCAGCGACGCGATCACGTTCTTCGCCTATCGCGATGCCTTTCAGGCTCCGGCCTGGATGAACGCACCGCGCGGACCTGACGTCTCACCGGAGCTGCGCTGGTATCCGATCGTGACGATGCTGCAGCTCGCCCTCGACATGGCGGTCGCGACCAATACCCCGATGGGTTTTGGCCATGTCTACGCGCCCGAGCATTACGTCGACGCCTGGGTCGCGGTCACCGATGTCCGTGATTGGTCTACGGATGCACTGGCGCGACTCAAGGAACAGCTCGCAGCGAAAGCGCGGAAGACGGGCGCAGGCAATGCCGACGACGATCCCGACCGCGGCGGATAGAGCATGATCCGGAAAAGTGCGCAGCGGTTTTCCGAAAAGATCATGCTCAAACAATACAGCCCTACTCCGCCATCTCCACCTGCTGCGTGACGGAGGGACCGGCCAGCGGCCGCTCCTCCATCAGGATCAGGCAGAGCGCGGCGCCGGTCATCAGCGCGGTGGCGGCGCCGAAGACGTAGCGGAATGCGTGCCGCATGTCCTCGGTGGGGATCGCAGGGATGCCGCCCGCGACATGATGCTCGCCGGCGAGCGGAATGTCGGCGCCGAGCGCGATCAGCAGGATCGCCGCGAAGGCCGCGACCGTGAACGAGGACATCAGCGAGCGGAAGAAATTCAGCGCACCGGTGATGGTACCGACTTGCGGACGCGGGACCGAATTCTGCAGCGAGACCACGCAGACCGGGAAGGTCGTGCCGAGGCCGAGCGCAAACGCGGCCATCAGCGTCAGCAGCCCCCAGAGCGGCAAGGTCGTGAACGTGAGACCGAGGCCGCACAGCGCGGCCCAGGACGTGCCGACGATGGCGACGCGCTTGTAGTGCTTGGCGCGCGCCATGGTGCGGCCGGCGATCGCCGCACCGCAGGTCGAGACCGCCGCGAGCGGAATCAGCGCAAGCCCCGCCTCGCTGGCACTGAGATGATAGACCGACTCGTAATAGAGCGGGAGCTGCACGGTGAGGCCCGTGATCGCGCCGAGCGCACAGCCGCCGGCGGCCAGGCCGAACGGCGCGACCGATCCGCCGAGCATCGGCAGCGGCAGGAACGGCTCGTCCGCGCGGCGTGCATGCCAGACGAAGGTGACGGCGAGCGCGACGGCCCCGCCCACCATCGCGAGCACGGTCGGCGACAGCCAGGGATAGCGCGTGCCGCCCCAGGTCAGCACCAGCATGAAGACCACGGCGGAGGCCATCAGCAGCACGCCGCCGAGCCAGTCGACCTTGCGCTTGCGGTGGAACACCGGGATCTTCTTCATCTTCGGCAGCAGCAGCGCGAGTGCCGCGGCCGTGAGCGGAAGGTTGATCCAGAAGATCATCGACCAGTGCAGGTGCTCGGCGAAGACGCCGCCGATGACCGGGCCCAAAATGCCGCCGACCATCCAGACGCTGGAGAAATAGGCCTGGTACTGGCCGCGCTCGCGCGGGCTCACGACGTCGGAGATCACCGTCTGCACGACCGGCATGATGCCGCCGCCGCCAAGCCCCTGGAGGCCGCGCGCCAGGATCAGCATCGGCATGTTCGGTGCGATCGCGCACAGGATCGAGCCTGCCACGAACAGGCTCAGCGAGGTGATGATCATGGCCTTGCGGCCATAGATGTCGCTCAGCGTGCCGAACACCGGCGCAACCGCGGTCGAAGCGAGCAGATAGGCCGTGATCACCCAGGACAGGTTCGAGACGTCCTGGAACTGGCGTCCGATGGTCGGCAGCGCGGTCGCCACGATGGTCTGGTCGAGGGCCGCCAGGAACATCGTCAGCATCAGGCTGATAACGATGGTGCGGACCTCGTCGGAGCTCAGCGGAGCCGGCGGCGCGATGGACGGGGCGTCATCGACGCTGATGACCTCGCTCGGAAGGCGGGACAGCTCTTCGGCAATGTCGTCGGGCAACGCCTGGATGTCGGCAGAACTGCTCTGCCGGTCGAACTTGTTCATCTCGATCGGACGCATGGCGCGGCGCAACGCCGCGAAGGATTCGTTCTATGCAGCCAATGTAGACAGCAAAGTTCTTCTCAGGCAGGCACCGCGGCGCATGGGTGCATCCCGCCCCGGGGTCATCCCGAAGACGTGATAGCGGAGAGAGTCAAACGACGGCTCAGTCTTTCGGGCGTCGCTTCAGACGGGCCCGTTTCGGCAGCACGGCCGGCCATTGCACGATGTGGTCCTCGAGCTCCTCGTCGGGGACCTCCTCCTCGCTGCCCTCGACCCGGCCGCGCACAGAGACGCCGGCTTCATGAACGGTGTTGGGATCGCCTGACACCAGCGGATGCCACCAATAGAGGTCGCGCCCCTCGGCGACGAGCTTGTAGCCGCAGCTCGGCGGCAGCCAGTTCAGGGTACGGACATTGGCCGGGGTCAGTCGGACGCAGTCCGGAACCTTGTCGGAGCGATTCGGGTAGTCCTTGCAGGCGCAGCTTGTCCCATCGAGCAGCTTGCAGCCGATATGGGTGAAATAGATCTTCCCGGTATCCTCGTCCTCGAGCTTGTTCAGGCAGCAGCGGCCGCAGCCGTCGCACAGGCTTTCCCACTCCTCCCCAGACATCTCTTCCAACGTCTTGGTTTTCCAGAAGAATCCTTCCTGGTCTGAAGTTCGTTTGGGAGCTGCGGTCATGCGCCTCAACAAGATTCGAAAGAGCTACGGCTAACGCCATCTAGGCCGTGCGGCCGGGACGCTGCAAGCAACGCCCCCGGAAGGCCCGTAATGAACCGGGGTTCAATTAGGCCTGTTGTTCAAAATCGTGAGCCTGACCATTGGTTTATAGGCCCTGCTCGGCTAGAAGGAACAGCAAGTCCCCAGAGGACGCGAACCGGGCGCCTTGGGTTTGCCGCAACATTCCCTCAAGACGTCTCGATGCCGCCCCCGGCCGGGTGCTTGAACGCTTTCGAACCAAGCCTCAAGGGTTCTAGGTGCGCCAGATCATACCACCGCATTGGAAGCAGAGGGTCCGGAATTTCTTCCTGGATCTGGATGCGCGCATCGACTCTTCCCTGTTCTCCTCGGCCAAGGGCATCCGCGAGCTCTACGAGCGCTACTCGACCTTCATGGACCGCTTCTATGTCGGGCGGTGGAAACGCTGGGTGTTCATCGAGCCGCTGTCGGAGGCGGCCACCCTCGGGCTCGGCGGCCTGGTCGTGATGCTCACGCTCGCCATCCCCGCCTTCCGCGAGACCGCGGACGAGGACTGGCTGAAGAAGTCCGACCTGGCGGTGAGCTTCCTCGACCGCTACGGCAACCCGATCGGCAGCCGCGGCATCAAGCACAACGACTCCATCCCGCTGGAGGATTTCCCCGACGTCCTGATCAAGGCGACGCTCGCGACCGAGGACCGCCGCTTCTACGAGCATTTCGGCATCGACATCGCCGGCACAGCGCGCGCGCTCGTCACCAACGCGCAGGCCGGCGGCGTCCGCCAGGGCGGCTCCTCGATCACCCAGCAGCTCGCCAAGAACCTGTTCCTGAGCAACGAGCGCACCATCGAGCGCAAGGTCAACGAGGCCTTCCTCGCGATCTGGCTGGAATGGCGCCTGACCAAGAACGAGATCCTCAAGCTCTATCTCGACCGCGCCTATATGGGCGGCGGCACTTTTGGCGTCGACGGCGCAGCCCACTTCTATTTCAACAAGTCCGCGCGCGACGTGACGCTTTCGGAAGCCGCGATGCTCGCCGGCCTGTTCAAGGCCCCGACGAAGTACGCTCCCCACATCAACCTGCCCGCGGCGCGTGCCCGCGCCAACGTCGTGCTCGACAACCTCGTCGATGCCGGCTTCATGACCGAGGGCCAGGTGTTCGGCGCCCGCCGCAACCCGGCCTTCGCCGTCGACCGCCGCGACGAGGCCTCGCCGAACTATTATCTCGACTACGCCTTCGACGAGATGCGCAAGCTGGTCGACACCTTCCCGAAATCCTACGTCGAGCGCGTCTTCGTAGTACGCCTCGCCATCGACGCCAACGTGCAGAAGGCGGCCGAAGACGCCATCGAGAACCAGCTGCGCCAGTTCGGCCGCGACTATCACGCAACGCAGGCGGCGACCGTCGTCGCCGATCTCGACGGCGGCATCCGCGCCATGGTCGGCGGCCGCGACTATGGCGCCAGCCAGTTCAACCGCGCCACCGACGCCTATCGCCAGCCCGGATCGTCGTTCAAGCCTTACGTCTACACCACCGCGCTCTTGAACGGCTTCACGCCGAACTCGATCGTGGTCGACGGCCCGGTCTGCATCGGCAATTGGTGCCCGCAGAACTATGGCCATTCCTATTCCGGCTCGGTGACGCTGACGCAGGCGATCACGCGCTCGATCAACGTCGTGCCGGTGAAGCTGTCGATCGCGATCGGCCAGAAGGAACAGCCGAAGGCGCCGAACCCGGCCAAGATCGGCCGCGCCAAGATCGTCGAAGTCGCGCGCCGCTTCGGCCTCAAGGCGCCGCTGCCCGACACGCCGTCGCTGCCGATCGGCTCCGACGAAGTCACCGTGCTCGAGCATGCCGTCGCCTACGCGACCTTCCCGAACCGCGGCAAGTCGGTGACCCCGCATGCGGTGCTGGAGGTGCGCACCGGCGCCGGCGACCTGGTCTGGCGCTGGGATCGCGACGGTCCGAAGCCGAAGCAGGCCATTCCGCCGAACATTGCCGCCGACATGGCGGGCATGATGAGCCACGTCGTCAGCGAAGGCACCGCGCGCCGCGCCGCGCTCGACGGCATTCCGACCGCGGGCAAGACCGGCACGACCAACGCGTATCGCGACGCCTGGTTCGTCGGCTACACCGGCAATTTCACCTGCGCGGTCTGGTACGGCAACGACGACTACTCGCCGACCAACCGCATGACCGGCGGCTCGCTGCCGGCGCAGACCTGGCACGACATCATGGTCGCCGCGCATCAGGGCGTCGAGGTCCGGGAAATCCCTGGCATCGGCATGGGCCAGAAGCTGCCGCCGCAGCCGAAGGACGCGAACGCGCAGGCCACCGCGGCGCCAAAAGTGCTGGAGACCAAGCCCGGTCCGCCGCCCGTGCTGACCAAGCGCGGCGCCGACATCCTGGTGCGGGTCGAGAAGCTGCTCGATGACGCGGCCAAGACCACGACCAAATCAACCAGCAACGACACCAAGGCGGCCAAGCCGTCGTCGTCGACGAGCGCGCTCGCCTTCCCGCAGAACTATGCGGAAGAGAATGCGAATGCATCCGCCCCGCGCAAGAACTGATCGAAACCCGTGCGGCTGATCCTGATCACATTGACGGCCCTTCTGCTCGCGACCGTGGTCGGCGTCGGCGCGACCTGGATGACGACGACGCGCGGCACCGAGATCGGCGCGCTCACCATCGGCGCCTGGACCGCGCGCCCGCGCACCGGCACCGCCGACGTCGATCCCTATTCGCGCGCCACCATCGTGCGCAACGGCGAGCTGCCGATCGGCACCGGAGACGGCGTCGCCTTCACCGCGACCACTGATGACAAGAAGAAGGCGCTCGACGGCCGCTGCGACGTCGTCGTGTCAGGCGTGACGCCGCCGGCGCGGTTCTGGACGCTGACGCTGTACGACCGCAAGGGCCACCTCGTCGCCAACTCGCTTGCCCGCTACGGCTTCACCAGCCAGGAGATCGTGCGGTCGTCCGACGGCTCTTTCGAGATCCGCATCGCCTCGCGCTCGCGCGCCGGCAACTGGCTGCCGACCGGCGGCATCGAGCGCTACGCCTTGATGCTGCGCCTCTACGACACTCCTGTCGGCGTCGCGACGCGCACCCAGCGCGACGCACCGATGCCCACCATCTCGACGGTGGGCTGCTCATGATCCGCCTCGCCTTCACCATCGTTGCCGGCGTGGTGCTGGGCCTCGTGGTCCATCTCGTCAGCGTGCTGGCGCTGCCGCGGATCGCGACGCAGGACGCCTATTCGCGGCTGACGCCGATGACCAAGCTCAACGGCGTGACGCAGCTGCCCCTCGCCGATCCGCAGACCTCCCCGATGCCGTTCATGGATCCGGCCTTTGCGCTCGCGATCTGCCGCTACGACCTCTCGGGCGGGCCGATCAAGCTGACGGTGCCGGTGAGCCAAGCCTACACCTCGGTGTCGTTCTACACCCGCAACGAGATCGCCTATTACGCCATCAACGATCGCTCGGCCGGCCGCAAGGTGATCGAGCTCGATCTGATGACGGAAGCGCAGCACGAGGAGCTGCCGGAGGACGAAGAGGTCACCGCGGCCGACCGCCTGATCATCGATTCCCCGAGCACCACCGGCCTGATCGTGATGAAGGCGCTCGCCGCCGAGCCCGGCCTGATGCCGCAGGCCCAGGCGACGCTCCAGGCTGCGACCTGCGGCCCGCAGACCGAGCAGCCGGCCAAGGCCGAAGCGCCGCGCGGCCGGCGGTGAGCGCGACCGTTTCGGCGGTGCCAAACAAAAAGTTGCGAAAACAACCCCATGCACAGTAGCGGGGGCATTGAAATCATTGCGCTATCTCTCTTCGGTCGGGTGCACCCATTTCACCCATTTGTAGGGCGTGATGCTTTGCGCGGTCGTCAGCTCGATCATGTGGACGGGTCGCCGTTGAGGCATTGAGCAATGGTGGGGGCACCAGCCTTGGAACAAGTCGCTTGCCCATGCAGTTTCCTCAACTGGAGAGGAAACCCAGATGAGAACAGCAACGCTTACTTTAGCGATCTTACTGGCCTGCTCGACCGGCTATGCCTCGGCCCACGGCGCCAAACGCCATCACCATCACGGTTGGTTCAACTCAATGAACATGATGCACGGCCCCGGCCGGACTGCAGCAAGGACCGACCCGAACGGGACCGCGGGCGGTCCGACCAGCGTCAGCGGCACTGGCTCGTCGAAGTTCGGAGGACAAATCCCGGGAGCTAGTGGTGCAGCCCGACAATAAGTCGGCACAGCTGACGCCTTAAATCGAAAGGGCGCCGCCTTCCGTCAGTTTTGACTCGTCGGGCAAAACACCAGTATACTGGCATCATCGAAAGTTCGTCACACCCGCGCGGAGTAGTCCGTCGCGGGTGTTTTCATTTGGGAACACGCAGCGCCGTGATCCTCTATCCTGGTATCCAGGACGCAGCTTCCCGAGCTTGCTGATCGATGTCGCCCCCGATCCTGAGCTGCGGACGCCGCCGGATTCGATAAACCGATGCCGGCGGAATGTTAAGCGCCGTTCGCCCGACCAGGCTCGCCTTCAGCCCGAGACGGTCGAGGATGGGCCGGGGCACCGGGCAGCGCGGTCCGTAGGTGAACTGATAGAGCGTGCCGCCCTCCTGCATGTGGCGGAAGGCGCCCGTCAGGATCGCGATCACCTTGCGCGGCGACATCGACAGAAGCGGAAGGCCGCTGACGACGGCCGCGGCCGGCGCCGTGAACGGCTCGTACTGGGCGAGCTGGCGTGCATCCATCCAGAGCACGCGTGCTCTCGGGAAGCGCTCCTGCAACAGACGGACGAAATCCGAACCATATTCGATCAGCAGCAGATCGCGCTCCGCGATGCCGCGCCGGAGCAGCGCCCTGGTGAAGATACCGGTGCCCGGCCCCAATTCGATCACCGGCCCGGTCCCCGGCACGATCTCCTGCGTCATCAGGCGTGCCAGTGACTGGCCCGATGGCGCGATGGCGGAGACTTGCCAGGGATTGGACAGGTACGAGCGGAAGAACTGGAAAAAGTCTGCAACGGCTGTGGCGTTCATCACGATCCTCTCTTTTCTGCTCGCGAAGGAGCAGACGGGCTGTCCGGAAAACGGCTGGTGCGACTACGATGCGATGTTGTGCTGTCTTGCCTCGCCCTGAGCAGCGCTGGAAAGAGGCTCCCACGCTTCCCACGTCGCGAGGCGATCGGCATAGGCGGCGCGGGCGCGCGGCAAGCCTTCCGTACCGACGAAGAACCGCAATGGCGGATTGTCGGCGTCGACGATCTTCAGGATCGCATCGGCCGTCGCCTCCGGTTCGCCAAACGCAAGCTTGGCGCCGGCGGCAAACACCTCCGCTCGTGTGTTGCTGTAGGCGTTGATGACGGGCGCGATCCTGAGCGAGGCCGTGCTGGCAAACCCCGTCGCATAGGCGCCGGGCTCGAGCAGCGTGACCTTCAACCCGAAGCCCTTGACCTCCTGCGCCAGACTCTCATGGAGAGCTTCGATGGCGAATTTCGAGGCGTTGTAGAACCCGGTGATCGGCCCGGCGACGATGCCCGCAACGCTCGACACGCCGATGATGTGGCCGCTGCCCTGCCGTCGCAGCAAGGGAAGCGCGGCCTGGATGACGCGGAGGGTACCGAAGAAGTTCGTGTCGAACTCCGCGCGGACGTCGGCCTCGTGTGCCTCTTCGATCGCCCCGACCAGCGCGTAGCCTGCGTTGTTGAGCACGACGTCCAGCCGTCCGAAATGGGCGTGAGCCCGGGTCACGGCATTCTGCACCGCGTGGGCATTGGTCACGTCCAGGGCGATCGGCAGCACGGCGTCGCCGTAAGCTTGCGAAAGATCAGCCACGTCAGCGAGGATGCGGGCGGTGGCAGCCACCCTGTCGCCGCGCTTGAGGGCTGCCTCCGCCCAGACGCGGCCAAAGCCGCGGGATGCTCCGGTGATGAACCAGACTTTGCCAGACATGCGATATCCTCGATGGATTGAGTTGGACTTACTCGGCAAGTCCTATCCGCGCAGGTCTGGATCGGCAGTGACGAGGCGCGCCAACGAAGTTGCCGCAGGCGCCAAAAAAGGACGCAGCAGCCGTCAGAGCCTTTCCCGTTCCGATGGAATCGGAACGGGGCTCTGGATTCCTATTTTGACGCGTTTTCTTGACACGAACCGGTATCCACTTCGCTCGAAAACGCTCTAGTGAATCTTGTTGCCGTGCAGCTCGCGCCAGCGGCTCGGCGTCACGCCTTCCCAGTACCGGAAAGCGCGATAGAACGAGCTTGCATCCTGATAGCCCAGGAGGCATGCGACCTCGTCGATGTCGGCCGTCGGATCCGACAGAAGCTGCCGCCCGAGCTCCTGACGCGCTTCGACGAGGAGCTCGCGGAAGCTCGCACCTTCCTCGGTGATGCGGCGCTGAAGGGTCCGCTCGCTCAAGCCGAGATCGCGCGCCACGTCTGATAGCTCCGGCCGCCCGCTCGCAAGGCTCCGCTTGAGGACGACCTTCACCTGCTCCCTGACGGAGCTGCGCGCTTCCAATTCGCCCAAGGCGGACGCCAGTGCCGGCGTCAGGATTTCGAGCAGTTCCTTGTTGTGCCCGGGAAACGGACGATCGAGGTCCGCGGATTTCAGGACCAGCAGATTCCGTGCCGCGCCATAGCGGATTTGGCATTCGAAATATGTGCGGTGGACGTCGCTCTTGGGGCGAGGACGAACCAGCTCCACCCGCTTCGGCGTCAGGTGCTGTCCCGTCCCGCGACGCCCGAGCTCGACCAGCGAGGCGAAGGTCACGTCGGTCGAGATCGCGGGCTCCGGATCGGTCGCGTACGGCCACTCCGTCGTGACCACGCACTCGTCCTTGCCTTCGTCGACGTGCAGCTGCTCGGGCGAGCACAGCCGCTTGAAGCGCGCGAGGCGGTGCAGCCCGTCGCGATAATCCCGCGCATAGAACGCAGCGAGGCTCGACGGCGGATGCACCGCCGTCTCGACGCTCTGGACCAGCATCAAGCCGAGCCCGGGCTCCGGCTTCAGCTCCTCGAGCGCCTTCCAGAGCGCAAAGTACTGCACTGTGGTGACCTGCCCCTGATCGTTCAGGTGCAAGGTCGCCGGCAATTTGGCCTGCCGCAACAGCACGGCCGGCGGCACGCCGATATGTTCAACGGCCTGCCAGAAAGCCCGGGGAATCTTGCATCTGTCTGCCGCCGACCCGCTCATGACTAATCCTAGCGCGTCTGGCGGCTCATGATGATGCGGTCGAACGCGCGATCACCAAACCATTCGCGGATCTTGATCATGGGCAGGGCGTACTTGCCCGCAACGTAGCGTGTCCGCGGCCTGGCCTCCTTCACGGCCCTGGAGACGACGTCGGCAATGACGCTCGGATTGGTGCCGAGGCCGTGGCCATAAGCATCCCGGGTCGACTTCGCGACCGCCTGCGTCACCTTGGCGTAAGGCCCCGTCCCCGAGCGCTTGAGCAGGCCATTGGCAACCACATCGCCAAATCCCGTCTCGATCAGGCCGGGCTCGACGACGACGACCTTGATGCCGAACGGCGCAAGCTCGAGCCGAAGGCAATCGGACCAGCCTTCCAGCGCATGCTTGGTCGCGTGGTACCAGGCACCCAGGAGTGTGTAGATCTTGCCGCCCATCGAGGTGATGTTGACGATGGTGCCTGCACGCTTCTCGCGCATCTTCGGCAAAAGAAGCTGCGTCAGGCGGGCGGCGCCGAACAGGTTCACCTCGAACTGGTAACGCGCTTCGTCGATGCCGACGTCCTCGACGGGGCCGTAGAGGCCAAAGCCGGCGTTGTTGACGAGCACATCGACGCCGTCGACCTCGCGCAGGATGGCATCGGCCGCCGCCTGGATGTCGGCCTCGCTCGAAATGTCCATTCTCAGGGACCTCGCCCCGAGCTTGACGAGGTCATCCATCTTGTCGACGTGCCGCGCGGCGACGAAGACCTGAAACCCGTCCTTGATCAGACGCCTTGCGATTTCCTTGCCCATGCCGGAGGAGGCTCCGGTGACGAGCGCGGTCTTTTTCGATCTGTCGAACATCTCAACCTCTCTTCGTTCCGGTCCTTATCCTGCCGCCTCCCCGGTACGAATTGACTGACCAAGCGCGCCAATAGACTTGCACAACGCGCCAATCCTGGCGACCACTTCAAGCAGCTGTACTTGCGGGCAAAAAGCGCGGTCCGGG
Organism: Bradyrhizobium iriomotense; assembly: GCF_018129405.1. Taxonomy (GTDB): domain Bacteria; phylum Pseudomonadota; class Alphaproteobacteria; order Rhizobiales; family Xanthobacteraceae; genus Bradyrhizobium; species Bradyrhizobium iriomotense_B. The sequence continues at coordinate 434,343 of NZ_JAFCLP010000001.1, forward strand.
CGGCCGCGCTTGGACAGAACGGTTCGGGATTGGCGGAAAACCGCTACCCGCGAACGCGGTGGAATGTGCGGGTCTGTCCCATCGCCGGCAGGCCGAGATAGCCTCTCAGATGCATCTTGCCGTCCTTGACGGTGGCCTTGCAGTTGTAGGTGCGGCCGGACGAGGCGTCATAGATGGAGCCGCCGGTCCACTCGCCGCCTTCCCAGCGCAAGCCCGTGATAAAGACGATGTTCTTGAGCGACCGCGAACGCAGCGTGGGATCGGGGTTCTTGGCGTCCTTCTTGAAGGTCAAATTGTCCGCCTCGACAATCTCGTTGCCGTAGAGCATGCGGGCCTGGAATTCCGTTCCGCTCCTGAACATGTCGAGCTTCACGGTGCCGTCGTCCGCCTCCCAGGTCCCGACGATCGCATCGGGGACCGGCGCCTCGCCGTGCGCCATCGGCATCAGTCCGATGTTCAGGGTTGCCATCAGCAGGAAGATGGCGGATCGACGGGAAAGACGTGATATTTGCATGCTGCGTTCCTTGGTTTGCGGATGGGACGAGCGATCGAGGCGCTCGCCGGTCTCGCAAATGTCTCTAGATTTCGGAAACAGCGTTCGCAGCGGCAGAAAGCGCCAGCGGAATTGCGCGGCGCGCCAATCGATGCCGATGGCCAGCGTCATCGAGTACGGCGCGACCGGTCAGGAAACAGTACCGCGCGCCATGCGCGCCCACAGCAGCGCGAACGGCCCCACCGCAATTCCTGCGGCAAGAACGATGAACGCCAGCAGCCAGCCGGTCGCGCTCTGCGGGCCGCCGGCGATGTCGAGTGCGGCGCCGGTGCTCCATGCTCCAAGTGCGGACAGGCCGAAGCCGACCGTCGAATGCAGGGCCAGGGTCGCGCCGCGATGCTCGGACGACGCCGCGGCCGACATGCCGGCGGTCAACGCGCCGGAATCCGCCGGCACCGTCAGGCCATAGGCGAGCAGCAGCAGCGCGAGCGCCCAGGCCGGCGCCGCCGCATTGAGCCCAATCGTCAGCGCGAGACAGGCCGATGCGATCATCACAATGGTGATCGCGCGGTGGCGTCCGAATTTTAGCGCGGCTTCGTTGCCGAGGATGCTCGCGGGCATCGAGATCACCGCGAAGCAGAAGCTCAGCACGACGGGACTCAGCCACGACGGCGCGCCTTGATGCGTGACGACGAACGTCCAGAATCCCACGAGCCAGGTGCGGATGCCGTAAAGCTCGAAACAGTGGGCGCCATAGCCGAGAATGTATCCGAGCGCCTCGCGGTTGGCGAAGACGGGCGCGAAGTTCAGCAGCCTCCCGACCTTCGGCGCGGGCTGCCGCCGGTCGATCAGGAGGCACGCGACCACCATTGCGATCGGGCCGCAGCCGGTGACAAGGAAAGCAGCCCGCCATCCCCAGCTGTCGGCGATCAGTTGCGCGACGAGGAACGAGAGGCCGACACCGACCGAGAAGCTCGACGTGTACAGCGTGACGGCTCGCGATGTGTCGCCGGCAGGAAGCCGGTCCGTCAGCGTCTTCAGGCCCGGCATGTAGGCGCCGGCAAATCCAAGTCCTGCAAGCGACCAGATCGCGGTCCCCGACCAAAATCCTTGCGCGAAGATGCCGAACGCTGCGGTCGCGACGCCACTGACGATCGAGCCCCAGAGCAGGACGAGGCGCGCATCGATCCGGTCGGTCAAGGTCGTCAGCACGGGCACTGCGAGCATGTAGCCGAGCGCATAGCCGCTTGCCATCAGCCCGCCCTCGGCGGCGGAGAGACCCCACGCCGGCATCAGATGCTGCGCGAGGTTTGCGGACAGCGTCACGTGCGGCAGCAGATTGCCGACCTGGCCGATGCACATCACCGCAATCAGGGACCGACCGCTCAGCCTATGAATTTTGTTCTCCCACCTGGAGGGGCGCCGATGTTGCCTGCTCGCTCCGTAACAGCAAGAGCGCAAAGAAGGCCGAGAGCGAGACGAGCGCGCTGATCCACAGCGCGCCGCTGCCGATGTGCTCTACCATCAGCCCCAGCGCGAGCGGTGCGGCGGCACCCGTTACCCTGGAAGGCAACGAGATCATGCCGACGCGCCTGCCGAAACCGGCCGGCCCGAACAGCGCAAGGGGGAGCGTCCCGCGGGCAATGGTGATGATGCCGTTGCCCGCGCCGTACAACACCGTGAAAGTCGTCGCGAGCAAGGGGCCGCCCGCGACCAGCGCGATGACGCCGATCGGATTCATGAGCATGGCCAGCCTCGCCGAGAGCAGCGGATGAAACCTGGCGAGCCATCCCGCCTCCAGCAGCCTCGCGCCAACTTGCGCGGGTCCAACCAACGCTCCGGCGAGCAAGGCCTGCGCCGGAGTCGCACCGAACGCAACCAGCATGGTCGGCAGAATGGCCGAGATTCCCGAGCTGACGAAGCTTGCCGCCGCAAACATGTAAGCCAGCAGCAGCATCGCGAAGGTCTCGCTCTGGCGTCCGGATTGCCGGCTCGCGCCCGTGCCCGGTCGGGGCTGCTGGTCCAATGGAACGGCGCGCGGCAGCGAGAGATTGAGCGGCAACGCGAGAACGATATGGATTGCCGCCCACACCTGGCAGGCGACGCGCCAGCCATACTCGGACTCCAGCCACGTCGTGAGCGGCCAGCCGAGTGTGCTGGCGAAACCGGCGATCAGGGTGATGCCGGTGATGGTTCGCCGCGCATTGGTGCCATAGATGCGCGCAAGCGTTGCGAAGGCCGCTTCATAGAGGCCCATGCCCATGCCGATCCCGAGCAGCACCCAGGCCGCGATCAACACCGCCGCGCCATGGGCCACGGACAGCAGGAGCAACCCTGCCACAAACACGAGGTTCGAGATCGCGAGCAGGCTGCGCCCTCCGAACGTGTCGATGGCATGCCCGACCCGCGGGCCGAGCAGCCCGGAGATGACGAGCGCCCCGGAGAGCGCGCCGAACACATAGGTCGGCGCGAGACCGAGATCGCGTGCGATCGGCGCAGCCAGGATGGCAGGAAGATAATAGCTCGACGCCCACGCAATCGTTTGGGCGGTGCCGAGCGCGAACACGATGGCGAGCGGACCTCGAGCCTGGCCCGCGAGGACTTGCGTCATGAGCAGCCACACCCCGCAGCGCCAGCTTTCTTTGCCGTTTCATCGGCGGCACAGCAGGCTGATAGCTCCTCCTTCGGCGGCCCGCCGCAACATCCAGATGCGGCCCCTGTTTCGACGCCGCCGCGCGTGCAGACGCCGGTCTCGGGCAGCACAAGCTCGACTCTCGCCGCCGCCACCTTGTCGCCGGCGAGATCGGCCGCGATCGAGCGGACCTGCTCGTAACCCGTTATCATCAGGAAGGTGGGGGCGCGACCGTACGACTTCATGCCGGCCATGTAGAAGCCCGGCTCGTCATGCGCGAGCTCGCGCGCGCCGTGCGGGCGCACCGTGCCGCAGCTGTGCTCGTTGGGATCGATCAGCGGCGCGAGCGCGACGGGCGCCTCGATGGCGGGATCGAGCCGCAAGCGCAGCTCGGACAGGAAGGAGACGTCGGGACGGAAGCCGGTCGATACGATCAATTCGTCTGCGATCACGCTGCGCGCACCGCAACGCGAACCGGCCGCGATCTTGAGACGACCGTCGGATTCCGAGAGCTGCGTGACGCCGAATTCGGTTTCGACCTTGATCTTTCCGGAGGCGACGAGTGCGGCGAAGGTGCTGCCAAGCTCGCCGCGTGCAGCGAGCTTGTCGTTCCGGCCGCCACCGAATGCCTTAGCAGGATCGGCGCCACGCAACAGCCAGACCGGTTGCGTGCCCGGCTCTTCGTCGGCGAGATGCACGAGATCGATCAGCGTACCGACGGCGGAATGGCCGGCGCCGAGCACGGCAACGATCTTCCCGGCATATCTGGAGCGAGCGGCACCGCGCACATCCGGCATGCCGTAGGCAACGCGGTCGGCGCATTCAGGCTCGCCGATCGCCGGCAAGCCGTTGCGGCCGGCCGGATTGGGCGAGAACCATGTGCCTGATGTATCGATCACGGCATCCGCGCGCAGCACCTCGGGGCCCTTGCCGTTCCGGTAACGGATTTCGAACGGCGCCTGCTCCCGCCCCTTCGTCTTGGCCTTGTCGAAGCCGGCACGGCTGATGGCCGAGACGCGGCTCGATGTCCGGACCACATCGCGCAGCGGCGTTCTCGTCGCGAGCGGCGTCAGGTAACGGTCAAGCAGCTCACCACCGGTCGGATAGGACTGAGGGTCCGGCGAATTCCATCCCGTCGGCGCCAGCAGGCGCGCGGCGGCCTTGTCGACGTTGTACTCCCAGGGCGAGAACAGCTGGACATGCTGCCACTGCCGGATCGCGTGCCCCGCCTCAGGCCCGGCCTCCAGCACAACGGGCGACATGCCGCGCTCGAGCACATGGGCTGCTGCAGCGAGGCCAACAGGCCCTGCCCCGATGATGGCGACCGTCTTAGCGTTCATTCGGCTTCTCCCATCCTTCTAGAATCATCGAATAACATCGGCAAAAAAAGATCACGCCGCCGTCTGCGCAGTCTTGCATCCGACTTCGTCCGCGCAGCACTCCGCCGCCAGGAAATCGACCAGACCCTGCATGGCCTCGAAGTTCGCGTGACAGACGAGAGTCGTCGATTCCCTGATCTGGCTGACGAGCCCGACCGAGACCAGAGTCTTGATGTGATGCGACAGCGTCGAGGCCGGAATCTTCAGCTTTTCCTGCAAGCGGCCGACGGGCATGCCCGAGCGCCCTGCCCGAACCAGGGCGCGGTAGATCTGAAGCCGGGTCCGGTTGCCCAGAGCCTCCAGGCGCGCTGCTGCGTCATCGATTTTCATGGCCGACACCATGCGCCGTTCGCGTCTCCCTGTCAACTGTATTTCTAGAATATTGGAAATAACAAGCGCGTCTCTGGGCTGAGGCCGGCATCAACAGCACTTTCCGTTCTGCTGGACCGGTGGACAGGGGACAGAGCCGTAAGAACAAAAGACGCAGCAATCGCCGCTCTTGGGCTTCAGCCGCGTCCCGCACCCCTTGCAATCGTAGAAGAACTGACAGGCATCCGTCGGCATGGTTTCCGCTGACGCGTGATGGCAGACCGGACAGGTGATAACCGATTGCATTATAACCGATTGCATTCGCATCGCCGGCTCCCCGCCCGCAAGATCGAGACGAATTTCTACCGCAAACGCAGCCCGTTCCGAAACCTGATTGACGGCCCGAAATCATTTCTATAAATCTGGATATATGGAAACAGAAGAAGCCGTCCTCGCGCTCGCCGCGCTGTCCCAATCGACCCGTCTGGAGGCCTTCCGGACCCTGGTGAGGCACGAGCCCGACGGCCTCGCGGCCGGCGATCTCGCGCGCCAGCTGGAAGTCCCGCCGAATACGCTGTCGGCCCATCTGTCGATCCTGACCCGTGCGCGCCTCGTCACGTCCGAGCGACGCAGCCGCTCGATCGTCTACCGCGCCAACCTCAGCGAATTCCGCGACGTTGCCGTTTTCCTGCTGCGCGATTGTTGCGGCGGGCGACCTGAGGTCTGCGAGCCGGTGGTCGACAGCCTCCAGGCCTGCTGCGCGCCAAAGCGAAAGGGGAAAGTCCGTGCCTGACCAGATGTACAACGTGCTGTTCCTCTGCACCGGCAATTCGGCGCGCTCGATCCTTGCCGAGTCGATCCTTCGCAAGGACGGCGCCGGCCGTTTCCGGTCCTTCTCCGCCGGCAGCACGCCGAAAGGCGCGGTGCATCCACTGGCACTGCGCACACTTGAAAGCATGGATTATCCCACTGAGGGGATGCGCTCCAAGAGCTGGCTGGAGTTCGCCGCTCCCGATGCGCCGGTGATGGATTTCGTCTTCACCGTTTGCGACAACGCCGCCGGCGAGGCCTGCCCGATCTGGCCGGGACAACCGATGACCGCGCATTGGGGGATCGAGGATCCCGCCTCTGCCGAAGGCACCGATCTGGAGAAGCAGGCTCAGTTCGTCACCGCGTTCCGCTATCTCAAGAACCGGATCGACACGTTTGTGAGCCTGCCGCTCAGGAGTATCGACAAGCTGTCCCTCGGCACCAGGCTGCGCGAGATCGGCCGCTCCGAAGGCGCAACGCATCCAGCACCGAAGGCCGGCTGATGGACAATTTCGACCTTCCGCGGCGTTTGGCGGCCGAGGCACTCGGCACCGGCATTCTCGTCGCCACCGTCGTCGGCTCCGGCATCATGGCCGAGACGCTGACCAAGGACGTTGCGCTTGCGCTTCTGTGCAATACCTTGCCGACCGGGGCCATTCTGGTCGTCCTGATCACCGTGCTCGGCCCGATCTCGGGCGCGCATTTCAATCCGGCGGTGACGCTGGTCTTCACCGGCAGGCGCGAGCTGCCGGTGAATGAAGCCGCGCTTTACATTGTCGCGCAGATCGCCGGCGGCATCGCCGGGACGATCGCGGCGCATCTGATGTTCGGTCTGCCCCTGCTCGATCTGTCGACGAAGGTCAGGACCGGCGGAGCGCAATGGTTCGCGGAAGCGGTGGCTGCTTTCGGGCTGGTCGCCACCATTCTCGCCGGCATCCGCTTCCAGCGCGCGGCCGTTCCCTGGCTGGTCGGCCTCTACATCACGGCCGCCTATTGGTTCACCGCATCGACGTCGTTTGCAAATCCGGCGGTCGCCATCGCGCGATCGCTGACCAACACTTTTTCCGGCATTCGCCCGGCTGATCTTCCCGGCTTCATCCTCGCGGAGCTCTGTGGCGCGATCGCGGGCATGCTGCTGATGAATTGGCTGCTCGGACGCGCCCATGTGCGCGGCCCGGTTGCCACTGTGGAGACCCGATCATGAGCGTCACCATCTATCACAACCCGGATTGCGGGACCTCGCGCAACACGCTTGCGATGATCCGGCAGAGCGGCGTCGAGCCCACCGTCATCGAATATCTCAAGACGCCGCCGTCGCGCGACACGCTCAAGGACCTCGTCGCAGCGATGGGGATATCCGTCCGCGCGTTGCTGCGCGAGAAGGGCACGCCCTACAAGGAACTCGGCCTCGCCGACCCCAAATGGACGGATGACGATCTGCTCGATTTCATGATGGCGCACCCCATTCTCATCAACCGTCCGATCGTCGTGACGGCGAAGGGCACGCGACTGTGCCGGCCCTCGGAGGCCGTCGTCGATCTCCTGGACAATCCCGTCGGCCGGTTCGTGAAAGAGGATGGCGAGGTGGTCGAGGCCAAGTAGGCTCACCTCGCGCCTACCCGGAGCTTCATCTACGCTCCAAGCCGGACATCATCTCTAGTGAATGATCTGGCCGAGGAAATCCCTCGCCCGTTCAGTCCTGGGCGCGCGGAAGAAGGTTTCGGGATCGGCCTCCTCGACGATCGAGCCACGGTCCATGAACACCACCCTATCAGCGATCTCGCGGGCAAAGCCCATCTCGTGCGTGACGCTGACCATGGTCATGCCGTCCCGCGCGAGCTCCACCATGGTGTCGAGCACTTCCTTGACCATCTCTGGGTCGAGCGCGGAGGTTGGCTCGTCGAACAGCATGATCTTCGGCTGCATGCACAGCGCCCGCGCGATGGCGACGCGCTGCTGCTGGCCGCCGGAGAGCTGCCCCGGATATTTGTCCGCCTGGTCGTGGATGCGCACCTTGCGCAACAAGCCGATCGCACGCTCATGCGCGTCGGCGCGGGACAGGCCCCTCACCTTCATCGGCGCGAGCATGCAGTTCTCGACGACCGAGAGGTGCGGAAACAGGTTGAAGCTCTGAAACACCATGCCGACCTCGCGGCGGACGCCGTTGATGTCGTCCATCCGGTTCGTCAGCTCGACACCATCGACGACGATCCGGCCACCGTCGTGCTTCTCGATGTGATTGATGCAGCGGATCAAGGTCGACTTGCCGGAACCCGAGGGACCGCACAGCACGATCTTCTCGCCGGCCGCAACGCTGAGGTTGACGTCACTCAGGGCCGTGAAATGGCCGAACCGCTTCACCAGATTTTCGACGGTGACGATGGACGCATTCCTCGCAGCGAGCTGAAGCATTTTTCCTCTCCCAAGAAACAGGATGATGCGCTAGCGGCCCACAATCGCATACCGCTTGCGGAGCGACGCCACGCATTGCGATGCCGCCGAGCTGATCGCGAGGTAGACCACCGCAATGACCAGATACATCTCGACGAGACGGCCGTTGAGCTGCGCGAGCTTCGAGGCTGCGCCAAGCAGATCGGTGAGCGAGAGCACATAGACTAGCGAGGTGTCCTGGAACAGGATGATGGTCTGGCTCAGGATGATCGGGCTCGCCACGCGCAAGACCTGCGGCAGGATCACGCTCCGGTACGTCTCGAAGGTGGACAGCGCGAGCGCCTGGCACGCCTCGAACTGTCCCCGGTTTACTGCTCGCAATCCGACGCGGATGATTTCCGAATAATAGGCGGCCTCGAACAGGCCGAACGTGATGAACGCCGTCCAGGTGGCGCCGATCGGAACCGGCCGTCCGTTGCCGCTGAGATGGCCAAGCACGATCGGCACCAGAAAGAAGAACCAGAACAGAACCAGGATCAGCGGGATCGAGCGCATCAGGGCGACATAGCCCCGCACGAGCTTGCCGAGCACGGGCACTTCGAAGTGCTGCACCAGCGCCAAGCAGGTCCCGAGGATCAAGCCGACCACGAAAGCAACAGCGGTCAGCGCCAGCGAGAACAGCAGGCCTGACCAGAGGTAAGGCCACGCCTGAAGAACAACGGAGAAATCGAGGCTGGTCATTTCACGACCTCCATCGCGTCGGGCAAGGAGCCGACCTGTTGGGCGGCGCGCGTCGCGGCCGGTTCGACCGCGTTCTCCGCACGTCCCGTTCCCGGAATGCGCACGGCCCTGTCGATCAGTGCCATCCCCTGATAGGCGATGAGTGCCAGCGCGAGGTAGACAAGCGTCGCGGCGCCGAAAGCGGTGAAAGTCTGGAACGTCGCTTCGCTGATCTGGCGGGCCTGCGCCGTCAGCTCCATCAGCCCGATGGTGAGCGCGACCGACGTGTTCTTGTAGATGCCCATCACTTCGCTGGTCAGGCTTGGGATGATCAGGCGCAGCGCCTGCGGCACGATGACATGGCGATAGGTCAGATAGCCGCCGAGCCCGAGAGCGCTTGCCGCCTCGACCTGTCCTTTCGGCAGGGCCTCGATCCCGGCGCGAACCTGTTCGGCGATCCGGGCGGCGGTGTAGAGACCAAGGCACACCAGCGCCGGAAAGAACGATCCCCAGGGCGGGGGAATCTGCTTGATGGCGTTTCCGAGCGCGGCGGGAAGGAGCTCCGGCAGGACGAAATACCAGAGAAACATCTGCACCAGCACGGGGATGTTGCGGAAGATCTCCACATACAGGCGCGCAAGCGCCGCGACGGCCCGGTTCTGCACGGTGCGGCCGATACCGACGACCACCCCGACCGCGAAGGCAATCCACCAGCCGAAGAACGCCAGCGCCAAGGTCCAGCCGAGGCCCGACAGAAGCCAATCGATATAGCGCTGGCCATCCGCGGTCTGTTCAAGAAGCACTGCAAACATGGCGAACCTCGGGGCTCGGTTTGCGGGACACTCTCCGCCTTGCCGCGATTAATCGACCGCGTCGCTGGGATGCGCGATCCGTTCCGTGAGCTCGACCGTCAGCGGGAACGCCAGGTTCTCATTCTTGGGCGGAATCGGCCTCGTAAACCATTTTGCATAGGTCTTCTCGAACTGGCCCGACGCCATCTGCTTCGACAGAACGTCGTCGACGAGCGCCTTGAAGCCGGTATCGCCCTTCGTGAACATCAGGCCATAATAGATCTTGGCGTAACCCTCGGGGAGAAATATCAGCGCATCCGGCTTCGGAGCTGCGGCCTTGAGGCCGGCGAGGAGAATGTCGTCTTCCATGAAGGCGGCCGCGCGGCCGGTGTTCAGCATCAGGAAGGATTCGGCATGATCCTTCGCCTGGACGATGTTGAAGCCGAGCTGCTCCTTCGCGTTCACGCCTTGTGCGAAGCCGACGGCATTGGAGCCCTGGGTGACGACGATGGTCTTGCCCTTGAGATCGCCGGCCGTCTTCAGGCCGCTGTCCGCCTTGACCAGCCAGCGCGGCTGGCTGACGAAGGTGGCGACGGAAAACGAGACCTGCTCCTGCCGCTTCCTGTCATTCGCCGTGCCGCCGCACTCGATGTCGACGGTGCCGCTCTGGATAAGCGGGATGCGGTTGGACGAGTTCACCGGAACGTAATTGACCTTAAGACTGGGCAAGCCGGTCTCCGCCTTGATGCGCTCGATGATGGCCGCGCAGAGATCAAGCGAAAAGCCGATCGGCTTCTGGTCGGGACCGAGATAGGAGAACGGTATCGAGGCCTCGCGGTGGCCGATGGTGATGGCGCCGTTCGATTTGATCCTGGCGAGCGTGGGACTGTCGGCGGCTTGCGAGGGCCCGCTGACGGCGCCGAGGACCGCGAGGCCGGACAGAATGCTCAAGACACGCGCAGAATTCGTCATGTACGTCTCCTTGATGGACAGCCTATGCGGCCCTCGATGATGGCTTCACGCCGCGCCGCTGGATGATCTCGATCAGGCGGTCGACATCGGCAATCGTGTTGAACATCCCGAACGAGACGCGAATGCCGTCCCGTTCCGGCGACACGCGGACCCCGTTCTCTTCGAAATGGCCGAGCCATTCGGCGGCGGGCAGCGCGATGACGTAGATGTGCGGCGCGCGATGCTGCCGCGCGCGCGGGCCGACCATGCGCACGTCCAGCGCATCGAGCCTGGCGATGAGGTGGTCGCCGAGATCGAAGCAGTGGTTCTGGATGTTCTGCACGCCCAGCGCTTCGATCATGTCGAGCGAGGCACTGAGGGCATGGATCGCCGGAAGATTGAAATTGCCGAGCTCGAAGCGGCGCGCGCTCGGGGCAGGCTCGAGCTTGTCGGGCCGGGCGGTGAGATCGGCCGGGACTTCCGCAAGGCTGGCGGCCGCGAGATAGGCAGGCTCGAGCTCAGCCCTGGACTTGTCCCAGTAGAGCAGGCCCAGCCCTTGCGGCACGAGCAGCCCCTTGTGACTGCCCGAACCGATGAAGGTCGCGCGCATCGCCCTGGCATCGATCGGCACGACGCCGATCGCCTGCATCACGTCGACGACGAAGTAGAGTCCCTTCTCCTCGCAGAGTGCACCGATGCTTTCGACGTCGAAACGGTGACCGGCGTGGAAGGTCACCTGCGACATCGAGATCGCCCGTGTGCTCGCGTCGACGTACGGACGAAGGCTCTCGGCATCGACGACCTCCGTCATCGGCACGAACTCGACGGTGACGCCCTTGCGCCGCAGATTGAGGAACGCATAGGCGTTGTTCGGATGATCGCCGTGGATCATCAGGACCTTGTCGCCGGCGCGCAGCGGCAGCGCGTTCGCGGCGATATTCATGCTCTCCGAGGTGTTCTTGGTGAAGGCGATCTCGTCGGCCGATGCGCCGAGAAACCGCGCCAGCTTCTCGCGGGTCTGCTCGACGCGATCGAGCCAGACGCTCTTCGGACCGGCGGTCTCGAGACCTTCGCTCAGGAAACGGTCGATCGCCGCCTTGACGGGACGCGCAAGCGGCGTCTGGAAGCCGGAGTCGAGATAGGTGATCCGCTCGGCAGCCGGAAACTCCTTCCGTACGGATTCGACGTCGTAGTGGCCTGACATCCCGATCTCCTGAGCACGTCCGCGGCGGCTCGCGCTGCACAAATCCTGTTCACCGCCTCGCGACGCCAACGATATGGGCAAGGCATCAAAAGCGCCTACATGAATTTTCATATTTCAGTAGTTTTCATTCCGAAAAATGATAATTTATTGTATTTTCGCACCGGGAACGAAAAAGTGCAGCAGCCAAGTACCGACGGACCACTGGACCGCGCCTTCGCGATCATTGGCTATGTCGCCAGCCAGATCAGAGCAGCCTCGGTCGCGGAAATCGCCGCTGCGCTGTCCCTGCCGCTGCCGACTGCGCACCGGCTCATCGGCAATCTGGAGCAGCGCGGGCTGCTTCAGAAAGCCGTGGGAACGAAGCGCTACGTCGTCGGCAATCAACTGGTCACGCTGTCGGCCCGCGTCATCGGCGCAGCTTTCCGCACCGCGCGCCGGCACGCGGTGCTTCGCGCCGTCGCCGCCGAAATCGGCGAGCAATGCGAGATCGGGGTCGTGCGGGACAATGTCGTTGCTTACGTCGACAGCGTCCGCGTGTCGCAACCTCAAGGTCTGCAGTTCAATCCGGGCGAAGCCGCCCCGCTCCACTGCACGTCGACCGGCAAGATCTACATGAGCCGCCTGCCGGAGCGCGCGCGCGAGAAGCTGTGCCGCGCGCTCGCGCTGACGCGATATACCGAAACAACGATCGTGGATGTCGAGCGCCTGATGAAGGTGCTCGACGAGACCCGCAAGCGCGGCTGGGCCAAGACCAACGAAGAATATGTGCGAGGCGTGGTCGGCTGTGCCGTTCCCATCCTCTCGCCGGATCGCGAGCTGATCGCGTGCCTGGGTGTGTCCGTTCCCGTGGCACGCGTGAGCTTCACCGAGCTGGATCGGTTCATCGCTCCATTGCAGAAGGCCGCGGCACTACTATCGGAGACAATCCTCGGAGATGACGAGGACGGCGCAGGCGAAGGATCGGAGGAATTTTGAGCGCGTGCTCCGGCAGTTCCACACGGCCCTTCCGCGATCGAGAGAGCATCAGCGGATGATGGCAGCAGCTGTCACGCGACAGTAGGACGCAATCGAAGATCGACTGCGCCGTTGAAGCGCCGAGTCCCGGGAGCTATCGATCTGAAAATTTGTCGTCGATCGGAGGAACGCATGAGCACCATCACCGGAGGCTGTCACTGCGGCGCAATCCGTTATCAGGTCGAGGGCGAAGTGATCGTTCACGCGCTGTGTCATTGCCGCGACTGCCGGCTCCATGCCGGCGCGCCGGTCGTCGGCTGGACGATGTACGCGGATGACGCCGTCAAGGTGACCAGGGGTGAGCCCAAGGTCTACAATTCCTCGGAACATGGCCGACGGCTCTTCTGCGGCAATTGCGGCACCGGCCTGTTCTATGTCAACGCCAACATGCTGCCCGGCGTCATCGACATCCAGAGTACGACTTACGATGATCCCGACGCCGTACCGGCGACGATGCACATCCAGGTCGCCGAGCGCCTTCGCTGGATGGAGCGCGCGCACGAGCTGCCGACGTTCGACCGCTATCCTCCGCAGACGTAGCAGTGAGACGAGCGGCCCGGTTTCGCATCAGCTCTTCGTGCTCGCCGTCTTGTCGAGCGCGGCCCGCAAACCATTGGCGAGCTTGATCGCATCGTCGTTGGCCCAGAAGTGCATGAAGAACAGGCGCGGCTGTTCGTCCAGCATGTGGCTGTGAAGCGCCGTCACGGCGATGCCGTGCGATCGCAACGCCCTAATGACCGGGTTCACCTCGTCGCCGGTCAGCACGAAGTCACCGGTGATGGCCGCCTTGCCCGCACCGGTGGGCTGGAAGTTGATGGCGGTCGCGACGCCCAGCGGCCCGACCGGGCTCAGCTGCATTCCCTGCTCAGTGACCGGATCACGGCGGGGCACGTTGAACTGGTAGACGCCGCCATTGGCCTGTCCCTTGACGCCGATGATCTGGTCGAGCTGCGCGGTGTCGAGATCGACCGCAGGCGGCGGGGCCGCGGGAGCCGGCACTGAGAGCGGCGTCCTGCTTTCGGCGAGCGCGTCCTTGATAGCGGTCGCGATCTTGAGCGGGTCGCCGTGTCCGGCGACGTGCATGTAGAACGTCGCCGGGCTCGCGCCGAGCAGATGATTGTGCACGGCCGTGATCTCCAGCCCGTTCGCAATCATCTTCAGCATGACCGGGTTGATCTCAGACTCGAGCAGCACCAGATCGCCCATCGCCATGACGCCGCCATGGGCCGGCTTGAACGCGACCCAGCCGCCGAGCGCCAGCGCCGGCTTGATGGTCACGCCGTCGAGCGTCACCGTAAGGTCGGTGCGCGGAAAACCGTAGCGATGCACGTCGCCGGCCACGGAAGGCTTTCGGCCCAGCGCGTCATCGACCTTCTGCCAGTCGACCTCCTGCGCGCGGGCGGTTGCGATGAAGCAGGCGCTGATGGCCAACAGCGCCGAGATTGTCTTGCGCATTGATCTCTTCCCTTGAGCTTGAATTCGGTTTCCGGAGCCGTCTCAGTTCCGCTCCTTGATCTGGCCGCTGCTGTCGACAACGAGCCGCACCGGCTTGCCGTTCTTGATCGCCTTGGCGGTCGTCCCCTCTGCGGTCGACTTGATGTCGCTGACCTCGGTGTAACCAGCCGCCTTGATCCTGGCGACGAGCTCGTCCTGAGTCAGCGCGCGTGCGGCAGACGCGCCGCCAATCAGCGCCAGAATGAGGAAAGCGTGAAGGATTGTCCGTGTGCGCATGGTCGTTCTCCTGGTCGTGTCCCCGCCCCAGGTGAAGTCCGTTTCGCGAGGTTACGCATCGACAAGGCCGGCGCCCCGCGCCGGACCGATGAGCCGAAATGATGGGTTCGATGATATCGGGGTGTCAGATGACATGTGGCGTCCTTGGTGAAGATCAGGACGCGATTCTTGGGCATGTCGCCTCACGGGGAGATCGCACATCCCCGACACGCTGAGTAGAAGCCGGGGTGGCCAAGCTGTCAACTCACCCGTCCCCCAGGATCGTCACAAAGAATTTTGCACTCCGTTTGGAACCGCCAACCACTCTTGAAACCTGAAGACCATCTCACGTAAGCTGGTCAGCACGGGGACAATGCAGACTCCCCTTGAGACCCCGGTCCAAGCTCTGCGCAGCACGCAAATACGTGGAGCTTGCGCATGGACACCGAACGTCACTCCTCTCCCCGCCAGACCGTAGCCATCCTCTCACGCGGCGACGCTGCCGCGCGCCGCGAGGCCACGGCGCAGAACAGCCGCTTCGTCCGCGTCTTCGAAGCGCTCGCCGCTGTCGGCATCGAAGCCTCGCCGGTGATCTACGACGAAAGCTTCGCGGGCGCCGTCCGCGATCAATTGCTCGCAGCCGACGGCGTGCTGGTCTGGGTCGATCCGATCCACCAGGGCAAGACGCGCGCCGAGCTCGATGCCCTGCTGCGCGAGGTCGCGGCGCTGGGGACATGGGTGAGCGCGCATCCCGACATCATCTTGAAGATAGGCGTCAAGGAGGTGCTCTACCGCACGCGTCATCTGGGCTGGGGCGCCGACACGCATCGCTATGACACCGCCGCAAGCTTCCGCACCGAATTTCCGGTGCGCCTTCGTGCCAATGGTCCGCGCGTGCTGAAGCAGAACCGCGGCAATGGCGGCCAGGGCGTCTGGAAGGTGGAGGCACTGCCCGACACCCAAGACATGGTGCGCGTGCTGCATGCACAGCGCGGCAGTATCCCAGAGGATATACCGCTCGATGCCCTGCTCGCGCGGTGCGAGCCGTATTTCGGCTGGGGCGGCTGCATCATCGACCAGGCGTTTCAATCGCGCCTGCCCGACGGCATGATCCGCTGCTACATGAGCGGGTCCAAGGTCGCAGGCTTCGGGCATCAGAAGATCAAGGCCCTGATCCCGCCGCCGCCGGAGGGGCCGGATTCCCCCGAAGCTCAACCTGGTCCGCGCATCATGCACGGCCCTGACGCACCGCAATTCCAGGCGCTGCGCAAATCCATGGAGGAGCAGTGGACACCGCAGATGATGGACACGCTCGGCATCGATGAGCCGTCATTGCCGGTCATCTGGGACGCGGACTTTCTGTACGGGCCGCGCGATGCGGCCGGCGTCGATACCTACGTGCTGTGCGAGATCAACGCGAGCTCGTGCTTTGCGATCCCCGATGAGGCACCGGCGGCGATCGCGCGGACGGTGAAGCAACGCATGCTGCGGACTACAGGCGTGCATTCGGGCACATAGCGGGACAGCGGGCGAGCTCCCGCAGATCAGATCTTCGGGAGCTTCGCCCGCTCCACCACGCCGGTCCATTTGACGATCTCGGTCTCGATCAGCGCCTTCATCTCCGCCGGCGAGCTGCCGCGGACCTCGCCGCCGACGGCCGTCTCCAGGCGCTGCTTGATGTCGGGGTCCCTGAGCACCTCGAGCGTCGCGGCGTTGAGCGTGGCCATGATCGCGGGCGGCGTGCCCTTCGGAGCCAGGAGCCCTGCCCAGGTGCGCACGTCGTAGCCCTTGATGCCGGCTTCCTGAACCGTGGGGACATCGGGCAGCAAGGCGGTGCGCGTCGGCGAGGTCACCGCGAGGCCGCGGATCGCGCCAGCCTGGATCTGCGGCGCCAGCAGGACGGGCGTACCGACAATGATGGGGACTTCGCCGCCGAGCAGCGCGGTGATGGACTGCGAATCGCCGCGATACGGTACGTGCACGATCTCGACGCCGGCCGCCGCGTTCAACAGCTCTCCCGCCAGATGATGCGTGCTGCCGAAGCCGACCGAACCGAAGCTGAGCGCGCCCGGCTTCGCCTTGGCGATAGTGATGAGCTCGCCGAGCGATTTTGCCGGGTGATCGTTGCGCACGGCGATGACGAGCGCGTAGTAGACCAGCGTCGAGATCATCTCGAAACTCTCGGCCGGCTGGTAGGCGAGGCTCTTGTAGGTCGCCGCGGAAATCGCATGCGCCCCGGTGACGAGCCCGAGCGTGTAGCCGTCGGGTGCGGCCTTTGCGATCGCATCCGCGGCGATGTTGCCGCCCGCCCCCGGCTTGGCCTCGACGATGATCGGCTGCCCGAGCTTCTTCGAGAGCCCGTCGGCGACGATGCGCGACAGCGTGTCGGCCGCACCGCCCGCGGCAAATCCGTGCAGCAGGCGGATCGGGCGCGACGGATAGTTGTCCGCCGGCGCCGGGGTGGTTGCAAGACAACCGCCGAGCAGAAAAATGGCCGCAGCAAGCCGCTTCATCCCTCGCATGGATGCGTCTCCCTTTGATTATTCTATCGTTGGCCGCAGCGCGTGCGGCGTCTTCAAGTCGCGATCGCGCTAGCGCGCAAACTCCGTGCATTCAGGCGAAGGCGGCATGCCCCAGACGTCTCGCGGCAACCCGACCCAGATCTTCGGCCGCTGCGGACGATCGCGGTGCCAGGGCCGCGGCTCGAAATAGCCGAGCGCCTCGTCGGTCATGCGGTCGAGATCGCAAAACAGCTCGACCAGATGGCCGTCGGGATTGCGGTGATAGATCGCAGTGTTGTGGCCGGGGCCGTGACGCACCGGTCCCCAGAGCACCGGCAGCTTGTGCCGCGCCAGGTGATCGCAGGCGCGATGCATATGCTCGGGCCCGCGCAGCTCGAAGGCGAAGTGATGCAGGCTGCGTTCGGATGCACGAGCGAAGTTCAGCGTGTGATGCTCGAAGCCGCTGCGCATGAAGACGAAGCGGTCCTCGATCCAGTCGGAGACCCGCAGGCCCATCACATCAGCGTAAAACTCCGAAGCGGCTTTCGGATCGGGCGTGCGCAGCGCGACATGGCCGAGCTTGGCGACTGCGAGCCCTCCGATCCGCTCCTGCGCGGGTGTCGGCGTCCAGCCCTGGATCAATTCGAAGCGCGTGCCTTCAGGGTCGCTGAAGGACAGCACACTGGAAACGCCAGGCAGGACATCGCTGTGAAGCTGGGGCCGTAGATCCGCCTGCTTCAGTGCGGCGCCCAGCGCCTCCAGCTGGACATCGGGGGATATCTCGAAGGCGATGCTCTTCAGCGCGGCGTCGCCGGGCTCGATCACCAGCGAGAGCTGCTCGGAATCGTTGGCGAGGAACAGGCGGCCTCCGTCGCGGCCGACGAGGCCAAGACCGATCACGCCGCGATAATAGTCGAGCAGCCGCTCGGGATCGGGCGAGGTGAAGGTCGCGTGCCGCAGCCGGGTGAAGCGTGCAATGGGTGCTTGTGTCATCGTGCGGTCCACCCCCTCATGGCGTCATGATGATCTTGCCGAGCGCGGAGCCCTGCTCCAGCAGCATATGGGCTTTCCTGACCTCGTCGAGCTTCAGCACCGCCGAGATCGCCGGCCTGATCGCATTGCGGCTCAACGCCTCGATCACGCTGCGCATCAGGGCGCGGCGGCCGTCGCGATCATGGTCGTAGATGTGGAAGGAGAAGCAGCGCACCGCCGGACAGATGTCGAGATGATTGCGCATTGCCGCCATCAGATTCTCTTCCGGCAATCCGGCGAACGCGTTGTAGGACAGCAGCGTGCCCCATTTGCCGAGCGCGCCGAGGTAGGCGGTGAACTCCGGCCCGCAGACATGATCGAGCACGAGGCCGACGCCCTCGCCCTTCGTCAGCTCGCGCGTCCGCGCCACCACATCCTCGCTGCGGTAGAAGAGGACGTGATCGGCGCCGTTGGCCTTCGCGAACGCGGCCTTCTCCTCGGTCGAGACCGTGCCGATCACGGTCATCTCAGCGAGTTTTGCCAGTTGCACCAGCGCGGTGCCGACGCCGCCGGCGGCGCCGATCACCAGCACGCTTTTGGGCGCGCGCGGGTGGCGGCATTCGTGCAGCAGCGCATAGGCGACCTGGTAGTTCGACAGGCACACGGCGGCCTGCAGATCGACATGGTCGGGCAGCGCGTGCACGGCGTCCGCGGGTGCCACCACATAGTCGGCGTAGCAGCCGCCGCGCTGGGACAGATCGCGCGCGCTCAGCAGCACCTTCTGGCCGACGGCAAATCCCTCGACATCAGGTCCGAGCGCAGAGATGCGGCCCGCGACGTCATTGCCGGGATTGGCCGGCAGCGGCGGCATCCATTTGTAGACGCCGCGCCGGATCAGCGCGTCGGGCTGCCCGACCCCGAACGCTTCGGCCCGGATCTGCACCTGGCCTGCGCCCGGCACGGGCACCGGAAGCTCGACCACCTCAAGTGCATCCGGCCCACCCGGCTGACGCACCAGCACTGCCCTCATATCTTCTCGCTCCCCAGACGTCTTCAAAAGCCATATTTTCGAAAATCATACCGTTTACGAAAATTATTGCAAGATGGTCGTTGCCGCGTCATCTTGAGCCATCGATTCATTGGCAGGCCCATGTCCGACATCGCCATTCGCCCCCGCAAGGAATTCGGCAAGACCATTGCCGCCGACATCACCCATCGGCTGCGCGAGGAGATCATTGCCTGCGGCCTTGCACCTGGCGAGCCGCTGCGCTTCGACGTGCTGCGCGAACGGTTCGGCGCGAGCTTTACGACGCTGCGCGAGGCGCTGACGGCGCTTGCCGCGGAAGGGCTGGTTGACGCGCAGGAGCAGCGGGGGTTTCGCGTGGCTCCCGTTAGCCGCCAGGATCTGGTGGAGGTCACCGATGCGCGGGTGCTGATCGAGGTGGAATTGATCCGCCGCTCGATCGAGCGCGGCGACGACGACTGGGAAATCGCCGTGATCTCGACGCTGCACCGCCTGAAGCGGATCGAGCAGCGCGATCCCGAACATCCCTTACGCGATCCCGAATGGAAGATCGCCCATCGCCAGTTCCACCAGGCGCTGGTCTCCGCCTGCGGCTCGGCGACGCTGCTCGCGATCCGCGCCGATCTGTTCGACCGCGCCGAGCGCTACCGGCATCTGTCGGCCAATTTCCGGCCGCGTCCGCGCGACAAGGCCGGCGAGCATCAGGCGATCATGCAGGCCGCGATCTCGCGCAATGCCGATCTCGCCGTGCAGCTGATCGAGGCGCATATCCGCTCGACCTCCGACAACGTGGCAAAATACGCCGGCCATCTGCTCGACGCCGAATAGCGCTTCCGCACTTTCGAAGACGGCGGGCTTGCGCGCGGGCTAATTTTCGAAAATAATACTATACATCGAAAATCGAAACCCTTGGGGCGAAACCATGAAGCTGCTGTCGTTCTTGGACGGAAACCGGGAAAGCTGGGGCGCCGTTGTCGAAAATGCCGTCGTCGATCTCGGCCGCGCCCTGCCCCAGTATCCGACCCTCGCCGACTTCCTCGGCAGCGACGACTATGCGCGCCGCCAAGCCATCGTTGCCGCGCAAAAACCCACCCTGGCGCTCGGCGACATCAAATACCTGCCGGTGATCCCGCGGCCCGAGAAGATCGTCTGCGCCGTGCGCAATTATCTCGACCACCACAACGAGGCGGTGGCGTTCGGCATGAAGCGCGAGATCACCGAGTTTCCGCCGATCTTCCTGCGGGTCTGGCGCTCCCAGGTCGCGCACAATGCGCCGGTGATCCGGCCCAAGGTCTCGGACAATTTCGACTGGGAGGGTGAGCTCGCCGTCGTCATCGGCAAGGGCGGCCGCCACATCAGCCAGGCCGATGCCTGGAATCACGTCGCGGGCTACTCGATCTACAACGACGTCAGCGTGCGCGACTGGCAGCGCCACGCCCAGCAGATCGCCTCCGGCAAGAACTTCGTCGGCACCGGCCCGTTCGGACCATGGCTGGTCACGCCGGACGAGATCGGCGATCCCACCAGGCTGAAGCTGGAGACACGCGTCAACGGCGCGACCGTGCAATCCTCCGACACCTCGATGCTGATCTTCTCGATCCCGCGGCTGATCGAATATTGCTCGACCATCTTCGACCTCGTGCCCGGCGACGTCATCGCCACCGGCACGCCGGCCGGCGTCGGCTTCACCCGCAAGCCGCCGATCTTCCTCAAACCCGGCGACGTGGTCGAGGTCGAGATCGAGAATATCGGCGTACTGCGCAATCCCGTCGTGGACGAGGCATAAGGCCTACGCATGTCCTACGACATTCGCAAGACCGCGCTCAGCGTCGAGACCGTCTGGCATGAGCGCGGCCCGCGCCTGGAGAAGCCGCTGCTGGTGGGGACCGCTGTCGCGGTAATCCGCAATCCGTTCGCCGGCCGCTATGAGCCCGATCTGATGCCGTTCCAGGCGTCATTGCGTGAGCTCGGGCGCGAGCTCGCGACGCAATTGATCGCGCAGCTCGGCGGCGCCGGGCGCATCGAAGCCTATGGCAAGGGCATCATCGTCGGCGAGGACGGCGAGCTCGAGCACGGCGCCGTCTGGCACGAGGCCGGCGGCCACGGCATGCGCGAGGTCCTCGGACAACCCAAGGCGATCGTCCCGGCGGCGAAGACCATCGGCGGGCCCGGCACGCGCCTGATGGTGCCGCTCGGCCACATCCACGCGGCCTATGTCCGCAGCCATTTCGGCACCGCGGAGATGACGCTGTGGGATGCGCCACGGCGTGACGAGATTGCCTTCGGCCTCGTGATGGCAACCGGCGGCCGCCCGCACGCCCGCATCGGCGGCCTCAAGGCGTCGGAGATCTCCGTGCACGACGGGCAGCGTTGACGCGCTGCCCGTCTCCGCGTCACAGGAAGCCGGTCGATATCCAAGGGATCGCCGCGACGATCAGCGTGCCGATCAGCAGGGCCACGATATAGCCGACGATCGGCTTGATGCCCTCGTCGGGATTGACGCGGCTGATGGCGCAGGCTGCGTAGTAGCCGACGCCGAAGGGCGGGGCGAACAGGCCGATGCCCATGGCGAGAACGACGACCATCGCGTAGTGCACCTCGTGCACGCCGACCTGGCGAGCGATCGGAAAAAGCAGCGGTCCGAACAGAACGATTGCGGGGATGCCTTCGAGCACGCTGCCCAGAATGACGAACGCCACGATGGTCACGCCAAGGAAGACCGGCGTTCCGCCCGGCAGCGCGGTCATGAACTTCGCGAGCGATGCCGAAAAGCCCGATTGCGTCAGAGCCCATGCCATCCCGGTCGCGGCGCCGATGATCAGCAGGATCGCGCCGGATAGCGATGCGGTCTCCACCAGCATCGGATAAAGCCGGCGCCAGGAGAACTGCCGATAGATCAGGAGCCCGGTGAGAACCGAGTAGACGATGCCGATGGTCGACACCTCGGTCGCGGTCGCAACGCCCTCGACCACCGCGGCGCGGATGACGAAGGGCAGTGCCATCGCCGGAATGGCAATGACGAAGGCGCGGCCGATCTCCCTGCCCGTCGCCCGCTTCACATGCGACAGGTTCTCGCCGCGGTATCGCCACCAGACCACCGCACAGAGGCCGACGGCGAGCACGATGCCGGGCAGCAGGCCGCCGGTGAACAGCGCAGCGATCGACACGCCCGTCACCGAACCGATCGTGATCAGCACGAGCGAGGGCGGAATGGTCTCGGTCTGGGCCCCGGTGGCCGCGAGCAACGCGACGAGATCGCCGGGCTTGGCGCCGCGCTTGGTCATCTCGGGAAACAGCACGGGCGCCACGGCGGCCATGTCGGCCGCCTTCGAGCCTGAGATGCCCGACACTAGGTACATCGCGCCGACCAGCACGTAGTGCAGACCGCCGCGCACGTGTCCGAGCAGGCTGGCGAGAAAGCCGACCATGGCGCGCGCCATGCCGGTCATTTCGATCAGCAGCCCGAGAAACACGAAGAGAGGTACGGCCAGCAGGATCAGATGGCTCATGCCTTCGTCCATCCGTCCGATGATGACGACATCGGGCGTGCTCGTCGTCAGCGCCAGATAGCCGACGGTGGCGAGCCCAAAGGCAAAGGCGATCGGCACCGCGGCCAACACCATGGCGCCGACGACGAACACGAAGAAGATCAGCAGGTTGAGATTGCCGAGCGGTTTCAATACCGGCGCGATGAGGACAAGCGCGGCGATGATGCCGGCGACGAGCGCCACGGCCGCGAGCAGGCTGCGCAAGCCCGAGATGCGGACGAGCCGCAGGACCGCCGCGATCAGCATCAATCCGATGCCGACGGGTAACGCCGCAGCCCGCCAGCTGTTGACGATTTCGAGCGCCGGTGTCGTGACGAACACCTCGTCGGCCGCGAACTCGTAAGCGGGATGAATCACCAGCAGCAGGAACGCCAGCGATGCCGCGGCGGCGACCACGTCCAGGAATGCACGCGCGTTGGGACGAAGCATGCCGATGATGGCTGTCATCCGCATGTGCTCACCGCGCTGGAACGCGATCACCGACCCCAGCATGGCAAGCCACAGGAACAGGATGCCGGCGAGTTCGTCGGCCCAGATGATCGGGGCGTGAAAAACGTATCGTCCGACGATGCCGGCCGACAACACGACGATCTCGGCCAGCACCAGCAGCGCCGCCGGGATCGCAACCACATGACCGAGCACCTTGTTGGCCGTGACGGCCCACCGGCGCACACCGGATTGAGGCGCCGGGATTGCGGCGCCCTGATCGATAGCAGGCATATGGTTGATCGCGGTCATGACAGCTTGCCCGCCGCTTTCTCGAGCTGCGCCCAGGCCTCATCGCCAAACTTGGCCTTCCAGTCGGCATAGAAGCTGGTCTTCGCCAGCGCCTGGCGAAACGCGCCGCGGTCGACGTCGATGAACTGCATGCCCTTGGCGGTCAGATCGGCACGCAGGGATTCGCTGAGCTTGGCGACGTCGGCGCGCTCGTCCTTCGCCGAGCGATCCAACTCGCGCGTCACGATCTCCTGCACGTCCTTGGGTAACTTCTCGAAGGCGCGCTTGTTGCCGAGGATCCAGTAATTGTCCCAGACATGTCCGGTCAGGGAGCAGGTTTTCTGCACCTCGTAGAGCCGGGCGGTCGCGATGATCGGCAGCGGGTTCTCCTGACCGTCGACCACCTTGGTCTGGAGCGCGGAGTAGACCTCATTGAAATTGATCGGCGCAGGACCTGCGCCGAGCGCCTGGAACAGCGACGTCAGATTGGGAGCGGCCGGCACGCGCAGCTTGAAATTCTTGAGGTCCTCGGGCGTCCTGATCTCGCGGCCGGATGAAGTCACGTGCCGGAAGCCGTTGTCCCAGGGCCTCGAGACCGCCGTGATCGGCGTCCTCGCGATCTGGGCGCGAATGTAGGCGCCGAGTTCGCCATCCATCGCCTTCCAGACCGCATCATAGCTCGTGAAGAGAAAGCCGAGGTTGACGATGCCCGCGGCCGGCACCAGCGTCGCGAGGATCAACGACGACAGGTTGAAGAACTCGACACCGCCGTTGCGGACCTGCGTCAGAAGGTCGGTATCGGAGCCGAGCTGGTTGGCCGGAAACAGGTTGATCTCGAGCCGGCCGCTCGTTGCCTCGCGAATGCGATCGGCAGCTTCCTTGGCGCGGATATTGACCGGGTGCGTCGGGTCCTGCCCGGTCGCGAGCTTGTAGGTGAATTCTGCGGCCGACGCGGGACGCGTGAGAATGGCGCACAGCGGCACGGCGGCGCCGGTCATGAGCAACTTACGACGGCTGAGAGTGGTCGGCTTGCGCAAGGTCATCGTTTCCTCCTGTCGAGCATGGATTGGTTGATTTGCGGCGATGGCTCGTCGCCGCCAGTGTTGCCGCTGGCCGGCTCTCGATGCGCCGGCATTGGACAGCAGCCGTCGTTCTTCGCAGCGGTGCTGCGAAGCATGTCGGTCGGGTCGATCGTGAAAGCCGGCTGCTAGCGTAGCCAGTCCTTGATCTGCCGCTTCACTTCCGCGGTCGAGATACCGTAGCGGTCATGCAGCGTCGGCAGCGCGCCGGCGGCGAGAAACTCGTCGGGCAGCCCGATCTGCCGGAATGCTGGATGAACGCCCGAGCGCATCAGCAGCGTCGCCACGGCTTCGCCGAGGCCGCCGATCACGGTGTGGTTCTCCGCGACGACGACCAGGCGGCCCAGCTTGCCTGCTTCGCGCAGGATCGCCTCGGTGTCGAGCGGCTTGATCGTCGGAACGTGCAAGACAGCTGCGTTGACGCGGTCATCCGACAAGGCCCGGGCTGCCTCCAGCGCGCGCATGGTCATGATGCCCGAGGAGATGATGAGGACGTCGCCGCCGTCGCGCAGAAGCGCGGCCTTGCCGAGCTCGAACCGGTAATTGTATTCGTCGAGCACCAGCGGCACCTGTCCGCGCAGCAAGCGCATATAGACCGGTCCGCGATGCGCAGCGATCGCCGGCACGATCTGCTCGATCTCGTGCGCATCGCAGGGGTCGATGACCGTCATGTTCGGCATCGCGCGGAACAGCGCGAGGTCCTCGGCCGCCTGGTGGCTGGGCCCATAGCCCGAGGTCAGGCCGGGCAGCGCGCAGGCGATCTTCACGTTGCGGTCTTCCTCGGCGATGGTCTGATGGATGAAGTCGTACGCCCGCCGCGAGGCGAACACCGCATAGGTGGTCGCGAACGGCATGAAGCCTTCAGCGGCGAGCCCCGAGGCTGCGCCGAACAGGAGCTGCTCGGCCATGCCCATCTGGTAATAACGATCGGGGAAGGCCTGCGCGAAGATGTGCAGATCGGTGTATTTGCCGAGATCGGCGGTCATGCCGACCACGTCCTCGCGGCTGCGCGCGAGCTCGACGAGCGCATGGCCGAAGGGGGCTGGCCTGGTGCGCTGACCTTCCGCCGCGATCGAGGCGATCATGGCCGAGGTGGTCAGGCGCGGCTTTGCCGAAGGGGTCGATCCGGCGGTGGTCATGGCTGGTCTCCCGCGTTCAGTGCAGACAGGGCGAGCTGCCATTCATGCGGCTCGACGCGAATGAAATGGTTCTTCTCACGCTGCTCCAGGAAGGGAACGCCCTTGCCCATCAAGGTGTCGGCGACGATCATGCGCGGCTTCGGCTCGGCATATGCCATCGCTGCATCGAAGGCGCCCACCACCGCATCGAGATCGTTGCCGTCGACGCGCTGCACGAACCAGCCGAAGGCTTCAAGCTTGTCGACCAGCGGCTCGAACCCCAGCATCTGCTTGGACGGACCGTCGGCCTGCTGATTGTTGACGTCGACGATCGCGATCAGATTGTCGAGCTTGTGATGGGCCGCCGACATGATGGCTTCCCATTTCGAGCCCTCGTCGAGCTCGCCATCCGAGAACAGGGTGAAGATGCGCGCCGCCGAGTTCTTCCGCTTCAGCCCGAGCGCCATGCCGACGGCAATGCCGAGGCCAAGGCCGAGCGAGCCGCCGGATATCTCCATGCCCGGCGTATAGGAGGCCATGCCCGACATCGGCAGACGGCTGTCGTCGAAGCCGTAGGTTTCCAGTTCCGACTCGGGAATGATTCCGGCCTCGATCAGGGCGGCATAGAGCGCGATCGCATAGTGTCCGTTCGACAGCAGAAAGCGGTCGCGGCCTTCCCAGGCCGGATCTTCGGCGCGAAAGCGCATCGCGTGGAAATAGGCCACCGCGAGCACGTCGGCAATGTCGAGCGCCTGGGCAATGTAACCCTGGCCCTGAACCTCGCCCATCAGCAGCGCGTTGCGGCGGATGTTGCGGGCGCGCTGCGCCAGCGTCGGCGCGTTTGCGAGTGTCGGTGTTGCCATGTGTCTCGCCTCCTCGCTCAGTGGATCAGCATGCCGCCGTTGACGTCGATGACCGCGCCGGTGACGTAGGCCGACAGGTCCGAGGCGAGAAAGGTGTAGATTCCGGCGACGTCGGCGGCCTCGCCGAGCCGGCCGAGCGGTATGCCCTCGAGGATCTTCGTCCGCATTTCGTCGGTGAGCTTGCCCGCGGTGATGTCGGTGCCGATCAGGCCGGGCGTCACGCAGTTGACGCGGATGCCGTCGGGCCCGAACTCGCGGGCCATCGCCTTGGCGAGCCCGAGCACGCCGGCTTTGGCCGCCGAATAATGCGGCCCGCCGAAGATGCCGCCGCCGCGCTGGGCGGAGACGGACGACATGCACGCGATCGATCCGCTCTTGCGCTTCTGCATGTGCGGGATCACGGCCTGCGACAGGAACAGGATGCCCTTGAGGTTGACATCCTGGATGCGGTCCCAATCTCCCGGCGTGATGTCGAGAAGCTTCACCGGCTGGGTGACGCCGGCATTGTTGATGAGGATGTCGATCTGGCCGAATTTCGCGACGACCGCTTCAACGGCCTTGATGCAGGCCTGCTTGTCCGTGACGTTGCAGGCAAGGCCAAGATGCGGCTCGCCAGTGCTGGAATCGAGCCCCCGCGCAGCGGCTTCCGCGGCCGAGCCGTCGATGTCCAGAATGGCGACCCGGGCGCCTTCGGCCGCAAAGCGGCGGGCCGTTGCGAGGCCGATGCCCCGCGGCGAGGCCGCCCCGGTGATGATGGCTGTCTTGCCGCGTAGCAGCATTGTGATCCTCCCTGAATGGCTGTTGCCGGAAATGACGGCGCCGGCGTTCTTGCCCCGTTGATTATGCTCCTGTCCCGTTTCCCACAAACGCGCTGTTGTCTTGCATAGGTGAATTTGGTTCACTCATTGGATGCTGCTGTCGAGTATCCCGATATCCTCCATCCGCGCGTTCGAGGCGGCCGCCCGCACCGGCTCGTTCCGGGCCGCGGCGAACGAGCTTCATTTGACGCCGAGCGCGGTGAGCCATGCCATCCGCAAGCTCGAAAGCGCGATGGGCACGATATTGTTCGAACGGAGCGCCCGCGCCGTCCGCCTGACGCCGGCGGGCGAGAACCTAATGCGCCATGCCGGCGCCGCCTTCGACAATCTACGCCGCGGGATCGAAGAGGTCGCGGGCCGCGGCCCGCAATTGCTGAGGGTGCACTGCGCGCCGAGCTTTGCCGCGCAGTGGCTCGCCCCGCGTCTTGCCCGTTTCATGGCCGCAGAGCCCCGGCTCGAGGTCCGGCTCGCCGCCAGCACGGAATATGCCCGCTTCAGCAACGATGATTTCGACATCGACATCGTGTACGGACAACCGAGAGCCGAGGGAGTCGAGATCATCCCGCTCGGCGAGGAGACCGTGACGCCGCTCTGCACGCCCGAGCTCGCGAAGAAGATTCGCAAGCCGAAGGACCTGCTCGACCAGGTGCTGATCCGCTCGGAAGTGAAGCAGGTGCAGTGGCATCAATGGTTCACCGCCAACGGCCTTGAAGCGCCGGCGATCCACGGCATGCGCTTCGATCGCAGCTTCCTGGCGATCGCGATGGCGTCGAGCGGCCTCGGCGTGACGCTGGAATCAACGCGGCTTGCCGAACGCGAGATCGCGACGAAGCGGCTGGTCGCGCCGCTCGCCGGACGCTCGGTCGACATCCGTTATGTCGGCCATCATCTCGTTTTTCCACGCGCAAGCCAGCAGCGTCGACCGATCCGCGTTTTTGCCGAGTGGATCACGCGTGAGCTTGCGGCGGGCGGCTCAGCTTGATCCGGTCCGGTCGCCTCGACGAAAGGTCGGCTCTGGTTTCAACACCTAGCGCGTCCCGCACCGGCAGCGCTCGTAATCGGCGGGATCGTGGCTGTTGACGATCCCCACGCGGTCGCCGTGATCGCGCTTCAGCGCGCGTAGCCGCTCCTGATTGGCGATCCGCATGCTCCGATCCATGTCGCCGCGGCGCTGGAAGTAGCCGAGCATCAAGGGCACGCGCGGCGATGCGTCGAGCTGGGCGTGGTGGAAATAGCTGTCGCCGGCATGCAGCAGCCATGTGTCGCCCGAGCGCACCGCGACGCCGCAATGGCCGAGCGTGTGGCCGGCGAGCGGGATCATGAGGATATCTGCTTCCTTGTCGCCGAGCGCGCGCACGCCCTTGAAGCCGAACCAGTCCTCGCCGGCTTCGCCGTAGAATGACCAGCGCGGTCCATGGCTCCACTGCCCGGTGACGTAGCGCCCCTCCGGCGGCGCGGGCTTGCGCAGCACCGCCATGTCGTATTCGGCGCGATGGACGTGGATCGCAGCGTGCGGGAAGTCGGGCACCCCGCCGGCATGATCGCGGTCGAGATGCGTCAGCAGCACGTGACGGACGTCCTTGGGCGAGTAGCCGAGCGCCTTCACCTGCTGCACCGCCGTCTCCGCGGGATCGAGTTTTGGCGCGGTCTGACGCACCCATCGCCGTCCTAGCCGCTCGGGAGTCGCGATATCGCCAAGGCCGATGCCGGTGTCGACCAGAGCAAGCCCGTCATTGGTCTCGACCAGCAGGCAATGGCAGACCATGCGGGCACGCTGGAACAGGCTGCCGGTGCCGTTCACCAGGCGGCGGCCGACTGGGCACATCGTGCCGGTGTTGAGATGGTGGATTTTCATGGTGACCCTCGCCTGTTGTGACAGGAGGGTTCTTGCCACCACGCAATCCATAGGTAAAATATCGAATATTGATATTATCTCTAGGTATATCCTATGGACATCCGCGAGCTTCGCTATTTCGCCGCCGTCTACCGCGAGCGCAATCTGACTGCGGCGGCGCGCGCCTGCTTCGTGTCGCAGCCGTCGATCTCGACCGCGATCACCAATCTCGAAGCCGAGCTCGGCACCACGCTGTTCATCCGGCACAAGAAGGGCGTCGCGCCCACCGCCTCGGCCGAGCAGTTTCACACCCTCGCCCGCCGCATCATCGACGAGGCCGATGCCGCGCGCAGCCTGTTCAGGAAGCCGGCAACAAAGTCCACGGTAACCTTGGGCCTGATGCGCACGCTCGACGTGCCCCGGACGATCGCGCTCTTGAAGCCGCTGACGGCGCGCAGCGATATCGCGCTTCGCCTCGTCGGCAGCGACGAGCGCGCCGACGCGCGGATCATCGCGAAGACCATGCTGCGCGACGACGAGCATTTCGTCGCGCTGTGGAGCGAGCGCTATGTCGCGGCGCTGCCGCCGGCGCATCCGCTGACACTGAAGGACAAGCTCCGTGCCGCCGATCTCGCCGACGTGCCCCTGATCGACCGCTGCCATTGCGAACAGAGCGCATTCTTCGGCCGCAAGGCACAGCGGCGCCAGACCGCCGCGATCGCGCAATCGGAGGACTGGGCGATGGCGCTCGTCGCAGCCGGCGTCGGCGTCGCCATAGTCCCGGAAGGCGTGGCGAAGGGCAATCCTGATGTCGCGATCAGAGAGATCGAGGTCAAGGTCAGGCGCGAGGTCGGGCTGGCCTATCGCGCATCAGCGCCGTTGGCGGATGCGCTGAAGGAGTTTGTCGGCAAGCTGCAGAAGCAGAAGCGAGGACGGACCGCGCTCCGGTATTGACCGTTCACCTATCCGAGCAAGCCCTTCAAGCCGGCGTAGATGGAGCCGACGGCGGTCGCGGCGACGCCGGCCAGCGGCCCGACGGTCTGCATCAGGTCCTGGATCAAGCGGGCGCGACGGCGCAGCTGTTCCTCGCCGACATGTTGTCCGAGCAGGCGCGCCACGCGGAAGGCGAACGCATTCGGCTTGCCGCCGTGCGCGAGCACCCGCGGCAGGACCTGGAAGATCAGCACGCTCAGGATGTTGCCGGAGACGAAGGCGAGCAGGATGCTGGCGCCATATTCGAATACTTCCCGCCATTCGATCCAGACCGTCGGCAGTATCGGAACATGATCGTGAATCCCGGTCACCGTCAGCATCGCCAGAATGCTGGCGCTCGCCCCCAGGAACGCCAGCAGGAAGGCGCCCATCGCCGAAACCCTGTGCAGGGGATAGGCCACGAAGCCGAACAGCAGCGGGACGACGATCGACGCGATCCGGAGCGGAATCGGAGACAGGTTGAAGGTGATCGTCACGAGGATATGCGCTGCGGTCAGCAGCACCGCCGGAATGACGACGTACAGCACCGCATGCGTTCCGAAATAGCGCAGCGGATTATTGTATCGCTCGAGACGGACATTGACGCGATCGAGATCGCGCCTCAGCTTGTCGAGATCGGCAACGAGCTCGTCGATCTCGAGAAGGGTCGGCCGCACGACCCGCAGGTCCCGCGAGCAATGCTTGCACGCGATGGCCTCGTCCTTGATCGTCTCGGCGCAAAACGGGCATTCCATCGCTAGCGCGACTTCCTCCGCTTCATGATGGCCTCGACCTCGTCTCTGGCCCGCCTCAATTCATCACGCAGCTCGTCGCGCTTGCGCAGGAGATCGTCGCGCTCCGCAATCAGCGTGGCGGGAACGGCGATATCGCGCGCGCAGGACGCGCAAACCAGCGCCCCCTCCTGGTTGCCGGACCGGCAGTAAGGACACATCACCTGGGTGCAACCTTCAGCGTGAAGACGGTCGTGCCCGGCCGACCATCGCTGTCCTTGATGTCGACGCGCACCGTGTATTCGCCCGGCGGCAGTTCCGCGTCCTGCATGTCGATGCCGTCGGCCTTCACGAAGGGCTTGACCCGAGAGGTCAGGTCGACATTCGGCGTCCTGAGGAAGATCACCTTGACCGAGTCCGTGTCGATCTTCGCGCCTCCATACGACTGGAATTTCAAGACCAGCGGCAGAGGTGAGCTCGCTGCGCCGCCCGGCGAGACGAACTCGACCTTGGGACCACGCATGATGCCGCGCTGGTCGACGGCAATCGCTCCCTTCGGGGGTGGCAGCTTCGCTTCCTCTTCCGTGATCAATTGCGCGGCGCGGGATGATCCCGCGTACAGCAAACCTGCAGCCACGACGCCCAGCAAGACATTCCGCTTCATTATCCGTGCCCCCCTTCCCTCGCCACCCGTCAACGCAAGCCGCCATCGCCGATGATCGTGTACGGCGCCCAGAACAGCGGATGCGCATAGGCAAACTCGGTCTTGCCCTCGCTGTTGAGGTAGCCGGGACCATCGACCAGCGCCATCGCCGCCTGGCGCAGCGCTTCGCTGCGCGACAGCTTCGGATCGTCGGCCTGCCGCTTGAACAGGTCGGTCACCAATTGCCGAGCCGACTGCGAATGCACCGACCAGTTCGTCACCAGTAGCGCGCGCGTGCCGGCGTAGAAGAACGCACGGCCGAGTCCGGAGGCCGCCTCGGCCCCCGCGCCGGCGCCGGCGCCGGTGTTGCAGGCCGACAGGACGACCCAGTCCGCATCCAGCTTGAGGCCGAGGATCTCCTCCATGGTCAGGAGGCCGTCGCCGTCCTCGCCCGTCACGGCCGGTGAGGACAAAGCGAGCGCCGGCTGCGTCAGTCCGTTCAGCTCGCCGGGGACCAGACCATGGGTGGCGAAAGCGAGGATCCTGAATCCGGACAGGTTCATCGTCTTCACCGCGCTCTCGGTTGCACTCTTGCCGAGAAACAGCACCTTCGAAGGGTCTGCCTGCAACGCCAGCGCGATCGATTTCAACTCGTCCGCAGTGTCGGGAAGCCGGGGCAGCAATCCGAGCTCGGCGCTGTCGACGCCTTCCAGCTTCGGACTGTTGCGCCGCTTCAGCGGTCCGCCGCGCGTGACGTTGCCGCCGGCATCGGCGACCTGGATCCTGTCTCCGCCGCTTTCCGCCTCGGCCTGCTGATCCCTGTTGAAATAGGGATCGCCGAAGGCGACGAGGTCGCCGCGTCCGGGCTTGCCCGGCGGCAACTGCCGCAGCGTGCGCAGCGCCGCCGCCGACGGCACGGTCGACACGGCATGGGTTCGCGCCAGCCACGGCACGCTCCGATAACCGATGAAGAGTGGATCCTCGTCCGCGGCCACCTCCGCCGGTGCCGTCGGCAGCAACGACAACGGCAGCAGTCCCAGCGCGCCGTTGGTCACGACGATCAGCTTCCTGGCCGGCTTCCAGCCGTTCTCGACCGGCCTGAGCAACAGCTGGTAGAGCTCATGGCCGAGCTTCAGATCGAATGGCGGAATGTCCGAGATCATCGCAGCCTGCGGCTCGAGCGCTTCGCGCAGCTTGCGGATCTTCGTCTCGATGTCGCCGATCCTGGCCTGGACGGCGGCGAACGCCACCGGCCCCGACTTCGGCACGGCCCAGACGAAGCTGCCATTCTGGCCGAAATAGAACGACAGCATGGCCTCGTCATCGGCCAGGGTCGCACGAATCTCGGCGACGCTCGGCGGCTTG
This sequence comes from Bradyrhizobium iriomotense, assembly GCF_018129405.1. Classification (GTDB taxonomy): domain Bacteria; phylum Pseudomonadota; class Alphaproteobacteria; order Rhizobiales; family Xanthobacteraceae; genus Bradyrhizobium; species Bradyrhizobium iriomotense_B. The sequence continues at coordinate 466,932 of NZ_JAFCLP010000001.1, forward strand.
GGCGAGACCAGATCGGCGTAGATCGGGAACTTCTGCTTGATCTCCTGGCGCGCCTTGTCGCGTTGCCCGCGCAAGGCCGCGATCGAGGCCTGGATTTGCTGAACGCCCTTTTCGTCGCGTTCCGCCGCGGGAAGCGCGAGCACGTTGTTGAGCGTGCCGAGCTGGGCGTTGACCTGCTTGGTCAGATCCTGCTCCTTGCGCACGAGCTCGGCGAGCGCAGGATCCTTTGCCGCCGCACGCGCACTCGAGGCCGCCAGCGCCTGCTGCACCGAGCGGCCGCGGACGGCGTCCGCCAGGCTGAAGGTCTCTTCGCCGACGTCCTTGCCACCTCCTTCCCGGGCGAGCAGCAGCAGATAGCTTTCGACGATGGTCTGCAGCCGCTGGGTGCGCGCGGCCACCACGGTCGTGTTCTCGTCGTCGGCGTTTTCGTTGGCACTCGCCATCATGACCGGAATGGCGGCCTTGAACTCGCGGATCGCGTCGGCATCGCGCCGGGCGCGCATCAATCCGACCGCCAGAGTGCCGCGCGCCGAAGCGGCATCGAAATGATTTTCACCGACCCGGGCGATCTGCTTCTTCACGAGTTGCTCGGCCGCCGCGATGCCTGCGTCCAATTGGCCGGAACCGTAGAGCGAGAGGATGCGGGACGGATTGAGCTCGAACACCTGGCGGCGCTGCGGCTCCCAACCGGCAACGGCCTTGTCGATCCGAGCGAACATCCCGCTCGCTTCGGCGTTCTTGCGGCGAAGCGTCAGAATGCCGGCGAGCTGCGACAGCAATTGCACCGTCGCGTGCGACTCCTCCGGCACCCCCACCGTCTTGTTGATCTCGATGGCGACGCGGCCGAGCTTCTCGGCCTCCTCATAACGGCCCTGGTCGACCAGGATGCCCGCGAGGCCCATCACGAAACGCGGCGTGACTGGGTTGTACTTGCCGGTGTCCTTTAGGCGCGAGAGCAGCGCGCGGCGCGCGTCGATCTCGGCCTCGGCGAGCCTGCCCTGCCTCGCCTTCATGCGCGCCTGATTCAGGATGATGCCGTCGATCGCTTGCAGCAGGATGGTCTCCGCCGGCGGATTGTCGGACTCCATGATGGCCTTCGTGCTTGCGCGCTTGCGCAGCTCGGCCGTGCGATAGGCGGCCTCGGCGTCGGCAAACTGCCCGCGCGCCTCGAAGATCAGGGCGCGAGACATTTCCAGCTCGCCTTCCCAGCTCTGGCCGAACTTCGCGTAGGACGACCGCCAATTGGGATGACCGCTGGTGCGCGCTTCCTGGATCGCAGTCTGGCTGCGGCGCAGATAGGCTTCCGCCTGTGCGACATCGCCCATCTGGATGAGGACGGACGCGACCGCGCGGTTGGTGTTGAACTGCATTCCCTTGGCACCCGGCATGCTGGCCGATTCACGCAAGAGCCGTTGCATGATCTCGAGCGATCGCTTCGGATCGCCTGCAAGGGAATATTGCAGCGATTGGAGCTGGAAAATGCGTCCCAACAATTGCGGACTGACGGCGCCGCGGCCGACCTCGACAGCCTTGTCGGCGTCGGCGATGGCTTCGGCCAGCCGGCCAAGCTGCGCGCGCGCATTGGCGCGATCGAAATAGAACTGGGCGAGATCGGTACGGGACTCCTTCCCCGTCGGCGCAGCGTCGGCGTCCGATTTCAATTCCGCGATCATCTTCTCGTCGGGCTTGTCGCCATCGAGAATCGCCGTGATGTCCGCGATGCTGCGCGGCGGCGCCACGAAGTCCTTCGGGAGAGCCGCACCCACTGCCAGCTTCGGTGCCGTTTCCTTCGGAATCTCGACTGCGACATTGGCACGGCCATTGGCGGCATTCAGCGCCGCTTGCACGCAGGCCCTGACCTGAGGCGATGCCTTGGCGCGGCAAGCTTCCAGATTGGCGCCGCCTGCGGGCCCGCCGCCTGCGCGCATGCAGCCCTGTACGCTCGGCTTGCCGACGGTCATCCGGCAATGCTCGATCGCCGCCTCCATGGTCAGCGCGGCTGCGGAACCGGTCGATCCAAGCAGAATGGCAAGTGCCAGCAGGTGACGCGGGGTAACGTGCAGACGGCTCTTGAACGGACGCGTGGCGTCAAAGCTCATCTCAAAGGACCTTTGGGCAAAATGACTTGAATAAACGAGCCAATCCTATCCCTACGGCTCGGAAGGACAAGCGCTATCGATGGGATTCCCGGAGTACTGCGGGAGGATGAGCGGCTGCGGCCGGCCTAAGGTCCCAGGGACCGCGCCGGGATCGGCGGCTCCAGGCTGATCGCGCCGATTAGCCGCGGGGTCAGTTGGCCGCGCGCGACTGGCGGCAGGCTTGTGCGCTCAGCCCTTCGAGACGACCGCCCGGCCGTAAGGCGGCTGGCTCATGACCGGCGGATTGGCGGTCTGGGCGGCGAGCTCGCCGATCAGGCGGTCGGCATCGGCCGCCATGCCGTCGGGGGCCTGGATCACCAGGCGCTCCAGGGCCCAGCGATAGGACGAGACGCGCTGCTCCAGGCACTGCTGCACCCACTGCACAATCAGCGAGTTCTCCTGCATGCGCGCGACCGCATCGTCCCTCTCCCGCGGCGAGAGCGCCGAGACGCGCGCCATGCTGGCATCGCGCTTCCTGTCGAGATCGATGACGCGGATCGCGGAGGCGAAGAACGGCTCGAAGCGGGTGATGTCGTTGCGGACGTCCTCGATCAACTGCGCATAGCGCGAGGAGTGCGAGCGGTGCGGCTCGTCGATCAGCGTGCGTCCGTACATGGTGCGGTCGAACACGACCTTCTGGCGCCAGGGCGAGGGCAGCGGCTTGTAGTCGCCGAACACGCTCTTCCAGGCCGGGCGCGACAGCGGCGGCTCGATCATGGGATAGGCGAGATCGCGAAGCTGGCGTTCCTCGTCGGTGAGCTGGAATTGCGAAGGCCTCAGGCCGACGCTGGAGGTAGCCTCGGCGCCCAGCCAGCGATGCATGTCGTCGCTGCGCATGTCAGCGCGGGTGCGGCCGAAATCGCCGCCGCTACAGGCGCCCAGCATCGCGGCGAGCAGCGCGAGCAAGGCGGCCGATACGAAAGGCCGGATATGGCGAATGAGGTCCGGCATTGCAAAAGCCTGACTGTCAGCGACGGCGACGGCGGCGCCCCGGCGCTGTGCCCTGCTCCGGCCCGCGATCGCCGCTGGTTTCGTCGCTCTCGCGCTCGATGCGGATCACCGGGAGGATCAGAATCGTTCCCATGTCCGCGTGCGGTGTGACGTCTCCCGACGAGCCTACCCGGCGACCGGCCGGAAATTCGATGATGGTCCCCATGTCAGCTCTCTCAATTGCCGCGCGATCAAATACGCTCCTGCAACATCGCGATCATTAAGATCAGCTCATGGTTAACGGGGTGTAAACATGCCCTTTGGACCGTAACCGCACGGACCGGCCGCGCCGTCCCGTTGCGGCACGAGAAAGCTTCAAATTGCAGCGCCGGCTTCACGCCTCGTTTTCCTTAACGAGCCTTTAAAGGAACCTGCGCTAGGCTCGGCTCGCAAGTATCTTCTCCGAGTTGCGTACGCCTCCATGACCAAGTCGCTGTTTCCCGGATTCGACGGGCTGATGAGCCTCTCCCGTCGCGAAGGCGTCGATGTTCGGCCGACGCTGCTGCGCGTGCTGACCGACCTCTATGTCCAGACACGCGTCCACAGCGATGACGAACAGCGTCAGTTCATCGAGCTTGCGACGCGGCTGATCGACCAGGTCGACGATGCGACGCGCGCGGCCATCAAGGCGAAGCTTGCGGTCTATCCGCAGACGCCCGTCCCGGTCCTGCAGAAGCTCGGGCTGGTCGCCGCCCAGGAAGGCCGCCGGATTCCGCTCGCGCGCGAAATCCCCGCGCCCACACCGGCTCCCTCCCCGGTCCGCGCCCCGACCGAGGCCGAGCAGCGCATGGCCGCGAACTTGGCGATGCAGCCGAAGGACGCCGCCGAGATCCACGACATGTTCTTCCGCGCCGGCGCCTCCGAGCGCGCGCTGATCCTGCACAATCTGGCGCAGACGCCGCTGAAAGCCGCGCCGCGGATTCCGACCGTGCGCGCCAAGCGCGCGATCCAGATCCTGGAGATGGCGGCGATCGCGGGCGACGTCGACAATTTCACCCTCGAGCTCGGCGACAGCCTGATCCTGCCCTCGCGCGTCGCAGCGCAGATCGTCGACGATCCCGGCGGCGAAGCGCTCGCGGTCGCCGCGCGCGCGCTCGACATGCCGAGCCCGAACTTCCAGCGCATCCTCTTATTCTTCAAGCCGGAGATCGGCAATTCCGTGAACGAGGTGTACCGGCTGTCGCGGCTCTACGACCGCCTCGACGACCGCTCGGCGCTGGTGATGCTGGCGGCCTGGCGCGGCTCGACGCTCGCGGTGACGCGGGCAAAGTACCAGTCCTCGCTGCATGACGGCGAACGCCAGCGCGCCCGCGCGGGCGCAAGCCAGACGCGGCCGGGCGTGCAGCCCGGCTCCGCGCCTGCGGCGCGGACCGGCACCGGCGGGTCGTCGGATCACTAGAGTCCGCAGCGCCGCCTCGATCCGGCTCGACACGGAGCACAAGCTGGTCCAAAAGGCGGAGCGTCGTCGTCCGCAAACGCGGCTGCATGTCGACCGACCAGACGGATCAACAGACCATGGGCCAAATTGCTCCGACGGCTTTCAGGGAGATCACCGAAGCCGATTTCGATGACGTCGCCGATGCGATGATCGAGATGCAGGCCCATTATCGCGCCCGCTGTCCCGCGCGGGACTTGATCATCGACGGGCTGCGGTCGAGGCCGACAGGATCGCGAATCCTGCTGGCCTGCGAGAACGAGCACGTCGCCGGCTTCGCGTGCTTCAGTGCGATCTATCCCGGCCCCGGTTTGACGTCGGGCTTCTTCCTGAAGGAGCTCTACGTGCGTCACGATCGACGCAGCAGCGGGCTGGGGCAGAAGCTCATGGCGCGCCTGGCGGCAATAGCCCGGCAAGAAGGCCACGACCGCATCGATTGGACTGTCGATGCGGCTGATCTGCGGCTTCAGCAGTTCTATGAAATGCTCGGAGGACAGGCGCTGCCGGAAAAGCGGTTCTTTCGCATCGCCGGCGCAAAGCTGACAGAGCTCGCCGAAAGATAATTGGCGATCGCGCCAGTCAGGCCTTCGCCAATTCCAAAAAGTGCCGCCCGGCGCGGTCTTCGGTCTCGACGATCCAGGCATCCGGATCGAACCGGAGCTCCTTGGTCAGGCGCTCCTCGATCGTGTGCTCCGGCAGAGGCTGCTGCGCAACCGGCACGAAGAAGCGATCGACCGGCCGGCCGTCGTCGTAAGAGGTCTGCGGCGCCGGCACGTAGAGCATCGCATGGCCGTCGAGCAGCGACACTTTCACGAACACCGCACCCGCCTCCTCGGCGCCGCGACGGCGCACCGCGCCGAACACACCCTCGGTCTGGCAGCGGCGCAAATAGGCCGCGACCCATATGTTGGATTTCAAACGCATGGCAAGGACGATAGGCCAGTGCCGCGATCAGCACCAGCCTTGCGCGCAAGCCTGACGATCATTCGACGGGATGGCCGATTGCGGCGGCGAGCTCGCGCAGCAGGCGGTCGGAGACCTGGCCGGTGACCGGCATCTTGTGCTCGCGCTCGAATTTCTGGATCGCGGACTGGGTCTCGCCGCCCATCGTGCCCGTGATCTTCAGATTGCCATAGCCGTATTCGGACAGTGCGCGCTGCACGCCGGCGATGCGCCGCGCGGCCGGGCTCTGCTGCGCCGGAATCGGCGCCGGCGGACGGATCGCGGACGGCGGCGTCGAGGTTGTCGCCTTGACCAGATTGGTCATGGGATCATTGCCCGCGCGCGGCGTCGATGCGGTCGCCTCGACCGGCTTCTCCGCCGGCTTCTCGGCAGCGCGCTCGGCCGGCCTGGGCTCGACGCGAAACTCCGTCGCCTTCGGCTCGAGCGGCGAGGTATCGGCGCCGACCGGGCGCGGACGCGGCATGGGATTCGACAGCGGCACCGAGGACGGCGCGGGAAGATTGATCACGGTGCCGAACATCGGCGCCGGATGCCGGCCGATCTGCAGGAACAGCGCATTGGCAACGATCGCGCCGATGGCGGCAACGGCAACGAGGCCGGCCATCGTGTCCTTCGGGCTGTGCAGCAGCACGCGCATCACGAGGTTGCGCTCGGTCTCGACATCGATGACCGCAGCCTTAGCCCCACCCTTGGCGCCACGGCGGCGCGGAGCGGCTTCGTCCTTGGCAGACTTCTTAGGCACTTTTCTTCACCGGAGCAGGTTGGTCGTGACGTTGATCGTTGAGTTCTTCGCGAAGTTCTTTGTGAAGTTCTTTTTGAAGTTCTTGGCGCGGCACCGGCGTCAAGGTCGTGACCTTGCTCTCGACCGGTTTGGCTTGCGGCGGCGTATAGACGAGCGGCAGCTTGACGGTGACGGCAGTCCCCTCGCCGAGCCGGCTTTGTACCGTCAATTCGCCGAGATGCAATGCCACGAGACTCTTGACGATGGAAAGACCAAGGCCGGTGCCTTCGTGACGGCGCTGATAGGTCTTGCCGGCCTGGAAGAACGGCGCGCCGATGCGCTTGAGGTCGTCGGGCGCGATGCCGACGCCGGTATCGCTGATGCGCAGCGTGAGCTGCGATCCGGTCACCGCGGCCGATACGGAAACCTGACCGCCGCGCTCGGTGAACTTGATGGCGTTGGCGACGAGGTTGAGCACGATCTGCTTGAAGGCCCTGGGATCGCCGGTCATGACCGGCAGGTCCTGCGGCGCATCGGTGACGAGATCGATGCCGTTCTCCCGCGCCTTCAGCGCCAGAAGGTTGCAGCAATGCAATAGCGAGGCGCGCGGCGCGAACGGCTCAGACGCAATCTCGAAATTCCCCGATTCCATCTTGGACATGTCGAGGATGCCGTTGACGACCGACAGCAGATGCTGGCCGGAATCGTTGATGAGCTGGGCATATTCCTTGCGCTGGGCCGCACCCAGCATCAGGGCCTGCTCCTGCGCGATCATCTCGGAGAAGCCGATGATGGCGTTGAGCGGCGTGCGCAGCTCGTGGCTCATGGTGGCGAGGAAGCGCGTCTTGGCCGCATCGGCAGCTTCCGCCGCGCTGCGGGCCTGATCGAGCGTCTGTTCGGAATGCTTGCGATCGGTGACGTCGCGCATCACGGCGACGACCTCGGCCTCGCGGGCGGGATCGCGGCCCTGATCCTGATCGAGCGGCCGGCAACGCATCTCGACCCAGATGAAATCGACCTGGCCGCGCTCCGAGCTGGCAGGCTCGCGCCGCAACCGGAACTCGACGCTGCGCACGTCGCCGCGCGCGGCATCCGACAGCGCGGTGAGATAAGCCGGACGGTCGGCGACATGGACGCGATCGAACAGGCCGTGGCCGTGCAGTTGCGCGACTGATATGCCGAGCATGGCCTCGGCGGCCGGCGAGATGAACTGCACCGCGCCGTTGCGCTGATGCCGGGAGATGACGTCACTCATGTTGCGCGCGAGCAGGCGATAGCGCTCCTCCTCGCGTGACAGCAGCGCGACGCTGGTGCGCGCAAGCGATTCCGCACCGAAGGCAAGGCCCGCAGCATAGAGAGTAGCCGAGGCGACGCCGAACGCCATCAGCAGGCCGCGCTGCGCGGCGCTCGGCTCCTCCACCGGCAGCCAGCCGAGCTGGCTGACGAGGATCAGCATTCCGGCGCAGGACAGCGCGAGCAGCGAGGCAAAGGCCGCGACTCGCCGCGAGGCCGACAGCGCGGCTTCGAGCGGAACCACCACCAGCCAGACCGCGGCAAACGATTCAATGCCGCCCGTCGTGATCGCGACAGCCATGATCAGGCCGGAGAGCGCCAGCGACGACAGCACATGCGCGCCCTCGTAGCGGCCGGTGCGCGACAGGAACCAGGACAGCATGATCGGCGCGATCAGCCAGGCAAAGGCCGCGACCTCGACCGCGCTCGGCGCGCCACGCATGGCGAGATAGACAGGGAATGCGGCAAAAGCTGCCAGGCTGCCCAGCAGCCGCGGCGCCATGAAGGCACGATGGCGCGCTCGCGTCAGCGCATCGTAACGCGCGGAGGGATGCAGCAGCGCATCGAGACAATCGCGGATGATACTCAAAACTGTCACGGGTCTCGCGCTTCGGCTCAATCGTCTTGAGAAGACGCGCCGGAACGCCTCCTTGTCGTTGAGCCACCGTGTCAGAGCGACCTTAAACGAGTGCTAAGGCGGCACGGCGCATGGCCGGACACCGTGGCGTCACGGAGCTTTTTAGACGATTTGACGACGTCTTCGGTGAGGATGGTGAACACAGGGTTTCACCGTTCTCCTCATGGTTTCGAATTGGTGGATGCACGGCCCCGGAAGGCCACGGGGCCCGGCATCAATGGAAAATTTACGAGACCGAGGCCTGCAAAGTTTTTTGCGTCAATTTTCCGCGAATTAAGCTCAAGGCAATCACTTGCGATTTATCGAGAGTTGCTAGGTCCGGGCGCTCGCGGGGATCGCCGCGGCGGGATCTAACGTACAGGTCGACAAGATGCGCTTTCTGCTCCGCATCACATTCTGGCTCGGGCTGGTGCTGGTGCTCCTGCCGCGGGACAAGACGCCCGAATCGGACAAGCTGCCGCAGATCGGCGCCGCCGATGCGGTGCAGGCTGCGACCGCGGCCGTCTCCGACGTGACCCAGTTCTGCAAGCGACAGCCGGCAGCCTGCGAGGTCGGCGGCCAGGCCGCGACCATCATCGGCCAGCGCGCGCAGGACGGTGCGAAGAAGATCTACCAGATCATCAACGACAAGAGAGAGCAGATCACCAACGACAAGAACGACGGCCCCAAGAACGATCATAAGAAGGCGCCCGACCATACCGGCTCGATCGCGATGGCCGGCGAAGGCGATCTTGCAGCGCGCGAGGCGCCGCGCGACACCCTGACCCAGGACGACCTCGCGCTGGAATGGCGCGGTCCTCAGGCTGCGAATTAGGGCCCAAACCCTATCGATTTCACGGCTTCGCGTCCCTATATTGGGTTTAACGGGAACTGTGGGCCAATATGACGACGATCGACGAAATCAGGGACAATTTCGAGCTTCTGGACGAGTGGGACGACCGCTACCGGTACGTCATCGAGCTCGGCCGCACCTTGGAACCCATGCCGGAGGCCGAGCACTCTGCCGAGAACAAGGTGCAGGGCTGCGTCAGCCAGGTCTGGCTGCAGAAGCTGATCGACCGCAGCAATGGCGCGCCGGTCCTGAAATATCGCGGCGACAGCGACGCCCATATCGTGCGCGGGCTGGTCGCGATCGTGCTCTCGCTCTATTCGGGCCGCACGCCTCAGGAAATCCTCGCGACCGACGCGATCGCCGTGTTCAACGAGTTCGGCTTCCGCGATCACCTGACGCCGCAGCGCTCCAACGGCCTGCGCTCGATGGTCGAGCGCATCAAGACCGACGCGAAAGAGGCGCTCGCAGAGGCGTCCTAGACAGTCATCGTGAGGAGCGCACGTACCGAACCGCACAGCAAACTACCGTAGGGTGGGCAAAGCGGAGCGTGCCCACCATTTATGTGTGATTGGTGAGAATTCGTGGGCACGGCGCAAGAGCGCCTCTGCCCACCCTACGGGATCTCGGCTCGAACTACTTCCCCTTCTTCCGCTGCTGCTGTCCCAGGCCCATCTGCTTGGCCAGCTGCGAGCGCGCCACCGCGTAGTTCGGCGCGACCATGGGATAGTCGGCCGGCAGGCCCCATTTCTCGCGATATTGCTCCGGCGTCATGTTGTACTGAGTGCGCAGATGGCGCTTCAGCGACTTGAAGCGCTTGCCGTCTTCGAGACAGACGAGATAATCGGGCGCGATCGACTTCTTCAGCGAGACCGCCGGCTTTGCCGGCTCGAGCGGCGCCGCCTCGGTGCGCCCTGTCGAAACCCGCACCAGGGCGCCATGCACCTGGCTGATCAGGTTCGGAATCTCTGCGGCCGGCGTCGGGTTGTTGCCGAGATAGGCCGACACGATGCTCGCCGTCAGCTCGATGAAATTCTTAGCCCCGGCATCCGACATGGGCCTGCCCCTTCCCTGTTGCGCCGCACGGGATTGACGACGCCAAAGTATTCCGTGTCAACAATACGTTCGGCCAAAATACGACAACTGGCGAATATGAGCTGACGACTGACGACGTGACAAGAACGGTCGCGTTTTACTTGCGTGCGCCAGACCTGCGTACCCCAGGTCTCAGGACCGCTGGTCGAGATGCGCGCGCAACTCGTCGATCGAAGCAAAGCGCATCATGCCCTCCGGCATCTGCGCTTCGATCGAGCCGTCGGAATAGAGCGAATAGGCCATGCCGTCGACGATGCCGGATTTGAGCACCGTCACGGGCGGCTGCTCGACCGCCGGCTCCGGCTCGGGTGCAGGCGACGGGGGAGCCTCGGCAAAGGTCGAGGGCGAGCGCGGCGGCGGGGACGGACGGCGTGCGGCGGCCGGTGGTTCCGGCGGGCGCATGCGATCCGGCTTCGGCCAGGCATCATCGAAGCTCGCAGGCGGGGTATCCGGCGCGGCAGGCGCTGCGAACTCCGCAGGCGGCGGCGCGCCCTCGGCGGCCTTGGCCTCGGCGCGTTCGCGCTCCTTGCGTGAGGTCGAGGCGAACATCAGGTTGCGACGGCGCGGCGGTTCCGGAGCTGCGGGAGGCGTCGGGGTGACCGGCTCCGGCGGCGACTCGACGCGCGGACGCTCCCGCGCGGGTGCTTCGCCTAGCCATGGCGGCGCCGCCGGCGATGGCGGGGGCATTGGCTCGCCACGCATGGCCGGAGCAGGCACCGGCTCGGGCGAAGGCGCGCCGGGCACCGCGAGGCCCGGCAGCACGGGCCTGACCCGAACCTCGGATGGTGCGCCCGCGAGCCGGCGGGCGATGCCCTTCAGCTCCAGCAGCACCAGATGGAGGCCCGCCAGTAACATCCCGGAGCAGACGCCGATCGTGCCCGAGATTATGAGAGTACTGCCGAGACTGAATTCCCTGACCGTGAAGCCAAACAGGATCGCAAGGAGCCCCGCCACAACGGCGACAATCCCCACGATCAACATTGCCAAGGTCATCGAACTCACCCCCGGCCGCGCATCCACGCGCGACACCCGTCACGCCACGATACCGTCTTACGGCGTTCCACGCCAACGGCGAATTGCGGTCAGCGTTCCTAAAGAGAAGGAAATCAGGGACTTATTCACATTCCCTTCAGCTACGGCTCGCTACTGCTAGTCTGCTCCCGGTTGCAAGGATTTGCTGCGTCGCATCAGGAATTTAGCCATAATGCCCAATTACTTGGTAATGGAACTGCGCTATAGGGATTCCGGGGAAGTGGCCCGCGCGCACCAGCAGGGCCAAGAGGGGATTCCGGGTCACCAATAGCCATGACATCCATCACGACTTCGGCGATCGACACGCCTCTGCGGCGCTCGGTCGAACGGACTTGCGACGATCTCGCCATGCTGGTGCTGGCCGCGGTCGCCGTGATTGCAGGCTTGACGTTCCGCGACTACGGGCTCGGCTGGGACGATTACACCCACGCTGAATATGCCGACCTGCTGCTGCGCATGTTCGGTTCCGGCTTCAAGGACACCGCGGCGCTCTCCTTCGCCAATCTCTACATGTATGGCGGCGGCTTCGACATGGTCGCGGCCCTCTTGCACAAGGTGCTCCCGCTCGAGCTGTTCGAGACGCGCCGTCTGGTCGGAGCCATCGTCGGGGTGATCGGACTTGCCGTGACCTGGCGGCTCGGCCGCCGCGTCGGCGGCCCGCTTGCGGGTCTTGCCTCGCTCCTGCTGCTCGCGCTGTGCCCGATCTTCTACGGCCACATGTTCATGAACCCGAAGGATGCGCCCTTCGCGGTGGCCATGATCATCCTGATGCTGGGCCTGGTCCGGCTCGCCGAGGAATATCCGCAGCCTTCGCCGCGCACGATCCTGATCGTCGGCTTAGGGGCCGGCCTCGCGCTCGGCACGCGCATTCTCGGCGGCCTTTCGCTGGTCTACGCCATGATCGGCTTCATCCCGCTGTTCCTGGAGGAACTGCGCACCGAGGGCCTGCGCGAGTCGGTCCGCCGCTTCGCTCATGTCGTCTATGTGCTGCTGCCCGGCCTCGTGCTCGGCTACCTCGTGATGGGCCTGATCTGGCCGTGGTCGATCATGGAGCCCGGCAATCCCTTCGAGGCGCTGACCTACTTCTCGCACTTCTTCGAAAAGCCGTGGAAGGAGATGTTCGACGGCGCGATCGTGTCCGTGCCCGACATGCCCTGGTCCTATCTGCCGACGCTGTTCGCGCTGCAGCTGCCCGAGGTGATGCTGGTGCTGATGGGCGGCGCCGTGGTCAGCACCTTCGCGCTGCTGCCGCGCGGCGAGGTTCCGGCACGCCGCAAGACCATTCTCCTGATGCTGACGCTGGCCGCGACCCTGCCGCTCGTGATCGCGATGGTGAAGCGGCCCGCGCTCTACAACGGCATCCGCCATTTCGTCTTCGTCATCCCGCCGATGGCGGTGCTGGGCGGCGTCGCCTTCGCCTGGGCGATGGAGCGTCTGCGCGCCAACCATCGCACCTGGCAGCCGGTCGTGCTCGCGACCTTCTGCTTTGGCCTCGCGCTCTCGCTCGCCGAGATGATCCGGCTGCACCCCTACCAGTACACGCACTTCAACCACATCGCCGGTACCGTGCGCGCTGCCGACGACCGCTTCATGCTGGACTATTGGGGCCTCGCGCTGAAGCAGGCCTCCGACGAGCTGCGCGAGCAGCTGGTCGAGCGTCAGGAAGTGCCGCCCGTCAATCGCAAATGGAAGGTCGCGGTGTGCGGTCCGCAGCGTCCGGCACAGGTCGCGCTCGGCCCCGACTTCACCATCGGCTGGGATTCCAATGCGGCCGATTTCGCCATGACGCTCGGCGAGTTCTACTGCAAGGGCCTGACCGCGCCCGTCATGGTCGAGATCAAGCGCGACGACGTGGTGTTCGCCCGCGTCTACGACATCCGCGGCCGCAGCATTTCCAGCCTGCTCTCGATCCCGGCGCCGTAAGATTCTTCTCCTGCAGTTCCGATTTCCGGGACAGTCTCGTAGCCCGGATGAGCGGAGCGACATCCGGGATCTCCTTCGGCCGTCCCGCATATCGCTTCGCTCATGCGGGCTACGCTGAACTGCCGCGCTTTGGGCGCCTTGCCGCCGGCCTCACCCAAGTCTAGGCTCGCTTCCCGCAACAACGAGGTTCGGAGAGAATTGCCATGTCACCAGCAGAAGCCCGCCTGAGGGAAGTGCCCTCCAACATGACGGAGGCCGAGTGGCAGCAACGGGTCAACCTCGCCGCCTGCTATCGCCTCGTCGCGCTGTACGGCTGGGACGATCTGGTCGATACACACATCTCCGCGCGCGTGCCCGGTCCCGACCATCACTTCCTCATCAACCCCTACGGACTGATGTTCGAGGAGATCACGGCCTCGAGCCTCGTCAAGGTCGACCTGCACGGCAACCAGCTCTCCGAGAGCGAGTACAGCATCAACCCGGCCGGCTTCACCATCCATTCGGCGATCCACGAGGTGCGCGAGGACGCGATCTGCGTGCTGCATCTCCACACCCTCGACGGCACCGCGGTGTCGAGCAGTGCCGAAGGGCTGCTGCCGCTGAACCAGACCGCCCAGCTCGTCACCCACGACCTCGCCTATCACGACTATGAAGGCATCGCGCTCGACCACGACGAGCGGCCGCGGCTGCAGAAGGACCTCGGCAACCACAACCACATGCTCCTGCGCAACCACGGCACGCTGACCGTCGGCCGCTCGGTCGCCTCCGCCTTCGAGCGCATGTATCACCTCGAGCGCGCCTGCTCGATGCAGGTGCGCACGCGGGCGCTGGGCACGCCGGTGTATCCGGTCGAGGAGATCGCGATCGAGAAGAACACCGAGCTGCTCGCCAATCGCGACCGCGCCGAGCTCCGCGCGAACAACCTCGTGTGGCCGCCGCTGCTGCGCAAGCTCGACCGCGTCAATCCCGGCTACCGCTCTTGAGATTTTCCAGATTTGGTGTAGGGTAGCGCTCAACGAACCTCTACGCCTTTTGGAATGAAACGCCGCCCAATTCCGGGCGGCGTTTTTATTTGTGACACCGTCATTGCGAGCGCAGCGAAGCAATCCAGAATCCCTCCGCGGAGACAGTCTGGATTGCTTCGCTGCGCTCGCAATGACGAGGAGAGGTCTCGTAGGGTGGGCAAAGCGTAGCGTGCCCACGTCTTCTCTCGCGATCCGGGACGAATGGTGGGCACGGCGCGTTGCGCCTTTGCCCACCCTACGGCACGAAAAATCGCGTGTAACAATCTCCAGATTCCGGGTTCGCCTCTTCGAGGCGCCCCGGAATGACCGCTACGCGGTCACTTCACCTCCGCCAGCGCGGCGAGAATGCGGGCCCAGGAGCGGATGCCTTTCTGGAAGCTGCGGAGGTCGTACTTCTCGTTCGGCGAGTGGATGTTGTCGTCGTCGAGGCCGAAGCCGACCAGCAGCGAGTCCAGGCCAAGCGTGCGCTTGAAGTCGGCGACGATCGGGATCGAGGCGCCGGAGCCCATCAGCACGGTCTCCTTGCCCCATTCCTCCGCCAACGCCTTGCTGGCGGCGGCGAGCGGCTTCATGTTCCAGTCGAGCGCGACCGCGGGCGCGGCGGAGTGGTCGCCGAACTCGACCTTGCAGTCGCCGGGAAGGCGTGCCGTCACATAGTCGCGGAAGGCCTTGCGGATCTTTGCGGGATCCTGCCCTTCGACGAGGCGGAAAGAAACCTTGGCGGAAGCATGCGACGGGATCACCGTCTTGGAGCCCTCGCCGATATAGCCGCCCCAGATGCCGTTGACGTCGCAGGTCGGACGCGAGGAGGCCTGCTCGATCAGCAGCCGGCCCTTCTCGCCGGCCGGGATCGACAGGCCGATCGGCTTCAAGAACATCTCCGGCGTCAAATTGAGCTTCTTCCACTGCTCGAGGATGTCCGGCGGCAGATCCTTCACCCCGTCATAGAAGCCGGGAATGGTGATGCGGTTGTCGTCGTCGAACAGGCCGCCGAGAATTTTGGTGAGCACCCGGATCGGATTCATCGCACTGCCGCCGAACACGCCGGAATGCAGATCGCGATTGGCGGCGGTGATCTTCAGCTCCTCATAGAGCAGGCCGCGCAGCGAGGTCGTGATCGCCGGCGTGTTGCGGTCCCACATGCCGGTGTCGCAGACCAGCACGTAATCGGCCTTGAACTCGTCCTTGTTGGCCTCGATGAACGGCACGAAATTCTTCGAGCCGACCTCCTCCTCGCCTTCGATCAGGAAGGTGACGTCGATCGGCAGCGAGCCCGTCACCTTCTTCCAGGCGCGGCAGGCTTCGACGAAGGTCATGACCTGGCCCTTGTCGTCCTCGGCGCCGCGCGCGACGATGATCTTGCGGCCGTCGGCATGGTCGGTGACCACGGGCTCGAACGGCGGACGGTGCCAGAGATCGAGCGGATCGACCGGCTGCACGTCGTAATGGCCGTAGAAGATCACATGCGGCCGTCCGCCTGCCTCGGTCTTGCCGACGATCGCGGGATGGCCGGCGGTCGGGCGCACTTCGGTCGCAACACCGAGGCTTGCGATGTCCTTGGCGAGATGCTCGGCCGCCGCCTTGCAATCGGCGGCAAAGGCCGGATCGGCGGAGATCGACTTGATCCGCAACAGCGAGAACAGACGCTCCAGGCTGTTGTCAAAATCCTTGTCGATGTGGTCGAGCACGGATTGAAGCTGCGCATTGGCCATGGCCGGATTCCCGATTGTTGATCTCAAGATGTCTTCTTAGTGTGTCTTCTTAGGGTGTCTTGGCTTTTAGCGCTGTCGCAGGCTATGAGCCAGCAGCAACTGGCGGATGCCGGATGTGCCATGCAAGGCTACCAGCAAGAATGGCCGTGGCGGCAAAGTTGTTGCCCCACGCCTGGATGACATTGGGAAACCACGGCAGCGCCAGCAGCATGAGGATGCCGGCCGCGCCCAGCGCGAGCCAGGTTCCCAGCCGCACATTCGGCCGCTCGTCGAAGGCGGCGCGATGCATCAGCACAGTCATCGGAAAGAACAGCCACATGAAGTAGTATTGTCGCGCCAGCGGCGATGCCACCGTCATCAGGCAGAACAGGATGCCGAGCTCCTCGGCATCCGAGCGCGCCGTCCGCCGCGATTGCCGTGGCATGACCGCGACGAAGCCGAGCCCGAGCAAGACTGAGACAGCCAGCACGATCAAGTTCGCCGTCTTGTAATCGACGTCGATGACATTCATCGTGCGCGGCGGCTTGTTGGGGTCTTCCTGATTGTAGTTGATCGGCCGGACCAGCCGATGCGTGACCGCAATGAGGGACTGGTTGACCCACGACCAGTTCTGCTCGTCGCGCTGGCCAAAACCCTTTTCCGAGCTCGAGCCGATCATGCCATGATACCAGGTCGCAAGCTCGGCCGCGTTGCGCTCGAAACCGCGGATCGGGGCCGGCACGACGTAGAGAAGGATGCCGGTGAAGGCGACCGTCGCGGCGACGGCCGCCCACTTCCTCCGCCACATCAGATAGGGCAGCACCGCGATCGGAAACACCTTGATGGCGGTGGCGAGCGCGAACATGAAGCCTGCGAGCCACGCTCGCTGATGCTGCAGGCTCCAGAAACCATAGAGCATCATCGCCAGCAGCAGAAGGTTCGGCTGGCCGAGATCGAACATGTCGAACACGAAGGTCACCGTGACGAAAGCCGGCAGTGCCTCAAGCCAAGGGCCAGCCGTGCGGCCCGAGCCGGTCATCGCATTGGACAATGTCCCGGTGTACCACCACGCCAGCACATTCAGGATCGACAGCACGATGTAGAGCGGGATCTTGCCGAACCAGCTCGGGATCGCGAGCAGGATCGCAGGAAGCGGCGGATAGATGAATTCGAAATACGAGCGGATGTCGGCGGGATAGAGCGACCCGCCGTTCAGAACCTGCTGCCCGGCCCAGTACCACAGCCCGTAGTCCTTGGTCTTGCCGTGGCCGAAGATCTCCGGAACGAGAACGTCGGCCGTCAGGATGACACAGCAGAGCAGGAAGAGCAGGTCCAGCGGCGCGCGCAGAGACAGGCGTCTCGGCGCATCAGGCTTGGGGAATGGGTCGGTCAAGGTCACAGTATGGTCCAGTGCGGCGAAGGCACAGGACGTAGCAGACCGCGGAAGGCTTGGAGAGCCCCTCACCTGAAATTGTGCGCGCTGTGAAGCGACCGCGCTCGACCGCGGATGGCTTCCAATCGGGCTTTTTGCCTATCTCCGCAGCAGCCCGCCGAGCGCACCGCGGACCAGGGTGCGGCCGATCGAGCCGCCGACCTGGCCGCCGATCGATTTGCCGACATTGGCGGCCAGCCCGCCGATCACCTGGTTGGTCACCGATCGCGTCACGTCGCGCGCAATGACCTGGCCGGTCGAAAGGCGGCCGCGCTTGACGTTGGTGCCGAAAATGGTGCCCACGATCGAGCCGATCTGGCCGAGGATGCCGCCGCCGCTTTCGCCGGCCGGACCGTCGGCCGTGGCCGCGGTGCCGGCGATGCGCTTCTGAAGCATCTCGTAGGCGGATTCGGCATCGACGGCGGTGTCGTATTTGCCCTTCACCGGGCTTGCATCCATGATCGCCTTGCGCTCTTCCGGCGTAATCGGCCCGATCCGGGCCGATGGCGGCCGGATCATCACCCGCTCGACCATCGTCGGCGTGCCGTTGCCCTCGAGGAAGGACACCAGCGCCTCGCCCTTGCCGAGCTCCGTGATCACCTTGGCGGTGTCGAGCTTCGGGTTGGGGCGGAAGGTCTGGGCCGCGGCCGCAACCGCCTTCTGGTCGCGCGGGGTGAAGGCGCGCAGCGCATGCTGCACGCGGTTGCCCAGCTGGCCGAGCACGCGGTCCGGCACGTCGATCGGGTTCTGCGTCACGAAGTAGACGCCCACCCCCTTGGAGCGGATCAGGCGCACCACCTGCTCGATCTTGTCCATCAGCGCCTTGGGCGCGTCGTTGAACAACAGATGCGCTTCGTCGAAGAAGAACACCAGCTTCGGCTTCGGCAGGTCGCCGGCCTCGGGCAGCTCCTCGAACAGCTCGGACAGCATCCACAACAGGAATGTCGCGTAAAGCCGCGGGCTTTGCAGCAGCTTGTCTGCGACCAGGATGTTGACCATGCCGCGGCCGTCGCGATCGGTCTTCATGAAATCCTTCAGCGCCAGCGCCGGCTCACCGAAGAACTTGGTGCCGCCCTGGTTCTCCAGCACCAGGAGCTGGCGCTGGATGGTGCCGACCGTGGCCTTGGTGACGTTGCCGAACCCCTGCGCCTCCTTCTTGATGTCGCCAAGCGGGCTGTCCTCGGCATCCGCTCCCTTCTTGCCGGCCTCCGGCACGATGGCATCGAGCAGCGCGCGCAGATCCTTCATGTCGATGAGGGTCAGCCCGTTGTCGTCGGCGACGCGGAAGGCGACGTTGAGCACGCCTTCCTGCACATCGTTGAGGTCGAGCATGCGCGCGAGCAGCAGCGGACCCATCTCGGTGACGGTTGCCCGCACCGGGTGGCCCTGCTCGCCGAACACGTCCCAGAACACCGTCGAGAACTGGTCGGGCTGGAATTTCAGCCCCATCTCGGAGGCGCGCTTGACGATGAAGTCCTTGGGCTCGCCGACCTCGGAGATGCCGGAGAGATCGCCCTTGATGTCGGCGGCGAAGACCGGGACACCGGCGCGCGCAAATCCTTCCGCCATGACTTGCAGCGACACCGTCTTTCCGGTTCCAGTCGCACCGGTAACGAGGCCGTGGCGATTGGCCAGCGCCAGCGTCAGCCATGCCTGCTCGTCTCCCTTGCCGACGAAGATCTTGTCGTCAGTGTCGCCGAGCTTGGTGTCCTGTGCCGTCATTATTCTCTCTGATCTCTCTGCCGTGTTTCGCGTATTGAAACCCAAATACGCCAGTTCCGTAGTTTAACGCATGTCGCGCGCCGATTAAAACCGTTCAACGTGCCCCAACATGCGACATTGCCGGAGACAAGCGGGGCGACATCGGCCGAAAGTAGCAACGAGGCGTTCGCACCGCGGTAATTTCTTGCAGATTCCATCTCCGCTCTTGCATCGCTGCAACACTTTTCGCGCGTTCGGGAGTGAATCGGATCGTTCGTCGCGTTCATCGCTTGTATTTCACATCGCACCGGCTCAAGATCATTCTGAAAATAATACTCCGGCATGTGAACCGGCTGAGGGGCAGGCCATATGGACGAGCTGATCGGACGGCTGGCGACGAACGCCAGCATAGATAGTGCTGTCGCCGAAAAAACCGTCGGCATTATCCTGGGCTTTCTCCGCAGCGAGGGCCCTTCCGAGAACGTCGAAGCCCTGATCAATCAGATTCCCGGAGCGGAAGCGGCAATCGAAGCGTCCAAGAGCGGCGGCGGACTGTCGCGGCTGATGGGCGGTGGCCTGATGGCCGTTGGCACGCGCCTGATGGGGCTGGGACTCGGCATGTCCGAGATTCAGACCATTGCCCGTGAACTTTTCCGCTTCGGCCGAGACAAAATCGGAGCGGATCAGATGGGCAAGATCATCGCGGGGACGCCGGGCCTCAGCCAGTTCGCCTGAGCGACGCTTTTCATATCGAGTATCATGACATATCCGATCTCCGAGATTGAGGGCCTGCCTGCCTTTGCCGCCAACAAGCTGAAGGCGCAGGGCATCCGCACGACCGCTGCGCTGCTCGAGGCCGCCTCGACCGTGAAGGGCCGCAAGGCGCTGTCCGCCAAAACCGGCATCAGCGAGCAGCTGCTGCTGGAATGGGCCAACGTGTCCGACTACATGCGCATCCCCGGCATGGGCCGGGCCAAGGTCGGCCTGGTCCGCGCCGCCGGCGTCACCACCGTGCGCGAGCTCGCCTATCGAAATCCGGCAAGGCTCGCCCAGAGCATGCGCGAGGCCAACGAGAAGAAGAAGCTGGTCCGCATCCTGCCGTCGGAGAAGTCGGTCGGCGACATCATCGCCAAGGCCAAGAAGCTGCCGCCGAAGATTACGTATTAGGGTAGCGCTCTCCGTAGACGGATTCTCGCGCGACCTTCTCGGTGTCGTCCCGGCGAAGGCCGGGACCCATACCGCGGAATCTATCGGTCGTGGAAGGTCGAAGTACTGAACTTCGAGTCTTCGCCAAACTTCCCCCTGGGGTTATGGGTCCCGGCCTTCGCCGGGACGACAGCGGGGATGATGCGCGAGTGCCGCAACATCCGCGGCACCCGGACATGCCGGCAGCGGTCAATCAGTCTTGACTCCCCCTCCCCGACCGCGCAAAGCGGGCCGCATGAATGCCTCGCCCTCCCCATCCGTCCCGCCGGCCGGCTCGGCCGGGCTTGGAGCGCTGCGGACGCTGCTTGATCGGCCGATCCCGGCTGTGATGGGCGTACTCAACGTCACCCCGGATTCCTTCTCCGACGGCGGCAAGTTCATCGCGCCCGAGCAGGCACTCGTGCGGGCGCGGGCGATGATCGCCGATGGCGTCGACATCATCGATATCGGCGCCGAATCCACCCGGCCCTACACCGGCGCCAAGGCCGTCACGGCCGAGGATGAGCTTGCGCGGCTGAGGCCGGTGCTATCAGGTGTCGTCGCGCTCGGCGTTCCCGTGTCGATCGACAGCATGAAGGCGGAGGTGGTGAAATTCGCGCTCGACCAGGGCGCGGTGATCGCAAACGACGTCTGGGGCCTGCAGCGCGACGCCGGCATGGCGCCGCTGATCGCCGCAAGGGGCGTCCCCGTCATCGTCATGCACAACCGCGACAGCGTCGATCCCGCCATCGACATCGTCGCGGACATGAAGGCGTTCTTCCTGCGCTCGCTTGATATCGCCGCAAAAGCCGGCATCGCGCGCGAAAAAATCGTGCTCGATCCCGGCATCGGCTTCGGCAAGACGGCCGAGCAGAGCATGATCGCGCTGGCCCGGCTGCGCGAGCTCGACAGGTTCGGCCTGCCGATCCTGGTCGGTGCCTCGCGAAAACGCTTCATCGCCTCGGTCTCGCCATCGGAGCCATCGGAGCGGCTCGCCGGCTCGATCGCCGCGCATCTGATCGCCGCGCAGCGCGGCGCCAGGATCATCCGGACCCATGACGTCGCCGAGACACTTCAGGCCCTGCGGGTGGCACACGCAATCGAGAGCAAGCAATGACCGATACGATCTTCGTGACCGGCCTGTCGATCCATGCGCGCCATGGCGTGATGGATCATGAAACCGAAGTCGGCCAGCGCTTCGTCATCGATCTCGAACTCTATACCGACCTGTCGGAGCCATCGCGCACCGACCGGCTCGCCGACACGGTGTCCTACGCCGAAGTCGTGGCGACCACGACGGCGGCGTTCAAGAACACCAATTACAAGCTGCTGGAAGGCGCGGCCGGAGCGGTCGCCGACGCCATCCTATCGCACTTCCCGCGCATCCGTGCGGTCAAGATCACCGTGCACAAGCCGCACGCGCCGATCGCGGCGATCTTCGACGACGTTGGCATCATGCTGACGCGCTCGCGGCATCCCTAATGGCGAGCGTGCTGATCGCGCTGGGCGGCAATGTCGGCGATGTCCGCGCGACATTCAAAAAGGCGATCTCGCACATCTGCGGCATGGCGCAAGCCGCACTGATCGCGCGCTCCTCGGACTATGCGACGCCGCCCTGGGGCGACGAGGACCAGGCCCCCTTCATCAATGCCTGCGTCGAGATCGAGACCAGCCTCGATCCGCACGCGCTGTTGTTCGTGCTGCAGAAGGTCGAGCAGAAATTCGGCCGCACGCGGGACAAGGAGCGGCGCTGGGGCCCGCGCACGCTCGATCTCGACATGATCGCCTATGACGATGTCAGCTTGCAAAAGCCCGACCTGACGCTGCCGCATCCGCGCCTGTTCGAGCGCGCCTTCGTGCTGGTGCCGCTGGCCGAAATCGCACCTGACCGCGTGATCTCGGGCATTCGTGTGCGTGACGGGCTTGCCAGCGTCTCGACGCAAGGCATTGAGCGGCTTCCGGATACCGGTTAACCAAAAACAACCGTTTGCAGGGACGGTCCGCCGTGGCAATTTCGCCTGCGAATAACAAGATGTTCGGGAGCCCCTCGCCGCATGACCTCCGTGACTGACGACCTGCCGCTGGCGGCGGATTTTCCCAAGGCCACGCCTGAAGACTGGCGCAAGCTGGTCGACGGCGTGCTGAAGGGCGCGCCGTTCGAGAAGCTGGTCGGAAAGACCTATGACGGAATCAAGATCGATCCGCTCTATCCGCGCGCCAAGGGCGTTGCGCCCGTGGTGGGCCGGCCGGCGGCAGCGCCCTGGCAGATCGTGCAGCGGATCGACCATCCCGACGCGGCGCTCGCGAATGCGCAGGCGCTGCAGGATCTGGAGAACGGCGCGACCGGGCTTGCGCTGGTGTTCGCCGGCGGCAGCGGCAGCCATGGTTTCGGTCTGGAACCGACGGCGGATGCGGTCGCAAAGGTCTTGAAGGACGTTCATCTCGACGCCGGCATCGGCATCGAGCTTGAGATCGGCCCGCAATCGCGGATGGCCGCGATCCATGTCGCGGAATATGTGAAGAGCGCTGGTCTCGATCCCGCGGCCTGCAACATCCGCTTCGGCCTCGATCCGCTCGCGGCCGGCGCGGTGTGGGGCCACAGCCCTTATACGTGGGAGGAGATCGTTCCCGCCGTCACCGGTGCCATCAAGGGTCTCGCCGCACTCGGCTTCAAAGGGCCGTTTGCCTCCGCCGACGGGCGTGTGATCCACGATGCCGGCGGCTCCGAGGTGCAGGAGCTGGCCTTCGTGCTCGCCTGCGGCGTTGCTTATCTGCGCGCGATCGAAGGTGCCGGCGTTCCTCTCGAGCAGGCGCAAGGTATGGTCTATGCGCGGCTCTCCGCGGATGCCGACCAGTTCCTGACCATGGCCAAGCTCCGCGCGCTGCGGCTGTTGTGGGCGCGCATCGAGACCGCCTGCGGGCTCGCGCCAAAGCCGCTGTTCATTGCCGCCGATACGGCCTGGCGCATGCTGACGCAGCGCGACCCTTACGTGAACATGTTGCGCGCGACCATGGCGACGTTCGCAGCGGGACTCGCCGGCGCCAATGCCATCACCGTGCTGCCGCACACGCTGGCGCTCGGCCTCCCTGATACGTTCGCGCGGCGGGTGGCGCGCAACACGCAAGCCCTGCTGCTGGAGGAAAGCAACCTCGCCAAGGTCAGCGATCCCGCGGCCGGCGCCGGCGGCATCGAGACGCTGACGGCTCAGCTCTGCGAAGCGGCCTGGGCGTTGTTCCAGGAGAGCGAGAGCGCCGGCGGCGCCTTCGCCGCGCTCCAGCAGGGCCTGTTCCAGAACAAGGTCGCGGCCACGCGAAAGGCGCGCGATGCCAACATCGCCAAGCGCCGGGACGTTCTGACCGGCGCCAGCGAGTTTCCGAACCTGCAGGAGAGCGAAACGGCGGTGCTGAAGGCAACGCCGGTCGCGCTCGCCCCTTACGGGGAACAGAAATACAAGTTCGAAGCGCTGCCGCCGATCCGGCTGGCAGAGCCGTTCGAGGCGCTGCGCGACAAATCCGATGCAGCGCTGAAGGCGCACGGGGCGCGGCCAAAGGTGTTTTTGGCCAATCTCGGCACGCCCGCCGATTTCACGGCGCGCGCGACCTTTGCGAAAAGCTTCTTCGAGGCCGGCGGCATCCAGGCTGTCGAGAGCGAGGGTTTTGCCGATCCGGCCAAGCTGGCCGCCGCCTTCAAGGCCTCCGGCGCCGCGCTTGCCTGCCTTTGTTCCAGCGACAAGGTCTATGCGGAACACGCCGAAGCTGCGGCGAAGGCCCTGCAATCGGCCGGCGGGCGACATATCTATCTGGCAGGCCGCCCGGCTGAGGCCGAGGCGGCGCTGCGGGCCGCCGGCGTCACGGGTTTTGTCTTCGCCGGAGGCGATGCGCTTACCACGCTGCAAGACGCCTATCGACGGATGGAAAAGGCATGACCGAAACCAGCAAACCCGTTCTCACCGGCGGCTGCCAATGCGGGGCGGTGCGCTTTGCGGTCTCGGCAGCGCCTAGCAAAGTCAGCATCTGCCACTGCCGGATGTGCCAGAAGGCGAGCGGCGCACCGTTCGCCTCCTTCGCCGACATCGAGAAGACGGATTTTGCCTGGACCAAGGGTACGCCAGCGGCGTTCCAATCCTCGTCGATCGCGATGCGCGATTTCTGCGCCGCCTGCGGCACGCCCCTGAGCTTCCGCCGCATCGATGGCCCGCGCATCGAGATCATGACCGGCGCCTTCGACCGGCCGGACCACGTGGTGCCGACACGGCAGTACGGAACAGAGTCCCGCCTAGGCTGGGTGGTCGGCATCGCCAACCTGCCGAGCCAGACCACGCAGCAGAATTACGGGCCGGAGAAGATGGCGACCATCGTCAGCCATCAGCATCCGGACCATGATTGAGGCGATCCATGCGGCTCGGCATCAATCTGCGCGGCGACCTTGCCAAGCTCGACGACATCGAGATTGCCGCACGCCATGAGGAATTGATTGCGCGAAAGGAAGCCGAGCTGCGGGCAAGACCATCCCACGCTAGGAACAAGCTGGGCCTGCGCGCCGACAGCCTGCTGCTCGCGCGGGGACCGTTTCATGCGCGGATTTTCTATCGGATCTATTGGTTCGCCTTCGCGCTATTTAACGTCGTGAAGTTTCAGGACCTGATGTTGCCTTCGAGCTACGACACTTATCTGCTGGAATGCGAGCTGAAGGACGTGCGCGACGAGATGAAGCGCCGGATCGCAGTCCGGAAGGCCGTGGCGACGACCTGAGCGGACCATGGCGAGCGACGGCAGACGTGATAAAATGAAACCGCAGGTTTGAGGAATCCAAGGAATGACCCGCATTCCCAATTTCGCCGACGTCGCCTTCGAGCGCGCCGCCACCGCCACGCCAGCCGGCAGCGCCGAGCCCTGGCTGACGCCCGAGGGCATTCTGGTGAAGCCCGCCTATGGCGAGGCGGATCTGGCCGGGCTCGATTTCCTCGAGACCTACCCGGGCATCGCGCCCTATCTGCGCGGTCCCTACCCGACCATGTATGTCAACCAGCCCTGGACCGTCCGGCAATATGCCGGCTTCTCCACGGCGGAGGATTCCAACGCGTTCTACCGCCGCAACCTCGCGGCCGGACAGAAAGGCCTCTCGGTCGCCTTCGATCTCGCCACCCATCGCGGCTATGACTCTGACCATCCGCGCGTCGGCGGCGATGTCGGCATGGCCGGCGTCGCGATCGATTCCATCTACGACATGCGCACGCTGTTTGCGGGCATTCCGCTCGATCAGATGAGCGTGTCCATGACCATGAACGGCGCCGTGCTGCCGATCCTCGCGCTCTACGTCGCCGCCGCCGAAGAACAGGGCGTGCCGCCGGAAAAGCTCTCGGGCACCATTCAGAACGACATTCTGAAAGAGTTCATGGTGCGCAACACCTATATCTATCCGCCCGCGCCTTCGATGCGGATCATCTCTGATATCTTCGCCTACACCTCGCAAAAGATGCCGAAGTACAATTCGATTTCGATCTCCGGCTATCACATGCAGGAAGCCGGCGCGACGCAGGACCTCGAGCTCGCCTATACGCTCGCCGACGGCGTCGAATACTTACGTGCCGGTCTCGCCGCCGGCCTCGACGTCGACCGCTTCGCGCCGCGGCTGTCGTTCTTCTGGGCGATCGGCATGAACTTCTTCATGGAAGTCGCCAAGCTGCGCGCCGCGCGCCTGCTCTGGGCGAAGCTGCTCAAGCCGTTCAATCCGAAAGATCCGCGCTCGCTGTCGCTGCGCACGCACAGCCAGACCTCGGGCTGGTCGCTGACCGCGCAGGACGTCTTCAACAACGTGATGCGCACGACAGTGGAGGCGATGGCGGCGACGCAAGGCCACACCCAGTCGCTGCACACCAACGCGCTCGACGAGGCCTTGGCGCTGCCGACCGACTTCTCGGCGCGCATCGCCCGCAACACCCAGCTGTTCCTGCAGCAGGAGAGCGGCACCACGCGGATCATCGATCCCTGGGGCGGCTCGTATTATGTCGAGCGGCTCACGCGCGACCTCGCGGCGAAGGCCTGGGGCCACATCCAGGAGGTCGAGGAGCTCGGCGGCATGGCGAAGGCCATCGAGGCCGGCGTGCCCAAGCTGCGCATCGAGGAGGCCTCGGCCAAGACCCAGGCTCGGATCGATGCCGGCAAGCAGGCGGTGATCGGCGTCAACAAATACAAGCCGACCGACGAGGCCCCAATCGAGATTTTGAAGGTCGACAACAGCAACGTTCGGCGCTTGCAGATCGACAAGCTGACGCGGCTGAAGTCCGAGCGTAACCAGAAGGACGTCGAGGCCGCGCTCGCCGCGCTGACGCGGTCGGCCGGCGAAGGCAACGGCAATCTGCTCGCGCTCGCCATCGACGCGGCGCGCGCCAAGGCGACCGTCGGCGAAATCTCTGACGCAATGGAGAAAGTGTTCGGCCGCCACCGCGCCGAAATAAAATCCATCACCGGCGTCTACAAGCGGGAGGCGTCCAGCATGGGCAACCAGGTCGAGAAGGTTCAGGCGCTGATCGACGCCTTCGAGGAGGCCGAAGGCCGCCGGCCGCGCATCCTGGTCGCCAAGATCGGCCAGGACGGCCACGATCGCGGCCAGAAGGTGATCGCGTCGGCGTTCGCCGATATCGGCTTCGACGTCGACATCGGGCCGCTGTTCGCGACCGCCGACGAGGCCGCGCGGCAGGCGGTCGAGAACGACGTGCACATCCTCGGCGTCTCCTCGCTGGCCGCCGCCCACCTCACCGCCGTGCCTGAGCTGAAGGCCGCGCTGAAGAAGCAGGGCCGCGACGACATCATGATCATCGTCGGCGGCGTGGTACCGCCGCAGGATTACGATGCGCTCTACGCGGCCGGCGCCGAGGCGATCTTCCCGCCCGGCACCGTGATCGCGGATGCGGCCGAGGAGCTGATCCGCAAGCTGAACGCACGGCTCGGCCATAGCGAGGCGGCGGAGTAGATGATAGACTGGCCGAGCAACCGGCCAGATTGTGTCCATGACACGTGACGAAATCATCGCGGCGATCCGCAAGAACGCGGATGCCATCAAGGGCAAGGGCGTGTCGAAGCTTGCCCTCCTCGGCTCGCGGGCCGGCGAAGACTACCGCGCCGACAGCGATATCGACATTCTGGTCGAGGTTGAACCGGACACCACCTTCTCGCTGCTCAACCTGATCGATGTCGAGCACATCATCGAGGATGCGACCGGCTTGCAGACGCAGGCAACCGTTCGCCGCTCGATGGCGCCCCGCTTTGAGCCGCACAGCGCGGACGACATTGTCGAAATATTCTGACGCTCACGCAGGAGCACCATCCTTGAAGTTCATGACCGGTTTGAGCGTCGCCCTGGCGCTGAGCGCAACATGCGCGTTTTCCGCCCTCGCCGCCGACCCCAAGCCCGACGCCGTCGTCAAGACCAGGAGCATCGAGGCGCGTATCTTCCTCGATGACGGGATCAAGGCGGATGCGGCACTGGCCGCGGACTGCCTCGCGGAAGGCAGGAAGTGGCTCGACAAGAACGCGACCGAAGCTGCCGCCGCGCGCAAGGAGGATCCACAGTTCTTCAAGAACGGCGGCTGGGATTTTGAGCGCAAATACAGCATCCGTTCCGTCGTGGCCGACCGCTATGTCAGCGTTCTGCGCAACGACTACATGGACACCCACGGCGCCCATCCCAATTCGGACGTGAATACGATCCTGTGGGACAGGACGGCGAACAAGCGCATCGCGATCCGACCGTTCTTCACCGAGACCGCCGATGGCGGCCCCACCATGAAGGCGATGGTGAAGGCCGTGATCACCTCGCTCAGGGACGAGAAGAAGAAGCGCGACACCAGCGAGACCGCGACCGACGAATGGTTCAAGGGCGTGGAGCCGAGCTTGCTTAGGATCGGCGCGGTGACGCTCGCCCCATCAACCGAAGCGGGCAAGAGCTCCGGGCTCACGTTCCACTACCCACCTTACGCGGTCGGCCCCTACGCCGAGGGCGAATATGTCGCGTTCGTGCCTTGGGAGACACTGAAGCCGTACCTTACCGCGGAAGGCGCGCGCGTCTTCGGCGGCGCACGCCCGAAGGGCGATGCAGACGAGCCGCAGTGATCATGTTTTGAGCAGCTTCGCGTTGCTCACAGCGCGGTGGTAGCGCTACCTTGCAGCCCCGCTGCAAAGCCGACTAGAATGCCGCCATTGACAAGAGCGCCCGGTGTTACGGGCGCCGCTGGGAGGCATTCATGTCCAAGATCTCGCGCCGCACGTTTGCGGCCTCGACCGCTGCCGTTGCAGCATCCGGCGCGTTCGGCTTCAAGCCGGCACTTGCCCAAGCCTATCCTGCGCGTCCGGTCACCGTGATCGTGCCCTGGGGCGCCGGCGGCGGCACCGATGCGACAGCTCGCATCGTTGCGGCTCTGCTGGAAAAGGATCTGGGCCAGCCCTTCAACGTGGTCAACCGCACCGGCGGCTCCGGCGTGGTCGGCCACAGTGCGATCGCGACCGCGCAGCCCGACGGCTACACCATCGGCATGCTCACGGTCGAGATTTCGATGATGCATTGGCAGGGCCTCACCGAGCTGACGCCGAAGAGCTACACGCCGCTGGCGCTGATGAACGAGGACCCGCCCGGCATCCAGGTCTCCTCCTCCTCGCCCTACAAGACGGTGAAGGAGCTCGCCGAGGCGATCAAGGCGGCCCCTCCCGGCAAGTTCAAGGCCTCCGGCACCGGCCAGGGCGGCATCTGGCACCTGGCGCTGGTCGGCTGGATGCAGGCCATGGGCCTGCCGGCCAATCAGGTCGCCTGGGTGCCCTCGAACGGCGCGGCACCGGCGATGCAGGATCTTGCCGCCGGCGGCCTCGATCTCACCACCTGCTCGGTGCCGGAGGCGCGCGCCATCATCGAGGCCGGCAAGGCCAGGAGCCTCGCCATCATGGCACCCGCGCGCAACCCGATCTTCAAGGATGTGCCGACGCTGAAGGAGGCGATGGGCATCGACTACGCGACCGGCGCCTGGCGCGGCATCGGCGCGCCGAAGAACCTGCCGCCGGAGATCGCAACCAAGCTCACCGCGGCGCTGAAGAAGGTCTACGACTCCGCCGAGTTCAAGGACTTCATGAGCAATCGCGGCTTCGGCACAGTGTGGGGCGATGCCGGCCAGTTCGCCAGCTTCATGGACAAGGGCGATGCCCAGATGGGCGAAGCGATGAAGGCGGCGGGGCTGAGCAAGGCGTGATCCGCCGCTGCGACGCTCTGATCGCCTCTCCCCGCTTGCGGGGAGAGGCCGGAATTCGCGCGAAGCGCGGATTCCGGGTGAAGGGGGCTCTCCACGAGTCCATCTCTCACCTCCCCCGCGGAGACTCCCCCTCACCAGAGCCGATGCTACGCATCGGCGTTCTTCAACAACGGCGGCCGAAGGCCGCCTCTGCCTCTCCCCGCAAGCGGGGCGAGGGAGAAGGACACTCATAGGACCCTCCCATGCGTCTTCCCGACTCCGTCACGGGATCGTTTCTCGTCGTGCTCGGCGCGGCTGCCGCCTATGGTGGCTACATCCTGCCGCCGGTGCCGGGGCAGCCGGTCGGCCCCAACGTGTTTCCGCTCGTGATCGGCACGGGCCTTGCGCTGTGCGGGCTCGCCATCGTGTTCGGCATCGGCCATTCCTTCGAGGAGGAGGAAGAGCTCGTCCCGTTCGAGGACGGCCAGGCCGCTGCCCCGCCGCCGCAAGGAAAACTCCAAGGCAAGCTCTACGGCCTGCGCGCCTTGCTGCCGCCGGCGCTGCTGCTGTTCTACGTCTTTGCCGCCGACCGGCTCGGCTTCATCATCACGGCCGCGATCATGGTCTACGTCACCTCGACCGCGCTCGGCGCCAAGTGGAAGCTGGCGCTGCCGCTCGCCGCGCTGTCGCCCTTCGCCATCCACCTCATCTTCGGCAAGCTCTTGCGCGTGCCGCTGCCCGCCGGCCTGTTGCCGACGCCCTGGTAATCCCATGCTGAAAACCCTGCTCGACGCCTTCGCGCTGATCTCCACCTGGGAGGTCATCATCGCGATGTTCGCAGCCTCCGTGTACGGCCTCGTCATCGGCTCGCTGCCGGGCCTGTCGGCGACGATGGCGACCGCCCTGCTCGTTCCCGTCACCTTCTACCTGTCGCCGATCGCGGCGATCGCGACCATCGTGGCGGCATCCTCGATGGCGATCTTTTCCGGCGACATTCCCGGCGCGCTGCTGCGCATCCCCGGCACGCCCGCCTCCGCCGCCTATGCGGACGAAGCCTATGCCATGACGCGCAAGGGCCAGGCCGAGCTCGCGCTCGGTGCCGGCGTGTGGTTCTCCGCGGTCGGCGGCATCGCCGGCGTGCTGTCGCTGATGATCCTGGCGCCGCCGCTCGCCGAGATCGCGCTGTCGTTCTCGACCTTCGAATATTTCTGGCTGGCGCTGCTCGGCCTGATGTGCGCCACGCTGGTGGCGCGCTCCTCGCCGGTGAAGGCGATCGCCGGCATGTTCATCGGCTTGCTGGTCTCCTGCATCGGCATCGAGAATCCCGGCGGCATCCCGCGCTTCACCTTCGGCATCACCGATTTGTTCGGCGGCATCGAGCCGATCCCGGCCCTGGTCGGCGTGTTCGCGGTGGCCCAGGTGATGCGCGCGATGCTGACGCCCGAGCCGCCGCCGCTGCCGCGCCGAAAATTCGGAAGCATCATGGCGGGCCAGTGGAAGCTGACCAAGCTCTATCACTGGCAAATGACGCGCGGGAACATCGTCGGCATCATCATCGGCGTGCTGCCCGGCGCCGGCGCCGACATGGCCGCGTGGGTCTCCTACGCGATGTCCAAGCGCTTCTCCAAGGAGAAGGAAAAGTTTGGCACCGGCCATGTCGAGGGCCTGGTCGAAGCCGGCGCCAGCAACAATGCCAGCATCGCCTCCGGCTGGGTGCCCTCGCTGCTGTTCGGCATCCCCGGCGACACCATCGCCGCGATCGCGATCGGCGTGCTCTACATGAAGGGCCTCAATCCCGGCCCGACGCTGTTCACCGAGAAGGCGTCGAGCATGTACGCGATCTATCTGATGTTCATCATCGCCAACATCCTGATGATCCCGCTCGGCATCGCCATGATCCGGGTCGCCGCCTATATCCTGCTGGCGCCGCGCTCGACCGTGATGCCGATCATCATGCTGTGCTGCGCGGTCGGCTCGTTCGCGATCGGCAACAACATGTTCGGCGTCGTCACCGTCGCCGCCTTCGGCGTGATCGGCTATGTCATGGAGGCGAACGGCTATCCCGTGGCCGCGATGGTGCTCGGCATCGTCATGGGCACCATGGTCGAGCAGGCCTTCGTCACCTCGCTGATCAAGTCCGACGGCAGCATTTTGCCGTTCTTCGAGCGCCCGGTCGCCGCCATCCTCGCCGCCATGGCGATCGGCGCGCTGCTCTGGCCGGTGATGGTGTGGGTGTGGCGGAAGGTGAAGCCGGCGCAGACGGTCGCGGCAACGACCCGGTGATATCGGGCGGGCGGGCCTCGCCTGTCTCCCCTCGGCGTTGTAAAGCAGGGCATGACTGAGAAGAAGGCCTCGCTCGACATCAAGACCCTCGCCCGCGACCTGCGCGCCGGCAGTCGCGCGGCGCTCGCCCGGGCCATCACGCTGGTGGAGAGCCGTCGCACCGACCATCAGGCGCTGGCGCGGGAGCTGGTGCAGAAGCTTCTGCCCGACACCGGCAAGGCGTTTCGCGTCGGCATTACCGGTTCGCCCGGCGTCGGTAAATCCACCACCATCGATGCGCTCGGGACCTATCTGATCGAACAGGGCCACAAGGTCGCGGTGCTCGCGGTCGATCCGTCCTCGGCGCGCAGCGGCGGCTCGATCCTCGGCGACAAGACGCGGATGGCGCAGCTCGCGGCCTCCGACGATGCCTTCATCCGCCCCTCGCCGTCCTCGGGCACGCTCGGCGGCGTCGCCGCCAAGACGCGCGAGGCGATGCTGCTGTGCGAGGCCGCGGGCTTCGGCGTCGTGCTGGTCGAGACCGTCGGCATCGGCCAGTCCGAGACCGCCGTCTGCGACATGACCGACTTCTTCCTCGCTCTCATGCTGCCGGGCGGCGGCGACGAGCTGCAAGGCATCAAGAAGGGCCTGGTCGAGCTCGCCGACATGATCGCGATCAACAAGGCCGACGGCGATAATCTCAAGCGCGCCAAGATCACCGCCGCCGACTATCGCGGCGCGCTGCATATCTTGGCGCCGCGATCCGAGCATTGGCATCCGCCGGTCGAGACCTATTCGGCACTGACCGGCGACGGCATCGCAAAGATCTGGCAGAAGGTTCTGGATCACCGCAAGGCGATGAATGCCTCCGGCGATTTCGCCGCACGGCGGCGCGAGCAGCAGGTGAAGTGGATGTGGTCGATGCTGGAGCAGCGCATGCTGGCGCGGCTGCGCAGCGAGGCCTCGGTGCGGACCAAGGTCCGCAAGATCGAGGCTGAAGTCGCCGAGGGCCATCTCACGCCGGCGCTCGCCGCCGAGCAGATCCTGGAGTTGCTGCAATGAGCGACAAGCTCCGCATTCTCCTCACCGGCTTCGGGCCCTTCCCCGGTGCGCCCCATAATCCGACCCAGCCGCTGGTGGCGCGGCTGACACAGCTGCGCCGACCGGCTCTCGACGATGTCGAGCTGTCGAGCCATATCTTTCCGGTGACCTATGCCGCGGTCGACCGGCAATTGCCTGACGTGCTCGCCGCGCAAAGGCCCGACGCGCTCCTGATGTTCGGCCTCGCTGCACGCACGCCTTATCTGCGCATCGAGACCCGCGCGCGCAACGCGGTCACGATGCTCTGGCCCGATGCCGCCAACACCCGCTCCAGCAAGCGCGGCATCGCCGGTCATGCGGACGCGATGATGTTCGGCCCGCACACCGCAAGGCTGCTGCGCGCCGCGCGCCTCACCGGCATCGACGCGCGCTCCTCGCGCGATGCCGGCGCCTATCTCTGCAACTACCTGAGCTGGCGTGCGATCGAGAATGTCAGGGCGGGCGGGCCACAGCTCGCCGCGTTCATCCATATTCCCCTGCTCGCACGCAGCGGCGCGGTGCGGCGTAAAGGGGCGCCACGCATCACGCTGGACGAGCTGGTGGATGCGGGGGAAGCCATGCTGATGGAGATGGTGCAATTGGCAAGGAAGGCGCGGAACACGCCGGCTTCGTAGGGTGGATTAGCGAAGCGTAATCCACCTCTTATGCTTCAACGGCGTTCCGTGCTCGCGGTGACATGATGGGTTAGCCTCGCTTGCGTAAACATTTAACCCTACCGCGAACAATCCTCACGGCCTCGGCCGCGCTGCGCTACCTAATCGGCGCGGACCCCCGCGTCCGCCGGAGGACGCATCATGGACCTCAATCGCCGTCATCTCATCGGGGCTTCGACTGCAGGCATTGCCGGTGCGCTGGCGATGCCGGCCGACGCCGCGCGCGCGGCGCCGCTGACCTCGCTGCTCGGCCGCGATGCCACGCAGTATGGCGTGCGGCCCGGCAGCAGCGAGGACCAGACCCGTCCGCTGCAGCGCGCGATCGACGAGGCGGCGCGGACGCAAATGCCGCTCGCCCTGCCGCCCGGCATCTACCGCAGCGGGTTGCTGCGGCTGCCGAACGGCGCGCAACTGATCGGCGTACGCGGCGCGACGAAATTCATCTTCACCGGCGGCGCCTCGGCGATCCAGTGTGACGGCGCCGATACGATCGGCCTCACCGGCATCACCTTCGACGGCAGCGGCATTCCGCTGCCGACACGGCGCGGACTGATCCATGTCCTCGGCGGGCGCGATGTGCGCATCACCGATTGCGAGATCACGAACTCCGGCGGCAGCGGCATCTGGCTCGAACAGGTCGCCGGTGACATCTCGGGCAACATCTTCACTGACATCGCGGTGACCGCCGTCGTCTCGTTCGACGCCAGGGGCCTCAGCGTTTCCCGCAACACGATTCTCGGCACCAATGACAACGGCATCGAGATCCTGCGCACCGCAATCGGCGACGACGGCACGCTGGTCGCCGACAACCGTATCGAGAACATCAAGGCCGGCCCCGGCGGCTCCGGACAGTACGGCAATGCCATCAACGCTTTCCGCGCCGGCAACGTGATCGTGCGCGGCAACCGCATCAAGAACTGCGACTACTCCGCGGTGCGCGGCAATTCGGCCTCCAACATCCACATATCAGGCAACAGCGTCAGCGACGTGCGCGAGGTCGCGCTCTATTCCGAGTTCGCGTTCGAGGCCGCCGTGATCGCCAACAACACCGTGGACGGCGCCGCGGTGGGCGTCTCCGTCTGCAATTTCAATGAGGGCGGCCGCATCGCGGTGGTCCAGGGCAACATCATCCGCAATCTGATCCCGAAGCGCCCGATCGGCACCGCGCCGGACGACGATGCCGGCGTCGGCATCTACATCGAGGCGGATACCTCGGTGACCGGCAACGTGATCGAGAATGCGCCCTCCTACGGCATCGTCGCCGGCTGGGGCAAATATCTGCGCGACGTCGCGATCACGGGCAATGTGATCCGCAAGGCGCTGGCCGGCGTCGGCGTCTCCGTTGTGACCGGCGCCGGCACCGCGCTCGTCAACAACAACATGATCTCCGAGACCCCGCGCGGCGCCGTGGTCGGCCTCGACCACGCCCGCGCGGTGACAGCGGATCTGTCGGCCGACGGCGCTCAGCGCTTTGCGCAGGTGGTGATCGGCGGGAACGCGGTGCGGCGCTAAAACGCGTTTCGCAGCAGCGGGTATTTTGCCTCGATGCCGTCGAGGCTGAGGGTGAATTCGACGACGCGCTCGGGGGCGGCGACGATTTCGTCCGCGGGGGGCGAGAATTGCTGCAGCAGCGTTGCCATTGCAGCAGGCGTGGCGACCGGTGGCTTCACAGCGGGCGCTGTAGGTGGCGCCATTGCGGCAGGCGCAGCGACCGGTGGCCACACAACAGGCGCGGTGCGCGGGGCCATTGCAGCGGGCGCGACGACCGGCGGCCTAACAACGGGTGCGATTGACGGCGCCCTCGCAGCGGGAGCCCTGAGCGTCGGCATCTCGGCGGGCGCAGTGAACGACGCCATCGCAGCGGGTGCGGCCAGCGGCGCGAGCGGGGCTTCGGTCACTTCGGCGAGAATGTCCGGCTTGGGATCGAGCCTGACCGGCACGGCAGTCTCGGCGGCGATTTGGACGGCCTTTGGCTGCAAGGTCTTGGGCTGCAAGGTCTTGGGCTGCACGGTCTGCACCTGCTGCTCGCGCGGAAACACGCGGGGCATGGTCGCCGGCGACCAGCCGAATGCGGAGGTGACGCTCGCAGCCGCTGCCGCGACGTCCCCGCCGGTGGCGATGGCGCGCCAGGTCTGGACGGCGCGTTTGGCTTCCTGGATGTTTTCGAGAAAGGCGATCTCGGAGTGATAGCGACGCCAGCGTCCGGTCTCGAACATTTCGGACAGATGCTCCAGCCGCTGTTCGGCGAGAGCGCACCAGCGTGCCGCGACCTCGCGGCTGCAACCCTCCGCGCGGAAAGGCGCGCGACCAGACTCTTGGCGATGTGTCATGAACCAGCCCGTTGGGAGAAAACACGGACGCGGGGGACGCAACGCACACGAATCAATTTAGACGCGACATGAATATTTTGTGGAAAAGTTTTGACTTGTCCAGCAACGACACGCCGTCCGTCATGAAAGACCGTAGTCGCGCGGAGATTTGCTGTGATTTCGAGTCAAGCTTCGCACAAGCATGACGGACGTGCGCCGCACTCGATGGACGCTGGCGCTCGGCGCCGCCGCGTATTGCTCAACCGGAAGCTGATCTCGAATATCGCTTCGAGGAATCGGATGCCCAAAAAGAAAAGACCCGTCCGGGGGGACAACCGGACGGGTCGAGCCATATGGGCGCTTGGGGTGGATGGGCGCTCGCGCCTGATATGACTGATGGGGAGGGATGACCGCTCCCACATAATTTGGTCGTGCTAGCCGGCTGAACGTTCAATGCGGGGTTTGAATTTTTAACCTTCGGCGTACGCGCAATCTTGTCGCGGCCACTATCGCGTCGCCGGCCTATCCGCCTGAGAAATCGCGGCTTTATCGCCTGCGCCCGACAGCGAGGGTTGTTCGATCGCGCGGATGCCTGGCTCGTCGCGACGCTTGTCGGCATCTTCACGTTTTGTTGTACCGGACGCTGCCGCGACCGGCGTCGCATTGTCAGCGGGCACAGCCATCACCGCGGCAAACGCGTCGGCCTCGCCGTCGCCGAACAGATCATCGCGGCCGGGCGAGCCGAGATCGCGCGCGGTCTTCGCCAGCGTCATGCGCAGCGCTTCCGGCTTGAGCGTGTAGTTCCGCTCGAGCAGCAGCGCCGCGACGCCGGAAACATAGGCGGCCGAGAACGAGGTTCCCGACGTCATCTGGTATTTGCCGTCGGGCGCCGGCAGGAAGATGTCGACGCCGGGTGCGGCCAGCGCGATGTAGTTGCCGCGATTGGACGCCGAGAACAGCTTGTCCTGCTGGTCGGTGGCGCTGACCGCGATCACGTTGGGATTGGCGGCGGGATAGAGCGGCGGCGACTTCGCGCCGGCATTGCCGGCAGCCGCGATCAGCACGAGGCCGCGCGCGGCGGTCGCCGCAATGGCGCGCTCGATCACGGCGTCCTTGGGACCGGCAAAGCTCATATTGACGATCTGCGCGCCGTGCTCGGCAGCGTAGTTCAGCGAGCGCAGGATGATGTAGGACGAGCTCTCGGCGCCGCCCGTGGTGCCGCCGAACGCGCGGATGGCGATGATGCGCGCCTCAGGCGCGCTGCCCATCAGCCTGGCATGCGCCACGATGGCGCCGGCGATGCCGGTGCCGTGAACATGCGGGCCCTCGGCACTGCCGAGCGCGTCGAAACTGTCGGCGATGGAATTGGCAAGCTCGGGGTGTTTGGCGTCGATGCCGGAGTCGATCACCGCAACCGTGACATTGGCGCCGTGCGCCAGCGTGTGCGCCTGCGGCAGGCGAAGCTTTGCCAGCGCGTATTGCGCCGGGTCGCCCTCGACCGGCACGGCGGATTTCTGGTCCTGGAGCGCGTAGCGGAAGTTCGGCTGGACCGAGCGCACGCTGCCGTCGGCGGCGAATTCACGCCGCACTGTCTCGGTGGGCCGGCCGTCGGTGATGCGGAACAGGCCGAAGGTCGCCCCGATCAGCGGAAAATTCTCGGATGCGATACGCGCGAGGC
This sequence comes from Bradyrhizobium iriomotense, assembly GCF_018129405.1. Lineage (GTDB taxonomy): Bacteria > Pseudomonadota > Alphaproteobacteria > Rhizobiales > Xanthobacteraceae > Bradyrhizobium > Bradyrhizobium iriomotense_B. The sequence goes on from NZ_JAFCLP010000001.1 coordinate 504,240, forward strand.
CATGGCGGCGTGCGAGCTCGTCGGCTTCCGTCACCGACAGGGTGCCGTCGATCTCGGCGACGAATTCGCCTGCGAACGTGCGCTGGTTCACCGCAACCGGCGTGTTGTTGCCGCGCCCCTTGCCGGCGCTCTTCTTGCCTGATTTGCCAGTGCCCTCGCCGCCCGCATTGGGCTGCGCCAGGCACTCGCCGTCGGCATCGCGATAGGGCGCCGCGCAGCTCGGGTAGAGGTTGGGCGAGTAGCGCGCATAGGGCAGCACCGGCAACCCGATCCGCGAAGGGATCCGGGCGGTCGTCGTAATCGGACCCGGGCCGCGGTTGATGCTGACCGCCCGCGCGGCGATGCTGGGAGAGATCGTGGGCGTGCGCGAGGGGACGCTGATGGTGGGCGTGCGCATGATCGCCTGCGCCTGCGCAACCTCGACGCCGAGGCAGGCGGCGAGCAGCAGCGCGGCGCCGACCGACGAGGCGTAGGCCGCGGCTCGCAACTTACTCTCGGACTTGCGCGTCATCGGTTCAGAGGCGCCCTACGGCGCCGCAACGGCGAGGTTGACGAACTTCTCGCGCTGCATCCTGGCGAGCAGCGCGGCGAGCTCCTCCTGGCTCATCGCCTTGTCGAACTGGAGGCGGAACATGCCGCCCTTGGCATCGCCGATGATCGACGCTTGGTAGCTGTCGAGCAATGCGGTGATGTCGGCAACCCGCGCCTCGGGCGTGAAGCGCACCAGGGCACGAGCCGGTGCTGCGGATGCACCGAGTTCGCGCGTGATCGGCGCGCCGGTCGAGAGCGAGGCGGTCTGGAAGGTCGCGGTCTGGGTCTTCATCAGCACCGCGCCGATGATGCCGGCCTGCAGCAGCAGCGCGATGGCGCCGAGGCTCGCCGACCAGGCCAGCGTCCGTGGCGACAGGCCCGCGAAGAAGGTCGCGATGCGCGACGACAGCGGCGCCGAACCGACGGCACGCGCCGGCTCGGTATCGATCGCGGCGAACAGCTTCTGCATCGCGCGCGCCGACGGGGCGCCCAGGCTCTCGTTCAGATGGATGGTCTCTTCGTACTCGCCGCGGATCGCGGCATACTGCTTGGCGAGCTCCGGGTCGCGCGCCAGCGCGTCCTCGACGCGGCGGGCATCGCGCGCGTTCAGCGTGCCGGCGGCGTGCCAGGGCAGCAGCAGTTCAATTTCACTGGGCTCTTGCTCCAGCATCTTCTTGCTCAAAGCCATCATGGCCAGCCTCGCTCAACGCCGGCTGCCTTCAGCAGTTCGGCCAGTTTCTTGCGCGCATAGAACAAGCGCGTCTTCACAGTGTTCTCCGGGATCCCGACGATTTGGGCCACTTCTTCCACGGACTTCTCGTGGTAGTAGACGAGATCGACGATTTCCCGATGTTCCGGCGAGAGGCCCGTCAGACACTCCCGCAACGCTGCACTGGTATCCTTCTTCTGCACCACCGTTTCCGGATCATCGGACTGGTCCTCGATCGCGTTCGCGGCGTCTTCGTCCAGTTCAAAATCCTTCCTGCGCCGGAGCGCCGAGAGGGCCTTGAATCGGGTGATTGCCAGCAGCCAGGTGGAAACGGCGGATCGGCCCTCGAACTTGCCGGCTTGACGCCAGACGTCGAGAAAAACCTCGCTGATGAGGTCTTCCGCCGCCTGCTCGTCCCGCACGAGCCTCAGCCCGAACCTGTAGACCCTGACATGGTGCCGCCCGTACAGCACCTGCATGGCGAGCCGGTCGCCCTGAGCGATCCTGGCGATCAGGACCTCGTCCGAAGCCGCCTGTGTCACGCTCAAAGCTCGTCTCGCAAGGTTGGTCGGGTCGATGCGGCGGAGGGTTCGACCGGAGGTGCAAAATTGTTCAACCTACCGCAGTCGTAGGGGGACCCGTGTGATCTGCCCCACATACATGCGCTTTTCCTGCCCCGCCCGTGGCGGGCGCCCGCCTCAGTCCAGATCGGTAACATAATACTGAAACACTTTCCTGCGGATCGCCTGCCCGGCACGGGCGGGCCGATCACATCCGGTTCCATAGCAGTCCTGCACGACGTATGTCTCACGAACCCCCGTTTTGGCTCGACCGCACCGCAAACGATGCCTAATCGCCGGCAAATTCCCCCTTCCGGCCAATGGCATCCTGTTCTGCGCTGCACGCTTCGGATTCGATTTCAAAGGATACCAAACCTAAAGGCTTGCCACGTAGATTTTTGGGCTGACATCCACCATTGGCGGGACCATGAACACGGCCGCGACGTCGCTTCCCGAGAGGAATGCCGCTGAGGTCGCGGATCTCGTCCTCATGCCAGCGGCGGCGGCGCCGGAGGTCCGGGCGCGCCGGGCCTGGCAGCGCCGCCAGATGTATATCGGCCAGGTGGCGAGCTACTCGCTCGGCGCCTCCGTCCTGCTGCTCTACGCCTATGATGGCGTGATCTCGATCGACATCGCCTCGCTGTTCTGGGTCGGCGGCCTCCTGATCATCGGCACCTTCACCGTGCTTTCGGAAGCCGGCGTCGGCGACAAATTCACCGACCATTATCTCACCGTCTTCCAGATCTCGGCGCATATGGCGCTGCAATTCGCGTTCCTGCTGTCGGCCCCGACCATCGGCATCGCCTTCATCAGCGTGCTGTTCCTGATCTTCGCCTTCGGCACGCTGCGCATGACCTCGACCCAGGCGATGGTGACCTGGGCGCTTGCGACCGCCGGCCTTGCCGCCGTGTTCCTCGCCTCCGACCTGCCGATCGGCATGCCCGTCGCGACCAGGCTGCAGCGGGCCGCCTCGATGCTGTGCTTCGTGCTGGTGATCGGCCAGTGCGCCTTCCTCGGCCTGTTCGGCGCCACGCTGCGCAAGATCCTGTACCAGCGCAGCATCGAGCTGAAGGCCGCCTATCGGCGCATCGAGGAACTGGCCGAGCTCGACGAGCTGACCGGCTCCTACAACCGTCGCTGCATCATGCGGCTGCTCGACGCCGAGATCGAAAATTCGCGGCGGACATCGAGGCCTTGCGCGATCGCGCTGATCGACCTCGACTGGTTCAAGCGCATCAACGACGCCCACGGCCATCCCGTCGGCGACGAGGTGCTGCGCACCTTCGCGATCACGATGTTCGCCAACATCCACCCGGCCGACAGCTTCGGCCGCTACGGCGGCGAGGAATTCCTGCTGCTGCTGCCGGACACCGAAGGCGACGCCGCCTCGCGCATGCTCGAGCGCCTGCGCCGCGTCGTCGCCGACCTCGACTGGAGCGCATTCTCTCCGGGCATGCACGTGACGATTTCAGCGGGCGTCGTGACGCTTCGCGACAATGATACTGCCGACACGTTTCTCGCGCGCGCCGACAGCGCGCTTTATTCAGCCAAGGCGCAAGGGCGCAACCGCATCGTAACGAACTGACCAATCCATTTTCTTCCGGTACGCCAGAGGCGCCGCCGGGCCGAAACGCTCCAGGACAGGGCAATGAGATCCAAACCCGAAAAATCATCCGAGAATTTGCTTGAAGAATTGCAGGCCGCACTCTCGCACGGCACCGTTGCGCGCCGGGTCGAGACACTGCGCCGCGTCACCGATCTCTTCGTGGGCAACGCGGTGGACTATTCCGACGACCACATCCGTGTGTTCGACGACGTGTTCGAGTGCCTGATCGAGCAGATCGAGACGTCGGCCAGGGCCCTTCTTGCCGACCGCCTCGCACCGATCGCGGCCGCGCCGCCGAAGATCATCCGCACGCTGGCACTCGACGAGGTCATCGAGGTCGCAGGACCCGTGCTGACGAAATCGGAACGGCTGGACGAGGCCACCCTGATCGAGATCGCACGGACGCGCGGCCAGGCCCATCTGAAGGCGATCTCGCTGCGGCGGGTTCTGTCGGAAGCCCTGACCGACGTGCTGGTGACACGCGGCAACGAGGACGTCGTGCAATCGACCGTCAGCAATCCGGGCGCGCGGCTCTCCGAGGAAAGTCTCACCGACCTCGTCACGCGCGCCGAACGCGACGACGGCCTCGCCACCTGCATCGGCCTGCGGCCCAGCCTGCCGCGCCATCACTACCTGAAGCTGGTTGCGAAGGCGTCCCTGAGCGTACGCAGGAAGCTGGAGGCCGCGCATCCCGAGCTCGCGGACGAGGTGTCGAGCGTGGTGCAGGAGGCGGCCCAGCGGGTCCGCGCCGCCGCCATGACCAGGCAGACCGAGATGGCGCGCGCACTGGTGAAGTCGCTGCACGAGGACGGTCGCCTCAACGAATTCCAGGTCTCCACCTTCGCCGAACAGGGCAAGTTCGACGAGACCAATGCGGGGCTCGCCGCGCTCGCGGGCGTTGCGGTCGAGACCGCCGAGACCATGATGATCGAAAGCCGCAGCGAGGGCGTGATGATCCTCGCCAAGGTCGCGGGCATGCAATGGTCGAGCGTGCGCGCGATCATCGCCATGCGCGAAAAACTGTCAGGCGGCGCGACAGCCGACATGCTGGCGCTGCGCGACACCTACGAGGCCCTGCGCAGCTCCACCGCGCAGCAGGTGCTGCGCTTCCACCGCATGCAGAACGCGACGCCGGCCTAGTATCTTAGAACCCTCGATCCGACCGCCGCGCCGATCACGGTCACCACCGCGGTCGCGATCGTGTACCAGGTCGCGACGAACAGCGGTGAATCATCGGTGCAGTGCGAGGCGTAGAGCGTCGCGGCAAGTCCGGCAGACACCAGGCCGGCGAGTGCACCGGCGAGCGCGGGCCGCGACGGCGCGCCGTGGCGCAGGCCGAACAGCGCGCCCGCGAGCAGCGGCAGCGACATCGCGGGGATCGCCATCAGGCAAGTCCTGGAGTTCTTGCCCATCAAGCGCATCGTCATCGGCATGGCCGGGGCCATCATCGCCTCGCTGCCGATCGCAACTGCAAGCAGGCCGACGGGAAGCAGCAGCAGCCAGCCCCAGCCGCGCAGCAGGGCTTCCGGCCGCGACAGATGCAGGCTGACGATGATCGCGGGGATCGCGAGCGACAGCGTCACCGCGAACTTCATGTCGAAGAACGGATTGCGCATCGCGCTCATCACGTCGGCGCGCAGGCCGAGGAACGTCGCGAAGATCAGGATCGACAGTGGCGCGGCCACCAGCAGCGCCATGGTCAGCACGGCGCCGACGCGGGGCTCGCGATGGGCGTTGTCGGCCGCGAGCGAGCGAAGGAGTTGATCGGTATCCATGACTAGTGGTCCCGCAGTTTGGCAGTCAGTGCGGCAAGTCCGCGATGCAGCGCGACCCGCACCGCACCTTCGCTCATCGAGAACTTTGCCGCCGTGTCCTTGATCGAGGCGGCCTCGACCGCGATCGACTGCAGCACGTCGCGCTGGCGCTGCGGCAGCGTGCCGAGCTGCGCCGCAACCTCGCCCGCGGAAGCCGTCTCCTGCGGCGCTTCGCCCGGCAGCGTCTCGGCGAAATCGTCGATGTTGACGAAGACGCGCCTGCCGCGCCGCCTCAGCGCATCGATCAGCTTGTTGCGGGCGATCGCGAACAGCCAGGGCGCGAAGGGCGCTTCGCTGTCCCAGGTGTGCCGCTTCAGGTGCACCGCCAACAAAATCTCCTGCACGATATCCTCGGCTTGGTCGGGAGGCTGCCCGGCCCGCGCCAGGCCGCGCCTCGCGGCAGCGCGCAGCACCGGCGTGACTGCCTTCAACAGGCGATGATACGCCGCATCATCGCCGGCCATGGCCGACCGCATCAGGCCGGTCCATTCGTCCTCACGTCCGCGCACGCGCGCCCCTCACCATGCAATTCGGCCGCTCTTTCAATTTGTTACGCCGGTCGAGCACGATCACGAATTCGTGATCAATGCCGGGTGCCGGTGCTCCGATGCGGCCGGGAAAACTCGCGACGGCTCATAACACCGATCGTTCCCGTCCGCACCCAGCGGCCGGCCGCGACGGGGCGGCTTGCCCCGCTTTTGCCCGGTGTGGCCCGAAGATTCCCATTTTCTGCCCCGCTATCGTCACGTCGCGGCGTCTCTGTTCGGTCCGGGGATGGGTGAATTGGGGAGATCGTCAACATGATGAAAGCCAGCGGGCGCGCTGCCCTGATTCTTCTTGCCGGGCTTTTCCTGCTGTTCGGAGGCGCTGCACAGGCGGCGCCAGCCTCGGCTGCGAGCAGCAAATCGGACAGCGCAGGCACACAGGCCGATGCGGTCAAGCCGGGCAAGCACCGGCACCAGTCTTCTCGCCGCACCAGCAGCAAGACGGCGCAGAAGTCCTCGGACGACAAGGCCGACAGCAAGGACACCGCGGCAAAGGCCGACGAGGCCAAGGCTGGCGACAACAAGGCTGGCGACAAGACTGCCGATAGCGCCCTGCCCGCCTCGAGCCAGATGCCGCCGGAGGTCGCCAACGCCAATGCGCAGCTTGCCGCCACCGATACGCCGCCCGCGGCTGCCGCCTCCGCCATGACCGGCCGCGCCAACGACAACGTCCAGGCGGCGGCCGATAATACCGCGGCCCCGAATGCCGAGGGCCAGATCGTCGCACCCGACCAGCCCAACGATCTCGACCGCGCCGCGCAACAGGACAACCCGCCGGCCCAGAAGGCGGTGGTTGCCGCAACGGAGGCGCAGCCGCGTCCCGCGCCGGTGATGGCCAGCAGCCAGCAGAGCTCGGCCTGGGACCAGAGCTCCCTGATCGGCAAGATCTTCATCGGGGTCGGCACGCTGCTGACGCTGGCGTCCGCCGCCCGCATGTTCATGGCCTGATTTCTTGGCCTAATTTCTTGGCCTAATTTCTTGGCCTGATTTGAAGAAATCCCGTCCGGAACGCGCGACGTGCCGCGTGTTCCGGGCCGCCTTGTTCCGAAGCCTTCCTGGGCTCTTGAAGCCCACCGCGCCAGCGGGCACATTGCCCGCCCAATCAAACGCGTGGGTGGAGCATGAGCACGTTCGAACACATCATCGTCGAAAGTAAAGGCGCGGTCGGCATCATCAAGCTGAACCGGCCGAAGATGCTCAACGCACTCTCCTTCGGCGTCTTCCGCGAGATCGCCGCGGCGGTCGACGATCTCGAGGCCGATGACGCCATCGGCTGCATCGTCGTGACCGGCAGCGAGAAGGCCTTTGCCGCCGGCGCCGACATCAAGGAGATGCAGCCGAAGGGCTTCATCGACATGTTCTCCGAAGACTTCGCCGCGATCGGCGGCGACCGCATCGCGCGCTGCCGCAAGCCGACCATCGCCGCGGTCGCGGGCTACGCGCTCGGCGGCGGCTGCGAGCTCGCCATGATGTGCGACGTCATCATCGCCGCCGACACCGCCAAGTTCGGCCAGCCCGAGATCACGCTCGGCACCATTCCCGGCATCGGCGGCACCCAGCGCCTGACGCGTGCCATCGGCAAGTCCAAGGCAATGGACCTCTGCCTCACCGGGCGGATGATGGATGCAGCCGAAGCCGAGCGCTCGGGTCTCGTCAGCCGCATCGTGCCCGCCGACAAGCTGATGGACGAAGTCATGGCCGCCGCCGAGAAGATCGCCGCGATGTCGCGCCCGGCCGCCGCGATGGCCAAGGAGGCGGTGAACCGCGCCTTCGAGACGACGCTCGCCGAGGGCATGAGCGTCGAGCGCAACCTGTTCCACTCGACCTTCGCGCTGGAAGACCGCTCCGAAGGCATGGCGGCGTTCATCGAGAAGCGCAAGCCGGTGAACAAGAACCGGTAAGGCCGTTGTAAGCTTTCGATGTCGTCCCGGACAAGCGCGCCTCAAGCGCGCGCAGATCCGGGACCCATAGCCCCAGGGCTTCGTTTGACGAAGACTGGCAACGACTATCTCGCACCACAACTTCTCCCTGGGGGTATGGGTCCCGGCCCCCCGCGCGCAATTGCGCGCTAGGCCGGGACGACACCAAGTGTGTGGCACCGTCCTCGCAAGCCCGCAAATGCTGTGACGCACCTGCAACAAGCACGGAATACATGGGAGTTTTCCCCGCGGCAGTTTGCCTGCGCGACCCCGGCTGGTTAAACAGTTAAGAGGCCACCGTCGGCGGGGGCGGACAGCCGGGGTTTAGCGGGATTACATGATTGGGCGTGCCGCCAGAGCTGGTCGCGTAATGACGCGGCGTCGATCGGGCGTGGGTCCTGTACTTGCGACATGGACCACGCTGGCGCTCTCGTGCGCCCTGCCCTCGGCCGCATCTGCCGAGGCCCTGCCGGAGGCATTGGCAAAAGCCTACCAGACCAATCCGCAGCTCAACGCCGAGCGCGCGCGCCAGCGTGCGACCGACGAGAACGTGCCGCAGGCGCTGGCCGGCTACCGGCCGCAACTCGTGGCGAGCCTCAGCGCCGGCCTGCAATCGGTGCGCAACCTTTTGCCCAACAACACCATCCAGACCGCCGATCTGAAGCCGTGGATCATCGGCGTCACCGTGACGCAGACCCTGTTCAACGGCTTCCGTACCGCCAACAACGTGCGGGCCGCCGAACTCCAGGTGCAGTCGGGCCGCGAAGCGCTGCGCAATGCCGGCCAGGGCGTGCTGCTCGACGCGGTCACCGCCTATACCAACGTGCTGGCCAACCAGTCGCTGGTCGAGGCGCAGCGCTCCAACGTCGCCTTCCTGCGTGAGACCCTCGCCGTCACCCAGCGCCGCCTCAATGCCGGCGACGTCACGCCGACCGACAGCGCGCAAGCAGAGGCGCGGCTCAACCGCGGTCTCTCCGATCTCAACGCCGCCGAGGTCGCGCTTGCGGTGAGCCAAGCGACTTATGCGCAAGTGATCGGCAACGCGCCGTCGCAGCTCAAGCCCGCCGAAGTGGTCGACCGCTATCTGCCGAAGAGCCGCGAGGATGCGCTCTCGATGGCGATCCGTCAGCACCCGGCGGTGATGGCGGCAGGCTTCGACGTCGACGTCGCCTCCACCAACATCCGCGTCGCCGAGGGCGCGCTGCTGCCGAGCGCCAGCGTCCAGGGCAGCGCCAGCAAGAGCCGCAACAACGACCCGACGCTCGGAACCTTCGCCGAGGACCAAGCCTCGATCGTCGCCAACGTCACTGTGCCGATCTATGACGGTGGCCAGGCCGCCGCACAGACCCGGCAGGCCAAGGAGGTCACGGCACAGAGCCGGCTGGTGCTCGACCAGGTGCGGAACCAGGCGCGCACAGCAGCGGTCAGCGCCTGGGTCGCCAATGAAGGCGCCAAGATCGCGGTGTCGGCCTCGGAGTCCGAAGTGAAGGCGGCCACCGTCGCGCTCCAGGGCGTGCAGCGTGAGGCCGCCGGCGGACAGCGCACGACGGTGGACGTTTTGAACTCGCAAGCCGATCTGATCCAGGCCAAGGCCCGCCTGATCGGCGCGCTGCGCGACCGCGTCATCGCCTCATACACCCTGCTCAGCGCCGTCGGCCATCTCGACGTCAAGACCTTGAACCTGAACACGCCGGACTATCTGCCCGAAGTGCACTACCAGCAGGTCCGCGACGCCTGGCACGGCCTGCGCACGCCGTCGGGGCAGTAGCCTCAAATCTCTTGGGTCGGTGCCGATGAAAAGCCGCCGCATCCATCTGATGGGAGCTTCGGGCTCCGGGGTGACGACGCTCGGTCGCGCGCTCGCCGGTGAGCTTGCGCTGCCGCATCACGACAGCGACGATTATTTCTGGCTGCCGACCGTGCCGCCTTATCAAACGACGCGCCCCGCCGCCGAGCGGCTGCGCCTGATGCACGAGATGTTTCTGCCGCGTCTCGACTGGGTGCTGAGCGGAACCGTCACCGGCTGGGGCAACGAGCTCGTCCCGTTCTTCGATCTCGTCGTCTTTGTGACGACGCCGCGCGAGCTTCGCTTGCAGCGCCTGCGTGGTCGCGAGGCTGCGCATTTCGGAGCTGATGCCGTCGCACAGGGCGGCTGGCGTCATGAGGAGATGGAGTCGTTCGTCGAATGGGCCTCACGCTACGAAGCCGGCGATCGCGATGGCCGCAGTCTCGCAAAAGATGAGGCTTGGCTCTCGGGGCTGCCCTGCCCGGTCGTGCGCGTCGACGGCTCACGTCCGCTTGCGGACCTTGTCGAGCAGCTATGCAACGAAGCGCAGCTTCTGTCCGGCTGATGTGATAGTGTCCCCGCACACTTTCAAATAGAAAAACCAGGGAGAGAAACCGTGCTCAACCGACGCAGCGTCCTGCTTTTCTCCCTTGCCGCCGGAGTAGCCATGACCAACAGAGCCCACGCCCGCGCGGCGCAGCCTGCGACGCCGGTCAATTTCGATGTCCCCGCGCATGCCTGCGACTGCCACACTCATATCCACGGCGATGTCGAGAAGTTTCCGTTCTTCGCTGGGCGCGTCTACACGCCCGAGCCGGCAAGCCCCGAAGAAATGGCCGCGCTGCACAAGGCGCTGCATATGGAACGCGTGGTCATCGTCACCCCCAGCGTCTACGGCACCGACAATTCGTCGACCTTGTTCGGCATGAAGGCACGCGGCGCCAATGCGCGCGGTGTCGCCGTGATCGACGACAAGACGCCGGAAAGCGCGCTCGACACGATGCATCAGGACGGTTTCCGCGGCATGCGTCTCAATCTCGCAACCGGCGGCGTCAACGACCCCAACGTCGGCAGATCTCGCTTCACCGCGGCCGTCGAGCGCATGAAGGCGCGCGGCTGGCACGTGCAGCTCTACACCACGCTGGCCATGATCTCGGCGATCAAGGACCTCGTCGAGACGGCGCCGGCGCCGGTCGTGTTCGACCATTTCGGCGGCTTGGAGGCTTCGCTCGGCCTGGAGCAGCCGGGCTTCTCCGATCTCGTCGCGCTGGTGAAGTCCGGCAAGGCCTATGTGAAGATCTCCGGCGCCTATCGCTCGTCGAAGCTCGCGCCGGATTATCAGGACATGGTGCCGTTCGCGCAGGCCCTGATCGCGGCGAATCTGGATCGCATTGTCTGGGGTACCGACTGGCCGCATCCGGATTCGAGCCGTGTCGAGGGACGCAAAGCCACCGACATTGCTCCGCTCTACCAGATCGACGACGGGCGCCTGCTCAACCAGCTTCCGGTGTGGGCGCCGGATGCGGACGTGCGCAAGAAGATCCTGGTCGACAATCCGGCGCGGCTCTACGGATTTTGACGTCGGCGCCGGGCGTTAGCGCGCGCGGCGGGAGAAGAAGGAGATCAGCACCGGCAGGGTCACCAGGATCACCACCGGCGCCAGCATCATGCCGGTGACGACGACGACCGCGAGCGGCTTCTGCACCTGGGAGCCGATGCCTTCGGACAGCGCCGCCGGCAGCAGGCCGACTCCCGCGACCACGCAGGTCATCAGCACGGGGCGCAGCTGAAGCTCGCCGGTGCGGATCACCGCGCTCATGCGGTCCATGCCCTCTTCGATCAGCTGGTTGAACTGCGACAGGATGATGATGCCGTCCATCACGGCGATACCGAACAGCGCGATGAAGCCGATCGCCGCGGACACGCTGAACGCGGTCCCGGAGATCAGCAGCCCCAGCACGCCGCCGAAGATCGCCATCGGGATCACGCTCATCGCCAGCAGCGTGTCGGTCATCGAGCCGAAATTGAACCAGAGCAGGACGCCGATCAGCGCCAGCGAGATCGGCACCACGATCGACAGCCGCCGGATCGCGTCCTGGAGATTGCCGAACTCGCCGACCCATTCCATGTGCGAGCCCGGCGGCAACTGCACCTGGGCGGCGATCTTCTGCTGCGCCTCGCGGATCGCGCTGCCGAGGTCGCGCTCGCGCACCGAGAACTTGATCGGCAAATAGCGTTCCTGCTGCTCGCGATAGATGTAGGCTGCGCCCGACACGAGGCTGATGGTGGCGACTTCGCTGAGCGGAATCTGCGTGACGGTACCGTTCGGCCCGGGCGCGCCGATGCGCAGATTCTGGATCGCCTCGGCACTCCTGCGGAATTCCGGGGCAAGGCGAACGATGATCGGGAAGTGGCGATCGCTTCCCGGCTCGTACAGATCGCCCGCGGTGTCACCGCCGATCGCGACCTTGATGGTGGCGTTGATGTCGCCGGGCGCGAGCCCGTAGCGCGCGGCCTTGGCGCGGTCGATATCGATCTGGACGGTCGGCTGGCCGAGCGAGGTGAACACCGCAAGGTCGGTGACGCCCTGCACGGTGGCCAGCACCGACTTGATCTTGTTGGCGGTGTCGGTGAGCGCCTGCAGATCGCTGCCGAACAGCTTGATCGAGTTCTCGCCCTTCACGCCGGAGACGGCTTCGGAGACGTTGTCCTGCAGATATTGCGAGAAGTTGAACTCGACGCCGGGGAAGCGGTCGTCGAGTTGCTTGAGCAGTTCCGCGGTCAGCTCTTCCTTGTCGCGCGTGCCGGGCCATTGGCTGGCGGGCTTGAGCGGCGCGAAGAACTCGGCGTTAAAGAAGCCGGCGGCATCTGTGCCGTCGTCGGGACGGCCGTGCTGCGACACCACGGATTCCACCTCGGGCCGGGCCCGGATCACCTTGCGCATCTCGTTGACGTAGCTGTTGCCTTCCTGAAGCGAAATGGTCGGCGGCAGCGTGGCGCGGATCCAGAGGTTGCCCTCTTCCAGCTTCGGCAGGAATTCGAGGCCGAGCAGCCGGCCCAGCGCCACCGTCATCACCACGAGGCCGATCGCGCCACCGAGCACGATGTTGCGGTTGGCCACGGCCCAGTTCAGCACCGGCATGTAGAGCCGGTGCAGGATCAGCATCACCTTGGTCTCGGTCTCCTCGACATGCGCCGGCAGGATGATGGCGGACAGCGCGGGCGTCACTGTGAAGGTGGCAAGGAGACCGCCGGCCAGCGCATAGGCATAGGTGCGCGCCATTGGCCCGAAGATGTTGCCCTCGACGCCGGAGAGCGTGAACAGCGGCAGGAAGGCCGCGATGATGATCGCGGCGGCGAAGAAGATCGAGCGCGAGACGTCGGCGGCCGCGCTGAGGATGGCGTGGCTCTTCATGCCGAACAGCGTCTCGTTCGACATATGCTCGGTTTCCGACATCGGCGTCGTCTGCGTCAGGCGGCGGAAGATCGCCTCCACCATGATGACGGTGGCATCGACGATCAGGCCGAAATCGATCGCGCCGACCGACAGCAGGTTGGCGGATTCCCCGCGCAGCACCAGGATGATGACGGCGAAGAACAGCGCGAATGGAATGGTGGCGCCGACGATCAGCGCGCTGCGGAGGTCACCGAGGAAGATCCATTGCAGGAGCACGATCAGCAGGATGCCGACCACCATGTTGTGCAGCACGGTGTGAGTGGTGAGCTCGATCAGGTCGCCGCGGTCGTAGATGCGCTCGATGCGCACGCCGGGCGGCAGGATTCTGGAATTGTTGATGGTCTGAACCAGCTGATGGACGCGCTTGATGGTCGGCGAGCTCTGCTCGCCGCGGCGCATCAGGACGATGCCCTGCACGATGTCGTCGGAATCATCGAGGCCGGCAATGCCGAGACGGGGCCGTTGCCCGACGGTGACGGTGGCGACGTCCTTGACCAGCACCGGGTTGCCGTTGGTCTGCGAGACCATGGTGTTGGCGAGATCGTCGATCGAGCGGATCAGGCCGACGCCGCGCACCACAGCGGATTGCTGGCCGATATTGACGGTGTTGCCGCCGACATTGACGTTGGAATTGCCGACCGCCTGGAGCAGCTGCGGCAGCGTCAGGCCGTTGGCGACCAGCTTGTTGAAGTCGACCTGGAGCTCGTAGGTCTTGCTCTTGCCGCCCCATCCGGTGACGTCGATCACGCCGGGCACGGCGCGGAAGCGACGCTGCAGAATCCAGTCCTGGATGGTCTTGAGATCGAGCACGCTGTAGTTCGGCGGGCCGACCAGGCGATAGCGGAAGATTTCGCCGATCGGGCTGAGCGGTGAGATCTGCGGCTGAACGTTGCCCGGCAGCGGCGCAAGCTGCGCCAGGCGGTTCAAGACCTGCTGCAACGCCTCGTCATAGGTGTAGGCAAAGGAGAACTGGATTTTGACGTCGGAGAGACCATAGAGCGAGATGGTGCGGATGGTCGTGATATTCTTCAGGCCCGCGACCTGGGTCTCGATCGGAATCGTGATGTAACGCTCGATTTCCTCGGCCGACAGGCCCGGGCTCTGCGTCACGATATCGACCATCGGCGGGGTCGGGTCGGGATAGGCCTCGATGTTGAGCTGGTTGAACGCGATCAGGCCGCCGATCAGCACGGCCACGAACATGCCGACCATCAGGAAGCGCCGGTTGACGGCAAGGGCGACGAGGCGATCCATTCAGGTCTTCAGCTTGTCTTCAGTTTTTTTGGGTCGTCGATCAGCTGCCGGACGCCGCGCGGTCGATGAACAGGCTGCCCTTGGTGACGATCTGCTCGCCGGGTTTCAGGTTGCTCGTGACTTCGACGAGATTGCCGTTGATGAGGCCGGTCTTGATCTCGCGCAGCTCGACCGACTTGTCCTCGCGCGCGACCCAGAGGCGAACCTTGTCGGCCTCATAGATCAACGCCTGCTTGGGCACCGCCGGCGCGGCACGATCGCCGGCCGAATAGATCGTGACGTTGGCGAACATCTCCGGCTTGAGCAGGCCGTCCTTGTTGTCGATGGTGGCGCGGACCAAGAGGCGCCGGGTGCTCGGATCGATCGCCGCGGCCACGTAGTTGATCTTCGCGGTGAGCGGGCGGCCCGGCAGCGCCATCACGTTGACCGTGATGTCCTGGCCGATGCACACCGCGGCCGCATCGCTCTCGCGCACGAAGGCGGTGAGCCAGACCGTCGAGAGATCGCCGATGACGAAGACCGGATCGCTGGCACCGGAATTGACGTACTGGCCCGGGCCGATCTTGCGCTGCACGACCGTGCCGGAGATCGGCGAGTAGATCGTGATCTCCCGATTGATCGTGCCCTTCTCCTGGAACGCCTTGATGGTCTCGTCGGTGAAGCCGAGGATGCGCAGCTTGTTGCGCGCGGCCTCCAGCGCCGTCACCGAGGAGCGCATGTCGTTCTGCGCCTGGACCTGGGTCGCTTCCGCCTGCTGATAATCCTTCAGCGGAATGGCGTGGCCCTCATAGAGATCCTTGGCGCGCTTGAACTGGATGTCGGCGAGATCGATCGCCGACTTCGCCTTGTTCTGCGCAGTCATCGCCGCGATGAAATCGTTCTGGGCCTGCACGGTGTCGGCGGCCTCGATTGTGAATAGCGGTTGACCTTGCGTCAGGGTCTCGCCGGGCTTGGCGAGCAGCTTGGTGACCCGGCCCGCATAAGGCGAGAACACCGGCGTCGAGCGATCCTCGTCGACCGCGACCTTGCCCTCGGTGACATATTCGGCCCGGAAGGTCTTGGCCTTCACCGGCTCGATCGTCAGCGTCGCCCACTCGGACGGCGTCGGCGTGAAATTCTGCGCATTCCTGCGCGACTGGCTGGAAATCTCGGAGTGGCTCTTCTCCTTGGCTCCCGCACGGAGAAAGCCGTAGGCCCCGCCGGCGGCAAGAGCTAGTAAAACTACGGATGTGATCACCCGCTGTTTTGTAAGCACCTGCAATCGCTTGGTATTTTCAACTACCATAGGGCCCGGTCTTGTCTGCGACGATGTCGGCAAACGATAGCCTCATCGGTCGCGCTAATAGTGCCGAATTGAGAGTTCAAACAACCTAAAAAACGCTTCGCGCCTTTCCGTTTGCGTTAAAATTTTGCGACGCGTCAGCCCCACGTCAGCTTCGAGATGGCCACTGTGCCGGATGGCTGCCGAGCGGCATCGCCGGACGGCTCCATTGCGGCGGCGTCTTCGACAGCAGTGCCGAATGCTGCACCGCCTTCAACGTGCCGAAGCCAGATGGCACGCGCTCGATGAACGCAGCATGTACAGCTTCCCCCGTAAGATCCGGGGTGTTCAGTCCGCCGTCGAGCCGGCCGAGATTCCACAGCCAGCGACCGGTCTGCGCTAGCGACACGCGAACGTGCCAGCTGCCGCCTTCGCACGCCTGGCGTGCTCTGGCCATCATTGCGCCGAACGCCATGAGATAGCCGGTGGCGTGGTCGAGGATCTGTGCCGGCAATTCCTTGGGACCGTCGATGCCGGCGGCCTCTCCCTCGGCGTGGTTGAAGCCGGTCGTGGTCTGCACCAGCGAGTCGAAACCGCGCCGCTCGGCCCAGGGACCGGCACGGCCATAGGCCGACAGCGTCACATAGACGATGCCGGGACTGATCGTGGCGACCTCTTGAGGCGCAAAGCCGAGGGCGGCGAGCGCGCGCGGGCGATAGCCCTGCGAGAAGATGTCGGCGTCCGTGAGCAACTCGCGCAATTGCGCCCTGCCCGCCTCGCTCTTGAGCTCGATGAAGGTGGTGAGCTTGCCGCGGCCGGTATCGATGGTGAGCCACGGGATAGCCGGCAGCTCCGGACCTGACACCAGCAGCACGTCTGCGCCGTGCGCCGCGAGCGTGCGGCCTGCGACGGGGCCTGCAATGACGCGGGAGAGATCGAGCACGCGCAGGCCTGCGAGCGGGCGATCGCCTTTTGGCCACGGCCTTGGCGGGGCCTCGCCGATCTTCTCGATCGAGAGCAGCGGTAATTGCGCGAGCGCACGCGCCTGCGGCAGCGCCGACCATTCATCGTAGGAACGCATCAGGGCGACGACGCCGCCCGCTGCGTAAGCCGCGGTCTCGAAATCCTCGCCTTTCCACTGCATCAGCGCGGCCTGCACCTTCTCGCGCTCCGCCTCGCAAGCAAGCACCTTGCAGACGGCATCGCGGTGATGCGGGAAATTGGTGTGGCAGCGGACGAAGCGGCCATCGCCCGTCCTGTAGACGCCGGCGATGGCGTCCCAGGCTGGTGGCGGTGGCTTGTCGTCGAGGCGCAAATAGCGCTCGGAGCGACATTCGACGACGGCGTGGCGCATGTCGACGCAGACGTTCTGCATCTGCCCGCTGCGCAGCCGCCAGATCTCGGCGGCGGCAAGGCCCGCCGCGGCAATCGTGGTCTGTCCGGCAACCGCCACACGAAACGAGGACGGGATCTGCGGCTCCTCGCCGGTCAGCCGCACGCGATCGAGCGCGGCCTCATCGCCGCCTGCGGTGGTCCAGATGTCCTTGAGAATATCGGCGGGGCTTTGCATGGCCGCTTCTCTCCCTTCAGTTTGAGCATGATCTCAGCGCAAACGCGTTCCGCGTTTGTCGCGTCGGAAAACCGCTGCACGCTTTTCCGGATCATGCTCTACTTTTCGCGACCATTCATCAGCACAAGAAGGAATGCAATGGCCGCCATCGATCCCCTCACCGCGGGTGCCGTGTTCATCGCCACGGCGGCGACCGACGCGGTCTATGTGATGTTCACCTCCGCCGTGGTCGCGCGCAAGCGCGTGCCGGCGGCGACGTGGAGCGCGATCTGGTATCTGCTCTCCTCCTATGCCGTGATCAGCTATACCGAAAACGCCTTCTATGTTGCCTTCGCCGCGATCGGCTCCTGGGTCGGCGCCTATGCATCACTGACCTTCCTCCACCGCCCGCCCGGCGGCCCGCCGGTGGGGGCTGCGCCGGAGTGAGACTCGCTATCAATGACACACCCGGTGTCGTCCTGGCGAAAGCCAGGACCCATTACCCCGATCGAGTGTTGTTGAAATACGCTTTGGCGACGACATCACGTAACAACGGCGATTTGTGGTAATGGGTCCTGGCTTTCGCGAGGACGACGTGGAGGCGGCACTCTCTCCTCTCATTCGCGCAACGACCAACAACAAGGAAAACCAACAATGGATCTCGGTCTCAAAGGCAGGAACGCTGTCGTCCTCGGCGGCACGCGCGGCATCGGGCGGGCGATTGCGGCGACGCTGGCCGGTGAAGGAGCCAATGTCGCGGTCTGCGCGCGCAACGCGGATCAGGTCGCGGCGACCGTCGCGGAGTTGAAGGCGAGCGGAATCCGTGCCACCGGCGGCCCGGTCGATGTGACCGACGGCGCGGCGCTAAAAAGCTGGATCGAGGCTGCCGCAAGAGAGCTCGGCGGCATCGACATGCTGTTTTCCAATGCCGGCGCAATGGCGCAAGGGCACGATCCCGCGTCGTGGGAGCAGAATTTCCGGCTCGACGTGCTCGGTGCCGTACATGCGTTCGACGCCGCGCGGCCGTTTCTCGATACAAGCGGCGCCAGCAGCGGCGATGCGGCCTTCGTGATCATCTCGTCGATCTCCGCGGCGCAGGCGGACACGGCCAGCTCCTATGGCCCGATCAAGGCGGCGCTGATCCACATGGCCAAGGGACTGGCGCGGCAATATGCGAAGAAGAAGATCCGGGTCAACGTGGTCTCGCCCGGTACCGTCTATTTCAAGGGCGGCGTCTGGGAGATGGTCGAGCAGAACATGCCCGAGCGTTACAACGACGCGATGAAGCGCAATCCGACCGGCCGCATGGCGACGCCGCAGGAGATCGCGAGCGCAGCGGTGTTTCTGGCGAGCCCCGTGTCGGGGTTCACGACGGGATCGAATCTCGTCGTGGACGGGGCGATCTCGAACCGGGTGAATTTTTAGGGGGCTGGGCACAAGGTTCCCGTCAATGTCGTCCTGGCGAAAGCCAGGACCCATTACCCCGACCGGTCGTTGTTGCCCCGCACTGTCAACAACAGAGAGTCTTCGCCAAACCGCTTCCTGTGGTTATGGGTCCTGGCTTTCGCCAGGACGACATTGGGGAGCCTCAATGAAAATCCCGCGACGGCGGCAGGATGCGGACGTTGCGGGGGTGACGGATTTTTTGCGCTGGCATGTCCGCGAGGGCGCGGGGGTCTTCGTTGAGCGGCTCGACCACGGTGGCGCCTGCCGGCACCGGATGCTTGCGGGTCAGGGCGTCGTCGGCGAGGCCGACAAGATCGTGCGAGCGGTCGATCATGCGCTGGGCGATGAGATGCGTCACCTTTTCGGGGCTGCTCTGGATGTAGCCTTCGACCAGGATGAGGCGCGCGCCCATCACCTCCTTGCGGTACTGCTCCATGATCTTGGGCCACACCACGACATTGGCGATGCCGGTTTCGTCCTCCAGCGTCATGAACACGACGCCGCTGGCGCTGCCCGGCCGCTGCCGCACCAGGACCACGCCGGCGCAGCGGACGCGGCGTCGCTCGTTCTCATGGCTGATCTCCTTGCAGGCGACGACCCGCTCGCGCGTAAACATCTCGCGCAAAAACTCCATCGGGTGGCCCTTCAGCGACAGCCGGATGGTCTGGTAGTCCGCGACCACCTGCTCGGAACGCGGCATCGCCGGCAGCGGCTTTGCGCCTTCGTCCGGCTGCTCGCGCGCGGTCGCCGCCTCGAACAGCGGCAGCGGCACGTCGTCGGGCAGCCGCCGCACCTGCCACAGCGCCTCGCGGCGATCGAGCCCGAGCGAGCGGAACGCATCGGCATCGGCCAGCAGGATCAGCGCGCGCTTGGGCAGGCCGGTGTCGCGAGCAAAATCTTCCAGCGAGGTGAAGGGACGGCGGTTGCGTGCGGCGACGATGCGGTCGGCCCAGTCTTCGCTCTTGTCATTCCGGGGCGCGCCTCTTGGCGCGAGCTCTGATGCGCAATTGCGCATCTGAGAATCCATACTCCCGATCGTGGTTATGGATTCCGGGCTCGACGCTGACGCGTCGCCCCGGAATGACAACTGGGAGCGTTTCAGCCTCTCTTCATCTTCATCCAGCCAATGGAAGCCGTCGATCTGGCGGAAGCCGAGGCGCACGGCGCAATACTTGCCATCTGTATTTTCCAGCGTGTTCTGCGCAAAGCTGAAGGACACGTCGATGTCGCGCACCTCGACGCCGTTCTTGCGGGCATCGCCGACGATCTGCGCCGGGGCGTAAAACCCCATCGGCTGCGAGTTCAGGAGGCCGCAGCAGAAGGCGTCAGGATGGTAGTGCTTCAGCCACGAAGAAATGTAGACCAGTTGCGCAAAGCTCGCGGCATGGCTCTCCGGAAAGCCGTAGGAGCCAAAGCCCTTGATCTGGTCAAAGCAGCTTCTGGCGAAGTTGGGGTCATAGCCGCGCGCCACCATGTTGCCGATCAGCTTCTCCTCGTATTGGCCGATGGTGCCGACATTGCGGAAGGTCGCCATCGAGCGACGCAGGCCGTTGGCCTCCTCGGAGGTGAAGTGCGCGGCCTCGATCGCAATGCGCATCGCCTGCTCCTGGAACAGAGGCACGCCGAGCGTCTTGTGCAGCACATTGTAAAGCTCGTCCTTGTCGCCATGGTCCGGCGACGGAGACGGATAGCTCACCTTTTCCAGCCCGTTCCGCCGCCGCAAGTAAGGATGCACCATGTCGCCCTGAATCGGCCCCGGCCGGACGATCGCGACCTCGATGACGAGATCGTAGAAGGTCCGCGGCTTCAGGCGCGGCAGCATGTTCATCTGCGCACGGCTCTCGACCTGGAACACGCCGAGCGATTCTCCGGCGCACAGCATGTCGTAAACCCTGGGATCATCCTGCGGGACGCTCGCCAGCACAAAACGCTGCCCCTTGTGATCCGCGATCAGGTCAAAACATTTCCTGATGCAGGTCAGCATGCCCAGCGCGAGCACGTCGACCTTCATCATATGAAGCGCGTCGACGTCGTCCTTGTCCCATTCGATGAAGGTGCGGTCGTCCATTGCGGCATTGCCGATCGGCACATAGGTGTCGAGCCGGTCCTGGGTCAGCACATAACCGCCGACATGTTGGGAGAGATGGCGCGGGAATTCGATCAGCTCGGTCGCAAGTTCGACCGCGAGGTTGATCATGGGATTTTGCGGATCGAGCCCGGCCTGCCTGACCTGCATGTCGTTGAGGCCCTTGCCCCAGCTGCCCCAGACGGTGTCGGCGAGCGCGGCGGTGACGTCCTCGGTCAGGCCGAGCGCCTTGCCGACATCGCGGATGGCGCTGCGCGGGCGGTAGTGGATGACGGTGGCGATGATCGCGGCGCGGTGGCGGCCGTAGCGGCGGTAGACATATTGCATCACCTCCTCGCGCCGCGAATGCTCGAAATCGACGTCGATGTCGGGCGGCTCCAGCCGCTCCTTGGAGATGAAGCGCTCGAACAACAGATCGACCTTGGTCGGATCGACCGAGGTGATGCCGAGCACGTAGCAGACGGCGGAGTTCGCCGCCGAGCCGCGACCCTGGCACAATATGTTCTGGCTGCGCGCGTAGTGGACGATGTCGTGCACGGTGAGGAAATAGTGCGCGTATTTCAGCTCGGCGATCAGCGCGAGCTCCTTCTTGAGCGTGGCACGCAGCTTGTCGTCGATGTTGTCGATACCGCCAAAATATTTGTCGACGCCCGCCCAGGTCAGATCCTCCAGATGCCCCTGCGCGGTCTTGCCCGGCGGCACCGGCTCGTCCGGGTATTGGTATTTGAGCTGGTCGAGCGAGAAGTCGATCCTATCCGCAAAGCGCATGGTCTCCGCGATGGCGTCGGGGAAATCGCGGAACAGCCGCGCCATCTCGCGTGGCGTTTTCAAAAATCGCTCGGCATTGGCCTCGAGCTTCCGCCCCACCGCCTCGATCGTGGTCTTCTCCCGGATGCAGGTCAGCACATCCTGAAGCGGACGGCGGCCGGGATCGTGATAGAGCACCTCGTTGGTCGCGAGCAGCGGCACCTTTGCCTTGGCGGCGAGATCGTCGAGCCGCGAGAGGCGCCGCCGGTCGTCGCCGCGATAGAGCAGGCTCGCCGCCAGCCACACGCCCTCGGCGCGGCTGTCCTTGAGCTTTGCGAGGACATCCAGCGCCTGCGCCGGCTCGAAGCGATGCGGCAGCGTCAGGATCAGGAGCTGGCCTTGCGAAAACTCCAGGAGATCGGCGAAGGTGAGATGGCACTCGCCCTTCTCGATCCGCGTGATGTCGTCGCCGCGCTTGCCCCGGGTGAGGAGCTGACAGAGCCGGCCATAGGCCGCGCGGTCGCGCGGATAGACCAGAATGTCGGGCGTACCATCGATGAAGACGATGCGCGCGCCGATCAGCAATTTCGGCTTGTGCAGCACCTTGTCATTGTCGAGCTCCTTGTAGGCCCGCACCACGCCGGCGAGCGTGTTGTGGTCGGCGATGCCGATCACCGGAATCCCTAAAGCGCTTGCCTGATGCACATAGGCGCACGGATCCGAGCCGCCGCGCAGGAAGGAGAAATTGGTGGTGATGCCGATCTCGGCATAAGCGGGCGTATTCATGCGAAGAGACCGTGCACATACCAGCCGGGAGAAGCGGGCTTGCCGTCGCCGTCGAACACCTCTCCCTCGTAGAGACCATCGCGAAAGATCCAGAAGCGCAGGCCCTCGGCATCCTCGATGCGGAAATAATCCCGCGTCAGCTGCTTGCCGTCCTGCCGCCACCATTCCATGGCGATGCGCTCGGGCCCCTCCACCCGCACCACCGCATGCAGCGCGCGACGCCAGGTGAACTGATGCGGCGGACCATCCGGCACGGTCGCGAACGGCACCTTGATCGGCTCCGGCTTGTCGAACAGCCGCAAGGGGCGCAGCGGCGGCTCGCTCTCGGTGCGAACAGGCCATTCGGCCTGCATGGCAGCAGTGAGATGATGCTGCGCCGGCGCGGCCAGCACTGCGCTTTCGGGGATATGGGTGTCCTGCGGCAGGTGCACGACGACGCGTTTACCCCCGATCCGCGCGGCGATGCGGTCGATCAGTGCGGCGAGTTCGTCATTGTCGTGGACGTGGGCGTCGAGGTCGCGCTGCTCCTGCACCACGATCTCTGTACGGCTCGCCGACAGCCGCACCATGTCGAAGCCGAAACCAGGATCAAGGGGATCGGCGAGCGCATCGAGACGCTCGCGGAACAGCCGGTCGATGACCGCGCTGCGCGTCACGGGACGTCCGGTCTCGACCATGATCGCGCGCACCACGCCGTCGGTGCGGAAGAAGGCGGCCTCCAGCCGCCGCGCACCCTTGCCCTGCTTCTCCATGGACGCAATCAGCGTATCGGCAAGCCGCGACAGCGTCATCGCAATCATCGTGTCAGTCGCGATCGGTTCGGCAAAGCGCTTCTCGACGATATAATCGGGCAGCGGTTTTCGCGGGTTGATCGGCGCATCGCCCTGCCCCAGCGCGTGCGCGAGCAGGGTCGAGAACCGTGCGCCGAACCGCGCCGTGATCTCGCTCGGCGTGCGCGAGGCGACATCGCCGATGGTCTTCAGCCCGGCGCGACGCAGGCCGGTGGTGACGGCCTCGCCCGCACCCAGCGCGGAGACCGGAAATGAACTGATCGCCTCCGCCTCCTCGCCATCGGCCACGATGGTGCCTGTCGCCTGCCGCGTCAGCGTGCGCGCGCAGACCGACGTGCCGGCGATCGCCGCACTGACGGCGAAGCCCTGACGTGCGAGGGCACGAACCAGTGTCTGCAACAGTGCCGCTTCGCCGCCGAACAGATGCGCGCAACCGGTGATGTCGAGGAACAGCCCATGCGGCGGATCGAGCGCCACCAGCGGCGTGAAGCGGTCGCACCAGTCGGCGATGTCACTGAGCGTCTTGGCATCGGCCACGACATCGGCGTCGAACACCCGCAAGTCCGGACACATTGCCCGCGCATTGGCCAGAGGCTGGCCGATATGCAAACCCAGACGAGACGCCGCATCGTCCAGCGCATGGATCACCAGCGCGTTGTTGTCCTTGATGACGACGACGCTTGGCTCGTCTTTTTGTTTTGACGCGTTTTCTTCGCGCGAACCGGTACCCACTTCGCTTGAAAACGCTTTGGCCTTATGCAGTCCGGCGCTGCCAAGGAACCGCTGGATCCGATCGATGGGTAGGCGCGGCAGCCACAGGCTGAGAATACGTCGACGGTTCACTGAACTGGCACTCATCACAATTCCATTCCATGATCCACCGGCCGCAGGGGCCATGACGATTGCGCAAGAGCTCGGCATCGAAGCGCGGCGCGCCCCAGGCGCTCCACATCGGGCCCGGCGGCGAATGAGCCGCGCGCAGCATCCATCGCGTCTCCGCGGTCGAAGGCAGCGGCTGCGCGGCCATGCGCAGCAAGAGGCCGGTGACGCCCGAGCCTTGCGCGGCCAGCGTCAGCTTGCGGCTCGCCACGAGATCGAACTGCCTGATCTCGCCCCAGAGCTCGAGCACGACGGCGCCGAGCGCATCGCAGGCGAGCGCATCGGCCGAGGTGCGCAGCGCGCTCTCGACATCGGCCGCGCGCACCATCACCACGCGGCGCGGATCGAGGCCGAGCTCGGATAGCCCGCTCATCGACAGCGCGCCGGTTTCAATTTCCGAGAAATCCTGTCGCACCCACAGCAGCGGCCGGCGCGCGCTCACGCGTCCCGCAAGGCCAATGACGAACCCCGTCGCAGCCGCGCCCTGGCGCCCTTCGCAAAACACCTCGTGGACCGCCGCGCGCGCGAGCCCGCCCTTCAGCGCACTGTCAGCCTCGCCGTGACCGAGCGCGACACGCTCGTGCTGATGCACGACCTCCGCGGTCTCGATGCGCTCGATCTGGCTGCGCAAGGTCGCAAGCGCGCTTGTGCGTGCGCCGCTCATATACGCCGCTCCTTCAGGGGTGATTGCCGAGGTTCTCAAAAATAAGAACCAACGGCTGGCTCATTTGTTCATGATATGTTCTAATATAAAGCTAACGGCGGCCGGAGAGTCAATCGAATTGGCGGGCCAGGGATTCATGAGCTGAATCAAAGGGATTCCGGGATGGACGTACAACGCAAGCTGGCGATTCTGGCGGATGCAGCCAAATACGACGCGTCATGCGCCTCGAGCGGCACCGAGAAGCGGGATTCCAGCGACGGAAAGGGCATGGGCTCGACCGCGCCGGGCATGGGCATCTGCCATTCCTACGCGCCGGACGGACGCTGCATCTCCTTGCTCAAGGTGCTGCTGACCAACGCCTGCAATTACGATTGCCTCTATTGCGTCAACCGCGCCTCCTCCAACGTGCCGCGCGCCCGCTTCACCATCGAGGAGGTGGTCAAGCTGACGCTCGACTTCTACCGGCGCAATTACATCGAGGGCCTGTTCCTCTCCTCCGGCATCATCCGCAGCCCCGACTACACCATGGAGCAGGTGGTCAGCGTCGCGCGAAAGCTGCGCGAGGAGCATCACTTCCGCGGCTATATCCACCTGAAGACCATTCCCGAGGCCGACGACGCCCTGATCGCGGAAGCCGGCAAATATGCCGACCGCCTCTCTATCAACATCGAGATGCCGCAGGAGACGAGCCTTAAACAGTTCGCTCCCGAGAAGGACGTACGCGCAATCCGCCGCACCATGGGCCGGCTGCGGCTGAAGCTCGACGAGGCCGAGGAAGGCCGTAGCGCGAAGACCAGGGCAAAGCCACAGCGTTTCGCGCCGGCCGGACAGAGCACGCAGATGATCGTCGGCGCCGATAGCGCCTCCGATCACACCATTCTCCACACTAGTGCCAATCTCTACGGCGCCTACAGGCTGCGGCGCGTCTACTACTCCGCCTTCAGCCCGATCCCCGACGCGAGCCGCGCTTTGCCTCTGGTGCAGCCACCGCTGCTGCGCGAGCACCGGCTCTACCAGGCCGACTGGCTGATGCGGTTCTACGGTTTCGACGTCGGCGAGATCGTCGACGACAGCGCGATGCTGCCGCTCGATATCGATCCGAAACTCGCCTGGGCGCTGCGCCACCGCGACCGCTTCCCGCTCGACGTCAACCGCGCCAGCCGCGAGGAATTGCTGCGCGTGCCGGGCTTCGGCACCAAGGCGGTCGAGCGCATCATCGCGGCACGGCGCACCACCACGATCCGCCTCTCCGATCTCGCGCGGCTGCACGTGCCCAAGCACAAGGCGCTGCCGTTCGTCGTCCTCAGCGATCACCGCCCCTCACCGCATCGGCTCGACGCTGCCGGGCTGATCGAACGATTCAAGCCGAAAGCAACGCAACTGGGATTTGGCTTCTGATGCAGTACATCACCCTCGACACCGAAACCGATTTCGACGGCTGGCGCAAAGCCGCACGTCACCTCGTGCTTCACCACGTGCAGCCCAGCGATGTCACCTGGACCGTGAAAGGCGGCGAAGCCGAGTTGTTCGCACCGCCGGCGCCGTCTCCGATACTCGAGGTGAACGACGGCACCTTCAACGTATCAGCAAAATTCGTCGAGCTCGCCAAGGCCGCGATCCTGCACCGCGATGGCGAGCGTTTTGCCATCCTCTATCGCCTGCTGTTCCGGCTGAAGGACAACCACGACCTCATCGAGGTCGCGACCGATCCTGACGTCGCGCAAGTCACGGCGATGGCAAGAGCCGTCCATCGCGACGAGCATAAGATGCATGCCTTCGTGCGCTTTCGCGAGATCGGCCGCGAGCGCGCAGCGCATTACGTTGCCTGGTTCGAGCCGGAGCATCACATCGTCGAGCTCGCAGCCCCATTCTTCGCCAAACGCTTTGCCGACATGCCCTGGTCGATCCTGACGCCCGATCTGTGCGCGCATTGGGACGGCCACGCGCTCTCGTTCACATCAGGCGTCAGCAAGAGCGAGGCACCGGGCGAAGACCGGCTGGAGGAAACCTGGCGGCGCTACTACGCCAGCATCTTCAATCCGGCCCGGCTCAAGGTGAAGGCGATGCAGGCCGAGATGCCGAAGAAATACTGGAGGAACCTGCCCGAGGCTTCGATCATTAAGCCCTTGATCGAGGATGCCGAGCGCATGACCGGCGCCATGATCGCCAATGCCGTAACCGATCCGCACAAGCCTCAGAAGCGGCCGGAGGCTCCGATGAAACGCAAGCTCGCTGCCGACGATCTCGAAGCGCTCCGCGAGGAGGCCGCGCATTGCCGCGCCTGCCATCTCTACAAGGACGCGACGCAGACCGTGTTCGGCGAGGGCCCGAAGAACGCCAATATCATGCTGGTCGGCGAGCAACCCGGCGACAAGGAAGACCTCGCCGGCCACCCCTTCGTCGGCCCAGCCGGCCAGCTGCTCGACCGTGCGCTGGAGGAGGCCGGCGTCGACCGCAAGAAGGTCTATGTCACCAATGCGGTGAAGCACTTCAAATTCGTGCCGCGCGGAAAGATCCGCCTGCACCAGAAGCCGAATACGCCGGAGATCCGGGCGTGCCGGCAATGGTATGAGCGGGAAGTTTCGGCAATCCAGCCCGATCTCATCGTCGCGATGGGCGCCACCGCAGCGCAGAGCGTGTTCGGCAAGATCACTCCCGTAGGCAAGAACCGCGGCCGGTTGATCGATCTCCCCGAGGGCCGCAAGGCGCTGGTGACGGTGCACCCGTCCTATCTGCTGCGACTGCCCGATCCCGAGGCCAAGGTGCTGGAATATCGGCGCTTTGTCGAAGATCTGAAGATCGCCGCCGGCCTGCAGAGGAAATCCGCGCGCGCGGCCTAAATACTGGCGGGAAGACGCTTTTCAACCACCGCTTGTCATCCAGCCTTCAAATCCATCGCGGACAATACCCTTACCGACAAGTTAAGGGGCGTCCACATGACCGATGTAGCATTCGACCGCGCGGTAGCCGATCCCGCGCCGATCCAGCCGGCCTCCCGGCCCAATCTCGATAAGGGCTTCAACCCGCTGACGATGATCCTGTTCTTCGGCATCCTCGCCGCGGGCCTGCTGTTCGTCGCCTACAGCATCTATGTCGACGTCAACGCGACCGGCACGCGCGTGACGACCTTCCTGCCCTACATCCTGTTGTTCGTCGCGCTGCTGATCGCGCTCGGCTTCGAATTCGTCAACGGCTTCCACGACACCGCCAATGCGGTGGCGACCGTGATCTACACCCATTCGCTGCCGGCTGAAGTCGCAGTGATGTGGTCGGGCTTCTTCAACTTCCTCGGCGTGCTCCTGTCCTCCGGCGCGGTCGCCTTCGGCATCGTCTCGCTGCTGCCGGTCGAGCTGATTCTCCAGGTCGGCTCCAGCGCCGGCTTCGCCATGGTGTTCGCGCTGCTGATCGCGGCGATCCTGTGGAATCTCGGCACCTGGTTCTTCGGCCTGCCCGCCTCCTCCTCGCACACTTTGATCGGCTCGATCATCGGCGTCGGCGTCGCCAACGCCGTCATGCGCGGTCGCGACGGCACCTCGGGCGTGGACTGGACCAAGGCGACCGAGATCGGCTACGCGCTGCTGCTGTCGCCGCTGTTCGGCTTCATCTGCGCCGCCGTGCTGCTGCTCGTGCTCAAGTTCATCGTGCGCAACCCGGCACTCTACGCCGCGCCCGAAGGCAACAAGGCCCCACCGCTCTGGATCCGCGGCCTGCTGATCGCCACCTGCACCGGCGTCAGCTTCGCGCACGGCTCGAATGACGGCCAGAAGGGCATGGGCCTGATCATGCTGATCCTGATCGGCACCGTGCCGACCGCCTACGCGCTCAACCGCGCGCTGCCGGAATCCCAGGTCGCCCAGTTCCAGAAGACTTCGGAGGCCGCCGCCAAGGTGATCTCGGCGAAAGGCGCCGGCCACAGCATCATCGGCGATCC
The DNA here is from genome assembly GCF_018129405.1 of Bradyrhizobium iriomotense. Taxonomy (GTDB): domain Bacteria; phylum Pseudomonadota; class Alphaproteobacteria; order Rhizobiales; family Xanthobacteraceae; genus Bradyrhizobium; species Bradyrhizobium iriomotense_B. Next base: position 532,561 of record NZ_JAFCLP010000001.1, read on the forward strand.
CCGCCCTGCGGTGACGCAGTACATCACGCTGCGCCACATCAACGAGGGCACCTATCCCTCGCTCGCCGTGCTGGTGAAGGACGTCGGCGACCAGGTTGCCAAATACGGTTCGCTGAACAAGGTGCCGGCGGAAGCCGTCGGCAACACCCGCAACGACATGTACATGACCTCGGAAGCGATCCGGTTCCTGATGAAGGACAAGGAGAACGATCTCAACAAGGAGGAGATCGCGACCCTCAACGCCTACAAGGGCTCGCTCGACTCTGCCACGAAGTTCATCCCGAACTGGGTGAAGATCGCGGTCGCCATCGCGCTCGGCCTCGGCACCATGATCGGCTGGAAGCGCATCGTCATCACCGTCGGTGAGAAGATCGGCAAGAGCCATCTCACCTACGCACAGGGCGCCTCCGCCGAGCTCGTGGCCGCGGCCACGATCGGTGCCGCCGACGTGTTCGGCCTGCCGGTCTCGACCACCCACGTGCTGTCCTCGGGCGTCGCCGGCACCATGGCCGCGAACGGTTCGGGCCTGCAGTGGTCGACGATCCGCAATCTGCTGATGGCCTGGGTGCTGACGCTGCCCTGCGCGATCATGCTGTCGGCCACGCTCTATGTGATCTTCTCGCGGATCTTCTGAGCGATCACATCACCCAAAAACAAAGGGCCCGTGCAATGCACGGGCCCTTTTCGTTTGCGCGAAGAGCTCGGCCTTAAGACGCCGCCAGCGACTCTTCGACCAGCTTCACCCAATAGGACGTGCCGTAGACGATCGCCTCGTCGTTGAAATTGTAGGCGGGGTGATGCAGCCCGGCGCTGTCGCCGTTGCCGCAGAAGATGAAGGCGCCGGGGCGCGCTTCCAGCATGTAGGCGAAATCCTCGCCGCCCATCAGCGGCGGCATCTCGTGCACGTTGGCATCGCCCGCGACCTGCTTGGCAATGCGCCGCGCCACCTCGGTCTCGGCGGCGTGGTTGTTCACGACGGGATAATTGCGCTTGTAGCGCAGATCGATCTTGGCACCGGTAATCTGCGCCACGCCCGCCACCACCTCGTGCACGCGCTTCTCGACCAGCTTGCGCACCTCCGGCGACAGCGTGCGGATGGTGCCCCTCAGCGTCGCGGTCTGCGGAATGACGTTGCGGGCGTTGCCGGCGTGGAATTCGCAGATCGAGATCACGGCCGATTCCAGCGGATCGACGCTGCGCGCGACGATCGACTGCAGCGCCGTGATCACCTGCGCACCGACCAGCACGGAATCGATGCATTTGTGCGGACGCGCGGCATGGCCGCCGAGGCCCTCGATCATGATGTCGACCTCATCGGTCGCCGCCATGATCGGGCCCGGCCGGATCGCAAACGAGCCGACAGGAATGCCCGGGCCGTTGTGCATGCCGTAGACCTGCTCGATGCCGAAGCGTTCCATCAGGCCGTCCTTGACCATCGCCGCGCCGCCGGCGCCGCCCTCCTCGGCCGGCTGGAAGATCACGATCGCGTCGCCGGCGAAGTTGCGGGTCTCGGCGAGATAGCGGGCCGCCCCGAGCAGCATCGCGGTGTGGCCGTCATGACCACAGGCGTGCATCTTGCCCGGGTTCTTGGAGGCGTAAGGCAGGTTGGTCTGCTCCTCGACCGGCAGCGCGTCCATGTCGGCGCGCAGGCCGATCACCTTGAGCCCCTCGCCGGCCGGCTTGCTGCCCTTGATCACGCCGACCACGCCGGTCTGGCCAAGGCCGGTCACGACCTCGTCGCAGCCGAACTCGCGCAGCCGGTCCGCGACGAATGCTGCGGTGCGGTGGACGTCATACAGCAGCTCGGGATGCTCATGGATGTCCCGGCGCCAGGCCTGAATATCGGGTTGGAGGTCGGCGACACGGTTCACGATGGGCATGGAGGGTCTCAAACCTTGTTGGGAATACAGGACTGTCTACCATGCAAGCGTCAGTCCACCCAACTCCCCGGGATCGGGGTCTGGCCCTGACGAACAGGCATGGCCGGGCTTGTCCCGGTCCGGCGGGTCTGCCTATTAGGAGGGAACGTTAAGTGACCATCCGGGTGGAAGCAGAATGCCGAGACGGCTCGAAGGTGAATTTGACTACATAGTCGTCGGCGCCGGCACGGCCGGCTGCATCATGGCCAACCGGCTCTCGGCCGATTCCCGCAATCGGGTGCTCATTCTCGAAGCGGGCGGCGACGACAACTGGATCTGGTTCCACATTCCCGTCGGCTACCTCTTCGCCATCGGCAATCCGCGCTCGGACTGGATGTTCAAGACCGAGGCCGAGCCGGGCCTGAACGGCCGCGCGCTGGCCTATCCCCGCGGCAAGGTGATCGGCGGCTGCTCGGCGATCAACGCCATGATCTCGATGCGCGGCCAGGCCGCCGATTACGATCACTGGCGTCAGCTCGGCATGACCGGCTGGGGCTACGATGACGTGCTGCCGCTGTTCAAGCGGCTGGAGGATCACTTCCTCGGCGCCAGCGAGCACCATGGCGCCGGCGGCGGCTGGCGCATCGAGGCGCCGCGGCTGTCATGGGAGGTTCTCGACGCCGTCGGCGATGCCGCAGAGGAGATGGGCATCAAGCGCATCCCGGATTTCAACACCGGCGACAACGAAGGCACCAGCTATTTCCACGTCAACCAGAAGCGCGGACGGCGCTGGTCCTCGGCGCGCGGCTTCCTCAAGCCCGCGCTGAACCGCCCCAATTTGCGGCTCGAGAAGCACGTGCTGGTCGATCGCCTCATCATCGAGCAGGGCCGCGCCGTCGGCGTGCGCTTCATCCAGAACGGCGAAATCATCGAGGCGCGTGCCAAGCGTGAGGTGATCCTCTCGGCAGGCGCGATCGGCTCGGTGCAGGTGCTGCATCGCTCCGGCATCGGGCCTGCCGACTGGCTGTCACCGCTCGGCATCGACATCGTCATGGACAAGCCCGGTGTGGGCCGCAACTTACAGGACCATCTCCAGCAGCGCGCGATCTACAAGGTCGAGGGTGTGCGCACGCTGAACGAGACCTATTACAATCTGTTCCGCCGCGGTCTGATGGGGCTCGATTACGCCTTCCGCCGCCGCGGCCCGCTGACGATGGCACCGTCGCAGCTCGGCATCTTCACGCGCTCCGATGCGACGCGCGCCCGCGCCAACATCCAGTTCCACGTGCAGCCGCTGTCGCTCGACAAGTTCGGCGATCCCCTGCACCGCTTCCCCGCGATCACGGTCAGCGCCTGCAATCTGCAGCCGACCTCGCGCGGCACCGTGCGGCTGCGCGCGACAACGCCCGACGAGAAGCCGATCATCGCGCCAAACTACCTGTCGACCGACGACGACCGCCAGGTCGCCGCCGACGCCATCCGCACCACGCGGCGCCTGATGCAGCAGAAGGCGCTGGCAAGGTATCGCCCCAGCGAATATCTGCCCGGCCCCTCCGTCGGAGACGACGACGCCTCGCTCGCGAAGGCCGCCGGCGATATCGGCACCACCATTTTCCACCCCGTGGGCACGGCGAAGATGGGGACGGCAAACGATCCGATGGCCGTGGTCGACGAACGCCTGCGCTTCTACGGACTGAGCGGATTGCGCGTCGTCGATGCCTCGATCATGCCGACCATCACCTCGGGCAACACCAACACGCCGACCGCGATGATCGCGGAGAAAGGCGCGACGATGATTTTGGAGGATGCGAAGTAGTATCCCATCGCCATGACCAGCCAGCGCTTTTCAATCGGCCCTGCCGGCGCAGAGATCGCCATGTTGCAATGGGGTGAGAGCGGGAAACCGCCTGCCCTGCTCGTGCACGGCACCGGTTTCGTCGCCGACGTCTGGGACGAGGTCGCGCGCGATCTTGCATCGACCTATACTGTCTACGCGCTCGATCGCCGCGGCCACGGCGCCAGCCACAAGCCCGGCGCCTATCATTTCCTCGACTACGCCGACGATGTCTGTCGAGTGATCAATGCGCTCGAGCTGCGTGACGTCTACGGCATCGGCCACAGCGCGGGCGCGACCGATCTGTTGCTCGCGGCGAAACTCTTGCCCGGACGGCTCACCCGCCTGTTCGTGATGGAGCCGACCGTCATGGATCCGCGCGCGGCGCGCCCCGGAGGATTGAACGACGAATCCCTGTCCCGCGTGCAAGGCGCGCTCCGCCGACGCGCCGAGTTTGACAGCGCCGACGTCGTGTTCGAGCGTTACCGCACAGCGCCGGCGTTTGCGGATTGGACCGAGACCTCGCTGCGGGCGTATGTGCGCCACGGCTTCGTGCCGCTTGATGATGGCCGGGTTCGGCTCTGCTGCACACCCGAGATCGAGTCCGCGATCCTGTATCCGATCTATGAGGCGATGGAGCAGGTCTATGTCGGCGATGCCCGCGGCAATCCGTTTGGCTTGCTCGCTGAGATCGACTGCCCGGTGCGCGTCACGACCGCCGCGAAATCAGGGCCGATCTACAAGGAGATGGCGCGACGCGCGGAGTCACTGATCCCGCGCGTCAGCACGCTGGTCTTCGAAGGCGCCGGGCACTGTGTGGCGCAGGAAGTGCCGGCGGCCGTGGTAGAAGCCGTGCGGGAGTTCGCGAAATAGGTCTGGTGCCCCACCACTCACGAAATCGTCATCTCATTCGGGAATAAGCTGCCCCCACCCCCGATCACCTCCCCGAAGCCCAATTCCGGGCGGCGTGGAGAGATGCGATGAGCGGACACGATCACGGGGACGACGGCGTCAGCCGCCGCAAGGTGCTCGAATGCATGACCTGGGCCGGCACCGGGGTGCTCTGGACCGTCACGGGCGGCGTGCCGCGCTCGCTCGGCATCATCGATTCGGCTGAGGCCGCAACGGCGGCGCCCGGCATGAGCTTCCTCCAGATCAGCGACAGCCATGTCGGCTTCGACAAGCCGGCCAATCCCAACGCGCTCGGCACGCTGGAGGAGGCCGTGAACAAGATCAACGCGATGCCGACCAAGCCGTCCTTCATGATCCACACCGGCGACATCACGCATCTGTCGAAGGCCGCCGAGTTCGACAATGCCGAGCGCATCATCTCGCAAACCAAGCTCGACGTGCACTACGTCCCCGGCGAGCACGACTTGATCGATGAGGAAGTGAAGCTCTATCGCGAGCGTTACGGCCGCGGCACCAAGGGACACGGCTGGTACTCGTTCGACGCCGGCGGCGTGCACTTCGTTGGGCTCGTCAACGTCGTCGACCTCAAGGCCGGCGGGCTCGGCAATCTCGGCGCCGAGCAGCTCGCCTGGTTCGAGGACGACCTGCGCGGCAAGTCGAAATCGACGCCGATCGTGCTGTTCGCCCATATCCCGCTCTGGACCGTCTATCCCGAATGGGGCTGGGGCACCGAGGACGGCGGCCGCGCGCTGGAATACGTCAAGGGTTTTGGCTCGGTCACCGTGCTGAACGGCCACATCCACCAGGTGATGCAGAAGGTCGAGGGCAACGTCACCTTCCACACCGCGCGCTCGACCGCCTTCCCGCAGCCGGCGCCGGGAGCCGCGCCCTCGCCCGGACCGATGAAGGTCGAGGACGCAAAACTCCGCTCCATGCTCGGCGTTGCCAGCATCAACTTCAAGCAGAACGAGCAGCGGCTCGCGATCATCGATACGCCGCTGCAGGGCTAAGGCTGAACGGAAGCTGACAATGAAGACACTCAACCGCCGCAACTTCGGTGTCGACCTCGGTCTCGCTTTGGCCGCGGCCATCCTGTTGCCCGCAACAAAAGCCCGCGCCGACGACATGGACGTGCACATCGACAATTTCGTGTTCCAGCCGGCCGAGCTCAAGATCAAGGTCGGCACCACCGTGACCTGGACCAACCGGGACGACATCCCGCACACCATCGTGTCCGCCGGCAAGTTCAGGTCCAAGACCCTGGACACCGACGACAAATTCTCCTTCACCTTCACCAATGCGGGCGACTACAAATATTTTTGTTCGCTGCACCCGCACATGACGGGGATGATCAAGGTTGAGTAACGTCTCCAACCAAGGCATCAACGTCTTGCCCGGCCGGTGGTCCCACGCCGGCCGGGCGCGTGCGACGGCAAAAGAAGAAGCAGAGGCAAAGCGAGGAGCGATGCCCGCCACCGACGATGTGCAGAAGGCACAGCGCTTCCGCGAGGCGGCGCTGCCCTATCTCGACGACGTCTACACGCTCGCACGCTACCTGCTGCGCGATGCCTCCGACGCCGAGGACGCGGTGCAGGAGTGCTATCTGCGCGCGCTGAAGCATTTTGACAGCTACCGCGGCCCGGCGATGAAGCCCTGGCTGTTCGCCATCCTGCGCAATGTCTGCAACGCCGAATACGCAAGGCGCGCGCATCGGCCCAGCGCGATCGAGGACACGCTAGGTGCCGCCGAGCAGACGCCGCTCTGGCAGGAGACCGAGGCGAGCCCCGAGACTGAAGTGCTGCGGAGCCGCGATGCCAGCGCAATCCGCAAGCTGATCGATGCGCTCGCCGAGCCGTTCAAGGAAACATTCGTGCTGCGGGAGATCAACCACCTGTCCTATCGTGAAATCGCCGGGGCCGTCGGCGTCCCCGTCGGCACCGTGATGTCCCGCCTCGCCCGCGCCCGCGCCATGCTGCGCGCAGCCTGGACGGCGGAAGAGGAGCAAGCGAAATGACCTGCGACGAAGCGAGGATCCTGCTTCACGCGCTGCTCGACAACGAGCTCGACGCCGGCCATGCGCGCGAGGTCGAAGCCCATATCGCGAGCTGCCCGGCCTGCGCGGCCGAGCTTGCCGCACAGCGCGAGATGCAGCGCGTGCTCGCAGACACCGACTTGCGCTACACCGCGCCGGCAAGCCTGCGCGCGCGCATCGAAGCCTCGCTGCCGCAGGCGCAGCGCCAGCAGCCGACGCGCCGCTCCGTGTTGCGCGGCTTTGCGATGGGCTCGGCGGTCTCCGCGCTCGCCGCCTCCGGAATCGTCGCCGTGGTGCTGCGCCAGGACGACCAGCAGCGCATCCTCTCGGAGGTCGTTTCCGCACATCTGCGCTCGCTCCAGGCCGGCCACCTCACCGACGTGATCTCGACCGACCAGCACACCGTCAAGCCCTGGTTCAACGGCAAGCTCGACGTCGCCCCGCCGGTGATCGACCTCACCGCGCAGGGCTTCACGCTCGTCGGCGGCCGGCTCGACTATATCGACGCCCGCGCCATCGGCGCCGTGGTCTACCGGCGCCGGCAACACGTGATCAATCTGTTCGTGTCGCAAACTTCGAGCACCGAGCACCGGCCGCCGAAGACCCAGACCATGCAGGGCTTCAACTGCCGCCGCTGGGGCGGCCGCGGCCTGAACTTCTGGGCCGTCAGCGATCTCGGCGCCGACGAGCTCGCCGAATTCGTCGACAAGTTCGAGGCGGCAATGAAGGCGAATGTGGAGGGGTAGCCTTTTGAAATGTATCATGCACTGATACGACCCCTTGCATGTGTATCAGATGATGATACATTGCTTGAGTGATCAGAACGTTTCGGGACAAAACAACTGAAGCGACAACTGAAGCGGTCTTTAACGGCGAAAGTCCCAAAGGCTTTCCTGCCGACCTGGTGAAGTTTGCGCGCCGGAAATTGCGCTATCTTCACGCTGCAGGTGAACTCGGCGACTTGAGGGCGCCACCCGGCAACCGCCTCGAGGCGCTAGTAGGTGACCGCAAGGGGCAGCACTCGATCAGGATCAACGATCAGTTCCGAGTGTGCTTCGTCTGGACAGCACAGGGTCCCGCCGAGGTTGAGATCGTAGACTATCACTAGGGGAACACGACGATGGCGAAAAAACTCAAGCCCATGCATCCTGGTGAGGTCCTGCGGGAAGAATTTCTGACCCCGCTGGATATGTCCGCTGGCGCGCTCGCCAAGACATGCGGCTTGCCGCGCACGCGAATCGAGCGGATTGCGAGTGAGCAGACCGGGATCACCGCCGACACTGCACTGCGGCTTGCCAAGGCGCTCGGCACGACCGCCGAGCTTTGGCTCAATCTTCAGAACGATTACGACATCCAGATCGCCAGACGCGATCTGGGCAAAGCGCTCGATCGCATCGAGACAGTGAACAAGCCTAAGGCGGCCTGAGCGATCGGCCTTACGCCGACCTTCGCACCGCGTTGTCCACCAGCGTCTTGCCGAGCGACCAGATCGCACCGGGGACCTTGTGGCTGCCGGCGATGACGTCGTCGAACGCCTTCTCGATCCAGCTGCAGTCTTCCTCGGTGATGGTGAGCGGCGGCAGCAGCTTGATGGTGTGGCTGCCGTGGCCGGCGACCTGCGTGAGGATCTTGTGATCCTTGAACAGTGGCACGGTGATGAGCTGGCAGAACAAGCCCTTGTTGGCGGTCTCCAGCACGTTCCAGGACGCCCGCAGGCGCAGCGATTTCGGCGGGCCGAACTCGATGCCGATCATCAGGCCCTTGCCGCGGACTTCCTTCAACAGCTCGTAGCCGGGCACCATGCGCGTGAGCGCGAGGCGCAGCTCGGCGCCGCGCTTGGCCGCGGCCTCGATCAGCTTCTCGGACTCCATGACGTCGAGCGTGGCGATGCCAGCAGCCATCGCCAGGTCATTCTTGGAGAAGGTCGATCCGTGCACGACGGCGCGGTCCATCTGATTAAAAATCTTGTCGAAGATGCTCTTGCGCGTCAGCACCGCGCCAACAGGCACGTGGCCGCCCGACAGCGACTTCGACAACAGCACCATGTCGGGCTCGACGTTCCAGTGCTCGACGGCGAGGAAGCGGCCGGTACGGCCCATGCCGGTCTGGATCTCGTCGGCGACGAACAGCGTGCCGTATTTCTTGCAGAGTGCGGCAGCTCCCGGCAGGAACTCGTCGGTGGGCATGTTGACGCCCTTGCCCTGGATCGGCTCCACGACGAAGGCGGCAACCTCGCGCGAGGCCAGCGCCTTTTCCAGCGCGGCCAGATCGTTGAACGGGACCGGGGTGCAGCCCGGCAGCAGCGGCTCGAAACCGGTGCGGAAGTTCGAATCACCCGTCAGCGACAGCGCGCCATAGGTCAGGCCGTGGTAGCCGTGGGCGCAATAGACGATGCCGGGACGGCCCGTCGCCCCCCGCGCGAACTTGATCGCGGCCTCGACGCATTCCGCGCCGGAATTGGCAAAGAACGCCTTGTCGAGATAGGGAACGTATTTCAGCAGGCGCTCGGCCAGCACGCCGGCGAGCGTCGAGACGTCGAACTGGACGAGGTTGGGCAGGTCGGCATCGAGCACGCTCTTGAGCGCCTCGCGCATGACCGGATGATTGCGCCCGATCGCAAACACGCCAAATCCGGACAAAAGGTCGAGGTAGCGCGCGCCCTCGCGGTCGTACAGGTACTGCCCCTGCCCCTTCTGGAAGCCGACATCGTAGCCGATGGTCTTCAGGACCCGGACGAACTGCTCGTTCAGATACCGATTATGCAGGGCGCTGCGCTGGGCCTGCCGGTCCGCGAACAGCTGAGACATGTCTGGATTTGGACTGTGCATCCGCTACATACTTCGGTTGAGGGCCGTCTCGTCAACTGAAAACGGACCGCTGGTGAAAACGGTCTGTGCGGCCTTTTGCCCTTTTTCGGACCATCTTCGCAAGCACAGCTTTTAGATCATGTTGCACTGCCAAGGAACACGCATGCGTTTGGCCCTTTACACCGGAATTATACTGGCTGGCGGTTACACCGGCCTGACCCCGGCCCTCGCCGCCGATCCCACCGGCGACTGGCGGGTCGCCGACGGCGTTGCCAACATCCGTGTCGCCCAGTGCAATGGCAGCATGTGGGGCGCGGTTTCCTGGGAAAAGCAGCCCGGCGGTCGCGACGAGAACAATCCTGATGTCTCGAAAAAGAACAGGCCGACGCTGGGCATGCCGACCCTGATCGACATGAAGAAGAAGCCCGGTGCCGAACAGTGGGAAGGACAGGTCTATAACGCGCAAGACGGCCAGACCTACAGCGCGACCATCACACCTGTTGGCACCGACCAGCTCGAGATCAAGGGCTGCGTGATGGGCTTCCTCTGTGGCGGCGAGACCTGGACGCGGGTCGGGCCGCCGATCCCCTTGAGCCCCGCCAATGCCATGGCCAAGGGCGCGCCGAAGTCCACCGGCGCGGCGCCCAAGGCTCCGGGAGCCCAACAAGCAGCCCAGGCAGCCCAACAAGCAGCCCAGGCCACGACGGGCGCCACAGCACCTGCTCCGGCCGTGAAGACTGCCGCGGCCAAGCCCGGTCAGAAGGCCGCCGCCGACCCGGTCGGCGACATCTGCCTACTCCCTGAGATTGCGGGGTTTGCCCATTAGGGCCGGCTGGAACAGCAGCACGGCGGCGAGTGTCGTCACCAGCGAGAGCGCCAGCAGCTTGCCCATGCTGGACGTGCCGGGATGGCTCGACAGCCACAGGCTGCCGAACGCGGTCGCCGTCGTCAGCGCACTGAAGAAGATCGCGCGCGTCAGGCTGGTCTGAAGCAGGTTTGTTCTGCCGGAGCGCCACGCCACGACATAATAGATCTTGAACGCGACGCCGACGCCGAGCAGCAGCGGGAACGCGACGATGTTGGCGAAGTTGAGCGGCAGGCCGATCAACACGCAGATTTCGAGCGTCACGGCGCCGGCAACCAGAAGCGGCACCAGCGTCATCAGCACGTCCACGAACCGGCGCAGCGTGATCCACAGCAAGAGGCCGATCACGAGCAGCGCGTAGATGCCGGCGTGGATGAACGCCCTCACCACGGTGTCGCCGGACTTCAGGATCGAGACCGGCCCGCCGATCGCGGTCGGCTCGGCTTTGAGCACCGCCGCCGCAAATTTGCGCAGCGTGTCGTTGTCGTTGGGATCGCCCTTGGGCAGCGCCTCGACGCGGATGATGCCGTCCTTGCTCTTCCAGGCGCTGACGAGATCGGGCGGCAGTGAGCTCAAGGTGACGGGACCTGCCTGCATTGCGTTCCTGAGCTGGTCGAACACGATCTTCATCGGCGTGACGAAGACGTCCTGCGCCTTGTTGCGCGTGGCCTCGTTGCCATTGGCGAGCTTCTCGAGCGCGTCCGCGAGCCGGCGCGAGGCGACCGCACCCGGGCCCTTTGCGTCGCCGGCGGTCCGGCGCAGATTGTCGACGGAGGATTTCAGCGACTCCACGTTCTCCTGGTCCGTCGGCGCCGCATCGATCTGATCAGGATTGAGCGCGGGGTTCAGCACCTTGGCGCCCTGCGCGATCAGCTTCAGCTTCGGCTGCTGGTCCTGCGGCACGAAGCTGTCGAGCGACATCACCCGGAGCACCTCAGGCACCTTCTCCAGCTTCGCCTGGACCTGCCTTGCCTGCTCCTCCGAAGTGGTCATCACGTTGATGGCATTGGCGCCGGTGTTGGGATCCTTGCGCAGGTCGAGGAAGGTCGCGATCGACTCGGCGCGCGGATTGCGCAGATTCATCGGGTTGAAGTCGAACTTCATGAAGTAGAGCAGCGGCAGGCCGGCGAGCGCGAGCAGCAGCGTGCCCCCGACGACCAGCACGCGGTGCTTCTCCAGAAAGTGATCGAGCGGCGCCAGGAAGGCGTAGCCGACCGGCTCCTGCTCGCCGGGCGGGTTCAGAAGCTTCAGCAGCGCCGGCAGAACCGTGATCGATGAGAGGAACGCCACCAGCATGCCGACGCCGGCGATCTGGCCGAGCTCCGAGATGCCCTTGTAATCGGTCGGCATGAAGCAGAGGAAGCCCGCCGCGGTCGCCATCGCCGCCAGCGATAGCGGCACCGCCGAGCGTTTCGCGGCCAGCACCAGCGCGCCCGAGAGATCGTTGTGCTTGTAGCGCTCGGAGCGGTAACGGACGCTGTACTGGATGCCGAAATCGACGCCGAGGCCGACGAACAGCACCGCGAACGCGATCGACAGGAGGTTGAGCGAGCCGACCATCATCAGGCCGGCTGCGGTCGTGATCGCGAGCCCGACGAAGAGATTGACGAACACGGCGAAAATGATCTTCGCCGAATGCAGCGCCAGCCACAGGATGAGCAGCACGACGAGGACGGTGCCGACGCCATTGACGACGGCGCCTTCCTGAACGGTGGCGTATTCCTCGTTCGCGATCGGGACCGGACCGGTGAGCCGCACACGCGCCTGGAATTTGGTCGGGAAATCCAGATCCGCCGCCGCTTTCCGGATCGCGTCGGTGGCGCCCTTGCCGGGCTCCAGCGCGTTGTAGTCGAGGATCGGCTTGAACTCGATGAAGGCGCGCTTGTCGGAATCCGACAGCGGCTCGTCGCTGACGAGCTCGCGCCAGGAGAAGCTCGCATTGCCCTTGTTGAGCACGGTCTCGACCGTCTGCGCGATCTGGTTGAACGGCCGCGCGGTGTTGTCGAGCTTGACCTGGCCGCGCTTGACGCCGGCAAGTCCGGTCTCCAGCGCGCCGGTCAGGCCGCGGATCGAGGGGTCGCCCGCCATGATCTCGATCAGGGGCGCTGCCGATTCGAACTCGCCGGTGATCTTGCCGACCTCCTCGGTCGGCAGGAACAACAGGCCGTTCTTCTCGAAGAACTCGCCGGTGCCGAGTTGCTGCATCGACTGGAAGTTGGTCTTGTCGTCCCTCAGCCTGGCATAGAGCGCATCGGCCGCCGCGGTCGTCATCTCCGGCGTACTGGCCTCGACGACCGCCAGAATCGTCGCATCGCGGTCGAAGGCGCGGTCGAACTGCTGGTCGCGCTGGCGCCAGTCGAGATTTTGGGCAATCAGCGAATTGATGTCGGTGTTGATGGCGAAATGGCGCGCAGCGTAATAGCCCGCGGCGACCGACAGCAGGAGCCCGAGAACGACGACGAGGGAGGCAAACCGGGTGCAGGCCCTGACGATGGCAACGACTACGCTTTGCAGCACTTCTTTTCTTTCTGCGGTTAATAGCTTGCCGGAAACGCCCGCTGTTTATCGGAGTTCCCGGGCGAAACCTATTGCTGTTTTGGATGGCTCTCGCCGCAAGAAGGTTCGAGGTAAACGGCGGGAGACCGTGGCAAAATCATGCGGGGCGGTCGGTATAGCCGGGGAGTTGAGGCGGGAAAGTGACGAAGGGCTGAGCACAAATGTCGCCATTTTGCTCACGGCAATTCCTATACTATGGTACCGCGAAATTCAGCTGGCAGGGAACCATAGTTTCATCTGACCTTTCCTTTCTGCCGATTTTTTGACACAAAGTGCTGTGCCTCCATGCGCCGGGGCCCAGTTGGGGTGGGCGGTTACCGCGTGCGAGGCCAATGGTGCGTTACTTGCAACCCATTGGTCAGGATCGGGGTGCCGCTGGGGACAACGAAGCGGATTGGTGCAACTTGCGTGACGGGCGTCCTATGGAAGTTTATCTGGCGCAGCCGCGCGGCTTCTGTGCGGGCGTGGTGCGTGCGATCGAGATCGTGGAACGGGCCCTGGAGAAATACGGCCCGCCCGTCTACGTGCGCCATGAGATCGTGCACAACAAATACGTGGTCGAGAGCCTGAAGAACAAAGGCGCCATTTTCGTCGAGGAACTGTCCGAGGTTCCGCCGAAATCAGTCACGGTCTTCAGCGCCCATGGCGTCGCCCGCAGCGTCGAGGAAGAGGCCGCCGCGCGCGACCTTCCGGTGCTCAATGCCACCTGCCCGCTGGTCACGAAAGTTCACAATCAGGGGAAGCGGTACATCTCCAAAGGCCGCACCCTGATCCTGATCGGCCATGCCGGCCACCCCGAGGTCGAGGGCACGATGGGCCAGGTCCCCAGGCCGGTGCTACTTGTCCAAAGCGTTGAAGAGGTTAAGGCCCTGACCCTGCCGGCGGATAGCCCAGTGGCCTACATCACCCAGACCACCCTGTCGGTCGACGACACCAGGGACATCATTGCGGCCCTCCAGGCCCGCTTTACAGATATTCAAGGCCCGGATATCCGGGATATCTGCTATGCGACACAGAACCGCCAATCTGCGGTAAGGGACTTGAGCAAGCTGGTCGACGTGATCTTGGTGGTGGGCGCTGCCAACAGCTCGAACTCGAACCGGCTCCGCGAAATCGGCACTGAAGCCGGCGTCGCGAGTTATTTGATTGCCGACGGCAGCGAGCTCAATCCGGCGTGGTTGAAAGATGCCAGGACTGTCGGCGTCACGGCCGGCGCTTCGGCGCCTGAGGTACTCGTGGATGACGTGATCGAAGCGATGCGGCGGATCGGACCGGTCAAGGTCCAGGTACTCCCCGGTCGCGAGGAAAACATCGAATTCCGGCTTCCGGCCCAACTGGCTGCGAGCTGACCCACCCGAATTTCAAGCCCAGAAAGAAACGTGTAATGGCAATCCCCTTCTTCAAGGAAATGCGTATCGGCGGCTATTTGCTCAAGCAGAAACTGCTTGGCCGCAAGCGCTATCCGCTCGTGCTGATGCTGGAGCCGCTGTTCCGCTGCAACCTCGCCTGCGTCGGCTGCGGCAAGATCGACTATCCCGACGCGATCCTGAACCGCCGCATGACGGCGCAGGAGTGCTGGGACGCGGCCGACGAGTGCGGCGCGCCGATGGTCGCCATTCCCGGCGGCGAGCCGCTGATCCACAAGGAGATCGGCGAGATCGTGCGCGGCCTCGTGGCGCGCAAGAAGTTCGTCTCGCTCTGCACCAACGCGCTGCTGCTCGAGAAGAAGCTCGACCTGTTCGAGCCCTCGCCCTACCTGTTCTTCTCGGTGCATCTCGACGGCCTGAAGGACCACCACGACAAGGCGGTGTCGCAGAAGGGCGTGTTCGACCGCGCCGTCTCCGCGATCAAGGCGGCCAAGGCGCGCGGCTTCACCGTCAACGTCAACGCCACCATCTTCGACGGCCACCCAGCCGAGGAGATCGCGAAGTTCCTGGACCTCACCGTCGAGCTCGGCGTCGGCGTCTCGATGTCGCCGGGCTATGCCTATGAGCGCGCGCCGGACCAGGAGCACTTCCTCAACCGCACCAAGACCAAGAAGCTGTTCCGCGACGTCTTTGCGATGGGCAAGGGCAAGAAGTGGAACTTCATGCATTCCGGCCTGTTCCTGGACTTCCTCGCCGGCAACCAGGAATACGAGTGCACACCGTGGGGCATGCCCGCGCGCAACATTTTTGGTTGGCAGAAGCCCTGCTACCTGCTCGGTGAAGGCTACGCAAAAACCTTCAAGGAGCTGATGGACACCACCGACTGGGAAACCTACGGCACCGGCAAGTACGAGAAGTGCGCCGACTGTATGGCCCATTGCGGCTACGAGCCGACCGCGGCGACGGCTGCGCTCAACAACCCGCTGAAGGCGATGTGGGTGTCGCTGCGCGGCATCAAGACCACCGGCCCCATGGCGCCGGAGATCGACATGTCGAAGCAGCGCCCGGCGCAGTACATCTTCTCGGAGCAGGTCCAGAAGAAGCTCTCCGAGATCCGCAAGGACGAAGCCGCTGCCGCGCAGGCGAAGGCCGCGCAGAAGGCTTCGACGGCCGCGTAAACGCAGAACCTGTAGCCCGGATGGAGCGAAGCGAAATCCGGGACAGTCATTCCGTATTGCAAGACCCTGGATTGCGCTTCGCTCCATCCGGGCTACGCACCAAAAAAAGAAAAGGCCCGGTCGCCACCGCGACCAGGCCTTTTCCTTTTCCGCTCAAGCGACAGAGGAAAGAGCAGAGCAAATGCGCGCGCTGCGCATGGAGGGTTGTGGTCAGGATTTCCTTCGATAGAGGACGAACCGGGTTGATGCTTCGGTCGGCTCGAAATCATCCGATAGAATGCGCTCCACCATCTCTTTCAGCCAATCATACTCATAGGTCGCACCGCGATCTAAAATGAAATGGTCAGCCCCGGCAAAGCTCCGAGTCACATGTTCCGGGCTGAACGTATCTCGGAACGGGAGGAAGTAGCTCTTGGGTGCTCTGCCGAGGGCGGCAAGAACAAGCCAGTCCTGATCTGACAACAAAAGGATGCGACCATCGCGTGTCACGGCCTTGTTGGCCAGGTCGATATCGCTGCCATCGAGCTGGACCTTGATCTGTCCCGCTCCTCGTCCCAACTTCAGTCTGGCGATGCTTGGATATTGCAAGTACGCCCGCAGTCCGATCGTCACCCCCTGTTGACGATCCTGCGCACTCAGAAGCACGACGATCGAGAGCGCCGCTATCGCCGCCAGCGATGCGATGGGGACGACTTGGGGGACGACTTGCGAAGTCGCTCGGCCGAGGACGACGCGGAATGCCGAACGGCCCCACCACGCGCAAACGGCAAGATAAGCAAAGGCGTTTTGCTGCCACACCGCGTCAAGTGATCGGTTCATCCACTTGGCCGTGAAAACCAGCGCGACGAGAGAGAGCACCAGAAGATACGCGCGCTCGATTGAGCGGCAGCTGGCCCACGTTCCTGCAACACTCACTGCGGTGCCTAGGGCCATTGCCGGAAAGATCAACTGGTAAAATGTCCCAAATCCGGGATGCCAGTTCATCGTCACCCCTACCCAGTTCGAGACGCTGTGCAGGCCGATCGGCGTCAGCAGCACCTGCAAGAAGTCCATCGAAAGAACGGCCGGACCGAATGCGGCGACGAACAATGCGAACAGGATGACGACAGACAATCCGGTGAACGCCGCGACCTCCCAAGGCCAGCGCTTTTCGAACACCCGCACCGACAGGACCGCGCAACCCACAAGCCAGGTATAGATCCCCGTCTCCGTATTCCAGAAGATCGACACTGCGCAGACGGTGGACAGCGCCGCCAATGACCAGCCTGACGGTCGGACCATGAAACGCGCGAGAACGCCCGTGGCGATGAACACGAACATGTACCTGATGGCGAGAGCGGACGGCCCGGCCAATGCTTCGCCTTCGCCGTATTGACAGAGCACGAGGAATACGACGGCCAGGAGAAACGGCAGCACCCTGCTCTGGAAGAAGTCGCGCAGCACCCAATAAGCCGATAGGTGATAGATCGCCAGACAAGCCGCGACGAAACCGATGTAACGCAAATACAGCACGTTTGGGTCGGCGCGGAGGATCCGACCAAATAGATACGGCGGTCCGTATCCGTAGAAAGACAGGAAGTCGCGGCCAGGCACCAGGCCATCGGCAAATTGATCGAGCGCCGGCCCAACGAGGAACGATACGGTGTGAGGATTGCCCGCCGCCTCGCTGGCCAAACGTTGCACGCTCAACGGCAGGGTTAGCGCGAGCAGTGCTGCGATCGCCGCAGCGTCAGTCAACCTGAATTCGAAAAAACTGATCGGCCTGAGGTCCCGCTCGCCCCTGATGCTGGTGTGGATTCGGATGCGCCTCACGAAGGGGATGAAGATCGCGCCGAGCGCGATGGCCAGCGCGACCATTCGAAGTCTCTGCTGGAATGCATCTTGTAGGAATGCCTCCAGCGCGATGACAATCACCAGTGCCGAGATGTAGAACAGGATCAGCGACTGACCTTCGAAGAACTTCCGGAGCCTGAGCGAAGCAAAAGCCGCGAAGCCGCCGATCACGTAGAACGAGACATAAAAGATCTTCTCAGCGCGCTTGACGGCTGCACTGTCAGCGAAACCCAATTCGACGACCGGGAAGTCCTGCGCGAGATTGGTGGCCAGATCCAGCTGCGCGGCGTTCAAGATCAGATAGGCAAATATGCCAGCCGCAGTTGCGCCGACACATGCCCCCCAAACCGCAAAGCCCTGAAACCGCGAAAGGCTCAGCTCTGCTGCCGTCGCGGGCCTGGCAAGATGCAAAAACCTGATCGCAGGACCCGCCGCCATCATTCTGACTCTCACTTTCGGACCTCAACCCTACGTCGAGCGCGCCGCACCCAAATGCGCTATGGCGCCTCGCCTTGCAAGGCCCCGGGTTGCGCTTCCGCCTTCGCTCTCGCGCGACGGCGGAAGCTCCATCCAGGCTACGAAGACCAAAAACAAAAGGCCCGGGCGCCAATGGCTACCGGGCCTTTTTCCTTTATCAGATCGACGAAACCGCTCAGGCGGCCTTGGAGGCCAGCGCCTCGCTGTCGATGAGCTCCGTCCCGATCAGATAATCGCGGCAACCACGCAGCGACCGCAGGGCGCGGTTGAAGTCGATACCGGTCGAGACCAGGGCATGCAGCGTCGCCGGATTGCGCACGATGCCGCGCAGGACGGCGGCGAGGTCGATCTGGCCGTTCGGCTTGATCGCGGCGCGGGCGAGCGCGGGCAGCGCGCGGTGGGCGGGATCGCTGATGACGCGGACCGCGGCAAAGGGCAGCCCGGCCTCCGCGGCGTAGGCGGCGGCGATGTGGCTTTCCATGTCGACGGCCGCAGCGCCCGTCTCCGAATGTAGCGCCGCCTTGCAGGACCGCTTCGTGACCACCTCCTCGGCACCGGCGAGGCTGCCGCGCACCACGCGGCGGCGCCCGGACGTCAGGCGCTCGATCAGGTCGTCGCCGAGCGACAGGCCGGCGGCCCAGCGGGTGTCGCCGGAGAGCACCTCGGTCGCCAGCACGACGTCGCCGGAGCGCAGCGTCGGGTCGAGCCCGCCGGCCACGCCGAACGAGATCACGCCGCGAATCGTCTCAGGGTCCACCACCGTCAGCAGCGCCCGCAACTGGGTCGGGCTGCTGGATGAACAGATGACCGCCATGCCAGGCCCGGCCGCAATGCGGGCCTCCTGCACCAGTCCGGTCACGATCAGTATCGGCCGCGGGTCGATGGCATTACCCGCGGTAACATAGTCCCCCGTCCCCAAAGTCACATTCCGACCCCTACCACCCTGCTGTTGGTGTTCCGCAAGTTCCGATACCGCGCCAACGCCCACAACGGAAAGAACTTCGGGTAACCATGATACCGTAGATAGAACACGCGGGGGAAGCCCGTGGCGGTGTACCGCTGCTCGTCCCACAGTCCTTTTTCGTTCTGTGTTGCAATCAGGTACTCCACCCCGCGGGCGACGGCCGGGTGATCGACCTCGCCTGCCGCCATCAGGGCAAGCAAGGCCCATGCCGTTTGCGAGGCCGTCGAGGGGGCGGCTTCCCATCCCCGGTAGTCCAGCCGGTAGCTGACGGCGTCCTCTCCCCAGCCGCCGTCGTCGTTCTGGATCGAGGCCAGCCAGTCGGCGGCCTTCCGGATCATGGGGTCGTCGTGGCGGACGCCGGCCATGTTGAGGGCGCACAGCACCGACCAGGTTCCATAGATGAAGTTCATGCCCCAGCGGCCGTACCAGGACCCCTCGGGGTGCTGGGTCTTCCTGAGGTAGGCAACGCCGTCGGCCACGTGCTTGCTGGTCTTCTCGGTCTCGCCCAGCTGGGCCAGCATCGAGATGCAGCGCGCGGTGACGTCCTCGGTCGGCGGATCAAGCAGCGCGCCATGGTCCGAGAACGGGATGTTGTTGAGGTAGTATTCGAGGTTGTTGACGTCGAAGGCGGCCCAGCCGCCGTCGTCGCTCTGCATGCCCTCGATCCACTCCCGACCGCGGGCGATCGCGGAATCATAGCCGGTCGCACCGTGCTCCCGGCGCATGCGGTCCATCGACATCACCACCACCGCGGTGTCGTCGAGGTCGGGGTAATGGGCGTTGTTGTACTGGAAGGCCCAGCCGCCCGGACGCACGTCGGGCCGCTTCGCCGCCCAGTCGCCCTTCACCTCGAGCTCCTGCCGCGGGATCAGCCAGTCGAGGCCCTGCTTGGCCGCCGGCACCGCCGTGTCGCCGCCGGCTTCCAGCAGCGCGTGCGCGGTCAGCGTCGTGTCCCAGACCGGCGAGACGCAGGGCTGGCAATAGGCCTCGTCGTCGCCGATCACGAGCAGCTTGTCGATGCCCCGGCGCGTGATCGCGCGCGGCGGATAATTCTCGTCCTTGCCGAGCGCGTCGTACATCATGACGATGTTGGCCATGGGCGGATAGATCGCGCCCATGCCGTCCTCGCCGTTGAGCCGCTCCTCGGTGAAGGCGAGCGCAGCGTCGATGGCACGCTTGCGCAGGCTCTTCGGAAACAGCGGCTCGATCACGCGCAGGATGGCATCGAGCGAGCGGAAGAGCAGGAACCAGGCCATGCTCTGATGCGGCGCCTTGTGGGTCATGCCGATCGAGCGCGGATCCTGCAGGAACAACTCGTCGATGCCGACGCCCTTCGGATTCTTCGCGCGCGGCTTCAGCGCGGCGATCACCATCAGCGGCACCATGGTGGTGCGTGCCCAATAGGAGATCTTGTTGAGGTGGAACGGCGACCAGAACGGCAGCAGCACGATCTCGATCGGCAGCACCGGCACCGCGCGCCAGGTCACGACGCCGAAGGTTGCGAGCAGGAAGCGGGTGAAGACGTTGCTGTTGATCGCGCCGCCGCGGGCGTGGATCGCCTCGCGCGCACGCACCATGTGGGGCGCGTCGACGGAGTCGCCGATCATCTTCAGCGCGAAGTAAGCCTTCACGCTGGCGCTCATGTCGAACTCGCCGTCATGCACGAGGGGCCAGCCGCCATGGGCGCCCTGCACGCGACGCAGATAATTGCCGATCTTGGCCTCGAGCACGGTGTCGACCGGCTCGGCGAGATAATGGCGCAGCAGGATGTACTCTGCCGGAATCGTGCAGTCGGCCTCGAGCTCGAAAACCCAATGGCCATCGGACTGCTGGAAGCCGAGGACGCCTTGGGTGGCCGACGCAATGCTCGATTCCAAAGCTTCGCGGCTGGTCGCGTTCACGGAATCCATGTCGCTCGATTGCTCCGATAGTCGATTGAAAGTTGACCGGGACATTTGCCCGTCAGGGCCGCTTGTCAGTATCCTTTGGCGGCCAGAACCAGATCGGCTGCGCGATCGCCCGACCGGACCGATCCCTCGATGGTTGCAGGCAACCCCGTAGCAGTCCAGTCGCCGGCGAGGAACAGGTTTTTCAGCGCAGTGACCGGCCCCGGACGCAGGGCATTCTGGGCAGGCGTTGCCGCAAATGTGGCACGGCGCTCGCGCACGATCTGCCAAGGGGGCAATTGAGACGGCAGCTCGCCGGAGACGCCGCCCGCCTTGCAGACGTCGTTCCAGATCGCCTGCGCGAGCTCCTCGCGCGGCATGTCGACGAGACGATCGCCGTTGCTGATGGTCACCGAGAGCCGGTTCGGGAACGCGAACAGCCATTCCACGACGCCGCCGATCACGCCGAGGATCGGCGCCGAGCCCGGCGGCGGTGTGATGCGGAAATGCGCGTTGACGATGGCGCGGAATTCGGTCGGCGTCTTCAGGCCCGGCAGCAGGTTAGCTGCCGCGCGCGGCGGCACCGCCATCACGATGACGTCACCCGCTCCGAGCTGGATCAAATCCTCGCCGCCGAAGTTCAGCGCGGTCACCTTGCCGTTGGTGCTCGCGAACGAACGCAGCTCATGGCCGAGCTGAACGGTGTGGCCACGCTCCTGCAGAAACTTCACCGCCGGCTCGATCAGCACGGCACTGAGACCGTCGCGTGCGATCAGCGGACGGCAGGCCTGCCCGCCCGCAAGCAGCGTCTCGCGCACGATCGCACCGGCCAGCCCAGCCGAGCCCTCGGGCGGATCGACGTTGAGCGCCGCGAGCAGCAGCGGCTGCACCAGGCGCTGATAGAGGATGCCTTCAGTCGGAATGGACTTGCCGACCAGCGTCTCCTCCGATGCCCAGATCAGCGGCGCCAGCTTGAGATAGTCGGTGAGGCCGGTGTCGGGCACGCGGCGGCCTTCGTCGAGCACCCAGGTCGGCCATCGGCCGTCGCCGAGATCGATCTGCCAGCGCTGCCCGGTCTTGATGTCGACGAAGGGAAACTGTGCGCTGTCGGGGCCGACGAGGCCGGCCTCGGTGCCGATCGCGCGCGCATAGGCGCGCGCGTGGCTGTTGCCCGACAGCAGCAGATGATTGCCGTTGTCGATGGTGAGATTGGTGGCGCCGTCGAAATAGGACCGGCAGCGGCCGCCGGCCTGGTGCGTCGCCTCGTGCACGGCGACCTTGAAGCCGGCATTGGCGAGCCGCACGGCGGCGGAGAGGCCGGAAATTCCAGCGCCGATGATGTGAGCTGTGTTTTGCATCAGATGAAAGCGTAACGGAGCAGGATCAGGATGCGTGTGATCTTCGACACACGCACGGGCTCGCGCGGCGCGTTGAAACCGCGCGCGATCAGGAGGTCCAGAATGGAATGATAGTATTTCGACATGATCCGCGGCGCGCGCACGGCGCGGCGCTTGTTGCGGTTCATGATCTCGTCCGACTTCTCGAAATGCGCCTTGGCGCGCTGCGTCAGCGGCAGGCAGACCTTCGGCAGCGCGCGCTCGGTGATCACGCGGTTCGGATCGTTGGATGTGATACCGGCATGCAGCAGCGCCTCGCGCGGCAGATAGAGCCGGCCGAGGCCGGCATCCTCGTCGATATCGCGCAGGATGTTGGTGAGCTGAAGCGCGCGGCCGAGATGGTGGGCGAGCAGGATGCCATCCTCTTCCGGCATGCCGAACACACGCACCGACAGCCGCCCCACGGCGCTGGCGACGCGATCGCAATAGAGATCGAGCGTCGCCATGTCGGGCGCGCGGATGTCCTGCGGCACGTCCATCTCCATGCCGTCGACGATGGCGAGGAAATCCTCGCGCTTGAGCCCGAAGGTCTTCACCGAGGCGACGTAGTCCTTCAGCCGCGGCGGCGGATTGCCCTGGTAGAGCGCGTCGATGTCGTTGCGCCATTGCTGAAGCGCGGCGAGCCGCTCGTCGCGCGGACCGTCGGAATCGGCGATGTCGTCGACCTGGCGGCAGAAGCTGTAGATCTGGAACATCGCCTCGCGCTGGTCGTGCGGCAGGATGCGCATCGCGGCATAGAACGAGCTGCCGGATGCGGTCGAGCCATAACTGGCGCCGGGCGTGGCCGCCTCAAGCGTCATGTGCAGTCCCCGGTCTGGAAATGGCCTTGCGTCCGATCGCGCGGCGGCCGACTTCGCCGATCATGCCGGCGAGGCTGAAGGTGAGAAGCTCGAACTTGTTAAGATGCACGCGCTCGCGCAAGGGGTCGCGCACCTTCAGCAGGCGCACGATGCGGTCGGCATAGGCCTGGATCACCGCGACGTCGACGCCGAGGCGGAAATCCCGGATCTCCGCGGTCAGCGAACGGCCCTCCTCGAGCAACGCCTCGTTGCGCGCGGCGAGCGACTGCAGGCAGGCCAGCATCGCCGGCGGCGACTGGGCGAGCCCGAGCTGCTCGACCGAGGCGCCGCTCGCGGCCAGTGCATCGCGCGGCAGGTAGACGCGGTTGAGCTCGCGGAAATCCTTGCCGCAATCCTGCAGGTGGTTGTTGATCTGAAGGCCTGCGCAGAGCGCGTCCGATGCGGCCCAGGTCGAGGTGCTCTCGCCATGGACGTCGAGCATGAAGCGGCCGACCGGCATCGCCGAATAGCGGCAATAGTGGATGACCTCGTCCCAGGTCTCGTAGCGCAGCTTGGTCACGTCCATGCGGAACGCGATCAGCACGTCGAGCGCGTGACGCGGCGCCATGCCGCGCTCGGCCAGCGCATGGCGCAGCGTGACGGCCTCAGTCTGGGTATCGCCCTTGCCGAGCAGTTCCGCCTCGAGCAGGTCGAGATAAGCGAGCTTCTGGTCGGGCGGCAGCGTGGCGTGGTCGGCGATGTCGTCGGCGGTGCGGACGAAATTGTAATAGGCCAGGATCAGGGCCCGATGACGCGGATGAATGATCCAGGACGCGACGGGAAAATTCTCGTCGCGGTCACCCTTGCCGGATCGCAATTCGCTCGCTGAGGTCATCGAGGGCTGATTAACAATCGTTTGGACAGGAAGGGCTTTTTCGCTCGCGCGGGCTCGTGCCGGCGATGCCGCCGCGGCCCCCATATAGGGGAATACGGCCGCAAAACCAATCCTGTCTGTCGATGGCCGCCCCTTGCGGATCGGGCCCGAAAAAGGCGGCCCGGGGGCCGCCCTGGTGGGCCAATGGCCGAGCTTACTGGTTGTGGTTCTTCAGGACCTGGTCGCAGGCCTGGGAGATCTTGGCCCGGTTCTCCTTCAGGCAGGCCAGGACGGTGAAATCGCCCTGGTCGATGACCGGACGGCAGAACTTCTGCACATCGCGCGTGCAGGCCTTCTGCTCGGCGTCCGTGCCGCGCCCTTGCTGGGCGAACGCCGCCGTCGAAAGGGATGCCGACAGCAGGGTGAGAGCGACGAGAAGCTTACGCATTGTATTCCTTCATTCTGACGGCAGAATCGCACCGATCCCGGACAGCACTGGGCGGACGACCGGAACGGATTGTTCTGATGGCAAGTCGCCGCGGGGTAGCGGCCTCAGAGAAGGCACAAGCACTGGCAAATGCGGCCAAATTGGCGCCGCCCCCACCAAATCAGGTCTTCCCTGCGCCATCATTGGCAGATGTAAGGGATTGATACTACGTCATAATTCAGGAGGTGCGCATTTTACTGCACGGCTGTTGCAGCGCTGCATCTCTCCGCCCCGCCCTTTCGGCCAGAAACACGCCGAAACACGATAAATCGCATGGCTCCGGCCCCTCGCCGGCGCCCGGTGAACCGCCATATCTGGTCCTGGCGCGTTGAACCTGACACAGGCTCGGAACACTAAACCTTCGATATGGCGAGACGTCCTTAATCCTCTACGGACGTCGTTCCAAAACGGGATATTTGTGATGAAATTCTTTGGGCGATCTGGACTGGCAATCACTGCGGCCGGCGTTGGCGCTGCGCTGCTCTTCTCGGTTTCGGCAAGCCATGCACAGTCGTCCGGACCGTTTGCCGGCTTCGACGGCGCGTGGACCGGCACCGGCACGGTCTCGCTGTCCGACGGGTCCACCGAACGGATCCGCTGCAAGGCCGACTACAAGGTCGCCGGCAGCGGTCTCAGCCTCAAGCAGGCCCTGCACTGCGCGTCCGACAGCTACAAGTTCGACCTCACCAGCGACGTGACGAGCCAGGGCGACCGCATCTCCGGCAATTGGAGCGAGGCGAGCCGCAACATCTTCGGCAACCTCCAGGGCACCGCCGGCGGCGGCCAGATCGACGTGTTCGTCGAGGCCAACGGCTTTGCCGCCAATCTGTCGCTGCGCACCAACGGCACCAAGCAGACGGTGCAGATTTCTTCCAAGGGCGAGATCCGCGGCGTCAACATCACGATGACGAAGGGCTGACGCCTTTCTGGGCCGATGAGGAACACGCCCCCGGTTCTCCGCGAGCCGGGGGCTTTTTGCTGACATGAACTTGCCCGGTTGGACTTGCTGAGATGGACCCGATCCGCAGACATCTGCTCAAGGCCGCCGGGCTATTCGTGGCCAGTCGCGCCTTCGCCGACGATCAACCGCCAATCCAGCGGGGAACGAACATGCAGCCTTCGTCGGTGAAGCCACGTCACGTGCTCTGTTTCCTCGGCAAGAATGAAAGCCTGCTGCATCCGCCGAAAGCGATGGCCAAGACGATCGCCGATTTCGGCTTCGAGATCGACCGCACCTATTCGCAAGCCAAGCCAGATCCGCACATGGAGCGGTCGTTCGGCGTGTGCTGGGACCGCGTCTTCCCGAAAGCGTGGTCCGCGGCAGACGAAGCGGCCGTCGTCAATCACAAGGCGGTGCTCTACGTTCTGAGCCCGCCGATGGATCAGCAGAAGGCGACGGCCTATTCAGCAGCCGCCTTGCAGATCGTGGACGAGATGTTCGACGCGGGCGCCATCGCTGCGAAAGGCGAAAGCGCCGGCGTCGCCCACGGCGTTGCGCGGTGGCGCAGCCTCGCAGATCAGGCGCGCACGGGCGCAAAGACCGGCCAGGGCATCGGCATCACGCTCGCCCTCGCCAAAGCGTGTCGTCTTGCCTTCGCCAAGCGCCCGCTCGGCGGCGATCACTACTACGAGACCGTCGGCTATCACCTCGTCGGCCTGCCCGAGGTCTATGTCGCGAAATCGCGCGGCAATGAATGGTCCGCGGTGATGCTGATGGAGGAGATCGCCAACGCCATGGCCGAGCACGGCATCGAGGCGACGCTGCGCGACCGCAAGCTCACGCTCTCGCGCGAGCAGGACTACGCCGAGGACGACTTCAAGTTCAACCCGTACGGGATCGTCCGGATCGAGGCGTGAGTGCGAGGGCGGCGTTCTAGCTAGTCCTTGCGCGCGACGCATTCGCACCTGCATCGGAAATAGACCGCGTCCGGATCGCGTCCCCAGGCCTCCCATCCGGCAAGCGCAGCCTGAATCTCATCGTCCGTCGCGAGCCCCTTGCCCACGAGTTGCGGCCTAAGCCCGAGCAGGCTCCGCCGCGCATCGGCGACAGCCTCGCTGCGGCTCTCCGCATCGGCACTGTGGTTGACGTAGCTGGCGCCCGTCCAGACCGGCGTAAAGCCGTGGGCACGGAGAATGGAGCTCTGCCGCCGGCCGAAGCGTAGCGCCTGCGCATCATCGTGCTCATACCAGCGCTGCCAGAGATCGAGCGCGAGGCGCACGCCGTCGATCTCAGGGTGAAGAACATTGCCGCCGACATCGGCATCGCGGGTTGCGACGAGGCCACCCGGCTTCAGCACGCGTCGCGCTTCTGCCAGCGTTCGCGCCAGCACCGCCTGGCTTTGATGGTACAGCACCGCGTGAAAGAAAACGGCATCGAACGTTCCATCCTCGAACGGAAGCGCGGTCATATCGGCTTCGACGAAGGTCACGTTGGCAAGGCCAGCCTTCGCGGCAAGCTGATGGGCTGCGGCGATGGCCTTGGGCTCGATATCGACGCCGACGGCGTTTCCGACAATGCCTGCGAGCGCTGCGGTGATGGTCCCGGGTCCGCAACCGGCGTCGAGCAGGATCATGTCCGAGGTCAGGAACGGGACAAGAAAAGCGGCGCAATCGCCGCCGCGCTTCTGCTGAAACGCCACGATGGAGCTGTCGTGCCGCATTGGCTGCATCCTCGGCCGGAACTCCGGCGCAGTCGTTCAGACTGCGCCGATTCCATGTCCGACTGATGAAGCCGCTCAGATCGCCGGCTTGTCCGTGCCCTGCAGCTTGCCGTGCAGGTTGATCAGCCACATCGCCGTCGGCCTGAGGATGAAGAGGTCGGCGACGAGCGCCATGACCATCGAGAAGGCGCTGAGCCAGCCGAACAGCCGCAGCGACGGCAGGTCGGAGAACACGGTGACGACGAGGCCGCAGGCCAGCACCACCGTGGTCAGGATCAGCGCAGGTCCGACCAGCACGGTCGCCCGCTCCACCGCGAGCGCCGAGCCGACGCCCGGCTTGCTCTCGAGCCTCAGGCGATTGAGGAAGTGGATGGTGGCGCTGAGCCCTAAGCCGAACGAGACTGTGAGCGCGACGACGCTGGCGAATTGCAGCCCCTCGCCCATCGCCCACAGCACCGTGCCCGACATCACCACCGGGAAGATGCCCGGCAGGATGCAGGCGAACATCACGACCCAGGAACGGAAGGCAAGGCCGATGAAGATCGCGACCAGCGCGAATTCGACGGTGAGGCCGCGGTTCAGCTTCTCGATCATGCTGGCCGAGTTGCGCGCCGCAATGGCGGCAAGACCGGTCACCGCGATCTCGTAGCCAGGATGCTTCTTGCGGACGGCGCCAAGCTCGGAATCGAGCTTGTCGACGATCGGCAGGAGCTGGCTGGAATCCTTGTCCGGCACGCGGCCGGCGACCACGACGGCATCCTGCTCGGCGTCGATGAAACGCCGCACCAGATGCTCGGGGATGACGCTGACATATTCCTTCAGCGTCGCGACGTCGGCGCTGCCGGCCTTTTCCGCGAGCCAGCGGCGCAGGGTCTCGAGCGACCAGACGTTGCCGACGCCGGCCGCCTTCTCCACCGTCGCGTGCACGTCAGCGATGGTCTGCAGCGTCTCCGGCGAATACAGCGATTCACCCTTGGGGAACGCGATCAGCACGTTGACGGGGTTGGCACCGGTGAGCTTGGCGTCGAGCCGGTCGCTGGCGGCGACCGCCTGGCGTTTGTCCGGCACCTGGTCGGCGAGCCGGTAGCGCGGCTCCAGATTGGCGTAGATGACGCCGAGGCCGCCGACGAACAGCACCGCGATCAGGCTGAACAGGCCGGGCCGGCCCACCATGCGCACCGCGATCCAGTAGCAGAAATTGCGCAGCGCCTGGACGCCGGCATCGGCGCCCTGGAACTTGACCGCAAAAACCTTCTCGTTGCGCACGAACAGCACGCCGAACACGGGCACCAGCGACAGCACCGCGACCAGCGCGATGATGGTGGCGGCCAGCCCCGCCTCGCCGAACTTGCGGATCAGGTCGGAGTCGGAGAATTGCAGCGCGATAAAGGAAATGCCGGCGGTGCCGTGCGTCAGCACGCAGGCCGGGCCCACCACCAGCACCGCGTTCTTGAACGCGGTGAACTTGTCCTGCCCGGCGATCAGCCGGTCGCGCGCGGCGAAGGTCAGCTGCATCGAGTCCGAGAAGCTGATGACCATGATGAGCGGCGTCATCACGTTCAGGAACATGTTGAGGTTGAAATTGGCCCAGCCGAGCGCGCCGAGCGCCAGCAGGATCGCGATCATCGGCGGGAACGCCGCCGCGATCATGAAGGAGATCTTGCGGAAGAAGATGATGGCGATGATGCAGCCGGCGAGAATGCCGAGGATGTTGTAGGTGAGCCCGTCGCGCTCGACCGCGTTGCGGATCTCGAGCTGCATCACCGGCACGCCGGAGAGCTGCACGTTGAGCCCGGTGTCGCTGAGATCCTCCTTCATCAGCGCGCGGATGTCGCCGACGGTCTTGGTCAGCTTGCTGGAGGCGACCACTTCGGGATCGAGCGAGAGCACGATCAGCGCCAGCGTGCCGTCCTCCGACAGCAGCTTGCCGCGAATGATCTCGTTGTTCTTGACGGTCTCGATGAACTTGTCATAGGCCGCGCCCTCGGGCAGCTCGGGCGGGAACAACGCTGCCGGCAGCTTGCCCGGCGCCGGTGCCTGGCGCGCCGAGAACAGCGAGACGAGGCCGCGCGTGCCTTCGACCAGCTGCATGTCGGTGACGAAATCACGCAGCTTCTCGAGGTTGTTGCGGGCCAGGAGGGTCTTCCCCTCGACCACCACGAGGACGTCGAATTCCTCGGCCGGGAACTTCTTCGTCACCTCTTCATACTGCTTGAATTCGCGTGTGTCGGAACGGAACAGCTGCGACAGCGAATCGTCGATCTTGATCCGGTAGATGCCGAACACGGCGCCGACAATCAGGGCGAGCAGAACGATGCAGGAGACGATCGGGGCCCGGACGGCGACCAGCCCGAGCCGCTCCAGCCCGAAGGCGATGGAGGACGCAGGTCCCTGCTCGACCTTGTCGACATGAACCTCATTCTCGCGGTGCTTTTCGAGCATGCCTTTTCCAGTTCCTAAATCGGCTCGGTCTTGTGAGCTTATTGCGCCCCGCGAACGGCTTGAAAACGCCATACCAATGGGAGGCTTGTCCCTTGAAAACGCGCGGAAAATCGCCGGCAGCGGTTTAGCAGGTCAAAAGGCCTTTTCGCAAGCAGGCGAAGTGTGGCCGAATCGATCAAGATACGGCGATTTTGCCGGAATGCCCGTCATTCGGGCAGAGCTGTGCCAATTCGGCGCGGCGCCCGGTCAGCGCTCTCGTCCTTCAGCGCCACGCCGGTGACCTCCCGGGCCAGGCCCTCGCGGATGAGCCAGGCGATCTTGAAGGCGGCCTCGCCATGGCTCAACCCAGCCTTGTGGATGTTCGACACGCAATTTCGCTCGGCATCGGTGCGGCCCGGCTTCGGCGAGAAGGTGAGATAGGCGCCGAGACTGTCGGGCGCGGACAGGCCGGGCCGTTCACCGATCAGCATCACGACCATGCGCGCGCCGAGAATCGCGCCGATCTCGTCGCCGAGCGCGACGCGGGCGCCTGAGGCAACGACGACATGGCCGAGCGCGACAGCATCGCCCTCCGCGAGCAGCGGCAGCAGGCGCGCCACCAGCGCCACCGCATGGGCGTGGACCGCCGCCGCCGACAGGCCGTCGCCAATCACGAGCGCGAGCTGACATGGCCCGGTGATGCCTCGCGCGAGAGCTTCGGCGGAACCTGGATCGAGCTGCCGTCCGAGATCGGGCCGCCGCAGATAGTCCCTGCGATCGATCGCCTGGCTCCTCGCCTCGCTGACGTCGAGACCGAGCGCGCCGAGATCGGCGACCAGGCCCGGCGCATCGAAGGCCGCATGCACCGCATCGCGGGCACGGGCATGGTCCAGCGTGAAATCGAGCAGCGCTCGCGTCGGCACGCTCGCGCCGCTGCGCCCGAGCGCGACGCGCGCGGGCGTGAACGACCTGAGGTCAATGGTCGGGCGAGCCGGAACGGATTTGTCGCTCATTCGGCGGGAACGGCGGCCTCGCGCAGCCGGATCGAATAGTTCGAGGCGTT
Source organism: Bradyrhizobium iriomotense (assembly GCF_018129405.1). Classification (GTDB taxonomy): domain Bacteria; phylum Pseudomonadota; class Alphaproteobacteria; order Rhizobiales; family Xanthobacteraceae; genus Bradyrhizobium; species Bradyrhizobium iriomotense_B. The sequence continues at coordinate 562,812 of NZ_JAFCLP010000001.1, forward strand.
CTGCTTGCCGCTGGAGGCCGCGCGCGCGAAGGTGATGAGGTGATGCGCGATCGTGGCGCAGCCGATCAAGCCTTCGAGATCGCCGCGCTTGATGCGTCCCAGCGCAAACCTCCAGAACACGCGCTTGTAGTCGCCGAGCACACCGACCTTCCAGAAGATGTTGCGCAGCATGATGAGGCCGCGCCTGATATTGGGCCAGGTCTTCATCTCGTCCGGCACCGGCATCTTGAGACGGTGCACATAGACGTGGTCGCATTGATGCTGATAGCGCGCGTAGACCTTCTCGGGCGCGTAAGCGACCGCCATGGCGTGCTTCCAGGATGCGACGACCTCGTCATAGGGCAGCAGGAAGTCGACGTTGGAATCGCGCCCTTCGTCCTCGACCAGGCGGCCCTCGCGCTCCAGCCGGTCCCACAGCGGCGTCTTCGGCAGCGCCTGCAGCAGGTTGATGGTGAGCAGCGGAATCTGGGATTCCTCGACGAAGGCGAGCAGCGCCTCCGAGGTGTTCGGCTTGTCGGTGTCGAGCCCCATGATGATGCCGGACACCACCTCCATGCCGTAGGAGTTGATGGTGCGCACGCCTTCCAGGATCGGGACCATCATGTTGTGGTCCTTGTGCATCGCCTTCAACGCGTCGGGATCTGGCGTCTCGATGCCGCAGAAGATGGTGATGAAAAAGGCCTCGCGCATCTTCTCGAGAATCTCGGGCCGCTTGGCGATGTTGAGCGTCGCCTCGCAGGCGAGCCGCACCGCATAGCCGGTCTTCTTCTGCCATTCGATCAGGTGCGGCAGCAGATCCATCGCCGCCTTGCGGTTGCCGATGAAATTGTCGTCGACGAAATAGACCGTGTCGGTCATGCCGCATTCGCGCAGGCGGTCGAGCTCGGCGATGATCTGCTCCGGCGTCTTGATGCGCGGATTGCGGCCGTAGAGGCCGGGGATGTCGCAGAACTCGCACTGATAGGGACAGCCGCTGGAATACTGGATGCTGCCGAGGAAGTATTTCTTCACGTCGGCAAGCTCGTAGGCCGGGATCGGGAATTCCGTCATCGGCACCCGGTCCTTGGTGGTGAGGACCACCTGTTCGTCAGGACGCGAGGTGTCGCGCGACAGGATCTCGATCAGCTGGTTGGTGGCATCGCCGAGCTCGCCGACATGGAGATAGTCGAACGACGGATAATAATCCGGGCAGGCGCTGACGGAAGGACCGCCGAGCGCGACCGGCAGATCGAACTCATGGGCGCGGCGGCAGATGTCGTTCATCTGCTGGCGCTGGATGTGCATGCCGCTGACGAAGACGGCTTCCGCCCATTCGAACTCCTCCCTGGTCGTGCGGCGGAGGTTCTCGTCGACGAATTTGACCTGCCAGTCTTTCGGCAGGTAGGCGGAGATCAGCAGCAGGCCCTGCGGCGGCATGAAGGCGCGGACGCCGTCGGTCAGGGGATAGGAATGCTCGAACGTACCGAACGAGGACGTGTAGCGCGGAAATACGCAGAGAATCCGCCGGGACGTACCGTTGTTTTCAGCTCGCATCTAAGCTCCCCCGCCACGCTAGACCTGGTTGCGGAAATTGCCAGCCAGACGCATAGCGTAATGCCGTCGCCGGAATTTCTCAATATTGTGGCATGAGCATAATTCCGAAGGGGACCAATGGTTTCCCGGGGGGACCGCAGGCGACTCCGGCCGCGTCACGCGATCAGCCGCGAGGCGAAATCGGGCAGCAGCCCTGCATCGCCGGCCAGGCGGAAATCGGCGCCCGCGATGCCCGACTGCACCAGCCAGTCGTCGAATTCCGGCGCGCGGCGCAAGGCGAAGACGTCGCGGACATAGAGCGCGTCGTGAAAAGACGTGGACTGGTAGTTCAGCATGACGTCGTCGGCGCCGGGCACGCCCATGATAAAGGTGACGCCGGCAGCCGCAAGCAGCGTCAGCAGATTGTCCATGTCGTCCTGGTCCGCCTCGGCATGGTTGGTATAGCAGATGTCGATCCCTAGCGGCAGGCCGAGCAGCTTGCCGCAAAAATGATCCTCCAGCCCGGCGCGGATGATCTCCTTGCCGTCGTAGAGATATTCCGGGCCGATGAAGCCGACCACGCTGTTAACCAGGAGCGGCGCAAAGGCGCGCGCGACCGCATAGGCGCGGGCCTCGCAGGTCTGCTGGTCGACGTCGTGATGGGCACCCGCCGACAGCGCGGAGCCTTGGCCCGTCTCGAAATACATCACGTTCTGCCCGACCGTGCCGCGCCTCTGCGACAGCCCGGCCGCCTGTCCCTCCTTCAGCAGCGCGAGGTCGATGCCAAAACTGCGGTTGGCGGCCTCGGTGCCCGCGACCGACTGGAAGACGAGATCGACCGGCACGCCCTGCCCGATCAGCGACAGCGTCGTCGTGACATGGGTGAGCACGCAAGCTTGCGTCGGAATCTTCAGCCGCGCGATGATCTCGTCGAGCAGCCGCAGCAACTGGGCAATGACGGCCGGATCGTCGCTCGCCGGATTGATGCCGATGCAGGCATCGCCGGCCCCCAGCAGGATGCCGTCGAGGATCGAGGCGGTGATGCCCCTGGCGTCGTCGAACGGATGGTTCGGCTGCAGCCGCGTGCTCATCCGCCCCTTCAGGCCGATGGTGTTGCGGAAGGCGGTGGTGACCTCGCATTTCCGCGCCGCCAGGATCAGGTCCTGGTTGCGCATCAGTTTTGACACGGCCGCCGCCATCTCCGGGGTGATGCCGGGTGCCAGCTTGCGCAGGATGTCGGGCGTTGCAGCATCGGACAGCAACCAGTCGCGGAAAGCCCCGACGGTCAGCGATGCCACCGGCGCAAAGGCTCTTGCGTCATGGCTGTCGATGACGAGGCGGGTGACCTCGTCGGTCTCATAGGGAATGACGGCTTCCTGCAGGAACTGCCCGAGCGGCACATCCGCCAGCGCCATCCGCGCCGCGATCATCTGCTCGGAGCTGGCAGCGGCAATTCCGGCCAGCCGGTCGCCGGAGCGCGGCGGGGTCGCCTTGGCGAGCAGGTCGCGCAGATCGGGGAAAGTGTAGGCCGTGGCGTCGATGGTGTGGCGGTAGACCAAGGGGCCTCTCCGGGGTTCGTCGGCCAACGGCCGACTCCAGGACTATCCTGAAACTATACGTTGGGATCAAGACGCTGAAATATCTTACTTTCTTTCGACCAAGGACGAAGGGAGCCAAGGGCCGCGTTAACGCAGCATCCATCTTCGTTTCGCATAGTTTTGCATCAATTCCGCACGACCCCGCTCACCGGCCGCTTCAGGCCATTCCGGGCCCCTGAACACCATGACATCCGACCGATCTGGGAATGCCGCCACCCTGGCAGGCCGCTTTACGCTTGCCACCAAGCTCTACGCGATCTTCGCGCTGTTTGCGCTGCTGACGGCGGCGATCGCGATGCTGTCCGACTACAACAGCCGCCGCAGCGCCGACCTGACCAGCGCGATCGAGACGGCGAATGCGGCCGCGCTGAACGTCGAGCGGGTCAACTCGCTGGTCTATGCGGTGGTGATGGAATCGCGCGGCGTCTACATGTCGACCGAGCCGGCGGTGGTGAAGAAATACGGCGAGGGCCTGCTCAAGTTCAACGCCCAGATCCTCGACGTCGTGAAGCGCTGGGAGACCATCGTCAAGGCCGACGATGCCGAGCAGTTCGCAACCTTCAAGAAGCGCATCGAGCAGTTCGTCGAGTTCCGCAGGGAGCTGGTGCGTCGCGGCGTCGAGATCAACGCGGCCGCGGGCCGCGAATGGGGCGACAACGACGCCAACCGCGCGGTGCGCTCGGCGCTGAACAAGGATCTCGAGGCGCTGTCCAAGGTCTATGCCGAGCGCGCCCGGCAGATCGCCCAGCAAACCGAGACCAACCGCACCCTGTCCTTCGTCCTGACCTGCCTCGGCGGCGTGGCGCTGACGCTGGTCGTGATCGGCATCGTCATCATCGCCCGTTCGATCGCCCGGCCGCTCGCCGCGATCACCGCGACCATCAAGCAGGTCGCCGACGGCGCCGACAACGTCGTGGTGCCGCACTCCCACCGTGCCGATGAGATCGGCGCACTCGCCCGCGCGATCCAGGTGTTCCAGGACGCGATGGGACGCAACCGCAACCTCGCCTCCCAGGTCTCACAGGACTCCGCCGCGCGCGAGGCGCGAGCCCGCCATATCGAGCAATCCGTCGAGGCATTCCGCGAGGCGATCGGCGCGATCATGCGCGGCCTCGGCGACAACGCCGCCGTCATGCGCGAGACTGCGCAGACCATCACCCGCGTCACCGCGGATGCGAGCAGCCGCGCCGGCACGGCGGCGAACGCCACCGAGCAGGCCTCGCACAACGTCACGGCGGTCGCGGGAGCGGCCGAGGAGCTGTCGGCCTCGGTCGAGGAGATCGGCCGCCAGGTGCGGCAGAGCGCCGGCGCGGTCGAGCAGACCGGCCAGCGCACCGAGAAGTCGATCGCGGAGATCGAGAGCCTCGCCGCCGCCACCCAGCGCATCGACGGCGTGCTCAGCCTGATCCAGGCGATCGCCGAGCAGACCAATCTGCTCGCGCTCAACGCCACCAGCGAGGCCGCACGTGCCGGCGATGCCGGCCGCGGCTTTGCCGTCGTTGCCCACGAGGTCAAGGCGCTGGCGGGACAGACCGCGAAGGCGACCGCCGACATCAGCGAGAACGTCGCGATGATCCAGGCCTCCACCCGCAACGCGGTCGACGCCGTGCGCGAGATCGGCGGCGCGGTGCGGGAGATCAACGAGGTCACGTCGGCCATTGCCGGTGCCGTCGGCCAGCAGGACCAGGCCACGCGCGAGATCTCGTCCAACGCGCAATCAGCCGCGCAAGGCAACGAGACCCTCGTCGCCAACATCACCTCGCTGCGCGACGCCATCGGCGAGACCGACACGGCGGCTTCGTCCGTGCTGACGGCGGCGAGCAGCCTGACCGAGACCGCGGAGACGCTGTCGCGGGAGGTGGAGACGTTCTTCCAGAACCTGCGCGCGGGGGCGGCGGACGGTCGTATCGCCAGGGCGGGATAGCGGCGCCTCCACCGCTCCCAGGTCAGCGGCGGGCTCGCTGCAATATTCGAACGCGGCCGCCGGCATCCTCGACTTCACGATAATGGCTCAGTTCCACCTTGAGCTCGGGATCCGAATTGGCCCAGGCCAGCCAATCGAACGGGACCGAACTCAGCAGATAGGTATCCACGAGGATCACATCCGGACGACCGCTTCGCAGGTCCGCCAGCAACTGCCGCCGCTCGAAATTGACGATGCCGTCGAGTTTTGCCCGCTCGCCTTGAGCGAGCTGCGAGCTCTTCTGTTGCAGTATCGCGCCGGCCGCCAACAGTTGCACACAGGAGTTGCCGACCCAGGTCCCATTGATCTGACGAACGAGCGGATGCCCCAGAGCGACGTGATCGCCAATCGTGATCAGCCGCGGGGGCTTTGCAAGAGCCTGGATACGCCCCTCCAACGGCGGAAACGGCCGGATCTGCAGCGACAAGCAGGACCCGAGATACACAATGGCAGCAAGACCGCAGATTGTGACCGGCAGCCGCAACGTCTTTGTGCGAACATGCAGCAACGGCGCGGCAATCGCAAACATGCAAAGCGCAAATGCCGTGTATGTCCAGCCCTTGCCCTGGAGAACGAAACTCGCGGCTCCGCCAACCGCTGCGGCGAGCCACGGGGTCGCGTCGCCGCCCAATTTGAAGTCCTGCGGAGCCAACAGGCGCAGAAACGCGATGGAAGCCGCTATCATGATGATCGGGAAAGGAAGCAAACCGTCCAAATCCAGCCTCAACGGCAGATAGGCGGCGGTGACCATCGGGGCATAGGTAAAAAGATAAGCGGGAAAGACGATGACCAGCACCGCCCCGTAGCCGATGACGACAGCAGCGGCCGCACACGCTTCGGCAGTGAACAAGGGCCTGAGAGAACGTTGGCGGAAGGCGCTGAGGACGATGGGAAGGCCTGCCACGAGAGCAAGGTGGGGCTTGATGCTCATGGCCAGCCCGGCACCCAGTCCTGCCAGGACCGCAACCGGTCCGGGAGCAAGACCGCGCCAGCGGATCGCAGTGACGGCGACAAAAGGGGTCAATGCAATGACGGCTATGTGTTCACGTTGTCCGAATACGGCGCTCGGAAAAATTGCGAGCAGAAACGCGAGCAGGCAGGTTGAAATACGTCTCTCTTCAGCTCCGAACTTTGCCGTCGCAGCGGCGCCATCGATCACAAGAAGCGCGCCAACGATCTCGATCATCACCAGGATGATCACGATGATCTCGGGCGCAATGCCGGTTATTCGCGCCAGCATCGTTGCCGGCATGTACAGGTAGACCGATAGCGGCGGATTCAGCTCGAAGACGTCGACCCCAAGCTTGCCGCCATCCAGAACTTTCTCGCCTTCAGTCAGCAGGCAGCCCAAATCCGCGTTAAGAACGACCGGTATTTGAACAAGCAAGGCCGTCAGGAGGATCGCGGCCACGATAATCCAACGCTGCTTCATGCCGTAGCTGCTTCCAGGCATAGTCCAGGGCTGACCGCCTCCTCCGACTCGGCAAAAGCGCTCCCGTCGCGCGGAAGCGGCCTGCTCTCTATCAACCTGCATAAACCGGCAAGATGCAGACAGCGCCACTCTCAATCACTAGTCGTTACTATTGTCCTACAATAATCTGAAACAATATTGCTTCACGGCCGAAGCGCCGGAGCTCCCGTCGCTTCGCTCCGGGGATTGCAGGACGGTCGCCTCGACGCGGACGCGGCCTGTAAAGTCGTCGGCCGCTCACGCTCACACATAAGCAACGGGAGGCGCTGCAGCGCATCATGCGCCCGCCGGCTGGCTTCGACTGCTGACCTTCGCCTTCGAGCCACAAGCGGAAGCAGCCCCGACCATCGTGGCTCTAGCCGTGTAAGGGAAATCTCCATCGCGGAGCCCGCGTCCGTCAAAAGCCCGGACTTGGTCGCAGAAAACTCTTTCCGGGACCGCCTATTCAATCACCTCATCATGGCGATTGGGCGCTACTGCGCACCTTCCCCGCCCTCGATGCGCCGAGCAAGAGTGGATTGTCGCTCCGGTCTCGATCGGTCGACGAATATTCGAACACGGCCGACATCTTCGACTTCACGATATCGACGCAACTCCATTTCGAGTTCGGGATCTGCATTGGCCCAAGCCAGCCAATCGAACGGGACCGAACTCTGCAGATAGGTATCCACGAGAATCACGTCAGGTCGACCGTTTCGCAGGTCTGCCAACAACTGCCGCCGCTCGAAATGGATGATGCCGTCGAGTCTTGCTCGCTCTACCCGGGTTGGCTGTGAGCTGCTCTGGGCCAAGATTGCACCGGCCGTCAGCAGCTGGGCACACGAACTGCCCACCCAGGTCCCATCGATCTGGCGGACGAGCGGATGCCCCAGCGCGATGTGATCGGTCATCGCGAGCAGCCTCGGATGCTTTGCAAGTGCCTGAATGTGCGGCTCCAGCGGCGGAAACTCGCGGACCGACAAGGACAAGCAGAATCCGATGAGCACAACGCCGGCAAAACCGCCGATCCTGACCGACGCCGGCAACGTCCTGGTGCGAACATGCAGCAACGGTGCGGCAATCGCGAACACGCAAAGCGCATACAGCGTGTAGGTCCAGCCCTTGCCTTGGAGAACGAAACTCGCGGCTCCGCCAATGGCCGCTGCCAGCCACGGGGTTGCGTCGCCTCCCATTCTGAGGCCTTGCGGAGCAACCTGGCGCAGAAACATAATGGAAGCAGTTATCACGACGATCGGGAAAGGAAGCAGGCCCGCTAAATCCCTCCTCATTGGCAGATAGGCGGCAGCGACCATCGGGGCATGGGTCAACAGATAATCGGGAAAGATGACAACGAGCACCGCCCCATAACCGATGACGACAGCGGCGGCTGCACACGCTTCAGGGGTGAACAACGGCCTGAGGGAACGTTGGTGAATGGCGCAAAGGATGATCGGAAGGCCTGCCACGAGAGCAAGCTGCGGCTTGATGCTGATGGCCAGCCCGGCACTCAATCCTGCCAGGACTGCGACCGGTCCGGGGGAAAAGCGACGCCAGCGAATGGCAGTGACGGCGACAAGGGGAGTCAGTGCGATGACGGCTATGTGTTCACGTTGCCCGAATACGGCGCCGGGGAGGACTGCGAACAAGAAAGCGAGCAGGCATGTCCATATACTTCGCTCTTCGGCACCCAGCTTCGCCGACGCCGCGGCGCGATCGATCACGACAAGCGAGCCGATGATCTCGATCATCACCAGGACGATCACGATGATCTCGGGCGCAATGCCGGTCCATCGCGCAAGCTGCGCCGCCGGCATGTACAGGTAGATCGATAGCGGCGGATTCAGTTCGAAGAGATCGACCCCCAACCTCCGGCCATCCAGAATTTGCTCTCCTTCAGAAAGCAGGCAGCCCAAATCCGGGTTGAGAACGACCGGTATTTGAACGAGCAGGGCCGTCAGGAGGATCGCGGCCACGATAATCCAACGCTGATTCATGCCGTAGCTGCTTCCAGGCATATTCCAGGGCTGACCGCTCCCTCCGACGTCGGCAAAAGCCCTCTCGTCGCGCGGAAGCGGCCTGCTCTCATTCAATTTGCGTAAACCCGCAAGGTGCAGGAGGCGCTACTTTCAATCGATAGTCGTTACTATTGTCCTACAATAATCTGAAACAATATTGCTTCACGGCTCAAGCGCCGGAGTTCCCGTCGCTTCGCTCCGAGGATTGCGGACGGCCGCCTCGCCAAGACGGAGTGACGACGCGGACCCGGCCTGCGAAGTCGTCGACAGCTCGCGCTCTCACAAGCAAAAGCAAAGGGAGGCGCTGCAGCGCATCATGCACCCGCCCGGCGCCCTTCATGCGGTTCGCCGATCGTGATAGGATCATCGACATTCAGGTGCCGTCCTCAGCGATAAGGCAGCCACCATGTTATTTCGCTCCCCCTGGGCTACATCTGCGATCGACAAGTTCGCCACCGGCAATGCCGACCTGCTGATCCTGGTCGGCCGCATCCTGCTGGCCTGGGTCTTCGTCGGCAGCGCGTACGGCGCGCTTACCAACTTCAGTGGCTCAGTCGGCTATTTCCGGTCGCTGAACGTTCCCGCGCCCGTGCTGTTCACAACCTTCACCGTCGCGCTGGAAATAGTGATGTCGGCTTGTCTGATCCTCGGCGTTGGCACGCGCTACTGCGCAATCGTGATGTTTCTGTTCGTATTGTCGGCGACCGCAATCGGACACCGCTACTGGGAATATCCCGCCGGAGCGCAACAGATCGGGCAGTACAATCATTTCCTGAAGAACATAACGATCATGGGCGGCGCTCTGCTGATCTTCGTCACCGGGGCGGGCCGGTTCTCCCTCGATCGGAGACTGGGCTAGCAGCGGCGTTCGTTTCAGCATCTTCCCTGGTGTGCAGCCGATAACCCTACCGAACTTGCCTGGAATCGCGGCGCAAGCGTCTTCGCCGCTCGCAGAGCTGCGAGTGCGTCAGGCAACACGATGTGGCCTTGAAGAAAGGCCGTTACCGCATCACTTCGCTCTTAGCCTGAAAGCAACCCCGAGCAGATGGCCGAGGCGTTTCGAGAGAGGCTTCAAGCGCTCACTCATGATCCTGAAGAGAAGCATCAGCCACGTCGCCAGCGCGGCACACCACAACAGGCTTTCCAATGTCTCGGGCATGAAGGCCCCCCTTAAAAACAATTACTTGAAATACGAGCAGTGTTGCCGAACCGAACCGGCGCGGCAAGCCCTCCAAAAAGTGGCAAGTCGCCAAAACACTCGGAACAGCCGTCGCGATGAATATTCGCCAAGACCCCGGCGACCGGGTGCGCGCCACCGAGGCGATGAACGAGCGGCAGTCGGCTACCGTTTAAGCTCCGCCGTTCGATGATTGGGTCCCAGTTGGGTCAAAAGCCCGGCCCGAAATCATTCGATCACCTCGTCGGCACGAGCAACGAGGATCGACGGCAGCTCAATTCTTATGGCGCGTGCCGTCGCGATATTCAGGACGAATTCGTATTTCGAAGCCTGTTCCACTGGAAGGTCGCCCGGCTTTGCTCCCTTCAATATCTTGTCGATGTAGAAGGCGACATACCGATACATGTCATTGAAATTTGGGCCATAGCTCATGAGTCCGCCCGCCTCCACGTTGGCTCTATTTGCGAACATCGTCGGCAATTGGTATTTGATGCCTAACTCCGCAAGAGCGCGCCGGCGGGTGTTTGTGACCGGGGACGATGGCACGAGCACCGAATTGACTTTCTCACTCACCATCAGGTCAAAGGCTCGAACAAAATCATCAGCTGTTCTGATTGGTGCGCCGACCAACGTAATGCTTTTGCGCGCGGCTGTTTCTTCAAGCGCGGATACTACGCGCACGTGGGTTGGCGTCGTGGAATTCCACATGACACCCACTCGCGGTGGGCCAGGTATCGCTTCGGCGAGAATCTCCAGTCCTTTGGCAGACATTTCAGTGAGCACCATCGACACACCAGTTACATTGCCGCCTGGCCGCGCAAGACTTGCCACGTGTCCAATACCAACCGGATCGGCGTGCTGTGCAAACACGATGGGAATCGTTTTCGTGGCCTGGAGCGCTGGCTCAACTTGAGTCGATGCAGGGGCAATGATTATGTCCACATTCAAACGCGATAGTTGCTCCGCAAATTCACGCAGCTCAGAAACATCAGCGGCCCATCGAAACTCCACCAGTAAGTTGCGCCCTTCCAAGTACCCGAAGCGCTTCAGCCCCATGCGCAAAGCTCCGATCTGATCCCTCCAGTCTGCGGCCTGCCCCAGACCAAGAAATCCGATGCGTGGTACCCTCGATGTCGGTTGTGCCGCTCCTTCCAAGGGCCACACCGCTGCACCAAGCGCCATTGCAATGAATTGTCGCCGCCGCATGTCTCGCCCCGAAGCACTGGAGATGGCTCGCAAATCCTCGCTACCCTCAGACTATTAGCATATGGGCACCGCTCCTGGCAGGTTCGCCAGGAATCAATCGCGCCGGCCCGCGCCTGATCACGACAATTCCGGTTCGCCCGCGGCCCCCGACAGGTTGCAGCGCCGCACCGACTGGCGCGAAGGGCCAATAAGCGGCGTCAGAGTGCCTACTCGATCACCACATCGGCGCGCGTCAGCACGGTCGGTGGCATGTTGATGCCGAGTGCTTTGGCGGTCTGGAGGTTTATGACAAGTTCGTACTTGGTCGGCCGTTCGACCGGCAGATCGCCAGGTTTCGCCCCCTTGAGAATCTTGTCGACAAGGGCCGCAGACCGGCGAAACTGATCTGGCAAGTCAGTCCCGTAGCTCAAGAGGAAGCCCGCTTCCGCGTATTCCCTCACGGCAGAGATTGCTGGCAGCCGGTTTCTGACGGCCATCACGCCAATCAGGCCGCGATGGTTGAACAGCACTCCATCGCTCAGCACGACGAGCACCTGCGCGCGTTCCCTCACCATGGTCGCGAACGCTTGTTCAAGCATGTCCGGGCCGCGCGCCTCGGCCGGGACAAGCGTCAACCCCAGCGCTTGGGCAGCTTCCCGCAACGACGCCAGCCGGTCTTGATTGGGCGCAAAGTCCGGATTCCACAGAATGCCCACACGCGAGAGGTTCGGCAGAGTGTCCTTCAGAAATTCGAGCCGCTTGCCGTTGATCTCATCGCCGGGCTCCGAGCTGAACCCAGTGACATTGCCACCCGGGCGCGCCAGACTAGCGACAAGCCCGGCACTGACCGGCTCAGCACTGTTGGCCATCACGATCGGGATCGTCCGGGTCGCCTTCATGGCCGCAACCGTGGTCGCATTGGTCCCGGACACGATGACGTCCACGCCGAGCCCGACCACCTCTGTGGCAAGTGCGGCCAGCCGCCCCATGTCTCCGTCGGCAAAGCGGTACTCGATCACGACATTCTCGCCAGCTCGGTAGCCAAGGCTCCGCAGGCCCGCTTCGAAGGCTCCAACATTGCGAAGTGTTTGCTCCCGCGACGCGCTCGCGAGATAGCCGACCCTGTAGCGCCACCTTACCGGTTGCTGCGCACGCGCCCCGAACGGCCACGTCGCTGCCGCGCTGCCGATCAGCCCCATGAACTCGCGTCGTCTCATTGAGCACCGCGGAGGAAAGGCCCGTCAAGTCCAAAGCCTAGCACTTTGCGGCGAGACAGCTAGTGTGAGTGGGCAACTAATCGAATGTCCGAAGCTGCGTCCCTATGTCCGAGTTTGGTCGCAACCCGAAGTGCACAATTCCTTACCCTCATCTACTGCATTCCTCCAGGCGCACACCCATGAATGCACATCCTGGCACGGGGACAACACCTCTACCCCGCCATCACCCCGCCGCGCCTGATCAGTTCCTTCCCCAAGGCCGCCAGATGCACCTGGTCCGGCCCGTCGCCGATGCGGATGAAACGGGCGTAGACGTAAGCACGCGCGAGGAACGTGTCCTGCGAGACACCGGCGGCGCCGTGGATCTGGATGGCGCGGTCGATCACGCGGGCAGCCATGCTGGGGACCACGATCTTGGCGGCCGCGATCAAATCGCGCGCGGCCTTGTTGCCTTCGCGGTCCATCTTGTCGGCGGCCTGCAGGGTGAGCAGCCGCGCCTGCGCGATTTCGCAGAAGGAGTTTGCGATGTCCTCGCGCACCGAGCCCTGCTCGGCCAGCGGCTTGCCGAAGACGACGCGCGAGACCGATCGCCGGCACATCAATTCCAGCGCCCGCTGGGCGCAGCCGATCAGCCGCATGCAGTGATGGATGCGGCCGGGCCCGAGCCGGCCTTGTGCGATCTCGAAGCCGCGGCCTTCGCCGAGCAGGATGTTCTCGGCGGGCACGCGGACGTTGTCGTAGACGATCTCGGGATGACCGACCGGGGCGTCATCGTAGCCGTAGGTGAGCATGTCACGGACGATGCGCACCCCGGGTGTATTTCTGGGCACCAGGATCATGGATTGCTGGCGATGACGATCGGGATGGTCGGGCGCGGTCTTGCCCATCACGATCAGGATCTCGCAATCCTCGTTCATCGCGCCCGAGGTGAACCACTTTCGTCCGTTGATGACGTAATCGCCGCCGTCGCGTTTGATCTCGCACTGGATGTTGGTGGCATCGCTGGAGGCGACCTGCGGCTCCGTCATCGAGAAGCCGGAGCGGATGCGGCCCTCCAGCAGCGGCGTCAGCCAGCGCTCCTGCTGCGCCTTCGTGCCGTAGTTGGCGAGCACCTCCATGTTGCCGACATCGGGGGCCGAGCAGTTGAAGACCTCAGGCGCCCAGAGGATGCGGCCCATGATCTCCTTTACCGGCGCGTATTCGAGATTGGAGAGGCCAATGTTGTTAGGGTCTTGCCCGTGTTCGCCCGCCAGGAACAGGTTCCACAGCCCCTGCTCCCGCGCCAGCCGCTTCAGGTCCTGAAGCACCTGAGGCGTCCTGTAACGCGTGGCCTCCGGCTTCACCTGCTCGTAATAGAGCTCCTCAACCGGCTCGACATGCGCAAGCATGAACTGGCGGACGCGCTCCTGCAGCTCCAGCGAACGGGCGGAGTGGTGAAAGTCCATTTTAATCCTCCCGCTCGCCGACGCTCGCGTCAGTCCCGTAGGGTGGGCAAAGCGAAGCGTGCCCACGCGTTCTCTCGACAATCATCGATAGGTGGTGGGCACGGCGCAAGTGCGCCTTTGCCCACCCTACGATTCCGAGTCCGCGGACAGAGCGCCGCCTCACGTCCCGCGCAACAGCTCGCTGGCCACGACCCAGTCGTTGCCGTCGAACTGCAGCATGTAGCCGTCCTTGATCGGGCGGAAATCCTGCGGCGTGGTGTTGAGGGTGATGCCGGGCATCAACAGCGACAGCGGTACGTTCTTCAGGTTCGCCGCCTGCGCCATGATGTTCTCGCGCGTCAGATTGTCCTTGCACTGCTTCAGCAGTACCACCAGGGCCTCGGCGACGGTGTAGCCGTAGAGGCCGGCGACGTTGTTGATATCGGCGTTGGGCAGACGCTTCTTCATGAAATCGATATAGGCCGTCATCGCCGGGTCGTCCTTCGGCGCCTCGACGAACGGCTTGAGCGCGCCGAGCGACAGCACGCCCTTGCCGGCCTCGAGGCCGGCCGGTGCCATCACGGTCGCCTTGTTGGCGCAGCCGCTGGCGAGGAAGCGCGTCGGCGCCCAGCCGACCTCGTGCGCCTTGCGGATCGCCTGCGCGCAGGCGCGCGGCGTCACCGAGTAGATCATGAAGACGTCGGCCTTGGTATTGGCGAGCGTCAGCACCTGAGAGTCGACCGTCGGATCGGCGACCTCGAAGCTCGAGGCCATCGCGATCGCCTTGTCGGCATCGGCGCCGAGCGCCTCCCTGACACCGCGCAGATATTCCTTGCCGGCGTCGTCGTTCTGGTAGAGCACCGCAAACCGCGCATTCGGGTTCTTGGCGCGGGCATAGGCGACGTCGATCGCGGCCTCGCTGGTGTAGTTCGGCGCCCAGGGCAGCGCCATCGACCAGGGCATGTTGGCGGGATCGTTCCACTTCGAGGCAGAGCTGATCAGGAAGAGCTGCGGCACCTTGTTGCCGTTGAGATACTTTGCGATCGCCGAGCTCGGCGCGGTGCCCATGGTGGCGAAGATGAAAGCGACGCCGTCGCCCTCGACGAGGCGCCGCGCCGCCTCCATGGTCTTGGGCGGCGAGAAGGCGTCATCCAGCGAGATCAGATTGAGCTTGCGGCCGCCAATGCCGCCCTTGTCGTTGATCTCGTCGAAATAGGCGGAGATCACCCGGCCGGTGATGCTGAGCGGCGAGGCCGGCCCGCTATAGGGCATGGTGTTGCCGATCTTGATCTCGGTGTCGCTGACGCCGGGACCATAGGATTTTTGCGCCGGTGCAGGCGTGGACAGGCAGGCGGCAGCCAAAGCTGCGACCAGGGCCAAAGCGGCTCTCATGGTGTCTCCCCGATGATGATCGCCGCGCGGCGAAGCGGCCGCGCTGCGCGCTGCTTTTGTCAGCGCGTCAGATCACCGGAGTTCCGCAAGATGGTCTTGCGTCGAGTTGCTGATGGCTGGCGGCACGCCTGAAGCGCGATGAGATTTGGATGAATCGTCATCGCGCTTTAGGTGATTGTTTGCGCATGATCTTTCCGGAAAACCGCTTCGCACTTTTAGCCGCGCCGCTTCAGGCTGAAGCCGAGGCTGATCCAGCCGGCACCGGCCATGATCAGGTCGATGCCGAGGAACAGGCCGAGGATGTAGACGCTGTTCACCGGCCAGCGCGCCAGGATCAAGAGGCCAAGCAGCAGCGTGATGACGGCCGACAGCGCCACCCAGACCCACGGGCTCTCGCGCTTCATGCTGAAGGCGAGAAACAACCTGACGGCGCCGGAGGCGATCAGCGAGGCGCCGAGAAACAGCGTCAGCAGGACGGCCGCGAACAGCGGATTCTCGAAGGTCAGGAATCCCGCGATCACGTAGAGCACGCCGAGCAAGGCCCAGATCAGAAACTTGCCCCAGCTCTTCATCTGGAACGCGCCGATGATCTCGGTGACGCCAGCGACGATCATCATGGCACCGACCACGATCACGCTCGCCACCGTCGCCATCACCATGCTGCCGAGCGCGACAAAGCCGGCGATGAGATAGACGACGCCGAGCGCGACGATCCAACCCCATTTGGCATGCAGCGCCGCGATGCCGGAGCCGAGACTTGGGTGAGGAGACGTGTCAGAAGCACTGGTCATGGCGGTCACTCCTGCATGCGAAGCCCGCGGGTACACGCCAGAATAGCACGCACCGCACCGGGACGACAGCCAGCAGAGCATCCGTACCGACAGCGACATTGACGCAAATCAAGGTCGAGTGCGGTGCATCATCCGCGCGAGCGCTCCATCTCGAACTCGGCCTTGAGATTGTCGAGATCGCGATAAATTGAAGCGACCGCAAGCACGCGGCCGCCCTTGCGGTACTTCAGCAGGCAGTCCTTGCCGGAAATGCTGCCGTCGATGGCGACGTCGTCGAAGCTCTCTGCGTGACCGACATAGTTGATCGGAACGTCGTAATGCTGGGACCAGAAGAACGGCACGGCGTCGAAGCGTTCGCGCCTGCCGAGCATGTTGCGCGCCGCGGTCTGGCCCTGGCGCTCCGCCACCACCCAATGCTCGACGCGGATGGTGTGCCGCGAATGCGGATCAGGCCAGCGCGCGATGTCGCCGGCGGCGAAGATGCCGGCGACGCTGGTTTCAAGATATTCAGTCACGCTGACGCCGCGATCGGCGGCAAGGCCCGCCTGCTCGGCCAGCGCCAGGCGCGGCCTGACGCCGATGCCGACCACGACCAGGTCCGCTTCGATGACCGCGCCGCTCTTCAGTGTGGCGCGGGTGCCGTCGAGCCTCTCCACCGTGTCCTCGAGGTGGAAGTTGACGCCGTTCTCTTCATGCAGCGCGCGAATGAAGTCGCCCATCTCGGAGCCGAGCACCTTCTGCATCGGTCGCTCCTCCGGCGCAACCACGTGCACGTCGAGCTTGCGCGCCCGCAAGGACGCCGCAACTTCCAGGCCGATGAAGCTGGCACCGATCACCAGCGCGCGCTTCGCGCTGCCGGCGGCCTTGATGATGGCGCGGCTGTCGGCGACGGAGCGCAAGGTGTGGACGTGCGGCTGGTCCGCACCCGGGATCTGCAGCTTGACCGGCTCGGCGCCGGTCGCAAGCAGCAGCCGGTCGAACGGCAGGCTGTCGCCACTGCCGAGGGTCACGCTGCGTGCCCTTGGATCGATCGCCGCAACGTTCGTGCTGAGCCTGAGATCGATGCCGGCTCTCTGATAGTAGTCCTCGCCCCGCAGCGGCAGCCAATCCTCCGGCGCGTTGCCGGCGAGGTAATCCTTGGAGAGATTCGGCCGGTCGACCGGCATCGTGCCGTCATTGCTGAGCATGGTGATGGCGCCGGCAAAGCCTTCACGCCGGAGCGTCTCGGCCGCAGCGAAGCCGGCGGCACCACCGCCGACGATGACGAATTTTTCGGGCGTCGGCGCACTGCGATGCGCTGCCGACGGCGTCGGCGCCTCACGCTTGCGCTGAACCAGAATCCTGTCCTGGTCCTGCATGATCTCCCACACCGCCAGCGCATTCAGCGCCGGCGGACGGGTGGCCTCGCCCGTGCGCAGGGAGAAGCAGGCGTGGTGCCAGGGGCAGCGGATGGTGTCGCCGACCACGAGGCCCTCGGCGAGCGGACCGTGATAGTGGCTGCAGGCGGGCTCGATCGCGAAGATCTCGCCGCCGGCCTGCACCAGCAGGACGTCTTCGTCCCCGACATGGCCGAGCAGCTTGCCGTCCTTGAAGTCGGCGAGCGATACGCCCGTGGTCAGATCCGGCCCGCTCGGCTTCTTGTCCTCGCTCATGGTCACCTCCCGACAGCTTGACGCGCAACTCAGGAATTGGACGGCGGGACGAGCGAAAAGTTCCCGCGATCGCGAAAATCAGGGCCCGGCCGCCTCGCGCACATCGCGCACGGCCTGCGCCCATTCGGCCGGCCGTTCCTGCGGAAGATTATGGCCGGCGCCCGCGAACACGCGCCGCTCGAAGAAGCCCTCGAACTTGCGCGCGTGGTGCGCGGTGCCGGGATTGACGCCGTCGCTGTCGCCGTCGATCGCGATCGTCGGGACGCGGATCGCGGGTTGCGCGGCGAGCTTTTCTTCGATCCCGGCATAGGCGGGATCGCCTTCGACCAGAGCGTAGCGGTGGCGATAGGAGTGGATCACGACATCGACGAAATCAGGATTGTCGAAGGACACAGCGCTGTTCTCGAACGTCGCATCGTCAAAGGCCCATGTCGGCGACCACATCGACCAGAGCTGGCGCGCGAAGCCGCGCCGGTTACGCTCCAGCGCGCGGCGGCCCCGCTCGTTGTGGAAGAGATATTGATACCAGAGTGCCGCCTCCTCCGGCGGCGAGGCCGGCTCCATGGATCGGGCGATGTTCTGGATGTTGTAGGAATCGCCGGAGACGAGACCGGCCACGCGCTCAGGATAGAGCGCCGAAACCACGCAGGCCGCGCGCCCGCCCCAGTCGTAGCCCCCGACGATTGCGCGTTCGATGTGAAGCGCATCCATGAAGGCGAGCAGATCGGCGCCCAGCGCAGCCTGCTCGCCGGAGCGCAGTGTTGCAGCGGAGCGAAATCGCGTCGGCCCGTAGCCGCGCAGCCAGGGCACCAGCACGCGTGCGCCCGCTTGCGCGATGATCGGCGCCGCCTCGGCATAGGCTTTCACGTCGTAGGGAAAGCCGTGGCCCATGATGCAGGGCCAGCCGTCGGCGGGGCCGTATTCGAGATAGGCGATGTCGAGGACATCCGTGGTGATGGTTTTTTGTTGCATGATTGGCTCACGGATATCCGCGGTCGTAGCCCGGATGAGCGAAGCGACATCCGGGAATTTGCGCGACCGGACCCGGATATCGCTGGCGCTCATCCGGGCTACAAGACTGCCCTTACTTCTGCGGTCCGGACAGCGAGATGTCGCGTTCGGCGCGGAACACATTGCTATAGAGATTGGCGATCCACTGCCGGCCGATCTCGGTCTTGTTGAGATAGCTGATCTCGGTCTGGATGTGCGGGGCGACGCTGTTCCAGTAGAATTGGGGATAGCGGTTCACGATGTCGGCGGGCGAGTCGTAGCCAAGCTGCCGGTTCATGCCCACTTCCTCGAACTCGTAGTAGAGCGCGTTGGCCTTGCGCAGATAGTTGGGATCGCCGAGCTGGCCGATGAAATCGGCGGCGCGCAGGATCGAGGCTTCGTCGTCATATTCCTGTCCCTGACGGGCCGGGAAGCGGGTCCCCTCGATGGCGCGGGCGACACGCTCGGAGTCCACGCCGCGGATCGGAGGAAGCCGCCGCCGCACGAAAAGTTTCGATCGGTCAACGTGGTACATCATCAGGCTGGCATCGGATGCGCCGCGCGGCAGCGACACCTTGGTCCCGGCCTCGTCGATCAGGAAGCCATCCTCGTCGTCCTCCGCGAACAGGCCGCGCACATAGCCGATATCGTGGGCGAGGCAGGCGATGAGGATATGGATGTAGTCCTCGGCATCGAGATGCGTGTGCAGATTGCGGCCAAGCATGATCGCCTGGGCTGCCAGCGTCACCAGCATCGTATGCTCGATGTTGTGATAGAGCGCATCGCTGTTGCCGATGCATTCCATCGCGGTGCGCGTCGATGCCTCCACCACCCTGGCATAGGAATCGTCGTACCTGCGACGCATGAACGAGCCCAGCAACTTCTCCAGGGATTCAGCCGCCAGTCTCGGTAACGTCATCATGGATGCAGCCCCGCTTGTCGGTGGTGTCCCACGCCAGCTCCCGACGTCCCTTGTTGCCTTCGACGCAAGAGCCAGCATAGCCCATCTTGGGCCGAGGGACCAAATCCCGGACCCAAATTACGCAAATTATGTTGCTCTTGTGCCCTGCGAGAGCGCGGTTGCGGTCGCGGCGCGATGCCGCCGGGCCGACCAGTCGGATGGCTCCGGCCAGGCACGGAAATCAAATTCGCTTTATCGGACATGAACGACAGTCCGGCGCAATGGACCGCAGCCTGACGCATGCGCCTGCATCGTCTTCGCGGCCGGGACGGCGGAGGCCGCCGTCACTCCACCAGCAGCACGTCGACGGCGACGCCGAGCTTCTGCTTGGGCGAGCCGACGATGATGCCGTCGACCGGCGAGACGTCGGAGAAGTCGCGTGCGACCGCGAGCACGATATGGTCGTTCGCGACCAGAAGATCGTTGGTCGGGTCGAAATCGACCCAGCCCAGCTCCGCCCCGCACCACAGCGAGACCCAGGCATGGGTGGCGTCGGCGCCCTGCAGGCGCGGCTGGCCCGGCGGCGGGATGGTACGCAAGTAACCGCTGACATAGGCGGCCGGGAGGCCGAGCCCGCGCAGCCCTGCGATCATCACATGGGCAAAGTCCTGGCAGACGCCGTGGCGCTTGTCGAAGACCTCGTTCAGCGGCGTCGAGATCACGGTAGCCTTCGGGTCGTAACGAAACTGGTTGCGAATGCGACGCATGAGATCGACCGCGCCTTTGAGGATGCCCTCGCCGGCTGGAAAGCTTTCCGCCGCATAGGCGCTGACCGGGCGCAGCACCGGCACCAGGGGGCTCGCAAAGACATAGCCGACCGGCGAAGACGGCCCGAGGCTGGTCGCCTCAAACGCGATGTCACGGATGCTCTCCCAGGGCGGACTGACCGTATCGCGCGCCGGAGGCTGGCGCGAAACGGAGACGCGCGAGCGCGAGTCGATGCGCAGATTGCGATGCGCGCCCTCGATCACGACGCTCTCGGTCAGCGTGCCGAAGAAATCGCGGCGGACGTTGCGCTCGGAGGGGCGCGGACGGATCTCGACCTGGTGCGAGATCAGCTCCTGGCCGTTGCCGCTTCTGGGCTCCAGCCGCAGCGTGCAGCGGGCGAAGCTGACCGGACTTTCGTATTCGTAAGTCGTGACATGACGGATGTCGTAGATCACGCCAGCCCCGTCAGCTTTTCCGGCCGGCTGGCGTTGGGGCCGTGCGGGAAATAGTGCAGCCCGATCGCCTCGGCAAGGCTGAGCAGATCCTGCTCCAGCGCGAACAGCGTCTTGACCTCGAGCTTCTCGGCCTCCGCCGTCGCCAGCATCGCCTGCACCGCCACCGCAAGCCGCTGCGGCTGCTCGATCAGGCCGTGCTCCTTCAGGCTCGGCAGCGCCGCGATGTGCTCGTTCAGGGTCGCGACCTGGAACGCCACCGAACGCGGATTGTAGCTGTCGAGCACCGCGAGGTCGCGCACCGGGGCGAGGATCGGCGCCAGCAAATAGCGCGAGCGGTAGGTGATCTGGGAATCCACCAGCGTCAGCAGGATATCGAGATCCTCGTCGCCGGCCTCGTCATATGCAAATTGACGTGCAAAGCGTGTGGTGTTGATGGCGCGCTCGGTGCGGCGGCCAATGTCGAGGAAGCGCCAGCCGGCGGCCCGGTTCATGTTCTCCTGCGCAAGGCCGGCGAAGCTCGCCAGCTCCTGCAGGGTCAGCTCGGCCGCGCTCAGCACGCTGTCGTCGTCCTCGACCTCATAGGCGAGGCGCTCGGCCATCTCGGTGATGACCTGCCAGGCGTCGGGCGACAGCCGCTCGCGCAGGGACGTCGCGGTGCGCTGGGCCGCGCGGACCAGCGACAGCGCCGAGCCGAAGCGCTCCGCGCTCTGCAGCGCCTCGGCGGCGATGCGGCCGGGCGCCGCGCGCGAGGTCTGCGAAATCGCGCCCCAGGCCACCAGCATGCGCTGGATGCGTTCGGACGATTGCAGCGAGGCCGCGGTGCCTTTGTTGGGCCCGCTCGGCGAGCCCAGCGCGCGCACCAGCCGCAGCGTCGCCTCGGCGCGTTCGAGATAGCGGCCGAGCCAGAACAAATTGTCGGCGGCGCGGCTCGGCAGCACGCCGGCGATGCGGCGGATGCGGACCTTGTCGGTCGCGGGCAAGAGCGTCGCGGTCGAGACCTGCTTGTCGGAGACGACCCAGACGTCGGCGGCGCGCGCACCGTCGCCCATCGACACTGCGCGCGCATCGGCTTGCTCTGCGATCCGGCAGAAACCGCCGGGCATGATGGCCCAGCCGTCGGGTGTGGCGGCAGCGAACAC
Organism: Bradyrhizobium iriomotense; assembly: GCF_018129405.1. Taxonomy (GTDB): domain Bacteria; phylum Pseudomonadota; class Alphaproteobacteria; order Rhizobiales; family Xanthobacteraceae; genus Bradyrhizobium; species Bradyrhizobium iriomotense_B. The sequence continues at coordinate 584,441 of NZ_JAFCLP010000001.1, forward strand.
GCGCAGCACGAAGGGACGCGGCGTGATCTGGCCATGCTCCCACACCGGCATGGTCGAGAGCCGCACCACCTCCTGGCCGACATAGTCCATGCCGCGCGCACTGATGGCGTCGACCAGGCGCTGGCGGCCGCCAGCATCGAGCTCGCTCGCGAGCACAGGACCGCTCAAGTCGAAGCCGGGCACGCCGCGCCGGTACGCGCCTTCGATCGCCACCTCGTCGAGCCGTGACAACACCTCGTCGCGCGCGTTGCGCTGGCCGCACCACCAGGTCGCGATATGCGGCATCTTCAGCTCTTCGCCGAGCAGGCGGCGGCTCAACGCCGGCAGGAAGCCGAGCAGCGCCCGCGCCTCCAAGACGCCCGAGCCCGGCATGTTGGCGACGACGACGCCGTCCTTGCGCAGCACATCGATCAGACCGGGCACCCCCAACCGCGAGGAGGCATCGAGCTCCAGCGGATCGAGCGAGTTGGAATCGACGCGGCGCAAGAGCACATCCAGCCGCTTTAGGCCGGCGACGGTGCGGATGTGGATGCGATTGTCGCTGACGGCGAGATCGTCGCCCTCGACCAGCAGGAAGCCGAGATAGCGCGCCAGCGTCGCATGCTCGAAATAGGTCTCGCTGAAGCTGCCGGGCGTCAGCACGCCGATCCGCGGCTCGTCGCGATCGGCGCGCGCGCGCAGACTGTCGCGGAACGCCTCGAAGAACGGCGCGACGCGTGGCACGTTCATCGACTTGTAGAGGTCGGAGAAGGCGCGCGACAGCACGAGGCGGTTCTCCAGCGCGTAGCCCGCGCCTGACGGCGCCTGGGTGCGGTCGCCGAGCACCCACCAGCGCCCGTCGGGGCCGCGGCCGACGTCGGCGGCATAGAGCGAGAGATAGCGCCCGCCCGGCGGCGGGACGCCGCAGACGGGACGGAGATATTCGGGGCTGCCGGCGATCGCCGCCGCGGGCAGCGCGCCTTCGGCAACCAGGCGTCCCTCGCCATAGATGTCGCGCAGCACGAGCTCGAGCAGCTCGGCGCGCTGGGTGATGCCGGCGCAGAGCTGCTGCCAGTCGGCTTCATCGATCAGCAGCGGCAGGTGGCTGATCGACCAGGGCCGGTCGGCGCTGTCGCCTGGGGCGCGGTAGGTGACGCCGGCCTCGCGCAGATGGCGGTCGGCCATGCCGAAGCGACGCTCGACCTCGTCGGGCGCGAGCGCGCCGAAGGCGTCGAAGAAGCGGCTCCAGACCGCGCGCGGGGCACCGTCGGGCCCAAGGAACTCGTCGGGGATGCCGGGCAGGCGGCTATAGTCGCGGACCCATTGCGCGATCCGCTGCTGGGCTTGTGTCCAGCCCGCCTGGTCGTTGTCTTCGGCCGCGCCCTCGCCCATGGGCCTTTCCCTCCCCCACCATCATACTCATTGCAGGAGCGGGGTCCGCAAGTCGAGGGTCAGCGGAAATTCATTTGTGCGTTCCTCGGGCGGCGGCTGCATCGGACCGGGGGTATGGCCGTGGTCCTGGAAGCGCGCCAGCCGCCGCGCCTCGGCCTCATAGGTGTTGACCGGCTTGGTGTCGTAGTTGCGCCCGCCGGGATGGGCGACGTGATAGACGCAGCCGCCGAGCGAGCGGCCGTTCCAGGTGTCGATCAGATCAAAGGTCAGGGGCGCGTGGACGGGAATGGTCGGGTGCAGGCCGGAGGCCGGCTGCCAGGCCTTGAAGCGGACACCCGCCACGGCCTCCGCCGAGCGGCCGGTCGAGGTCATCGGCAGGCGGCGGCCGTTGCAGGTGACGATGTGGCGCCCCTCCACAAAACCCTCGGCCTTGACCTGGAGCCGCTCGACCGAGCTATCGACATAGCGCACGGTGCCGCCGGCCGAGCCCTCCTCGCCGAGGACGTGCCACGGCTCCAGCGCCTGGCGCAATTCCAGCGTCACGCCGCCATGATGGACCCGGCCGAAGGCGGGGAAGCGGAATTCGAGCTGGGCCAGATACCATTCCGGTTCGAACGGATAGCCGAACTGCTTGAGCTCGGTGAGCACGTCGAGAAAATCTTCCCAGATGAAATGCGGCAGCATGAAGCGGTCGTGCAGCGCGGTGCCCCAGCGCACGAACTTGCCGGATTGCGGCTCGCGCCAGAACTTTGCGATCAGCGCGCGGATCAGGAGCTGCTGCGCCAGCGACATGCGCGGATCGGGCGGCATTTCGAGCGCGCGGAATTCGACCAGGCCGAGCCGCCCCGTGGGCCCCTCCGGCGAATAGAGCTTGTCGATGCAGATCTCGGCGCGGTGGGTGTTGCCGGTGATGTCGACGAGCAGGTGCCGGAACAGCCGGTCCACCAGCCACAGCGGCGTCTGGTAGCCCGGCGGCGGCACGTGCGAGAGCGCGATCTCGAGCTCGTAGATGCTGTCGTGACGCGCCTCGTCGATGCGCGGCGCCTGGCTGGTCGGGCCGATGAAGAGGCCGGAGAAGAAGTAGGACAGCGAAGGATGCCGCTGCCAATACAGCACGAGGCTCTTCAGGAGATCCGGCCGACGCAGGAATGGCGAGTCCTGCGGGCTCGAGCCGCCGACCACGACGTGATTGCCGCCGCCGGTGCCGGTGTGGCGGCCGTCGACCAGGAAACGGTTGGCGCCGAGGCGCACCTTGGCCGCGTCCTCATAGAGACCAGAGGTGATCTCGACCGCATCGCGCCAGCTCCTGGCCGGCTGAATGTTGATCTCGATGACACCGGGGTCTGGCGTCACCTTGATCACCTCGATGCGCGGATCGAACGGCGGCGGATAGCCCTCGACATGGACGGGGAGCTGCATTTCCTCGGCGGTGTCTTCCAGCGCCGAGATCAGCTCGAGATAATCCTCGATGCGCTCGACCGGCGGCATGAAGGCGCAAATCACACCGTCGCGGATTTCGATCGACATCGCGGTGCGGACCGGGACGGACGTGTTGAGCTTCTCGGGCGCTTCCCGGGGCGGTGATTTCGGCCGCGCCGGCGGCGTGAATACCGGCAGCTTGCCGCGCGCCTCCATCGGATCCTGCTCGACGATGTAAGGATATTGATTGGGCGGCACGTAGCCGAGCGAGCCGATCGGCAAGCGCAGGCCGAGCGGTGAATCGCCCGGCATCAGAAACAGATGGCTGCGTCGCAGGGGCCAGCGCTCGCTGCGCCAGCGCGGCGGCGCATTCCAGCGCTGGATCGGCAACACGAAACCACGCGGTGTGTTCAGACCCTCGTCGAACACCCGCGCCATGCGGGCGCGCGCTTCAGCATCGGACAATTTGGAGTCGGAGGGATCGACATTGATCGGAAGCTCGGCTTCCTTCATGAGCCAATAGGCCGGGTCCTCATAGGCCGGCATGATGTAGCCAAGGTCGACGCCGAGCCGCGCGGCGGTGCCTTCCATGAAGGCTTCGGCGTCCCTGACCTCGGGCCGGCGCGGATTTTCGATCTTGGCGATGAGATCGGCGTTCTTCCAGATCGGCACGCCGTCCTTGCGCCAGTAGAGACCGAAGGCCCAGCGCGGCAGGCTCTCGCCCGGATACCATTTGCCCTGGCCGTAATGCAGCAGGCCACCGGATGCAAAGCGCGTCCGCAGGCGGCGGATCAGATCGTCGGCGAGCGTCCGCTTGGTGGGACCGACGGCCTCCGTATTCCACTCGCCCGCCTCGAGATCGTCGACCGAGACGAAGGTCGGCTCGCCGCCCATGGTCAGCCGCACGTCCTGCGCGGCGAGATCGCCGTCGACCTGCTCGCCGAGATCGTTGAGCCGCGCCCAGGATTCATCGGAGAACGGCTTCGTGATGCGCGGCGCCTCGCGGATGCGCCTGACGCTCATGTCGAAGGCGAACTCGACCTCGGCAAAGCCGGCACCGCCGGAGATCGGCGCGGCCGAGCGATAATGCGGCGTGGCGGCGACCGGGATGTGCCCCTCGCCCGCCAGCATGCCGGAGGTCGCGTCGAACCCGATCCAGCCGGCGCCCGGCAGATAGACCTCGGCCCAGGCGTGCAGATCGGTAAAATCGTTCTCGACTTCCGGTGGGCCCTCGATCGGATCGATGTCGGGACGGATCTGGATCAGGTAGCCGGAGACGAAACGCGCGGCGAGCCCGAGATGACGGAAGGTCTGGATCAGCAGCCAGGCGGAGTCGCGGCAGGAGCCGGCGCAGGAGGTGAGCGTCTCCTCCGGAGTCTGCACGCCGGGCTCCATGCGGATGATGTAGTTGATCTTCTTCTGCAGCTCGCGATTGAGGTCAACCAGGAAGTTGACGGTGTTCGGCGCCTCGCGCGGGATCGACGCCAGATATTTTGCGAAGTGAGAATCAGGCTGGATGGTCTCCAGATAAGGCGCGAGCTCGGTCTTGAGGTCCTTCGGATAGTCGAACGGAAAACTGTCGGCATAGGGCTCGACGAAGAAGTCGAACGGGTTGACCGTGGTCATCTGCGCCGTGAAGTCGACCTCAAACTTCAGCTCGGTGGTCTTCTCCGGGAAGACGTAGCGCGCGAGCCAGTTGCCTTGCGGGTCCTGCTGCCAGTTCACGAAGTGGTTGGCCGGCGTGACCTTGAGCGAATAGCTCAGGATCGGCGTGCGCGTGTGCGGTGCCGGCCGCAGGCGGATGGTCTGCGGGCCAAGATCGATCGGGCGGTCGTATTTGTAGTGCGTGACGTGATGTAATGCGACGTAGATCGACACGGGGTGCGGTGCTCCAGCAGCTTTTTTGAGCAGAACACCTGACGTCAATGCGATCAAGCACTAACAACGGGCAGAGGGTGCCTAGGAAGTATCCCCGTCGTCCCGGCGTCGTCGGGACGAAGACGGAGATTGTGGCTACGCCGCGCTCTCCCCACACGCGTCGTCCCGGACAAGCGCGCCTTGGGGCGCGCTTGTCCGGGACGACGGCGGTGGGTGACACGAGCCCTACGCCGCCGAGGTCAGCCGCTGCAAGAACTGCGTCACTTCGCGCCTTAGCGTCTCGACTTCGCCGTGGACGCGCTCGGAGGCGCTGTTGACGCGGGTGGCGACGCGGCCGGTGTCGGCGGCGGCATCGCTGATGCCTGTCACGTTGGAGGAGACCTGGGAGGTGCCGGCCGAGGCTTCCTGGACGTTGCGGGCGATCTCGCGCGTCGCGGCCCCCTGCTGCTCGATCGAGGCCGCAATGCTGGCCGTGATGCCGTTGATCTCGGCGATGGTCTGCGCGATCGCCTCGACGGCCGCAACCGAATTGGTGGTCGACTGCTGCATCTCGCCGACCTTTGCGCTGATCTCCTCGGTGGCCTTCGCGGTCTGGTTGGCGAGGCTCTTGACCTCGGAGGCCACCACCGCAAAGCCGCGGCCGGCGTCCCCTGCCCGCGCCGCCTCGATGGTGGCGTTCAGCGCGAGCAGGTTGGTCTGCGAGGCGATCTCGCTGATCAGCTTGACGACGTCGCCGATCCGCATGGCCGCATCCGCCAGGTTGCGGATCTCGCTGCCGGCGCGATTGGCTTCGTTCACCGCCCGCCCCGTGCTCGTGGTCGAGCCGGCCACCTGGCGGCTGATCTCGGCGATCGACGATGCGAGCTGCTCCGCCGCGCTGGCGACGGTGGCGACGTTGCGCGAGGCCTGGTCGGACGCGCTGAGCACGCCGGAGGTCTGCCGGCTGGTCTTCTCGGCCGCCGATGCCATCTGGCCTGCGTCGGTTTCGAGATCGGTCGCAGCGCCCATCAGCGTGCCCGCGACCTGATCGAGATGCGTGCCAAACTGCTTGGCGATATCCGCGACCTCGACCACGCGGCGGCCCAGGCTGTCGGTGCCGGAATTGATGACGGTGGCCGAACGGCGGAACGAGCCGGGCAGTCCGCGCGCCAGGATCTTGCGGAAATACTTGCCGCGGCTGGCATACTCCATCGATGCCGAAGCTTCGCGCTGGAAGGCATCGGTGATGTCGAGCATGTCGTTGACGGATTTCTGGATGGCTCCGATCCGCCCGGCCTGCCGCTCACTCAGGATGCGCGCCTCGAGATCGCCATGCGCCGCCTTGCGGCAGACATCGGCGACCTCATCGACGGCCAGCGCCGTGCGATGCTGGCACCAGACGGCATAGCCGAGCAGCACGACCGTCACGCCAAGCAGCGCGCCGCCGATGATTCCGGTCGCACCGAGAGGCGAAAGTCCGAATGCAACGACGGCAAGAACACACGCGAGCGCGGTCGCTCCCTGCGCCTTAGAGAGAGAGCACAAATTCATCGTAACCGACACCCTGTTGCTTGAGCAGCCCGACCATCGCCTCGAAGCTCGCATGCATGCCGTCCCTGGCATTGGCATGCCGCGCCTCTTCCGCGCACAGCGTCTTGTAGATCGGCTTGATGCGCTCGACCTGCGCCGGATCGGGCTTGCGGCGGTTGGAGTGATAGCCGACGATATTGCCGCGTTCGTCGAAGGTCGGCGTGACGTGCGCGAACACCCAGTAATGGCTGCCGTCCTTCGCCAGATTAACGACGTAGGCGAAGATCTCCTGCTTGGACTGCAGCGTGTCCCACAGCAGCTTGAATACGGCGCGCGGCATGTCGGGATGGCGGATCAGGCTGTGGGGCGCGCCCATCAGCTCGGCGTAAGAGTATTTCGCCATGCGGATGAAGACGTCGTTGGCGTAGGTGATACGGCCCTTGAGATCGGTCTTGGAGACGATCAGCTCCTCCTCGCCGAGGAGATTTTCCACGCCAGTCGGCCGTATCGCACGCGTCATCGTTGACGAATCCTGTCGAAGGGCAGCGCCCTCGAAGGGTAGCCCGCATCACCTCACGATTACGGTACGAAATGTTAATCCCGAGTGACCGCGGGGACTCCCGCGGTCATATGACACCTACGTATGACTACGTAGGTGTCCGCATCCTGCAGCGAGGTGCATCAGCACCGTTACATCGTCGCGCCCAGCACCCAGGGCGCGAACTCGGCGCCGCCGAAATCGAAGCTCTCGCTCTTGGTCGGCTGGCCGGAGGCGGTCTTGAGGATGAGGTCGAAGATGCGCTGGCCACATTGCTCGACGCTCTCCTCGCCCTCGAGGATGGTGCCGCAATTGACGTCCATGTCCTCTTCCATGCGCTTGTACATGGGCGTGTTGGTGGCGAGCTTGATCGAGGGCGCCGGCTTGCAGCCGAACACGCTGCCGCGGCCCGTGGTGAAGCAGACGAGGTTGGCGCCGCCGGCGACCTGCCCGGTCGCGGCCACGGGATCGTAGCCGGGCGTGTCCATGAACACGAAGCCGCGCTTGGTCACCGGCTCGGCATAGCGCAGCACCTCGACGAGATTGGTGGTGCCAGCCTTCGCCATCGCACCCAGTGACTTCTCCAAAATGGTGGTGAGACCGCCGGCCTTGTTGCCGGGGCTCGGATTGGCGTTCATCTCGGCGCCTTCGCGCGTCGTGTACTCGTCCCACCAGCGCATGAGATCGACCAGCTTCTCGCCGACCTCGCGGCTGACGGCGCGGCGCGTCAGCAGATGCTCGGCGCCGTAGGTCTCCGGCGTCTCCGACAGGATCACGGTGCCGCCGTGACGGACGACGAGATCGCTGGCAGCGCCCAGCGCCGGATTGGCCGAGACGCCGGAATAGCCGTCGGAGCCGCCGCATTGCAGGGCAACGGTGAGCTCGCTCGCCGGCACCGTCTCGCGCTTGACCTTGTTGGCGTCAGTGAGCGCCTCGCGCACGAAGGCGATGCCTGCTTCCACCGTCTTGCGAGTGCCGCCGACCTCCTGGATGTCCATCGCGCGCAGGCGTCCGGCGAGCTTCTGCTCTTCCATCAGGCCGCCGATCTGGTTCACCTCGCAGCCGAGGCCGAGCACGATGACGTGGGAGAAATTGACGTGCCGCGCATAGCCGCCGAGCGTGCGGCGGAGCAGCGCGAGCGGCTCGTTCTGCGTCATGCCGCAGCCGGTCTTGTGGGTCAGCGCGACCACGCCGTCGACGTTGGGGAAATCGGCCAGCGGATTGGCGCCGGTGAAGGGATTCTTCTTGAAGACGTCGGCGACGAGGCTCGCGACATGCGCGCTGCAATTCACCGAGGTGAGGATGCCGATATAGTTGCGCGTGGCGACACGGCCGTCCGGGCGGCGGATGCCTTCGAACGTCGCGGGCAGATCGAAATTCGGCGTCGGCTTGACGTCGGCGCAATAGGCATAGTCCTTCGAGAAATCACCCATGCCGCAGTTCTGCACGTGCACGTGCTGGCCCGGCGCGATTGGAATGGTCGCAAAGCCGATAATCTGGCCATACCGGATCACTGGCTCACCGACGGCGATCGGCTTGATCGCGATCTTGTGGCCGGAAGGAATGCGATCGACCGTGGTCACGCCGTCGGCCACCAATGTTCCCGGCGGCAGGCTCGCGCGCGCGATCACCACGCCATCATCGGGATGCAGGCGGATGACGGGGCTGATGGTCATGGGTATCTCCTTGGTCGAGTAGTGAGTAGCGAGTGGCGAATGGAAAAGGGGAGCAGCGCCATTCGCTACTCCCCATTCGCCATTCGCGGGGTTCTCAGGCCTTGCCGGCCGAATCCTTGCGGGTCGCGTTGACCTGCATCTTGGCATAGGTGGTCATCAGGCCGACCTCGTTCGAGAGCGTCACCAGCTTGAAGCCCATGTTGATGGCGCGCGCGGCGCCTTCCGCGCCGCTGCAATGGATGCCGGGGTTGAGGCCGCGCTTGCCGCATTCCTTGATGATCTTCTCGTAGATCGCGAGGATCTCGGGCTCGCTGCGGTCGAGCTTGGGCTCGAGGCCGTAGGAGAAGCCGAGATCGGACGGCCCGATATAGACGCCGTCAATGCCTTCGACATCGAGGATCGCTTCCATGTTCTCGACCGCGGTCCTGGTCTCCATCATCGGCAGCAGCACGATCTCGTCGTTGGCCGTCTTCTGGTAGGAGCCGGCGGTGCCGTACATGCCGGCGCGGATCGGGCCGTTGGAGCGCACGCCCTTCGGCGGATATTTGGAATAGGAGACGAGGTTCCGGGCTTCCTGCGGCGTGTTGACCATCGGGCAGATCACGCCATAGGCGCCGCCATCGAGCACCTTGCCGATGATGCCGGGCTCGTTCCAGGGCACGCGCACCATCGGGGTCACCGGGTGCTTGTCCATCGCCTGGAAGCACTGAACCATCGAGAGATAGTCCTGCACGCCATGCTGCATGTCGACCGTGACGCTGTCGAAGCCGCATTGCGCGACCATCTCGGCCGAGAAGCCGGAGGGAATTGCCAGCCACGCGTTGACCACGGCCTTGCCCGACTTCCAGATCTCTTTGACTTTGTTCGTCACGTTGCCTTCCTTCTTTGTTGTTTGGTCCGTCGTCACCATGACGAGCGCCGCGACAAGGCGATGCCGTTATTACCGCGAAGTCGATCCCCGCGCTACGCTCGCGACGACGCAAGATGTCATCCGGCAGGGGGGCGTCGTCCGTCCCGGCGCCGACTTTCGAGCGATCGGCTTGGGCGGCACTTTGAGCGAAAAAACGCGGCCATGTCCATGACAGTTGCCGCGCGGGAGCGCATATCTGCTGTCACTCCTCGGCACTTGCCTCATTGCCGGCGCCGAGGCCAGCAAGACTCTGTTCGAGCTCGCCGAGCATCTCCTGCAATTCAGCGAGCTTGCGGGCGCCGAAGCGGCTGGTGATCTCGGCGTAGATCGCCTCCGAGGTCGGCGCCACGGAGGCCATCAGCTTCACGCCCTCCTTCGAGATCGAGACCATGCTGCGGCGCTGGTCCGCCTTGGCCGTCTTGCGCTCGATCAGGTTGCGCGCCTCGAGATCGCGCAGGATGCGCGAGAGGCTCGGCCCGAGCAGGAACGCGGTGCGCGCGAGTTCCGTGACCTCGGCGGCCTCGATGGAGGCGAGCGCGCGCAGGATGCGCCATTGCTGCTCGGTCAGGCCGTGCTCGCGCAGCGAGGGGCGGAACTGTCGCATCACCGCCTCGCGCGCCCTGAGCAGTGACATCGGCAGCGAGCGCGAGAAGTCGCGCATCGGCACTTGCCGCGCGGCAGGCGCGCTTCCGTTGGCGGGGTCAGCCGGTCTCTTGCTCATGGCGCCCTTTCAGACCGCAAAACGTTTGCAGTGCAGCAAACTCAGATTCTGTTTGACGCATTCACTTAACATGTTAAGTATCTCCGGGCACCACGATTTGTAAATTCACGAATGGCGCTTTCCAACGACGATATCCAGGCTTGCGCGCGGCGTCTGCACCAGGCGGAGAAGACCCGCACGCAGATCCGCCAGCTCTCGCAGGATTTCCCCGACATCAGCATCGCTGATGCCTACGCGATTCAGAAGGCCTGGGTCGACGTCAAGATCGCGGAGGGGCGCATCGTCAAGGGCCACAAGATCGGGCTGACCTCCAAAGCGATGCAGAGCGCGCTCAACATCGACGAGCCGGATTCCGGCGTGCTGCTCGACGACATGTTCTTCGCCGATGGCGGTCTGGTCCCGACCGAGCGCTTCATCGCGACGCGTGTGGAGGCCGAGCTCGCCTTCGTCATGAGCAAGCAGCTCGCTGGCCCCGACTGCACGATGTTCGACGTGCTCAACGCCACCGACTTCGTGGTGCCTGCGCTGGAGATTTTGGACACGCGAATCGAGCGCGTCGATCCCAGGACGAAGGCCACGCGGAAAATCTTTGACACCATCGCCGACAATGCGGCCAATGCCGGCATCGTGCTCGGCGGACGGCCGATCCGCCCGCTCGACGCCGACCTGCGCTGGATCGGCGCGCTGTGTTTCAAGAACGGCCAGCTGGAAGAGACCGGCCTTGCCGCCGGCGTGCTCAATCATCCTGCGACAGCCGTGGCCTGGCTTGCCAACAAGATCGCGCCGCTTGGGCTGGCGCTGGAGCCGGGTCAGGTCGTGCTCGCCGGCTCCTTCATCCGTCCGATCGAGACCCGCAAGGGCGACACAATTCAGGCCGATTATGGCGCCTACGGCTCGGTGAGCTGCTACTTCGCTTAGGCGAACAAGAAGACAGGGAGTGAAACCGCGATGCCGCATTTCACCATCGAATATTCGGCCAATCTCGATGGCCGCCTCAACATTGACACCGTGTGCGAGGTCGTGCGCAAGGCGGCGGTGGAGACCGGCATCTTCCCGCTCGGCGGCATCCGCGTCCGCGCCATCCGCTGCGAGCATTATGCGATCGCGGACGCGCGGCAGGATTACGGTTTTCTCGACATGGTGCTGCGCATCGGTGAAGGCCGCGACCTTCCGACCCGCCAAAAGGCCGGCGAGCACGTCTTCCAGGCGCTCTCAAAGCATCTTGATCCCGTCTTCGCCGCCAGCAAGTTCGCTTTGTCGTTCGACATGCAGATCAACGACAAGGACACCAGCTGGAAGCGCAACAACATCCACGACGCCCTGAAAGTGGAGGCTGCCCATGGATAAGCCCACCCCGAAAGCCGATGTGTTCCAGGCCAACCGCGACCGCGTCGCGCCGCTGCTGAAGACGCTGCGTGCCGACGGCATCGGCCACATGATCGACGGGAAGATCGTTGCGTCGATCTCAGGCGAGACGTTCGAGACCAAGTCGCCCGTCGATGGCGCGGTGCTCGCCAGCGTCGCGCGCGGCAATGCGGAGGATATCGATCGCGCGGCAACGGCCGCTGCGCTCGCGTTCAAGTCCTGGCGCGACATGGGGCCGGCGATGCGGCGCAAGCTGCTGCATCGGGTCGCGGATGCCATCGAGGACAATGCCGACGACATCGCCGTGCTCGAATGCATCGACACGGGACAAGCCTATCGCTTCATGGCCAAGGCCGCGATCCGCGCCGCCGAGAATTTTCGCTTCTTCGCCGACAAATGCGCTGAGGCGCGCGACGGCCTCAACACGCCGAGCGACGAGCACTGGAACATCTCGACGCGCGTGCCGATCGGCCCGGTCGGCGTGATCACGCCGTGGAACACGCCGTTCATGCTCTCGACCTGGAAGATCGCTCCGGCGCTGGCCGCCGGCTGCACCGTCGTGCACAAGCCGGCCGAATGGTCGCCGGTGACGGCGTCCATTCTGGCGAAGCTGGTCAAGGAAGCCGGCGTGCCCGACGGCGTGCTCAACACCGTGCACGGCTTTGGCGAAGAGGCCGGCAAGGCTTTGACCGAGCATCCCGCCATCAAGGCGATCGGCTTCGTCGGCGAGAGCGCGACGGGCTCGGCGATCATGGTCCAGGGTGCGCCCACGCTGAAGCGCGTGCATTTCGAGCTCGGCGGCAAGAACCCCGTGATCGTATTCGACGATGCCGATCTCGACCGTGCACTCGATGCCGTCGTGTTCATGATCTACTCGCTCAACGGCGAGCGCTGTACCTCGTCCAGCCGCCTGCTGATCCAACAGAGCATCGCGGAAAAATTCGTGGAAAAGCTGACCGCGCGCGTGAAGGCGCTGAAGGTCGGCCATCCCCTCGATCCCGCCACCGAGATCGGGCCGCTGATCCACGAGCGGCACCTCACAAAGGTCTGCTCCTATTTCGACGTCGCGCGGCAGGACGGCGCTGTGATCGCGGTCGGCGGCAAAGCCTATGACGGCCCTGGCGGCGGACATTATGTCGAGCCGACCTTGGTGACCGGCGCGCACGGCAAGATGCGCGTGGCGCAGGAGGAGGTGTTCGGGCCGTTCCTGACCGTGCTGCCCTTCAAGGACGAAAAGGACGCGATCGAGATCGCCAACGACATCCGCTATGGCCTCACCGGCTATGTCTGGACCAACGACGTCGGCCGGAGCTTGCGCGTCGCCGACGCGCTGGAGGCCGGCATGATCTGGCTGAACTCGGAGAATGTCCGTCATCTGCCGACGCCGTTCGGTGGCATGAAGGCCTCGGGCATCGGCCGCGACGGCGGCGACTACTCGTTCGACTTCTACATGGAAACCAAGCACGTCTCGCTGGCGCGGGGCACGCACAAGATTCAGAAGCTGGGAATTTAGCACCGCCGTCGTTCCGGGGCGACGGGACCGCAAGCGCGGCCCGGAGAACCCGGAACCTCGAGATTCCGGGTTCGGCTCTTCGAGCCGCCCCGGAATGACAAGAACGAGAGGGGAAACGCCAATGCCGGTACCGCAACACGTCTTCGAGCCGCCGTTCAACATCATCCGCTCCAGCCACGTCGTGCTCGACGTCACCGATCTGAAGCTGAGCCGCGAGTTCTACGAGACCACCGTCGGCCTGCATGTCGAGGATTCCGACGAAAAGGTCGTTTATTTGCGTGCCGCCGAAGAGCATCAGCATCACTCGCTGGTGCTGCGCAAGTCAGCCGTGCCGGCGTGCGCCCGGCTCGGCTTCAAGGTCGGTAACGACAAGGATCTCGACAAGGCCGCCGCGTTCCTCTCCGAGAACGGCCTCGCCTACGCCTTCGTGAACCAGGCCTTCCAGGGCCGCACGCTTCAGTTCACCGATCCCTTCGGCTTCCAGATCGAGCTCTATGCGTCGATGGACAAGCGACCGCATCTGCTCCGCCGCTACGATCTCTACCGGGGCTGCCACCCGCAGCGGCTCGACCATTTCAACGTTTTCGCCGCCGAGGTGCAGGACACCGTCGATTTCTATGCAAAGCTCGGCTTCCGCCTCACCGAATATGCCGAGGAGGACGGACCGAGCGGACGCATCGCCGCGGCCTGGATGCATCGTAAGGGCAACGTCCACGATTTCGCGATCACCAACGGCAAGGGCCCTCGCCTGCACCATTTCGCATATTGGACGCCGACGGCTATGAACATCATCCATCTCTGCGACGTCATGGCCTCGCAGGGTTTTGTGAAGAACATCGAGCGCGGCCCGGGACGCCACGGCATCTCGAACGCCTTCTTCCTCTATGTGCGCGATCCCGATGGACATCGGCTGGAGCTCTACACCAGCGATTATTTTACAGGTGATCACGACCACGAACCGCTGCGCTGGTCGCTGCGCGATCCGCGCCGCCAGACGCTGTGGGGCGCACCCGCGCCGCGCTCCTGGTTCGAGCAGGGCTCGCCGTTCACGGGTCAGGCGGTGCGCGAGCCGAAATTCGTGGCCGACGTGCTGGTGGCGGATTGATGTTGGCTGCCGGCCAAACTCTCTCCCCGTCGTCCCGGCCTAGTGCGCAATTGCGCACGGGGGCCGGGACCCATAACCACAGGAAGAAGTTTGGCGATGACCAGTCGTTCGGGATTATCATCGCGCCTTATCGAGAGATCACGCGGTATGGGTCCCGGCCTTCGCCGGGACGACAGGAGATGAAGAGTCGCTAATGAAACTCCCTCGCCTCGCCACCTATTCCGTCAAGGGTGACATCAGCTACGGCGCCGTTCTGGAGGGCGGCATCGTCGATCTCTCCGCGCGCTACGCGAAGGACTATCCGACGCTGCGCGAGGTGATCGCCGCCGGCAAGTTGGTGAGCTTCGCCGAGGAAGCCGCCGGCCGCGCGCCGGATCACGCGCTCGCTGACATCACCTGGCTGCCGCCGATCCCAGCGCCGGAAAAAATCATCTGCATCGGCGTCAACTACCCCGATCGCAACGCCGAGTACAAGGACGGCCAGGACGCGCCGAAATATCCGAGCATGTTCATGCGCTCGCCCCGCTCCTTCGTCGGTCACGACACGCCGCTGGTGCGCCCGCGCGCATCCGCGCAGCTCGATTATGAAGGCGAGATCGTGCTGGTGATCGGCAAGCAAGGCCGGCACATTGCCGAGAGCGCCGCGCTCGACCACATCGCCGCGCTGACGCTGTGCAACGAGGGCTCGGTGCGCGACTGGCTGCGCCATGCAAAATTCAATGTGACGCAGGGCAAGAATTTTGATTCCAGCGGCAGTCTCGGGCCGTGGCTCGTGCCCTACACGCGGGAATCGCAGATCGCGGACATCAGGCTCACCACGCATGTCAACGGTGAGCTCAGGCAGGACGACCGCACCAGCCGGCTGATGTTTCCGTTCCGCTATCTCATCAGCTATATCTCGACCTTCGCAACGCTCGTCCCCGGCGACGTCATCGTCACGGGCACGCCGACCGGCGCCGGTGCGCGGTTCGATCCGCCGCGCTACCTCAAGCCGGGCGACGTCATCGAGGTCGCCGCCGAGGGCATCGGCTCCTTGCGCAACGGCGTCGTCGACGAAGCCTGACCAACAACCGAAGTGGAATAGTGCAATGACCATCCTCACCGGCGGCGAAGCGATCGTAAGCGGGCTTGTCGCCCATGGCGTCGACACCGTGTTCGGCCTGCCCGGCGCGCAAATCTACGGCCTGTTCGACGCGTTCCACCAGGCGCAGCTCAAGGTGATCGGCGCACGGCACGAGCAGGCCTGCGGCTACATGGCGTTCGGCTATGCGCGCGCCAGCGGCCGGCCCGGCGTGTTCAGCGTGGTGCCCGGCCCCGGCGTGCTCAACGCCAGCGCGGCGCTGCTGACCGCATATGGCTGCAACGAGCCGGTGCTGTGCGTGACCGGCCAGGTGCCGACGCAATTCCTGGGCAAGGGCCGCGGCCATCTGCACGAGATGCCGGACCAGCTCGCGACGTTGCGCACCTATGTGAAATGGGCCGACCGCATCGAGACGCCCGGCAACGCGCCGACCACAGTCGCGCGCGCCTTCCAGGAGATGACGTCCGGCCGGCCCGGCCCCGCCTCGGTCGAGATGCCCTGGGACATCTTCACCCAGCGCGCAGACACCGCCGCCGCGCAGGTGCTGGAGCCGCTGCCCGCGCCGCTGCCAGATCCCGATGTGATCAAGCAGGCGGCTGCGCTGATCAAGGCGAGCAAGGCGCCGATGATCTTCGTCGGCAGCGGCGCGATCGATGCAGGCGAGGAGATCCTCGAGCTTGCCGAGATGATCGATGCGCCCGTCGTCGCCTTCCGCAGCGGCCGCGGCATCGTCTCCAACGCGCACGAGCTCGGCCTCACCATGGCCGCCGCCTACAAGCTGTGGCCGAACACCGATCTCATGATCGGCATCGGCACGCGGCTGGAGCTGCCGACCATGTCGCGCTGGCCGTATCAACCCGCTGGCCTGAAGAGCATCCGCATCGACATCGATCCGGTCGAGATGCGGCGGTTCGCTTCCGACATCGCGATCGTCGCCGACGCCAAGGCCGCGGCTGCCGATCTCGCCGCCGCCATCAGCAAGGTGGGTTACAGCAAGACCGCCGGCCGCCGTGGCGCGATCCGCGAAGCGACCGCGAGCGCACAAGCCGAGATCCAGCGCGTTCAACCGCAGATGGCGTATCTGAACATCCTGCGCGAGGTGCTGCCGGCGAATGCGATCGTGACCGACGAGTTGTCGCAGGTCGGCTTCGCCTCCTGGTACGGCTTTCCGATCTACCAGCCGCGCACCTTCATCACCTCGGGCTATCAGGGCACGCTCGGCTCTGGCTTTCCGACCGCGCTGGGCGCCAAGGTTGCCAACCCCGACAAGCCGGTGGTGGCGATCACCGGCGACGGCGGCTTCATGTTCGGCGTGCAGGAGCTCGCCACCGCCGTGCAGTTCAACATCGGCGTGGTGACGCTGGTGTTCAACAACAACGCCTACGGCAATGTCCGCCGCGACCAGCGCGAACGCTTCGACGGCCGCGTGGTCGCGTCCGATCTGGTCAATCCGGATTTCGTCAAGCTCGCGGAGTCGTTCGGGGTCGCATCTGCGCGCGTGACCGCGCCGGATCAGTTCAAGGCGGCGATGGAGAAGGCGCTTAGCCATGGCGGGCCGTATCTGATCTCGGTCGAGGTGACCCGGGACTCCGAGGTGAGCCCGTGGGCATTCATCCATCCGCCGAAGCCGTAATCAAAACATCATCGATCCGGCTTCTTCCCTTCTCCCCTTGCGGGAGAAGGTGGATCGCTGGCGCGAAGCGACAGCGAGACGGATGAGGGGTCTGTCTCCGCGGATAGAAACCCCTCATCCGCCTTCCCTTCGGGAAGGCACCTTCTCCCACAAGGGGAGAAGGAAGGTCACCGCGTCCTGCGAAACGTCAGGTTGATCCGTTTCCGTCCCAGCAGCGGATGCTCGCCATCGGCGAGCGGGGCGACGCCGTGATAGGCGAGCCGGCTCGCCCCGCCCCAGACCACGACGTCGCCATGGACGAGACGGAAGCGGCGCGGCTTGTCGGCGCGCGCCAGGCCGCCGAACAGGAAGGTCGCGGGCAGGCCGAGCGAGACCGAGACGATCGGCGCCGAATAATCCAGCTCGTCCTTGTCCTGATGCAGCGACAGCCGCGTGCCGGGCTCGTAGCGATTGACGAGGCAAGCATCGGGCGCGAAGTTTTGGAAGCCACCCTGCTCCGCCGCGCGGCGGGCGAGATCCCGGAACACCGGCGGCATCGCCGGCCAAGGCGCGCCGGTGCGCGGATCGATCGGATCATAGCGATAGCCGGTGTGATCGGTGATCCAGCCGCGCTCGCCGCAATTGGTCATGGCCACCGACATCTGGTAGCCGCCGGGCGTGGTCATCCGCCGGAACGGCGATTGCGCCACGATGGCGCGTACCGCGTCGATCAGCTCGCTCTCGACCGGCTTGACGAAGCCGCGCAGCAGTACGGCGCCGTCGGCGATCTCCTCACGTGACGGCTGCGCCTCGGCGACGTTGTCGAACAGATCACCCGTCAATCGCAGTGCTCATTTGGCATCATGGAAGATCACACCCAGCGTGTGGCGCTGGCCGGACCTGATGCGGCTGACGCCATGACGGAGATTAACGCGGTAGGTGCCGCGTGTCCCCTGCACCGGACGGTGATGCACAGCGAAGACGACGGCGTCACCCTGCGCGAGCGGCACCACCTCGGCGCGGGACTGCATGCGCGGGCGCTGCTCGGTCAGCACGAACTCGCCGCCGGTGAAATCGCGTCCGGGCTCGGAGAGCAGGATCGCGACCTGGAGCGGGAACACGTGCTCGCCATAGAGGTCCTGGTGCAGGCAGTTGTAATCGCCAGCCTCATATTGCAGCAGCAGCGGCGTCGGCCGCGCCTGCCCCGCCTCGTGGCAGCGCTTCAGGAAGGCCGCATGCGCTGTGGGATAGCGGATGCCGATCCCCATCGCCTCGTTCCAGCGATTGGCGACGGCTTGAAGATGCGCATAGAGCGCCGGGCGCAACTGCGCGATCAGGTCGGGCAGCGGATAGGAGAAATACTTGTACTCGCCGCGGCCAAAGCCGTGGCGACCCATGACGATGCGGCTGCGGAAGTGCGTGTCGTCGGGATAGAGCGCGGCGATGCTGCGGCATTGATCCGGCGTCAGCAGGCCTTTGAGGACGGCGCAGCCCTGGGAGTCGAGCTCGGCGGTGATTTGCGGCCAGTCGAGGGCATCGACGTGGGCGGCGAGGTCGGCTGAGGGCGAAGGAGGCGATTTGCGTGCTGTTGCTGTCATGGCCACCACCTTCGCAAGACCGGCCCGCCTGCTGCCACCCGATTTCCGACTATCTCCCCGTCATTGCGAGGAGCCCTTGCGACGAAGCAATCCAGAATCCCTCCGCGGAACCAGCCTGGATTGCTTCGCTTGGCTCGCAATGACGGCGGGGAGACAGTTCAGCCCCGCACCGGCAGCGTCGTCACGTCATATCCATGCTTGATCGTGCGCTTCAACACGGGATCTTCAAGCTCGAAGTCGAAGCGCTCCGCGGGACGGATGCCGCCCTTGGCTGCGAAGGTGCCGCCGAACATGGCGCAGCCGTCGGGGAACTTTCCACCCTCAAAGCCGCGCGCGATCAGGTCCGTGACCGGCAGCATCGCCTCCAGCGTGCCCTCCTGGTAGAGCACGCGCTCGCCCTTGATGGTGGCGTAGGAGCGCAGGATCATCCTGTCCCAATGGCCGATCACGTCCTCGAGCTCCCACAGCGTCGAGGCGATCGGCTTGTCGCACATCTGCTTGGACACCGTGACGTTGTAGGCCTCGACCTTGCGGTCGGTGTGGTCGGAGCCGCAGCCGACGAAGATGCGGCCCTGCCAGCCGATCAGCACGAACTCGACCTCGCCGCTGGAATCACCGCCCGTGCATTCGATACGGTCTTCCTGGGTCAGCCGCCGCGCCGAGGCGCGGTAATAGATCGGGGTCGAGGCCGGCGGGGCGATGCCCATCTCCTGCAGCTCGGCGATGTGGTTGTCACGCGCAACGGGATCGCGGCCGGTCCAGCCGGCGATGACCATCTGGTCGATCGCCAGCGTCAGCGGCGTGGTGGTGTCCTGGGCGTCGACGGTGAAAGTGAGATCAAACACGAATGACGGCCTCCATGCCGGCAGCAAGTTCAAAGATACGGCGGTCCGAGCCGCCCGCACCCGCCAGCATCAGGCCGACCGGGACGTCGCCCGCGCGATGCGCGGGCAGCGAGATGGCGCAACCGTCGATCATGTTGATCAGGGTGCAGTTGCGCAGCGCGCGCAGGTTCTGGGTGGTGAACGCCTTGTCGTCGGCGAGGTCGGCGATTTTCGGCGGCGTGTTGGCGGTGGTCGGCAGCACCAGCGCATCATAGGGCGCGATGCGCCCATTGACGCGGGCGATCAGCGAGCGGCGCTCGTTGAGCAGGTCGATGTAGTCGGCCGCGCTCTGCGCCTCGCCGCGCATGATACGCACCGACACGCGGGGATCGTAGACGTCGCCCTTGGCCGCGATGAGATAGCGGTGCCAGGCGTAGCTCTCGGACGCCGCAAAGCCGCCCTTGGCGTTCATCGGGCCGATGTCGTGGAATTCGGACATCTCGATCCGCTCGATGATGGCGCCGTGATCGGCGAGCGTCTTCAGCGCGCGCTCGAAGGTCTCGGAGACTGCCGCGTCGAGATCGTCGAGCGCGATCGTGGTCGGCACCGCGAGCCGCATGCCCTTCACGGGCCGCGGCTTCAGCGCGACGACGGGCTCGCCCGCGAGCACGGCATCGAGTATGGCACAGCAGCTGACCGATCGCGCCAGCGGCCCGATGCTGTCGAGCGAGAACGACAGCGGCACCGCGCCGTCGAGCGGCACGCGGCGCTGCGTCGGCTTGTAGCCGACGATGCCGTTATAGGCCGCAGGAATGCGGCAGGAGCCGCCGGTGTCGGTCCCGAGCGCGCCATGCGCCATGCCGTCGAGCACGGACACCGCGGCGCCCGAGGAGGAGCCGCCGGGCACATGGCCCTCGGCCCGGTTCCAGGCGCCTTTCGGCGTGCCGTAATGCGGATTGATGCCGATGCCGGAATAGGCGAACTCGGTCATGTTGGTGCGCCCGATCAGCACGAAACCGGCCTTGCGCAGCCGCGCGACCGCCGCCGCATCGTGCTCCGCCGGATCGGAATCATCGAGCGCACGGGAGCCGGCGCGCGTCGTCTGTCCCTTGATGTCGAAGAGATCCTTGATCGAGATGGGAATACCGGCATAGGGCGAGGGCGCCGCCTTGACCTTGCGCAGGGCATCCATGGCGTCGGCGGTCGTCAGCGCGGCGTCCTTGTCGACATGGATGAAGGTGCGCTGGCCCTCGCCGGCGGGATCGGCGATCCTGGCGATGCACGCTTCGACCAGCTTGCGGGAGGTGGTGCGGCCGCTTTCGAGGTCGTCGGCGAGCTTCGCCAGTGTCGGAAAATCGGGCATGTCCTGTCTCACGGAATATTGGCGCGCGCAATCTATAGCGCCGGCTCAGTTCGACACAAGCATTGTGCGCATGATGGCATGCATGCGCATTGCTGGACCGTTGACGCGCCATGGTCAATTGTCGCATCACAATCGAAACAGGCGGGCGGAAAGCCCGTTCCTTATCAGAAGAAGCTCTGGGAGGTTTTCCGACATGGCCGAACCGCAGCGGGCGCGACCGAAACCGACGCCGGAGACCCAGCATTTCTGGGACGGCGCCAAGGCCGGCGAACTGCGCCTGCAGCGCTGCGACGCCTGCGCGCATGTCTACTTCCCGCCGCGCCCGTTCTGCCCATCCTGCGCCTCGCGCAAGGTCAGCATCTTCAAGGCGAGCGGCAAGGGCTTTCTCTACAGCTACGTGATCAACCACCGCCCGGCCGCGCCCGGCTTCACGCCGCCTTACGCGATCGCGGTGGTCGAGCTCGACGAAGGCCCGCGGATGATGAGCAACATCATCGACTGCCCGCAGACGCCGGAGTCGCTCGAGCTCGACATGAAGCTCGAGGTCGCCTTCCAGGAGCTCGACGACAAGATCACCCTCCCCGTGTTTCGTCCGGCGAAGGGGTAGAGCATGCGCAGGAACCAGGTTGCCGTCGTCGGCGCGGCCGAGACCACCGAGCTCGGTGTCATCCCCAACGCCTCGCAGCTCCAGCTCCATGCTGATGCGGCGCTCAATGCCATTGCCGATGCGGGGCTGAAGCTGTCCGACATCGACGGCTTTGCCACCGCGGTCGAAACGCCGCAGCAGGTCTGCCACTATCTCGGCATCAAGCCGACCTGGGTGGACGGCACCTCGGTCGGCGGCTGCTCGTTCATGCTGCATGTCCGCCACGCCGCCGCGGCGATCGAGGCCGGCCTGTGCAAGACCGTGCTGATCACCCATGCCGAGAGCGGCAAGTCGATGATCGGCAAGCTGCCGCGCTCGATCCCCGCCGACAGCCTGCAAGGCCAGTTCGAGGCGCCCTATGGCGTCTACGGCCCGCCCAGCATGTTCCCGATTCCCGTGCTGCGCTTCATGAAGACCTACGGCATCACGCATGAGCAGCTTGCCTCGGTGGCGGTGATACAGCGCGAATGGGCGGCGAAGAATCCGCGCGCGACGATGAAGGACCCGATCACCGTCGCTGACGTGCTCAACTCGCGCATGATCGCCTATCCGTTCCGGCTTCTGCAGTGCTGCCTCGTCACCGACGGCGGCGGCGCGCTGATC
Source organism: Bradyrhizobium iriomotense (assembly GCF_018129405.1). GTDB lineage: Bacteria > Pseudomonadota > Alphaproteobacteria > Rhizobiales > Xanthobacteraceae > Bradyrhizobium > Bradyrhizobium iriomotense_B. The sequence goes on from NZ_JAFCLP010000001.1 coordinate 606,173, forward strand.
CTGACCTCGGCCGATCGCGCCAGGGATTTTTCGAGGAAGCCCGTCTACATCATGGGCACCGGCGAGAGCGTGGAGACGCCGATGGTCAGCCAGATGGAGACGTTCAACTCCTCCCGCGCCTTCAAGGTCGCAGGGCCCCTGGCGTTCAGGGAAGCCGGCATCGCGCACGGGGACGTCGACCATCTCATGATCTACGATGCGTTTGCGCATCTGCCGCTGTTCGGCCTCGGCGACCTCGGCTTCATGCCCTATGAGGAGACCGGCCAGTTCATCGCCGACGGCAACACGCGCCCTGGCGGGAAGCTGCCGCTCAATACCAATGGCGGCGGATTGAGCTACATGCATTCGGGCATGTACGGCATGTACGCGCTCCAGGAGAGCGTGCGCCAGATGCGCGGCATCGCACCGGCGCAGGTGCCCAACGCGAAGATTTCGGTGTGCCACGGCGTCGGCGGCATGTTCGCGGCATCAGGCACGATCGTGTTTACGAACGAGAGGTAATTTCTCGTCGTTCCGGGATGGTCCGAAGGACCAGACCCGGAACCTCGAGATTCCGGGTTCGTGCTTCGCACGCCCCGGTATGACAGAGACAACAGGAGGCATCCACATGAGCAAATCGCTGCAAGACAAGGTCATCATCGTCACCGGCGCAGGCCGTGGCATCGGACGCGAGATCGCGCTGCTGTGCGCGGCCGAAGGCGCCAAGGTCGTCGTCAACGATCCCGGCGGGGCTGCCGACGGCGCCGGCTCGAACGCTGCGCCGGCGGAAGAAGTGGTCGAGGAGATCAAGAAGCGCGGCGGCACCGCGGTTGCCAATTTCGAGTCGGTGGCCGAAGCGATCCCCGCCAGCAAGATCGTGAAGGCCGCAACCGATCATTTCGGCCGGCTCGACGGCGTCGTCAACAATGCCGGCATCTTGCGCGACATGATCTTCCACAAGATGAGCGTGGAGGCGTTCGAGGCCGTCATCAAGGTGCACCTGATGGGCTCGTTCTACGTCAGCCACGCCGCGGCGCGGATCTTCCGCGAGCAGGAGAGCGGCTCCTTCGTGCACTTCACCTCGACCTCGGGGCTGATCGGCAACTTTGGCCAAGCCAATTACGCCGCGGCCAAGCTCGGCATCGTCGGGCTGTCGAAGTCGATCGCGCTCGACATGGGCCGTTTCAACGTCCGCTCCAACTGCGTCTCGCCGTTCGCCTGGACCCGCATGATCGGCACCATCCCGACCGAGACCGACGCCGAGAAGGCGCGCGTCGAGAAGATCAAGCAGATGGGGCCGGAGAAGATCGCGCCGCTGTGCGGCTACCTGCTCGGCGATTCCGCCAAGGACGTCACCGGCCAGATTTTTGGCGTGCGCATGAACGAGATCTTCCTGTTCAGCCAGAACCGGCCGATCCGCTCGGTGCAGCGGAGCGAAGGCTGGACGCCGCAATCGATCGCGGAACACGGCATGCCGGCGCTGAAGGGCTCTTTCTACAAGCTGGACCGCTCCGCCGACATCTTCACCTGGGATCCCGTCTAGCCGCATTTCCGGCATCCCTGCCCTGCGATCTCCGGCTGTCTCCATCGGAGATCGCCCCGGTTTACGCCTGAATGCAGGCGAATGGTGTCCTCCCAACAAAACTTTGGGAGGAAACCATGACAAGAATACTGACCAACTCCGACGACACGACTGCAAGCGGCGGTCTCGGCCGCCGCGCCCTGCTCCAAGGCGCAGCGACACTCGCCGCATCGACCCTGCTCGCCTCCAATGCCGATGCCCGCGACTTCGGCGCCAATGCCGAGCCGCAGCGCTATCCCGACCCCGACATCGTCATCATCGACCCCAAGCGCTTCAAGGCGAAGGTCGGCAACACCGCGATCAAGCGGCTCTATACCGGCTGCCTGTGGGCGGAAGGGCCGGCGTGGAATGCGCAAGGCCAATACCTCGTCTGGAGCGACATCCCGGCCAACCGGCAGCTGCGCTATCTCGACGATGACGGCCACATCTCCGAGCAGTTCCACAAGCCGTCCAACGAGGCCAACGGCAATTCGTTCGACACCGAGGGACGCCAGATCAGTGCCGAGCGCACGCGCCTCGTCCGCTACGAGCACGACGGTGCGGTGACGACGCTGGCCGAGCAGGCTGGCGGCAAGCCGCTCAACGGCCCCAACGACATGGTGGTGCACCCCAACGACAAGGCGATCTGGTTCACCGATCCCGGCTATGGCGCGATCAGCATCTACGAGGGCAAGCTCGCCAATACCGGCTCGCTGCAGCCGCATCAGAAGGAAGCGGTCTATCGCCTCGACACCCAGACCGGGCAGGTCGCGAAGGTCGCCGACGAGCCGTTCAAGCCGAACGGCATTGCCTTCTCCCACGACTACAAGAAGCTCTATGTCTGCGACACCGGCACCACGCATTATCCGCAGGCCGAGAACGTGGTGTGGTCCTACGACATCGACGGGGCGAAACTCTCAAATCCGAAGCGACTGATCGACATGAAGCTCGACGGCAAGTCGGGCTTCCCCGACGGATTGCGCGTCGACACCGAGGGCAACATCTGGGTCGGCGCGGGCTGGGTCGGCCCGGGCTATGACGGCGTGCAGGTGTTCGCACCGAACGACGGCGCACGTATCGGCCAGATCCTGCTGCCGGAGACCTGCGCCAATGTCTGCTTCGGCGGCAAGAAGCGCAACCGCCTGTTCATGACCGCGAGCCAGTCGCTCTATGCGGTCTATGTGGAGACGCAGGGGGCGCATTTCTGTTGAGGCGCACACACCGTCATTCCGGGATGGTCCGACGGACCAGACCTCAGGTGCGCAATTGCGCACCGGGGAATCTCGAGGTTCCGGGTTCGCCCTTCGGGCGCCCCGGAACGACGGGTGGGGTTTACCCCGTATTCCTCAGCCCCGCCGAGATACCGTTGATCGTCAGCTGAATCCCGCGCAGCACCTGCTCGTCCGGGTTCTGCGCGCGATGCTCTTTCAGCAGTTCGACCTGCACGTGGTTGAGCGGATCGAGATAGGGGAAGCGGTGGCGCACCGAGCGCTCGAGCAGCGGATTGCCCTGGAGCAACCGGTCCTGTCCCATGATGTCGAGCAGCGTCTCGATGCAGGAATGCCATTCGCGGCGGATGCGGCCGAAGATTTTTTCGCGCAAGGCTTCGTCCGGCACGAGCTCGGCGTAGCGCGAGGCGATCGCGATCGAGCTTTTGGCGAGCACCATGTCCATGTTCGACAAGAGCATGCGGAAGAACGGCCATTCCTTGTAGAGTTCTTTCAGGAACGGCATGCCCTTGTCGGGATGCTCAGTGATCCACTGCTCGACCGCGCTGCCAAAGCCGTACCAGCCCGGCAGCATCAGGCGGCACTGCGCCCAGGAGAATACCCAGGGAATGGCACGAAGGTCTTCGATCGCCCGCGTCTTCTTGCGTGAGGCCGGGCGGCTGCCGATGTTCAGCGTGGCAATCTCGTTGATGACGGTCGAGGCCCAGAAATAATCGACAAAGCCTTCGGTCTCATAGACGAGGCCGCGATAGGCCTTGAACGCGAGATTCGAAAGCTCGTCCATCGCAACCAGATATTCGCGGCGCGGCGCGCTCTGGCGCGGGTGCAGCAGGCTCGCCTCCAGCGTCGCGGCGGCCAGGATCTCCAGATTGTTGCGGCCGACTTCGGCGTTGGAATATTTCGACGAGATGATCTCGCCCTGCTCGGTGATGCGGATCTGACCGTTCACCGCGCCGCCGGGCTGCGCGATGATGGCGTCATAGCTCGGCCCGCCGCCGCGGCCGACCGAGCCGCCGCGGCCGTGGAACAGGCGCAGCCGCACGTGGTGACGCTCGAACACCTCGACGAGTCCGATCTCGGCCTTGTAGAGCTCCCAGCCCGAGGTGACGAAGCCGCCGTCCTTGTTGCTGTCGGAATAGCCGAGCATGACCTCCTGCACGCTGCCGCGGCTGTCGACGAGGCGGCGGTAATCGTGCAGCGACAGCATGCGGTCCATGATGCCGCTTGACGCCTGCAAATCCTCGATGGTCTCGAACAGCGGCACGATGTTGATGGCGCTGCGCCCGGAGGGATGGACGAGGCCGACCTCCTTCAAGAGCACCGCGACCTCGAGCATGTCGGACATGCCCTTGCACATCGAGATGATGCATTGGGGAATCGCGTCCGAGCCGAACTTCGCATGCGCTTCCGCGGCGGCATGGAAGACGTTGAGCTCGCCCATGGTCTCGTCGCTATATTTGACGAAGGGCGAGACCAGCGAGCGCGTCGAGCGCAGCTCGTTGGTGAGCAGCGAGATACGCGCCTCCTCGCCGAGCGCGAGATAGGACATGCCGGGATTGGCGGCATCCATCAGCTCGGCAATGGTGCGCTCGTGCACCGCCGAGTTCTGGCGGATGTCGAGCCGCGCCAGATGGAAGCCGAAGCAGTCCACTGCGCGGCGGAGCAGCCGCAGCCGGCCGCGGGCGATGACGCGGGCATTGTTGGAGATCAGCGAACGGTGCAGCACGTCGAGATCGGCCTGCAACTCTTTGACGCTCTCGTAAGGCCTGCCCTTGCCGACCGGCCGGCGCGTGATCTCGACCTCGAGCGCTTCGGCCGTTGCGGTGAGGCGCGCATAGATGCCGGAGACCGCGAGACGATAGGGCTCGCCGCTCCGGTGCGGCGAGGTGTCCGGCGAGCGCTCCGCCAAGTTGCGCAGCTCCTCGGAGACGTCGGCGAGGTGGGCTGCGATCGACAGTTCCGCGCCGAGCACGTGCAGCTCGTTGAGATAGAACTGCATCACCCGGCTCGACTGCAGCCGCAGCGTGCCGCGCATGACATCGGCGGTGACGAAGGGATTGCCGTCGCGGTCGCCGCCGATCCAGCTGCCCATGCGCAGGAACGAGGCGAGCTCGCCAGCGGCCTGCTCGCCCTCTTCCAACCGGTCTTCCAGCACGTTGACCAGCCGCGGCACCTCGCGCAGGAAGGTGTAGTCATAGAACGACAGGCCGTTGCCGACCTCATCGAGCACGGTGAGCTTGGTCCGGCGCAGGAGGTTGGTCTGCCACAGCGTCAGCACCTCGCGGCGGAGCTGCTCGTCGCTGGCAGCCGCCTCGTCCGCGGTCAGCGCGACGCGCTCGCGGCGATCGAGCAGGCCAGCGATCTCCATCTCCCGGTCCATGGTGCTCTTGCGGCGGACCTCGGTCGGATGCGCGGTCAGCACCGGGCTGACGAGCGCGGTCTTGAAGAAGTTGCGGAGCTGGTCGGGGCCGATGCCTGCCGCCTTGGCGTGAGCCAGCGTCTCCGCCAGCACGCCGGAGCCGCCGTTGTTGGCGGCGCTGCGGGCGCGCATCTGGCGGATGTTGTTCTGGTCCTCGGCGATGTTGGCAAGGTGCGAGAAATAGCTGAAGGCGCGGACGATCCGCACCGTCTCGGAGGTCGACATGCTGTCGAGGATCTGCTCGAGCTCGCGGCGGGCGAGCCGGTCCTCGTCGCGGTGGAACCGGATCGAGGTTTGCCTGATACGCTCGACCAGGTCGAACACGTCGGCGCCCTCCTGGTCGCGCACGGTGTCGCCCAGGATGCGCCCGAGCAGGCGGATGTCGTCGCGCAGCCGCGCATCCGCTTCCAGCGCCTGGGCGTCCTCAGGGCGGTTGGGGCGATGCTCGGTGGCGTCGGATGGTATGGTCTGGAGGGACATGGCTCGCTCCCCTGCTAGCGCCTTGGCGGCCCGGTCCGAAGGAGTGTGCGATATTTTTCTACCGCAGCGCAAGATGAACTTGGTGGCGGCGCGGCAGGGCGAAGATTTCGTGTCCCGGACGCGCTGCAACGCCCTTAAGCGTTGCCGCGCAGAGCCGGGACGCAGGAGCCGCGGAGCACAGCGCGCAATCTGGGCCCCCGCTCTGCAGCGCATCACGCCGCACCGGACGATGCTTCGCATCGCCGGGGGGCGCGCTGCGCTGCGTCCGGGGCACGAGAAGATAGCCAGGCTTACAAATAGACATGCCTTCGGATCCTCGCGGCGTGTTCCGCCCGAAGCTTTGCTGTCCGTCTCACCCTCGTCGAGAACAGAGGGCGCTGGGAAGGCCGGGCGCCGGCTGGCACCCAGGGTCCGCACGCGAGAAACGCACGCGGGGTGACCACAGGTGACGCCCGGACATCCCGGCCTTCCCTGCGCAATGGTTTTACGGCTTATGGCGCGCTCTCCCCGGGGAGCGATGCACTATTGCCCCCGTCGCCTTGCGGATCACTGATGCGCGCGCCCGGTCGGGCCGCTTCACCACCGCAAGCCTTGACGCACAGACCCCGGGCGTCAGGACCACACGCTTTTGCCGTCCGCGGACGTGCCTCCCAAACATTCGAAAGCTCGCGCGTGCTCGCCCCCGAAGCCGAAAGGAAACGCTGTGACAGCGCCGTGTCGTGCCGCGGATCGTGATGACTCGCAGGCGTAGCCCGCCCTGCCACCCCGTCACGCGCCGGCGCTGCCGCGTCCATCGCATCCCGGCCTACGTATCGTGACGATCGCGAAACGTCCCTTTGACGGGCCGGGATGCCTTGCGGTTTAACCGAAACCAGAAATTCGGTCAATCAGAATAATTCGTGCCGGATCTCTTGACCTTCATGTGGCGTGTTTTGCCCGACGGCAACGCGAGCAATTGGGCGCGCAACAGCGGCTTGGCACCGTCGTGCCGAGGACAGACCGATGCCCGCGGCGCGATAGGCGGCGGCTATCGAACCGATTGGGGATCGGCATTTCCGTTCCCCTATGATCGGGCGTTCGATGGAAGTGCGTCCGATTGTCGGGCGTCCACACCAAATCAGGAGGAGCATCCAATGACACACCGTCCGAGGGAGACTCCGCAATGAGCACGACGCACGGCACAGCTTGGCTGGAACGGGCATCCGTATTGGCCCTCTCCGGCTTCATCTGGAAATACTGGGATGTCTTTCTGGAGCGGCGCGATCGCCAGAAATTGCGCTCGGCGTTGTCTGACTTAAGTGACAGGGAGTTGATGGATATCGGCACCACGCGCGGTGAGATCGATTACGTCGTCTCGAACAGAGCTGTTGACCCGCGCGGTATCCGATCCGCAGAATGGCTGCGATACCTCCCAACGGTGCAAAGCCAAATTGGGCCCACCGGCTTCCGATAGGGGTCAAAGGCTATCTTGGCCAGTTGCGTGGCCTTGTTCGGATCACGTCGAGGAAGCAGACCTCGCGGCGCTCTGAACTAAGGTCAGTCACGGGCCAACAGCGGTGATCTGACTTCTCGATATGGGGTGAACGCATGGTTAGTGACGCTGCGTTGGTGTGCATCGTCGGCGCTGGTCCGGCAGGCCTTGTGCTCGCCCAAATCCTTCACAGGTCGAACATCTCGTTCGTGATCTTGGAACGTGAGGAATTAGCCGAGCTGCGCAGCCGGACGAAAGCCGGACTGATCGAGCAACGCGCGGTCGCCGCACTCCGCCCCTTCGGTCTTGCCGACACCATCATCGAGCGCGGAGGCCGCAACGGCATCTGCGAATTCCGGATCGATGGCGAAGTTATCGTCTGCAACTACGGGGCTCCCAGCGATGATGGTCAGGGTCACTACATCTACCCGCAACAGGAGCTTGTAGGCGACTGGGCCGATGCACTTGTCGCGAAGGGCGGTCAGATCCGTTTTGGGGTTAGGGTTGTCGACATTGCTCAAAACGACACAGATGTCGAGGTGCGGGCGGTTACCGCAGCGAATGGTGAACCTTTCACGATCCGTGCCGAAGCTGTCGTGGGCTGCGACGGCGCCGGAAGTCTGGTCGCGCGCGCAGCGGGGTTCAAGACGTTCGAGATTGCCCACCCCTTCCGCTGGCTTGCGATAATCGCTGCAATTGCCCCGCCGAGCCCCCGGACAGTTTATGCACTGCATCCCAAAGGATTCGCGGGACAGTTTCGACGCTCTGCGGCGTCGACTCGATACTATCTGGAAGTGCCTGCTACCGACACGGTTGCCGACTGGCCCGACGAACGTGTTTGGGCAGAGCTGGAAGAGCGCATGGCAAATCCCGGCCAACCGCCCCTGGTCCGCGGCGATCTCATCGAGCGGGATTTCCTCGATCTGCGCGTTCGCGTGCGCGAGCCGATGCAGTTGGGGCGTATATTCCTCGCCGGTGATGCCGCTCATATGGTGACGCCAGCGGGCGCCAAGGGCATGAACATGGCTATTCAGGATGCGGTCGAACTCGCGGCTGGCCTGTGTGAGCGTTACGGCGATGCCGCCAGCGGCGACCGCCTCAAAGGTTACTCGGCTTCGCGGCTTCCGGACATCTGGCGCTATCAGGAGTTCTCAAATTGGGTGCTGAGCCTTCTCCACGCCGGGCCTCCGGAGCGGAGTAGGATGACAGAAGAGCAGGACTTCATCCACCGCTTGCGCCGGGCGCGGCTTAACCGAATGATCGATGATCCGAATTACGCGCGTTGGTTCGGTCGCACCTACAGCGGGTCGTCCTGAGTTCCAATTCCAACTGGCCGTACGCACACCGCTGCGTCACTGCTCTTATGAAGTCCGTTGTGAGTCACAAGTCAACAACACCCCCGGCGACTTCCGCTCCGCCGGTCGGCCGACGTTTCCGGGCCACGGCCTAAACCGGCACGATCACCTTGCCGATCGGCCACAGCGCGATGCCGGCGGGCTTCAGATGGGCCCAGGCGAAGGGAATGCCGATGATCGTGATCGCGAGCACCAGCGCGGGCCCATCCTACGAGCTCAAGCGTGTCAGCGGCCTATTGCATTTACAACTCTTGCTCTCTGCTGATGAGCATCTGCAAGAAAGAACCCGGCTGTTGGCCGGGCTCTCGTTTAGTGATTGACGTCCGCTGTCGATAACCAGCGCTTAGTGGGACGCCCCCGTTAGGATCATTTGACCTCCCACGACGTGTTGTGCGGGATATCCATCGCAAAATAATCCCCGGAGCCAGCCAGCGCAGGCATAGTGATGCACGCGAATGGCTCGCTCCCGGTGATCCCCTTATATTTGCCGGTACCTCCGGTGATGATATGGGTTCCACAGTCCATCTTTGGCTGGGACTTGTCGAGGTCCCGAGTATCGAAGGTCGAGAAAATCTTGTCGCCGTCGCTGTCGGCCAGCACGCAGGCTCCATCGATGTATTTCTTTTCACCGGATGAGACGTTCAGCGCTACGCAACGCGCGGACATCTTGTCCAGCATCTTCTCTCCCTTCATGTTTTGCGTTGTTCCGACCGCCTCCAGCATGGTGGCTTTGCCAAGTTCGGCGGTATCAATCGCCATCAACGGCCTGAAAATGAAATGCGTCACATAGGGGGTCGTACCCTTCTTCTCAATCGGCTCGCTCTGAACAGCCGCGGGGGCAATGGCCACGAGCACTGCTACGAATGCCGTTGTTTTGGCAAGCCTCCAGACTGCAGAGGGTGTATCGATTATGCTCAGGTAAATAGACTTCATGGGGGCCCTCCTTGGAATCAAAGGGCGGCTTTAAGGCTCTGCCGTGAGCTGCCGCCAAGTTGCAAATGACCTGCTTTGCACCTGCGCATGCTTTTCCTTGCTAGAGTCGAGTTGTGCGTCGGCGCTGAACGCCAACGTGACACACCCGAACGACGCTTCGTCTCAAACCGACGAAGTCTGCAGAGATTGTCGCTTCTATCGTTGGTTCATGAACTTCTTGGTAGAACCGGCTCAGCCAGAGCTGATAAACAGTCAACACTGAACGGCATGGCCACGCGATCCAAAGCGAACCATACCGTAACATGAAGCGTGGCGGACGTCAGCCGTCGATCCGCAAGCGCAGCGAATATCGTCAGCTATGCTGACCGGCTACCCCTTGGTGCGTCGGCATCAGCAAAAGACGCCTAACGCATTTCAAGTTCCTTGATCGCTAAGGCCGCAATTTCTGCAGGGGTAAGAACATCGCTTTGCGCGATCTTGATGATCTTGTTTGCGACCATTTCCGTGAGCGGGTCGTCACGATCCTTGACGCAAAGCGTATGGAGCGCCTGCTCGTAAGCTGCCGTGATGCGGCCGACCATTTCCGGCTTTAAATCGGCGGTTTGTAATCGCAGGTAGGTAGACATGTCTTGCCTCCTAAACCCACGCGGAAGAGACATGATAGCACGGGAACTCGGTTCGCGATCAGTAGGAATGCAAAATTGGACGGCGATGTACGGTTGATCGCGCCGGATCGACAGAACGATGCGTCACCCCGGCCATTCTAAGCCGGCACGATCACCTTGCCGATCGGCCACAGCGCGATGCCGGCGAGCTTCAGATGGGCCCAGGCGAAGGGAATGCCGATGATGGTGATCGCGAGCACCAAGGCGGTCACGAGGTGGCCGAGTGCCAGCCACCAGCCGGCCAGCACGAACCAGATGATGTTGCCGATCACCCCGAGCGGCCCGGTGCCGATATCCTCGACACCGGTGACCTCGTAGCGACTGACCGCCTTCGAGCCGAACGGCAGCAGCGTGTAGACGGCGATGTTGAACGCCGCCCTCGCCCAGGGCAGGCCGATGATGGTGACGGCCATGATGACGGCGGCCACCAGCCAGCCGAACGCCATCCAGGCGCCGCCGATGAGGATCCAGAGGATGTTGAGCAGGATGGAAACGGGGGTCATGGGATCATCCGCGGTCAATGAGCCCTCTTATAGCACGACCTCTGCGGTCATAGTCCATGACGCCGGCTGCGTTCGGCACGCAGCGACGCGCCGACAAATCCGACATCCTCCATCCCGCGCGAGATCTCCTTCGAGCAGAGCCAAAGCGTCAACGCGGCGGCGCCAATCGCGGCCAGCCCCGAGATGAGCACAGGATTGGGACAGAATGTGACGAGAAGATTGTCGAGCGGAACGGACCCGGTCGGCCAGCGCGCGCTGCAAAACGATGCCAGAGCCCAACCGGAAAGCATCACGGCGGCAGCGTTCGCTCCGGCCAAAACCGCCACGACGATCGCAAGGCCCTTCTTGATGGAGAGTGCGAGGTCAATCGTCTTCACGACGGCACAACATGCGACCACGACAACGATCAGGCCCCATCCGGTAGTTCCTGCGACGAAGGCCTGGCCCTGACCGCTCCAGGTCCACAGCGCAACGACGCATCCAAGCAGGGTAAGATTGACCTTCACGGCCTCGGGAAACTTGCAGCGAAGCACCCAGGCGTTCGCCTTCTCGACCAGGTCCAGCACGGCGCAGGCGATCAGCCCGGCCGCAAAACCACCGAGATGGACGCCCCAGTCGATCCGCGAATTGCCGAGCGCAAACGCGATGTTCAATCCGATGTTGATCGCGAAGAAGTCGAACCTGACGTCGAGCTTGCCGAGGATCCACAGGCACAGCAGCGCGCCCAAAATGCCCGACGTGGCACCGGACGCGCCGACCGTCAAATAAGGCGTGGAATGGATGCCATTGCCGATGACGGCGCCGAACACCATGGCGCAGAGATAGATGATGAGGAAATAGGCTGGTCCGACCCGCCGCTCGAGATGCCCGCCCCACAACACCAGACACAACATGTTCATGGTGAGGTGGATGAAATTGACGTGCAGGAAGCCATAGGCGATGAGGCGCCAGTACTCGTGCCGCGCGATCGCGGTCGCATACATGCCGCCGTAGCGATACAGCAGTTCCGCCGGCGCCGCCGGACCGCCCGCCTGGATGAAGCAGAACCCCGACGCGAGGACCGTGACCGTCATCAGCGCGTAGACGGCGGCATGGGGGACTTCGAAGAAGCCGGGACTGGCACGGTATGAGGGCATGGAAAATCGCAAGCTGCAGAAAATGTAAGCCGCAACCTAGCCGAGCCGATCGATGATTGCTACTCCACTGCCTCCTCTTGCCGGTTCTTGTAGCCCGGATGAGCGAAGCGACATCCGGGACTTTACTCTCACCGTCCCGGGTATCGCTTCGCTCACCCGGGCTACGGACCGTCAAATCTTCCGTCCCGCCTGCTCCCAATAGGGATCGCGCAGGCGGCGCTTGAAGATCTTTCCGGAGTCTTCGCGCGGCAGCTCGGTGCGGATCTCGATGTGTTTTGGCACTTTGTAATCGGCGAGCGAGGTCTTCAATCGCGCACGGACAGCCGACGCATCGAGCGTGACGCCGGCTTGCGGCTCGACCACAGCCATCAGCGCCTCGCCGAATTCCGCATCGGGGATGCCGAACACCGCACAATCATGCACGCCTGATACGGCGTGCAGCACGGATTCGATCTCGGCCGGATAGATGTTGACGCCGCCCGAGATCACCATGTCGCGCTTGCGGTCGCAAATGAAGACGTAGCCGTCCTCGTCGATATAGCCGACATCGCCGGAGGTGATGAAGCCGTCGCGGTCGATCTCGGCGCGCTTCTCCGGCTTGTTGTGGTAGGTGAAATCGGCAAGCTCCGCCATGCGGGAATAGATTTCGCCGATCTCGCCGACGCCGAGCACCCGGCCGTCCTCGCCGAGGAAACGAAGCTCGGCACCGGGCGAGATCTTGCCGACGGTGCCGGGTTTCTTCAGCGCGTCCTCGGAGGTCGCGAAGGTGACCGCGCTGGATTCGGTCGAGCCGTAGAATTCGTAGATCACCGGCCCCCACCATTCGATCATGGCGCGCTTGATGTCGGCCGGGCATGGCGCGGCGGCATGGATGACATGGCGCAAGGAAGATACGTCGTACTTCCTGCGCACCTCTTCCGGCAGCTTCATCAGGCGGATGAACATGGTCGGCACCATGAAGATGGTGTCGATCCTGTAGCGCTGGATGAGTTCGAGAAACTCTTCCGCCTCGAACCGCGGCATCAGCACCAGCGCGCCGCCGAGCTTGCCGGCGCGGATGCCGAACGAGTTCGGCGCGGAATGATAGAGCGGGCCCGGCAATAGCGCGCGGGCGTCCGGCTTGAGCCCGTAGATCATCGCGCGCATGCGTTCGCCGGCAGCCTGCTGCTCCGGCGTCGGCGCGTTGCGCCGCACGCCCTTGGGATGGCCTGTCGTACCCGAGGTGTAGATCATGTTCATGGGCTGCGGCACGATCGGGCCGTCATAGGGCCGCTGCTGCGCGAGCCAGGATTCGAAATCGATCGCGAAGTCCGGGGTCTTCAACTGATCCGGATCGATCCTGTAGTTGGACAGGATCTCCGGCGGTGTCGGCACGCTGAGCACCGTGACCCCTTTGGGAACCGCATCGCGCAAGCCATGCAGCATGTCGGCATGCCCGATCAGCACGGACGTGCCGGTGTCGTTCAGGATGTAGTTGATCTCCTCCGGTTTGAAGTGCCAGTTGATCGGCACGCCATAGGCCCCGAGCCGCATCGCGGCGTAGGCGGCTTCGAGGAAAGCGATGTCGTTGCGCATGAGTATGCAGACGCAGTCGCCCTGGCGGACGCCGATTGTGGCGAGGCCGGAGGCAATGCGATCGGCGCGATTGGTGACCTCCGCATGGGAACGGCGGCGCTCGGCGGAGACGATGCCAAGGAAGTGGGACGTTTCGCTCATTTTTGTTTTTCTTTGTTGTTACGTTGTCATTCCGGGATGGTCCGAAGGACCAGACCCGGAATCTCGAGGTTCTCAGGTGCGCAATTGCGCACCATAGTTCGATGCTGCGCATCGCCCCGGAACGACGGAGAGATCAATCCGCAAACTTCGGCGCACGCTTCTCCAGATTGGCGCGCACCGCCTCGGTCTGGTTCGCACTGCCGATCAGCTTCTGCTGCTCGACGGACTCGGCGAGCAGCGCGGGGCCCGGATCGACCGAGAGATTGTTGAGGAGACGCTTGGCCGCACGGATCGCATCGGGGCTTTTTCCCGCGATCTCGCGTGCGACTTCGAGCGCGCTCGCGCGCGGATCATCGCAGATGCGCGTGGCAAGGCCGTAGGTCATCGCCTCCTGGGCAGAGAAGATGCGGCCGGTGTAGGTGAGATCGCGCAAAATGTCTTCGCGCACCAGCGAGGCCAGGATCGGCGTGCCCGCCATATCAGGCACGAGGCCCCATTTGATCTCCATCACCGACATCCGCGCATCCGGGCTGAGAAAGCGCATGTCGGCGCCGAGCGAGAGCTGGAAGCCGCCGCCGAAGGCGACGCCGTGCACGGCCGCGATCACCGGAACCGGAAGCTGGCGCCAGCCCCATACCGCCTGTTGCGGAAAGTTTGCCTGGCCGTGCGTGCGCACGGTGAGGTCGCGATTTTCGCCACCCGGAATTCCATTGCCGCCCTTCTCCTTCATGGCGGCAAAACGCCCCATATCGAGACCGGCGCAGAAGGCGCGGCCTTCACCGGACAACACGACGGCGCGTACGCTCTTGTCGTTCGAAAGCCGGTCCGTTGCCGCGACAAGGGCCTCGAACATGGCCTGATCGAGCGCGTTCATCTTGTCCGCGCGCACCAGGCGCACGTCGGCGACGCCTTCCGAGATCGAGATCGAGACGCGCTCTTCCATGGATGAATTCTCCCTGTTCTTGTTCGGTGCCGCTTTACAGAAGGCTGACGGCCGGATTTAGTCAATCGACCAATTAACTGACAATCCGTACGGGAGAAACGGCGATGTTCAAGGAAAATCTTCTGGCCGGACGGCGCATTCTCGTGACCGGCGGCGGCACCGGGCTCGGCAAGTCGATGGCGGCGCGCTTCCTGCAGCTCGGCGCCGAGGTCCACATCTGCGGCCGGCGCAAGATCGTGTGCGACGAGACCGCGACCGAATTGATGGACCTCTATGGCGGCCGCGTCACCAGCCACGGCGTCGACATCCGCAACGCGCTCGCGGTCGACGAGATGATCGAGACCATCTTTCGCGACGGTCCCCTCACCGACCTCATCAACAACGCCGCCGGCAATTTCATCTCGCGGTCAGAAGAGCTCTCGCCGCGCGGCTTCGATGCGGTCGCCAATATCGTCATGCACGGCACGTTCTACGTCACGCACGCGATCGGCAAGCGCTGGATCGCGTTGAAGCAGCCCGGCAATGTCGTCTCCATCACGGTGACGTGGGTGCGCAACGGCTCTCCTTACGTGGTGCCGTCGGCGATGAGCAAATCGGCGATCCACGCCATGACGATGTCGCTCGCGACCGAATGGGGCCGCTACGGCATCCGCCTCAACACCATCGCGCCGGGCGAGATCCCGACCGAGGGCATGAGCAAGCGCATCAAGCCGGGCGACGAGGCCGGCGCGCGCACCAAGGCGATGAACCCGATGGGCCGCGTCGGCACCATGGAGGAGTTGCAGAACCTTGCGGTGTTCCTGATCTCCGGCGGCTGCGACTGGATCAACGGCGAGACCATCGCCATGGACGGCGGCCAGGCGCTCGCCATGGGCGGCAATTTCTACCAACTCCGCGACTGGAGCGACGACGACTGGAAGACCGCGCGCGAGAGCATCATGGCGCAGAACGAGAAGGACCGGGCGAAGCGGGGGTAATACGCCTCCCCGCTGTCGTCCTGGCGAAAGCCAGGACGACAGCGGGGCCCCCATCTTGTCTTCACCCGCGGATGACGCCACACTCCCCGCATAAAAAACAAAACGCCCACGGGAGAAACATGTCCACACAGCCATTGGCTGACCTCGCCGACATGGTGCGCGAGCGCGCGAGGAGCCGCGGCAGCGCCATTGCATATGAGTTCGAGGGCCGCGCCACCAGCTTCGCGGAATTCGACGTCAAGACCAGCAAGGTCGCGAACGCGCTTGTAGCCATGGGCGTGAAGAAGGGTGATCGCATCGCCTATCTCGGCAAGAACAGCGATCTCTATTTCGAGCTGCTGCTGGGCGCGATGAAGGCCGGCGTGGTGATGGCGCCGGTGAACTGGCGGCTCGCAGCGCCGGAGGTCGCCTTCATCGTCTCGGATTGCAGGGCGCCGGTGCTGTTCGTCGGGCCGGAGTTCATCACGCAGGTTCGCCAGATCAGGGACCTGATCCCGGGCGTGCGCACCATCGTCACCACCGAGGGCGGCGCGCCGGAGTGGCAGGATTTTACGGCCTGGCGCGATGCGCAGAGCGGCGATGATCCGAACGTGCCGATCGACACGAAGGACATCGCGATTCAGCTCTACACCTCGGGCACGACGGGCAAGCCGAAAGGCGCGATGCTCTCGCACGCAAATTTCCTGAACCTCGTGCAAACAGGCAATGCCGCGGACAAGCCGGAGTGGAACCGGTGGTCGACCGACGACGTCTCGCTGGTGGCGATGCCGATCTTCCATATCGGCGGTTCGGGGTGGGGCGTGATGGGGCTCTATCACGGCGCCCGCGGCGTGATCGCACGCGAGTTCGATCCGACCAAGGTTCTGGATTTCTTCGAGCAGTCGGGCATCACCAAGCTCTTCATGGTGCCGGCGGCGATGCAATTCGTGGTGCGGCAGCCGCGCGCGAAGACGGTCGATTTCTCCAGGCTGAAATACATGCTGTACGGCGCCTCCCCGATTCCGGCGGCGCTGCTGAAGGAATGCATCGAGGTCTTCAAATGCGGCTTCGTGCAGATGTACGGCATGACCGAGACGACGGGGACCATCGTCGCGCTGCCGCCGGAGGACCATGTCGAGGGTCTGGAGCGGATGCGCTCGGCCGGCAAGGCGCTGCCGGGCGTCGAGATCGCGATCCTCGACGCGGACGGCAAGCCGCTGCCGCCGCGTCAGGTCGGCGAGATCGCGACGCGCTCAGGCTCCAACATGGTGGGCTACTGGAATTTGCCGGAGGCAACCACTGCAACGCTGCGCGACGACGGCTGGCTGCGCACGGGCGATGCCGGCTACATGGACGAAGACGGCTACCTCTACATCCACGACCGCATCAAGGACATGATCATCTCCGGCGGCGAGAACATCTATCCCGCCGAGGTCGAGAGCGCGCTGTGCGATCACCCGGATGTCGCCGAGGCCGCCGTGATCGGCGTACCCGACGACAAATGGGGCGAGGCGGTGAAGGCGGTGGTGGTGATGAAGCCCGGCAAGCAGGCCACCGCCACCGACATCATCAACTTCACCCGCGAGCGCATCGCCGGCTACAAGACGCCGAAGAGCGTGGAGTTTTTGCCAGCGCTGCCGCGGAATCCGTCGGGCAAGATCTTGCGGCGGCAGCTGCGCGAGCCGTATTGGGCGGGGAAGGATCGACGGGTGAATTGATCCCGCGGTGCCGTAGGGTGGGCAAAGGCGCAAAGCGCCGTGCCCACCATCTCATTCCGTATTCAAAGGATCGTGGGCACGCTCCGCTTTGCCCACCCTACGATAGCTGCGCTAGCAGCGGCAGTTAATGCTTCCCCGGCCCCATATAGCCGAACAGAAACCCCGCCACCTTCCGCATCTGGATCTCCTCGCTGCCCTCGGTGATGCGGTAACGGCGATGGTGCCGGTAGATGTGCTCGAACGGCTTGTGGCGTGAGTAGCCCATGCCGCCGTGGACCTGCATGGCGCGGTCGGCGGATTCGCAGCACAGGCGGTTTGCCCAATAGTTGCACATCGAGACGCGGTCGGAGAGCGTGCGCTCGATCTGCTCCTCGGTGAGCTGGTCCATCTCCCAGGCGGTCTTGCGGATCAACAGGCGCAGCATCTCGGCTTGCGTGGCGAGTTCGACCAGCGGGAACTGGATCGCCTGGTTTTCCGCCAGCGCCTTGCCGAACGGCTTGCGCTCGCGCGCGTATTTCACACTCTCGTTGATGCAGTAGACGGCAGCGCCCAGCGAGCTCGCCGCCTGGCGGATGCGGTTCTGATGGACAAAGCACTGCGCCAGCGACAGGCCGCGGCCGACCTCGCCGAACTGCGCATCTTCAGGCACGAACACGTCGTTAAAGCTCACGCGGGGATGGTCGGTCGGCATGTTGAAGGTCCACATGTACTCCTCGACCTTGACGCCATGGCTCTTGGCCGGCACCAGGAAGCTGGTGATGCCGCGGGCATCTCCGTCATTGCCGCTCGTGCGCGCGAACAGCGCACAGTGGGTGGCGACATGCATGCCGGTGGTCCACATCTTCTCGCCGTTGATGATCCAGCCCTTGACGTTGTCGCGGGTTGCCGGCACCGCGCGCGTCTCCATGTGGGTGGCGTCCGAGCCGTGATGCGGCTCGGTCAAACCAAAGGTGATGCGATACTTGCCCCTGATCGAACCGTCGATCATCGCCTTCTGGTCGTCGCGGCCGTAACGGTCGAGCATGGTGACGACGGGGAAATTGCCGACGATGGAATGTTCGTTCTGGAGATCGTTGTGCAGGCCGAGACCCTTTGCGGCAAAGTGCTCGCGGATCACGGCCATCCAGAGATTGGAGCCGTCTCTGCCGCCATACTGCTTCGGCACCGGAAAGCGCAGATGCCCCGCGGCATCCGCAAGATCCTTCGCCTTCCGCAGCAGCGCTTCCCATTCATGACGCGGCAGGCCGCCATTCTCGAAATCGGTGCGCGCCCATTCGCGTCGATGGTCGAAGAAGCGGATGTTGTCGTCGGCCTCCTCCAGCGGCTTGATCTCGCGTTCGATGAAACGGTCGAGCTCTCCGAGATAGGCGACGAGATCGGCAGGCAATGAGAAATCCATAGCTCTCTCCCGGATTGACTTTTTCGTTTTGCGTTAAGGCGCTAGGCGCACCTTTGCTTCTCGCGATTAAGGTGAGAGGAGCGCGCGCAAGTCAAGCAAGTCGAGGCGTGACGGCTACGCAAGGCGCACCAGCGCAATTCGATGGTGCTCGAGCGCCGACGCGCGCTAGTATGACGCCGATATTCCTTCAGAAGAAAATGCGGGAGCGCGCGATGGAGCTGAAATTTTCCAGGGTGGAACGCAAGGGGCCGATCACGATCGTCACGCTGTCGCGGCCCGAGGTCTACAACGCGCTGCACACCGATGCGCATTTCGAACTGCAGAAGGTGTTCGACGATTTCTCCGTCGATCCCGACCAGTGGATCGCGATCGTCACAGGCAGCGGCGACAAGGCGTTCTGCGCCGGCAATGACCTGAAGTGGCAAGCCGCCGGCGGCAAGCGCGGCTGGGACAAGGGCGGCTTTGCCGGCCTCACCTCGCGCTTCGATTGCGACAAGCCGATCATCGCTGCCGTGAACGGCGTTGCCATGGGCGGCGGCTTCGAGATCGCGCTCGCCTGCGACCTCATCATCGCCGCGGAGAATGCGACCTTCGCCCTGCCCGAGCCGCGCGTGGGCCTTGCCGCACTCGCCGGCGGCCTGCACCGCCTGCCGCGACAGATCGGGCTGAAGCGCGCCATGGGCATGATCCTCACCGCGCGCCATGTCAGCGCCAAGGAAGGTTTTGAGCTCGGCTTCGTCAACGAGGTGGTGCCGCAGGGCGAGGCGCTGACGGCCGCGCTGCGCTGGGCCGAGATGATCACGAAGAACTCGCCGATGTCGATCCGCGCGTCCAAGCAGGCGATCCAGCGGGGGCTAGCCGTGTCGCTCGAGCAGGCGATCGCCGAGCAGCGCGACTATCCGGCCGTGCAGGCGATGGCGGTCTCGCAGGATTACATCGAGGGGCCGAAGGCGTTCTCGGAGAAGCGGCCGCCGAAATGGGTGGGGAAGTAGAAACGCTCTCCGAGTAAGGCAGCAGCGCACCGCAAGATGTCGTGCGCAACGATACCTCCCCGAGTCGTCCCGGCGAAGGCCGGGGCCCATAACCACAGGGAGGAGTTTGGCGAAGACTCGTCGTTTGGTACTCCTACCGCTCATAACCGATAGATTCCGCGGTATGGGTCCCGGCCTTCGCCGGGACGACGATGGAAATGTGCGGGGGTGCCTACCCGCCTCGCGACAACTCCCGCTTGTAAGACGCATAATTCGGCTGATCGACCGCCAGCTTGTCCATCGTGGTCGCCCACAGATGCTCGGCGAGGCCCGGGGTTGCGAGATCAGTCTCGCCGATCGCGATGCGATCGGCAAGAATGCGGTTGAGCTCTGTCACCGAGCCGTCCACGCCGAGCAGCGCGCGCAGGCGCTCCACCTCCTTCGCGTCGCTCCCCTCCTCCTGCGTCAGCTGCCGCGTGACGAGATCGAGGATGTTGATGGCGACGCGCAGCTTGAAGGCCTGATGGCCGGAGATCAGCGGCGTGATGTCGTTGCGGAGGAAGTCGGCGACTGACTTGGTCAGCTCGACCGGGGTCGGCTCGTCCTGCATGTGTCAACTCCCGCGCGGCGCCAGAAGCCGCAACAGATCGATCTCGGTTTCGGAGGCGCGGCGGCCGATCATGGCGCGCTCCATGGAATGGTCCGGGCCTTCGCGAAACCGCTGCATCATGCCGCCGCACATGATGCCCCAGCGCAGCGTGCCCATCACCTCCCAGAACTTCACGCGCGCTGAATCGACCTTGCGGCCTGCCGCCTCATAACCGGCGAACAATTCCTCGCGTGTGCCAAAACCGCCGACGGGCTTGTCGATCTCGCCGAAGCGCCAGGAGTTGACGCAGACCCAGCCGAGATCCTCCATGGGGTCGCCGAGATGGGCGAGCTCCCAATCGAGCACGGCGCGGACACCGTCAGGGCCGATGATGAGATTGCCATTGCGGAAATCGCCATGCACCAGCGTGGTCTCCGCCGACGGGCCCGGATCGTGGTCGCGCAGCCAGCGCAGCGCCAGCTCGAACACGGGCTTTGGCCAGTTCAGGCTGCGATAGTCGCGCTCGAACTCGGAGATCTCCTGGGTCGCGTTCCGGCTGCGCAGCTCGGGCAGCTTGCCCAGCGGCAGACTGTGCAGGCCAGCGAGAATGCCGCCGATCTGCCGCGCGAGATGCGGCCGCGCCGCCGCGAACGTGTCATCGCGAAGAATCTTGCGGGCGATGGTCTCGCCCTCGACGCGCTGCATGATGAAGCCGGTGCCGAGATCGTCCTCAGCCGTCAGCACATGCATCACGCGCGGCGACGGCACGCCGGCCTCGAACGCGAGCTGCATCAGCTGCGCCTCGGCGGCGAGGCCCGCCGCGCGCGTTGGAGCCGCGCCATAACCCTTCGGCGAGCGGCGCAGGATCGCGCCGATCACACCATCGGGATGCACGATGTCGAAGCGCCAGGTTTCCTGGCTGGCACCGCCGGACAGCTTTGCCGCGCCGGTGACGCCGGTCGCCCCCTTGCACCAGCGCGCGACGCTGCGAGAGAGTTCGACCTCGATCATTTGCCCTTGAACTGCGCGGGACGCTTCTCAAGAAATGCGCCGACGCCCTCGCGAAAATCCTGGGTGTCGCCGGCACGGAGCTGGCACTGGAATTCGAGATTGAGCTGATCCTCGAAAGAATTTTCCGGGCTGTCCCAATAGAGCTTGCGGATCAGCGACAGCGCGACCGTCGGGCCGCTGGCGAGATCGCGCGCGAGCTTCATCGCCTCCTCCATCAGCACGCCGTCGTCGTAGACGCGGTTGACGAGGCCCCATTCCAGCGCCTTCTCGGCCGGCAGCCGCTCGCCCATCAGCGACAATTCGATCGAGCGCGCGCGGCCGACGAGGCGCGGCAGCAGCCAGGTCGAGCCGCAATCCGGAACGAGGCCGATGCGGCGGAACGCTTGAAGAAAGTAAGAGGACCGCGCACATAAAATCATGTCGCCGAGCAGCGCGAAGCTCATGCCGGCGCCCGCCGCCGGCCCGTTGACCGCCGTGATGATGGGGCAGTGCAGATTGCGGATGCGGCGCAGGAAGGGATGAAAGCCGGTCTCCAGCGTCAGGCCGGCCTTGGTCTTCTTCGACTGGTTGTTGCGGCCCTGGAGATTGGCGCCGGTGCAGAACGCGCGGCCCGCGCCGGTCAGCACGACACAGCGCACCTCGTCCTTCTTCTCCTCGATCGTGTCGAGCGCCTCGGCAAGGCCGCCGAGCATGTCCATGGAGACCGCGTTCATCACCTCCTGATGGTCGAGCTTGAGGATCGCGACCGAACCATCGAAATCGAGCGTGACGTGCTTGAACTGCATTGTTTCCTCGTCGGTTGCCGCCTGCGTCAGTTTCGCAGACCGGAATTAGTTTTGCCGGGGCGCATATTTGATTTTTGGCGCGGCCTTGTCCATGGTGACGAAAGCATACCCCACCGTCATATCGCATGATCTTGCGCGCACCGGCTGACGCGCGCCATACCAAAAAACCTTGCCAAAAACAGGAAACGCGCCATGAACATTTTCGACCTCTCCGGCCGCGTCGCCGTGATCACCGGCGGCAATGGCGGCATCGGGCTCGGCATCGCACAGGCGCTCGCCGGTCAGGGCTGCAACGTCTCGATCTGGGGCCGCAATGCTGACAAGAACAAGGCTGCTGCCGCGAGCATGGCAAGCCTTGCCGGCAAGGTCGACAGCCGGGTCTGCGATGTCACTGATCCGGCCTCGGTCGATGCCGCGATGAAAGCCACGCTCGACATTTTCGGCCGAGTCGATGGCTGCTTCGCCAATGCCGGCATCGGCGGCGGTGGCCGGCGGTCCTTCATCGAGCGCACCGAGGAGGAATGGCGCACGATGTTCGCGACCAATCTCGATGGCGTCTTCCACGCATTCCAGGCCGCCGCCAGGCACATGACCGAGCGCGCCAATGCCGGCGATCCCTTCGGCCGGCTGGTTGCGACCTCGAGCCTGGCCTCGATCTTCGGCACCGCGCGCAACGAGCACTATGCCGCGACGAAAGCCGCGATCAACGCGCTGGTGCGCGCGCTCGGCGTTGAGCTGGCGCGCCACGGCGTCACCGCGAACGCGATCCTTCCGGGCTGGATCAAGAGCGACATGACCGCGGGGCTGATGGCCAACGACAAGTTCGTCGCCAACGTGATGCCGCGGATTCCGCAGCGCCGCTTCGGCGAGGCCTCCGATTTCGGCGGCATCGCGGTGTATCTGATGAGCAAGGCGTCGTCGTATCACACCGCGGACACGTTCGTGATCGACGGCGGATATACCGCGTTTTGAGTCTCGTAGCCCGGATGGAGCGAAGCGTAATCCGGGATTTCCAGAAGCAAGCAAGACCCGGATTTCGCTGCGCTCCATCCGGGCTACAGACTCTGAGGGGGATAGGGCAAATGTTCTCGCACGTGATGATCGGCACCAACGACCTGGACAAGGCCAAGGCGTTCTACGACAGCCTGCTGAGCACACTCGAGGTGCGGCCGGCCAGGGTCGACGGCCATCGCATCTTCTACATCACCAAGACCGGCGTGTTCTCGGTGTCGAAGCCGATCAACGGTGAGCCGGCGACGGCTGCGAACGGTGGCACCATCGGTTTTGCCGCCAACTCGCCTGAGCAGGTCGACAGATGGCACGCCGCCGGTGTCGCCGCCGGCGGAACGCCGATCGAGAATCCGCCCGGCATCCGCGAGGGCGCGGGAAACAAGCTTTATCTCGCCTATTTGCGCGACCTCGACGGCAACAAGATCTGCGCGATGCACCGGATGGCGAGCTAGGTCTGGCCACACGGTCAGTGTCGTCCCGGCGAACGCCGGGACCCATTACCCCGGGGAGAAGCTGTAGCGCGAAGCTGGCAACTCCGAGCCTTCGCAAAACTATTGCTGCGGCGTATGGGTCCCGGATCTACGCGCGCTTGAGGCGCGCTTGTCCGGGACGACGTCGGTGAGAGATCTCGCCCCTTTCAAACAACATTTCAAACGCCCTCGCGATATTCCATCGCGTGGCATGGGTCGCCGTGAAAAATGCGCGCTCGCACTTTTGCCGCGCTGCGACTATTCTTGCGTACAGCATGAACGCAGCGTCCCCGGGAGGAACAATGACAAAACACGCCTACATTCCCCGCACCACCAACTACACGCTCAATCCGGGCGACGAGCTCAACGACCTTCGCATGTCGGACCAGGTCCGGCCGCTCTACGACCACGTCAAGAAGTTCATCCGCGACACCGTCGAGCCGATGTCGATCGAGTTCGCCAAGGCGGGCGAAGGCAAGGAGGATCGCTGGAGTTTTACGCCGAAGCAGCTCGAGGTGCTGGAGAAGGCCAAGAACAAGGCCAAGCAGGAAGGCCTCTGGAACTTCTTCCTGCCCGATGACGAGACCGGACAGGGCCTGAAGAATCTCGACTACGCCTATATCGCGGCCGAGCTCGGCAAGAGCCCGCTCGCCTCGGAGACCATGAACTGCTCGGCGCCCGACACCGGCAACATGGAGGTGCTGGAGCGCGTCGGCACCAAGGAGCAGAAGGAGAAGTGGCTGAAGCCGCTGCTCAACGGCGAGATCCGCTCCGCCTATGTCATGACCGAGCCGAACGTCGCCTCCTCCGACGCCAAGAACATCTCGACGACCGCAAAACTCGTCGGCGACGAATGGGTCATCAACGGCGAGAAATATTACATTTCAGGCCTTGGCGATCCCCGCTGCAAGATCCTCATCGTGATGGTGAAGACCAATCCGGACGCGGCGCCGAGCAAGCAGCAGTCGCAGATCCTGGTGCCGCGCGACACGCCCGGCGTCGAGGTGCTCGGCCCCATGTACGTGTTCGGCCAGGACCACGCGCCGCGCGGCCATATGCACATGCGCTTCAACAACGTGCGCGTGCCGAAGGAGAACATGCTGCTCGGCGAAGGCCGCGGCTTCGAGATCTCGCAGCTGCGCCTCGGACCCGGGCGCATCCATCATTGCATGCGCACCATCGGCAAGGCCGAGAAGGCACTCGATCTGATGGTGCAGCGCGGCCTCACCCGCGAAGCCTTCGGCAAGAAGATCGCCCATCTCGGCGGCAACATGCAGATCATCGCGCAGGCGCGCTGCGAGATCGAGGCGATGCGGCTGATGGTGCTCAAGGCCGCCAAGGCGATGGACGTGCTCGGCAACAAGGAGGCCCGCGTCTGGGTCTCCATGGTCAAGGCCATGGTGCCCGAGCGCGCCTGCAAGATCATCGACCAGGCGATCCAGATGCACGGTGCCACCGGCATCTCGCACTGGACCCCGCTGGCCGAGATGTACCAGGACGTGCGGCACCTGCGTTTTGCGGATGGTCCGGACGAGGTGCACTGGATGGTGGTCGGCCGGCACGAGCTGAGCATGGCGTAAACCGCCCTCTCTCTTTTCCCCTCTCCCCGCTAGCGAGGAGAGGGTTAGGGTGAGGGGGAGTCTCCGCGAGGACGGTGACAGTCGGACTCGCGGAGAGCCCCCCTCACCCGCCGCGCTCGGACGATGCTTCGCATCGCTCGGCGCGCGTCGGCCTCTCCCCGCAGGCGGGGAGAGGCGAAGAAGCAATCACCTACGTCGCGGGCGCGAGCTTGTCCTGCGTCTTCGTCTCGAAATCGCTGGCGTCGTGGCGCTCGTGGAGCTGGCTGGCGGGATCGCCGGAGACGCGGTTGACCATGCGGCCGCGCTTGACGGCCGGGCGCTTGGCGATCTGGTCGGTCCAGCGCTGCACGTTCTTGTAGTCCTGCACCGACAAAAATTCGCCGGCACCGTAGACCAAGCCCTTGGCGAGCGCGCCGTACCAGGGCCACACCGCGATATCGGCGATGGTGTACTCCTTGCCCGCGAGGTACTCGTTGTCGGCGAGGCGACGGTCGAGCACGTCGAGCTGGCGCTTGGTTTCCATAGCAAAGCGGTCGATGGCGTATTCGATCTTGAACGGCGCATAGGCGTAGAAATGGCCGAAGCCGCCGCCGAGATAGGGCGCGCTGCCCATCTGCCAGAACAGCCAGGACATGGCTTCGGTGCGGGTCTTGATGTCTTTCGGCAGGAAAGCGCCGAACTTCTCGGCGAGGTAGAACAGGATCGAGCCGGACTCGAACACCCGTATCGGCTCCGGGCCCGAGCGGTCCATCAGCGCCGGGATTTTCGAGTTCGGGTTGATGTCGACAAAGCCGCTGCCGAACTGGTCGCCATTGCCGATCCTGATCAGCCAGGCGTCGTATTCGGCCCCCTTGTGGCCGAGCGCCAGCAGCTCCTCCAGCATCACCGTGACCTTCACCCCGTTCGGCGTCGCCAGCGAATAGAGCTGGAGGGGATGCTTGCCGACCGGCAGTTCCTTGTCGTGGGTGGGGCCGGCGATCGGGCGGTTGATGCTGGCGAACTGCCCGCCATTCTCCTTGTTCCAGGTCCAGACTTTGGGCGGCACGTAGGCGGGGGCGTCGGTCATGCGGGGCTCCGGCGGAAAGATGCGCCTGCATTAATTAGCCCGCCAACGGCCGATGACAAGGGCGCGGAAATGCATTGCCGGACGGGGCAACTCTACGTTTTGTCATGGCGCCCCCTCCCTGCCGTCATTCCGGGGCGCCCGCAGGGCGAGCCCGGAATCCATCGCACCGCCAGGAATGCTCTGAGACATGGATTCCGGGTTCTCGCTTGCGCAAGCCCCGGAATGACGGCGTCACTTAGGACGCCGCGGCCTGCGGCCTGCGGATAGAGCGCGACGTCTACACACAAGATGCCTCGCCGAATCCGGCATGTCATCGATCGGCTAGCGTCAATTTGCTTTGCCAGCGAAAGCAACGAGAACGCGAAGGCAGCCGCCGGGAGAGAACCATGAAATCGCCGATCTGCGACATGCTGGGCATCGAGTTCCCGCTGCTCGCCTTCAGCCATTGCCGCGACGTCGTCGCCGCCGTCAGCCGCGCCGGCGGCTTTGGCGTATTAGGGGCCACCGTGCACACGCCCGACACGCTCGAGCGCGAGCTGAAATGGATCGACGACCACGTCGACGGCAAGCCCTACGGCATCGACGTGCTGATCCCCGAGAACATCTCGACGGCGGGCGAGAAGGACGTCACCTGGAAGAGCCTGGAGGCGCGCGTGCCGCAAGAGCACCGCAACTACACGCGCGATCTTCTGAAGAAATACGATATCGAACTGACCGCCACTGAGGTGGCCGACAATCAGCCGCAACCGTTCGACGGGAAGACCGCACTTCAATTGCTCGAGGTCTCGTTCAATCATCCGATCCGCCTGATCGCGAATGCGCTGGGCGTGCCGCCGAAGGCGATGATCGAGATGGGCAAGAAGCACGGCGTGCCGGTCGCAGCGCTCGTCGGCGCCAAGGAGCACGCCCTGCGCCAGGTCGCGGCCGGCGTCGACATCCTCGTGGTGCAGGGCACCGAGGCCGGCGGCCATTGCGGCGAGGTCTCGACCATGGTGCTGGTGCCGGAGGTGATCAAGGCGATCAAGCCGATCCGCGACGTGCCGGTGCTGGCGGCCGGCGGCATCATGACGGGACGGCAGATGGCCGCCTGCATGGCGATGGGCGCGGCCGGCGCCTGGACCGGCTCGGTGTGGCTCGCCACCGTCGAGGCCGAGACCACGGAAATCTTCCGCGAGAAGATGATCGCGGCGTCCTCGCGCGACGCGGTGCGCTCGAAGGGCCGCACCGGCAAGCCGGCGCGGCAGCTCCGCTCGGTCTGGACCGATGCCTGGGACCGCGCGCCGGAGAGCCCCGGCGCGCTACCGATGCCGCTGCAAAGCATCGTCAGTCGCGACGCCTTCAACGCGATCGACCGCGCGGCAGCGGCCGGAAACGCCAAGGCGCGCGATCTCGTCAGCTACTTTGTCGGCCAGGGCGTCGGGCTGATCGACTGCGTGAAATCCGCGGGCGCGGTGGTGCAGGAGTTCAAGGAAGATTTTGCCGAAGCCGTCGAGCACATGAATGCGCTGGTGGCGGAGTAGCATCCACATCGTCATTGCGAGCGCAGCGAAGCAATCCAGACTGCCGACGCGGAAAGATTCTGGATTGCTTCGCTGCGCTCGCAATGACGAACAACTGATATCGTGAATTGAGGCCATGACCGACAGGACCAATATCCCCGAAGACCGCATCCCCGTCATCGTCGGCATCGGCGAGATCGTCGACCGCCCCAACGAGATCACCGCGGGCCTCGAGCCGCTCGATCTGCTCGAGCAGGCGCTGCGGCGCGCCGAGCAGGACGCCGGCGCAAAGCTGCTCGGCGAGGTGCAGTCGCTCGACGTCGTCAACTTCCTGAGCTGGCGCTATCGCGATCCGGAGAAGCTTTTGGCTGAGCGCCTCGGCGTCGCGCCCGCGCATTGCTACTACGGGCCGGTCGGCGGCGAGAGCCCGATCCGCTACATCCACGAGGCGGCCAAGCGCATCGCGCGCGGCGAATGCACCGTCGCCGCGATCTGCGGCGCGGAGGCGCAATCGACCGTGACCAAGGCGGAGCGCACCGGCGTCAAGCTGCCATGGACACCGTTCGCACATGATGTCGAGGAGCCCAAGCGCGGCGCGGCGTTCCAGAAGCCGCTGGCGGTGAAGCTCGGCGTGTTCCGGCCAGTGACCGTCTATCCGTTCTATGAAGCCGCCTCCTCCGCGCATTGGGGGCAGACGCCGCGCGAGGCGATGGCGGAATCGGGGACGCTATGGTCGCGCTATTCGGAAGCCGCCGCGCAAAACCCCAATGCCTGGCTGAAGCGGCGCTATACGCCTGACGAGATCACGACGCCGACGGCGGACAACCGGCTGATCGCGTGGCCCTACAACAAGCTCATGGTCGCCAATCCCAGCGTCAACATGGGCGGGGCGCTGCTGCTGACCAGCCTTGCCAAGGCGCGCGCGGCCGGCATCGCGGAAGACAAGCTGGTTTATCCGCTTGGCGGCGCCTCGGCAGAAGAACCACGAGACTACCTGCTGCGCGACCAGTTCTACGAGAGCCATCCGCAAAATGCGGTGCTGAAGGCGGTGATGAACCTCGCCGGCGGCGACGGCAGACAATTCGACGCGATCGAGCTCTACAGCTGCTTCCCATGCGTGCCGAAGATGGCGCGGCGGACATTGGGGTTGGGCCCCGACGTGCAGCCGACCGTGACCGGCGGCCTCACCTTCTTCGGCGCGCCACTCAACACCTACATGACGCACGCGGCCTGCGCGATGGTGCGGCGTGTGCGCGACGGTGCAAAGCTCGGCCTGCTCTACGGCCAGGGCGGCTTCGTCACCAAGCATCACGCGCTGGTGGTGGCGAAAGCGCCGCCGCGCGAAGCGCTGGCGCAGGAGACGAGCGTGCAAGGCGAGGCCGACCACAACAAGCGCGCGGTGCCGGAGTTCGTGACGGAGGCTTCGGGCAAGGGCAAGGTCGAGAGCTTTACGGTGCTCTACGGCCGTGGCGGCGATGTCGAGCATGGCGTGGTGATGCTGCGGACGCAGGATGATCGCCGCACGCTGGCGCGAATTCCAGCGAGCGATGGTGCGACGCTGGCGCGTCTGCTCGACATGGAACGCACGCCGGTGGGCTCGCTCGGCGAGATCACGATGGCCGCCGATGGTGTGCCGGAGTGGCGGGTGGCGCAGCTCTCGTAGGGTGGGTTAGCCGAAGGCGTAACCCACCACTGTTCGTATCCGCAGAGACAGAAGAGGTGGGTTACGCCCAGCGAACTGCGCTTTGCGCAGTCGCAAGGCTAACCCACCCTACGAAACCGTCCTAGCTCTTCGGCGGCTGCTTCTCCGACGCAGTCGCCGGCTTGCCGCCGGTGCCGGTCACGCGCACCTGATCACCGTCGGAGAGACCGTCCGGCGGAGCGGTGATGACGCGGTCGTCCGGCGCGATGCCTGAGGCGAGCTCGATCTCGCGACCGAGATCGCGCGCTATCGTCACGGTCTTGAACCGCACCTTGTCGTCCGCACCGACCGTCGCAACGCGCAGGCCGCTGCCGTTGAAGATCAGCGCGCTGGCGGGGATGCTGAGCGGCGCGGAGTCGCGCTGGAGGTTCAGTTTCACGCTGGCGTAACCGCCGGGCATCAGCTCGCCGCTGGAATTGTCGAGGCCAAGCTGCATCCGTGTCGTGCCGGAGGCGACGTCGACGGCCTGCGAGGACGCCTCCACCGTCGCCTGGAAATTCCGGTTCGGATACTCGGGCAGCGCGATGGTAGCCTTGGCGCCGATCCTGATCGCCGGCACGTAGTTCTGGGGCACGTTGACGTAGACGCGCAGCTTGGTGATGTCTGATATCACGAACATCGCCGGGCCCGAGCCGCCGCCGGCATTGATCAGCGCGCCGACGTCGGTGTCGCGCGCGGTGACCACGCCGTCGAACGGCGCGGCGATCTTCTTGTAGCCGGCGAGCGCTTCCAGCCGCTCGACATTGGCTTTGCCTGAATTGACGGCGGCATTCTTGTTGGAGAGGTCGGCGGTGCGCTCGTCGATCTCCTGCGCGGAGACGAAGTTGGAGGCGACCAGCGTCTTGCGCCGGTTCAGCGTCGCCTCCGACAGCCTTGCGCTGGCCTGCTGGCTGGCGAGGTCGGCGCGGGCCTGCAACAGCTGCTGATCGAGATCAGGCGCCTCGATCTCGGCGATCACCTGCCCTGCCTTGACGCGGGCGCCGATGTCGGCGCTCCAGCTCTTCAGATAACCGCTGACGCGGGCGAAGATCGGCGCGCGGTAATAGGCCTCGAGCCGTCCCGGCAGATCGATGGTGGCGTTGAGGGCCTTGGCATTCGGCAGGGTCACCGCCACGCTCGGAACCGCCTGATCGTCGGTCCATTCCTTCAGCTTGGAGCCCTGCTCCTCGCGGGCGCGGATGCCGGTGCCGACGACAAGGCCTGCCGCAATCAGCGCCACCACGCCGAAAATGCCCAGTTTCCGGTGCGACACCGCCGAGCGGAATTCAGTGGGCGACATGCGAAGTCTCCAATGAGGCGGCGGCTTTGGCGCCTTGGTTCTTGTGGACCATGCTGAACACCACGGGAACGAACATCAGCGTGGCGAAGGTTGCAAAGATCAGGCCGCCGATCACGGCGCGGCCGAGTGGTGCGTTCTGCTCGCCGCCTTCGCCCAGCCCCAGCGCCATCGGCGCCATGCCGATGATCATGGCGAGCGCGGTCATCAGCACGGGCCGGAACCGGACGAAGCCGGCTTCGAGCGCCGCGGCGATGGGATCGCCGAGCTCCTCGTAACGCTCGCGCGCGAATGAGATCACGAGCACGCTGTTGGCAGTGGCAACGCCCATGCACATGATCGCTCCGGTGAGCGCCGGCACCGACAGCGTGGTCTCCGTCATGAACAGCATCCAGACGATGCCGGCGAGCGCGGCCGGCAGCGCCGTGATGATCACGAACGGATCGGACCAGGACTGGAAGTTCACGACGATCAGGAAGTAGATCAGCACGACGGCCCCGAGCAGACCGAACAGAAGGCCGGTGAAGGCGCTGTTCATGGTCTGCACCTGGCCGAGCAGCACCACGGAGGAGCCCTTCGGCACCTCTTTCGCGGTGTCGGCGATCACCTGGCGGATATCGTTCGACACCGCGCCGAGATCGCGGCCCGAGGTCGTCGTAAAGATCTGCACCATCGACTGGATATCGTATTGCGACACCACCGCGCTCGAGGTCGATCGCTTGATGTCGGCGATGCCGCCCAGGATCGGCGACTGCGCATTGCCGGCGGCCGTGATCGGCAGCGTCTGCAGCGCGCTGAGCGAGTCGATCTGGTATTGCGGCGTCTGCATCACGATCGAATAGGAGACGCCGTTATCAGGATTGAGGTAGTAGGTCGGCGCGACCTGCGATGAGCCGGCGAGGTTGACCACGAGGCTGTTGGTGACGTCGCGTTCGGTCAGACCGACATATTGCGCGCGGGTGCGGTCGACATCGATGTTGAAGGTCGGGTTGCTCGGCGATTGCTGGATGCGCGCATCGGCCACGCCCGGAATGCGCCGGACCTTCGCCAGCAGATTGTTGGCATAGGCAAAGTTGGCGCCGAGATTGGCGCCGCGGATCTGCAGGTCGATCGGCGCGGGTGCGCCAAAATTCAGGATCTGGCTGACGATGTCGGCCGGCAGGAACGCGAAGCTGACGCCGGGGAACATGCGCGGCAGCTGCTCGCGCAGCACCCTCACATGCTCCTCCGTCGGCTTGTGGCCTTCCTTCAGCTTGATCTGGATGTCGCCGTCCTGCGGGCCGATCACGCCGGTGTTGTTGTAGGTCATGTTGATGCCGGAGATCGGCATGCCGATGTTGTCGGTCATGGTCTCGATCTCGCCCGGGATCAGCTTGCGCACCGCCTTCTGCACGTCGGCGAGTTGGTTGGCGGTCTCCTCCACGCGGGTACCGACCTGGGTGCGCACATGCATCAGGATGTTGCCGGCATCGACCGCGGGGAAGAAGTTGCGACCGAGGAACGGCACCAGCGCGAAGGACGCGCCGACGACGCAGATAAAGCCGATCACGAATACGGCGCGGTGCGCCAGGGCGAGGCCGAGCAGACCGCGATAGCCGCCCCGGATGCGCTCGAACCGCGCCTCGAAGCCGCGCTGGAACCAGACCAGGGGATTGCGCGACTTCGGCGGCCCTTCCTCGTGACGGACATGGGCCTTGAGCAGATAGTTCGCCATGGTCGGCACCAGCGTGCGCGACAGGATGAACGACCACATCATCGCGAACATCACAGCTTCCGCCATCGGCACGAACAGGAAGCGCGCGACGCCGGTGAGGAAGAACATCGGCACGAACACGATGCAGATGCAGAGCAGCGACACGAAGGCCGGCGTCACGATCTGGTTGGCGCCGTCGAGGATCGACTGCTCGACCGGCTTGCCCTGCTCCAGGTGGTAGTTGATGTTCTCGATCGTCACGGTGGCGTCGTCGACGAGGATGCCGACCGCGAGCGCGAGGCCGCCGAGCGTCATGATGTTCAGCGTCTCGCCGATCGCCGACAGCATGATGATGGCGCCCAGCACCGAGAGCGGGATCGAGACCGCGATGATGATGGTCGAGCGCCAGCTGCCGAGGAACAGGAGGATCATGACGCTGGTCAGCAGCGCCGCGATCACGCCCTCGAAGGCGACGCCTTCGATCGCGCCGCGGACGAACACCGACTGGTCGCCGATGAAGCCGATCTTGAGCGCATCCGGCATCTGATCCTTGACCTCGATCACCTTCTGCTTGATGCCGGCGATGATATCGAGCGTCGAGGTCGCGCCCGCCTTCAGCACCATCATCAGCACCGAACGGTTGCCGTCGACATGGACGATGTTGGTCTGAGGCGGATTGCCGTCGCGCACGCTGGCGACGTCGCGCACATAGACCATGGCGCCGTTGACGGTCTTGATCGGCAGATTGCCGAGCTCGTCGATCCGGAGCGGCGAGTTGTTGAGCTGGATGTTGTATTCGAACTGGCCGATCTTCTGGGTGCCGACCGGCGTGATCAGGTTCTGGGCGGCCAGCGCATTGGCGACGTCCTGGCCTGATAGCCCGCGGGCCTGGAGCGCGGTCGGATCGAGATCGATCTGGACCTGGCGCTGCTTGCCGCCGAACGGATACGGGATCGCCGCGCCGGGCACGGTCACCAGTGGCGTGCGAAGCTGGTTGATGCCGATATCGGCGAGGTTCTGCTCGGTCAGGCCGTCGCCCGACAGCGCCACCTGGATGATCGGCACGGTCGAGGCGGAGTAGTTCAGGATCAAGGGCGGCGTTGCGCCCGGCGGCATCTGCTTGAGCAGTGTCTGCGAGATCGCCGTGACCTGTGCGTTGGCGGTGCGGATGTCGACATTCGGCTGGAAGAAGATCTTGATGATGCCGAAGCCGTTATAGGAATTGGCCGTGATGTGCTCGATGTCGTTGACGGTCGTCGTCAGCGCGCGCTGGAACGGCGTGGTGATGCGGCCGGACATCTGGTCGGGCGGCAGGCCGGTGTACTGCCAGACTACGCCGATCACGGGAATGCGAATGTCCGGGAAGATATCGGTCGGCGTCCGCAGCGCCGCCAGCGGTCCGATGATCAGCAGCAGGAGCGCCAGCACGACAAACGTATAGGGCCGGCTCAGGGCAATACGGACCAGAGCAATCATGCGCCAGGCAATTCCAGGTCAGGCAGGGATACGGAATCCGCCCCCGAGGGGATCCTGCCTCCCCTTTACCCGAGCACCGCCGGAAACGCTAATGACCAAGGACCGCTCTGCATTCACTTCCCTGCTACCGCACTGCGAAATCGACATCGCAGCTATGCGGCCGGGCCTATGCGGCGCGGACGGAGTTCAGGAACTTGCCGACCTCGAGCTTGAGCCGGTTGGAGTCGCGCGACAGCATCTGCGCGGCGGACAGCACCTGCGAGGAGGCCGCCCCGGTTTCCGATGCACCGCGCTGGACGTCGCCGACATTGGACGAGACCTGCTGGGTACCGTGGGCAGCCTGTTGGACGTTGCGGGCAATTTCCTGGGTGGCCGCGCCCTGCTGCTCTACCGCCGCGGCGATCGCAGAAGCGATTTCCGACAGACGCGCGATGGTGCCGCTGATCTCGCCGATGGCGCTGACCGAATCCTGCGTCGCCGTCTGGATGCCGCCGACCTGCTGGCCGATCTCGCCGGTCGCCTTCGCCGTCTGCTCGGCCAGTGCCTTGACCTCGGAAGCGACCACCGCGAAGCCTCGGCCGGCCTCGCCCGCGCGCGCCGCCTCGATCGTGGCGTTGAGTGCCAGGAGGTTAGTCTGGCCCGCGATCGCATTGATGAGCTCGACGACATCGCCGATCCGCGCCGCGGCCCGCGACAGCTCGCTGACACGTTCGGTGGTGGCATGCGCCTGGCTGACGGCCTCGCTCGCGATCCGGGTGGAATCCTGCACCTGCCGGCCGATCTCGCGCACGGAGGATGACATCTCCTCGGCGGCCGACGCCACCGAATGGACATTGCTGGAGGCCGCCTCCGAGCCGGATGCGACCACCGTCGCCAATTCCTGTGCCCGGCCCGCAGTCGAGGACAGCGTCGAGGCCGAAGCCTCGAGCTCGGTCGCGGCCGAGGATACGGTCTCGACGATCTCACCGATCGCGGCCTCGAAGCCGTCGGCGAGCTTGGTCATGTCGGCCTTGCGTTGCGTCTCGGCGCGGCGCTGCACCGCCTGCACCTCGTCGCGGCTGAAGCGGATGATGGTCTGCACGGTCTGGAGGTTGCGCAGCGCCTCGCCGATCTCGTCATCGCGGTCGATGACGATGCGGTTGTCGAGCTTGTCCTGCACGAGATTGACCAGGGTGTCATTGAGGTGCTGCATAGGCCCCTGGATCGCGCGCATGGTCGCGACGCCGGCAAAGCTGGCTATAGCGGCGCCGACGACCGCCAGCAGGGCCAGGACCAGGCTGGTCGAGCCGCTGGTGGAGAGCGCACCGCCGGCACCGAGCCCAAGCATGAACAGCGCCTGGAGCGCCATCGTCGTGACGAGGCGCGCCTTCAACGTGCCGGTGAAGATGCTGAAGCGATCGAGCAGCGAGCGGCGGCGGATGATGCCGGCATCGATGCGGTAGCCATGCGGCTTCTTCTCGCGGATCGCAGCATAGACCTCTTCAGCCAGCTTGCGCTGGTCGGCCGGCAACCTGGTGCGGATGGAGGTGTAACCCTTGACCTGGCCGTTCTCCCGGATCGGCGAGGCCGTCGCCAGCACCCAATAGAAGTCGCCGTTCTTGCGCCGGTTCTTCACCGCGCCGAGCCAGGGCTTGCCGGCCTTCAGCGTGTCCCAGAGATTGTCGAACGCCTCCGGCGGCATGTCCGGGTGACGGACGATGTTGTGCGGCTGGCCCATCAGCTCCGCCGACGTGAAGCCGGCAGCGGCGAGGAAGTCCTCGTTGAAGTAGGTGAGCTTGCCCTTGAGGTCGGTGCGCGAGACGATCAGCGTCTCGTCACTGACAGGGTATTCGACGTCGGTGACGGGAAAATTCTTGCGCATCTGGGCCCCCAGGGCGAGATTCGGTATGGACTCATTCCAACCGGGGCTGCCGCCGTGCGAAACAGCCCGCGCACGATTCTTGTAAATCGAATTTAACCATCGATGAAACGGCGGGCCCGTACGATTACGGGTAGTCCAACATGATGCTACCTGTAGGCGACATCATGCTACCGCCAACAGAAACGGGCGGCGCTTGCGGCGCCGCCCGTTCGACGATGAATGGTGCCGTTGCGCCTTACGCCGCGCGGACGTTGGTCAGGAACTTGCTGACCTCGGTCCTGAGCCGGTTCGAATCGTTCGACAGCATCTGCGCCGCCGACAGCACCTGCGAGGAGGCCGTGCCGGTCTCGGTCGCACCGCGCTGCACGTCGGTGATGTTGGAGGAGACCTGCTGGGTGCCCTGGGCCGCCTGCTGCACGTTGCGGGCGATCTCCTGGGTCGCCGCGCCCTGCTCTTCCACGGCCGCGGCGATCGCCGAGGAGATTTCCGACAGGCGCTCGATGGTCGAGGAGATCTCCTTGATCGCACCGACCGAATCGTTGGTTGCCGCCTGGATGCCGGAAATCTGCTGGCCGATCTCGCCGGTCGCCTTCGCGGTCTGCTCGGCGAGCGCCTTCACCTCGGAGGCGACCACGGCGAAGCCGCGGCCGGCTTCGCCCGCGCGCGCCGCCTCGATGGTCGCGTTCAGCGCCAGGAGGTTGGTCTGGCCGGCGATGGTGTTGATCAGCTCGACGACGTCGCCGATGCGGGACGCCGCCTTGGAGAGCTCGCTGACGCGCTCGGTGGTGGCGCGCGCCTGGCCGACGGCGTCGCC
Organism: Bradyrhizobium iriomotense; assembly: GCF_018129405.1. GTDB lineage: Bacteria > Pseudomonadota > Alphaproteobacteria > Rhizobiales > Xanthobacteraceae > Bradyrhizobium > Bradyrhizobium iriomotense_B. Next base: position 642,440 of record NZ_JAFCLP010000001.1, read on the forward strand.
CGCCATCCGCGCCGATTCCTGCACCTGACGGCTGATCTCGCCAACGGACGAGGCCATCTCCTCGGTGGCCGAGGCCACGGACTGCACGTTGGTCGAGGCTTCCTCCGAAGCGCCGGCAACCGTGGTGGCCAGCCGCTGGGAGCGGTCGGCGGTCGAGGTCAGCGTCGAGGCGGAAGCTTCGAGCTGGGACGAGGCCGATGAGACAGTCTGGACGATCTCGCCGATCATCGTTTCGAATTCGCGGGTGATGTTGTCGACACGGCGGCCGCGCTCGATCTTGGCCTCGGCATCGGCCGCGGCGGCCTCGTCGGCGGCCTTCTTGGCGATCAGCGCCTCCTTGAAGATCTGGAGCACGTCGGCCATGGCGCCGATCTCGGTCTTCTCGCCCCGGTGCGGGACCTCGGCGGAGAGGTCGCCCTTGCCCAGCGCCTGCATCGGCAGGGTGATGGAGTTGATGCCGCTGGAGACGTCGTGGACGAGATAGAAGCCGACACCGATGCCGACGATGATGGCGGCGCCGAGAATGATCGAGACCAGCATGAACGCGAAGGAATAGCTGTCGGCGGCATCCCGCGCAGCCTGGTCGCCGCCCCTGGTGTTGAGGTCGATATCCTTGCGCAGGATTTCGTCGGACTGGATGCCGATCTTGTTGGCGGTCTTGACGTTCAGCTCATGCGACTCGTGCGGGACCTTGCCGACTTCCTTGCGCGACAGCGCAAAGACCTCGTCGGCGCTCTTCTTGTAGTCGTCCCACAGCTTGGACCATTCGGTGTAGAGCGCCCGCTCCTCCGGCGAGCTGATCATGGTCTCGTAGGTCCGGCGGGCCTTGGCCAGGGTCTCGCTGGTGGTGATCGCGGTCTTTTCCATCGCGAGCTTTTCTTCCAGGGTCTCGGCCAGCATGTGCTCGCGGACCACGCTGCGATAGGTGATGACAGAAGCCCGGAGTTCGCCCAGCACCCGCACGCTCGGCATCCAGCTCGTTGTGATGTCGACTGTGTTGGCGTTCATCGACCGCATCTTCATGACGGCGAGCAGGCCCATGCCGGCCATCGTGACCAGCAGGAACGCCACGACACTGATGATCTTGGCGCGGATGGAAATGGTAGCGAGCATAATAAGGTCTCTTTGTGCTGGCGCGGTGCGCATCCGAAAGTTTTACGAATCAACCAAAGGGAGCAGCACCGACATCCGACACCAGAGCACCTGCGCCGATGTTAACTACGACTCCGTACGAGTACGGAAGCCCGAAACAAATGAACAGGCAGCTAAGAATGCTCTGCGCTCAGCGCATGAGCCTAAGCGCATCGGAGAAAAACTCCGCGCCGCCGAAATTTCCGGACTTCAGCGCGAGCAGCATGTCGCCTTCAACACCGACCGCACGCAGCACCGGAACGCCGGCGGCAATTTCTACTCCTACGAGAAAGCCGGGAATCTTCAACCGGTCGACCACGGCGCCGGATGTCTCGCCGCCGGCAACGACCAAACGCCGGACACCTGATTTTACAAGGCTTTCGGCAATGTCGGCCATCGTCTGCTCGATGGCATGCCCGGCCGCATCACGACCATGACGCGCCTGAAGCGCGGCGACCTGACCGGGTGTCGAGCTCGATGCGATCAGCACCGGACCTTCGGGCAGTCGCGGCCTTGCCCAGTCCAGCGCACGCTGCGCTTCACCCGCGCTCGTAAGAATACGGTCCGGGTCGAGATGTAACACCGGCATGACACGCTCGGCATTCGCGATCTGCTGAAGCGTCGCCTGCGAGCAGCTTCCGGCAAGACACGCCACCGATCCGCCGACCGCAGCACCGGCTTCGTTGCTCGCCGCAGCCGACTTGACCTTGCCGGTCGAGACCAACGCCCGCGCCAGCCCGAGGCCGATGCCGGAAGCGCCGACCGATAGCCGATGTTCGGCGGCGACCAGACCGATGGTCTCGAGGTCGCGGTCGAAGACAGCGTCGATGATCGCAGCGCCGATGCCCTTGGTGGCGAGCTCGGCCAGCCGCGTCTGCACGGCGTCCGCGCCGCGCGTGACGGTGGCGAGATCGACGAGGCCGATCTGCGTCTTGCTCTGGCGCGCCAGCACCCGCACCAGGTTGGAATCGTGCATCGGATTGAGCGGATGGTCCTTCAGCGGGCTCTCGTTCAGCGGCACCGCGCCGACGAAGAGGTTGCCCTGATAGACGGTGCGACCGGTCTCCGGAAAGGCCGGCGTCACCAGCACGGCGCCCTCGCCGCAATCGGCGCGCAACGCATCCATGACGGGGCCGATATTACCGGCGTCGGTGGAATCGAAGGTCGAGCAGATCTTGAACAGCACGTGGCTCGCGCCGCGGCCGCGCAGCCATTTGTCCGCTGCGCGCGAGCGCGATACGGCAACGCCGGCCTCGATCGATCGGCTCTTCAAGGACACCACGACGGCATCGACCTCGGGCAGCGCCAGATCGTCGGCAGGTACGCCGATGGTCTGCACCGTGCGCAGGCCCGCGCGCGTCAGCGTGTTGGCCAGATCGGAGGCACCGGTGTAGTCGTCGGCGATGCAGCCCAGAGAAATTTTCGCGGCAAGGGTCACGGCTTCACTCCCGCATAGGGCTTGAACCAGGCAAGGCCATCGGTGGTCTTGCCGCGCGGATTGTATTCGCAGCCGACGAAGCCGGCATAGCCGAGCCGGTCGAGCTCCTCGAACAGGAATGGATAGTTCAGCTCCTCGCCGTCGGGTTCGTTGCGCGAGGGAATGCTGGCGATCTGGATGTGGCCGATGATCGGCATCATCTCGCGCAGCCGCATGGTGACGTCGCCGTGGATGATCTGGCAGTGATAGATGTCGAACTGGAGCCTCAGGTTCGGCAGCCGCAGCTCCTGGATCAGGTCGCGCGCGAAGCCGAAATCGTTGAGGAAGTAACCGGGCACGTTACGCGCATTGATCGGCTCGAGCACGATGTCGATGCCGTGGGGTGCGAAGAATTCAGCGGCCCACGCCACCGATTTGTAGAAGGCCTCGATCGCGACGCGCTCGCCGCGATTGGCGATGCCGGCCATCAGGTGCAGCCGCTTGACGCCGGTCGCCTTGGCGTAGGGTAGCGCAGTCTCCAGGCTCGCCTTGAGATCATTGAAGCGCGCCGGCAACGCCGCAAAACCTTTCTCGCCGGCATTCCAGTCGCCCGGCGGCAGGTTGAACAGCGCCTGGGTCAGGCCGTTGCGCTTGAGCCGCTCGCCGACGGCTTCCGCCGGATGCTCGTAGGGAAAGAGAAACTCGACGGCGGTGAATCCCGCCTGGGCTGCGGCATCGAAGCGGTCGAGGAACGGCACCTCGGTGAACATCATCGAGAGGTTGGCGGCGAAACGGGGCATTGCAGATCCTCTGGTTTACTTGTCGCCCGGCAGCTTCACGCCGGTGACCTGCGCGTACATGCGCGCGACCGACGCGTCGTCGTCGCGGCCCATGCCGGCGGCAGCCGTCATCAGGAACATCTGGAGGGCGGCGGCCGATACCGGCACCGGGAATCTGGCGCTGCGCGCCATGTCCTGGATGATGCCGAGGTCCTTGACAAAGATCTCAACCGCGCTGCGCGGCGTGTAGTCGCCATCGAGCACGTGCGGCATGCGGTTCTCGAACATCCAGGAATTGCCGGCAGAGGCTGTAATCACTTCATAGACCTTGCGGATGTCGAGCCCCTGCTTGGCCGCGAACGCCATCGCTTCGCTCGCGGCGGCGATGTGAACGCCGGCCAGCAATTGGTTGATCATCTTGAAGGCGGCGCCTTGGCCAGCGGCATCGCCAAGCTCGTAGAGCTTTGCGGCCATGGCATCGAGCGCCGGCCGTGCTTTTGCAAAGGCGGCCGGGCTGCCGGAGGCGAGAATGGTCAGCTCGCCCTGCGCGGCGCGCTGCGCCCCGCCGGAGATCGGCGCATCCAGATAATGCCGGCCGGTCGCCTCCAGCTGTTTTGCGAGGCGCCGCGCCACGTCCGGGTCCATGGTGGCGGAGGAGACGAACACGCTGTCCTTCGGCATGGTTTCGGCCGCGCCGTCCTTGCCGAACAGGATCGCCTCGGTCTGCGCGGCATTAACGACGACGCTGACGACGATGTCGGCGCTCTTGGCCGCCTCGGCCGGCGTTCTGGCGCCCGCGCCGCCGTCCTTCACGAACCGCGCCACCGCGTCAGCGGAAACGTCACAGCCGGTGACGGCATGGCCGGCGCGCTGCAGCGACGTCGCCATGCCAAACCCCATCGAGCCGAGCCCGACGACGGCGATACGCTGATTTTGTGACGTGGAGGCGGACATATGCAACTGATCCTTGCGAACGTTTCCCGAATAGCCGCCCTTTGCGGCAGCTTGGCAACCGAATAACACGGCTTGGCCGCGCTGCCAAAGCGTGAGACAAGCGGGCATGACGGCCATGAGCAACGAGACACGGCTGCGTGAGGATATCTGCCGCTTCGGACGGTCCCTGTTCGAGCGCGGGCTGACGCCGGGATCCTCCGGCAATATCAGCGTCAGGCTGGACGGCGGCGGCTGGCTGGTGACGCCGACCAACGCCTCGCTCGGCTTTCTCGATCCCGCAAAACTGTCGCGACTGGACGACCAGGGCCGGCTGATTTCGGGCGATGCCCCGACCAAGGAAGTTCCGCTGCACACCGCGCTCTACGACACGCGCGGCAGCGCCCGCGCGATCGTGCATTTGCACTCCACGCATTCGGTCGCGCTCTCGATGCTCCCTGAGGTTGATCCGCGCGCCGCGCTGCCACCGATGACGGCCTATTACCTGATGAAGTGCGGCGCCACCGCGCTCGTGCCCTATTACCGCCCCGGCGATCCCGCGGTGGCGGACGCGATCAAGGGGCTGGCGGGGAAGTACTCATCCGTGCTGCTCGCCAATCACGGACCGGTGGTCGCCGGCGACACACTGGAGGCCGCGGTGTTCGCCACGGAAGAGCTGGAGGAGACGGCCAAGCTGTACCTGCTGCTGCGCGGGATGAACCCGCGGTATCTGTCACCGGAGCAGGTGACGGATCTGGTGAAGGTGTTCGGAGTGACGCTGCCGGAGCATGGGCACGAGCACGGACATTAGGCCCGGCTCTAACCTCGTCATTGCGAGCGCAGCGAAGCAATCCAGAATCCCTCCACGGTAAGACTCTGGATTGCTTCGCTGCGCTCGCAATGACGGAGGACGGGGCAGCGCCTGCAGCCCGCATGAGCGTAGCGACATGCGGGACCAGCGGTCCCGGATATCGCTTCGCTCATCCGGGCTACGGCAGTGCGTGCGCCGCTACAGCCCCAGATACGCTTTGCGCACGTCGGGATTGCCCTTGATCTCCGCCGCGGGGCCCTGCATCAGTACGCGGCCGGTCTGCAGGATGTAGGCGCGGTCGGCGATCTCGAGGCACTCCGCCATGCGCTGCTCGACGATCAGCACGGTCATGCCGGCATCGCGAATGCGCTTCACCGCCTGGAAGATCTCGTCGACGAGCTTCGGCATGATGCCCTGCGACGGCTCGTCCAGCATCAACAGCCGTGGGCGCGTCATCAGGGCGCGGCCGATCGCGAGCATCTGCTGCTCGCCGCCGGAGAGCGTCTCGGCGCGCTGCTCCAGGCGCTCCGACAGGCGCGGAAACAGCTGGAAGACGAGGTCGAGCGGCTCTTCGCGGTTCGCTTCGCTGCGATAGAGATAGCTGCCGAGACGAAGATTGTCGCGCACCGACAGGCGCGGGAACAGGCGGCGGTTCTCCGGCACATAGGCGATGCCGGTTGCGGTGATGTGATGCTGCGCCATGCCGTCGAGGCGCTTGCCGTCGAAGGTCACCGTGCCCGAGCGCGGACGCTCGGCGCCGGCGATGGATTTCAGCAGCGTCGACTTGCCCGCGCCGTTGGCGCCGGCGACGCAGACGATCTCGCCCTTCTCGACCTTGATCGAGACCGCGGAGATCGCAACCAGGCCCTGATAGGCGGTCGTGACTTCATGCACCGACAGCATGGCGATCTCCCAGATATGCGCTGATCACCTTGGGATCGCGGACGACATCGGCGGGCTTGCCCTCGACCAGCACCTTGCCGAGGTCGAGCACGATCGCGCGATCGACCAGTGGCATCACGATCTCCATGACGTGCTCGACCATCAAGACGGTGATGCCGGTCTCGCGCACCTTGCGCACCAGCGCCACGCCGGTCTGCGCCTCGGTCGGCGTGAGGCCGGTGAGGACCTCGTCGAGCAGCAACAGTTTCGGTTCGGTCGCAAGCGCCCGCGCGACTTCGAGGCGGCGCTTCTCCGCCGGCACGAGGTCACTCGCGAGCACGTCGGCGCGCGCAGCAAGGCCGGTGAACTCCAGCACCTCATGCGCCTTGCGGCGGGCCTCGCGCATCACCGTGTTGCGCACGAGCGCACCGACGATGACGTTGTCGATGACAGTCATGGTCTCGAAGCTCTTGACGACCTGGAAGGTGCGCCCGACGCCGCGCTGGCAGCGTTCGGCCGCCGGCAGTTTTGTGACGTCCTCGCCATCGAACCAGATCGAGCCTTGAGTGGGCGGCAGCACGCCGGCGATGAGATTGAACAGCGTCGACTTGCCGGCCCCGTTCGGACCGATCAGACCGACGATCTCGCCGCGGCCGACCGAGATCGAGACGTCGCTGTTGGCGACGAGGCCGCCGAAGCGTTGCCAGACGCCGCGTGTTTCCAGGAGTGCGGTCATCGCGTGGCTCCCGTCTTCTTCGGGCGTGAAAACAGGCTCATCAGCCCTCGCGGCAAGGCCAGTGAGATCAGGACGATCAGCGTGCCATAGACGATGAGGTCGACACCGCTCCCCGAGCCGCCGAACTTGAAGCGCGTCAGCTCAGTCAGCGGGATCAGAATGGCGGCGCCGAGCACCGGTCCCCACAGGGTGCCGATGCCGCCCAGCACAGCGGGCAACGCCATCAGCAGCGAAAACTGAAAGCCCATGACGCTCTCAGGGTCGATGTAGGAGACGAACTGGGCGTAGAAGCTGCCGCCGACGGCAACCAGGAAGGCGGAGACCGCGGCCGCGCCCATCTTGGAATTGAACACGTCGACGCCGAGGCTCTCGGCCGCGTCCGGATTGTCCTTTACCGCACGCCACCAATAGCCCCATTTGGAATCCTCCAGCCACCAGGTGACGAACCAGGCGACGCAAGCCAGCAACAGGGCGAAATAGAAATACGGCAGCTTGCTGCGGGCGAACTGGAATTTCAGCCAACTGTCGCCACGGATCGGAATGGTGATGCCCATCGCGGCGCCGGCCCATTCCCAATTATGGAACAGAAGCAAGCCGATCTCAGCGATGACGATGGTCGCGATGACGAAGTAATGGCCACGCAGGCGGAAGAAGGGATAACCGAGCCCCATGGCGATCAGCGCCGACACCACGCCGCCCGCCAGCATGCCGAACCAGGGCAGCACGCCGAACTTGGTGAAGAGCAACTCGGTGGTGTAGGCCCCGAGACCAAAATAGAGCGCGTGCCCGAGCGAGATCTGCCCGCAATAGCCGGACAGGATGTTCCAGCTCTGTGACAGTCCCGCATACATCAGCGTCAGGATCAGGATGTTCTGGACGACGACGTCCTTCACGAACAATGGCGTAAGCGCGGCGATCACGGCCAGAACCGCGGCGATGATGAGGTCGCGGCGGCGCCGCGCGGCAAAATTCTTGTCCATCACATCGACCCGAACAGGCCACGCGGCCGGATGAAGACGACGAGCAGGTACACAGCGTAGATGCCGACCGATTTCAGCGAAGGCGGCAGCACCAGTGCGGTGACCGCTTCGACCAGGCCGACGATGATGCCACCGGCGAAGGCGCCGAACACGCTGCCGAAGCCGCCGAGCGCCACCGTGACATAGGCGATCAGGGCAAACGACGCGCCGACGTCGGGATAGATGTAGAAGAACACCGCCATGATCGCACCGGCGAGACCGACCAGCGCGGCGCCGAGGCCCCAGCCGAACGCGAACACGCGGTTCTTGTCGATGCCGACGAGCGCGACCGCGCCGGGATCCTCGCGGGTGGCTTCCAGCGCGCGCCCGAAGTCGGTGCGGTGGATGAAGAGGTAGAGGCCGGCAAAGGCCGCGATCGAGACCAGCGCACCGACCAGTTGCGGCTCCGGCAGGAAGATGCCGGCAACCGAGATGGTTTTACCACCGAGCCAGGACTGGGGAATGCTGCGATAGTCCGGCGTGAAGAAATACTGCGCGAGGCCGCGCATGACGATGGCCAGACCGAAGGTTGTGAAGATCTGCACCATGCCGGCATTGGCCTTGGCCCGCATGGCGAAGCGTACAAGGAGCAGATAGACCACCGCTCCGAACACGAAGAGTCCGGCGGCGACCAATGGCGCCGACAGCAAGGGATCGATGGCGAAGAACGCGAACAGGAAGAAGGACAGGTACATTGCGATCATCAGGAACTCGCCATGAGCGAAGTTCGTGACGTCCATCAGGCCGAAGATCAGCGCAAGGCCGACTGCGATCAGTCCATAGAGCAGCCCCATCAACAGGCCGCTCGCGAGACTTTGGACAACGGTTTCGACTGTCAGCAACTTGTCCCCCAGAAAAAACCCTCACCCCGAGGGGCGTGATCGAACGCACATCGCAAGGCAGAAGCCCGCCTCCGTCGTTTGCGACGCAGGCTTCGTCCGTTTCTCAGGATCGAGGTCGGGAGCTACCGGGCCCCCGCACGCATCCTCACTTCATCGGCCAGACCGGTTCGGCAACCGCCGCCTGCTCCGGCGAAACGGTGACGAACTTGCCGCCGATATATTGCAGCAGCACCGGATCGGCATCGTTGTTCTGGCCCATCTCGTCGAACTTGACGCTCTTCCAGGGCATGATGGTCTGCTCGGCCGGCATCGTGGTTGCGGCGAGCGCCTCGCGGACCTTCTCACCGTCGGTCGACTTGGCGCGGTTGATGGCGTCCGCCATGATGATCAGCGCCATGAATTCGCGCGAGGTGTTGTCGTTGAGGTCCTTGCCGGACTTCTCCTTGAACATCGCGTTGATCTTGCCGACCATCTGCCGCTTGGCGGCGAGATCGAGCGAGAAGCTGCCGCGCGTAATCACGCCCTCGAGCTTGTCGCCGACGGCGTCGTAGAGCGCCTTCTCTGAGAAGCCGGCGGCCTGCGCCACGATCGCCTTCGGCTTGTAGCCGAGCTCGGCCATGGTCTTGACCAGCAGGATGCCGTCGGTGGTGTAGCTCGAGGGCATCAGCACGTCGGCGTTCGCCGCCTTGAGCTGCTGCACTTCCGCCGACAGCGACGGCGAGTTGGCGCGATACTTGATGTCGGCGACGACCTTGTAGCCGCGGTCGGCCGCCAGCTTGAGCTGGGCGTTGGCGGAGTCGGTGCCGAAGATCGTGTCCTCGTGGAACAGCGCCAGCGTCTCGACCTTGGTGCCCTTCTTCTTCAGCGCATCGAAGAAATCGAACATCGCGCCCGAGAACATCTCGTCATGGGGCGACGGCCGGAAATAGTACTTGAGGCCGCGGCGATGCAGGCTCGGCGAGGAATTGTCCGCCGAGATGAACGGAATCTGATAACGCTCGCAGGTCTGGCTGACCGTGACCGCGACCGCGCTCTGATAGGTGCCGAGGATGGCACAAACCTTCTCCTGCGTGATCAGGCGCTCGGCTTCGGCACGGCCCTTCTGCGGATCGCCCTGATGGTCGGCATAGACGAGGCGGATCTTGGCGCCGCCGAGGCCCGGCAGGCCTTCACCCTTTGCCAGCGGCAGGTCGAAATCGAAGTCCTTGTTGATGATCTCGGCCGCCGTCTCGTAGGCGCGCTGAGCATCGACGCCGATCTGGGCATTGGCGCCGGACATCGGATAGGTCAGACCGATCACCACTTCGGACGTCTGCGCCCGCGCGGCTAGCGGCATCAACGCGGCAGTGGCGGCAGCTCCGAGCAGAACGTCGCGGCGAGTGATCGTCATTGGTTCAAGTCCCCTGTTATTCGTATTTGCGCGTATCGAATGAAGCGATTGACAGATAGCGTAAAGCCCGAAGAAGCAGCAAACGCTGCCCATTAAATCACGGCCATGGTCCTGTTCTTCAGATCCGTCACCAGCATCAGGCCGGGCGAATGCGTGATTGCGAACGGCAGCTTTGCGGCATTGATCACCGATTGCGGCGTCACGCCGCAGGCCCAGAACACCGGGATCTCGTCGTCCGCGACGGGCACCGGATCGCCGTAGTCGGGCTTGGCGATGTCCTTGATGCCGATCAGGTGCGGATGGCCGAGATGCACGGGCGCGCCGTGCACGGCAGGAAAGCGCGAGGTGATCTGCACCGCGCGGATCGCATCGGCCGGCTTGAATGGGCGCATCGACACCACCATGGGGCCCGCAAACGGACCGGCCTCGCCGCAGGCGATGTTGGTGCGGTACATCGGCACGCGCACGTTCTGCTCGATGTGGCGGATCGGCATGCCCTCGTCGAGCAGCGCCTCTTCGAACGAGAACGAGCAGCCGAGCACGAAGGTCACGAGGTCGTCGCGCCAGTAGCTCTTCACATCAGTCGGCTCGTCGACGACTTCGCCGTCGCGCCAGACGCGGTAGCGGGGAACGTCGGTGCGGATGTCGAGATCGGCGCCCAGCGCCGGAATATGCGGGCTGCCGACGTCGGACATGCCGATGATCGGACACGGTTTCGGATTGAGCTGGCAGAAGCGGTGAAAGGCGCTGGCGTATTCGGCGGGCAGGATCGCCAAATTGCCCTGGACGAAGCCGGGGGCGACCCCGGCGGTCGACCCCACCTCGCCGGCGCGATAGGCGAGCCGCGCCTTGCGGCTTGGGAGCGTGTCGGGCGTTTCAGTTTGCTGCGCTGCCACCAAAACAGTCATGTGATCGACCTGCCTATAAACTCGACAAAGACAGCCAACACCAAGCGTGCTATAAAGTCTAATCTTCGTTTCTAATCAATCTCGATAAATCCAATTTATCGACTGGGAAAATCCTTCCAATGCTGGACTTCAGGTCGATCGAGACGTTCCTCTGGGTTGTGAAGCTCGGCAGCTTTCGCGGTGCTGCACAACGGCTCAATACCACCCAGCCGGCGATCTCCCAGCGCATTGCCCAGCTCGAGCGCGAGATGGGCGTGAAGCTGCTGAACCGCGATCATCGCGTCGCTTCGCCGACGCCGAGCGGCCGGCAGATGATGGTCTATGCGGAGAAGCTGATTGGCCTGCGCGCGCAGATGTTGGCGGAGATCGGCGACCGCTCGGCGATGCGCGGCGTGATGCGGCTCGGCGTCGCCGAGACCATCGTGCATACCTGGCTGCCGCAGCTCGTGAAGAGCGTGAACGAGATCTATCCGAACCTGTCGCTGGAGATCGAGGTCGACATCACGCCGAACCTCACCGCGCGCCTGCTCGCGCAGGAGATCGAGCTTGCTTTCGTGGTGGGGCCGCTGTCGGCCTCCGGCGTGCACAACCGCGTGCTCGCCGACTACCCGATCGGATTCCTCGCAAGCCCCTCGCTCGGGCTCGGCAAGGGCCCGGTCACGCCGGCAGAGCTCGCACGGTTTCCGATCATCACCTTCCCGCGCAAGACCAAGCCCTACGAAGTCGTGCGCGAGGTGTTCGACCGGCCGGAGCTGCCACCGATCCGGCTGCATGCATCCGCGTCGCTGGCGACCGTCATCCACATGGCGGTCGAGGGACTCGGCATCGCCGTGATTCCGGACGCCATCGTCGAGAACGAGCTTGCCGACGGGCGCCTGCAACTGCTCGACACCGACCTCGCCATCGCGCCGCTCACCTTCACCGCAAGCTGGCTCGCTTCACCCGATGTCGTCGCCGTGGAGCGCGTCGCAGAGCTTGCACGGCAGATTGCGCAGAGCAGCCTCGCGGTTGACGCGCCCGCGCTGGCGCGTCATTGAAAAGGAGCCGGATTTTCTACCGTCATTCCGGGGCGATGCGACAGCATCGAACCCGGAATCTCGAGATTCCGGGTTCGCCCTGCGGGCGCCCCGGAATGACAGCGACATATGGAAGAGACGCATGAGCCGAGCCGCCACGAACCTGCAAATCGATTCCGCCCGCCTCTGGGGCTCCATCCACGACACCGCGCAGTTCGGCGCGACGGCCAAGGGCGGCGTGCGGCGGCTGACGCTGAGCAGCGAAGACAAGCAGGTGCGCGATTGGTTCCGCAAGGCCTGCGAGGATGCCGGACTGGAGGTGCACGTCGATGCGCTGGGATCGATGTTCGGCCTGCGCAAGGGTCGCGACATGTCGAAGCTGCCGATCGGGATCGGCTCGCATCTCGACACCCAGCCGACCGGCGGCAAGTATGACGGCATCCTGGGAACGCTCGGCGCGCTGGAAGTGATCCGCACGCTGAACGATGCCGGCATCGAGACCGAGGCGCCGATCTGCGTCGTCAACTGGACCAACGAGGAAGGCTCGCGCTTCGCGCCGGCGATGATGGCCTCCGCCGCTTATGTCGGCGATTTCACCACCGACGACATCCTGTCGCGCAAGGATATCGAGGGCACGACCGTCGGCCAGGCGCTCGACAGCATCGGCTATCGCGGCGACAAGCCGGTCGGCTTCCAGAAGCTCGGCTGCTTCGTCGAGCTGCACATCGAGCAGGGGCCGATTTTGGAGGCCGAAGGCAAGACCATCGGCGTGGTCGATTCCGGTCAGGGCGTGCTCTGGTACGACGGCAAGATTTCCGGCTTCGAGAGCCATGCGGGTTCGACCCCGATGCCGCTGCGGCGCGATGCGCTGGCGACGCTGTCGGAGATCGTGCTGGCGATGGAGGCGATTGCGAAGAAGCATGGGCCGAATGCAGTCGGCACCATCGGCGAGGCCGTGATCGCAAACCCCTCGCGCAACGTCATTCCCGGCGAGATCGCCTTCACCATGGACTGCCGCAGCGCGGATGGCGCGATCATGGATGCGCTCGACCGCGACCTGCGCGCCGCCATTGCCGAGATCGCCGCGCGCCGCGAGGTCGAGGTCAAGATCGACCTGGTCTGGCGCAAGCCGCCGACGCATTTCGATCCGAAGCTGATCGCGGCGGTCGAGAACGCGGCAAAGACGCTCGGCTATTCCTCCCGCCGCATCACCTCCGGCGCCGGCCACGATGCCTGCAACCTCAACACCGTCATGCCGGCGGCGATGGTGTTCGTGCCCTGCAAGGACGGCATCAGCCACAACGAGCTGGAGGACGCCACCCAGCCCGACTGCGCCGCCGGCACCAACGTGCTGATGCATACCGTGCTGGCGATCGCCGGCGTCGCGTCCTGACCGGAGAGAGCCATGCGCGGAGTTTTCGTCGACGCCAACGAAGCCCTCGCCGTGATCATGAAACGGCTGGAGAAGCCTGGTGATCCCAAGGTTCGGATCCACCGGGACCCCGATATCAAGCCCGAGCAATACCCCGAAATCCTTGACGGCGCCGCGATCGCGATCGTCGACCACACCGCGCTGCCGACCGAGGTGGCGAAGAAGTGCACCGGCCTGAAGCACGTCGTGTTCCTCGGCACCGGCGCGCGCAGCTACATGAACCCGGAGGAGCTCGCCGAGCTCGGCATCTCCGTGCACCTGATCAAGGGCTATGGCGACACGGCCGTGGCGGAATCCGCGATCGCGCTGATGTGGGCCTCGGCCCGCGTCATCGCGATGATGGACCGCGAGATGCGCGCCGGAAGCTGGCTGCGCGAGGACGGCATGCAGCTCACCGGCAAGACGCTCGGCCTGATCGGCTTCGGCGGCATCGCAACGGAAGTCGCGCGCATCGCGACGGGCAGCGGCATGAAGGTAATCGCCTGGAACCGCTCGCCGAAGAGCTATCGGGGCGTCGAATTCACCGATCTCGACACGGTGCTGGCGAGGAGCGATGTCGTATCGCTGCACCTGCTGCTCAACGACGAGACGCGCGGCATGATCACCCGCGAGAAGATCCTTGCGATGAAGCCTGGTGTCATCCTCGTCAACACCGCCCGCGCCGCGATCGTCGATGAGGCCGCGATGATCGACGCGCTGAAGTCCGGCCACATCCGGCATGCCGGCCTCGACGTCTTCAACATCGAGCCGCTGCCGGGCGACCATCCACTGACGAAGCTGCCGAACGTGACGCTGTCGGCGCATTCGGCGTTCCGCACGCCGGAGGCGAGCGAAAACCTGATTGAAGCGGCGTGGGTTCACTGCCGCCGGATCGTGAAAGGATAAGAGCAACAACAATGGCCGACTATCGCACCATCAAGGCAGAGCCGCTCACCGACGCCATCCGTACCATTGTCAAGGCCGGCGGCTCCACGGACCGCGAGGCCGAGCTCGTGTCCACCAATCTCGTCGAGGCCAATCTTAGGGGACATGACTCGCACGGCGTCGGCATGATCCCGCGCTATGTGCAGAGCGTCACCAATGGCGGTCTCGCCGTGAACCAGCACGTCAAGATCGTGCTCGACACCGGTCCGCTGCTCACCCTCGACGGCCTCACCGGCTACGGCCAGGTGATCGGCCATGAAGCGATGGAGCTGGCCGCCGAGCGCGCCAAGAGCAACGGCGTATGCCTCGTCGGCCTTTCCAACTCGCACCACATTGGCCGCATCGGCCACTGGGCCGAGCAGTGCATCGACCACGGGCTGGTCTCGATCCACTTCGTCAACGTGATCTCGCGCCCGATCGTGGCGCCCTGGGGCGGCAGCGATGCGCGCCACGGCACCAACCCGTTCTGTGTCGGCATCCCGCGCAGGGGCAAGGACCCGATCGTGCTCGACTTCGCCACCAGCAGGATCGCGCAGGGCAAGACCCGCGTTGCCCACAACAAGGGCGTCGAGCTGGAGCCCGGCACCATCATCGACAATGAAGGCAAGCCCACGGTCAATCCGCGCTACACCGTGATCCCGCCGTACGGCGCTATCCTCCCGTTCGGCGAGCACAAGGGTTCGGGGCTCGCGCTCGTGTGCGAAATTCTCGGCGGCGCGCTCTCCGGCGGGCAGGTGGTCAAGGGCCCGTCCGACGGCAAGTACAACGTCATCAACGGCATGCTCTCGATCGTCATCGACCCGGGCAAGCTCGGCACCGGCGAAAACCTCGCACGCGAGGTCGAGAGTTTTGTGGCCTGGCACACCGGCTCGCCACCCGCGCCTGGAATCGACAAGGTCAAGATCGCCGGCGACCCCGAGCGCGAGACCAAGAAGAAGCGCCTCGCCGAAGGCATTCCAGTCGATCCGACCACCTGGCAGGAGATTCTGGAGGCCGGGAAGAAGTTCGGCTTGGATCAGGCGGCGATCGAGAAGATCGTAGGCTGATCGAACGAAGCGCATCGCTGAGAATAGCCCGGCCGACTGCATTATCGCGCAAGTAGGTCTGGACTAAAGCGCAGCATCGCCGCCCTCGTGGAGCGGATTTGAACCGGCCCGCGTCGTCTCGCGACAACGCGGATATCCCGGTCCACATCCGCCCCGAGGTTCACATGTTCTCCCGTCTCGCAAAGCTCATGTCCGGCTCCGCGGAGCCATCACACGCGACCGACCTCTACCGGCATCGGCTGGCCATCTACGAAGGCGAGCTTGGCGAGCCCGAGCACAGCTTCACCGACAGCGCGGAGCGCCGCATCGACATCCACGCCTTTGGCCGCGATTTCGTGCCGGTGTGCCAGGAGGGATCTGACGAAGGCTACGTGCTTCTGACCAACGGCATGAGCGAGCAACGGATGCCGGGGGTGCTTGGGGACGCAAAGCCGCGTGCCGAGCTGATGTGGTATGTCCGCGAACCGACAGAGGAGGTTCGCGCCAATCTGCGCTGGCTGGCCAATCTGCCGTTCATCGACACGACCTGGTTCGGCTTCGGCCATCGCGTCGCGCTGCCGTGGCCGCCGGTTGCAGGAACGGACTTCCAGACGTTCCTGTTTCTCACACCGATCATCGGCCCCGACAAGGAGATCGCCGAAGCGCTCGAGATCGCGGGCGATCCGGTCGAGATCCTCACAGTGAACCTGATCTCGCATCAGGAGCTCGGGCTGATCAAGACCAGGGGGCTCGACCCGTTTCTCGACCTGCTCGACGAGAATGATTATCCGCCGATCTTCGATCCGGCGCGGAAGTCGTATGTGTAGTGCGCGTCAAAAGCACCGATGTCGTCCCGGACAAGCGCAGCTCTCGACAACGCCTAGCGTTGCCGAGAGCTGTGCGCCGATCCGGGACCCATACCCACAGAAAGAAGTTTTGCGAAAGGTCGGAGTGGGCGTTTTGCACCACACTCCTCCCTGTGGTTATGGGTCCCGGCCTTCGCCGGGACGACAGGAGAGTTTGCTGCGAGGCCGGATTTAGCGCTCGCTAACGCCCCGCCTCAATCCACCATATCCGCAACCGCCTTGCCGCAGGCGGTGGTGTCGGCGTTGCCGCCGAGGTCCTTGGTGCGGAGCGTGCGCTCTGCCAGCGTGCGCTCGATCGCCTCGACGATCGACTTGCCGGCTTCCTTCTCGCCGAGATGCTCGAGCATCATCGCGCCCGACCAGATCATGCCGATCGGGTTGGCGATGCCCTGCCCTGCGATGTCAGGTGCCGAGCCGTGCACCGGCTCGAACACCGAGGGGAAATCGCCCTCGGGGTTGATGTTGCCTGACGGGGCGATGCCGATTGTGCCAGTGCAGGCGGGGCCGAGATCGGAGAGGATGTCGCCGAACAGGTTCGAGCCGACCACGACGTCGAACCAGTCCGGATGCAGCACGAAGTTCGCGGTCAAGATGTCGATGTGGTACTTGTCCCACTTCACGCCCGGGAACTTCTTGGCCATCGCCTCCACGCGCTCGTCCCAATAGGGCATGGTGATGGAGATGCCGTTGGACTTGGTCGCCGAAGTCAGGTGCTTCTTCGGCCGCGACTGCGCGAGCTCGAAGGCGAATTTCAGGATGCGATCGACGCCGGTGCGGGTCATCACCGTCTGCTGGGTGACGAACTCGCGGTCGGTATCCGGGAACATGCGGCCGCCGACGGAGGAATATTCGCCTTCGGTGTTCTCGCGCACCACCCAGAAATCGATGTCGCCGGGCTTGCGACCCGCCAGCGGCGACGGCACGCCGGGCATCAGCCGCACCGGACGCAAATTCACGTACTGGTCGAACTCGCGGCGGAACTTGATCAGCGAGCCCCACAGCGAGACGTGATCCGGAATCTTCGCCGGCCAGCCGACCGCGCCGAAATAGATCGCGTCGTGCTTGCCGATCTTCTCCTTCCAGTCATCGGGCATCATCTGGCCGTGCTTCTCGTAGTAATCGTAGGACGAGAAGTCGAAATGGTCGAAATGCACGGAGACGCCATGCTTCTTCGCGGCCGCCTCCAGAACGCGCAGGCCTTCCGGCATCACTTCCTTGCCGATGCCGTCGCCGGGAATGACCGCGATCCGGTATTGTTTCTTGCTCATCGAGAACGTCCTTGGTTGGTCCGGCAGCCGCCGTCTTTTTTGACCGCACTGCAATGGACCAAAGTCGGCGGCAGCGCAACGCTGCACTGCAATGTTGACCATGGCGCAGCCGGGCGCCTACTGATTTCATCCTGTTCCCATCCTGCGAGTACTCCCCATGGATTTGCATCTGCGTGGCAAGCGCGTCCTGATCACCGGCGCGTCCAAGGGCATTGGCGCTGCCGCCGCCGAGGCGTTTGCCGAGGAAGGCGCGCATCTCCTGCTGGCGGCCCGCAGCGGCGACCAGCTCAAGGCGTTGGCGGATCGCCTGCGCGCCGCGCACCAGATCGACGCCGCGACGAGCATTGTCGACTTGCGCAAGGAAGAGGATGTCGTACGGCTGGCGAAGGAAGCCGCCGACATCGACGTCCTCGTCAACAACGCCGGCGATATCCCGGGCGGCTCGATCGACAAGATCGACGAGGCGGCCTGGCGGCACGCCTGGGAATTGAAGGTGTTCGGCTATATCAACCTCACGCGGCATATCTACGCCCAGATGAAGGCCAGGGGCGGCGGCGTCATCGTCAACGACATCGGCGCCGCCGGAGAAAAATTCGACGCCAACTACATCTGCGGCAGTGCCGGCAATGCCGCGCTGATGGCTTTCACCCGTGCGCTCGGGGGAAAAAGCCTCGCAGACAACATCCGCGTCGTCGGCATAAATCCCGGGCCCGTCGGCACCGACCGCCACGTCACCCTGCTCAAAACGCGGGCAAAGCACCAGTTCGGCGACGAGAGCCGCTACAAGGAATTCCAGAAGAGCCTGCCGCTCGGCCGCCCCGCGCATGCGCGGGAGATCGGCGATCTCATGGCGTTCCTGGCGTCGGATCGCGCCGGCTATATCTCGGGCGTGATCTACACGGTGGACGGCGGCATCAGCGCCGGGTGGGGTTAACGCACATGAGTCATTCCGGGGCGCCCGAAGGGCGAACCCGGAATCTCGAGATTCCGGGTTCGATGCTGCGCATCGCCCCGGAATGACGAAGACGACCAATGAGGAGCTATAGACTTTGTCTGACCTGATCCGCGAAACCGCCTGCACCGTCGTCGACAAGCTGCGCTCCGGCGACGTCTCGCCGCTCGAGCTGCTGGATGTGCTGGAGAAGCGCATCGGCGAGGTCGACGGCAAGGTGAACGCGCTGCCGATCCTGTGCTTCGATCGCGCCCGCACCAATGCGAAGGCAATGATGCAGAAGCCGGCCGGTGCGCGCGGACTGCTCGCAGGCCTGCCGGTGCCGATCAAGGACCTCACCGACGTCGCGGGCGTGCTGAACACGCAGGGCTCGCCGATCTTCAGGGACAGCATTCCCGCGAAGTCCGACCTCATGGTCGAGAACCTCGAAGCCAACGGCGCGGTGGTCTACGCCAAATCCAACACGCCGGAGTTCGGCGCCGGCGCCAACACCTTCAACGAGGTGTTCGGCGCGACGCTCAATCCGTGGGATACGACGAAATCGGCTGCGGGCTCGTCCGGCGGCGCGGCCGTCGCGCTTGCGACCGGCATGGCCTGGCTCGCGCAGGGCTCCGACATGGGCGGATCCTTGCGCAGCCCGGCGGCGTTCTGCGGCGTCGTCGGCATGCGGCCGAGCATCGGCCGCGTCGCACATACTCCCAAATCGGGCATCGATCGCAATCTCGGCGTCGTCGGCCCGATGGCGCGCAACGTCGAGGATCTTGCGCTGCTGCTGGATGCGATGAGCGGCGACTATGCGGACGATCCGCTGTCGCTGCCGGCCCCCGCAACCTCGTTCCTGTCGGCGGCCCAGGCCGGCAAGAGACCGAAGCGCATCGCCTACTCGCCCGATCTCGGCATCACCCCGGTCGATCCCGAAGTGAAGGCGATCACGCGCAAGGCCGCCGAACGTTTCGCGGAAGCTGGCGCCATCGTCGAGGAGGCGCATCCGGACTGGCGCGAGGCGCATGAATGCTTCCACGTGCTGCGCGCCTTCGATTTCGCGATCACCAAGGCCAATCTGCTGCGCACCAAGCGCGACCTGCTCAAGCCCGAGGTGATCTGGAACATCGAGGAAGGCCTCAAGCTGACGGTCGAGCAGCTCGCGCGCGCCGAGGCGCAGCGCGTCGGCATGACCGCCCGCGCGGTCGAGTTCTTCAAGCGCTACGACCTGCTTCTGGTGCCGACGACGATCGTGCCGCCCTTCCCGATCGAAAACCGCTACGTCGCCGAATGCGACGGCAAGAGGTTCGAGAACTACATCGAATGGCTCGGCATCGTCTACGCCATCACGCTCGCCTGCTGCCCGTCGCTGTCGTTGCCCTGTGGCTTCACGGCCTCCGGCCTGCCGGTCGGCGTGCAGGTGGTCGGCGCCCCGCGCGCCGACGCACAGGTGATTGCCGGCGCGAAGGTGCTGGAAGACATTCTCGGCCTGCGCGGGACGACGCCGATCGATCCGAAGGCGAAGGTATAAGGGCAGCGGCGCGGCAAACGCCGCGCCTCAGCTGGCCCCGAACTTCATCTTCGACAGCGGCAGGCTGCGGATGCGCTGGCCGGTCAATGCGGCAACCGCATTGGCCACGGCCGGCGGCACGCCGGGCAGTCCGGGCTCGCCGATACCACCCATCGGCGCGCCGCTTTCGACGATGCGGACGTGGACACGCGGCATGCGGTCCGGCGGCAGGATCGGATAGCCGTCGAAATTGCGCGCCTGCGGCACGCCCTTGGCGTAGACGACCTCCTCCAGCAGCGCCGACGACAGGCCGAGGGCAACGGCCGAATTGACCTGTGCCTCGATGATGCCGGGGTTGACGATGCGACCCGGATCGATCGCCACCCAGACATCGTGCACGGTGACCGCGCCTCCCCTCAGCGACACTTCCGCGATTGTCGCGACCTCGCTACCGAACGGTGAAGCCATCGCAACGCCCCGTGCACGCTTGCTGCCGTCGGGCGCGGTGAAGGGACCGCGCTTCCAGCCACCGGAGAGCTCGCCGACCGCCTGGAGCAGCGTCTTGTGGCGCGGCTTGTCCGCGAGCAGGCGCAGCCGCAGATCGTAGGGATCCTGCTGGCCTGCGTCGGCAACCTCGTCGAAGAACGTCTCGTAGAAGAAGTCGTTCATGGAGTGGCCGACCGAACGCCAGAAGCCGATGATCGCGGGGTCATCGACGAGGACATGCGCGACGCGGCGATTGTTGATGGCATATGGCTTGCCGGAGATGCCTTCGACCGCCGAGCCATCAGCCGCATCCGGCTTGCGACCGAACCAGCGATCACGCGGCCCTTCGCCGACGGCCTCCGCCTCCAGTGCCACCGGCAACCCGTTCGCGTCGAGGCCGGCGCGGAAACGCACGAAACCCATCGGCCGCAGCGCATCGCGCAAAAACTCTTCCTCGCGGCTCCAGATCAGCTTGACCGGCCGACCGACCGCCCTCGACAGCTGGATCGCCTGCGGGAACGGATTGGCGGTTTCATAGATGAAGTGGCGGCCGAAGAAGCCGCCGAGCATCGGCGAGTGGATTTTGACCTTCTCCGGCGGGATACCGGCTGCCTTGGCTGCGAGCGTCTGGAACATTTCCGGGGCCTGATTGGGCACCCAGAGATCGAGCGTGCCATCCTCGTTCCAGCGCGCCAGCGCCGAGGGCGGCTCGAGCTGGCCGTGCGCCAGATAAGGCGCATCATAGGTCGCGGTGACGATTTTCGCCGCGCCCTTCAGCGTGGCGGCGGCATCGCCGACCGTCTCCGCGGCAATCCCCGGTCCCGGCGCGGCCGCAAGCTGCGCTTTGCGGCCCTCCGACGAGAAGTCCGACGGCATCGCGCGGCGCGTCCCCGGCGCCGCGTCGGTCCACGTCACCTGCAACGTCTCCACCGCGCGGCGCGCGTGCCACCAGCGGTCGGCGACGACAGCGACGGCGCCAGGAAGACGATGGATCGAATGCACGCCCGGCATCGCCTTCACCTCCGCCTCGTTGGCGAAGGCGCCGGGCTCCAGATCGAGGCGCGGCGCGTGCTGAACGGCGGCACGCAGCATGCCGTCGACCTGCATGTCGATGGCATAGGCAGCCTTGCCGGTGGACTTGTCGCGCGCATCGAGACGCGCCACCGGCTTGCCGATCCAGCGGAAATCCTTGTCCGCACGCAGCGTGACATTCTCGGGCACCGAGAGGGCAGCGGCGTCCGCGGCGAGCGCACCATAGTCGAGCGTGCGGCCCGTTGCAGCGTGGCGCACGCGGCCGGGCTCGGTCGTGAGACTTGCCACCGGCACCTTCAGTCGAGAGGCCGCGGCCTGCAGCAGCATCTGTCGCGCCGATGCGCCGACGCGGCGCATGGTGTCGTAGCTCGATCGCACCGAAAAGCTGCCGCCGGTGAAACGGCGGCCGCCAACCACCTGATAGTCGGCGCCGGGCGGCGCGCATTCCACGGTGAAGCGTGCCGGGTCCATGTCTAGCTCTTCGCCGACGATCTGCGCCATCGCGGTGGCAACACCCTGCCCGCCCTCGACGAAGGGGCTTCGCAACAACGCGGTGCTGTCTGTGCGGATTTCGAGGAAGGCGGAGACTCGCGGTGCCGACTTTGCCGCCGCTGCGGTGTTCTGCGCCTTTGCATCTGCGCCGGGCAATGCGACGCCGAGCACAAGTGCACCCAGCGCTGCACCGAGAACGTCGCGGCGCGACAGGTTGACGGGCCGGTCTTCCGGCAGTTCACCGGCCGGGGCGAATTCATGGGTCATGCTGTTCATGATCGCGCGCTCCCTCAGCCCTGGGCAACCTGGCGCACGGCCGCGGCGATGGCGTTATAGGTGCCACAGCGGCAGAGATTGACCATGGCCGCGGCGATGTCCTGCTCATTGGGCTTCGAGTTCTGCTTCAATAGCGCGGTCGCGGCCAAGACCTGACCGGACTGGCAATAGCCGCATTGCGGCACCTGGTTCGCCACCCAGGCGTCCACGACGCGACGGCCGACGGCGTCGTCCGTGACGGCCTCGATGGTGGTGATGGCCTGGCCGGCGACGCTGCCGACGGGCGTGACGCAGGATCGCGTCGCCTGGCCGTCGATCAACACCGTGCAGGCGCCGCATTGGGCGATGCCGCAGCCATATTTGGTCCCGGTCATCCCGAGTTCGTCGCGGATCACCCACAGCAGAGGCGTATCGTCCTCCGTCTGGACCTGATGAGTCTTGCCGTTGATGATGACGTCCATGGAAAGCCGCTCCTTGGATTGCCGGTGGCGCGACCCACCGGTCGCAGGGGGGAACACTGGGCAAGCCCTGATAAGAGGTGACGCCTACCGCGGGCGGCCCCCTCGAACAATCAGCTCAATTTCGCATGGAGTTATGAGCGGCATCGATTAATCCCGAGCGAGCACGGCACGACCTCCCGTCGCACCCTGCTGGTCATCGCGCGGCACGCAGGACGGTTGCTCGGTTCGCTATTTGACGATCGGGCAGGAGCCGGGATCGTCGCAGCGAGGAGGCGTCGATCGCGTGGTGCCGGTCGCATCGTCGGAGCCGGGGCCCGCCGTTCCGTTCAGAATGACCGAGACACGCCAGCGATATGTTGTTTGCGGCATCAGGCCGGAATCGCCAAAGCTCGCTCCTGTCACGTCGCCAATCGCCTGGAACGCGCCATCCGGCCCCGCACGCGAAATCCGGTAGGTTGTTACGCCGTCCACTGGAGACCAGGCCAGGTCAGCGCCGCTATCCGACGTATCGATCACCGTGAGCGACTGCGGTGCTGATAGCGATGGCGCGGGCGTGCCGGCAGGCGCCGCGGCCCCGGCCGTGAGCGCATCCAGCATGGCCTTGATCGCCTTGATTTGCGACCCGGACTTCGTCACGTAGCTATCCTGATGGTCGACGTAGCTCCACCAATCCCAACAGGCCTGCGGATTGCTTGGCCAGTAGGGGCTGGTCTTGGTCTGCGGATAGAGAATGATCAGGTGGTTCGTATCCGCCCACGCATTGTAGCCGGCCTCATCCACAAACCTGCGTCCGATATCGGCGACATCCTGCTTGCATCCGTGGAGCGCGACGTGGACGCGACACGGACTGCCCTGCTCGCAATCCTGAGGTACGAACACATAGCCGGTGTCGCCCATGCTCAGCGCGTCGGGCAAATGCGGCGCGGTATAGATCGATTGATCAAAGCTCTTCACCGAGCCTGCAAGCTGCGCAGAACTGGACGGATTCAGGCGGCCGTAAATATGCTGCAGGATGACGCCGGCCTGGTCATAGCCGCATTGGTCGATATAGGGCTCCGTGTTGGCCTTGCAGTCGTTGAGCCCTGGCGCGCCCTGTTTCGTCACGACGAACGAGTGGCCCGCGCCGAGCGTGGCCTGATAGAACAAGTTGCCGCGATTGGCATCCCCCAGATAATGGCGATAGAAATCGGCGGCCGCATCGGTCGCGGCCTTGTCGACGACTGCGTCATTGTAGCCGTGAAAGAGATAGATCTTCTGCCTGCCGACATTGCTGAGAGGGTCGATCTCGCCCGCTGCGGCCTTCGCGTCGGCCTTTGCCGTAAAATCCTTCGGATCCAGATCCGACCGCGGCCCTTTCATGCACGCACCCGTGGCCCGCCAGATCGGCCCCCAGTACCAGGTGGCGGCGTCGAGCGCGTCCGCCTTCGCGCACCAGTAAGGGCCGCCTGCGACCACGCCGACGCCCTTGATCACCGACGACCACGCCGTGCCGAACTGAACGGCCATGAACGCGCCCGACGAAATTCCCGAAATCGAACTCTCACCGATCGGCGCGCGATAGCCCCGTAGTCCCTCAGCCTCGGCGGCACGCGACGACACGCCGAGAGTGGTTGTGAAGATCAGGGCGCAGATCAGGGCGGCGGTGAATTGCCGCAAAACGGCCACGCACATGACAGCCTCGCCAAATCGACCGCAGAAGCAACCTCTGGTATTACAGCTCCAGATCGGCAATCGGTGCAAGCGCAAACAAGCGGCACCAAACGAGAAACCGTCACTTCGGCGTTGTCGGCGCCTCCAGGCTGCGACTGTAGCGCGACATCGCGAAACAGAAGACAAAGTAGATCGCGGCGACGAAGATGTAGACCTCGACTGAAAATTGCTGCCAGGCCGGATCGATGATCGCGGTCTTGGCCGTCGTCAGCAGGTCGAAGATGCCGATGATCAGGACGAGGCTGGTGTCCTTGAAGAAGGCGATGAAAGTATTGACCAGGGGCGGGATGACATGGCGGATCGCCTGCGGCAGCACGATCAGCCGGTGCTTGCGCCAGTAGGAGAGCCCCAGCGCGTCGGCGGCTTCATATTGCCCACGCGGCACGGCCTGAAGCCCGCCGCGGATCACTTCGGCGAGGTAGGCGCCGGCGAACAGGATGATCGCGATCTGCGCGCGCAGCAGCTTGTCGATGTTGAATCCTGCGGGCATGAACAACGGAAACATCACGCTTGCCATGAACAACAGGCTCACCAGCGGCACGCCGCGGATCAGCTCGACATAGAGCACGCTGAGCGAGCGGATCGCCGGCAGCTTCGAGCGCCGACCGAGCGCGACGAGGATGCCGAGCGGGAAGCCGAAGGCGAGACCGAACGTCGCCAGAATCAGAGTCACCGGCAGTCCGCCCCAGCGGTCCTGCGAGACGAAGGACAGGCCGAACACGCCGCCCCACATCAGCACGCTGATCAGCGCCAGTGCCCCGATCCAGAGATAGACCAGCTCGCGCCGCCACAGGGCGCGGCGGGTCGAGAGGTAGTACAGCGCGATGAACAGCACGACCGACAGCGCCGGCCGCCACTGCTCGTCGAACGGATAGGTGCCGAACAGGATGAAGCGGTACTTTTCGGGGATGATCGCCCAGCAGGCGCCGACGCCACGCGCCGCGCGGCAGGCGCTGGAGTCGTTCGCCGACGTCAGCCAGACCGCATTCGCGATGCCCCATTGCACGAAGCTGAACATGCCTTTCGCGAGCAGCGCCAGCAGCACGACTGTGAGTATACTGTTGGGAATCGACGAGAACAGATTCTTGCGCAGCCAGCGCAGCACCGGATTGCCCATCTGCGGCCGGCGAGCGGCGCGGGGGGCTTCGGGGATGTCGGTGATCGCCGTCATGCTCAGCGCTCCACCAGCGCAATGCGCGCGTTGTACCAGTTCATGAAGAAGCTGATGGAAAGGCTGATGGTCAGGAACACCGCCATGATCAGCGCGATCGCCTCGATCGCCTGTCCGGTCTGGTTCAGCGTGGTGTTGGCGACCGAGACCACGTCCTGATAACCGATCGCGACCGCGAGCGAGGAGTTCTTGGTCAGATTGAGATACTGGCTCGTCATCGGCGGCACGATGACGCGGAGCGCCTGCGGCAGGATGATCTGCCGCAACATGAAGCTGCGGCGCAGGCCGAGCGCATTGGCGGCATCCCATTGGCCGCGCGGCACGGACTGGATGCCGCTGCGCACGATCTCGGCGATGAAGGCCGAGGTGTAGGTCACGAGCGCGATCAGCAGCGCGAAATATTCCGGCGCGAGCGTCAGCCCGCCGACGAAATTGAAGCCGCGCAGTTGCGGCCATTCGATCGTCCAGGATACGCCGAGCGCCACGGACACGGCCGTCGGCAGTGCGAGGACGAGGCCAACCGCAAAGGGCCAGGCCGGACGCGGCTTGCCGTCACGCATCTGCTGCGCGATCAGCCATCGCCGGATGAGATAGAACAGGACGAGCCCGAGTACCGCCGTGCCGAGCACCCAGAGCTGCGGCGAGCCAATCGGGATCGCCGGCAGGATCAGGCCGCGGTTGGACAGGAACACGCCCTCGACCGGCCGCCACGCCGCGCGCGCCGCCGGCAGCGCCTGCATCAGCACGTACCAGAACAGCAGCTGGAGCAGCAGCGGGATGTCGCGGAGCGTTTCGACATAGACGGCGGCAAGCCGCGACAACAGCCAGTTGGCCGACAGCCGCGAAATGCCGATCAGCGTCCCGAGGATGGTCGCGAGCACGATGCCGATCACCGCGACACGCAGGGTGTTGGCGATGCCGACGACGAAGGCCCAGAGGTAGGTATCCCTCGGATTGTAGGCGAGCAGGCTGTCGGCAATCGGCATGCCGGCCTCGCGGCCGAGGAAGGCGAAGCCGGTGGTGATGCGGCGGGCCGACAGGTTGGTGACAGTGTTGGACCAGAGGAAGGCGATCACGCCAACCGCGATCCCCACCACCAGGACCTGCCAGAACAGGCCCTTCAATTCGTTGCGCCCAAGCGCGAAGAAGCGGCGGCGCGGCGGTGGTCTGGGATGATCGGCGGTCACAGCACAAAAATCCTTCTCAAATGCAGCGATTTCCGGCGGCGCACGTCAACTGTTGCACCAAACTCCAATTCATGCAACAAATGTTTCATGGCCGAGCCCGCGAAATCCTCGCCCCTGAGCGAACTGCGCATCGCATTGCCATCGCTCCCCCTGCGCTTGCAGGAGGTCGGCCGCTTCGTCGCCGCCAATGATTACGACGCCACCACCCGTTCGATGCGCGATCTCGCGGCCGAAGCCGGCGCTGATCCCGCGGCGTTCACGCGGCTTGCCAAGGCGATCGGCTATTCCGGCTGGGACGAGCTGCGCGCCGCACTGACGGAAGCGCGACGGCCGTCGCAAACCTCGCCCTTCTCCGGCAGGGCGAAGAGCCGGCGTCATGGTCCCAACGCCGATGTCGCGCTCGTCATCGACAAGCTCGAGGCCGAGGCCGCCGGCCTTCCGCGCATTCCGGCACAACCAATTGCGGAAGCGGCCCGCGCGCTGCACGACGCCAAGCGGATCTGGATCGCAGGCTATCGGAGCTGCCGCAGTGTGGCGGAACTCTTGAACTACGAGCTGCGGTTGTTCCGCCCCGAGCAGGTGCAACTCGTCGGCGCATCCGGTCCCGACGATCTCGATCTCGGCGCGTTCCGTCCCGGCGAAGCCGTCATCGTCATCGGCTTCCTGCCTTACACGCATGCGAGTGTCCGCGTCGCGCAGGCCGCTCATCGCAGCGGCGCAACGCTGATCGCGATCGCGGACAGCCTCTCGGCACCGATGGCCGAGGGCGCCGATCACGTGCTGCTGTTCGAAGCAGCGTCGTCGCCTGGCTTCTTCCCCAGTCTTACGGGCGCGATCGCGATCGCGCAGTCACTCGCGGCGGTCACGTTCTCGCTCGGCGGCGTCGCCGCGAAGAAGCGTCTGGAGAATACTGAGGCGCGGCTTGCCTCGGCCTCCACCTACGTCTCGGAGAAAGGTTGATCCATGAGCACTCGCACCAGCCGCGTGCTGCATCGCTCGCTACGCGAAACCCCGCCCAAGGCGATCGGCGGCGAAGGTGTCTATCTGTTTGCCGAGGACGGACGCCGCATCATCGACGCCTCCGGTGGAGCGGCGGTCTCCTGCCTCGGCCACCAGCATCCACGCGTGATCGCGGCGATGGCGAAACAAGCCTCGACGCTGGCCTATGCCCACACCGCCTTCTTCTCCTCCGAGCCCGCCGAAGCGCTGGCCGAGAGGCTGGTCGGGCATGAGCCGGGCGGCCTCGCCTACGCCTATTTCGTCAGCGGCGGATCGGAGGCGATCGAGGCCAGCATCAAGCTGGCACGGCAATATTTCATCGAGCGCGGCGAGCCGCAGCGGCAGCATTTCATCGCACGGCGGCAGAGCTATCACGGCAACACGCTCGGCGCGCTCGCCGCCGGCGGCAACGCCTGGCGCCGCGCGCCCTATGCACCGCTGCTCTCCGCCGCCTTCAGCCATGTGACGCCGGCCTTTGCCTATCACGAGAAGCGCGAGGAGGAATCCGACGCGCAATTCGTGGCGCGGCTGGCCGCGGAGCTCGAAGCCGAGTTCCAGCGGCTCGGCCCTGATACCGTCGCGGCGTTCCTCGCCGAGCCCGTCGTCGGCGCCACCGCCGGCGCCGTGACGGCGCCCGACGGTTACTTCAAGGCGGTCCGCGAGATCTGCGACCGGCACGGCGCGCTGCTGATCCTCGATGAGGTGATGTGCGGCATGGGCCGCACCGGCACGACACACGCCTGGGAGCAGGAAGGCGTCGCGCCGGACATTCAGGCGATCGCAAAGGGCCTCGGCGGCGGATACCAGCCGATCGGCGCGATGCTCGCGAGCGGCAAGATCATCGACACCATCCGCTCGGGCTCCGGCGCCTTCCAGCACGGCCACACTTATCTGGCGCATCCCCTCGCCTGCGCGGCGGCGCTCGCGGTGCAGGATGTGATCCGCGAGGATGGCCTGCTCGATCGTGTGAAGGAGCGCGGCCGGCAGCTCGAGCAGCGGCTAACCGAGCGCTTCGGCAATCACCGCCATGTCGGCGACATCAGGGGCCGCGGCCTGTTCTGGGCAATCGAGCTCGTCGCCGATCGCGCGACGCGCGCCTCGTTCGATCCCGCGCTCAAGCTGCACCAGAAGATCAAGGCCGAAGCCTTCGCGAACGGGCTCGGGTGTTATCCCGGCGGCGGCACCGTGGACGGTGTGCGCGGCGACCACGTGCTGCTGGCGCCGCCCTATATCGCGTCGGCGGACGAGATCGATCAGATCGTCGACAAGCTCGGCACGGCCGTCGACAACGTGTTGCGTAGTGTCAATCACTGAGGGGAGAGTAGTATGAGGAAAGTGGCTATCGCAGCGGGCGTGCTCGCAGCATCGACGGTGATCGCATCGGCGGCGACGCTGGACACGGTGAAGAGCCGCGGCACGCTGGTGTGCGGCGTCAGCGCCGGCTTTGCCGGCTTCTCCGCGCCGGACTCGCAAGGCAATTACAAGGGCCTCGACGTCGACTATTGCCGCGCACTCGCGGCCGGCGTGCTCGGTGATGCCAGCAAGGTGCGCTACGTCTCGCTGACGGCGCAGAACCGCTTCACCGCGCTGCAATCAGGCGAGATCGACGTGCTCTACCGCAACTCGACGCAGACCTACTTGCGCGGTGTGACGCTTGGCCTGCGCCAGGGCCCGATCAACTTCTACGACGGCCAGGGTTTTGTGGTGAAGAAAGACCTCGGAGTGAAGGAGCTGAAGGACCTCAAGGGCGCCACCGTCTGCGTCGCGCAGGGCACCACGCACGAGGTCACGCTCGGCGATTACGGCCGCGCCAACGGCATCGACTGGAAGCCGCTGGTGTTCGACCGCGTCGACACCATGTACCAGACCTTCTTCGGCGGCCGCTGCGATGCCATGACCCAGGACGCTTCCGCGCTCGCCGGTGCCGTGACCACGGCCGCGCCGAACCCGGCCGACTACGTCGTACTGCCACAGACCATCAGCAAGGAACCGCTCGGCCCCTTCACTCGCAACGGCGACGAGGTCTGGAGCGACATCATCACCTGGCTGCATTACGGCCTGATCGAGGCCGAGGAGCTCGGCGTCACGCAAGCCAATGTCGAGGAGATGGCGAAGTCGCAGACCCCCGCGATCCAGCGCCTGCTGGGCGCTTCGGGCGATCTCGGCTCGCGGCTCGGGCTCGACAACAAATGGCTGGTCACCGCGATCAAGGCCACCGGCAATTACGGCGAGATCTATGAGCGCAATGTCGGCAAGGCCAGCCCGCTCAAGCTCGATCGCGGCCTCAACGGCCTCTGGAGCAAGGGCGGCTTGATGTACGCGGTGCCGTTCAAGTAGACGGTACTTCACCTCTCCCCGCCTGCGGGGAGAGGTCGACCGCGCAGCGGTCGGGTGAGGGGGAGCTTCCGCGAGTCCGACTCTCACCAGCCCCGTGGAGACTCCCCCTCACCCCGACCCTCTCCCCGCAAGCGGGGCGAGGGAGAAGAGACGCCAGCCATGCGCATCGCACTCATCCACGCCCTCAAGCATTCCATCGCGCCGATCGAGGCGGCATTTGCGCAGGCGTGGCCGCAGGCGCGGCTGATGAACCTGCTCGACGACAGCCTATCGGCGGATCTGGCGCGCGACGGTGAGCTCACCGATGCCATGACCGAGCGTTTTCTCGCGCTCGGCGACTACGCGGCGGCAACGGGGGCCAACGCGACCCTGTTCACCTGCTCGGCGTTCGGTCCCTGCATCGAGGCCGTCGCACGAGCGCATGCGCCGATGCCGGTCTTGAAGCCGAATGAAGCGATGATCGAGCGCGCGGTGACGGTGGGCAAGCGGATCGGCCTGCTCTCGACCTTCCCGCCAACGCTGGTCTCGATGCCGCCGGAATTCCCCGCCTCGGTCCAGGTCGTGCCGAAACTCGCCGAAGGCGCGCTGGCTGCGCTCGACCGCGGCGACCGCGCCACACATGACCGACTGATCGTCGAAGCATCGGAGGATTTGCGCGATTGCGACGTCATTGCACTGGCGCAGTTCAGCATCGCCGCAACCGCGCCGCTCGTTGCCGAAGCTACTGGCCGTCCAGTCGTCACCACGCCTGATAGTGCAGTCGACAAGCTGATGAGGCTGCTGAAGGTGAGGGCCTAAGCTCCAGCCTTTTTCCGACGCCGCGCGTCCTTGATCGCGGCCGTCAGCGCGGCCTTCGTCTCATTGACAAAATCCTCGACCAGCTCCTCACGCGTGGTATGCGCGGCCTCGCCGGTCAAAAGTCCCTGCTCGGCCAGCATCACCACGCCATGCAGCGCCGCCCAAATCTTGAGGGCCTGCCGCTCGCGCAAATAGCCGACGGCCGGCACTTCCAGGGCCTCGATGACAAGCGCGAACGTCTCGCGCGTGGCCTCATGCAGCTCGCTGCCCTTGGCGGCGCAGGACACTGTGCGGGACGCAAACATCAGGCGATAGATGCCGTTACGGCGCAATCCGAAGTCCAGCATCGCCTGCGCCAGCGACGACAGCTTCGACTGCTTTGACGGTTTCGCCATCGCCGCCCGAAAGGTTGCACTGAGCTGCCGGAACGCTTCCGCCGTCACCGCCGTTAGCAGCGCATCACGGTCGGCGAAGTGCCGATACGGCGCCGGCTGCGAGACGCCGAGCTGTTTCGCCAGCGCCTTGATGCTGATCGCTTCCGCGCCACCCTGCTCAGCCTCGCGCAACGCGGCCTTGATCAGGGCGTCCCGGAGGTCGCCATGATGGTAGGTGTTCTCGGGCTTGCGAGCGAGTTGTGAACGCATGTTACGGCGAAGCCTATAAGTTTGCGCTTGACAGGGGAAGCCCGCCGCGAATGTAATAGGATATAACTTAAAGCGAGCGGCAAATGCCGCCGATAAGATTGACATGAGGAACGCGGGCCGCCTTTCGCGCGCACGCAAACGACCAAGGAAGCTGCAATGGCAGAGCGACTGAAGGTTCACGTCGATCCCGACAAATGCCAGGGCCATGCGCGCTGCAAGGCGCTGGCGCCGGAGCTGTTCGAGCTCGACGAATACGGCAACGCGCACGAAGCCGGCGATGGCACGGTTCCGCCGGGCCTCGAAGACAAGGCGTGGCTTGCCAAATCCAACTGCCCGGAAATCGCAATCGATGTGATCGAGGAATAGCGCGGCCTCCGGCCACCCCGCCTGCATTCAGCGAACACGAGCCCCAAGGGAAGTTTCGAGATGTCCGACGTCAGCCAGCCTGTCGCCCATCCGCCCGTCACCGACTGGGTCAACGACTTCGACCACACCGATCCGCAATGGACGGACGATCCCTTCCCGATCTGGGACGAGTTGCGCGCCGCAAGCCCGGTCGTGCACACCGAGCGGTTCCTCGGCTGCTACATGCCGACGACCTACGAGGCGGTGCGCGAGATCGCCAACGACACCGAGCATTTCTCCTCGCGCCGCATCATCGTCCGCGACGTGCGGCCGGAGATCGCCAGGAACGCAGCCCCTCCGATCACCTCGGACCCGCCCGTGCACAAGCCGGCCAAGCAGCTGCTGCTGCCGCCATTCACGCCGGACGCGATGAAGAAGCTGGAACCACGGATGCGCGCGATCTGCAACGAGCTGATCGACGGGTTCATCGCGGACGGCAAGGTGGATGCTGCCGCACGCTACAGCAAATACATCCCGGTTCAGGCTATCGCGCACATGCTCGGCATCCCCGAGAGCGACAGCGATCTCTTCATCAATTGGATCCACATGATCCTGGAGCTCGGCATCAGGGACGAGAACATGCTGCTCCAGGCCGTGCGCGAGATGAGCGACTATTTCAGGGGGCATATCGAGGAGCGCAGATCGAGGCCGACGGACGATCTCATCTCCTACCTGATGAACGCCAAGGACAAGGAGGGCAACCCGCTCGAGGATTCCCATGTGCTGGGCTCGCTGCGCCTGCTTCTGATCGCCGGCATCGACACCACCTGGAGCGCGATCGGCTCCTCGCTCTGGCATCTCGCCAGGACTCCCGCCGACTGCGCGCGGCTGATCGCCGAACCCGGGCTGATCCCGACCGCCGTGGAAGAGCTGCTGCGCGCCTATTCGCCGGTGACCATGGCGCGCGAGGTGGTCAAGGACACCGCAATCTCGGGCTGCCCGGTCAAGGCGGGCAACATGGTGCTGCTGTCCTTCCCGGCCGCCAACCGCGATCCAAGAATGTTTCCGGACGCTGACAAAGTCGTGATCGACCGCCGCGAAAACCGCCACGCCGCCTTCGGGCTCGGCATCCATCGCTGCGTCGGTTCCAACCTTGCGCGAATGGAGATGCAGGTTGCACTGGAGGAATGGCTGAGGCGAATTCCTGATTTCCGCCTCGATCCGGCAGGCACCGTGACCTGGTCGCAGGGCACAGTGAGAGGCCCCCGGCAGTTGCCATTTCTGCTGGGAAAGGCGATGTAGGCCTTCCCAAGAACAAGGGAAGTGGAAAGGCCGGGCGTGACTGAGCAAGCAATCAAACCGGCCTCGGAGTATTTTGACGTCGCCGACGCCGAGCGCCGGATCAAGGCGATCTTCATCGGCTCGATCGGCAATCTCGTCGAGTGGTACGATTTCTACGCCTATACGGCGTTCGCGCTCTATTTCGCCCCCGCCTTCTTCCCCGGCAACGACCCCGTCGTGCAGCAATTGAACGTTGCCGTCGTATTCGCGGCAACCTTCCTGATGCGTCCCCTCGGCGGCTGGTTCTTCGGCTACCTCGCCGACCATTTCGGCCGGCGCATCTCGCTGACGCTGTCCGTCGTCTTCATGTGCTTCGGCTCGCTGATCATCGCGCTGACGCCGACCTATGCCACGATCGGCTTTGCCGCGCCGGTCATCCTCGCGCTCGCCCGCGTGATCGAAGGCCTCAGCCTCGGCGGCGAATACGGCGCCAGCGCCACGTATCTCAGCGAGGTCGCCGATCCCAAGCACCGCGGCTTCTATTCCAGCTTCCAGTACGTCACCCTGATCGGCGGCCAGCTCACCGCGATCATCGTGCTGCTGCTCCTGCAAAAGGTCTTCCTGACGCCGGAAGAGCTGAAGGCCTGGGGCTGGCGCATCCCGTTCGCAATCGGCGCGGGGCTCGCGATATTCGCCGCGGTGATGCGCCGCGGCCTGCATGAGACAGAAGCGTTCGAGGAAGCCAAGAAGGTGGTGAAGCCGACCGGCTCGATCACCAATCTGCTGCGCTATCCGCGCGAGTTGCTGCTGGTGGTCGGCCTCACCGCCGGCGGCACCGCGGCGTTCTACACCTTCACCACCTACATGCAGACCTTCGTCAAGCTCTCGGTCGGGCTGACCGAGGACCAGACAACCTTCGTGATCTTCGGCACGCTCATCTTCGCGACCATCCTGCAGCCGGTCTACGGCGCCATCTCCGACAAGATCGGACGCAAGCCGCTGCTGATCTTCTTCGGTGTCGCCGGCACGCTTGCAACCGTTCCGCTGCTGATGGCCCTGAAGGAGGCCAAGTCGCCCTTCATGGCTTTCATCCTGATCTGCTGCGCCTGGCTGTTCGTCGCCGGCTACACCTCGATCAACGCGGTGGTGAAGGCCGAGCTGTTCCCGACCAATGTCCGCGCGCTCGGCGTCGGCCTGCCCTACGCCATCACGGTCTCGATCTTCGGCGGTACCGCGCCGGCGATCGCGCTCTACTTCAAGACCATTGGGCACGAGGACTGGTTCTATTACTATCTCGCCGGAATCATCTGCCTGTCGCTGATCATCTATTCCACCATGCGCGACACCAAGCACGCCTCCGCAATGCATCGCCACGAGTAGCTCATGGCCGACGACGAACCGCTGCCCGACAGCAAGCTGACCCGCACCAAGGAGAAATGGGCGCGCGAAGGCCGTTTCCTGACGGGCAAGGACACGCGGCCGGAAGACCAGCGCCTGCCGCCCGGGCAGCACCTGACCAAGGATTGGCCGGTGCTCGATCTCGGGGTCATGCCGCCGGTGTCGCGTGAACGCTGGCGGCTCGACGTCTACGGCGCGATCGAAAATCCCGTGTTCTGGAGCTTCGCCGAGTTCACCGCGCAGAAGCAAGAGCAGTTCACCTCCGACATCCACTGCGTGACGACCTGGTCGCGCTACGACAATGAGTGGGAGGGCCTCGCCACGCGCGAGCTGCTCGCCGTCTGCCGGCCGCGCGAGGATGCGCGCTTCGTGGTGCTGCATTCCTACGACGGCTACACCACCAACCTCGCACTTGAAGACTTCGCCGCCGAGGACGCCCTGCTCGCCCACAGCTGGTCAGGACAACCGCTGACGGAGGAGCACGGCGGCCCGGTGCGGCTGGTGGTGCCGCATCTCTATTTCTGGAAGAGCGCGAAATGGCTCCAGGCCATCGAGTTCCTGACCGAGGACGCGCCGGGCTTCTGGGAAGCCCGCGGCTATCATAACCGCGGCAATCCCTGGGCCGAGCAGCGCTATTCGAGCGACTAAATAGCTTCAAACAGAACGGGGGAATCCCATGCCCACGGAACGCTTTCAATTCACCGGCGAGGGCGGCCATCAGCTTGCGGCGGCGCTCGATCTGCCCGACGGCGAGCCCGCCGCCTACGCGCTGTTCGCGCACTGCTTCACCTGCGGCAAGGATGCGCTGGCGGCCAAACGCATCTCGGTCGCCCTCGCCGCCAGAGGCATCGCGGTGCTGCGCTTCGACTTCACCGGGCTCGGCTCCAGCGAGGGCGATTTCGCCAATTCGACCTTTTCCTCCAACGTCGCCGATCTCGTGCGCACGGCCGATCATCTGCGGAGCGTCCGCAAGGCACCGTCGATCCTGATCGGCCACAGCCTCGGCGGCGCGGCGATCCTGGCCGCGGCCGGAAAGATTCCCGAGGCAAGAGCGGTGGCCACCATCGCGGCGCCCTCCGATCCCGCTCACGTCACCGGCCTCTTCAAAGAGCATATCGACAACATCCGCACGCAGGGCGAGGTCGAGGTCTCGCTCGCAGGGCGCCCGTTCCGGATCAAGCGCGAATTCCTCGACGACATTGCCGAGCACGAGCTGATGAAGGATGTTACCGGCCTGCACAAGGCGCTGCTGGTGATGCATTCGCCCGTTGACGACACCGTCGGCATCGACAATGCGACCAAGATTTTCGTTGCGGCGAAGCACCCCAAGAGCTTTGTCTCGCTCGACCATACCGATCATCTCCTGACCAAGCCGGCCGATACGCTCTACGCGGCCGACGTGATCGTCGCCTGGGCGAGCCGCTACATCGACACCGCAAAACCTGCGAAGGTGATGGATCTTGCGGAAGAACCGCGCAAAGTGGTGGTGCAGGAGACCCGCAAGAGCAAGTTCAACCAGACCATCACCGTCGGGCCGCATCATCTCGTCGCGGACGAGCCGAAGGGTGCCGGCGGCGAGGATGCCGGTCCCGGTCCCTACGACTTCCTGCTTGCTGGGCTCGGCGCCTGCACCTCCATGACCATGCGCCTCTATGCCGACCGAAAATCGCTGCCGCTCGATCGCGTCACGGTCACGCTGAAGCACTCGAAGATCTACGCCAAGGATTGCGCGGAGTGCGAGACGCGCGAGGGCATGCTCGACCAGATCGAGCGCGACATCGCGATGGATGGCGCGCTCGATGCCGAGCAGCGCAAGAAGCTGATGGAGATCGCCGACAAGTGCCCGGTGCACCGCACGCTGACATCGGAGATCCGCATCGTGACGAAGGCGGTGGATTAGCGCGCAGTCGCTAGAAACACGACGCCATCGTCCGCACGGCCGCGCTGATCTCGCTTTCGCGCCACGCCGCAAAGCCGAGCAGCAGGCCGTGATCGCGCGGCTTGCCGAGCGCCAGGCTGGATAGGGCTCGCGTGACAACGCCCGCCTCACCCAGCCGCTTCACCGCCGCCTGATCGGTGCGACCGCGCTTGAGGCGCGCCACGAGCTGGATACCGCCCGAGGGCACTTCGACCGTGAGCACTTCGCCGAGATGGCGCTCCAACCCCGCGACGAGATAATCGCGGCGCGCGTGATAGAGCCGGCGTACCCGGCGCAGATGCGCCAGGAAATGCCCGTCCGCAATGAACTCAGCCAGCGCCTCCTGGATGTGGCTGGACGCAATCAGTCCGATATGCCGCTGCGCGATCTCCAGCGTGCTGACCATTGCCGGAGGCGCGACGAGATAGCCGAGCCGGATATCCGACGTCATCGCCTTCGAGAAGGTGCCGACATAGAACACGCGGCCGTGTGCATCGAGGCCCTGCAAGGCCGGCACCGGCCGGCTGTCGTAGTGAAATTCGCCGTCGTAGTCGTCCTCCACGATCCAGGTCTTGCCGGGCCTGCTTGCCCTGAGAAACTCGGTGCGGCGTGCCAGCGACATCAGCCGCCCGGTCGGATGCTGGTGCGAAGGCGTCATGAAGATCAGCGTTGGTGTCGCCTGGCCTGCAATCCGCTGCATGCCCTGCTCGTCCAGCCCGATGCCGGTCACGCGCGCACCGGAGGCGCGGAAGGCGGCTGCGGCACCGGGATAGCCGGGATTCTCGACCCAGACCTCGTCGCCCGGCGTGATGACGGCAGCCGCAATCAGGGTCAGCGCGGCCTGCGCGCTCGGCAGGATCAGGATCTGATCCGCGCCGGCGCGAACGCCTCTGCTGGTTGCGAGGTAATGCGCCAGCGCCTCGCGCAGGCGCGGCCGGTTGACCGGTCCGAGCTCGCGCCTGGCCGCCCCTACGGCGCTGCGGCGCAGGCAGCGTCCCCAGATGTCGTTCGGAAACTCTCTTGCGTCGCCATGCCCCGGACGCAAGGGCTTTAGCGGCGCCTGATAAGACATCGGCCAGTCCGCCTGCTGGAGCTTTGAGGCCCAGGGCGAGAGCCGCGGCTTGGGAGCACGCGGACGCGATATAGCTGCCCCTGCTGCATCGATCCGCTCAGCGCCGTCGACAATCACGACCGGGCGCCGCCCGTGCGACGCTGCCAAATACCCTTCCGCGGCGAGCTGCTCGAACGCGTAGGTGACGGTGTTGCGAGAGACGCCGAGATCGCCTGCAAGCTGGCGGCTCGACGGCAGCGCACGGCCCTTGCCGAGGCGCCCGCTCGCGATCAGGCGTCGAAGCTGACCCGTCAGTTGCGCCGCCAGCCCCTCGTCGTCGGCGCGATTGAGGTCGATTAGGCCGGCTATCAGGCCTTCGGAGACTGGCACCTTATTCTTCTCCAATCTGGCACTTTTTCTGGTGCCAGATGAGATGCTATCCGCCGGACTGGATTGCTTCAAGGATGATCCTGCGATGAACTCCCTGTCCGCTCGCGCCGCCGTCGGCCTGTTCCTCATCGTCGTGCTGGCCTGGGGCGTGAACTGGTCGGTGACGAAACAGCTCGTCCAGTTCCTTCCGCCACTGTGGACTTCAGCGATCCGGAGCTGGATCGCGCTGGCTGGATTGTTCGTGATCCTCGGACTGAGCAAGAATCTGGTGATCCCGGAGCGGCGCGACATTCCCGTGGTCCTGAGCGTGGCGCTGCTGCACATGACGGTGTTCTCGGTCCTGGTTGCGGCCGGTGTGCGCTTCCTGCCTGCGAGCAAGGCCATCGTGCTCGGCTACACCACGCCGCTCTGGGTCGCGATCGCCGCGCCCTTGCTGGGGAAGGATGCGCTGACCGCGCCAAAGCTCGCCGGCGCCCTGCTCGGATTGGTCGGCCTTGCCGTGATCCTGAACCCCGCGTCCATTGACTGGACCAATGTGAACGTCGTGCTCGGCGCCGGCATGGTGATCCTGGCCGCGATCTCCTGGGCCGCGAACATCATCTGCATCCGCGCGCACCGCTGGATCGCCTCCCCACTCCAGCTCCTGATCTGGCAGGTGCTCGTCGCGACGATCGTGCTGACGGGGTCGGCGGTGGTCACGGATGGCCGGCCCCACGCGGAATGGTCGTGGAGGCTCGTCCTGCTCTTCCTGTATTCCGGCCTGATCGGGACGGCGCTGGCTTATTGGGCGATGTCGATGGTCAACAGGAGCATCTCGGCGCTGACGACCTCGCTCGGCACCACCGGGACACCGCTGGTCGGCATTGCCAGCGCCGCGATCCTGCTCGGCGAGCCGATCGACATGAGCCTTGCCGTCGCGGCCGGACTGATCGTCATCGGCATCGGTCTTGCGACGCTGGGCGACCGGCTGTTGCGCAGTCAGGCCACCGCGAGCGGCTGAACGCTCAAGCTTCCGCGCAGGCCCGCCGCGGTGCCGAGCAGGATGCCGGCAACCGCGACGAACGAGCCAAGCGCGAGCGTCGACATGCCGGTGAGCCCCTGCCCGATCGAGCAGCCGAACGCCATCACGCCGCCGATCCCCATCAGCGCAGCACCGGTGCCTGAGCGCAGCATGTGGCGTGGCGATGAATAGCCTTCGAGCTTGAAGCGCCCCGTCGCGAGTGCCGTCACCAGACTGCCGGCGAAGACGCCGGCAACAGTCGCGATGCCGAAATTCAGCGTCAAGCCGGTCGAGAGCATGGCGTATTGCAGGGCGTCCGCGATCGGCGCGATGAAGGTGAGCGAGGTTACCGGAACGGGATTGAAGTCGTCGGCACCGAGATAGCCGGTGACGTACCAGCCGCCGGCGACCAGGAAACCCACGATGGCGCCTGCCACGATCTGACCCGGCGAGCGACGAAACGCAGGATGAGCGAAAGCAAACAGGATCAACGCGACGACAGCCGCAGCGGCGGCGAGCGAGCGCGAAAGTACCTCCGTGAATCCAAGCGTCGCCAGCACGGACGGCAGCGAGTTCGCGCTGACCGTGGTTTGCGACGCTTGGACCAGCGCAATGCGCGCCGGCGCGATCAGGCCCTTGAGCGTCATCTGCGCGGCAATCGCAAGAACGATCACGACGACGAACGAGCGGAGATTGCCACGCCCGAGCAGCACCAGGGCGCGCGAGCCGCAGCCATTCGCCAGCACCATGCCGTAGCCGAACAGCAGGCCGCCGAGGAACAGCACCGGTGCGGAGAAGGATTGTTGCAAATAGATCGACTTGCCGAGATCGACCGTGCCGCTGCCGGCGAGGAGCTGGCTTGCGGCGATCGCAACAGCGATCGCCAGCGCATAGGTTCGCACCAGCCTCCCGTCGCCCTCCGCCAGAAAGCCGCGCATGCTGCTCATCAGGCAGAAGCCGCTGAGCAGCCCAACGGCGCCGTAGATGAGGCCTATGCCGAGGCCGGCGAGGATGACGAGTTGGGCGGAGGATTCCATCGTCACGGCTTCAGGATCACGCGATCGCGCGACGAGCCGGCGACGGCGACGTACGCCTCCTTAGCACGCTCGAGCGGATAGATCGCATTCGCCTTGATCGGGAACGGCTTCAGGTGCCCGCTCGCAAAGCCGGGGCCGAGGTCGCGCAACACCGCACCTGTCGCGACCGAGGACAGGCCGAGCGTATCGATGCCGACATAAGTGTGCTGCCCCCGATAGAATTCGAGGATGTTGAACTGCACGATGCGGTCGATCGCGGCGATCAGGATCTGGCGGCCGCGAAGTGCGAGCGACTTGTGCGCGGCCTGGAAATAGGGATCGCCGACCGTGTTGAAGACGATGTCGGCGCCCTTGCCGCCGGTCAGTTCGCGCACGCGCGCGGCGACGTCGATGGCGGAGGCGTCGACCACCTCGATCGGCGCGTTGGCGTGGCCTTCATAGGCTTCCGCCTTGCGCACCACGCCGATCACGCGCGCGCCCTGCCAGGTCGCGATCTGCACCGCGGCCTGACCGACCTTGCCGTTGACGCCGAACACCAGCACGGTCTCGCCGCTCTTCGGCACGCCGGCGCGGCGAAAGCCTTCCATCGCGGTGACGAAGGGCACGCCGATGCCAGCGGCCTCCTCCCAGGACACCGTCTTGGGCTTCTCCACGACCGCATCGGCCTCGACGACGAGATGGGTTGCGTGGGTGCCGTCGCGGCGGATGCCGAGATCGCCGGAGGAGCCGAACACTTCGCGCCCCATTGTGCCCGCGGGCCCGTCGATCACCACGCCGGCGTAGTCGCGGCCGGGGGTCCGGGGGAACACGGCATAGGGCATCAGCCCGGTCGCGGCCTTGACGTCGGAGGGATTGACGGCGGCGGCCTTCACTTCGATCAGGAGATCGTTCGGCCCGCGCGCAAGCGTCTGGCGCTCGACGCTAGGCGCAAGCGCAGCGGCGTTTTCAGCTTTGGCGTTGAGGCGCACACAGCGCGCTTCGACGGTTTTGGCATCGGCTGACATGAAAAGACCCGCGATTTCTCGCGGGCCTTGTCGCCTTTGGGGGCGGTCAAGTCAATCCGTCAAGTCAGTCCTTGGGCCGCTTGTCGTAGAGCCGCTTGGCCTTGCCGAGCGAGCGCTCCAGCGTGGCCGGCGCGACCACCTGGACCCTCGAACTGACGCCAATCGTATTCTTGATGTGGGTCGAGACCCGGTCGGCGTGGTCGAGGAGGCCCCTTCCGTCCCAGCTTTCGGGCCGCGCCTCGGCGATGATGGTCAGCTCGTCCATGCGGCCTTCGCGGGTGAGCTCGAGGATGAAATGGCCGCCGCACCAGTCGGTCGCCAGCAGCACCTCCTCGATCTGGGTCGGGAACAGATTGACGCCGCGCAGGATGATCATGTCGTCCGAGCGTCCCGTAACCTTCTCCATCCGCCGCATGCCCGGCCGCGCCGTGCCCGGCAGCAGCCGCGTCAGGTCGCGGGTGCGATAGCGGATCACCGGAAAAGCTTCCTTGGTGAGCGAAGTGAAGACCAGCTCGCCCTTCTCGCCATCCGGCAGCACTGCACCGGTCTCGGGATCGATCACTTCGGGATAGAAATGGTCTTCCCAGATATGCAGGCCGTCCTTGGTCTCGATGCACTCCTGCGCGACGCCGGGGCCGATCACCTCGGACAGGCCGTAGATGTCGGTCGCATCCATGTCGAAGGCGTCCTCGATCTCGCCGCGCATCGCGTTGGTCCAGGGCTCGGCGCCGAAGATGCCGACCTTGAGCGAGCATTGGCGGGGATCGAGCTTCTGGCGCTTGAACTCGTCGAGGATCGCCAGCATGTAGCTCGGCGTCACCGTGATGATGTCAGGCCGGAAATCATTGATGAGTTGCACCTGCCGCTCGGTCATGCCGCCGGAGATCGGCACCACCGTGCAGCCGAGCTTCTCGGCGCCGTAGTGCACCCCTAAGCCGCCGGTGAAGAGGCCATAGCCATAGGCATTGTGGATGATCATGCCGGTGCGGCCGCCGGCCGCGCGGATCGACCGCGACATCACCTCGGACCATGTGTCGATGTCGCGTTGGGTGTAGCCGACCACGATCGGCTTTCCGGTCGTGCCGGAGGAGGCATGCACGCGCACCAGTTTTTCGCGCGGCACGGCGAACATGTTGAAGGGATAGTTGTCGCGCAGGTCCGTCTTCACCGTGAACGGAAATTTTGCGAGATCGGAGAGCTCGCGAAAGTCGGACGGATGCACGCCGGCCTTGTCGAACGCCTTGCGGTAATGTGCGACATTGTCGTAGGCGTGCTTCAGCGACCAGGCCAGCCGCTCCTTCTGCAATGCCATGATCTCGTCACGCGACGCGCGCTCACGCGCGTCCATCTCGGCGCTATAGGCGCTGGCACCTTCCTTGAGCCTCGTCAGAGCCATCTTCGTTTCCCCACATTGGTTTGTTCTTTTCTTTAGTCTTATTGATCTTGTGCCGGCAGCCACGTGCCGGGAATGACGCGCGAATGCCCGCGGAATTCCGCGATGACGGTCTCACCCGCCGTGACACGTACGTCGTAGATGCCGGAACGGCCGCCGCGGGTGATCTCCCGCGCCTTCGCAACGAGTCGGTCGCCGAGCCTGCCGGGCTTGATGAAGGTGATCTGCCCTTGCGCCGCCACCACGCGCTCATTGTGCGAATTGCAGGCGAACGCGAAGGCGGAATCGGCGAGCGTAAAGATGAAGCCGCCATGGGCGATGCGCTGGCCGTTGACCATGTCCGGCCGCACCGTCATTGCGAGCGTCGCAAAACCCGGGCCGATCTCGACGATCTCCATGCCGAGACCCTTGGACGCATCGTCCTCGGCCCACATCGCATCGGCGCAGGCGCGGGCGATATCCTGAGGCGACAGGGCGGCTTTGACGTTCACGCGCTTCTCCCGGCCAATTGTTTGCTCATGATGTTCTGCTGGTTGGCCAAAACTGTCAAACGTGGTCGTAATCGACGACGACGCGTCCGGACGATGGCTTGGCCTGGCAGGTGAGGACGAAGCCAGCCTTGAGCTCCCACGGTTCCAGCGAATAGTTGATGTCCATCGGCGCCTCGCCCTCGACCAGCTTGGCGCGGCAGGTCGAGCACATGCCGCCCTTGCAGGCAAAGGGCAGATCGACCCCGGCGCGCAGCGCGGCATCGAGGATCGCCTCATCCTCGGCAACCGGCACGTCGCGGCGCTTGCCGTCGATGATCAGCGACGCGATCGCCTTCGGCGGCGCGTCGGGCGCAACGGCCTTCTTCGGGCGCGGCTTGCCGCCGAATTCGGAGACGAAGCGCTCGACATGGATGTTCTCGTCCACGATGCCGAGATCGCGGCAGGTCGCCTCGATCTCCTCGCTCATGCCAAGGGGACCACAGATGAAGACATGATCGACGCTTCCCGCCGGCACCAGCGAGCGCAGCAGCACCCTGACCTTCTCGCCGTCGAGCCGGCCGTGCAGGATCGGAATGTCCTGCTCTTCGCCGGAGATGACGTGGAAGATCGAGAGGCGATCGATGAACCGGTCCTTCAGCTCCTCGAGCGCTTCGAGGAACATGATGTTGTCGGTGGTGCGGTTGCCGTAGAACAGGAAGAACCGACTGTCCGGCTCACGCGCCAGCACGCCCTTCACGATCGACAGGATCGGCGTGATGCCGGAGCCCGCGGCGAAGCCAACATGAATCCGCGCGCGATCTGCCGGTGGGACGACGCCGAAGCGGCCCGTTGGCGTCATCACATCCAGCTCGTCGCCGCATTTGAGATCTTCGGCCGCCCAGCTCGAAAACGCGCCGCCATCGACCTTCTTCACGGCGATGCGGATCTCGCCATCGTCGGGACCGGAACAGATCGAATAGGAGCGGCGCACCTCCTCACCGTCGAGCGTGGTGCGCAGCGTCAGATACTGGCCGGGCGTGAAGGCGTAGTCGCCGGCGAGCTCGCCGGGAATGGCAAACGTCATCGAGATGGCGTCGGACGCCTCACGGCGGAGGTCGCTGACGGCCAGGCGGTGGAAGCGCGGTGCGGCTGCGGACATGGTCAATGACACTTGAAGTAATCAAAGGGTTCGCGGCAGGACTTGCAGCGCCACAGCGCCTTGCAGGAGGTCGAGCCGAATTCGGACAACAGCTCGGTCTTGTCGGAGCCGCATTGCGGGCACGCAACGGCCTGCTCGCCGAACAGCGCACGGCGCGAGCTCGAGGCTTGCGGCGGCACGATGCCGTAGGCGCGCAGCTTCTCGCGCCCCTCCTCGCTCATCCAGTCGGTGGTCCAGGCCGGCGACAGCACGGTTCGCACCTTCGGATGATGGAAACCAGCGCGCTCCAGCGCGATCTCGATTTCGAGCGCAATCATGTTCATGGCCGGGCAGCCCGAATAGGTCGGGGTAATCGCGACTTCGACATGGCCGCCGTCGAGAACGACATCACGCAGCACGCCGAGATCGGCAATGCTCAGCACCGGGATTTCCGGATCGACCACGCTCGCGGCGACATCCCAGGCGCGCTGGCGCAGCACGGCGTTGTCATTGACGACCGTCACCATGTCAGCCCCGGAAAAGTTCGCTGCATCGATTGCAGCTCCGACAAGAGATGGCCGAGATGCTCGCTGTGGCGACCGGAGCGGCCGCCCTGCTGCATCCAGTCATTCTGCGGCAGCTTGAGCGTGGCCTCACCGATGACGTCCGAAAGCGTCGTCAGCCAGCGGCCGCGCAAGGCGCCGGGATCGATGGCAATGCCGGCATGGATCAGGGCGCGCTCGCCGTCGTCGACGGCAAACATCTCGCCGGTATAGGCCCAGAGATGATCGATCGCTCCTTGCGCGCGGGCGTGGCTCTCGTCCGTGCCATCGCCGAGCCGGATGATCCATTCCGAGGCATGGCGCAGATGATAGGCGCTCTCCTTCTCCGACTTGGCGGCAATCGCCGCCAGCGTCGCATCGCGCGAATTCAGCATCGCACGCCAGTAGAGATCGGCGAAGGCGGAATAGAAGAACTGTCGCACCAGGGTCTGGGCGAAGTCGCCGTTGGGCTGCTCGACCAGCAACAGATTGCGGTACTGGCGCACGTCGCGCAAATAGGCGAGCTTGTCCTCGTCGTTGTCCCTGCCTTCGGCCTTGGCGGCGTAGGTGTAGAGCTCGCGCGCCTGGCCGATCAGGTC
This sequence comes from Bradyrhizobium iriomotense, assembly GCF_018129405.1. Lineage (GTDB taxonomy): Bacteria > Pseudomonadota > Alphaproteobacteria > Rhizobiales > Xanthobacteraceae > Bradyrhizobium > Bradyrhizobium iriomotense_B. The sequence goes on from NZ_JAFCLP010000001.1 coordinate 687,419, forward strand.
GAGCGCGATGTTGGAGAGCGCCATGTCCTCTTCCAGCATCGGCGCATGCCCGCACCATTCCGATAGCCTGTGACCGAGGATCAGCGCATCGTCGGCGCGGCGCAGCGCGTAGAGCACCAGCGGCGTTTCGGAGACCTGGATGTTGGCCACGAGCATCACATGTGCCCCACTTCTTCCGGCACTTCGTAGAACGTCGGATGGCGGTAGATCTTGGATTCCGCCGGCTCGAACATCATGCCCTTCTCGGCGGGATCGCTCGCGGTGATCGCGGTGGACGGCACGACCCAGATCGACAGGCCCTCGCCGCGGCGGGTGTAGATGTCGCGGGCAGCCTGCAGCGCCATGGTCGTGTCGCTCGCATGCAGTGATCCCACATGCTTGTGCGCGAGCCCGTTGCGGCTGCGAATGAAGACTTCCCACAGCGGCGTGTTCGGCGTGGCCATATTGATCTCCCTATTCCGCGGCTTGCGCGGTCTGGCGCTGAGCGCGCTTGGCGGCATAGCTAGCTGCCGCCTCGCGCACCCAGGCGCCCTCATCATGGGCCTTGCGGCGCGCGGCCATGCGGTCGCGGTTGCAGGGGCCGTTACCGGCAAGCACCTGCTTGAACTCGGTCCAGTCGATCTCGCTGTAGCGCCAGTGCCCGTCGGTGTCCTGCGTCATGCCGGAATCGGGAATGGTGAGGCCGAGATATTGCGCCTGCGGCACGGTGGCATCGACGAATTTCTGGCGCAGCTCGTCATTGGAGAAGCGCTTGATCTTCCACTTGGTCGAGGTGTCGCTGTGCTGGCTCGTCGCATCGGGCGGGCCGAACATCATCAGCACCGGCCACCACCAGCGATTCAGCGCGTCCTGTGCCATCGCCTTCTGCTCGTCCGAGCCGCGGCACAGCGTCAGCATGATCTCGTAGCCCTGGCGCTGGTGGAAAGACTCCTCCTTGCAGACGCGGATCATCGCGCGCGCATAGGGACCGTAGGAGCAGCGGCACAGCGGGATCTGGTTCATGATCGCGGCGCCGTCGACCAGCCAGCCAATCGTGCCGATGTCGGCCCAGGTCAGCGTCGGATAATTGAAGATCGAGGAGTACTTTGCTTTCCCCGCGAGCATCGCGTCGACCAACTCCTCGCGCGAGGAGCCGAGCGTCTCGGCGGCGGCGTAAAGATAGAGCCCGTGGCCGCACTCGTCCTGCACCTTGGCGAGCAGCGCGGCCTTGCGGCGCAAGGTCGGCGCGCGCGTGATCCAGTTGCCCTCGGGCAGCATGCCGACGATTTCGGAGTGCGCGTGCTGGGAGATCTGGCGGGTGAGCGTCTTGCGATAGGCCGCCGGCATCCAGTCGTTCGGCTCGATGCGCTCCTCGGCATCGATGCGGGCCTGGAACTGCGCAGCTTTGCCTGCGTCCTCCAGACCGCGATCATCGGTCTCGGCCGTGTTCAGCGCCTGGGTATACATGCGCGTCCTCCCATTTTATTGGGAGGCAATATATAACAAAAATTACGTCATGCAAGATATTTCTGTAACATAAAGATCAGGCGCCGAACCTCCGTTCCAGCAGCTTTCGCGCCGGTGGCAGCGATCCCTTTTCATTGGTTCCATGGCCATCAAGCCATTGCTCCGACGAGGCAAGCAGCGCACGATAGATCTCGCCGCAGAGCGCGCGGGCCGCCCTGCCCGGCCAGTCCGCCGGAAGCAGACTCTCCGGCAGCAGCGGATCGCGCAGCACGACGCGGCGATAGTAGTGGATCAGCAGAATGCGCGCGGTGAAGGCGTCGGCATCGGACAGATCCGTCCCGCGCGCGATCGCGGCACGGAGCGGCTCGAACGTCTTCATGAACTTCAGATAGGCGTCGGCGGTGCGATCCAGCGGCCAGCTCGCGCTGAGGAGACGCCGGCCGCTGTCGTCCTCCGCGGAGACCTCGAGACGGATCGCGCCTGCAGCCTCGTCCGGCACCGGCACGCCTGACGGTGCGACCCACACACCCGGCAGCGGACTGCCGAAGCCGGCATTGCGCAGCGCCTCGCGCGAGGCGTCGCGGTCCTCGCCATTGCCGATCAGCAGCAGCTCGAAGCGCCCGGTCCAGTCCGAGGGCGGCGGATCGTAGATGTGGCGCGTGGCTGCTTCGAAGGTCTGGCGGCCCTTGTCGGCCAAGCGATAGAAACTGTTTCGCCCGACCTTTTCGCGCGTCAGCCAGCCGTCGGCAGCAAGGCGCGACATCGCGGTGCGCACGACGCCGCTGTCGATATCCAGGCTTTCGAAGAATTCCAGCAGCGTGCCAAGCCATACGGAGCCGCCGCGCGGCACGATGGCGTCGCCGAATACGGTAATGACGATGGAGCCGGTGCGCGAGGGCTCGCGCTTGAGCTGGTCGATGATGCGGGAAAGCGGATGCGCCATGCGCGAGGCATAGCGCGTTTGATGCGGGCGCGACAATGGACGGGAGCGACGCCTCTTCTCCTTCTCCCCGCTTGCGGGGAGAAGGTCGGGATGAGGGGGAGCCTCCGCGCGTTCGGTGAGAGTTGGACTCGTGGAGACTCCCCCCTCACCCGGATCGCATCTCCGATGCGATCCGACCTCTCCCCGCAAGCGGGGCGAGGTGAAGAGGAGCGCTACCGATGCGGGTCGGGATAGGCGAGGCTGCGCCAGCCGCTGCGGTCGAAGGGGCGCCACTGGCCTTCCTTCTGCGCAAGCCGGTCGGTGACCGCATAGACCGCGGCGGGATGATGGCCCATGCCGCAATGGCTGCTCTCGATCTCGATGCTCTCGGTCTGCGCGCCCGACTTCTCCATGCAGCCCTGCCAGGCGCAGACGCCGTCGGTGCGGCTGAAGATGGCGGTGGTCGGCACCGGCGGCGGGACGGCGAGCTCGCCGCCGAATCGCGGATCGACCTCGTCGGCCTTGCGGCCGCTCGCCCATTCATAGACCCGCCAGGCATTGGTCGAACGGGGATCGCCCGCGAAGGGGCTGCCGAGCGTGATGACCTGGCGCACGCGCTCGGGCATCATCTTGGCGAGCTGGCGCGCATAGAGGCCGCCGAGGCTCCAGCCAACCAAACTGATCTTGCGGCCGTGGGTGTCGTTGAGCTCCTCAACCAGATCGACCATCGCGTGCTGCACGCCGGGGCGCAGGCCGTAATTGCGCCCCTGGCGCCAGCCGCTCACCACGTAGCCCTTGCCGGTCAGAAAGGTACGCAGCGCGCGCGTCGACGCGTCAGAGGCCACGAGGCCCGGCAGCACCAGCACCGGATGCCCGTCGCCGCGCGGCGCGAGGCTGAGGAGCGGCAGCGCGCCGAGGAACGCGCCGAACTCGTGGATCGCGCGCCCTTCCAGAAACATCAAAGTGCGGGATGGCGGACGCAGCGTCTGGGCAGTAGCGGTCATCAAGATTTCCCCTGGAGAAGCGCCGGCTGCGATGCCGGCAAATGGGCATGAATTCCAATACGCCGGCTTCTTGAACGTTCCGCAGCGCAACATGAATCAGCTAGGCGGCCGGTTCCGGATATTCAAGCGGGAGAGATGCGGGGCGACAATAGGCTCGCGCATTAATGCTAACGGCCGTGACGCAAAAGTCACAACAAACGAAGCAGGAATTCTACAGAGTAGAGCGCAAGTCCGGCGAGGCCGCCGATCAGCGAGCCGTTGAAGCGGATGTATTGCAGGTCGCGCCCGATGTTGATTTCGATCAGCGAAATCAGCTGCGTCATATTCCACGCCTTGACCTGGTCGGAGATGAAGGTGGAGACACCGCTCTTCTGGTCGGCGACGAAACTGCGCAGCACCGTCACCAGGCCCTTGTTGATCTCGCCCCGCAGTTCGGCATCGCCGGCGAGCGCCTCGCCCGCGGAGACGAACATACCTGCGAGATGATGCTGCAGCACCTGCGTCTCGCCGCTCGCACTGCGCTCGATGAAGGTGCGCGTGTTGGCCCAGACGGTGCGGGCAAGATCGGCAAGCTCCGGCCGCGCAAGCAGGTCGCGCTTCAGGCCGTCGATGCGGTCGATATAGGCCTGGTCGGTTCCAAGCCGGTCGACGAAGCTCAGCACCATGCGGTCGAACTCGCCGCGGAACGGATGCTTGGGATCGCTGCGCACCTCGTTGAAGAATGCGGTGGCCGAGGCCACGATCTTGTTCACCAGAAACTTGTCGGCGCGATAGAGATTGAGCAGGGTCGGCAACTCCGCGCGCACCTTGTCGCGGATCATCGCCATCGTCTCTTTCTGGTTCAGCGTCTCGTGCATCACGCGCAGGAGATCGTCGAACAGGATCTGGTGCCGTCCCTCCGCAACGAAGCCGCGCAGCGTGCCGGCCGCGAGCGGAGCGAGATCGATCGCCTGGAGCTGCGAGGACATGCGGCGGATGATGAAGGTCATCAGGCCGGAGCTTTCCGTCGCCGACACGGCCTCCGGCAACAGACGCAGCGCGAAGCGCGCAAGGTCATCGCTGCGCTTGCGGTCGCGCAGCCAGTCGGCAACGAAGGAGCCGAAATCGATCTCATTCAGCTTGGCCTCGACGGGACCCGCCTCGAGGAAATGCACCTGGATGAATTCGCCGAGCTTGTCGGCGATGCGGGCCTGGTTGCTCTGGATGATCGCGGTGTGCGGGATCGGCAGGCCGAGCGGCCGCTTGAAGAGCGCCACCACCGCATACCAGTCGGCGAGGCCACCGATGGTGGCGGCTTCCGCGAAGGCTGCGATGAAGCCGAACACGGGATGCACGGGCAACAGCCATTTCGCGACGATGAACAGTGCCAGCGTCGAGGCCAGCACGAGCGTCGCCAGCGCTTTCACGCGGCGCAGTTCGGCCGCACGTTCGGCATCGCCGGGGGTGTCGAAGGAGAAGGTGGCGGGTGCGTTCATGATAAAATCTAGAGTACGTCATTCCGGGGCGGTCCGCAGGACCGAACTATGGTGCGCAATTGCGCACCTGAGAATCTCGAGATTCCGGGTTCGATGCTTCGCATCGCCCCGGAATGACGGTCACAATGACGGTAGCGCAAAAAACAAAGGCCCGCCGAAGCGGGCCTCAAATTCAGTTTCTACTCAGGCCGCAAAATCAGGCGGTCTTGTAGACCTTGGCAAAGTTGTCCTGAGCGGACTTCGCACCGTTGGCGGCGAGCTTGCCGAGATAGTCGGCGGTCGCCTTGGCGCGCGAGACGAACGCTTCGCCGCGGGCGCGGAGCAGGCTCGACTGGATCTCGACGGCTTCGCTGACCGACTTGGCGGAAGCGAGCTTGTCGATACCCGAGAAGAACGCCTCGGCGTCCTCGTAGATCGCCTGCTGGATGTTGCGGCTGATCTTGCCGGCCTCGGTGACGGACTCGGTCACCGCGTTCTCGACGGCGGCGGTCACCCGCTCGGAGCCAGCGAACACCTCGGCAGCACGGTCCTTGGCGGTGTTGGCGGTCTTCTTGACGAATTCGCGGGCGGCCTCGGGAACTTCCAGGTTCTGGATGTTCTTGAAAGCGTCCTTGAAGCCCTCGAAAGCGGTGTTGGTTTCAGTGGTCATGGGGTTCTCTCCATCCTCATTGATCTGAGCTATGGGCTCACCCCGTCCGCATTGGCCCGGGGCACGGCTTATATGGCACGGTTAATTGTGCGATGCAATATTCGTATTGCACTGCGATATCACGAAATCGTGAACGCCTTAACGGGAGGCATCCTGATGCCTCCCTAGCCAAGCGCCCCGCGGATCGACCCGATCCGGACCTAATGCTTGATCGGCGCTCCTAGTGCTGGACGGCTCTCTTAGTGCTGGACGGCGCCCGGCAGCCCGTAAGCCTCCATCTGAGCCTGAACCTGCGCGATGTTGTGGCCGAGCACGACGATGTCGTGGGTCTTGCCGCCGACGTCCCGGACATGGTCGCGCAGCAGTGCTTCGGCCTTGAAGCCGAGGCTCTCGAACAGTGCAATCGCCGCCTGCTGGTCGACGGTCATCTGCACCGAGAGCTTTTCCAGGCCCGCGCCGAGTGCGAGGGCAAAGGTCTCCTGCGACAGCGCCTTGCCCACGCCCTTGCCGCGCACGTCGGGCGACACCACCATGCGGATCTCACCGACATGGGGCGACCAGGAGTGCGGATCGCGCACCAGCGTGCCGCAGCCGACGACCCTGCCCTCTCTCACCGCGAGCAGACTCTGAATCGCGCCGCGCTCGATCTCCTTGACCCAGGCCGACAGCACCTTCGGCTCGCTGATGTTTCGCGGCAGAAACAACAGGTCATGGGTCGGCAGGCCCTTGCCGAAGGCCAGCACGGCGGCTTCGTCCGCGGGCGACATCAGGCGGATCTCGATATCGCCGGCGTCGGTCTTGACGTGGCGCGGATAGGAACGCTGCTCGCTCATGTCGATCTCTTCCCCAGCCAGGAATCCAGTTTCGGCCACAGTCGCTTCACCGCGTTGGCGCCGGCGACGAGCGAGACGTGACCGCCCTTCAGCATCACCTCTTCCTTGTCCGCCGAGCCGATCTTGGCGATCAGGTGTTTTGCGGCGTCATAGGGCACGATGTGGTCGTGCTCGGCGACCGCATGCAGGATCGGCACCGTGATGTTCTCGAGCTTGGCCGCACGGCCGCCGACCGACATGGTGTCGTTGAACAGCTTGTTGTCCCACATCAGGTCCTTGGTGATAGTGCGAAAGTACTCGCCGGCGAGCGGCAGCGTGTCGGTCGCCCAGCGGTCGAACATCCGATACGACTTCACGAACTCGTCGTTCCAGATGTTTTCCCAGAGCTGGATCTGGCTCACCGTGCGCGAGGCCGGCCGCAGCATCTCGAACGAGGACAGGATCATCTCAGGCGGGACGTTGCCGACGCTGTCGACGAGGTGGTCGACGTCGAAATAGCGGCGGTCGGAGAAATTCGAGAACAGCTTCATCTCGCGGAAATCGATCGGCGTGGTGAAGCAGATCAGGTTTTTCATCGGCCCGTCCTTGTGGATAGAGCCGTAGAGCAGCGACAGCACCCCTCCGAAGCAATAGCCGATCACGGAAACGTCCTGCTCGCCGGAATCGGCCTGCACACGGCGGACGCAATCCGGGATGAAGTCGAGGACATAGTCCTCCATCCGCAGGCTCTTCTCCTCCGGCCGCGGCGCGCTCCAGTCGAGCATGTAGACGTCATAGCCGCGCTTCAGCAGGAACTCGATGAAGCTCTGGCCGGGCACGAGGTCGAGAATGTAGCCGCGGTTGGTGGTCGCCATCACGATCAGCACCGGCACGCGGTAGATCTCATCCGACATCGGACGATAGTGATAGAGGCTCATGGTGCCGCGCGAATGCAGCACGTCCTTGGGCGTCGATCCAAGCGTTGGGCCGGAGGTCGAAAAATATTCGACGCCCTTGATGCTGCGCTGGATGGCGCGCTGCACCTCGGACTGGATGCGTTCCGGGATGGATGCGAAATCAAGTCCCGCAGGCGCGTTCATGTCTGTCCTCCGTTTTCGGAGGGCGGACGCTTGGTGCGCGGCGGCCGCGGCGCAGCATCGAGGCTTTGCGGGATTCCGGAACTTGCCGCAATCTGGCTCAGCATCGACTTCATCTCACTGACCTGGGCCTCGATGGACTGCAGCCGTTCCGCAAGCGCCGTCACCTGCTCCCGGCTCGGCAGATGCATCGCAACGAGATATTTCTCCATGAGCTCGCCGAGCTGCTTCTGAGCACCTGCAGCAACGCCGCCCGCCCGGTTCAGCGCTTGCGAAAACTCTGGCGACGACATGGCCTGGTTGGCGAAGGAGTTGAACCCCTTCTCCATCTCCCCCATCATCTTCTGCCACATGGCGACCGGGTCATTGGTCTTGTCGGTCATCGGCGTCCTCCTAGTATCGAGAGCTGCGATGCCCTTCTTTTTCGCCATACCACACCGTTGCGCGGGGCCGGTCAACCGGCAAGCGGCGGGCGCGGTGTCGCGCACGCGCTTCTTTGCGGCGGCAAACCGTGCGATACAGCATCGATCAGCAGGAGGGACCCGTGACCGTCCATCAGCCGCCCCAGACCGTCCGCGCCAACGGCATCGACATCTGTTACGAGATCTTCGGTAACGACAACGCCGAGCCGCTGCTGCTGATCATGGGCCTGGGCGCGCAGATGATCCATTGGGACGATGGGTTCTGCGAGCAGCTCGCCGCGCGCGGCTTCCGCGTGATCCGCTTTGACAATCGCGACATCGGCAAGTCGAGCCATCTCACCGGCGGCAAGCGGCTAACGCCGCTCGAGCTGCTGAAGCTCCGCTTCCTCCGGATTCCCGTGGCCGCAACCTACAAGCTGATCGACATGGCCAGGGACACGGTCGGCCTGATGGATGCGCTCGGCATCAAGTCCGCGCATCTGGTCGGGGCATCCATGGGCGGCATGATCGCCCAGGAGATGACGCTGTCGTTTCCGCAGCGCGTACGCTCGCTGACCTCGATCATGTCGACCACGGGCAATCCGCGCATACCGCCGCCGACACGTGAGGCCGCGGCGATGCTGATGGCGCCGCCGCCGCGCAGCAAGGAGGAGTTCATCGTCCGCTTCGGCCAGACCTGGAAGGTGCTGCGCGCAGGGTCGTTTCCGGAAGAGGAAGCGCTCGACCCAGGCCGCGCCGAGCGCGTGTTCGCGCGCGGGCTCAATCCGGCCGGCGTCGGCCGCCAGCTCCGCGCCGTGCTCGCCTCCGGCAGCCGCAAGGAGCGGCTGCACGCCGTGAAGGCACCGACGCTCGTCATTCACGGCACCGTCGATCCGCTGGTCCATCCCGAAGGCGGCAAGGACACGGCGGCGTCAATCCCGAACGCAAAGCTGTTGATGATCCCAGGCATGGGCCACGCATTGCCGATGCGCTTCTGGCCGGAGATCATCGGCGCCATCGACAAGCACGCACATGGCGCGGCAATGCGGGCAGCCTAGACCGTCGCGGGCGGTCTCTCCGCGGTGACCATGTGAGCTGCCGGTTACTCTCTTAACGGGAGCCGGTACGAAAGCTATACAGGCCTCCCTCAATCGCAAGACAGAGGCTGCGGCCTCTCGGAGCTCACATGCATCCCATCGTCCGATCGGCGGCAACGATCGCCGCTTCCATTCTCATGCTATCTCTCGGCAACGGCGCCGCGATGGCCGCCAGCGCGCAGGAAGAAGCCAACCGCACCGCCGTGCTTGCCTTCTACGAGAAGGGCCTCAATCAGAAGGACGCGGATGCAGCCATCGCCTATATCGGCAATCGCTATGTGCAGCACAATCCAAATGCGGCAGATGGTCCAGACGGCTTCCGGAAGTTCATCGGCTTCCTTCGTGAAAAATTTCCGAACTCGAACAGTGAGATCAAGCGCAGCTTCGTGGATGGCGACTACGTCATCCTGCACGTCCACTCCGTTCGCGAGCCCGGCACCAGGGGCCGTGCGATCGTGGATATCTTCAAGCTGGAAAACGGCAAGATCGTCGAACACTGGGACGTCGTTCAGGAGATTCCCGAAAATCCCGCGAACGGCAACACGATGTTCTAGCCGGAGATGTAGCCCGGATGGAGCGCAGCGTAGTCCGGGATCATTCTTGCGTGCGGATCGACCACCCCGGATTGCGCTACGCTCCATCCGGGCTACAAACAGCCACCTAGCTCTTCCTTGCGATCCAGATCACGTGACGCGCGCCGCCGCCTCTGCCGGTGGCCCGGACGTTGACTTCGTTGACCTCGAAGCCGGCCGTCCGCAGGCGCCTGGTGAACGCTGGGTTGGGTCCCGAGGACCAGACGGCCAGCACACCGCCCGGCCGCAACGCCGTCATGGCCGCCTTTAGCCCGCCCGCACTATAGAGCGCGTCATTGCCCTTCCGGGTCAGCCCCTGCGGCCCGTTGTCGACGTCGAGCAGAATGGCGTCGAACACCGACCGCTGCGCCCGGATGATTTCGCCGACGTCAGTCTCCCGGATTTTGACACGGGGATCATCGAGACTATCGCCGAAGACCTCCGCCATCGGTCCGCGTGCCCAGGTGACAACGGCGGGCACCAGTTCGGAGACCACGATCTTCGCCTTATCTCCGAGCACGGCCAGCGCCGCGCGTAGCGTAAAACCCATGCCGAGGCCGCCGATGAGAACGGCGGGCTTTGCGACCTTCTCGATCTGCTTTGCCGCGAGCGTCGCCAGCGCCGCTTCGGAGCCCGACAGGCGGCTGTTCATCAGCTCGTTGGTGCCGAGCTTGATGGAGAACTCCTTGCCCCGTCGCATCAGGCGGAGCTCTTCGTCGGAGCCGGGGATTTTGGCTGTGTCGATCTTTTCCCAGGGAATCATGGGAATGCTTTAGCACGACCGGACGAACAATCACCCACCCGCCCAGACGTCGAGCACGTACCGGTTCTTCGTCCCCATCTCCTCGATCCAGCGTGCGCTGGCGGCGGCATCGCTGCCGCTCTTCTCGCCATGGATCGCGACGAGCGCGGCCTTCACGTCGGGCTCCATTTTCCCGCCATCGCCGCAGACATAGATAATGGCGCCCTGCTCGATCAGCGGCCACACCCTGTCCTTCTGCGCGGCCAGCACATGCTGCACATAGGTCTTCGGTCCGTCCGCGCGCGAGAACGCCGTGAACAGCTCGGCGATGCCGGCGCCCGCCAGCGCCTTCAGCTCGTCCGCGTAGAGAAAATCCTGATCGGGATGGCGGCAGCCGAAGAACAGCATGGCCGGGCCGAGCGTGGTCCCTTTCGCCTTGCGCGCCGCGCGCTCCTGGAGGAAGCCGCGGAATGGCGCAAGTCCCGTGCCCGGACCGATCATGATGATCGGCACGGATGGATCATCGGGCAGCCGAAAGCCCGCCTTGGTCTCGCGCACGGTGGCATAGACCGTATCGCCCGCGCGGCGATTGGCGAGATAGTTCGAGCAGATGCCTTTGTAGATGCCGCGTCCCGAGGCGGCCGGGCCCCCGACCACGCCGACCGTGACGCTGCATCGCGCCGGGTCGACCGACGGCGAGGACGAGATCGAGTAATAGCGCGGCGCCAGCAGCGAGAGCATTTCCAGATAGACGTGGAACGGCAATTCGCAGGCGGGATATTCGAGCAGCAGGTCGAACACCGATTTGCGCCTGGTCAGGATCTCGGTGCGGTAACGCTCAAGCGGCTCCGCCTCCTCGCCGACGAAGCCCAGCAGCTTCGGCTTGGTGACGGGGCAGCGGGTGTGATCGGCCATGATCTGGATCTGCTTGCGGGTCGCTACCTGCTGCAGCTCGACGAACTCGCTGAGCAGGCGGCCGACCGACACGGCCTCGCCGACCGGCAATTGCGCGCGGCGCCCTTCGGCGACCTGCAGCCTGATCTGGTCGGCCGGCAGGAACCCGAAACGGCGAGCGACCGAATCCACCAATGTCGGATCGTTGCGCGGGACGACGCTCAAGTGATCGCCGACCCGATAGGTGAGGTTGGCAGGCAGCTGCACCTCGATGTGACGGGTCGAGCGCTCCGACGGATTTGGCCCGGACTTGTTCTGGAGCTCGTCATTGACCAGCACCTTCATCGCCACCGCGCCCCCCTGGGCGACGATGGTGTTGACGGCAGTCACCGCCACCGGCTGGATGGCATAGAGCGGATCGTCCTCCGCCGTGCGGGTGAAATTCCAGTCGATGCCGAATTCCTTGGTCGCGACCTGGGCAGCCGCCGGGAACCATTTCTGGAACTGACCGTCGAGATCGCTGCGCGCATCGCCCTCGCCGCGCGGATAGACCGCGCGCGCACCGTGCTTCGACAATTGCTCGTCGATGAAGCGCGGCACCGATTGATAGGTCGCCGCCCAATCGCTGTTGCCGCAGCCGAACACGGCGTAGCGCACGCCGGCAAAGGCGTCCTTCGGCAGGTCGTCACCGAGCCATTTGACGAACTGCGTCGCATTGTCGGGCGGTGCGCCGTTATAGGAGGCACAGATGATGAGCACGCCGCCCTCCTGCGGCAGCTTGCCGACGTAATCGTCGAGCGGGCCGAGATGCACGGCAAAGCCGTTGATCTCGGCAAGGTCCGCCATGCGCGTCGCAAGCTCCTCCGCGGTGCCGAGATTGGAGCCGTAGAGCACCAGCATCGGCGTGTTGTGACCGGGCCGCGTGGTGGGCTGGCGCTGCGCCTTCGGCGCCGAGGACGCAGCCGCAACGGGCCCCCCATAGGCGCCGCGCTCGCGATCGGCGCGCGGACGCACCTTGATCTTGAAACCTTCCGGCTTGATGGTCAGCGTTTCCTTCAGGTGCATCTGGTAGCGCTGGTGGTCGATCAGCTTGAAGCGCTGCAGGATCATGCCGAGCGCGAGCGCCGCCTCGTGCATGGCAAAGCCGCGGCCGATGCAGGCACGCTGGCCGTTGCCGAACGGCTTCCAGGCATTGATCGGCCGTTTTGCCTCGGCCTCGCGGCTGAAATTCTCGGGATCGAAGGCGTCGGGATTGGGACCCCACACGCGGGGATCACGATGCAGCGCCGTCACCAGGATGGTGACGAACGTGCCCTTCCTGAGCTTGTACCTGCCGCCCCCGATGGTCTCGTCGTTCAGCGGCGAGATGCCATAGGCCGGCGCAGGCGGCCACAGCCGCAGCGCCTCTTTCAGGATCTGCGTGATGTAGGTGAGCTGCGTCACCTGCTGGTAGGTCGGCTTCGCATTGACGTCGGGGCCGAAGACGCGGTCGACCTCGTCATAGGCCTTCTTGAGGATGTCCGGATGCTTGAGCAGCGCATAGAGCGTGTAGGACAACAGGCCGCTGGTGGTCTCGTGCCCCGCGATCAGGAACGTGTTGATCTGGTAGCGGATGTTGACGTCGTCGAGCTGCTCGCCGGTCGAGCGGTCGACGCCGGTCATCATCGCGGCGAGCATGTCCTTCTTGTCGTCGATCCCTTCAGCGCTCTTGCGGCGTTCGGCGATGATCTCGTCGACCATCTTGTTCATGAAGGCGACGTCTTCGGCGAGCGTCTTGCGACGCTTCTGCATCCAGAGCTGCTCGAACGGCAGGCCGCGCGTCATCATGATGGTTTCGAGCGAGCGCACAAGCGACTCGACGAAAGGATGGTAGTCGCGCCGGTAGAAGGAGTTGAAGCGGTAGTCGAAGCCGCACAAGCCGATCGTATCAAGCGTCAGCGCCGTCATGTCATGGACGACGTCGATCTCGTCGTCGGCGTTGAGCCGCTCCCATTTCTGCACGAGCTGCTCGGCGATGTCGACCATGCTCGGGTGATAGGACTGCATGGCGCGGTTGCCGAACGGCTGGAGCAGGATGTTGTGTGCCTTGCTCCAGTTCGGTTCCCTTGTGTCGGCTGTGAACAGGCCGTCGCCGCCGACCGCGCGCACGCGCCGCAGCGCGCCGCGCACCGTCTTGTCGAAGCGCTTCTCGTCGGAGAGCTCGTCCACGAGATCGTGGCCGGAGACGATGACGATCGGCGAGCCCATCATGTCGAGCCAGAAGATCGGACCGAGCTCCTTGGCGAGCCGCGTCAGGTGCTGTACGGGCGCGGCCGGGTCCAGCGACAGCATGTTGCCGACCACCGGCTTGGTCGGCGGGTGCGGGATCGGGTCCAGACGATTCTTGGATGACGACATTAAATGCGCTTCCCCCTGCATCGATCAGTCACCTCGTCATTGCGAGGAGCCGTTGCGACGAAGCAATCCAGAGTGTCTCCGCGGACACATTCCTGAATTGCTTCGGCTCGCTCGCAATGACGAGCTACCCAAACCGCCTTCTACGCCATTCGATCAGCTTGGCGCTGACTTCTTCCGGCTTCTCCTGCTGCGTCCAATGGCCGCTATCTTTCACCAGATACTTCTCGAGATCGGGAATCAGCTTGTCCATGCCGTCAGCGGAGGATGGCGGCAACACCGCGTCGTTCTCGGCCATGATCATCAGCGACGGCACGCGGACCGTATGATCAAGGCCTTCGGCACGCACCCAGTTGCGCGACATGTTGCGGTACCAGTTGATGCCGCCAGTGAAGCCGGTTCTGGTGAAGGCATCGACGAAGACTTTCTTCTCTTCCGGCGACAGGATCGGCGTACGCGGATCGTGCTTCGCGTCGTAGCCGGCAATCATCTGCGGAAATGCCAGATTGAGCCGCGGCGAAGCGCCGACACCGGCAACCACCTCCTCCGGCGGCGCGTCGGCCGGGCGCGGCGCCGGCTTACGCATGAACGCATCGAAGGTCTGCTCGACACGGCTGCCGAAAATCCTGTCCGGCTCGCGCGCCGGATCCTGGAACTGCACGATGTACATCTTGTCGCCGAAGCGCGCGCGCAACAGCTCGATCGGATCGGCCCAGGCGCGATCGGTGTGGGGCGTGTTGATGCCGACCACGCCAGCGACCCGATCGATGTGCCGCAACGGCATCTGCCAGACGATGAAGCCGCCCCAATCGTGACCGACGAAGATCGCCTTGTCGATCTGCAGATGATCGAGCAGTCCGACGAGATCGCCGGTCAGGTGCTCGATGTCGTAGGCCTCGACCGGCTCGGGCCGGTCGGTCGCACCGTAGCCCCGCTGGTCGGGCGCGATCACGCGGATACCGGCCTCGCTCAACGCCTTGATCTGGTGACGCCAGGAGAAGGCGAGTTCGGGCCAGCCGTGGCACAGCACGACCGGCGGCTTGTCATCGGCCGGGCCGGCCTCGTAATAGCCCATGCGGATTCCGTTCGTCGTCGCGAACTTGAGCGGCGGCATGTCAATCATGGCGAACTTCCTACTCAGCAGCGCCCTTGACGTCGGCTGCCGGCGGCGCATAGGCCGCCTCCAGCGCAGCGAACTCCTCGGGCAGCATGTCGCACATCACCTGCACGTGCGGAATGATGTTGGCACCGACGATGAAGCCGAAATCGAGCTGGTCACGATAGCTCTGCACGGTGATGTTGAGCGCCTGCCCGTGCGTCGAGATCGACACCGGGAAGATGTGCAATAGCTCGGCGCCGGCGGCGTAGAGCGTCTGCCGCGGCCCGGGCACATTGGACACCGTGATGTTGGCGGCTGGCGGCAGCACGTCGGAGAGATTCGAGCGGCTGTAGAGCAGTGCCAGGATCTGCACCATGATCGGGGCGCCCAGCATCGAGATGTTGGAGACCTGCGGCATCAAGGCGCGCAACGGATGCGACATCTCCTTGGACTTGGTCGATTGCGCGATGATCGCCTCCAGCCGCGCCTTGGGGTCATCGATGTTGGTGGCGATAGAACAGATCATGCCGAACACCTGGTTGTTGGCCTCGGTGTTGCCTTCCTCGCGCAGCGAGATCGGCACGGCGGCGGTCAGGGATTTCGCCGGCAGCGTGCCATATTGCAGGAGATAGCGGCGGACCACGCCGGAGGCGAGCGCCAACACGACGTCGTTGAGCTTGCCGCCGGCCTGCTTGGCCAGCGCCTTCGCCCGCGACAGCGAAATCGACACGCCGGCAAAGCTCCGCTCCGACGAGATCGTCTTGTTCAGCATGGTCGGCGGCGACACCATGCTGGCAAGACTCTCGCGCGACTTCGGATCAGCGACCTTGCCGAGCACGTCGGACACGCTCTTGAGCACGGTCGGGATGTTGCCGGCAAAGCGCACCGCGCTCTCGATCTGGTACATCGCGTTGTCGAACAGGATCGAGCCGATATCGCTCTTGCCCGTGCGCGGCAGCTGCAGGTTCTTCGCCGCCTGCGAGGCGTCGAGCGGCTGGCTGAACAGCTGCTGATAGGAATCGAGCAAGTTCGCGGCGATGTCGCGCGGCTCCTGTCCGGGCTTGGTTCCACCCGTCGGCGGCTCGACCTTCCGCGGGATCGGCGAGATGTCGTAGATCATGTTGGTCAGCGCTGCACCGGCGCCGCCGTCGATCGCGGCATGGTGCATCTTGGAATAGAGCCCGACCTCGTTGTCCTTCATGCCCTCGAAGACGTAGAACTCCCAGAGCGGGCGGGCGCGGTTCAACAGCTTGGCATGCATCCAGCCGACGATGCGTTCCAGCGTGGCGCGGTCGCGCGGCTGCGGCAGGCTGGCGCGGAAGATGTGACGGTCGATGTCGAACTGATCGTCCTCGACCCAGGAGGGATGATCGATGTCGAGCGGCGCCTTCTCCAGCCTCGCCTTCAGGATCGGCGCGATGTGCAGGCGCGAGACGATCATCGCCTTGAAGTCTTCGAAGAAGTCGCCCTTGTAGTCGTCGGGCAGGCGAAAGATCGCCATGCTGCCGACATGCATCGGCATCTCAGGCGTTTCCAGATAGAGAAACGACGCATCCAGCGACGACAGCTTCTTACCGTCAGCCATAGTTCCCTCCCGAGTATTCGACGGGCGCCTTGGCGGCGCTTCTCGTCAGGCCGATACTGCCCGCTCCGGCGGGGCATATGCAATGGCAAAGGGCCCCGCCCGGTCAAATGGCCAAAACTCTCCCTCCGGTTGCGCCAGGCGGTCCGCCACGGCCCACAGCACCGCGGGGTTCACGCCGAGCCCGATATGGCTCGCCAGGTGCACCTCGATATTCTCGGCCCGGTCGGAGGGATGCAGCAGACAGGTCCGCCAGTTCACGACACCGTCGGCACGCGAATAGATCGACGTCGCCGGCACCGGCAGTTCGCCGGCGATGGCCTCGCGCGCTTCCGCGAAATCCTCGACCCGCTCGCCGGACAGCGCCTCGTAGAGCCGCGTGGCGTTGGTCGCGCGCACGTCGTTGGCAAAAGGGCTGCCGAGCGTGACGACGTAACGGACCATGTCGGGCGCGCAAAGCGCGAGATCGCGGGCATAGACGCCGCCGAGGCTCCATCCGACCAGGCTGACCTTGCGCCCGCTCGCAGCATGGATTTCGGCGAGACGCGTGCGCAATGCCTCCCGCATCCGCTCCAGCCCGCCGAGATTGCGGCCCATCCGCCAGGCGTGTGCCTCATAGCCGAGCTCGCTGAGATAGCGCCGCAGCGGCGCCATCGACAGGTCGCTGGCGAGAAAGCCCGGCAGCGCCAGCACCGGATGCCCGTCGCCTTTGGGCGCGCGCATCAGGAGCGGTGAGAGCAGCAGGCTCGCATTGAACTCGAACAGTCCGCGGGCTTCGGCCAGCAGCAGGCCGAGAGCCGGCGGACGAAGCCGGCCTGGATCCTGCGCCCCGTCGCGACCGGACTGCACTATTTCTTCTTGTCGCTGCTGCGCGGGCTGCCGAGACCAGCCATGGTGACAAACAAGTCCTGAAACCGCTCGGCGATCTTGGGATCGAAGGTGAACCAGCTCTGGATCAGCGATTCCGGCGAGACCTTCTCGATGTTGCTCAAAACCTGCTGCTGCAGCTTCTCCATCACCGCCGTCTGCATCGGCGCCACGTCGGGCAATCCGAAGAACTGGCGGGCCTCAAGGGGGGTGCAGTCGATTTCGATGTTAACCTTCATGTCCCCTCCGGATGAGATTCGAGCGGCCTGCCGGCAGTATCACCGCGACACGGTGTGCAACGCAAGCGACCTGAGGGGAAGCTGCGGGGACCGGCTTCCGCAATCGACGGGTATGGTCAATCAAATCGCCCGGCTGCGACCGCAGCGGACGGCTGAAACGCAGCGGGCCGGCAGGGCCGATCTCCCTTCGTCGGGAGACTTCACCGGTCGAAAGTCGAATGTCGTTCGCGCGCCGGCCTCCCCTAGATTGCCGGGCAGCATTGCTGCACAGCGGTGCAACTTGGCGCGTTCCTTGCTGGAATGGCGCTTGCACGGGTCGAGAACTCTGGGCAACATGGATCAGTCAGCCTCGCCGAACAATCAAAAATCACCGGCGTGGGCAGTGTGGAGAGAGTCAAGAATGTCAGTCGGTCGAAGTCTGTTTGCGGCGACGCTCGCCGGTACGCTTGCGTTGGCGGCCTCGCCGGCGTCGAGCCAGACGCTACGTTATGCCAACCAGGGTGACCTGAAGTCGCTCGATCCCTATACGCTCAACGAGAGCACCACCCACGCCCATCTCGGCCACGTCTATCAGGGCCTCACCGCGCGCGACAAGGATCTCAAGATCATTCCGGCGCTGGCGGAAAGCTGGGAAACCCCGGAACCCACGCGCTGGCGCTTCCATTTGCGCAAGGGCGTGAAATTCCACAACGGCGACCCCTTCACCGCCGATGACGTAGTGTTCTCGGCCGACCGCGTCCGCAAGAAAGGGTCCAACATGCAGACCCGCCTTGCGCCTGATGTCAAGGTGGTCAAGGTCGACGACTACACCGTCGATTTCGTGCTGCCCTCGCCCAATCCCATCCTGCTTAACTCGTGGGATGTCTGGTACATCATGGACAAGAAATGGGCCGAGGAGAACAACGTCGTCGATCCGACGCCGGTTGCGGCGACCACGCCGAGCTATGCCTCGCTCCACGAGAACGGCACCGGTCCTTTCATCATCGAGAGCCATCAGCCCGGTGTGAAGACGGTGTTCAAGGCCAACCCCAATTACTGGGGCAAGGTCGAAGGCAATCTGAAGGAGATCATCTTCACCCCGATCTCCTCCGACGCCACCCGTGTCGCCGCGCTGCTCTCGGGCGAGGTCGACGTCATCGAGCCGGTTCCGATCCAGGACATCTCCCGCGTCGATTCGAGCCCGAATGCCCAGGTGCTGAAGGGGCCGGAGCTGCGCACCATCTTCATCGGCTTCGACCAGATGCGCGACGAGCTGCTCTACTCCAACATCAAGGGCAAGAACCCGTTCAAGGACGCCCGTGTCCGCGAGGCCTTCTACAAGGCAATCGACATCGAGCTGATCAAGACGCGCGTGATGCGCGGGCTGTCGACACCGTCGGCGCTGATGATCGCGCCGGAGCTGTTCGTACTGTCCAAGAGCTTCACGCGGCCGAAATTCGATCCTGATGGAGCCAAGAAGCTGCTGACCGAAGCCGGCTACCCCGACGGCTTCGAGGTCACCATGGACTGCCCGAACGACCGCTACGTCAACGACGCCGCGATCTGCCAGGCCGTAGTCGGCATGCTCGCCCGCATCGGCGTCAAGATCAATCTCCTGGCGCAGCCGAAGGCGCAGTACTTCGCCAAGGTGCTCAAGCAGGGCGGCTACCAGACCTCGTTCTACCTGCTGGGCTGGACCCCGAGCACGATGGACTCCCACAACGTGCTCTACGACATCATGGGCTGCCGCGACGATGCGAAATCCTCGCGGGGCGAGGCCAATCTCGGCGGCTACTGCAACAAGGAGTTCGACGCCATCACCGACAAGGTGCTGGTCGAAACCGACACCGAGAAGCGCAACCAGCTGATCAAGGAGGCCTACGAGATCGGCATCAAGGACTGGTCCTACATCCCGCTGCACCAGCAGGCGCTGGCCTGGGGCGTATCGAAGAAGGTCAACCTGCCGCAGCGTGCCGACAACCTCGTCATGTTCCACTGGGCGACCAAGAAGGAATAGCATCGGTTGAACACGAGGTCCCGGCAGCGCCAGGCTTCCGGGACCTTTCCTTTTCCGGCTGACAAGGACGTCGGCCGTACGTACACCCAAGGAAAGTGGAAGGCATGCTCGCTTTCACGCTTCGCCGCGCCGTTCAGGCCATCGGCGTCATGTTCGCCGTCGGCATCATCGCGTTCTCGATGTTCCGTTTCGCCGGCGACCCCGTCAACCAGATTGTCTCGATCGACACTTCGGCGGCGGAGCGCGCGATCGTGCGCAAGTCGCTCGGCCTCGACGATCCCGTGCCGGTGCAGTTCGTGCGCTATTTCGCCGATGCCGCGCAGTTCAAGTTCGGCGTCTCCTACCAGTTCCGCCAGCCGGTCTCAGCGCTGCTCAGCGAGCGCATGCCAGCGACGCTGGAACTTGCGATCTGCGCGACCGTGTTTGCGATGGTGTTCGGCATCCTGATGGGCGTCTATTCGGCGCTCAAGCGCGACACCGTACTCGCCAAATTATTCCAGGCGGTCTCGCTGATCGGCATCTCGCTGCCGACCTTCCTGATCGGCATTCTCCTGATCTATCTATTCGCAGTGACATTGGGCTGGCTGCCTTCGTTCGGCCGCGGCGAGGTGGTGAAGCTTGGCTGGTGGACGACCGGTCTGCTCACGCTGTCGGGCCTGAAGGCGCTGATCATGCCCTCGATCACCCTCGGCCTATTCCAGATGACCCTGATCATGCGGCTGGTGCGCGCGGAGATGCTGGAAGTGCTGCGGACCGACTATATCCGCTTCGCCCGCGCGCGGGGGCTGACCACGCGTGCCATCCATTTCGGCCACGCGCTGAAGAACACGCTCATTCCTGTGATCACCGTGGCCGGACTGCAGTTTGGCTCGGTTATTGCATTTTCGATCATCACCGAAACCGTGTTCCAGTGGCCGGGCATGGGACTTCTGTTCGTCCAGGCCGTGCAAAACGTCGATATCCCGATCATGGCCGCCTATTTGCTGATGGTCTCGCTGATCTTCGTCACCATCAACCTGGTGGTCGATATCCTCTACACCGTGGTCGATCCGCGCCTGCGCGCGACGGTCGGCCGCGCCGCATAAGGCAGCCTGCATGTCCGACGCAGTCGTCTCAAATTCCAACGGGCAGAGCACGCAGCCGGCCCACGCCGCCCGCAGCTGGCTCAGCCGCGCGCTCGACAGCGACGTCTTCTATTCGTTCCGCCGCTCCAAGCTCACCATGGTTGCGGCCGCCATCACGGTCCTGTTCTTCCTGCTTGCGATCTTTGCATCCGTGCTTGCGGTGCAGAACCCGTTCGATCCGGCACAGCTCCAGTTGATCAATTCGCGGATCTCGCCGCTGTGGACCGCCGACGGCCAGAGCCCGTTCCTGCTCGGCACCGACGAGCAGGGGCGCGACGTGTTCTCCGCCATCCTCTACGGCATGCGCATCTCGCTCGCCGTGGGCGTCGCCGGCGTGATCTTCGCCGGTGCGCTCGGCATCGCGCTCGGCCTGATCGCCGGCTATTTCGGCGGCGCCGTCGATGGCGTCATCATGCGGATCGCCGACGTGCAGCTCACCTTCCCCGCCATCCTGATCGCACTGCTGGTCAACGGCATCGCGAAATCGATCCTCGGCAACCGGCTGGACGCCACCAGCATGCTGGTCGTGCTGGTGATCTCGATCGGCCTGAGCTTCTGGGTCGGATATGCCCGGACCGTGCGCGGTTCCGTGATGGTCGAGAAGAACAAGGACTATGTGGCCGCCGCGCAGCTGATCGGCCTGCCCGCGCCGAAGATCATGCTACGGCACGTGCTGCCGAACACGATGGGCCCGATCCTGGTCATCGCCACGATCAACCTCGCGCTCGCCATCATCACGGAGGCGACGCTGTCCTTCCTCGGCGTCGGCCTGCCCGACACCATGCCCTCGCTCGGCACGCTGATCCGCATCGGCAACAATTATCTGTTCGCCGGCGAATGGTGGATCGTCGCCTTCCCCGGGCTCGCGCTGGCTACGCTGATCCTGTCGATCAACCTGCTCGGCGACTGGCTGCGCGACGCGCTCAACCCGAAGCTTCGATGAGTACGCCTCGTCCATGACCGAACCCGTTCTCTCCGTGCGTAATCTCCAGGTGGAGTTCGCCTCCCGCCGCGGCACACTGCGCGCCATCGACGACGTCTCCTTCGACATCGCCAAGGGCGAGGTGCTCGGGGTGGTCGGCGAATCCGGCGCCGGCAAATCCGTCACCGGCCTCGCGGTAATCGGCCTGATCGATCCTCCGGGACGCATTGCCGGCGGCGAGATTCATCTTGCCGGCCTGCGTATCGACAACCTGCCACCGGAGGAGATGCGCCGCGTCAGGGGCAAGCGCATCGGCATGATCTTCCAGGATCCCCTCACCTCGCTCAATCCGCTGTACCGGGTCGGCGACCAGATCGTGGAGACGATCCGGACCCACCTCAATCTCTCCGAAACCGCTGCGCGCCGCCGCGCGATCGACCTGCTCGCCGAGGTCGGGATCCCCGCGCCGGAAAAGCGCATCGACGGCTATCCGCACGAATTCTCCGGCGGCATGCGCCAGCGCGTCGTGATCGCGCTCGCGATCTGCGCCGAGCCCGAGCTGATCATCGCAGACGAGCCGACCACCGCGCTCGATGTCTCCGTGCAGGCCCAGATCATCTCGCTGATCAAGCGGCTCGGCCGCGACCACGGCACCGCCGTGATGCTGGTGACCCACGACATGGGCGTGATCGCCGAGACCTCCGACCGAGTCGCGGTGATGTATGCGGGCCGCGTCGCCGAGATCGGCCCGGTGCAGGACGTCGTGAAGAATCCGCTGCACCCTTACGCCAAGGGCCTGATGGGCGCGATCCCGACGCTTGCCGGCGAGGACAAGCGCCTGGTGCAGATCCCGGGCTCGATGCCGCGCCTGTCGGCGATCCCGCGCGGCTGCTCGTTCAACCCGCGCTGCGCCTTCGCTTTCGATCGTTGCCGTGTCGAGCGGCCGGAGCCGCTGCAGCGCGGCGCGCAAGCGGTCGCCTGCCATCTCTATGACACCGTGCCGGCGGAGAGCGCGGCATGAGCACGCCCTTCGTCCAGGCCACCAATCTGCGCCGCGTGTTCGACGTCTCGAAACCCTGGCTCAACCGCGTGCTCGAAGGCGGCCATCTCGAATACCTCAAGGCCGTCGATGGCGTCACCTTCGACATCAGGAAGGGCGAGACCTTTGCGCTGGTCGGTGAATCCGGCTCGGGCAAGACCACCGTGGCGCGGATGGTGGTCGGCCTGTTGCCGCCGAGCTCCGGCGACGTGCTGATCGACGGCGTCTCGATGGCCGATCCGCGGCAGGCCCTCGCGCGGCGAAAGCTGCGCCGCCGCATCCAGATGATCTTCCAGGACCCCTATGCGAGCCTGAACCCGCGCTTCCGCGTCGATGCCATCATCTCCGAGCCGATCCGCGCCTTCGACCTGATCCAGGGCGAGCGCGATATCCAGGCCCGTGTCGGCGAGCTGCTCAGCCTCGTCGGCCTGCATCCCGACGACCGGCTGAAGTTTCCGCATGAGTTCTCCGGCGGTCAGCGTCAGCGCATCGCGATCGCGCGCGCGCTCGCCTCCGACGCCGAATTCATCGTCTGCGACGAGCCGACCTCGGCGCTCGACGTCTCCGTGCAGGCCCAGATCCTCAATCTGATGCGCGATCTCCAGGACAAGTTCGGCCTGACCTACATGTTCATCAGCCACAACCTCGCCGTGGTCCGCCACATGGCGAGCCGCGTCGGCGTGATGTATCTCGGCCGCATCGTCGAGATCGCGGAGGGACGCGAGCTGTTTTCCCGCCCGCGCATGCCCTACACCAAGATGCTGCTGGGCGCCGTGCCGGATCTCGCCATGAGCGGCCGCCAGCGCATTCCGGTCAAGGGTGAGATCCCGAACCCGATCAATCCGCCGCCCGGATGCGCCTTCAATCCGCGCTGCCCGCTGGCGTTCGATCTCTGCCGCAAGGAAACGCCGGAACTGATCGACGGCGTCGCCTGCCACGCAGTCAACACCGCGCCGGTCCCGGCGTGACGCGCGCGTGCCATGCAGCCTGCGCATTGGCGGCACGGCATCGCCTGTGATCAATTGCGCGCGCCGGAAATAAGGTGGTGAAGTCCCATGGGCAGCAATATCAATCCCGATCCGTTCACGACGAGACCTGAGATCGAGGGCACGTTCGGGGTCGTCGCCACCACGCACTGGATTGCGACCGCCGTCGGCATGGGCATTTTGGAAAAGGGCGGCAATGCCTTCGATGCCGGCGTTGCGACCGCTTTCACGCTCCAGGTGGTCGAGCCGCATCTGAACGGCCCCGGCGGCGATGTCCCTGTTATCGTGCACGACGTCAAGCGCGGCCGCACCGAGGTGATCTGCGGCCAGGGCCCGGCGCCGGCCCGCGCCACCATCGCGCATTACAAGAGCGAAGGCCTCGACATGGTGCCGGGCACCGGCCTGCTCGCCGCCTGCGTCCCCGGCACGTTCGAATCCTGGATGATGCTGCTGCGCGACTACGGCACGATGCGGGTGCGCGACGTGCTGGAGCCCGCGATCTCCTACGCCCGCGACGGCTATCCGCTGGTCGAGCGCGCCTGCGCGACGATCCAGACTGTCGAGCAGCTGTTCCGCAAGCATTGGCCGACATCGGCTGCGGTCTATCTGCCGAACGGCGAGGTGCCGAAGCCCGGCACCCTCTTCACCAACACGACGCTGGCCGCGACCTACGCCCGAATCCTGAGCGAGGCAGAAAGTGGCGGCGGTGGCCGCGATGCCGAAATCGAGCGCGCACGAAAAGCCTGGTCGCAAGGCTTCGTTGCCGAAGCCATCGACAAGTTCTGCCGCACCCAGGAAGTGATGGACGTCAGCGGCTCGCCGCATCGCGGCGTGCTCTCGGCCGACGACATGGCACGCTGGCAGCCGACGGTCGAAGCCCCGCTCACCTATGATTACGGCCGCTACACGGTCTGCAAGGCCGGCGTCTGGAGCCAGGGCCCGGTGACGCTGCAACAGCTGGCGCTGCTCAAAGGCTTTGCGCTCGACGGGCTCGATCCGACCGGGCCCGAGTTCATCCATCTCCAGATCGAGTGCGCAAAACTCGCCTTCGCCGACCGCGAAAAATTCTACGGCGATCCCAAGTTCACCGAGATCCCGATCGCGACGCTGCTGTCCGATGCCTACAACGACGAGCGCCGCAAGCTCGTCACCGACAAGGCCTCGCTCGATTTCATTCCCGGCTCGGTCGAAGGCTTCGGCGGCGTGGTCAAGCTGCGCCGCGCCGAGGGTCAACGCGAGGCGGTCGGCGCGCTTGGCGCCGGCGAGCCGACGGTGGGACGTTTTGGCGAGGTGCGCGGCGACACCGTGCATTTCGACATCATCGACAGGGACGGCAACATGGTGTCCTCGACACCGTCGGGCGGCTGGCTGCAATCCTCGCCGATCATTCCCGAGCTCGGCTTTTGCCTGGGCAGCCGCGCCCAGATGTTCTGGCTGGAGGAAGGCCATCCCGCCGCGCTCGCGCCGGGCAAGCGCCCGCGCACCACGCTGTCGCCGACCATGGCATTGCGTGACGGCGAGCCTTATCTGGCCTGGGGTTCGCCCGGCGGCGACCAGCAGGACCAGTGGATCACGCAGTTCTTCCTGCGCCACGTCCATTGCAACCTCAATCTTCAGGAAGCGATCGACGCGCCGGCCTGGCATTCCGAACATTTCCCGATCTCGTTCTGGCCGCGCACCGCGCGGCCCGGCGTGCTCGTGGTCGAGAACCGCGTGCCCAAGGCGACGATCGAGAACCTGCGCGAGCGCGGGCATATCGTCGAGGTCGGTCCCGACTGGTCCGAAGGCCGCCTCACCGCGGCCTCGCGCGTCGGGGTCCGCCGCCGCGCCGCCGCCAATCCGCGCGGCATGCAGGGCTACGCCGCAGGACGCTGAAGGCAGAACATGACCTGGTCGATCATCGCGCGCGATCCTGCCACCGGCCAGTTCGGCATCGCGGTTGCGACCCGCTTCTTCGCCGTCGGCGCGCGTGTGCCCTACATCGCCGCCGGCCTCGGCGCCATCGCGACGCAGGCTTTCGTCAATCCCTATTACGGCATCGACGGCGTCAAGCTGCTGCGCGAAGGTTTGAACGCGCACGACGTGCTCGCCACCCTGCTCGCGACCGACGACGGCCGCGAGAGCCGCCAGCTCCACATCATGGACGCGAGCGGCGAGATCGCCGCGCATACCGGGCGCGACTGCGTCGACTGGTGCGGCCATATCGCGGGCAGCGGCTTCTCGATCGCCGGCAACATGCTGGCCGGCACCGATGTGCTCGACGAGACCGCGAAGACCTATATCGCCAATGACAGCCTGCCCTTCCCGCGCCGCCTGCTCGCGGCGATGCGCGCAGGCGAAGCCGCCGGCGGCGACAAGCGTGGCAAGCAGTCCGCCGCGCTCCTGATCCACGGCGAGGAGGAATGGCCGGCGCTGGACATTCGCGCCGACGACCATCCCGATCCGCTCGGCGAGCTCGAACGGCTCGAGCGCGTCAGCCAGGAGCTCTGGGTGCACTTCCGCCCGTCCATGCCGACGCGGCAGAATCCGGCCGGCAATACCGATCGCAGCGTCATCGACGCCAGCATCGCCACAGCGCGCGCAAGACGATCATGAGCGCGAGCCCCCTCATCGAGATCAGCGATCTCCGTATCCGCTTCCACGGCGACGACGGCCGTGTCACCCACGCAGTCGACAGCGTCGATCTCAGTGTCGCCAATGGCGCGACACTCGGTCTCGTCGGCGAATCCGGCTGCGGCAAGAGCGTGACGTCGCTCGCTATCATGGGCCTGCTACCGAAGCAGAGCGCCGAGATATCGGGCGCGATCCGCTTCGATGGTTTTGATCTGCTGACGACGCCGGATCAGACCCTGCGCGATCTGCGCGGCAACCGGCTAGCGATGATCTTCCAGGAGCCGATGACCTCGCTCAACCCGAGTCTTACGATCGGCGACCAGATCATCGAGACCATTTTGCGCCATCGTGGCGGCTCGCGGAAAAGCGCGCGGGACCGCGCGATCGAGCTCCTGCGCCGGGTCCACATCCCCTCGCCCGAGCGGCGCATCGACGAATATCCGCACAAGCTCTCCGGCGGCATGCGCCAGCGCGTGATGATCGCCATGGCACTCGCCTGCGACCCGCGGCTCCTGATCGCGGACGAGCCGACCACGGCGCTCGACGTCACCCTGCAGGCCCAGATCCTGGAGTTGATGCGCGAGCTGAAGGCGGCAAGCGGCGCCGCGATCATCCTGATCACCCACGATCTCGGCGTCGTCGCCGAGGTCTGCGACGAGGTCGCGGTGATGTATGCCGGCCAGATCGTCGAGCGCGCGCCGGTGGATGAGCTGTTCTCCGCGCCGCAGCATCCCTACACTGTAGGCCTGCTCGGCTCGATCCCGCGGCTCGACCACCGTGCCGAGCAGCTTGCGACGATCGAAGGCATGGTCCCGAACATGGCGCAGCCGCCTGCCGGTTGCCGCTTCGCCGCGCGCTGTCCCTTCGTGCTGGACGCCTGCACCAAGGCGCCGCCGCCGCTGATCGAAGTCAGCGCCGGCCACCTCTCGCGCTGCATCCGCGCGCCGCTCGAACTTCTGGTGGCGTGATGGCGCTGCTCGAGGTCGAAGGCCTGGTCAAGCATTTCGTCGCCGAGCGCTCGCTGTTCGGCCGGGCGCTGGCGCATGTCAAAGCGGTCGATGGCGTGTCGTTCTCGCTGGAAGCCGGCAAGACGCTGGCGCTGGTCGGCGAATCCGGTTGCGGCAAGTCCACCGTCAGCCGCCTTGTGCTGCGGCTGATCGAGCCGGATGCCGGTACGGTGCGCTTTGATGGACGCGACCTGCTCTCGCTCGATGCCAGCGGCTTGCGCGCCTTCCGCCGCGAGGCGCAGATCATCTTCCAGGACCCCTACGCCTCGCTCAATCCGCGCATGACGGTCGGCCAGATCCTGACCGAACCGCTGGTACTGCACGATCTCGTGCCGCCGGCACGGCGGGCCGAGCGTGTCGCCGAGCTGCTGCGGCTGGTCGGGCTGGAGCCGCGGCTCGCGCGGCGCTATCCGCATGAATTTTCCGGTGGCCAGCGCCAGCGCATCGCGATCGCCCGCGCGCTCGCGGTCGAACCGAAGCTGATCATCTGCGACGAGCCGGTCTCGGCGCTCGACGTCTCGATCCGCTCGCAGATCCTCAATTTGCTGCGCGAGCTCCAGGACCGGCTCGGCCTCGCCTACATCTTCGTCTCGCACGATCTCGCCGTGGTCAAGCACATCGCCGACCACGTCGCGGTGATGAATCTCGGCCAGATCGTCGAGACCGCAGAGGCCGACGCGCTGTTCGCCGCGCCGCGCCATCCCTATAGCCGCGCACTGCTGTCCGCGATCCCCGTGCCTAAACCGCGGGCAAAGAGCAGCCGGATTGTGCTGCAGGGTGAAATCCCCAGCGCGCTCAATCCGCCCGCCGGCTGCCGCTTCCACACCCGCTGCCCCTATGTGGTGGAGCGCTGCCGCAGCGAAATGCCCCGGCTCGTCCCGGATGGCATCGGACATGCAACGGCCTGCCACCGAACGTCGGAGCTGCCGTCCTCGGCGGCGATCGTTCCCATGGACGGCGGCTTCTCGCCGGTCCTGGAAAAATTGGTCGCGGCCTTCAGCGGCGGACCGGAAGCAGCACGCGGCGGCGGGGTTAGTTCATTGGGGGCGGACCCCGCATAGCCGTGAAACAAAGGTTGAGAGCGATGAGCTTCATGCGTTTGACAATCCTGGCGTCGGCCCTGCTGACGTCGCTCGTGGGCACGGCCCAAAGCCAAGTCCAAGCGCAGACCACGCTTCGCATCGGGATCGCCGAAGACCCCGACATTCTCGATCCCAGCATCGGCCGCACCTATGTCGGCCGCATCGTGTTCTCCGCCTTCTGCGACAAGCTGTTCGACATCGACGAAAAGCTCAACATCGTGCCGCAGCTGGCGCTGTCCCACGAGACCTCGGCGGACGGCAAGGAGATGACGATCAAGCTCCGCCCGGGCGTCAAATTCCACGACGGCGAGCCGCTGGATGCGGAGGCTGCAAAATTCTCGATCGAGCGTCACATGACGCTGCCGACCTCGTTCCGCAAGTCGGAGCTTGCCAGCGTCGACCACGTCGAGGTGGTCGATCCCCTCACCATCAAGCTGGTGCTGAAGACGCCCTACTCGCCACTGATCGCCCAGCTCACCGACCGTTCCGGCATGATGGTCTCGCCCAAGGCGGCGAAGGAGGCCGGCGACAAGTTCGGCCTGCATCCGGTCTGCGCCGGCCCCTACAAGTTCGTCGAGCGCGTCCAGCAGGACCGCATGGTGTTCGAGAAGTTCGCCGATTACTGGAACAAGGACAACATCCACATCGACCGCGTCGTGTTCCTGCCGATCGTCGATGCCACCGTGCGTCTGGCCAACCTCAAGTCCGGCGGGCTCGACCTGATCGAACGCGTGCTGGCCACCGACATCAAGGACGTCCGCGCTGATTCGAGGCTCGTGCTGTCGACGGCGCCGGAGCTCGGCTATCTCGGCCTGACCGTCAACATCGGCAACGACAAGAACAAGGGCCCCTTGAGCCAGTCGGCGAAAGTCCGCCAGGCGCTCGACCTGTCGATCGACCGCGAAGCGATCAACCAGGTCGTCTTCAACGGCGAGTTCACGCCCGGCAATCAATGGGTCAGCCCGAAACATCCCTATTACCAGAAGGCCTTCCCGGTCCGCGGCCGCGATGTCGCCAAGGCCAAGGCGTTGCTGAAGGAAGCCGGCGTCACCACGCCCGTGACCGTCGACTATATGATCCCCAAAGGCGCGGAGAACGAAGCCGTCGCACAGGTGGTCCAGTCGATGGCCGCGGAAGCCGGCTTCGACATCAAGATCCGCGCCGTCGAATTCGCGACCACCTTCAAGCAGGCCCAGGCCGGCGAATTCCAGGTGTTCCAGATCAACTGGAGCGGCCGCATCGATCCCGACGGCAACTCCTACATCTTCATGCGCAGCAAGGCGCCGCAGAACGATGGAGGCTATTCGAACCCCGAGGCCGACAAGCTGCTGGAAGAGGGCCGGGCGACATCCAACGTCGAGGAACGCAAGGCGATCTACGCCAAGCTGACCAAGGTCATGCTCGACGACCTGCCGATCATCTACATCTATCACCGCACGCTGCTGATCGCGCACACGAAGAAACTGGACGGCTACCGGCAGATGCCCGACGGGCTGGTGCGCGTGGTCGGGCTGAAGTTCAAGTGATCGCGACAGCGCCCACGAAGCGACCGGCATCATGCTGAACTTTCTCGCCCGCCGGATCGCGCAGATCGTGCCGACGCTGTTCTTCGTGTCGGTGCTGATCTTCTCGCTGCAGCAATTGCTGCCGGGCGATCCCGCGCTGGTGATGGCCGGCGAGGAGCGTGATCCCGCCGTGATCGAGCAGATCCGCCAGCAATACAAGCTCGATCAGCCGATTCCCGTGCAATACGTCTATTGGCTCAAGGGCGTGCTCTCGGGCAATTTCGGCGAGTCCCTGCGCAACAAGATGCCGGTACGCGAGCTGATCGCGCAGAAGCTGCCGGTGACGCTGCAGCTCGGCTCGATGGCGATCCTGATCGCGTTCTTCATCGGCATTCCCGCCGGCATCGTCTCCGCGGTGAAGAAGGGCACGGCCTGGGACTACGGCGCCAATCTGTTTGCCCTATGGGGCATCTCGACGCCGAATTTCTGGCTTGGAATCCTGTTGATCTTCCTGTTCTCGATCGAGCTCGGCTGGCTGCCGGCCTCGGGCTACGTGCCGCTCACCGAGAACTGGCGCGCAAGTCTCGCCGCCACCATCATGCCGGCCTTCGTGCTCGGCAACGCGATCTCCGCGATCCTGATGCGGCATACCCGCAGCGCGATGCTCCAGGTGCTGGAAAGCGACTATGTCCGCACCGCGCGCGCGAAAGGACTGTCGGAGCGCTCAGTCATCCTCAAGCACGCGATGCGCAATGCGCTGACGCCCGTGATCACGCTCGGCGCGCTCGAGCTCGGCACGCTCTTGTCGGGCGCCGTGCTGACCGAGCAGATCTTCTCCATTCCCGGCTTCGGCAAGCTGATCGTGGACGCCGTGTTCAATCGCGACTACGCGGTCGTGCAGGGCGTGGTGCTGGTGACGGCCACGGTCTACATCACGCTGAACCTCGTTGCCGACGTCGCCTATATCCTCGTCAATCCGCGGCTGCGGGGCTAGTGCCATGACCGATGCCGCGCTGCCCGCCGCCCCCTCCGCCACGCAAGCCTACGAGCTCGACAGCCCGGCGCGGCGCGCGCGGCGGCGGCTGTTCAAGCGCAAGGCCGCCGTGTTCGGGCTTGTCGTGATCACGATGTTCATCGCGCTTGCAGTCCTTGCGCCCATCGTCGTGCCCTACGACCCCATCGCGACGAGCTGGAGCCTGGTGCGCAAGCCGCCGACCGCGGCGCACTGGTTCGGCACCGACGAGCTCGGCCGCGACATCCTGAGCCGCGTCGTCTACGGCGCGCGCGCCTCCCTGCTCGCAGGCCTCATCTCGGTCGCGATCGCGCTCGGCATCGGCGTGCCGCTCGGCCTGCTCGCCGGCTATCGCGGCGGCTTTACCGACGCGCTGATCAGCCGCATCACCGATGCGATGCTGGCCTGCCCGTTCCTGATCCTGGCGATCGCGCTCGCCGCGTTCCTCGGTCCGAGCCTCGGCAATGCCATGATTGCGATCGGCATCTCGGCAACCCCGATCTTCATCCGGCTGACCCGCGGCCAGGTGCTGAGCGTCAAGGCCGAGGATTATGTCGAGGCCGCGCGTGCGCTCGGCAACCCGCCCTGGCGGATCGCGTTCTCGCACATCCTGCCGAACATCCTGCCGTCGCTGCTGGTGCAGGCAACGCTCTCGATCGCCGCGGCCATCATCGCCGAGGCCGCGCTGTCCTTCCTCGGCCTCGGCCAGCAGCCGCCGGCGCCGTCCTGGGGCAGCATGCTCAATGCGGCCCAACGCTTCCTGACCCAGGCGCCGTGGATGGCGATCTGGCCGGGGCTTGCGATCTTCCTCGTGGTGCTGTCGCTGAACCTGCTCGGCGACGGCCTGCGTGACGCCCTCGACCCAAGGCAGCGCTAGATCACAACTTCACGCAACACCCGGCGGCAGTCCATCTCGTATTCGAGATCGACCACCGGCGGCCGGGCATAGTGCCAGGTCAGGCCGGAGCGCAGCGCGCCGCGGCGGACCAGCTCATCGACAAGCGCATGGTGGAAGTCGTGCACGGAATAGGCCTGCACGCCGGTGGTGTCCTTCCAGCCGAAGCCGAACGCCGCCATCCGGCCTTCCATCTGCGACGTCGTGGTGAAGCGCACCTTCTCCCGCAGCCCCTCGGGGCTGAGATCGCGGTAGCGCACCGTGCGCTCGACGTAAGTGCCGCTGCCCTCGCGCGCCTCGGCGCCGCCGGCGATGACGAAGCTGGGTGCGTTCGACCGCGTCGGGCGCGTGAAGGAGAACGCGTAGAACGAGGGCTCGGACGGCGGATCGATCTCGGGACAGACATTGCTGCGCGCCACCGGATTGGTGGTGCCGTCGAAGATACCCCATTCGGACAGCGTCTTCACATAGTGCAGATTGAACGCGCGAAAGCCCTCTTCGCTGAAGGCCGCCGGCGAGCGCAGCTCGCAGGCACAGAACGCCGTCAGCGGCCGCCCCGCCTCCTGGATGAATTTTGCGGCCAGCGCAAATCCCTCGGCCAGCGGCACCAGGCGATCGAAGCGGACGCGCTCGATCTCGAAGCTCTCATCCGCGGCCGCGCCCGCCGAATACTGGAACACGGACGGAATGAAACGATAATTGCCGGCGGAGAATTCGCGCGTCATGACGGACTCCTATTCCAGTTGCATGCGAATGCCCTTGGCGCCGTTGAGCAGGCGCTTCAGGTGAAACCCGGCCAGCGGATCGTCGGCGTAGACGCCGACCAGCGCCGCAAAGGCCGGCATGGCGGCGGCATCGCCGGCCTCCATCTTGGCAAAGGCTTCGGAATATTGCGCCGTCGCCGGCGCTTCGAACCTCGCCTGCGGCAGCGGCTCGAACGCACGCAGCGGCTCGCTGCGCCCGCGCAGCATCAGGTCGCCCACGGGACGGCCGTGGAAGTTTGCAGCGGCCTCGGCCACACTGGCACTGACGCAGATGCGCGTTCCCAGATGCTTGTTCGCCGCCTCCAGCCGCGCCGCAATATTGATGGTGTCGCCATAGGCGGTGTAGTCGAAGAAGCGGTTGCCGCCGAAATTGCCGACCAGCGCCGGGCCGGCATGGACACCGATTCGGGTCGTTCCGAAATTCACCCCTTTCGCCTTCCAGCGCGCCGAAAAATCCTGCGCCCAGGCGTCGAGAGCATGCGCGCACGCAACCGCACGCGTCGCATAATCGGGCTGATCGCCGGGGGCATTGAACAGCACCTGGATCGCATCGCCGATGATCTTGGCGACCGTTCCCTCATGGGCGAACACGATCTCGGTCATGCCGCCAACATATTCGTTGAGGAGCTGGCCGAGCGTCTGCGGAGGCGCGGTCTCGACCAGCGAGGTAAAGCCGGTGATGTCGGTGAAGAGGGTGGCGACATCACGCCACTGCACCTCCATGCCGTCGCCGTCGACATCCGCCGCCAGGCGTCTTGCGATCTCCGGCGAGAAGAAGCGCGACAGCGAGGCATGGGCGCGCTCGGCTTCCGCCTGGCGCCGCCGCACGTCGCGCAGCATCTCGACATGGCGGATGGTTTTCTGGATCGTGGTCTCCAGATCGGCGAAGTCGATCGGCTTGGTCAGGAAGTCGAACGCGCCGCGGTTCATGGCGGTGCGGATATTGCTCATGTCACCATAGGCCGAAACGATGATGGTCGACTTCTTGTCCTCGGCCTCCTGGAGCTTCGCCAGCAGCGACAGCCCGTCCATCCGCGGCATGTTGATGTCGGAGACCACCATGTCGACATGCGGGTTCTGCTCCAGCGACTCCAGCGCCTCTAGGCCGTCGCGGGCGAACATCAGGGCGAGCTGCCCATCGCGAATCTGCCTGCGGAACTTCTGCAGGATCAGCGCCTCGAGGTCCGGCTCGTCGTCGACGAAGAGGATGGTCGCGGTCATGCGGCTTGCTCGAGCCTCGTATCGATCTCCTGGCGCAGCAGCGCAAAGTCAATCGGCTTGGTGAGGAGCCCGACGGCGCCCCGTTCGATCGCCTTGCGGCGTGTCTCGGCGTCGCCGTAGGCCGTGATCATGATGACCGGGACGTCCGGATGCGCGGCACGCACCTTGGGCAGCATATCGAGCCCGCTCATGCCGGGCATGTTGATGTCCGACAGGATCAGGATCAGCGAAGGATCGCGAACCTCGGCGGCGCGCTTGAGCGCATCGGGCGCGGAGGACGCGAACTCCATGTGGAAACGGCCGGCGCGCAACTCGCGCCGGAACTGCTGCCGGAACAGCACCTCGACATCGGGCTCGTCATCGACGATCAGGATGTAAACGTTCACGTCCTGCCTCCGGGTGTGCTGCCTGCTGCCATCGTCCGCGGCAGGGTGATGATGAATTCGGTGAATACACCTTGTGTGGTGTTCACGTCGATGGTGCCGCCGTGCTGTTTCACGACGATGTCGTGGCTCATCGAAAGGCCGAGCCCGGTGCCCTCGCCGGCCGGCTTGGTGGTGAAGAACGGATTGAACATCTTCTCCTTCACCTCGGGCGGAATCCCGGTGCCGTTGTCGCGAATCCGGATCTCGACCCTGCCCCCGAGGTTCTTCGTCGCCGCGCTCAAGGTGGGCTCGAAGGCGTCTCCGTCGCTCTCCTTGCGCTTGGCCGCAGCATAGAAGCCGTTCGAGATCAGGTTGAGGAAGACGCGCGTGATCTCCTGCGGATAGATGTCGGCCATGCCGGCGGCCGGGTCGAGATCGCGCTGAAGCGTGACGTTGAAGGCAGGCCTTTCGGCGCGTGCGCCGTGATAGGCGAGGTTGAGGCTCTCCTCCACGATGGCGTTGATATCGCTGGGGCGATGCTCGCCGGACCCTTCGCGCGAGTGCAAGAGCATGTTCCTGACGATGGAATCGGCGCGCTTGCCATGCTGCACGACCTTATCGAGGTTGGCCCTGAGCATGCCGGTCAGCTCCTCGACCTCCTCCTTCGTCTTGCCGTCGAGCGCGGCCGATTGCAGGATCTCGCTGAGTTCGTCGATCAGCTCGGTTGAGACCGCGGAGAAATTGTTGACGAAATTGAGCGGGTTCTTGATCTCATGGGCAATGCCGGCCGTCAGCTGGCCGAGTGAAGCCAACTTTTCCGTCTGAATCAGTCGGCCCTGCGCGGCGCGCAGGTCCTCGAGCGAACGCGACAGCTCATCCGTGCGGTCACGCAATTCGTTGAGCAGGCGAGCATTTTCCATGGCGATCACCGCCTGCGCCGCAAAATTCGTCACCAGCTCGATTTGCTTGCTGGAGAAGGCAAGAGGCCGCTGACGGTAGATCAGAAGGGCGCCGATCAGGTCCCCGTCCTTGAGCATGGGAACGCCAACCAGTGTCCGCGCCCCGGCGCGCAGCGCCAGTATCGGTCCGTCATATCCTTGAGGTGTTTCGAAGAAGTCCGGCTCCGTCCTCGTATCGACGACATGCACGGTTTCCCTGGTCCGAACGATGCGGCCAATGACGGTGTTCGGGGCCGGCCGTGTCGGCTTCTGGTAGATCTCGTCCTTCAGCTCGGCCGGGACACCGTGCATCGCGATGGCGCGGAACGTGTCTCCCTCGCGCAGATAAAGCGACCCGAACTCGGCCTGGCAGATGCGAGTGGCGTTCTCCAACATGATGCGAAATACCGGCCCCAGTTGCCCGGGGGAGGTGGAGATAACCTGGAGCACTTCGGAAGTTGCGGTCTGCTGTTGCAGCGATTCGCTCAATTCCGCCGTGCGCTGCTCGACCTTCCTTTCCAAATCCGCATAGGATTCCTGCAGGCGCGCGCCCATGTCGTTGAACTGGTCCGCGAGCCCCTCGAGCTCGTCGCCGGTCTTGATCGTGATGCGTTGCGCGAAATCGCCGCTGCCGATCCGCTCGGCGCCGCTGCGCAGCGCCTGGATCGGTCCGACCATGCGGCGGGCGAGAAATATCCCGGCGAGCACGGCGAAGATCGACGCCGCCAGCAGCACGATCGCGAGCCGCTGCAGCGAGGCGTACAGCGCGGCATAGGCCTCTTCGACCGGCAGCTCGACGAACATGGTCCAATGCAGGGGCGCGATCGGAGCCGACGCGGTCAGCACCTTCTGGCCCTGGATGCTGCGCGCTTCAGGGAGCACGTCCGAGATCGTGCCCCCTCCCACCTGCGCGGCGCGCACCTGCGCAAGGCCGGACATGTCGGTGTTGCGCAGGACGAGGCTGATGTCGGGATGCGCGATCAGGCGCCCTTCCGGGCCGACCACATAGGCATGACCGTGCTCGCCGACCTTGATCTGGGAGACGACGTCCCAGATCAGCTTGAGATTGACCTCGGCGATGCTGACGCCGGCATCCTTGCGCGCGCCGGCCAGCGCCAGCGTCATGTAGGGCTCGGAGTCCCTGCGGAAATAGACCGGCCCGTAATAGACCTTGCGCGCGACCGCCTCGGTGAATTTCGGATCGGCCGACAGATCGAGCCCGCTGTCGATCGCGTCCATCGCCAACCGCGAGACCCGCAGCCGCTCCTTGCCGGTCGAATCCACCTGGGCGAGCTCGGTGACCGCCGGCACCTGACGCAGCAGCCGCAGCGCGTCGAACCGGCGCTGCTCGATCGAGCCCGCCGACCAGGGCAGCTGCGTGGTCCAGCCGAGCTGGCTCTCGATCTCCTTGACGAACTGGCCGATCTTGGCCGCGGCCGCCTCGGCCTGCTCATGCTGGACCCGGATCAGCGAGGCCTTGTGCTCGCGATAATAGAAGAAGACCTCGAACAGCCCGTTGGCGAGCAGCGCGACGGCGACGACGGCCACGAACAGCGCGACGTATTTGGCGAACAGCCGGGTCCTGATCCCCCGCCCGGCCGCTTCGGCGGACACGACGCCGTTCGAAGCCGTGGTCGGCGACGTCCTGGCTTGTGGGGCATCGGGATGGAGGGAAAGGGTCATCCCACGGAACCTAGCAAGAAGGCCCGACCTTGTCTCTCGCCTGCGCGGCCGAGGCCCACCCCAATGGCTGCGGCCGCCGGATCGGCCGGGCCGGGCCCCAACGAAAAAGGGCGGCAGCGGACCCGCCGCTGCCGCCCTCCGATTGGCTTGCTTCCGGCCTCAGGTCGGGCGCAGGGCCTTGGCGCCGAGGTCGAGCTCGTTGACCTCCTTGTTCCGCTCGGAATCGGCCGCCGCGCGATGGTCGGTCGCCAGCACCACATAGACCGCGGGCAGCACGAACAGGGTGAACAGCGTGCCGATCGACATACCGGCGACGACGACCAGACCGATCGAGAAGCGGCTGGCCGCGCCCGCGCCGGTCGCGGTCAGCAGCGGGATCAGGCCCGTCACCATCGCGGCCGTGGTCATCAGGATCGGCCGCAGGCGAATGCGGGCCGACATCTCGATGGCCGAGCGGCGATCGAGCCGCTCGTTGACCTGGAGCTCGTTGGCGAACTCCACCATCAGGATGCCGTGCTTGGTGATCAGACCAACCAGGGTGAGCAGACCGACCTGGGTATAGATGTTCATGGTCGCCACGCCGAAGAACAGCGGGATCAGCGCGCCGACGATCGCCATCGGCACCGAGATCATGATCACGAACGGGTCACGCAAGCTCTCGAACTGCGCCGCCAGCACCAGGAAGATGATGATCAGCGCGAAACCGAAGGTGATCGCGAGCTGATTGCCTTCCTGCACATACTGCCGGGAGTCGGCCAGATAGTCGTGGCTGAAACCGGCCGGCAGCTTCTTGGCTTCGCCTTCGAGGAAGTCGACCGCTGCGCCGACGGTCACGCCGGGCATCGGCACGGCCGAGAAGGTCGCCGAATTGAGCTGATTGTAATGC
The DNA here is from genome assembly GCF_018129405.1 of Bradyrhizobium iriomotense. Classification (GTDB taxonomy): domain Bacteria; phylum Pseudomonadota; class Alphaproteobacteria; order Rhizobiales; family Xanthobacteraceae; genus Bradyrhizobium; species Bradyrhizobium iriomotense_B. The sequence continues at coordinate 724,749 of NZ_JAFCLP010000001.1, forward strand.
GTCAGCGAATTCGGGTCGGTGCGGGTCTTGATCGAGACCACGGTCGACAGCGGCAGCTGCTGGCCCGTGTTGGTCGTCACGTAGTACCCGCCGAGCGATTCCGGTGACAGCCTGTTGGCGCGCGGCACCTGCGGGATCACCTGGTAAGAGCGACCCTCGAGATTGAAGCGGTTGATATAGTTGCCGCCGAGCAGAACCGCGAGCGTTGCGCCGAGGTTCTGCATGTTGACGCCGAGATCCTGCGCCTTGCTGCGGTCGATCGTGATCTGAACGCTCGGCTGGTTGTAGGCGAGGTCGCTATCGGAAACGATGAACATGCCGCTCTTGCGCGCAGCATCCTTCAGCTTCTCCATCTGTTCGTAGACGGTCTGGTAGCCCGCGGTGGAGTTGATGACCATCTGCACCGGCAGACCGCCCGGACCGCCCGGCAACGGCGGCAGGTTGAACGCGAAGGCCTGCACGCCCTCGATCTTCGAGAGCTCGGCCTGCACCAGCGGCTTCAGCGCGATCGACGAGCGCTTGCGCTCTTCCCAGGGCTTCAGCAGCATGCCGGCAATGCCGCCCTGCGGGCCGTTGATGCCATTCAGCACGAAGCGCAAATCGGTCTCGGGGAATTTCTGGAATTCCTTGTCGAGCTTGTCGCCGTAGAAATCGACATAGTCGATATTGGCGTATTTCGGCGCCTTGGTCACCGCGAACACGATGCCCTGGTCTTCCTCAGGCGCCAGCTCCTTCGAGGTGTGCATGTAGAGGAAACCGACGAGGCCGAGGATCGTGATCGCGAACAGGCCGGTGATCGCCTTGTAGTCGAGCGAGCGGTCGAGCCTGCGGCCATACCAGCGCGTCATCGCGCCGAACACCCGGTTCACGAGCTTGGCGAAACGGCCCTCCTCGGTGTTCTTCAGCAGCACCGAGCACATCATCGGCGACAGCGTCAGCGCGATCACGCCGGATACGATCACCGATCCGGCGAGGGTAAAGGCGAACTCGCGGAACAGCGAGCCGGTGAGGCCACCGAGGAAGCCGATCGGAGCGTACACGGCCGCGAGCGTGATGGTCATCGATACGACGGGACCGACGATCTCGCGTGCGCCTTCCATCGCCGCCTGCACCGGTGTCTTCCCCTCTTCCAGATGGCGATGGATGTTCTCCACCACCACGATGGCGTCGTCGACCACGAGGCCGATCGCAAGCACCATCGCGAGCAGGGTCAAGAGGTTGAAGCTGAAGCCCAGCGCCAGCATCAAGGTGCAGACGCCGATCATCGACAGCGGAATGGTGACGACGGGAATGATGACCGAGCGCAGCGAGGCCAGGAACAGGAAGATCACCACGATCACGATGATCACGGCTTCGCCCAGCGTCTTCTCAACCTCGTCGATCGACGACTGGATGAACTTGGTCGAATCGTAGGCGACCTTCATCTTCATCGACGGCGGCAGGTTGCGTTCGAGCTCGGGGAACAGCGCCCTCACGCCCTTGACCAGCGTCAGCGGATTGCCCTGCGGCGTCGCGTTCACGCCGATGAAGATCGCGTGCTCGCCGTTGAAGGCGACGCTCGCGTCAGTACTTTGCGCGGCAAGCTCGACGGTGGCGATGTCCTCCATCCGGACGAAGCCCCCGTCCTTGGCCTTGACGATCATCTTCCTGAACTGGTTGACGTCGGTGAGGCTGGTGTTGGTCGAGATGTTGGAGACGATCAGATAGCCCTTGGTCTGGCCCGCCGCGGACTGGAAGTTGTTGGCCGTGATCGCGGCAGCGACATCGGCCGGCGACACGTTGCGGCCGGCCATCTTCATGGGATCGAGCCACAGCCGCATCGCAAAGGTCTGGCCGCCGAGAATATCGGCCGAGGCGACGCCGTCGACCGTCGACAGCACCGGCTGCACCACGCGCGTCAGATAGTCCGAGATCGCCGAGCCCGACAGCTCCTCGGAGGAGAAGCCAAGATACATCACGGCCGTGGTCTGGCCCGTGGTCTTGGTGACGATCGGGTCGTTGGATTCCTTCGGGATCAGGTATTTGACCGAGTTCGTCTTGGCCAGCACCTCGGTGAGCGCCTGGTTCGGATCGAAGTTCAGCTTGATGTAGACCTGAATCGTCGAGGTGCCGAGCACCGAGGACGAGGTCATGTAATCGACGCCCTCGGCGGAGGCGACCGCCTGCTCGATTGGCGTGGTGATGAAGCCCTGGATCAGGTCGGCGGACGCACCGGGATAGACGGTCGTGATGTTGATGACCGTGTTCGACAGCTTCGGATATTGCCGGATCGGCAGCACCATCGCCGCGCGCAGGCCGATCAGCAGGATCAGCAGACTGACGACGACCGACAGGATCGGGCGTTTGATGAAGATATCGGTAAAGCGCATCGCGGCGATCTCGAATTCTTTGTCTTAGATAAAGTGATCCGGCCGGGCCGGATCACTTGGATGTTTGGATCAGTAGCGCGGCGGCTGCGCCGGGACCTGCGGAGCCGGGTCGGTTGAAATCGCGACCGCCGCGCCCGATTGCAGCTTGAGCTGGCCGACGGCGACCACCTTGTCGCCCACCTTGAGACCCTTGACGATCTCGACGCGGCCTTCGACCCGGTTGCCGGTCTGCACGAAGGTGCGCACCGCGGAAAGGCTGGTCTTGCCGTCCTCTTCCTTCTTCTCGGTGATCACGAACACGGAGTCGCCGTACAGCGTGTAGTCGACCGCCGTTTCCGGAACGGTGATCACTGCCGGCTTCTCTGGCAGCACCACAGTCGTGGTCACGAACATGCCGGGCTTCAGGATCTTCTCGGGGTTGGCGATCGTGGCCTGGACGCGGATGTTGCGGGTGTCGGCCGCGATCTGCGGCTCGATCGTGGTGATCTTGCCCTCGAAGGTGCGGCCCGGGTAGGCGTCGACCTTCAGCCGGACGGTCTGGCCGACCTTGAGGCTGCCGGAATCCTTTTCGGTCACCGTGAAGTTGGCCCACAGCTCCGACAGGTCGGTCAGCGAGACGATTGCAGTGCCGGCCGTCAGATACTGACCAACCTCGACCTTGCGGACGCCGAGATCGCCTGAGAACGGCGCACGCACCAGCTTCTGCGAGATCACCGCCTCGGTCTTGGCGATGCCGGCCAGCGCTTGGTCGTAGGCGGCCTGCGCATTGTCGACGGTCGCCTGCGGACCGAACTGGCGCGAGGCCAGCTGCTTGGCGCGGTCGAGCGAGAGCTGCGCGACGGTCGCCTGCGCCTTGTAATTGGCGAGGTCGCCCTGCTCCGGCATGTCGAACAGCTGCACCAGCGGCGTACCGGCTTCGACCCGCGTACCCGGCTCGAACTTGATCTCGGTGACGCGGCCGTTGACGTCGGCACTGACGTCGACCTGGTGCACGGCGACGAGGCTGCCCACCGCGGTGAGCAGGTTCGGCACCACCTCCGACTTCGCCTCGGCCGCGCTCACTGCCGTCGGCGGCGGCTTGTTGTTGGCGAAGAACTGCTTGATCATCTGGCCGCGGAAGTAATTGAACCAGACGAGACCACCGACGAGCACGGCAAGCAGCGTGCCGACGATGATGAACCAGAGCACCGGCCGGACCGGACGCTTGGGAGCCTTGTTGTCGATCGGTTCGCCCGAAATCTTGTGTTCGGCTACGATGTTCATGTCATGCACTTTCTGCAATCGCCGTCTTGCCCGCATCCGCGGCCTGATCGCGGCCCAAATGCGAAGCAATTGCGGCGTCGTTAAGTCCGATACCCCTCAAGAGAAACTCACAGAGCTGCCGCTCCAGCTCGTTCGCCTTGCCGTAAGCAAGACAAGGCGCAGCCGGCAGCCTGGTCAGTGCCGCCGTCATCACCGCATGATGCGCGAACCAGAACAGGTTGAGCGGATCGCCCGCGCAGGGCCGCGCGTCACCGCTGGCAACCGCACGCTCGAGCGAGGCGAGGAAGACCGCCCCGATCAGCTTCTCGATTTTGGCATATAGCAGACGGGCGAATTCGCCATCATCCAAATGACTCGTGGCCATCAGTCGCAGGCGCTGCGCTTCTTCCTGGTCGGGACCGTCGGCGATGTGGAGGAAGTGCTGAACCATGCCGCGGATCAGCTCGACCAGGGTGGCCGTCGACGGTTCCCGCTCGAGCAGCTCGGTGAGCGCCGGGTCGGCCTCGCATTCGTCGCTGAGGATTTCGGCGTACAGCGCCGCCTTGGACGGGAAATGCTTGAACAGCAGCGCCTCGGAAATGGCAGCAGCGGCCGCCACGCTCTTCGTCGTGGTGCCGTTATATCCGTGGCGGGCAAAGCAGCGTTTCGCGGCACCGAGGATCAATTGACGCCTCAGGTCGCTCGTCATACGCAATGAGCTCATGCTAGTGAGTAAGCACTCACCCACGCAAAAGTCAAGCACTATACTGCACCGCAACCTGGATGCGGTGTGAAATTAGTGGAAATCGATCGGGCCTGCACGGCCCGCGTGCAGGATGTCGGGGGCAGACCTCCTAGATCGGCTGGAAGCCGAGGTCGGCGCGGATCCGGTTGAGGATGTAGGTCCCGTCGCGGGTCGGCAGAATTCGCTCCAGATTGGCGCTGTCGATCTTCACATTGGCAAATCGCGGGCCCGCCGACACGTCATGGACGGCTTTGGCGAAGGCCTCGACCTCGGCCATGGTCGAGATCGACTGGCTGTCCTTGATGCCGCAGGCCCTGGCGACGCCGACGAGGTCGGCAGCGGCCGAGGTGTGGCTGGTCTGGCCGCCGGTCTCGCCATAGGCCTCGTTGTCGAGCACTGCGATCGAGAGGTTGGACGGCTTCTGCAGCCCGATGGTGGCAAGGCTGCCCAGGCCCATCAACATCTCGCCGTCGCCGGTGATGACCAGCACCGGCAGCTTCGGCTGCGCCAGCGCCAGACCCAGCCCGATCATCGCCGCGCCCCCCATGCCGCCCCAGAGATAGAAGTTGCGGGCATGGTCGCCGGCCGCGCACATGTCGTTGGTGGAGGCACCCAGGCCCCCGATCGCGACCACGTCCTTGCGGTTCGCAAGCAGGGTGGAGACCACCTGACGGCGGTCGAGAAGATTGGCCTTGCTCATTTGGTGAAAACCTTGGCGCCGATCAGGCGCTGCGACAGAAGGACGGCGGTGGGCGTGAGCGCGTTGTACGCTTGCGATGCAGCGGCTTCGAGCACCGCAGGAACTTCAGCCGCGCTGGAGGCGCGCAGCACCTGGACGCCGGAGAGTTCGAACACACCCTGCGTGGTCGATCCCATCGGCACCTGCCACGGATTGAATTCGCCCCACTCGCCGCGCATGGTCACGAGCGTGAGGAAGGGGAAGCGCAGGATCGGGATCAGCGACAGCATGTTGATGCAATTGCCGACGCCGCTCGACTGCATCAGCAAGACGCCGCGTTGGCCACCGGCCCAGGCGCCGGCGAGCAGCGCCACGCCCTCCTCCTCCGTCGTCAGCGGAATGCCGCGCATGGTGGAGGAGTCCAGCACGCGCTGGATCAGTTTCGAATGACCGGCATCGGGAACGTAAGGCACCTGCCGGACGTCGAAGCGTTGCAAGGTCGCGAAAATATCGTCGGGCCAGTTCGGCACCGTGTCGGCAGCGTCAGCGCGTGCGTGCATTTTCCTGTCCGGTCGGCTAGCAAGGTACAAGGACTGTAGACGCATGCATGCGCCGACCAGAACAACAAAAACGGCATAACGGCTTTAACCGGCGAGTATAACGGGATGAACGCAGATGCGAAGGCGCTGGCGGCCAGCTTCGATCTCGAGAAGCTGACGCCTGAATTTTACGACAATCCCTATCCGACTTATCGTGCACTGCGGGAGAACGAGCCGGTCAAGCGCCTGCCGAACGGCACCGTGTTCCTGACCCGCTACGACGATCTCGTCACCACCTACAAGAACACGAAGTCGTTCAGCTCGGACAAGAAGCGCGAGTTCGCACCGAAATACGGCGACACCCCGCTCTACGAGCACCACACCACCAGCCTCGTCTTCAACGATCCGCCGGCGCACACCCGCGTGCGCCGCCTGATCATGGGCGCGCTGTCGCCGCGCGCGATCGCGGGGATGGAGAGCGATCTCGTCAAGCTGGTCGACGGCCTGCTCGACGCCATCGCCGCCAAGGGCGCTTGCGAGCTGATCGAGGATTTCGCCGCGTCGATTCCCATCGAGGTGATCGGCAATCTGCTCGACGTACCCCATGACGAGCGCGGACCGCTGCGCGACTGGTCGCTGGCGATCCTCGGCGCGCTTGAACCTGTCGTGTCGCCTGACGCCGCCGCACGTGGCAACAAGGCGGTGACGGACTTCCTCGCCTATCTCGAAACGCTGGTCGCGCGGCGGCGCGCCAAGCCGGGCAATCCCGAGCGCGACGTGCTGACGCGTCTCATTCAGGGCGAAGAGAACGGCGAGCGGCTGACCGAGAAGGAACTGCTGCACAATTGCATCTTCCTGCTCAATGCCGGCCACGAGACCACCACCAATTTGATCGGCAACGGCCTCGTCGCGCTCGACCGCAATCCGGACCAGAAGCAGCGCCTGATCGACAATCCAGATCTGATCAAGACCGCGGTGGAGGAGATGCTGCGCTACGAGAGCTCGAACCAGCTCGGCAACCGCATGACCACCGAGAAGGTCGAGCTCGGCGGCGTCACCCTCGAGGCCGGCACGTCGGTGACGCTGTGCATTGGCGCGGCCAACCGCGACCCCGCGCAGTTTCCCGACCCTGAGCGTTTCGACATCGCGCGAACGCCGAACCGGCATCTGGCCTTCGCCACCGGTGCGCATCAGTGCGCCGGCATGGCGCTGGCGCGGCTGGAGGGGGCGATTGCGATCTCGCGCTTCCTGGCGCGCTTCTCGGACTATGCCGTCAGCGGCCGGCCGGTGCGGGGCGGACGGGTGCGGTTCCGCGGGTTCTTGAGCGTACCCTGCACGCTTCGCTGAGGGCCCAAAATAAAAAAAGTCGAAAACGACCCCATGCACAGTAGAGGCCGGGCCGACGGACGACACCCTGTGATTCCGCAGAACCATCTGACGTTTCGGGCAAATCGGGCTGCGCCACGCCATTGACGCAGGGAGGCTTCCAAGGCGGCAGGCTGATACCCAAATCAAGCTGAAGGCCGCCGGTGCAGTTGTTTGACGCCCCCGCGCGCAGCAATGGAGTGACGACAGATGAACTCGTCGGTCATTGATTTCATCGCAACGGAAGCACGCTTTGGGGCCCATAATTACGCGCCGATCGGGGTCGTCCTGTCGCGCGGCGAAGGAGTCTGGGTCTGGGATACCGAAGGCAACCGTTATCTCGATTGCCTCTCGGCCTATTCGGCGGTCAGCCAGGGCCACTGCCACCCCAAGATCCTGGCGGCGATGGTCGAACAGGCGCACAGGCTGACGCTGACCTCGCGGGCCTTTCACAACGACCAGCTCGCCTTGTTCTACGAGGAGATCGCGGCGCTCACCGGTTCCCACAAGGTGCTGCCGATGAACAGCGGCGCCGAGGCGGTCGAAAGCGCGATCAAGTCGGTCCGCAAATGGGGCTACGAGGTGAAGGGTGTGCCGGACGGCCAGGCCGAGATCATCGTCTGCGCCAACAATTTCCACGGACGCACGCTGGGCATCGTCGGCTTTTCAACCGACCCCGAGACACACGGGCACTTCGGGCCGTTTGCGCCGGGCTTCAAGATCATCCCGTTCGGCGACGCCGCGGCGCTGGAGCAGGCAATCACCCCAAACACGGTCGCCTTTCTGGTCGAGCCTATCCAGGGCGAAGCCGGTGTCGTCATTCCTCCAGCCGGCTATTTCACGAAAGTGCGGGAGCTCTGCACCGCCAACAACGTGATGCTGGTGCTCGACGAGATCCAGACCGGGCTCGGCCGCACCGGCAAGCTGCTCGCCGAACAGCACGAGGGGATAGAGGCGGACGTGACGCTGCTCGGCAAGGCCCTGTCCGGCGGCTTCTATCCGGTGTCGGCCGTGCTCTCGAACAACGACGTGCTCGGGACCTTGAGGCCCGGGCAGCATGGTTCGACCTTCGGCGGCAACCCGCTCGCCTGCGCGGTGGCGCGCGCGGCGATGCGCGTGCTGGTCGAGGAAGGCATGATCGAGAACGCGGCGAGGCAGGGCGCGCGCTTTCTGGAAGGCTTGAAGGACATTCGCGCCAATACGATCCGCGAGGTGCGCGGGCGCGGCCTGATGCTGGCGGTCGAGCTGCATCCCGAGGCCGGCCGCGCCCGCCGTTACTGCGAGGCGCTTCAGGGCAAGGGCATCCTCGCCAAGGATACCCATGAGCAAACGATCCGCATCGCTCCGCCGCTGGTGATCACAAGCGACCAGGTCGACTGGGCGCTGGAGCGGCTCGCCACCACCCTGACGCAGGATTTCTCCTGAGACTGCCTGCGTCGGAAGATCGCAATGCCGTTCGTGGCCAACAACGAACGATTCCGCCGGCTGTGCGTTGAATGTCGTGGGCGATTACGAGCTGGGAGCGACGATCATGCTTCCGCGTGGCGTGTGCCTTACGGCTGTTTTAGTTGGTGCCTCGATGCTGGCGGCGAGCGTCAGTGCGTTCGCTCAAGGACCCGGCCAGGGACATGGAAGAGGCGGGCCACCGGGGCCTGCCGCAGCAGCGCCGGCAGCACGGCCAGCAGCACCGCCGGCCATGGCCCGTCCGGCGGCGCCGCCGGCCATGGCACGTCCCGCCGCGCCGGCATTCCATCCCCCGGCCATGCCCCAGCGACCGGCCATGGCGCCGCATCCTGCGCCGCACATTGCCTCACCGCCGCCGCGCGCGGCCCCACATTTCGCTGCACCGCCACAGCGGGCAGCACCGCACGTGGCGGCGCCGCGGCCTGAATTCCACCGGGCGCCGGCAGCACCGCAACGCCCGGCCATGGCACCCCGGCCGACGCCGCACATCGCCGCCCCCTCGGCCGCCCCCTCGCGGCCCAGCGGACCGCCGGCCGCGAGCGAGCGGCTGACGCGACGGGATCAGATCGAACAGCGCGCGCAACAGCACCAGCAGCAGATCCAGCAGCGCCAGCAGATGGTGCAGCAGCGCCAGCGCGAGATACTGTCGCGCCAGACCACGGAGCGTCAGACCCGCATCGATCGCCTGCAGCAGCGCGTGCAGCAACTCCAGTCGCAGAAACCGGAAGGCGCGCGGGCGTTACGCGAGCAGCAACGGACGCTCCAGACGCAGAACCGCTTGCTCGAGCGGGAGCAGCGCGCTCAGCAGAGCGACCTGGCGCGCCAGCAGCGGCTTGGCCTCCAGGCTCCGGCCGGGCGGGCGCCAGCGACTGCAGCCGTTGCCGCGGCCGCCGCGCAGGCCGCCCAGCGCGGGCGGTTTGCCGAGCGCTTCCGCGAGCAGGCCCCTGCGCAACAAGCCCAGGCAGCGCTCACCACCCGCCAGAGCGGCTGGGCTCCCCGGCAGGCCTGGCGACATCGCCATCCCGCGGTGTTCGTGGCTTGGCTTGGGCCGGTGTTCTGGCCTTATGCCTATTCCGACATTTTCGACTACACATTCTGGTCCTATGCCTACGAGCCCGGCTATTGGGCGTACGCGTATGACGACTTCGTCGACACCGTGTTCTGGGGTGGTGACGGCCCCTATTCCGCCTATGCCAGCATCGACCCGTATGACTACCCGCAAGCCGGCGGCAGCCGCGCCCGTCCGCGCGCCAGCGTGAGTCCGCAAACGCTGCAGCAATTGTGCGGCACACCGGACAAGGGCGTGACCGCCTGGCCGCTTGCCGACATCGCGCGGGCCGTGCGGCCGACACCGGAGCAACGCGCGCTGCTGGACGAATTGAAGACCGCGGCGGCCAATGCTGCCGGTGTGTTCAAGGACTCCTGCGCGGAGACCTATGCACTGACTCCACCCGGCCGCCTGCGCGCGATGATGAACCGCATCAGCGCGACGCTGGAAGCCGTCAAGATCGTGCGGCCGGCACTGGAGAATTTCTACAACTCGCTCAGTGACGAGCAGCAGGCGAGCTTCAACGCGCTCGGTCCCAATGTCGGCGAGCGCTCGCCGCAGCAGCAGCAAGCCAGTGCCGAGGGCTGTGGCGATCCGAAATCCGGCCTGATCCAGCTGCCGATACAAAGGATCGAGGCTGTGCTCCACCCCGCCGGCAAGCAGAAGGAGGCACTCGACCGCCTCAGTGAAGCGACAGCCAAGGGCGTTGAAGGCATGCAGGCGGCCTGCCCGAACGATGTCCCGCTGACGCCGGTCGGACGGCTGGAGGCGATGCAGCACCGGCTGGAGGCGATGCTGACGGCCGCCAAGCTGGTGGAGCCTGCGCTGGACGAGTTCTATGCCACGCTCAGCAGCGAGCAGAAGGCGCGCTTCAACACGCTGCAACAGGTCGCAGGGCCGTGAGGACGGCGTCGCGTTCTCTCGTTGCAATTTGCGCAGCGGTCGAACCAAGCGGGGTTGGCTAGGGCGTGTACTCACTAAGCGGCTGGCCGACTGGTCCGGTTAACCCGAAAAGCGGCCCAAGAGCGGACATTCAAAACCAGACCTCCCGTTCGTGACGCGCCAGTAGCAAAATACGCGATTAGAACAGGAGGATGGCGCGCCATGCGCCCGGGACTTGATTTAGCGCAAGAAGCTGAGGCGACTTCGGGCTAAGCTTTCAAAGCTTCTCAATCGGTCACTTTGTGGATCGCAGCAATGATCATTGAGCGCTTAAGCCAAGAGCACCGCAATATCGAGAAACTGCTCGCCATCCTTGAGCGGGAGCTTCAGGTTTTCGACCTGGGCGACCGCCCCGACTATGAGGTTATTGGCGCGGTCATTAGCTATTTCGAACTTTACCCCGAGGTTTACCACCACCCTCAGGAAGACCTGGTCTTCGCCAAGTTAAAAATTCGCGATCCCGGTGCGGCTGCGAAGATCGGTGATCTCGCTCGCGAACACCAGAGAGGGGCCGAACTTTTGCGCCGCGTCGCTCATGAGATTGCCAATGTTCTTGCGGGCCGCGAACTCCTTCGGCAAGACGTGCATGCCATCGTTCACGATTTCATCGAGCACGAGCGACGCCACATCGCGATGGAAGATCGCGATTTCTTTCCCGCTGCCGTGAAGGCTCTCGAGCCTCAAGATTGGACGGAGATCGCTTCGGCTATGTCCAATCCTGAGGATCCGCTGTTTAGCGAGGCAGCCGAAGAGACGTTCGACGCGCTACGGGTACGCATCTCGCAGTTGGAACAAGAAGCCGAAGCCGAACGGCACTAGTCAAGCTCATCCGCATTGTGCTGATCGGATTCAATGTCCGAAAGGTCAAAGCGTCGCTCCAATCGCCGCTTGGTCATTTCCGTTGTGCCAGACGGGCCGGCCCCGCAACCATGAGCGTAGGGTTGGGATAGCAGGAGAAGACAATGATGACTGACGATCAAGTCAATCTCGTCGTTCGGCACCTTTGCGAGCAATTGCATTTGGCGCTCCGATTGAAGGACAGCGAGGCCCATCCACCAAACGCCAAGGACATTGGATTTGATCCTGCCTTTGTAAGAACTGTATTGCTGACTGGATTGCGTTCGGCGGGTGTCACGATCAACCACGAGGCAGTCGCGGCGGGCGAAGAGCCGCCGTGGTCCTAAACGCAGAATGCGAGACATTCCAACGCCCGTGAGGCAAGTGAAGTTTCGGCCGAGGTGCCTTCCTGATTCAGCTTGCTGAAGTCGCCGACCAGCCGCGAGCCGCAGCGGCGACGACCGCGAGCGTCGCCTTCGCGCCGTCGGCCTCGCCCTTCTCGAAGTCAACAATCGGCCACGCGGCTCCTGCACGATGAGGCTTATCATCCATGATGCACCAGATCCGCTTGTCTCAAGCGACGGATTCGACCGGCAGTCCGGCGGCTTTCCATTCGGGGTAGCCGTCCTCGAGCCGGCGGACGCGATAGCCTCGCGTCCGGAGCGCTGCGACCGCTTCGAAAGAAAGAACGCAGTAAGGGCCACGGCAGTAGGCGATCACCTCGCGGCTTTTAGGAAGTTCGCTAAGGCGTCGTTCCAGTTCGGCAAGCGGAATGTTGAGCGCGCCCGGCAGATGGCCAAGAGCGAACTCGTCTTCGGGCCGGACATCAAGCACCGTAACCAGATCATCGTGCAATCTCGCGACCAGATCATCTCGCGAGACCGGTTCGAGCGCGTCGCGGGCGTGGAAGTAGTCGGTCACGACGCGGCCGATCTCTGCGATGTTCCGCTCGCCGACGCGACCCAGCGCCTTGGTCAGCGCGACCACTTCGGCATCGCCGGCCAAGCGATAGAGAACGTGTTTACCCCGACGCTCCGTCTCGACGAGTCGCGCGCGCCTGAGGATCTGCAGATGGCGGGACGTATTGGCGAACGTCAGATGAGCACGGGCCGATAGCTCCTCGACGCTGCGCACGCCCTGGGCGAGGTGCTCCAACAGCTCGAGCCGATGTGCGTGGCCCAACGCCTGCGCCACCTCGGCGAGGTTTTCATAGATCGCGTGTTTCGGTCCGGTACTTGACACGGCAGCTCCTGAATATATCATTCAGCAGATCGATTGAATGTTATCTAGCCGCTCTTGGAGAGGAGTGCAAGTCCATGATCCTCCGTCAGTTCTTGCATAGCGATCCCGTTGGCCTCTCCTACCTCTTCGGCTGCGGCGGCAAGGCGGCCGCCGCGGTCGTAGATCCCGTCGGAGATATCCAGCCCTATCTGCAAGCCGCCGACAATGCCGGCATGCGGATTCACTTCGTCATCGATACGCATGTCCATGCCGACCACCTCTCGGCGGGCCGGGCTCTCGCCGAGGCGGCAGGGGCACCCTACGTGCTCTCGTCGGCCGCGAGCGTGTCGTTTCCGTTCAAAGGTGTGAGCGACGGCGAAGTCCTTCCGCTCGGCAACGTCACGGCGACCGTTCTCCACACTCCGGGCCACACGCCCGAGCACATTTGCATTCTTGTGACGGATCGGACGCGCGCCGACGAACCCTGGTTCGTCCTGACCGGCCACACCCTGATGGCCGGGGATCTCGGCCGTACCGAACTCGCCGCCAGCGCCGAAGATGGCGCAAAACAACTGTTTCGCAGCGTGCGCGAGCTGAAAGGCCTGCCGGACTATGTCGAGGTACTACCCGGCGCCTATGCAGGATCGGTCTGCGGTCGCCGGCTGAGCGGGAAACCATGGTCGACCATCGGCTTCGAGAAGCGGCACAATCAAGCGTTCGCGATCGAGGACGAAGCCGAGTTTGTTCGGTTCATGGTCGCCGAGATTCCGCCGGCGCCGCCGGAAGCCGCGAAGATCAGGGCCGCCAATTCAGGCGTCACGGCCGCCGCGGCCTGATGCCATGAGCGACGCGGTAGCTGCCCCGGGAGGCCCGCCTTCCGTCAAGTTAGGGCTGACGGAAAACTGGCCACAGTTCGCTCTCCTCGTCCTCATCAACGCCTTCGTGGGCGGGATGGTCGGAATCGAACGAACCGTCGTGCCGCTAATCGGTGCCGAGGAGTTCAAGATCGGCTCCACAACTCTTGTCGTCTCCTTCATCGTCAGCTTCGGCGTCGTGAAGGCGTGCGCCAACCTGATCTCAGGCCAGCTCGCCGACGCCTGGGGACGCAAGTCCGTTCTGATCCTCGGATGGCTCGTCGGCCTTCCGGTGCCTTTCATGATCATCTGGGCGCCAAGCTGGGAATGGGTGGTTGCCGCCAATGCCCTTCTCGGGATCAACCAGGGCCTTGCCTGGTCGATGACCGTGATCATGAAGATCGATCTCGTCGGACCGAAATCGCGCGGCTTGGCGGTAGGCCTGAACGAGTTCGCCGGCTATCTCGCGGTCGGCGTGACGGCCTATCTCACCGGATATCTTGCGTCGGAGTACGGGCTGCGGCCGGCGCCGATCTACCTCGGTGTGGCCTATGCGATCTTCGGCGCCGCGCTCTCGATCCTGCTGGTGCGCGACACGCGCGAACACGTCCGGCTGGAGACTGCGGCGCATGCGCGTCAGGCATCTCCGATCAACTTCCGGGAGATCTTCGTCCTCACGTCGTTCGGGGATCGGAATCTGTTCGCTGCGTCGCAAGCGGGGCTGGTGAACAACCTCAACGACGGCATGAGCTGGGGCATTTTCCCGCTGTTTTTCGCCTCCTTCGGTCTGGCCGTCGATCGGATCGGCATATTGAAGGCCGTCTATCCGGCGACGTGGGGCATCCTCCAGGTCGCCACGGGTCCTCTGTCCGACCGCTGGGGCCGCAAGGGCCTGATCGTAGCCGGCATGTGGGTACAGGCCGCGGGTTTGCTCCTGACTGGGGCGACCAGTCATTTCGAGTGGTGGCTCGTCGGCAGCCTCCTGCTCGGACTTGGCACCGCCATGGTGTATCCGAGCTTGATCGCCGCCGTATCCGATGCCTCGCATCCAAGCTGGCGCGCGCGCTCGCTCAGCGTCTACCGCTTCTGGCGCGATCTCGGCTACGCGATCGGGGCGCTATCGGCCGGCATCATCGCGGATCGATTCGGACTTTCGGCGGCCATAATCTCGATCGCCGTCCTGACGTTCATTTCCGGCGCCGTCGTAGCGGTGTCGATGCGAGAACGCGCCCCGGATTCGATTGACCTCCCGCAAAAAGAGAGCCGGCCGGCGGAGTAGAGTTGGATTTCTTCAACGATGGAGCAAGCCGATGCAGAAAGTCTTGGTCCAAGTGATCGCAGCTCTTTCCCTCATTCCGGAAGCAGCATGGGCGCAGGCGCCGTCGAATACCGAACGCTACTACGGTTGGGGTCCGCACATGATGGATTGGGGCGGAGGAGGATACGCCATGATCTTCGGCCCGCTGTTCATGATCCTGTTTCTCGCGGTCCTCGTTGCCCTCGCGGTTGTCCTAGCGCGCTGGCTGGGCGGCCCGTGGCCGGGGACATACCCACCGCACCAGTCTCCGCCCGCTCGGACGCCGCTTGATATTCTCAAGGAGCGCTTTGCGCGCGGCGAGATCGACAAGGCGGAGTTCGAGGACCGGCGACGCGTTCTCGGCGAATAACTCGGCGTGTCTCCTCCCTTAGTTGGAAAAGGCAAAGCCCGTGCACGTTCCGCTGATACTGAACGACCCGCCTTACGGTACGGAGCGGACCTACGATGGCCTACGCCTCGCCCGTGCCTGCACGATCAGACCATGGCTCGGCGCGAATGGGTCCAGGCCTTAGTCGTCCTGCTTCAAAGCTCGACGAGACCATGCATGTCCCTGCCGCGCACTCTCTGTGAGGGTGCGGCGGCACGTCACGCAAGCTACAGCTTCGTTTCTGACCTCAAGCGGAAATCGTCTTCGGCTCAACATCATTCGTGCTTGTGATCGCGTTGCACTGTTGGAAGTGAGAAGACAACGCAAGTTCGGCCAGATGATCCCAGTATTCTGCTTCTGCGAGCAGCTTCCACTTGTTCATGCTGTTGTACGCGGCCTGTTGGCGGCACAGTGAGCTCATCGCACGCAAGCGTCGCACTTTATCCACTGCGAACCTCCCTTCGCGCTTGCTTGTTTGCAAGCGCATTTGTGTTGTCACAGCTTCGCAGATCGAATTGACGAGTGATAGTCCGGTGTTTGACGGTGAATCGATGACAGCGCAATCGTCTGACTTTTCACCGAACAAGTCTGTCACGCCGATCACAACAATGGCCCCGACGGTTGCACGTCGGGGCCATTCAAGATCAACAGGCCTGGGTACATCCGCCGCGCCTGCTGATCGTTGATGCCACTGATTACCACATCCGATCTGGCACAGACTGTGGCGAGGCTGCGGCATCGGGGTGATGATATTCTGCCTGAAAGCTGATGGCTGTCCACCTCATCATTGGTGGTACTCCCAGCTCGCTGACCCACACGAGCCGGCCGCTTCGCAAGACGTGCACCCACGCTGACCTATATTGCGTTCGTCATCCGGCGTCGTCGCTGAACTTTTTCGGGATTTCCGGGACAAAACCCTATAGGCTTGCGAGAACCACGGCTTTTCTGCCGTGAACCGGCCCGATCATTGTACCGGCCCGACCATTGTGAAGTGACAGTTTGATTTTTTGGCGCTGCATCAGCGCAAGAGAGGTCCGTTATGGACCGAACATCTGGCAAGAAAGTCAGTTGCCATCCCATACAGTGTCATTCGCCAGGATGGCGCCGCTGTGGAATTCACATTGTTGCGCTGCTCTGTACCGCTTGCACTCTCCTATTTGCGAGCGAAGCCAGCGCTCAATGCAGGGCTCGAGATGTCCTGCAGAACCAGCTCAGGCTCAAGAAAGCTCCGTCAGCCGACAGGCTGCAAATCCCGATCAAATCCGCCGTCGAAGTCCCGGTGTGGAAGACGATCACAATCGGGACGTTTGCAAATTTCTTTGCCCTCAGTAACGCATTGGATGCGGTAGGTTGCGGTATCGGAAACTCGGCTGGCGAAATTCTCGCACGGCCGACCTTTACCCTTCGCGGCGCGAAAACAAACGTAGAGCTTTTTGCGGTGTCGGCAGCCGAACTCGGTTTTCAGACCGATACTGCGTCGCTGGCGGACATTTATGCGCGCGCCAAACAGCTCGGTTTCGGACTTGCGGCGGCAGAAGTCGGGCCACAGCTGAGGCTTCAATATTTTGACCAGCCGATTGGTGAATTTCTCATCATCGGAATGGAGCCAATCAGAACGTGGAATGGTGCCCCCGTCATCTTGAATGTGGCCAATGGCGGAGCGGGACTAATTCTCATCGGCCAGGATGGCAGCCCCGACGCACAGATCTCCGTGGTATCCCGTTTTGTATTTGTGCGGACCAATGAAGCTGCACCTGCCGCGGAACAGGAGGCCGCAGCACTTATCGATCGCTGAATTTCCAGGTGTGCGCACCAATAGCGTCGTCAGCCCATCAGGCAGGGAGCGTGAGATGAATGTCCCGTCTCCAGTCAACGAGAGTCTCCTGAGCCAGCGTCTCGCCGCACTCGGAGCGGCAAGAAGCTGGGCACCGAATGTCCTCTCGGATCTCGAACGCTTCATCCGTACGGCCGATGACTATGATCTCTTTCGCCTTAACCCTATCGAGTACGGCCGCCTCGTCGGCCTGTCCGAGGCGGACGCGATAGAGCTGTTCGTGCACACCGCCAAGGCAGGCCTGTTCGAGATGGACTGGCTGCTCATCTGCGCCTATTGCCCGCAGGTCGCCGGCAGCTTTCGCGAGCTCGACCAGGTCCATCCCCGCTTTCAGTGCGCGTTCTGCAACGCGATCAACGATGTGGCGTTGGACGACTACATTCAGGTCACCTTTACGGTTTCGAGCGGCGTGCGCGACATCGTTTTTCGTCATCCCGACATGCTGTCTGTCGAGGATTTTTACCTGCGCTACAGCTTTGCCAGAGGTTTCATCGCTCCGCACGGGATGACGCACCAGCAGCTCGTTGCTGCGCTCTCACGGGGATTCGCCGATATCGAGGCCCATGAGCACCGCAGCTTCGATTTCGATGTCACCGCCGGCCGTTTCGAGGTGCTGGACCTGAGCCACAAACTCCTTCTGGTCTTCTTCACGGGCGGAGAGCCGGCAGAACGGCAAGAGACGCTGGTCCAGCTCGAGTCGGGCCGCTTTCTGCTGCCAGACCGCCCCACGGCACCGAGAGACATGATCCTCGGCGACGGACGCTTTTCGTTCCGGCAGACGGCCGATCTCAGCCCAGGCAAGCACACCATCCGGATCGAGAACCGCACTGGCGATCGCGGTCGCTTCTGGTTCGTCCAGTATCCCCCCGGCTTCCAGCCTCATCTGGTCGAATATGAACCGTTTCTGTCCGGCAAGCGGTTGCTGCTCACCCCGAGCTTCCGCGAACTCTACAAGGCGCAGCTGGTGGACGAGGGCGAGTGCATCAATGTCTCGGACATGACTTTCCTGTTCACCGATCTGAAGCAGTCGACCCCGCTGTATGAAAGCGTTGGTGACGTGAACGCGTATTTCTTGGTTCGTCAGCATTTCGAGATCCTGAACAGGATCATCCGGGAACGATCCGGCACCATCATCAAGACGATCGGCGACGCAGTCATGGCCGGGTTCGAGCGTCCCCAGGACGCCGTCTGCGCCTCCATCGAGATGATCGAAGAACTGTCGCGATTCAACCGGACCGCTTCACGGCCGCTGGGCCTAAAGGTCGGTGTCCATAAGGGTCGGGCGATTGCGGTGACGCTCAACGACCGGATCGACTATTTTGGACAGGACGTGAATATCGCCGCACGCGTGCAAGGTCTCGCCGACGTCAACGAAGTTTGCGTCAGTGCAACCGCGATGGAGGCGCCGGGCGTCGGTGATATCGTCAATTCACGCTCGGTGTCGCGCAACTACGAGAACCTGAAGGGCATCGGTCAAAAGATGGAGGTCCATCGCATGACAATCCCGCCGACGCAGACGTGAACGAGCGCAATCCTGACGGGGTGCCCTGGACCTGTTCCATGCCACGCCGAGCAGCGAGCTGAAGGCACGCTGAAACGGGCCGCATGCCCGTCAGGGCCGCGCTCGCGGAGCCTACACCACCGCCCTGTGCCGCGCGATGCAGGCGCGCAGCACCTCGTTCATTGGCTTGCCCACCAGTCGCTGGAGAAGATCTCGATCTCCGAATAGACGCATACGCGCGTCGATTTGCGATGGCTATCGCGCTGCGCTTGATCTACCTTTTCACAACGGGCGGAGAACGCTCGAGGAGCCCTGCGAGCAACCTCCGACCCAATGACCGATCATGGGTGGAACAGGAGGACATCATGCAGAGCATGGCCACCGAAACCTTCATCGGCAATATGCGCGGCCCGGTTATCAGGCGAATGGATGCCGACTATGACGCCGTGCGGAGCCTCTACAACGGAATGATCGACAAGAGTCCCATGATGATTGCGCGATGCACCGACGTCGCTGACGTCGTCGCTGCGGTCAAATTTGCAAGGGACAATGATGTCCAGGTCGCGATCCGCGGAGGCGGCCACAATGGGCCGGGCCTCAGCAGTGTCGAAGACGGACTGATGATCGACATGTCGATGATGAAAGGCGTGCGGGTCGATCCCGGCACTCGTACCGTCCGCGTCGGTCCCGGCTGCTCGCAAGGCGATGTCGATCACGCCACGCATATCTACGGGCTTGCCGTGCCGGCCGGCATTGTATCGACCACCGGGATCGCCGGCCTTACGCTCGGCGGCGGCACAGGGTACCTCACCCGCAAGCATGGCCTCACCATCGACAATCTCCTCGAGGCAGATGTCGTGCTCGCCGATGGACGCATCGTCACCGCCAACAAGTCGGAGAACTCGGACCTTTATTGGGGCTTGCGCGGGGGCGGCGGCAATTTCGGCATCGTCACGAGCTTCCTGTTCCAGGCTCATCCTGTGAACATGGTGTATGCCGGTCCGATCTTCTGGGGTCTCGAAAATGCCAGGACCGTGATGCAGAAGTACAGGGATTTCCTCTCCAGCGCTCCCGAGGAGCTCGGGGCCTTTGTCGGCCTGAAGACCGTTCCGCCGATGGACCCGTTTCCGGCGGATCATCAGGGTAAGCGCGCCTGCGCCATCATTGCCTGCTACAATGGTCCGACAGAAGACGGCAAGACGGTCTTAGCGAGGTTGCTCGGTGATCTGCCCCCGCCGCTCTTCAATTGGATGGGCGAGATGCCCTATCCGGCTCTCCAGTCCATGTTCGATCCGTTCTTCCCGAAAGGTCTGCAGTGGTACTGGCGCGGCGATTTCGTGAAAGAACTGACCGACGAAGCAATTGACGCCCATATCGAGCAGGCCCGGAACGCACCGAGCGCGCTGTCGCTCATGCATCTCTATCCGATCGATGGCGCCGTCCATCGCGTCGGCAAGAGCGACACCGCCTGGAACACGCGCGACGCGACCTGGTCGATGGTCATCGCCGGCATCGATCCCAATCCGCAAAAAGCAGGCGAAATCACGCGCTGGACCAAGGACTATTGGGAGGCCGTGCATCCTTACTCGGCCGACGGCGGCTATGTGAATTTCATGATGGAGGATGGAGACGACAGCAGACTTAGGGCCACTTACGGCGACAACTACGACCGCCTCGCCGCCTTGAAGGCCAAGTACGATCCGACGAACTTCTTCCACATGAACCAGAACATCAGACCGCTGCACTCGTAGACGATCACACCCGCTGCACGGTTCGGTGGCGCCCAAAGACTTGTCGGAGCGTTCTCTCGCATCGGGGGATCGAGGGAACGCCGTGGCTATCCCCGTCAATCGCGGATCATGCGCTACACCACCGCCTTGTGCCGCGCGATGCAGGTGCGAAGCACCTCGTCGATCGGCTTGCCCCACCAGTCGTTGGAGAAGATCTCGATCTCCGAATAGCCGGCAAAGCCCTGCGCTTCGACCGCTTGACGCACCGATTTGATGTCGATGACGCCGTCGCCCATCATGCCGCGGTCGTTGAGGATATCCTTGGTCGGCACCAGCCAGTCGCAGACGTGGAACGCAAGCAGACGATCCTTGCCGGCGCGCGCGATCTGGCCCATCAGCTCCGGGTCCCACCAGATGTGATAGACATCGAGTGCGACGCCGAGCATGCCGGTACGATCGGGGTCGAGCCGGTCGCAGATGTCGAGCGCCTGCTTCGTCGTGTTCACGCAGGCACGGTCGGCCGCATAGGCCGGATGCAAGGGCTCGATCGCCAGCGGCAGGTTGGCCTGTCTGGCGTAGTCGAGCATCTCGGCTAGAGCTTCCTCGACCTGCCCGCGCGCCGCGACGATGTCCTTCGATGCCTCGCTGCCAGGCCGCGAATATTGCGGCAGGCCGCCGACGACCAGCACGATGCAGGGCGCGCCCAGTGCCTTGGCCTCATCGACACAGCGCCGGTTGTCGTCCCGCACCTCGCCCCGGCGCGCTGCGTCCGAGGTGAACATGCCGCCGCGGCAATAACCTGAGAGATCGAGGCCGGCATCGCGCACCGCGCGCGCGGCGCGGTCGAGACCGACGGCGGCGACCTGGTCGCGCCAGGGATCGATGGCGCGAATACCGTGCCTGGCACAGACATCGATGATCTCGACGAGATCACCCTGCTTGCGGACGGTCGCCGTGTTCAGCGACAGCCAGCGATGGTCGGACGAGAAATCGCGCATCAGGATTCGATACCGTGGGTGGCGAGCACGGTCTTCATCCGCTGCGTCGCGAGTTCGGGGTTGGCCAGCAGGCCGGCCTTGTCGGCCAGACGGAACAGCTCGGCCAGATGCAACGTCGAGCGCGTGCTCTCCTGTCCCCCGATCATGGTGAAATGATCCTGATGCCCGTTGAGATACGCCATGAACACGACGCCGGTCTTGTAGAAGCGCGTCGGCGCCTTGAAGATGTGGCGCGACAGCGGCACCGTCGGCCCCAGCACGTCGTGGAAGCCGGCTTCGTCACCGGCCGCCAGCCGCGACAGCGCATAGGACGCCGCCGGCGCGATCGCGTCGAAAATGCCGAGCAGCGCGTGCGAAAAGCCTTGGCTATCGCCGGCGATCAGCTCCGCGTAATTGAAATCGTCGCCGGTATACATCTTGATGCGCTTGTCGAGACGCCGGCGCATGTCGATCTCGCGCTGCTTGTCGAGCAGCGAAACCTTGACGCCGTCGACCTTGGCGGCGTTGCCGTTGATGATGGCGACAGCGGTGTCCATCGCCTTGTCGAGATCCTTGGTGCCCCAATAGCCCGTCAACGCCGGGTCGAACATGTCGCCGAGCCAGTGGATGATGACGGGCTCCCGAACCTGCGACAGCACACGGTCATAGACTTTTGCGTAGTCATCGGCGTTGCGGCCGAGCTTTGCCAGCGCACGCGAGGCCATCAGGATGATGCGGCCGCCGACCTTCTCGACCGCCGAGATCTGCTCCTCATAGGCGCGGATGACGTCGTCGAGGCTCCTGGCATCCTCAACCGCGAGATGATCCGTGCCCGCGCCGGAGAACACCAGCGCATTGCGGCGCTTGGCAGCAGCAACCGAGCGCGTGATCAGCTCGAGCGAGGTCGGCCAGTCCAGCCCCATGCCGCGCTGCGCGGTGTCCATCGCCTCCGCGACGCCGAGGCCGAGGTCCCAGACATGCTCGCGGAAGGCGATGGTCTTGTCCCAGTCGACGGCGACCGAAAGCCAGGGATCGTTGTCGGCAAAGGGATCGGCGACGGTGTGGACGGCGGAAAAGGCGATGCGGTTCAGCGGCCCCTCGAGCTTTGCGGGAAAGGTGCGCGAAGCCGCGAGCCGGTAGGTCTCGATCGAGCGATCGGCCTTCGGCAGCTTCAGTGACAATGACGAGACCGGCTGGACGGGCTTGTTCATATCTCCCTCCTCAGACCTTGATCGGGGCGACGTCGATCCAGCGACGCTCCTTCCAGCTCTTCAGCGCGCATTCGGCGAGCTGCACGCCCTTGGCGCCTTCGAGCAGCGTGAACTTGTAGGGCGCATCCTCGTAGACGTGGCGGATGAACATCTCCCACTGCTCCTTGAAGCCGTTGTCGTAGCTGACATTGTCGGGCAGCTTCTGCCAGTCGCCGTAGAAATCGTGCAGCCGCTTCTCGTCGGGATTCCAGACCGGCCTCGGGGTCGCCTGCCGCGCCTGGATCATGCAGTCGGTGAGGCCTGCAACCGCCGAGCCGAGCGTGCCGTCGACCTGGAAGGTGACGAGATCGTCGCGGTAGACGCGCGTGACCCAGGACATGTTGATGTGGGCGATGATGCCGCCCTCGAGCTGGAACGTCGCGTAGGCGGAATCATCCGCGGTCGCCTTGTACTTCTTGCCCTGCTCGTCGAACCGTTCGGGGATGTCGGTGTTGCCGATGCAGACGACGCTTTGGACATTGCCGAAGAGATTGTCGAGCACGTAGCGCCAGTGGCAGACCATGTCGAGGATAATGCCGCCGCCGTCCTCGTCGCGGTAGTTCCAGGACGGCCGCTGCGCCTCCTGCCAGCCGCCCTCGAATACCCAATAGCCGAACTCGCCGCGCACCGAGAGGATGCGGCCGAAGAAGCCGGAGTCGCGCAGGAAGGCGATCTTCTTCAGGCCGGGCAGGAACAGCTTGTCCTGCACCGTGCCGTGCTTGACGCCCTTGGCGTTGGCGAGCTTCACGACTTCGACGGCTTCCTCGAAATTCGTCGCGATCGGCTTCTCGCAATAGACATGCTTGCCGGCATTGATGGCCTGGGTCAGAAGGCCCGGGCGGGCCTGCGTGGTCGCGGCGTCGAAGAACATGGTGTCGTTCTTGTCGGCGAGTGCGGCGTCAAGATCGGTGGTCCAGCGCGTGATGTTGTAGCGCTTCGCGAGCGCCTCGACCTTCTCGGCGCTGCGGCCGACGAGGATCGGATCCGGCATGACGCGGTCGCCGTTCTTGAGGCGGACGCCGCCTTGCTCGCGGATTGCGACGATCGAGCGGATCAGATGCTGGTTGAGCCCCATGCGGCCGGTGACGCCGTTCATGATGAGGCCGAGGCGTTGGGTGGTCATGCTAATTACTCCCAGAGTGATCTTGGCTGTTCGAGCGGGCGAAGCGCCGACCAGTCCGGATGGACCGACGTCGCAAAGCCCGTTGCATGAAGCGATCCCGTCAGGAGATCGCCGTTTTCTATCTTGAGGCGGATGCCCTGCCCGGCATCGGCATAGAGATCGGGATGCGCGGCGGCGAAGGCCGCAGCTTCTGCGAGAGGCGTTTCGCCAAAACCGTCGACATAGTGGTGGCCGTTGCGTTCGGCATGGGTGACGCCGATGAAGGCGCCAAGCGCAAGATCCTGCTGCACGGCAAGGCCGGCCTGGCAGGTCAGGTCCTCGCCGGTCACGAAGAAGGTTTCGCCGCCCGCGCTCCACTTCGCCGCGCGCGTTGCATTGACGATGGACTTGTAGAGCCCTTTGCACGATTTTGAGGAGATGCCGCGATAGCCGAGCGCCCGCGCTGCGGGGAAAGCATCGTAGGATTCGTCGGCCTCGTCGATGATGAAGCCGTGCGTGGCCAGCGAACCCAGCGGCGATTGCCGCGTGATGTCGCGCGGCATCGGCTGTTCGACGTAGAGCAGGCGCGAGGCGATCGGCCGCAATGCGGAATCACGGTCGAGCCGGTCCATCAGCGCTTGCAGTGCGGCGAGGTCAGCATACTGCTCGTTGGCGTCGAGGGTCACCTTGTAATGGCGCCCGAGCGCGTCGAGCTCCTTGCCGATGCGCGTCAACCGGGCTGCATCGGCCGCGGGATCGCCCGACAGCTTCAGCTTGAAGTAATTGGCGCCGGCGTTTTCGTGGGCATCCGCAACACCGCTCTCGCCTTCGACGGTGTCGTCGAGACCGACGGTATGCCTGATCGCAACGCGCGGCAGCGGCTTGCGGCCCGTGAGAAACGTCGTGAGATCCGCGTCCTTCAGATCCGGCGAGAGCCGTGCATCGATGCCGGCAATGTTGCCCGCCATGCCGTCAAAGAA
Organism: Bradyrhizobium iriomotense; assembly: GCF_018129405.1. Classification (GTDB taxonomy): domain Bacteria; phylum Pseudomonadota; class Alphaproteobacteria; order Rhizobiales; family Xanthobacteraceae; genus Bradyrhizobium; species Bradyrhizobium iriomotense_B. The sequence continues at coordinate 749,113 of NZ_JAFCLP010000001.1, forward strand.
GTTCGTCTCCACGCCGCGCAGCAGCGCATCGAGGATCGCCTTGTCGATCTCGGCGAGGCCATAAGCTGCGGCGAGCGCGGGAATGTTCTTTTTCGCACATGTCGCGATCTGCGCGCCGATGCACGAGGCGTGCAGATCGAACGCGGTCAGGAATCCAGTCCGTGCCAGATAAAGCCCGCGCGCGATCTCCAGCGAGCGACGCAAGCCATCGACCGTCTGCGCCGGCGACAGCTCCGGCCGCTTGTCGAACCATTTTGGCACCAGCAGCTCGGCGCTGGCACCGACCGCGGTGCCTTTGCCCTCCACCTCGATCTCGACCCGCACGAACAGCTGCGGCGTCGCGTTGATCGTGATCGCGCCAAAGCGGAACGGCCGCGCGAACTGCGTCGGGCGTTCGAAGAAGGCGATGTCTCGCAGCTTCAGGCGCGGCGCCATGATCGTCAGTCCAGCGAACCTTGCGAGAAGAAATGCTTGCGGATGCGTTGCACGAGCTCGGTGAAGACGGGATCGGCCATCACGTCGAGCGAGCGCGGGCGCGGCAGCGGCACGTCGTAGATCGCGGCGACCGCACCGGGACGTTCGGTCATGACCAGCACGCGGTCGGCTAGGAACACGGCCTCCGGAATCGAATGCGTGATCAGCAGCACCGTCTTCTTCGTCTCGCGCTGGATCCGCATCAATTCGACATTCATGCGCTCACGCGTCAGCGCATCGAGCGCACCGAACGGCTCGTCCATCAGCATGATCTTGGGATCATGCACCAGCGCGCGGCAGATCGAGGCGCGCTGCTGCATGCCGCCGGAGAGCTGCCAGGGCAGCTTCTTCTCAAAGCCTTCGAGGCCGACCAGCTTCAACAGCGACTTGGCGCGATCGAGATATTCCTGCCGCGGCAGCCGCTTCATGTCGATCGGCAGCATCACGTTGTTGAGGATGTTGCGCCAGGGCAGCAGCAACGCGTTCTGGAACACGATGCCGACATTGCCGTGCGGCGTCGTCACCTTCTCGCCCTCGACCAGGATCTCGCCCGTGGTCGGCGGCAGCAGGCCCGAGATCAGCTTAAGCAGCGTGGACTTGCCGCAGCCGGAAGGGCCGACCACGACGAAGAATTCGCCGTCGTTGATGTGGAAGTCGAGCGGCCGCAGCGACGGCACGTCGCCGTCGCGCGTCCGGTAGGTCTTCGATACGCCGGATAGCTTGATTCCCGACGCATCGCCGGCCCGGTCGCTCACCAGTCTCAGATGCGCGGCCGGCTGCACGGTTTCGTTCGTCACTGTCGCTGGTTTCACGACCCACTCTTCGGCAGATAGTCGTTGGTGTAGAAGGCCTTCGGGTTGTCCTTGGCCTTGGCATCGAGGCCGCCATATTCGACCAGCAGGTTGACGGTCTCGGTCATGTTCTGGTCGGTGACCTGGAACGGCCGCTTGGTCTTGGTCTCCGCGGTCCGGTACAGTGGAATGGTCAGCTCGAAGCCCTGCGTCAGCGTGTCGATCTTGCCGCCCTTCGGGTTGGCATCGAGGATCGATTGCGCGGCGGCCTTCGGCTCCTTCTCGGCGGCCTCGACCGCCTTGGTCGTCGCCGACATGAAGCGGCGGACGAGATCGGCATTGGCCTTCACATAGTCGGCGTTGGCGATGATGCCCGAGGAGACCATGTTGATGCCGTAGTCGGCGAACTTGATCGGATAGACGTCCTTGCCGGTGGCGTCCTTGATCTTCATCGACTGGTCCATGACGTAGCCGAGCAAGAGATCAGCCTGGCCGTTGATGACGGCGTTGAGCTTGGTCTGGCCGTCGCCGGCCACCGTCTGGAAATCGCTCTCCTTCAGGCCGGTCTTCTTCAGGAACAGCGGCCAGATCTGGGTCATGGAGTCCGCCGGCGTGATCGCCACCGTCTTGCCCTTGATGTCCTCGGGCTTCTTGATGTTCTTGTCAACGAAGCCCATGGCGGACATCGGTGAGGTCTGGAGCAGCACGCCGGTCGCAAGCACGGGCGCGCCCTTGATCGCAGCGCGCATCATGGTGGGCACGTCGACATAGCCGAAATCGGCGGTCTTGGCGGCGACGGCCTGCGTGGACGCAGCCGAGCCGCGGCCCTCCTGGATTTCGAGCTCGATGCCTTCGGCGGCATAGATGCCCTTGGCCTTGCCGTAATAGAACGGCGCGTGCTCGCCATAGACATACCAGTTCAGCATCAGCACGACCTTGTCGGCTGCCTGCGCCGGCGACACCGCGAACGCCATCAGCGCCAAAGATGCAGCCCCAATCCACCGCTTCATCATCACTCTCCCTTTGTCGTTATGTCTCGGCCGTTAATGGCCGTTGCTTGAGTTTAAGAGGCGAAAATCACGTCCTCGCGCTGGCTGACATGCCAGGGAATGACCAGCTTCTCGATCCGGTCGACGATCCAGAACAGGATCACACCGAGCAGCGCCAGGATCACGAGGGCCGCGAACATCGTCGGCAGATCGAAGGTGCCGATCGAGCGCTGCATCACGTAGCCGATGCCGGAATTGGAGCCGACGAACTCGCCGACGACGGCGCCGACCACGGCCAGCGTTACCGAGACCTTGAGGCCGGAGAAGATCGCCGGCAGCGCATGCGGCAGGTTCACCGCGCGGAACACCTGCAGGCGGCTGCCCTGCATGGCGCGGGCGAGATCGACCATGTCGGGGTCGACCGACTTGAAGCCCTGCACGGCGGAGACCACCACCGGGAAGAAGCCGAGCAGGAAGGCGGAAATGACTTTGGGAATGATGCCGAAGCCGAACCACACCACGAACAGCGGCGCGATCGCGATCTTCGGCACGGACTGGGAAAACACCAGCAGCGGATAGACGTAGCTCTCCACCGTCTTCGATCCCGCGATCAGCATCGCGACGGGAATGCCGAACAGCGCCGACAGCAGGAAGCCGCAGACGGTCGCATAGGTGGTCGGCCAGGACTGGCGCAGCAGCTCCGGCCATTCGGTGCGGAGCACAGCGACGACGTCGGCCGGCGACGGGATCTGATAAGCGGGAATCCTGAACACCCGGATCGCGAGATCCCAGGCGACGACGATGAAGACGAGGAACAAGAACGGCCGAACCCAGGCCGCATTCAGCAATTTGGAGATCGCATTCTGTGGCTTCGGCTCGGCCAATTTTCACTCCCGGCAGTCTTCTTCGTTGTGGCGAGAAATTAACCCGTTGGATAAATACTGTCCAGAGGATTCCCTGTGACGTTTTGCGCCGGGGTTCCCAACAAATTCAGTGTCGTCCTGGCGAAAGCCAGGACCCATTACCCCACGGCAGTGTTTGGCGAAGACTGGCTGTTCGGGATTAGCACCGCAAACGATCGATAGATCACGCGGTATGGGTCCTGGCTTTCGCCAGGACGACGATGGGGAGAGATATCGCGTCAAGCGAAGCGGCGAAGCCGCAGGACTACACCGTCTGCACCACCGCGCTGCGCGACTTCGGCGCCTTCGCGATCTCGAACAGCTCCACCGACCGCCCTGTCAGTGCGGCGAGCACGAGGCCGGACATGTGCGCGAGGCGCTCGTCCTTGGCCTTCTTGTCCAGCAGGTCGCGGCCGAAGATCACGCTGAGGGTCGCCGAGTTGGAGAGATAGAAGAAGCTGAGCGCCGCAATGGAGATGTAGAGCTGGACCGGATCGACCGCGACCTGAAAATCGCCGCTGTCGACCCCGCGCCGCACCACGGTGCGGATCATCTCGACGAAGGGCGAGTGCATCGACTTGACCTTGGTCGATTTCTTCAGGTGCTTTGCGCGCGCGAGGTTCTCGGTCTGCAGCAGCGACAGGAATTCGGGATTGCACAGGAAGTAATTCCAGGTGAACTCGATCAGGCGGCGGATCGCCTCGGGCGGATCGAGATGCTCGAGATCGAGCCCCCGCTCCTCGCTGCGGATCTTGTCATAGGCACCTTCGAGCACCGCCAGATAAAGCTCGTCCTTGTTGCCGACGTGGTAGTACAGCATGCGCTTGTTGGCGCCGGCCTTGGCCGCGATGCGATCGACGCGCGCACCGGCAAGCCCGTGGGCGGAAAACTCCTGCTTGGCGGCTTCGAGAATGCGCAGCCGCATCCCCTCGGGGTCGCGCTGCCATTTCAGGGGTCGCTTTGCCTTTGCCAAACCGGGTGCTCGCTGGGTGCTTTCAAAGTACGCGTGTAACACGCGGGCGGGCGTTTGAGAACGCAACGATGCTGGTTAGCTCCGTCATTCCGGGATGGTCCGAAGGACCAGACCCGGAATCTCGAGATTCCGGGTTCGCCCTTCGGGCGCCCCGGAATGACCATTTCACTCTACCGGCTTCGGCGAGCGCTCCAGCAGCACCGTCTGGATCCCGCAGGTGCCGTTCCGCACCGTCATGATCCGCGTGCCCGGCTTGCGGCCGTTGCGGACCTCGGTGACGTCGAGGCCGGCGGCGATCAGGCGGGCGCGGGTGGCATCGATGTCGGCGACGCGCCAGCTCAGGCCCCAGAGACGGTCATGCGCGGCATCGCCGCCCGCCACGGGGCGGCGCACCACCTCGACGATGAGATCGCCGCAGCGGAAGAACATCAACTGGCCCCAATCCTGGTGCGAGCGGTCGAGCGCGAGGTCGAGCCCCAGCCGCGCGCCGTAGAGCGCGGCGGCGCGCTCGGAATCCTCGGTGGTGATCACGACATGGTCGAGCCCGTCGATCGGCGCGATGTCGGTCGCGACCGATTTGGGGCGTTCGTCGGCGAGCTCGAGGAAGAACATGCGCACGCCGCGCGTGAGCTCCGTCGCAGCGCGGGTGCGCTTCCAGTGCAGGACGGCATCGGTCACGGCATCGCTGCTTTCGACCTCGGCGACCGGATCCGGCCTCAAGGCCACCCGCTCCAGCCGGCGGTGCATCTTGGCCATGTCTGCGACACGAAAGCACAGGCTGGCGAGCACGCCCTCCTGGTCGTCGAGCAGCGCACGCATCCGGTCGGCGGTGACGCTGAAGCCGCTCGGCGCCATCAGCTCGATCGTCATATTCTCGAGAGTAAACAGCACCCGGTCGGCGCCCTCGCCCGAATTCTGCCAGGCCGGCGCGCGGGCGAGCAGCGTCTGATAGGCCACTCTCGCCGCACCGATATCCCTGACCAGAACGACGACGTGATCGAGGCCGGTGATCATGTTCCCTCCTCCGCAACGGGCCGGAACCGATACGCCTGCGCGGTCGTTGGCCCTGCCCGGGCAGCTCGCCCAGCCACGGTCGTATTCCGCCCCCAGGCCGACCTCAAGCGCCTATCGCCATGACTTTGCGAATATTTTGGCTCCCGCGGAAGCGGTGCTAAGGTAAGCAGCCGGTCGGGACCACCCAGCGCATCACGGATAACCAATGCAGGCTCTCTTTATCGGACAGACCTATATCGACGTCGTCTTCATCACCGACCACATGCCGACCGGCGACGAGAAGCACGTGGCTTCGGACTACGCGGTTTCCTTCGGCGGCAATGCGGTGACGGCGGCGTTCTGCTGCGCCAAGCTCGGCATCGTGCCGGATCTGATCGCCACCGCCGCCAATGACTGGCTGGGACGCATGTTCCAGGACATGTGCGCGAAATACGCGATCTCGCTGCATGCGCGGAAGGTGAACCAGTCCTCGCTCTCCTTCATCATGCCCAAGGACGGCAAGCGGGCCATCGTCCGCTGCCGCGACGATACCCACATTCATCCCTTCCCGATGCTCAATCTCGGCGGCTGCCGCGCGCTGCATGTCGACGGGCACCAGCCGGATGCCGCCATCCACTATGCCAAGGTGTGCCGCGAGGCCGGCATCCTGACCTCGCTCGACGGCGGCGGCTTACGCACCAACACACATGAGCTGCTGGAATTCATCGACGTCGCCATCGTCGCCGAGCGCCTGTGCGAGCAGATGGATCTGACGCCGGAGAAGATGCTGGATTATCTGAAGAGCCGCGGCTGCAAGATCGGCGGCGTCACCATGGGTGAGAAAGGCCTGCTCTGGTACAACGAGACCGGCGCGGTCGAGACCATGCCGGCGATGCCGATCCCGCGCGAGCGCGTGATCGACACCAATGGCGCCGGCGACGTATTCCACGGCGCCTATGTCTATTCCTATCTCGCCCATCCCGGCAAAAGCTGGCGCGAGCATTTCGACTTCGCGCGCGCCGCCTCGACCTACAAGATCCAGCGCCTCGGCAACGAGGCCGGCCTGCCGACGCTCGTCGACATCGCCAAGGTCAGGCACGAATTCGAGGTTCGAGTCTAGACTTCGCAAGGGGACGTTATGGGGCGCGTCTTCGTCGCCGGCAGCATCAACATGGACGTGGTGGCGACCGCCGATCGTCACCCGCGCGTCGGCGAGACCGTCGCAGGGCGTCAGGTGCTGTATTTTCCGGGCGGCAAGGGCGCGAACCAGGCGGTGGCGGCCTCGAGGCTCGGTGCGCGGACGACCCTGATCGGGCGGCTGGGCAAGGACTCGTTCGGCGCCGAGCTGAAGGCCTTCCTCGGCGATCAGGGCATCGACCTCGGCTATGTCCAGGAGACGGCGGAGACCCATACCGGCACCGCCATCATCACGGTGGCCGAGGCCGACAACACCATCGTCGTCATTCCCGGCAGCAATGCGCAGGTCGGCGCGGAGGACGTCAGCGTCGTACCGCTGTTGAAGGGCGATGTCGCGGTCAGCCAGTTCGAGATCCCGCTGCCGACCATCGCCGCCTTCTTCCGGCGGGCGCGCGAGGCGGGCGCCGTGACCGTGCTCAACCCGGCGCCGGCGCAGAAGATGTCGAGCGAGTTGCTGGCGCTGGTCGACATCCTCGTGCTGAACGAAACCGAGCTCGGCTTTCTCGCCGGCGTGGAGCTGTCCGAGAGTGACGAGGCCGCGCGCATCATCGATGTCGCGCGACAGCTTCAGGCCCGCGAGGACCAGACCATCTGCGTCACGCTCGGCAAGCGCGGCGTGCTGGCGCTGGCGGGGCGCGAGGAGATTTCCGTACCCGGCCGCGCGGTGAAGGCGATCGACGCCACCGGCGCCGGCGACTGCTTTGTGGGCGCACTTGCGGCTCAGCTGGCTGAGGATACGCCATTGCGCGCAGCCCTCACCTTCGCCAACGCCGCCGCGTCGATCAGCGTGCAGCGCATGGGCGCCGGGCCGTCGATGCCGACGGCCGCGGAGGTTGCGGCCGTGCTTAGCGCTGGCTGATCAAGCCAGCGCACTCTTGAGATCAAAACTTTCATCCGCGGCCTGCTCCGGCGTGATCGAGCGATCCATGCTCTGCAATCTCCGGCCGAACATGTGATCGCCGGCGCGGTTGATGGACTCGATGCCGAGCAGTCTGTCGCCCTTGTAGCAGAACGCGGAAAACGCCTTCCTGGCGGGATCGCCGCGCAGCACGACGCGGTCGTAGCCGGTGGTCAGGCCGGCGATCTGGAGCTTGTCGTCGCCCTGGTCGCTCCAGAACCAGGGATGGCTGTCGTACGGTTTCTTGTCGCCGGTCAGGCGCGCGGCGAGGCAGCGGGCGTGATCGGTGGCGTTCTGCACCGATTCCAGCCGCAGCGAGCTACCGAAGCGCGGGCTGGCGAACAGCGCGCAGTCGCCGATCGCGGAGATATCAGGATCGACCGTCGACAGATATTCGTCGACGATGATGCCCGCGGCGACCGGCAGCCCCGCCTCGGCCGCGAGCTCGATATTCGGCAGAACGCCGACGCCGACGACGACGAGGTCGGCGGGCAGATGCCGGCCGTCGCTCAAGGACACGCCGGTGACCTTGCCGTGCTCCGCTTCGATGGAGGTCGCCTGCACACCGAGGTGAATGCGGATGCCGGCCTCGCGGTGGCGCTCCTGGAAATACTCGGAGACCTCTGATGTCACCGCGCGCGCCATCACGCGCGGGGCGAGCTCGAGCACATCGACCTCGAGGCCCTTGATCCGCGCGGTGGAGGCGAATTCGAGGCCGATGAAGCCGGCGCCGATGATCACGGCGCGCTTTTTCGACGGCATGATCGCCCGCAGCGCTTCGCTGTCGTCGAGAATGCGCAGATATTTCACGTCGGGCAGGTTGGCATTGGGCAGATCGAGCAGCCGGTTGCGCGCGCCGGTGGCCAGCACGAGGTGACCGTAAGGCAGCGTCTCGCCGGAGGCGAGCAGCACCTTGTGCCCGGCGCGGTCGATCGACACCACGCGGCCGGCGATCAGCTCGATGGTCTGGTCCTGGTAGAACTTCTCCGGCCGGAACATCAGGCTCTCCGGCCCGGCCGAGCCCTTGATGTAGCCCTTGGACAGCGGCGGCCGTTGATAGGGCAGATGCGCCTCATCATTGATCAGGCAGATGCGCTCGGAAAAGCCCGCCTGGCGCAGGGATGCCGCGACCTGGTAGCCGCCATGGCCGGCACCGACGATGATCACCGGACCGCCGGTCATTGGACAGCCCATTTCCGGAAGACACGAGCGTGACCCATGTCGTCTCCTCTCTCGCTGATTTTGGTTTGCTGGCCTTTCGAGGAGCCGGCGCTCGTGTCCGTCCCTTGGCGAAGGCGGGCCCATTTGAGCCTATCGTTCCGCCCGGCGCAAGAGCGGCGGCCGGGGATTGTCACCCCTCGCCTTCTGCGATTTAGTGCAGTAACGAACCTCATGCCGGGGATATTCCAGATGCCAGCTCCCGTCTCAAAGCCCGACGATCCCGCCCTGCTGCGGATCGACGGCGCGGTTGCAACCATCACGCTCAACCGCCCCACGGCGTTCAACTCGATCAACCTAGCCATCGCGCAAAAGCTCGAGCAGCTTGCGAGCTATATCGAAGGCGACGACGCCATCAGGGTTTTGGTGATCGAAGGCGAAGGCCGCGCCTTCTCGGCCGGCGGCGATTTGCAGACGATTGGAGCCGCCGCCGAAGCGGGCACGGTGACGCCAGTCGTCGGCGAGCTGCTCAAGCACTATCACGCCTTCATCGAGATCATCAGGCGCATGCCAAAAATCTCGCTGTCGAGTGTGCACGGTTCGGCCGCCGGCGCCGGCATGGGCCTCGCCTTCGTCACCGACCTCTGCATCGCCGCCGACGACGCCAAGTTCACGCCGGCCTATGCCAAGATCGGGGTGTCGCCGGACGGCGGCTCCACGGTCGGCATCGTCGGGACGGTCGGCTCCCGCCGCGCGCTGCAGATCTTTCTCGCCGAGGACAATTTTACCGCGCAGCAGGCTTATGAATGGGGTCTCGTCGCCAAGACCGTACCCGCCGCGGAGTTGAAGGCGGCGACGCGACAACTGGCCGAGCGGCTGGCGCAGAACCCGCCGGCGGCGATCGCCGGTACCAAGCAGCTGGTCTACCAAGCCGCCGCCACGCCCGTAAAACAGCAGCTCGATGCCGAGGAGCACAAGATCATCATGGCGATGAACACGGAGGCGTTTCGCACCGCCGTGAAGAAATTCACGAGCAAGTCGAAGTGACGACGCCCTCACGCTCGTTCTACGGCCTCCGTCACGGTGCGACCGACTGGAATCGCGAGGGGCGATTCCAGGGCCGCACCGACAATCCGTTGAACGAGGATGGCCTGCGGCAAGCGCACGAGGCCGCACAGATGTTGCGCAGTGTCGGCATCAGCCGCATCGTCGCAAGTCCCCTGGTGCGCGCGGCGCGAACGGCCGAGATCATCGCGGACGCGATCTCGGTCCCGCTCGCGATCGACGACGGCATCATCGAGTTCGATTTCGGCAGCTTCGAGGGCCTGCCCGTCCGCGACCTCATGATCAAGCACGGCGTCACATCAGCGACGGGCCTCGTGTCGATCCTGCCTGCCGACGGCGAAAACTGGGACGCCATGGCCGGACGCTCCCTGGCCTGCGTCTCCGCATGGCTCGGCCGTCATCCTGACGACAACCTCCTGTTTGTCTGCCACGATGCGGTGATGCAAGCCATGGCGAACGCGCTGTGCGGCAGCTACTTCAAGAACAGCCACGGCACGCCGTTCCGCTACGTGCGCGAGCAGGCACAATGGCGTGTCGAGCAGGTCGCTATTGCGGACAGATATAGCCCGTCCCCGCCGGCGACTTGAAGCAGCCGACCGATTCCGGGAGCACGTGCCGCGGCAGCCACAGCACCACGCTCGGGAAATAGATCGCGAACGCGATGGTGGTGAAGAAGACCACGTAGATCGGCAGCGCCGCACGTAGCGCCTTGGCAAAGCTGATGCCGACGAATTTCGAGGCCATCAGCAAGACGAGCCCATAAGGCGGCGTAATCAGGCCGAAGGCGAGCGTTGCGATCAGCACCACGCCCATATGCACGGCGTTGATGTCGCCGGCTTCCGTCAGCGCATTGACCAGCGGCATGAAGATGATGATGGTCGGGACCGGCTCGATGAAGTCACCGACCACGGTGAACAGCAGCACCATCAGCAGCATGATCAGATGCGGATCGTTGCCGGCGATGGACGTGATCCACTCGGCGATATAGGTCGCGCCGCGCAAATAGGCGAGCATCCAGCCGAAAGCATTGGCGGCGCCGATGGTGATCAGCGGCAGCGAGAAGATCAGGCCCGCGAGGCAGAAGTCATAGGGAATTTTCCGGAAGTGGCCGCGGTTGAGCGCGGGGATCACGACCAGGATGATCCAGACCACGGCGACGACGCCGGCTTCCGTCGGCGTGAACCAGCCGGTCAGGATGCCCCCCAGCAGGATCACCGGGATCATCAGCGGCAGGGCCGCATCGCCTGCCGCGAACACCACCTGCCGCAATGGCGCGCGCGGCTTGCGCAGGCCGGACGGGCCGAAGAAATAGCAATAGATCATCAGGCCGAAACCGATCATCAGGCCCGGCACCACGCCCGCCATGAACAGGCCGGCGATCGAGACGTTGCCGACGGCACCGTAAACCACGGCGGTGATGCTCGGCGGCACCAGCGCCGCGATGGTCGAGGCCGAAGCGATGATGGCGGCGATGAAGGCGGGCTCATAGCCCTCGCGCTTCATCGGGCCTCCGAGCGCGCGGCTCATCACCGCGACGTCGGCGGTGGTCGAGCCGGACATCTCCGAGAAGAACATGCTGAAGACGACCACGACCTGCGACAGCCCGCCCCTGATATGCCCGACCAGCGACACCGACAGGTTCGCGATCCGCACCACCACGTTCGCCGAGCTCATGAGCTCGCCGACCAGCAGGAAGAACGGGATCGCCAGCAATGCCTCGGAATCGACGCCGTCGAAGATCTTCTGGATGATGGCGGCAAGCGAGACGTCCGACAGGATCGCGCCGATGAAGACGCCGGCCATCAGCGAAAACGGCACGGGCACGCCGAGATAGCCGAACGACAGGAAGCAGATCGACATCAACGCCAGGACGACGGGTGCGCTCACGGCTGCGCCCTCATCTGTGCCTCGGTGAGACCTGGCGCAGCATCTTCCTCGGGCGGCTCGGGATGATCAAAGCCGTTGCGCAGGCCGTTGACGAGCTGCTCGATGGTGAACAGGCCGATCAGCACACCCGAGAGCGGGATGATCGCGTAGAGCGAAGCGATCGGCGTGCCCGACGGCAGACGGAAGCTGCCGAAGCCGCGCAGATAGTTCTGATAGCCGTACCAGATCAGGCAGAAGGCGACGCCGAGCACGACGAGGCGGATGATCACCTCGACGATCAGCCGCGGCGTGCCATGCATCGCCTCGGAGATCGCGGTGAGATAAAGGTGATCGTTGCGACGGGTCGCGGCCGCCGTGCCGATGAAGATCGCATAGATGAACAGGGTCGAAGTCACCTCCTGGAGCCATAGCCAGGGATGGCCAATGGTTCGGGTCACGATGTCGGCGGTGACCGACAGCGAGAAGCCGAAGCAGAGCACGCCGCAGAGGATCATGAGCGCAAGCTCGAGCCAATCGAGCGCGCGCCATTTCAGGTGGCGTTGGCGCTGAACGAGCAGTTTGTCGGCGATGGCCATTCAATGTCGTCCCGGCGAAGGCCGGGACCCATACTCCCGGGCGTTGTTGTGAAATCGATATGATAACCACGGTGCCTCAAAGCTCTGCCGCGGCGTATGGGTCCCGGCCTTCGCCGGGACGACCTGTGTGGGCGTTTGGGCGGCCCTAATTGATCGACCGGATCAGATCCTTGATCTTCTCGGCGTGCGGGCCGAGATCCTTGGCGAGCTTGTCGAGATAGGGATCGGCGATCGCCGTAAAACTCTTCTTGTCGACGTTGTCGACGATCTTCACGCCCATCTTCTTCAGCTTGTCGGCCGCCGTGCGTTCGAGCTCGAATGCCTTGGCCGGCTCCTTGGAGCTGATCTCGTTGGCGGCGGTCTGCACCCACTGCTTCTGCTCGGCGGAGAGACTCTGCCAGAGCTTGTCGGAGATGAACACCAGCGCGTTGTTGGCTTCGTGCTCGGTAATGTTGAGGACAGGCGCGACCTCGTAATGCTTGTTGACGAGGTAGACGTTGACGCTGTTCTCGGCGACGTCGACGACGCCGGTCTGCAAGCTGGTGTAGACGCTGCCGAACGGCATATGCACGGTCTGGGCACCATAGGCGGGGAACATGGTGTCCTCGGTCGCGGTCGCCTGCACGCGGACCTTCAGGCCCTTGACGTCGCCGACATTGTGGACTTCCCGCTTCGAGTACATGTGGCGCACGCCCTGCGAGCCGGTCGCGATCACGTGCAGGCCCTGCGTGGTCTCGTCGATCATGGTCCTCAGCGCCTCGAACACGCGCGGGTCGGCGAGGCCCTTGATCACGTGATTCTCGTCGCGGAACAGGAAGTGCAGCGACATCACGCCGGCCTGCGGCGAGATCGTCGCGGTGTTGGCGGAGGAGATGATGGCGAACTCGACGTCACCGGCCTTCACGAGCTGGAGCACCTGCGGCTCCTGCCCGAGCTGCGCGCCGGGATACTGGTCGATGATCATGGTGCCCTTGCTCAATTCCTTGAGCTTCTCGGCAAAGAGGTCACCCGCGATGGAATAGCCGGTGTTGCGCGGCTGGTCGTAGGCGAAGCGATAATGCTTCACCTCCTGTGCTGCGGCCCCCGTGACGAACAGCATGGCGGCGACAGCCGCGAGCCCATGTAAGAATCTCGGCATGGATCGTGCGATCATCGTTTCCCCCTGTTTTATCGCCCGCCGCTTGTGCGGTCTGAGCGTTCGTTCGCTTGCTATCAGCCCTTCTCGGTCTTCCCAGTCCTCTGCATGAAATCGAAGTCGCAGCCCTCATCGGCCTGCATGATGGTCTCGTTGAACAGCCAGGCGTAGCCGCGCCGTGCCTCCTCGGGCGCAGCGGCCGGCTTCAAGGCGGCGCGCCGACGCTGCAGCTCGGCGGCGTCGACCAGCAGCTCGATGCTGCGCTTGGCCACATCGAGGCTGATCCTGTCGCCATTCTTCACCAGCGCCAGCGGCCCGCCGACGGCGGATTCCGGGGTGATGTGCAGCACGATGGTGCCGAAGGCGGTGCCGCTCATGCGCGCATCAGAGATGCGCACCATGTCCTTGGTGCCGCCGCGCGCGAGCTTCTTCGGGATCGGCAGATAGCCCGCCTCGGGCATGCCGGGCGCGCCCTTCGGGCCGGCATTACGCAGCACCAGCACGTCGTCGGCGGTGACGTCGAGATCGGGATCGTCGACCCGCAGCGTCATGTCCTCGACGGATTCGAACACGACCGCGCGCCCGGTGTGCTGCAGCAGTTTCGGGCTCGCGGCCGACTGCTTGATGACCGCGCCGCGCGGGGCGAGGTTGCCGTGCAGGATGGCGAGGCCGCCTTCCTTCTTGATCGGGTTGTCGCGCGGACGGATGGCGTCCTGGCCAGGCACGTCCTCGGCATTCGCCGCGACCTCGCGCAGCGTCTGGCCGGTGATGGTCTTCGCGTCGAGATCGATGAGATCGCCGAGCTGCGCCAGCAGCTTCGGCACGCCGCCGGCGTGATGGAAATGCTCCATGTAGTGCTCGCCGGATGGCTTGAGGTCGACCAGCACCGGCACCTCGCGCCCGATCTGGTCGAACGCGCCGAGGTCGAGCCGGTGCGGCGAGCGATGCGCCATCGCGGTCAGATGGATCAGGCCGTTGGTCGATCCGCCGATGGCCTGGAGTACGACTTGCGCGTTCTTGAAAGACGCGGGTGTGAGCAACTCGCTCGGCTTCGGGCCCTTGGTTTTGGCCATCTCCGCTGCGACCTTGCCGCTGGCCTCCGCGAGCCGGAAGCGCTCGGCATGCGGCGCGGGGATCGTCGCACTCATCGGCAGCGACAGGCCCATGGCTTCGATCATGCAGGCCATGGTCGAAGCCGTGCCCATCACCATGCAGGTGCCGACGGATGGCGCGAGGCGCCCGTTCACCGCCTCGATCTCGGCATCGTCCATGTCGCCGGCGCGATATTTCGCCCAGAGGCGGCGGCAGTCGGTGCAGGCGCCCAGCACCTCGCCCTTGTGATGACCAACCACCATGGGTCCGACGGGGATGACCACGGTCGGCAGATCGGCGCTGATCGCCGCCATCACCTGTGCGGGAAGGGTCTTGTCGCAACCCCCGATCACGATCACCGCATCCATCGGCTGGGCGCGGATCATCTCCTCGGTGTCCATCGCCATCAGATTGCGCAGGTACATCGAGGTCGGATGCGCAAAGCTCTCGGCGATCGAGATGGTCGGGAACACGAACGGCATGGCGCCCGACAGCATCACGCCGCGCTTGGCGGCCTCGATGATCTCAGGGACGTTGCCGTGGCAGGGATTGTAGTCGCTATAGGTGTTGGTGATGCCGACGATCGGGCGCTCCAGCGCGTCGTCGGAATAGCCCATGGCCTTGATGAACGCCTTGCGCAGGAACAGCGAAAAGCCGGCATCGCCATAGCTCGTCAGACCCTTGCGCAAGCCACTCGTCATCACGTCGCTCCTTCCACGTTACCATTGTGGTACAGCCTGCCCCCTGATTGTCAATAAGAGAGGCAGAGGCACCGCGATTTTCTGGATTACAGCACCATTAAGCGACCAGATTATTGACAATCCTCGCCTTCCCTGCTCCACAGTCAGGACCGGCCAGGCGCCGGGAGGCTGAGGGCATGTCCGACATTCGCACCGCAGACGCCATGACGGTCCGGCGCGACGATCCGGACGACGTCGTCGCGCGGCTGGAGGAAGACATCATCTTCGGCCGCCTCGCGCCCGGCGCGCGCCTCACCGAGGACGCGCTGATGTCGCGCTATGGCACCTCCAGGCACTTCGTCCGCCAGGCGCTGGTGGATGCGGAGCGGCGCGGCATCGTTCGCCGCGAGAAGAATGTCGGCGCCACCGTACGGTTCTATTCGGCCGAGGAGGTACGGCAGATCTACGAGGTCAGGGAGATGCTGACGCGTCAGGCCGCGCTGATGATCCCCCTGCCCGCACTGCAAGGCCTGATCGACGAACTGAGCGCGCTGCAACGGCAATATTGCGCCAAGGCCGAGGTGCAGGATCTGCGCGGCATCCACGAGGCCAACGACGCCTTCCACCTCGCGCTGTTCTCGGCCTGCGGCAATCCCTATCTGGTGCGCTCGCTGCAGGACTACATGAACCTGACCCTGCCGATGCGCGCAAAAAACCTCGCCGACCGCGAGGGCCTTGCGCAATCGCGGCGCCAGCACGAGCTGATGATCGAGCTCTTGAAGGGCCGCGACAGCTGGGCGCTGGCGCAGCTGTGCGTGGACCACATGCAGTTCAGCAAGTCGGATTATCTGGCGCGGATTTCCGGCGACAGCTAGCGCCGGCGCGTGCGCATATCGGCCCGCCGGCACAGCAGTGGCCGATGCGGAGAAGGATGAATGACTCGCCGAGGCAATGGAATACGGCGGAACTCATTCAACCCGACGAATAAATCTTCTGGTAGATTCTGCCCAATCACTCAACCGATTAACGGGTTGTTAGAGGACTCTATCCCAAATGGTTTTCGAAACGAATAACAACCATGCCGGGTTCCATTTCCCGGAACAGTCCCATGAATGTACCTGGTTTCCTGATCGCAGTCGGTTTCGGCGCAGCATTTTTCGCCGCGGAGTATGCGTGGTACTACCAGCCCGACTTCATCAACCCGGACGTCCTGCTCAGCATGTTCTCCTCGGAACATATGAAGGCGCGCGCAGCCGTCAAGCATGCGCTGATCGATCCGGACTCGGCCAAATTCAGCGCATTGCATTCAGTCGAGGCCGGCGCGGCGAGGTATGTTTGCGGCGGCGTCAAGGCGAGGGACAAGTCCGGCCATTCCATCGATGTCGCTTTCGTCTACACCGTGGCCATTGATTTTGCCCGCATCGACGACGACGGGCGGATCACGCATCAGCGTTCGGGATACAGACCTTGCCCCACTGAGGACAAGGACGCGCAGCAGCGGCCGGGTGTGTCACCCGGCGTGTCGGCCGTCGTCAAAACCGTTCAGAAAGCCGCCCCCGACGTGCAGACGTCGGTTGCCCCCGCGCTGACGAAGCCTGCAGCTTCAGCGGGCGGATCGTCATCCGGCGGCACAATGGAGCAGCAGGTCCGCGAGCTCGCCGCCAAGACCGTTCCGCCTGATGCTGCAAATGGACAGGGGCCAAATCCGCCCGCGGCCCGTGGGGTCACCAAGGAAGGTGAGTGGCAAGCCGATCGGCCTCCGGCCGTCTGGCCCACATTCCCTCCGGATCACGCCTTGGCGCGATCGACCCGGAAACGAAGCCCGTCCGAAGCACTGGCCCTGGCGAAAGACGTCGAGGACCGCTGGAGACGAACGGAGTCATCGTCCGACATCTCGATGCGTCCTTCACCGGAAGACATCAACGAGGCATGCCGCGCGCTGCTCACGATCGATTCAAAGCATGCCGACTATCCAAAAGCGTGGGCTGCGTTTACGCGACTGCAAAAGATGAGTCGGGACATCGCCAGCGGTTGATGGCGCGCAAGGTCCGTTCAGTATCGTCTCAACAGACCGCCCGCCACGCCGGTCTCGCCATGATCGGCGCAGGCCCGCTCCGGGTTTCTGATCAAGTCCGTCCGGACCCGCCTGAATGTCCTTCTGGCGGCCTCGGCCACCTCGGGGCGGAATTTTCCGGGATCGTAGCTCTCGCCATCATGGGCCTTGATGGCCGCAGCATAGGCGTCGATCATCGCCATCGCGGCATCAGGGCTGCCGAGCAGCCGGGCGCCGAGCTGAACGCTGCCCGAGCCATCCACCTCATAGCCGGTGCATCGCTGCTCCAGCACCGCGGATGCGGTGACGAGTTGGTCGAGGAACGTCGCTTCGGCCTCGCTGAGCGTTGCGGCTTGCGCCGGCGCCGAGACGATGAGTGCGAGCACCGCGACGACTGGCGTCATTTTCACTGTCGCGGTTCTCCCTGTGGCTATCCGCGATCGAGGCTCTGGCCGCGAATTGCATTCGCGCGAGTCGTCTCCTTGGGGCATCAGCTTCGCCAAGCAGCGTTGATCCAGATCAATGGGTAGAATGCCCCCAACGTCCCAAGGCTGGGCGAGGGCCAGATGATGTCAGTGAGAGAAGACGCGCGTGCCGGGAGTCCATGCCCGCGGGTTCTTGAGGGGACTGGCTCCAATTTCCCAGCCCGCACCACCCCACAGGGCGTCAACCACGCCGAGATCGCCCGTGCCGTCGCGGACAAAGAAGAGGTTCGGAGCCGAGCTGGTCTGCAGCGCCCCGCTTTCGCCGTTGGCCTGCAGCTTCAGGAGACACCAGATATCGGCAAGCTTGCTCTCGGCGCGAGCGCCCAGCTCATCGGCCATCTGCGCGGCATTCGTCGGATTGTTCAAGACATGAGTCTGCAGAGACGTATCGTCCGTGGTCTCGACCTTGACGGCGAACCGGCGTGCGAAGGTCGCGCCGAGCCACGAAATCTTGACGGGCGCGGTCGGCGTAATGTCCTCCCTGAAATACTCGCTGGCAACGAAGGAGTCGGCCGAGGGGATGGCGGCGGTTGACGGGGGATCGAGGGGTTCACCAGGCTTGCGCTTGAGCGAGCATTCGATCTTCGCACGCGGAGCCAGCGACGCCGAGCTGCTGCCATCGGCCTTCCGCTCGTCGGCGTACGCGCTGAAACCCGATGCCGCCAGAACAATCACGAGACATGGGTTGAGCGCTAAGCGGCGCATTGCTGTTGTCCTTGAATGACCGATTCAAGAACAAGGTAAACTGTAGATTGCTGCTGTAAATCGAGGATTAGGTTTCTGGTTAAGCTTAAAGCAAGGAACTTATTTGAGAGAAATGCGAGCTATCTCCGGAACCATGTGCGTCCACCTGGCACAGCGCGTGATGCAGCCGGACACTTCAACCAGACAACCACGCGGCCCTTTTACTTGCCTGCCAGGCGCGCGATCGCCTGACTGGCCGGAGGAACCTGCGAGCCCGGTTCGGAGATCGGCAGCGGCGTGGCCCGGCAGCATCTTGCCTGCGCACGAAGCGGATCGTTCAACGTCCAGCGCACGCTCCAGGCTGGATTGTGGGCATAGGCCGGGATGCGCCAGAACCAGATGGTTTCGTAGACGCTGTCCCCGAACAGCTCCACATCCGGGCGCGGCGTGGGCCAGGATACCGCCGCGACGAGGACGACGGTCAACACCGCGGCCCCTGAGAGAACCATTTTGCGCATCTTGCTTCCACAATCGCTAGAATGAAAAGGCAGTCACGTCCGCGCAACGAAATGCATAGAAGAAACGCTCACGTGTTCCGACAATAGAACGCCTATTTCCGAAAACGGAAATCCGGAACTCTACGGTGTGAATTCAGACCTTAGACGCAAGGGGGGCGTTCAGAACGTCCGCCGTCATCGCGATCGTGCCCCTCTCCCGGCCCACAAGCGGGGCCGGGAGGGCGCATCTACATTCCCCAGACGTCGACGCTAGCGCTTGGTCCAGTCGATGATCCGGTTCGGATCGGCGTCGAACTCCATGCTGCAGAACGTACCGCCCTGGAAATAATCGCCGACCGGATCCGGCTTCAGCTTGGCCTGCTCGGCCATCGCGTGCTCGCGGAAATCCTCGGCGCGGCCGGTGGGGCGATAGCCGAATTCATAGGCGCGATGGTTGTCCCACCAGGCGCGCTCGTTGAGGGAGGCGCCGTAGAAGATTTCGAAATGGATGTCGGGATGTTCGAGGCCGATGCGGCAGAGCTGCACGAGGTCGTCGGGCTTGAGCCAGATCGAGAGCCGGCGCTGGTCGAGCGGCATGTCGCCGAAATTGCCGATGCGCAGGCAAGTCACCTTCAGCCCGTGCTTGTCGGCGTAGAGCGCGCCGACCGCTTCGCCGAACACCTTGCTGACGCCGTAGCGACCGTCGGGGCGCGGGGTGACGTCGGTGCCGATCTTGTGGTGACGCGGATAGAAGCCGACGGCATGGTTCGACGAGGCGAACACCACGCGCTTGACGCCCTTGCGGTACGCCGCCTCGAACAGATTGTAGCCGCCGATGATGTTGGCCTGGAGGATCTGATCCCAGCTACCTTCGACCGAATAGCCGCCGAAATGGATGATGCCGTCGACACCTTCGCAGATCGCCTCGCATTGCGCGAGATCGGCGAGGTCGGCCGCCTTGAATTTTTCGTTCGCGCCGAGATCGGCCGGCGGCTTGATGTCGGAGAGCAGGAGATCCGGGTAGATCGGCGGCAGCAGTTTTCGCAGGCTCGTGCCGATTCCGCCCGAAGCTCCCGTCATCAAAATACGCGGCATGTCTTCCCTCGCCTGTCGACCGATTTGCGGCCGTAGATAACTGATGCTAGCAGACTTGGACAGAGGGAACGCAACAACGAGAATTGCACATGAACGATGCATCGTCCCGCACTCAAGGCTGGCAGCCGGCGACCTATTACCCCGATCCCGCGATAAAAGCACTGGACCCCCGCTTCGAAAAATACTGGCTGAAACTCTCGGCGGTGGAGCGGCTGGCGACCGGGCTGCGCTGGGCCGAGGGTCCGGTGTGGTTCGGCGACGGGCGCTATCTGCTCTGCAGCGACATCCCGAACCAGCGCATCATCAAATGGGAGGAGGAGACCGGCGCGGTCAGCGTGTTTCGGAAACCCTCCAATTTCGCCAATGGCAACACCAGGGATCGCCAGGGCCGGCTCGTCACCTGCGAGCATGGCGGGCGGCGCGTGGTGCGCACCGAATATGATGGCAGCATCACCGTGTTGATGGATTCCTTCAACGGCAAGCGGCTGAACTCGCCCAACGACGTCGTGGTGAAATCCGACGGCTCGATCTGGTTCACCGATCCGACCTTCGGCCTGCTCGGCAATTACGAGGGCTACAAGGCCGAGCCCGAGATCGAGCCGAACGTCTATCGGCTCGATCCCGGGAACGGCAAGGCGACCATCGTCGCCGAGGGCGTGCTCGGGCCGAACGGGCTGTGCTTCTCGCCGGACGAGAAGATCCTGTACGTCGTGGAATCGCGTGGGCAACCGAACCGAAAAATCCTCGCCTATGACGTTTCGCCTGAGGGCACCACGATCTCGAACAAGCGCGTTCACATCGATGCCGGCCCGGGCACGCCCGACGGCATGCGCTGCGACATCGACGGCAATCTCTGGTGCGGCTGGGGCATGGGCGATCCCGAGCTCGACGGCGTCGTGGTGTTCGCGCCCGACGGCGTCATGATCGGCCGCATCGCGCTGCCCGAACGCTGCGCCAACCTCTGCTTCGGCGGCGTCAAGCGCAACCGCCTGTTCATGGCCGCGAGCCAGTCGATCTACGCGCTGTATGTGAACACGCAGGGCGCGCTGGGGGGATAGGCGCGCCACAAGCGCCGGTCTCGTAGGGTGGGCAAAGCGAAGCGTGCCCACCACTTCTTGCTCGTCGCGAGATGGTGGGCACGGCGCGTTGCGCCTTTGCCCACCCTACGAGACCTCGCGTTGTCGAAAAGCATTGGCCAAAACAAAAAACGCCGGAGCGGTTGCCCGCTCCGGCGCTTTTTTCGTTCAGGCGCTGAAACTTACGCCGCGTTGAAGCCGGCGACGGCCTTCACTTCGAGGAAATCCTCGAGGCCGTACTTGCCCCACTCGCGGCCGTTGCCCGACTGCTTGTAGCCGCCGAACGGCGCGGTGCGGTCGTTGGGCACGCCCTGGAGGTTGACGTTGCCGGCGCGGATCTGGCGGCCGACGCGCTTGGCGTCCTCGACCGTCGCGCCCGAGACGTAGCCGGCAAGACCGTACGGCGTGTCGTTGGCGATCTGCACGGCGTCGGCTTCGTCCTTGGCGCCGAGGATGGTCAGCACCGGTCCGAAGATTTCCTCGCGCGCGATCGTCATCTCGGGGGTGACGTCGGCGAAGATGGTCGGACGGACATAGAAGCCCTTGTTGACGCCCTCGGGCAGGCCCGGACCGCCGGCGACGAGGGTTGCGCCCTCGTCGATGCCCTTCTTGATCAGCGCCTGGATCTTGTCCCACTGGCCGCGATTGACGACGGGGCCGATGGTGGTGCCTTCGCCGCGGGGATTACCGGCCTTGGTCTTGTCGGCGACGGCCTTCGCGATCGCGGCGACTTCCTTCATCTTCGACAGCGGCACGATCATGCGCGAGGGCGCGTTGCAGGACTGGCCGGAGTTGTTGAACATGTGCATCACGCCGCCGGTCACCGCCTTCGTGAGGTCGGCGCCCTCGAGGATGACGTTCGGCGACTTGCCGCCGAGCTCCTGGCTGACGCGCTTCACGGTCGGGGCCGCGCGCTTGGCAACGTCGATGCCGGCGCGGGTCGAGCCGGTGAAGGAGATCATGTCGATGTCGGGGTGCTCGCTCATGGCGGCGCCGACCTCGGGGCCGAGGCCGTTGACGAGGTTGAACACGCCCTTGGGCACGCCGGCTTCATGCAGGATCTCCGCGAAGATCAGCGCCGAGGTCGGGGTGAACTCCGACGGCTTCAGGATCATGGTGCAGCCGGCGGCCAGCGCAGGCGCGACCTTGCAGGCGATCTGGTTGAGCGGCCAGTTCCAGGGCGTGATCATGCCGACCACGCCGATCGGCTCGCGCAGCACCATGGCGGTGCCGACCGGCTCCTCGAAATGATAGTTCTTGAGCACGTCGAGCGTGGTCATGAGATGGCCGAGGCCGGCGCCGGCCTGCAGCTTCTCCGCCATCGGCAGCGGGGCGCCCATCTCGTCGGAGACGGCGGCGCCGATCTCCTTGAGGCGGCCCTTGTAGACCTCGATGATTTTCGAGAGCAGCGCGACGCGCTCCTCGCGGCTGGTCTGGGAGAACGTTGCGAAGGCGCGCTTGGCGGCGGCAACGGCCTTGTCGACATCGGCCTTGGAGCCGAGCGCAACCTCGTACATCGCCTCTTCCGTCGCGGGGTTGACCACGGCGGTGGACTTCTTGACGGCGGGATCGACCCAGGCGCCGTCGATGTAGAATTGCATGCGATTGACCATCGTTAACCTCTTCTTGGGGGCTTGGAGGGGGCGTTTCGGCAGGCATCCTTGCACGAAAGCGCCGGCAATTGAACCCGCCATATGCGGGGCCAGCGTTGCGGCGGACGGAGGTTATATGAGCCGATGGCGGGAGGGAGGCAAGGTGGCTCTCAACGTCGTCCTGGCGAAGGCCAGGACCCATTAGCACCGGGTTCAGTTGGTTTGCTCCGGCGCCGACCGCCCGTCGCCTACAATCACCGCTGCGGAGTATGGGTCCTGGCTTTCGCCAGGACGACGACGGAGACTTAAACAGCCATCTTCCGATGCAGCACCGGCGCGCCGGTGGTGAGGCTTTCGGCCGCATCGATGATCGCATTCGCATCGATGCCGTAGTGGCGATAAAGGTCCGCGATGCTGCCGGTCTGGCCGAACTGCTCGACGCCGAGCGCCTCGACGCGATGGCCGCGGACGCTGCCGAGCCAGCCGAGCGCGGAGGGATGGCCGTCGATCACGGTCACGATGCCGCAGTCGCGCGGCAGCGGCGCCAGCAGTTTTTCGATGTGGCTGAGGTGCTGCACGCCGCGGCGATCCCGGCGCAATTTCCGTGCCGCGGTCCAGCCGGAATGCAAGCGATCGGCCGAGGTGATCGCGAGCAGGCCAACGTCGCGGCGGCTCTCGCCGATGAAGCCGGTGGCCTCGATCGCTTCGGGCGCGACCGCGCCGGTATAGGCAATCACGACCTCGGCATTCGGGCCCGGCTTGCGCAGCCAGTAGGCGCCATCGGTGATGCCCTGCTGCAGCTCCGGCGACATGATCCGCTGCGCCTGCTCGATGCTGCGCGTGGAGAGGCGCAGGTAAACGGAACCGCCCTCGCCAGGATCGCGCTGCATGTGGTGAAAGCCGAAAGCCATGATGACGGCGAGCTCGTCGACAAAGGCCGGCTCGAACGAGGCGAGCCCGTCCTGCGCCATGCCGATCAGGGGCGTTGCGATCGACTGGTGCGCGCCGCCTTCCGGCGCAAGCGTGATGCCCGACGGCGTCGCCGCAACCATGAAGCGCGCATCCTGGTAGCAGGCATAGTTCAGCGCATCGAGCCCGCGCTCGATGAAGGGATCGTAGAGCGTGCCGACCGGCAAGAGGCGCGCGCCGTTGATCTGGTGCGACAGGCCGAGCGCGGACAGCATGATGAACAGGTTCATCTCGGCGATGCCGAGCTCGAGGTGCTGGCCCTTGGGCGAGGCGTCCCAATTGTAGGTGGAGGGAATTTTCTCGCTGCGGAATAAGTCCGCCTTCTCCGCCCTCGCAAACAGGCCGCGCCGGTTCACCCAGGGGCCGAGATTGGTCGAGACGGTCACGTCGGGCGAGGTCGTGACGATGCGTTTTGCAAGTTCGCTGTCGCCGCGCGCGATCTCGTTGAGCACGAGGCCAAAGCCTTGCTGGGTTGACATCTGGGGCGACGGCTTGAAGGCGAGCTGCGGTGGCACCTCGATAACAGGCGCGGTGAGGCGGCGACCATCCTGGTTGAACGGCACGCCTGCGAGAAAGGCATCCAGCTCGGCGGCGGATTGCGCGAGGCCCTCGTACTTGTCCCATTCGTGGCCGGGACGGATGTTCTGGCTGTCGCGATATTTCTCCATCTGCGCGACCGTCATCAGGCCGGCATGGTTGTCCTTGTGGCCCTGGAACGGCAGGCCGACGCCCTTGATGGTGTAGGCGATGAAGCAGACCGGGCGGTCGTGGTCGACGGATTCGAACGCCTCCAGCATGCTCGCCATGTCGTGGCCGCCGAGATTCGACATCAGCGCCAGCAGCTCCTCGTCGCTGCGCTTGTCGATCAGTCTTGTGATCGGCCCCTGATCGCCGATCTCGTCATGCAGATGTTTCCTGAAGGCCGCACCGCCCTGGAAGCACAGCGCCGCATAGAGTGCGTTCGGACAATTGTCGATCCAGCGCTTGAGCGCCTCGCCGCCGGGCTCGGCAAAGGCCTCGCGCATCAGCCGGCCGTATTTCACGATCACCACGTCCCAGCCGAAATTGCGGAACATGGTCTCGAACTTTTCCCACAGACCTTCGCGCACGACGGCATCGAGCGACTGGCGGTTATAGTCGACCACCCACCAGGTGTTGCGCAGGCCGTGCTTCCACCCCTCTGCCAGGGCTTCGAAGATGTTGCCCTCGTCCATCTCGGCATCGCCGACGAGGGCAATCATCCGCCCCTCGCGGCGGTCCTTCATCCAGCCATGCGCCTTGACGTAATCCTGCACCAGCGAAGAGAACAACGTCTGCGCGACACCGAGGCCGACCGAGCCGGTGGAAAAATCAACGTCGTCGACATCCTTGGTGCGCGAGGGATAGGACTGCGCGCCCTTGAAGCCGCGAAAGTTTTCCAGCTTCTCGCGGCTCTGCCGGCCGAACAGATACTGGATGGCGTGGAACACCGGGCTCGCATGCGGCTTCACCGCAACGCGATCCTCAGGTCGCAACACGCTAAAATACAGCGCCGACATGATGGTGGCGAGCGAGGCGGACGAGGCCTGATGTCCTCCGACCTTGAGGCCATCCGCGTTGGAGCGGATGTGGTTGGCGTGGTGGATCGTCCAGGACGACAGCCACAGCGCCTTGCGGCTGAGGGCGGTCAAGGTGTCGAGGCGAACGGAATCGACGGGCATGGCGATGCTCCGGGAAACAAGGCCCCGATCATACGCCCGCGGGCGGGGCCAAACTTCTCAATTTTTCGCGCCATACCTGCCAATATTGGGATATTTTACCAATGGAATGCCCACGACATAGGTTCCATCCCAATGCCCGAGCTAGACGCCATCGACCGCAAGATCCTCAGCCACCTCCAGAACGACAGCCGCCTCACCATGCAGGAGCTCGCCGACAAGGTCGGGCTCTCGGTCTCGCCCTGCCATCGCCGGGTCAAGCTGCTGGAGGAGCGCGGCGTCATCTCGCGCTATGTCGCAACCGTCGACCAGAAGGCGCTGGGACTGCATGTCAGCGTGTTCATCTCGATCAAGCTGGCGCGGCAGAAGGAGGAGGATCTCAACCGCTTCGCCCGCGCCATCTCGAAATGGGACGAGGTGCTGGAATGCTATTTGATGACCGGCAACCGCGACTATCTGCTGCGCGTGGTGGCGGCCGACCTCGCCTCCTACGAGACGTTCCTGAAGACCAAGCTGACCCGGCTCGACGGCATCGCCTCGATCGAATCGAGCTTTGCGCTGAGCCAGGTGAAATATTCGATCGCGCTGCCGGTGTGATGGTCCACCCGGCTACCGCTGTCACATGGGTGCAACAAACCCCGCTGATGGTCGTTGACCACTCGTATCCAAGCCGAGAGCAGGACCCATGACAGACCGCACCGCCCAGATCGCCAAGCGCGAGCGCATCATCCAGGAGATGGCCGACGATCTCGACGAAGAGCTGGAGATGGAGCTGGACGACGCCCGTCTCGACGAGCTCCTGGACGAGACCGATGCGCTGAACCCGACGGTCGATCGCAAACTCTATTTCCGGGAGCTGCTCCGCCTCCAGGGCGAGCTGGTCAAGCTGCAGGACTGGGTGCAGAGCGAGAAGAAGAAGGTCGTGGTGCTGTTCGAGGGCCGCGATTCCGCCGGCAAGGGCGGCGTCATCAAGCGCATCACCCAGCGGCTCAATCCCCGCATCTGCCGCGTCGCCGCGCTGCCCGCGCCGAGCGAGCGCGAGCGGTCGCAATGGTACTTCCAGCGCTATGTGGCGCATCTGCCGGCCGGCGGCGAGATCGTTCTGTTCGACCGCAGCTGGTACAACCGCGCCGGCGTCGAGCGCGTGATGGGCTTCTGCTCGGAGGCGGAGTACCAGGAGTTCTTCAAGACGGTGCCGGAGTTCGAGCGCATGCTGATCCGCTCCGGCATCATCCTGGTCAAGTACTGGTTCTCGATCACCGACGACGAGCAGCAGTTCCGCTTCACCATGCGCATCAAGGATCCGCTCAAGCAGTGGAAGCTGAGCCCGATGGACGTCGAGGCGCGCAGCCGCTGGGAGGCCTACACCAAGGCCAAGGAGACGATGCTGGAGTACACCCACCTGCCGGATAGCCCGTGGTGGATCGTCGATGCCGTCGACAAGAAGCGCGCCCGGCTCAACTGCATCTCGCATCTGTTGACCCAGATCCCGTACCAGGAGGTCGCGCGCGTCCCGGTGGTGCTGCCGGCGCGCGTGCGCAATCCCGACTATCACCGCGGCCCGGTCCCGCCGGAGATGTATGTGCCGGCGAAGTATTGATCGGAGGTCGTGTAGGGTGGGTTAGCTGAGCAGATGCGCGAAGCGCGTCTGATCGGCGTAACCCACCTCTTCTGTCACCGCTGCAAGAGAAGTGGTGGGTTACGCCGTGCGGACTGCGCTTCGCGCAGCCGCAGGGCTAACCCACCCTACGGCACCGTCAACGCCACGGCTGCACGATGATCTTGGTGTGGACTTCCGGATTGGCCAAATCCGCAAACGCCTTTGCCACGCCGTCGATACCGACCTCCGCCGTCACCATCGCCGCAGCATCCACCTGCCCCTCCGCGATCAGCCGAAGTGACGCGGCAAACTCCTCCGGCGTGTAGCCGAGCACGTATTGGACGTTCAGCTCCTTCATGATGCCGAGCATGGGCTCGCTCTTGTCGGTCTCCATGCAGACGCCGACCACAACGATGCGCGCATCGCGCGGCGCGCCCTCGAACACCTGCTGCAACAGGCCGGGCACGCCGACGCATTCGAAGATGATGGCGGGCTTCAGCGCCGGCAGCATGGCCTGAAGCGGCGGCCGCGCCGCCTTCTCCGCCTCCGACATCTGCGCGTGCTCGGCCCAGGTCGCATAGGGCTGCGACACCCTGGGATCGATGACGATGTCGGCACCGAGCTTTGCCGCGAGCGCGCGACGTGCCGGCGAATAGTCGGCAGCGACGATCGGATGCAGGCCCCTGATCTTCAGCGCAGCGATGACAGCGAGCCCGACCGGGCCGCAGCCGATCACGAGCGGCACCTCGCCGCCGCTTATGTTGGCTTTCGCCACCGCGTGAACGCCGACCGCGAGCGGCTCGGTCAACGCGGCGTGTTCCGGCGCCAGACCGTTGGGCACTTCGAGCAGCAACGGCTCGCTCAGCAGCATCGCTTCCGCATAGCCGCCGACAAATTCGTTGGAATAACCGATGCCCTTGATGCCCTCCGGCGTCAGCAGCGCGGGCAGCGAGCAGACATGCGTCCCCGGCTTGAGCCGACGTTCAGTGCCCGGGCCGTAATCGACGATCTCGCAGCAGAACTCGTGACCAAACACGACATCGCGCGACAAATCCATCGGCGTGCGACCGGTCTTCCTTGCCATCTCCACCATGCGCGGAGCGTGCTGGCGGGCATGCAGGTCAGAGCCGCAGATGCCGCAGGCGAGCGTCCTGACCAGCACCTGGCCGGGACCGGGCTTCGGCTCGGCCATCTCGCCAACGACAATCTCACCGTTCCTGAAAATCGCAGCGCGCATCCGGCTCCTCCCTTATCGTTGGAGCCGATGATAGCACGACGCGCGATGCGCGATATTGCGTCAGGCGTTCGGGGAACGCTCGGCTTGCACCAGGAGCGAGGCGCGGCGGACGCGCTCGCGATGGGCGATGTAGAGACCACTGGCGACGATGAAGGCCGCGCCGACGACGGTCCAGATGCTCGGCACCTCGCCGAAGATGAAGAAGCCGAGAATGCTGACCCACAACAATTGCGAGTAGGAGAACGGCGCCAGCACCGAGGCATCGCCGTAGCGATAGGCCAGCACGACGATCCACTGGCCGGCGGTCGAGGCGACGCCGATGAAGATGCCGAGTGCGATCGCGGTCCAGGACGGCGTCACCCAGACGAACGGCACGATTGCGGTGAGGATCGCAAGGCCGGTCAGCGAGGAATAGGCCATAGTGGTGACGACGGCCTCGCGGCCGCTCATCATGCGCGTCAGGATCAGCGTACCGGCCCAGCAGGCCGCCGAGACCACCGGGAAGAACGCCGCCGGATGAAATGCGCTGGTGCCCGGGCGCAGGATGATCAGCACACCGATGAGGCCGAGCGCGGTCGCGAACCAGCGCCGCATGCCGACCTTCTCGCCGAGGAAAACGATCGAGAGCGCAGTGACGAACAGCGGCGCGACAAAGCCGGTGGCGGACGCCTCCGCGATCGGGAGGAAGCCGAGGCCCGTGATGAAGAACAGCGAGGAGCCGAGCAGCACCGCGCCGCGCATCACGTGCAATCCGAGACGCTCGGTGCGCATCGCATAATACGGCGAGGACCGCAGCATCACGGGCGTGAAGATCAGCGCGAAGGTGAGGAAGCGGATCCAGGTGATCTCGATCGACGGCAGGCTGGTCGAAAGATATTTCGCGGCGGTGTCGGAGCAGCCGAGAAACACCGTCGAGAGCAGGATCAGTGCGATGCCCTTGAAGGGATGATCGACGCGCGCGGGTGCGCGGCGACCAACATGCTTCTTCTCGGGCATGGGCACGGAAAGACTGTCGAGCCTTGCGGCTGCGGCTGGCGGCGGGGTCACGGCTGGAACTCGGGAAAAAATACGAATCGAGTGCGTTCGTAAAAAACGACAAATGCGCCGCTTTCACAACTTCCGAAAACAGGATGCCGATATGCGCTGACCGCCGCGCGCGTCAATACTCCATTAAGAATAGACCTTTGCTGCACTACAGCATGGGCAGGCTGCGCGGCTTTGGACCGCGCGGAAACGCCGCATCGAGCGCCGAAATCTCCTCTTTCGTCAGCACGAGATTACCGGTCCCTGCATTCTCGGCAGCATGTTCCGCCGACGATGCCTTCGGGATCGCGAACACCGTAGTCGCACGGGTGAGGAAGCTCAGCGCGATCTGACGCGGTGTCGCACGACGCGCCTCCGCGATGCGCGCAAGCACCGCGCCGCCTTTGCTGTTGCTCGCGGGGAAATCGTCGTGGCCGAACGGCGAATAGGCGACGACAGCAACGCCATGCTGCTTGCACCACGGAATCACCGCATGCTCGATCGCGCGTTCCTTGAGATGATAGAGCACCTGATTGCAGGCGATGCGCCCTTCGTCTGAGACATCGAGAATCTTGTCGAGGTCGTCGGCATCGAAATTGGAGACGCCCCAGGATTTTATCTTGCCGGATGTCACCAGCTCCTCGAACGCGGCGACGGTGTCCTCGAGCGGATACGAGCCGCGCCAGTGCAGCAGATAGCAATCGAGACGATCGGTCTTCAGCCGCTTCAGCGAGCGCTCGCACGCCGTGATGGTTCCACGGCGCGAGGCGTTGCTCGGCAGCACTTTCGAGACGAGGAACACCTCGTCGCGCCGGCCGGCGATCGCATCGGCAATGACGAGTTCGGCATCGCCATACATCTCGGCGGTGTCGATGTGGGTCATGCCGAGATCGAGCCCGCGCTGAAGCGCCGCGATCGCCCGCTTGCGATCGCCATGGTCGAGATACCAGGTGCCCTGCCCGATGACGGAAACGTTGGCGCCGGTCTGGCCGAAGGGTTTTGTGTTCATGTTTATTCCTTCAGATGCTCTAGAGACCGCTGATATCCGCGACCAGCACGCTGCCGGTCGCAGACTCCGTGATATAGAGCCGATCCCAGTTTTCGCCACCGATCGCAACATTGGTGCAATTCGGCCCCGCGCACGACTTGATCCGCGCGATCAGTTCCCCGTTCGGCGCGAACACGAAGACATGGCCGAGCGAGGCATGGCCGACGAACAGACGCCCCTTCGCATCCATCGTCATGCCGTCGGGACCGCTGGTGCCGAACAGCGAGCAGAAGCGGCCGACCTTCGACACGCTGCCGTCCTTCATGAACGGCAGCCGCCAGACCGCATTGTCGCGCGTCATCGCGACGAACAGCACGGTTTCGGTTGGATCGAGCACGAGACCATTCGGGCTGATGCCGGTGTCGATCAGGCAATCGAGCCGCCCATTTGATGCGAGACGATAGACCCGCCCGCTTGGATCATGCAGACCAGTCTGGCCCTGGTCGGTGAAATAGATGTCGCCGTTGGAGGCGAGATGCAGATCGTTGCAGCCGCGGAACGATTCCGAATTGCGCGCGGTCAGGATCGGCTTGATACGCCCCGCCTTCGCATCGAGCTCCATGATGCCATGCATGTAGTCCGCGACAAGAATGCGGCCGTCGGTCGCGATCTTCAGCCCGTTCGGCCAGCCCTCATATTCGATCAAGAGCGACCATTCGCCGTCGGGCGCAATGCGGAAGATGCGGCCGAAGGGAATGTCGACGATGTAGAGATGGCCGTCCCTGTCGAATGAGGGCCCTTCGATGAAGCTATCGGTCGCAACACCCGGCCGGTTGGCGTCAGCCCAGTCGGTCCGCTCGCCCTTGCGGCGGAATTTTTCGGGCATTGCGGAGAAGAGTCTGGTCTCGATCAGGCGCGGCGGCGTTTCCAGGTACATCATTGTTGTTATGGTTGTTGGGCTGATGGGATGCGCGGCACCATAGGGCAGAATGGAGGACGCGTCGATTGGCGCAAGGTCGGCGCCAAACCCTCCGAGTCGTCCTGGCGAAGGCCAGGACCCATTACCACAGGAACAAGTTGTCGCGGGTGGTGACGGCCACAGCGCGCTTTCACGACACTGACCGGGGTAATGGGTCCTGGCTTTCGCCAGGACGACGATGGGGAGATGGATGAGCGTCGCCTCAACAAACTCGTCATTGCGAGCGCAGCGAAGCAATCCAGACTCCCGCCGCGGAAAGACTCTGGATTGCTTCGCTACGCTCGCAATGACGATGGAGAGAGCGGTGCCTACCCCGCCGCGCTCGCGACCTTGGCCTGCTTCGCAGGTGCGACCTCCGTCGTCGCGATCAGGCGCTTCAGCTCGGGGATGCAGGAGCCGCAATTGGTGCCGGCCTTGAGTTTTGCGCCGATCTCGGCGGCGGTGCGTGCACCGCCAGCGATGGTGTCGCAGATGGTGCCGCGGCCGACGCCGAAGCAGGCGCAGACGATGGGGCCGGTCGAGGCGGCGCCTTCGCTGGACTTGCCCGACAGCAGCATGCGGCGCTGATCGTCGGTGACCTGATCGGCGACGAACAGGCTCTTCACCACCTCCCAATCGCCGGCGTCGTGCGCGGGGCCGACGAACAGGCAGGTCTCGATACGATCCCCTGCGAACGAGGCGGCACGATAGACGCCGCCACCAAAATCGCGGTACTCGGCAACGTCCTCACCGGCAACGCCCTCGAGCCAGGCCGGCCAGCGCGCGAGGTCCGCGTTGTCGGCAAAGAGATAGCCGAAACCGCCGTTGACCGTAACGCGGGTCCACAACAGGTTCTGCGGCAGGTCGAGCTGCTTGCGCGACAGCGCGAAGCCGCGGAAGACGAATTCATAGGGTGTGATCGCGGCCGGCGTGGCTTTGGCTTCCGGCTGCCCCGAGAACGGATCAGTGAAGGACTGCACCAGCGCACCGACGCGGCCGTGCGAGGTGTTCATCGCGCTCCAGTGGATTGGCACGAACAGGGTGCCGCGCTGCTGCCGTTCGCTGACGACGGCCTTCAGGATGCACTGGCCGTAATCGGTG
This sequence comes from Bradyrhizobium iriomotense, assembly GCF_018129405.1. Classification (GTDB taxonomy): domain Bacteria; phylum Pseudomonadota; class Alphaproteobacteria; order Rhizobiales; family Xanthobacteraceae; genus Bradyrhizobium; species Bradyrhizobium iriomotense_B. The sequence goes on from NZ_JAFCLP010000001.1 coordinate 780,977, forward strand.
GTGATGCGGGCATAGCCGTCATGGGCGATGCCGTATTTGCCCGCGTCATCGGGATGGATCTCGACGAACGGCTCGGGCAGATGCGCGCCCAGCCGCTGGCTCAGCCCCGTGCGCGTCATGGTGTGCCACTGGTCGCGGATGCGCCCGGTGTTGAGCCTTAAGGGGCGCGAGGGACCGGTCTCGCCGCGCAACGCCGGCACCTCCGGCGCAATGAAGCGGCCCTTGCCGTCATTGGTGAAGAAGCCACCTTGCGCGAAGAAGCGCTCGCCAGGCGTCCCGCCTTCGCGCAACGGCCACTGCACCGGCTTCAACGCCTCGAAGCCTTCATCCGACAGCGATGTCAGCGCACCGATGTCGAAATCGCGGCTGCCATTGTTCTCGAAAGCGGAGAGCTCGGCATGCTCGCGGAAAATGTCAGCCGCGGATTTGTAATTAAAACTGTCGCCGAAGCCGAAACGCTTTGCGGTCTCGCTCAGGATCCACCAATCGGGCCGCGCCTCACCCGGCGCGGGCAGGAACGAGCGCTGGCGCGAGATGCGCCGCTCGGAATTGGTCACCGTGCCCGACTTCTCGCCCCAGGCGAGCGCCGGCAGCAGCACGTGAGGGCCGGCCTCGACGGTGTCGTTGGAAAGCACGTTCTCGGAGACCACGAACAGCTCGAGCTTCTTCAGTGCCGCGCGCACGAAATCCGCATCGGGCAGCGACACCGCGGGGTTGGTGCCCATCACCCACAGCGCCTTGACCTCGCCGCGGTTGATCGCCTCGAACAGCTGCACCGCCTTCAGCCCCTCATGAGTGGCGATGCGCGGCGCCTTCCAGAACCGCCTGACACGATCGATGTCGGGCGGCGTGAAGCCCATATGGGCGGCGAGCATATTGGCGAGACCGCCGACCTCACGGCCGCCCATCGCGTTGGGCTGGCCGGTGAGCGAGAACGGCGAGGCACCGGGCTTGCCGATGCGCCCCGTCGCAAGATGGCAGTTCAGGATCGCGTTGACCTTGTCGGTGCCCTGCGCCGACTGATTGACCCCTTGCGAATAGAGCGTGACGACCTTCTCGGTGTCACGGAACATCTTGAAGAAGGTGGCGACGTCCTGCTCGGAGAGGCCCGTGGCAAGCGCTGTTGCAGCCACGCTGCCGGCGATGTTGCGCGCGCGTGCCAGCGCATCGTCGAACCCGCTGGTGTTCTCAGCGATGTAATCCTGGTCCAGCGCGCCGTTGTCGGCGAGATGGACGAACAGGCCCGAGAACAGCGCGGTGTCGGTGCCGGGCTTGAGGCCGAGAAACAGATCGACGTCGCTCGCGGTGTCGGTGCGGCGCGGATCGATCACGATCATGCGCGCGCCGCGCTCCCCACGGTTCTTCAGCATACGCTGGAACAGCACGGGATGGCACCAGGCCGCGTTCGAGCCGACGAAGACCAGCAGATCGGCCTGGTCGAGATCCTCGTAGCAGCCGGGCACGGTGTCGGCGCCGAAGGCGCGGCGATGGCCGGCGACGGAGGACGACATGCAGAGCCGCGAATTGGTGTCGACGTTCGCCGTGCCGACAAAGCCCTTCATCAGCTTGTTGGCGACGTAGTAGTCCTCGGTGAGGAGCTGGCCGGAGAGATAGAACGCGACCGCGTCGGCGCCGTCGCGGGCCACGATGTGCTGCATGCGATGGGCGACGTGGTCCAGCGCATCGCTCCAGGCGACACGTTCGAGCACGCCCTTGCAGCGGATCATGGGATAAAGCAGCCGGCTCTCGAGCCCGACGGTCTCGCCGAGCGCCGAACCTTTCGAGCACAGCCGGCCGAAATTGGCGGGATGATCAGGATCGCCCGCGATCGCGGCGCCGCCCTTGCCGTCGGGCGTCGCCAGCACGCCGCAACCGACGCCGCAATAGGGGCAAGTCGTTTTGGTGGTGCGGAGGTTTGGGTCGATCGCCGTCATATCAAGCCGCTTTCGAAGGCAACGCGAGCGCGCGGCCGAACATCATGTCGGTACGGATCGCCGCGACCTTGTCGCGATTGCGGATCAGCTCGAGATACCAGAGCGCGTCGACGGTATCGCCGATCAGCACAGCGCCGGTGAGCCGGCCGTCGGCGATCACGAGCTTCTTGTAGGTGCCGCGCCTGCGGTCTGACAGCACGAGGCTCTCGCTGCCCTCCCCGCCCATGAAGTCGCCGGCGGAGAACACGCTGACGCCGGAGACCTTGAGGTTGGTCGAGACCACGCTGCCTTGATAGGTGGCGGGCCGGCCGGCGAGATGCCGCGCCAGCACACGCGCCTGCTCATAGGCGGGCTCGACCAGGCCGTAGCAGGTGCCGCGATGCTCGGCGCATTCGCCGAGCGCGAAAATGTCGGACGAGGAAGTCTGCATCACGTCGTTGACGACGACGCCGCGATTGACCGCAATCCCGGCCTCTTTCGCCAGCGCGACGTTCGGCTTGATGCCGGCGGCGAAGATCACCGCATCGGCTTCGATCCGGCTGCCGTCGGCAAGCTCAACGGCCTCGACGAGGCCGTCGCCATGGATGCACTTCGTGCTGGCGTTGAGCAGGATGCGGATGCCCTTGCGCTCGACCAGCGTCTTGAGCAGGTCGGCCGCGGGCGCGTCGAGCTGACGCTCCATCAGCCGGTCCATCAGATGCAGCAGCGTCACCGGCGCGCCGGCCTTGGCAAGGCCGTAGGCGGCCTCCAGGCCGAGCAGCCCGCCGCCGACCACGACGACGCGTTTCTTCGCGGCCGCGAGCGTCAGCAGCAGGTCGACATCGCGCGTATCGCGAAACGTGTGCACGCCGGTAAGATCCGCGCCCGGCACGTTGAGCCGCAGCGGCGTCGAGCCGGTCGCAAGCACGAGCTTGGAATATTCCATGCTCTCTTCGCCGGCGATCTTGAGCTCGCGGCGGCCGGTGTCGATCTCGGTGACGCGATAGCCGTAGCGCACCGTGACGCCGCGATCGCGCCACCAGTCGGCCGGCCGCAGCTCGATCTCGTGCGAGCCGGTCTCGCCGGCCAGCACGGAGGAGAGCAGAACGCGGTTGTAGGCGAGCCGCGGCTCATCGCCGATGACGGCAACCGCGTAGCGGCCGAGTGCGGTCTTGGCGAGTTCATCGACAAGCCGCGCAGCCGCCATACCGTTACCGACGATGACCAGCGGTTCACTCACAAGGCATCTCCTATTCGGCGGCCTGCGCTTGCGCGCCGTAGGCCTCGGAAATCATGTAGCCGGACAGCACGCCGTAGGCGTCGGTCCAGGCGGCAGCGAGTTCGGGCGTCCAGGCTTCGCCAAGCCCCTTCTCGAGGGTCCACAGCAAGGTCGCACCGACCACGGGATAGTGCTCGGCCTTGGCGCCATAGGCGACGTGACGCTTGGCGAGCGCCGAGGCCGCGGGAAGGATCGTCTCGAGGTTCGACAGGCCGCCGACCACGGCGGCGAGCATGCCCATCAGCTTCTTGCGCTGCTCGGTCATGTCTTCGGGAAACATCGCGCGCACGGACGGCGCTATCTCAAACAGGCGATCGTAGAACAGTACCGCGGCGGCTTCCGAAATCGGCGCGACCTTGGCGAAGCTCTGCTGGATAAGGGTAACCTGTTCGGGCGTCATGATGTTCTCCTGTCTGTTTCGGTCTGCCTTTGTCCGCGCCGTTGCGGACAAGGTTCATGGGTCAAACGTCATCAGAGAGTCTTCTCCCCGCGTACGGGGAGAAGCGAGATTCGTACCAAGTGTTAGACTCTTGCTTCTGCAAGGCCTGCTGCGCCTTCGCCCTGCGGGCTGCGACGCAGATAGAACCACCAGGTCAAGCCGAGGCAGGAAGCGTAGAAGGCGAGATAGATCGCCAGCGCGAGCTGCGGACCGCCGGTCAGGGCAATCGACTTGCCGAAACCGCTCGGGATCAGGTAGCCGCCGACGGCACCGATCGCGCCGATGAAGCCGACCGCCGCACCGCTCTCGATGCTCGCGGTCTTCAGGGCAGCGCTACGTGCCGCATCGCCCTTGCCGCGCACCTTGAACAGGTTCTGCTCGCGGAAGATCGAGGGGATCATGCGGTAGGTGGAGCCGTTGCCGATCCCCGTCGTCACGAACAGGATCAGGAACATCGACAGGAAGCCGATGAAGTCCTTGTGGCCGACGAAATAGAGCGCACCGACAGTCGCGGCCGCCATCGCAATGAAATTCCAGAAGGTGATGACCGAGCCGCCGATCCTGTCGGCGAGCCAGCCGCCGAACGGGCGCGACAGCGAGCCGACCAGCGGACCGAGGAAGGCGATCGAGATCGTCACCGACGGAAACTGCGTCTTGAGCAGCAGCGGGAATGCCGCGGAGTAGCCGATGAAGGACCCGAACGTGCCGATATAGAGATACGCCATGATCCAGGTGTGCTTGCGCTTGACCACCGCGAGCTGATTCCTAATCGACGACTTGGCCGTGGTCAGGTTGTTCATGAAGAACACCGCGCCGAACACCGCGATCGCGATCGGCAGCACCCACATCAGGCCGGCATTCTGGAGATAGATGCCGTCGACGGGGCTCGCCTGGAACAGGTTGATGACCGCGAGCGTCATCAGGATCGGGGTCAAGAGCTGCACGCTGGAGACGCCGATATTGCCGCCGGCGGCATTGAGGCCCAGCGCCCATCCCTTCATCCGGTCGGGGAAGAAGAAGGAGATGTTGGTCATGCTGGAGGCGAAGTTGCCGCCGCCAAGGCCAGCGGTCGAGGCGACCAGCAGCATCAGCCAGAACGGCGTGTCGGGCTGGCTGACGAAATAGGCAAGCGACAGCGTCGGGATGAACAGGATTGCCGCGCTGAAGATGGTCCAGTTGCGGCCGCCGAACGTCGTGACCGCGAAGGTGTAGGGAAAGCGCATGAAGGCGCCGATCAGGCCCGGCACCGCGACGAGCTGGAACAGCTGGTCCGTGGTGTAGTGGAAGCCCGCCAGCGGCAGCTTGGTGGTCACGATGCTCCAGATCAGCCAGACGGAGAAGCCGATATGTTCGGCGACGATCGACCAGATCAGGTTGCGCCGGGCGATGGTCTTGCCGCCCGCATTCCAGAACGCCTCATCTTCGGGGCGCCAGTCAGAAATCCAAGTCTGACTTAGAGACGAATTCTTGGTCATACATTATCCCTTCCAGTCTCACCGCTGCGTCGTTGCAGGCTCTGCCTCCGGTCACGGAGGCGCGCTCCGGGGCTTCACCCCGGTGGCGAGTTCACGATGCTGATTGATGATGTTGAGGGACGTCGTCGTTGGCGTCGGGCAAATGCACTTCAATTTCCGTGCCAGTTGTACGCGCGCTGGAAATACAGGGATTTCAGGACGTTATTCGCATTGCCAGAAATTTTTGCAGGGCTTTTTCGCTCGCTAAATTTGCGATTCGCTCAATCCTTGTGCGCCGCACAAGGATTGAGCTTGATGTCGATTATTTGGGCGCGGACGTTCGCGCATTAAACTTTGGTTTACGCGGCCTCAACGAAGCGATGACGCTCGTAGAGGAATTCGAGCACGCGCTGCCGGCACTTCAGATAGGTGGTGTTGGTGGCGAGCTCGAGCCGCTTGCGGGGGCGCGCGAGCGGCACCTCCAGCACCTCGCCGATGCGCGCGCTCGGCCCGTTCGTCATCATCACGATGCGGTCGGAGAGCAGCACGGCCTCGTCGACGTCGTGGGTGATCATCAGGATGGTGTTGCCGAGCTTCTGATGCAGCGCCATCACCGAGTCCTGCAAGTGCGCTCGGGTCAGCGCGTCCAGCGCGCCGAACGGCTCATCCAGCAGCAGCACCTTCGGCTCCATCGCCAGCGCCCGCGCGATGCCGACGCGCTGCTTCATGCCGCCGGAGATTTCCGAGGGACGCTTGTCCCTGGCATGGGCCATCTGCACCAGGTTGAGATTGTGCATCACCCAGGCGTCGCGCTCGGCCTTCGTCTTGGTCTTCGCGAAAACCTTGTCGACGCCGAGCCTGACGTTCTCGTAGACGGTGAGCCACGGCAGCAGGCTGTGGTTCTGGAACACCACCGCGCGATCGGGGCCCGGCGAGTTGACCTCGCGGTTCTCGAGCAGCACGCCGCCGGTGGTGGCGGTCGTGAGCCCGGCGATGATGTTGAGCAGGGTCGACTTGCCGCAGCCGGAATGACCGATGATCGAGACGTACTGTCCCTTCTCGATGGTCAGATTGATGTCCTTCAGCACCTCGGTCGTCGCAGCGCCGCGGGTGAATATCTTGTCGATATGGTCGAGCTTCAGATAGGCGGTCATGTGTCCCTACTCCTTAGCTTGTCGCGGTGCCGCGGGTGACAACCTTGCCGAGGCCCGCAATCAGGCGGTCGAGCACGAAACCGACGATGCCGACATAGAACAGCGCCAGGATGATCTCGCTGATATGCGAGGAATTCCAGGCGTCCCAGATGAAGAAGCCGATGCCGACGCCGCCGATCAGCATTTCCGCGGCGACGATCGCGAGCCAGGACAGGCCGATGCCGATGCGCAGGCCCGTGAAGATGTAGGGCGCGGCCGCCGGGATCATGATCTTGGAGAAGAACTCGAGCGGATTGAGCTGCACCACCGCGGCGACGTTGCGATAGTCCTGCGGAATGTTGCGGATGCCGACCGCGGTGTTGATGATGATCGGCCAGATCGAGGTGATGAAGATGACGAAGATCGCCGAGGGCTGGCCGTCGCGGAACGCCGCGAGCGAGAGCGGCAGCCAGGCGAGCGGCGGAATGGTGCGCAGCACCTGGAACAGCGGATCGAGCCCGCGCATCGCCCAGACCGACTGCCCGACCAGCACGCCGAGCGCGATGCCGGCGATCGCCGAGAGCGAATAGCCGAGCGCGACGCGCTGGAGACTGGCGGACAGATGCCAGAACAGGCCCTTGTCGATGCCGCCATGGTCAAAGAACGGATCGAAGATCAGCTCCTGGGTGTCCTTGAACACCCTTGACGGCGGCGGCAGCGCCGATCCGGCGCGACGGCAAACCAGTTCCCACACCAGCGTCAGCAGCGCGAGCACGACCAGCGGCGGGATGACGCGCACGGCGGTTTCCCTTGCCATGCGTGCGTAGGCCTCACTGCGCGGCGGGCGCTTCGGCGTCATCGCGACGACAGGCGCGGCGGTGGCCGCAGGCGTCGCGGTCTCGACCTCAATCTTCGTGGCAGGCATATTCATCGCAATATCTCTCCGGCTGCAAAAGAGGATGCGGCCGCCCAGGGGCGGCCGCGAGGCTCCATCAGACTTCGACGCGCTTGATCGCGAGCGACTTCAGATAGGCAGCCGGATTTTCGGGATCGAACACCTTGCCGTCGAAGAAGGTCTCCTTGCCGCGCGAGGTCGAGGCCGGGATGTCGGCGGCGGCGACGCCGAGTATTTTGGCCGCGTCCTTCCAGAGGTCCTCGCGGTTGACCTTGGCGATCAGCGCCTTGCTGTCGAAACCGGCCTCGTATTTGCCCCAGCGGATGTCCTCGGTCATGAACCAGAGATCGTGGCTCTGGAACGGATAGGAGGCATGATCACGCCAGTACTTCATGATGTGCGGCGAGTTCTCGATCACCTTGCCGGGGATGCCGTAGTCGAACTTGCCCTTGGCGCGGTCGGCGATGTCCTCGACCGGACAGTTGATCCACTGCCGCTTGCCCATGATGGTGGCGAGCTCTTCCTTGTTCTCCATCTTGTCGGCCCATTGCTGGGCCTCCATCACCGCCATGAGGATCGCCTTGGCGGCCTTCGGGTTCTTGTCGACCCAGGCTGCGCGCATGCCGAGCGATTTTTCGGGATGCTTGCTCCAGATCTCGCCGGTGTTGACGGCGGTATAGCCGATGCCCTGGTGCACCAGCTGCCCGGGCCAGGGCTCGCCGACGCAGAACGCGTCCATGGTGCCGACCTTCATGTTCGCCACCATCTGGGGCGGGGGCACGGTGATGGTCTCGACGTCCTTGTCGGGGTCGATGCCGCCCGCGGCGAGCCAGTAGCGGATCCAGAGATCATGCGTGCCGCCCGGGAAGGTCATCGCGACCTTGGCCGACTTGCCTTCGGCCTTCTTCTTTTCGAACGCGGCCTTGAGCACCGAGGCGTCCGCACCGACCTTGAGATCGGCATATTCCTTGGCGACCGAGATGCACTGCGCGTCGAGATTGAGCCGCGCCAGAATGTACATCGGGGTCGGCTGGTTGTTCTGCGTCACCTTGCCGGCCGAGATCAGGTAAGGCATGGGGGTGAGGATATGCGCGCCGTCGATGCCGTTGCCTTCGGAGCCGAGCACGAGGTTGTCGCGCGTGGTGCCCCAGGAGGCCTGCTTCTGCACGTCGACGTCAGGCATGCCGTGCTTGGCGAACAGGCCCTTGTCCTTGGCGACGAACAGCGGGCCGGCGTCGCTCAGCGCAATGAAGCCGAGCTTGGCGCCCTTGACCTCGGGTCCTGAATCCTGCGCGAAGGCGCCGGCGGGGAAATTGAGTTTGGCGGCGGCGAGAAGGGCAGCAGTAGAGCCAGCGGCCTTCAATAATTGACGGCGGCTGAGGCCAGTCTCGGAGGGCCGGCGGATGCGCTTGGTCATCGTTGGTGTCGTCCTTTTGCGTCGTTGCGAATGATTGCGTCAGTGCGCACGAGCAGCCCGTCCGTCCGTGACGCCCCAAAAAGGGCGCATGCGAACGCGCGACGGGGAAAACCCCCGCTTGGGTGGCGTCAGCAATTCGGATGAGAAGTCTCGCGGGACGGCTTCAATGGCGTCGACCTGGAACTATTCAAGCTTCGTGCCAAGCCCGCCACTCGTAAAACCGCATGAAAAACAATATGTTATAGCGACCGCGCCAGACTGTCGCAGGCCTGTCCCGCTCGCGAAACTTGCGATCTGCTCAATCTTTGTGCGTCGCACAAACGTTGTGCAGCCGCCCAAGCAAAAGGCGGCGCGACGCGCCAAGGTCGTCCCATAGCCAGTCGCATCCATCTGATTTTACTGGATTTTCCGGCCCGCCCGTCGCGGCACGCAACTTGCTTCTTTGTTCTTGTCAACGAAGACTGCGGCTTGCCGCATTGTTGCAGCCTCTGCCGGCTGCATCCCGGAAGCTCACCTGCTTCGCGGCCCTCCCCGGCTCAGTCTGTCGTGACGCGATTCCCAAGGCTTCCAGACATCCCATAGCCCTCGTGCGCGGCAGAGCCGTCCGCACGGCCAAGACGTTCAGCCGCGCTCTCCATGGGAGAGCGTGTCGATCTCACTTACGAAGCAAAAGGAACCATTGATGTCGTATCTCGCGCCTTCGGAATTCGTCACCAAGATGGTGGATGCGGGCGAGTCCAAGATCTTCATGTCCACCCGGGATACCATCATCCGGGCCTACATGGCCGGCGCGATCCTCGCCCTCGCCGCCTGGTTCGCCGTCACCATCAACGTGAACACGGGCCAGCCGCTGGTCGGCGCGCTGCTGTTCCCGGTCGGCTTCGTCATGCTCTATCTCCTGGGCTTCGACCTCCTGACCGGCGTGTTCGTGCTCTCGCCGCTCGCCTTGATCGACAAGCGCCCGGGCGTCACCGTCAGTGGCGTGCTGCGCAACTGGGGCCTCGTCTTCGTCGGCAACTTCGCCGGCGCCTTCACGGTGGCCTTCATGATGGCCTTCGTCACGACCTTCGGCTTCACCCAGGCCCCCGACAAGGTCGGCGCGGCGATCGGCAATATTGGCGAAGGCCGAACGCTTGGCTACGCCGCGCATGGCGCGGCCGGCATGGCGACGCTGTTCATGCGCGGCATGCTCTGCAACTGGATGGTCTCGACCGGCGTCGTCGGCGCCATGATCTCGACCTCGGTCCCCGGCAAGGTCATCGCGATGTGGATGCCGATCCTGGTGTTCTTCTACATGGTGTTCGAGCATTCCGTGGTGAACATGTTCCTGTTCCCGTCGGGCCTGATGCTGCACGCGAAGTTCTCGATCATGGACTATCTGATCTGGAACGAGATCCCGACCGTGCTCGGCAACCTCGTCGGCGGCCTCGCCTTCACCGGCATGACCCTCTACGCCACGCATGTCATGACCCTGCCGAAGCGCCAGGCCGACAAGGCTGCGAGGCCGCGCGTCGCGGCCTGATACACGCACCTCAACAAGGGAGCCTCGCCCGGTTAGGGTGAGGCTCTCTTTGCCTTGGTGACGACGATGACCCGCGGTCTCCTGATTTCGATCGGCCAGCACTCCGACAGGGGTCGCAAGCCCATCAACCAGGATTTCCACGGCGTCCTGATTCCGGAAGAGCCGCTGCTCAGCCTGAAGGGCATCGCGGCGGTTCTCGCCGACGGCATCTCCAGCAGCACGGTGAGCCAGATCGCCAGCGAGTCGGCGGTCAAGAGCTTCCTGATGGACTATTACTGCACGTCGGAATCCTGGACGGTGAAGACCTCCGCCCGCCGCGTGCTCGAGGCCACTAACTCCTGGCTGCATGCGCAGACGCGCAAGAGCCAATATGCCTATGAGCGCGACAAGGGCTATGTCTGCACGCTCAGCGCCATGGTCATCAAGGCCGCCACCGCGCACATCTTCCATGTCGGCGACTGCCGCATCTACCGCGTCGCCGGCAAGGCGCTGGAGCAGCTGACCGACGATCACCGCATCATCGTGTCGTCGGAGCAGACCTATCTCGGCCGCGCGCTCGGCATCAATCCGCAGCTCGAGATCGACTATCAGACGGTCGAGATCCAGGCCGGCGACACCTTCCTGCTGGCAACGGACGGTGCGTACGAATTCGTCGAGCCGCGTTTCGTCACGAACGCAATCAACGAACATGCAGCCGAGCTCGACGGGGCGGCGAAGGCGATCGTCGAGGAGGCCTATCGGCGCGGCAGCGACGACAACATCACCGTGCAGATCCTGCGCATCGATGCAACGCCGGAGGAATCCGGTGTTTTCGATCAGAGTTCGGCGCTGCCGCTCCCACCCCTGCTGGAGCCGCGGGCAATGTTCGATGGCTACCGGATCATCCGCGAGATCCACGGCAGCAGCCGCAGCCACATTTATCTCGCCGTCGACGCGGACACCGAGGAAACGGTCGCGCTCAAGATTCCGTCGATCGACCTGCGCGACAACCAGGCCTATCTGAAGCGTTTCCTGATGGAGGAATGGATCGCGCGGCGGATCGACAGTCCGTACGTGCTCAAGCCGCGGTCGCGATCGACGCGGCGCAATTATCTCTACGTCGCAACCGAGTTCGTTGACGGGCAGACGCTGCGGCAGTGGATGCTCGACAACCCCCGTCCCGATCTGGAGACGGTGCGCAGGATCATCGAGCAGATCGCCACCGGGCTTCGCGCCTTCCACCGGATGGAGATGCTGCACCAGGATCTCAGGCCCGACAACGTCCTGATCGACAAGACCGGCACCGCAAAGATCATCGACTTCGGATCGGTCAGGGTCGCGGGCGTCGCTGAAGCTGCGCCGAGATCGGCCGACGCGGAAATTCTCGGCACGGTCCAGTATACGGCGCCGGAGTATTTCCTCGGCGAGGGCGGATCGCCCCGGTCCGACATGTTCTCGCTGGCCGCCATCTGCTACCAGATGCTCACCGGCCATCTGCCCTACGGTGCCCAGCTTGCCAAAATCCGGGGACGGTCAGACGCGTGGAAATTGCGATATCGCCCCGCGATCGATGCCGAGCGGGGCATCCCGGGCTGGATCGACGGCGCGCTCAGGAAAGCGCTGCATCCCGATCCCTACAAGCGCCACGAAGACCTCTCCGAGTTCGTCTTCGAACTCAGAAATCCCAATCCGGCCTATCTCGCCACGCGGACCACGCCGCTGCTGGAGCGCAATCCGCTGCTGTTCTGGAAGCTGACCACGGCGATCCTGGCCTGCGCGGTCATCGTGCTGCTCGCAGCGCTCCGGCTGCGATAGCCGGACAAGGCCGGATCACGCCGGCTCCGCCGCCTTCGTCCCCAGCGGCTTCGGCGCCATGCCGCCACCCGGCTTCAGGTGGAATTCGTAACTCATGAGATGCCACCGCCCGCTCGTCTTGGTGCCGTCGGGCATTGCCGGATCGTCGCGCGGCTCGACCTTGGCGACGAGGTCGTCCTTGACGCCGAATACGACGTCGGAATCGAGATATTTGTCGCCGTCCATGAAGACGTGGGTGATCAGGGGCTCGTAGCCCTTGGCGTTGACCAGGAAATGCACATGCGCCGGCCGCATCGGATGCCGCCTGGTCTGCACGATCATCTCGCCGACCGGACCATCCGTGGGGATCGGATAGCTGCACGGCAAGATCGTGCGGAAGAAGAAGCGGCCGTCATCATCGGTGATGAAGCGCGCCCGCGCCGAGGCGCCGACCTCGTCATAGTTCGGCTTCTGTGAATCGTAGAAGCCGTCGTCATCGGCATGCCAGACGTCGACGGGCACGTTCGCCAGCGGCTTGCCCTTGAGATCGGTGACGCGGCTCTGCACGAACATCCGCTCGCCGGTCTGATTGTTCGGCGAGATGTCGGTGCCATGCGCAGTCACCTTGTGCTCGCCGACATAGAACGGCCCGAGCACCGTGGTCTGGGTGGCGCCCTCGCGGTCGCGATGGTTGACGGCGTCGACCAGCATGGAGACGCCGAGCACGTCGGACAGCAGGATGAACTCCTGGCGGGTATCGGTGCATTTCTGTCCCGTCCGGGTCAGGAAATCGATGGCGTATTCCCATTCCTCGAAGGTGAGACCGGTCTTGCTCACGTAATCGTGCAGCGACTTGACCAATTCCTGGAGCAGGAATTTTGCCCGCGGGTTCGGCGTCTGGTCGAAGCTCTTGACGACGGCTTCGGTGAGTTCGGTCTCGTTGAACTGAGTCATGGTGCGTTGCCCTCGCTTTTTTTGTTGGCCCGGCGGGCTCCCTGGAGGCGTTCCAAGGTGGAGTCTACACCAGTCGGCGGCCCCGCGTTAAGCGCGACCGGCTTGGAATGGGCCCGCCATTTGGCTATCACCGTCGTCGAGAAACTGCCCGGAGGAACTGATGCTTGCCCCCACCCCCGCCTCGCCCGAATCCGTCGGCATGTCCAAGGCCGCGCTCGACCGCGTCGATGCGCATCTGAAGAAGCGGTACATCGATGCCGGCCGTTTCCCGGGCACGCAGCTCCTGGTCTATCGCCGCGGCAAGATCGCCCATAGCTCGGTGCAGGGCCTTGCCGATGTCGAGCGCAAGGTGCCGGTGAAGGACGACACCATCTACCGCATCTATTCCATGACCAAGCCGCTCACCAGCGTCGCCTTCATGATGCTGGTCGAGGAAGGCCTCGTCGCGATCGACGAGCCCGTCGCCAAATACATTCCGGAATGGAAGGATCTCGGCGTGTTCGTCGCCGGTACTGCGCCGGCCTTCCTGACCCGGCCGCCGTCGCGGCCGATGCTGATCGTCGACCTCTTGCGCCACACCTCCGGCCTCACCTACGGCTTCCAGCAACGTTCCAATGTCGATGCCGCCTATCGGGCCGAGAAACTCGGCGAGGTCGAGAAGTCGGGCACGCTCCAGACCATGATCGAGGGGCTGGCGAAAATCCCGCTGGAATTCTCGCCGGGCGAGTCCTGGAACTATTCGGTCGCGACCGACGTGATCGGCTACCTCATCGGCAAGATCTCAGGGATGCCGTTCGAGCAGTTCCTCAAAACTCGCATTCTCGATCCGCTCGGCATGACCGACACCGATTTCCACGTGCCGGCCTCCAAGGCACACCGCTTCGCCGCCTGCTATTCCGCGGACCCGGGCGGCGGCATGACGTTCCATGCCGGCCAGCGCCGCGAGGGGCTGACGCTTCAGGACGATCCGACGACGAGCTCGTTCCTGTCCCCGCCCTCCTTCATCTCCGGCGGCGGCGGATTGTGCTCGACGGCTGCCGACTATCTCACCTTCTGCCGCGCGCTGCTCAACGGCGGCGAGCTCGGCGGCGTCCGGCTGATCGGGCCGAAGACGCTGGCGCTGATGACGACCAACCACATTCCCGGCGGCCGCGCGCTGCCGGAAGTGTCGCGCTCGCTGTTCTCGGAAGCCACCTACAACGGCATCGGCTTCGGCCTCGGCTTCGCCGTGACCATGCGGCCGGCCGAGACGCTGATCGCCGGCAGCCCCGGCGAATACAATTGGGGCGGCGCGGCCACGACCTCGTTCTGGATCGATCCGGCCGAGGAGCTGATCACCATCTTCATGACGCAGGTGCTGCCGTCGAGTGCCTATCCGCTCCGCCGCGAGCTGCGCAGCATGATCTACGCCGCGATCACCGAGAGCAATCTGTAACCCATTGAGCCGATCCCGCGGCCGACGCCGCGGGATCGCACGATCGGACGCTCATTTCAGCATCTCCGGCACGATCAGCCGCGGCAGGAACAGCGACACGCTCGGCCAGACGATGAGCGCCGCCAGCACGAGCAGCATCGGGATCAGCATGATCACCGTGTCCTTCAGCGCATAGCGCAGCCGCACGCCGGCGACCGAACAGGCGATCATCAGACATAAGCCGTACGGAGGCGTCACCAGCCCGAACGCCAGCGACACGATCGATATGATCGCGAACTGGACCGGATGAAGGTCGACGGACTTGGCCAGCGGCTCCAGCACGGTGCCGACGATGATGATGGCCGGGATGGCGTCGAGGAAGCAGCCCACCACCAGAAAACAGAAGCAGATGAAGAAGCCGGCTGCGACCGTGCCCATGCCCCATGCCGAGACGTTGGCCAGCAGCTCCTGCGGGATCCTGTAATAGGCGAGCAGCCAGCCAAACGCGCTTGCGGTGCCGACGCAAAACAGCGCGACGCCGGCAAGACGCCCGGTGTCGAGCAAGGCCTTGTACAATTCGCGAGGACCCGTCTCGCGGTAGAAGAACGCCGAGAGCGCGACGGAATAGAGCACCGCGACGCAGGCGGACTCGGTCGCGGTGAACCACCCGAGCAGAATGCCGCCGACGATGATGAACGGCGTCATCATGGCCGGTATCGACCGCCAGATGGCGCATCGCATCTCAACCCAGGTCGCCTTCGGATAGGTCGGGTAGCCGCGGCGCACCGCGTAGATGTGCACCGTCGCCATCTGCGCGCCCGCGATCAGCAGACCCGGCACGATGCCGGCCAGGTACATTGCCGCGATCGAGGTCGAGATCAGCCCGCCCCACACGATCATCAGGATCGACGGCGGGATGATGACCGCCAGAACCGCCGACACCGCCGTGATGGCGATGGAAAACGAGAGGTCGTAGCCCTCCTTGGTCTGCGCATCGATGAAGATCTTTGACTGGCTCGCCGCGTCGGCGGTCGACGAACCCGAGATGCCGGCAAAGAACACCGACAGCACGACGTTGATCTGCGCCAGCGATCCCGGCCAGTGTCCGACCATCGAGCGCGACAACGCCACAAGGCGATCGGTGATGCCGCCGATGCTCATCAGGTTCGCCGTCAGCAGGAAGAACGGCACCGCCAGCAGAATGAATGAATTGTACGCATTGAAGGTCTCCTGCGCGAGGGTCATCAAAGACAGACGCGGCTCGATCAAGAGGATCGGCACGCAGGCAAGGCCGAGTGCGAAGGCGACCGGCACACGCACGATGAGCAGGCCAATGAAAACCCCGAACAGCACCATCGCAGCCTGTCCGGCAGAGAGTACATTGCCGCTCATCGCCGTGCCCCGACCAGAATGCGCATTTCAGCGACGATCTGTTCGCCCGCAAAGACGATCCACGTCGCGCCGGTCACGGGCCAGGCAACGTGAATCAGCCAAAGCGGCAGATCGGCCAGCTCCGAAGTCCTGTTCCAGGCAAAGCGGGTAAACTCCAGGCCGGCGAACACGAACACCAGCGCCAGCGCCAGCACGCCGAGCCGCGCGAGAATCCGCACCGCGGCCTCCGACCGCCGCGACAGCTCCGGCCACACGTCGACCTCGAAATGCTGCGCTTCCCGCACACCGACCATCGCGCCGATCATGATGGTCCAGATGAACAGGAAGCGGGCCATTTCCTCCGTCCAGATGTAGGACGGAATGAAGGGCGTATAGCGCGAGACGATCTGCAGCGTCACGGGGATGACGAGAATGCCGACGCAGGCCGCGAGCAGGATTTCCAGCAATTTCGCATAGGCCGCCGTGACGCGACGCCACAGCGACGGTGTGGACGGGACGGGCATTTCAGACATTGGGACTCCGTGCGGCAGCTCATCCGCCACGGCCGGGCAAGAAGCGGGGCTCGCCCGGACCTGCCGTCGGCGGATGCAACGAGCTCAGGCGACGTTGATCTTCTCGAAAATGCCCTCCGCGCCGATCTCCTTGGCGTAGGTGGCCATCACGGGGTCGGCGAGCTTCTTCATGGCGTCGCGCTCCTCGAAGGGAACACGCTTGAGCTTGCCGGCCTTCTCGAGCGTGTCGAGCTTAACGACCTCTTCGCTCGATTCCAGCTGACGGCCGTAGTCGCCGGCCTCCTTGCCGGCCTTCATGATCGCGTCCTGCAAATCCTTCGGCAAGGTCTTCAGCGTCTTCACCGAGAAACAGATCGGCCGGATCGATACGGCGTGCTGGGTGAGGCTGAGATGCGGGGCCACCTCGTAGAACTTCATCGCCTCGACGCCCGCCGCCTCGTTTTCGCCGGCCGATATCACCCCGTTCTGGATCGCATTGTAGATTTCGTTATAGGCGATCACCGTCGGGCTCATGCCGACGGCCGCAAAGGTCTTCGACCAGATCGGTGCGCCCTGCACGCGAACCTTGAGGCCTTTCAGATCGGCGAGATTCTTGAGCGGCTTGTTGGCGAAGATATTGCGGATGCCGCCGCCGGCATAGCCGATCAGAACGACCTCGGCCTTGGCCGCGACCTCGTCGGCGATCGGTGCCAGGATATTGGCTTCGACGACCTTGTTCATGTGCTCGATGCCCTTGAACACGAAGGGCGCATCGATGAACGGAGCCGCCTTGGCGAATGTCGACATGTGGGCCGGCGAGACGATGCCGTAATCGACCGCCTTGCCCTGCGACATGTACTCGAAATACTGCTTCTCGAGGCCGAGCGAGGAGTTCTTGTGCAGCGTGAAATTGACGGGCTTGCCGTAATATTTCTTCACCAGCTCCTCGAACCGGATCAGCGCCCGGTTGAAGGCATGGTCGTCGTTGAACTGCACCGCGCCGTTCAGCGTGATCGGCGCCTGCGCCCTGAGGATCGACGGCATGCCGATCGTGGCCGCCGCAGTGGTTGCACCGATACCAGCGAGAAATGACCTTCGCTTCATCGTCTCCCCTCCCTTTGATGCTCCGGCCCTGTCGCCGGGCCGTGCGCGCAGCCGGTATGCGGCTTGCGAGAGGGAAGCGTATGAAAAACCCCGGCGGGACGGAAGTGATTTCGCGTGCGCCGGAGGTACTCTTCGTCGCAGGACTTGCTCCTGCAAGACCTGTTGCACTGCAACTCGCATTCCGGCACACCGCATCAGCGGCCCCCACTCCCTGGGGACACGGGAAGACGCGCGGACCTGTGCGCTGCACGGAGACCCGCGCGTCCTCCGCGACTGACCTAATGCATATGACCAATCAGATAGATGCCGCCGCCGATCACAATGATCGCCGGCACGGCCCAGAGAATGAATACCGGCATCACGTCCTCCTCAATTGGATGTGCAGACCTTGACGGTCTTCATGCCGCTCTCGGCCTCGGTGCGCGACTTGTAGATCGTGCCTGACGGGCTAACGATGGTCATGGACGTGTCCGTCGGCTTCTTGTCGACGATGGTGCACTTCTTGGTCTTGACGTCCTGGACCACGTAGAACTCGTCGGCCGCGAACGCCGGCAGGGAAAGCGCAGCAACCATCAGTGCTGCAGTCGCCATCTTCAGCTTCATCTTGTCTCCTCCTCCAGTTGCCGGACTTCGGTCCGGCCGATTCAGGAACGGGAAAAAATGGCAATTTGTTCCTATGCGCAGGAACGTCGCGCGCGGCGAGAGGTTGTTGCGGCGCTTATGCTTGTGAGGAGGACAAAGATGAGAAGGTTGTTCCTGCTATCCGCTGCGGCCGTTCTGATGTCGACCGGCGCATTCGCGCAATCCACCGTGACCACGACCGGAACCGGTCACGCCGCGGTCGTTCAGATCGAGCCGGAATATCGCACCAGGATCAAATCCTACGTCACCGAGCACCGGGTGCGTCCGGTTACGACGAAGGAGAAGATCATCGTCGGCGCAACGGTGCCCAGCGAGGTCGAACTCGAAGCAGTTCCGGCCGATTGGGGCCCGTCCCTCACCAAATATCGGTACGTCTATTCCGGCGAACGCGTGATGCTGGTGGATCCGGGCACACGGACCGTCGTTCAGGAAATCGATTGATCAGGACTGACGGACGGGCGGCTGCTGCGAAGGCGGTCGCCTGTCGGAGCTGACTGCATGAAGCCGCATCGAGAGGCGCGGATCGTCGGGCTCAGTCTGGCGGGGATCTACGCCATGTGTCTGCTACTGACGGCAATCGGCATGAGCTGAGGCGCAGGGCTCCCCGCACTGCGCTGCAAAATCTACCCGGACGTCGCCGCGCACGCGAAAATCATGGCGTGATGCAAGTCCTGCCCGTATGGTTCTCGCCAAAATCATAATCCGGCGCCGCCGCGCCGGAATCGGGACGCCCGCGCTTGTCAAAGCTCTCCCTGCCGGTCCGGCTCGCTCTCCTGGTCGCGGGAACGATGCTGCCGATGATCGTCTTCGCGGTCGGCATCGCCTTCTATCATTACAAGCAGGACCGCAGCGACGCGACGCGCCGCGTGCTGGAGAACGTGCGCAGCATGCGCCTCGTGCTGGATTCCGAGGTGCAGCGCATGACCGGCAGCTTGCAGGTGCTGGCGCTGACGAACTCGCTGCGCAACGACGACTTCCAGAACTTTCGCCGCATCGCGCTCGGCTTCCTCGACCAGTACGGCAAAGGCGGCCTCTTGTTGATCTCCGACCGCAAGGGCCGGCTGTTGTTCTCCACCGCGACGGAGGATACCGCGAGCCTGCCGCCACGCGGCAATCTGGAGATCGTCGAGAAGGTGTTCGCGACCAGGACGCCGCAATATTCCGACCTCTTCACCGGCGCGATCAATGGACGTCAGGTGCTGACCGTCGAAGTGCCGGTGTTGCGGAACGGCGAGGTGATCTACGACCTCAGCTTCAGTCCGCCGATCGGCATCTTCCAGGAGCTGGTCGAGAAGCAGCGGCCCGACCAGCAATGGACGGTGTCCCTGCTCGACACCAAGGGCACCGTGTTCGCCCGCGTGCCGAACCCAGGTGAAAACTTCGGCAAGCGCGCTTCGCCGTCGCTTTACGCGGAAATGTTTCGCGCGGCCGAGGCAACACTGTCGTCGGTCTCGCTGGACGGCGTCGCGCTCGCCTCCGCCTACACCCGTTCTCGGCTCACGGGATGGACGGTGGCTGCGGGCGTCCCCGAGAGCTCGCTGATCGCCCCGCTCTGGCGCAACATCGCGATCACCAGCCTGATCGGCGGCATCCTGCTGCTGGTCGGCCTCACCTTCGCGGTGCGGATGGCAACCACGATCGCCCGCGGCGAGATGCTGCACAATCTCCTGATCGAGGAGCTCAACCACCGCGTCAAGAACACCCTGGCCTTGATGCAGGCGATCGCGGTGCAGACCTTCCGCAGCGCCAGCCGTGACGAGCGGGCCAAGTTCGAGGGACGGCTCGGCGCGCTCGCCGAGGCGCATAATCTGCTCAGCCAGGAGAAATGGGCGGGCTCGGAGCTGAGGGACGTGATCGCCCGGGCGCTTCAGCCGTTCCTGCTGAGCAGTCCCGACCGCATCCGCATGGCCGGCCCCGCGGTGCCGCTGTCGCCGCGCTTTGCCGTGGTGCTGTCGATGATCGTGCACGAGATCGCCACCAACGCTGCGAAATACGGCGCGCTGTCGAACGAAACCGGCCGGGTGACGCTCGACTGGGAGGTCATCGCCGACACGCCGAAGCCGCGGCTGCGCTTGATCTGGACCGAGATCGGCGGACCGCCGGTGACCGCGCCAGTGCGGCGCGGCTTCGGCTCGCGCCTGATCGAGCGCAGCGCGCGCGACCAGCTCGGAGGCGAGGCAACCGTCGACTTCCTGCCGCGCGGCGTCGTCTGCACGGTGACTTGCACGCTGGACGAGGCGCGCTGAACGGACCGAACGACTCGCAATGACGATTGCCAATGTCCGCGCGCACGTCCTCGCAGCATAATTCTCATAACGCCTGCCCGTCGGCTCGACATATGACGGCTCGCCGCTCTTTCACAAGCCATTTCAACGGCATCTAACCGCCTCTCGCGCCATCTCCGTTCAGCACCGCGACAGCTCGGCGCCGCCCGGCGTGCGTTTGCGAAAACGCGCGCCTGCCCGGAGCAGGATCGGACAAAGCACGGCCGCTTCAGGAAAGACGCTGTGCCCTCGCACGCATAGAACGCGCGCCGACCCGTATAAATACGGACACCTGATGCGTAGCCCGAGACGACCAGGAGGATCCACACGATGACCGGGAGCACCGCACTCATGCGCAGTCCCTCGCACAAGGGCTTGCCACCCATACCGCGCGCACAGCCGGACGATGGCGCGACATCCGAGCGGCGCGCCGCCGATGCCGAGATGGCACGGGTGCTCAGGACCGAACCCGCTCGCATGGCGCTGGACGCCTCCGGTGCCGGGATCGCCCACTGGAAACACGAGCCGCTGCACGACGTGGTCGAGCCCATGAGCCACCACGTGATCATGGCGTACAACGGCATGTTGCAGCGCATGGAGCGGCGTTCGGGAAGATCGGTTGCGATCGGTACGTTTCGTCCCGGAGTCGTGATCATCATTCCGGAGGGATCGAGCTCCCGATGGGACATTCCGAAGCCGGTCGATGTGGTCCAACTCTATCTTCCCAATGCAACGCTGAAGCGCGTTGCCGGCGAAGCCGGGATTGCAAAGCCGGCCGAGCTGCTGGAGCGTACGGCGCATCCTGATCCGATCACGTCCAGGCTGATCTTGAGCGCGGCGGATTCGCTGGAAGGCAACGGAGCCCTCGATGCGCTATTCCGCCATCAGCTGACGGACCTCCTGGCCACGCGCCTGCTGGTTGCCCACACAGGCTCGCCCATCACGTTCCAACCGACCATGGGCGGGCTGTCGCCGAAGGTTCTGCTCCGTGCGATCGAACGATTGCGCTCGGACAGCGATGCGGACGTCTCCCTCAATGCGCTGGCGTCTGATGCCGGCCTGTCGCGCTTCCACTTCTGCCGTGCCTTCAAGGAAAGCACCGGGCTTTCTCCGCACGCCTGGCTGCGCCAGCACCGGCTCGAGCAGGCCATGAACATGCTGCGCGACAGCGACGAGCCGGTCGTCTCGATCGCCGCGGCGCTTGGCTATTCGTCGCAGACGGCGTTCGCAGCAGCCTTCAGGAAGCTGACCGGCGAGACTCCGAGCGATTGGCGCAGGCGCGTGCGCTAGCAGCAATCTCTCGACAGCGACGGCAATGGCTCTGGGGCAGTCGAATATCTGGTTCGCTAAAACATAGCCGCAACAGACCACGCGGACGGAGACGAACAATGGACTGGAAACGCCTCGCAATCGCACCGCGCCGCAAAGCCATCGCAACGGCGCTCCTGTACGGGCTCTCATTGACCGTGCGATTCACCTCGCCGACAGCCGAGGAGGCGCCGGCGCAGAACGCCAGTCTCCTGACGTCAATCCTGATCAATCATGATTGGCCGAGGAAAGCTGCAGTGCCGGTCGCCCTGCGCGGCTGGCCATCGAGCCCGAGAAGCTGCCAGGCGGCCTGCGGAAGCCCCGCGCTGCTGTCGTCCCTGCCGAGCTGCACCGCTCCGTAAGGCGCAACCGGCCACCGTTTCACCTCTTCGCGTCATCGCCGATCGCAGCAGGCTCCGCCGACTTTGGGCGGCGGCGACGACGCACGTCTGTCCCGACCAACCCAATCCAGGAGTGAACCACATGCGACTGCTCATCATTGGCGCCGGCTTTGCCGGCATGTACGCCGCCCTCTCCGCCGCGCGCCTGCGCGACATCCAGGGTGTCTCGCCTGATGATCTCGACATCGCGCTGATCGCACCGGAGCCGACACTGGTGGTCCGCCCGCGGCTCTACGAGCCGAAGCCGGAAACCCTGACGGCGCCGTTGCTCGGCGTCCTCGAGGCGATCGACGTCGATTACATCCAGGGCAGCGCCGAAACGATCGACACCAAGGCGCGGACGGTGCAGATCGCGACTCCCCAGGGCACGCGCAAGACCCTGTCCTATGACCGTCTGGTGATCGCGACCGGCAGCCGCCTGTTCCGCCCCAATATTCCCGGCCTTGCCGAGCACAGCTTCAGCGTCGACTCGCTCAATGACGCCGTGGCGCTGGACAAGCACCTGCATGGTCTTGCCGACCGGCCGGCCGTCAACGGACGCGATACGGTCGTCGTCGCCGGCGGCGGTTTTACGGGCATCGAAGCCGCAACCGAGCTACCCGCGCGACTGCGCAAGATCCTCAGCAAGGATTCGACGACACGCGTGATCATCGTCGAGCGCAACGGTGCAATCGCGCCCGACATGGGCGAAGGCCCCCGTCCGCTGATCGAGGACGCGCTGCGCAAGCTCGGCGTGGAGACCCGGCTCGGGGCCGGCGTTGCCGCGCTCGACAAATCCGGCGTGACGCTATCGACCGGCGAGCACATCGTAACCGAGACGGTGGTCTGGGCCGCCGGCATCCGCGCGGCGCCCTTGACGGCACAGATCCCCGCCGAGCGCGACAATTTCGGCCGGCTGCTGGTGGATCGCGATCTGCGCGTGCCCGGTGTCGCCGGCGTCTTCGCCACAGGCGACGCCGCCCGTGCCGCCTGCGACGACGAGGGCAATTACGCGCTGATGTCCTGCCAGCACGCCACGCGGATGGGCGCCTTCGCCGGCAACAATGCCGCCGCCGAGCTGCTCGGCATTCCGACCAGGCCCTATCGCCAGAAGGCCTACGTCACCTGCCTCGACCTCGGCGAAGCCGGCGCGCTGTTCACGCGCGGCTGGGAGCGCAAGGTCGAGCTGGTCGGCGACGTCGCCAAGAAGACCAAGCGCGAGATCAACACGGTCTGGATCTATCCGCCGAAGGCCGAGCGCGCAGCCGCGCTCGCGTCGGCCGATCCGGAGCGTGTGACCAACCTCTAACGCACGCAGCATTGACGGGCCGCGCTTCGCTGGCTGCGCGGCCTGCTCAACCACGATCAGCCAGAACTGAAACAGGAGACGAACATGAACCTGCACAACACCTCATATCCCGTGGCAGCGGGACGCGAAGAGCTGGTGCCGTCGCGCTACGCGCTCAAGGTCGGCGAGATCGACGTGCTGGTGGTCAGCGACGGCGTGCTGCCGCTTCCGACCACGATGCTGGCGCACAACGCGGCTCCGGCCGAGCGTGCGGCCTGGCTGCACGACATGTTCCTGCCGCAGGACGCGTTCGACTGGGCGCTGAATGCGGTCATGGTGCGCAGCGGCGACAAGACCATCCTCATCGACGCCGGCCTCGGATCCGACCCGAACTTGCACCTGCCGCGAGCCGGGCAGTTGATCAATCGACTGGAGGCTGCGGGCATCGATCTTGCGGCCGTGACCGATCTGGTGCTGACCCACCTGCACATGGACCACATCGGCGGGCTGCTCGTCGACGGGGTGAAGGAGCGGCTGCGCAAGGATCTGCGCATCCACGTCGCGGCCGCCGAGGTCAAGTTCTGGGAGGCGCCCGATTTCTCCCACACCAACATGCCGCAGGGATTCCCGGACGCGCTTCGGGCGACCGCCAAGCGGTTCGTGAGCGAGTACGGCAGTCAGCTGCGGACATTCGATGACACGCACGAGATTGCGCCCGGCGTCGTCGCCCTGCGCACCGGCGGTCACACCCCCGGACACAGCGTGGTTCGCATCGCCTCAGGCAGCGACGCGCTGACGTTTGCCGGCGACGCCGTGTTTGCGGTCGGCTTCGAGCAGCCTGACTGGCACAACGGCTTCGAGCACGACCCCGAGGAAGCGGCGCGCGTTCGTGTCCGTCTGCTGCGAGAGCTTGCCGAGACCGGCGAGATGTTGGTCGCCACCCACCTGCCGTTCCCGTCCGTGGGCCGGGTGGCGGCCGACGGCGACGCCTTCCGCTGGGTACCGGTGTTCTGGGACTACTGACGGCCTGTCAGGCCAGGCGAACCGGGCGGGGGCTCATGACGTTCGTGAGTGCGCGCCCCTGGTCTAAATCATCAGTGACACGCTCGGCATCCGCGACACATCCGAGGACCCGTTTCGGGTCCTCACGGTCCTGCCTGCGACAATCCCGGACGGCCAGTATGGCGTCCGTCCGTCGTCCCGGATATAGCGAGACATTCCGGTGAACGATGTGCTTGGAGCCTCGCAAGAATGACCTCAGCAAGTCCCGAACTCGTCATTTTCGATTCGGACGGCGTCCTGGTCGATAGCGAGATCATTGCACTGACCGTGCTGGTTCAAACGGCATCCGAGGAAGGCATATCGATCCGCGTCGAAGACGCCATACGTTCTTTCCGTGGGGTCAAGATGGCCGATTGCGTGCGTGAAATCGAGCACCGGCTAGGCCGCGGCGTCCGAGACAGTTTCATCGACGACGTTCGTCGGGCAACCGCGCTGGCGTTTGATGCCGAACTGAAGCCCGTCGAAGGAATCCATGCGGCATTGGCCGAAATCGACGTTCCGGTTTGCGTAGCATCCAACGGCCCCATGTCGAAGCTGACGCATGCACTCGGATTGACCAAGCTGCTGGAGCATTTCGAAGGACGCATCTTCAGTGCGTATGAGGTTGGTTCGTGGAAGCCGGACCCCGGCCTGTTCCTGCATGCCGCACAAACGTTGGGCGCTCACCGCTCACGTTGCGTCGTTATTGAGGACTCGTTGTCTGGAGTTCGCGCGGCAAAGGCCGCAGGAATGAGAGTCCTCGGCTTTACCGGAGGCGATTCGGGGGCCGAGCGAGAGTTAGCGGAGGCCTGCGACGACCTCTTTCATCGAATGAGCGACCTTCCGGCCTTGCTACGCATGGAATGATCGCAGCACTTCCGAGCCCCCTCTCGGAAGCCGCTATGGCACACGCCCTACCCGAATGTCTGCAGCACCGGGAAGGTCTCGAGCAGCCAGATGCTCACATTCGAGACCGCGCCGGTGAGAAAGCCGATTCCGGTGATCACCATCAACGCGCCCATGGCGCGCTCGACATTGATGAGGTGGCCCTTCATGCGCGCGAACAGCGTGGAGAACTGTTCGATCATCAGCGCGGCGATCAGGAAGGGGATGCCGAGGCCGGCCGAATAGATTGCGAGCAGCCCTGCGCCCTTCGTCACCGTGGCCTCGGCCGCGGCGATCGAGAGGATCGCAGCCAGGATCGGGCCGATGCAGGGCGTCCAGCCGAAGGCGAAGGCAAGCCCCATGATGTAGGCGCCCCAGAGGCCGACGGGTTTGGGGATCGGCAATCGGCCCTCGCGCATCAACAGGCCGATGCGCGTCAGGCCGAGGAAGTGCAGGCCCATGATGATGATGACGATGCCGGCAAGGATCGACAATTCGGCCGACCAGGCGCGGATCAGCCCGCCGATCAGCGAGGCGCTGGCGCCGAGCGCGACGAACACCGTCGAGAAGCCGAGCACGAACAGCAATGCCGACATCATGATCGCGCGCTTGGAGGCCGATGCCGGCTCCTCGCTCTCGACATGCTCGATCGTCGCCCCCGTGAGATAGATCAGGTAGGGCGGAACCAGCGGCAGGACGCAAGGGGAGAGGAAGCTGACGAGGCCGGCAATCAGCGCCGCCGGGATCGAAACATTTTGCATGATGCAGTCGGAGCCATCTCAGGCGCCGGCGCGGCACGCGGGGAATGCGCGCGGCCCGGAGCACCGGCTCTGGTGTAGCCGATGCCGGAGAATGCGCAACAGAGGCGCACAAAACCAGGGCTCCTCCCGATGCCGTCCGTGATCACAGATGCGGCATCGGGACGCGCACAAACCTCGCCAAAAAGCGAGACTCGGCGGCGCGGCTACTTCACCACGCGGAGCAGCGGACGCCGGGGCTGGTCCTGCGTCTGCTTGGAAGGGGGCTGCGGTTCGCTTCCGGCGTTCCGCAGCATTTCGTCGCACAGCGCCTTCAGATCGGCGCTATCAATTCCTTTGAGTTTCATCCGCACGTCGAGGATGACAATCGACAGCAGCTCGGCCGACTCACGACTGTTCATCTCGTTGAGCGCCCTGCGGCACTCCTCGAGCGTTTCCAGCACCGACTGCAATTGTTCGTCTGAATGCGACACCGGGCGTTCTTTCCGTTAATTCGGCCTGCGAGACGTATTTGCGACGACCCCTTTGGCCCCCATGAAAGGCCAAGGATAACACGAGGCCGCCGCGCCTCTGAACATGATTTCAATGTGTTTCTGCGCTGAATCCGTGGTTCCGGCGAACATCCGCCCGCCGCACCGTTTGCCGTCGTCGAAGCAGTCCGGGACAGAACGCCCGCTGCGCTGTAATTGATCCATTCCGGGAGTTGAAAGCGCCACTTGCGCAAGGGCGTCCATTGCGGACAGCGCCGACAATCCCGCAGCCATCTCAAGGCTCGCAACGGAACTCACGCGACACCCCTCAATTCGGGCGATCGTCTGCCCGATTCCCAGCCAGTAGCCGCACCCAAATACCACTCGAGAGGCAGTAAGGATGACGTTCAAAACTCGTCACCCCGCAACCCGCCGTGGTTGTGGTTTGCGCCAGATTCTGCCAGTTTAGCCGCCTGAAGGGACTTGTATGCACTCCTTGGCGGAAAGGGGCGTTCCTCCAGAGGAACGCCTAAAGACAAATCTCAGCGGCCTCTCCGATTGGGATGCGGCGCGCATCTTCCTGGAAGTCGTCCGCTGTCGAAGTTTCCGCTCGGCGGCCGAACGGCTGTCGCTGTCGATCAACGCCGTGCGCCGCCGTATTGACGATTTCGAGCGCCAGACCGGCACCACCCTGTTCACCCGCGACGTCCACGGCACTCATCTGACCGACGAGGGTGCGCTCGTCGTGTCCGCCGTCGAGCGTATGGAAGCCGCCGCCTTCGACGTGTTGCGCACCAGCGATTCGACCGGCAATGCCCTGTCGGGCGAGGTCCGTGTCGCCGTCACCGAGGGTCTCGGCACGTTCTGGCTCGCCCCGCGGCTGGTCGAATTCCAGCAGGCCTATCCGAAGATCCTGGTCGACCTGCATTGCGCGATGCGCTCGGCCGACGTCTCGCGCCACGAGGCCGACGTCGCCATCCACCTGTCCCGGCCTTCTGCGCTCGACGTCAAGCTGGTGCGGCTCGGCCGCATGCATCTGATGTTCTGGGCTTCGGAGAAATACCTCGAGAAATACGGCACGCCGCGCTCGGCCCATGAATTGATCAAGCACCGCCTGGTGCTGCAATTCGCCGACCAGCTCGCCGCCAAGGAGACTTTTGAGAGCTTCTTCCCAGGCGTTCAGGAACGTGACCTTCTGGTCATGAAGACGAACGTCTCAAGCGCCAACTACTGGGCGGTCGCGAATGGCGCCGGAATCGGCGTATTCCCGAGTTACGCCATTGCGCTTGGCGGGAAGTTGATTCCACTGGAGGTCGAATTGAACCGACCGCTGGATATCTGGTTGTCTTACCATCCCGGTAGCGGCCGCATCCCGCGCGTACGGCACATGATTGACTGGCTGATCGAGGCTTTCAATCCGGCTCGCTTCCCGTGGTTTAAGGAAGAGTTCGTGCACCCGCATGAATTCAAGGACTCGTATATGGGCGAACCCCTGACCCAGCTCTTCGGGGGATTTTCAACCGAAGAACGGTGAGAAACGACTATGAAAACAGCGGCGAAAAGAATGAAGCAGCGCAGTGCCGGCAAGCCGGACATTGAGCTTGGCAAGCGGATCCGTCTGCGGCGCGTCGAGATGAAGATCTCGCAGGCCGAGCTCGGTGAAAAGCTCGGCGTGAGCTTCCAGCAGGTCCAGAAATACGAGAAGGGCGTCAATCGCGTCGGCGCAGCC
The DNA here is from genome assembly GCF_018129405.1 of Bradyrhizobium iriomotense. Classification (GTDB taxonomy): domain Bacteria; phylum Pseudomonadota; class Alphaproteobacteria; order Rhizobiales; family Xanthobacteraceae; genus Bradyrhizobium; species Bradyrhizobium iriomotense_B. Next base: position 808,922 of record NZ_JAFCLP010000001.1, read on the forward strand.
CGCCTGCAGCAGATCGCCTCCGCCCTCGACGTGCCCGTGACCTTCTTCTACGACGGCGACAACAAGGCACGCGAAGTCGAAAGCCTGCTCTTCCTCGACTCGGCTTTCAGCCTCCGCCTGCTGCGCGCCTACAGCAAGATCAAGGATCAGACGGTCCAGCGTCAGCTCGTCTCGCTGATGGAATCGATCGCGGCCAACGAAAGCTGAGCTGATCGACGGCCTAGCCTTGACGGCCAACGTTCAATCCGCCGCGTCGCGGGGGCGCGGCCGGATTGGACGAGATCGACTGGATCAGATCTTCTGAACCAGATTTGGCCCGCGCGCGGTCCGCGCGTGGCCTTCTTTTTTCGGGGCGGCCTGACCGCCCCTTTTTCTTGCCCTTTTCCCTTCCCCCATCGCGGTTTTCGCGAACCCATTCCGGCCTTGCCGCGACCCAATCGAGAGACTCCGCGGGCGGACGCGCGGAGCTTTCGACTGCCGTGCTTAATGGGACCTCAACACCGGTGCCCTAATTTTCCGCCGATTTCACGAATCGGCGCACGCAGCCCGGCGGCCGAAAATTGCCAATGCGAGTGCCCGTCCGGGCCTCGCTCTCTTGGGGAAGATGGGACACATGTCGAAACGCCATGCGATGATCATTGCCGTCGGCGTGCTCGCCAGCGCCTCTGCGCTCGCGCAAACCGAGACCGTTGGACAGGCCACGCCCAAGCCGGCGACGGCCGGTACAGTGCCGGCCGCGGCTAGCCCTTCCCACGCAGCCGCGCCGAAAACCGCCACGACACCCGCCTCGACGCCGGAGAGCCGTTCGGCCACGGCGCTCGCGTTGACGCACGAGCCGACCTATGACGAAGGTTCCGCCCAGCGCATCAAGGAGGCCGCGTTCAGCTATTCCGCGCTCGCCGTGCGCGGCGGCTGGCCGACGATCCCCGCGGATGCCAAATTCGCGCTCGGCGTCCAGGGCACGAGCGACGATCTCCTGCGCAAGCGGTTGATCCTCTCCGGCGATCTTTCCGCCGAGAAGGCCAGCGGCGCCTTCGACCAGGATCTCGCCGACGCGGTGAAGCGCTTCCAGGCCCGCCACGGCCTCGCGCCGACCGGCACGGTGTCGCCGCGCACGCTGGCGGCGATGAACGTCTCGGTGCAGAAGCGCATCCGCCAGCTCGAGGCCTCGCTCGAGCGGCTCGAGAACATGAATTTCGGCTTCGGCCAGCGCTATGTCGTGGTCAACATCCCCGCCGCCTTTGCCGAAGCGGTCGAGAACGACGTCGTGGTGCGGCGCTATCGCGTCATCGTCGGCAAGACCGAAAAGCCCTCGCCGACGCTGACGGCCCAGATCACCAGCGTCGTCCTCAACCCGACCTGGACGGTGCCGGCTTCGATCGCCAAGACCGAGATCTCGGCGCATATGCGCAAGGACCCGACCTATTTGTCACGCATGCACATGGAGGTGCTCGACGCCCACGACAATCCGATCGATCCGCATTCGGTCGACTGGTCGGGCACGCACACGCCGAACTTCACGGTGCGCCAGCACAACGGCACCTTCAACGCGCTCGGCGCCGTCAAGATCGACATGCCGAATTCCTATTCGGTCTATATGCACGACACCAACCAGCGCAATTTGTTCAGCAACGACTACCGCTTCGATTCCCACGGCTGCTCGCGCGTCGACAATGTGCGCGATCTCGCCGCCTGGCTGCTCAAGGACCAGCCGAAATGGAGCCGCGCCGCGATCGACGCGGAGATCGCCAGCGGCCAGCACCTCGAGGTCGCCATGGCGAAGAAGGTGCCGGTGGCCTGGATCTATCTCACGGCGTGGATGACCAAGGACCAGACCATCCAGTTCCGCAACGACGTCTATAACCAGGACGAGCAGCTGCTGGAGGCGACGGCCGAAGAGGCGGCGTTCTTCGGCAACGCCGCCGGCCATCCGCTGACCGCGCACATGCATGTGATGCAATAGGCGCTTCTCGCGCCATGCAATCGCGGCGCAGGCGGATGCAAAGCCGCATCCCTTGCCGCGGTTGACCCCGGCCTCAGCCCGGCCGCACATTGCGCTCGGTTCACAACACGCGAGCGCGCGATGCCCGATATTTCCAGTGAAAAATCCTACGCCGACGGCAAGATCCTCCAGCACGCCACTGACGGCGTCGGCGTGATCACGTTCAACAATCCCGACAAGCGCAACGCGATGTCGCTGGAGATGTGGGAGGGATTTGGCGAGGCGCTGACGGCCTTGCGCGACGACGACGCCGTGCGGGTCGTTATCCTGCGCGGCGCGGGCGGCAAGGCGTTCGTCTCAGGGGCCGACATCAGCCAGTTCGAGAAAAACCGGCACAATGCCGCCGCGTCCGAGGAATACGCCAGGCGCAGCGTCGCCCAGCGCGCGCTGCTTGCCGACTATCCGAAGCCGACCATCGCCTGCATCCAGGGTTTTTGCCTCGGCGGCGGCATGCAGGTCGCCATGCTCGCCGACATCCGCCTCGCCTCGCGGGACAGTCAGTTCGGCATTCCCGCCGCAAAACTCGGCATCGCCTATGGCTTCGACGGCTTGCGGCACCTGGTGTCGCTGGTCGGCCCATCCTGGGCGCGGCTTCTGATGTACACGGGCATGCGCATCGATTCCGCCGAGGCGCTGCGTATCGGCCTCGTCGAGCGCGTGTTCCCGGAGGGCGAGCTCTGGGGCGAGACCATGGCGATTGCCGCGACAATCTCGCAGAACGCCCCGCTCGCGATCAAGGCCGCCAAGATCACCATCGCGCAGGTCTTGAAGGACGAGAGCGCACGCGACATGGACGCGATCAAGGCGATCGGCACCGCATGCATGGACAGCGCGGATTTCCGCGAGGGCCGGCAGGCCTTCATGGAAAAGCGCAAGCCGCAGTTCCAGGGCAAATGAACTTAGAACAATTGAAGCTGAACCCTCATTCAGGAAGATTAAATTCCTCCCCCGCCCGCACCGCCATAGCAACCAACTGATCCGTCGCAAGTTCTTCCGCCACCAATGAGGGAGAGTGCGATGAAACTCAAATCTGCTGTTCTCGGTCTGGTTGCGCTGGGCGGCGCCGCGCTGGCGTCAGGGCAAGCGCTCGCGGCGATGCCGAACGGCATTCCGCAGGCCGACCGGATCGCGAGCGGGCCGGCCGCGAACATCGATCAGGTCCGCATGGTTTGCAATGCCTGGGGCCGCTGCTGGTGGCGACCGAACTATTACGGTGCCTATGGCTACTACGGCCCGCGCCGCTTCTACGGGCCACGGCCATATGGCTATTACGGCCACCGCCACTGGCGTCGCTGGTAGACGACGAAGGGGCCCCGAGGGCCCTTTTCACGCACGCGCGTTGACTACAGCGCTCCCAGCACTGCCTTCGTGATGTCGGCGGTGCCATTGCTGCCGCCGAACTCCATCGGCTTGATGCCACCGGCATAGACCTGGTCCACCGCGCGCTCGATGGTCTCGCCGGCTTCCGCCGCACTCTCCACGCCATGCTTCTCGGCGAGCCAATCCAGCATCATCGCGGCCGACAGGATCATGCCGGTGGGGTTGGCCTTGCCCTGCCCCATGATGTCAGGCGCGGTGCCGTGGCAGGGCTGGAACACGGCATATTTGTCGCCGATGTCGGCCGACGGCGCCATGCCGAGACCGCCGATCAGGCTCGCGGTGATGTCGGAGACGATGTCGCCGAACATGTTCTCCATCACCATCACGTCGAAATCCCAGGGACGCTTGACCAGCATCGCCGAGCAGGCATCGACATAGAGCCGGTCGGTCTTCACATCAGGATGCTTCTTCTCGATCTCGTCGAAGATGCCGCGGAAGAACGCAAAGGCCTTGAACACGTTCGCCTTGTCGACACAGGTGAGTGCGCCCGGCTTGCCGCGCGCCTTGCGCCGCTCGGCGAGGCGGAACGAGAACTCGAACAGGCGCTCGGACGTCCGGCGCGTGATCACCATGGTCTCGCGCGCATCCTCGTGGGTGACGACGCCCTTGCCCATCGAGGCGAACAGACCCTCGGTGGATTCGCGGATCACGACGAGATCGATGCCGCGCGTGTCCGCGCCGACGATCGGACTCGGCACGCCGGGAATGAGCCGCGCCGGCCGGACCCCGGCATAGAGATCGAAGATGAAGCGCAGCTCGATCTGCGGCGCGATCTCGGTATTGTCGGGGTAGCGCACCGACGGCAGGCCGCAGGCGCCCAGCAGGATCGCATCCGCCTCCTCGCAGAGCTTGATCGTCGTATCAGGCATCGACTTGCCGGTGGCGAGATAATTGTTGGCACCGGCCGGGGCCTCGGTGAAGCGAAAGCCGAGACCGGATTTGTCGCCGACCTTGCGCAGCACCTCGAGCGCCGGCGCCATGACTTCGGGACCGATGCCGTCACCGGCGAGCACGGCAATGTGGAAGGCGTTGTTTGCGGACATGGGGGTTCCTGTAGCGGATGCGTCATCCCGGGGCGGCTCGAAGAGCCGAACCCGGGATCTCGAGATTCCGGGTTCGGTCCTGCGGACCGCCCCGGAATGACAGAAGAAACTACGGCGTCAGCACGGTGCGGCCGACCACTGCGCCCTGCTGCAATTGCACCAGCGCGTCGTTGGCCTTGGCGAGCGGTGCCGTCGTCACCGGGATCGGCGGCACTTTCTTGGTGCGGACGAGGTCGAGCAGATCCTGCGTTTCGCGCAGGTTTCCGACATAGCTGCCCTGGATCGTCACCGCCTTGATCGGGATCAGCGGCAGCGCCCAGGTCGCGCCGCCGCCGAACAGGCCGACGATGACGAGCTTGCCGCCCTTGGTCAGGCAGTCGAAGCCGAGCTGTGTCGTGGCGGAGTTGCCGACGAGGTCGATCACGGCGCGGATCGGCCCGCCCGCCTTCTTCGCAAGCTGCTCCAGCGCATCCGGCGCCTTGGGATCGACGGTCGCGAGCGCGCCGGCCTTCTCGGCCGCCTCGCGCTTCTTGGCGTCGATGTCGACCATGATCGCGCCCTTGCCGCCCATCGCCTTCAACAGCGACAGCGCCATCAGGCCGAGGCCGCCGGCGCCGAACATCACGATCGGCGTGTCGAAATGCTGCTCGACCTTCTTCAGCGCACTGTAGGTGGTGACGCCCGAGCAGGCATAGGGCGCGGTCGTCGCGGGATCGAGGCCTTTCAGATTGAGCAGGTAGCGCGGATGCGGCACCAGCATGTGGTCGGCATAACCGCCGTCGCAATAGACACCGAGCGAGCGCGGCGTCAGGCACATGTTCTCGTCACCGCCGAGGCACGTCGCGCATTTGCCGCAGCCGATCCAGGGATAGACCAGGCCGACATCGCCTAGCTTCAGGTCGCCCTGGTCGGTCGGCTTCACGTCGGGGCCGAAGGCGAGGACTTCGCCGACGGTCTCATGGCCCATGGTCAGCGGCAGGTTGATGCCGCGATCCTTCAGCGACAGCGGCTTGCGGCCGTGACCGAGATCATAGCCGCCTTCCCAGATGTGGAGGTCGCTGTGGCAGACGCCGGCGGCCTTCACCTTGATCAACACCTGCGTGCCCGAGGGCTGCGGCGTCGCCTCGTCGAACTCCTGCAGCGGCGCCTTGAAATCGGCAACCTTGAAACTCTTCATCGGAATCCTCCCGGCATGCTTCTTGTCGTCACGTCCACCATGCCATGCCCGGGGGAGCGAGACAAACTCGCTCCTGTCTAGTTTACGGCGATCGAGGATGGCAATCCGGCGGCGCGCAGGGCCGCATTGCTTGCGGCACGAAGCCGTTCAGCCCTGCACGGCCGTTTTGCCTGACGGAATTGCAGCATCGCTCGCAAGGCCGATCTCGTCGCGCAATGCCTCCGTGTGCGCGCCGAGCATGGACACCGTCTTGGCCGGCGTCGTATCGGCCCCCGACATCCGGAACGGCAGGTTGAGCACCCTAAACGCGCCGCCCTCGTCCCGCACCTCGGAGAGCGCCTGGCGATGCGCAAGCTGCGGATCGGCCAGCGCCTCTGACACGGTGCGATAGGCCGAGGCCGGTACGCCCGCGGCGCCAAGCGCGAGGAGGCATGCATCGGTCGAAAGCTGCCGCGACCAGACCTCGACGCCGTCCATCAACGCCGCCCAGTTCGCGCGGCGCGGCGCGTAGGTGGCGAAGCGTGGATCGGAGACCCATTCGGGGCGGCCGATCACGCCCATCAGCGCCTGGAACGTCTTCTCGCTCGCGACCGTGATCATGACATAGCCGCTGGCCGTCTCGGTCGGTCCGAACATCGGGCGCGGCGGCAGCGTCACCGCGAATTGCGAGCTCTGCAACTCGGTCAGGGTCAAGGTCAGCATCGATTCCAGCATGGAGACGTCGATGTGCTGGCCGCGCCCGGTCACGGTGCGCTGATAGAGTGCGGACGCGATCGCGCCAAAACCGTAGGTGCCGGTGACGACGTCGGCGTGATAGATGCCGCAATAGTCCGGCCTGTGACGGCCGGGCTGGTAGGCGAGATGCGCCATGTCGTAGCCGGAGGCGGCATGGATCACCGGCGCATAGGCCGGCAGTTCGGCCGAGGGGCCGGTCTGGCCGTAACCTGAAATCGAGCAGTAGATCAGCTTCGGGTTGACTTGACGCAGCCTGTCATAGTCGAGGCGCAGCCGGTGCATCACGCCGGGGCGGAAGTTCTCGACCAGGATGTCGGCGGTCGCGGCCAGCCGGTAGACGGCGTCCCTGCCATCCTCGGATTTGAGGTCGAGCACCAGGCTCTTCTTGCCGACATTGAGCTGGCCGAACGCGGTGCTGCAGCCCTTGCGCAGCGGTGGCCGGGTCCGCATCGTCTCCCCGCCGTCGGTCTCGATCTTGATGACCTCGGCGCCCATGTCGGCTAGCATGCGCGCGCAATGGGGACCGGCGATCGTGGTCGAAAAATCCAGGACCCGCAGGCCCGCGAAAGCCTTTGTCGTCGTCCCCTCATGCTTGTCTGGTAACTGCATGCGTGCCGCGTCTCCCTGGGGTCCCCTTAGGAACCGTGGATGTTCTCTCTTGTTGGTGCGGCGACCCTAGAGGGCAGCGGCCGAGTAGGAAAGTCTTTACCGAACAGAGGCGTCCTGCGGGAGGCTTGAGAATTTCCGAGGCAACTGGACCCGTTCTTGCATAGCAGCAAACGGGATCGGATGAGGGCAGCAGTTCTTGAGGGTCTTGTTCGTTACGACAGAGATGGACGACTTCGTCCGCGTCGGCGGACTCGGAGCCGTTTCCGCCGCCCTCCCCCGAGCGCTACGTCCCTTCGCCGATATCCGGATCATGCTGCCCGGCTATCGCGACATCATCGAGCAGCTCACGCATATCCAGATTGTCGGCCGCTGCCCGGCGTTCGCGGAGATGCCGGCCTGCTCGCTCGGCCGAGCCGCGACCAAGGACGGGCTGCCGGTCTATGTGCTGTTGTGCTCGCAGCTCTACGACAGGCCCGGCAATCCCTATGGCGATGAGTCCGGGCGCGACTGGCCCGACAACGATATCCGCTTCGCGCGCTTCGCCTCGGCAGCCGCTGAGCTGGCCATGGGCAAGCTGGACAAGAATTGGGCAGCAGACCTGGTCCATGCCAATGATTGGCAGGCTTCGCTCGTACCGGCCTATCTCGCCTGGCGCGGCGCCAAGCTGCCGTCGATCCTGACCATTCACAATCTCGCCTATCAGGGCCTCTTCCCGAAGGAGGCGCTGCGGCGGATCGGCGCACCGGAGAGCTCCTTCCATATCGACGGCGTCGAGTTCTACGACCAGGTCTCCTTCCTCAAGGCGGGCCTCGTCTACGCTTCGCATCTCACCACTGTCAGCGGCACCTATGCGCGCGAGATCACCACGGCCGAATTCGGCTGCGGCCTCGAGGGCCTGCTCCGCCTGCGCTCGGATGCGGCCGAGCTCACCGGCATCCTCAACGGCATCGACGAGAGCTGGGACCCGCGCTATTGCGCGCAGCTCGCCCAGCAGTTCGGCGCCGGCGACTGGGTCGGCAAGAAGGCCAATGCGGATTATGTGCGCAAGCAGTTCGGGCTTGCGGTGTCGCGCGGACCGATGTTCGGCATCGTCGCCCGTCTCGTGCACCAGAAGGGCATCGACCTCGTGCTGGCGGCGGCTGACGAGATCATCGATGCCGGCGGGCAGATCGTGGTCACCGGCTCCGGTGAGCCGGCGCTCGAGCAGGCGCTTATCAACGCCCATCGCCGCCGTCCCGATGCCATCGGCGTCGCGATCGGCTTCAACGACGCCCAGGCGCGGCGCATCTTTGCCGGCAGCGATTTCACCTTGATGCCGTCGCGGTTCGAGCCCTGCGGCCTCAGCCAGATGTACGCCCAGCGCTTCGGCTCATTGCCGATCGGTCACCAGACCGGCGGCCTTGCCGAGACCATCAGCGACGGCGAGACCGGCTTCTTGTTCTCAAAACCCTCGCACGAATCCTTCCTCGGCGGCGTCCGCCGCGCCTTCTCGGCCTTCATGGCGCAGGATCAGCTCGACACCATGCGCCGCAGCGCCATGGGACGATCGTTCTCCTGGAGCATCTCGGCCAGCAGCTACAGCGCGCTGTACCGGAAGCTGGCGTCGGCGTGAGGCGCGACGGCGCTTCGGCACACTCCGTCATTGCGAGCGAAGCGAAGCAATCCAGAATCTTTCCGCGGAGGGATTCTGGATTGCTTCGCTGAGCCTGTCATCGGGCCGCGCTTTGCGCGGACCCGGTGGCTCGCAATGACGAGGAGGAGAAAGTTGCGCGCCCCACTCTCCTCTCGTGCCCCGGACGCAGCGCAGCGCGTCGCCCTTGCGACGTGGTGCGCTGCTGAGCCGGGGCCCATTCTGCACAGGAACTCGTGGTCTCTGGGTCCCGGCTCTGCGCTGCAATGCTAACGCATTGCAGCTTGTCCGGGACACGGTGAGAGCGAGCGCTAGCGACGCGCATCCATTTGCGGCCGGCCGATCCAGGCACGGTTGAGGCAGCGGGTCATCCAGTCGGGCTGCGCTTCACCCCGCAGCCGCGCCTGCGCTTCCTGATAGGGACCGACATAGCGCAGCCTGTCAGGCAGTTTCGGATAGACGCGCCTGATCCATCGTAGCGCATTGTCGGCGGATCTGACGTCGCGCTCGTCGAGCTCAAAACCAAAACCCGCGCGCAAGCGCTCCGGTAACATCCCTGCGGTGAGCGCGCGATACCAGCGCGGCGGACGCAACCACGGACGCGCGCCCGTGAAGATCTGCGTTGCGATCTCGCGTGCCGCCGTGCTGACCGTCAGCGTGTCCGATTGCATCATCGCCGCGGTGTAAGCGGCGAAGCCGGACCAATCCGCCGGCAGGTCATCCGCCGTCAGTCCGAACAGCGCGCCGAACGTGCGACTCTCGGCCCAATACCGCTCGCGCTCCTCCGCCGAGAGCGGCGGCAGGACGAGATCATGCGCCATCAGGGCGGTGTCGACCAGCGTGGCGTGAACCCAGCGCAGCGCTGGAATGTCGTTAGCACAATAGCGCGAGCCCACCGCGAACGGACCGACCGTCTCGGGCATCTCGCCGACGATCATCCCGTGGCGCCGGTGCAACTGCCGGGACGACAGCAAGGCACGGTCGAGCGAGCCGAACACCATGGCGAAGACGATGTCGAAGGTGCGATGGAAGCGACCGATCGGATCGGCAAAGGTGGTGGAATGCTCGGCGATGGCGGCGGCGACCCAGGGGTGGGCGAGTTGCAGCAGCAGCGCGCGACCGGCGCCGAGAAAGTTCACGGCCTCCCGGTCGATCCGCCAGGTGATCGTGTCAGGACCGAACACGCCGGCAACCGGGTCCGCCGCGTCAGCGCGGAGCTGATCGAGTGCCGCTTCAAGATCCTTCTCAACGACCACGTGCGAGTCTCGCGACGAAGATGCCGCGATAATAGCCCAGACCGCGCGCTCGCGACATCGTCACCGCCCGAAACAAACGACGGACGAGGCCCTCACTCCGCCGCAATCGGCATCTCGTCCGTATGCTCGTGCAACACCACGCCGGCGAGCGGATCGAACTCGCCGATCCAGGGTTTGCGCGCCAGCACCGATCGCGTGTGAGCGTAGCCGGCATGCCAGCGCCGCGTGATCCCCGACGGGCTGAAGTCGATATCCTTGGTATGGGTCTCGTGCTCGAGCTGCGGCGCCAGCAGCCGCACCACATGCATGCGGGTCGAGCAGCCGTAGCTCATCAGTTCCCTCACCGCGGGATCATTCAGCTCGCTCTCGGGCAGCCGCGCCGCGAGCTGGTTGATGACATGGCGGAGGCGATGAGCCTGCTGCTGTCGCACGATCTGGCTTGCGATGCGGCTGGAATATTGCACGTCCTTGTGCCGGTTCAGCACCTCCGCCATCGTGGTCGGCTCCGGCCCGACGGGATTCCAGAGATGCACGGAGAAGATCAGCGAATCCCTGCGCGGATTGTCGTCGAACACCGCTTCGGTCGGCGTGTTCGACAAGATGCCGCCGTCCCAATAGAGCTCGCCGTCGATGCGCACCGCCGGGAAAGCCGGCGGCAGCGCGCCCGAGGCCATGATATGCTTGACCGTCAGCTCGCCGTCGCGGCTGTCGAAATAGCGCATTTCGCTGGTGCCGACATGAGCCGCACCGACCGTCAGGCGCGGCGCGCAGCGATTGGCCAGATCGAAATCGACCAGCTCGCTCAGCGTCTCCTCCAGCGGCGCGGTCGAATAGAAGCCGGCGTGATCGGCGCCCAGCGGATAGGAATCGCCGGCATGCGCGAGCGGATTGGGCCGGAAGAATCCTGGAATGCCGTGGGTCACCGTCGACCAGTAGGCCAGCTTCTCGTTGAAGCCGGGAAACGTGGCGCGCCAGTCCCAGACCGGCTGCTGCTCCATCCGCTTCCAGAACTCCCTCAAGCGCGCCAGCCGGTGCTCCCTTGCGTTGCCCGCAATGAGGCTCGCATTGATCGCGCCGATCGACGTGCCGATGATCCAGTCCGGCTCGATGCCGGCTTCGTGCAATGCCTGGTAGACCCCGGCCTGGTACGAGCCGAGCGCGCCGCCGCCTTGCAGCACGAGCACGACCTGCCCCGGCAGGTCCATACCTTTACGCTGCAAATTGTCCTGCATGCCGTTCATGTCTCGCTCCTGTCGAGCCTATGGTTATCATTCGTCAGGCGTAAGGCCATTGTTACGTCCTGCTAGTCTCGGCGATTGTCGGGCCTTTTGGAAATGCCGGCTGGCTTCCATAACCATACGCATGCGCTATTGAGCCCGGGATGTCATTCCCTGTCCGGATCGGCTAGATTTGAGGCCGTTCCAGCTGGGGAGCCGATCCATGGAAATGCATCAGGTCCGCTATTTCCTCGCGGTGGCGCAGCTGTTGAATTTTACGCGCGCCGCCGAGGAATGCAACGTGACGCAGCCATCGCTGACGCGCGCGATCAAGCAGCTCGAGGCCGAGCTCGGCGGCGACCTGTTCCGCCGCGAACGCCCGGCTGCCCAGTTGACTGAGCTCGGCCAGCGCATGCATCCGCTCTTGAAGCAGTGCTATGACGCCGCCACCGGCGCGCGCTCGCTCGCCTCCTCGTTCAGGAGCGGCGAGATCGGCGCGCTGCGCATCGCGCTGACGCATTCGATCGACCTGGCGCTGCTGATCCCACACCTGAACGCGATCAGACGCCAGTTCAACCGGCTTGAATTCCGCTTCCTACGCGGGACCAGCCGCGAAGTCGGCGAATTCCTGAAGAAGGGCGAAGCCGAGCTCGGCATCGCCGCCGAGATCGACGAAGCCTGGGACCGGCTCGACGTCTGGCCGCTGTTCACGGAAGACTTCGATCTCGTCGTCAGCAGGAAGCACCGTCTTGCCGGACACGACACGGTCGAGCCGGATGATTTGCGCGCGGAGCAATTGCTCGGCCGGAATTACTGCGAGCATTCCAGGCGTATCTCCGCGAACCTGCGCGAGCACGGCATCGACATCGATCATGGCCACGAGATTTCGAGCGAGCGTGATCTGATAGAACTGGTGGAAGCGGATATCGGCATCGCCATGATGCCACATACTTCACCGGTACCGGAGAGTCTGAAACGCACCGCAGTCACCGGCCTCGATGCGCGCCGCACCGTCAGCCTTTACGGCGTCGCCGGCCGGCAGCGCACGGCCGTCGCCAATGCGGTGATGCGGATGCTGCGCGGCGCGGACTGGCGGGAGATCGCCGGGTAGCAGATGGAGCGCTCTTGCACCACGCGAGATGCGCAATGCTGTGCCCTCGCCCCTTGTGGGAGAGGGCAGCGACGCTGGCAGACGCAGACTCGCTTGGGTGAGGGGTATGTCTCCGCGAGCATCAGTGCACGCGGAGAGACACCCCTCATCCGGCGCTTCGCGCCACCTTCTCCCGCAAGGGGAGAAGGGGAAAAGAAGCTCAATTCTCCCGGCTCGCGCGCTCCAGCGCTTCGATTAGATCATCGATCTCCATGCGCTTGCGGAAGTCGGGGTCGACAAAACGCGCCTTGACGATCCCGTCGCGGCCGACGACGAACACGGCGGGGATCGGCAGCATCCAGCCGTCGTTGCCGTGGAACTTCGCCATATCCTGATAGGACAGCAGGCGCTGGATCTCGGCGCCGAGCCAGATCGCGAGATTGAGCGACAGCGCATAGCCGTTGTCGAGATCGGTCAGGATCGGAAACGGCGCGCCGGAGTCGGCCTTGACCTGCCTTGTGTATTCTTGCGTCTCCGGCATGATCGCGACGACCAGTGCGCCCATCGCCTTGATGCGCTCCTGCGCCTGCACCACGGCACGGACATTGAGCCGGCAATAAGGGCACCAGTGTCCGCGGAAGAACATCACGGCGACGGGGCCTTGCTCCAGGAGCGCAGGCAGCGCGACCAGACTTCCACTTTCATCCGGCAGCATGAATGGCGGCATCGCATCGCCAGGGCGCGGCGCGGTCTCGCCGCCGCCGTTCCCGCTCAAGCGAGTCACCAGGCGATCGACCGCCTCGCCATAGGCCGGAAACACCTCGCGGCTGGCATCGGCATAGGCCCGAAGCTGCTCGTTCAGCGTTCCCTCCATGTCGCGGCAGCGCTGGAAGGCGAGCCTCAGTCGATCGGCGTCGGCTGGTGAGAGAGACGTCATCTTCCGCTCCGGCGTTCAGGGGCGAATACTAGTTTCCAGATCCGGCCGCCCGCAAGGGGCGGCCGTCGCGCGAGGACGGGTTCAGTTCACGTAGAAATTGCCGGTGGGATCGAGCCGCCCCGAGGTGGAGTACAGCGACCCGTTGTCCATGAAGAAGACGGTGTTGTCCGGCACCTTCTTGGCGTTCTTCATCATGGCCTCGTGGTTCTTCTCGGCCGGGGCCATGGCCATCGCCGACATCTTGCCGGGTCCGCCATAGACATAGGCCATGCCGGCCTTGAAGTCCCAGGAGGCCTGCGAGAAAGCCGATGTGGCGATCACCGCGAAGGCGGCGGTAAAGATCAGGGTTTTGGACACTTTCGTCATGGGATGCTCCTCCGGATCGACGTGAACGCCCGCCAATCGGGCGCCCTGTCATCGGACGCCTGATCCTCCGGAAGCGGAAATGCCGTTGCCCAATCGGTTCGATAGCCGCCGCGCATCAACATAGCGCCGGGCTATCGCATCGAAAGCAAGCCGGCATTTCAACGAAGACGCGATCTCGACGAAGCTCCTGCCATAGCCGGCGACCATCACGGTTGCGGCCAACAGAGGAGATTTTCCATGTCTAGGCATCTCACAGTGTCGCGCGTGGTTTGGACAGGCGTTGCCATTCTCGGGGCGCTGACATTTGCAACGCCGGTGCTTGCCGGCGAATGCCCGGCCGGCAAGATCAAGCCGAACGCGCAGCAGATGGTCGACTATAAGCCGGTCGGCGTCACCGACGTCACGCTCGGCGCGATCGATCTCGGCAAGCAGCCCGCCCATATCGAGGGCCGCGAGTTGCGCTTCCGCAAGCTGACCATCGCGCCCGGCGGCATCGTGCCCTGGCACAGCCATGACGACCGCCCCGCGCTGATCTTCGTGCAGCAGGGCGAGATCGTCGAGTACGCCTCCAACTGCGTCGATCCGATCGTGCACAAGGCCGGCGACATCCGCCCCGAAGTCTACGGCACCTCGCATTGGTGGAAGAACCTCGGCAAGGAGACGGTCATTCTCTATGTCGGCGACGTCCGCAAGGATCCGAACGACCATCACATGTGACGAGCGCCCCAGCCCCGTCATTCCGGGGCGATGCGCAGCATCGAACTACGGTGCGCAATTGCGCACCTGAGAATCTCGAGATTCCGGGTCTGGTGCTCCGGGCCGCTTTGCGGTCCCGTTCGCACCAGCCCGGAATGACAGATCAACGGAGAGCCACGCCATGACCGATCTTTCCGCTCCCATCAAACCGGCCGCGATGACGATGGAGACGCACTCGCCAGGCCTTGTGCTTCGCTCGCTCGTGATCGGCCTCACCGCATTCCTGACCGTCGTCGATCTCTTCGCAACGCAGGCGATCCTGCCCTCGCTGACGCGGCACTACGGCGTCACACCCGCAGCGATGGGCTTTGCCGTCAACGCCAGCACCTTCGGCATGGCGGCAGCCAGTCTCGTCGTCGGCTTCTTCAGCCCGCACATCAACAGGCGCACCGGCATCCTGCTCAGCCTGACGCTGCTGGCAATCCCCACCAGCCTGCTGGCCTCGGCACCAAATCTTGCCGTCTTCACCGCCCTGCGGGTCGCGCAGGGCCTGTGCATGGCCTCCGCCTTCGCGCTCACCCTCGCTTATCTCGGCGAGCAATGCAGCGCCGCGGACGCCGGCGGCGCCTTTGCCGCCTACATCACCGGCAATGTCGCCAGCAACCTCATTGGCCGGCTGATCTCGGCGGCGGTCGCCGACAGCCTCGGCCTCGCCTGGAATTTCTATTTCTTCGCAGCGCTCAATCTGGCCGGCGCGGTGCTGGTCTATTTCACGATTCGACGCGTGCAGCCGATGCATGCGATGATGCCGGCGGCTTCGCCCCTTTCCGCCACCATCGCGCATTGGCGCAATCGGCGGCTGCGCGCCGCCTTCGGCATCGGCTTCTGCATCCTGTTCGCCTTCATCGGCACCTTCACGTTCGTCAATTTCGTGCTGGTCCGGCCGCCGCTGTCGCTCGGCATGATGGATCTGGGCCTCGTCTATCTCGTCTTCCTTCCGTCCGTCGTCACGACGCTTCTGGCCGGCAAGATGGCTGCGCGTCTGGGAACGCGGCCCACGATCTGGGGCGCGCTCGCTGTCGCCGGCCTCGGCCTGCCCTTGATGCTGGCGCCGCATCTCGGCGGCGTGCTCGCCGGCATGGTCCTGGTCGGCGTCGGCACGTTCTTCGCACAGGCCGCCGCAACCAGCTTCGTCGGACAGGCCGCAACCGGCAACCGCGGCATCGCCAGCGGGACCTATCTTGCGTGCTACTTCGGCGGCGGGCTGGTCGGCACGGCCGTGCTCGGGCGATTGTTCGACAGTTTCGGCTGGTACGCCTGCGTCACAGGTGTCGGCGCGGCCCTCGCGCTCGCGGCCCTGCTCACCTTCGCCCTGAAGCCTAGCGCTTGACCGGAGCTTCCTGCGGCGGCTCGTCGTCGGCGATGGCACGCCAGGCGGCACCGTCGAGATCGTCGTACTGGCCGCTTCGGAGCGACCAGAGGAAGGCGACGAGACCGGCGCCTCCGAGCATCAAGGCGAGCGGCACCAGGATGACCAGGATCTCCATCACACGATCTCCCGCGAGGCGCTGCGGGCGCGCAGCGAGTTCAGCATGACCAGGATCGACGAGCCGCTCATGGCGGCCGCCGCAATCAGGGGCGTCACGATGCCGCTGATCGCAACCGGCACGGCGAGCACATTGTAGCCGATCGCGAGCCAGAGGTTCTGCCGCATCAGATGCAGCGCCTTGCGCGACGCATCGATCGCGGCGACGACGGGAGCCAGCGGCCGGCCGAGGAAGACGAGGTCGGCGGTCGCCTGGCTCAAATGCGCGGCCGAGATCGGCGACATCGAGATATGGGCTGCGGCCAGCGAGGGCGCGTCGTTCATGCCGTCGCCGACCATCAGCACCTTCATGCCGCGCCGCTTCAATTCCTCGATCCGCGCGATCTTGTCGGCCGGCGTGACGCCGGCGCGCCACTCGGGAATGGACAGGACGTGCGCTGCCGCCTTCACGGCCGGCTCGCGGTCGCCGGAGAGTATCTCGATGCCGATGTTGCGCGCCTTCAGCGCCGCGATCACGGCCTGCGCGTCCGGACGCAGTCCCTGGCGCACCGTAAGGATGAATTTTTCAGTCCCCTTGCTGAAGGCCACGATCGAGGCCTCGGGATCGAGAGTGACGCTTCCGACCTGCGCCTCGGCACCGCAAAAGGACGGACGCCCCAAGCGGATCTCGACGCCGTCGACCACCGCTCGCACGCCCTGCCCGGCTTCCTCGACCGCGCCGACAACAGGCGATCTGGCGCCGGCAGCCTGCGCCACCGCGGCGGCGACCGGATGATGGCTCGACAGCGCGAGGCGCCCGGCGAGCTCGAACACGTCGGCGGGGATATCGGCCGCGTTCATCACTTCGAGATCGGGCAGCGTCAGCGTGCCGGTCTTGTCGAAGATGACATGGTCGGCTTCCGCCAGCCGCTCGATCGCATCGCCCGCATTGAGCAGCACACCTGCCTTGAACATCGCGCCCGAGGCCACCGTCTGCACCGTCGGGATCGCGAGCCCCAGCGCGCAGGGACAGGTGATGATCAGCACGGCAACGCCGGTCACGATCGCATCGTGCCAGGACGCACCCGCGATGACCCAGCCGAGAATGGTCAGCAGCGCGGTCGCGTGCACCACCGGCGCGTAGAGCCGCGAGGCACGGTCGGCGAGCCGCATGTAGCGCGAGCGGGCCTGGAGCGCGTTGTCGAGCAGCCGCGTGATCTCGGCGAGCAGCGTCGCCTCGGAGGCCGCCGAGACCCGCACCCGCAGCGTGCCGGAGATATTCATCGAGCCCGCATAGACCGGCGTGCCCTGCTCGGCCGTGACATAGAGCGTTTCGCCGGTGATCAGGCTCTGGTCGATCTCGGAACGGCCCTCGATCACGGTGCCGTCGACCGCACAGCGCTCGCCGGGCCGCAGCAGCACGATGTCGCCGGGATAGATCGCCGCCACCGGCACCTGCGAGATCTCGTCAGGCCCGACGAACTTGGCCGCGGTCTCCGCCTTGAGCGCGGCAAGATTGCCGGCGACCGCGCGGGTCCGCCGCCGCATGTTCTGGTCGAGGAAACGGCCGACCAGCAGGAAGGTCAGCAGCATGATCGCCGCGTCGAAATAGGCGTGCTCGGCGTGGTGGATGGTCTCGACCACGGACATGCCGAGCGCCAGGATCACGCCGATCGAGATCGGCACGTCCATGTTGGTGGTCTTCGCCGACAGCGCGCGCCAGGCCGAGCGGAAGAACGGCTGGCCGGCATAGGCCGCCGCCGGCAGCGCGATCAGCGCCGACAGCCAGTGGAAGAAGTCGCGCTGCTCCGGCAGCATGTCCGAGACGTTGCCCGACCACACCGGGATCGACAGCATCATCACGTTCATGGTGGCGAATGCCGCAACGCCGAGACAGCGCAGCAGGAAGCGGGATTCGGCGACCTCGGCGACTTCCGCACTCTCGGTCTCGAACGGATAGGCCTTGTAGCCGAGCTCTTCGAGCCGGTCGATGAAACGGCCGGGATCGAGCGTGCCCGCCTTCCATTCCAGCGCGACGCGGCGGTCGGTCAGGTTCACGCGCGCCAGCGTAACATCAGGGATGGCGGACAGGCCGCGCTCGATCTTGGCCATGCAGCCGGCGCAGTGAACGCCTTCGACCGCGAGGTCGATATGTTGGAGGCCCGCGCCGGCGTCGCGGACATAGTGAGAGAAATCGCGCGTGACCTGCATGACGAGATCCTTCAGTTCAGGATCACGCGGTTGCGCGAGAGGAACACACGCGCCCCTCGCGTCTCACCCTCGATCACCAGATCCCACTGCCCCGGCGCGACGGACGCGGCATTGCCGCGATAGACGCCGATGCCGGCTTCCGCGAGCTCGACCTGGAGATCGGCGCGCTTGTCGGTCGGCCGCTCCAGACGTCCGCCGAACTTCAATCCGGCGAGCGGCTGTCCGCTCGCATCACGCGCCTCGACCTGGATCGCGGCACCACCGTCGGTGCGGCGCTCGATATGCGCGCTGACCTGCCATTTGCGCGCGGCCTGGTCCTGCGACGCCGAGATCTCGCGCTCATAGGTCAGGCCCGCGGCATAGGGGCTGTCGACATCCGTACCCGGCAGCGTCGCGATCGCGAGCTTCATCATGGTGACGTTGACGCCGATCACGAGGCCGAAGAAGGCGACCAGCATCAGGAGCACCTTGGTTCCGGTCAGCGGCTTGGATGCCATGGCAGTCTCCTGATCCCTACGGCGAGACGAAATTGTCGGTGGCGGAGGCGACTTCGCCGAGGCCGATATCGGTGACGTGGAAGCGCACCGGAATCGACTTCTCCGGATTGTTCTCCGCCGGCGCCGTGACGAGCAACCGCAGCTCGCTCGTGGAATCGCGGGGGATCACGATCATCGGCCGGTCCGGCGTCACCGAATCGACGCCGACGACGTGCACCGTCAGATTGGCCGGGCCGTTGGCGTCGATCGCGATGACGCGGTCGTAGCCGCTCTTGTTCAACAGCCGCACCGTATAGGCGTTGCGGATCGAGCCGTCGCTGAGCTTGACTGCGACCGGATTGCGGTCGTGCAGCACGTTGACGTCGAGCAGGCTGCGCGTCGCCAGCGTGTAGATCATGATGCCGCCGACCGCGGCGATGATCGCGCTGTAGACGATCGTGCGGGCCCGGACGATCCGGTAGATCGGCGCCTTGCCTTCCTGGCGGCGATGGATGTTGATGTCGTTGTCGTAGCCGATCAGCCGCTTCGGCCGGCCGATCTTGGCCATCACGTTGTCGCAGGCGTCGATGCAGAGCCCGCACTGGATACATTCCATCTGCGATCCGTTTCGGATGTCGATGCCGGTCGGACAGACCGCGACGCACTGGTAGCAATCGACGCAATCGCCGACCTGCTGGCCGAGCGCGCGCAGCTCGGCCGCCTTCTTCACCGAGGTGCGCTTCTCGCCGCGGTCGTAGCGGTAGGTGACGTTGAGCGCCCATTCGTCGGTGAGCGCCGCCTGGATGCGCGGCCACGGGCACATATAGGTGCAGACCTGCTCGCGCATGTAGCCGGCGAGCACATATGTCGTTGCGGTGAGGATGCCGATCCAGACATAGGCGATCATCGGCCCCTGGAAGGTGACGAGCTCCTTCACCAGGGTCGGCGCGTCGTTGAAGTAGAGCACCCAGGCGCCGCCGGTCCACCAGGCGATCAGCAGCCAGATCGAATGCTTGAGCACGATCTCGGAGATGCGCTCGAGCTTCATCGGATCGCTCGACGCATCCTTCTTCATCCGCTCGCGCCGGTCGCCCTCGATCAGGCGCTCGACGGCATAGAACAGGTCGGTCCAGACGGTCTGCGGACAGAGATAGCCGCACCAGATGCGGCCGCCGATGGAGTTCATCAGGAACAGCGCCACCGCGGCGACGATCAGCAGGCCCGTGAAGTAGTAGACCTCCTGCGGCCACAGCTCGATGAAGAAGAAATAGAAGCGGCTGTTGGGAAGATCGATCAGCACCGCCTGGCTGGGCGCACCGAGACCGCGATTCCAGCGCACGAAGGGCAGGAAGTAGTAGACGCCGAGGCAGAACGCCATCAGCCCCCATTTGATCCGGCGGAACGTGCCGGAGACGCTCTGGGGATAGACCTTCTTCCGGGCTGCGTAGAGCGGCCCGTAGTCATCGCCCGATATGAGGTCTTTGGGGTTCACGGTCTTGTTCATCGCCTGGAGCTTCTCGAAAAGGTGCGATTAAACCTAGACCCGACACCGCCGCGTCAGTTGATCCAGCTCAAACGGGGGCGTTTTTGTTCGCCCCCGTTTGGACCCATTGTCCGCCGATCGATTACTTGCGATCGATTACTTGCCGCCGCCCAGCGAGTGGACGTAGACCGCCATCGCCTTGATGGTGGCGGGATCGAGCCGCCCCTCCCAGGCCGGCATCACGCCGGCACGGCCCTGGCTGATGGTCTCGATCAGGGCGGCCTCGTCCGAGCCATAGAGCCAGATCTTGTCGGTCAGGTTCGGCGCGCCGAGCTCCTGGTTGCCCTTGCCGCCGTCGCCGTGGCAGGCGACGCAGTTCTCCGCGAAGATCTTCTCGCCCTTGGCGGCATCGAAGCCCTTGCGGGTCGGAAGGCCCGCCAGCGAGCGCACGTAATTGGCGACCGTGACGATCTCGTCGGCCTTCAGCACGCCGTCCTTGCCGAAGGCGAGCATCTGGCCCTCATGCGTCTTGGTGTGGCCGGAACGCGCGCCGAACTGGATGGTCTGCATGATCTGGTCGAGCGTGCCGCCCCACAGCCAGTCGTCGTCGTTCAGGTTCGGGAAGCCCTTGGCGCCGGCACCGCCGGAGCCGTGGCACGGCGCGCAATTGTCGCCGAACACGGTCTTGCCCTTGGCGCGGGCCAGCGCCAGCAGGGCCGGATCCTTCTCGATGTCGGCGAGCGAGGCCGCGCCCAGCGCCACCATCTTGTCGCCCCTGATCTTCTCGAGATTGGCGAGCTCGACCGCGACGTCGGCGCGCGAGGAGTAGCCGAACGCGCCCGTGGTGTTGCTGGCGATCAGCGGCCAGGCGGGATAGACGATCCAGTAGCCGATCGACCAGACGATGGTGAGGTAAAAGCAGATCACCCACCAGCGCGGCAGCGGCGTGTTGAGCTCCTTGATGCCGTCCCACTCATGTCCGGTCGTGGACTTGCCGGTGACGGTATCGACTTCGCTATGATCGGTCATGGTCTCTCACTCCTCCCGCAACGGCAGGCGTGCCGCTTCGTCGAACGCGGCCTTGTTACGGGGCCAAAATGCGTAGGCGATGATCGCGAGAAAGATCGCGACGAACACCGGCGTCCAGATCGTGGTCACGAGTTCGGACGCAAGATTGTGGGCTGTCAGGATGGCTTTCATCGTTGATGCCTTCTCAGCGAAGATTGGCTTTCTCGTTGTAGATCTTGAAGTCGACCAGCGTGCCGAGCATCTGCAGGTACGCGATCAGCGCGTCCATCTCGGTCGGCGTGCCGGTCTTGCCGTCGAAGTTGCGCACCACGGCCTTGGCGTAGCGCTTGCTGAAGGCATCGCCGCCGGCATTGTCCGGATCGGCCTGGGCCTTCAAATCGGCGCCTGCACTGGCGATCTGCTCGTCGGTGTAGGGCACGCCGACGGTCCGCAGCGTGCGCATGTGGTCGGCGATCGTGTCCGGATCCACCTCGTTCTGGCTCAGGAACGGATAGCCCGGCATCACCGACTGCGGCACGATCGCGCGCGGGTTGATCAGGTGGGTAACGTGCCAGTCGTCGGAATACTTGGCGCCGACGCGGGCAAGGTCGGGACCGGTGCGCTTGGAGCCCCACTGGAACGGGTGGTCGAACATGCTCTCGGCGGCGAGCGAGAAGTGACCGTAGCGCTCGACCTCGTCACGCAGCGGCCGGATCATCTGCGAATGGCAGAGATAACAGCCCTCGCGGACGTAGACGTTGCGCCCCGCGAGCTCCAGCGGCGTGTAGGGCCTCACCCCGTCGACCTTCTCGATCGTGCTCTTGAGGTAGAACAGCGGGGTGATCTCGACGAGACCGCCGATCGCGATCACCAAGAGGATGCCGACGACCAGGATGATCGAGTTCTTTTCGAAGATTTGGTGGCGTGTCCAGAACGACATAGCTTTAGCTCCTCATTCCGCCGGCTGAAGAGCGACGGGCATCTGGACTTCCGCCTCGCCGACGCGAACGGTCATCCAGAGATTGTAGGCCATGATCAGCGAGCCGATCAGGAACAGGCCGCCGCCTGCGGCGCGGATGATGTAGAAGGGATGCATCGCCTCGACGGTCTCGATGAAGGAATATTCGAGGAAGCCGAGCGAGGTGTAGGCGCGCCACATCAGGCCCTGGAGGATGCCGGACACCCACATCGCCGAGATGTAGAGAACGATGCCCAGGGTTGCGACCCAGAAGTGCCAGTTGACGAGCTTCAGGCTGTAGAGGCCCTTGCGATTCCAGGCCCACGGCACCAGGCAGTACAGTGCGCCGAAGGAGACGAAGCCGACCCAGCCGAGCGCGCCGGAGTGGACGTGGCCGATGGTCCAGTCGGTGTAGTGGCTGAGCGAGTTGACCACCTTGATCGACATCATCGGGCCTTCGAAGGTCGACATGCCGTAGAAGGCGACGGAGACCACCAGCATGCGAAGCACGGGGTCGGTGCGCAGCTTGTCCCAGGCGCCCGACAGCGTCATCAGGCCGTTGATCATGCCGCCCCAGGAGGGCATCCACAGCATGATCGAGAAGGTCATGCCGAGCGTCTGCGTCCAGTCGGGCAGCGCCGTGTAGTGCAGATGGTGGGGACCTGCCCAGATGTAGAGGAAGATCAGCGCCCAGAAGTGGATGATCGACAGCCGGTAGGAATAGATCGGCCGGTCGGCGCGCTTCGGAATGAAGTAGTACATGATGGCGAGGAAGCCGGCGGTCAGGAAGAAGCCGACCGCGTTATGGCCGTACCACCACTGAAACATCGCATCCTGGATGCCGCCCCAGGCGACGTAGGACTTCGAGCCGAACACCGAGACGGGAAGCGCCGGGTTGTTGCCGAGATGCAGCACCGCGATCGTCACGATGAAGGCGAGATAGAACCAGTTCGCGACGAAGATGTGCGGTTCCTTGCGCTTGATGACCGTGACGAGGAAGACGAGCAGATAGACCACCCAAACGATGGTCAGCCACAGATCGGCGTACCATTCCGGCTCGGCATATTCCTTCGACTGCGTGACGCCGAGCAGATAGCCCGTGCCCGCGACCAGGATGAAGAAGTTGTAGCCGATCACGACGAACCAGGGCGCAAGATCGCCGGCGAGGCGAACGCGGCAGGACTTCTGCACGACGTAGAAGGACGTCGCGATCAGCACGTTGCCGCCGAAGGCGAAGATCACGGCCGAGGTGTGCAGCGGCCGCAACCGGCCGAACTGAATCCAGGGCAGATCGAAGTTTAGTGCGGGCCAGGCCAGCTGCGAGGCGATGATGAGACCGACGAGGAAGCCGGCGATGCCCCAGAACATCGCCATGAAGGAGGAGAACTTGATCGGCCCCATATTGTAGTTGGGGCGGCCGTTGATCTCCGCCGGCGGCAGCGCCGCCGGGCGCTCGAAGTAGCGGTTGATGATGCAGAACACCGCCGCCACGCTCGCCGCCGCGCTGAGCGCGGCATGAAAGGCGAAGGGCGCATCGAGCGCCTTGGCCGAGGCGATCACGCAGAGGAAGGCGGTGGCTGCGAACACGACAGCCAAGCCGCTTTCACCGATGGTCATGGATTTGGAGATGGAGGGCTGGCTCATCGCGGATTCTCTCTGAAAGAACACAGAGCCAGAAACCACATTCACCCTCGCGGGGAATTGATTGAAATCAAGACAGATGGATTTCTGTTAATGTGAGACGGCTGCCAGTTGATGCGCCCTCTCCCCTTGCGGGAGAGGGCAGCGAGGACCGTGCGGCAGACTCACTTGGGTGAGGGGTTGGTTCCGCACGGAGACTTTTTCCGTTGAAGCAGACCCCTCATCCGGCGCCATAGCCGAAGCTTCGCTTCGGCGTTCTCAAGAACGGCGGCCGAAGTGCCGCCTATGCCACCTTCTCCCACAAGGGGAGAAGGGAAGAGGCGTCGCGTCAGTCCCTTGCCGTGGCCTTGAGCGCCTTGATGACGTCCTCGCGCGCGATGATTCCGACCAGCTTCTGCGCGCCGTCGAGCACGATGATGCTCCTGATGCGGTGCTCGACCATGATCTGAAGCACGCGCGTCAGGCGCGTGTCGGGGCTGACATAGATGAACTCCGGCGTCATGACGTCGCCGATCTTGCGGCTCATCAGGTCATGATAGCGCGGCAGCATCTGGTTCGGGGTGAAGGCGAAGCACTTCAGGATATCGAACTTGGTGACGATGCCGACCACCTGCCCGTCGTCCTCGACCGGATAGGAGTTGAAATCGTCGCGCTCGAACATCTCGCTGAGCTCGAGCATGTTGCGGTCGCGCTGCACCGTCTTGACGTTGCGCGTCATGTAGCCACTGGCGGTCTGCTCGAGAAATCTGTACACGGCGCGTCCTCCTCAATTCGCTATGGCCGACCGGCCGTCAGTGCGACAGCAGCACGCAACGCGTGGATTGCGTGACCAGGTGCTGGGTGACGCCGCCCAGGATCAGCTCACGAAACCTCGAATGCCCGTAGGCGCCCGCGACGATCAGACCGGCGCTGACATCGCCGGCGACCTTCTCCAATTGCACAGCGGCGGGTTCGTTCCGCGCGGCCTCCGAGACGCGCGCAGTCGCGGTGATGCCGTGACGGGCGAGCCAGGCGGCGACGTCGGTGACGCCGGCCATCACGCCCGAACGGTCGTCGCCCTGCTCCGGAATCTCGACGATGGTGACGTCCCTCGCCTTGCGCAGCATCGGCAGCGCGTCCGCCACCGCCCGCCGCGCCTCCGCCGTATCCTTCCACGCCACCAGCACGCTGCGCAGATCGAGCCAGTTGACCCGGTCGGGCACGACGAGAAGCGGACGGCCGACCTGCATCACCAGATCACTGGGGCTTGCCAGCGCGAAAGCATCGGAGAAGACCGTGCTCTGTCCGCCGCTGACGACGATGTCGGCGCAGCGCGCCTGCGCCAGGACGAAGCGTGCCGGAAAATCCAGGGCGCTGCGCCACTCCACGAGCCCGCCACGATTCTTCGTCGCAGCGCGGAATTGCGCCTCGAGACCGGCGAGGCGCCGCTTGACGGAAACTTCGCCCTCGTCGATCAGCCCCTGGGCCTCGGCGCCGTCGGTGAAGTAGAGCGGCGGAGCGAACTGCGCCGCGGCAACCCCGACGATGGCCGCTTCGAATCGCTCGGCGAGCTCGCCCGCGACCTGAAGGCGCGCCTCGTTGGGCTGATCGAGCGCCAGGCTGACCATCACGGTCGCGTATGTCATCGGGATTCTCCGCACGGCAATGAACTGTGCGAAATCTAGTCCTGCCGACGTAGAGCGGGATGAGATAGATCAAACCGTTCGCCATCCGGGATCACCGGAATTACACCAACGAAATCAAACATCGGAACTTGCCTCCGGCCCGGGCTTAGGCGAAAATTACCGGTGCGCTCGCGGCACCCTGCCCGCAGCACGAGAAGGGGAGTGACCACTTGACGCCGACCCGCGTAACGCAACCGCCAGACGACGGCAGGGGCGAGCATTTTCGGGGCCGGATCGAGGGATTCGGCGTCGGCACTTGGGATCTCGACCTCAAGACTCGGGCTCTGGACTGGTCGGATACCGCGCGGACCCTGCTCGGGATCGGGCAGGACCAGCCGGCGAGCTACGACCTCTTCCTGTCGCGGCTCGAGCCCCGGGATCGCGACCGCGTGGAAGGCGCGATCAAGCACGTCAGCGAACGCGGCGGCGGCCTCGACGTGTCCTTCAAGGTCGCGGGTGCCTCCAACGGAGGACAGTGGATTCGCGCCCGCGCCGGTCTCATTCGGGACGAAGCCGGCACGGCCCGCCATCTCAGTGGCATCTTCCTCGATATCGACGAGGAGAAGCAGGTCGAGAGTGCGCTGCGGACTCGCGAGACCCACCTTCGCTCGATCCTCCACACGATTCCCGACGCCATGATCGTCATCGATGGCCACGGCATCATCCAGCTGTTCAGCACCGCCGCCGAGCGCCTGTTCGGCTGGTCCGAGCACGAGGCGATCGGCCAGAACGTCAGCATCCTGATGCCGGAGCCCGATCGCTCCCGGCATGACAGCTACATTGCGCGCTACCGCACCACCAGCGATCCCCACATCATCGGCATCGGCCGCATCGTGACCGGCAAGCGCCGCGACGGCACCACCTTCCCGATGCATCTGTCGATCGGCGAGATGCAGTCCGGCGGCGAGCCCTATTTCACCGGCTTCGTCCGCGACCTCACCGAGCACCAGCAGACCCAGGCGCGGCTCCAGGAACTGCAATCCGAACTCGTCCACGTCTCGCGGCTGAGCGCCATGGGCGAGATGGCGTCCGCGCTCGCGCACGAGCTCAACCAGCCGCTGGCGGCGATCAGCAACTACATGAAAGGCTCGCGGCGGCTGCTTGCCGGCAGCGTCGATCCGAACACCCCGAAGGTCGAAAGCGCGCTGGACCGTGCCGCCGAGCAGGCGCTGCGCGCCGGCCAGATCATCCGGCGCCTGCGCGACTTCGTCTCCCGCGGCGAATCGGAGAAGCGGGTCGAGAGCCTGTCCAAGCTGATCGAGGAAGCCGGCGCGCTCGGCCTCGCCGGCGCGCGCGAGCAGAACGTGCAGCTCCGCTTCAGCCTCGATCCGGAAGCCGACCTCGTTCTCGCCGACAGGGTGCAGATCCAGCAGGTGCTGGTCAACCTGTTCCGCAACGCGCTGGAGGCGATGGCGCAGTCGCCGCGGCGCGAGCTCGTCGTCACCAACACGCCCGTCGCCGACGACATGATCGAGATCGAGGTGTCCGACACCGGCTCCGGTTTCCAGGACGACGTCATTCCAAACCTGTTTCAGACTTTCTTCACCACCAAGGACACCGGCATGGGCGTGGGACTGTCCATCAGCCGCTCGATCATCGAGGCTCACGGCGGGCGCATGTGGGCCGAGAGCAACGCTTCGGGCGGGGCGACATTCCGTTTCACCCTCCCGGCAGCCGACGAGAATTGATGCATGACGATCAAGGGACATGTCTACGTCATCGATGACGACGACGCGATGCGGGACTCGCTGAATTTTCTGCTGGATTCCGCCGGTTTCGGCGTCACGCTATTCGACAACGCGCAGAGCTTCATCGACGCCCTGCCCGGCCTCGCCTTCGGCTGCGTCGTCTCCGACGTGCGCATGCCGGGCCTCGACGGGATCGAGCTCCTGAAGTGGATGAAGGCGCAGAACAGTGCGTTTCCGATCCTGATCATGACCGGTCACGGCGACGTGCCGCTCGCGGTCGAGGCGATGAAGCTCGGGGCAGTCGACTTCCTGGAGAAGCCGTTCGAGGACGATCGTCTCACCGCGATGATCGAGACGGCGATCCGCCAGGCCGAGCCGGCCGCCAAGAACGAGGCCGTGGCGCAGGACATCGCCGCCCGCGTCGCGTCCTTGAGTCCCCGGGAGCGTCAGGTCATGGAAGGACTGATCGCAGGCCTTTCCAACAAGCTGATCGCGCGCGAATACGACATCAGCCCGCGCACCATCGAGGTGTACCGGGCCAACGTCATGACCAAGATGCAGGCCAACAGTCTGTCCGAGCTGGTTCGCCTCGCGATGCGCGCCGGCATGCTCAACGATTGAGCCGAGCCGGATTGAGGCAAATCGGATTGAGGCAGGTCAAGGCGGTTGCGCCCACCTGTGCTAGCCAGTCAGAATGATCGAAATTGGCTCGCACCCTCAGCGACTCCCGGTGGCGTCATCGGCAAAGCCCACCGTCTACGTGGTCGATGACGATGCCGCCGTGCTGGGATCCCTGCGATTCCTGCTGGAAACCGACGGCTTCGCCGTGCGGACCTTCAGGAATGCGACGGCGCTGCTCAATGCCGCCGGAGCGCCGGGCGCGGACTGCTATGTGATCGATTACAAGATGCCCGATATCAACGGGATCGATCTCGCCGGCCGCCTGCGCAAGTCCGACAGCGACACGCCGGTGATCCTGATCACCGGCTATCCGGACGAGAACATCTCGACCCGGGCGGCCGCAGCAGGCGTCAAGGACGTGGTTTTGAAGCCGCTTCTCGATGAAAACCTGGTCAAGCGCATCCGCCGCGCCATCCAGGACCGCCGCGGCAAATAACCTACGGGATTCTACGTAGGTAAACGTCCTTAAGATAACGCGCGAAATTTCCGGATTGCGCAAACGCGGGTAGCAATGCTCCATCACAACGGAGATGGCGCAGATGCTGACCCAGACACTCAAGACCCAGGCGATCAACACCCAGATCGGTGGCAAGATTGCCCCTGCTCACCCCGTTTCCGACCAGTTCGGCGCGATCACCGGTCATGTCGGTCTCGTCGCCACCGAGTTCTCCTACCGCAAGGACGAGGAGATCTATGGCGAGGACGAGCCGGCCGAATATGTCTACCAGGTCGTGTCGGGCGCGGTGCGCAACTACAAGCTTCTCTCCGACGGTCGCCGCCAGATCGGCGCTTTCCATCTTCCCGGCGACGTGTTCGGCCTCGAATCCGGTCCCAGCCATCGCCTTGCCGCCGAGGCCATCATCGACACCACGGTGCGCCTCGTGAAGCGCGGCAGCCTCGAGAAGGCCGCCGGCACCGACGTGCAGGTCGCCCGCAAGCTCTGGGCCATGACGGCGTCCGAGCTGCGTCACGCCGAAGACCACATGCTGCTCCTCGGCCGCAAGACCGCGATGGAGCGCGTTGCGACCTTCCTGCTCGAAATGGACCGCCGCCTCGCGGTTGCCGGCATGATGGCGCTGCCGATGTGCCGCCGCGACATCGGCGACTATCTCGGCCTCACGCTCGAAACCGTGTCGCGTGCGCTATCCCAGCTTCACACCCAGGGCATTCTCGGCTTCTCCGGCGCCCGCCAGATCGTGCTGCGCAACCGCCAGCGCCTGCACAATCTCGACGCCTGACATTCGTCCTCCCTACCTACTTTGGCCGGCTGAAATCCTTCAGCCGGTCATTTCTTTTGTCACGGTCATGCCGGTGCGCCGTGTCTCCGGCATGACGAACAGGATCAGCAGCAGCCCCGTCGCGGCGACGCCGGACAGCCCGATGAAGGCGGTGGCGTTGCCGAACTTGTCGCTGACATAGCCGCCGAGCGCCGTGCTCAGCGAGGCGCCGATGCCGGTCGCGGTGCCGACGATGCCCTGCGCCAGGTTGAAATGGCCGCTGCCGAAGGCGACGTCGGCGACGATCAGCGGAATCATCACCGCGAACACCGCCGCGGTGAGACCGTCGAACACCTGCACCGCGACCAGCAGATAGGGATCGCGCACGGTCGCGAACAGCAGACCGCGAATCGTCAGCGCGCCGAATCCGATCAACAGCAGCGGCCGGCGGCCCCAGGCTTGCGCCTTGCGCCCGATGGTCGGCGACAGCAGCGCCACGATCGCCTGCGGCACGATGATGCAGGCCGCGACCAGCACCGTCGCCCACTGGCTCGACCGCGCCGTCACCGCGCTCGCCATCAGCGGCATCATCGCCGCGTTCGCGAGCTGCAGCAGCAGCACGCTGAGTGCGAAGACGATGAGCGGACGCTGCCGGACCAGGTGCCAGACATTGGTGTCGCCGCGGTCCGCGGCTTCCGGCGGCATCTCGCCGTGACAGCGCCTGATGTCGACCTCCTCCTCGCGGATCCGCGACAGCGCGATCAAGGTCGGGATCGCGAGCAGGAAGGTGACGAGGAAGACCGAGCGGCTCGACAGCAGATATCCGGCCGTGCCCATCACGGCAGCGGCGACGCCGTTGCCGAGCGAGGCGAACCGCGCATTGCGGCCGAGCCGCTCGCCGATCGCGAGCGGGCCGACGAGGCCGAGGCTGATCGCGGCGATCGCCGGCCCCAGCACGCAGCTCGCCATCGCATGCAGGGTGGCGGCCGTCACCACCACGGGGAAGACCGGCATCGCCGCATAGGCGAGCGCGCAGGCGCCGATGGTCGCGATCGCGAGCGCTGCAACCAGCCGTTCGGACTTCGCGGCATCGATGATCGCGCCGCCGGGCATCTGTCCGATCAGGGCGACGATGCCGCCGATCGACAGCACGAGGCCGATCTCGACCTGGGTCCATTTCTGCGTCGTCAGGTAGACCGCGATGAAGGGACCGAAGCCGGTCTGCACGTCGGCGAGGAAGAAGATGAACCAGTCGAGGCCGCGCAGGCTCTGACGCGACGGCGCCGGAATGCCCGCAGGCGGCAGCGCGGCGACGTTGTCCTGTTCAACGTGGCCATCGCGATCTGCATGCTTCGGCTTCCTCGACAACAGCACAGGCGGTCAGCCCTCCCGGCACCTCACTGGATCGCTTGCAGCGGTTGAAGGCTGCCGGACGCGCCGAGCACGACCATCGGCGTGTCTTCCTTGTATTCCGGCGCGGCGGCGACCTGCGCCTTGGTCAATTCCAGCGTGATGCTGTCCTTCTTGTTGGCGATCTTGCCGAACCGCATCGCGTTCCAGTCCACCACGATCTTGCGGCTGCCGACGCCGAGGAACCCGCCGAAATCGATCACCGCCGCGCGCACATGCCCGTCACGGTCGACGATGACATCGACGATGCGGCCCATGTCCTCATCCGCGGCGCTGCGCACGTCGCGGCCGAGCACGCCATGTGCATCGCTCGCGCCGATGATGGTGACCGATGGCGGCGGCGCGGCGTCCTTCGGCGTGACCGGAACGGTCGAGGCCGGCGGCTGGGCCGTCGGCGGCGCATTTGCCTCAGTCTGGCCCGCGGGCGGCCCGTCGGCGGCGCGCGAGGTGGCGACCGCCAGGCCCGCGACGACGGCCATGCCGAGTATCAGCACTCCGATCGCACGCATAACACCCTCCTCACCGCGCGCCGCTAGCGCGCCAGCACGATCGACACCTGGATCTGGCCGCGCGTGCGCATCACCTCCAGCGCGACGTCATCGCCGTGGCGGCTGACGCGCAAGTCCACGCTGGAATGGCCGAGCCGCAGATCGCGCAGGATGACCTCGTTCAGGAATGCCGGCAGATGCGGATTGCGCAGGCGAATCTCGCCGCGCGCCACGTCGAATTCGATGCCCAGGGCCGCCTCCAGCAGCGTGAACGGCGTCGCGCTGGCCCAGGCCTGCGGCGCGCAGGCGACCGGATAGAGCGTCGGCCCGCGCCGCTTCTCGCGCCGGAAGCCGCAGAACAATTCGGGCAGCCGGCGCAGGTCCATATAGGTGGCGGCGTCGAACAGCCCCTTGAAGACATGCGCCACCGAATGCTTGAGGCCGTAGCGCGCGAGCCCAAGCGCAATCAGCGCGTTGTCGTGCGGCCAGACCGACCCGTCGTGATAGGACATCGGGTTGTAGCGCACCTCGCCTTGCGCGACGGTGCGGATGCCCCAGCCCGAGAAGAAATGCGGCCGCATCAGGTCGGCGGCGACGAGACGGGCGCGGTCCTCCCGGATCATGCCGCTGAACAGCACCTGCCCGGCATTGGATGTGCGCACCTTGCAGGGCCGCTTCTTGCCGTCGAGCGCGAGCGCATAGGTGCCGAGCTCCTCGCACCAGAACGCCTGCTCGAAACGCTCGGCCAGCGCCTTGGCCTCGGCCTCGAATTTGCGCACGAGGTCTGGCTTGCCGAGGCGCAGCGCGCAGCGCGCGGCCAGCTGCTTGGCCGCATAGACGTAGCCCTGGACTTCGGCGAGCGCGATATTGCCTTCCGCAAGCTGGCCGTCGGCATGGAAGATCGCGTCGTAGGAATCCTTCCAGCCCTGGTTGGCCAGCCCCTTCTCCGTCGCGCGCTGGTATTCGACGAAGCCGTCCTGGTCGGGATCGCCGGGACCGTCGATCCAGGCGAGCCCCGCCTCGATTTGGGGCCACAGCTCGATCAACGTCTTCTCGTCGCCGGTGCGCTCGAAATAACTTCCGGCGAGCAGCACGAACAGCGCGGTCGAATCGACGCTGCCGTAATATTGCGCGAACGGCACCTCGCGCAGCGCCGCCATCTCGCCGCCGCGCATCTCGTGCAGGATCTTTCCGGGCGCGGCATCGGCCAGCGGATCGATCGCCTTGGCCTGGAAATGCGCGAGCCGCCTGAGCACGCCCTTGGCGACCCGCGGATCGATCCACAGCATCTGCAGCGCGGTGATCAGTCCGTCACGCCCGAAGGTCGTCGAGTACCAGGGAATGCCGGCATAGGGATAGCGGCCCTGCGGCGTCTCGGTCATCAGCATGTTGAGGTCGGCCATGGCCTGGCACAGCACCTCGTTGAAGATGTTGTTGGAGGTCTCGATGCTGGCCGCGCCCATCGTCGATTGCCGCATCTCGCGGCGGTGCGCGAGCAGGCCCCTGAAGAAGCGCGCCGGCTTCTCCGCGATCGGCCGGTTGCAGGACGCCGCCACGAACAGCGATTTCGACTCGTGCGGATCCAGCTCGAGCTGCCAGGTGGCGGCATTGACGGAGAGCCGCGTCGGACGCGGATCGAAATGCAGGCCGGTGGTGCGCTCGCAATCATCGAGACCGCGATATTCGAACAGCACGTCGGTCGGCCCGAGCAACCGGCTCGTACCCGTCCCGCGACGCTGGCGCCGCTCGCCGCGGACCTCGAACAGATCGGCGAAGTCGTTGTCGAACAGCAGCGTCAGCTCGAAGCCGGCCCGCCCGTCGCCGTGGTTCTGCACGCCGATGCGCTGATAGGCGGTGCCGCGCCACAGGAAGACCGTGCGCACGATGTGCAGCAGGTCCTTTTGCAGCACGAGGCTGCCCTGGCGGTAGATGTCGGGGTTGGTGAGATCGACGGTCAGCGCCGAATTGTCGTCGCGTAAGTTCGAGCCGAGCAGCAGGGGCTGGAGATCGTCGAGCACGAGCTCCAGCCGCGCGAGATAGCGGGTGTCGTGGTTAAACAGGCCGTCCGGCCCGCCGGCCGATGCGCCGATGTCGCCATGACTGTCGAGCACGATGAAGGTGTCATCGTGCTTGAGCGAGCGTCGCGGGCGCGCCGACGGCCCCGTCATCGGGATATAGAAGGGCTGCTCCACGACCTGTTCCACGGTCCGCGCCACAGAGACGAACTTGGTGATGACTTCGGCTGCCATAAGCGGCTCCCCTGCGCTTGTTTCGAGACGCAACCAACGCGAACGCGACTATCGGACTTACGCGGCGACTTTCGCCAGCCGGCTCATCTCCTGCGTCACCAGCTCACGATAGGGGCCGTGGCCCTGCATCAGGCGGTCGGGCGCGCCGTCCTCGATGATCCTGCCCGCCTTCAGCACCACCACGCGATCGAAATTGCGTAGCGTCGCCAAGCGATGCGCAATCGCAACCACGGTGCGGCCGCGCATCAGGCGTGTCAGCGCCTCGCGGATCGCCTCCTCGGACTCGCTGTCGAGCGCGGCCGTGGCCTCGTCGAGCAGCAGGATCGGTGCGTCCTTCAGGAAGGCGCGCGCGATCGCGATGCGCTGGCGCTGGCCGCCGGACATCTTGACGCCGCGGTCGCCGACCATGGTGTCGAGGCCCTCAGGCAGGCTCTCGACGAAGTCGCAGCGCGCCGCGATCGCCGCGCGCAGCACCTCGTCGTCGGTCGCGTTGGGGCGGCCATAGCGGATATTCTCGCGAATGGAGCGATGAAACAAGGAAATATCCTGCGGTACCACCGAGATCGCCTCGCGCAGGCTCAGCTGGGTCACCTTGGCAATGTCCTGGCCGTCGATGGTCACGCTGCCCTCGTCGACATCGTAGAAGCGCTGAAGCAGCGTGAACAGCGTCGACTTCCCGCCGCCGGAATGGCCGACCAGACCGACGCGCTGGCCGGGCTGCAGCCGCAAGCTGAAGCGCTCGAAGATTTTCTCAGCTCCGGGATAGCCGAAGGTGACGTTGTTGAACGCGATCGCGGCGCCGCTCTTGACCAGGGGTTCGGCCTCGGGATGGTCGCGCAATTCGTGCGGCACGAGAAGCGTCGCAATCGCCTCCGTCAGCCGCGCGACGTGCTGGGTGACGTCGACCAGCGCCACCGCCAGATCTCGCGTCGCGTTGAGGATGGAGAGGCCGAGCGTGCAGACCAGCACGACGTCGCCGGTGGTCGCCTCGCCCTGCTGCCAGAGCGTGATGGCCCAGGCCATCAGCGCCACCGTCAGGAGAACGGTGACGCCGGCGTGGGTCAGCCGCAACTTCTCCAGATAACGCAGGCTGCGGCCGCGCGCGGTGAGCTCACGATTGACGGTCGCATCGAACCGCTCGTGCTCATGGCTGATGCCGCAGAAGGCGCGGACCAGCGGCATGTTGCTGATGACGTCGATCATCTCGCCGTCGACGACAGCGGCCTTATCGGCGAAGTCGTCGTGCAGCGGCTTGCCGGCGGCAGCCAGGTGGAACATGGCGATCACCATGCCGCCGGCGACCACGATCAGGCCGAGCGCCATATAGGGACTGACGGTTCCAATGAGCATGATTGCCGCAATTGTGGCAATGCACGGCGGCAGCACATTCCAGACGAACATGTTCTCGACCGTGAACACCGCGTTCGAGGTCGCCGTGATGCGACTCGTCAGCATGCCCGGCATGCGGTCTGAGAAATAGCTCGGCGCGTGCCCGGTCAGATGGCGAAAGATGTCACGCCTGAGATCGCCGGTGACGCGAACGAAGGTGAAGCTCGCTGTCCAGCTCGCGATCCGCCACAGGAAGTT
The DNA here is from genome assembly GCF_018129405.1 of Bradyrhizobium iriomotense. Classification (GTDB taxonomy): domain Bacteria; phylum Pseudomonadota; class Alphaproteobacteria; order Rhizobiales; family Xanthobacteraceae; genus Bradyrhizobium; species Bradyrhizobium iriomotense_B. Next base: position 843,346 of record NZ_JAFCLP010000001.1, read on the forward strand.
GTCGGCAGCGATCAGTGACATGAGCAGAATGAATGCCAGCCATACGCTGCCGCCATGCGAAGTTCCCGCCGACAGGCTGTCGACCAGCGATTTGACGCCGTACTGCGTGCCCACGGAGCAGGCAACGGCCGCCACGACCGCGGTCAGGATCACCAGATGTGATGTGAGGCGACGCCGGAGATAGCGCAAGACAAAGGCAAATGGCCTGCGCGCGTATCCAGAAAGCTGATCCATATGGCTATCGCCCCGTCGTTATTTGTTTTTCGATTTGTACTGATCGACTGAACATCGACCGCTTCGTCCCGGTTCCCGGGCTCAGTGATCACGACATGCGGATGCGGACGATCTGCGAAGATGTGATGGCAGCATCGCGACCAACCTCCAACGTGTCGAATATGTAACGTTTGGGGGAAGGAACTTCGCAAGTGCGGGAACGTTCCCTTGGCTGGCATTGCCGGTGCCGTACAGGTGGGGGTTTCAACATTCATGATCGCAGAGGAGATGGCGAGATGCGCATCGCGCAGGTAGCTCCGTTGACGGAGGCTGTTCCACCCAAGCTGTATGGCGGCACCGAGCGGGTGGTGCATTGGTTGACGGAAGAGTTGGTGGCCCTGGGACATGACGTGACGCTGTTCGCCAGCGGTGACTCACAGACATCTGCGAAGCTCGATGCATTATGGCCGCGGGCGCTTCGTCTCGACGGTTCCGTACGCGACCCCAACGCCCTGCACATGGTGCTCCTGGAGCGCGTGCGGCAGAAGTGTGACGACGAGGAGTTCGACTTCCTCCACTTCCATCTCGATTACTATCCGTGGTCGCTGTTCCACCGTCAGCCGACACCGTTCGTGACCACGCTGCACGGCCGGCTCGACCTGCCGGAGCATCAGCCCGTCTTCAACACCTTCACCAAGATGCCTGTCATCTCGATCTCGAACGCGCAGCGGCGGCCGGTGCCGCAGGCACACTGGGTGACGACGATCCACCACGGCCTGCCGGAGAACCTGCTGACGCCGAAACCGGTGAAACAGGAATATCTCGCCGTGCTCGGCCGCATCGCGCCGGAGAAGGGCGTCGACCGCGCCATCAAGATCGCGACCCATTGCGGCATCCCGCTGAAGATCGCGGCCAAGGTCGATCGTGCCGACCAGGACTACTATGACGAGCTGATCCGTCCCATGATCGAGAAAAATCCGCTGGTGGAGTTCATCGGCGAGATCAGCGATCACGAGAAGTCCGACTTCCTGAGCGGCGCGCTTGCACTTCTGCTGCCGATCGATTGGCCGGAGCCGTTCGGCCTCGTGATGATCGAGGCCATGGCCTGCGGAACGCCGGTGATCGCCTTCAACCGCGGCTCGGTGCCTGAAATCATCGACGAGGGGCTGACCGGTTTCGTGGTCGAGGACGTCATCAGCGCCGCCGGCGTCGTCAAGCGGCTCCCGCAACTGAGCCGTGCCGCGATCCGCAAGCAGTTCGAAACGCGCTTCACCGCACGACGAATGGCGCTGGACTATCTCGCCGCCTATCGCAGCCTGACCGAGGAGCAAGCGCCGCGGATCAAGCTGGTCAGCAGCGCGGAGTAGCGCTTATACGCCACTGCCAGTCGAAGTGCCCTCTCCCCTTGTGGGAGAGGGCTCAAGACCCGAGCGGCGCACTCACTTGGGTGAGGGGTTGCCTCCGCATTGAAACTTTCTCCGCGGAGAAGACCCCTCATCCGGCGCTTCGCGCCACCTTCTCCCACAAGGGGAGAAGGAAAGAAGTAAGCGGTGCCTACCCCACCACCGCCCGCTTCGGCTCCACGATCTCGAACATCCTCGGAAACTCGTCCATCAGGCCCATCAGCTCGGCGAGTTTCATCGGATTGCCCGACAGCTTGACCTTGCCCGCAGCGACCGCCTCCGGAAAACTCGTCAGCTTCGCGATCACCTCATCGAGCGTTGCGCGCGCCAGCGTAAAGCTGGCATCGGCGCCTTCCGCCTGCACGCCCTCGGTGTAGGTCAGCGCCGAATTCTCCAAATTGAGCACGAAGGTCTCACCGGTGTCGGAAAAGCGCCAGTTCAGCACGATGTGCTTGCCTTCCGCCTTGGGGCCGTTGAGGCGGATGCCGAGCACGTCCCAGAGCTGCGAGGTGCGCAGCGCGGCCAGCGTCTCGCGTGGCATCGGCGGGCGCGGCGGGGTCTTCGGCATGCCCTGGCGCAATTCCTGCGCGCCGAACAGATAGGCGTTGCGCCAGGTCGAGCTCTCGGCGGCATAGCCGAGCTGCTCCAGCGTATCGGCAAGCAGGTGACGCGCCGCCGCATTGTCCGGCTCGGCGAAGACGAGATGGCCGAGTGCCTGCGCGACGAAGCGGAATTCACCTTTGTCAAAATCCGCGCGCGCTCGCGCGAGGATGACGTCCGCGCCGCCCATATACTCCACGTATTTCCTGCCCGACGCCACCGGCGGCAGCGGATCGAGATTGACCGGGTTGGCGTCGTACCAGCCGAGATATTTCTGGTAGATCGCCTTCACATTGTGGCGGATGTGGCCGTAATAGCCGCGGCCGTGCCAGGCACCTTCGAGGCTCTTCGGCAGTTGGATCGTCTCGGCGATCTCGGCGGCGTTGAGGCCATGGTTCATCAGCCGAATAGTCTGGTCGTGCGCGAATTTGTAGAGGTCGCGCTGCTGCCGGATCATGGTATCGATGCGCTCGCCTCCCCACACCGGCCAGTGATGCTGGCCGCACATCGCTTCCGCCCTGCCACCCCACAATTGCAGCGCCTCGCCCAGATATTTCGACCACGCCAGCGCATCGCGCACATCGGCACCGCGGAACGGCAGCAGGTTATGGAAATTGTGCGTGCAGTTCTCGGCGAGGTTCAGGACCTTGTAGCGCGGGATGAAGAAGTGCATCTCCGCCGGCGCTTCGCTGTTCGGCGCCATCTGGAATTCGAACTCGACGCCGTCGATCTCGCGCCTGTCGCCGGTCGCCATGATCAGGTCGGTCGGGCGCAGCAGCGCAACGCCGCCTGCCGCCATCGACTTGCCGAGCCCGTTGTCGACCTGTCCGCGCGCCCCCTTGGCGAGGAATGGGCCGAACTGATATTGCGCCCGGCGCAGCATCGCGGGTCCTGCGATGATGTTCTCGGAGACCGCATGCTCCATGAACAGGTTCGGCGCGATGATGGGCACGCTGCCACTGGCAAGCGCATCCTCCTCCAGCACGCCGCGCGCGCCGCCCCAGTGATCGGTGTGGGTGTGCGTGAAGATGACGGCCGCGACCGGCTTCAGGCCCCGGTGCCTGAAGTAGAGATCGAGCGCGGCGCGCGCGCCTTCGATCGAGGTCAGGGTGTCCACGACGATGACGCCGCTGTCGCCCTCGATCAGCGTCATGTTGGCGATGTCGAGCCCGCGCACCTGGTAGACGCCGGGCACCACCTCGAACAGCCCATGATGCATGTTGAGCCGCGCCTGTCGCCACAGGCTGGGATTGACCGTGGGCGGCGCCGCTTCATCCGACAGGAACGCGTAAGGCTTCAAGCTCCAGACCGTCCTGCCTTGCGGGCTGGTGATCTCTGCGTCTTCGATCGTGCCGAGGAAGCCGCGCGCGGCATCGTCGAAATCCCGCGTGTCGGAAAACGGCAGCGCATTCAGCGTGGCGTCATGCTGCGCGACGACGGACGGCGTTGCGTCCTTGGGCTCGTTCGAAATCTCGGTCATCGGCTGGCTCCTTCCCTGCTCTGGTTGGAACCATCTAAGCCCATCTCACTGCCGATTGCCATTGCGGGCGTCGTGCAGCTAGCGTGACGCTACATCCCCAGCAGCCGCGGCAGCCACAACGACAGGCCCGGCCAATAGGTCACCACCACGAGGAACGCCAGCATCGTCAGCAGCCACGGCCACACTGCGACCGTGAGCTCGGTGATTCCCATCTTGGCGATGCCCGAGGCGACATAGAGGTTGAGGCCGACGGGCGGATGGCACAGCCCGACCTCCATGTTGACCGTCATCAGGATGCCGAAATGGATGGGGTCGATGCCAAGCTTGATCGCGACCGGAAACAGGATCGGCGCCATGATCAGGATGATCGAGGATGGCTCCATCACGTTGCCGGCCAGCAGCAGCAGCAGGTTGACGACCAGCAGGAAGCCGATCCACCCCAGGCCCTGGTCGATCATCCATTGCGCCAGCGCCTGCGGCACGTTCTCGTAGGTCATCAGGAACGAGAACAGCACGGCGTTGGTGATGATGTAGAGCAGCATCGCGGAAAGATTCGCCGATGACAGCAGCACCCGCGGCACGTCGCGCAGCCGCAAATCCTTGTAGATGAACACCGCGACGATGAAGGCGTAGACCGCGCTGACGGCGGCGGCCTCGGTCGGCGTGAACAGGCCGCTGTAGATGCCGCCGATCACGATCACGATCAGCAGGATTCCCCAGATCGACTTGCGGAACGCATCCAGACGCTCCATGAAGGTTGCCTTCGGCATCCTCGGATAGTCGTTGCGCCAGGCGCGATAGAACGTCGTCGCGCCGAGCAGCGTGGCCAGCACAAGCCCCGGCACGATGCCGGCGATGAACAGCTTGCCGACCGAGCTGTTGGTCGAGACGGCGTAGAGCACCATCGGAATCGACGGCGGAATGAGAATGCCGAGCGAGCCCGACGTCGTGATCACGCCCGCACCGAACCGCCGCGGGAATCCCTGCGCGATCATGGCGGGCAGGATTACCGAGCCGATCGCCACCACGGTGGCGGGCGAGGAGCCGGAAATCGCGGCGAACAGCGCGCAGGCGACCACGCCCGACAAGGCCAGACCGCCGTACCAGTGGCCGACCAGCGCGGTCGCGAACGTGATCATCCGGCGCGCCACGCCGCCATGGGTCAGGAAGTTGCCGGCCAGAATGAAGAACGGGATCGCCATGATCTCGAAATTCTCGATGCCGGTGAACAGCTTCAGCGCCACCGATTCCGTTCGCACGTCGGTCAGCGTGAACATGAAGCTGAGCACGGTCAGACCCAGCGCGATCGAGATCGGCATGCCTGTGAGCATCAACGAGAGCAGGAGGGCGAACACGATGGCGACGCGCACACCTTGCGGCAGCGTGATGACGTGGCCCGCATGAGCGAAACACACGGCGACGATCAGGACCGGCAGCAGCATCAGGATCCAGCCGAGTGGGCTGCGCTCGTCCCGGACGACCTGGCTGTGCGTGACCGGCGCCGGATGAACCGGATCCGGCTCGACGCCTTCGACACCCGCCATGTCGTGATGCGGCAGCTCACCGGTGCGGTAGAACGACCATGCGACCTGGAGGAAGCGGAAGCACATCAATCCGGAGCCGAGCGGGATGGTGAGATACACCATCCACATCGGCGCTTCGAGGTCGTTGGACTGCTGGCCGGTCTGCCACATCTGGTTGACGAACGCGCCGCCGAAATAGGCGACGATCGCGGTAAACAGCGCGCCGCACAGCAGGCCGAAGGTGATGACGCGGCGGCGCGAGCCGCCGGGAAGGATGTTCACGAGCACGTCGACGCCGACATGGATGCCGGTGCGCACGCCATAAGCCGCACCGAACTTCGCCATCCAGATGAACATGTAGATGCAGAGCTCTTGCGCCCAGGACAGGTCGAGGGCGGCAAGCCAGACGAACGTCGCGCGCGCGGGCACGGCAATGAAGCTCAGGCTGCGGGCCTCCGCCCATTTGGCGATGTCGATCGACAGCCCGGCGCCGTAGCGGTGCAGCACGGCGACGAAGATGAGCGACGTTGCGGCCGCGATCATCGTCGCGATCAGCCACTCCTCGAGATGATCGAGAAAACGATTCAGCACGCGCAGCAACTTCAGCCCCCCAGAATTAGCCTGTCTTTCAAGAGCGAAACGGTCGGGAGCGCGATCACTCCCGACCGTTCATGTTGTTCTTGTTCGAACGCGACCGTCAGTTCATCTTGACGTCGAGTTCCTTGGCGATTAGGTCGAGCACTTCCTGCCCGACCCGGCCCTTGGCCCATTTATACGTCGGCTGCATCGCTTCCTGCCACGCATTGCGGTCGGCGTCGGTCAGGTAATGCAGATTGGTCTTGCCCATCTTCTTGATCTCGGCCAGCGCGTCCTCGTTCTCCTGATGCGCGATGTGGTTCGTGTAGTCGGTCGCCTCGTTCATCGCCTTCTCGAGCTGGGTGCGGATATCAGGCGGCAGGCCGGACCAGAATTTCGAGTTGACGATGACCGCGTATTGCAGATGCGCGTGATAGGACACGGTGATGTCCTTCTGCACCTCGTAGAACTTCTGCGTCAGATAGTTGGACGCGGTGTTCTCGCAGCCGTCGACCACACCGGTCTGCAAGGCCTGGTAGACCTCGGAGAACGCCATGATCTGAGGGATCGAGCCCATGATGCGGAGATATTGGTCGGCGACCTTCGATCCGGAGATGCGGAACTTCAGACCCTGGAAATCGGTCGGCTTCAGCAAGGGACGGTTGGCGGAGAGCATGTGGAAGCCGTTGTCCCAATAGGCGAGCCCGGTGATGCCCTTGGCCTCCAGCTTCTGGAACAGCCACTTGCCGACCGTCCCCTTCATCGCACTGGAATAGGTCGCATCGTCCTTGAACAGCCAGGGCAGGTCGAGCGCCTCGAATTCCTTGATGCCGAGCGGCGCGAATTTCGCGGTCGAGGGCGCGAGCATATGCACCGAGCCGAGCTGGAGCGCCTCGATCTCTTCCTTGTCCTTGTAGAGCGTGGAGTTGGGGTAGACCTCGACCTTGACCTTGCCGTCGGTGTACTTCTCGGCAAGCTCCTTGAACTTCAGTGCGCCCTTCCCCTTCGGCGTGTCGTTGGCGACGACGTGGCTGAACTTGATGACGATAGGGCTCTGGGCCTGGCCGATCGCGGGCACCATGAGAATGGCCGCGGCGGCAACCGCAAGGAGCAGCTTGCGCATGAAGAACCTCCCAACAACCTCTAAAACCGGGTCTTTTTGTTTTACGTGGTCAGTAGTGGCAGCAAACCGCCAGCCGAACAACTAGACCTAAGCCCAATTTTCCGCAGCCAAGCTATCTTGACGAGAGCTGCATGCGCAACCCGGCCCCGCTCCGCTGCAACGAAGCGAGCGCTTTTGCCGCATTGCGGCAACGCCGTCAGCCCTTGCGCTGGGCAACCATGAACAGACGCCGGAACGGGAACAGCGTCTGCCCTGCCGCATTCTTCGGATACGCCTTCGCGACCCGCATCCCGTAAGCCGCCTCGAAGGCGGCTTTCTCCTCGCCTTCGAGGACGTCGAGATAGCGCGTCAGCCATGTGCCCTTGGTCCATTCCTTCACGGGGTTCTCGCCTTCGAGCACTTGCAGATATTCGGTCTCCCAGATGTCGATATTGGCCGACATCGGCGCGAGAACATCGTGATAGAAGGCCGGCCCCTCGACCGGCGGCGGGGTGACGAGATGCGCGACCTTGGAGCGCCAGGGACCATCAAGCGCGGTCTCGCCGATCAGCACATGCGAGGGCGCGAGAAAATTGCGCGGCATCTGCACCGCAAGCATGCCGCCGGGCACGACCTTCTCCATCACCGACGGGAAGAGTGCCGCATGATTGGGCAGCCAGTGCAGTGCGGCATTGGAATAGATCAAGTCATATTGCTTCGCCGGGCGCCAATGGCCGAGGTCCTCATGCGACCATTCCACGTCCGGCGCGGCCTTGCGGCCGGCGGCAACCATTTCGGCGGAGCCCTCGACGCCGGTGACGATCGCCTCCGGCCAGCGCTCCTTGATCAGTTTTGTCACATTGCCGGCGCCGGCGCCGAGATCGGCGGTCGCGCGCGGGGCAAAATCCGGAATCCGCATCAAGAGGTCGACGGCGGGCCGGAGCCGGTGGCCGGAGAATTTCAGATATTGCTGCGGATCCCAGACCATCGCTTAGGCGCCTTTTTCTTTTTCGTGTTTCCTTCACAGTGGCTCTTGGTTACCACTGCTCGTCCCGGTCGGGCAATTCGCAAGGCCTGCGGGACGGGCAGGAAACGAACAGCAACAAGCAAAAGCAGACAAGAGGGCGTGCGACCATGAACCTCGGGCTCACATCGAAAACCGCTGTGGTGACAGGCGCGAGCATCGGCATCGGCCGCGCCATCGCCAAGGGCTTAGCTGCCGAAGGCGTGCGCGTCGTCGGCGTGGCGCGGCGCACCGACCTGCTTGCCGAGCTGGTGAAGGAAGCAGGCTCCGGGTTGATCACGCCGTTCGAGCAGGACGTGATGGCCAAGGACGCGGCCGAGAGGATCGCAGCCTTCGCGGTGAAGGAGCTCGGCCATGTCGATATCCTCATCAACAATGCCGGCGGCAGCCGCCCCCTCCCCGTCGATGCACCCGACAGCAAATGGGACGAGGCGATCGCGCTGAATTTCACCAGCTACCGCCGCATCGCGCACGCGCTGCTGCCGCAGATGATCGAGCGCAAATGGGGCCGCATCGTCAACATCACCGGCAAGTCCGAGCCCGAAGGCCTCAACGCCGCCTTCGCGGCGAAAGCCGCCGTCCACGCCTGGGCCAAGGGCCTGTCGCGCGAGATCGGCGAGCACGGCATCACCATCAACTGCATCCCGCCCGGCCGCATCATGAGCGAGCAGATCCGCCGCAACTATCCGCCGGATTATCGCGAGCGCTTTGCGGAAGAAGAGATTCCGGTCGGCTATTGGGGCGAGCCGGAAGACCTTGCCGCACTCGCGGTGTTTCTGGCATCGCCGGTGGCAAGATACATCACGGGCACGGTGATTCCGGTGGACGGGGGATTGCGGAGGTATCAGTTCTAGCGGTGCGGGTCCTGCGCGTCCGAAACATTGCTGCGTCGCCGAAGAGTGGAAGCTTCTGCAACGTTGATTTGCATCAAGGGTCAGCCGAGCAGTTGCGAAATCCTCGCGCGCCAGCGGCGGAGTGAGCGCGGTGAACGGTTGGACGCGTTGGGTACCCGGGATCGATACGCTTCGCCACTACGAAGCTGATTGGCTTCGGCATGATGTTTTCGCGGGTCTGGTGCTGGCGACCATGCTGGTCCCGGTCGGAATTGCCTATGCCGTGGCGTCGGGCCTGCCGGGCATCCACGGCCTCTACGCAACCATCGTCCCTCTTCTGGCCTACGCGATGTTCGGTCCGAGCCGCATCATCGTGCTCGGACCAGACTCGGCGCTGGCAGCCGTCATCCTCGGCGTTGTTGTTCCGTTGTCCGGCGGTGATCCGGTCCGTGCCGCAATGCTTGCCGCGATGATGGCGCTCGTTTCAGGGAGCGTGCTCGTTTTGGCGGGCATCGCGCGGTTGGGCTTTGTGACCGAGCTTCTCTCCAAGCCGATACGGTACGGCTACATGAACGGGATCGCATTGACCGTTTTGATCAGCCAACTGCCAAAGCTGCTCGGTTTCTCGATCGAGAGCAAAGGACCGCTGCGAGACCTGTGGGCGATCGCCAGTGGGATCGCCGACGGCAAGCTAAATTGGGTCGCATTCGCAGTCGGACTTGGCACCTTGATGGTCATCCTGCTGCTCAAGGACAGCAAACGGCTGCCGGGAATCCTGATTGCCGTCGTCGGAGCGACCCTTGTCGTCGCACTATTTGATCTCGGAACTGATCATGGCGTGAAGGTTTTGGGGCCACTTCCTCAAGGTCTGCCGGCCTTCTCGATTCCCTGGATCGGCTATGCCGATCTGGTTTCGGTCGTAGCCGGCGGCTGCGCCATCGCTCTGGTCTCGTTCGCCGACACCAGCGTGTTGTCGCGAACCTATGCTGCTCGATTAGGCGACAAGGTCGATCCGAACCAGGAGATGGTGGGCCTCGGTGCGGCCAACCTGGCGACCGGTTTTTTTCAGGGCTTCCCGATCAGCAGCAGCTCCTCGCGTACGCCCGTTGCCGAGGCCGCCGGCGCGCGCACCCAGCTGACGAGCGTCGTCGGCGCGCTCGCTATCGCCTTCCTTCTGCTGGTTGCGCCGAATCTGTTGCAGCACCTGCCGAATGCCGCATTGGCGGCGGTGGTGATCGCAGCTGCGATCGGCCTGATCGAGATCAACGATCTCAAGCGAATCTACCGGATCCAGCGTTGGGAGTTCTGGTTGACGGTGCTGTGCTTCGTCGGCGTGGCCGTGCTCGGCGCGATCCCGGGAATTGGCCTTGCCATCGCGGTGGCCATTGCGGAGTTTCTGTGGGACGGCTGGCGTCCGCACTCCGCCATTCTGGGGCGGGCGCACGGCGTCAAGGGCTATCACGACATCACGAGATATCCCGATGCCCGCCTGATCCCCGGACTGGTGCTGTTCCGATGGGATGCGCCGCTGTTCTTCGCCAATGCCGAGTTCTTCAAGGAGCGTATTCTGGCCGCGGTCGAGAAATCGCCAACACCCGTGCGCTGGCTGGTCGTCGCCGCCGAACCGGTCACGAGCGTAGACGTCACCGCCTGCGATACCGTTGCCGAACTGGACGAGGCGCTGCACGCCAGGGGCATTGAACTGTGCTTTGCCGAGCTCAAGGATCCCGTGAAGGACAAGCTGAAGCGCTTTGGCTTGTACGCTCAGGTCGGCGAGGCCCACTTCTTTCCGACCATCGGCTCAGCCGTCTCGAGCTACCTCGAGATCAACAACGTCGAATGGGAGGACTGGGAGGATCAGGTCGAGGCTGGTTCGTAAAAGTATGTCCGTGACTTCGGTGTCGGGCCCAGCAAGCGACATCGGCCGCGCAGCAGGAGACCGCCCGAAGGCGGTCTCGCACGCGGGAGAGAAGGCGCTCCGTCAAAGATCGACCTGGATGGCAACGTTGGAGCGCACCCAATCTGATTGCCCGGCCTTCAGCCGCTTGGCTTGAAATTCAGCGAAAGCCGGATCAGCGCCTAGCGACGCCAAGGTACGACCATAGGCTTCCACACTATCGAAGCGAGCGACGAAGGCGTAGTTCCCGATCTCGCCCCCGATCACCGACCAGTAGCTGACGTCGGCCCCGTGTTTCCTCCAGAGTGTCGCGCCGTCTTTTGCCAGCTGTAGGACGGTCGCAAGATCGCTACCGGGTCTTGGATGCGAAACGAACTGCATAATGACTGCAGGCATTTTCCTCTCCAATGATAATAAATGATGGCGCCAAACAACCCGGTTGGTCATTTGGCCCGAGGAGAATTCCAAGCCGTGCACGCTCAAGCTTGATCTGGATCAATCCACCTTTCAAGCTTGACGGCAGGCTGCCCGCCCTCGCGCTGAGTTACGGCATTGCGTGGAGATCGCCCATGATGGAGCAGCGCAATCGAGTTGTTCAGGTCAGCCGCTTCGGTGATCCCGAGACACTGGAGGTCGTCGACGCTCGCCTGCCGACCGCCGGCCGGGGCGAGGTGCGCGTTCGCGTCCTCGCGTCGAGCCTCAACTACACCGAGGTGTTGATCAGGCGCCATCTCTACCCGCAAACGATGCGCCTCCGGCCGCCGTTCGTGATGGGCTACGACGTGGTGGGGGCAATCGATCAGCTCGGCGAAGGCGTGCACGACTTTCAGATTGGCGACCGCGTGGCCGACATGACGGTGGTCGGGTCGAACGCCGAGTATCGCACGCTTCGCGCGAACGACCTGGCCCGCGTGCCCTTGGGCGTGGACGCCGCTGAAGCGGCCACGCTGATCTTGAGCTGGACGACCGCGTACCAGCTTCTGCACCGCGCGGCCAAGGTTCAGCCAGGCCAACGTGTGCTCGTGCACGGTGCCGCCGGCGCGGTCGGCCAGGCGCTGCTCGTGCTCGGGAGACTGGCCGGCCTCGAGCTGTGGGGCACCGTACGCGGCGAGCACATGGCGCTCGTCCGAGAGCTGGGCGCAGCGCCGATCGACTACCAGCATGAGGACTTCACGCGGGTTCTGCCGGGCGGGTTCGACGTCATCGTCGACGGCGTCGGCGAAGACGGCTATCGCCGCTCATACGCGGCGCTCAAGCCTGGCGGCCTGCTCTGTGCCATCGGCTTCTCGGCGAGCGTGCAGGCACAGCGTCGGATGCTCCCGATCGTGATGGAGATCGCGCGCCTGTACCTGTGGAGATTGCTGCCCGGCGGCAAGAGAGCCCGCTTCTACTCGATCAATGCCATGCGAGCGCGTCATCCTGCCTGGTTCAAGGAAGACCTGGAGCGTCTGTTCGGGCTCCTGGCAACCGGCGCCATCCGGCCACGCATCGCCGGACGGATCTCCTTCGAGGAGGTCGCCGATGCTCACCGTCGCCTCGAGTCTGGCGGTCTTGAGGGTAAGCTCGTGCTTTGCCCGGATCTCTCCTCGCGACACAGCCAGCGCGCCGCCTGACGCGGCCCGGACCGGTGCCGCAGCATAGCGCGCGATCAGATGTCGCGCTTACACGCAGGCCTGCACACCTCCCTTCAGCTTCACCGGGATCTTCAGGTAGCGTACGCCGTTGGCTTCGGCCGGCGGGAATTTGCCGGCGCGGATGTTGACCTGGATGGAGGGCAGCAACAGCCTCGGTGCCGACAGCTTGGTGTCGCGCGCCTGACGCACGGTCACGAATTCGTCTTCCGAAACGCCGTCCTTGACGTGGACATTGTTCTCGCGCTGCTCACGGACCGTGGTCTCCCAAGCAAAACTGTCACGGCCTGGAGCTTTGTAGTCGTGACACATGAACAGCCGCGTCTGCTGCGGCAGAGCCAGCAGCCGCCTGATCGAGCGATAGAGCTTATGAGCGTCGCCGCCGGGGAAGTCGGCGCGCGCCGTGCCGTAGTCCGGCATGAACAGAGTGTCCCCAACGAATACGGCATCTTCGATCTTATAGGAGATGTCCGCCGGCGTATGCCCCGGGGTGTGGAGAACCTCGACATCGAGTTCCCCGAGGTTGAAGCGCTCGCCGTCCCGGAACAGGTGATCGAAGTCGCTGCCGTCGGTCTTCAGATCGGTCGCGTTGAAGATCGGGCGGAAGATGCGCTGCACGTCCTTGATGTGCTCGCCGATGCCGATTTTTGCGCCGGTCTTCGCCTTGATGAAGGGCGCGCCGGAGAGATGGTCGGCATGCGCATGGGTCTCCAGCACCCATTCGAGAGTGTTGCCTGCCTCCTCGGCGGCTGCGAGCATCGCCTCGACGGAACGCGTGTCCACTTCGCCCGAATTGTGGTCGTAGTCGAATACCGGGTCGATGATCGCGGCCTTTTTCGTCGTCGGATCGGCAACCAGGTAGCTCACCGTATTGGTTGGTTCGTCGAAGAACGCTCGGATGATCGGTCGTGACATTTCGGGGTCTCCTGATGTCGTGGGTTGGTTGGTCTTGACGAATATATTAGCAATAGCTAAATAAGCAATGCCTAAAGTAATGGGAGCAAGGTCGATGGCCTCTTTGTCGTTCGATCCGGAAACTTTCGAGAAGCAGGCCGTCGAGGTTGCCTCCATCCTACGGGCGCTCGCGAATGAGCGCCGGTTGATGATCCTGTGCAGGCTCGTTGAATACGGCGAGGACAACGTGAGCTCCCTCGCCGAAGTCGCGGGGCTATCGCAATCGGCCCTGTCGCAACATCTCGCCAAAATGCGCGAGGAGGGTCTCGTCACTTTCCGCAGGGAAAGCCAGACGCTTTGGTACCGCATCGCCGATCCGCGCATCGAGCAGCTCTTTGCCACGCTGCACAAACTGTTTTGCGCGCCTGTCAAAACCAAGAGCAGATAATCCAGAGAAGGAATTGAGAATGTCGCTACCTCTTATCAATCCGACTGACGCCCGCCGTCTTCTCGACAATGGTGCTGTCCTCATCGACATCCGCGAGGCCGACGAGCACGCGCGCGAGAAGATTATCGGTGCGCGAAACCTGCCATTGTCGAGGCTCGACGAAGCCGATCTCGCCACGCATCCGGGCACGCCGGTCATCTTTCATTGCAAGAGCGGCGCCCGCACTCAGGCCAACGGATCGCGGCTCGCGGCGAAGCTTGATGGAACCTGCGATGCCTTCATCGTCGGGGGTGGGCTCGACGCCTGGCGAAAGGCAGGCCTGCCGGTCGCGACCGACCGGCGTCGGCCGCTCGAACTTCAACGTCAGGTGCAGATCGGTGCCGGAAGTCTCGCGTTCTTCGGAACGCTGCTCGGCCTTCTCGTCTCACCCTGGTTCTTCGTCGTGCCCGCTTTTGTCGGCGCCGGACTGATGACCGCCGGAGTCACCGGCTTCTGCGGCATGGCCCGCATCCTGATGCGGGCGCCCTGGAACCGCGGCCACTACGGTGCGCCGGCGCAAGCCGCATAACGCTTGAATCGAGGAGTTCTCCCATGCTGTCGCTGACCCAAGGTGCGCTCGGTATCGCCTCCGGCTCGTTGGTCGGCTTTTCGCTGGGACTGGTCGGAGGCGGCGGCTCCATTCTGGCGGTCCCGCTGCTGATCTATCTGGTCGGGGTGCCGGATCCGCATGTCGCGATCGGGACCAGCGCCATCGCCGTCGCGGCGAACGCTGTCGTTAACCTGGCGAACCATATTCGCGCCGGTAACGTAAAGTGGCGCTGCGCCTCGGTGTTCGCGCTCGCAGGCGTGGCTGGTGCCTTTCTCGGTTCTACTCTCGGCAAGATCATCGATGGTCAGAAGCTGCTCGCCTTGTTCGCCATCGTCATGTTGGTGGTTGGCATCCTGATGCTGAAGGGTCGCTCCGGCGAGGGCGAGCCATCGGTCAGGCTCAACCGGGAAAATCTTCCGAAGCTTCTGGCTTTGGGGCTCGTCACGGGAGCCTTGTCCGGCTTCTTCGGGATCGGTGGCGGCTTCCTGATTGTGCCCGCTCTGATCGCCGCCACCGGCATGCCGATCTTGTACGCGGTGGGTTCATCACTCCTGGCGGTCACCGCCTTCGGGCTGACCACTGCGGCGAATTACGCCCTGTCCGGCTTTGTGGATTGGTCTCTTGCCATGTTGTTCGTCGTCGGCGGCGTCCTCGGCGGGCTTCTCGGCGCCAGCTCCGCGACCTCGCTTGCTCGCCGCACGGGCGCGTTGAACACCGTGTTTGCTGCGTTCATTTTCGCGGTGGCGGTCTACATGCTGGTCCGCAATCTGGGCCTGATGTGACGAGCCTCGTTGCTCTACCGTCTGTTCTACCGGCCAGGGCTCTCTGCCTAATGCGATCGGTCCGCGAAACCTGATGCCTGCTTTGGACCTGGGAACTGTCGCAGCCCCGCCGAGCCCGGCTTGCCTCCCCCAACTCCAGGCATTCCTTGGAGCCGCAGTCCTCCGCTCTTGACGGTATGCCAATCGGGTCTTCAGACGAAACCATCTGTTTCTCAAGCACCTCAGGTGGCGTAGAATGCGATTGCCGTTGAAGCGGGATGTGCCGAAGTCGCCGTTCGGGACGAACGAGCAGAACTCATGCTGTCGGCAAGTACGCATCCTTAAGAGACCGCCCCTTTTTCGGTCTCGCATGACCTTTCACATTCCTCGAATCCGTTAGCCGCTTTTGCGGCGACGCGTTGCAGTAACTTCAGGAGAAAGCGATGAGCAAGATCAATCGAAGGTCTGCATTGGGAATCGGGTTGGCAGCGGCTACCGCAGCCGTGATGAAGCCCGCCTCCGCTCAAACCGCAGGCTACAAGGATACGACGCCGTGGCCAGGAGTGGTGGTGCGCGAATACGAGGGCGAGACACCATCCCTCATCCCCGGTTTCAAGACCGTCTCGATGCGCGACATCATCATGCAGCCGGGATCGAAGACCATGGGTCCCCCGATGATGAATGCCATGGTTTGCCACATCACCGAAGGGGAGCTTCGGCTCGATCAGGAGGGAAAGGTCTTTACGGGCAAGAAGAACTTTGTCTGGACCTGCAACAAGGACACGAAAGAGCAGGCGTACAATGACGGAAACGTGGTCGCAATCATGAGGATCACGGACCTAAAAGCTTAAGGCTCGTTTCTTCGAGACCGATTTTCAGATGCGGATAGCGCATTCGACTACGCGCGATCCGCGGAACGTAACCGCCCGTGGTTACCGAGGAGCAGGCCCGTAGAATGGGTAGAGCGCAGCGAAACCCATCGGCAGCATCCGACATGGAGCTGATGGTTTTCGCAAGTGCTCTACCCATCCTACGAGCTACCGGACGTCCGCAACAGGCTACCTATTGCGGACGAGCCATGTCTCACCTTGCGCCCAAGCAGAGTTCATTCGACGCGATGAGGCGCAATTCCGAGCTTTGCCATCGCCTCGCGCTCAGCGACGCGCGAGCCCTTGGGGTTGCAACCATTACCAACAGAGGCATAGCGGCCGTGGTCACCGCGCGGGTTTGACGGCATTCCATTAAGATCGATATCCCAATAGTACGATACGCAAACCCGCTCATCGGTCGGCACCGAAATGCAAGTTCTTGGGGGCCCCGCAATGCAGAGCATCCGATCCTGATAGAAGGAAATCGGCACGCCTTCGCAGCTTACATGCCATTTCCAGAGAGACCTCTCAATCGAGCAGGTGTCGGGATGAAGCGCGAATGCCGTTGTAAGCTCTGGCAGACCAAGTTCCTTGAGTGATCCCTGCATGGCTTCCTGAGTGGATGGCGCGCGGGCGAATTTAAAGACCACAAAGGCCATACACAGCATAGCAATCGCGCCTAACACGGGGCGCCCGAAGGGCCACAACCTATTCTCATCGCTCATGCAAGCTGCCAATCGCCGCACACTTTGCGCACGCCCCGTTCTATAGCATGCCGGCCGACCATCGGTGGTCAACGTCTGCTTCGGGGTCAAAGGCTGCCCTCGGCAGCCAGCTGACCTTGGTCGGCTCACCTGTCGGAAGCAGACAATGCGACGCTCTGAGCGAACGTCCGGCATGGGCCACAAGCGGCCAATCTCAGACGGGGTTCAGCATCCCTTTAGCGTGCCAGTCAATGGCATCATCGAGCCGGTCATCGCCCCAAAACAGCTCGCCGCGGACGACAAAGGTTGGAGCACCAAAAATATTCAAACGCCTCGCCTCCTCGGTGTTGTTGTCATACGCGCGTCCAACGGGGTCTGCATTTGCGGCCTCGATGACCCGACCCGGATCTTGGCCGATCTCGCGCAAACTTTCCGAGAGGTTGGGCTCTGTGCCGACCTCTTTGCCTTCCACAAACCAACGTCTATAGCTGGCTCTCACATAGTCTGGACACCAGCCCTCCATTTCTCCCAGAACAGCTACGCGGCTGGCTAAATCGAAATTTGTCAGCGGATACGGTGCGGGGACCTTGATGGGCAAGCCGTACCTCGATGCCCGCCGCTCGACGTCACGCCACATATAGGCGAGCTTGATTGGCTTAGTGGCAAACGGAACATTGTTCATTTCCTGCATAATCGCGCGGGCATTGAACGGACGCCATTGGAAGCGGAGACCCGTTGTTGCTTCTACGTTGTGGAGCCGCGAAACTGTGAGATACGTGTAGGTACTTCCAACCGTAAACCAGAAATCGATAGTGTTATTTGCTGACATCGTTGGCCCCCACGACCCATTAATGGCATTGGCCAATATCTAGCACCGACGGGCGGAGATGTCTGCTGTGGGTCCAAGAGCGACGATCGAAACTGCCTGCTTGGTGGGTCCGCTTCGCCCGTGAGAGCGGACCTCCGTAGGCTCCCGCGCGTCGCCTCGGGGCCACAAGCGGCCATGTCGCCTCAGGTTGCGTCAGAAGACGCAAGGTGCTGGCCTCGACGGCGTATGCTATCGTGGTCACCGCCGTCCTTAGGAAATCCACACCATGAAGCGCATCGGGATCATCGTCGCTGGTTCAGCCTATCCAATGGATGGCTTCAAGTCGGGGCTTCGGGACCTCGGATGGATCGAGGACGAAGGAATCCGCTTCGAACTTCGAGCAGCCGAGGGACAATTGCATCTGCTGCCCAAGTTCGCCCTCGAAATGGTCGGCCTCGGCGTTGACCTTATCGCCGTCATCGGGGCCGTGACAGTGCGAGCGGTTCGGCAAGCGACCTCGACGATTCCCATAGTGTTTGCGGTCGTTGTCGAGCCGCTCGGCGACGGATTAGCCTCCAACCTGGGACACCCCGGCGGGAACGTTACCGGAGTGACCACCTTTGATCCGGAGCAGGCCACGGCGCAATTGCAGTTCCTAAAGGCGCTCAATCCCGACCTTGAGCGGGTCGCTATATTGAGTGACCTCGGCGTTTCAGACTGCATGTCGACTTCGAACAGGGATGCGGCTCGTGGTCTGAGAATTCAGCCACAAGTCATCCGCGTCGAAGCCCCTTCTCCCGAATATGAAAAAGCCTTTGAGGCCATGGCGCGCGAGCGCGCGCAGGCGCTGGTCGTGCTGGAAGAGCCGATCAATCAAGCCTGCAGGAAGCAGATCGCCGAGCTAGCGATAGCCCACCGGTTGCCATCGGTTTTTCCTGTATCAATGCTCGACGCCGGAGGGCTGATTGCTTATGGGACCAGTCTTCGCGAAGCTGCGCGGCAGATGGCGCAATACGCCGATACAATCTTGCGCGGCGGCAATCCAGGCGAGTTGCCCATCAGGGCGGCCTTGTCGCACGAGCTTGTGGTCAACCTCCAGACCGCTGGGCAGCTTGGCGTAACCGTTCCATCCGAAGTGCTTGCGAAGGCGAACCAAGTTATCCGGTGAATCTTGAAAAAGCGCCGACGGCGGATGATCCGTTGGCGGACTCGAAGTCTGCTGTGGGTCCAAAAGTCGAAACGACTACCGAGCCGAAAAACGTCCCCTTCGCTTTGAAGCCGACTTGCGTTCATCGGGCGGACGCCCGCTGCCACGCCCCAAATGCTTGATCCAGATCAACGCCGCCACGGCAGCGCGTGGGATGGGTAGAGCACGGCGAAACCCATCGACACAGCCGACGTAAATCGCGATGGGTTTCGCAAGGGCTCTACCCATCCTACGGGCTCAAATTGCTCTCCAGTCTATTCTAGACCCAGGGCGTCAAGAACGATCGCTCTGCCTTTTCGCCATCGTCCTTCGGGAGCGGCGTGCCCTTGGCCCCCGATACACCGGTTGCATCAGCGCCGATCGACGTGATTCCCATGGCGGAGCAGTAGACAAGGCAGCCATTGATGAAGGCGACGACGACTTGGAACGGGCTTGTCGCAGCGCCCAACCACCAAGCATTTCCGACGACGGCAAAACAAATGAACTCTGCGACGGCAAGGCCGAGCCATCGAGGATTCCACTGCAGCGCCGCCTGCAACGCGTTCGGAACGAAGAACGTCGCCAACGTTGCACCACCAAATGTCAGCAAGCTTTCCGTCGTGAAGAAATCGTTCGGCTGAGTCATGGGAGTCCTCTTTGCATTGGCTGCCCGGACAAGGTCACCGATCCCACCGCGAGCGGCGTTTCTCGTACGGCACTGAGGCTTCGACAAAGTGAGAGATGTAGGGCGATGACACGCTTCGCATATATTCTGCCAGGCACATAACGTAGTCGGACAAGTTGATCCCGCCGCTGCCGTCTCCCCGACCGGTCGCTTCCGCGATCTGCAACACCGCCGGCTCGGCGACCTCAGGTCGCATCAGGTCTTGTTTCTTGTCATCCGGCACTGCCCTCATCGCGGGAACCCGGACCTCGGGGGTATCCTCCGGACGTTTCCAGCGGATCAGCACCGGGGTTTGTCGTCCTGTCGAGCGAATGGACACCTGGGTTAGGTCTGGATAGGCCTTCGGCACCGGCTTCGAGGAATTCTCCTTCAGAAAGCCTGCAGTGAAGTAGCTGTTCTTGAGTCCCACTTCGTCAAACGACTGCTCGTCGCGCAAGCTCGAGCAAAACAGAGAACGGCACCAGATCGTGCGGAAAGGCAACTCCCGCAAACGCGCAGTGTGCTCATTCAAGAGGTGGGTACGAAAGTCTGCCGCAACAGCCGCCGCGTGGCAGCAATCAATGAAAAGCGAAATCCGAAGGTTCTCTCCGTCGAAACGATACCGGCTCAGCACGTCCAGAAAGGTCTGGACGATCGTCTCGGTGCGCAAGCGTCCATTGCGAATGACAACGTAACTTCCGCCAGCGGCGTCTCCGGGAGATCCGTGGCCCGAAAAGTAGATGTTGAGCTGGACGGATTTGAATTCCGGATCCGCCGAGTTGATGTCCATCCAGTGACATACGCTTTCGATGCCCGTGTTCACTTGCTCGAGCTTGGGATTGGCCAGCCACACGGTGTGTGAAAAATACCCCGCGCTTCGGCCGACGCCATTTGGGTAGACCAGATACGACGCACCATATCGATGTGGATTATAGAAGAAGCGAAGTGCGTGGAGGTCACGGATCGCGTTTGGCAGCGAGCCGTATGCTTTTGTGACAGACGTGCCCTTCGCCAATTCGGCCTTTCCCTTAACATCGGGGTCGGTTCCAATACCATCAGCCGCGATCACCAGGTTGACCCAGAATGGAGTCGCCATTGGATCCCATCCACAGATCTGTACTGCTCGCGGATGGTGTCGCTTGCGATCTGTAATCCACACCTCAGGTTCTTCCGCCCCCAGGTTGTCGACCATTTCGATTGAACCCGCGACGTCACTCGGACCTAGCGCCGTGACGCCGTCGCGGATAATTCGTTTGGCAAAAAGCGAAGCGCGTTCAGCCCACAGCGGCGGCGGTTGCTGCATTATTTCGCGAGCCGACTTTACCGGGAAGAGCTCTTTGTCCATGGCACTCTCGGCACCATACCAGCATCTTCAGGCTGTATTTCAGTATAACAAGCTTAGGTTGCCAATGTCTAGCGAGCCAACCAACCTGCGTTGCTGACTGGGCCGCTCGCGTCGGCAGACCGAAAAACCGGATGACGTCGAAGCGATCCGGGGTTGTGCACCACGTGCGCTGTTACGGCATCGAGCAATGATCCGGCGGAGGCGGCCCGGGACTCGATGAAAACGCTTGATCCAGATCAACGCCGCCACGGCAGCGCCACACCGGAATAGGCCCGATGGCCGCGCAGAATGCGCCGCCCATAGCCAAGGAGATGATCGATCATGACCTCCTCGAATTCCCTGCGTAGCCTCCTCCTCGCCGGAGCCGGCGCCCTGCTGCTCGGCACGGGCGCCCAGGCCGGGCCGCTCCCGACCCATCTTTCGACGATGAAATCGATGGTCGACCAGACCACGACGGAAGTGCGCTGGGTTGGCGGCTGGCGTGGCGGCTACGGCTATCGCGGCGTCGGATGGGGCTACCGCGGCGGTTACGGCTATCGCGGAGGCTGGGGCTATCGCGGTTACGGTTATCGCGGCCTCGGATACGGTGTCGCCGGCGCCGTCGTCGGCGGCGCGATCGCGCGAAGCGCCTATTATGGAAGCTATGGCGGCTACTATGGCGGTTATCCCGCCTACGGCTATCCGGCCGCGTCCTACTACGGTTATGGCGGCAATTACGGTTATGGTTACGGCTATGCCGACGACTATTGCTTGCCCTCCGGCAGCTACTGGGCCTACTAGCGGTCAGCGTATCCGCGTCTGCGGAGGACGGCTGCCACGGACCGCCGTTCTCCGCCGATCAAAACCCGACGCTCAGCGTTCTGCCGCGCTGGCTTCATGCGCAAACATCAACCTGAAGCGCGATGACGATTCATCCAAATCTCGTCGTGCTTCAGTGCGGCGGCAATTCTCCTGCGCGCTTCAATGAAACCCCGGTGATGATCTGGTCATCATTCAACGGCGAGGTATCGCCGATCTCGTGACCGAACATCGCCTTCGCCAACAGCAGAACCTCGTCGTCCTTGTCGAGGTGGGTGACGGAATCCTTGTTCAGCACGTTGCCGGACCACTTGCGCCAGCCTTTGACGTAGGCAGTGACCGCCGGATCGGTCGTGCTGGATACGCCCGCGTATTTCTTGGCCAGGTTCGCCAGGGTGAAGGAGCCATCCTCGCCATAACCGTAGCGATCGGTGAGAAGATTGTACCAGGCCGCCGTGCCATGCTCGGGGGTGACGTAGATCGTCGTGACATTTCCGGCGTGATCGGGCTGCGTAACCCCGGCATAGCCCGGGAAATTCTTCTGCCAATTGGAGATGTTCAGCGCGCCCGGATTGTTGGTCCGGATCGAGCGCTTCACCGACGTGTCGCTGGGGTTGCTGGAGAAGAACCCGTTGGGGGTGAGGCTGCGATAGTTCGGTCCAACGGCGGCCGCCAGACTGAAAGTGTCTTGCAGGCCGACCAGCCAGCCGAAGCGTGTCTTCGGATTGTTGCTGAACACCGTGAGTGGCGTGATTTGAATCGCGTTGCCGTACTTCGTGTCGTTGCCGTGCGAGCAATGAACGACACGCTGTTCATCGACGATGATGCCAATGTGTCCTTCATGCCCATGCTCGTCCGGATAGACGACGACGGCGCCGGGCCTCTTGCTCGTCTCCTCGAAGATGCCGACGGATTGTCCGACATCCGTCCATACTCCGGTCGTTTCGATCCAGCCGCCATTGAAGTGGACGTAGAACTGATCCGATGTGTGCCGGCTCATGCCGAAGCACCAGGCCACAAAACCCGAGCAATCGCATTGGCCGTCATGGCCCGGCGTCGGAGAGCCGGGGTTCATTCCCCCCTGGCCAAGCTTGTAATGAATATTCTGCGCTATTGCCGCGTTCGCGCGGGCCAAAACTGCAGCCACTTGCATGTTTCGCAATCCCGTATAGGTTAATCAATGCGAAATCATACAATCAATAATTGTGCGAACGCAAGCCGAACGCCGGAAGTAATCGTGCGAATGTCTGTTCGGATCCAGACGCGAAATGGCTGATGACCCGGGCACGTCGCAGCGCCCGAAACGGACATTGCACGGTCATGAGCGCACGCCACATTCATCCCTGGCCCGCCGGCGGGACGACATACAGCGTCAGCGCAAACACCGCATAGATGAACAGCATCAAGGCGCCGACGAACCATGCCGAGCGCCCGCTGGCGGTGATGAAGGCCGACGTGACCGTTGCAATCATCACCATGGTGACGGCACCCGGCCAGAACTGCAGGTCCATCGGCTTCGGCCCCACGACGTAGCTGAGCAGCACCAGCGCGGGTGCAACAAACAACGCAATCTGCGAGGCGCTGCCGAGCGCGATGCTGACGACCATGTCGAGCCGGTCCTTGCGCGCCGCGGCGAAGGCCACGGCAAATTCGGCGGCAGCGCCGACCAGCGAAACGACGATGAAGCCGACAAAGGCCGGGCTCATCCCGAAGGTCTCCGCCGCCTTCTGCACCGATTCCACGAAGATTTCGCTGACCAGCGCGACCAGCACGGTGACGACCAGCAGCGTGCCAACGGCCGTTCCGATCGGCAAATGCACCTCCTCGCCCTCGCCGTGATCGGCGCTTGCGAACAATTCCTTGTGTGTCCCGAGCGAGAACAACAGGCCGAGCCCGTAAGCGGCGATGAGCAGGATAGAAATGCCGACGCTGAGCTTGTTCAGGATTCCCCCGCCCTGCGACAACTCGAGATCGGCGACTGCCGACGGCGCAAGCAGGGCGACCGTTGCCATCAGCAACAGGCCGGACGAGAGACGCGCGCCGGCGCGGTTATACTCCTGCACGTGGTAGCGCAGGCCGCCGAGCAGAAGGCACGCCCCCAGCATGAACACCGCGTTGGTGACGATCGCGCCCGCAATCGAGGCCTTCACCAGCATGTATTGGCCCGCGCGCAGCGCCGCGATGGCGATGATCAGCTCCGTCAGATTGCCGAGGGTGGCATTGAGCAGACCGCCCACGGCATCGCCGGTCTTCGCGGCGACCGCTTCGGTGGCGTGGCTGAGCAGCGCCGCCAGCGGCACGATGGCAAGCACCGCCAGCACGAACAGCAGTGTATGAGAATGCGGGGCCACCGCCTCGGCCACCAGCACGATGGGCACGAAGGCCAGCATCCAGAGCAAAGGGGTATCCCGGATTTCCCTGAGCAGGGTCTGCATATGGGCCGTCCTTTCCATCGATGCGCTGATGGAAAGGTCCGGCGGCCGCGCGGGGCGAGTCTTGATCTGGCTCAACGGAGAGGGCCACGTTGCCGGGGAGTGCCGCCTACCGCCTACACATGAAGCCGCGTTTGCCAGTCCGGAGGCACCGCCCCGGCGGGTCCAGGCACCGGCTGATCCAACGGACGCGATTGCGGGCCTTGAAGCTTCGGGCCGGCGAAAGCCTGTCCAGTGCGATAGTCGTAAAACCATCGTTCGCCCGGCTCGAAGCTCGTGATGATCGGATGACCTGTCGCCGCATTGTGTTTCGATGCGTGCTGATTGGGCGAGGCATCACAACAGCCGATGTGACCGCATTCGACGCATCGGCGAAGATGAAGCCACCACCCGCCTGCAGCCGAGCATTCCACGCAACCCGTTCCGCTTGGCTTGGCTGCGAGGTTGATGCCATCCGTCTCAGACTTCATGGGTCAACCCATTGCAAGCGCGTGCCGCCGGCGCAGATGCATTCGCGCCGCGATCCGCCACGATCGCATTCTGCCAGTGTTTTGCCCGACGGGTCAACGCAAGCACAGCTGCGGGTGTCGTCGCGACGCGTCGCGAAAATCCCTTATCGATCAAGGGCCGCTCTACTGTGCATGGGGTTGTTTTTCGACTTTTTTGTTTTAGTCCCCCAAGAAACTCAACCGCCGCTCACTCCGCCTGCACGATCTCCGCAATCGCCGCCCCCGCCGCGATCGTGCCGAGCTTGCCGCCGACATCGCGCGTCGCCCTGCCCTCGCGAAGCGCCTTCGCTACCGCCGCCTCGATCGCATGCGCGGCTTCCTCGTAACGCACCGCGCCGCTTCTCTCGCCGTGCCAGGCCAGCAGCAGCGCCGTCGACAGGATCAGCGAGACCGGATTGGCGACGTCCTGGCCTGCGATGTCGGGCGCCGAGCCGTGCGCGGCCTGCGCCATGGCGTAGCGGTCGCCGACATTGAGCGAGCCGCCGAGCCCGAGACTGCCCGACAGCTCCGCGGTGAGGTCGGACAGGATGTCGCCGAACATGTTGGTCGAGACGATCACGTCGAAGCGATCGGGGTTGCGGACGACATGCGCCATCATGGCGTCGACCAGGATGTCGTCGACCGCGAGACCGGGATAGCCCTTCGCCGCTGCGCGGCAGCTGTCGAGGAACATGCCGTCGCCGATCTTGAGCACATTGGCCTTGTGCACGATGGTGAGATGCTTGCGCCGCTTCATCGCGAGACGGCAGGCGGCGTGCGCGATGCGCTCGCAGCACGGACGCGTGATCCGGCGCAGCGAGATCACGACGTCGGGCGTGACCAGCATCTCGCCATTGCCCTGCTCCATGTTGCGGTCGGCGTAAAACCCTTCGGTGTTCTCGCGCACCACGACGAGGTCGAAATCACTGATGCGGCCGGGCCGCCCCGCATAGGTCCGCGCAGGCCGGACATTGGCGTAGAGATCGAGGTTCTTGCGGAAGTGCCTGGACGGATTGATCTCGCCATGCGCCTCGTCCTTGAAGTCGAAGGTCGCGGTCGGCCCCAAAATGAGGCCGTCGGCGGCGCGGACGATGTCGAGCAGCTCGGGGCGCACCGTCGTGCCTGATAGCTTCAGGCTCGCATGCCCGACCGCATGCTCCTCCAGCCGCAGATTGAGCTGGAAGCGTTCGGACGCCGCGCGCAGCACACCCGATGTCGCGGTCGTGATCTCCGGTCCGATGCCGTCACCGGGCAGAACGACGATTTGCATGGCGCTTCCCCAAAATTGCAGCAATCGCGCGATCATACGCCGGTGCGATGCGAGATCGCCTCACCTTCGCGCATACACAGCATGCAAGCATATGCCTGTGGAAGGCGGCGCCTCCGTAGTACATGCCAAACGTCACTCAAGCTACGCCGTCGGAGCAACGCGCAAACGCAATGACAATCACGTTACCTGTCGCCGCGCGCGAGCCCGACCACATCACCGCCGACGGCCTTCCGGCTGCGCAGCGGCGCTGGGCGATCGCTGCGATCTTCACGGCGCTGGCGATGGCCTCGCTCGACACCGCGATCGCCAACATCGCACTGCCCGCCATTGCCGCCGACCTGCATGTCACACCGGAGCAGTCGGTCTGGGTGGTCAATGTCTACCAGATCGCGCTGGTGGCGACGCTGCTGCCGCTGGGCGCGCTCGGCGAGATCGTCGGGCATCAGCGCATCTATCTCGGCGGCCTGATCCTGTTCACCATCGCCTCGCTGCTCTGCGCGGTGGCGTGGTCGCTGGACAGCCTCCTGGTGGCGCGCACGCTGCAAGGCCTTGGCGCCAGCGGCATCATGAGCGTCAACACGGCGCTGGTGCGCTTCGTCTATCCCGGCCGGATGCTGGGCCGCGGTTTTGGTCACAACGCGCTTGTTGTCGCCACCGCCTTCACCTTCGGACCGTCGATCGCCTCCGCCATCCTCGCGCTCGGCCCGTGGCCGTGGCTGTTCGCGGTCAACATTCCCTTCGGACTGGTTGCGACCGGCATCGGCTTTGCGATGCTGCCGAAGACCCCGCGGGCCGATCACGGCTTCGATTTCCTCGGCGCGATCCTGGCATCGGCCTGCCTCGGCCTGTTCATCACGGGCATCGGCAGCGCCGCGCACAATCTGTCGCCTGTTGTCGTGGGCATCGAGCTGGTCGCGGCCATCGCGTTCGGCTTCATCCTGACGCGCCGCCATGCCGACCATCCCGCGCCGATGCTGCCGATCGACCTGTTCAGCCGTCCCATGTTCGCGCTGTCGGCGGCGACGGCCGTGTGCTCCTTCGCCGTGCAGGGCCTCGCCTTCGTCTCGCTGCCGTTCTATTTCGAGGACGTGCTCGGGCGCTCGCAGGTCGAGACCGGCTTCTTCATGACGCCGTGGCCGCTGGTGGTCGGCATCATGGCGCCGATCGCGGGGCGCCTCTCCGACCGGCACAAGGTCGGCCTGCTCGGCGGCATCGGCCTCGTGCTGCTTGGCCTCGGCATGGCATTGCTCGCGATGCTGCCGGCCAATCCTGCCATCCCCGACATCATCTGGCGGATGGTGATCTGCGGCATGGGCTTCGGCTTCTTTCAGGCGCCGAACATGAAGGCGGTGATGTCGAGCGCGCCGCCCCATCGCAGCGGCAGCGCCTCCGGCATTGTCGCGACTGCGCGGTTGACCGGGCAGACTACTGGGGCGGCGCTCGCCGCCCTCTGCTTTGCGCTTGCGGGGCACGACGGCGCAACCGTCGCGCTGGCTCTCGGCGCAGGCTTTGCCGCGCTTGGCAGCGTGATGAGCTTTTTGCGGCTCGCGGTGAAGTAAGGCTCTTAAGCCAGGTGGCGGGCAGCCGTCACGTCCACGGTCGCGGCTGGAACGACCGTCTCCTCGTCGAGCGCGGCCAGCCGCCCGTCGATGGCGGCGATGACCTTGCGCGAGAACGGCCCGAGATGCGCATAGGCGGCGATCATCTGCACGGCAATGCGCGCCGATGAGGTGTCGCGCTTGGCGCAGTTCATGAAGGTCTGCCAGAGCGGCCCGCGCGCCTCGGGAAGGGCGGTGACGACGCGGTGCACCGTCTCCATCGCCCCGAGCCGGGCGCGGATATCTCCTTCGGCGAGTTCGGGGCGCTGCCTGGATCGGTCGAGCAGCGTCATCAGGCGGTCGACGCGTGCTGCGTAGGCGGCCGGGCTGTAGATGTGCTCCAGCACCCGCTTGTAGTCCATCAGGATGTCGCGCAACGGGCGGACCGGATCGAAGTTGATGCCGGCCGTGCACTGATCGGCTCCGATGGTCGGCGCCACATCATGGCCCGTATGCAGCCGGCCTTCGCGCTCGAGGCGGCGCGTGAGCTGCGTGTTCGGCAAGGCATAGAGCAGGCCGACCATGGCGACGGGAATCGCAGCCTCCTCGATGAAATCGATCATCGCCTCCGCCATCGAGACCTTCTCGTTGTCGAAGCCGACGATGAAGCCCGCGGTGACCAGCATGCCGGCGGCGTAGATCTTGTGGATGCTCTCGGCGATGTTGCGCCGCGTGTTCTGCTTCTTGCGCATCGCGACCAGCGTCGCAGGATCCGGGCTCTCGATGCCGACGAAGATGCCGAAGAAGTTCGCGGCGCCCATCAGCTCCAGCAGTTCAGGATCGTCGGCGAGATTGACCGAAGCTTCGGTCGACAGCTCGAAGGGATAGTTGTGGGCGCGCTGCCACTCGGCGAGCTGCGGCAGGAATTGCCGCAGCGACTTCTTGTTGCCGATGAAATTGTCGTCGACGAAGTCGAGATGGCCGCGGTAGCCCATCCGGTAGAGCGTCTCGAGCTCGACGAACATCTGCTCGGTCGTCTTGGTCCGCGGCACGCGCCCGTAGAGCTCGATGATGTCGCAGAATTCGCAGGTGAACGGGCAGCCGCGCGAATACTGCACACCGATATAGAGATAGTCCTCGAATTTGAGCAGGTCGAAGCGCGGCACCGGCGTCTTGGTAACGTCGGCCTGGAATTTCGGCGCGGTGAAGACACCGGAGCGGGCCCCGCCCTCCCAGGCGGCGATGAACTCATCGATGACGCCCTCGGCCTCGCCGAGCACCCGGAAGTCGGCGCGCTCGTAGATGTGGGGGCTGGAAGTGGGATCGGGCCCACCGACCACCACCGGCTTGCCGGCGTCGCGGCAGAGCTCGATCAGGCGCAGCGTATCGGACTGTTGCGGCAACATGCCGCCGGTGAAGACGACGTCGGCCCAGGCGAGGTCCTCGTCACTGAAGGCCTGCGTGTTGCAATCGATCAGCCGGACCGTCCAGCTCTCGGGCAGCATCGCGGCAACGGTGATGAGGCCCAAGGGGGCGGCAGGGCGCTTGACGCCCAACACCTTGCAGGATTCGCCAAAGCTCCAGAAGGACTCTGCCGAGAACAGCGGATAGAGCATTAGCACGTTGGGACCCGGCACGTTCATGGAACTCCTTTTGACTCGGGTGCAGTGTAGCAAAGCATTTCCGTCTTGCACCACGGCAAAAGGGACAAACTGTCGCCCAACTTCCTGCGCAGGAACCGCAGGACGTCGCCCCAGGCCGCGGGCTGGCCTTGGGCGCAGCCTCACCTGCCGGGAACCGGGCAAGGCGCAACACCGCTCTCCCCATATTCTTCCCGGCGCATGCCAGCTTCTTGTGCGGCCACCCCGCAGACTCTTGATTTGAACAGTTCCAATTTGCCGGACACATTGCGCCCCTGAGTCCAATCGGTGGATTGGGCCAATCAGGGGACTGCGATGGCAAACCTAACAATCAACGAAAAAAACTTCACGCTCGACGTCGAGCCGGATACGCCGCTGCTCTGGGCGATCCGCGAGAATGCCGGCCTGACCGGCACCAAATATGGCTGCGGCATCGCACAATGCGGCGCCTGCACGGTGCACATCGACGGCGTCGCCACCCGCTCCTGCGGCGTCTCGGTCGCCGAGGCCGAGGGCAAGAAGATCACCACGATCGAGGGACTCGCCTCCGGCGCCACGCTGCACAAGGTGCAGGAAGCCTGGATCGCGAAGGACGTTCCGCAATGCGGCTATTGCCAGAGCGGCATGATCATGGCGGTGGCGGCGCTGCTGAGCGAGAAGCCGAAACCGACCGACGCCGACATCGACGAGGCCATCACCAATATCTGCCGCTGCGGCACCTTCCAGCAGGTGCGCGAAGCGATCCACACGATCGCCAGCGCGTAAGGAGCCGCCCCATGAACAAGCACGTCTCTCCCAAGATGAACCGCCGTGCCTTCGTCATCGGCACCGCTGCTGTCGGCGCAGGCCTTGCAATCGGCCTCGACATCCCCTTCGGCGGCCCCACTGTGGTGCGCGCCGCCGACGGCTCGCCCGAGATCGGCGCCTGGGTCGTGGTCAGGCCCGACGACACCGTCGTGATCCGCATCGCCCGCTCCGAGATGGGCCAGGGCTCGCTCACGGGCCTTGCCCAGCTCGTCGCCGAGGAGCTCGAATGCGACTGGTCGAAGGTCACGACCGAATATCCGACGCCCGGCCAGAGCGTCGCCCGCAAGCGCGTCTGGGGCGATTTCTCCACTGGCGGCAGCCGCGGCATCCGCTCCTCGCAGGACTATGTCCGCAAGGGCGGCGCCACCGCGCGCGTGATGCTGATCGAGGCCGCCGCCAATGAATGGAAAGTGCCGGCGTCCGAATGCAGCGTAGCCAGGGGCGTCATCACCCATAAGGCATCGGGCCGGACCACGACCTACGGCAAGGTCGCCGAGGCCGCGGCCAAGCTGACGCCGCCGGCCGACGTCAAGCTCAAGGATCCCAAGGACTGGACGATCGTGGGCAAAGGCTTGCTACGGCTCGACACCGCCGACAAGACCACCGGCGCGATGGTCTACGGCATCGATGTCAAGCTGCCCGGCATGCTGAACGCCGCGATCAAGGACTGCCCGGTGTTCGGCGGCAAGCTGAAGAGCTATGACGAGGCCAAGGTCACCGGCATGAAAGGCGTCAAGAAGGTCGTCAAGGTCGGCGATACCGCGGTCGCGGTGGTAGCCGACACGTGGTGGCACGCCAAGACCGCACTGGAAGCACTGCCGATCGTCTGGGACGAAGGCGACAACGCCAAGGTCTCCAGCGAGTCGATCGCGAAGTGGCTAGCGGAAGGCCTCGACAACGACCAGCCGGCCTATGTCGGCAACAAGAACGGTGACGCCAAGACGGCAATCGCCAGTGCCGTCAAGAAGGTCGAGGCCGTCTACTCCTATCCCTACCAGAACCACGCCACCATGGAGCCGATGAACGCCACCGCGCTCTACACGGCGGACAGGTGCGAGGTCTGGTGCGGCACGCAGAACGGCGAAGCCGCCTTCGCGGCGGTGCTGGAGGCGTCCGGCCTGCCGGCGGAGAAGTGCGATGTGCACAAGGTGATGCCGGGCGGTGGCTTCGGCCGGCGCGGCCAGACCGACTATGTCCGCCAGGCCGTCATGGTCGCCAAGCAGATGCCGGGCACGCCCGTCAAGCTGTTGTGGTCGCGCGAAGAGGACATGGCGCACGGTCGCTATCACCCGATCACCCAGTGCAAGATGACCGGCGCGTTCGATGCCAACAACAACCTGGTCGCGCTGCACTACCGCCTGTCCGGGCAATCGATCCTGTTCTCGCTCCGCCCCGAAGCGCTGCAGAACGGCATGGATCCGGCGGCATTCCAGGGCGTCGCCCAATCCGGCGAAGCCGCGTTCGGCTACTCGGTGCCGAACCTGCTGGTCGAGCATGCGATGCGCAACCCGCACGTCCCGCCGGGCTTCTGGCGCGGCGTCAACGTCAATCACAACGCGATCTACATGGAATGCTTCATGGACGAGCTCGCCCATGCCGCAGGCCAGGACCCGCTCGAGTTCCGCCGCAAGCTGATGGGCAACCACCCCAAGCATCTGGCGGTGCTCAATGCGGTCGCCGAGAAGATTGGCTGGAGCACGCCGGCGCCGCAGGGCGTCTATCGTGGCATCGCGCAGGTGATGGGCTATGGCAGCTACGTTGCCGGCGCCGCTGAGATCTCGGTGACCGAGGGCAACAAGATCAAGGTGCATCGCATCGTCGCCTCCACCGATCCCGGCTACATCGTCAACCCGGCGCAGGTGGAGCGGCAGATCGCTGGCTCCTTCGTCTATGGCCTCTCGGCGCTGTTCTACGGCGGCTGCACCGTCAAGGACGGCAAGATCGAGCAAAGCAACTTCGACACCTACAACTCGATGCGTATCAACGAGATGCCGAAGGTGGAGTCGGTGATGGTGCCGAGCGGCGGGTTCTGGGGCGGCGTCGGCGAGCCGACCATCGGCGTTGCGGCGCCGGCCGTGCTCAACGCCTATTTCGCGGCAACCGGCAAGCGCATCCGCTCGGTGCCGCTGCGCGACCAGAACATCACCTTCGCTTAAAGCAGCATGCTGTGGCGGCGAGAGATTGCCGCCACAGCCCTTTTCCAGATGCCCCTGATGACCACGCGCCCGGTGACACGGCGCAATGCCGTATTCGGCATCACCATGGCGGCCGCAGCATTAGTGCGGCCATCGATTTCGCGCGCGCAATCCACGGGACGTATCGTCGTGGTCGGCGGCGGTTTCGGCGGCGCGGCTTGCGCCCGCGCGCTGAAGCGCGCGCAGGGAGACTTGCAGGTCATCCTGATCGAACCCAACGCGGTCTTCGCCTCCTGTCCCTTCAGCAACGAGGTGATCGCGGGCCTGCGCGACATCGACGCGCAGCGTTTCGGCTACGACAAGCTCGCCGCCGAGGGCATCATCGTGATCGGCCAGGCCGTGACCGCGATCGAGCCGGACCGGCGCAGCGTGATGACGACCGACGGCGTCGCGCTGCCTTACGACCGTCTCGTGCTCTCGCCCGGCATCGACTTCCATGTCGAGGCCCTGCCCGGCTATGACTCCGCCGCATCGGAAAAGATGCCGCACGCCTGGAAGGCCGGCGTCCAGACGCTGTTGCTCCGCCGACAGTTGGAGGCGATGGAAGACGGCGGCACGGTCGCCATTGCAATCCCTGCCAATCCCTCGCGCTGCCCGCCGGCGCCTTACGAGCGCGCCAGCCTGATCGCGCATTACCTGAAGACGAAGAAGCCGCGCTCGAAAGTGCTGGTCCTCGATGCCAAGGACAGTTTCTCCCAGCAGCGGCTGTTCGAGAAGGCGTGGAAGGAGCTCTACGGCGACATGATCGAGCGCATTGGCCTGTCGCAAGGCGGCCGCGTGACCTCCGTCGATGCCACGACCAGGACTATCGTCACCGAATTCGGCAACTACACGCCTGACGTCGCCAACGTCATTCCGCCGCAACGTGCCGGGCGCATTGCCGAGATCGCGGGCGCGGCGGACCACACCGGCTGGTGCCCGATCGACCCTGTCACCTTCGAGTCAAAACTCGTTCCGAATATCCACGTCATCGGTGATGCCTGCCTCGGTGGCGGCATCCCCAAATCGGCCTCAGCCGCCAGCGCGCAAGGCAAGGCCTGCGCCGCGGTGATTGTCGCTTTGCTCGCGGGCCGTGCGCCGGAGGCGCCACGGCTGACCGGCGTCTGCTACAACACCCTCGCACCCGGTTACGGCTTTTCGCTCGCCGGCAATTACCAGCCCAGGGGCGACATCTTCGCCGAGGTCGAGGGCGGTGCGACCAGCCCGGTCGATGCTCCGCGCGAATTGCGAGCCCGCGAGGCCGCCGAGGCCGAGCGCTGGTTTCAAACCATCACGGCGGATACCTTTGGCTAGATCATCGGTCCATATCGCAGCGCTGATCGCCGCCGGCCTCGCCTGCAGCGCGAGCGCGGACGAGCTCGTGCCCTACAAGATCGTCGGCGACGGCATTCCACAATCGCTCACCGGCGCGTCCGGCGATGCCGCGCGCGGGCGCGCGTTGGTGCTGGCGCGCACGACGACCTGCATCCTCTGCCATTCCGGCCCGTTTCCGGAAACGCGGTTCCAGGGCGACCTCGCGCCTGATCTCACGGGCGCCGGGAACCGGTGGTCGGCGAGCCAGTTGCGGCTTCGTCTGGTCGATGCGGCGCGCTTCAACCCGGAGACCATCATGCCATCCTATTATCGCAACGACGGCCTCGTCCGCGTCGGGCGCAGTTTTTCCGGCAAGCCGATCTTGTCGGCTGCGGAGATCGAGGACATCGTGACCTTTCTTGCAACGCTTCGGGACTAGGCTCATGCCAACCACGCGACGACAATTTTTGAGCCTTGCCGGAGGCGTCACCGCCGCCGGGACGATCCCCATCGTCACGCTGCGGCCGCTCGAGGCGACGCCTGCGATGCTCACCGCAGCGATCCGCAACGTCGTCGGCGAGGCACCGATTCGCACCGGCAAGGTGAAGCTCGACATTCCACCGCTGGTCGAGAACGGCAACACCGTGCCGGTGACGGTGAGTGTCACGAGCCCGATGACGGCGGACGACTACGTCAAGAGCATCCACGTCTTCAACGAGAAGAACCCGCAGCCGAACATCGGCAACTTCTATCTCAATCCCGCCTCCGGCCGCGCCCAGGTCTCGACGAGGATCCGGCTCGCCGACACCCAGAAGGTGGTCGCGATCGCGCGCCTCTCCGACGACACGTTCTGGCAGGTCACGGCCGACGTGGTCGTGACGCTGGCCGCCTGCACCGAGGAGATGAACTGATGGCCGCGCTCATCAATGTCCCGACCAAGGCCAAACGCGGCGACATCATCGAGATCCGCACCCTGACCTCGCATATCATGGAAACCGGCTTCCGCCACACTGCGGACGGCAGACTGGTGCCGCGCGACATCATCACGAGCTTCACCTGCCGCTACAACGGCAGCGAGATCTTCCGCGCCGACCTGTTTCCGGCGATCGCGGCGAACCCATACCTGTCCTTCTTCACCGTCGCGAAGGAGAGCGGCAAGTTCGAGTTCGAGTGGATCGGCGATAACGGCTATTCCTCCACCGCCTCCGCCTCGATCACGGTCGAATGACGTTTTGGCGCGCGATAGCGACGGCGATACTGCTCGTCATAGGTCCGGGCCTGCTCGCCGGAGAGATTCCGGCCGATGCGCGCCGCTCCGGCTATTCGTTCATGGGGCCCGACACGCGCGCCATGCAGGATGACGACACGTCCAATCCGGGCATGCTGTTCGTGCTCGACGGCGAGACGCTCTGGGGCAGGACGATGGGCGACGCCGGCAAGGCCTGTGCGGATTGCCACGGCGATGCGCGCAGCAGCATGAAGGGCGTCGCGGCGCGCTATCCTGCCTTCGACAAGGCGCTGGCGCGCCCCGTCACGCTCGACCAGCGCATCAATCTCTGCCGGGCCAACCATCAGCAGGCAACGCCGCTGGCTTACGAGAGCCGCGACCTGCTCGCACTGTCCGCCTACGTCGGCCACCAGTCACGCGGCATTCCGATCACCGCGGGCGGCGATCCGCAGCTCAAGCCGTTCGTCGACCAGGGCCGCGACCTCTTCATGCAGCGCGAGGGCCAGCTCAACCTCGCCTGCACCAACTGCCACGACGACAATTACGACAAGCGCCTCGCGGGCGCCCCGATCACGCAAGCGCAGCCGACCGGCTATCCGCTCTACCGCCTGGAGTGGCAGACGCTGGGGTCGATCGAGCGCCGGTTGCGCAGCTGCATGAGCGGCGTCCGCGCCCAGGCCTATGATTACGGCTCGCCTGAGCTGGTCGCGCTCGAACTTTACCTGATGTCGCGGGCGCATGGCCTGCCAATGGAGACGCCGGCCGTACGTCCCTGATGGTAGATTAGGACTAGGCAGGCGTGGTACGGCCGCTAGTATCCCTTCCAAAGAAAATGAGTCAGAGGGAGGGACTGAATTGGCCAACCACAACATCTCGCGCCGCACGCTGCTCACGGGCACTGCAGCGGCCGGTGCGCTCAGCCTGACCGGCCTGCCGGCACGCGCCGAGGTCAACTGGAAGAAATACGCCGGAACCAAGCTGGAGGTGATCCTCGCCAAGGGTCCGCGCGGCGACAACCTGCAAAAGAACATCAAGGAGTTCACCGAGCTCACCGGCATCCAGGTCGAGTCCGAGCAGATCCCCGAGCAGCAGCAGCGCCAGAAGGTCGTGATCGAGCTCACCTCGGGCCGGCCGAGCTTCGACGTGGTGCATCTCAGCTATCACGTGCAGAAGCGGCAGTTCGAGAAAGCCGGCTGGCTCGCCGACATGACGCCCTTCATGAAGGACCCGACGCTGACAGCGCCCGATCTCGTCGAGAGCGATTTCTCGGCCGCCGGCCTGCAATATGCCAAGAACGACAAGGGCCAGATGCTGTCGCTGCCGTGGTCGGTCGACTATTTCATCCTCTACTACAACAAGGAGCTGTTCCAGAAGAAGGGCGTCGCTGTCCCCAAGACGTTCGACGAGATGGTCGCGGCCGCCGAAAAGCTCACCGACCCCAAGGACGGCACCTACGGCTTCGTCGGGCGCGGCCTGCGCAACGCCAACATGACGTTGTGGACCAACTTCTTCCTCAACTATGGCGGCGAATTCCTCGACGCCAAGGGCAATATCCTGACCGACGGCCCCGAAGCGATCGCGGCGACAAAGCTCTACCAGACGCTGCTGACGAAGGTCGCCCCGCCCGGTGTCGCCGGCTTCAACTGGATGGAGTCGATGGCCTCGTTCACACAAGGCCGCTCCGCGATGTGGATCGATGGCGTCGGCTGGGCGCCGCCGCTGGAGGATCCCGCCGCCTCGCGCGTGGTCGGCAAGGTCGGCTACACCGTCGTGCCGGCTGGACCGAAGGGGCAGTATTCGGCCACTTACGGCGACGGCATCGGCATTGCCGCCGCGAGCAAGAACAAGGAAGCCGCCTATCTGCTGTGCCAGTGGGTGGTCTCGAAGAAACAGGGCGCGCGGCTGCTGCAGGCCGGCGGCGGCGTGCCGTTCCGCAACTCGATCCTGAACGATCCCGAGATCCAGAGCGGCGTGAAGATGCCCAAGGAGTGGCTGCAATCGGTGATCGATTCCGCCAAGATCAGCAAGCTCGGCCTGCCCGTCGTGATTCCGGTCGCCGAATTCCGCGATCTCGTCGGCGCCGCGCTCACCTCGACACTGTCAGGCGCTGATCCCGCGACCGAGTTGAAGAAGGCTCACGAGCAGTACCGGCCGATCCTGGAGCGCAGCGAAAAGGCGTGAGTGCGTTGACACAATCGACTCCGGCCGCGGCTTCGACTGAGGCCGCGCCGGAGAAGGAATTGCGGCCGCCGTCCTACTGGCCGTTCGTGGTGCCGGCGCTGGTCGTCGTGCTTGCCATCATCATCTTCCCGTGGGTCTTCACCATCTGGATGAGCCTGAACGAATGGAAGGTCGGCTCGCCGACCACCCTCGTCGGGTTCTCCAACTATCTGCGGCTGACCAGCGATCCCCGCTTCATCGAGGCGATCGGCCATACCATGGTCTACACCGCGCTGTCGGTGCTGCTGCCGCTGGTGCTGGGCACGTTCGCGGCGGTGGTGTTCCACCAGAAGTTCGCCGGGCGCGGATTTCTGCGCGGCATCTTCATCATGCCGATGATGGCAACGCCGGTGGCGATCGCGCTGGTGTGGACCATGATGTTCCACCCGCAGCTCGGCGTGCTGAATTATTTGCTGTCGCTGGTCGGGATCCCCGCGCTGCTCTGGGTCTTCCACCCCGCGACCGTGATTCCCTCGCTGGTGCTGGTCGAGACCTGGCAATGGACGCCGCTGGTGATGCTGATCGTGCTCGGCGGCCTCGCCGCGATCCCGACCGAGCCTTACGAGAGCGCGCAGATCGACGGCGCCAGCTTCTGGCAGGTGTTCCGCTTCATTACGCTGCCGCTGATCATGCCGTTCCTGTTCATCGCCGGCATGATCCGCATGATCGACGCGGTGAAGAGCTTCGACATCATCTTCGCGATCACGCAGGGCGGACCGGGCTCGGCGTCGGAGACGATCAACATCTATCTCTACAGCGTCGCCTTCACCTATTACGACCTCGGCTACGGCTCGGCGATCGCGGTGGTGTTCTTCCTGCTGATTGTCCTGCTTACGGCGGTGATGCTCTACGCCCGCCAGCGGATGCTGTGGACCGAAATCGCGAGCGGCGCATGACACCCCGTCAGATCATCGGTAAAATCGGCCTGTGGCTCTCCGTGTTCGTCATCGTCTCGCCGGCGATCCTGTTCTTCCTCTGGATGATCTCGCTGTCGCTCAAGTTCGAGGTCGACAATGCCGCCTACCCACCGGTGTTCTTTCCGGATCGCATCGCCTGGAAGAACTATGCCGACGTGCTCGCCTCCAACCGCTTCCTGACCTATTTCACGAACAGCCTGATCGTCACCGGCAGCTCGACGTTCCTCGCGCTGCTCGTCGGTGTACCCGCCGGCTACGGCATCGCGCGCATGGCCGCGCATAAATCCGCGATCGTGATCCTGATCGCCCGCATCACGCCGGGCCTGTCCTATCTGATCCCCCTGTTCCTGCTGTTCCAGTGGCTCGGCCTGCTTGGCACGCTGGTGCCGCAGATCATCATCCATCTCGTCGTGACCGTGCCGATCGTGATCTGGATCATGATCGGCTATTTCGAGACCACGCCGATGGAGCTGGAGGAAGCCGCCCTTATCGACGGTGCCGGCCGCTGGCAGGTGTTTCGGCATGTCGCGCTGCCGATCGCCAAGCCCGGCATCGCGGTCGCCTTCATCCTCGCCGTGATCTTCTCCTGGAACAATTTCGTATTCGGCATCGTGCTGGCGGGGCGCGAGACGCGCACCCTGCCCGTTGCGGTCTACAACATGATCTCGTTCGACCAGTTGAGCTGGGGTCCGCTGGCCGCCGCCGCGCTGATCGTGACGTTTCCGGTGCTGCTGCTGACGGTGCTGGCGCAAAGGCAGATCGTGGCCGGGCTCACGGCTGGAGCGGTGAAGGGCGGGTGATCGCCCGCCCTCAGCCTCTCATCCTGAACCCTACGACGCGCGGTTGAGAAAGATCGGCAGACCCCGCTTGTTGGCGTAGATGGGACGGTAGCGCTCAGTGTTGTACGTGCTGGCGACGTCCAGTTTGCGCGGCCCGAGGCTGACGTCGGGGATGGGCACGAGGTCGTAGCGGCCTTCCACCAGCGCCGACATGAGGCCGGTCTTGCCTTCCAGGACGGCATCGAACGCCATGTTGCCGAAAGTCAGGGCCACAAGCTTGTCGATGAAGTCCGGATCGCCCGACCGCAGGTCGTAGGTGAGGTCAGAGGTCATCGTCTGCTCGCCGGCTCGCTGCTTGATCTCATCGGCAAGCGCATCAGCCACGTTGGCCTTCTTGCGATGACCGTAGGGGTCAGGCTCGCCATATTCCTGCGGCTTGTAGCCCTCCCACTCGGCGCCCTCGCTGAGCACGATGAGCGCGTAATTGCTTGGGTTGGCACGCTTCTCGTCGATCAGCAGCGCGATCAGTTTGTCGAGATTGATCTTGTACTCCGGGATGACGCAACGTATCGAGGTCGCGTACGCGGTGTAGAGCGCGGTAAATCCGGCATCGCGGCCAAAGACGCGAAAAATGCCAATTCGCTCATGCGACCCGACGGTGGTGCGCTGCCGCTGGATGGCATCGCTGGCGCGGGTGATCGCGGTCGAGAAGCCGACGCAGTACTCGGTGTTGCGGACGTCGTTGTCCATCGTCTTCGGAATGGCGATGATCTTGACGCCGAGCTCGTTGAGCTTGGCGGCATAACTGAGCGTGTCATCGCCGCCGATGGCGATCAGGTGTTCGATGCCGAGCCCCGAGAGGTTCGCCAGCACCTGGCCGGTGAGATCCCACGTCTTGGTCGCAACGCCGCTCTTGGCACTCGTGGAAGCCGGAAGGTCGCTGCCGACGAGATGATCGGGCAGCTTTTGTATTTTGGACGGATTGGTCCGGCTCGTATGCAGCACTGTGCCGCCGCGTCGATCGATGGTGCGCGTGTTTTCACGATTCAGCGGCATGAGGTAGCGGGACCTGCTGGCGGTATCCTCGAGGTTCAGGTGCGTGAGAGCCTCCCAACCTCGACGGAGACCGACAACCTCGATGTCGTTCTCACTCCCGCGATAAGTCACGCTCTTGATGACCGCGTTGAGCCCGGAGACGTCGCCGCCGCCCGTGAGAATGCCGATACGTTTTCTCGCCAAGCCGACCTCCCAGCGTTAGCGTGTCGCGTTCATTGAACGCGTGGCGTCCCTTACTCCGCCGCTTCCGGCTTTTGTTCCTCGCGCAGCCGAAAACGCTTCTGCAGTGCAGACACGGTGTCGCGGAAGCCACCATACTCCAGCTCGGAATAAGGCAGCATCGCAGCGCCGGACCAGCCCTGGCTGCGCATCTCGATGGCCTTGCTCTGGGCTCGCCGGCGGACTTCGTCCCACGCCGGGTTGTCGAAGAAATCGGTGAAGGCGTCGGAAAAGCGGCCGTCCTTGTCGATCGAAAAGCCGGCGCAGGAGACGATCGGCAGGCAGTACATGCCCGTCACCGGTGTGTTAAGTGGCACCGGCATGAGCGGCATCACGTGCGAGCCCCGCGCATCGCCGCCTACGAAGTGCGCCTTGGCGAACGGCGAGACGATTTCTTCGGGCGCCGGGAAAATCCCCTGGTTCCTGACGATCGCGACCGGGTCGTCCTTGCCGGTGTACTTGCCTGCGATCGAGTGAAGACGCTGCGCCGAAACAGCGACGACAACCTCGTCATAGGTTCGAGAAACGATGCGATCGATCCCAAAGCGCTCATTGTCGCGGAGAAGCGCTGCAATGTGGTAGCTATCCACCGGTGCGTCGAGTTCGATGACACTGTCGCCAGCCGTGCAGTCCATGTCGATGACATGGAAACGGAACCCCTTGATCATCGGGGGCAGCATCAGCCCGGCGCAATACATGGGATCGGCGAAGGCGAGGTAGAGCGGCAGGTTGTACGCGCCGGGGCCACATTTGTCGGCGGCGAACACCATGAAGGACTCCGCGGGCCTCGAACCCGAGAGGCTGTGGTCGAAGCTGAGTTCCGCGACAGCCGGTCCGGCGCCGCGAACGTTTCCGGAAGGCGCGTCGGCGAGAAGATCCTGGCCGGCGCCGTAGAGCCCGGAGGTTTTCGCGACCGACGTAGCCGCGAGAAACGTCTTCCATGCAAATTGATGGACCTCGGAGCTCCCTTCGCCCTTTGTATGCGTCATGATGATCGCTATGTCGTCGCCGGTGTGGCAGACGAAACTGTCGATCAGCAGACCCTTGTCGACCGCCTTCGCGGCTTCGCCCATGACAGTCGCCATCATGGGCGCAGACGGTTTCGTATGCCCGCCGACAGAGCCAACGTCAGCCTTAATGACCGAAAGAGTGAGTTTCATGAACATCCCTCCCAGCAGCACAGCTTCGCGCCTCGCCTCAGCGCTTGCTGCGCCGGGGCGACGGCGCTGCTCACGTGGAAAAGAACGTCTGATGCTGCGTTAGGTTCCAAAGATGCGGCTTTGCCGGAAAGGCCCGGACTCGTGCCGGCGCAGGCTGTCCCGTGAGTGGATTGGCCGGCTCGGCTGAGTCGCCGAAGCGTGCGGGACCAAAGGAAACGGCCGGGCAACTCCTCGCCGCCCGGCCGGAATCGATGTCTCGCTTCCCTACTCGGCCGGTGCCGCGTGCATCTCCGGATGCGCGGCGTAGTGCTCGGTGGTGCCGAGCTTGCTGGCCGCGAACAGGCCGGCGGCCATCACGGCGTAGGCGAACGCGACTGCGGGCGTGACGCCGAGGCCGCCTCCGATGCCGACGGCTTCGCCATGCATGAAGCCGAAATAGGTCAGCACCGCGCCGACCAATGCAAACGCCGAGGCCTTCTCGAAGTCGCGCTCGATGATGAAGACGCCGATCGCACCGAGAACGAGGCCGCCGAGGATGGAGCCGCCGCCCATCACCTC
The DNA here is from genome assembly GCF_018129405.1 of Bradyrhizobium iriomotense. Lineage (GTDB taxonomy): Bacteria > Pseudomonadota > Alphaproteobacteria > Rhizobiales > Xanthobacteraceae > Bradyrhizobium > Bradyrhizobium iriomotense_B. Next base: position 884,494 of record NZ_JAFCLP010000001.1, read on the forward strand.
GAGGCCGTGATAGAACACGCCCTGCTGCGGCAGCGCGGCGACCGCAGCCGTCTTGACCGCGTCGGCCTTGTCAGCGGCCATGCCGCCGACGGTTGCCGCCGCCGTCATGGTCGAGGCCAGCATGGTGTCGATCTGGAGCTTGGCCCACGCGGCCAGATGCGGCGTCAGCGCCAGCACGATCGCGGGCGCGTGCTTGACCGGCGTGGTCTGGAATGCCTGCGCGCCGATGAGCATGCCGATATAGAGCAGGATCGGCGAGATCGCGACGACCGGTACCAGCGCCAGCAGCACCGAGATGATGCCGAACCAGGAGAGCACCACCACCATGACGCCGGTCGCCGCCGAGTAGCCGATGCGGCCGCCCATCGCCTTCCAGCCGGGATGTCCGATATAGACGGCGTTGATGAAGGGATTGCCCATCAGGCAGCCGATCAGGCTGACGACGCCGTCGGCGGTGAGAACGCGCGTGGTCGGATATTCGTCGCCGGCCGCTTCCGCGCTCTCGACATTGTCCATGGCCTCGACGAGGTCGTAGATGCCGAACGGAATGGCGGTGACCAGGATGATGCCGAGGAATTCGAAGCCGGAGAAGACGTAGCCGACGGCCGGGATCGGCACCGAGAAGCCGAAATTGGCAAAGGCCGCGCCGACGCCGGCGATGCTCAGTCCGCCGAGGCCGAGCCCGAACAGGTTCGAGCCCCAGGCGATGATCATGCCGGCCGCGATGGCAACGAGGCCGGCGGGAATGCCGCGCCAGTATTTCACGCCGCCGAACCAGCTCAGCAGAATGATGGCGAAGCAGACGAGGCCGATCTGCGGCGTCATGTACATCTCGAGTGCCGGCCGCATCGAGATGAAGGTGACGGAGACGCCGGCGAGCGTGCCGAGCAGCGCCGCGCGCGGCGTGATCTTGCGGATGAAGGGCGCGATGAAGCCGCCGATCATCAGAATAAAACTCTGGAAGAACACCCAGACGAGGCCGGCCGACCAACCCTTGAGCGGATCGCCGGTCTTGAGCGTGATCGGCAGCATGATCACAAAAGTGACGATGAACATGTGCGGCACGCTGACGCCCGAGGGCAGCGCGCAGACGTCGTTGCGGCCGGTCTTCTGGGCGAGGCGATAGGCGAGAAATGCATAATAGAAGGTAGAGAGGCACATCATCAGCCCAAGCGCGGGCAGGATGCGGCCGAACACGAGGCTATCAGGCATCTTCAGGACGAAGCGAAGCAGGCCCGTGAGCACCAGCATGTTGACGAGGATGTTGGTGCCGAAGCCGAAAAACGCGTTCCAGTCGCCCGATGTCCATAGTGCCGGCTTGAAATCGGACTTGTTCAGATCAGAACTGCCGGCCGTCCCCGTCAATGTGCTCATGATAATACCCCTATGTGGTCGAAACCTTCATTGCCTCCAGAACTGCGGCTGAATCCGCGACCCAGCCGAAGATGCCGCCCTGGGCCTTGATCATCTTCAGGCCCATCTCGTGAAACTCGGGGAAGTAGGACGCGCAGCCATCCGAAATGACGACGCAGCGATAGCCGCGGTCATTGGCCTCGCGCACCGTGGTGTTGACACACACTTCCGTGGTGACGCCGCACACCAGCAAATTCTCGATGCCGTATTTCTCCAGCACGTCCGTGAGCTCGGTGGCGTAGAACGCGCCCTTGCCGGGCTTGTCGATCACGATCTCGCTGTCGAGCGGATAGAGTTCGGGGATGATGTCGTGGCCGGCCTCGCCGCGAATGAGGATGCGGCCCATCGGGCCGGGATCGCCGATGCGAAGGCTCGGCGCGCCGCGCTCGACCTTTGCCGGCGGCGCGTCGGAGAGATCGGGCAGATGGCCCTCGCGGGTGTGGATCACCAGCATGCCGGTGTCGCGCGCCGCCGTCAGCACCGCGCCGATCGGCTTCACGGCGCGCGCGAGCTGACTGACGTCGTTGCCCAGCGTCTCGCCGAAGCCGCCGGGCTCCATGAAATCGCGCTGCATATCGATGATGAGAAGCGCGGTGGCGGGCCAGTCGAGCTTGATCGGCTCGGGCTCGGCGTTGATGACGCCCGGTGTCGGCTTGGCTGAGTTCAACATGACGCCCCCGCGAGAACTCTCTTTGCCAGGAGTTCTGCAAGCGCCGTGCCATTGTGTACAATTGCGGTGGAGCGCAGATCGCGAGAGAATTTGCTGCGTACTCAGAAGGTTACGCTAGCGATCGACGTCTGCTTATTCCCTGTGCGACGGCTTTGCGACGTGCATTTGCTTAAAGGATGAGCGGCGAAGGACGGTCTTCTTTCCTTCTCCCCTTGTGGGAGAAGGTGGCGCGAAGCGCCGGATGAGGGGTCTCTATCCACGCGCACCAATAGTGAGCGTCACTCGCGGAGAGAGACCCCTCACCCGTCTCGCCGCTATCGCGGCGAGCCACCCTCTCCCACAAGGTCCCACAAGGAGAGGGTAAAGCCTCATCGCTCGTCACGCCCCATACAGCCGCCGATAATCCTCCTCATACGGCGCATAAGAATCCTTCAGCGTCGCCATGTTCAGCAGCATCGTTGCGACCATCGTGCCCGCCTTGTCGAACACGCGTGTCTTCACCCAGGCGCTTTCGGTGCGGCGACTGCCGGAGAGCGCGACCACTTCGCGCTCGACCTCGTACTCCTCGTCGACGAAGAGCGGGCCCTTCACGAGGCGGATCTCCTGATCGGCGAACAGGCCGACGGCGGGTCCCTTGGCTGGCAGCGGATCGTCCTTGGAGCGATACTGGAACAGCACGCTCAGCATCTCCATCGGGATGATCGGCTTGCGCCACGGGTTCTCCCCGCCTGAGTAATACGGCGAGGTCTCGGTGATGACGGCGAGCTTCTGCCTCAGGGAGAACGGATAGAGGTCGCCCATGTTCTGGTCGAACGCCATCCGCACCGTCTGCCGCTTGCTCGTCTGCGCCACCTTGACGTCGCGCAGGATCACGGGATCGGTGAGCGGCTTGAGTTCGGTGAGACGCGCTTCGAGCGCGGTCTGGGCATGCGGTTCACCGATCGAGGCCGTGCCGCGCAATACCTCCGTGCCGTCGCGCTTGATCATCCGGATCTGACACTGGCGCGTGCCGGCGAGAGGCTTCGACAGGATCGCCTGCACCTCCTCGCCCTCGTAGCAGACGCTGCGGTAATGCGCGGACAGGCAGCCGCTCTCGAACCAGGCCTGCCCCCAGAGCCGCGCGCCGAGCGGGGCGAACTGACTGAAATGCGTCGGACCTTCGATGGTGCCGCCCTTGAAACCCAGCTTCTGGGCGGTGGCATCGTCATGGATGGAGGCGTGCGCATCATAGACCTGCGCATGGAGCATCTGGCGCGGCTGACGCCACGGGCCGGTCAGCGCTTCCGCGGTCTCGGTGATCTCAGTCTCGAATGCGTTTGCAGTCATGGCTTCCTCCACAGGCAGCCATGACTAACAGGACCGCCACGGATGCGGCCAGCGATATTGACTTCGCCTGTCCATGCTTTTGACTGGCAACACCCGCTTCGCAAGGCCGCACCTTATTCCGCGGCGCAAAATCCCCGCCAGACCAACCCGCCAGACCAAGAAGAACAAGGACTCCTGAAATGACGCTGATGCAGGTCGAGCTGGACGATAAATACCGGCTCGAATCGAAGCGGATCTTCCTGTCCGGCACGCAGGCGCTGGTCCGCCTGCCCATGTTGCAGCGCGAACGCGACCGGCTTCAGGGCCTCAACACCGGCGGCTTCATCTCGGGCTATCGTGGTTCCCCGCTCGGCATGTACGACCACGCGCTGTGGCGCGCGAAGTCGCATCTTCAGCAACACGACATCGCCTTCGTCCCCGGCCTGAACGAGGACCTCGCGGCAACCGCCGTCTGGGGCAGCCAGCAGGTCGGCCTGTTCCCCGGCGCCAAGGTCGATGGCGTGTTCGGCATCTGGTACGGCAAGGGTCCCGGCGTCGACCGCTCGGTCGATGCGCTCAAGCATGCCAACGCGGCCGGCACCTCGCTCAATGGCGGCGTGCTGGCGCTGGCCGGTGACGACCATGGCTGCCAATCCTCGACGCTGGCACATCAGAGCGAGCAGGTGTTCGCGGCGGCCCTGATTCCCGTGATCAATCCGGCGACGCTGCAGGATTATCTCGACCTCGGCCTCTACGGTTTCGCGCTGTCGCGCTTCTCCGGCTGCTGGGTCGGCTTCAAGGCGATCAGCGAGACCGTGGAAAGCTCGGCCTCGATTGACAGCGACCCTGAACGTATCCAGATCAAGCTCCCTGATGATTTCGAGATGCCGCCCGGCGGCCTCAACATCCGCTGGCCCGATCCGCCGCTGGAGGCTGAGAAGCGCCTGTTCGGCCCGAAGATGGCCGCGGTGCAGGCCTTTGCCCGCGCCAACCAGCTCGACCGCATCGTGCTCGATTCCAAGCCGGCACGGCTCGGCATCGTCGCGACCGGCAAGGCCTATCTCGATCTGCGCCAGGCCCTCGCCGACCTCGGCATTACCGACAAGGACGCGCAGGACCTCGGCCTTCGCATCTACAAGGTCGCGCTGACCTGGCCGCTGGAGGAAAGCGGCGCCAGGCGTTTCGCCGAAGGTCTTCAGGACGTGCTGGTGGTCGAGGAGAAACGCGGCTTCATCGAAGATCAGCTGATGCGCATCCTCTACAACGTGGATGCATCGAAGCGCCCGACCGTCACGGGCAAGCGCGACGAGCGCGGTGCGCCGCTGCTGCCGAGCGAGGGCGAACTGACGCCGACGATCGTTGCCTCCGCCCTCGTCGCACGGCTGCGCAAGCTCGGCCATCACAGCCCGGTGCTGGAGCAGCGCCTCGCGCGGCTCGAGGCGTTCGACAATCCCGTCACCACCAGCACGCCGATCACGCTGGCGCGCACGCCGTTCTTCTGCTCGGGCTGCCCGCACAACTCCTCGACGCGCGTGCCGGAAGGAAGCCGTGCCATGGCCGGCATCGGCTGCCACGGCATGGCCTTGAGCATGCCGACCCGCCGCACCGACCTGATCTCGCATATGGGCGCCGAAGGCGTGAACTGGATCGGCCAGTCGCCCTTCACCACCGAGAAGCACATTTTTCAGAATCTCGGCGACGGCACCTATACCCATTCCGGGCTGCTCGCCCTTCGCGCGGCTTCGGCCGCGGGCATCAACATCACCTACAAGATCCTCTACAACGACGCCGTCGCGATGACCGGCGGCCAGCCGGCCGAAGGCAGCTTCAACGTCGCGCAGATCGCGCACCAGGTCTGGGCCGAGGGCGTCAAGCGCCTCGCGATCGTCTCGGACGATCCAAGCAAATACCCTGAAGGCAATTACTTCCCGCAAGGCGCGACCATCCATCACCGCCGCGAGCTCGATGCCGTGCAGCTCGAGCTGCGCGACATCAAGGGTCTCACGGTCCTGATCTACGACCAGACCTGCGCAGCCGAAAAGCGCCGCCGCCGCAAGCGCGGGCTCTATCCCGATCCCGCCAAGCGCGCCTTCATCAACGAGCTCGTCTGCGAAGGTTGTGGCGACTGCTCGCAGGCCTCGAACTGCGTCTCGGTGCAGCCGCTGGAGACCGAGTTCGGCCGCAAGCGGCAGATCGACCAATCGAACTGCAACAAGGACTTTTCCTGCGTCGAGGGTTTCTGCCCGAGCTTCGTCACCGTGCATGGCGGCAGCCTGAAGCGCATGAAGGCCTCGGCGGTCGATTCCGGCCAGCTGTTCGCCGATCTGCCGCTGCCGCCGGCGCGTGAGCTTGACGGCCCCTACAACATCCTCGTCACCGGCATCGGCGGCACCGGCGTCATCACCATCGGCGCCCTGCTCGGCATGGCCGCCCATGTCGACGGCCGCGGCTGCTCGGCGCTGGACTTCACCGGCCTGTCGCAGAAGAACGGCGCGGTGATGAGCCATGTCCGCATCGCGCCGAAGCCGGAAGATATTTCCGCGGTCCGCATTACCACGGGCGGTGCCGACGTCATCCTCGGCTGCGACATGATCGTCTCGGCCGGCCCGACTGCGCTGAGCCGCACCGAACGCGGCGTGACCAGGGCCTATATCAACGCCGACCTGCAGCCGACCGCGAGCTTCGTGCAAAATCCCGATCTCGATTTCGAGATGGGCGCGATGCAGACCGTGCTGCGCGACGCCGTCGGCGACAAGAATCTCGACATCATCGACGCAACAGGCATTGCCGCCGCGCTGATGGGCGACAGCATCGCGACCAATCCCTTCATGCTCGGCTTCGCCTTCCAGAAGGGCGCGATCCCGCTGTCGCTGGAGGCCCTGCTCCGCGCCATCGAGATCAACGGCGCCGCCATCGAGATGAACAAGCTCGCCTTCACCTGGGGCCGCCTCGCCGCCCACGACATGTCGCGCGTGCGCAGCGTGCTCCAGTTCAAGGCCCGCGCTTCCGCGCCGGCGAAATCGCTCGACGACATCATCGCGACCCGCGCGGAATTTTTGACCGGCTATCAGGACAAGGCGTATGCCGACCGCTATCTCGCCGCGGTCGCCAAGGTGCGAAAGGCAGAGCACGCCGCCTCTCCCGCGTCCACCGAGTTGACGGAAGCCGTGGCGAAGAACCTGTTCAAGCTGATGTCCTACAAGGACGAGTACGAGGTCGCCCGCCTCTACACCGACGGCAGCTTCGCCAAGAAGGTGTCCGAAAAATTCGACGGCGACTTCACGCTGAAGTACCATTTGGCACCGCCGATCTTCGCCAAGCGTGACAAGGCGACCGGACATCTGCAGAAGCAGGAATTCGGCGGCTGGATGATCCACGCCTTCCGCGTGCTCGCCAGGTTGAAACTCCTGCGCGGCGGCGCATTCGATCCGTTCGGTCGCACCGAGGAGCGCCGGACTGAGCGGAAACTGGTCGCAGATTACCTCGACATGATCGACCAGCGGGTCGCCGGGCTGAGAGCGGAGCAGATTCCGCTGCTGGCACGCCTCGCGCGTGTGCCGGAAACCATCCGCGGCTTCGGGCACGTCAAGGAAGCCAATATCAAGCTCGCCGCCGCCGAGACGGCGCGGCTTGAGGCGGAGCTTGAGAACAGCCGCTTTGCGGCGGCGGCGGAGTAAGGGCAAGTCGGCGCCACACACTCGGTGTCATCGCCCGGCTTGACCGGGCGATCCAGTACTCCGAGACGGTTGTGGTTGAGTCGATGGGCCGCGGCGTACTGGATGCCCCGCCTTCGCGGGGCATGACGGTGGAGGGAGTGGCTAGATCGAGGCTGACACGCCGGCGGCCGTCTCACGCGCCACACCACCCTCCGCCAGATGCCGTCCCGCGATGTACCCGAACGTCAGCGCCGGGCCGAGCGTGATGCCCGGCCCGGGATAATTGCCATTCATGATCGAGCCCATGTCGTTGCCGCAGGCATAGAGGCCCACGATCGGCGTGCTGTCCTCGCGCAGCACGCGGGCCTGCGCGTCGACCTTCATGCCGATCGCGGTGCCGAGGTCGGCGGGATAGATTCGCATCGCGAAAAACGGCGCGCGGACGATCGGCGCGACGCAGGGGTTGGGCTTGCGGGCACCGTCGCCGAGATGGCGCTGATAGATGGTGCTGCCGCGGCCGAATTCGGGATCGCGGCCCTCCTTCGCACCGGCGTTGTAGGCCGCGACCGTCGCCGAGAGCGTGGACGGCTTGATGCCTATCTTTGCCGCCAGCTGCTCGATATCAGAAGCCTCAGCCAACTCGCCGCTCGCCACATAGCGCCGGACACTGCGCGTAAACGGCTTGATGCGGCCGAGGCCGTAAGCCCACAGGAATGGACGGTCGCAGATGAGGTAAAACGGCCGATCCGGCTCGCCATTGCCATCACGCAGCATGGCCAGCACGAAGTCATGGTAGGACAGCGCCTCGTTGAGGAAGCGGCGGCCGGCGGCGTTGACGGCGATCACACCGGGCTTGGCGCGATCGGTCACGGTATGCGGGAACACGCCGCGGCTGCCGTCGGCCCGGCGGAACAGCGAGGCCGGCACCCAATAGGCCGGGCTGGTCGCGTCCGTATTGAGCGCGGCGCCGGCCGTGACCGCGAGCCGCAGCCCATCGCCGGTGCCCGACGTGTTCGTCGCCGAGACAAATCCCGCTGCCTCAGGGAAGAAGCGTTTGCGCAAAGTCGCATCGTGCGAGAAGCCGCCGGTTGCCAGCACCACGCCGCGGCGCGCCGCGATCAGGCGGTCACGGGCGCCATGGCGGATCACCACGCCGGCGACGCGATCGCCCTGCATCGACAGATCCTCGACATCCGCGCTGAAGAGGATCTCGACCTGCCGCGCCAGCAAGGAAGCATACAGCCGAGCCGCGAGCGCGTTTCCGAGATGCAGCGTCGTGCCACGCGGGCTGCGGAGCCGCTGCAACGCATATTCGGAAACCAGCCGCGCCGCGCGCAGGGTCGAGCGCAGCGATTTTCCGACACGCCGCAGATGCGGAATGTCGAGCCGGTTGACCATCATCCCGCCGAACAGCGTGAACTCCGGCAGCGGCGCGCGCAACCGCGCGAAAGCCCGGCCAAGCCGGGTGCCGTCGAAAGCCACCGGCTCGAGCACGCGGCCGCCCGATGTTGCGCCCAGCCGTTCCGGATAATAATCGGGATAGACCTTCACGGGCTGGAGCCGCACCTCGGTGTTGGCTTCGAGCCAGGCGACGGCCTCCGGCCCGCGTGCGAGGAAGGCCGCGCGCAGGCCGGCATTGGCTGGCTCGGGTACGGTGCTCGATAGATACTGGACGGCGTCCGTGATGCTGTCGGAAAGTCCCGCGTCTTTCATCTTGGGATTGGCGGGGATCCAGACCATGCCGCCGGACCATGCGGTCGTACCGCCGACAAAGGCGGTCTTCTCGATCACTAGCACGCGCAGGCCTTCGGCGGCTGCAACGGCCGCCGCCGTCATGCCACCGGCACCGGCGCCGATGACAATGACATCGTAGGTCTCATGCGCCGGCATCATGCGGCATGCTTCCCGAAACGAGGCATGACACCGTCATACCCCGCCCGGGCGTCCACGCGCTAGCGTGCCGGCTTGCGCTCGATCGGGTCGATGTCGATCGCCCGCAGGCGGCCGAGCCGCAGCACGTCCATGGCAAGCCGGCGGCCGATCCGGTCGCGGTCGAGGACGCGGATCAGATCGTCGACGCCGTTGATCTCGACGCCGTCGAGCCTGATGACGACGTCGCCGGGCAGCAGGCCCGCCTTGGCCGCCGGCCCATCTGGCTCGATCTGCATCAACAGTGCGCCCATCTTGTTCTCGACGCCGGCCACGACCGCGTGCCGCCGCGGGACCGGCGCGGTCTGCCCGGCAACGCCGATATAGGCGCGGCGGACATAGCCGTGGCGGATGATCTCCGACAGCACGAATTGCGCGGTGTTGCTGGCGACCGCGAAGCAGATGCCTTGCGCGCCGTTGATGATGGCGGTGTTGATGCCGATCACCTCGGCATTCGACGACACCAGCGGCCCGCCGGAATTGCCGGGGTTGAGCGCGGCATCGGTCTGGATCACGTCCTCGATGGTGCGGCCGCTGACCGAGCGGATCGAGCGGCCGAGCGCCGAGACCACGCCGGCCGTCACGGTCGATTCAAACCCCAGCGGGTTGCCGATCGCGATCACGAGCTGGCCACGCCGCAGGCTCTTGGAGTTGCCGAGCGCGGCATAGGGCAAGTCGCGTACGCCATTGGCGCGCAGCAGCGCAAGGTCGGTATCGGGATCGACGCCGAGCACCTGGGCATCGCCGACATGCCCCTCGACGTCGCGCAGCCGGATCTCCTTCGACGTGCCGACCACGTGGCTGTTGGTGAGGACGAGCCCGTCCGGCGAGATCACGATGCCCGAGCCGAGCCCGCCGCGCTCGCGGCCGTTCGGCACCTTGGGACCGGTCTCGACGCGCACGACCGCGGGGCCGACGCGGTCGGTGACGTCGATCACGGCATTGGAATAGGCGTCCAGCAGCGCCCGGTCATCCGCCGGCGCAGCCGCCGCCGTTCGCGATGACGGTGCGTCATCGGCGATATCTGAGGTGAAATCCAGCATGGCAAGAGTCCTTGAGGTTCACACAGATGGTGGCCTGTTCCCTCCAGCGCAAGGGACTCGCCTGGAGCGCAAGGCTGGACTGCCCAAGTGGCTAGGGCGCTCGCCGGAGGCTCACCGGCCTTGCCCTGACCGGATCGAGCAACGACCAGTCGCCGTCCGGGAGCACATGCCCCTTCGGGAACGGCGCACGCAGCTCCAGCCCGAGCGAACTCAGCACGCGGTCGTCGCGGTAGTAGCATTGCAGGACAACGCGGACGAGCGTTGCGGCGGCGCCGCCGCCGGAGCTGCGGAATTGTTGCACGACACCATCGCGCGCGTCGGGCGCGAGATCAGCGAGGGCCATCCCCGCAAGCCGCGCCAGATGGTCGAGCGCCGCCGCGACCGGCCTGGTGTCGCGGCCAAGGGTTGCAAGGATATCGGCCTGGATGATCTCGTCATCGGCGCCGGGGACGCGATATTCCTCGCTCGGTGGAATGATCATCGCGGCGATTGTGCGCAAGTCCTGGCGCTGCCGCGGCGTGAGGGTCATCTGGTCGGACATGTCGGTCCTCTAGTCGAACAGATTGGCGAGGCGCTGCTTCATCTGGTCGGCGATGTAGAGCGCGAGGGCCTGGATCGTGGAGGTCGGGTTCACGCCGCCGGAGGTGACGAAGATGCTGCCGTCGACGATGAAGAGGTTCTTCACGTCGTGCGAGCGGCCCCATTCGTTGACGACGGAGCGCTCGGGATCGGTGCCCATCCGCGCGGTGCCGAGCAGGTGCCAGCCGCCCCAGGGGATCGGCGAGTTGATGCAAATGTCGGTCGCGCCGGCCGTCTCGAGAACCTCCCGGCCGCGGGCGAGTGCATGCTCCATCATCTTCCGGCTGTTCTCGCTGATGGTGTAGTCGATCTTCGGCGCGGGAATGCCGTGGCTGTCCTTCAGGACCGGATCGAGCGTGACGCGATTGCGCTCCTCGGGCAGGTCCTCGCAGATCGCGGAGAAGCCGATCCGATGGCCGTTCAGCTTGCGGAAGACGCGGTGATGATCCTCGCCCCAGGGCAGAATGCCCTTCTGCTCGCTGACGACGGCCTCGAACACCGGCCCTGCCCCGCGCACGAACTGGACGCCGTAACCGCGCACGAAGCCGCGCGACAGGTCCGTGTCATACCACTCCTTGCTCCACAGGCAGGTCGGCGGCGCGCGGTTGGAGTCGGTCGGCTCCTTCACATAGCCGTAAATCTGCGCATAGGGATGGAACATCAGGTTCTTGCCGACGAGGCCCGACGAATTGGCTAGGCCGTTCGGGAAGCGCGAGGACGCCGAGTTCAGCAGCAGCCGCGGCGTACCGACGCCGTTGCAGGCGATGATGACGACATGAGCGGGCTGAAACTGCTCGACACCGTCCTTGTCGTAATAGACCACGCCCGAGGCCATGCCGTTCTCGTCGGTGGTGATCTCGCGCACCCGGCAATGGGTGCGCAGCTCGACCCCGGCACGGATCGCGTGCGGCCAATAGGTGATGTCGGTGGACGACTTTGCGCCTTGCGCGCAGGCCGGCGTGCAATGGCCGAGATTGATGCAGCGCGCCCGGCCCTCATAGTCCATCGTCGCGACCGTGGTGTCCGACGGCCACCAGTGCCAGCCGAGCTTGTTCATGGCCTTGCCGATGATCGCGCCGGACAAGCCCATCGGCTGCTGCGGCATCGGCGGGTGCGTCAGCGGCGACAGCGGATCCCCTGACAGGCCCGACGTGCCCATGATGCGGTCGTTCTCTTCGAAGAACGGGGTCAGCGCGTCGTAATCGATCGGCCAGTCGTCGGCGACGCCGTCGAGCGTCTTCACCTTGAAATCGGAAGGGTGCAGCCGCGGCCAGTGCGCGGTGTACATCACGGTCGAGCCGCCGACCGCATTGTAGTTCACGACCTTGATCGGCGAATTGTCGTCGTTGATCGGATAGTCCTCGGGACGGCCGCGGACATTGGGGCTCGACGACCACTCGCCGTAGAACTTGGCCTCCCAATCCCGGCCAGTGCTCGGATATTCCGCCGGGTTCATCCAGCCGCCCTGCTCCAGGCAGAGAATGTGCATCTTGGTCTCGGCCAGCGACCACGCCACCGCCGCGCCCGATGCGCCGGCGCCGATGATCAGGACGTCCACGGGGTCTTTCATCGCAACCTTTTCCTCCCCCTCGCCGCTTACCGGGCGATTCGGCCTTTCGCGCTCCGCGAGGCCGGCGAACGATAGGGTCAGAGCTGCGGCCGAGTAAAGCCGCGAGGCCGGAATGTCGCACTTCGCAGGGCGCAGACCATTGGTATCGACACGTCCGGATGCTAGGAACAGGGCGCACGAGCAATCGATAGCGAGACCGCATGTCCTTCCGAAATTTCTTTGCCGCCGCCCGCGCTTTTGCGCTCGTTTTATTTTTCGTCTTCTCCGGATTTCTGGCGTCTGCCGAGCCGGCCTCCGCCCTGACCGCCGCGGCGACGGCCCGCGACGGCAATTCCATCCAGCTCGGCGACGTCACTTACCGGCTCGACGGCGTCGACGCGCCCGAGCTGGACCAGGTCTGCATCGACGATCACGCCGATCCCTGGACCTGCGGCATCGAGGCCCGCGACCAGCTGACGAAACTGATCAACAAGCGCTCCGTGCGCTGCGACGATGTCGGGCCGGAAAAGAGCTTCGGCAAGCGCCACCGCGCCATCTGCACGGCCGAGGGCGACAAGGCGACCTTGAACGAGCAACTGGTCAAGCTCGGCTATGCCATCGCTCGCGAGCCGATCAAGGCGAACGTCAAACCGGCGGCGGCTGAGGCGAAGACGGCCGCCGCCGGGATCTGGAAGGGCTGCTTTGTTGCGCCGCAAGAATTCCGCAGCGGCAAGAAGGACGGTGCACTGCTGGGCGCGGCCTGCCGCTCCGATCGCGACAAGGAGATCCGCGCCGTGCTGTTCCCGGACGAGCTGACGATGCCGCCGAGCTGCAGCATCAAGGGCAAGCTCGCTGTGCGTGCCCGCGTCACCGGCAATATCGGCATCTATCATTTGCGGGGTTGCCCGAGCTATCCGGCGACCACCAAGCCGGACCGCTGGTTCTGCTCCGAGGACGACGCCCAGGCCGCCGGCTTCCGCAAGGCCTATAATTGCCGCCGGCCAAAGTGAACATTTCCTTCACGCACGCGTGAGTGGTAGTCCGAGACCGTATTGATCCGGAATTGAACTTCGTCGGGAGTTGCTGCACTTATCAGAGTGCGCACGCGCTTTGCGCGAGCGTTTCCTTGGCAGACGATCCTCATCGGATTGTCTTTGCTCGGGCGTTTCCTCCCTAGACTTGGGCCGCTTGTCACAACAAGCGGCTCTTCTTTTTTGGGGGCCCTACGTCCGCATCCGCATGATCTGGTCCATCGGCGGCATGTTCCCGTTCAGATGCGACATGATCCAGACGGTGCCCCCGACCACCAGGAACACGACCAGCAGCCCGAAGGCCAGCGCCAGCACGTTGTTGGTGTTGTCAGGGCCCGTGGTGATGTGCAGGAAGAACACCAAGTGCACGCCCATTTGCGCGATCGCCAGCACGATCAGCGCGACCGGGATCGAAGGCTGCCAGACCAGATCGGTGCCGGCGATGAAGAACGACGTCGCCGTGAGCAGCAGCGCCAGAACGAGTCCGACGACGTAACCCAGGATCCGCTCACCGACGCTATGCTGCTCTTCCTCGCCCGGCGCGAGATCGTGCCCGGCCGGAATATGCGTCTGATCGCTCATGGGGCACCCCCAAGCAGGTAGACGACGGAGAAGACCCCGACCCAGATGATGTCGAGTGCGTGCCAGAACAGCGCAAAGCACATCATCCGCCGCAACACGTCGGCGCGAAAACCTTTCGCAAAGACCTGGGCCATCATGGTGAGAAGCCAGAGCACGCCGGCGGAGACGTGCAGGCCGTGGCAGCCGACCAGCGAGAAGAACGACGTCAGGAATGCACTGCGCGAGGGGCCATAGCCGCGCGCGACGAGGTCGGCGAACTCGCGGAACTCGATGACGAGGAAGATCAGGCCGAGCACGCAGGTCACGGCCATGCCGAGATAGAACCAGAACCGGTTGCGCACGTCGGCGGCAATGCTGGCCATGCCGCAGGTAAAACTCGACAGCAGCAGGCAGACCGTCTCGATCGCGACGTTCCGCTGCTCGAAGATCTCCGAGCCCTTGGGGCCATCCGCGGTCTGGCCGGACAGCACCGCATAGGCCGCAAAGAAGCAGGAGAACATCACGATGTCGGAGAGCAGGAAGACCCAGAAACCGTAGGCGGTGACGATCCGCTTCGACGCCGGCCCGGGATGCTCGATGACGATACCGATGTGATGGGGATCGGCGTGCGCATGGCCGACGGTTGCCGTCATCGACATCAGACCGCTCCCGCCATGCTGACGAGGCTGCGTCGCTCCTCGAGATTGACGCGGTCGATGCGGGCGACCTCATCGGCCGGAATGACGTATTCGTCATGGTCGCGCCAGGCGAACACGACGAAGGTGGCGAACGCGCCGATGCCGCCCACGATCACCATCCACCAGATATGCCAGATCAGCGCAAAGCCCATGATGGAGGCAAAGAACGCGCAGACGAACCCGGTCGGCGAATTCCGGGGCATCTCGATGTCACGATACTCGGGCTCTTCATGCTCGAACGATTGCTGCCGGGCATGGATCTTCATGTCCCAATAGGCGTCTTCGCCGCGGACATCCGGGTGGAAGGCGAAGTTGAACACCGGCGGCGGCGAGGACGTCGCCCATTCCAGCGAGCGACCGTCCCAGGGATCGCCAGTGCGGTCGCGTAGCGCCTCGCGATTGCGGATGCTGACCACGAGCTGCATGATCTGGCAGATCACTCCGATCGTCAGCACGGCCATGCCAACCGCCGCGACGATCATCCAGGGCCGCCAGGCCGCAACGTCGTAATGCTGCAGGCGCCTGGTCATGCCGAGCATGCCGGCGATGTAGAGCGGCATGAAGGTGACATAGAAGCCTGTGAAGGTGAACCAGAACGCGGCCTTGCCCCAGCGCTCGTCGAGACGGAAGCCGAACGCCTTCGGGAACCAGTATTCAAATCCGGCGAAGGCGCCGAACAGCACGCCGCCGATGATGACGTTGTGGAAGTGGGCGACCAGGAACATGCTGTTGTGAAGCATGAAGTCCGCCGGCGGCACCGCGACCAGCACGCCGGTCAAGCCGCCGATGATGAAGGTGACCATGAAGCCGACCGACCACAGCATCGGCGTCGCAAAGCGGATGCGGCCGCCATACATCGTGAACAGCCAGTTGTAGATCTTCACGCCGGTCGGTATCGCGATGATCATGCTGGCGATGCCGAAGATGGCATTCACGTCCGGTCCTGCGCCCATCGTGAAGAAATGGTGCAGCCAGACCATGAAGGAGATGACGCAGATCGCCATGGTCGCAAGCACCATCGAGCGGTAGCCGAACAGCGCCTTGCCGGAGAAGGTCGACACCACCTCGGAGAAGATGCCGAAGGCCGGCAGCACGAGGATGTAGACCTCCGGATGTCCCCAGGCCCAGATCAGGTTCATGAACATCATGACGTTGCCGCCGGCCTCGTTGGTGAAGAAGTGGAAGCCGAGATAGCGGTCGAGCAGCAGCATCGCGAGCGTCGCGGTGAGGATCGGAAACGCGGCGACGATCAAGAGGTTCGAGGCCAGCGTCGTCCAGCAGAACATCGGCATGCGCAGATAGTTCATGCCCCTGGTGCGCAGCTTCAGCACGGTAGTGACGAGATTGATGCCGGCGACCAGCGTTCCGACGCCGGAGATCTGCAGCGACCAGGCGTAATAGTCGACGCCGACGCCGGGTGAATAGGACAGCCCGGAGAGCGGCGGAAAGGCGAGCCAGCCGGTGCGCGCGAACTCGCCGACCACCAGCGAGATGTTGACCAGCAGCGCGCCGGTGGCGGTCAGCCAGAAGCCGACCGAATTGAGCGTCGGAAACGCGACGTCGCGGACGCCGAGTTGGAGCGGCACGACGAGGTTCATTAGCCCGATCACGAACGGCATCGCCACGAAGAAGATCATGATGGTGCCGTGGGCGGAAAAGATCTGGTTGTAGTGCTCCGGCGGCAGATAGCCCTGCGACTGGAAGGCGACCGCCTGCTGGATCCGCATCATGATGGCGTCGCTGCCGCCGCGCAGCAGCATCACGGAGGCCAGCAGGATGTACATGACGCCGATGCGCTTGTGATCGACGCTGGTGATCCATTCATGCCAGAGATAGGGCAGATGCCCCTTCACCACGACCCAGATCAGCACGGCGAGGATCGCGACCAACACCACCGCGCCCGCGACGAGCGGAATCGGCTGATCGAACGGAATGGCCGACCAATCGAGCTTACCGAGCATCGTGGCCTCCACTGTGCGGTCGGCCTGCCCCGGATGCGAGCTCCGGTCCAGGACCTGGCGGAATGTGCTGGGTTGCGATCAGATCGAACAGGCGCGGGTCTTCGAGACGGTAGGTCGGCCGGCCCTGCTCGATGCCTTGTTGCATCAGCTTCTTGTAGCTATCCTCATTCAGCACCGCATCGCTCTTCGCCGTGGTCGCGACCCAGTCGGGAAATGCCAGCGGCGAGATGACGTTGACGTCGAACATCATGTCAGGAAAGCCGTCGCCGGAGAAATGCGCGGATATTCCCTGCAGCTTGCCTTCGTTGTCGGCGCGCAGGTTCAATCGCGTCACCATGCCGTTCATGGTGTAGATCATGCTGCCGAGCTGCGGGATGAAGAAGGTGTTCATCACGCTCGACGAGGTCAGCTGGAAATTCAGCTCGGCGCCGGCCGGCACCGTCAGCGTGTTGACGGTCGCGATGCGCTGGTCTGGATAGATGAACAGCCATTTCCAGTCGAGCGAGACGGCCTGGATGCGAACCGGACTTCCGGTCCCCGGCACGGGCGCTGCGGGATCGAGCTGGTGCGAGCCGATCCAGGCGACACCGCCGAGCAGGATCACGGTCAGCGCCGGGATCGACCACACCACCATCTCGACGCGGCCGGAGTAGACGAAGTCAGGCTGGTAACGCGCTTTCGGATTCGAGGCGCGAAACCAGAACGCAAAGGCCAGAATCGCGAAAATGGTCGGCACCACGATCACGAGCATGATGAAGACGGAATCGACCAGGATGGTGCTGTTGGCCGCAGCCACGGGCCCTCGTGGGTCGAGCAGATTCATCGGCAAGCCACTGGCGATTGGGAAGCCCCGGGAGAGAGCCTAGCGCGGAAAAGGCTCCGCAACAAACGCCGCGACTTCGGAACGGTTCCTGAGCCGCAAGGGGCCGCCATGCCGATGAGCTGGCCGCAGCATGCAATTCCATGTGATGTCAATGACATGAACGCAGGACCCGCGCCCTTCTCTCTGGTCGGGTCGATTGCTAATCTGCACGAAAATAATGAGATGCACCGATCCCCGGAGTGAACTGACATGCGCATGAACGACAAGGTCGCCATCGTGGTCGGCGCCGGCCAGAGCCCCGGTGAAGGCATGGGCAACGGTCGTGCCACAGCGCTCACCTTCGCGCGCGAAGGTGCGAAGGTTCTGTGCGTCGACCATCATCTGGAGTCGGCGCAGGAAACGGTGGCGATGATCACCGCGAAAGGTGGCACCGCCGCAGCCTTTAAGGCCGATGTGACGAAGTCCGCCGACATCAAGGCAATGGTCAAGGACGCGCAAACGCGCTGGGGCCGGATCGACGTGCTGCACAACAATGTCGGTGTCAGCCTGTCCGGCGGGGATGCCGAATTGCTGCAACTGACCGAGGAGGCGTTCGACCGCGTCGTCGCCATCAATCTGAAGAGCTGCATCCTGGCGGCGAAGGAGGTGATCCCGATCATGCGCGCGCAAAGGAGCGGCGCCATCATCAACATTTCCTCGATGGCGGCGATCACGACGTATCCCTATGTCGCCTACAAGGCGACCAAATCGGCGATGATCGCCTTCACCGAACAGCTCGCCTACCAGAACGCCGAATACGGCATCCGCGCCAACGTCATCCTGCCCGGCCTGATGAACACGCCGATGGCGGTCGATACCCGCGCCCGCGAATGGCACAAGACCCGCGCCGAGGTCGAAGCCGAGCGCGACAGCAAGGTGCCGCTGCGCAGGAAGATGGGCACGGGCTGGGACGTCGCGAACGCCGCGCTGTTTCTGGCGTCGGATGAAGCGAACTTCATTACGGGCGTGACGCTGCCGGTGGATGGTGGGGCGAGTGTGAGACGGGGGTAGGCTCTCTTTTTTCCTTCTCCCCTTGTGGGAGAAGGTGGCGCGAAGCGCCGGATGAGGGGTTCTCTCCACTCACAAGGCTGCTCGTGGGGATAGAGACCCCTCACCCGGCTTCGCTGACGCGAAGCCACCCTCTCCCACAAGGGGACCCACAAGGGGAGAGGGTGCAGCGTCACTGCCGCGCGCTTGTCACCCGCCAGATCGTCCCGTTGCCATCCTCCGACACCAACAGCGATCCATCCTTCGCCACCGCCACGCCCACCGGTCTCCCCCATACCTCCGTGTCGCTCACGACAAAACCCGTGACGAAATCCTCATACTCGCCCGTCGGCTGGCCGTCCTTCATGCGGATGCGGATCACCTTGTAGCCGGTGCGCTTGGAGCGGTTCCAGGAGCCGTGCTCGGCGGCGAAGGCGTCACCCTGGTATTCGGATGGAAACTGCGTGCCCTGGTAGAAGGTCATGCCGAGCGAGGCCGAGTGCGGCTGGATCAGCACGTCGGGGACCGTCACCTTGTCCTTGAGGTCCGGCCGCGCGCCGGCATGGCGCGGGTCTTCATTGCCGCCGATATAGAACCACGGCCAGCCGTAGAACGCGCCCTCCTTCACGCTGGTCACGTAATCGGGCACGAGATCGTCGCCGAGGCCGTCGCGCTCGTTGGTCGAGCACCAGGGCGAACCGTTCTGCGGCTGGATCGCGAGGCCGACGCAGTTGCGGATGCCGGTGGCGTAGATCTTCCGCTCCTTGCCATCAGGCGTGAAGGCCAGCACCGCAGCGCGCTCGAGCTCGCTGGCCCACGTCGCGCCAAGCGGCTGCGTCTTTGACCACGCCTCCATCCCGCCCGGCGGCGTGCCCATGCCTTCGGCGACGTTGCTGAGCGAACCGACGGAGACCAGCATGCGCTTGCCATCCGGCGTGAAGACGATATCGCGGGTGGAATGGCCGCCGTCATGCGGCAGGCTCGCCACCATCGTCTCGGCCTTGCCGCGCGCCTTGAGGTCGCCGGCCTGATAGGGAAAGCGGACGACGCTGTCGGTGTTGGCGACATAGACCCATTGCGGATTGTCGCCATTTGGAAAGAAGGCGATGCCGAACGGCTGCTTCAAGCCGCTCGCAAACACCTCGTTGGTCGCGACCTTGCCGCCCTCCCCAGTGCGCAGCACGCGAATGGTGCCGGCCCGCGTTTCCGCGACGAAGACATCGCCGTTCGGCGCGACCCTGATGATGCGCGGCGCGCGCAAGCCTTCGGCGAACAGCTCGATCTTGAAGCCGGCCGGCACCTGGAGCGATGCCTGCGAAGGCCGCGGCACCACGCGCGAGAAGCTGGCAACCGACGGCGTCGCATTGGGCCTGGCGAGGTCCTGCGGCCGGATCACCCTGACCGCGCCGGGCTTGTCGGCCCGCCAATCGCCATAGGCATCCTTGCCCTGCAGCACCGGCTCGGCCTGCACGCCAGTCGCAAGAGCGACCAGCAACCCCGCGGACATCGCCACGGACAAATTCCTGCTTTTCACGTCGTCTTCCTCCCGGCCTGCATGTCGCAAACGTTCAACGTCAGTCGACCCGCAAACGCGTTCTGCGGCAGGTCAAACGCCTGCCGAATCCCACGTCAGCTCATGCCCGCACGATGTGCATCAGCCGCAGCCCATCATACTGGAAAATGCGGCTGATCGGTGCGACACATTGCAGGGGCGGCGACCGCCGGTTGCGGTCATCAAAGCTGCGGCATTGGTGTCGCGACTGATGGGGTGATCATGTGGGGATCCATCATATCGGAATGGGCGAGCCTGCTGCTCCGCTGGCTGCACGTGGTCGCCGCAATCGCCTGGATCGGCAGTTCCTTCTATTTCATCGCCCTCGACCTCAGCCTGAAGCCGAGAGATGACCTGCCTGACGGGGTGCACGGTGAAGCCTGGCAGGTCCATGGCGGCGGCTTCTACCGGATCATGAAATACCTGGTGGCGCCCAGCCAGATGCCCGACGAGCTGACCTGGTTCAAATGGGAAGCCTACACCACCTGGCTGTCCGGCTTCGCGCTGATGGTGGTGGTGTATTATCTCGAGGCCGATTTGTTCCTGGTCGACAAGTCGATCCTCGATCTCACGCCATTCCAGGCCGGGCTGTTCAGCTTCTGCAGCCTGGCGCTGGCGTGGCTGCTCTATGAGGCCGCCTGCCGCACCGGGCTCGCGCAGCGCGAGCTGCCCTTCGCCATCGGCGGCTATCTGTTCCTGGTCGCGCTCACCTATGCGTTCACCCATGTGCTGAGCGGCCGCGGCGCCTTCAACCAGATCGGCGCGATCATCGGCACCATCATGGTCGCCAATGTCTTCGCGCTGATCATCCCGAACCAGAAGAAGATCGTGGCGGCGCTGATCGCGGGGAAAGCGCCCGATCCGAAGCTCGGCAAGACCAGCAAGGAGCGCTCGGTCCACAACAACTACCTGACGCTCCCCGTGGTCGTGCTGATGATCAGCAATCACTATCCCCTGCTCTACGCCACACGCTTCAACTGGATCATCGTCGCGATCATCCTGGCACTGGGGCCGGTGATCCGCCATTTCTTCAACGAGCGCCATGCCGGGCGTCCATCGCCGTGGTGGGTGTGGGGTGTCGCCGCGACAGGCGTGATCGCGATCCTCTTCCTCTCCGCCGCCGGCCCGCGCGAGGTGAAGACAGGCGCATTGTCGACGCCGGTCACGGTCGCCAATGTCGAGGAGATCGTGATGTCCCGCTGCAGCATGTGCCATGCGGCGGAGCCGGTCTGGGCCGGCATCGTCACCGCGCCGAAGGGCATTTTGCTCGATGCGCCCGAGCACATCCAGCGCAACATCCGCCTGATCGGCCGTGTCGCTGCCTGGTCCAATGCGATGCCACCGGGCAACATCACCGAAATGACCAGCGAGGAGCGCGCCATGCTCGCCGCCTATATCGAGCAGGCCCGCTGACGCCATCGCGGAATGAAATTCCGCACCTCCCGCTGAATTGAAAATGACTTGAGCGCCCATCCGGCGTAGACAGGATCCGCGGCCGCTGACGCGGTCCAAGTCAGCCTGTATAAGTCAGTTTGCATTCGGGGATAAGAACAGTGGCCCTCAAGAACGTCATCGGTATCGACCACGCCGTCGTCATGGTGAAGGACCTGGACAAGGCCGCCGAAAACTATCGGCAGCTCGGCTTCACGGTCTCGCCGCGCGGCACCCACAGCGCGCATATGGGCACCGGCAACTACACCATCATGTTCGACCCCGACTATATGGAGCTGCTCGGCGTGCTCGTGGCGACCGAGCACAACGCGCCGGCCCGTGCCTTCGTCGACAAGCACGGCGAAGGCATCGAGCGCATCGCCTTCACTGCGGTCGACAGCGCCGCCGGCGCGGAGGAGATTCGCGCGCGAGGCCTGACGCCGATCGGCCCCACCGATTTCGAACGCCCTGTCACGCTGCCTGATGGTACGATCTCGGCGGCGAAATTCCGCACCTTCATGTGGCCGACCGCCGAGGCGCCCGGCGGCGTGCGCATTTTCGCCTGCCAGCACAAGACCCGCGAGACGGTGTGGATCCCCGAGCTCATGAAGCACGCCAATGCGGCCAGGCGGATCAAGCAGACGCTGATCGCAACGCCGGAGCCGGCGAAGGAGGCCGCACACCTCGCGCGCCTGATCGACCGCGAGCCGAAGATGGAGGCCGACGGCGCCGTGACCGTTCCCTCCGGCGGCGAGCGCGCCGACTTCGTCTATCTGACGCTGGACCAGCTCGGAAAGCGTTATCCCGGCGTGCCGCTCGCAGGCCTCTCCGAGCGCGGCGGCGCGGCCCTGGTGCTGGTCAGCGGCGATCTCGCGGCGACCGAGAAGGCGCTGGGATCGGCTGCAGTGCGGAGCGGGGCAGCGATCTGCGTGCCGCCGGCCAAGGCGAACGGCACCCTGCTCGCCTTCATTGCCGGCTGATTTGAACTAATTCTTTAACGCGTGTTTACCCCGCGGCTTTAGGATTCCCGGCAATCCAAGTCGCCGGGACCAGACTCATGTTCAAAGAGGGATCGCCGATCGCCTACGACGCGCCGGCCGAGCTGAAGAAGTGGCCGTCGCTGAAGGGCGAGAGACAGAAGGATCGGGGCCCGCCCTATCTCGTCTACAACGGCACGCTCGCCGACTGCGTCCGTGAGCTCATGGGCAAGCCGATCAAGGGCATCTCGCTCTACGACATCATGACGAAGCCGCAACCGGCCTTCGACCAGACCGTGCTGTCGCCCGGCGACGCCGCCGAGATCGCGATGCGCAAGGATTTTCCCAAGGCGTAAGCGCGGCAGTCTGCGCACACTACGCGTGACAGGCGCTGCGGTTCCCGTAGATCCGCGGCGCACGCCGTATGTTCAGCGGCGGGAACACCGTACTAACACCGGGCGCCCTTCGGAATCGCAGCTTCGCCGCAATTGCGGTCAAGAAGTCCTTGTCACCGGCGCAACGCGCTGGTCGTTTCCCCACAGTTCGAGGACTCTTACCGAGATGCGATTTCTCGTCGCGGCTTGCGCTGCGTTCCTGATTCTGATGTGCGACGTCGGCTCATCGCCCTCCTGGCAGGCACCAAGCTTCGACAACTCCACTCCGAAAAGCGATCGTGCCCCCTCGCTGGTTCCGCTGGTCGACCTCTTCCTCGCGAGCGTGCAGGCCATTGAGCTCGCGAACGCACGCGCGGCTTACGAGGAGACGATCGAGCCGGCACGCACGGTCGAAACCGTCGTGCAGGCCCCGGCTTCGCCAACCGAGCAATTCTGTCACGCGCTGAGGGAGGCGGCTGAGGCCAGCGGCATTCCCGTGCCGTTCTTCGCGCGCCTGCTCTGGCAGGAGAGCCGCTTTCGCTCCAACGAGGTCAGCTCAGCCGGCGCGCAGGGCGTCGCGCAGTTCATGCCGGAGACGGCCGCCGAAGTCGGGCTCGACGACCCCTTCGATCCCATGAAGGCCATGCCCGCGTCGGCAAAGTTCTTGCGCAAGCTCCGCGACGATTTCGGCAATCTCGGCCTTGCCGCGGCCGCCTACAACGCTGGGCCCGGCCGCATCCAGAAATGGCTTGCCAGGGAAAGCGAGCTGCCGCGCGAGACACGCGACTATGTCCGCATCATCACCGGCACCAGGGCTGAGGACTGGACCGAACGCTCGGAGGCCCTCGCAATCCGGATCGACCTGCCGCGCGAGGCGCCATGCGAAGGCATCGGCAGCCTGTCCAAGACGAACGATGTCGCCTGGGTGCCGGTGAACCTGACGCCGTCGGTCATCACCATCATGCGCAAGGCCGAGCAGCTGGCGGCGCGCCTCTCGGTGAACCGTGCGCGCAAGCGGTTCGCATCCCTGCTGCGGAAGAGCGTTTCGGTCCACGGCAAGGCGCGCAGCATGATTGCGACGCGCGCGGCCGGCAAGAGCGCCAAGGCCCGAGCCATCCGCCTTGCCGCGCGCGAACGATCTTCGGGCTGACGCACGGATTGGGAAGCCGCTCGATTGAGCGGCTTCCCAGTATTTTTGAACTAGTCGATCTCCTCGATCACGCGACGTTCGCGAGGCTCGATGACGTAAGTCCGCGTATCGCGATGGATGTAGCGATATTCCCGCAGGTCGGGCGCATCCCGATACACCGTGCTCGGGAATTCCTCGACCTCGACAGTCTCGGGGACGCGGTCACCGACATGGATCTCGGTGCGTGCCGTGCTGCCGGTGGTCCGCGCTTCACTCCGTCCCTCGGTGCGGGTCTTCGCATGCTTGCGGATCACCTCGCGATCGCGATCAGAGAACTTGCTGGCGCTGCGCTCGCGCGTGGTCGTCGTCGCGGTGGACTGCCCGGAATACGGCAGGACCGTCACGATCTTGTAGCTGGCGGGGTCGACCACGACGATCTGATCCTTCACCAGCGCGAAGCTGTAGCCGCGATATTGCGGCACGATCTCGACGACATCGGGCGGCAGCGTCGAGAGGTGTATATCACGCGGCACCACCGTGCCGACGTTCAGCGAGAAATTGACATTGGTCAGCGGCCGCACGTTCAGGTGCGAGATCGAGGCGCTGATCTTGGTTTCCTGCTGGCGGCTGAGATTGACGTCGGTCTGGGCGGCAGCCTGTGAGCCGGCTCCCGTCCGCTCGCCCTGGGCCTGATTGCTGGCCGGCGTATTCGGCGCCTGCTGAGCCTGATTGGTTCCGGTCCCGCTGGGCGCTTGCTGCGCCTGGTTGCTGTTGGACGGCGGCGGATTGGAGCGATCCTGCGCCTGGTTCGAGTTCGTCGCCGGTGGATTGGCGCTCTGCTGGGTTTGAGGCCGCGAAGACGTGTCCGTGCTGTTGGCAGCATTGGAGGTGCCGGAGCCGGCGTTGGCCCCTGACGGAGGTGTAGTGGTCTGCGTATTCTGCGCCACCGTCGGTGATTGCTGCGGTTGCGATGTAGGCTGCTGCGTATTGGCTGCTCCCGACGGCGAGGTGGTGGACGGCGCGGCGGAATTCGATTGGGATTGCGGCGTCTGCTCGGGCTTCGTGTTCGTACTCGGCGATTGCGCAACGGCGGCGCTTGCCAGCACCAGCCCTAGTGCGGTTGTTGCCAACAGTCGGATCATGCTTCTCTCCCTTTGTCCGGTTCAACTTTGGCTACTAACCGGCGCTGGGAAGCTCAGTTCCAGTTTTTCCCGCCACCAAGGCTGCAGGGAACTTGCGATGCCATCGAAGAGCGCCGGGATCATCGCCTATCGCAAGCGCTGGAATGTCGAGGTTCTGCTCGTTCATCCCGGAGGGCCGTTCTGGCGCAACAAGGATCTCGGCGCGTGGTCGATCCCGAAGGGAGAATACGCAGACGGAGAAGACGCAGAAATCGCCGCGCGGCGGGAGTTTGCCGAGGAGCTGGGACTTGAGGTGACGATGCCGCTGATCGCGCTTGGTCAGATCAGGCAGCGCGGCGGCAAGATCGTCACCGCGTTCGCGGCCGAGCTCGACCTCGACGCGGGCAGCATTCGCAGCAACACGTTCGAGATCGAATGGCCGCCGCGCAGCGGCAAGCGGCAGCACTTTCCGGAGATCGACCGCGCCGAATGGTTCACACTCGAAGAGGCGCACCAAAAGATCAACGCAGGGCAACGCCCGCTGCTCGAACGTCTCGCACAGCTGGCCCGTGGCAGGTAGGCGCGGCGTCGCGCACGCGCCGCTCACACCGGCTTGTCGTCGTCCGTCACCGGCGAGGTCACGACCAGGAACACGAGGTCGGTCAGGCCCGAATTCGAGATCGCATGCTCGACGCCCGGCGGCAGGAAGATCACGTCGTGCTTGCGCACGACATGGTTCTTGCCCGCAATCTCCATCAGCCCCTCGCCGTCGAGCACGTGATAGACCTGCTCCTGCACCTTGTGATGGTGCCGCGTGACATAGGCCATCGGCTGGTACATCGAGATGCGGTAGTCGATGCGACGTGAGCCCGCGGTCTCCGGCATCACCAGCGGTTTTGACAGCGCGCCGCCAAAATGGTTGGGGAATTCGCGCCAGGGCACCTCTGCGATGTTGCGAATGAAGGCGCCGCCAGTCTCCTCGGCCATGATCGTGCTCCCTAAAGCATGATCCGGAAAAGTGCGAAGCGGTTTTCCGAAAAGATCATGCGCAAACAACAGCCTAAAGCGCGATGACGATTCATCCAAATCTCATCGCGCTTTAGTTCACCAGCGCGCCACCGTCGATATAGACGATCGATCCCGTGGCAAATCCGTTGGTCATGAAGCTTCCGATCTGCCGGGCGATGTCCTCGGCGATGCCGACACGGCCGACCGGCAAGGCCGCCGCCGTCTTCGCCAGCATCTCCTTGCGCGCCGCCTCCGGCATCGCCGCGCGGATCGGCGTATCGATCACGCCGGGCGACACGGCATTCACGCGCACCGGCGCAAGCTCGAGTGCAAGCGCGCGGGCCAGCGATTCCAGCGCGCCATTGGCCGCACTGATGATCGCCGAGTTCGGCCGCGGCCGGACGCTGAGGAAGCCGGTGACCAGCGTCAGCGAGCCGCCCGGACGGATCTCGGCTTCGCGCGCCACGCGCCAGGCACCCCAGAATTTTCCTGCCATCGTCGCGCGCACATCCTCCATCGCAACCGTCTTGAACGGTCCGGTGCGAAGCTGCGCTGCGGTCAGCACGACGTGATCGACGGGGCCGGTGCGGCGGAACAGATCAGAGACGCTCTGGTCACTGGTGACGTCGGCGGGAATCGCCGTCACCTTCAATCGCTCAGCGACAGGATCGAGCTTGGCGGCACTGCGCGAGGCGATGACGACGTCCGCGCCCTCTCCCTTCGCAAGCTCTGCCGTGGCAAGGCCGATGCCTGAGGAGCCGCCGATCACGACGACCTTCTTGCCTGCGAGCGTCATTTCCTTCTCCCCGATATCTTGTTGTTTGGTGACGTGCGATCAGCCCGGCTGGAAGCGCGTGCCGATGCCGGCCTTGCTCTGGCCAAGGCCCGGCAATTCCCATACGCCGGCACCAGCCGGATTGACGTCGGCGGCGATGTCGACATCGATCAGATACGGCCTGTTGGCGGCGATGCCCTTGCGGATGGCTTCGCCGATGTCGCCGGCGCGATCGACCCGCACGCCCTCCACACCGCAGGCGCGCGCCATCGCCGCGAAATCGGGATTGTAGCGCTCGCCCGTTTCGGGGTGCTTGAAGTCGGTGGCGAGCTCACGGCCACCGAGATAACCGCGCTGAAGCCCACGGATCGACGCGTAGGCGTAATTGTTCCAGACCACCCAGACCACGGGCAGATTGTATTCGACCGCGGTGCCGAGCACGTTCGCGTGCATGAAGAAGGCACCGTCGCCGCACACGGACACGCAGGGCCGATCGGGCGCCGCGAACTTCGCGCCCATCACGCCGGCGACACCAAAGCCCATCGGGCCAAAGCCCATCGAGCCGATCAGCGAATCCGGCCGCTTCGGCTTGCAGAAGCCGAGCAGCCAGTTGTGGTGCACGCCGATGTCGGACACGAGGATCGCATCCTCCGGCAGCGCCTTGTCGATCTCGGCGGCGGCACGCTGCGGATTGATCGGCGTGGTGTCGTCGGAGAAGCCCGGCGCGACGAACTTGTCCCACTCCTTGCGATAGCCGTCGATCTGGGCCAGCCATTTCTTGCGCGCGTCAGATTTCTTGAAAAGATTGTCGCGGCGGTCGAGCTCGGCATGGACCTGGCGCAGGAAAGTGCGCACGTCGGCCATCAATCCGAGCGCGACGGGATAGTTGCGGCCGATCTCTTCGGGATCGATGTCGACATGGATCAGCCTGGTCGGAGGAATCGTGAAGGAATAGCCTGGAATCCACGAGCTCGAGGTGCGGTCGTCGAAACGGACGCCAAGCGCGAGCAGCACGTCGGCCTGACGTGTCGCGTGATTGGCCTGATAGTGCCCGGCGCGGGCGACGAGACCGAGTGCCAGCGGATGATTGACGTCGAGCGCACCGAGGCCGCTGGCCGACGCAGCAACCGGAATCTGAAGCCGTTCGGCCAGCTTGCGCAATTCATCCGCCGCGCCGCCATAACGCACGCCCTGCCCGACCAGCATCACCGGCCGCTCGGCCGACAGCAGCATGTCGACCGCCTTCTCCACACCTTCAGGATCGGCGCCGCAGCGACTGGAGATATTCGCGTTCCACTCGATCGCCTTCGGCGCCTCCTCGGCCGCAGACTCCATGAACACGTCGAAGGGCACGTCGACCACCACGGGCCCGGGTCGTCCAGTGATCATGGTCTTCCAGGCCTGCCGCACCGCGAGCGGCACCATCTCGCCGCGGGTCGGCTGAAACACCTTCTTGCAGATCGTGCGCACCGTGGAGGGGAAGTCGGCCTGATGGTGCCGGTACATCTCCTGGAACGCGCCGCGGTTGAACTGGCTGGTCGGCACGTTGCCGGTGATCGCCATGAACGGCACGGAATCGAGGAAGGCATTGGCGAGCGAGATCGGCAAGTTCGCCGAGCCCGGCCCGCAGGAGGTGAAGGTCGCCGTCGGCCTGCCGGAGACGCGGTAATAGACGTCGGCCATGAAGCCGGCGACGCTCTCGTGATGCACGGAGATGGTCTTGATCTCCTGGGAGCGTTCGTACAGCGCGTCGATGAACTGGATGTTGCCGTGGCCGCAGAGCCCGAACACCTGCGGCACCTTCTCCTGGATCAGATAGTCGACAATGACCTGGGCGCCATTGAGCACGTTTTTCGACATCAACCCGTCTCCCTCTCGGCCCGACGACTTCTTCTGCACCGATGCGGGGAACGCGGCCGGTCATCACGGGGCCGCGGGAGCCTATTTCTCATAATGCTGTACGTCAATTTATATTGTGATAGTCTGCACCCTGAGGAAACGCCGAGCTCCGCGCCGACGGTTGCGTGCTAGTGTCGCAACAACGGAGTCACGTCGATTCACGAGAAGGGGGCCTTGTCCTTGAGATCGCGCACCAAGCCCACGACCGAGAAGCCCGCAAGCCCGCGCAAGGGTGCGATTGCCAAGCTGGTCCCCGCTGCCAGCGCCGATGGCGACGTCGAGGCCGACGACAAGCAGCGCGGCGGCGGCGTCCAATCGCTCGGCCGCGCCTTCTCGATCCTCGAAGAGGTCGCGCGCCATCGCGAGGGCATTGGCCTGGCAGAACTCAGCAAGCTGGTCGGTCTGCACAACTCGACGACGTTTCATCTGGCAAAGACGCTGGTCTCGCTCGGCTATCTCCGCCAGGAAAAGGACAACAAGCGCTATCGCATCGGCCGTCCCCTGTTTGCACTCGCGGCAAGCGCGCTCGATGAGATCGAGATGGTCAATGTCGCAACGCCCGTGCTGGAGGAGCTGTCGCGCCAGACCAGCGAAAGCAGCCATTTTGCCGTGCGGATGGGCGATGCCGTCGTTGTCATCGCCCGCACCAGCGGCCCCGGCGCGTTCCAGCTCACCGACCGCGTCGGCGTCGTGCGCCCGGCTCACTGTACCGCGCTCGGCAAGATCATTCTGGCCTCGCTCCGCCCCGAGCAGCTCAAGCGATTTATCGATCGCGCGGAGCTGAAGCCGTCGACGCCAAAGTCCATCACCGATGCCGGCGTGCTTATGCGTGAGATCGCGGAGGTGCAGCGCACCGGCGTCGCCTTCGACGACGGCGAGTTCAACCCGGAAGTGCGCTGCGTTGCCGTGCCGGTCACCGACTTCACCGGACAGGTGATCGGCGCACTCGGCATTTCCGGTCCGATCTGGCGCCTCTCCAACCAGGCGCTGCACGCCGGCGCACAAATCGTGCAGGCCGCCGCCGACCGCCTGTCGGTCGAGTTCGGCGCCAAGGACCGCGCGCACAAGGCGTTCGCCCAAAAAGTCTGAACCGCACGCAAGTGGCGATTTTGCCGGTTGACACCGGCAATGGCGTTCGGGATTATCCTCCAGCATTAAAAAAATATCTCTCACATTATCGGATACCCGATTTTGAAGAGAGGCACGATGCACCCGGGAGGAGACCGACATGATCCGCTACCCGCGACGGACGTTGTTACGGGCGGGCGCCGCCTTCGTTGGCGCGTCCGCACTGGGATTTCCCGCAATCGTGAGGGCGCAGGCCGAGAAGATCCGGATCGGCCATCTGACGCCGCTCACCGGCTTTCTCGGCGTGATCGGCAGCTACGCGCAGCTCGGCGTGAAGCTCGCGGCGGAAGAGATCAACGCATCCGGCGGCATTCTGGGCAAGCCGATCGACCTGCTCTCGGAAGACTCGATCAATCCGGCGACGGCAGCCACCAAGGCGCAGCGCATGCTGGAGCAGGACGGCGCAGTGGTGCTGCTCGGCGAAATCTCCTCGGCCTCTTCGCTCACCATCATGCAGGTCGCCGAGCGCAACAAGAAGGTGTTCTTCTCGACCGGCGCGCGGTCGGACGCCCTGCGCGGCAAGAACTGCAACAAGTACTCGTTCCACTGCGACATCCCGAACACCGTGATGGTCAACGCGGTCGGCACCGCGCTGTCGCAGAAGGGCATGGTGAAGGGCAGGAAGTTCTTCACCCTCACCGCCGACTACATCTTCGGCCATGACCTGCTGAAGGCCGCGAAGGCCTTCTTCGGCACGCACGACGCCAACCTGATCGGCGACGAGCTGATCGCGACCGACGCCACCGATTTCAGCCCGTATCTGCTGAAAGTGCGGCAAGCGAAACCCGATGTGGTCTGCTGCAACCTCGCCGGCAACCAGGTGACCAATCTCGTCAAGCAATATGCCGAGTTCGGCCTGCCCTATCCGCTGGTCGGCTTCAATCTCAACACCGGCGATGCCTGGGCTGCGGGCGCGGGCAATCTCAGCGGCACCTGGCCGACGGTCTGGTATCACACGCTGGCCAATCCGACCTCGCAGGTCTTCGTCGCCGCGTTCAGCAAGAAATACGGCAAGCCACCGGAGAACCATGCCTGGATCGACTACGTCACGCTGAAGCTGCTGGCGGAGGCGATCAACACCACCAAGTCGACCGACAGCGGCGAGCTGATCGCCTATTTCGAGAAGCAGTCGCAGTTCGACATCGGCAAAGCGCGCAAGGCCTATTTCCGCGCCTGGGATCATCAGCTGGTGCAGGAGGCCTATCCCTTCACCGTCAGGCCGAAGGACCAGATGAAGGACCAGTGGGACATGCTGGTGCTTGGCGATGCCGTGCCGGCGGCGAACGATCCGCTCGAGACGATCTATCCGACCAGGGAACAGAATCCCTGCGAGATGAAGGCCTGACGTGCCCCCTCGCGGCAAGGACGCAACATGCAGTTCGAGTTCTTGCTGGAACAGGTGGTGAATGGCCTCGTGCTCGGCGGCTATTACCTGCTCATCGCGCTCGGGCTGTCGCTAATCTTCTCGGTCGGCGGCATCGTCAATCTCGCCCATGGCGCCTTCTATGCACTCGGTGCCTATGTCTGCGTCGAGCTGACCAAGCGCCTGGGCTTCGGCGCCTCCGTGGTGATCTCGCCCATCGCGGTCGCCCTGCTCGGTATCCTGTTTGAACGCTTCATCCTGCGCCGTTTCTACACGGCCGATCCGATCCTCAGCCTGCTCGTGACCTTCGGCCTCGCAATGATCGCAGAGCAGACGATCCGCATGATCTGGGGCGCAGCGCCTGTGTCGACCGAGATCCCGCAAAGCTTTCGCGGCTCGGTCATCGTCGGCGACTTCCTGTTCTCGCGCTATCGCCTGCTGATCCTCGCGGTGGTCGCGGCGATCCTGCTCGGCGTCTGGCTGCTGCTGCAAAAGACCTCGTTCGGCCGCGTGGTGCGCGCCGGCATCCAGCGGCCGGACATGGTCGCCGCGCTCGGCATCCGGCTCCAGCCTTACATGACTGCGATCGTCATGCTCGGCGTCGGCATGGCCGCACTCGGCGGCGCCTTCTTCGCGCCGATCACCACGGTGCATCCGGCGATGGGAGCCGAGATCATGACCATCGCCTTCGTCGTGGTCGTGATCGGAGGTCTCGGCAGCTTCTGGGGCGTGGTCATCTCGGCCCTGCTCGTCGGCGTGGTACGCGGCATCGCCATTCACTTCGAGCCTGCGGCCGGCGAAGCCTCGGTCTACATCCTGATGTTCCTGGTGCTGCTGGTGCGCCCGCGCGGCCTGCTCGGCGAGCGCATCGAGAAGTTCGAATGAGGGCCGCCTCCACGCCTGCGAAGCTGCAGCCGCTGCTGATCGCGGCCATTGCGGTCATCGCGCTGCCGTTCCTGCTGAAGGCGTTCGGCCTGTCGCTGAACACCGGCACCTGGATCGTCGGCCTCGCGATCGCGACCATGGGGCTCAACCTCTGCATCGGCTATACCGGCCTCGTCTCGTTCGGTCACAGCGCCTGGTTCGGCATCGGCGCCTACGCGGCCGGCCTGATCCAGCTGCGCTTCTTCCCCGGCGAGATCTGGCTGCCGCTGCTGGGATCGATTGTCGTCGTCGCGGTCGGCTCGACGGCGATCGGCATGCTGATCCTGCGCCGGCGGGGCGTCTATTTCTCGCTGCTGACGCTGGCTCTGGCAGCGCTGGTCTACACCACCGCGTTCCGCTGGACGAGCCTCACCGGCGGTGAAGATGGCCTCGGCGGATTGAAGCGCGGCGGCATCGGCCCCATCAGCTTCGACGGCGCGCTCAACTACTACGTCGTCGTCGCGGTGATCGGGCTCGCCGTGCTCTACGTGCTGATGCGCCTGGTTCGCTCGCCGTTCGGACATGTGCTGGTCGCGATCCGCGAGAACCAGCTGCGCGCGAGCTTTCAGGGCTATCCGGTCGAGCGCTACAAGCTCGCGGTGTTCGTGATCTCCGCCGTCGTCACCGGCCTTGCCGGTGCGCTGATCGGCTTCCTGAA
The DNA here is from genome assembly GCF_018129405.1 of Bradyrhizobium iriomotense. Classification (GTDB taxonomy): domain Bacteria; phylum Pseudomonadota; class Alphaproteobacteria; order Rhizobiales; family Xanthobacteraceae; genus Bradyrhizobium; species Bradyrhizobium iriomotense_B. The sequence continues at coordinate 917,077 of NZ_JAFCLP010000001.1, forward strand.
CTATCTCGTCTCCGCCGAAGCCGTCTCGGTGCCGTTTGCGGGCGAGCTTCTGGCGATGGTCGTCATCGGCGGCATGCGCAGCCTGCTGGGCCCCGCGCTCGGCGCGCTGTTCTTCATCCTGTTCCGCGAGCTGTTCTCGATCTGGACGTCGGACTGGCTGTTCTGGTTCGGTCTCACCTTCGTGGCCTTCGTGATGTATTCGCCCGGCGGCCTCGTCGGCATCGGCGCGCTGGTCATGCGGCGGCTTCGTCCTCCCGCGGAAGAAACGGCGGCGATGAGCCGCCGCAAGATCTATGACGGCCTGCCGCTGCCCGACTTCCTGCGGCCGGAAGCACTGCAAGGCACCGTGCTCGAGGTCAGCGGCGTCTCGCGAAAATTCGGCGGCATCCGCGCCGTCGAGAATGCCAGCATCAACGTTGCCGCCGGCGAGATACACGCGCTGATCGGGCCGAACGGCGCCGGCAAGACCACACTGTTCAACCTGGTCTCCGGCCTCTACGCGCCCGACCAGGGCACGATCCGCCTGCAGGGACGCGACATTTCCGGCGTGCCGGCGAATGCGATCTGCCACCAGGGGCTGGCGCGCTCGTTCCAGATCACCAATCTGTTTCGCGGCCTCACCATTTACGAGAACCTGCGCCTGTCGCTGCAGGCGCGGCGCGCCATGCGCTTCAATATCTGGAACGACATCGACGCCTACGAAGACATCCACGCCGAGACCGCGGCACTGGTCAAATTCCTCGGGCTCGAAGGCATCGAGGAGATCGAAGGGGGCGAGCTCTCCTATGGCGGGCAGCGGCTGGTCGATCTCGGCATCGCGCTCGGCAGTAAGCCGCAGGTGCTGCTGCTCGACGAGCCGCTGGCGGGCCTCGCCGCCGCCGAGCGCGAGCGCGTCTCCAACCTCGTCAAGAACATCGCGGCCAACATTCCCGTGCTGATCGTCGAGCACGACATCGACCGCGTACTCGGCTTCTCAGCTGTGGTCACCGTAATGAACCAGGGCGAGGTGCTGATGTCCGATTGCCCCAGGGCGGTGCGGGCCGACCTGCGCGTGCAGGAGATCTACACCGGCAAGGGCATTCCCGCTGTCGAGCATCGGCGCAGCGACGAAGAGGTCCGCAAGCGCGAGACCGTGCTGCGGCTCGATCGCGTCAACACCTTCTACGGCAAGAGCCACATCCTGAGCAACGCCGCGCTAGACGTGCGCGAGGGCGAGATCGTTGCGCTCCTGGGCCGCAACGGCGCCGGCAAGTCGACGCTGCTCAAATCCATCGCCGGCCTCGTGCCGGCCGCATCAGGCACCATCGACTATCGCGGCAGCGATATCGCCCACCTTCCCGCACCCGACATCGCCCGCCGCGGCGTCGGCTATGTGCCACAGGGCCGCGGCCTGTTCGCCGGCATGACCGTGCGCGAAAATCTCGCGCTCGGCCGCCTCGCCCGCAAGACCGACGGCAGCGACGGCGTGGTCTGGAACGAGGAGCAGATCCTGCATTATTTCCCGCGCCTGAAGGAGCGCATGAACGTCGCCGCCGACTATCTCTCCGGCGGCGAGCAGCAGATGGTGGCGGTTGCCCGCGCCATGTCCGGCAATGTGCGCCTCTTGCTGCTCGACGAGCCGTTCGAGGGCCTCGCACCGGCGGTGACGCTGGAGCTGTTCAGAGTGTTCGACCAGCTCCGCCGCCACATGTCGATCGTGATCGTCGAGCACAATCTCGATCTCGTGCTGGCGCTCGCCGACCGGGTCTTCGCGCTGGAGCGCGGCGCGGTGTTCCATCAGGGACCGGCCGCGCCGCTGCTGAACGATCTCGGCTATCGCAAGCAGATCCTGTGGTTGTAGCTTCCCCTACTCCGCCTTGATGTTCGCAGCAGCCACGACCTCGGCAAGCTCCTTCGTCTCCTTCGCGATCTTGGCGGCATAGTCGGCCGGGCTCAGCACGCTGACGACGCCCTGCGAACCGAGCTTGTCCGCGACCGCCGGATCCTTGGCAGCAGTGACGATCTCCTGGTGCAGCGTCTGAAGGATCGGCGCTGGCGTCGCCTTCGGCATGAAGAAGCCGACCCAGAACGAGATGTCGAAGCCGGGATAGCCTGCCTCCGCGACGGTCGGCACGTCGGGCAGCGCCGGCAGCCGCTCCGCCGAGGACACCGCGAGCGCGCGCAGCTTGCCGGCCTTCACCAGCGGCACGGCGGAGAGCGGATCGAACACCGCCAAGACCTCCTGCGCGAGGATGCCGACCTCGGAGGCCGCCCCGCCACGATAGGGCACGTGGATCAGCTTGATGCCGGCCTTCTGGGCCAGCAGTTCCATGGCGAGATGGGCGAGGTTGCCGTTGCCGCCCGAGCCATAGGCGAGCGCGCCGGGTGCGGCCTTCGCCGCCGCGACGAGATCGGCAACGGTCTTGATGTCGGCGGTCTTGGGATTCTCCGGATTGACCACCAGCACCAGCGGTGCCGCGACGACGGTGGTCAGCGGCGCGAAGTCTTTCTCCGGATCGTAGCGGATGTCCTTGAACAGCGTCTTGTTCAGAGTGATGGTGGAGGAGTTGCAGGCGAGCATGGTGTAGCCGTCCGCATCCGCACGCGCGACGCCTTCGGCGGCGATCATGCCGTTGGCGCCGGCGCGGTTCTCGACCACGAAGGGCTGTCCGAGCTTGTTGCCGAGACGATCGCCGATGATGCGCGCGACCACGTCGACGGGGCCGCCTGCGCTGAAGCCGACCATGATCTTCACCGGCCGCGACGGATATTTCTGCGCGAGGGCCTCCGTCGTCAGCAAAGCGCATAATCCGGCGATGAGCGTCAGCAGGCGGGCCGTTCGTTGCATTCGTTCTCTCCCCAACCTCGCGCGCCGCTTGTGCATGTTTGTTGGTGCGGCGCATGCGAAGACCATGATGGGCGGCCGCACCGGATTCCGCAATCGCGTTTCCACCCGCGCGATGCCGGGCAATTCCGCCGCGCGGCACGTGAGAAGCGGTCTCAACAAAAAGGTGCGAAAACAACCCCATGCACAGTAGCCGGCCGCTGCCGGATCAAGGACTTGCGAGGCAGACCTCCGCTTTCTGATTTTGCTTAATCAATTTGACTCGTCGGGCAAAACAGGGGCAGAATGGCATCATCGCGATAACCGTGAGCGTTCAGCCCGCCCCGGCCATGGGCGCCTCGCGGCGGCTCCGCGTAAACCCCTCATCGACATCTGAAAATCACAACCGCCGCGCAAGGCGCGATCGGCCTCGCTCACGGCGAGCCCGCGCGCGTGCGCCGGCAAGGGACACATCGACATGACGACAGCTCTGGAAAGCAACTGCACGACGTCCATCGCGGCGAACGGTTACGGCAGGCCGGCAAGCCCGCGAGTCAGGCTGCATCGGCGGCGCATTGCGATCGACCATCCCGATCCGCAAGCCGGCGAGCGCCTACTCGCCGACGCCCTCGGTGCGATCGACCGCGACGCGCTGCACGGCATCCTGAAGCAGCTCATGAAGGCGAGCGTGATCGGGCAGAAGCCGGACGAAGCCAATCTCGCCTTCATGGTCTCGATGATGAAGAGCATCGCCCCCAGGGATTCCATCGAGGCGATGCTCGCGGCGCAGATGGTGGCGGTTCACGCGATGGCGATGCGCTCCGCCTGTCGCCTTGCCTTCACCGACGACCTTGCGCAACAGGAAAGCGCCACACGCGCCCTGACCCGGCTCGCCCGCACCTTCGCGGCGCAGACCGAGGCCCTCAGCCGCCATCGCAGCAGCGGAGAACGCGCGATCACCGTGCAGAACCTGTCGGTGCAGGACGGCGGCAAGGCGATCGTCGGCAACCTCACGCAGCATGCGAATATGATCGTTGCAGAGAGCCAGAGCGCCCCGAGGCAAGGCGTCGGCGCATGACCGCCGGCCACACGCGCAACACCGTCCCGATGCAAGCCAGTCCCCGCTGTGGCGCCAGAACCCGCAGCGGGGAAGCGTGCCGTTCACCGGCCGCGCACGGCAAGGTGCGATGCCGCATGCACGGCGGCGCACCGGGATGCGGCGCGCCGCCAGGAAACCGGAATGCGCGGAAGCATGGGCTGTTCGCAAGAGAAGCGATCGATGAGCGAAGGCAAGTCAGGGCGCTGCTGGACGACGCGCGGACGCTCTTGCGGGAATTGGAATGACGCGTGTCCCCCGGATTCACGCCGCCTCCATTCGGCATGAATGGGCGGATGGCGGTCGGAGGCGAACCCCGCCGACGCCGGCCCTCTGCCCGCTGGCGCCGGCTTGTCCTTGCGCTCGCACTTGAGTTGCGTAACCATCACCATGGTCCCGATGAGGCCGCCCCATGCTGCAACGACTGATGACCCTGATCTTCCTGCTCGCCGCCGGCCCGGCCGCGGCCGAAGCTCAGCCCTGCAAAGAACTCCCGCCGGGACCACAGCGCTTTGCATGTGCCAGCGCACGAAATCCGGGGCTGTCTGCGAAGCGCGATCGCTGCAAGGAAGAAGGCCGGAAACTCGGCCTTACCTCCAACATCGGCGGCAAGATGGGGCCGTATGTGCAGGCGTGCATGCAACGCCGATAGCTCCGGCGATGGCCCGGTCATCCGCAAGGCCTGGTCGGGCGCATCGGGATTCGAAATGCCCTTTGCACTGGAACTTCTCGCCGTGGCGCCAACTTGAATCGGCAACGGAAGCATGCCCGATGAATGCCGAAACGGAACTCAAATTCCGCCTTGCGCCGCGAAAGCTGTCCTCCGTCCTGCGCGTCGGCGCCTCGAACGGACGACACGGCGACCGGTCGGAGCAGGCGCTGGTGTCGACCTATTACGACACCAGCAGGCAGAAGCTCAGGCGCCATGGTCTCACGCTCCGCGTCCGCAAGGTTGGCGATCTCTACGTGCAGACCGTGAAGGCGGGCGGCTCCGGAACCGTGACACGCGGCGAATGGGAACATGAGGTCGATGGCGCAAAGCCTGACTTCAAGAAGATCAAGAACACGCCTCTTGCGGACCTCGCGTCCAAGAAACTTCCGCGCAAGCTGCGGCCGGTGTTTCAGACCGAGGTCCATCGCACCACCGAGGCAAGGCGGGTGCGAAAAAGCCAGATCGAGCTCGCCGTCGACCGCGGCCGCATCGGCGCCGGGCGGCGCTCGCGGCCGGTCGCCGAGCTCGAGCTGGAATTGAAATCCGGGCAGGTCGCCGATCTGTTTCGACTGGCGCGCAATCTCGAACGCCGGACGGGCGCGGAGCTCGATCTGCGCTCGAAAGCCGAGCGAGGCTTTCAACTCGTGAAAGGAAACGGCGCAGGCGCGCAATACGCCGAGCCGATCGAGCTGAAATGCGAGCTCTCGCCGCGCAATGCCTTCGGCGTGATCGCGCATTCGACGCTTCGTCAGATTACGGGGAATGCCGATCCGGTGCGCAACATGGATTCGGAAGGTGTCCACCAGATGCGCGTCGGCCTGCGGCGCTTGCGGGCCGCGATCTCTCTGTTCTCCGACATCCTGCCGCGCGCCAGCACGGAGCGGATCAAGGCCGAGCTCAAAGGGCTCACGAGCGAGCTGGCGCCGGCGCGCGAGATCGACGTCTTCCTCAACGAGAGCATTCTGCCGATCGCGGGCCAAGGCGTCCCGAAACGCGGCGCTCGCGCGATCGCCAAGAAGTTTTCCGCAGAGCGAAGGGCCGCCTTTGCGCGCGCCCGCGAGGCCGTCGAATCACCCCGCTACCGCCGCCTGCTGATCGACGTGATCGAGTGGATCGAAACCGGACAGTCCCGCGCCGATGACGACCAGTCGATTGCCGCTTACGCCGCTGCGGTGCTGGACCGCCGGATCAGGAAGGCGCGCAAGCAGGGCAAGCATCTGGACGATCTCGACCCAATGCAGCGTCACAAGCTGCGAATCAGGATCAAGAAGATCCGTTACGCCGTTGACTTCTTCAAGAGCCTCTACAGCGATCGCGACCGCAAGCGGCTCGCAAGCCTCTCCGGCCAGCTGAAGGCAATTCAATCCGCGCTGGGATCGCTCAACGACTTCATGACGCATCGCGAGCTGGCGACGGAGACGGCGTTGGCGGCGCCGCCGGCCAACCGGCGCGCGCAGGCTTTTGCATCGGGATTCATCGTCGGCCGGGAGCGTGAGGCGGCGCGCGGCCTGATGAAGGACGCCGCCGGGGAGCTGCATCGATTGCACCGGCTGCGCATCGCACCGGGCAAATGACCACGGGAGAACCGGGATGTCATGGGTCGGCAGTTGGCGAAATCAGTTCGGCTCCATCCTTCGCATCATCAGCGAGACGGAGGAGCGCATCGAAGGCACTTTCGAGACCGCGCTCGAAGACAGCGGCTTCTATGGACAAACGGTGCAGGTCACCGGGTTTCATCGGGGCAATTGCATCGGCTTCGTCGCCGTGGGCTCGTCTGCGACAGGCGACCGCGTCGTTTCCTACACGGGATTGTTGCGTCACGGGAAAATGGAGACCGCCTGGTTCGTGGTCGCCGACCAGGCGCTGAGTGCCGCCAGCGAGGGCGATCCCGCAAAGCTCAAGCCGTTGAACTGGTGGCGCGCCGTGACAACCAACGTCGACACGTTCGAGCGGACATAGCGTTCGGCTCACTTAACTTAGGTTAAAGAACGCCACAAAAGTTCCCCATTTCGTCCGGGTTCACTGTCGTATTTTGGTCCAGGATTGTTCCTTCCCTGCGGCGGGGCGGGCTTCATGAACCTGGAGACCTGCGATGCGCCGTCATGTTGCGTTTGCGTTTTCCTTTACTTGCATTGTCGCGATTTCATCCGCCGCCGATGCGCGCCCCTCCCGATCCCTCCTCGCTGCGCCGCCCGAATGCAATGTCACGATGCCCTGCGACTTCTCCGGCTCGAACATGCGCACGACGGTATCGCGACTTCGCGCGCCGCGAGAGGTGACGGGACGCGTTGCCGTCATGCGGGTTGCGACGACGGAAGACGCAGGCAAAGTCATCGGCGGTCGCCCTTCCGGCTGCCCGCGCTCCTTCTGCGGTTGCGCGGCGTCGATCCGCGTGTTTGGCCACATCGTGCCGGGATTGAATCTGGCTGCCAACTGGCTGCGCTTTCCGCGGACGTCGCCCGCGCCCGGGATGGTCGCCGCGCGGCACGGGCACGTCTTCGTTCTGGAGCAGCATGTCGGGGGAGACGTGTGGATGGCGTATGACGGCAATTCAGGAGGCCGTGCCACCCGCATTCACGCGCGATCGTTGCGGGGCTATGCGGTGGTGAATCCGCGGGTCGGGTGAGCGCGAGCGTCAGAGACATGTGACCGGGCCATTGCTGCGGCTTGGCACCGTCGTCCCGATCGTGTAACGCCACAAGAAAATTGCCGGGACGAAACGCTGATGGGGACTGCTGCGACCGACGACGCGGGCGATGCCAGCCGCGTGCTGATCTTCGCGCTCGTGGCACTCGCCTGCGGGCACATGCTCTCCACATTGCTGCGCACGATTCCGGCCGTCAGTCTCGACCTGATGGCGGCGGATTTCCGCATCGAGCCGCAGGCGCTGGCGAGCCTGACCTCCATCTATCATTTCGCCTTTGCGGCCTCGCAAATCCCGGTCGGCGCGGCGATGGACCGGTTTGGCGTGCGGCCGGTGTCGCTCGGCCTGCTGGCAGGAACCGTGCTCGGCGCGGTGGCCTCGGGGTTCGCGACCGGACCCTCGAGCTTTGCGGTCGGGCAGTTCATGCTGGGCGTCGCCACCTCGGGCATGCTGATGTGCCCGATGACGCTCGCAGCCAAGCAATTGTCGGCGGCGCGGTTCGGATTGTGGTCGGGCGCCATCCTCTCGATCGGCAATATCGGCATGCTGCTGTCGTCGAGCCCGCTCGCCTTCGTGATCGACCATTATGGCTGGCGAGCGGGGTTCTGGATCTCCGCGAGCGGCGGCATCCTCGTGGCGCTCGCGGTGTTCGTGCTGGTGCCGAGCCAGCCGGCCGAGCACAAGGACGACTCCTCGCCGCTGTCGCAGATGATCGAGGTGGTCAGGCTCGGCCTGTCGCGGCCGCTGCGCGGCCTGATCGCGCTGGCGCTGGTGTCGCTGGCGAGCACGCTGGTGCTGCGCGGCCTGTGGGGCGGGCCATGGCTGATGGAGGTCAAGGGACTGACGCGGGTCGAGGCCGGCAACCAGCTCGGCGCGTTCACGCTGGCGATGATCGCAGGTCCCCTGCTGGTCGGCATGATCGATCGCAGGCTCGGCCGCCGTCGCGAACTGGTTGCCGGCACGCACGCGGCCGCGGCGCTGCTGCTTGCGCTGATGGCGTTGGGAGCGCCGCACTTTCCCGTTGCATGGCTGTTCGGCGTGAACGTCATGCCGCCGTACTACGATCTGGCACTGTTCGTGCTCATCGGGCTCTTCACCTCCGCGCAGCCGCTGCTGTTCGGCATGTCCAGGCAACTCGTCGACGCGCAGGTCGCGGGCAAGGCACTCGCGGCCGTCAATCTCGCCTTCTTTCTCGGCACCGCGCTGATGCAGTCCGTCACCGGCGCGGTTGCGGCGCTCGCGGGGCTGCCGGCCGTGCTGCTGTTCATGGCGGCCGCGCTGGCGTTCGGCGTGCTGATCTTTTTGACTTACACGACTGCGAATCCGTAGGATGGGTAGAGCGAAGCGAAACCCATCGTTCTTGCCGGAAGTGATGGGTTTCGCGAAGAGCTCTACCCATCCTACGCGTTCGCGTCGCGCCGCTATCTGCATCAAGGGAATTCCAGTCCATGCCTGTCGACCACAAAGCCGCCACCGATCGTCTCATGCGCTTCCTCGCTGTCGAGGGCGTCACCGGACAGGAGGCTGCGATCGGGCGTGAGCTCAGCGCCGCGCTGAAGGAGGCCGGCGTACCGGCGAAGGCGATCCGGCTCGACGATGCCAACACGCGCATTCCCGTGCCGACCGAGACCGGCAACCTCATCGTCGACCTGCCCGGCCGCGGCGCGCTGCACAACCAGCCGCGGATCATGTTCATGACCCACATGGATACCGTGCCGCTGTGCGCCGGCGCCAAGCCGAAGAAATCCGGCCGCAAGATCGTCAACGAGGCGAAGACCGCGCTCGGCGGCGACAATCGCTGCGGCTGCGGCGTGCTGGTGACGCTGGCGGCCGAATTGGCAAAACAGAAGCTCGATCATCCGCCGATCACGCTGTTGTTCTGCGTGCGCGAGGAGAGCGGGCTCTATGGCGCGCGGCACGTCAAGCTGGACGAGCTCGGCTCGCCGGTGATGGCGTTCAACTATGACGGCGGCTCGGCGTCCAACGTCGTGATCGGGGCCGTCGGCGCCGACCGCTGGACCGTCGAGATCTTTGGCCGCGCCTCGCATGCGGGCGTCGCACCCGAGCGCGGCATCTCCTCGACCATGATCATGGCCCTCGCGCTTGCGGACGTGAAGGCCGGCGGCTGGTTCGGCAAGGTGGTGAAGGGCAAGCAGCAAGGTACCAGCAATGTCGGCCCGGTCACCGGCGGCGAAGGCCGCCCCGCGGGCGATGCCACCAACGTCGTCACCGACTACGTCCATGTGCGCGGGGAATGCCGCAGCCATGACGGAAAATTCTTCAAGGAGATCACCAAGGCCTACAAGGCCGCGTTCGAGAAGGCGGCCAAGAAGGTGACGAACGCACAAGGCAAGTCCGGCAAGGTCAAGTTCAAGGCCGAGACCGACTATTATCCGTTCCGCATGAAGGAGAACCTTCCCGTCGTCAAACGCGCGATCGAGGCGGTGTCTGCCGTGGGCGGCACCCCGAACGTGCGCGCCGCCAATGGCGGCCTAGACGCCAACTGGATGGTCCGCCACGGCATTCCGACCGTGACCTTCGGCGCCGGCCAGAACGAGGCGCACACGGTCGACGAATGGATCAATCTCGACGAATACGACCGCGCCTGCGCGCTTGCCGTGCAGGTTGCGACGATGCGGTGAGCGCCTGATTTCGTAGGATGGGCAGAGCGCTTCGCGAAACCCATCATCTTGGCGAACGATTCGATGGGTTTCGCTTCGGTCTACCCATCCTACGCTCTCAGGAACCACCGCCAACCAACATGAGAGACCCTGCCTTGACACCCGAACTGCACCAGAAACTGACCGCGTGGCGCCGGCATCTGCATGCCCACCCCGAACTGTCCCTCCAGGAGAAGGAAACCTCTGCCTTCGTGCAGGACAAGCTCACCGAGCTCGGCATTCCCTTCGAGGCTGATGTCGGCGGCCACGGCATCGTCGCGACGTTGAGGCGCGGATCGGCGCAGGGCCGCGTCGGCCTGCGCGCCGACATGGATGCGCTGCCGATCATCGAGGACACCGGCCTGCCCTACGCCTCGACCAGTCCCGGCGTGATGCATGCCTGCGGCCATGACGGGCACACCGCCTCGCTGCTCGGCGCGGCGGCGCTGCTCGCCGCCGATACCAGCTGGAGCGGCACGGTCGATTTCATCTTCCAGCCTGCCGAGGAAGGTTATGGCGGCTCGCGCGCGATGGTCGCGGCCGGGCTGTTCGAACGCTTCCCGATGGACCGGGTGTTCGGCTTCCACAACTGGCCCGGCCTTCAGGCCGGCAGCATCGCGGTCCATGACGGGGTCGTCATGGCCTCCGGCGGTCGCGTCACCATCACCATCGAAGGCCATGCGGGACACGCCGGCATGCCGCATCTGACGCGCGATCCGGTGATGGCGGCCGGCCATCTGATCGTGGCGCTGCAGTCGATCGTGGCGCGCAGCGTCGATCCGCTCGACACCGCGGTGCTCTCGCTTTGCACGATCGAGGGCGGCACCGCGCCGAACCAGATCGCCGGCAAGGTCGTGATCCGCGGCACGCTGCGGTTTCATCGCGAGGAGATCAAGGACACCATCCTCGGCGGGATCGAACGGACCTGCGCCGGCATCGCCACCAGCTTCGGCGTCAAGGTCACGCCCGAGATCGTCATGGGCGTGGGCGTGGTGATCAACACCCCGGCCGAGGCCGGCCTGGCGCGCCTCGCCGCCGCGAAGGTGCAGGCACCCGTTCGCCGCGACCTCGCGCCGAGCATGGCCGGCGAGGACTTCGCCTTCTACCTCAAGCATCGGCCCGGCGCCTTCGTCTGGATTGGCAACGGCGAATTGCGCGACGGCGCCGAGCTGCACGGCCCGCGCTACGATTTCAACGACGCGATCCTCCCCGTCGCATCGAGCTGGATGGCCGAGGTCGCCAAGACGGCGCTGAGCGCGAACTAGGGCGTGTACTCTTAAATCGGCCGCATCAGCTTTACTCCCGAAAGCAGACCTCAGAGCGGACACACCGTGATGTCCGCTAAGAGCCAAGAGCAGACTAAGCGTCCGCAAGCGAACGGCGGTGGGTTAACCAATAGTCATTCTGCCACTCCTCGTAGCCAAGCAACTCGCCAAAGCGCCTTTCGCGGTTGTCGGACCAAGCTCCGGGCTCGCTCAGAAGCGCAAGCATTGCATCAACCCGCCACTCGTGGCCCGGTAAGGCGTAGAATAGCATCCGGTATTTGAGCTGCGGCAGGTCAGGGCATGGTTCAATCACTTCGTGTCTTATCAGTCGGCCTACAGCAACATGCCTATCGAACAGCCGCCAATATCGAATACAGATGTCTGGCTCATGACCAACGATATCCATGAAATATGCGAGGGGCTTCGTGCCCCTCAGCATTAGACCGAGTTCTCTGTTGGTGTGAACCAAATAGGGCAGCTGACGAAGCCATTCGGGGTGCATGTTCGGCATCTTGACTGCACAACGTTAATTTCCGCTAAGGGCCAAAGGCTGCCTCGGCCAGTTTGCATGGCTCCGTTCGAGTCCCCTTCAGGAAGCAAACCTCGTGTCGACGTCCTAGCACGCGAGGGCGGCGGGCCGGGCGCCCGCCGCCCTCCGGCATGATCAGCAGCCGCGACAGATGATCAGCTTGCGATTGATCTCCTCGTCGAGACGTCGCAGCTCGGTGTCGACGGGCGAGGTCTGCACAGGCGCGAGCATGTCGCTGGGCCGCGGCTGTCGGTGTCCGACGGGAGCTTGCCGGAACAGGTCCGCGAACCTTGTCGGGGCGAGGCTGCCGGGCGGGACGATCATCGAGCGGACGCCGGCGCGCGCGCCTTCTCCCGCCCTGAGACTCGAAACCGGCCAGAGCAACACCGTAGCTGCGACGATGGTCACACCAAGTCTGATCAACATCATTCTTCTCCTATCGCGGTGACATTTGCGAAGCCGCGCCTGTGCTGGATAGGAGATGCCGGCTACCCGGCCATGTCGCCGCGATGCGATCGCGTTACGGTTGAAACCGCCTGCGGATCATGCTTCAGGAAATTTTGGCGAGCCGCCTCGATCTGCCGCCCGTCGCGGACGAGGCGAGGCTCCGCACCAGCACGCCGGCGAGCTCCGCCGACACCAGCGGATGATGAACGAGTTCGGTGATGCCTGACGTCTCGAGCGACGGCATCGCCAGGTCGCGCGTCGAGGGCGCCGCCAGGATGATCGGCAGATCCGGTGCGGCATCATGCAACGCCGCCGCGACATCGAGCGAGGAACCTCCGGGCAGATGACACACCAGCGCCGCGTCGAAGCGCGCGTGTGCGGCCCGGCAGGCGGCGATGGCTTCCGCCAGCCTGGTGAAGCCGACGGGTTCATAACCGAGCGCCGCGAGGATCTCCTCATGGCGCAACAGGCGGCGGCGGTCGGTATCGATCACGAGCACGGTTTCGCCGGCACCAAGGAGCGCCGGATCGGAGCCGTGCGAAGGCAGTTGCGGCTCGTCGGGTTCGCCTGATGGAAGCCAGACGTCGAAGCGCGTGCCCGCGTCCGGCCGGCTCTGCACCGCGATCGCGCCGCCATGTTGCTCGACGATCTCGCGCACCGTCGCGAGCCCAAGGCCGTTGCCGTCCGGGCGAGTGGTGAAGAACGGCTCGAAGATCCGCTCCAGCGTCGCCTCGTCCATGCCGGGACCGGGATCAGTGACCGAAATGACGATGAAGCGGCCAGGGCCGACGTCGCTGCGCCCGACCGGCAGTGGCCTTGCGAGATCGCTTGTCTTGATGCGGAGCTCGATACGGCCGGGCTCCTTCATCGCCTGCGCAGCGTTGTTGCACAGATTCAGGATCACCTGCTGCAATTGGGCCGGCTCCCCGGTCACGACGGACGCCTCGGCCGCTTCGCTCACCTCGAGCCTGACATACGAAGGCAGTGACGCGGCGAGCAGCGACCTGGTTTCGTCGATCAGGGTCTTGACGCACACGCGCTCCCGCCGGCCCTCGCCGCGGCGGCCGAAGCTGAGAATCTGTTCGACCAGCTCGCGCGCCCGCTCGCCGGCCCGGCGGATCTCGGCGAGGCTCGCGGCGGGCCGGCTTCCCGACGGGACCCGCGCATCGGCCATTTCGGCGTAGCCGAGAATTGCACCGACGATGTTGTTGAAGTTGTGGGCGATGCCGCTGGCAAAGGTCCCGATGGTCTCCATGCGGCGCGCCTGCTGCAGGCTCGCCTGGAGGCGCTCCTTCTCGCCTTCGAGCCGGGCCCGCCTGATCGCGTTGCCGATCGCGTCGAAGGCCATGCGAAACAGCGAGACCTCGGACCAGTATCTGAGCGCGCCTCCGTCGACGGCGTCGAAGCCGAGAATGCCATCGCGGCCTTTGTGGGCCGCCATGATGCAGAGCCAGCCGCTCACGCCGGCTTCGGCGAGCAGGTTCATCGCCTCGTGGGGATGCGAAGCGCTCACCTTGGGGATGTAGACGATGCCGTCGTCGCCGCCGTCGGATCGCGACGCGAGCCTCAGCACCCGTTGCGGCCAGCCCTGTTCGAACCCGACGCCGTCGCGGGACCACCGATAGCTGTGCGTCGTCGCGCCGACATCGCAGACATAATAGGCACGGTCCGCGCCGATGCATCCGGCCAGCTGGTGAAGCGCCATCTCGACATCCGCGGCGATCCGCTCGCTGCTCGAATTGATGAACAGCATCGAGATGTTGGCTATCACGTGCTCGAACGCGGCGCGGCGGCGCAGCGCCATGGCCCGTTTGCGGAGCAGCATGCCGAAATAGATGATGCCGGAGAGCAGCAGCAGCGAGGTGATGTACTGGAGCAGCCGAGTCTTGCGCGCCGAGGCGCGTGCGGCGAGCTGGCGTTTCAGGATGACCGCCAGCATGGCATCCTGCTCGCGGTTGTTGGAATCGGCGACGAGCGCCTTCAGGATGGTGTCGATATCGGGCAGCAGGTCATGCAGCATCTGTCCGTGGGTCAGCAGAGCCCGGACCGAATCCTTCTCCGCCGGCGGCACCTGCAGCTGCGCCAGCTCCTCCAGGCGGTCCTCGACCTGACGCGCAGCGGCGTCCGAAGTGTCGAGCGTCAGGCGCAGCATGGCGGCCGCCAGCGCGGAGGCGGCCGTCACCAGCGGCCGGGTGTCCGATTCGGCCAGCTTGTCGCTGAACAGGCCGAAATAGGCGAAAGAGTTCTGCAGCAACGCATTCCTGCTCTTGAACCGCTCGATCAGGCTCTCCTGCCGGCCGGCCCGTGCCGACAGGACATCGATGGCCCTCGTCTGCTCGGCGTCGAGCCCCGCCGTGTCGCGCAGCCGCGTCAAGGCATCGTCATAGGCATTCACCATCTGCACCAGCGCGTCGTAATTGCGCGACAAGCCGGCGCGCGCGGTGAGGACCTCCCTGGTCATACCGCGCTCGAACCGGGTGAAATCCCCGAGCGCCTCCAGCTGGCTGTCGTAACGCGCCGAATTGACGTTCAGCCCGTTGAGCAGGAGCCAGGTGAGAAGCGCGAGCACGAAGGCGACGCTGACCACGGTGGTAGCTGATCTCACGGCGAGCCTCCGACGGGCGCGCCGCGATAGGTCCCGGTCAGGCTGTTGAGAAAGGCGACGAGCGCCCTGGCCTGCCGGTCCGTCAGCGTCGCGTTCAACTGGGCCACCGCCATCCTGCGAACCGCATCCTCCAGCGTCGGTGCGCTGCCGTCATGAAAATAGGGGGCCGTCGTCGCGACGTTGCGCAGGCTCGGTACGCGCAGGATTTTCGGCTCGGGTGACGCCAGCGGGTGGAATATGCCGTGCCGTTCGAACAGATTGCCGCCGACGTTGACGCCCTGGTGGCAGGCCGAGCAACCCAGCGATTTGAACAGGCGGTAGCCGTCGAGTTCCTCGGCCGACAGGGCTGCGTCGTCGCCCTCCAGCCAGCGATCGAACCTGCTGCCCGGCGTGAGCAACGTGCGCTGATAGGTTGCGAGCGCGTCGATGACGTCGCCGCCGTCGGGGCGCCGGCCATAGGCCGCGACGAAACGATTGCGCATGTCGGGATCGGCATCGAGCTTAGCGGAGATCTCCGCCGCGCTGCTGCCCATCGTATGCGGGCTCTCCAGCGATGCCTTGATGTCGGCCTCGACGGTGCGGAATTTTCCTTCCCAGCTGAAACGAAAGCTGAGCGTCGAATTGAAGACGGTCAGCGTGTTGAGCGCGAGCTCCACCCCGTCGAGACTGACATCGTGCCGCCTCTGGCTCGCGCCGTTGGTCGCGATATCGTGGCAATATTGGCAGGCGCGGGAATTGTCGTGCGATAGCCGGCGGTCGCCGAACAGCTTCTCGCCAAGCGCCGCCTTCAGCGGATCGACGGCGGGAGCCGGCGGAATCGGCGTGATCGGCTCGCCGCGGTCGAGCACCGGTGCCGGCGGCGATTGCGACGGCGCGGGCGTGACTTCCACGCAGCACAGCAACACCGCGCAGATCGCGATCACCCCGCCCCGATAGCCGGCGCCTGGTCCGGCTCCGCGAAATCCAGTCAATAGTCGCACTGCCAGCGATATGGGGGTGGAAGCGGAAGCGATGGCGTCCGCTCAAGGGCTTTTGATGGAAGCGCGATGATTTCGTGAACGCGGCCATCCCCAGACGAGGGGACGCAGGCCGAACATGCCGGCCTTGAAGCCGTCCGACATCATCGAACGGCAGGCAGCGTGGCACACGCCCAGCCCGGCGCAGGCGAGGTAGACCACGTCAGCAATCATGACAGTACCTCACCGTCCGCTCGATTTCCGAACGGCCGCGGATTCCGAGATCGCGCAGTGTCCGGTCGTCGAGTTCCGTCAAGGCCGCAACGGCTCTCCTGATCTCGCGCTCCCGGCGCAGATGCGACAGCAGAACTGTCAACGTCTCACCGGCCGAGCGCAGCCAGCTCCAGCGCCGCTCCGTCTGCGCGTCGAGCGGCAGGACGCGATCGAATTTGACGACATTGCCGCTCCAGGTTCCGCCGGCATCGGCGCTCCGCACCGGCTGCGCCGGCTCGCCGGCGTCCGGGTACGGCTCCCAATCCCGCCGCGCCGCGAGGATTGCATGAACCGGCATGGCTGCGGACGGATGCAATGCGGCGCCATAGAGGGCAAACCCTTCCATGAAGGCAAAGGCCACCGACCGGATCAAGCTGACCTCCCGGTCCGGCGCTGCAGCCTGCAGCGCGGAGTCCGAACCAGTCTTCGCCTGGTCCAGCCTCGCGGTGCGGGCGAGACGGGCCACGCCGCGGCCATCGGACCAGGCGGCCCGCCCCCCGTCGGGCTCTGCATCATCCGGCCGAACGGAACGGATCACATTGCGAGAATGCCTCTTCATCGTAAATCTCCCACACGCTGTTCGTGGGAGGCAATGTGGAGGCCGGGCGTTACAGCGAAATCACCGTCATCGGCAAAGGGGTTACAGTTGCAATCCCGCGGCCGCGCTTCTGTTTGAGCAAGGCCGTTTCGAAAGACAGCTGCACACGTTGCGCTGGCGCGGCCCTGCGGATCCAGATCTAGAACGGTTCTACGGGAACCGCGAAGACATAACCGACACCGCGCTCGGTCTGGATGACGCGCGGCGCACTCGGATCGGCCTCCAGCTTGCGCCGCAGCCGCAGCACCTGAACGTCGATGCTGCGATCGAAAATGTCCTCGTGGATACGGGTCGCCTGGAGCAGATGCTCGCGGGTCAGCGGGCGTTGCGGCGCCTCGAGGAAGGCCAGCAACAGGGCATACTCCCCCTTGCTGAGCGGAACCGGCGTTTCACTGGGATCGATGAGCTTGCGGCCACGGCGTTCCAGCTTCCATCCGCCGAAGCGATAGCCTCCGCGCTCGGGATCGCGGGCGCGCGCGGCCCGGCCCATCTCCTGTCGCCGCAACACCGCCCGGACACGCGCCAGCAGTTCCCGTAAGGAGAACGGTTTGATGATGTAGTCGTCGGCGCCGAGCTCGAGCCCGACGATGCGGTCGATCTCATCCGGGCGATGACCGGTCGTGATGATGACGGGCACGTCGGAATGCGAACGGATTTCCCGCAGCAGGTCCAGACCGTCCTCTTGACCGAGGCGAAGGTCGAGAATGATCAGGCTGGGCTGACTGGCTTCGAGATAGTGGTTCAGTTCAGACCTGTTGGACGCCGCCCGGGTCGGGACATTGTGCTCCTCCAGATATCTGATCACCATCTGTCGCAAGGTCGGATCGTCGTCGACGACGACGATGTGGCCAACATCTGCAAGCATACTTCTCTCTCAAAATCTGCCGTCACCAACCGGGTCACGTTCAAGATCGGCAATCATTCAAATTAGTATCAGCGACAGCCAAAAAGATCGGCATGCGCCGCCGCTGTCCATGATGTTTCGATGACGCCATAAGCCGGTATTTCTGCGGCCAAGTCCGCAGGATGTCGCAGACGTGAACCATCGTGATGCTAGCTAATGCTACTTTTGAGCGATTCCAGTGTCCGCGCCTGCACGGCTGTTCGCCGGTGACGAAGGGACTGTTCGGCAGTGACGACGGGCTGCGTCGTGACGGCGACTCGACCGCGCGCAACTTTATGGAGCGCAGCGTCGCCAGCAGCCGCGCGCCATGCCCCCACGTGTTCAGCATGCACACAAGTCGCGAACGTGCAGCCGGGCGAGACCAGCCGCACGGATCATTCGCCGGGATGCGTCAGGAGCGGGGCAGACCCACGAGGTACTGGTAGATCGCGGCGAGCTCGTCGTCGTCCATCCGCCCGATGGGCCGCCATGGCATTTGCTCGTTGAGCCGATGTCCGTTCGGATCGACGCCCGTGCGCATGGTGGCGATGAACTGCGCCTTGCTCCAGTCCTTGACGACACCGAGATCGGGTCCGAGCGGCGGCAATTGTCCGGGCACGCCGCCTGCGAGATCCTTGCCGTGACATTCGCGGCAATCCTGATAGGACAGCAAGTACCTGCCATAGCGGGCTGTCGGCCCCTTCGGCGGCGCGATGATCACACCGGTGAACACCGGCTTGGCATCCGGCAACAGCCCCGCGCCCAGCATCGCAAGGCCCAACAGGGTGAAGCGATCCGGAGGCTCGGGCGTCTGCCCGCCGCTCGCGGGCAAGCTGCGGATATAGGCGATCACGGCATGGGTGTCGTCGTCACTGAGCCGGCCGGCATTGGTGAAGGACATGATCGCGAGCCATCGCCCGCGCGCGTCGACGCCATTGCGAATGGCGCGAAAGATCTGGCCGTCGGACCAGTGCTTCAACGCTCCGGCAGGGGTCAGGTTCGCGGGCACGAAGGAGCCGATGGGAAGCGGGAGATCCCTGCCGACGTCGCCGCCACCCGACAGCACGCCGCTGTTCGAGTGACATCCGGCGCAGAAGCTGTCGGCGACCGCCCTGCCGCGGGCAATCCGTTCCGGCGTGGCCTCGACCTCGAGATAGGGGACCGGCGCGGAGCGCGAATGCTGCTTGACGAGGCCGGCAGCCATCAGCGCGCTCACGCCGGACAGCGCAATGGCCGGCAGTGCCGCCAGGACCACGCCGCACCATTTCACGAGAGGATGCCTGGCCCTCAGGGCGCATGCGCCGGACCAGACCAGAAGCGCGATGAGAGTAACGATCGCAGCCAGGGCGACAATATTCTGCATGGCCTTCCTCAACGAATTCTGCGCGGCGTCGAAGCCTGCGCAAATATGCCTGTCGTCAATCATCGCCTTCGGCTGAAATAGCTGCTCAATATCTGCGGCCCGCCGACCGGCGCTCCAGCGGCTTACGAGCGCGCCATTACCGTCCCGTTTCGTCGCAGGGCGCTCGCGTTACAATTGTAATTCCTGGCCGCGGACGTCATCACCGCCTGTACGACCGGCCCCGGCGGCGCCACGATGCGTTGCCGCCGTAACCATTTGGCGATCATCGGAAGCCTCGGTGTAACGACGATCCCCTCAATTGCCTCTGCTCAATCGAGCGGCCGCCCTGTTGGCGACCGAGCATCGATCATCAAGAGGTCAACTCCCATGAAGATTCTTATCGCTTCGACGCCTGCGACGGGTCATCTCAATCCGATGCTGGCGATCACGCAGATCCTGGTCGCCGAGGGCCACGAGGTTGCCTTCATGACGGGCACCGCCTTTCGTGCCCGCGTCGAGGCCAGCGGCGTCAAATTCTTTCCGCTGCCGGAGGGTGCGGACTTCGATCCGAACGACATCTTCTCGCTGGTCCCGGAACTGAAGTCCATCCCACCGGGGCTCGAGTGGTTCCGCGTGGCGCTGGAGCGCATCTTCGTCGACGCCATTCCCGCGCAACACCAGGGACTGCTGCAGGCGCTGCAGCAGTTTCCGGCCGACATCATCGTCGGCGACGACATGCTGTTCGGCGTGCTGCCGATGCTGCTCGGACCGCGCTCGCAGCGACCGCCCATCGCGCTCTGCGGAACCTCGTTCCTGCATTGGGCGCGCGAGGACGGTGCGCCGAATTTCCTCGGCTTGCCGCCGGCAGAGACCATCGAGCAGCGCGATCAATATGCCGCCAAGGCCCGGGAGTTCGATGCGGCGGTCGATCAACCGGTGGCACTGCGCCTGAACCGGGCGCTGAAAACCCTCGGCGTCGGGCCGATATCGATGCCGCTGTTCCATTCGGTGGTCGCGCTCGCGGATGCCTATCTGCAATTGTCCGTGCCGAGCTTCGAATTTCCCCGCGAAATCCCGTCCTCGGTGCATTTCGTCGGCACGCCTCCGATCATTGCCAACCAGGTTCCGCCGCCGTCATGGGCCGAGGAGCTCGACGGTACACGCAAGATCGTTCTGGTGACGCAGGGAACGGTGGCCAACCACAATTTCAACCTGCTGGTCGCCCCGACGCTGGCGGCGCTGGCCGACGAGCCCGACATCCTGGTGATCGCGACCGCAGGCGGCCGCCCGGTGAACGCCATTCCCGGCAAGGTCCCCTCGAACGCACGCATCGCCAGCTATCTGCCGTTCGAATGGCTGCTGCCGAACGTCGACGTGCTCGTCACCAATGGCGGCTATGGCAGCGTCAACCAGGCCATGAGCTTCGGCATCCCGCTGGTCACCGCGGGATTGACCGAGGACAAGGCCGACGTCAACGCGCGGGTCGCATGGTCCGGCGTCGGCATCAACCTCGAGACCAACGAGCCGACGCCGGAAGCCATACGCAATGCGGTGCGGGCGGTGCTCGACCAGCCGCGCTATCAATTCCGCGCAACGCAGATCGCCGACGAGTTCGCCGAGATCGACACGCGGGCGGAAATCGTCCGGATCATCGGCGAACTCGTGACCGACGAGACCGAGGTGTCACGACTGCGCGCGACCGCTGCGAGCCAGGGACGGCGTGCCGGCCGGCGCGCCTGATCGCTGTCGCTTGAGGGAATGATGGAGCGCGGCGCCACCGCGCTCCATCGCCTCGTGAAGCTTCGCCACACGCCTTCGGATAGTCGTCCATGCGGATCGAACCGAACTCCTTTGCATTCACGGTGCTGCTCGGCGCTCTCGCGGCCGTGCCGTATTCCGGCATCGACATCAATCTGCCGGCACTGGCGGCCACCGGCGCCACGCTGGGCACGAGCGCCTCGGACGTCGGGTTGACGATGAGCGCCTTCATGCTCAGTCTCGCCACGGCGCCGCTGATCTACGGACCGGTCTCCGACCACCTCGGCCGCAAGCCGGTCCTGGCATTCGGCCTTGCGCTGTTCGTCGCCGCCAGCATCAGTTGCGCGCTTGCCACCTCGCTGCCGCTTCTGCTGGTGTGCCGCTTCTTCCAGGGGATCGGCGCCGCCGCAACCGCAACGACCTTCGCCATCATTCGCGATCTGTTCGACGGCGATGCCGCGCGCGGCAAGATCGCCAACGTCATGGTCGCGGTCAACGTCGCGACCGTGATCGCGCCGACGGCCGGGGCTGCCCTGCTGGCGGCGGCCGGCTGGCGATCGATCTATGCGACCCAGGCCGCAATCGGCCTGATGCTGCTGGTGGTGGTGATGTTTCGCTTCGCCGAGACCGCGCCCGAGACCGCGCGCTTGGCTCCTTCCGCGCGCCTCGTTCGGTCCTCCGTGACCGACAGCTATCGTCGGGTGCTGACACATCCGGTTTCGTTGCCTTTCATCCTGGTCGGCGCCGCGGGTGGCGCGACGGTGTTTGCCTACGTCACCGGCGCCTCGCTGTTCTTCGTCGGCGCCGTCGGGCTCTCGCCCGCGCAATACGGACTGATCTTCAGTGCCTGCTCGGCGTCCGTGATGGGCGGCGCCTTCCTCGACGGCCGGCTTGGCCGGCGCGGGATATCCTCGAGCCGCATGCTCACGACCGGGCTGACGCTGTCGTCGGCGGCGAGCGTCGCCCTGCTCGCGATGACATTGGCCGGCTGGATGCCCACGGCGCTCGTCGTCGTGCTGCTGATGGCGGTGGCGCTCGGCTTCGGACTGAGCGTGCCGAACGTGATGAGCGCGACGATGCAGCACCTCCCCGGCATCGCCGGCGCCGTCAGCGCGGCTGCCGGGAGCGTCCAACTGATCACAGGTGCCATATCGAGCGGGCTGGTGGCCGCGCGTTTCGACGGACGGACCGCGCTGTCGATGACGGCGGTGATGGCTGCATCGTCGCTCCTCGCCCTGGGCCTTTATCTTCTGGTCGCGCGTCCCGCCGACCGTCGCCTCCAATCGCCAGCGCCGTCGCCTTCCTGCTCTCGACGGAAGCGGCCGCCATCACCGGAAAGCAACTCGTCATCTGCGGCGGCGGCTCGCTCTAAGTGGGAGCTCTAACGCTCCCAGGCGACCGATAGCGGCCGGCAACGATACGGCGGAAGAGCCACAGCACGACGGGACAAGCCAGAAGCGCTGCGGCGCCGAAGTCGAGCGCGGCGCTCGCGGAGCCAAACGAGGTGGAGAGCTTACCTCCGATCGCCGGTCCGGCCAGCATGCCGGCGTAGAAGACCGTGTAGAATAGTCCCATTCCGATCGGCCGCATCTTCTGGTCGAGCACACGCGCCGGCAGGCTCATGATTGGCCCGGCAGGCAGGCCGCAGAGGATTCCAAGAGCCACGATGATGGCAAGCACCATGCCGCTTCGCGACAGAAGAAGTGTCAGGACGGCGAAGGCGATGCAGCCTGTCACGAGGATAGCCTCGCCGCGCCTGGTCCGATCCGCGAGGAAGCCGCCGAACGGAACCGACAGCGCGGCGAGCCAGAGCACGATACTGATGGTCGATCCGGCTGCGGCACCGGACCAGCCCTGCTCGACGAGCATCGACGGGCCGAAACTGAAGATCATCGCGAAGCCGATGTTGTAGAGGCACCAGATCAAGCCGGCGGCAATCACGGCGCAGATCGTCTCGGCGGTCAGGCTGCCGCGCGCGCCTTCCACCGCGACGGCCGCATCAGGCGTGCGATAAATCAAGGCGATGACGCCGAGCCCGATCAGGATCAGCCCTGCGACGGCAAGATTGACGGCATGGAGCCCGAGCACGGCTCCGATTGCCGGCAAGAGCATGAGAGAGAGAGCGATGCCGGCCGGCCAGGAGTTGATGAAAATGGCCATCGCGGTGGCGATTTCCCGACCGGCAAACCAGTCCGCGACCATCTTGGTCATCAGGACGTTCAGGAGAACGCCGCCGATGCCGGCCGTCAGCCGGCCCGCGATCTGCACGCTCCATGACGTCGACGTGGTCATCAGCAGCTCACCGGCCAGCATCATCAGGAGACCGGCGAGGACCGTCGCCTTGTCGCCATAGCGGCGGCCGATCGCACCGCCAGGCAGGGCAAGCGCGGTGCCCGGCGCGAAATAGAGTCCAATCAGAACGCCGATATCGGCCAGGCTCGCGCCGAGACTCTGGCTGAGCTGTGGCGCGACGGCGGCAACGCTCTGAAACTGAAAGGCGATGGCGGCACGCGCGACGAACAGAACAGCGAGAATGGTCCAGCGGCTTCGCATTGGGGGCGCTCCGATACCATCAATTATGTCGTCGGCGGGATATTCTGGTTCAGGCGGAAGAAATTGGTCGGATCATACTTGGTTTTGAGCGCGGCCAAACGCGAATAATTCTCGCCATAGGCGTCGCGAATGCGATCCTCGCCCTCGTCGCCGAGATTGTTCGCATAGACGCCGCCGGTCGAATAGGGCCTGACGGCGCTCCACAGCTCGCGCGCCCAACGCATATTTGCGTCGTCATCGGCCGGATCGTCCCAGATCGCGACCGGGAAGCAGTCGAACGCCGCATCGCGGTTTGCATAGGGCGAGTCGGATGCCGGAACCCGCGCGATTGCGCCGCCGACGTGCTGGAAAACCAATAGCGAAGAGGTGTTGGGCGCTCTTGCATAGGCGTCGAGCAGCGCGTCGATTGCGCCCGCACTGATCTCGCGCAGGAACTGCGCCTTCCAATAATAGCGACGTCCCCGCGGAAACAGGGCATCGCCGCCCGACTGAATCTCGAGATAGGGGACGGTTGCGAGGCGCGTCTCGACGGGAGAGCCGAACTCGACAATCGGTGAAAGGGCCTGCTCGCCGTCAAGATGCGAGCCGACATAGCAACCGGTGATGCTGAAGAAACGCTCGCCCGACGGCAGCGTGACGAGGGCAGCATCGACGTTGACATCGTCGGCAGCGCTCCGGGCGAATTGATCGTAGAACCGCATGGCCTCGCGCGCCTGATCGTAACGATGAAGCGCCGACGCGACGAGCAATGACGTGCCGATGGAATGGAGCCGGTATTCGAACGCAGTCACGATGCCAAAGTTGCCGCCGCCGCCTCGGAGGCCCCAGAACAGGTCGGGATGTTCGGTCGCGCTGGCCCTCAGGATCTTGCCCTCGGCTGTCACCACTTCGGCGGCAATCAGGTTGTCGCAGGTCAGCCCGTACTTTCGCCCGAGCTTGCCGAAGCCGCCGCCGAGCGTGAGCCCGGCGATGCCGGTGTCGCTGTTGACCCCCATGGTGGTCGCCAGACCGTGCGCCTGCGTGGCACGATCGAACTCGCCGAGATTGAGGCCCGCCTCTGCGCGCGCGGTGCGACGGACCGGATCGACGTCGATGCGTTTCATCCGCGACAGGTCGATGACCATGCCGCCGTCGCAAACCGAGAGCCCGGCGACATTATGGCCTCCGCTGCGAACAGCCACCGGGACCATGCGGGATCTCGCGAACGTCACGGCCTCGACCACATCCTGCACATCCGCGCAGTAGGCGATCATGGCCGGCTTCTTGTCGATGGCGCCATTCCAGACCTTGCGCGCCTCGTCGTAGCCGGCGTTCCCCTTGAGGACCAACTTGCCCTTGAGCCGCAGCTGTAGGGCGGACCAGGGTTCGGCCTGCGATTGGCCCATCAAGTCGTCGTTCGGCTGCCGCTGCTCCATCTGATTTGCTCCTCGCCGCCACTGCCCATGCCATGATCTCACGGAGCGCCAGATCGTTTCCTGAATCGAAGCGGAAAAAGTTGCAAATTTCGCCAAAAATGGTGTCTCTAGGCCATGGCGACGATCTACGAGTTTGGTCCCTTTCGTCTCGAGACAGACGCCGGCACGCTGTTTCGCGAAACCGAGCCGGTTGCGCTCGGCGGGCGAGCGGTCGCACTGCTTCGGCTGCTGCTGGAGCAGGCTGGAAAACCGGTTGCCAAGGACGCGCTGATGGAGGCGGCCTGGCCGGGGCTCGCTATCGAGGAAAGCAATCTGACCGTACAGATCGCAGCGCTGCGCCGGACGTTTGCAGACGTCGAAGGCGGCAGCAGTTGGATCGAGACCCTGCCGCGCCGCGGTTACCGCTACGTCGGCCCGCCAGCCGCGGCCCTGTTCGACAGCAGCCGGCAAACGTTGCTCCCGTCTACTCCCTCCGACAGGCCATCGATCGCCGTGCTGCCGTTTTCGAACTTGAGCGGCGATCCGGCTCAGGACTACTTTTCCGACGGCGTCACGGAAGACGTCATTACGGAATTGTCGCGTTTCCGGTCGCTCTTCGTCGTGGCCCGCCATTCCAGCTTCGTCTACCGCGCCAGGACGTCCGACATCAGAGAGGTCGGCCGCCAACTCGGCGTACGATATGTGGTGGAAGGGAGCGCACGCCGGCTCGGAAAACGGGTGCGGGTCACCGTCCAGCTTCTGGATGCCGCGAGCGGCTTCACCCTTTGGACCGAGCGCTACGACCGCGAGATCGAAGATATATTCGCCATCCAGGACGAAATCGTCGGCAGAATCGTCTCAGCGCTGCCCGGCCGGGTCGAGGACGCAGGCCGCAAGATCGCAAGAGGCAAACAGACCTCGAACATCACGGCCTACGATCTCGTCTTGCTCGGGAACGAGCGATGGCGTCAGTTGACCGTGACGAGCATGGATGAGGCGAGAGGTTGCTTCACAAGGGCCGTGGAGCTCGATCCGGCCTATGCACGCGCTCACGCCAATATCGCCTGGACGATCGTCTGTGCCGCGTTTCTGGAATCACCCGCCGCGCCTTCGCTGGACGATGCGCGTCGCGCGATCGAAATCGCGCTCGACCTCGATGAAAATGATGCCTGGTCGCACGGCGTCTTCGCCCAGCTTCTTTTCCTGCAGAAGCGTGACCAGGAGGCCGAAACTCACTTCAAGCGAGCTCTGGCGCTCAACCCGAACGATGCCGACGTCGCCGCGGCGTTTGCCAACATCCTGGTCTACTGGGGACATTGGCGGGAAGCGCTCACATGGATCAAGTCGGCCAAACAGCTCAACCCGTTTCCACCCAACATCTACCATTGGTATCACGCACTGGCGCTTTATTCGGCGCGCGACTACGAACAGGCGATCAAGGTGCTCAGGGAGGCGCGATCGAGCGATCGCTGGTCCCACGCGCTCCTTGCAGCGTGCTACGCGCAAACCGATCGGCTGAGTGAGGCGGATATCGAGGTGCGCGCATTCATTCGAGAGCGAGGCCTGGAATTGAGTGAGCGTGGTGAAGCGCTGCCGGTCAACACGCTCGAACTCGCCCGGATGCGCGCCGCCAGGTATAGAGATCCGAGCGACCGCGACCATTTCCTCGACGGGTTGCGCAAGGCCGGCCTGAGTGACGGGCGCGCCGATTTCGCCTAGCGGCCGGCGCGGCGGAAAAATCGGTCTGTTGGGCACTCGGCGGAACAGGACCATCAACATCATCACATCGGCAGGCACCTGTTTGCAGGGGCACGTCGATCGAAATCCGGTCCAACCAAGCTCATCCAGTTCGAATTTCGAACGGATGCGGCATAGATATCGCGACTACCAACTCAATCACTGCAAGCGCTTAAGCCAGAAACCTGATCTGGCACGCAATCTGCGTTCCCCAGCTTCCATCTCTCGCGCCTCGCGGTGGGGAGGAGAACAGGTTCTGACATGGGAGGGAATGCATGAGTGAGTACAAGACCAACGGCGCGCGTAAGCATGAAAGCCTGGACGCAGTGGTGATCGGTACCGGGGTTGCCGGCCTTTACCAGCTCTACAAGCTGCGCGACGAACTGGGCCTCAAGGTCAAGGCCGTCGATACGGCCACTGGCGTCGGCGGCACCTGGTACTGGAATCGCTATCCGGGGGCGCGCTTCGACTCCGAGGCCTATATCTATCAGTACCTGTTCTCGGAGGAGCTCTACAAGGGCTGGAGCTGGAGCGAGCGCTTCCCCGGCCAGCCGGAGATCGAGAAGTGGCTCAACTACGTCGCCGACAAGCTCGACCTGCGCAAGGACATCCGCTTCTCAACGACGGTTGCCAGCGCCGTCTTCAACGAGGCGACCCAGCGCTGGACCATCACGACCGACACGGGTGACACCATCGACACCCAGTTCCTGATCACCTGCACCGGCATGCTGTCGGCGCCGCTGACGTCGGTGTTTCCCGGACAGGAGACGTTCAAGGGCACCCTCGTCCATACCGGCCGCTATCCGAAGGAGAAACTCGATCTCGCCGGCAAGCGCGTCGCCGTGGTCGGCAATGGCGCCACCGGCATCCAAGTGATCCAGACCATCGCCGGCGAGGTCGGCAGCCTGAAGGTGTTCGTGCGCACGCCGCAATACATCATCCCGATGAAGAACCCGAAATACGGGCCGAAGGAGGTTGAGGCCTACAAGGCGCGGTTCGAGGAATTCCGCAAGGTCCTGCCCCACTCGTTCACCGGCTTCGAATACGATTTCACCAACGGCAACTGGAAGGATCTCAGCCCCGAGCAGCGTCACGCCGTCCTGGAGAAGATCTGGGATGAAGGCTCGCTGCGGCTGTGGCTCGCCTCATTCGTCGAGATGTTCTTCGAGGAGGAGGTCAGCGAAGAGATCTCCGAGTTCGTGCGCAAGAAGATGCGCGCGCGCCTGAAGGACCCCAAGCTCTGCGAGGCGCTGATCCCGACCGACTACGGCTTCGGCACGCATCGGGTCCCGCTCGAGACCAATTACCTGGAGGCTTTCCACCAGGCGAATGTCGAGCTGGTCAGCGTCAAGAACAACCCGATCAAGCGGATCACGCCGCAGGGCATCGAGCTCACCGACGGAACGTCGTATGGGCTCGATGTGATCATCCTGGCCACCGGCTTCGACGCCGGCTCCGGTGCGCTGACCCGCATCGACATCCGTGGCCGCGACGGACGCTCGCTGAAGGAGGAGTGGAGCCGCGACATCAGGACCACGATGGGGCTGCAGGTCCACGGCTACCCGAACCTGTTCACGACAGGCGCGCCGCTGGCGCCGTCGACGGCGCTCTGCAACATGACGACGTGCCTGCAGCAGCAGGTCGAGTGGATCAGCGATTGCATCGCTTATCTCAAGAAGAACCATCTGAAGGTCATCGAGCCGACCAAGGATACGCAGGATGCCTGGGTCGCGCATCACGACGAGGTCGCAAACACCACCCTCGTGACCAAGACGCACTCCTGGTACATGGGCTCGAACGTCGACGGCAAGCCGCGCCGTCTGCTCTCCTATATCGGCGGCGTCGGAACCTATCGCCAGAAGTGCGATGAGGTCGCCTCCTCTGCCTATCCCGGCTTTGCCAAGCAGTAACGACACAGGGGGCCGCGCAACCATTTTTGGCTACGCGCGGCCCTGCATTCCGCATCACACAACAAATTTGGAGGAACACATGACCAAGGACTTCAAGGCGGCGGCCGACGCCATTCTCCATGAGACCGTCACGACGGACCAGGGCGTCCCCGGCGTGGTGGCGATGGTGACCGATCGCACCGGCAACATCTACGAGGGCGCCGTCGGCAAGCGGCGCACCGACCAGTCGGCGCCGATGACGACCGACAGCAGCTTTGCCATCTTCTCGACCACCAAGGCGATCACCGGCACGGCCGCGTTGCAACTGATCGAGGAAGGCAAGCTCGACCTCGATGCCCCAGCGAAGACCTACGCGCCCGACATCGGCAAGCTGCGGGTGATCGACGGCTTCGATGCCAAAGGGCAGCCCCGGCTTCGCGCCCCGAAGCGCGACGTGACCACGCGCATGCTGCTGCTGCACACCGGCGGCTTCGGCTACGACTTCTTCAACGAGAACTATCTGCGGCTGGCGACCGACCACGGACAGCCCAGCGTGATCACCTCGTCGAAGGCCGCCATAATGACGCCGCTGCTGTTCGATCCCGGTTCGAAATGGGAATATGGAACGAACATCGATTGGGTCGGGCAGGTTGTCGAGGGCATCACCGGCAAGCGGCTCGGCGAGGTCTTCACTGATCGCATCTTCAAGCCTCTCGGCATGGCCAACACGACATTCGAGATCAACGATGCCGTGCGCAGCAAGCTTGCTGGCGTGCACGCGCGCAACGCCGACGGCTCACTGACCCCGATGGACTTCGAACTGCCTGCAAATCCCGAGGTGCATATGGGCGGCCACGGCCTCTACAGCACGGTCGGCGACTACATGCGCTTCATCCGCATGTGGCTGAACGACGGCGCCGGCCCGCACGGCCGGGTGCTGAAGCCGGAGACCGTGACGATGGCCGAGAAGAACCAGCTCGGCGATCTCAAGGTGACGGCGCTGCCGGGCGTCATCAAATCGCTCTCGAACGATGCCGAGTTCTTCCCGGGCCTGTCGAAATCCTGGGCGTTCACCTTCATGGTCAACGACGAGAAGGCGCCGACGGGACGCCCCGCAGGCGCGCTCGGCTGGGCGGGGCTGGCGAACCTGTTCTACTGGATCGACCGTCAGAACGGTTTTGGCGGCTATTGGGCAACCCAGATCCTCCCCTTTGCCGATGTGGCCTCGTTCACCGGCTACATGCGTTTCGAAACCGCGTTCTACGACAGCCTGAGCCAACGCAAGGCGGCGTAAATTTCTTTGCGGCTTGAGGCCTTTAACTCGCCTCCGATCTCACCCTTTTGCAGTGCGGTCGGAGGCGAGCCTGATAGCACCAAGGTCGGGGTACCCGGTTGCGTGTTTCCATGGATGGCTTCACAATCAGGAGATAAAGCTCGGGGTCCGGCAGATTTGGACCACTCAGCGCGTCAAAGGAGGGAACGTGTTGGGGCAGACGCCAGAGGATGCTTTCGCCACTCCAGGTATCGAACGCGACGTTCTGACGAGCTGGGAACGCTTCCTCTCCGGAAGCAGCAGCGCGCGTCAGCAGGTCGTGCGATCGGCGATCACCGATTCCTGGCAGCGCTGCCAGCAATCGGCGGTCGACTATCGGCGTGGCCAGGCTCCGATGCCGATCAGGGATGACAGGTTGCAGCGCCTGCTCGACAAGCGCAGCCGTCTTGTCCAGGCCGGCGCTTCGACGATGGCGCTGGCGCGCGACTACATGCTGGAAACCGGCACCGTGATGGTGCTGACCGATGTAGACGGCGTCGTGTTGCGTCTCGAAGGTGACACCAAGCTCGCGCTCCGCGATGCCGTCGAAAAAACGCATCTGCTACCCGGCAGCAACTGGAGCGAGACGACCTGCGGAACGAACGCGATCGGCACCGCGCTCGAAACCGGGCAGCCGATCCAGGTGCATGCCACGGAGCATTTCTGCTCCGGCATCCATCGCTGGACTTGCTCGGCCTCTGTCATCCGCGATCCCATCGACGGCGCCGTGATCGGCGTGATCGATATCTCCGGATTGTCTTCATCCTATGGGCGGCCGGCACTCGCATTGGCGATTTCGGCGGCGGCGCGCATCGAGGCGCAGTTGCTGCAGATGGAGCTGGACGCCCGCTATCGCCTGCTCGATCAATGCTTCTGGATGCTGCCGCCTTCGGATCGGCATCACGCCGTGCTGTTCGACAGCGCCGGACGTCCGTTCAAGGCCAGTGGAGAGATGTCGCAGATCATGCGGGATCTCGGCGCGCCGGGAGGCCAGTTCGGCTTTCCCCTGCTCGGCAGCCGCGATGATCAGCTCTGTGGCACCTCGCGTCCGGCATGGATCAAGGAGGAATGGCTGAAGGCGGTGGTGCACCAGGGCGAACACCTCGGCACCGTGATGGTTGCACCGAAGCCGGCCGCATCTGGCAAGCTGTTGTCATCTGCGCGCAGCGAGGCCTTCGCCAATGCCGTCTACAGCAGCCCGAAGATGCACAGTGTGGTCGAGAAGTGCCGCCGCGTCGGCAAATCCGCCGCGCCGGTCCTGCTGCTCGGCGAGACCGGCGTCGGCAAGGAGGTGTTCGCGCATGGAATCCATGCGGCGTCACCGCGCCGCAACGGCCCATTCATCGCCGTCAATTGCGGCTGCGCCTCGCGCGAGCTGCTTGCCAGCGAACTGTTCGGCTATGTCGACGGCGCGTTCACCGGCGCGAGGCGCGGAGGCATGGCCGGAAAGATCGAAGCCGCCGCGCGCGGCACGCTGTTCCTGGACGAGATCGGCGAATTGCCGCTCGACCTCCAGCCCATGTTGCTGCGCGCGCTCGAGAGCGGCGAGATCTCCAGGATCGGCGAGACCGCGGTGCGCAAGGTCGACTTCCGCCTCGTCGTCGCGACCAACCGCAATCTGCAGGCGGAGGTGGAGGCCCAGCGCTTCCGCAAGGACCTGTTTTATCGGCTCGCCGTCGTCCCCGTCGACATCCCGCCGCTCCGCGAGCGCTGCGAGGACATTCCGCTGCTGCTCGATCATTTCGTCGCCCAGGCAAGCGCGCGCTATGGTCTTTCCGATCGCCGTTTTGCGCCGGAGACGATTGCGAAGCTGCAGCGTCATGATTGGCCCGGCAACGTCCGCGAGCTGCGCAACCTGGTCGAGAGTGTCATGCTGACCGGCAACGGCGAGCTGATCGAACCTTCGGACCTGCCCGAGACCGTCCGGGGACCAGAAACGCCAAGCGAGCGCGATCCGGGTCTGTCTCTCGCCGAGTCTTCGGAACGTGACTTGATTTCGCGTACGCTGCGGTCGTGCAACGGCAACGTGACAGCCACCGCCTCCGCGCTCGGTCTTGCCAAGAGCACCGTCTATGCGAAGCTGCATCGTTATGACATTCGCTTCGACCCGGGCTCGGCAAGGTCTTCTCGATAGAGCTGTTTATATAGTGAGCTCAGCGGCTTAGGCTCTGGCTGGGGCGGGAGGGATCGAACCTCCGAATGGCGGAATCAAAATCCGCTGCCTTACCGCTTGGCTACGCCCCAACAGGCGACCTCGGGACGGCGGAAGAACTGGCTACCGCAGATTCCCGTCGGTCGCAGCCGGTCTATAGGGTGCGGCACGGCATTTCAACCGCCTGGAGGGGCAAAATACCACAGCCCCCGGGATCGGCCGCGCCACACTCTATTATAGGGTCCGGGCGGAGGGCCTGAGCCATTCTGGCCTACGGGCAGTTGAGACCGCCGGCATTTCATGGGAATACCGCGGCCAAGACCAGTCCCCGGGGAGTGAACCATGACCTACCGCGCGCCGATCTCTGACATGCTGCTGTCGCTCAACCATGGCGCCGGCCTGAAGGCGGCGGTGGACGCCGGCCATTACGGCGATTTCGACGCCGACATTGTGGCCGCCGTGCTGGAGGAAGCCGGCAAGTTCGCAACCGACGTGCTGGCGCCGCTCAACAAGATCGGCGACGAGCACGGCATCAAGCTGGATGCCGGCAAGGTCACGACTGCACCGGGCTGGCCCGATGCCTATAAGCGCTGGACCGAGGGCGGCTGGAACGCGGTCTCGGGGCCCGAGGATTTCGGCGGCCAGGGCCTGCCGATGGCGATCAACGCCGCCTGCACCGAGATCTGGAGCGCGGCCAACGTCGCCTTCGGCCTCTGCCCGCTGCTGACGGCCTCGGCGATGGAGGCGCTGGATGCCCATGGCAGCGACGAGCTGAAGAAGATCTATCTCGAAAAGCTCGTCTCCGGCGAATGGACCGGCACCATGCAGCTGACCGAGCCGCAGGCCGGCTCCGACGTCGGCGCGCTGCGCACCCGCGCCGAAAAGCAGGCCGACGGCACCTATCGCATCAAGGGGACGAAGATCTTCATCACCTATGGCGAACACGACATGACCGACAACATCGTGCATTTCGTGCTCGCGCGCCTGCCCGACGCGCCCGCGGGCACCAAGGGGATCTCGCTCTTCCTGGTGCCGAAGTTCATGGTCAACGCCGACGGCTCGCTGGGGCAGCGCAATGACATCTTTGCCTCTGGCGTCGAGCACAAGCTCGGCATGCATGCCTCGCCGACCTGCACCATGACCATGGGCGATCATGGCGGCGCGATCGGCTTTTTGATCGGCGAAGAGAACCAGGGCATGCGCTGCATGTTCACGATGATGAACCAGGCGCGGCTCGGCGTCGGCCTGGAGGGCGTCGGCGTCGCCGACCGTGCCTATCAGCAGGCATTGTCCTATGCGCAGGAGCGCAAGCAGGGCCGCGCCATCGGCAAGAAGGGCGAAGGCTCGGACGCGATCTTCGTACATCCCGACGTCAAGCGCATGCTGATGCGGATGCGGGCGCAGACCGCGGCCGCGCGCACCATCTGCTACGCCACCGCCGTCGCGCTCGACGTCTCCTTGCGAGCCAAGGATCCGAAGGTGCGCGCCGACGCCGCCGCACGCGCGGCGCTGCTGACGCCGATGGCCAAGGGCTATTCCACCGACATCGGCAACGAGGTCGCCTATCTCGGCGTGCAGGTGCATGGCGGCATGGGTTTCATCGAGGAAACGGGCGCCGCGCAGCATTATCGCGACGCGCGTATCACCGCGATCTATGAGGGCACCAACGGCATCCAGGCGATCGACCTCGTGACGCGAAAGCTCGCGGCCAATGGCGGCGCTGCCGTGTGGGCGCTGCTCGACGAGCTCTCGGCCACCGTCAAACAGGTCGAGGCCTCCAACGATCCCGCTTTCGGCACCACCGGGACAAAACTGCGCGAGGCGCTGCAGGCGTTGACGCGCACCAGCAAGTGGCTGCTGGAGCGCGTTGCCTCGGCGCCGAACGAGGCGCTGGCCGGCGCAACGCCTTACTTGCAGCAGTTCGGCGCGACGCTCGGCGGCTGCCTGCTGGCCTCCGAGGCGCTCGCCGCGAAAGCCGACGGCAATACGGATGCCGCGCGCTACGTCTCGCTCGCGCGCTTCTTCGCCGAGAACATCAGTGTGCAGGCCGGCGCGCTCGAGCGCACCGTGACGGAGAGCGCGGAGTCGGTCGCGGCGGCGGACGCGGTGTTGTTGGGGTAAGCTCGCGACTACTCACTGCGATGTAGAGAGGTCCCTCCTCCCCCAATTGTCATTCCCCGCGAAGGCGGGGAATCCAGTACGCCGCGGCCTCTCGATAGGCAACGAACGTCTCGGAGTACTGGATCGCCCGACCAAGTCGGGCGATGACAGCGAATGTGCGGAACGCGCGTGGCACACGCATGCAGCTGTCCCGGATTGCGCTGCGCTCCATCCGGGCTACGAAGCTTTGACCTCAGCCCTTCTCCCCGGCCGCCACAGCACGATTCCCGCGGCGACGAGATCCAGCAGCACGCACATCGCAAACGCCGTCGTGTAGTTGCCGGTAAAACTCCGCACGAGGCCGACGATGCCGGGGCCGAAGGCGCTGACGACGCCGCTGATCGAGGTGCCCAATCCCATCGCGGCGGCAAAGGCGGCGGAGCCGAGCTCGCGCTGGATGATCAAAGGCGGGAACGTGATCATGTTGCCGATCGAGAAGCCGTAGACGGCACAGCACGCCAGCAGCACCGTCGGATTCGTGCTTTGAATAAGCACGAAGAGCGCGGCGGCCTGGCTCGTCATCGACGCCGCGCAGGCGAGCCGCGGATCGAGCCGGTCGACGAACAGGCCGAGCGACAGGCGTCCGACCACCGCCATCGCGGCCATGATGGTCACGGCAAGGCCCGCGTTGGCACGCCCGATCAATGGCTCGAGGAACGTCACCTGGTGGATGATGAATCCCATCTGCGCCAGCAGCGCGATCGCGATCGGCAGCACCATGGTCCAGAACGCCGCATTGGCGAGCAGCGCCTTGCGCGAATGCACTGGAGCGGCTGTGCCGGCGCCGGAGGAGCGTCCACCCGATGCCAATGATGTCCCGCCGGGCCAGCCGATGAAGCCGACGACCACCGGCAGCACCAGCACCACCATCACAATCGTTGCCCCCAGCATCGCCGAACGGAAGCCGATGCTGCCGGTCAGCGACAGCAGCAGCGGAACGAGGATGATGCCGCCGCAGGTCGCGCCGTTGAAGGCGAGGCTGAGCGCGAGGCCGCGGCGCCGGTCGAACCAGGAATTCAGCACGGTCGCGATCACCACGGTGCCCATGCCGGTCCAGCCGACCGACATCAGCGCATAGGCGAGATAAAGCTGCCAGGGCGTCTGCATCAGCGCCAGCAGCACGGTCGAAGCACCCAGCGCGGAAAGCCCGCACAGGATCAGCGAGCGCAGCCCGATGCGGGCAAGCAAATCGTCGGTGAAGATGACGAGGACGGAGGTCAACAGAAACGAGAAGGTGCTGGCCGCGGAGACCAGCGTGCCCGGCCAGCCATGGGCGCGCTGGAGCTCGGCGAGATAGACGCCCTGCCCGTAGAGGCCGAAGCCGAACATGAAGAAGGCCATCAGGAAGCAGGCCAGCACGACGCGCCAGCCGCGGTAGGACAGCGAAGATTCGTCAACGCTCGTTGCGGCAACCATCAATCGCGCAATCGGCCAAGTGGAACGGCAGAGGACGCGATCGTGCCTCACAACCACTGGTTTTTCAAACAAAACATTGTATCCATTTGTTGCAATGCGCAATGGAGCGTGCAAGACGATACAACCGGTGCGACCTGACGCGATGGGGTTCCTGGACGGAAGTTATGACAGCGGTGTCATCCGCCGGGCTCACGGAATCGCTTTCGAAAAGGTCGCGCGGGCGGATTGGCACGCCTGCAAGATGATGTAGGCTGATGTTTGCGAGACTCGCGGGCGACAAATGTCGCGACGGCGCAGGGGGGTTCTCATGCCGAATGGCAATGTCGTGGTCACCGAAGAGCGGGAGACGCGCGTGATCACCCTGCGCCGTCCGGGCAAGAAGAACGCGATCACCCAGGACATGTACCGGGAGATGAGCCGCGCGATCGACACCGCGCAGAACAATCCCGATATCCGCTGCATGATCATCACCGGCGGCTCCGGCGTGTTCACCGCCGGCGACGATATCGACGATTTTCTCCACGCCGACACGGCGCGCCCGGAGACGCTGTCGAACGGCGCCAAGTTTCTTTATTCGCTCGCCCTCAATACCAAGCCGATCATCGCCGCCGTGGACGGCGCATCGATCGGCATGGGCACCGTGATGCTGTTTCATTGCGACTACGTGCTCGCCTCGACAGCCGCGACATTCTCCGCGCCCTACATCAAGCTCGGGCTCGTGCCGGTCGGCGCGGCTAGCCTCTTGATGCCGAACACGATGGGATACCAGCGCGCCTTCGCGATGCTGGTGATGGGGCGGACCTTCTCCGCCGCGGAAGCCGCAGCCGCAGGCTTCGTCAACAGCGTGGTCTCGCCGGGACATACGGAAGTCGAGGCGCGCAAGGTGGCGCGCGAGATCTGCCGGCTTCCAGCCGAGGCGGTCGCGACCTCGCGCAAACTGCTGCGCACCCCGCCGGAGGAATTGACCCGCCGCATCGACCAGGAGGCCCATCTGTTCGGCGAGCGGTTGAAATCGGACGATGCGGTGGCGGCGTTCAATGCGTTTGCGAATAGGAAGAAGCGGTAGCAATTCGTCATTCCGGGGCGCGACGAAGTCGCGAGCTATGATGCGCAATTGCGCATCTGAGAATCCATCGGGCCGCAGAGTTTGTGGATGAATGGATCCCGGGTTCGCGCTATGCGCGCCCCGGAATGACGAGAAGCTTCGTGAAATCTTCGCGCGGAACGACTAGTCTCGTTCCATGCAATACCGATCCATCCTTGCCGTACTCGCGCTGACCTGCGCCCTCCCCGCCTCTGCACAGACCGCCGCACCCGTCGAGCTGCGCGTTCTCGCGATCAACGATTTCCACGGCAATCTGCGGCCGCCGCCGGGCGGCATCCGCATCAATGACCCCGAAGACAAGACCAGGAAGGTGATGGTCGCGGCCGGCGGCGCCGAGTACATGGCGACGCTGGTCAAGCAGTTGCGCGAAGGACACAAGAACACGATCTTCGTTGCCGCCGGCGATCTGATCGGGGCGAGCCCGTTCCTGTCGGCAATGTTCCACGACGAGCCTTCGATCGAATCGCTCTCGATGATGGGGCTTGCGATCACCTCGGTCGGCAATCACGAATTCGACGAGGGCAAGACCGAGCTGCTCAGGATGCAGAACGGCGGCTGCCATCCGCTCGACGGCTGCCAGGGCCCGCATCCCTTCACCGGCGCCAAATTCCACTATCTCGCAGCGTCCACGATCGAGACTACGACCGGCAAGAGCGTGCTGCCGCCCTACGAGATCAGGGAGTTCGAAGGCATCCCCGTCGCCTTCATCGGACTGACCTTGAAAGAGACCTCGGGCATCGTCTCGCCGTCAGGCATCGCCGGTCTCGAATTCCGCGACGAGGCCGAGACGGTGAATGCGCTGGTGCCGCAGTTGAAGGCGCGCGGCGTCGAGGCGATCGTGGTGCTGATCCACCAGGGCGGCGAACCCGCCGGCGACTACAACGAATGCCCCGCCATTACGGGACCCATCGTCGACATCGTGAAGAAGTTCGATCCTGCGGTCGACGTCGTCGTCAGCGGCCATACCCATCGCGCCTATGTCTGCGATATCGACGGGCGGCTCGTCACCAGCGGCGACAAATACGGCACGCTGGTCACGGCGATCGACCTCAAGCTCGATCCGGCAACGCGCGACGTCGTCGGCGCCAGGGGCGAGAACGTCATCGTCGCCAATGCCTCGCTGGCGAAGGACCCCGAACAGACCGCATTGATCGAGGCCTATGACAAGCTATCCGCGCCGATCGCCAACCGGCCGGCCGGATCGGTGACGCAGACGCTGTCGCGCGTACCGAACGAGGCCGGCGAAAGCGCGCTCGGCGATGTCATCGCGGATGCGCAGCTCGCAGCGACCAGGGACGCCAAGGATGGCGGCGCTGTCATCGCGCTCACCAATCCCGGCGGCATCCG
Organism: Bradyrhizobium iriomotense; assembly: GCF_018129405.1. GTDB lineage: Bacteria > Pseudomonadota > Alphaproteobacteria > Rhizobiales > Xanthobacteraceae > Bradyrhizobium > Bradyrhizobium iriomotense_B. Next base: position 954,713 of record NZ_JAFCLP010000001.1, read on the forward strand.
CATCGATATCGTCCCGAAGGAGAACGGCGCGATAACGTTCGGCGATGTCTTCGCCAGCCAGCCCTTCCGCAACCGCCTCGTCACCATGACGCTCACGGGCAGCCAGCTCAAGGACATGCTGGAACAGCAATGGCTCGATCCGAAACGGCCGCGGATCCTGCAGGTGTCGAACGGGTTCAGCTATACCTGGGACAGCTCGAAGCCGTTCGGCGAGCGCGTGATGGCGGAGAAGATGACGCTCAACGGCAGGCCGATCGAGGCTGGGACCGGCTACCGCGTCACCCTCAACGATTACCTCGCCGTCGGCGGCGACGGATTCACGGTCGCCAAGCAGGGCTCGGCGCCGCAATATGGCGGCTACGACGCCGACGCGCTGTTCACTTTTTTCCGGGCGCACGGGCCGATCGGCCCGCTGCCTCCGACTCGCATCCTGCGTGTGAATTGATCCGGATCAAACGGGCCGGAACGGGACAACCCTTTGCCATTCCCGTCCAAGCGCATAGATTGGGTTTGGCATTGCGTTTTGACGCCGGATGCGTCAAGCGACGTCAAGAGCCCGTATCCCCATGAGGCCGACCTGATGAGCACGCTTCTCCTGTCCCACAAGGCTTGCCTCGACCACGTCACGCCGCCGGGACACCCCGAAAGACCGGACCGGCTGCGCGCGGTGGAGGAAGCGCTGTCGCACGAGCGTTTCCAGTTTCTCGTCCGCGACCAGGCGCCGGAGGGCGATCTCGACCTCGTCACGCTGTGCCACAACGAGCATTACGTCACCGAGCTGCGCCACATCGCGCCGACCAGCGGCCAGGTCTATATCGACGGCGACACCTCGATGTCCCCGGGCACGTGGGAGGCGGTGATGCGCGGCGTCGGCGGCGCGGTGGCGGCGACCGAAGCCGTGATGGCGGGCGAGCACCGCAACGCTTTCGTCGCGGTGCGCCCGCCGGGCCATCACGCCGAGATCGGCAAGCCGATGGGCTTCTGCTTCTTCGACAATGTCGCGATCGCCGCGCGCCATGCGCAGCGCAAATACGGCATCAAGCGCGCGGCCATCGTCGATTTCGACGTGCATCACGGCAACGGCACGCAGGACATCTTCTGGTCGGACCCGACCGTGATGTACTGCTCGACGCATCAGATGCCGCTGTTTCCGGGCACCGGCGCCAAGAGCGAACGCGGCGACCACGACACCATCGTCAACGCGCCGCTGGCGTCAGAAGACGGCGGCCCCGAATTCCGCTCCGCGTTCGAGAATTTGATCCTTCCGCAGCTCGAAAAATTCAGCCCCGAGCTGCTCATCATCTCGGCGGGCTTCGATGCGCATTACCGCGACCCGCTGGCCTCGCTGAATTTGCGCGCGGAGGATTATGCCTGGGTGACGCGCAAGCTGATGGACCTCGCCGACAAGTCCGCCGGGGGACGCGTTGTCTCGGTGCTCGAGGGCGGCTATGACCTGCAAGGACTGAAAGAATCTGTTACGGCGCATGTCGGCGCCCTGATGGGCGCTTGAAGACGCCCGCCACATTAAGCCCGCAAAACCCGCCTTCACTCCAGGGAAAGCGAATCGGGCAATCGGAAACGGATATGGCCGAAAATACCCAAATCGACGTCTCCAGGCTCACCTTCGAGCGCGCGATCGAGGAACTCGAAACGATCGTGAAGCGGCTCGAAGACGGCAAGGTGCCGCTCGAGGAATCCGTGACGATCTACGAGCGTGGCGAGGCCCTGAAGCGCCGCTGCGAGGAACTGTTGCGCCAGGCCGAGGCCCGCGTCGACAAGATCACCACCGATGCCAGCGGCCAGCCCACCGGAACCGCACCGCTCGACGTCCAGTAAGGCCGACCGACGGTCAGGCCCCGGTTTCGGGCATCTGAAGCCTGCATTTTTTCATGATTGCACGCCGCTGATTCCCTCACGCGGGGGCGGACACGGGCAAGGATCAGGGAACTCTCCCCCGAGGGCCGCTCGGCCCTCGAATCCGCCAAAATGGCCCTCGCTCCCGGCAAAAAATACTGCCGCGGAACCGGGCAAGACTGGAACCCGCCACCGGCGCCACGATTAACCACTTTGGCCCGGGGGTTGCACGTGCATGCCCGTAATCGGCCCAGCGGGTTGGCTTTGGCCCAAGCTTTGGTGTAAAGCTGCGCGGAGTGTGGCTTTTTGTAAGCCTTGCGTGGGCACTGATTACCAACGACAAGCGCTTCAAATTGCTAATGAAATTGGCTGGGACGGACGAAGCCGATCTAAGTGACAGGGATCACAGAGACTGAACCGGAGCGCACCTAAGCTCACCTAAGCTTGAAGACGGGGCCTTGGCCCATGCAGGTGGCTCCGACGGTTTAAGGACTCGCGCTGCGCCGATATTGTGCAAACCCATCGCGCACCGGAACGAACTTCCGGCGCTGACAAATTGGAAATCGCCGTGAACGCATACAGTAAGACGCCGCTTCTCGACACCATCCGGACGCCGGAAGACCTGCGCAAGCTCAAGATCGAGCAGGTTCGCCAAGTCGCCGACGAGCTGCGGCAGGAGACCATCGATGCCGTCTCGGTGACCGGCGGTCACTTCGGCGCGGGCCTCGGCGTGGTCGAGCTCACCACCGCGATCCATTACGTCTTCGATACGCCGCGCGACCGCCTGATCTGGGACGTCGGCCACCAGGCCTATCCGCACAAGATCCTCACCGGCCGGCGCGACCGGATTCGCACGCTGCGCACCGGCGGCGGCCTGTCCGGCTTCACCAAGCGCAGCGAGAGCGATTACGATCCGTTCGGCGCAGCGCATTCCTCAACCTCGATCTCCGCCGGTCTCGGCATGGCCGTGGCGCGCGACCTCTCCGGCGGCAAGAACAACGTTATCGCCGTCATCGGTGACGGTGCGATGTCGGCGGGCATGGCCTATGAGGCCATGAACAATGCGGGTGCGATGAACTCGCGCCTGATCGTCATCCTCAACGACAACGACATGTCGATCGCGCCGCCGGTCGGCGCCATGAGCGCCTATCTGTCGCGCCTCTACTCCGGCAAGACCTATCGCACGCTGCGCGATGCCGCCAAGCAGATCAACAAGCGCCTGCCAAAAATCCTCGCCAACCGCGCCAACCGCGTCGAGGAATATTCGCGCGGCTTCATGATGGACGGCGGCACGCTGTTCGAGGAGCTCGGCTTCTATTACGTCGGCCCGATCGACGGCCATAACCTCGATCACCTCCTGCCCGTGCTGAAGAACGTCCGCGACATGGAGACCGGCCCGATCCTGGTCCACGTCGTGACGCAGAAGGGCAAGGGCTACGGCCCGGCGGAAGCTTCCGCCGACAAATATCATGCGGTGGTCAAGTTCGACGTCGCCACCGGCACCCAGGCGAAAGCAAAACCGAACGCGCCGGCCTACCAGAACGTGTTCGGCCAAAGCCTCGTCAAAGAAGCCGAGAAGGACGACAAGATCGTCGCCATCACCGCGGCGATGCCGTCCGGCACCGGCGTCGACATCTTCAACAAGGCCTTCCCGGACCGCACCTTCGACGTCGGCATCGCCGAGCAGCACGCGGTGACTTTCGCCGCCGGTCTTGCCAGCGAAGGCTACAAGCCGTTCTGCGCGATCTACTCGACCTTCCTGCAGCGCGGCTACGACCAGATCGTGCACGACGTCGCGATCCAGAACCTGCCCGTCCGCTTCGCCATCGACCGCGCCGGCCTCGTCGGCGCCGACGGCGCGACGCATGCCGGCTCGTTCGACAACGCCTATCTCGGCTGTCTGCCCAACATGGTGATCATGGCGGCGGCGGACGAGGCCGAGCTCGTGCACATGGTGGCGACCCAGGTCGCGATCGACGACCGTCCGAGTTCGCTGCGCTATCCGCGCGGCGAAGGCCGCGGCATCGAGATGCCCGAGGTCGGCATTCCGCTCGAGCTCGGCAAGGGCCGCATGATCCGCCAGGGCAGCAAGATCGCCCTGCTCTCGTTCGGCACCCGCCTTGCCGAATGCGAGAAGGCGGCCGACGAGCTCGCCGCGCACGGCCTGTCGACCACGATCGCGGATGCGCGCTTCATGAAGCCGCTCGACACCGAGCTGGTGCTCAAGCTCGCCCGTGACCACGAGATCCTGATCACGATCGAGGAAGGCTCGGTCGGCGGCTTCGGCTCGCATGTCGCGCAGTTCCTGACCGACCAGGGCGTGCTCGACACCGGCATGGTCAAGTTCCGTTCGATGGTGCTGCCCGACGTGTTCCAGGACCACGACACCCCGGCCGCGATGTACGGCCGCGCCGGTCTCGACGCCAAGGGCATCGTCGCCAAGGTGTTCGAAGCGCTCGGCAAGGACGTGAAGACCGAGACGGTCAAGCTCGCCTGATCGTCATACGGGCACTGAACCCACCTCTCCCATCGGGAGAGGTCGGATCGCGCAAGCGATCCGGGTGAGGGGTTCAGGTCCCACGTGAGAGCGTAACCCCTCACCCGCGCCTTCGGCGCGACCTCTCCCGATGGGAGAGGTTTGGCACCGCCGACGCCGCGGCAAACGCGATGCCTCTTCGATCGGTAGTCCCATGAAGATCTATCTGGCAGGCCCCGACGTGTTCCTGCCGGACGCCATTGAGATCGGCCGGCGCAAGGTGAATATCTGCGCTGGCTTCGGGCTCACCGGCCTCTATCCGCTCGACAACGCCGTCGACCTCACCGCGCCTGACGCCTCGCGGCAGATCTTCTGCGGCAACGAGGCGATGATGGACGCGGCCGATGCCATCATCGCCAACCTCACCCCGTTCCGCGGCGCCGGCGCCGATCCCGGCACCGTCTACGAGCTCGGCTACATGGCCGGCCGCCGCAAATTCTGCCTGGCCTATTCCAACGATGGCGCCGTCTATGCCGACCGTGTCGGTCGCTTCATGGAGGTCACCTCCGAGGACGGGCGGCTGGTCGATGCGCAGGGGCTGACGGTCGAGGATTTCGGCCTCGTCGACAACCTCATGATGATCCATGCGCTGGAGCTGCACGGCTGCCCGCTGGTGACGCCGGCCACGATGCCGATCGACGTCTGGCGCGATCTCGCCGCGTTCGAGGCTTGCGTCCGGATGGCGGCCGCGCGATTGATCGCTAAATAAGCGCTAGAGCATGATCCGGACCCGAAGGGCCGCGTTAGCGCAAAGTGTGCAGCGGTTTTCCGATAAGATCATGCTCAAGTAATCAGTCGCTTCCGGAGAAATCGATGTCCCCTGCCCGCAAGCGCGCGGATGTTCTGCTGGTCGAGCGCGGCCTGTTCGAGAGCCGGGCGCGGGCGCGCGCGGCCATCGAAGCCGGCCTCGTCACGGCCGATGACAAGCAGGTTTCAAAACCGTCGGAGACGATCGCCGAGGATGCGGTGATCCAGGCCGAGCCGGCGCACCCCTATGTCTCGCGTGGCGGCGTCAAGCTCGCGGGCGCGCTGGAGCGCTATCCGATCGAGATCGAGGACCATGTCTGCCTCGACGTCGGCGCTTCCACCGGCGGTTTCACCGAGGTGCTGCTGGCGAACGGCGCGAGCCTCGTGTTCGCGGTCGACGTCGGCACCAGCCAGCTGCATCCCTCGCTGCGCGGTCATCCCAAGATCGTGTCGATGGAGGAGACCGACATCCGCGCCTATGAAGGCAAGCGCCTGCCGGCGCGGCCCGATATCGTGGTCATCGACGTCAGCTTCATCTCGCTGAAGACGGTGCTGCCGGTGGCGCTGTCGCTGGCGGCGGCACCGATGAGCCTGCTGGCACTGATCAAGCCGCAATTCGAGGCTGACAGGAAGCACAACAAGAAGGGCATCATCCGCGACGCCGCGGTGCATCAGGAGATCTGCGACGACATCGCGGCGTTCGCAGCCTCGCTCGGCTGCACCGACATCGAGGTGTTCCCCTCGTCGATCACGGGCGGCGACGGCAACATCGAATTCTTCCTGGGCGCGCGCCGTGGTTGAGCGCTTGACGATCGATCACGTCGGCCATCGCGGCGACGGCGTCTCGCTCACGACGGGCGATGCGGTCTACGTGCCCTACGCGCTTCGAGGCGAGACGGTCGAAGTCGATCACGTCGCGGGCCACCATCCCGACCGCCGCAAGCTGCTGGCGGTCGACGTCGCGAGCCCCGAGCGTATCGAGCCGTTCTGTCCGCATTTCGGCGTCTGCGGCGGCTGCGCCATACAGCACTGGGCCGCTGAGCCCTATCATGCGTGGAAGCGTGGCATCGTGGTCGAGACGCTGGCGCAGGCCGGCCTCGATTGCGAGGTGGCGCCGCTGGTCGACGCCCATGGCGCGGGGCGCCGGCGCGTGACGCTGCATGGCCGCTTCGGCACGCATGACGTCCTCAAGGTCGGATTCTCGGCGACGAGCTCGCATGACGTCATCCCGATCCATCGCTGCCCGATCCTCGATCCCGCACTCGAGGGCGCACTCGATGCGGCCTGGGCTATCGCAGAGCCGCTGACGTCCAGGATGCCGGTGACCAAGCCGCTCGACATCCAGGTCACCGCCACCGTCAACGGCCTCGACGTCGACGTGCGCGGCTCCGGCCCTCTGCCGACGCCGCTCGTCACGGCCCTGTCGCGCGTCGCCGAGCAGCATCGCTTGGCGCGGCTGACGCGGCATGGCGAGCTGGTGCTGCAGCGTCTCGTGCCAACCGTAAGGATGGGCCGTGCCGAGGTGACACTGCCGCCGGGCTCGTTCCTGCAAGCCACCGTCGCAGGCGAAGAGACGCTCGCTGCGCTGGTCGCCGAGCGCGTCGGCAAGGCCAAGGAGGTCCTCGACCTCTTCTGCGGCGTCGGGCCGTTTGCGCTACGGCTTGCCGAGAAGGCGCGCGTCACCGCCTATGACAGCGACGCCGGCGCAGTCGGAGCGCTCGCAAAGGCATCGCGCACGCCGGGGCTCAAGCCAATCAGGTGCGAGCCGCGCGACCTGTTCCGCCGCCCCCTGGTGCCGCCGGAGCTGCGCGACTTCGACGCCGTGGTGTTCGATCCCCCGCGCCAGGGCGCGCAGGCGCAGGCGCTGAAGCTCGCCGCGAGCAAGGTGCCCGTCGTCGTCGCGGTGTCATGCAACGTTGCGACCTTCGCCCGCGACGCGCGATTGCTGATCGACGGTGGTTACAAGATGGACGCCGTGGTGCCGGTCGACCAGTTCCGTCACACGCCGCATGTCGAGCTGGTGGCGAAGTTCACGCGCTGATTTTTCTAGCGCCGCAGCCCGCTCAGCGCCGGTGACTCGCCGGGCAGCATGTTCGATCTGATATCGCTGTCCATCCGGCCCGAATCCTGCTGAATGAACCCGGCCCCGAACGACAGGCTGAGGTTGGAGGTCGGCTTGAACTCGACGCCCGCAAATGCGCTGTATCCCGGCGCGGCGCTAGACGTCAGCGGCGCAATCGAGCTGCCGATGCCGTTGCCGTATTTCAGCGTGTCGAAACCGGCAAAGAACGTGACGGGCAAGCCGCCCGCGGTCTTGGTGTTGTAGCCGAACTGCGTGCTGTCATAAGAGAGCGCGCTGAAGTTGCCGGCTAGGCCCGTCTGGCTGAGGCCGCTCCAATTGAGGTTGCCACGCTGGCTGCCGACGAAGAAGCCGTTCGCAAAGTTGGTGCGCCCGCCGGCGTCGGCGGCATTGAAGCCCGAAAAATTGCCGTAGGTGTCGGAGCTCTGGCCATCGCTGCCGCCATAACCGAAGGCCCCACCCGGGATCCAATACCTCAGAGGTGCGACTTGCGCATGAGCGGGGGCACCGCAGAAGCAGAGCATCGCAAAGAGAGTTGCAAGACCACGGGAACGTGCAGGGCTGGGCATTCAGGCTACCGACAAGAAGTGCGTAAATTATACGCCCGGGAGCGTGCGAATACCAGCGACGCGGTGCCGGCGATGCGCCATCCAGTTCCCGATCACCTCTTCCTGACGCATTGAACCTCCTCTGTGACGGATTGACCCATTTAAAGGGGCGCAAGCCCGCGCTTTGATTGCGCAGACCTTTGAAAATGCCCGACATTGCATGGAGGCTGTCATGGAGGTCAATTCCGACAAGTTGAATGCCTTTATGGGCAAGATGATCACCGAGGTGGGGGCGGCGATGAACGCATCGCTGGTCCTGCTGGGCGACAAGCTCGGCCTGTACCGCACCCTCGCCGCCAAGGGACCGATGAACTCCGCCGAGCTCGCCAGCGCCACCGGGACGGCGGAGCGTTATGTCCGCGAATGGCTCGCAAGCCAGGCGGCATCCGGCTACGTCGAATATGACACCGCTTCCGGAAAATTCTCGATGCTGCCGGAGCAGGCGATGGCGCTCGCCGACCAGGACAGCCCGGTGTTCCTCGGCGCGGTCGGCAATGTCATTGCCGCGGCGTTTCTCGACGAGCCGAAGGTCACGGACGCGTTCAAGACCGGCAAGGGTGTCGGCTGGAACCGGCGCAGCGAGTGCCTGTTCTGCGGCACCGCCCGCTTCTTCCGCACCGGCTACATGCATCATCTGGTGCAGGAGTGGCTGCCTGCGCTCGACGGCGTCGTGGACAAGCTGAAGCGTGGTGCCAAGGTCGCCGATGTCGGCTGCGGCCACGGCGTCTCGACACGGCTGATGGCGGAGGCCTTCCCGAACTCGCGCTTCTACGGCTTCGACTATCACGAGGGCTCGATCGAGGCCGCGCGGAAGGGAGCCAACGAGGCCAAACTCGGCGACCGGGTCAGCTTCGCCGTCCACTCGGCCAAGTCCTATCCAGCCGAGGGCTACGATCTCGTCTGCTTCTTCGATTGCCTGCACGATATGGGCGATCCCGTCGGCGCCATCAGCCACGTGCGCGAGACCATGGACAAGGACGGCACCTGCATGCTGGTCGAGCCGTTCGCGGGCGACCGTCTCGAAGACAATCTCAATCCGGTCGGCCGCGTCTACTATGCAGCCTCAACCATGATCTGCACGCCGGCCTCGCTCGATCAGGAGGTGGGCCTGGCGCTGGGTGCACAGGCGGGCGAAGCGCGGCTGCGCAAGGTCGCGCGCGAGGGCGGCCTGTCGCGCTTCCGCCGCGCCGCCGAGACGCCGTTCAATCTGATCCTCGAGGCGCGGATCTGATTCACGCTGGGCGCGCGGCCGACGATGTTAGGCCGCCGCGTCCGTCCCCGTCCCGAAGGTGAGCTGGTTGCCGTCCGCATCGACGGCGTCGAAATCGCGCATGCCGTAATCGCGGACCTCCGGCTCGTTGAGCAGCTTCGCGGCGCGTGCCGACACCTCGGCATAGAGCTGGTCGACGTCGCGGACGAAGATGCAGATGGCGCCATGGCCGGGCAAACGTTTGGTCTGACTTGCTGCGAGCAAATGCAGGGCGACCTCGTCGCGGCAGAGGCAGGCATAGGACAGCGGCTGGCCGTATTCGAACGTGACCTCGAAGCCGAGAACGTCGCGGTAATAGGCTAGGCTTGCAGCAATGTCGGAGACGACGAAGACGGTGGCCGCGCCGGCCATCATCGGACGATTGTCGGTCATTGCAGCCTCCTCGCATCGCGAGCCCGTCTTCCGACGCAGACTAGCATGCGACCACGAGGTCTTGCATCGCCCTTCCCGCAACGTAAGCTCGGCCGCCGAACAAGGCGGCGATGGTCCCGACCATGACACACGATCCGCTCCTGTCGCACCTGACATCCGCCTTGGCCGCGGTGCCGGGCGTTTCGGCCATCGTGCTCGGCGGCTCGCGTGCGCGCGGCAGTGCGCATGCCACGTCCGACTACGACATCGGACTGTATTTCTCCGCGGCGAGCCCCCTCGATACGGATCGGTTACTGGCGGCTGCAAAAGCGATCGCCGACGATCCCGACACCACGGCCGTGACGGCGATCGGCGAATGGGGACCGTGGATCGTCGGCGGCGCGTGGCTGGTGGTCGGGGGACACAAGGTCGATCTGCTCTACCGCAATGCCGACGCGGTCGAGGCAGTGATGGAATCATGCCGCGCCGGCGTTGTCAGCATGGATTATCAGCCCGGACATCCGCACGGCTTCTGCTCGGCGATCTGGATGGGCGAAATCGCCTATGCCGAGCCGCTTCACGACCCCGCGCACCTGATTGCGCGCCTGAAGTCGCTCGCCCTTCCCTATCCGCGACCGCTGCGCGAAGCGCTGATCCAGCGCTTCCGCTGGGAGATCCTGTTCAGCATCGAGAATGCCCAACTGGCCGGGCTGCGTGAGGAGCAGAACCATGTCGCTGGCTGTGCCTACCGGGCGCTCGCTTGCGTTGCACAGGTCCTGTTCGCGATCAACGAGCGATATCTCATCAACGAGAAGGGAGCACTGCAGGAGGCCTCGCAATTTCAGGTGACGATCCCCGATCTTGTGGAAGAAGTCGCAACGATATGGCGACGCATCGGGGCCAAGGCGTACGGTTCAGCGCTGACGCACCTGCGCAGGATCGAGCAGGAACTCGGCTTGCTGGAGGTATAAGCCGGTCGGGCAACGGCCGCCCCTCGACCCGCCGTCGCGATCAGCGCCCCCAGCGGTCGGACCAGATCTTCTCGCCGATCAGGCAATTGACGCGCGGCTCCTTGTCCTTGTCGGCAACGCGCACCACGGGGCGCTCCGGCGTGCGGCCGGCAACCTCCATCAGCAGCTTGGTGCGGATCGCCTCCTTGAACTTGTCGCGGTCCTTGATCGCGATGACGAAGGAGCCGGGACCGCCGACGACGCAGTCCTCGTAATAGTAGTCGAGATTGTCGATATCCATGGTCGAATAGGACGGCTCCTTGACCATGATCGGCAGGCCGTTGATGACGATGCCCTTCTCGAGCGCGGCATCGCGCGCCACCGTGACCGGGCCGCCATTGTTGTTGGGACCATCGCCAGAGATGTCGATGACGCGGCGCAGGCCCCGATAGGGATCCTCGTCGAACAGCGGCATCGCGAAGGTGATCGCGCCGGAGATCGAGGTGCGCGAGGCGCGCCGGATCGGCGTCTTCATGATCTCGGCGGCAACCGCGTCCGCGGTCTCCGGTCCGTCGACCAGCCGCCAGGGAATGATGATCTTCTGGTCGGTGGAGGCGGCCCATTCGAAATAGGTCACCGCGATCCGGCCATTCGGACCCATCTTCAGCGCCTGGAGAAATTCCTTCGACTGGATCGCCTGCGCGTAGCCCTCGCGCTGGATCGCCAGTTCGTCCATGTCCATGGAGTAGGACACGTCGACCGCGAGGATCAGCTCGACATCGACCGTCTGCGCATCCTTGTCCGCCGCCAGCCGCTGCGGCTCGCTCCTGGGCGGTTCAAACTTCGGCCCTGGTGCAGCTAAGCCCGCGACGTCCCCCCCGGCAAGCACGCCGGCCACCAGCACAGCCCCGATCGAGAACAGCAAGCGCATCGCAGTCTCCCGTCGTATGACGCGATGGTGACATGCAATCGCCTTGCCGCAAAGTGCGAAGATCGCTTGCGCTTCACATTCGAGTGCATCGCTGCCGCGCGTTGCCGTCGTTTGGCCACGGCGCTGACACGGGAACGCGCGCGATCGCTCGCGCAGTCCGCAGCTCGCGAAGCGAGAACCCCGGAATGACAGGTGCCGGTGGAGACACGCCCCCGCCCACTTGTCCGGCGCGATTTCCATGCTAGGCTGACCGCACAGATGGGGATGGAGTCCCCCGACAACCGCCCGGCGGCTTGACCGTAGTGGGCTGATGACTCCTGCTTGAGGTGGGGCAATCATTGAGCCTCCGCCTTTGGCGGGAGCATGGACAAACCCGCCGATGGCGGGTTTTTTGTTGCCTGAACGAAGGAGAAGGCGTGGCGACGACGACACCGAGTGCTGCACGTAGCGGGCTGCCCAGGGGAATCTGGGTGCTCGGCTTCGTCTCGATGCTGATGGACATCTCCTCCGAGATGATCCACGCGCTGCTGCCGGTCTATCTCGTCACCGTGCTCGGGGCGTCCACGCTCACGGTCGGCTTCATCGAGGGCATTGCGGAGGCCACCGCCTCGATCATCAAGATCTTCTCCGGTGCACTGTCGGACTGGCTCGGCCGCCGCAAGCTGCTCGCCGCGCTCGGCTACGGGCTCGCCGCGCTGACAAAACCGCTGTTCCCGCTCGCGCCCAGCGTCGGATGGCTGGTTGCGGCGCGCTTCATCGACCGCGTCGGCAAGGGCATCCGCGGCGCACCCCGCGATGCGCTGATCGCCGATATCGCGCCTGTCGGCCTGCGCGGCGCGAGCTTCGGCTTGCGCCAGTCGCTCGACACCATCGGCGCCTTCGTCGGGCCGCTGGTCGCGATCGGCCTGATGTGGTGGACGGCGGACAATTTTGCCCTCGTGTTCTGGTTCGCCGTGCTGCCGGCCTTCCTCTCATTCGGCCTGATCGCCTTTGGCGTCAACGAGCCGGAGCCGGACCCGAACCGGGAGCCAGCGAAGAATCCGCTCAATCTCGCCGCGATGCGGCAGCTCGGATCGGTGTACTGGCGCGTCGTCGCGGTCGGCGTGGTGTTCACACTCGCCCGCTTCAGCGAGGCCTTCCTGATCCTGCGCGCGCAAAATATCGGCCTCAATGCGATGTGGGTGCCGGCGGTGCTGGTGCTGATGAACATCGCCTACGCGCTCTCGGCGTATCCGGCCGGCGTGCTGTCGGACCGGATCAACCGGACTGGCCTGCTCGCTGTTGGTCTGCTCTTGCTCGCCGGGGCCGACCTTGCACTCGCGCTGCTGCCGAACCTTGGTGGCCTCGCGCTCGGTGTCGTGCTGTGGGGACTGCATATGGGACTGACGCAGGGCCTGCTCTCGGCGCTCGTCGCCGACGCCGCCCCGCCGAGCCTGCGCGGCACCGCATTCGGCTATTTCAACCTGTTCACGGGCCTCGCCCTGCTGGCGGCGAGCGTGATCGCCGGCGCGCTGTGGGACGCCTATGGCCCGGCCGGCACGTTCCTGGCCGGGCTCGGCTTCGCGCTGGTGTCGCTCGCGGGGCTGTGCGCCATCGGCAACGGGCTCGCAACGGAGGGCAAGCGATGACGGGAGGCGGTTCATCGTGCTGAGCGGAGTGCTTGCAATCATGATCGGCAGCGTGCTGGGCGGCTGCGCGCGCTACTTCGTCTCCGGCGCGATCGCCCGGCGGCTGGGCGAGACGTTTCCATGGGGCACCATGACCATCAACGTCACCGGCGCCTTCCTGATCGGCATTCTTGGCGCACTGGCGACGCATCCGGGCTCGGTCTTCGCCGCGCCCAATCCCTGGCTGTTCGCGGTGACCGGATTCCTCGGCTGCTACACCACGGTGTCCTCGTTCAGCCTGCAAACGCTGACGCTCGCCCGCAACGGCGAGCCCCTGCATGCGCTCGGCAATGTCGCCGCCTCGGTCGGACTGTGCCTCACGGCCGTGACTTGCGGCTTCCTCCTTGCCGATCGTTTGGGGGGCTAGAGGCTGATGAGCTCCCCTTCCACCGACCGCTGGCGCAGTGCGGTGCTCTATGCCTGGGTTTCCTTCGGAAGCATCCTCGGCGGACTCGCGCGCTATTTCGTTTCCCTTCTGCTCGACACCGGGCCCGGCTTTCCCACCGCAACGCTGTTCATCAATGCCACGGGCTCGCTGATCATCGGCTTCTATGCGACGCTGACCGGCCCAGACGGTCGCGTGCTCGCGCGCCCGGAGCACCGGCAATTCGTCATGACCGGGTTCTGCGGCGGCTACACCACCTTCTCGGCCTTCAGCCTGGAAACCTTCCGCCTGTTCCATGGCGGCATGAAATACACCGCGCTCGTCTATGTCGCAGCATCAGTCATCTGCTGGCTGGTGTCCGTGTGGCTCGGGCATATGATGGCGAGCCGCTACAACCGCTTGACGAGGAGTTGACCATGCAAATCCCCAATCAGGCAGTTTCGCTCCGCATCTTCATCGGCGAGAGTGACCATTATGACGGCAAGCCGCTTTATGAAGCGATCGTGATCAGGGCGCGCGAGCTGCACCTCGCCGGCGCCACCGTGCTGCGCGGTCCCATGGGATTCGGCAAGTCGAGCCGGCTGCACACCTCGAAAATCCTGCGCCTCTCGGAAGACCTGCCGCTGCTGATCGAGATCGTCGACAGCGAGGACAACATCAATGCATTCCTGCCCATCCTGGACGGCATGATGTCGAGCGGGCTGATCACCTTGGAGAAGGTGCAGGTCCTGCAATATGGTGAGAAGGCCGCGAGCTGATCGCTCCGGCCGGAAACCCGAGCCCGCCGTGTCCAGGAGGCGGAATGAACGACACCGTCACCAAGCCGAAAACCAGGACCAAGACCAAGGTCGAGCGGCCGAAGCTGCACAAGGTCATCCTGATCAACGACGACTACACGCCGCGCGAATTCGTCACCATGGTGCTGAAGGCCGAATTCCGCATGACCGAGGATCAGGCCTACAAGGTGATGATCACCGCACACAAGTTAGGGACCTGCGTGGTCGCCGTGTTCACCAAGGACGTCGCCGAGACCAAGGCGACGCGCGCCACCGACGCCGGCCGCGCCAAGGGCTATCCGCTGCTGTTCACGACCGAGCCGGAGGAATAGGGCTTCATCGTGCGACGATGAATGGCCTTCAGTCAGTGCGCATCACGCCATCACCACCGGCGTCTCCTCCCCGAGCCCGTAGACGCGCTGCGCCTTGGAAAATCCGGCGATCGGAAATTCGCCGAGCGCGCGCCAGTCGTGGCGGCAGGCATTGGCAAAGACTTCGGAGACCACGACGGTGCGCCCGAGCCGACCCGCGATCTTCTCCAGCCGCGCGGCGAGATTGACGGCGGGGCCGATGCAGGTGAAGTCGAGCCGGTTGCCGCCGCCGATATTGCCGTAGAGAATGTTGCCGACATGCAGCGCGACGCCGAAGCGGAAGCGCTCGATGATGTCGCCGACCGGAAAGGCGAGCGCTTCGACGCTGGCGCGGGACTCGCGCGCGGCCTCCAGCACGCGCGCGCAGACATGGGCGGCATCGCCGACATATTCGTCGATCGGGAACACCGCGAGCAGGCCATCACCCATGAATTTCAGCACTTCGCCGCCATGACCGCGGATCGCGGTGACCTGGCAATCGAAATACTGGTTGAGGATGTCGACCACGGTCTCGGCGGGCAGCCGGTCCGACAGCGCGGTGAAGCCGCGCAAATCCGAGAGCCAGATCGCGGCCTGCATGGTGTCGTTGTGGCCGCGGCGGATCTGGCCGCCGAGGATGCGCGCGCCGGCGCGGTTGCCGACATAGGTGTCGAGCAGCATCTCGGCAGTGCGGCGCAGGCTGATGATCTCGGCGACGCGCGCGAGCGGCGTCACGATGGAACGGATTGCCGCGATGTGGTCGTCGCTGAAGCCGCCGGGATGCCGTGTCACCCAGCTGGTCGCATGGACCGAGCCGTCGAGAAACGGCATGGGCACTGCGATATAGTCGGTCGCCCCTTCGGCTCGCATGTCGTCGAGAAACGGAAACCGCTCGTTGTCGCGACCGTCGATGCGTCCCCGGACCTCAAGTCCCTGCTCGAACACGATCCGAAGCGGGCTCTTGGCAAATTCGGGCGTCTCCAGGATCTCGAAATCGACGGAGCCGATCTCGACCTCCTCACCCTGCCGCCAGATGAAGTTGCGGCCGAAGATCTCCGGATGCAGCGTGCGGATGAAGATGCCGAAGCGCCACAGCGGCAGGCCGGCCTCGACCAGATGCTCGCAGACGTCGGCGATCATCTCGGCCGGGGTCCCGGACGACCTCGCGCCGTCGATCAGCCAGTTGGTGATGCGCTGGAGCTCGGAGGTTTCCATGCCCGCATTTGCGGACGAAGTTGCAGCGCCGTCAAGCTGCGCGGTGGGCTAGTACCGCGGCATTATAGCTGGCGCATAATCTTTTCGGAAAACCGCTTCACACTTTTCCGGATCACGCGCTAGCGCCCGACCTGCCCGCGATCCCGAATGAAATGATCCGCCAGCACGCAGGCCATCATGGCTTCGCCGACCGGGACGGCGCGGATGCCGACGCAGGGGTCGTGGCGGCCCTTGGTGAATATCTCGGTATCAGTGCCCTTGCGGTCGACGGTGAGACGCGGCTGGAGGATCGACGAGGTCGGCTTCACCGCAAAGCGCACCACAATCGGCTGTCCCGTGGAGATGCCGCCCAGAATGCCGCCGGCATGGTTGGAGAGGAAGCGCGTGCCGTCATTGCCGGTGCGCATCTCGTCGGCGTTCTCCTCGCCGGTGAGTTCGGCGGCGCCAAAGCCGGCGCCGATCTCGACGCCCTTCACCGCGTTGATGGTCATCATCGCGCCGGCAAGATCGGAATCGAGCTTTGCGTAGATCGGCGCACCTAAGCCGGCCGGCACGCCCTCGGCGACGATCTCCAGCACTGCACCGATCGAAGAGCCGCTCTTGCGGATGCCGTCGAGATAGGTCTCGAAGAAGGCGGCCTTGTCCTTGTCCGGGCAGAAGAACGGATTCTTGGCGACCTCGTCCCAGTCCCACTTCGCGCGGTCGATCTTGTGCGGGCCGATCTGCACCAGCGCGCCGCGCACCTTGACGTCGGGCAGCACCTTTCGCGCGATCGCGCCGGCGGCAACGCGCATCGCAGTCTCGCGCGCCGAGGAGCGGCCGCCGCCGCGATAGTCGCGCAGGCCGTATTTCGCCTCATAGGTGAAGTCGGCATGACCCGGGCGAAACTTGTCCTTGATCTCGGAATAGTCCTTCGAGCGCTGGTCGGTGTTCTCGATCAGGAGGCCGATCGGCGTGCCCGTCGTCACCTGCACGCCGGTCTCCGGATGCGCCATCACGCCGGAGAGGATTTTCACCTGGTCCGGCTCCTGGCGCTGGGTGGTGAAGCGCGACTGGCCGGGACGGCGGCGGTCGAGATCACGCTGGATGTCGGCCTCGGTGAGCGGGATCATGGGCGGGCAGCCGTCGACCACGCAGCCGATCGCCACCCCGTGGCTCTCGCCGAAGGTGGTGACGCGGAACATGTGGCCGAAGGTGTTGAAGGACATCGCCGAACTGCCGCCTAGCGCTGACGTTTTACAAACGTTGTTTGTCAACGTCGTAGCGCCGCGGAGCACTGGGTTCAACCCTAGTTCCGTCATTCCGGGGCGATGCAGAGCATCGAACCCGGAATCTCGAGATTCCGGGTTCGCCCTGCGGGCGCCCCGGAATGACAATGGGTGGGCTTAACTGAACTTCTCCAGCCGCCCGTCGCGGAACACGTAGACGGCGCCCTGCTCGATATAGAGTTCGGCGGCGCTGGCGGGGGTCTCCAGCCCCAAGGACACCATCAGCGCCCGGCAGGTCCCGCCATGGGCGACCGCGACGGTGTCGGTCCGGAGCTGGTCGTACCATGCGCGCACGCGGACCTGCACGTCGGCATAGGTCTCCCCGCCCGCCGGCCCGACTGTCCATTTGTCCGCGAGGCGCCTCGCATAGATATCGGGATCGGCGGCTTCGCTCTCGGCCAATGTCAGCCCTTCCCAGGTGCCGTAGCCGATCTCGCGCAGGCGATCGTCGAGCGCATAATCAGCCACCGGCAGCTCGAGCTTGCCGCGTGCGAGTTCCATGGTCTGGCGTGCGCGGCCGAGCGGGCTCGACACGTAGGGCAGCGCGGCCTTGTCGCGCCCGTCACGCTTGAAGAGATCGGCCAGCACGCCGCCGGCCTGCACAGCCTGGCTGCAGCCGCGCGCATTCAGCGGAATGTCCCTGGTGCCCTGAAGCCTGCCGAGCGCATTCCACTCGGTCTCGCCGTGGCGAAGGTAATAGATCGTAGGCACGGCCATTCCGGGTGAGATGTCAGTCCTTGCCGCCGAGCGAAATGTCCGGCGCGTCCGGCCGCTTCATGCCGAGTACGTGATAGCCGGAATCGACGTGATGCACCTCGCCGGTGACGCCGCGCGAGAGGTCGGAGAGGAAATACAGCGCGCTGCCGCCGACGTCTTCGGTGGACACGTTACGCCGCATCGGCGCGTTGGTCTCGTTCCACTTCAGGATATAGCGGAAATCGCCGATGCCAGAGGCGGCAAGCGTCTTGATCGGCCCTGCCGAGATCGCGTTGACGCGGATGTTCTTCTCGCCGAGATCGGCGGCGAGATAGCGCACGCTGGCTTCCAGCGCCGCCTTGGCAACGCCCATCACGTTGTAATGCGGCATCCACTTCTCGGCGCCGTAGTAGGAGAGCGTGATCAGCGAGCCGCCATCGGTCATCAGCTTCTCGGCGCGCTGCGCCACCGCCGTGAACGAGTAGCAGGAGATCAGCATCGACTTCGAAAAATTCTCCTGCGTGGTGTCGACGTAGCGGCCGTCGAGCTGCTCGCCATAGGCGATCGCGTGCACCAGGAAGTCGATCTTGCCCCACTTCTCCTTCAGCACCGCGAAGGCCGCGTCGATGGTCGCAGCATCGGTGACGTCGCAATGGCCGAGCACGAGGCCGCCGATCTCGGCGGCGAGCGGCTCGACGCGCTTCTTCAGCGCATCGCCCTGATAGGTGAAGGCGAGCTCGGCGCCGGCGGCGTGGCATGCCTTCGCAATGCCCCAGGCGATCGAGCGGTTGTTTGCAACGCCGAGGATCACCCCGCGCTTGCCTTGCATCAGACCTGAATTCTGCGCCATTTTTGAACGTCCCGTCGAGCTCTCGTTGAGGTCTGGAGGTACACCAGCCCTCCCCTGCGGTACAGCCCTAATACGCGGCGTTAACGCTGTTTCGAGCGCCGGAATAGCCGTTCCATTCGGGTGTTATGATCGTTGAGGCGCTCGCGCCGGACACCAGGACGTCAAGACGGCAATGAGTGCGTTTCGCCAGAGTGTTGAAGCCATGATCCCGGCGTTGCGCCGCTACGCCCGCGCGCTGACGCGCGATGCGGATGCGGCCGACGATCTGGTGCAGGACACTTTGGTGCGTGCGCTCCGTTCGGAGCGCCTGTTTCTCGGCGGCGACGTCAGGAGCTGGCTCTACACGATCCTGACCAACCTCAACAAGAACCGGCGGCGCTCGCTGGCAAGACGGCCGCAATTCATGCAGCTGACGGAGAACAACCCCGACGCCAGCGGGACCGAAGCGGAGGGACGCGACATCGAGAAGGCGCTGGCAACACTGGTCGAGGAGCAACGCTCGGTGCTGCTGCTGGTGATGCTGGAGGGCATGAGCTACCGCGAGGTCGCCGACATCCAGGGCGTGCCGATCGGCACCGTGATGTCGCGCCTGGCACGGGCGAGAGCCCACGTGAAAGCCTCGCTGGAGGGTGAGCGCCCGGCGCTCAGGCGGGTGAAATGATGGCCGGTTTGATGCATCGAATAATGTCCGCCCGCAGCCTGACGGTGAAGCGGGTGAAGTTGAGCAACGAAGGATATTTTGGGCCACAGAGCCAGAGACGACCGATATGAACGACCGCAACATTCCCATTACCGAGGACGAGCTCCACGCCTATGTCGACGGCGAGCTGCCGGCCGAGCGACGCGCCGACGTCGAGGCCTGGCTTGCCGCCCACCCCGACGATGCCGAGCGGGTGCAGTCCTGGCAGACCATGGCCGAGATGCTGCACGCCCGCTACGATTCCGTCGCCCAGGAGCCGGTGCCGGCACGGCTCGAGCTCGAGCGGCTGGAGCGCCGTCCCCGGCAATGGTTCTATGGCGCCGCCGCGGCCGTGCTGGTGGCCTTCGTCGCCGGCGGCAGCGCCGGCTGGGTGGCGCATGGCGCCGCCAACGCGCCTTCGACCTTCCAAAGCTTCACGGCGGACGCGCTCGACGCCCACCGCCTCTATGTCGTCGAGGTGCGCCATCCCGTCGAGGTCGGCGGCAACGAGCGCGATCATTTGCAGGCCTGGCTGACCAGGCGCTGCGGCTGGACCGTGTTCGCGCCGAATTTGGAGGCGAGCGGACTGAAGCTGGTCGGCGGCCGGCTTCTGCCGGGGCCGAACGGACCGGCGTCGTTCCTGATGTATGAGGGCGCCTCGGGGGAGCGGTACACGATCTACTCCGCCAAGACCGAGAATGGTGCAACGCAAATGCGCTACGCCAGGACGGACAAGGACGGTGCGTTGTTCTGGGCCGAGCGCGGCGTCGGCTATGTCGTCAGCGGCGGCGGTGATCGCGACCGGCTGACCAAGGTGGCGCAGGCCGTGTACGACCAGGCAGAGAAAAACGGCACCTAGACAACTGCACAAGCGCGGTGCCTCGATTCCGTCATTGAAAATTTGGAATCAGGACATGGACGCGTCTCATTATCGCACCGGGTGTTCACGCGATTATGAGTGGCGTTCGATCCGCCGATCGACGCGGGCGGCCTCGATTGGGGTTTTTGGTACCGCGCTGGTCCCCCTCTCGAGGCCGCACCTTTTTATCGGCTGCCCCGCCGGACAGCCGACACGTCGAGACCATGAAGCGCTACCACGCCTCAGGCATATGATGAGCGTCATCTCCTGGACGACGCCTTAAGCCTCTAGGAAAACCCCTTCAGTTCGATCTCGCCCTAAAGCGCGATGGCTCGCGCTTTAGCTCCTTGTTTGCGCATGATCTTTCCGGAAAACCGCTACGCACTTTTCCGGATCATGCTTTAGCCAAGCCCGCTACGTGGATTGTAGGGGTGTTGGTCCCGCCACTTCTCCATCAATGCTTCAAGCTCGGCGTCGTTCCCGTCCGGTAGCATAATCCTGATGGTCACCAAGAGATCCCCGGTTCCACCAGATTTCGGCAAGCCCTTACCCTTGAGACGGAAGGTCCGGCCGCTGGAGGTGTTCTTGGGGACCGACAGCTCCACGGCATTGCCGAGGGTGGGCACGCGGACCTTGGCCCCGAGCACCGCCTCATAGAGCGTGACCGGCAGGTCGATCCTGAGGTCTGAACCCTCGACCTTGAAGAACGGGTGCGGCGCGATGCTGATGGTGATCAGGAGATCGCCGGGCGCATGGCCCTGGGCGCTCTCGCCCTGCCCCCGCAGCCGGATCTGCTGGCCCTCGGTGACGCCGGCCGGGATCTTGACGTTGAGCTCCTTGCCGGTCGGCAGCCGGACACGCTTCTCGCCACCCTTGACCGCCTCTTCCAGCGAGACGGACATGGCAACGTTGACGTCGAGATCGAGCCCGATCCCGCCGGTGTCGAATTCGAACTGGGCACCGCCGCCGGCCCCGGGGCGCGCACCGCGCATCCCGCCGCCGAACATGCTGTTGAGGATGTCCTCGAACGCGCCGCCGCCGCCCGGGCCGCCCGCACCGCCACTCCGGAACGTATAGCTCTCGAACCCGCCGGGACCCGCGCGACCGCGCGGCCCGCCGCCGCCCGGAAAGCCCTGGAAGCGCGGCTTGCCCTCGGCGTCGATCTCGCCGCGGTCGAACTGCTTGCGCTTGTCCTCGTCGCCGATGATCTCGTTGGCCGAGTTGATCTCGGAGAAGCGCTCGGCAGCCTTCGGGTCGCCCTTGTTGCTGTCGGGATGATGCTTCTTGGCAAGCTTGCGATAGGCGCTCTTGATCGCGGCAGCGTTGGCGCTCCGCGGCACCCCCAAGACCTCATAGGGGTCGCGCATCCGTCACGTCTCCTTCAAGAATTCGAATTGTCTAAAGGGCTCCCCGCCCCACCTGCGATCCATGTGGGGAGAGAGTGGCATTTTTGCAACTAGGGGCGCGCGCCGAATCCTAGCTCCGCCACGGCTTTAGCGTATGAATCTCCCAACGGCCACGACTGCTTTGGCAGCCGGCGCCCTGGAGCCAGCTTTCCGTGCTCCCGTTGACGTAGCTCGCCAGGAAATCGCGGCACTTGCGGCCGTCCTCGGCGGCATAGGACTGCGCGATCGGTGTCACCGATCCCCGCGCCCCTGTCTCCGGGTTCTCCCAGTGCTGGCTGGAATCCTTGTCGCCCTTGCTCAGCACGTCGGTGGCGGCGTTGCGGGCGAAAGCGAGATCGGTCTCCGTCGGCGCGGCGTCTTTCGCCGGCCGCACGATCGAGCCGGTGAGGTCGCTGTCCTCGGCCTTGGCATAGGCACTCTTGTCACCGCGGGAGAAGCTGCAGCCGCCGGCGCCCAGCCCGATCAGAATGATCGTCATGACAAGGCCGGACGGCCGGATCGCCGATAGGCCAACGCGTCCCCATGCCCTATATAGGGCGGTAGCGGACAACAACGCGTTTTGGGCCGCGGGACGCAATTCGGACTCCAGACATGACCGACACGACCTCGATGAAACACCAGACACCCTTAACATCCGGTGATTTCACCGCCGCCGACGAGCCTTTTGCGCTGTTCGAGGCCTGGCTGAACGAGGCGATCAAGAGCGAGCCGAACGATCCGAATGCCATGGCGCTCGCAACCGTCGATCCCGATGGGCTGCCCGATGTTCGCATGGTGCTGATGAAAGGCTTCGATACCGAGGGTTTTGTCTTCTACAGCCACATCGCCAGCCAGAAAGGCCGCGAACTCGCCGCAAATCCTAAGGCAGCGTTACTTTTTCACTGGAAGTCGCTGCGCCGTCAGGTCCGCATCCGCGGCAACGTTACGCCGGTGACCGACGCGGAGGCCGATGCCTATTTCGCGACGCGGCCGAAGCAAGCCCAGATCGGCGCCTGGGCGAGCAAGCAGTCCGAGCCGCTGGAGAGTCGCTTCGCCTTCGAGCAGGCCATCGCCAAGGTCGCGGCCAGATATGTCATCGGCGAGGTCCCGCGGCCGCCGGGCTGGAGCGGCTGGCGCATCGCGCCGCTCCGCATCGAGTTCTGGCACGACCGCCCATTCCGTCTGCACGACCGCATCGAATTTCGTCGTGACGCCGCCGGCCAGCCATGGTCCAAGACGCGGATGTATCCTTGAGCCTTGTGAGCCTCGTCTCTAGCTTTGAGCCGACCTGAAAGATGTCCATGCCGCATTCGTCCAACCTGCCGCGTCGTACGCTGCTCCTGACCGGGGCGAGCCGCGGCATTGGCCACGCCACCGTGATCCGCTTCTCCTCGGCGGGCTGGCGGGTCATCACCTGCTCGCGGCATCCGTTTCCTGAGGATTGCCCCTGGGATGCGGGACCAGAGGACCACATCCAGGTCGACCTCGGCGACCCCAAGGACACCGCGCGTGCCATCACGGAAATCCGCCGCCGCCTCGAAGGTGGCACGCTGCATGCGCTGGTCAACAACGCCGCGATCTCGCCGAAGGGCCCCGGCGGCTCGCGGCTCGGCTCGGTCGACACCGAGCTGGACACCTGGACGCATGTCTTCCACGTCAACTTCTTCGCGCCGATCATGATCGCGCGCGGACTGATCGATGAATTGAAGGCGGCCAAGGGTTCGGTCGTGAACGTCACCTCGATCGCGGGCTCGCGCGTGCATCCCTTCGCGGGCGCTGCCTATGCCACCTCGAAGGCAGCTCTCGCCGCGCTGACGCGCGAGATGGCTTCCGACTTCGGCCGCGTCGGCGTGCGCGTCAATGCGATCGCGCCCGGCGAGATCGACACATCGATCCTGTCGCCGGGTACCGAGAAGATCGTCGATCAGCAGATCCCGATGCACCGCCTCGGCACGCCCGACGAGGTCGCCAAGATCATCTATGTGCTGTGCACGGACACCAGTTCTTACGTCAACGGCGCCGAGATCCACATCAACGGCGGCCAGCACGTGTAAGCGTCACTGTCATTCCGGGGCGATGCGAAGCATCGAGCTATGGTGCGCAATTGCGCACCTGAGAATCTCGAGATTCCGGATTCGCCCTCAGGGCGCTCCGGAATGACGGGTGAACTGGAAATTTGAATTTGCCGCAGCTTGAGACGGAAGCAAGGCGATCCAGACAACGCCGCCGCAAGACCTGGATCGCCCGCCCTTCCTTCCGTTCCTCAATCGACTCGAATCCGACGCGACCGATCGCGCAGTCTTGGAGCTGAAGCACTTGGAGCTCCGGCATTGAAAGCGGTCGAGCAGTCGTCGTCGTTCTCGCCATCGAGCAGCGGAGCACCACAGTGCCGGCACAGGCGTGCCGACATCGACGACGCCTTGCCGCTCGCCAGGACCTGACGATAGTTCGCCAGATCGATGACGTTGCGGGGCGACGTTATGTGTTTTTCAACCATGGTTGTTCCTCGCGGCTACGCACTACTTATCGCAGACAAGTTTCGCGCAAACGTTCAGCCCACCGCTCAAATTTTACCGGAGGAATTGGGGCAGCAAATACGCATCACCGCGACGCCACAAACTCGCTCTATTCTGCGACACGATGCGCCGTGTCTCTGCGACCGGCGTAAGGTCTCGGTAGCTATTTTCCGAGAGCGGGAGCGATCACAGCCACTTCTTCCACTTGAAGATCCAGTACGGGACGATGGCGGCGATCAGCATCATCACCAGCGCCATCGGATAGCCGTGGACCCATTCGAGTTCCGGCATCGCCTTGAAGTTCATGCCGTAGACCGAGGCGATCAGCGTCGGCGGCATCAGGACAACGGCCATGACCGAAAACAGCTTGATGATGTTGTTCTGCTCGAGATTGACGACGCCGAGCATGGCGTCGAGCACGAAGGTGATCTTGTTGGAGAGATAGGAGGCGTGGTCGGTCAGCGAGGCCACGTCGCGCTGCATCGTCTTGAGCTGCTCGCGCATGTCCTTGGACCATTTCACGCCCTCGACCACAGCGGACAGGAACGTCACCACGCGGCCAATCGAGACCAGGCTCTCGCGAACCTTGGAGGTCAAGTCGCCCTTGCGGCCGATCGAGATCAGGATCTGGGAATATTGCTTGGCGTGGCCGTGGCGTTCGCTCTCGGGCTCGAAGATGTCGTGGCTGACCTGGTCGATCTCGGCGCCGCAGCGCTCCAGAATGTCGGCGCAGCGGTCGATCACGGCGTCCAGCAGTTCCATCAGCACCATCTCGCCGGTGATGGACGGCGTGCAGGAGCGGGCCAGCTTGGCCTCGACCAGCGCGAACGGCTTCGGCAGGTCGTAGCGCACCGTCACCAGGCGATGGTCGCCCAGGATGAAGGTCACTGCCGTGGTCCGGGGCATGTCGGTATCGGAGTGGCACATCAGCGTCGCGGTCA
Organism: Bradyrhizobium iriomotense; assembly: GCF_018129405.1. Lineage (GTDB taxonomy): Bacteria > Pseudomonadota > Alphaproteobacteria > Rhizobiales > Xanthobacteraceae > Bradyrhizobium > Bradyrhizobium iriomotense_B. The sequence continues at coordinate 979,627 of NZ_JAFCLP010000001.1, forward strand.
TGTAGCGCGCGCCGTTCTCGATATAGAGGCGGCTGGAGATCTCGATCTCCTGCATGTCTTCCCGGGTCGGGATGGCGATGCCCGCAAGCCGCTCCACGGCCTTGTCCTCGGCGGCCGAGGGGTTGGAGAGGTCGATCCAGACCGCATTCTCCGGCAGCGCCGTGAGATCCTCGATGACCGCCTTCTTGAGCGAGGACTCGGAGGGAACAAACACCGAAAACATGACAACTCCAGAGACCCTGCGACAGAATGACAGCCTTTAGCGCGATTCTGGCAGGTTCACGATGACAACAACATTAACGGAGGGTTTGCATTTGTGGCGCTACTGTGGCGCAAAATCGACAGTCCGGACCCCCCCTTTGCCAAAAAACCCCCATAGCGTGGCAAAACTTGCGGCAGAAAAGCCACAGCTTGGCTCTCGCAGCGCGGGAAAAGGCCTTCAGCGCTGGAATTGTGGCAGATTTCAACGATAATGGGACCAACGGAGTCGAGGAACTTAGGCGGTAAGCTCAGGCCTTCCGCACGGTATTGTTTTGATTGGAACCAAACCATGTCGTCGCTGAAAGTTAAGTTGGGAATTTTGGCCGCGGGCCTGATGCTGTCGGGCTGCATGCAGGCCACGCATTTCGAGGCGACCGACACCAAGGCATTCAAGCCGAAGGACAAGGAACTCCTTGCCAAGGTTCGGTATGAGAACACCCCGGTTGCTGAGCCGTTCCGCCGCGCCATCGTCGAGTATCACCGCAAGGAATCGCCGGGCTCGATCGTGGTCGATTCCGACAATCACTACCTCTATTACGTGCTCGATGGCGGCAAGGCGATCCGCTACGGCATCACCGTCGGTGAAGAGGCCATGGCCTGGTCGGGCATTGCCAAGGTCGGCAGCATGACCGAGTGGCCGGCCTGGCACCCGACCCCGGGCGAGATTTCGCGCCTGGGCGTTCCGACCTATGTCGCCCCGGGTCCGGACAATCCGATGGGGTCCCGCGCGATGTATCTCTACTCGGGCGGCAAGGACACGCTGTTCCGCATCCACGGCACCAACCAGCCGGAATATATCGGCGCCTCGATCTCGTCGGGCTGCATCCGCCTGACCAACGAGGACGCGATCGACCTCTATAACCGGGTCAAAGTCGGCACCATCGTCGTGGTGCTCGAGCCCAAGCATGGCGACTCGCCCTACAATTCGCGGCTGGCGCTCGGCGGCAGCGGCACGGGCCAGGCGGGCAGCTACTGATCGCCTCCTGATCTCTGAAATCCAAAAGCGCCGGTCTTACCGGCGCTTTTTTGTTGCCGGCTTGTGCGGCTGAGCCTTCTTCACGGGTGTCGACTTGTCCTCAGGCGGAGAGGATTTCTCGGCCGCCTCGTCATCAGCCCCTTCCTTTGCCTCAGGCTTGGCCGCGACCTCGCGCGGCGGCGCCTCCTCGGGGCGCTCCGCCGGCAAGAGCGGGGCAACCTGCGGCAAGGGATCCCAGACATTCCACTGGCAGATCCGGTAGTCGTTGCGCCGCTGCGCGAGATCAAGGTGGATGTGGTCCTCGTGGTACCAGTCCGAGCCCGGCCCGAGCACGGTGGAGAAGCGTGTGCAGACCGAATGCAGCACGCGCTCGCGCACATCGCGCGAGATGGTGCGGTCGGTGAGGCCGATCGACTGCCCGTTGGCGAGCTTGATGGCGCGGACGTCGAGGGCGTTGGCCTTGCCGTGCTCGGACAGCATTGCACCAACGATGCGGTTGCGGCCCCGGCACTCGAAGCTGTCGAAATTGTCGAGATCGCTGATGGTCGAACCGAGGCTCGCGGCCAGCGGCACCATGTCCTTGCGCACCCAGTCCGCGATCGCGGAGGCCATGGTGCAGCGGAGGATCGCCGCCGGCTTCACCGTCACCTTGCGCTTGTCCGGCAGCACGATGGCCTCCAGCCGCACCAGGTCCTCGCCGCCGCAGGCGCCGGGGCCGCGGATATCGGGAATGGACGGCGCGACCGCGATGTCTTCGGTCAGCGCGAGGCGGCAGGCCGAGAGCTGCTTCTCCGGCGGCGGCGCAGCCTCGGCGGGCTTGGTATCACCCGGCTTGTCCGGGGACGGCTTGCCCTCCGCCTCCGGCGGGGCCTCGTCGGATGCTTTCGGGGCCTCCTCGGGGCGCGGTTTCGGGAGCGGGATCCTGGCGGAATGAACCCTCGCACGCGGCCGCGGTGCACCAAGACCAAAGATATCGAACGGCGCAGCATATTTTCGCGCCTCTGCCCGCTCCGTCAGCACAAGCGACAGCCCCAGCGCGACGGTAACCATTGCCGCACCGGCGGACATATAGCCGCGACAAGACCATTTGCGGCGAAAGTCCGGCAGGCTAAAATTCATGACAATTCTTTGGCCCAACGCTGAGAGCAAAAACGCGCCCAGCGACTTCTCGGAGGAACGTCGGAATGCTTGGTTTGATGCAAGACTGGCCCCTGCTCTGCCACCGGATCATCGAACACGCCGCCAGGATTCATGGCAAGCAGGAGGTGGTCACGCGATCGGTCGAGGGACCGATCCATCGCACCACCTACGGCGAAATCCACAAGCGCGCGCTCAAGGTCTCGCAGATGCTGGAGCGCGACGGCATCGAACTCGGCGACCGCGTTGCCACGATCGCCTGGAACACCTGGCGCCATCTCGAGGTGTGGTACGGCATCATGGGCATCGGCGCCATCTGCCATACCGTCAATCCCCGCCTTTTCCCCGAGCAGATCGCCTGGATCATCAACCATGCGCAGGACCGCATCGTGATGACCGACATCACCTTCGTTCCGGTCCTGGAGAAGATCGCCGACAAGCTGGAAAGCGTGGAGCGCTACATCGTGCTCACCGACAAGGCGCATATGCCGCAGACCACGCTCAAGAATGCGGTGGCCTACGAGGACTGGATTGCGCAGGCCGACGGCAAATTCAAATGGAAGGACTTTGACGAGAACACGGCGGCCGCGATGTGCTACACGTCGGGCACCACGGGCGATCCGAAGGGCGTGCTGTACTCGCATCGCTCCAACGTGCTGCACGCGCTGATGGCCAACAATGTCGACGCGCTCGGCACCAGCGCCTCCGAGGCGATGCTGCCGGTGGTGCCGCTGTTCCACGCCAACAGCTGGGGCATCGCCTTCTCCGCGCCCTCGCAGGGCACCAAGCTGGTCATGCCCGGCGCCAAGCTCGACGGCGCCTCGGTCTACGAGCTGCTCTCGACCGAGAAGGTGACGCACACCGCGGGCGTGCCCACGGTGTGGCTGATGCTGCTCCAGCACATGGCCGCCAACAATCTGAAGCTGCCGGACCTGAAGATGGTGATCTGCGGCGGCTCGGCGATGCCACGCTCGATGATCAAGGCCTTCCTCGACATGGGCTCGAACGTCCGCCACGCCTGGGGCATGACCGAGATGAGCCCGATCGGCAGCGTCGCGGCGCTGAAGCCGCCGTTCCAGAACGCAACCGGCGACGCCAAGCTCGACGTGCTGCAGATGCAGGGCTATGCCCCCTTCGGGGTGCAGATGAAGATCACCGACGATGCCGGCAAGGAGCTGCCCTGGGACGGCAAGACCTTTGGCCGGCTCAAGGTCTCCGGCCCCGCCGTCGCCAAGGCCTATTACCACGTCGACGCCAACATCCTCGACGAGGAAGGCTTCTTCGACACCGGCGACGTCTCGACCATCGACGAGGCCGGCTACATGCGGATCACCGACCGATCCAAGGACGTGATCAAGTCCGGCGGCGAGTGGATTTCCTCGATCGACCTCGAAAACCTCGCGGTCGGCCATCCCGCCGTGGCGGAAGCCGCCGTGATCGGCGTGTTCCACCCCAAATGGGACGAGCGGCCGCTCCTGATCGTGCAGCTCAAGCAGGGCCAGCAGGCCACGCGCGAGGACATCCTGAAGTTCATGGATGGCAAGATCGCCAAATGGTGGATGCCCGACGACGTCGCCTTCGTGGACGGCATCCCGCACACCGCCACCGGCAAGATCCTGAAGACGGCGCTGCGCGACCAATTTAGGGATTACCGCTTCCCGAACGCGGCGGCGTAGGCCGCCGCTCGAAAGTCATTCCGGGGCGATGCGAAGCATCGAACCCGGAATCTCGAGATTCCGGGTTCGGCTCTTTGAGCCGCCCCGGAATGACGGGCCGTAACAGTCCGGTCTCCCTTGAATTTGCCGCGGCTCCGTGGTCTCAACGGCCTATCGTCGCGCCAGATCGGCCGGCACCGCCTCCAAGACCCCGGCAGAGCTTCACCCGATGGCCCGCAGGTTTTCCGCTCCCTACCAGACGGAGCCCGTGTCCAGCCTCGCCAGCTGGGCGCGCAATCTCGCCGTGTTCGCGGTGGTGGCCGTATTGGTGTCGATCCTCGTCGTCCGCTTCGGCTTCCTGGAGCCGAAACCGGCGCTCGTCACCTTCTTCGGGGGCCTCGCGATCGCCGGGCTCTCGATCCTGTTCGGGCTCGCGGGCTTCGCCGCGATCTGGCAGAACGGCTCGCGCGGCATGGCGCGCATCCTGCTCGCGTTCCTGATCGACGGCGCGATCCTCGCCTACCCCGCCTATCTCGCCCTGCAATACCGCAAGCTGCCGGCGATCCACGACATCACCACCGACCCGATCGACCCGCCCCGCTTCGACGCATTGGCGCGTCTGCGCATCGGCGACGGCGCCAATACGGCCGTCTATGCCGGCCTCTATTCGGCCGAGCAGCAGCGCCATTTCTATCCCGATATCGAACCGATCGAGCTCGAGATCCCGGTCGATCGCGCCTATGCGATCGCGCTCCAGCTGGTCAACAAGCGCAAATGGCTCGTCATCGACGAGCGCGCGCCGCAGCCGCCGCGCCGCATCGGACGCATCGAGGCGGTGGCCCGCACGCCGATCATGGGCCTGCGCGAGGACATTTCCATCAGAGTCGTGTCCGACGGCGAGGATTCCCGCGTCGATATCCGTTCCGCCTCGCGTTATTTCGACAGCGATCTCGGCAGCAATGCCGCGCGTGTGAAGAAATTCACCGAGGATCTCAACGCCGCCGCCGATGCCGACGCGCTGAAGCCGGTGAAGAAGACCCCGGTGGCGCCCCCGAAGGCCCCGGCGAAGACGGTGAAGAAATGAAGACGGCGAATAGGGAGTAGCGAATAGCGAGTGGAAGGACAGACTATTCGCTACTCCCCATTCCCTATTCGCCACTCACCATTCGCCCCGCCCCTAGGCCATCCGGTACGTCCCGGTGATCACGGGATCGCCATCGGTTGCCACCACGCCGCGCGCGACGAGGTCTTCCAGATGCGCCAGCACGGAATAGCCGGCGGCCGTCGTCAGCCTGGGATCGATGCCGATATAGATCGCGCGCACCATGGTCGGGATGTCGGCCTCGCCCTTGGCGAGGCGGTGCAGGATCGAGGCCTCGCGGGCCTTGCGGTGGCGGATCAGGAAACGCACGAAGCGCGGGCCGTCCGGGATCTCGGGGCCGTGGCCGGAGAAGTAGAGATCCTCATCGCGCGCGGCGAGACGGTCCAGCGAGTCCATGTAGTCGATCATCGAGCCGTCGGGCGGCGCCACGATCGAGGTCGACCAGCCCATCACGTGGTCGCCGACGAAATTGAATTTCCGCTCCGGCCAGGCGAAGGCGAGGTGGTTGGCGGTGTGGCCGGGCGTCGCCACCGCCTCGAGGCGCCAGCCGGCCCCCTCGACGACGTCGCCATGGGCGATCGTGATGTCAGGCGCGAAATCGCGATCGACGCCGGATTCCGGATTGTGCTTCTCGCTCTCGAAGCGCGGGCGCGAGGCACGGTGCGGGCCTTCGGCATAGACCGGCGCGCCGGTCGCCTGCTTGATCCGCGCGGTGTTCGGCGAATGGTCGCGGTGGGTATGGCTGACGAAGATGTGGCTCACCGTCTCGCCGCGCACGGCCTCGAGCAGCGCCGCTGCGTGCGCCGCGTCGTCCGGGCCGGGATCGATGATCGCGACGTTGCCGGTGCCGACGATGTAGCTGACCGTGCCGGTGAAGGTGAAGGGGCTCGGATTATTACAGAGCACGCGCCGCACGCCGGGACGGACTTCCTCGACGACGCCAGGCTGAAGCGGAAAGTTGCGGTTGAACGGGACGTCGTCGTTGTCGGACATGGGACTTCCTGTAGCCGCACTCTCTGCCGTCATACCCCGCGAAGGCGGGGTATCCAGTACGCCGCGGCCGTTGAGACGAAGGCGAGGTCTCTGGGATACTGGATCGTCCGCCTTCGCGGACGATGACAGTTGAGCAAGACAATCGCCACGGTATTCCCGGCGCTCAGAAAAACGCCTGAATGCCCGTAATGGCGCGGCCGAGAATCAGGGCGTGGACGTCGTGGGTGCCCTCGTAGGTGTTGACCGTCTCGAGGTTATGGACGTGGCGCATCACGTGGTACTCGATCGAGATGCCGTTGCCGCCGTGCATGTCACGGGCGGTGCGGGCGATGTCGAGCGCCTTGCCGCAATTGTTGCGCTTCATGATCGAGATCATCTCGGGCGCGAACTTGCCCTCGTCCATCAGGCGGCCGACGCGAAGCGAGCCCTGCAGGCCGAGCGCGATCTCGGTCTCCATGTCGGCGAGCTTCTTCTGCACCAGCTGGGTCGCGGCGAGCGGCTTGCCGAACTGCTTGCGGTCGAGCGTGTACTGGCGGGCGCGGTGCATGCAGTCCTCGGCGGCGCCGAGCGCACCCCAGGAGATGCCGTAGCGGGCACGGTTGAGACAGCCGAACGGGCCCTTGAGGCCGGAGACGTTGGGCAAGAGCGCATCTTCGGGAACCACGACCCCGTCCATCACGACCTCGCCGGTGATGGAGGCGCGCAGTGAGAGCTTGCCGCCGATCTTCGGCGCGGAGAGGCCCTTCATGCCCTTCTCCAGCACGAAGCCGCGGATCTGGTTGTCGTGCGCCGCCGACTTGGCCCAGACCACGAACACGTCGGCGATCGGCGCATTCGAGATCCACATCTTGCTGCCGGTCAGGCGATAGCCGTCCGAGACCTTCTCGGCGCGGGTCTTCATGCCGGCCGGATCGGAGCCGGCGTCCGGCTCGGTCAGGCCGAAGCAGCCGACCCACTCGCCGCTGGCGAGCTTCGGCAGGTACTTCTTGCGCTGGTTCTCGTCGCCATAGGCATAGATCGGATACATCACCAGCGAGGACTGCACCGAGTTCATCGAGCGATAGCCGGAATCGACCCGCTCGATCTCGCGTGCGACGAGGCCATAGGCGACGTAGCTCGCATTGGCACAGCCATATTCCTCCGGCAGTGTGATGCCGATCAGGCCGAGCTCGCCCATCTCGTTGAAGATTTCGCGGTCGGTCTTCTCTTCCAGATAGGCCTTGGCGACGCGGGGCAGCAGCTTGTCCTGGGCATAGGCACGGGCGGTGTCGCGCACCATGCGCTCGTCTTCGGTCAGCTGTTCGTCGAGCAGGAACGGATCGTCCCACTGGAAAGAAGCCGCAGCCGGCTTGTCCTTGGCCTGAGGGCGCACGCTCATGAAACGTCCTTTCGCGTCTGGTTCCGTCTAGAAATTGCCCGACAAATTAAAGCGCCGCGGCAACAAGTGCAATTGCATCCTGGTTTCGGTCATTCCGGGTCGCGCAACGGCGCGAACCCGGAAACGACGCGGTCAGATTTCGAGCTGCTCGTTGGCGACGATCTCGATGCCGAAGCCCGACAGGCCCTTGTAGTCATGCACCGAGGAGGTGAGATGCCGGATCGAGGTGACCCCGAGATCGCGCAGGATCTGCGCCCCGACCCCGACCTCGCGCCACTGGCGGTTGCGGTCGGCCTCCGTCGAGGTCTCGTCCTCCAGCGGCGAGACGGGCACACCGGCCGCGCCGTCGCGCAGGTAGACCAGCACGCCGCGGCCGGTCTTCTTGAAATGCTCGAGCACGGCGGCCATGCGCTTGTGGCCGGTAAAGGTGTCCTTGACGATGTTCGGCTTGTGGAAGCGCGTCAGCACGTTCTTGCCGTCACCGACGCCGTTGTAGACGAAGGCGACGTGGGCGATGGAATCGAACGGCGAGCGGTAGGCATAGCCCTGTAACGGTCCGATCGGGCTGTCCGTGACGAAGGTCGAGACCCGCTCGATCAGTTTTTCGCGCGCCTGGCGGTAGGCGATCATGTCGGCGATGGTGACGTGCTTGAGCTTGTGCTGGGCCGCGAAGCGGGCGACCTGCTCGCCCTTCATCACGCTGCCGTCGTCGTTCATCAGCTCGCTGATGACGCCGACCGGCGGCAGGCCGGAAAGCTTGCAGAGATCGACGGCGGCCTCGGTATGGCCGGAGCGCAGCAGCACGCCGCCGTCCTTGGCGATCAGCGGGAAGATGTGGCCCGGCCGGGCGAAGTCATGGGCGCCGACATTGGGATTGGCGAGCGCGCGGCAGCACGAGGCACGCTCCTCGGCCGAGATGCCGGTGCCGCCGTCGGGCTTGTAGTCGATCGAGACCGTGAACGCGGTGGTGTGCGCGGAATCGTTGTGGGCGACCATCGGATCGAGCCGCAGGCGGCGGGCGTCCTCGGTGGTCACGGGGGCGCAGACGATGCCGGAGGTGTGGCGGATGATGAACGCCATCTTCTCGGCGGTGCAGAGCGAGGCGGCGACGATCAGATCGCCCTCGCCCTCGCGGTCTTCGTCGTCGGTGACGACGACGAGTTCGCCCCTGGCAAAGGCCTGCAAGACTTCCTGGATGGTATCGGGCATTTCCCAATCTCTGTCGGTTACGGGCCGGAGGCTTAGCCGGACGCCTTAGCTGGAGTTGGGCCGGGACGCTAGTGTCCTGGACGCAACCGCATATGCCCGGGGCAGGCCTGTCCAAGGGGTTTCAGGCTTGCACCGAAGATACCAGGGATATAGGTGCGCGGGCCCCGCAAGGAAGGTGGCCCAACGCCGTCAGGGCAACACCTCGCGGCGCTCGCCAAGCCGCAGATCGAGCTCGGCACGCTTGTCGGCGAGCAGGCCGGCCTGAGCGGCCTCGATCACGGTAAACAGCTCATGAGCATCGCTGAGCCGGGTCACGGTGACGTAGCTGGCGCCGGCCGCATAGAGCTCGCCCACATCCGACAACAGATCGGCCGTGGCAACGATCATGGCGGTCGGATTGAGGGTGCGGACGTGACGGACCAGCTTCTCATTGCTGGCGCCCTTCAGAAGCGCGTCCGGCACGCTGAGGATGATCATCTCGGACTTGCCGACGCCGGCATGGAGCAGCGTGTCGGCGCTGCTGATGTCGCCATAGATCACGTGCAGGCCGCGCGACAGCAGCGTCTGGTATACATTGGGGTTGAAATCAACCACCGTGATCTGCTCGAGCAGCACCGGTGCCTGCCGCTCGATCTCCGCCAGCAGTGCGCTCGCCGCGCGGAAAAAGCCGAGGATGACGATGCGGCGGGCCTCGCCATGACCGCCCTCGTGGCTCTCCTCGGCATGGCCGTTGCCGTGATCGAGATCGCGCAGGCCGATCCGCTTCAACGGACCGATCGCCCAGCGGGTGATCTCGTCACTGCGGGTCATCACGAAGGTCGAGAGCACCGCCAGCACCACGAAGGCGAAAGAGGCGGCATTCGCCGTCTCGGCGGCGATGTGGTTGTCGGTGACGCCGGTCTGAATCACCACCAGCGAGAATTCCGAGATCTGCGCGAGGTTGAGCGCCGGCAACAGGCTCGCGCGCAACCCCTGCTTCATCAGGTAGAGCGGGGTAAAGGTGGTGACGAGGCGGCTCACCACGGTGAAGGCCGCAATCATCAAGGCAAGCCCGATCACGGAGAGGCCGGGCACGGGAATGGTCATGCCGAGCGCAACGAAGAACAGCGTGATGAAGAAGTCCCGCAGCGTGGTGACCTTGGCGGTGACGTCGAGCGCGTAAGGAAAGGTCGAGAGCGAGACGCCGGCGATCAGCGCACCCATCTCGCGCGACAGCGACAGCCGCTCGGCGGTCTCGGCGACGAGAAAGCACCAGGCCAGCGCACCGAGCAGGATCAGCTCGGGACGGCGGGCGATCTGGTGGAACAGGCGCGGCAGCACATAACGGCTGACCAGGAGCGCGGCTGCGACCAGCACCGCGACACGGCCGATCGAGAGCAGGATGACGGTGACTTCCAGATTGGCCAGACTCGGCTGCACCGCCAGGAACAGGATCGCGAAGATGTCCTGCAGCACCAGGACGCCGAGCGTAATCCGCCCCGGCAGCGTGTCGAGCTCGCGCTTCTCATAGAGCACCTTGACGATGATCACCGTGCTCGACAGCGCGCAGGCGACGCAGAGATAGACCGCGTCGAAATGCCCGCCACCGAGCGACAGGCCGATGCCGACGAAGAACAGCACCCCGAGCACACAGCCGCCGAGGAGCTGGCCTCCCGCCGCGAACAGGATCACCTTTCCTGCCCGCACGATCTTCTTCAGGTCGATCTCCAGGCCGATCATGAACAGCATGAAGATCAGGCCGAGCTCGGAGATGACGCTGATCGATTCCTGCGACTTGACCCAGCCGGCACCGAATGGACCTATGCAGAAGCCGGCGATAAGGTAGGCCAGGATCAGCGGTTGCCGGAAGAAATGGGCGAGCAGGCCCAGCATCCAGGCAAACAGGATAGAGAGTGTGATGTCGCGAATGAGCTCATGCATGCCAAATTGGTCCGTTTCGCCGCACCCTAGTGGCAGAGTGCAACGCGGCAAGCGAGCAATTCGTCACATGCGGATCGTGCTCTCTGTGATAGCCCTGCTGGGCCTGTTCGTGTGTCCGGCCGCCGCACAATCCAAGGTCAATATCGAACAGACCTTTGCCGATTCGCTCACCGCGCTGCCGAAGGAGGAGCTCGCCGTGTCCGGCGGGTTCTACGTGCCGGCCTATTCCAGCGTCGCGATGAGCCAGGGCAAGCTGCGCGTCGACTTCTCGGTGACGTTGAGCGTGCACAACGCCTCCGAGACGCAAGCACTGGTCCTCAAACGCATCGCCTATTTCGACACCGCAGGCAAGCAGGTCGAGAGTTATCTGAAGGCGCCGGTGGCACTAAAACCCCTCGCCACCGTCTCCATCTTCATCCCGACCGACGACGTGCGCGGTGGCACCGGCGCCAATTTCATCGTCGACTGGGCTGCCACGAGCGACATCTCCGAGCCCGTGGTCGAAGCCTTGATGGTTGGCGGCGTCGCCAATGCGCATTACGCTTTCATCAGCCAGGGCCGTCCGACCCGGACGGCCGGTAAGAAATAGGCGGCCCACCCGGGCGGCTAGACGGAAAGCAGGCCGGCGCAACGCCAGCCGGCTCAACAAAAACAAGACGAGGAACGCTCCCATGACGTCCAGCTTCGATTTCGCTCCCCTGTTTCCCGCAGGGCTGCCGGCCCCGACTGCGCGCTGGACGGGCCTTGCCAAATACAGCTTTGTCGGCGGCAACAATGATTCCGAACAGGTACCGCTCGACGAGCTGATCGAAGCGACCAACACGGTGTTGCGGCGCGAGGGCCGCTCGCTCGCCACTTACGGGCTGGCGCACGGCCCGCAGGGCTACTTGCCCTTGCGCGAATTCCTGGTGACAAAGCTCAAGCGCGATGCCGGCATCAACTGCACCGTCGACGATCTCCTGATCGTTTCCGGCTCGCTGCAGGCGCTCGACCTCGTCAACAACACGCTGCTGACGCGCGGCGACACCGTGATCTTCGAGCAGGACAGCTATCAGGGCTCACTGACACGCCTGGCGCGGCTCGGCGTCAATGTCGTCGGCATTCCCCTCGACAGGGACGGCATGCGCATGGACGTGCTGGCGACGGCGCTGGCCGATCTGAAAAGCCGCGGCATCCGCCCGAAATACATCTACACCATCCCGACCGTGCAGAACCCGACCGGCAGCATCATGCCGGAGAGCCGCCGCGTCGAGCTGCTGCGGCTGTCCGCCGAATACGGCGTGCCCGTCTTCGAGGACGATTGCTATGCCGACCTGGTCTGGTCGGGTCAGCGGCCGCCGGCGATCTACGCGATGAGCCCTAATGGCGGGGTGATCCATATCGGCTCGTTCTCGAAATCGATCGCACCGGCGCTGCGCGTCGGCTTCATCGTCGCGCCCTGGGATGTGATGTCGCGGATGCTGTCACTGAAGACGGACGCCGGGTCCGGCGCGCTGGAGCAGATGGTGCTGGCGGCCTATTGCAAGCCGCATTTCTCGACCCACGTGCCGGCCTTGACGAAGGCGCTGCGCACCAAGCTCGACACGCTGATGGAAGCCCTGAACGAGCAGTTCGGCACGGCGGCCGAGTTCGAGGAGCCCAAGGGCGGCATCTTCCTATGGGTCAAGCTGCCCGACCAGGTCGATACGCTAAAACTCTATCAGGCTGCACTCGCCGCCGGCGTCTCGATCAATCCGGGGCCGGAATGGTCGACCAACAAGAGCCATTCGAGCTCGCGCCTGCGGCTGTGCTTTGCAAGCCCCACGCATCAGCAGATTCGCGAGGGCGTCGCCGTGCTGGCCGAGGTCTGCCGCAAGGAGTTCGGCGTGCCGTCTCGCAGCGCCAATGTGGAGAAGCGGGCCTGAGACCGACGCCTCATGAATCGACGTGAAATTCCACGTTGACCTGGCCGCTGCCCGAGGACGGAAAATAGTCGCAGAGCTGCTCAGCGGCACCGCGATAGTCGGACCAGCCGAGTGCTGCGAACAGCATGATGGTGTCCGCCATCCCGCCCTCGCCGTTGCATTTGATGGCGTAGTCGGGAAGCATGTCGAGGAATTCGCGGTAGCGGCGGGTCTGCCAAAGCTCGAGCACGCGCAAATCGACCTGGCGGTTGAACTCGCTGGCGACCGACGTCCACGCCTCCGGACCGAGCTTCTTGTTGGGCCACAGCCGGTGCGAGAGTGAACCGCTGGCGAGGATCGCGACCCGTTCCCCGGATTCGTCGATGGCGCGGCGGGTCGCTTCGCCGAGAACCCGGCTCTCCTCGAACGAGGTGAACAGGGGCGAGGCGACCGAGACGACCTTGGCAAAACCGTCCGGGTTCATGTAGTGCATCGGCACGATGGTGCCGTATTCGAGCCCGAGGCTCGCCACCTGGTGGGCGATGACGTTCAGACCGGCATCTTCGGCCCTGCGCGCGATCGCTTCAGCGAGCCTGGTATCGCCGGGCAGATCGTAGCGCAGGTCCTGGATCATCTGCGGCGCCTCGTGGCTGGTGAACGAGCCGTGATGCCGCGCGTTGGCGTTGATGTGATAGCCGAAATTCGAGAGCCAGTGGGTATCGAACACCACGAAGCTGGTGACGCCCCGCTCTTTCGCCCGCCGCCCAAGCTCGCGCAAAGAATCGACGGCAGCCTTGCGCGCGGCACGCAACGGGCTGCCGGGCTGCTCCGACAGCATCAATGATGGAACGTGGGTGACCTTGGCCGCGAGTACGAGCTGCCCCATGGCGGTCACCTCGCAGCGTCAGGCCGCCTGCGGCTGGCTGCTGTGGATGGCGGAGGCCAGCCGCAGCAACAGGACGATCGAGACGTTGCCCTTGCCGGCCTCGATCTGGGCGATGTAGCGCTCGGAAATCCCGGAGCGGCGGGCGAGCTCCCGGCGCGACAGGTCGCAGCGGGTGCGCGAGGACCTCAGGCGGTCGCCCAATTCGGCCAGAAACGCGGTCTCCGAATAGGGCGGCACGGCGCAGCTCCCCGGCAGCACTTCGCCCGCAAAATCCATGACTTGATTCAGCATTGGTGTATCCACGTTCGCCTTCGGAGCTGCTATCCTAGCCCCGCTACGGCCGGCCTCATTGACGCGGATCAAATTCGCGCGCGATCGGCAGCTGGCGTGGACGGCCGCGCCCGAGATGCTACAGTTTGGAATTCTTCGAGGCGGGGCTTTTCGGGACATGACGCGTTGTTTGAGCCGCTGGACCACGGCTGCATTGCTATGGGTTGCTTTCATACCTCTGGCGCGCGCGGAGACGCTTGCGGCGACTGTCGAGCAATGGGGCCTGCTCGGCTCATGGGCAGTCGATTGCGCGGTCCGGCCAGACCGCGACAAGGGTGCGCTGCTGACCTACGAGATCCGGAAGGACGGCCGGGTGATGTACCGGCGCAATTTCGGCGACGCCAGGGACGAGAACGAGGTGGTGTCCGCCACGGTCAACGCCGAAGGCCTGCTCAATGTGATGGTGTACTTCCCCTCGCTGCATCAGGCTCGCGAGTTCGGGCTGCTGCTGGACAAGGACGGCAGCCTGCGCGCGATCTACAATCGCAGCGAGCGCGGCGAGTACACGATCAGAGACGGCAAGTACGTCGCCACGGGCGCGCCGACGCCCGCGCAGCAGCGCTGCGACTAAGCATTCCGTTTGAGCATGATCTTTCGGAGAACCGCTCCACACTTTTCCGGATCATGCTCTGTCTGAACATCCGTTCAGAATTCTCCTGCGATTCCTCCGGAACGTTCACGCGAATGCACGGTTTAGATTGGCATTCGATTGGAGGAGGACATCATGAAGAGCCTTGGCTATGTGCTTGCGGCTGTCGGTGCGCTGGCGATCGCGGCGCCGACGCTGGCGAGTGCGGAGACGGTGGTGATCAAGCGTGGTCATCACCACGGCCCGTACGCCGCGCATGCCGAATACGGCATGCATCGCGACCACGGCTGGCATCGCGGCTGGCGTCATCATGGCGATCGGGTCGTGGTGATCAAGCGCAGCCATCGCCATCACCACTGGGACTAATGCGCAACGCAAACGTGGAAATGGCCCCTCGCGGGGCCATTTCTTTGCGTTCTTCCTTCTCCCCTGCGGGAGAAGGTGGCGCGTAGCGCCGGATGAGGGGTATCTCTCCACGAACTCACAAGAGTCATGCGCGGAGAGAGACCCCTCACCCGGCTTCGATGCTTCGCATCGAATCCAGCCTCTCCCACAAGGGGAGAGGGTGAAGAGCGACTAATCCCACGCCGGCGCAAAGCCCGGATTGACGCAGCGCCTGTCCTTCGCCAGCGCGGCGATCTTCTTGCGGTCGGCATCGTCGAGCGTGATCGTGAGCGCATCGAGATTGGCCTGCTGGCTCTCGCTGCGCGAGGCCTTCGGAATCGCGGCGACGCCGTCCTGGTCGAGCAGCCATTTCAGCGCGACTTGCGCGGCGGTCGCATTGTGTTTGGTGCCGATCTCTTCCAGCACGGGATCCGACGCGATACGCCCCTGCGCCAGCGGGCAATAGGCGACCAGCGGGATCGACCTGGGCTTGAGATAGGCCAGCACCTTCGATTGATCGAGCATCGCGTGATATTCGATCTGGTTGCAGGCGATCGGCGCCTTGATGTCCTCGACCGCGATCTTGAGCAGCGCGGTGGTGAAGTTGGCAACGCCGATGGCCCGCGTGCGTCCCTCCTCCTTCAGCTTCATCAAGGTCTCGAACACCGCGCCCCAGTTCGCGGACTTCGACGGCCAGTGCACGAGATAGAGATCGACATGATCTAGCCGCAGCTTCGTCAGGCTGGTATCGAAGGCACGGCGGATGGCGTCGGGGGCGAGGTTCTCGTGCCACACCTTCGTCGTAACGTGCAGCTCGCCGCGCGGCAGGCGGGCAGCGGCAAGCGCGGCGCCGATCGCCTCTTCGTTGGCGTACATCTCGGCGGTGTCGATGTGGCGGTAGCCGATCGCGAGCGCGCTCTCGACCGCCGCCCGGCAGGCATCGCCCTGCATGCGGAAGGTGCCGAGGCCGAGCTTGGGCATGCTGATGCCCTGTGTCTTCAGATGATCCATGAAACAGGCTCCTGACGTATTTCAGCCCGCCGAATGCGCGCAGCGATGCCGCGTGAGCAGACTCTTCAGTGATGGAAAAGAGATGGCAGGAGCGGACATTATAGCGCGCCGCCGGAGCAGGGCCAAATCAAGATCAGGTCAGCAAGATAGCCAGCGGGTATCGCCGCGACAGCCAAACGGCATTTCAGATCGGCTCCCTCTCCTGTCAGCATCTCACCATCGCGGTCATTCCGGCCGCACACAAGATGGAGACGATCATGAAGACGCTTTTGACGATGGCCATTTTGGCGGCTGCCGTTGCCGGCGCCGCCCCGGCGCATGCCGACGGCTTTGCCTATATGGGCTCGCCCAAGCAGGGCGAATTTTTCGTCCGGCAGACCACCGCGCCGCGCGCTCCGGACTGGATGAACGCACGCGCGGAGACCCCGCGACCCGCGACCCAGCCGGTGCGCGGCGGCATCGGCCTTCGTGCGCCTTAGGAATGCTGCGCCACCACGGCCGGACGCGCCTGCGGTTGCGGCACGATGTCGACCGACCAGAGGTCGCGGTTGTCGACATCCTTCAGGGTCACGGTCATGACGCTGCTCGCAGCGTCGATGTCGACGCGGCCAAAGAATTGCAGGCCGAAGCAGGGCGCGAGATTGTCGCCCTGCGCTGCGCTACAGCCATTCTGGTACATCGCGACCGGGCCAAATGTGTTGTCGAGCTCGCCGGGCCCCCAGGTGCCGGCATGCAGCGGGCCGGAGACAAATTCCCAGAACGGCTCAAAGTCCTGAAACTGCGCTTTGTTCGGATCGTAATAATGCGCGGCAGTGTAGTGCATGTCGGCGGTGAGCCAGACGATGTTGCGCACGCCCGCGCGCTTGATCGAGGCAAGCAGATCGGCGATCTCGTGCTCGCGTCGATCCGGCGCCCCATTGCCGAGCGCGACCGCGTCGAGGCTGACCAGGCCAATCGGCAGGTCGGCCGCAATCACCTTCCAGGTCGCGCGGGACGCGGCAAGCTCGCGCTTCAGCCAGGCGAGCTGCTCGGCGCCGAAAATCCAGCCGCGGTGATCCTCGCCCTTGTTCCAGCTGTCGTCGCGATAGCTGCGCATGTCGATCATGAAGACGTCGAGCAGCGGGCCGTAGGCGATCTTGCGATAGACCCGGCCCTGCCGCGCGCTGATGTCGCGGATCGGCATGAAGTCGAAGAAAGCGCGGCGGGCGCGCGCGACCAGGCGCGGGGTGCCGTCATCCTCAAAACCGGCATCGTCATAGCTACCGAACGGCGACCAGTCGTTGGTGACCTCGTGGTCGTCCCATTGCGCGAACATCGGCACCTGCGCGTGGAAGGCGCGAAAATGCTCGTCCAGATGGTTGTATTTGTAATTGCCGCGGAACTGCGCCAGCGTGTGCGCGACCTCGGCTTTTTCCTCGGTGACGATGTTGCGCCAGGTCTCGCCGTTCGGCAGCTTCTGCTCGGAAGGAATCGTGCAGTCGGCGTAGATATGATCGCCGGAATGGATGAAGAAATCAGGGCGATTGTCGCGCATGGTGCGATAGCTGCGAAAGCCGCCGCGCGCGACGTCGATGCCCCAGCCCTGCCCGGCGGTGTCGCCGGACCACAGAAACGAGATCGATTTTCCTGCGGCCGGCGCGGTGCGGAAATGGCCGACGCGGCTTTCACCGGCGATGCCGGTGGCGATGTCGTCGAAGCGGATGCGGTAGAAGATGTCCTGCCCGGGCGGCAGGTCGTTCAGCAGCAGTTTCGAGGTGAAATCTGCATCCGGCAGAGCGTCGCGCGCAGCCGACGCAATGATGGTCTTGAAGCTCTCTGTGGTCGAGCACTCCACGTGCATCCGTGCGGCCCGGTCCGCGCGCGCCCAGACCACGGCAGAGCCATCCGAGACGTCGCCGGACTGGATGCCGCCTGCGATCTGGGGGCGGTCGGCGGCGCGGCTGATGCGGGGCGTTGCGAGCGTGCCGAGCGAGGCGACGGCGAGGCTTGAAGTCGAGCGGACCAGGAATTGTCGCCGGGTCCATGCGCGCTGGGCGCGGAGCGTTGCCATTCAGGAGACCTTCGTCGAATCGCGACGGAAGGTGCCTGCGCTCCTTGACTCCACCCTGACGGTTTCTTGACTCCGCGCCTACGGTTTTGCGACGCGGGGATGACGTGCGATATGCAGCCGCGGCGACGGTCTGCTCCCTCGCCCCGCTTGCGGGGCCGCGACGAGCTTCGCTCGCGCTGAGAGGGTTGGGGTGAGGGGGAGCCTCCGCGGGGACGGTGAGAGTTCAACTCGCGGAGAGCCCCCTCACCCGGATTACATCTTCGATGCAATCCGGCCTCTCCCCGCAAGCGGGGAGAGGCGAAGAGAATGCTGCGACTACCGCTTCCAGTTGCAGATGCCGCCGCTGCGGCACGGCCAGGTCTGGATGCGGGTGTCCATGGCCTGCGCGTCGAGCGGATTGCCGCGGCGATGCGCGAGCTTGGTGCGGGCAGCGCCGCGGGGCTGCGTGCTCTTCGTATGCGCGACCTTCGGCTCCGGCACGTGCACGCGTTCGGCCGCGACCTTCTTCGGCACATCCATCGGCTCGACCCTAGCCTGCGCCTCGTTGCCGCCCTTCGCCTCGAGTGCGACCGGCGCGAATTGCGTCTCGGGCCCGAGTCGCTTCGGCGACAGCACCGCCTTGGAGAGATCGAGACCGAGATATTCGTCAGGCTTGTAGTCGTCAGCGCGCGCCATGCCACCCCACGCAACGGCGAGGGCTACGGCAACGGCAAAAGTAACGCTTTTCAGGACCACGGACGCCTCCTGAAATTGAATTATTAAGGGGTAATTTACCCCTATTTAGGAGGCGTCGCGCGGAATTCCAGCGGCCGGTTGCCGCCGTGGTTAAGAAGTTGGCGGTGTCAAGCGACCTTTCGCGTCGCCCCCGTCCCATCCAGGAACCCCATCAGGCGGCCGCGGATGATGGTTTCCGCCTCGTTCATGATGCGATCGATGAGTTCCTTGCAGGAGGGGATGTCGCGGATGAGGCCGGCGACCATGCCGCAGCTCCAGGCACCGGCGTCCATCTGTCCCTCCAGCATGATCCTGGGATAGACGCCGGCGACCTGGTCGTGAATGTCGTCGATGGTGAGCTTGGCGCCCTTCTCGCGCTCGATCTCGATCAGGCGATCGACATTGGCATTCTTCAGCACGCGTTCAGTGTTGCGCAGGGCGCGCATGATGAGCCGGGTGTCGAGCTCGGTCGCTGCAACAAGCGCGTTCTTCACGTTCTGATGCACCGGGGCTTCCTTGGTCGCGATAAAGCGCGTGCCCATGTTCATGCCGGCCGCGCCCAGCGAGAGCGCCGCGACGAGACTGCGCCCGTCGGCCATGCCGCCGGAGGCCACGAACGGGATCTTCAACTCCTCCGCCGCGCGCGGCAGCAGGATCATGTTGGGGATGTCGTCCTCGCCGGGATGGCCGCCACACTCGAAGCCGTCGACGCTGACGGCATCGCAGCCGATGCGCTCGGCCTTCAGCGAATGACGGACCGAGGTGCATTTGTGGATCACCTTGATGCCGGCAGCCTTCAGCGCCGGCATGTAGGCTTCCGGGCTGCGGCCCGCGGTCTCCACCGCCTTGATGCCGCCCTCGACGATGGCGGCGATATATTCCGGATAGGGTGGCGCAGAGAAGGCCGGCAGAAAGGTCAGATTCACGCCGAACGGCTTGTCGGTCACGTCGCGGCAGCGCGCGATCTCTTTCGCCAGCAATTCCGGCGTTTTCTGCGTGAGGCCGGTGATGATGCCGAGCCCGCCGGCATTCGAGACGGCGGCGGCAAGCTCGGCAAAGCCGACGAAATGCATGCCGCCCTGGATGATCGGGTGCTCGATGCCGAACAGTTCGGTGATCGCAGTCTTCACGTAAGCTCCTCCCGGAATTTTTGCTTGGGTTGGGATCAGTCTAGCCGGACTTTTGCGCGGCGGTCACCATTTCTCTCCGAACGGCCTGATCTCCATCTCGAAGGTCCAGGCGCTCTTGGGCTGCTGATAGAGCTGCCAATAGGCGTCTGCGACCGACGACGGCGGCATCAGGAGATCGGGATTATCAAGTGCGTTCGGGCCGAGCGCCTCGAGCCGGCGCTGCCGCACCCATTCGGTGTCGACGCCGGAATCGATGATGAGATGGGCGACATGGATGTTCTTCGGCCCGAGCTCGCGCGCCATCGCCTGCGCCACCGCGCGCAGGCCGAACTTGGCGCTGGCGAAGGCGGCAAATCCGCTGCCGCCGCGCAAGGAGGCCGTCGCACCGGTGAAGAAGATGTTGCCGCCGCCGCGCGACAGCATCAGGCGCGCAGCTTCCCGGCCCGCGAGGAAGCCGGAATAGCAGGCCATCTCCCACACTTTCCGGAACACGCGCTCGGTGGTGTCGAGGATCGGGAAATTGACGTTGGCGCCGACATTGAAGATGCAGACCTCGAGCGGGGCATGCTTGTCGGCGTCGTTCAGGAACGAGACGACCTCGTCCTCCTTGCGTGCATCGAGCGAACGCGCGTGGATCTCGCCGCCTGAGGCCTCGATGTCCTTCACCAGCGGCGCCAGCTTGTCGCCGTTGCGGCGGCCGGCGAAGATCGAAAATCCTTCGGCGGCGAATTTCTTGGCGATCTCGGAGCCGATGAAATCGCCGGCCCCGATGACGGCTGCTGTGGCGTTTCGCTTGGGCAAGGTCGCCTCCTCCGCTGAGCGTGTGATTGAGTGGAAGGCTATAGTTCTAAAATGGAACTGTCAAACCTCCGAGCCAAATGCTAGCTTTGGCTATAAATTGTGTTGATCGTTCAAGTCAGTTCCTTTTTCTGACTGACTAGCGCTGCGCCGGAGACCGGATCATGAAGTGGGACACGCTGGATGAGGAGCCCTGCTCGCTTTCCCGAACCGTCGCCGTGGTCGGTGATCGCTGGACGCTGTTGATCCTGCGCGAATGCTTTCTGCGCGTGCGTCGGTTCGAGGCATTCCAGTCCTCGCTCCAGATCACGCGACACCTGCTCTCGGAGCGGCTGAAGAAGCTGGTTCGCTTCGGCATCCTGCGTCGCATCCCCTATTCCGAAGCGCCCAAGCGCTACGAGTACATCCTCACCCAGAAGGGCCTCGACCTCTACCCGATCATCATGGCGATGGTGCATTGGGGCGACACCCACATGGGCGACGAGCGCGGCCGCCCGCTGCTGCACCAGCATAAAACGTGCGGCAAGCTGTTCGACCCGGTGATGGTGTGCTCGGAATGCGGCGAAGTCCTGCATGCCAAGCAAGTGCATGTGCATGCGGGTCCGGGGCGGGAAGAAGCGGTGGGGTGAGCCCCAATGTCCCCGCGCCGGCGCGCCAAGGTTGATCGGGCGCAGCACGGCCGCCGTGGGGATCATCAGCACTGCCACTGCGCCCTCAAAAACGAAACGCGGCATGCGTGCCGCGCTCGTCGCGAATGTCCCACAGGAAGAGCGCTTGTCTCAGTGCGTCTTGGTCTCGTGCCATTTCTCGAGATCGGGTTTCACCTTGTTGTCCGATCCCTGCTCTTTCTCCGGATTGCCCTTCCAGGGCTTGTCCGTCTGGGCATGAGATCCCCAGTCATTCTGCTGCCGGGGATCGTCGTTGGGCCGTTCCTTGCTCATCGAATATCCTTCCGTGAAGCCCCTTACGCGAACGGAACACCGTAGTACGAGTTGATGCCCCGAACGGCGGCGTCATCGCTCCAGTTCCAATCGCTTTTCGCGCCGTATTTCGGCGCGCCTTCCAGCTCCTTGGCCGTGATGCCGGTGACGTAACCGCCGAGCTCGGTGTCGTATTTCAGCGACTGCCAGGGCAAGGGATAGTGATCATTACCGAGACCCAGGAATCCGCCGAACCCGAGCACGGCGTAGGACACCTTGCCGCTGATCTTGTCGATCATCACGCGTTCGATCGAGCCGATCTTGTTGCGGTCGGCACCGTAGACCGATGTTCCCTCGACCTTGTCGCTGCCGATCAAACGGCCCATCTCGCTGCGATCCAGCTCGCCTTGATTCAACATTGCAATTCTCCACTCAGCCGATCTGTGGACCAACCGGACAGGCGTGCGATCGTTCCGGTTCATGTTCCAGCGGCAGGTCGGGAACATCGCAGGGAACGAGCGGTTCTCTGGCGAGCGAGGATGTTCGTGGTTCTGGAAGTGAAGACCGACCCCGAGGTGCCGCCACTGCCGCCGCACATCACCTTGCAGCAGGCCAAGAACTTCTCGCTGGCGCTGATGAAAGGCGATCGGAACGAGAGCGGCGTCATCAAAGGTGCAGCCAGGCAGGTGCTCGAGACGATCCAGCCTGGAAAGGAGTGAGCCATGAGCGACTTTCGCGACATCCAGAACGGCGTCAACGATCCCGTCGATGGCGTCGATGTGAAGCAGCACTTCAACGACAACAAGACGCCGCACGAGCGCGCGCAGCGCCATGCGGACGTTCGCGCAGAGCCGACGGCCGCACCAGGCGAGCCGTTCCTGCCGGAAAGGCTGCGGCGCAAGCCGACCGATCCGATCAACCCGCGCACTGGCCGCCATCCGACCGATTAGGAACCTCGGTCCCGATCCCGTGTTGGTCGGCGCAAACATCGTGCGGCAAGCGCCCGCGCCGCCGGTTCAGAGGGACCGACCATGAAACGAACCGTCATTGCTCTCGCCTGCGTGCTTCTCGCAGGCCCCGCGCTCGCGCAGTCACTCGGCGAAAAGACCGGCGTCAATTCGGCGCTCGGCGTCGCGCCCACCACCGCCGACTTCGTCAAGGAAGTCGCCATCAGCGACATGTTCGAGATCGAGTCGAGCAAGCTCGCAGAGCAGAAGGGCAATGCGCAGGAAAAATCCTTCGCACAGCAGATGGTGACTGACCACACCAAGACCAGCGGCGAACTCAAGGGACTGGTCGGCAACGGCAAGGTCCAGGCGGCGCTGCCGACGGCGCTCGACAGCTCGCACCAGACCAAGCTCGATAAGCTCAAGGGCGCGAACGGCAAGGACTTCAGCTCCGACTACAATTCCTATCAAGTCAGCGCGCACGAAGACGCAGTGTCGCTGTTCGAGCGGTACGCCAAAGGCGGCGACAACGCCGAGCTTAAGGATTGGGCCGGCAAGACGCTGCCCGCGCTCAAGCACCATCTCCAGATGGCGAAGGAGCTCGGCAAGGCGCCGAGCGTCGGCCAGTCGAAGTGATTTCTCGAGGGCACCCATGGCCGCGCAGAAGTCGATAGATCCCGTCAGCCGCTACCCGAAACCGCCGTTCAAGAAGCAGTCGCAGCCCTGGCCCGGCCTTGCCGGCAAGATGGAGCCGCGGCCGGACCATGGCGAGACTAGCTACAAGGGCTCCGGCCGCCTCGCCGGCCGCAAGGCACTCATCACCGGCGGCGATTCCGGCATGGGCCGCGCCGCTGCGATCGCCTATGCACGCGAGGGTGCCGACGTCGCCATCAACTACTTCCCGAACGAAGAACCCGATGCCCAAGACGTCATCGCCCTGATCAAGAAGGAGGGACGCACCGGGCTTGCCATTCCCGGCGACCTCCGCAGCGAGGACTTCTGCAGGAAGCTGGTCGAGCAAGCCGTGCAGGGCCTCGGCGGCCTGGACATCGTCGTTTGCAACGCCGCGCGACAGCAGACCCGCGAGTCGATCCTCGACATCTCGTCCGAGGACTTCGACGCGACCATGAAGACCAACATCTACGCTCCCTTCTGGATCATCAAGGCGGCGCTGCCGCATCTGAAGCCGGGCTCGTGCATCATCGGCACGACGTCCGAGCAGGCTTACGATCCGTCTCCCGAGCTCTACGACTACGCACAGACCAAGGCCGCGACGATGAACTATGTGAAGTCGCTGGCCAAGCAGCTGGGTCCGAAGGGCATTCGCGTCAACGGCGTGGCACCCGGTCCGATCTGGACGCCGCTCCAGGTCTCCGGCGGCGCGACGATGGAGAAGCTGGAGAAGTTCGGCGGCATGACGCCACTCGGCCGCCCCGGCCAGCCCGCCGAACTCGCCTCCATCTACGTGCAGCTTGCCGCAGCCGATGCGAGCTACGCGACCGGTCAGGTCTATGGTGCTGCAGGCGGATCCGGACAGCCGTAACCGCAGGAACGATCATCGTCACCCAAGCTTTACAATCGTGTCATGGAGGACATTTCACCGATCGCGGACCGATGGCACTCGTAACAGTCAAACCCACTCGGATCGACACGGTGATCGCGAATGAGATCGCCGACCACACCAATTCAGGGCTGGAGCAGACAGCGCAGACGCTGACCTGGGCAGCCGACGAGCACGTGCTTCTGGCGCTTGCCGCTGCAGGATGGCTCTACGCCCAATTGCGCCGTCCGGAAGCACGTCCCGCCGCCAATCATATTCTGGCAGTGACGTTGGTGACTGCCATGATTCCGCACGCGCTGAAGTCCGTGTTCGACCAGACGAGACCTGACCGCATGACCGTTCGCGGTCACCGGAATGGCGTTCCCTTCTCCGGGCGAGCGCGGAATGCCTTCCCCTCCGGCCACGCCATGCACATGGGCGCGCTCGCCTCGGCGGCAGGACTGCTGCCGACGGGTCCGCGCCGCACGGTACGCGTCATTACGGTCGCGCTTTCGCTGACGCGCGTCGTGCTGCTGGCGCACTGGGCGAGCGATGTGGTAGCCGGGTTCTCGCTCGGCGTTGCCGTCGAACGACTGCTCAGGCCGCTCACATTGGCGAGGCGCCGGCATCACAGGCGGGTGAGGCCATGACCGAATATGTCGTGCGCTTCATCGCCGGCGGGGTGATCGTCTCAGTCTTCGCGATCCTTGGCGACATGCTGCGGCCAAAGAGTTTTGCCGGCCTGCTCGGCGCCGCACCCTCGGTCGCGCTCGCCACGCTGGCAATCGCGATCGTGCAGCATGGCAGAGCTTACGCCGCCGCCGAAAGCTGGACCATGATCTATGGCGCGATCGCGCTTGCCTGCTACAGCGTCGCCGTGTGCCATCTGCTGATGCGCTTTCGTTTTGCCGCGCTGCCCGCCACCATTCTCGCCTTCGCGGTATGGCTGGTCGTCGCCTTCGGTCTGCTCGCGAGCTTCGGAGGTGCCGCCTGATGCTGGTCGAGCTGTCCCCATCGGCGCTGGAGCAAACGCGCTGGTACGAATATGCTATTCGCTTCGTGCTCGGCGGAGTGGCGACAGTGTTGGCAGGCATCATGGGTGCCAGCTTCGGCACCTCCATAGGCGGGCTCTTCCTTGCCCTTCCCGCCATCTTCTGCGCCAGCGCAACGCTGATCGAAAGTCATGAGCGTCGGGCCAAGGAGAAGGCGGGTCTCGACGGCCGCCGGCGTGGGCAGGAGGCCGCAGCGCTCGACGCCGCCGGCGCCACCTTGGGAAGCATTGGTCTTGCTGCGTTCGCTGCGGTCTTCTACGTCACGGTCCCCGTGAGCAGCGTCGCGGCCTTCATCGCCGCCATCTTCGCCTGGGCCGTGGTTTCAGTCTCGGCATGGTGGATAAGACGGAAATTTCGCACCGTCTCGCATCGCCGGCCGTCCGAATCCTGGTCGCGATCAGCGCGGCGTCGAAGCGTCACGTAGCTTCAGGAATTCAAACATCTCCGCGGCGGCATGAAGCTGTTCGATGCGCGCGGCAACGGAATCCCGCTGAACGCCGACCGGCAGACTTGCAAGCTCGTGCTCGAGCCGCAGCCTCTGCGCGTCGAGACGTTGTTCGAATGTGTGGGGTTCAGACCGTCTTCGCATCGTCCGTCCTCGGAGGTTGGAGGCCCGGGCTGTTGGCCCAGCGCTCGACTTGATCGATGACCTTCTGGTGGCTCGGTCGCACCGGCTTAGGTGCTTCTGGCTCGTCGGAAAGCTTACGGGGTAACCTGACCTCATCCGTCATGGCCAATCTCCCTTCGCAGGAAAATGCGCCAGCACGGGACTCGTTTCAATATAACTTATTGATTTTGCTTGCTATTTCTACTCACTTGGCAACTTTGTCGACTCTTGTGGAACTCTCGCCAAGTTCGTTTGTTGAGCAAACTACTCAACTTACTCACTTTGCGTGATCGACCATGAAAGACCTTCGCGCCGAGCGCCTTCAGGTCATGCTCTCGCCGGAAGAGTTGGCCGCAGTTGACGATTTCCGGTTCAAGCACCGCATGCCGACCCGCGCTGCAGCGGTCCGCGAGCTGCTCAAGTTTGGGCTGGCAGCAGCGGGCGTCGACGCGGCTGCCGGCGTGAAGTCGAGTAATTTCGGCGTGTTCGGCCGCGGGCCAGAAGGCCACACTCAAACCGACCCGGAAGGCGGCAAGGAAGACTGATCACAGGCCTCGCAAGGCAAAACGGCCCCGGCACGGTGGGTGCCGGGGCCGTCCTTGGAGATTGCTTCCGGCGCACCGGGGGCATGCTAAACCGGAAGCAATCCGTCGACTCTTCGCGCGCGAATTCGTTCCTTGCGAGAATTCTCCAGCGTTCGAGCATGATCCTTCCGGAAAACCGCTTCACACGTTTCCGGATCACGCTCTACCCGGTCGGCGCGTCGCCGGAATCGTCCGGCATCACGCCGGAGCCCGGCGTCTTGTTCTTGTCGGTGAGGTCAGGATCGCGCGTCGCCTCTCGCGACGGCGAGCCCTTCGGGTTCGTCTTGTGCACCGTCTGGGCGCGCTGCTTGTCGCGCGGCTGCTCCTCCGCGCGCTTGTCCTTGACGATGCCGTGGTCGGAATGGGCCATGATATGCTCCCGCTTCTCTCTTGATCTATCGAAGCGGCTACGCATGTCGGCGCCGAATGTTCCGGACGCGAGCAGCAGCGCTAGCTATGCGCGGCATGAACGGCGGCCGACGCCTTCTCGAGATGCACCTGCCGTACCGTCGTCACCGTCGCGAACGCGACCGAGATGCCAAAGGCGAGAATGAGTGAAAGAAGGGCAAGACGTGGAGCCATTGCAAGAACTCCTTCTGGAATCAAAATCCACGCGGTCGACTGTTCCGGATGATCATGGATTGGTCGCTTGCGTTCCGTGCGCCGTCTCACACGTGGATTCACGAAGACGAGAGCCGCCTATGCCTCCTTGTTTTGGGGGATGCGGACCGTCACGGGCGGGATTTCGCCATCGAGCCAGTCCTGCTCCCTTGCAAGCGCCGTCCAGGCATCCGCCATGCGCGAAAATCGCTTGTAGGCGGGTTGCCCTTCCGCTCGCTCGGCGAGCTGCAGGCAGTTCTCGGCGTTATCCCTGAAAATGTCAGACTGCTTCATGAGGGAAGACGTGGGGACGGAACTCCTGCGTCGCAACCGCCCTACCGGATCTTAACGTTCGGGAACTTCGCACGGCATCGGTCATTGTCCATGGATGCGAGTTCTTGTCGCGATCATCCTGGTGTTCATTGGTAGCGCAGCGCTAGCCGACAGCACCGGCGAGCAAAGGCCGGATAACCGCGCGCCGACGGCCATTGACGTCATCAGCGGCCTCTACGAATTCAGCCGCTTTCAGCAGGGCCTTCTGGAGAGCACCGACCTGAAGGGCAATGCGGAGATGAAAAGCCTTGCCGCCTTGCGCGCCGAAGAAGCTGCGAAACGCGACAAGACCCTCAAGGAGATCCAGGAGGCGATCGGCACCGAGCCCCGCATCGGCAAGACGGCGGCGAGTGCTGGCCTCACCGAGCCCGACACTTCGGACGGACCGGCTTACGTCCGGACTTTCTATGCCGCGCAGATCCCCGAATATGAGGCAACCATCGCCCTGCTCGAACGCTATCTGAAAGCTCCCGACAATGCGGCTCTTGCAGTGTTCGCGCGCGGCCAACTGCCGCTGCTGCGCTCGCAGCTCAGGGACGCCGAGCGCACCATGGCCGACAAGTAGCCGGCCTTACTTGTCGTTCGGATGATGCTGCTGGCGGTCGCTCTCTTGGCTCAACCTCGGAGCCCCACTGCCCATTCCTGAGACCCGTGGGTTCGGGAGCAGCGAAAATGGTCGAAAGCCGGGAGCCGGAATCTTCTGAAATCCGATGGAACCATTGGCAGTCTTCGCCGTTAATCCGGCCGGGCTGAGCAAAGCAGGTTCCATTTCCACGCGCCGCAACCTTGGCGCTTGATTTCGAATTTGGCTGACGCTCTATTTTGATCAATTGCGTCTCGCCTTAGATTCGGCCAGCGCCTGCGGGGGAATCAAGTATGAGCGACCTCGATCCCGGAACTGCATCACGCTCCGGTCGTCGCGTCCCGAAACCCAAAACCAACGGAATGTCGGATCCGGACTCCCGGCCGGAATTGCTGCTCGCGCTACAAGCGATGCGCAGCGGCGATTTCTCGGTGCGCATGAGCGGCGACTATCTCGGCATCGACGGCAAGATTGCCGACACTTTTAACGAAATCATCGCCGCCAACCAGCGCATGGCGCAGCAGCTCGAACTGGTCGGCCAGGTGGTGGGGCGCGAGGGCAAGACCCGGCAGCGCGTGAAGTTCGGCCTCGCCTCCGGCTCCTGGGCGGACATGGAAGGCTCCGTCAACACCCTGATCGACGATCTGCTCTGGCCGACCCGTGAAGTGACGCGTGCGGTTGCGGCGGTGGCGCAAGGCGACCTGCTCGAGACCGTCAAGCTCGACGTCGACGGCCGTCCGCTCCGCGGCGAGTTCCTGCAGTCGGCGAACATCGTCAACACCATGATCAAGCAGCTCGGCGTGTTCACCTCCGAGGTGACGCGCGTGGCGCGCGAGGTCGGCACCGAAGGCAAGCTCGGCGGCCAGGCCCAGGTGCCGGAGGTGACCGGTGTCTGGAAGGACCTGACCGAGAGCGTCAACTCGATGGCGAACAACCTGACCAACCAGGTTCGCAACATCGCCGAGGTGACGATCGCGGTCGCCAACGGCGACTTGTCCAAGAAGATCACGGTCGACGTCCGCGGCGAGATCCTTCAGCTCAAGGAAGCCATCAACACGATGGTGGACCAGCTCCGCTCCTTCGCCTCGGAAGTCACGCGCGTCGCGCGCGAGGTCGGCACCGACGGCAAGCTCGGCGGCCAGGCGATCGTGCCCGGCGTCGCCGGCACCTGGAAGGATCTGACCGACTCCGTGAACGCGATGTGCGGCAACCTCACCGCACAGGTCCGCAACATCGCCAACGTCACCACGGCCGTGGCGCGCGGCGACCTCTCGCGCAAGATCACCGTGGACGTCCGCGGCGAAATCCTGGAGCTGAAGGACACCATCAACACCATGGTGGACCAGCTCAACTCCTTCGCCTCGGAAGTCACGCGTGTCGCGCGCGAGGTCGGCACCGAAGGCAAGCTCGGCGGCCAGGCCCAGGTGCCTGGCGTGGCCGGCACCTGGAAGGACTTGACCGACAACGTCAACTTCATGGCGTCGAACCTGACCGCGCAGGTCCGCAACATCGCCGATGTCGCGACCGCCATCGCCGGCGGCGACCTGTCGAAGAAGATCACCGTGAACGTCTCGGGCGAGATCCTTCAGCTGAAGGAAACGCTCAACACCATGGTGGACCAGCTCAACGCCTTCGCCGGCGAAGTCACCCGCGTCGCGCGCGAGGTCGGCACCGAAGGGCGGCTCGGCGGTCAGGCCAACGTGCTCGGCGTCGCCGGCACCTGGAAGGATCTCACGGAAAGCGTCAACTCGATGGCGTCGAACCTGACCGCCCAGGTCCGCAACATCGCCGAGGTGACGACGGCGGTCGCCGGCGGCGACTTGTCCAAGAAGATCACGGTGGACGTGCGTGGCGAAATCCTGGAGCTGAAGGACACCATCAACACCATGGTGGACCAGCTCAACGCCTTCGCCGGCGAAGTGACGCGTGTCGCGCGCGAGGTCGGCACCGAAGGCAAGCTCGGCGGCCAGGCCCAGGTGCGCGGCGTCGCCGGCACCTGGAAGGATCTGACGGACTCCGTCAACTCGATGGCCTCGAACCTGACCGGCCAGGTCCGCAACATCGCCGAAGTCGCCACCGCCGTCGCCAAGGGCGACCTGTCGAAGAAGATCACCGTGAACGTGTCGGGCGAAATCCTTCAGCTGAAGGAAACGCTCAACACCATGGTCGACCAGCTCAACGCCTTCGCCGGCGAAGTCACGCGCGTGGCGCGTGAAGTCGGCACCGAAGGCAAGCTCGGCGGCCAAGCCCAGGTGACGGGCGTCGCCGGCACCTGGAAAGACCTCACCGACAACGTCAACTCGATGGCGGGCAACCTCACCGCGCAGGTCCGCAACATCGCCGAGGTCGCAACCGCGATCGCCGGCGGCGACCTGTCGCGCAAGATCACCGTGGACGTCCGCGGCGAGATCCTTCAGCTCAAGGACACGCTGAACACGATGGTCGACCAGCTCAACCGCTTCGCGGGCGAGGTGACGCGCGTGGCGCGCGAGGTCGGCACCGAAGGCCGCCTCGGCGGCCAGGCCAACGTGCCCGGCGTCGCCGGCACCTGGAAGGATCTCACCGACAGCGTCAACTCGATGGCGGGCAACCTCACCGCCCAGGTCCGCAACATCGCCGAAGTGACGACCGCCGTGGCGCGCGGCGACTTGTCGCGCAAGATCACCGTGGACGTGAAGGGCGAAATCCTCGAGCTCAAGAACACCATCAACACCATGGTGGACCAGCTCAACGGTTTCGCCGGCGAAGTCACCCGCGTCGCGCGCGAGGTCGGCACCGAAGGCAAGCTCGGCGGTCAGGCCGAGGTGCCGGGCGTCGCCGGCACCTGGAAGGACCTCACCGACAACGTCAACTTCATGGCGTCGAACCTGACGGCCCAGGTCCGCAACATCGCCGAGGTCGCGACCGCGATCGCCGGCGGCGACCTTTCGAAGAAGATCACGGTGGACGTGCGCGGCGAGATCCTGCTCTTGAAGGATACGCTGAACACCATGGTGGAGCAGCTCCGCTCCTTTGCCGCCGAAGTGACGCGCGTGGCGCGCGAGGTCGGCACCGAAGGCCGGCTCGGCGGCCAGGCCGTCGTGCCCGGCGTCGGCGGCACCTGGAAGGACCTCACCGACAACGTCAACCTGCTCGCTGCGAACCTCACCACGCAGGTCCGCAACATCGCCGAAGTGACCACTGCCGTAGCGCGCGGCGACTTGTCCCGCAAGATCACCGTGGACGTGAAGGGCGAAATCCTCGAGCTGAAGAACACCATCAACACCATGGTGGACCAGCTCAACGCCTTCGCCGGCGAAGTCACGCGCGTGGCCCGCGAAGTCGGCACCGAGGGCGAGCTCGGCGGCCAGGCCCAGGTGCCCGGCGTCGCCGGCACCTGGAAGGATCTCACCGACACCGTCAACGTCATGGCGGCGAACCTGACCGAGCAGGTCCGCGGCATCGTCAAGGTGGTGACGGCGGTCGCCAACGGCGACCTCAAGCAGAACCTCACGGTGAAATCGAAGGGCGAGGTCGCAGCGCTCGCCGACACCATCAACAACATGACCGAGACGCTCGCAACCTTCGCCGATCAGGTGACCTCGGTGGCGCGCGAAGTCGGCGTCGAAGGCCGCCTCGGTGGCCAGGCCGACGTGCCGGGCGCTGCCGGCACCTGGAAGGACCTCACCGGCAACGTCAATCTCCTGGCCGCGAACCTCACCTCGCAGGTCCGCGCGATCGCGGAAGTCGCGACCGCCGTGACCAAGGGCGATCTGACGCGGTCGATCCAGGTCGATGCCCGCGGCGAAGTCGCGGAATTGAAAGACAACATCAACACGATGATCACGAACCTCCGTCTCACGACGGACGTGAACACCGAGCAGGACTGGTTGAAGACCAATCTCGCGAAATTCACCAACATGCTGCAGGGCCAGCGCGACCTCACCACCGTGGGCCGGCTGCTGCTGACCGAGCTGTCGCCGCTGGTGAACGCCCATACCGGCGTGATCTACCAGATCGAGAGCGAGGACAATCCGCAGCTCCTGCTGCTCGCCTCCTACGCCGGCGACGGCGTCTATCCCTATCAACGCGTGCTGCAATTCGGCGAGGGGCTGATCGGCCAGTGCGCGCTCGACAGACGCCCGCGGGTCGTCGCTGACATTCCGACGGACGTTGTGCCGATCAATTCCGCACTGTTCCGTGTCGCCCCGAAGAACCTCGTCGTGCTGCCGGTTCTGTTCGAAGGCCAGGTCAAGGCAGTGATCGAGCTCGCCTCGCTCGCGTCCTTCACGACCTCGCAAATGACGTTCCTGGAGCAGCTCACCGACTCCATCGGCATCGTGCTCAACTCGATCGAGGCGACGATGCAGACCGAAGGCCTGCTGAAACAGTCGCAGCAGCTCGCCGGCGAGCTTCAGACCCAGCAGCGCGAATTGCAGCAGACCAACGAGCAGCTCGAGCAGAAGGCGCAGCAACTCGCCGAGCGCAACGTCGAAGTCGAGCGCAAGAACCAGGAGATCGAGCAGGCCCGCCGCGCGCTGGAGGAAAAGGCGACCGAGCTCGCGCTGACCTCGAAGTACAAGTCCGAATTCCTCGCCAATATGAGCCACGAGCTGCGCACGCCGCTGAATTCGATCCTGATCCTCGGTCAGCAGCTCACCGACAATCCGGACGGCAACCTCACGGCCAAGCAGGTCGAGTTCGCCCGCACCATCCACGGCGCCGGCACCGACCTGCTCAACCTCATCAGCGACATCCTCGATCTCTCCAAGATCGAGTCCGGCACGGTGACGGTCGATGCCGAGGAGATCCTGACCGCGAACCTGCTCGAGACTGTCGGCCGGCCGTTCCGGCACGAGGCGGAGAACCGCGGCCTCTCGTTCAAGATCGACGTCGATCCGAACCTCGCACGCAGCATCGTCACCGATTCCAAGCGCCTGCAGCAGGTTCTGAAGAATCTGCTCTCCAACGCCTTCAAGTTCACCGCCGAAGGCGAAGTGCGCCTGAAGGTCGAGGCCGCGCTCGGCGGCTGGGGAACCGATCATCCGGTGCTGAACTCCGCGCCGGCCGTGATCGCGTTCGAGGTGTCCGATACCGGCATCGGCATTCCCCTGGAGAAGCAGAAGCTGATCTTCGAGGCGTTCCAGCAGGCCGACGCCGGCACCAGCCGTAAATATGGCGGCACCGGCCTTGGCCTTGCCATCAGCCGCGAGCTCGCAAGCCTGCTCGGCGGCGAAATCCATCTGCGCAGCGCGCCGGGCAAGGGCTCGACCTTCACGCTTTATCTGCCGCTGAAATATTCCGGACCGACGCTGGCACCGCGTGCCGCGCCGGCGCCGCAGCAATACAGCCAGCCGCCGGCGCTGCAGCCGGCCGCGCCGGAGCAGCAGCGCGTCATCGAGCAGCTGCCCGACGACCGTCTCAACCTCGAGCCCGGCGACAGCATCCTCTTGATCGTCGAGGACGACCCGCATTATGCGCGCGTGCTGGTCGACCTCGCGCGCGACAAGGGCTTCAAGGTGCTGGTCGCCGCGCGCGGTGCGGAGGCACTGGAGCTGGCCAAGCAGTACCAGCCGAGAGCGGTCTCGCTCGACGTGTTCCTGCCCGACATGCTCGGCTGGACGGTACTGAGCCAGCTCAAGCACAATCCGCTGACCCGCCATATCCCCGTGCAGATCATCACGCTCGACGAGGACCGCCAGCATGCGCTGGCGCGCGGCGCCTTCTCCTTCGTCAACAAGCCGACGACGACCGAAGGCGTCGCGGCTGCGCTGACGCAGATCAAGGAATATGCGCGTCCCAGGCGCAAGCGGCTGCTGATCGTCGAGGACAACGAGGCCGAGCAGCTCTCGATCCGCGAGTTGCTGCATCACGACGACATCGAGATCGTGGCGACCGACACCGGCGCCGGCGCACTCTCGATGCTGCGCGAGGCGCCCTGCGATTGTGTGGTGCTCGACCTCCGCCTGCCGGACATGAGCGGCTTCGAGGTACTGGACCAGATCCGCAATGACGAGGCGCTCTCGAATGTTCCGGTGGTGGTCTTCACCGGCCGCGAGCTTTCGGCGGAGGAAGATGCCGAGCTGCACACCATGGCGCGCAGCATCGTGGTCAAGGGCGTGGAATCGCCGGAACGTCTGCTCGACGAGACCGCGCTGTTCCTGCACCGCGTGATCACGGAACTTCCGGTCGAGAAGCAGCGCATGCTGGAGAAGCTGAACAGTTCCGACGAAGACCTGATCGGCAAGACCGCGCTGCTCGTCGACGACGACGCCCGGAACATCTTTGCGCTATCGAGCGTGCTGGAACGACGCGGCATGAAGGTGCTGACGGCGACGACAGGCAGCGAGGCCGTCACGCTGGTCGAATCCAACCCGGAGATCGCCATCGTGCTGATGGACATCATGATGCCGCAGATGGATGGCTATCAGACCATCGGCGTGATCCGCGAGAACCCGGCCTTCGCCCGCCTTCCGATCATCGCGCTGACCGCCAAGGCGATGAAAGGCGATCGCGAGAAATGCCTGGAAGCCGGTGCCTCCGACTACCTCGCAAAACCCGTCAACACCGATCAATTGCTGCTTGCGATCCGCATGTGGCTGCACCGCTGAGCTGGATCCGCGAATGGACCACGAAAAGGTCAACATCCTCCTCGTCGACGACCAGCCGGCCAAGCTGCTCGCCTACGAAGTGATATTGAAGGATCTCGGCGAGAACCTCGTGATCGCCTCGTCGGGGCGCGAGGCGCTGGAGGTGCTGCTCAAGACCGAGATCGCGGTGATCCTGGTCGACGTCTGCATGCCCGAGCTCGACGGCTTCGAGCTGGCGGCGATGATCCGGGAACACCCGCGCTTCCAGAAGACCGCAATGATCTTCATCTCGGCCATTCAGGTGAGCGACATCGACCGGTTGCGCGGTTACGAGATGGGCGCGGTCGACTACGTGCCGGTACCCGTGGTGCCGGAGGTGCTGCGCGCCAAGATCAAGGTGTTTTCCGAGCTCTACCGCAAGACCCGCGAGCTCGAACGGCTGAACCAGGAACTCGAGGACCGTGTCCGCGCGCGCACGGCGGAACTGGAGAATTCCACCGCCAAGCTGCGCGAGAGCGAGCAGCGCCGCAGCATGGCGATTGCCGCCGGCAAGATGGGATCGTGGGACTGGGACTGGATCAACGGCGACTGGATGTGGGACGAAGGCCAGTACCGCATCTTCGGCGTGACGCCGGAGACCTTCAACGTCACCTCGGCGAACATCCAAGCGCTGCTGCACCCCGATGACGTCGACCGGTTCGGCCAGGCGATTGCCGCGTTCAATAGTGGGGCGCGCGCCTATGAAGGGGAGTTCCGCGTCAGCCGGCCCGACGGTGAGGTGCGCTGGTGCGTCGGCACGGCGGCCGCGACGGTGGACCAGGCCGGCCGCGTGGTGCGCGTGAGCGGTGTCACCGTGGATATCACCGAACGCAAGCGTGCCGAGGAGCGGCAAAACCTGCTGGCGCGGGAAGTCGATCATCGCGCCAAGAATGCGCTGGCGCTGGCGCAATCGATCGTGCGCCTCACCCGGGCCGACGAGGTCAAGGCTTACGTCAACGCCGTCGAAGGGCGCATCAATGCGCTGGCGCGCGTGCACACGATCCTGTCGCTGTCGAGCTGGCAGGGCGCCGAGCTTTCCAAGCTGATCGACGAGGAGCTTGCACCCTATTCGCTCGGCGACCAGATCAAGCTCGCGGGCCCGGAGGTTCAGTTGCTGCCGACAACCGCGCAGACACTGGCGCTGGCGCTGCACGAGCTTTTCACCAACTCCGCCAAATATGGTGCACTGTCGACGCGGTCGGGCCGGCTCTTGATCGGCTGGCAGGTCGAGGAAGACCACCTCACGCTGACCTGGGAGGAATCCGGCGGCCCGCTGGTGAGGACGCCGAAGTCTCGTGGGTTCGGTACGCGGAGCCTGCTTGCGAGCGTCGAGTCCCAGCTCGGCGGGCGGGCGCAATTCGATTGGCGGGCCGAGGGCCTGTTATGCCGCCTGGACGTGCCGCTGACCCGCAAGGCCCCTGCCTCGGCAGCGCAGGGCAAGTTCGACGCCGACACCTCCCCCGAGCTGCAGCGCGCGTCCGGTTAACCGGACGCGGCGACTTTCGCGCGCAGGATCGACCGAGGTTCGTCGGCGACGCGCCCTTCGAGCCAGGCTTCCGTTTGTGCGAGATCGCGCAGCGCCATTGCATAGCGGCGGGCGGCGCTTCGCTCGGCACCGCGCGGCAGCTTGCGTGCCTTGCGCAACATGTCCGCGGCTGCATTCCGATAGGCCAGCGAGCGATAGAGATAGACGACCTTACCCATGTCGAGTGTCCCATGTTGATGGCACTCATCCTCGCAAGCCCGGCATGAACGCCGGATGAAGCGACGGATGACAATTCCTTCATGCGGATGGAACCCGCGATCATCGCCCGCGTTGCATGTGCAATCGAGGGTCGGTTCCATGCGTGCGAACAAGACACCCAAGAAGCCACCGAGCCTGATCTCTCCCACTGGCCTCATCAAGCTCGTGACACATGCGATGATGGGCGCTGCTCTCGGCCTCGCATTCGGCCTGGCGCTCCCCCTGTTCAATCCGGCGGTCGCCAATCTGCTCAATCACGGCGGAAGCCAGGCGATTCTGGTCTTCGCACTCACATTGGTGACGACGTTCGCGATCGGCGCGACGCTCACCGGCGTCGTGTTCATCATCGACGAGGACAAGGAATTTTGAAGCGCGCGTGAAACATGCGGGCGACTTTGTCGGGAACTCCTGTGACGAACGGCAGTTGGCTGCCTGCGTCAATTTAACTCAGGGAGTTCCCGCGCATGAAGACGACCAAGCTCGCTCTCGCCGTGATGTTGGCAACCGGCCTCGCCGCTGCCCCGTTTGCCGCACAGGCAAAATCGCACAAGGCGAAACATGAATCCTCGACCTCGTCCTCGCAGACGACCGGCGCCAACACGAAAACCAAGAGCCCCGATGCCTCCGGCCAGGGCGGCTCTGGCCCCGGCTCCGATCAGGGCGGCACCATGACCAAGGGCACGAGCACCGCCAAGTAGGACGCAGCTGCTCATCGAAGGTCCCGCCATCGCGGGGCCTTCTCGCTTTGGCATTCGATGCGATCTTTCTGACGCCACATCGCACGCGCTAGTGGCGTTGCATATCGGCGATGTTCAGTCCGCTCTCGCAGAATTCAGCTTCACGAGATGGTCGAGCTGCGCGCGCTTGCGCGCAATCAGGAGCTGGGCCGCAGCATCGTCCAGCCCCTCGCGCTGCAGTTGCCGGATCGCGGAGCCCAGTTCGAGAATCTCGGCGCGCAGTCTCAGGATCCGGTACGTGTCCGGGTCTTCCTCCACGACGCGCTCCCAAAGCTCTCAGCGGCGTGCGATCGTCCGCGCGGGATCTGCGACTTGCTTCAGCGAACGAAGCCGTACACGATCGCGGACATCCGGCAGGACATCGCCACCGCCAGCCGCTCTCCATTCGCCGATCAACAGGTTGATTTTCCGGCGCAGGTCCATCTGCGCCAGAGCCTTTTCCGTGCAGTCGCGATCCCGGTCGACGAGCTCGCGCACGGATGCCTCGACGTCGGCCATCTCCAACCTCAAGGCGCTGATTTTACGTCGAATTTCATTAATTCTGTTGTCCATGGCTTGTTAGAACAAAATAAGAACATATAGTCAAGTCGCGATTTCAGGATGGAGAGCGGAGATGCAGGTTCAGGGTAAATACGACGCCAAGGCTTTTCTCATGGAGCAAATGACACGGGCGCAAGGCCTGCGGCTGAAGCGGCTGAGCGAAGAGGCGTATCAGCCCGCGCAATATGCGCGGGATCTGTCCTTCGCCGAAGCCGCGCGCCGCATCCGGGTGCTGGAGGCCGAGATCGAGCTGGCGAACTCTTTCTAGACTGCGTCGCGCATTCGCAGCGTTGCATGCGCGCTCTCGGAACCATGTTTATGTCGAACGGTTCTCCCCGGCCAAGGGAGAAAATGCATGGCACGCAAGGCAAAGAAGCGTCGCTACTCGCGCAGCTCCGGAAGCGATGTCGAGAGCGAAATGCGTCGCTACAAGAAAGGCACCGCAAAGAGCGGCCGCGGCGGACGCGTGAAGAGCCGCAAGCAGGCGATCGCGATTGGACTCTCGAAGGCCCGCAAGAAGGGCAAGAAGGTCCCGAAGAAAGCGTCCAAGCGGAAGACGTCCAAGAAAGCGGCAAAGAAATCGTCGAAGCGCAAATCCAGCAAGCGGTGATGCTGACTCGCGTCAGATCATGCTGCCCGGCATGAAGCACCGGATCGAAATCCCGAACGCCGTCTTCACCGGCCAAACCATGGTGCGCCCCGCGCGGTTCGGTTCGGTGATGACGGCTTCATCCGGCACATCCACCCATTGACCGTCGAGGCGCACGCGATAATGCCCGTCGTGCGATTCCCAATCGGGGTCGGAGACGGCAAACCCATCGGCATCCGAGCAGCACGGGCCGAGATGGCTGCGCAGACTGTCGAACCACGGCTTGAGCGGTGAATTGGCATATCGGCCGTCGTCGCGCCCGAGGGCGCTACCGGTCGACAGCACGAGCGGCGCCACGAGCAGCGCACGTCTCAGCGAGAGCTTCAATCGAACCATGTCGGCACCGATCAAATGCGAACACCGGCGGGTTCCACAAAGCAGCCGGACGTTCGGAACTCCACCCCCTGCAGGTAATATGGACTCCAAAGTCTGACGAGCGAACGCGGCTTTTTCGGACGAACCCGTCACCAATGCTGCCGTTAACGAGAATGTTATCGTCGGCCTGTGGGTATCTTTCACGCCGGCACGAAAAAGGCGGCCCGCGGGCCGCCTTTTGAATTGCTGTTGAAGGCGAAAGACTTACGCGAGCGGCACGGCGACGAACCGGGTCGCCTCGGCGCCCTTCACCTGAAGCAGCACGCTGTTCTTGCCGGACGATTTCGCCTGCGCCAATTCGGCGCGGACGTCGCCGACGCTGGCGACGGGCTTACCGCCGACATTGAGGATGACGTCGCCGGTCTGGATGCCACG
This sequence comes from Bradyrhizobium iriomotense, assembly GCF_018129405.1. Lineage (GTDB taxonomy): Bacteria > Pseudomonadota > Alphaproteobacteria > Rhizobiales > Xanthobacteraceae > Bradyrhizobium > Bradyrhizobium iriomotense_B. The sequence goes on from NZ_JAFCLP010000001.1 coordinate 1,018,227, forward strand.
CTGTGCTGCCGGCCCCTTCGGATCGACCTCGGTAACGACGACACCCTTCTGGCCGGCGCCCTGCACCTCGCCGGCCGGCGCGAGGCTAAGCCCGAGGCGCGGCGTGCCCTTGTCCGGCTGCGCCTTGCCCTCGTCGGCTTTACCGCTTCCCTGGGCCTGCCGCTCGTTCGGCAACTCCCCAAGCGTGAGCGTTACCGTCTTGGCTCCGCCCTTGTGGAAGACATCGAGCTTCACGGACGTGCCCGGTGCCAGCGTTGCGATGGTGCGGGCAAGATCGCGGGAGTCCTTGATCGCGGTGCCGTTGACGGCGGTGATGACGTCACCCGCCTCGATGCCGGCCTTCGCCGCCGGGCTGCCGTCCTGCGGATTGTCGACGATCGCGCCGCGCGCCTCCTTCAGGCCGAGGCTGTCGGCGATGTCGGCGGTCACCGGCTGCACCTGCACGCCGAGCCAGCCGCGGGTCACCGCACCCTTGTCCTTCAACTGCGCGACGACGAGCTTTGCGGTCGTCGCCGGGATGTCGAAGCCGATCCCGACCGAGCCGCCGGACGGCGAGAAGATCGCCGTGTTCACGCCGATCACGTTGCCGTTCATGTCGAAAGCCGGACCGCCGGAATTGCCCTTGTTGATGGGCGCGTCGATCTGGATGAAGTCGTCATAGGGCCCGTTGCCGATGTCGCGGCCACTGGCCGAGACGATGCCGGCGGTCACGGTGCCGCCGAGGCCGAAGGGATTGCCGACCGCAACCACCCAGTCGCCGATCCGCGGCTTCTGGTCGGCGAATTTGACGAAGGGAAAGTCCTTCTTGCCGTCGACCTTGATCAGCGCAAGATCGGTCTTCGGATCGGTGCCGACCACCTTCGCGGTGTAGGTCGTGCCGTCGTCCATGGTGACTTGCACGGACTCGGCGTGGTCGACGACGTGATTGTTGGTCACGGCGTAGCCGTCGGCGGAGATGAAGAAGCCGGAGCCTTCGCCGGTGACCATCTGGTGACGCTGGCGCGGCATGCCGTTCATGCCGCCCGGGCCGCGGAAGCCGAACTGCCGCGAGAACTGGTCGAACGGCGAATCCTCGTCGGAGTCCATCCGGTTCTGTTGCAGCATCGCATTCTTGTCGTTGTCGCGGTCGATCTTGACCCGCACCGAGATCACGGCGGGCTTGACCTTGGCGACGAGGTCGGCGAAGCCCGGCGGGGTCGCGGCGGTTTCCGCGGCGTGCGCGGGCGAGACCAGGGAGGTCAGGCCGAACTGCGCGGACCCGGGAGAGCCGGCCAGCACGGCCACGCCAAGCGCGGCCACGGTGCCGAGCAGCGCAAGCCGGCGCGGTCTCAGGATCTTCCCGGTCGTGGTGGTGTCGGAATTGACGTGATCGTTCATGTCGAAATGTCCATGTTGGGTCAGGTGTCGCCTTGCACCCAACATGGTCGTTGCCACCTTACGGCGTTCCGTCCACGCGATTAAATCTTGGCAACGGTGCTGCGGCCGGCCAAAATCGCGGCTGCACATTTGATGCAGCTCAAGGCTGCCGCTCCGCGCAGTGGAAGACTGCAACTGTCGTACGATGTCGATCGGAGGCGCGCCATGTACAAAGACATTCTCGTCCACATCCCGACCGAGCGGCCGATGCGCACCGTGATCGAGGGCTCGATCTCGCTCGCGGCGCATCTCAACGCCCATCTCGACGCGGTCGCGGTCGGCTATGTCGCGAGCAGCGCGGCCTACGTCATGGACGGCGGTGCCGCCATGGCGGCCGTGTTCGAGCTCGAGCGCGAGCGCGCCCTGGAGCGGGCCGAGGCCGCGCTCGAGGTGTTCAAGAGCGAAGCGGCGAACGCCGGCATCTCCTACGCCTGCCATCCGCTCGGCGCGATCCCCGCCGATGCAGCCGGCTCGCTCGGTGCGATGGCGCGGCTGCACGATCTCAGCATCGTGCTCCAGCCCGATCCGGCGCAAGGCTCGTTCGACAACGAAGTGCCCGGCGAAATCCTGTTCCAGGCCGGCGGCCCGGTGCTGTTCCTGCCCTACACGTTCCGTGGTGCCTTCAAGGCGAGGCGGATCGGCATTTGCTGGGATGGCAGCCGCGTCGCCGCCCGCGCGATGCGCGACGCAGCGACGTTCCTGGCGCGTGCCGAGGGGATCATGCTCATCACGATCAACGAAGCCGATGCGGTCCCGGGCGAGGTGTCGGCCAGCAATCTGGCGAGGCATCTTGGCCGGCGCGGACTGTCGACCCACACGGTCGGTCTGTCAGCCGCCCGCTCCGACATCCAGCCGACCATCCTGTCGCTGGCGGCCGACGAGGGCCTCGATCTGCTGGTGATGGGCGGCTACGGCCATTCGCGGCTGCAGGAGCGCTTTCTCGGCGGCGTTACCCGGGCCATGCTGGAGGCCATGACAGTGCCGACGCTGATGTCGCATTGATCGATCCGCAACGGATTGATCACACGCCCCTGTCATTCGGATTGGCAACCGCATCCTTCAGCGGCGCGGGCATCGGGAAGTTCAGGTTCACGTTCTTGGGCGGAATCGGTTTCGTGAACCATTTCGCGTAGAGTTCTGCGAACTGGCCGCTCTTCATCATCGCGCCAAGCGTCCTGTCGACCAGCTCCTTGAAGTCCGGATCACCCTTCCGAATGATCAGTCCGTAAGGCTCCGTGCGCAGACTGTCGTCGATGATCCGCCAGTTGTCCGGCGTCTGGCTGTTGGCGATGAGGCCGGCGAGCAGGATGTCGTCCATCACGAACGCGTCGCTGCGTCCCGTCGTGAGAGCAAGGAACGACGCGGCGTGGTCCGGCGACAGCACCTGCTTGACCTCGAACTTCTTCTCCTGGCCGCGTGCCAGAAGCAGGGCAATTGACGTCGAGCCAGTGGTCAGCGCGACCGGCTTGTCCTTCAAGTCCTCGAACGCCCTGATCGGCCCATCCTTCCTGACCACCGCGCGAATGCTCGAAACGAAGATGGTGTTGCTGAAGGCCACCACCTTCTGCCGCTCCAGCGTGTTGGTGGCGGGACCGCAGACGATGTCGATGGTCCCGTTCTCGATCAGCGGAATCTGCGTGCTGAGTTGGATCGGCTGCAGCTTGGTCTGGAGCGAGGGAAGCTTCAGCTCGTCCTTCACGGCATCGACGATCCGCGCGCAAAGGTCCATCGCGAAGCCGACCGGCTTCTGATTGTCGTCGAGATAGGAGAACGGGACCGAGACATCGCGGTGCCCGAGCCGGATTTCGCCGGCCGCCTTGATCTTGGCCAGCGTCCCATCAGGAGCTTGAGCCAGAGCAGAGCCCGAGGCTGCAGTCAAAAACACAAGTGAATACAGCAGCCCCTTCATGGCCTCACTCCTAAATTGGATACAATCACACGATATTTTATACACTATCTTGCATAATCTACCAACTGATTTTATACAATCCATCCTGGGTCAACCGCGACGAGATGCCGGATGAAATCGGAAGCAGCGGCGAAGCAACGCAACGGCGGCCTTCACGGCTCGACGCCCGACACGGTCCGCGAGGCGCTGAGGCGCGCGATCAGCGCCGGCGAGCTCGCGCCTGGCATTCAGCTCCGGCAGGACGAGCTCGCCGAAAAATTCGGGACCAGCCGCATCCCCGTCAGAGAGGCGCTGCGGCAGTTGGAGGCCGAGGGCTTTGTGACGTTCCTGCCCAATCGCGGGGCGGTGGTCTCGGATCTCTCCATCGACGAGGTCGTCGAGCTGCTCGAAATCCGCATCGCGCTCGAATGCCACGCGCTGCGCCTTGCCATCCCGGCCATGGGCGACATCGATCTCGACGACGCCCGTGCAATCCTGCGCTCCTATGATGACGAACCCGATCCGGCGAAATGGGGCGCGTTCAACTGGCGCTTCCACAAGGCGCTCTACGCCCCCTGCAACAGCCCGCGCCTGCTCGCGATGATCGAGGCCAACTACGGCCACGTGGGCCGCTTCACGCGCGCGCTGGTCTCGCGCGCCACCGGCAAGGATCGACCCCAGCGCGAACATTACCAGTTGCTCGAATACTGCCGCGACGGCGACGTCGAGAAGGCCGTGCGCCTGCTGCGCGAGCACATCGTGCAGACGCAGAAGACGCTGCGATCGGCACAGCGGCATGCATCACGGGGCGAGACCGATTGATCTTGGGATCAATCCGCCCCCACCGCGTTCAAGGAGAGTCCGCTTGAAGACGAACGACGTCGAAATCCTGGTCATTGGTGCCGGCATGGCGGGCCTCGCCACGGCCTATTACCTCGCCGTCGAGCACAAGCGCGCGCGCCTGTTGATCGTGGACGAAGGCCAGCCGATGGCGCTGACGTCCGCCCAGTCTGGCGAGAACTATCGCAACTGGTGGCCGCATCCAACCATGGCGGCGTTCACTGACCACAGCACCGATCTGATGGAGGACATCGCACGGCGCACGGACAACCGCATCCACATGACGCGGCGCGGCTATCTTCTCGTGACACGAGAGGAAAAACCGGAAGAGCTGCTGCAGCAGTTGCATGCCGGCTATGGTGCCTCGGCCTCGAAGCTGATCCGCCTGCACGAGGGCGCAGCCAAGGACTATTCACCCCCGCTGTCGGCCGACTGGCAGACCGCGCCCGACGGCGTCGATGTGCTGATCGGCCGCGACCTCATCCACCAATATTACCCGGCCTTCGACAGGGAGGTCGCCGCTGCGCTGCATATCCGCAGGGCCGGCGACATCAGCGGTCAGCAGCTCGGCCAGTACATGCTGGAGACGATGCGCCCTTTGGGCGCCCAGTTTCAGCAGGCGCGCGTGGTCGGCATCGCCAAGGCCGACCGGTTCGTGGTCGACGTCATCGCCGATGGCGTGCGCCACACCATCAAGGCCGATATCATCGTCAATGCCGCCGGCCCGTTTGCGGCGCACATCGCAGCCATGCATGGCGAAGAGCTGCCGATCTTCAACGTGCTCCAGCAGAAGATCGCCTTCGTCGACCGCAACCGCGCGGTTGACCGGAAGATGCCGTTTGCGATCGATCTCGACGGCCAGACGCTGGCTTGGTCGGCCGACGAGCGCGAGGCATTGGCCGCGTCTCCGGAACTTGCCCGCCTGCTGGAGCCGATGCCGGGCAGCATTCATTGCCGTCCCGACGGCGGCGATCACGGTCAGTGGATCAAGCTCGGTTGGGCTTTCAACCCGGAGCCGGCCGAACCCACGCGCGAACCCGAACTCAATCCCTACTTCCCGGAGATCGTGCTGCGCGCCGCAAGCCGGCTTCAGCCCGCGCTCAGGCAATATCTCGGTGCCCTGCCCCGGGACCGGGTGCATTATGGCGGCTTCTATCCGATGACGAAGGAGAACTGGCCTCTGATCGGCGCGGCCAGAACGCCGGGCGTGTTCCTGACGACCGCCTTGTCGGGCTATGGCACCATGTCAGCATGCGCTGCCGGCGACCTCTGTGCACGCGCCCTGGTCGGCGCTCCGGCTCCGTCCTTTGCCGGCGTTCTCTCGCTCGCGCGTCACGAGAACAAGGCGCTCATGGACGAGCTTGAGAGCGCAGAGAGCCGCGGGCTGCTGTGATCACCTGCATCGCCGGCATGATCATGCCGCGGCAGGGGTCTCCCATGTCGCAGCCGCTCCCGCGTCCTCATCGCGTTGCGCATTGCACGCGTCGAAATGCGCCTTCAGCGCGACCTCGGCGAGATATTCGAAATGTTCGGCCTGGCCGAGGAGTTCCCAGTTCTGAAGCGGCCTGTAGGCAGCCTGCTGTCGGCAGAGGGACGCCAGCGCCCGGTAGCGACGTACGTTCTCCATGAGACCCTCCCTCGCGTTCACCGCGCTTATTGTCCTGATTTGCGTCAGGCCGATGGCGTTTATGCAAAACATTTGCTGCGTGCACAACGCGCCTAACCTGGGTTAACTTTCGAGAAGACCCAGTAAGAATTTTAGTTCCAAACGTCCGCGTGGACTCTGACCCACGCGCTAGGCGTAGAGGCGGCGCTCCACGGTCACGCCGACCAGGTCGAGATAGCGCTCGATCAGCTCGGGCCGGCCGACGAGGTAGCCCTGCATCTCCTCGCAGGCCTCGCGCGCCAGGAAGGCACGCTGCGCTTCCGTCTCCACGCCTTCGGCGACAACAGGGATATTCAGCGCATGCGCAAGGCTCAGGACCGCGCGGACGATCTCGGCCGATTGCGGCGTCGCCTCGAGATTGGAGATGAAGCTGCGGTCGATCTTGATCTTGTCGAACGGAAACCGGCCTGGAACTGGACCGGCGACAAATTGACCGCGACCTGTAACGGCCGCGGCCAGGATGCCGCCTCGCGGCAGGCCTCGCGCAGCACCCATTCGCCGATCTCGACGATCAGCCCGTTCTCCTCGGCAAGCGGAATGAACTGGTCCGGCGGCACGAAGCCCCGCGTCGGGTGATCATTCGCTGGCGGTCGCGCTCGCTCGCCGCATAGGCCGCGCTGACGAGTTCGCCCAGCTTGACCACGTCGACTCGTCCGCTGGCGTCTGTGGCGCAGCGAAGCTGTTCGGCGAACAGGCGATGCATGCTCACGCGATCGCTCCGTGCCGCGCGCAGGCCGCATGCCTGCAAATGTCCTCGATCCGCATCCCCGCGCACTCTCGCACTTCTAGAGCGCAGTTTGCGACGCTTAGAGTTGCGCGGGCGTTAATCGAATTTTCGCCTCAGGCGCGTTGGTTACCCCGGCCTGAAACAGCCAATGGGTTTATATAGCATCCCCCGTAGAACTCCGGGGCAAAGTGCCATGCCTTGGGACAACCGTTACGCCGGGACTTTCGATGCTTACGCCTCCCGTAGTCTACCGGATGCGACCTCCTTCGCCCACGCGCTTCGGCTGCACGGAACTATGTTGCAGCTTGGGAACCCGGCCGGCCTCGGCGGCGATGCGAATGGCGGCGATGTTGGCGGCATAATCGGCGCTGCCCTTGCCGCGGAACACGGCGGAGCCCGCCACCAGCGTATCGACGCCGGCGGCGGCAACCGCAGCAGCGTTGTCGCGCGTGATGCCGCCATCGACCTCGAGCCGGATCGGCCGGTCGCCGATCATGCCTCGGATGCGCCTGATCTTTTCGAGCTGGGATTCGAGGAAGGCCTGGCCGCCGAAACCCGGATTGACCGTCATCACCAGTACGAGATCAAGGCGATCGAGCACATATTCGATCGTGCTCTCCGGTGTCGAGGGACAAAGGCTGACGCCGGCCTTCTTGCCGAGGGCGCGGATCGCCTGCAGCGAGCGGTCGAGATGCGGACCCGCTTCGGCGTGAACGGTGATGACGTCAGCGCCGGCCTTCGCGAACGCCTCGAGATAGGGGTCGACCGGCGCGATCATCAGATGCACGTCGAAGACCTTCTTCGTCAGCGGCCGGATCGCCTTGATGACGTCGGCGCCGAAACTGATGTTCGGGACAAAATGTCCGTCCATCACGTCGCAATGGATCCAGTCGGCGCCGGCCGCATCGATGGCCGCGATCTCCTCGCCGAGACGCGCGAAGTCTGCGGCCAGGATCGAGGGGGCAATGAGGATCTCGCTGGTCATGCCTTCACGCTCCTTTCCGCAGCCGGACCACCGCTGAAGACGCGGCTTGCAAGGACATCCGCCGGGTCGATGGTTTCGAGATCGGCGACATCGAGCATGCGGTTGAGGTCGGACACCAGACGATCGGCCTGCCGCAGGCGGATGCGATCGACCGCGTTGCGGATCGAGCGGGCGTTGGAGAAGAACGGCTGGGTCCGGCGCAGGGCGATGTATTTCTCGAACGCCTCGCGGGCCGCCGCCGAGAAGCGATAGCCGCGCTCCTTCAGCATCAGCTCGGCGATGACGAGCAGCTCGGCCTCTGCATAATCAGGAAATTCGATGTGGTGCGCGATGCGCGAGCGGAAGCCGGGATTGGAGGCGAAGAAGCTCGTCATCCGCTCGCCATAGCCGGCGAGGATCACGACCAGGTCCTCGCGCTGGTTCTCCATCACCTGGAGCAGGATCTCGATCGATTCCTGGCCATAGTCGCGCTCGTTGTCGGGACGATGCAAATAATAGGCCTCGTCGATGAACAGCACACCGCCCATCGCCTTCTTCAGGATCTCCTTGGTCTTCGGTGCGGTGTGGCCGATATACTGGCCGACGAGATCGTCGCGCGTCACCGAGATCACTTGCCCGCGTCGCACGAAGCCGAGCCCGTGCAGGATCTTGGCCATGCGCAGCGCAACAGTTGTCTTGCCGGTGCCGGGATTGCCCGTGAACGACATGTGCAGCGTCGGCGGCGCGGCGGCAAGGCCCGCGCGCTGCCGGATGCGCTCGATCAGCAGCAGCGAGGCGATCTGGCGCACGCGGTTCTTCACCGGCCTGAGCCCGATCAGCTCCTGATCGAGCTGTTGCAGCGTATCGGTGATCCCGGCCGCTTCGGCCTCCTTGCGAAGATCGAATTGGGTCTCGCTTTGATCGGTCGTCGTGGCATGGGGGACATCGAGCATCGGCACCTCGAAGAAAAGAGCTTCGCCGCGAGGGAGGCGGCGAAGCAGTGGTCCGCCAAGGATACGGAGCAGGGAGAGCTCCGCGCGGAGCGAGAATGGCTATTGAGGGGCGTGGGCCGCCGGCTTTCGCACCGTGGTGTAGCGGATCGCGCGTCCGGCCACTTCCTGCCGCACCAGCTCGAATTCCGCTTCCTGGGCCGGCCGGTTGACCAGGAACGAGATCCGCACCGACTCCCAGCCATGACTGGAATCGAAGCCGCTGATCCGGATGTAGCTGTTACCATACACCCTGCGGCATTCGGCGAGCTCCATCATCACACCAGCGGCGTCCTGGAGATCGAACATCGGCAGGCCCCACATCTCCCAATAGGTGTTGCGAGGATGCGGGTCGTCGGTGAACTCGATGTTCACCGCCCAGCCGTTGCTGAGGCAATACTGCACCTGACTGGTGATCTGGTCGTCGGTCAGATCCGGCAGGTACGAGAAGCAGCCTTGAGTTAGTTTGCCACCTTGGGTCAGTTTCATGTCAAATCTCCTCAAACGGTTTCCAGCGCCGTCGGCACGAAGTCCGGCGTGTCGGTGGACTGATAGTTGAAGGTGACGTCCTTCCAGACATCGAGCGCGGCCTTCAGCGGCGTACAGGTCTGGGCCGCCTTGGCCAGGATCTCCGGGCCCTCGTGGACGTAGTCACGGCCTTCGTTGCGGGCGAGGATCATCGCTTCCAGCGCCACGCGATTGGCGGTCGCGCCGGCCGCAATCCCCATGGGGTGGCCGATGGTGCCGCCGCCGAATTGCAGCACGACGTCCTCCCCTAACAGGTCGAGCAGCTGGTGCATCTGGCCGGCATGGATGCCGCCGGAGGCCACCGGCATCATCTTGTTGAGGCTCGCCCAATGCTGGTCGAAGAACAGGCCGTGCTCGAGCTTCATCGGGTTGAAGTCCTCGCGACAGACATCGTAGTAGCCGCGCGTGGTGTTGGGGTCGCCTTCGAGCTTGCCGACCACCGTGCCGGCGTGGATGTGGTCAACGCCGGCGAGCCGCATCCATTTGGCGATGACGCGGAACGACACGCCATGACTCTTCTGCCGCGTATAGGTCGAGTGACCGGCGCGATGCAGATGCAGGATCATGTCATTGCGCCGTGCCCACTTGGACATGGACTGGATCGCGGTGTAGCCGATCACGAGGTCGATCATGACGACGACCGAGCCGAGCTCCTTGGCGAACTCCGCACGCTCATACATGTCCTCCATCGTCCCCGCGGTGATGTTGAGGTAAGTCCCCTTCACCTCGCCGGTGGCGGCCTGGGCGCGGTTCACCGCCTCCATGCAGTAGAGGAAACGCTCGCGCCAGTGCATGAAGGGCTGCGAGTTGATGTTCTCGTCGTCCTTGGTGAAGTCGAGCCCGCCCTTCAACGCCTCGAAGACCACGCGACCGTAGTTGCGGCCCGAAAGCCCGAGCTTCGGCTTCACCGTTGCGCCCAGCAGCGGCCGGCCGAACTTGTCGAGCCGTTCGCGCTCGACCACGATGCCGGTCGCCGGTCCCTGGAACGTCTTCACATAGGCGACGGGAAAGCGCATGTCCTCGAGCCGCAGCGCCTTGAGCGGCTTGAAGCCGAACACGTTGCCGATGATCGAAGCCGAGAGGTTGGCGATCGAGCCCGGCTCGAACAGGTCGAGATCGTAGGCGATGTAGGCGAAATACGAGCCCGGCGTGCCCGGGACTGGATCGACGCGGTAGCATTTCGCGCGATATTTCTCGGCTGCGGTCAGGCGATCGGTCCACACCACCGTCCAGGTCGCGGTCGAGGATTCGCCGGCGACCGCAGCGGAGGCCTCGATCGGGTCGACGCCTTCCTGCGGCGTGACGCGGAACAGCGCGATCACGTCGGTGTCCTTTGGCGTGTAGTCGGGCTCCCAATAGCCCATGCGCTTGTATTCCATCACGCCGGAGCGATAGCGCTCTTTGCCGCGGACTGTGCCTGCATGTGCGTTCATGTCTCTCTCCTGCTCTTCTCTCTCTGAATGATTAGGCGGCGACCGGCTCGCGGGCATCGATGCGCGGATCGAGCTCGCCGGCGCGATAGCGGCGCGCCATCTCGCTCATCGGGACCACCTTGATTTTGCTGGCATGGCCCGCGGTGCCGAACTGCTCGAACCGTTCGCGGCACAGCTCTCGCATCGCGTCCATCGCGGGCTTGAGGAATTTGCGCGGATCGAACTCGGAGCGCGCCTGCGCGGCCACTTTCCGGAACACCGCGGTCATCGCGAGACGGCAGTCGGTGTCGATATTGACCTTGCGGACCCCACTCTTGATGCCGCGGACGATCTCCTCGACGGGCACACCCCAGGTCTGCGGCATCTCGCCACCGAACTGGTTGAACATGTCCTGCAGTGGCTGCGGCACCGAGGAGGAGCCGTGCATGACCAGATGCGTATTCGGCAGCCGGCGGTGGATCTCCTCGACCACCCGCATCGCCAGAATGTCGCCATCTGGCTTGCGGCTGAACTTGTAGGCGCCGTGCGAGGTGCCCATCGCGATCGCCAGCGCATCCACTTTCGTGGCGCGAACGAAGTCGACGGCTTGATCAGGGTCAGTCAGCAACTGGTCGTGGCTGACCTTGCCCTCGACGCCGTGACCGTCCTCCTGCTCGCCGCCACCGTGCTCGAGCGAGCCGAGCACGCCGAGCTCGCCTTCGACGGAGGCACCGACCCAATGGGCGAGATCGACGACGCGGCGCGTGATCGCGACGTTGTAATCATAGTCGGCCGCAGTCTTGGCGTCAGCCTTGAGCGAGCCATCCATCATGACCGAGGTGAAACCGTGGGCGATGGCCGAGGCGCAGGTTGCTTCGTCATTGCCGTGGTCCTGATGCATGCAGAGCGGGATGTCCGGATAGGTCCGCTCCAGCGCGTCGATCATGTGCGAGAGCATGAGATCGCCGGCATAGCTGCGCGCGCCGCGCGAGGCCTGGATGATGACGGGCGCGTCGACCTCGGCCGCCGCCTGCATGATCGCGATGCCCTGCTCCATGTTGTTGATGTTGAACGCCGGCACGGCGTAACCGTGGCTTGCGGCGTGATCGAGCAATTGGCGAAGGGTGATACGGGCCAAGGGTCGTCCTCCTTATTGGCTCTTGCGGGCGATCGCCCGGCGGGCCGCTTCCGCAATGCTTTGCGGTGTGATGCCGAATTCGCGGTACAGCACTGGTGCCGGCGCCGAGGCGCCGAAGCCGCGCATGCCGACGAATTCACCGTTGGTGCCGATCCAGCGCGACCAGTCGCCCTGCACGGCCGCCTCGATGCCGACGCGCGGCGCGGTGCCGAGCACAGAGGCGCGGTAATCTTCCGGCTGCTCCTCGAACAGCGCGAAGCAGGGTGCGGAGACCACAGCGGCGCGAATGTGCTCGGTCGCGAGCAGGCGCGCGGCTTCCATTGCAATCGACACTTCCGAGCCGGTTGCGATGAGCGTCACGTCACGACCGCCATCCGGCGAGACGACGAGATAGGCACCGTTCGCGACGCGGTTTCTGCCACGCGCATCGCTGCGGAAGGTCGGCAAGGCTTGCCGCGACAGGCACAGCACGGACGGACGATGCTCCGCCGTAAGCGCGCAATCCCAGGCCTCCAGCGTCTCCACGGCGTCAGCCGGCCGGAACACGAGCAGGTCAGGAATGACGCGCAGCGCCGCGAGATGCTCGACCGGCTGGTGCGTCGGGCCATCCTCTCCGAGCCCGATGGAGTCGTGGGTCATGACATGGACGACGCGCAGCCGCATCAGGGCCGCAAGGCGGATCGCGGGCCGGCTGTAGTCGGAGAACGCGAGGAACGTGCCGCCGTACGGGATGAAGCCGCCATGCAGCGCGAGGCCGTTCATCGCAGCGGCCATGCCGTGCTCGCGAATGCCATAGTGGATGTAGTCGCCGGCGAATGCACCGCTCCTGACCGGCGCCTGCGCCTTGGCATGCGTCAGGTTCGAATGCGTCAGGTCCGCCGAGCCGCCGACCAGGCCGGGGATCGTCCCGGCGATGGCCTCGAGCACCTGTTGCGAGGCCTGCCGCGTCGCGAGCTTCGGCCGTTCGCTGGCAAAGCGCTCGCGCAATTTCGCGGCGGCCAGCGCATAGGCGGCCGGCAGCGCGACGGCTTTGCCCTCGACGAACAGGTCGCGCTGCTCTGGCGTTGCGTCTTCATAGCGATCGAGCCAGGCGAGACGATCGACCTGCCCGCGCTGCCCGATCATCCGCCATGCCTTCTGGATCGTGACAGGCACCACGAAGGGCTGATAGTCCCAGCCAAGCGTCCGGCGCGCCGCCGCCGCCTGCTCGGTACCGAGCGGTGCGCCATGCGCCTTCTCGGTGCCCTGCCTATCAGGCGCGCCATAGCCGATGATGGTGCGGCAGGCGATCAGCGACGGCTTTGCGGTCTCCCGCTCTTCGGCGATCGCCTGCGCCACCGCTTCGGGGTCGTGCCCGTCGACACGGCGCACCGACCAGCCGGAGGCGGCGAAACGCGCGAGCTGGTCGTCCGATGTCGCGAGCGAGGTCGGACCGTCAATGGAGATGCCGTTGTCATCGAACAGCACGATCAGCCGGCCGAGCCCGAGATGGCCGGCGAGCGAGATCGCCTCCTGGCTGATGCCTTCCATCAGGCAGCCATCGCCCGCGATGATATAGGTGAAGTGATCGACGAGCCCGTCGCCGTGCCGCGCATTGGCCATGCGCTCGGCGAGCGCCATGCCAACAGCGGTCGCAATGCCCTGCCCCAGCGGTCCCGTCGTGGTCTCGACGCCGGGCGTGTGACCATATTCGGGATGCCCTGGTGTCTTCGAGCCCCACTGCCTGAAGGCCTTGATGTCGTCGAGGCTGACATCGCCGCCGGTGAGGTGCAGCAGCGCATAGAGCAGCATCGAGCCGTGGCCCGCCGACAGCACGAAGCGGTCGCGGTCCGGCCAGTTCGGATGGGCGGAGTCGAATTTCAGGAAGCGCGAGAACAGCACGGTCGCGACATCGGCCATGCCCATGGGCAGGCCGGGATGGCCGGACTGCGAGGTCTCGATGGCGTCGACCGCGAGGAAGCGGACGGCGTTGGCGAGATCGTTATGCGTGACCGCCGTGAGGTCGGCTTCGGCGTGGACGGAGATGTTCATCGGATTCTCTCCCTGTTCACTTCAGGCTGCGCTTGCGCTCGATGAGTTGCATGATCAGCGGCGTCAGGATCAGCTGCATTGCGAGATCGAGCTTCGCGCCGGGGCACACGATCGAGTTCGCGCGCGACATCCAGCTCTGCGGCAGCATCGAGAGCAGATAGGGGAAGTCGATGCCGCGCGGATTCTTGAAGCGGATCACGACCATCGATTCGTCCGGCGTTGGGATCCAGCGCGCGATGAACGGATTCGAGGTATCGACCGTCGGCACGCGCTGGAAGTTGATGTCGGTCTCGGTGAATTGCGGGCAGATGTAGTGGATGTAGTCGGGCATCCGCCGCAGGATCGTGTCGGTGACGGCCTCGGTCGAATAGCCGCGCGCGCTGCGGTCGCGGTGCAGCTTCTGGATCCATTCGAGGTTGATGACGGGCACGACGCCGATCTTGAGGTCGGCATAGCGCGCGACGTTGACCTTGTCGGTGACGACGGCACCGTGCAGGCCCTCATAGAACAGCAGGTCGGAGTTCTCCGGCAGCTGCTTCCAATCGGTGAAGGTGCCCGGCGCCGCGCCATGCAGCGCGGATTCCTCGGCGTCGTGCACGTAGTGCCGCGTCACCGCGGTGCCGGTCTCGCCGTAGTCACGGAAGGCGCGCTCCAGCTCCTCGAACAGGTTGGTCTCGGGGCTGAAATGGCTGAAGTGCTTGTTGCCGCGCTCGGCTTCCTTCGCCATCTGCGTGCGCATCTCGGCGCGGTCGTAGCGATGGAAGGCGTCGCCTTCGATGTAGGCGGCGTTGACCTTCTCGCGGAAGAAGATCTGCTCGAAGGTCTTCTTCACCGAGGTCGTGCCGGCGCCGGAGGAGCCGGTGATCGAGATGATCGGGTGCTTCCTGGACATGCGTCACCTCGCTCAGAGTCGAAAGAATCCGCGCCGCGCGAACAGCGGCGCCGAGACGCTGGCAACCAGCAGCGGATCGCAATGCAATTCCTCGACGCGCCGCACCTCGTTGCTCGAGCCCATGATCAGCGGCACGCGCTGGTGCAGGCTCTGTGCGGACAGGTCGAGGATGCGCTCGCGCCCGGTCGAGGCCGAGCCGCCAGCCTGCTCGATGACCATCGCCATCGGATGCGCCTCGTAGGTGAGGCGCAGGCGGCCGTCGCCATAGCCGGGCCGCGCGTCCGAGGGATACAGGAACACGCCGCCGCGGGTGAGGATGCGATAGGCCTCCGCGACCAGCGAGCCGATCCAGCGCATGTTGAAATCATGGTTGGCGGGCCCCTCGACGCCGGCGAGGCATTCGTCGATGAAGGCGCGCACCGGCGAGTCCCAATGCCGGCGGTTCGATGCGTTGATCGCGAACTCCTCGCAGGCCTCGGAGATCTGCACGGCGCTGCGCGCGAGGCGGAAGCAGCCGGCCTTGCGGTCGAGCGTGAAGATGTCGACGCCGTCGCCGAGCGTCAGCACCAGCGAGGTCTGCGGCCCGTAGGTGACGAAGCCGGCCGCGAGCTGCGCCGAGCCGCGTTGATGGAAGGCGAGCGCGAGATCGTCGGGCGCGGGCAGGATCGAGAAGATCGTGCCGACGGTCATGTTGATGTCGATGTTGGAGGAGCCGTCGAGCGGATCGATCGCGACGCAGATTCGGCCGTCGCGGTCGCCGATCTGGGGCTCACGCATCTCTTCCGACGCCAGCGCCGCGACCGGCAGCTTGCCGAGGCAGCGGCGCAGGATCGCATCGGCCTGCACGTCGAGATCCCGCTGGACGTCGCCGTCGCTATTGCGGCCCGTCGTCAGGCCCGAGGCGTCTGCCAGATCGCCGCTGGCAATGAGGTCCGCGATCTCGATCGCCGCGGCCGCGATGGCATCGACTGCGGCCGCCACCGCCAGCGCGTGGGGTGCGGTTTCTGAATACCGTTGAAGGTGGTCGTCCAGCCTGAGTTGCCCGGTCATTTGCGTCCATCCCCTGGGCCGGCGCCGCGTCCATTGCCCTCCACGCTGGAGGTCGGTGCGGTCAGTCCCGGCACCAGGAGATTGACAGGGGCAGCTTAATAAGGAAAATTTCTATTCATAATGAGTGCCAAAGAATTTTCTTATAATGGCTCCGGCCATGCGGCGGCCCAGCTCCGGCATCTGACGATCCGGCAGCTTCGCTCGCTGGCGGCGCTGTCGGCCAAGGGCAGCGTGACGGCGGCCTCCGGCCATCTCGGGCTGACGCAGCCGGCCGTGACCCAGCAGCTCCGGCAGCTTCAGGACCTCGCCGGCCTGCCGCTGGTGCAGCGGACCGGCGACGGCATGCTGCTGACGGAGGCGGGCAAGGAGGTGCTCGCACTGGCCGAGCGGGTCGAAGCCGCGATCATGGATTGCCAGGGCGCGCTCGACCTGCTTGCGGGGCGGACCGGCGGCACGGTGCAGCTCGGTGCGGTCTCGACCGCGAAATATTTCGTGCCGCATGCCATCGCGGCGTTCTCGAAGCGGCATCCCAAGATCGAGATCAAGCTCACCATCGGCAATCGCGAGGAGATCCGCGAGGCCATGCACGGCTACGACCTCGATTTCGCGGTGATGGGTCGGCCACCGGCCGACGTCAGCGTCGACGTCCGTCAGCTCGGACGCAATCCGCACGTCATCGTCGCGCGCAAGGGGCACTGGCTGGAGAAGGATTCCGGTCTCAGCCTGACCGATCTCGTGCACGAGACCTTCCTCACCCGCGAGCCCGGCTCGGGCACGCGGACGCTGATGGAGGGCATGTTCCAGAGGTCGGACCTCGAACCGATCATCGGCATGGAGATGAGCAGCAATGAGACCATCAAGCAGGCGGTGATCGCCGGGCTCGGCATCGCCTTCATCTCGGCCCACACGGTCGCGCATGAGCTCACCGAGGGCCGGCTCATCGTGCTCGATGTCGCCGGCCTGCCGATCGTCCGCCAGTGGTACGTGATCCGCCGCAGCGACAAGGTGCTGCTGCCGCCGGCGCAGGCGATGTTCGATTTTCTTGGTTCCGAGGGGTCGAACTATCTGCCCGTCGTGCCCGAGCTTGGCGGGCCATAGCCCGCCGATGGCTACGCCATCAGCTTCATCGCGATCGTCGCCGCCAGAATGACGATGATCTGCAGCAGGCGCTCGGTCGTGAAGATGCGGTTGAAGGTGGTCATCGCTCGCCCCCGGCCTCCCTAAAGGAGATCTCGATCCCGATCGGGATGTTGCTAGCACAAGCGGGCATCGAGACAACTCCGTAGTCGCCCCGGGTCGCCCGCCCCCGACCGGGCCGATTGCGCCCCGCCCTGCGCGGTCAACGATCAGGCCGCAAGCGGAGCGGCGTAGTCCATGCGCGTGGCGAAATAGGCTTCCAGCTCCGACAGCGCCCGTGCTTCCCACTCCCTCGCCTGCTCCAGCAGCGACCAGCTCTGGCCCGGGCGGAATGCGGCGGTCTGGCGATAGAGCGATGCGATGCCGCGATAGCGGCGCACGTTCTCCAAGATGGCGTGACCGTTCATGTCCGAAAACTCCCTCGTCATTCCCGGGGGAGAAATTGCGGCCAAATCTTTTTCGAAAAGTTAGCGGCGCGCGGCAAGCTCGCGCATGGTTGCCGGACTGTTGCGCGTGCGCAACGTGCAGGCTCGCGCAATGCCGATTTATTGCGAATTCGTTGCCGCGCTCTTGCCCGAAGGCTTCAGCCCGCCGCGGCTGTTGATCGTCACCGTCTTCCGGCACAGATCGGCAAGGCCGATCAGGAGCACGGCGAGCAGGCAGAACAGGTTGATGGAATCGGCGTTCGCGCTGGTCAGCGGGGTGAACGCGAAGAACGGCGGCATGAACGCCCACCACACCAGCGGAATGGTGAGCAATGCGGCGAACGCCGCCGCCGGCACGCCGGCGACAAGCGCGAGCACGAACAGGCCGGGCAGGAACGCTGCGAAATAAAGCTTTGCGCCAAGCGCGACGCAGATGCCCTGAAGCAGGGCCGACACTGCGACGATGACGAGTCCCAGCAGAAACGCCTGCCACGACCATGGCCGTACCCGCGGTACGCCAAACAGCCCCGCACGCCTCATCAGCCTCCCCCTGCCGCCCGTTAACCAGGTCCGATTGCGACGAAAGTACTACAACTGCAACCAAACCGCGAGATGGAAATTGCGGCACACAAGGCATGGCATGGCCGCATGTCCGCGGCTTGGTAAACACCCGCATCGGACAATTTCCGTCCCGGCCGGCCGCTACTCGGTGGCCGCATAGAGCAGGCCCGCGACGGGCAGAGCGAGGCCAATGGCCGATGCGAGCATCCAGCCGCCCTGCGCGAAGGCCCAGGCGCCGATCGCGGAGCCGGCGGCACCGGCCGCGAAGAACGTCGCCATATAGAGGCCGTTGAGGCGGCTGCGCTGCTCGTGCCCGAGCGTAAAAATGGCGCGGAAGCCGAGCACGACATTGCCCTGCACGCCGATATCGATGGCAATCGCGGCGACGACCAGGCAGGCGAGGTTCAGCATCGAGCCCGGCGCACCGATATAGGTCGCGAGGAAACCCGCGGCCGCGAGCAACATCGCAACCAGCGTCGCGATCCGGCTATGGCCGCGATCGGCGAGCCGGCCCGCGATCGGAGCTGCGAACACGCCGGCCACGCCGGCAAGGGCAAACAGCGCGATGCCGCGCTGGGAGAAGCCGAACGCGCCGGCGAGCTGGAGTGGCGCCACGGTCCAGAACAGCGTGAAGCAGCTGAACAGGCTCGCCTGATAGAGCGCCCGGCGCCGGAGCAGCGGCGTGGTGCGGGCCAGATGCGGCATCGACAGCAGCAGCGTGCCGTAGTGCATGCGCGCGACG
Source organism: Bradyrhizobium iriomotense (assembly GCF_018129405.1). Classification (GTDB taxonomy): domain Bacteria; phylum Pseudomonadota; class Alphaproteobacteria; order Rhizobiales; family Xanthobacteraceae; genus Bradyrhizobium; species Bradyrhizobium iriomotense_B. The sequence continues at coordinate 1,036,633 of NZ_JAFCLP010000001.1, forward strand.
GGCTTGCGCCTCGGCAGCGCCATCCAGAGCGCGGCCGCAAGCACGATCATCAGCGCGGCGGAGGCGAAGAACACCGCATGCCATGACGAGGCCGCGGTGACCAAGCTCGACACCGGGCGCGCCAGCATGATGCCGAGCATCAGGCCGGTCGAGACGTTGCCGACAACACGGCCGCGGATAGCTTCCGGCGCCAGATGCGCCGCATAGGGAATGATGATCTGAACCGCGACCGAGCCGAGCCCGATGAACAGCGCCGCCACCAGGAAGGGCAGCGCATGGGTCGAGAACGCGGCGGCGAGCAGCGCCGCGGCGCCGAGCGTGATGACCGAACAAATCAGCGCACGATTCTCGACGAGATCGCCGAGCGGCACGATGAAGAGCAGCCCCACGCCATAGCCGATCTGGGTCATGGTCACGATCAGCCCCGCCGCTGCATGCGACAGGCCGAGCGCGGCACTGATCGGGGCGATCAGCGGCTGGGCGTAATAGAGATTGGCGGCGACCATGCCACAGGCCGCGGCAAGCACGAAGGTCAGGCGCTGCGACACCGCATCCGGCTCGGGTGCGGTCTCGATGGTGGCATTCATGGTCATTTACGCAGTCTCCAGTATATCGGGAACGATCATTCCCTAATAGGACATGAATTCAGGCGAGCAGCTTCATCGCGACGCCGACGAGGCGGGGCCCGTCGAGCGGCAGGCGCGCCTTGCCGACGACGCGCATGCCTTGCGTGATGCAGATCATTAGTCGCGCAGTGTCGCCGGCATCGACATGGCCCGGAATCGAGCCGTCGGCCTGGCCCTCGCGGATGAGGCCGGAGATGAAGTCTTCATTGGTCTTGAGCTGGGTATCGACGCGCGCCCGGATCACGGGATCGACCGCCGACAACTCAACGGCGCTGCCGACCACGAGGCAGCCGCGCCGTCCCTCGATGCCCTGGGAATGTTCGGCATAGGACAAGAGGACGTTGCGCAGCCGCTCGCGGCCGTTTTTGCCGCGCCTCGCCGCGCTGCGGGTCTGCTCCTGGCGCAAGCCGGTGTAGCGCTCGAAGGCGGCGAGAAATACGGCATGCTTGTCGCGAAACGCCTTGTAGACGCTGCCGGTCGCCAGCTGCATCGCCGCGGTGAGATCGCCGATCGAGGTGGCGTGATAGCCGCGCTCGCGAAACACGCGCAGGGCACGGTCAAGCGCAACGTCCATGTCGAACTCCCGGGGACGACCGGGCGGACGGACGGTAGGCTGGGAACGGCGGGCAGCTTTTTGCATTGCGAGATAATAGGGAATGATTGTTCCCGAATAAAGACACGTGGTTGTGATTGTGGGTCCAGCCCCTCTTCGTGTCCCGGACAAGCCGGGCGATGACAGTGAGTGTGTGTCGCAGACACGCCTTCGCATCCTCGCGGCTGATTTCGCCCGAGCTTTGCTTGATCTCTCCCCCTCGAAGCCAAGAGGGCGCAGGGAAGGCCGGGTGCCGGCTGGCACCCGCGGTCCGCTGCGCGAAAGGTAGCGCAAAAGAACCGCACAGCAGCATACAGGTGAAGCTCAACACACGGCCTTCCCTGCGCAGTGGTTGGACGGCTTATGCCGCGCTCTCCTGGGAGCCGAATTCCTTCTGGCCTCCCTCACCCCAACGGAATTCACCGGCGTCGCGCCGGTTGACGCGATCACCGCCTCCGCAAGAGCTTGGCCGTAGCAACGACGGCCAGGACCACACGGTTTTGCCGTACGCGCGGCCCGCCATTTCGCCGCAGTTTTCCCGGCCCTGTCGACGGAGCCGGAAACTTACAGACGAGACGAACCTGACAGCGCCGTTCGTCCGCACGATGCCTAAAGGGCTCACGGAGAGCAATCCGCCCTGCCCTCAAGCTCTCGCGCCCGACGCTGCCGCGTCCACCGCAAGCCCGGCTCGCGAAAATGACGACCACATGATCGCCCCTCAAGGATGAGCCGGGATGGGCGACACATACGACAAATCCGAATTTCGGTAAAGCGGAATATTTTCGGTGCGGCGGGTTGACAGCCGGGCGACACAGCCCGGTCGCGTAGCCCGGATGGAGCTACAGCAACACGGGCCAACGAAAAGGGCGGCGCAAAGCACCGCCCTTCTGCAAAATCCGGAAGCGGATCTGACCGAGAACTACGGCCGCTCGATACGACCGGTATCAGTAGCCCGGATCGTAATAATAAGGACCACCGCCGTAATAGCCCGGGCCGCCATAGTAAGGACGCGGGCCATAATAATAGTGGTTCTCATAATAGTCGCGGCGCCGCTGCTCGGCGATCACCCCGCCGATGATGCCGGCGGCCGCGCCCATGAAGGCGAGACCCGCGGCGCTCGGTCCACGTCGATAGTAGTGGCGACGACGCGCCGCGCTGAAATCCGTGGCGTCGGAGGACGCCTGACCTGCCGTCACAGCCTTGGTGGACGCCTGGGCCGGCCGAGGAGCTGCCGCAGCCGAGGGCGATACCGAGGTTGCGAGCAGCGCCAGGCCTGCGCATGCGGCCAGGACGGTGTTGCGGCCTGCTGCGGAAATCATGAGTCTGCTCATCTTGACCTTCCTCTGCTTTCGCCCAATCACATCCATGCAAACCGTCCGTAACGCGCAAACCACTGAATTGGTTTCAGGATCGCGGCAATCTGCCACGCTTTGAACGATTGTAAACCGAACCATCCGATCCAGCTTGCGCCACTCAACCTGAGCGGATAATGAACAGCCGCGCCGTTTTTCGGTGGCCGTAAGCGTTCACGTGAACCAACGCATCAACCGACGCCGTCGGAATCGATGCCAATTTCCAGGGTTCAACGTGACTGACGCGTCCTTTTCCTCAAGAGAAATCAGATGATTGCGGTTCGCAAACTGCCGGCGCGCTATGCGCCGATCGTGATGCCATTCGTGCTGTCCATCCTCATGACGGCCGTGGTGTCGGTCATTTCGACGCTGCGGAGCCTCGGCGCAACGCCGGCGTTCCTGGTCACCTGGCCCGGCGCCTGGGGCCTGTCATGGCTCGTCGCCTTCCCAACGCTGCTCGTGGTGCTGCCGCTGGTCCGCCGGATCGTGGCCTGCCTCGTCGCGTCCCCGTCTCAACCAGGCCGATAGAAGGCGCGGACGGCGGCGCACCCAGCACGCCGTCCCGCCTCAACGCTTTACGACAACGCCCCCAGCACGCCGCGCGTGGCCTTGTCGATCTCCTCGACATAGCGGCGGCGCGCGAAGTTCTCGGTGAGGAAGCCGACCACCTTGCGGCTGTCGGTGGAATCGACCACCGCCAGCATCTCCGCCTCCGCCTCGTCGAACACCGCCATCGCCGACTTCACGTTCATTTCCGGGATCAGCACGATGTCGATCAGGCGGGCGAGCTCGATCACCTGGATGTCGTCTGCGATGGTGTCGAGATCGCTGGAGTACAGGTCGGGCAGCAGGACGAGGCCGACATATTCGTCCGCGTTGTTGACGATGACTATACCTGGCCGCGACCCCAGCGCGAATTCGCGGCGCACAGCCGCGATCGTCGTGGTCGAAGGCACTTTGCCGACGTCCGAGCGCATCAGGCGCTCGACGGTGAGATTGCGCAGCCAGCCGACGTCATTGGCGCTGCGGATGGTCTCGCCGCGCAGATGCAGGCGCCAGGTCGAGAAGGAGTGGCCGAACATGAAGCGCACGCAGATCGAGGTGACGATGCAGCCGGCCAGCACCACGGCGGTGACGTCGACATTGCGGGTCATCTCGAGCACGAGGAACGACATCGTCAGGGGGCCGCCGACGATGGCAACGCCCAGCGTCGCCATGCCCGTCAGCATCGCCACCAGCGGATCGATCACGAAGTTCGGACTGATCAGTTCCAACAGCTCGGCGAAGAACTTCCCGATCAGGCTGCCGACGAACAACGAGGCGAAGAACAGGCCGCCGCGGAAGCCCGAGGCGAGCGAGATCAGGCAGGCCGTCACTTTCAGGGCGATGATCAGCGCGATCAGGCCGATCGTCATGTCGTGAAACAGATCGAGCACCATGGCGCCGTGGCCGGCCGCCAGCACCTGCGGCGTGACAATCGCAAAGGCGCCGACGATGAGGCCGCCAAACACCGGACGAAGCCAGACCGGCAGCCAGGCGAACAGGCGCTCGAACATCGGCGAGGAACGCATCACGGCGATACCAACGCCGCTGGTGATGAGGGCGAGCCCGATCAGCGCCAGGTACTGCTCGACGCCGACGGAGCTGACCTTGGGTATCTCCAATGAATACGGTGCGCCGCCGAGCCATTGCGCCGTCAGCGCGCCCGCCAGCGAGGCCGCGAGGATCGGCGCGGCGCTGCCGACCGAATAGACGCCGACGATCAGCTCGCAGGCGTAGAAGGCGCCGGTGATCGGCGCACCGAATGCGGCCGCAATCGCGGCGGCCGCACCGCAGCCGACCATCAGGCGAAGATCGTTGCGGCGCAGATTGAAGAACTTGCCGAGCAGCGAGGCGATGCCCGAGCCGATCTGGGTATAGCCGGCCTCGAGCCCGACCGAGGCACCGCAGCCGTTGGAGATCAGCGTCTGGCTCGACACCACCACGCTGTCGCGCATCGAGAGATTGCCGCCGCGCAGCGCGTTGGCCTCGATCGGGTCGACCGCGTTGGAGATCTTCATCCGCCGCCGCGACCATTCCATGATGCCGAGCGCCAACCCGCCGAGCGCAGGCGCGAGCAGCGCGGCCCAGGGGCTCACGCGCGCATTGGCCGACAGGCGAACGTCGACGGGAATGCCGTAGATCACCACATGGGCGATCTGCGCGATCTCGGCCATCAGCGTCACGACGGCGCCGGCAAGCGTGCCGATCACGAGCGCCAGCGGGATCAGGTAGAACTCGTTGCTGCGCAGCAGCGCGCGCAGCCGAACCATGGTGCGGTTCGTTCCCTTGCGATCGACGAGATGCCTGATCCGTACGAACACCTTTTGCCCGCCCTACCCTTCCGACAGGCCGTAGCCGGCCATGCGCTGGCGGACCCGCTCGATCTCGTCACTGGAAAGCAGCGGCGGTTGTCCGATCTGAAGGCAGCCGTGATACTGCCGCGCCAGCGTCTCGACCTCGACGGCGAGCCACATCGCCTTGTCCAGCGTCTTACCGATCGCGATCATGCCGTGATGGTCGAGCAAACAGGCGAACCGCCCCTCCAGCGCCCGCACCGCGTGCTCGGACAGTTCCTCCGTTCCGAAGGTGGCATAGGGCGCGCAGCGGATGCTGTCGCCGCCGGCAGCCGCGATCATGTAGTGCACGGGCGGGATCTCCATGCCCATGATCGCCAGGATGGTGCAATAGGTCGGATGGGCGTGGACGACGGCGTTGACGTCGGGCCGCGACTTCAGGATGTCGCGATGGAAGCGCCATTCGCTGGACGGCTTCTGATGGTGCGCATGCGAGCCGTCCATCGCCATGAACACGATCTGGTCCGGCGTCATGGCGTCATAGGGCACGCTGGTCGGCGTGACCAGAAGCCCGTCCGCATGCCGGACACTGATATTACCCGAGGTGCCCTGGTTGATGCCGAGCGCATTCATGCGACGGCAGGCGTCGATGATGGCCTGTCTCTTGGCGAGCTCGTCCGCTGTCATCGACATCCCGATTTCCTGCGCTGGTGAAAGGGGAAGTACGTCAAAGCAACATGGCAGTGCAAGCGAAAGCGACCGATCCGTCCGCCATCTTGACGGCGCACGCGCAACTTCTCGAAATAGACCGTAAAATCAACAAATTAACAGATTGTCGCAGGCCTACGAAAGGCTCGCCCGGACAGCCGCAACGCCGTTGATCACGAACTGCACCGAATAGGCGGCGAGCAGCATGCCGAGCACACGCGAGAGCACGGCGTTCCCGGTGCGCCCGAGGGTGCGGGCGATCAGACTTGCGGAGAGAAAGCAGAGCATGCAGAGCAGGCACACCGCCAGCACGATCGCGATGATGATCGCGAGCCGCGCTCCATAGCCGGCGTCGCCCGACAGGAGCAGCGTGGTCGCGATCGCGCCGGGGCCGGCCATCATGGGGATGGCCAGGGGAAACACCGCGACGTCGGAGGCATGCTCCGAGGTCGCCTTGTCGGCCTCGCGGGCCTCGCGATGCGGGCGGTCGCCGAAGATCATCTGGTAGGAGACGCCGAACAGCAGCAGCCCGCCGGCGATCTGGAAGGCGGGGATGCCGATCCCGAGCTGGCGCAGCAGCCAGTTTCCGACCAGCGCGATCACGACCAGGATCGAGGCCGCGATCAGCGGCGCGCGCAGCGCGATCGTCCGCTTGACCTTGTCGGGCATGCCGGAGGTCGCGGCCAGGAAGGCCGGCGCAAGGCCGACCGGATCGACCACCAGCAGCAGCGTCACGAAGGCGGACAGGGCGAAGTCAAGCATTGGAAAGCGTCTCTGGCGTAGCTCAGGCAGGAAGCCATAGCGGCTCGCGGCCGCCTTCGCGAGGAACATTTGCTCATCCCGACTCTTGATCGCCTGAGGATTGAGGAAGGCAACGCCTTCCCATGTCACCGCAAGAGGAGGACGTATGGCTAAACGAGCGAAGAAACGCACAACCAAGAAGGCCGCGGCGCGCCGGCCGCGTCAGGCGCCGAAGATGCTCAGCGACCTGTTCCTGGCAACGCTGAAGGACATCTATTTCGCCGAGAACAAGATCATCAAGACCCTGCCCAAGATGGCCAAGGCCGCACAGTCGAAGGACCTCACGGCTGCCTTCAACAAGCATCTGCGCGAGACCCAGGGTCAGGTCAAGCGTCTCGACCAGATCTTCAAGATGCTGGGCAAGCCCGCACGCGGCAAGCCTTGCGAGGCCATCAACGGCATCGCGGACGAGGGCGCCGAGATCATGAAGGAGTTCAAGGGAGCCCCCGCCCTCGACGCCGGACTGCTCGCAGCGGCGCAATCGGTCGAGCATTACGAGATCTCCCGCTACGGCACGCTGCGCACCTGGGCCGAGGAGCTCGGCATGCAGGACGCAGCCAGGCTGCTCCAGGAGACGCTCGACGAGGAAGAAGCGACCGATCGCACGCTGACCGAGCTCGCTACCTCGGTCATCAACCTCGAAGCGGAAGGCGAGTATCGCGCCGCTGCCTGATGCCGCGCCGCGCTATCACGACAGGACGCCGCGGCCAGGCCGCGGCGTTTGCTTGTTGGATCGCACGATGGCGCATGGCACGTCAGCGCCACTGCACTGGATTTCCCGGGAACCAGCCCCATATGGGGGCTTTCCCAGCCCCCGAGTCCGCATCATGCAACCCAAAAATCCCCTCGACTGGATGCTGTCCGAAGCCCTGGACTCGCTGACCCGCGCCGAACGGCTGCGGCACCAGTTCGGCCGCCAGGAAGCCTGCTGGGAGCCGCCGATCGACGTGCTCGAGACCGAGCATGAGCTTTTGATCCTGGTCGCGCTTCCCGGCGTCAATCCGGACAATGTCGAGACGGTCATCCATGACGGCGTGCTGGTGATCTCCGGCCTGCGCACGCTTCCGCCGGAGCTTCGCAACGCCCGCATCCACCGGCTCGAGCTGCCGCAGGGGCGTTTTGAGCGCCGCATTGCATTGCCCCTTGGCCGCTACGCCATCAGCCGTTTCGTGATGGACGGCTGCGTCGCACTGCGCCTCGCCAAATCCTGAGGTCGATCATGGCCACCGAACAGATGAACACCGCACAGACCAATTCCCAAAACGGCTCCGACGTGAAGATCCCCGAGGACGCACTGATCATCATCCCCGTGCGCGAGATGGTGCTGTTCCCCGGCGCCATCGCGCCGATCGCGATCGCACGCCCGAAGTCGGTTGCCGCCGCGCAGCAGGCGCTGCGCGAGCAGCGTCCGGTCGGCATCGTGCTGCAGCGCAGCCCCGAGATCGAGGAGCCCGGGCCGGACGATCTCTACCGGGTCGCGGCCATCGCCAACATCGTGCGCTACATCACCGCGCCCGACGGCACGCATCATATCGTCTGCCAGGGCGTGCAGCGCGCGCGCATCCTCGACTTCCTGCCGGGGACGCCGTTCCCGGCCGCGCGCATCCAGCAGATTCCGGAGCCGACCACGAACTCGCCCGAGATCGAGGCGCGGGCGCTGAACCTGCAGCGCCAGGCCATCGAGGCGATCGAGTTGCTGCCGCAGTCGCCGCCCGAGCTGACCGCGATGTTCCAGGGCACCAGTGCGCCCGGCGCGCTGGCGGATCTCGCAACCTCGTTCATGGACATCAAGCCGCAGGACAAGCAGGAGGTGCTGGAGACCATCGACCTCGCGCTGCGCGTCGAGAAGGTGTCGAAGCATCTGGCCGAGCGGCTGGAGGTGCTGCGCATCAGTAACGAAATCGGCCAGAAGACCCGCGCCAGCTTCGACGAGCGCCAGCGCGAGGCGATCCTGCGCGAGCAGATGGCGACCATCCAGCGCCAGCTCGGCGAAGGCGACGGCAAGGCGGCCGAGGTCACCGAGCTGACCGCAGCGATTGCCAAGGCCAACATGCCGCCGGAAGCGGAGGCGCACGCCAAGAAGGAGCTGCGCCGCTACGAGCGCATGCCGGAGGCTGCCGGCGAAGCCGGCATGGTCCGCACCTATCTCGACTGGCTGATCGAGCTGCCCTGGGCGCTGCCCGCGGAGAAGCCGATCGACATCAAGGAGGCGCGGCGCATCCTCGATGCCGATCATTTTGGCCTGGAGAAGATCAAGAGCCGGATCATCGAATATCTGGCGGTGCGCAAGCTCGCCCCGCAGGGCAAGGCCCCGATCCTGTGCTTCGTCGGCCCGCCCGGCGTCGGCAAGACCTCGCTCGGCCAGTCCATCGCCCGCGCGATGGATCGCCCCTTCGTGCGCGTCAGCTTAGGCGGCGTCCATGACGAGGCCGAGATCCGCGGCCACCGCCGCACCTATATCGGCGCGCTGCCCGGCAACATCATCCAGGGCATCAAGAAGGCCGGTAGCCGCAACTGCGTCATGATGCTGGACGAGATCGACAAGATGGGCCGCGGCGTGCAGGGCGATCCCTCCGCCGCCATGCTGGAGGTGCTCGACCCCGAGCAGAACGGGACGTTCCGGGACAATTACCTGGGTGTGCCCTTCGACTTGTCGCGCGTGGTCTTCATCGCGACCGCCAACATGCTGGACCAGATCCCGGGTCCGCTGCTGGACCGCATGGAGCTGATCAGCCTGGCCGGTTACACCGAGGACGAGAAGCTGGAGATCGCGCGGCGCTATCTGGTGCGGCGGCAGCTGGAGGCCAACGGCCTCTCGGCCGGGCAGGCCGAGATCGAGCCGGAGGCCTTGAAGCTGATCGTCAAGGGCTACACCCGCGAAGCCGGCGTGCGTAACCTCGAGCGCGAGATCGGCAAGGTGTTCCGTCATGCCGCGGTGCAGGTCGCCGAAGGCACGGCTGCCAAGGTCGTGGTGACGACCAAGGACATCGCCACCGTGCTCGGCCAGCCGCGCTTCGAAGGCGAGATCGCGCAGCGCACCAGCATTCCGGGCGTGGCCACCGGCCTTGCCTGGACGCCGGTCGGCGGCGACATCCTGTTTATCGAGGCCTCGCGCGTGCCCGGCCGGGGCGGCATGATCCTGACCGGCCAGCTCGGCGACGTCATGCGCGAGAGCGTGCAGGCTGCGATGACGCTGGTGAAGAGCAAAGCCTCGCAGCTCGGCATCGATCCCCAGGTGTTCGAGAAGAGCGACATCCACGTTCACGTCCCTGCGGGCGCAACCCCGAAGGACGGACCGAGCGCGGGCGTTGCGATGTTCACGGCGCTGACGTCGCTGCTCACCAACCGCACGGTGCGGAGCGACACCGCGATGACCGGCGAGATCTCGCTGCGCGGCCTGGTGCTGCCGGTCGGCGGCATCAAGGAGAAGGTGGTGGCTGCCGCTGCCGCTGGCTTGAAGCGGGTGATGCTGCCGGCGCGCAACAAGCGGGACTACGACGACATCCCGAAGAGCGCGCGGGACAACCTGGAATTCATCTGGCTGGAGCGCGTCGACGAGGCCATCGCCGCGGCGCTCGAGCCGGCTGGAGCCCAAGCTGAAACCCAAGTCGATGCGAAGGTCGAAGCGGCGGAGTGATGCGATGAAGAAACTGCTGGAAAAAGCGAGGAGATCGCGCAAGACGCAGCGACTGCGCCAGCTGCTCGATCGCGCCATCGACCGGGTTCGCGATGCGCTCGCAGGCCCCGGGGCGCGGCTTCAGCCGGTCCCGGTCCGGGTGAAGCGCCGCAAGGGTTGAGCCCCTCCGTCTCAAGCCCTCGCGGCTGCCCCAAATAAAAGGCCCCCTCCTTGCGAGGGGGCCTTTGCGTTATCAGGCCACGGCGTCCTTGGCAGCCTTGACCGGGCGGGCGCGGACGATCTTCCGGGCCGGCTTGGCCTTGAACATCATCTCTTCACCCGTGAACGGGTTGGTGCCCTTGCGCGCCTTGGTCGCGGGCTTCTTGATGACCACGAACTTGGCGAAGCCCGGCACCAGGAACAGGCCGTTCTTCTTGAGCTCCTTGTGGCCGACGTCGGTCAGCGTCTCCATGACGCTCTTGACGTCGCGCTTGGAAAGCTCGGTGGCGGTCGCAATCTTTTCGATCAACTGCGATTTGGACATTTGGGCTGGCATCGTGTCTCCTCTGATTCGTTGCCGGTTGCATATTAGACCAAGCGGCGAAGGCCTATAGCCTTCTGCACAGTTTTGTCGCGATTTTACGGGCTTTTTTGGCCCCCTGTGGCAAAAAACCCTGCTTTTTAGCTACTTCCGGAGCGAAAGAAGCCTCGGGCAGCGGATTTTACCTTGTTTCAAAGGCCCGCACGCAACCTTGCTAAAGCTGATTCGCGGCTTTCGACAAGCGACGACCAGCCTCTTTGTGCGAGGAGGGGTGCGTTTCACCCTAGAAAATAAGGGTTGGATCGCACCGCAGCCGCTCTCTCTCCCCGTTTTACGGGGAGAGAGAGGAGAAAGCAGCTAGACGCGCTCGATGATGATGGCGGGCGCCATGCCGCCGGCGGCGCACATGGTGACGAGACCACGCTTCAGGTCACGCCGCTCGAGCTCGTCGAGCACGGTGCCGATCAGGATCGAGCCGGTTGCGCCGATGGGATGGCCGAGCGCGATCGAGCCGCCATTGACGTTGACCTTGGCGCGGTCGAGCTTGAGGTCGCGGATGTATTTTTCAGCCACCACCGCAAAGGCCTCGTTGATCTCGAACAGGTCGATGTCGTCGATGGAGAGCCCGGCCTTGGCCAGCACCTTACGCGTCGCCGGCACCGGCGCGTTCAGCATCAGGGTCGGAGAGTCCCCCATGTTGGCCATCGCGACGACACGGGCGCGGGCTTTAAGGCCATGCGCCTTGGCATAGGCTGGCGAAGCCAAGAGGATCGCAGCGGCGCCGTCGACGACGCCGGACGAGTTGCCGGCGTGATGGACGAAGTCGATCTTCAGGTCCGGATATTTCTGCAGGATCAGGCCGCGATAGGTCGTGCCCTTGTCGTCGAGCGCATAGTCGGCGACGGCGGGGAACGCCGGCTTCAGGCTGCTGAGGCCCTCCATCGTGGTCTGCGGCCGCGGATATTCTTCATGGTCGAGCGCGAGGCCGCCGTCCTCGCGATGCACGGGCACGAGGCTCTTCTTGAAGTGGCCGTTCGCGATCGCATGCGCGGCGCGGTTCTGGCTTTCGAGACCGAGCGCGTCGACGTCACGTCGCGTGATGCCTTCCATGGTCGCGATCGCATCGGCGCAGACGCCCTGATGCGACTGCGGATGCCGTGCACGAAGGCGCAGATTGCCGGAATCCATCATCATCGGACCGCCGCCGCGCCGCCCTTCCATCGACATCATCTCGCAGCCGCCGGCGATGACGAGGTCTTCGGCGCCAGCCATGATCGAGGATGCCGCCATGTTGACGCTGGTGATGCCGGAGCCACAAAAACGATCCAGCGTCACCGCGCTGGCGCGCACGTCATAGCCGGCATCGAGCGCCGACATGCGGCCGAGATCGCCGCTTTGCGTTGCGACCTGCGCGCTGCAGCCCCAGACGATGTCGTCGACATCGGCGGTGTTGATGCCGGTGCGATCGGCGAGCGCACGCAGCACGGTTGCCCCGAGCTGCTGCGGATGAATGCCCGACAGTGCTCCCTTGCCGGCCTTGCCGATACCCCGCGGGGTGCGGCAGGCATCGATGATCAGCGCGTCAGCCATTGGCGTTGTCCTCTTGTTGTTGGTGTTGAGGACGGTTTTGAATAAGGGGAAGAGTGGAGTCAATGTGCGCTGCTGCACTCCCTCTCCCCGTTCTTACGGGGAGAGGGTTGGGGTCAGGGGCTGCCTCGGCAAAAACGGTAACAGACGGACTCGCGGAGGCTCCCCCTCACCCGGATTTTCCGCTGCGCGTAAAATCCGGCCTCTCCCCGCACGCGGGGAGAGGCGAAGAGATCACACCCCCGCCGCGTTCTTCGCGATCACGTTGCGATAATAGCTCGCGCTGAGCTTTGCGGTGCGGACCTGGGTGTCGAAGTTGACGTGATAGAGGCCGAAGCGCTTGCTGAGGCCGAACACCCATTCGAAATTGTCCATCAGGCTCCAGAGGAAATAGCCGCGCACCGGCACGCCCTCGGCGGTGGCGCGCTGCAGCTGGGCGAGATAGTTGCGCAGGTACATGATGCGGTCGGTGTCGTAGATCTTGCCGTCGGGCGAGACCACATCGTCGCCGGAGGTGCCGTTCTCGGTGATGTAGATCGCATCGGTCTTCCAGATCTTGGCCGCGAGCTTCGGCACCCAGTAGATCGTTTCCGGCGCGATCCGCAGCCAGTCCGAACTCATGTGCGGGAACGATTTCGGGATCGGCAGCGGCATGAAGCCCGCGCCCTCCTCGGACGGCACCACATAGTTCTGCGGCGCGTAGATGTTGAGGCCGAGGAAATCGACCGGCGAGGAGATGATCTTCAGCTCGGCCTCGGTGTATTTCGGCGCATCGCCGCCGGCATATTTCAGGAAGGCGTCGGTGTAGCGGCCTTCCATGATGACATTGAGATAGCCGGCATTCATCTCGCGCAGCGCGATCTCGGCGGCAAGGACATGCTCGGGCGTGTCGATCGCGGGAACACAGACGTCGATGTTCTCGGCAGGTCCCACCCGGGTGCCGCGGCGGCCATGAGCCCGCACCGCCTGTACCGCCAGCCCGTGCGCGAGTGCACTGTTGTGCCTGACCTGGTTGACCTCTCTCTGCGGCAGCGTCACGCCGGGCGCGTCGATGCCGAGGCCATAGCCGAACTGCACGAAGCGGCCGCTCTCGTTCAGCGTGAACACGTTCTTGACCCGATCGGTCAGGTGCTCGGCGACATAGGCCGCATAGTCGCCGAAGATCTTGCAGGTCTCGGTCGAGCGCCAGCCGCCGAAGCGGTCCTGCAGCGATTGCGGCAGGTCCCAATGATAGAGCGTCGCCCACGGCTCGATGCCGTTCTTGAGCAGCTCGTCAATGAGCCGATTGTAGAAGTCGAGCCCGCTGGCGTTCGGCTTGCCGTCCCCGTCCGGAAACACCCGCGGCCAGGCGATCGAGAAGCGATAGGCCTTGCAGCCGAGCTCCTTGATGAGCGCGATATCCTCCTTGTAGCGGTGGTAGTGCTCGTTGGCGCGGTCGCCGGTCGAGCCGTCCTCGATCTTGCCGGGGATGCGGACGAACTTGTCCCAGATCGAGACCCCTCGCCCGCCCTCGTTGACCGCGCCCTCGACCTGATAGGACGAGGTCGCCGTGCCCCAGAGAAAGCCTGCCGGAAAGCCGCTGTCGCGCGAGGCCGCTGCCGCCGGCCTGGCGTCGGCGCCTTCCAGAGGATTTGCGATTGCGGCCGCGGACAATCCCGCCAGCGCGGCAAACTGGCGACGCGAGACTTTGTCCGACATGTGATGCTGCCCCCGAGATGGTTGTTGCAGCCGCACAATGACCGGTCACGGGCAATTTGAGAAGCAGTGGAGGCAGGAGTTGACGATGCAAAAATACAGAAGGGCGCCCCCGCTCCAATGGGTCGCTATTCAGGCTCGATGCCGAGCCCCTGGATGATCTTGCCGGACGAGGCGAGCTGGTCTTCGAGGAAGCGCTTTGCGCCTGCCGTCGTCACGGCATCGCCGACACGGACATCGAAGCCGAGGGTGGGCGCGCGCTCGCGCACCTCGGACGATTCCAGGGCGCGTGCAATCTCAGCACTCAGTTTTTCGACGATGTCGGCGGGTGTGCCGACCGGCGCCATGAACATGAACCAGCCCTGGAGATCGACGCTTTGCAGCGTCTCCGCGATCGCAGGAACGTCCGGCAGGGACTCGATCCGCTTGGCTCCGGCAGCGGCGACTGGTCGAAGCGTACCTGCCTTGATGAAGGCCTCGGCGATCGATGCCGCCTGGATCGTCACCTGGATGCGTCCTGAGATGGCGTCCTGCACCGCATTCGTGGTCGTGTTGTAGGGGATGAGGACAAAGCCGGTTCCGGCATTCTTGTTGATGGCTTGAGCGATCAGACCCGAAAGGTTGCGCGCACCGTCGACGGCCAGGCTCAACGAACCCGGCGCAGATTTTTCGAGCTTGATCAATTCCGGCAGCGTATTGGCCTTCACCTCGGGATTGACGAGAAGGACGTGGTTGCTCCTCGCCACCATCGCGACCGGCACGAAGTCTTTCACGGGATCATAGGGAAGCTTCTTGAACGTGTAGGGGTTGGTGACGAGCGCCGCCGATGTGGCGAACAGGAGCGTGTAGCCGTCCGGAGCCGCGCGGGCGACCGCCTGCGTGCCGACGAGGTTTGCGGCACCCGGGCGATTCTCGACGATGAACTGCTGCCCGAAGGCCCGCGAGAGCTTTTCGGTGATGAGGCGACACATCACGTCCGGGCTATTGCCCGCCGGCTGCGGCACGACGACGGTCACGGGCCGCTGCGGCCACGACTGCGCGAAGGCCGGAAGAGAGAAGCAAAGCGCAAAGCCGGCGAGCAGCAGGCGACGCGATAGTCCGGACATGGTGTTCCTCCCTGAAAGATGCCGCTTTGCGGGCTTTTATTGGTCGTTCGCAGGCCGCAGCCGTCGCCGGCGGCAGTCGTTCGATCAGGTTTCGTCTGTGACGACATTCCTGAGCACGCCGAGGCGCTCGACCTCGATCTCGACGACATCGCCGGGCTTCATCCAGAGCGGCGGCTCACGCCGCGCACCGACGCCCCCCGGCGTTCCGCTGACGATGACGTCGCCAGGCTCAAGCCGCGTAAACGTGGAGCAATATTCGATCTGGCGCGGGATATCGAAGATCATCTGCTTGATCCGCGCGTCCTGCATGATCTGCCCGTTGAGGCGGGTCTGGAGCTTGAGCTCGCCGAGCGGACCGAGCTCGTCTGGCGTCATCATCCAGGGCCCGAATGCGCCGGTATCCGAAAAATTCTTTCCCGGCGTGAACTGATGCGTGTGACGCTGGAAATCGCGGATGCTGCCGTCGTTGTAGCAGGAATAGCCCACGACGTGGTCCATGGCATCCGCGCGGGAGATGTAGCGGCCGGCCTTGCCGATGATGACCGCGAGTTCGCCTTCGAAATCGAGATCGGTCGAGACGCGCGGCCGCACGATCGGCTGCAAATGTCCGGTCTGGCTGTTGGCATAGCGCGAGAAGATGGTGGGGTGATCGACCTCGGCGCGGCCGGTTTCCTTGCGGTGGGTCTCGTAATTCAGGCCCACGCACAGGATCTTGTCCGGGTTCGGGATGACCGGCAGCCAAGTGACTTTTGAGATCGCAACGGCGGCGGCGCTAGATCTAGCCTCCGCAACACCTGATAGCCCAGAGCCGATCGCGGCCTTGAGATCGGCATAGCGCGATGTCAGCACGGCGCCGACATCCCAAAAAGTCTCGCCTTCGACCATGCCCCAAGTGGTGCGGCCGTCGATCGATACGGTGCTCAGTTTCACGGCGTTCTCTCCATTTTCAGATCGGGAATTTTGTCTCGCTCGGCCGGCACGTCACGAAGACGCACATCGATCTCATGCAGGAGATCGCCGAGCCCGGAGTCATTGCGCGCGGTGCCGAAGACGTAATGGTCGGGCCGCACGATCGCGGCGACGACACCATGGCGGTCGAACCAATTCGCGAGCACGCCCTCGGTCTCTTCGAGCACATTCGGCACACCTGCGCCGGCAGGCGCGACTGCTGCTGCCGATAGGTCCGGGTGCGCGGCACAGAGCGAGAGCATCGAAGCTGCATCATTGCTGCGACCGTCGATCAACACGCGCCAGCCGGTCCCGGTCACTTCGTCCAGCAAGCGAGCCGTACGGCCGCTCGCGATACGCGGCTGCGGAAACAGAGTGCCGCGCGCCGGCATCTGGTGATACGCGAAAAATCCTGCGTGGAGCGGCGGGATGATTTCCTGCCGCGTCAGGAGCAGCGGCTTGCCGCCACCTTCGGCCAGGATCTTCGCATCGCGCTGCCGGGCCGCTGCCGGATCGCGCTCGCAGATCGACTGGCCGATCGCCTTGATCTTGCCGGTCAGCTCGATGACGTGCTGCTTGCGTTCGACCGTGTAGCTGTCGAGCAGGCTGTCGGAGGAGACGCCCTTAAGCACATGATCCAGCTTCCAGACCAGGTTCGTGGCATCGCGCAGGCCCTGGCACATGCCCTGGCCGATGAAGGGAGGCTGCTGATGCGCGGCATCGCCAGCAATCAGGATCCTGCCGTTGCGCCAATCGGCGGCAACGAGGGCGTGGAAGCGATAGGAGGCCGCTCGCCACAATTCCCCGTCATGCGGCGTGAGCCAGGGCGCGAGCAGCTTCCAGACATTGTCGGGTCGCTCCATCTGCCGCGCGTCTTCGCCCGGCAGCAGCATGATCTCCCAGCGGCGATGGTTCTTCGGGCCGATGAGGAAGCTCACGGGACGCGCCGGATTGCAGAATTGCGCAGAGCATTGCGGCAGGCGGGCAAGCGCGCTCTCGTTGACGCGCAAGTCGACCACCAGCCAGGGTTCGTCGAAGATGAGATCCTCGAGCGCAAGAGCTGCGATCTGACGCACGGTGCTCGATGCGCCATCGCAGCCGAGCACGTAGCGCGCCGTCACCGAACGGTGTTGTCCATCGCTGTCCTTCAGGCGCGCCTCGACGCGATCGGACGTTTGCA
Organism: Bradyrhizobium iriomotense; assembly: GCF_018129405.1. GTDB lineage: Bacteria > Pseudomonadota > Alphaproteobacteria > Rhizobiales > Xanthobacteraceae > Bradyrhizobium > Bradyrhizobium iriomotense_B. Next base: position 1,053,721 of record NZ_JAFCLP010000001.1, read on the forward strand.
GGAGATCGAGCAGTTCGACGCCGAGCTCGGCCCGCACATTGGAAAAGCCGGTCGCGTGGCGGCGCAGTTCGGCCTCGACCGCAGGCTGGCTGAACACCATGCTCGGCGTGTAGCCGAGCGGATAGGGCTTTGCGACCATGTCGATGCGCCGGATCAACTGGCCGTCGACGCCAAAATGCTCCGATGCGGTGAAAGGCTCGATATAGGGCGAGATCGCGTCAGTGAGCCCCATATTGTCGAAGTGACGGAAAATCTCGTGATCGAGCGCGATCGCGCGCGGCTTGTCGTAGACATCAGTGAGCCGATCGATGACCAGCGTGCGATGACCGAGGCGGCCGAGCTGGCCTGCGGCAACGGCGCCGGTCGGCCCGAAGCCGACGACGAGCACGTCATAGTCGGTTGCGCCAGCGGTCTCCGTCATGCGCGCGCCGCCGTGAAGGGAATGGCGAGCTGCGCCGCTTTACAGGCCTCGGACTTCGGCGGGGCGATGCCCCATTGATCGGTTCGTCCCGGAGGCCAGACCCAATCACTCGGACCTTTCGCGACGTAGCTGTCGTCGATCTGCAGGACTTCGGCGGTGTATTCGATCACGCTACCTGCGGGATCGACGAAATAGGCGAACACGTTGTCGCCCGGTCCGTGACGGCCGACGCCCCAGCCGATCGGATAACCGTGGTCCACCATGCGACCGGAGCCGCGCATGACGGACTCCAGATCCGGCATGAGGAAAGCCACGTGATTGAGACCGTTGCGAGGGGCCTCCGCAAGCACGATGGCGTGGTGATCGCTGTTGCAGCACAGGAACGCCATCAGCTTCGACCGATCCGACAGCCGGAATCCCAGGGTCTCCTGATAGAATGCGGAGAGCTTCTCGATGTCGGCGCTGTTGATGTTGACGTGTGCCAGCCGCTCGGGGCGGTCAGCGATCACGCGCGCCGGTTTGGTACGATCGCCATGAACGAACTCGATGACGCATCCCTGCTCTTCGCGAACCGCGAAACTTGTTCCGCCCGACGGCGCAGACGACGGCGCGGGTGAGCTGATCACCTCACAGCCGGCTTGCCGCGCACGCGCGAACAGGCGGTGCAGATCCTCGTGCGAGCGGGCGCGGAAGCTGATCCTGCGGAGTGATGTCGCCTCACCCGGCGTGAGCTCGAGGACGTGGAAGTCGCTGCCCGTCGCGGCAAGGTACACCGTGCCGCCCGCTTCCGCCGCGACGTCGAGGCCCCAGACCTTGCTGTAGAACTCGACCGAGCCGGCAAGCTGCGGCGTCGTGACTTCGACGCTGCGCAGGGCCGTCACCGGAAAGTCGGACATCGGGCTTCCTTGTCAGGGAGTGCGAACGTCACCTCATTAATATGTATAAAATATCACGTAAAGCAAAAATTTATAAATAATTGTGCGAGCTCTGCTAATGTACATAAGTGCTGGAGATTCTGATGGATGCCCATGAGCACTGACAGCCAGAGGGTCGACCAACCGGCAACGCTGGCGACCACGATCTACGTGCGCCTCAAGGCCGACATCCTGACGACGCGGCTCGAGCCCGGTCGCAAGCTCCAGTCGCGCTTCCTGATGGAGCAGTACAACGTCGGACAGACCCCACTGCGCGAGGCCCTCAACCGCCTGACCACCGAAGAGTTCGTCGTCGGCATGGAACAGCGCGGCTTCTATGTGAAGGAGGTCAGCAAGGAGGAGCTCCAGGAGCTGACCAAGACGCGGTGCTGGGTCGAGGGTCTGGCGCTTCGCGAGTCCATGCAGAATGCGACCCAGACCTGGGAAGAGGCCCTGCTGGTTGCGCATCACCGGCTCGATCGTACGCCGCGCTCGCTCAAGCCCGACACATTCGAGGACAATCCGGATTGGGAGAGGGTGCACCGCGCGTTCCACGCGACGCTGATCGGTCTTTGCGGCTCACGACCGCTGCTCGGCTTCTGCGAGCAGCTCGCCGACCGGCTCTATCGGTATCGCATGATGTCGATTGCGAAGGCCTATCCGGCGCGCAAGGTCGGTGCCGAGCACAGCGATATCCTTCAGGCGGTTCTCGCCAGGGACAGCGAGCAGGCCGTGCGTCTGCTTCAGCAGCACTATCAGCGCACCGCCGACGTCATCTATTCCGATCTCGACGGATTGCTGGCGTAGCTTCGTCTAAGGGACATGGAGCCAGTGCGGTCAGCGCGAGCGCTTCGGCAGCTTTGGAAGCTTGTGAGGATCGAACGCCGGCAACTGCCCGGTTTGCTCGGACGCCGGCGGCTGCTGCTCCGTCAGAATGAGCGTACCATGGAGAACCATTCCCGGCACTTGTTGTGCCGTCGCCGTGTAAGTCGCGATCTTGCCGGGGCAGCTTCCCTCGATGTCCAGCGTCAGCTCGTCCTCGATACCGAAGACCGTCGCGCGTCCATCGGTATGACGCCTGGTCAACACGGTTGCGGTGAAACGGTCTCCATCGACCTTGCAGGAGCCGTGATAGGTCATCAGGCTGTCGCGGCCCCAGATCTGGCCGTCCGCAATGTGGACGATCCCGGTGCCCTGATCGATTGGCGTCTTGTACCACGCCGCGTAGGTACCGTCCTTCAGCATGGGAGCAGTCTCCCCTGGTCATTCCCCACGGATAATCCGCATGATCAGCGCTAAGAAAGCGTTAATCACGCGGCCCGTGACAATCCGGAACGTCCCTGCGCAGCTCCTCTTCAAGCTCCTCGATGATGCTGTGGAGCAGACCCGCCGCAAGCGGATCGGTGACTTCCCGCTCCAGGCGCCGGTAACGCGCGATCTGGAATTGCCGCTCTTTCAACTGGTGCTCTGTCATCGGACGACCCCTCCGCCGAATTGACGCGGAGACAGCCGAACAGTTTCGTTAAAGTTTTCGGATCATTTGACATGGTTTCCGATCGGTAAAGAACGGCGGGGCGGCTTTCTCCTACGGCACCTCGCCGCTCCTGCGACTCTCGCCGATGCTGTGCGGCTTGTTCAGGAAGAACTCCCGATTGCCGAGAGCTGCTTCCGCGTATTGATCGATCGCGACCTGGATCGCCTCGACATGCATCCGGCACCAGCCTTCAAGGCAGGACAGGCGCCGCGCGTGCTCGAGAGCCTTCAAGAACTCCGGGGGCTCCCGCATGTCGGAGAAGTAGGTCGGCCTCTCTCCTTTCATGCCCGCGCCACCTCTCTTGGCGGAACAAGGCGGCGCTTCTCGACACCGATGCGCGGTGGCGCCGGCCGCCGGCGGGGAACGAAGAGGCTGGCGACGACGATCGGGTCGGTGTCCCCGAGAGCAGCCCGCTCCTGGACGAGCCCGCTCATCACGGTGCGCATCTTCATGACCTCCTCGGCCACGAAGGTGCAGTCCTCGTCCCGGTTGATTTGCTCATGCATGATGGCCTCGGCCTCACGCATGCTGACACGTAACGCCCTGATGATCTTGCGGATTTCATTGATGCGGTTGTCCATGGCTCGCTCCTTGGCTGGACGCGCAGCATAAGAACAAATCATGAACATTGAGTCAATCGGCCTGAAGTAGAATGTGACCGGGCTCATCTCCCGTGACGGGAGGCGCCGCCGAGTGAGTGGTCGCCGCCTCTCTAAGAGGACAGGCGAAGCCAGACGTCCTTGCTCACCAGCGTACCGCTCGGCGTGGCGATCTCCATGTCCACGACATGCAGAGAGCCGGGCTCGTCTGCATAGATGTACCTGAGGTGCCACATGCGGCCGAGGTCCGGTGAAATGACGAAGTCGTCCAATCCGTCGGTGATGGCCCTGATCGCTTCGCGGTGCGTCAAGGGTGAGGAAAACATCGCATCGATCAGGTTGGCGAGGCTCATGCCCTCGACGAGCATGAGGCGCGCAACCTCGTCACCGTAAACGTGTCGGAGCGCCGCAACGATCGCGGCGACGGCGTCCGGATTCTTCAATGACACGACAAAGCAAGCCTCCGGGCCCATGATGCCGGAGACGGGATATTTTGCGCAAGCTGTCTGCGCAGGGCCGTGCGAAGCTCTGAGCCCCCTCGCTCTCCGCCAGGGCGCAGACAGCCGGATCTCGGCGCGCCTAGAACGTCACCCGCATCCCGGCATAGAACGCGCGCGGCCGGGCCGGGCTCAGCGAGCGCGGATCGGTGAACTCGGCGCCGCCATTGGTGAAGTTGGGCAAGGCTTCGCGGTCAAAGAACTGTCCGTAGGTGGCGTAGCGCTTGTCGAAGATGTTGTCGACGCGGCCGTAGAGCTGGAAGTTCTTCGTCACCTGATAAGAGGTGTGGAGATTGAACACCGTGTAAGACGGCAGCTTCGAATACTGGTTTGACTCGTCGCCGACGAAATACTGGCTGGAGACGAACAGCGCATTGCCGCCGACTTTCCAGACGTCGGTGACGTTGTAGTCGATACCGACCTTGACCCTGTGGCGGGGGATCGCGGGAATCTGGTCGCCGGGCAGGACCTGGATCGTCTCGGTCACGGGATCCCTGAACGGGCTTTCTGAGCTGAGCGCGAAGGCGTCGAGGTAGCGTGCGTCGACGAAAGCATAGCTCGCCTGGAACTGAAGCGTTGGTGACTTGATGTTGACCTCGGCCTCGAGCCCCTGACGCCTGGTGCGGCCGACATTGGTGAAATAGCCGAAGCCGGTGCGCCCCACTGCGGGAACGGCGACGATGTCGTCATAGTTGGTGGCGCGGAACGCACCGACCTTCCATCCAAGGGAGCCGATGTTCAGCTCCCTGGTGCCGCGGAAGCCGGCCTCCACGGTCTTGGACACCACCTGATTCAGCGGCGGGTCCGAAACCAGAAACGCCGCGAGCATGCAGGGCCTGACCGGGTCGGCGCAGCCGAGCTCGAGCGGCGTCGGCACGCGGTTGGCCTCGGAATAGCCGGCATAGGCGGTCAGCTCGGGCGTGATCTTGTAGGTGCCGCCGATCACCGGATTGAAGCGGGTGAAGGTGTGATCGCCGTTGAGACTGGTGCCGAGCTGATCCTCCAGCGTGATGCGCGCCACGTTGAAGCGGCCACCTCCGGTGATGGCGAAGACATCCGTGACGTTGAACGTATCCATCGCGTAGAGGCCGTTATATTGATTGACGGTCCGCAGCGAGACGGGACCTGCGACGGTGTCGGGTACGCCGGTCGGCCCAAGGAAGATCCCGCTGCCGCTGACGACGTAGTTTTCTCCGATCGTGCCGATTTCGGCGGTCGCGTTGTAGCGCGTGACACTGGCGTCGTAGCTTGTGCCCATCACGAAGCGGTTGTCGTGCCCGAACAGCTGATCGGTGTTGGTGGCCTGTCCCGACACGCCGAAGGTGGTCGATCGTATCGAGCTGCGGTCGATCTCGCCGAGGATGGTCCCGGTTGGGAAAGGATTGGCAAGCTGCACGCCGTTGGTGCCGTTCGCCGGCGTCGTATCGTCGCCGAAGCACAACAGCCCGGCAATGGCGCATTCCTGTACGTCGGTCGGATTGCCGTCGACCAGCTTCTGCTCGTACCTGCGCAGATGCGCGGTGCCTTCCAGCGTCCAGGTCGGCGTCGCATCGACCTTGCCGGTGAAATTGAGATAGCCGACGCGGTTGCTCGTGGTCTGCGGTGTCGTGTAGGTCGCGCCCCAATATTTGTCGAGCAGCTCTGCCGGAACGGTGGCACTGGCGCCGAAATCGTTCTTGGCGAGGCCCATGTTGACGTGGAATTCGCTGTCGCCGGCCCTGTAGCCGACATCGCCGTAGAAGCGCCGCACGGTCGATTGGGAAAAATTGCGGAAACCGTTGTCGCGCAGGCCTTCGAGCGCGGCATAGACGCCATAGTTCTTGTCGACCTGCTTGCCCCATTGCGCCGAGCCCTGGACGCGGCCGAACGAGCCGCCCATCAGATCGAGCTCGGCGCCCTGATAGGTGAAGCCGTCCTTCATCTGCAGATTGATCGCGCCGCCGAGCGCATTGAGGCCGAAGGCGGGATTGTTGGTGACGAGCGTCACCGACCTGATCGCGGCGGTCGGGATCAGGTCCCAGTTGACGGCGTCCGAGAAGGCTTCGTTGATGCGCACGCCGTTCTGGTACACCGCAAGGCCCTGCGGCGTGCCCGTCACGGGCGAGGCGACGAAGCCGCGGAACTCGACATCCGGCTGAAACGGATTGCCGGTGACCTCGGTGATGTTGACGCCGGCGATGTTGTCGCGCAGCGCGTCGGTGACGTTGAGCGAGCCGGTGCGCCTGATCTGGTTGGCATCGACCGCGTTGATCGCCGAAGGAACCTTGTCGACGTCGAGACCCCTGCCGGTGCCGGGCGAGGTCGGGTAGACGTAGATGCGCGTCTTCGGGCGGTTCGACGACGAGGCCCCCGCGCGCGCCACCGGCCGCGTTGGCGTCGTGCGCCTCGCAGTCGACGGCGACGGTGCCGTCACCTCGACCGGCGGCAGGTTCTGGACGTTGGTTTCCTCATCCTGCGCCGCCCCGGCAGGGCTCGCGAAGACCAGCCCCAGCAGCCCCGTCGATACCGATGCCATCAACGAACGACGCTTGAACCAAAGACGCTTGCCCATCCCAGCCTTCCCACCCGTAACCACCGGCTGTTCTGATGTTCGCCGTTTGGTGCAGACGAGTGTAATCGGCAGCAGCTCACGCGCCAGCCACAAAAGATCGGGCAATATCCGCACCCGTTTTCCCGACCAAATCGGGAATTTTTCCCGATCGTGTCGCGCCATCAGGCCGCCGCCGTCGGCACCAGCGCCTCGACGGTCAGGCCGCCGTCGCCGGAGACGACATTGAGCGTGCCGCCCAGCGCCAGAATCCGCTCACGCATGCCGACGAGGCCGAAGCCGAGCTTCTGGCCCGGCTCCATGCCACGGCCATTGTCGCTGACGCGCACCCGGGCACAGAGGCGGCCGTCCCGCGTCGGCTGGTCCGCGGGCTCGATGACGACATTGACCGCGGTCGCACCGGCGTGGCGAAACACGTTGGTCAGCGCCTCCTGCACCACGCGGTAGATGGTGAGGTCCGCAGTCTCGCCGGTCGCTCCCAGCCGGGGCGAGATCGTGGTTTCGATGGTGACGTCGGGATGCGACTCCCGCCACAGCCGGGACAGCGATTCGAGCGCCTGGCCGAGGCCGAGCTCGGCAAGGCCGACCGGCCTCAGGCGTTCCAGCACGCGGCGCGTGAATTGCTGGAGCGCGTTGATCTGCTCCAGGAGGGCGCTGCCGTGCTTGCGCACCGCCTCCGCGCTCGGCGCCTTGCCGTCCGCGAGCTTTGCCAGCGCACTGGCATGGGCGCGCAGCGAGAACAGATACGGCCCGAATTCGTCGTGAAGCTCGCGCGCGATCTCCTTGCGCTCGACGTCCTGCAGCGACACCGCGCGCTCGGCGAGGCGCCGCTTGTCCTCGACCGCCTCGCCGAGCGTCGCGGCAAGATGATTGAGCCGGGTGCAGATTGCGGCGAGCTCGGGCGCGCCGCCCGGCGCGACGCGGGCCTCGTAATGTCCGCCTTCGAGCTTCCCCATGACCTCCGCCAGCGACTGCAGCGGCGCCAGCGCCCGGCCGACCACATTCATCATCACCAGGAACAGCGCGAGCGCGATCACCGAGCCGACCTCCAGCTGGGTCACGATGCCGTCCCAGATCTCGGCGATCTCGTCATCGGGATGCGAGGTGATCCGGAGCGAGCCCGGCTTGCCATGGATCGACACCGGCACGCTCACCGCGGTCTGCTCGGGATGAACCAGGCTGACGAACCAGGCCGGCGGGGCCCGCGCGTCGTCGTCGGCATCGGGCCGCGGCGGCGTCAGCGGGTTCCCGCCGGAATCGTGAAGCGCGATGCTGACATGGCGCAGCCGGCTGAGATCGCGGGCGATCTGGTTCAGCCGCGCAGCCGGGTCGGGCGCCTCGTTGAGATTGGCAACGATCATCTCGATGAATTCGCGCGCAAGGCGGATCACGCTCTGGTCCTCGGCCTGCACGCGCGGCCCCGCCTCCGCGACCTGGCGGCCGATATTGACGGCGAGACCCAGCGCCAGCAGCAGCGCCAGCAACAGGTTGATGCGTGCGCGCAAGGATAGATTTTGCCACATTGGTCTCGCCCGTACCCGCAAAGGATGTTCGCGCCCGTCGATGACGTTGACAGAGGCGAAGCGCCCGATATCTAATCGAAAGCGTACAGCAATCCCGGCCGGGTTGCATGAGGCGACATGAGACGCGCGCGGCGTCCTGTTCGGTATCATGCGGCGCAAAACAGGCAGATTCTATCACTGGGAACGTGCTGTCACGGGGAAACGCCTATGCGCATTCTGATCGTCGACGATCATCCCATTGTCGCCTCCGGCTGCCGTGCCGTGCTGGCCGACGAAGGCGAGATCGAGATCCTGGAGGCTGCCGACGCCGAAGACGGCGAGAGCATCTTCATCGTCGAGCGCCCCGACCTCTGCATCATCGACATCAACCTGCCGACCGTTTCCGGCTTCGAGCTCGCGCGCCGCATCCTCGAGCGCGCGCCCGAGGCCCGCATCATCATGTTCAGCATGAACGACGACCCCGCCTTCGCCGCGCGCGCGATCGAATGCGGCGCCAGGGGCTATGTCTCCAAGACCGGCGACCCCGACGACCTCGTCGAGGCGATCCGCGCCGTCGGCGCCGGCGGCACTTACCTTCCGACAGCGATCGCGCGCAGCATCGCCTTTGCCGGACCGGCGCTGGCGCAAAGCCCGCTGTCGAAGCTGAACGCGCGCGAGATGGAGATCCTGCGGCTGCTCAGCGCCGGCAAGAGCCTGTCCGAAATCGCCTGGCTGGTGCAGTCGTCGTACAAGACGGTGGCCAACACCTCCTCGATCATGCGACAGAAGCTCGGCGTGAAGACCTCGGTCGAGCTGGTGCGGCTGGCGATCGACAGCGGCGTCGCCTGACGACACGCGCCGCCACGAATTCGGTCACACAAGCGTTGCAATGTTGATGTGGTTAGATGCCACTGGAGCTTAGGGCATGACTATTCAGACTGTCTCAACCAACAAATCCTACGGCGGTGTGCAGGGCGTGTATCGCCATGCGAGCCAGGCGACCGGTACCGACATGGTGTTCTCGGTCTATGTTCCGCCGCATGCCGACGGCGCCAAGCTGCCCGTGGTCTGGTACCTCTCCGGCCTCACCTGCACGCATGCCAACGTCACCGAGAAGGGCGAATTCCGCAAGGCCTGCGCCGAGCTCGGCCTGATCTTCGTCGCGCCCGACACCTCACCGCGCGGGCCGGACGTGCCCGGTGATGCCAACAACGCCTATGATTTTGGCCTGGGCGCCGGCTTCTATGTCGACGCGACGCAAGATCCTTTCGCGCGCAACTATCGCATGTGGAGCTACATCACTGACGAGTTGCCCAAGCTCGTGGCGGAGAATTTTCCGGTCGATGCCAAGCGGCAATCGGTGATGGGGCACTCGATGGGCGGCCACGGCGCGCTGACGGTGGCGCTGCGCAATCCGCACCGCTATCGCGCGGCCAGCGCGTTTGCGCCGATCGTCGCGCCCTCGCAGGTGCCCTGGGGCATCAAGGCCCTGACCGGCTATCTCGGACCGAACAAGGAGGCCTGGCGCAACCACGACACCGTGGCGCTGATCGAGGACGGTGCGAAATTTTCGGGCTTCCTGGTCGACTATGGCGATGCCGACAATTTCCTGAAGGAGCAGCTCAAGCCGGAGCTGCTGGACGCCGCCTGCAGCAAGGCCAACATCCCGCTGACGCTGCGGCGCCAGGCGGGATACGACCACAGCTATTATTTCATCTCGACATTCATGAGCGATCATCTGCACTGGCATGCGGCGAGACTGACGGCGTGATCTCTTTCTTCCTTCTCCCCTTGCGGGAGAAGGTGGCGCGAAGCGCCGGATGAGGGGTATCTCTCCGCGTTCCAAAGCGCGAATTGGATTCGAGGAGAGATACCCCTCACCCGTCTCGCCGCTTCGCGGCGAGCCACCCTCTCCCGCAAGGCTACGAGATTCACACATTTCGGAGGCTCCAACCATGCTTGATGGCGTGGAACTGGGTGAGGCCTCTGATCATGAC
>NZ_JAFCLP010000010.1 GCF_018129405.1 Bradyrhizobium iriomotense
ACTACGCCATGCTGGAAACTCCGACCATGGCGGCATAACTCAAACCGAATGGCCTCCGGCAATCCCGGGGCGGTTCAAATGAGCCTGTGGCATCCCGGCGAAAGGCAGTTCCTTTGGGTCGATGATGCCTTCGGGCCGAACCAATTCGATGTGACTCGAATGAGCCGTTGGAACGCCGAACTGGGCGCTCTGCGCGCGGCGGTGGAAGGTGGCGCGCGCATCGTATTCACTTCGCGAAATTACATCTGGGAGGCTGCGAGGCCGCACCTAAAGACAAGCGCCTTCCCACCGCTTCGGGAGAGCCAGGTCGTGGTCAACGTCCATGCCCTGAGCGAAGATGAGCGCGCCCAGATGCTATACAACCATGTGCGGCGGGCCCAGCCGCAGAAAATTCGCAAACGCCTGAAGGCATTCCTTCCAGCGGTAGCATCCAACAAGGCGTTTATCCCGGAAACGGCGCGTCGCTTGGGCGACCCTTTGTTCACGGCCAAGATCGCCTTCACTGCGGAGCATTTTACACGGTTGGTTGAGCGCCCTGTCGAATTCCTGACAGAAGTTCTTGAGCAACTGGACGACGCATCACGCGCAGCCATCGCCTTAATTTTCTTGAATTCGCAGACCGGGGTGCCGTCACCGATTCAGGCGAGCCCGGCCCTGGAGATGGTAATGCGCCTCATGGGTGTGCAGCACGCCGATGTGGCGCGCGCGATGCAGCATCTAAATGACAGCCTGACCCGGCTCGACTCTCGGGAGGACGGCAATCGTTGGGTGTTTCGTCACCCCACAGTGACCGACGCGTTCGCCAGTATTGTGGCAACCTCCCCCGAATTGGTCGAATTGTACGTTCATGGCGCTAAGCTCGATCGGTTGGTCAGGGAAGCCGTCTGCCGGCCGCAAAGCGCCGCGACCGATCGCTTGCGTATTCCGCCGCAGCTCTACGCCCCGCTGGTCGCGAGGTTGAAGAGCTGTCCGTTGGACGAAGGGCTGGAGTCCTTCCTCGGCGGGCGATGCGAGAAAGCTTTCCTCGAAATGGTTCTGGAGACTCGACCCGATATCTTCGAGTGGGCATCGAAGGTCTCGGCAATCGGCGCATCGGTCAGCGGCACCCTGCTGCTCGCTGCAATGGCGTCTTGGGAATTGCTGCCGGAGGAAAGCCGGCTCCGTTTAGTCAAAGATATCTCAGATCATTCGATCCAGTGGCTCGACGCCAAGCCTCTAAAGGATGAAATCTTGCAGCAAATCTTCAAAAAAGCGGAGTTTGCTGACTACGCCGAGCGGTTTCGCAAGGAGTGGCTGTCTGATCCGGCGAGCGTGTTCAGTGATTTGGGCCGCTTCTCCTCGGACGACGAAGCCGGAATGTACACGGATTTCAGAGAGAATCTGCGGATTGCGCAGCGCTATTTCGAGATCGACGATGATGACGAGGCTTTCGCTGAACTCTACGCCGAACTAGACGCGCATATCCGAGAACTTGAGGCCAGAGCTTCATCGCCAGACGGTTCGGCCTGGAGTTCGCCGCCTTCAGGTGGTTCGGACACAGGCTCGGTGGCGGCCGATACTATCTTTTACGACGTGGACGATTGACGTGGAGAAACAGATGAGCGCGACACCCTGCAGAAAGAGGTGCCGGCATCGTTCGTGGCCGTGACAGAGCCGGTTGAGACCGGCCAGCGGCTTCAGCATGGTTGGACCGAAATGTTTGTCAACCCCTGCCATTTCCCAATCATTGCAAGGATTTCCGCTGCCGCACTCTCGTAGACTCGCGCCATGCCGAGCGAGACAGCATCCCACCTTTCTATGATCGAGCGCATCGACCGCGCTCTGGTACTGCTCGCCTACTTCATCGAGCAGGATGGCGACTTCTGGGTCCCGATGTAGGAAAAACTTGAGGCAGAGCTTCAGGAGCTCAAGAACAGAGAAGACACCAAGGCGCGTGCCCGCCGCCGGCTAATAGCCTATAGCGCCGCCGGGGCTTTGAAGGCGAACACTTGACCCCAGGATTATGATTCCTGCGCTCCCTATCTGGTCCGCTCGTCGCCTCGTGTTTTGTCGTGCCTCTGTGCATCAATGTCCTGTTTCGCGTCTCGGCGCCGACTACTGGCCAGCTCCGAAAGCTCGTTCTTCAGCGCATGCCGGCGAGTTTCGATAGCGGGCATGTCGTCGACGAATTGCCGTATCTGTCGCGCTAGCGCCTCATCTGCTGCCGCTCCAGAACGCTGGAGCTGGGCGGCATAGTCGAGATATCGCCGCCGGATCGCGTCCTGACGTGACTTGATCTGCTCGTCCCAAGGATGTTTGGCAGTCCTGCCGCCCCTCACCTCCGAAAGCACCTCTGTACGAGCTAGCCGATCAACATCGGGCACGATCTTTCGCCTGCGCAAGGCAACCACCGCCCCGCGATCGGCCTTTCGAACCTGTCCGCGGGTCCGCCGCGGCGTTGCCTCCGCCGCGATGCCGCGAAGCCGGAGTTCTCCAGCAAACCGTTCTCGCCAGGCCTGAAGATCCGCCTTGCGGGGATTGAGGCGCTTGCCATTATGTCCGAGGGACCGAACGGTCAAATGCACGTGGGGGTGTTTGTTGTCGAGGTGCTGGACGAAGACGTAATCGTGATTGTCACCGAATGTCTCGATGGCAAATGCCCGGGCTGAATCTTTGACTGCGACGGCATCGGTGCCAGCCGGCATCGACAAAATGATGTTGATCGAAAGCGATCCATCACGGCGGCGCTTGCCATCGAGACTGGCATCATCTTCCCAGCGTTGCTGCAGATCTTTCAATCCGGAACGACCCGCTAGCGTCGCGCCCTGCTCTGTTTCCGCATCGAGGTCGCCGTTTCGCGTGATGTAAGCCAGGTGAGACTTAAGATGCGCCACGCCTTTGGTGCGACCGGTAATCTTGACCATCACCTCTGGTGCCCGCCGCACGATGCGTTCTAGCCTTGCACGCATCGCCGGCGTAAGGCGGCCTGAAGCGGCCGGATCGGGGATATCCCACTCAGCTCGCCGTGGACGCCGATTGGGCGTTTCCCAGACATACGAGATCGGCAGAAGTTCGGAGGCTGGGTCGGCCGACCGAGGCGAGGAGCGCCGACTCATCGCCGTCCATCCCAATAATCCGCGTTGCCATGCAGCGCATTACGTAGTTGCGCGAGTTCCGTTTCGATGACCAATTTGGCCTCTCGGATGGCGGACAGATCGGGTTCGACCGCCCTGCCCTGCAGCACACTCGTGTTTGCAGCGCGCGCGATCTGGTTGATGTTGCCGCCGATCCGGTTGAGCTCGCGGACGATCGCGCGAAGCGCATCATGCTCGTTCGGGGAATGCTGCACGGGTGATCCTAACCGCGAGCGCACCAGCGAAACGATCCAGCCGGTTCGCGTCATGCCACGCTGATGCGAGACCTCCGCGAGCTGTCGCATCTCGCTCTCGCGAAATCGTACCGTCACCTTTTCCGGCCGTCCGACCGGCAACGCCGAGATGCGCGGGGCCGGTGCAGCTAGTGCATCAGCGATGAGACGCCGCAGCAGCGCGGATTTGCCTCCCTGGGTAGCTGCAAGCACTGAGAACGCCGCCGCGACTTCGTCGGAGACTCGAAGCGAGATCAGAGCCATGCACTCCAATCCCAATCGCGATGTAATACATCGCTGGCGCGAAGCCTATCCTGCACTAGAAAACGCGAATCCCTCCACCCCCTCCATGTTGGTTCAAACCATCGGGCTCGGCGGTCAAGGCTCGGCAGTTGCTGCAGGTGAGATCCAACACAGTCGACGATCGATAAGGAGAGCTCTTTCGGGAATGACGCAGCCGTCACCCCGAATGCCTGTACTCCACGAAGACCGCGCGTGCAGATTCGCAACATTAGCACTGAATATGAGGACCGCGGCTTTCCAGCAGCCTCCGGCCTCTCTACAGCGCTGTGGGGGGCGCGTTCGGCCTCTGGCTGCTGCGCTAACGCGCCATCCTTCGGATGGGAAATCCGCTCCGCTGGCGCACCAATCGGAACAGTGTTTCTGAGGAGGCTGTTGAGCAGCTTCATGCCGATAGGATCTCTTCGATTGTGATGGTCGATGCTGGAACTTCTTCCGCTTCCTCTGCACCATCGATCAGCACCACGGCATGGCGTGAGCCTTGAAAAGCGAGTCGATCGATTAGGAGACAGCCCGTGCGATTGTGGTGACGCACTCTGATCGTCAGCGATGTCCCCATTCGCTCGTTCCGATCGTCCGAGGAGTTGAGGCGCTTTTCCGCGGCCGCCGTTGCACGGTCTCGCAATGCCGATTGGGGTGCGATCCGCCTACGTGCTGGTTGAGCTCCAGGGGCACCTTCGCCATCGGCAGGGGAGCCGCGGACCTTCGTGCGAACTTCGCGGGCCAGTCGGCGGGCGTGTGCGTCGGTGAAGCTTTCCTGTGCTGCGCATAAGGTCTCGACGGCGTTGGGCTGCTCACGCCAGGCCTGGTAGAGCTCATACACAGCACGGATTGATGAGCCGGCAAGCTTCGACCGAAGGAACTCCGGCATATTCTGGACCGACGCGTAGCGAGACACCCAGTCCCTGGGCTTCCCGAGCTTGCGCGAGATGTCGGCTTGGTTATCACCCTGCTCCAAGCGGTCCGCGATGAACGCCGCAATTTCGGGGGCATTAAGGTCATCGCGCTGGATATTCTCAATCATCTGAACATAGCGATCTGCAGAACCAGCGGCATGAACGAAAGCCGGCATGTCACGGAGCCCGGCGCGCTTAGCAGCACGATACCGCCTCGCGCCCATGACAATCACGTACCGGCCTTCCTCGGTCGCTTGCCGCAGCACGATCGGTTGCAGCACTCCATGCTGAAGGACCGATTGCGCAAGCTCGTCGAGCTTGGTTTCGTCGAAGCTGCGACGGGGCTGGTCCGGATCTTCGTCGATACGGTCGATAGAGATGCACGTCGGTTGCCCGATTGTGGCGGCACCATCTTCTGCGACCGCGATGAGCTGCTTGAAGCTGAGATCAAGCGCCATGGGCCGACTCGTCCATCTGCGCGACGATCTTGGCGAGAACATCGCGGATTTCCCGACCGGCCTCCTGCGCAGAGCGGCGCTTCAGCTTCCAGACCGGCAGGCGTTCCGCGACGGCTTCAGCATAGCCGTCCCTTGCAACGATCTGGCCTGGGAATACATATTTGCCAGCCTCGCGCAAAAGTTGCTCAAGATGCATCCTTTGACGCGGCGATTTCGTGTTGAAGTTCGAGGGCAGCAGCCCGAGGAACTTCGTATCCTGGCGGCCATAGCGCCTCTGCACGCCGATAACGGTCTGCATCAGACCTTTGACGCCCTTGATCGAATAGTCCTCCAGATAGATAGGGGCCAGCACATGCGACGCCGCAACCAAACAGCAGACACTGCGAAGTCCAAGTGAAGGCGGCGTATCGATGACGCAGGCATCGAACTGATCCGACGCGATGGCGAGGTTCTTTTGCAGAGTCGTTATGGCGGCCGCATCGCTTCGATCGAGATCAGTCAGTGAGCTATCGGCCGGCGCAAGCGTTAGGTTTTCGTCGTCTCTGGGTACGACCCGCATTCCCGGCTTAAACAAATCCGCGGCTAACGTTGAACCTGCGTAGTGCCTCAGCGTATCTGACGCATTGCTCTGCGCATCAACGTCGATCACGAGAACGCGGAGATTCGTTTCGGCCATGAACCACGCCAAATGCACAGCAAGAGTCGTCTTGCCGACCCCGCCCTTTTGATTGTTGATGACGATGGTCTTCATATTAAGGTCCGAAATGGGTCTGACGGCGCGAGAGGCATATCTTCGTCCGTCATGACAAGGGGATGTTGGTTTGAACCAACAGCGACTGCGAATCCGATCGTGGGAACGATCCCCAAATTCATCCGGCGAATCCCCTGCCAGAAGAGTCAGGTCAGTACATCGCCATCGGAAGGAACAAATTCTGGCAAGCGCGGCTGGGACCGTGCTCATTGCTGGACCACTGCTATCGACACGGTCGCGAGAGGATCGTCACGCGAATGCGCGGAGACCGCTTGCGGGCTCCGGGAGCGCTGCCCGGCGGCGCGAGTAACGACAGTGCATCGTAAGATGCAAGACGAGGGGGCTTATGCCCCCTCCTCGGCTGCGAGCGCTTCGTTGCGTTGGCGGATGAGTTCGGCCAGTTCGACTTCGAGCGACTTGCGCTCCGCCGGCGTGAATACGCATCCGCGCAGCTCGGCGCGTACCTCTTCAATGGTGTCGATGGTCATGATCGCATCTCCAGTCGAAGGGAGCGGGCCCCGCCTTGCGGCGGAGCCCACTGGCTGAGCCTCAGTCCCGGTTCGGCCGGGACCAGATCAGCTGGAGACCTTCCGCACCTTCGACCTCGGTCAGGGTGGCGTAAATCGGAGCGGGGAAGCTCGGATCGTCCAGCTTGACGGAGAGGTAGTCGCGCTCGGTGTCCTTGGCGGTCTTCTGCCAGGCAGCACCCAGTTCGACGTTGCCCGAGTAGATGCGGAAGTGCGGTCCCTTGTCGGAAGGGTTCTCGACACGGATCAGCTTGGCCTTGACGTTGAGGTTGAGCGTCTTGATCGCGCCGGAGAAGCCATTGCCCGTGGAGGCGAAGGTGCCGATGGTTGCCATTGTCTCATTCCCTTGGTTTTCTCGGGCCGCGCCCATCGCGACCTCGATGGCGGTCGTGAGACCGGAGGCGATCGACCTGCACCCGGAGGGCCGAAATGAAATGGAGGGCGGCCGGCAGCGACTTTCTTGGACCGCGAGGAATGGTGCGCAGCGCCAGGGGAAGAAAGTCGAGGACGGTCGTTGCAGGGACAAGATCGAGAGCCCGCGAAGCGGGATCGGTCTTCGGTCAGACCAGCCTCTATCGAGGACGCTGATGGGTGCGCCTGTCGCGAAAACACAGGGAATGAAGACAGGCAGCCCTAGTCGGTTCGGCCATTCGCATCAAAGTAACGGGCGTCGCAACGAAACGTAGCTCACCTTAAGCAGGCCACCTAAGCGCCGCGTCATCACCCGCAATGGAAACCGTCGCTGTCAACAACGTCGGCGCACCTGTCGAACTCGCCATCGCAAGATCGATAACGAGGCTGGCGACGTACTCGCCAGTTGGATGCAACCCCGCCGTCCCCATCCATGCGACCGACCGCCCTGCGAGGCGTGAAACAGATGCTAGCCTCGCTGGACATGCCGGCCTCCGAGTCCGGGGCGATTCCGCCGGCACGCGCGATAGAACGAAGCTGGGCGTTCGGGTTGCAACTCCACAGCGTTGGAGAGGCTTGTGAGCACATTCGGCCTCTGCAGCAATCCGGCAGCCCGGCTCGATTTTAACTCGAGCGTTATTTGGCCGGCGCTCGCAGCGGGCTGTCGGCCCACTTCCGGGCGGCAGGATCGCGCAGCGGATCGTCCTCGCAGACCGGGCATCCGTAGCGCGGCCGGCCGGGCGTGACATCGTCTGGCACGGCCGTCATCGGCTTACCGCACTTCGGGCACAGCTTCCGGCTGAGGTAGAGCGGAGTCATGGTTTTTGCCTGCCGGGACCAGCTTAGTTCCGCTTGCGCCGCGAGCACAAGTAGATCGACGAAAATTGTCCGCATGCACCAGACCGCTTGACGTGGAGCGCGTCTCACACTGAAATCCGATTTTCAGTGATGTTGCGGGGTGGCGTCGTGGAAGAATTTTACAGGGGCTTCGCGCAGCGGGCGCGCGATCTGGCGGAGAACGCCGATCCGTTCACCAAGCGGCGGCTACTCGACCTAGCCCAGCGATACGATCTCAAGAGCAGACCGGGAGCCCCGGGCGGTCGGACCCTCCCGCCGCCGCGCGCGACGCCACCGACGGCGCTGTTTTCCGGCTCCGGCGAAGCTTAAGACTAGTCGGAGCGCGGCCCGGTCGTCGTTTTTCTATGTGTTCATCGACCGGTCCGGGTGTCTGCCGCCCGCGGTCACGATGCGCGCGTCAGTACAAGCTAAGCCCTACTACACTGAACCGCGCACGCGCGCCGCGAAGGGTCATCGCCTGCGCCGCGCGATCTCGTCAGCGACCATGCCCTCCGCCCGCACCAGCCGCTCATGCAGGGTCTCGAACATATCGAGGATCTCTTCATTGGTTTCATTCTTGCCCTGCTCGATCGCTTCGGCGACGAGTTCATCAAGGGGCGTCTCCTTCAACTGGCCTTTCTCCAGAAGCTCCTCAAACAGCCTATCGCTGCTCGGTTGCGGTTGGATGCGGCCGTCGGAGTTGCACCAAACGGTGAATGTCTGTTGTCCCAGAACGGCGTGCTCGACCATCTCCGCATCCAACGGAATCAGCGTCCCCCAGGCCTCGCCCGCCTCGTCCGCGAACCCCGCCACGTACATCCGTTGCTCCGCCGCGCCTTCATCACGAGGCTGGAGGAACGGCGTGAGGATGATTGGAGGGTGTTTTGCCATGACGGTCTCTCCGAACGGCTTTGCGTCGACCCAGCGCAGCAGCTGGGTCGGTGCGGATATTTTCGATCGCACGAAAAAGCAAGGTCTGGGAACGGCGCTTCATTGCCTCACGCCCGCTGCTTGTCTCGCCGGCGGGAATTGATCTGCGCCATCAGGATCGGACCAAGCGAAAATTCCCTGACCTCCGCTTTTCGCGTCAGACCGCGCAAATAACCGCCGGCGGAATTGATCGCCGTCCCGCGCTGCAGGATACACGCGACGACGATGGCTGCGGGCACCTCGCCCATAACCTTTTGCGCCTCCTCCCAAGCGCTCGGGCTGATACCCAGCATCGATCGCACAACGGCCGCGGTCGCGAGGAAATCGCGCCAGTTCGAAATCCCACCTTTTGCATAATCGACGATGTCCGGGCATGCACCGAGAACCATTCCCAACGGATACGAACCTTCGGCGACTCGCGGTGGTTGAGGCCTTGGCTCAGCTCCCGCCGCCCTGCCTTCTGGAAGGCGAGGTTCAAGATCAATTAAGGCATCGGTATTTGAATTCTGTATGTGGCGCTCAGAATGGGACTCATTGGCGCTCGAATTCTTGGATTTGATGTGTTCTTCCAGAAGATTGAGCACATCGTCAGCAAGCTGCGACAGCTCGTCGGCGATCGGCTCTAGCTCCTGACGCGTCGCAGTACGCGGAATCTGGGCGACCATTGCGCGGAAGGCAGCATGCACCTCCTGCCAATCAGCGGGTCCCTGCCCTGCCCTTCGCGTTGGGACGCCTTCCTCGATGCCAGTTGCAATCATCTTCGCGATGTCGCGCCGGCACAGCGTGATCCGCTCACGCACGAGCTTGAGCGCGCGGGCTTCGGCCTCGATATCGGCCGCCAGGCTCTCAAACTCTTCCGAACGCACGACGAGCGGCGACAAATCGAAGCCGAAGGCGAGCTCGATTTCGCCGGCACCGTCCTTCCGCGCATAGCGCTTGCCATTTGGACTGTCGCGCCGAACGATCAGTCCCGCGTCGACCAGCACAGCGAGGTGACGCCGCAGCGTCGATGCCGGCATGCCGTGCGCCCGCCGACTGAGCTGATGGTTCGACGGGAAGACGATCAGATCATCCTCTCCTGTGAGCGCGGTCTCGGGATGGAACGTCAGGAGCGCGTTTAACACCGAGAGCGAACGCTCCGACACGCCAAGGCGCGGCCGTGCCGTACAGATGGCGTGGAAGATCTTCCACTTGTGCACGATCTTTTCGGGAGGGCGTTCCGTTGCGACCATTTGGCTTGCCACATGGGCAAGCGTCAGCGATCGCCGCCCGAAGGGCGTCGTTGGAGAGTGTGACTGCATGTCTTTGCCTCAGCTGGGCAAAGAAAACCTGCTCGCCGAAACGACGATAAAATCGCGTAGAAACTCTTGACTGCGATTCGCGAAAGTGATTCTCTGTCAGTCGCCAAACTTGAAGAGAAGGGCTTCCGGAACTCCGTTTCGGGGGCCTTTTTCTTTTGCCTTGTCTGCTCCTGGTTCGTGTTAACGGGACGAGGCCGTTAAGCCTCGGTAGTTTCCTGACCGCTGCTCGTCTTGGAAAAGGCGTCGAACAGCGCCGGGAGTTGGTCGACAAGAAATGCCGCGAATGTCGCCGAGACATTCTTGTCGAGGGTAAGCTTCAATTCGCGCTCAGCATGACGCACCTGCGCAATCTTGTCGCCGGATGCGGAAAAGACCGGCTTGTCTTCCGAAGCCTTCGATGTGCCCGCGGACGGCGGACGGCTGGCTGCTGAGAATGCTGCGAGAAATCGTGCATCGGTTTCTCGCTCTGCAAATTTCGGTTCGGCGATCGCCGCTCTGACTCGTTTGAGCGCCGCTGCATCCTTGATCAATTCAGCGAATGACTGCCAGCGGAAGCGGCCGACTTTCGGAGCCTTGCCGATGGCTTGAATAACATCGGTTGGAACTGATCGGGCCACAGCAAGAAGTTTCGAGGCCTCCGCCCGATCGACCGACAAGGCATCTTGTACGATTGACCGACTGTGCCCGGCATCTTCGATATGCATCGCGAAGGTGGCGCGCTCAATGAAACTCAAATCTTCGCGTGGCGCGTTCTCGAGCCCTTGCGCCACGACAAGCGCTTCATCTGACAGCGCTCGCAGGATCGCTTTAACCGAAATGCCTAATTCGCGCGTGGCGCGGACGCGGCGATGACCATATGCACTCTGGTAGCGCCCTTTTGCGTCAGGATGCTCCCGAACGAGAATGGGCACCTCTTGACCACGCTGTGCGATCGACTGCTTAAGTGCCTCGAACGAGCTATCATCCTGGTCGCGAAACCGGTCGGCTAGCGGCGACGGATCGATAAGTGAGGGGTCGATTTCAAGGATCATCGCCCCCGAGGCAATCCTTTCACGCAGCTCCTCGTTTTCTTTCTCGACTCCGGAAAAGGTGTCCTTCAACGAGCGGACTGAGCCGGACGAGACCCGTGGCAAGGCTCCCGGCACGTTGTCAGCTGACAACAGAGGTGACTGGGGGGCCGTGAAAAGGCTCTTGATGGTGTCAGTACGTTTGCTCATCGACCCCACACCTTCTTAAGAAGTTGCGCGATTTCAGCATTGACCGCGTCGACCGATTCCAATGCCCGGTCGTAGGCGCCCCGCCCTACGGCGCCGCGCTCCAGCTCATAAAGTGATTGCTTGGTGAGACCAGCATTGGCGATCGCGGTCGATTTCCACACGGTGGCCTGGAGCACATCCGATCCAAAAAGGGTCCGGAGGAGAGCCACGATTTGGGCTTCGGGCACATCATTGGGATCGTGACGCGTGATGACGTACCGGATGAAATCATGATCGAGTCGTCCGCCAGCTTCCTCGATGACGGACATGAGGTCCGACGTCATGAGGAGAAATTGGCTCATGGATGCGACATCGACCATCTGAGGATGGATGGTCACGAGCATCGCGGTCGCCGCGTTCAGCGCGCCCATGGTCAAGTAACCAAGTTGGGGTGGGCAGTCGATGACGACGACGTCGTAGTCGTCGGCGACCTGGTCGATAGCGCTGGCGACACGACGAAAGAATAAGTCGTGTCCGCGTTCACGCCGCTCGACCATTGCTCGAGGTGTTGTGTGCTCGAACTCCATAAGCTCGAGATTGCCTGGAACGAGACCTATCCCGTCAAAATAGGTCGTCCGAACGACCTCGCGCATTGGCCGCCGGTGTTCGTCATATCGTATGGCGCCGTAGAGGGTTTCGTTCGCTCCGATGTCGAACTCGGGTTGGTACCCGAACATTGCTGACAGAGAAGCTTGCGGATCGAGATCAATCGCGAGGACCCGAAAGCCGGCAAGGGCAAGGTATTGCGAAAGATACAACGCCGTCGTCGTCTTGGCAGAGCCGCCTTTGAAGTTCGCGACGGTGATGATTTGTAGCTTGTCGCCTGGGCGCCGGCGCGGGAGAAATTCCATTGCTTCGCGGGGCCGCGCGGTGGCTAGATACCCACGCAACTCATGAATCTGACCCAGAGTGTAAGACCGTCGCCCCCCGATTCCTGTCGCTGGGGTCGGTCCAAGTCCGTCGAGAGAAAGCTGCCGAAGATACCCATCGGACACGCCCGCAATTCGCGCGACCTCCCCTGAGGTGAACGACCGGAGCGACTTGCTCGCGGAAGGCGGGAAAAGCGTCGTCGCGAGCGAGCGAAGCTGGCCGGAAAGAATGCCGGCATGCCGAGAGATCCGCGCAGACGCGGTCTCGCTCATCGTACCCAAATCTTCCGCTAAGATCGCCATTTGCCTTCTCAAGACGGTTTTTGCGCGTCAGACGCCTAAACTCCGTCTTGAGAGATGGCCACGATTCTATGATTTGAGCAAGAAATAAAGGGTTAACGAGTTCTTAACGCCCGATGGCGCGCCTAACAGCGAGCAAACGGCCTATTGGCGTCGCCTTGCTGTTGTCAGCTGACAACAATGGCCCCAGCCGGCGGAGCGAGCCTCTACCATAGCGTGATTCGGCGGGGCTCCACGGACCACCCCAAGCGTCACTCTGTAGTCACGCCACCTGCTGCTTCGATCAGTGTCGCTACCCCGCAGCGCGCCGGGGCCTCCTTCCATGCGCCGTAAACTGCTCGCTTTTGGTATCGACTCAGCGTGCACCGGGCTTGACGGAGGGTTTTCTCTCCCCGCGCGAGCGTCCCTATTTCCCACTTCCCAGCCAGTCGTCGCCCCCGGAGAATTGCTTCCTCGGAATGCAAGGCGGGCCCGCTCAAGCTACTCAACCCCGGCGCCCGGACCGGCGGTCCCACGAAAGGCGCCCTTCCCGGCCGCGTCGAAATACCCGAGCGGGGATAGCGAGCGGCGGGACGTTGTGGGATGTTGGATCGCCAGGGCCGGACGCAGTTAAGCTGTCACCGCGTTGACCGATGCGCTACCGCAGCACTGTACTGGGCGCCACTCGCCCGAAGCGCGGCACATGGTAACAGGTCTCCAGCCGGTCGGGCGACCAGGTGTCGAATCTGCGATTGCTCTTGCGCAGCCTGATCGCACCGGGGGAGCCCGGACCTCTGGCCGCAACGCCGCCAACCAGCCCGGCCCTGCCTGCGGCGAAGGAGGACAACGTGGCCCCGGTCCTCACCCGGACTGGCACGCCGTACTGCAGATCGGCTTGCGCCGAGCCGGATCCAAAAGTTGGGAGACGGTAAGTTCGACACCCGTGCGCCGCATTAGGATTCCATCCCGAGCAAGGGGCTTCGATCGCAGGGCATCAGGAAGGCGCGACGGATGTTGTCAGCTGACAACATCGTCTCCCCGCGCCCCCCCAAGAGGATGGCGGCGCCAGGGTCGGCAGGCGAACGCGCAGCCGGCCCCCATCGTAGTCGGCATCGGGATCAAGGCGTGACCGTGGATTGTCTGGACTAGCCGACGAGCAAGTTGAGCTCGCGCCTTGCCTGGATCCGATGCGTCAGGAAGCTAATACGCCGTGTCCGGCGTCGAAACGGCACTGCGTTCGCGGGCGCAAGGCCGACCGACAATCCAATCTGGCAGAGTTGCGTGACATCAGAACGAGGTCGGTTCGATCGGGCAGGGGAGAATCAACTCACGCGGTGCCAGCTACCAACCAGTCCCTGGAGCAGTTGTTGTCAGCTGACAACAATCTGTGTCCTGCGGTCATTTGGATACACGTCGCCGACGCATGTCCGTCCCGTCGAGCCATGCCCGTCAGCCCTCGTCGATCTGGACCCGATGAGTTCATTCGGAAAAGATTGGTCTCGCCTCCAGCCCAGGACATGCGAAGCACCACCGGACGACTGGGAGGTCGGCATTCATAGAATACTAACCATAAGAAGCCTGATGACCTCTGCGCGTCCTTGTGACCCTCACTACGGCAAGGGCGACACCCGGTTCAATCTCGGGGACCCTCTCGCCTAGAACCGCTGATGATCAAGGGCGCCGATTTCCCCCAGACCGACGAGGCGGCCTGACAAGCGCTACTATCGGAGCGAGGCGGGACATGGCAGAAGTTCTGAACGGTGATTCGCGGCGAAGCTGCCGAGCCGACTGCGGGCAAGCCAGCCCAAGAGCTATGCTGCGACCGGACCGACGAAGGTCCGAAAGAGGGCAGGGAGCTGCCAAGCGGCGCGCCCTCTCGGCGATTGAAGCCACGGCCGCCAAGGCGCCAGGACCGCTGATTGGCGAACCGAATTCAATCCTTTTGATCGGGCAATGATCGAGAAGGGACGTCCGGAACCGACATCGCTATGACGGAAGCAAAGGTCGTGTTAGCTTCCGTTTCGTTGGTTCCCATTAAGGTTATCAAGACCTTGCCGTGCAGCTACAAAATCCCCGATCCGCTGCCCTGGGCCCAGCTCGTCGGGCCGCTCGCCGCCGCCGAGGATGCACTGGCCCGCCTCGACGAGCGGCTGGCCAAAAGCCCAATCCGCGACGGCGCAATCAGCCGGACGCACTTCACTGATGCCTGCGCCAGTCTGTGGCTGGACGGCGAACTTGTCCACCTCGATGACCTCGTCCTCCACGACGCCGGCATGGACGTCCGCGCCCCCACCCACGAGCTGACGCGCGCCCATGCGGTGCTGCGCGCCCGTCGGCGCATCGCCGATGCGAAGCCGGAGTGGGCGCTGTCAGCTACCGGGCTCACCAGCCTCCGCGGCCGGGGCGAGCGAGAACAGGAGACGAGCAACCGGAAGGGAGGTGAGGGGAGTCTTGAGGTGGACGACGACGTGGAGCGGGAGGAGGTGGATCTTGAAGGGCCGATCGGCGTCCTTGAGACCGATGCCCACCTGACCGCTGCCTTCGACGCGGTCGACGCAGCGAACGCTAGGGCGGAGCGCAGGCTTGCCGACGAGACTCGGTTTCGGCCGGATCGGGATTCTCTCGTCTACGATCCCGACTGGGATGAGGAGGGGCGACTCGACCACTGGCGCGCCGTGGTCGACCAAACCCGCTGCCTGCCGCCGAGCCTAGCAGGGGCGATTGCCGCCGACGCTTGGGGTGAGATCGAGCCGCTCGAGCACACGCCGTGGCTCGGCCGCCTGCTCGCCGCGGCGCTGTTGAGGGACCGCGGCAAAACGCGCTGGCATCTGCCGTGCCTGCATGCTGGGCTGAAGAACATTCCGCGTGAGCGCCGGCGGCCACGCGACGTCGCAGCGCGTTTGGTCGTGCAGCTCGAGGCCATGACCGCCGCCGCCGAATCTGGCCGTAAGGACCACGACCGCTGGCTGATGACCAGAAATCTGCTTGCCCGAAAACTTGCCGGCCGCCGCGCCACTTCAAATCTGCCGGCTCTCCTCGACTATGTGCTGACCAGGCCGATCGTCTCCGCGGGCATGATTGCGGCGGAGCTCGGGATCACACCCCGTGCTGCCCAAAACCTGGTGGCCGAACTCGGCCTGCGCGAGGCGACCGGGCGGGGACGCTATCGGGCGTGGGGCGTCCTGTAGCGGCGAAAGTCGGTATGGATGCTCGGTGACTGAGCCGAGAATAAGAACAAAAACGCCGCCCGCTTGAAATCCAACGCAGGCGGCGGCCTTTCCAGCCCCGGGAGGGTGTGACGCAAAACCCCGGTTACGCTCAATACACCGGACCGAGGCCTTTATTCCAGCTGGCGCCCGGAGAGGCAGGCCTGAAGATTGACTTAGTTTGATCTTATTTATCGTAGCTCGACTACGATATTGGCGTCAAATCTAATAGTTGCAGCGGTTTAGAATAGTACGTATTGTCGTAGCATGGCTACGATTCACAGGGATAAGCTAAACAAGCTTTATACCCACTTGGCGCCCGCGATGCCGCTGACCTCCGATGACCTCGCCGCCCTCGGAATCTCGGCTGACCTTGCCGTCCACTATGTCCGTGCCGGCTGGTTGCAACGGCTGGCCCGCGGCGTGTATTGCCGGCCGAACGATCCGCCCGCCTTGCATCCGAGTCTCGTCCTGCTGCAGCGGAGTTTCGAAGGATTGCATGTCGGCGGCAAGTCCGCGCTCGACTGGCACGGCATACGGCAATACCTGTCCCAACGGCCTGTCCTCCACCTCTATGGCTGGAAAGCGGGACGCCTTCCGGACTGGTTCACCGAGCGCTTCCCAGCCGAGTACCACCGCAAGCGCCTCTTCAAGGAAGAGCCCGGCGCGCTGCTTCATGTCCGGCCTTTCGAGAACCGCAAGGGCGGCCCTCTCGTCTCGGCGCCGGAACGCGCGTTGCTGGAGGTGTTAAGCGAAGTCGGCGTCCGGCAGCCGCTGCAAGAAGCGCGCGAGCTGGTCGAAAGCACTTACAGCCTGCGTGCCGATCTGCTGCGAGACCTGCTTAAGCGGTGCACCAGCGTCAAGACCGTTCGCCTGTGCTTGCAGCTCGGCCGCGAACTCTCGCAGCCTTGGGCCGGCAAGCTCGATCCGTCTCAGTTGCCCAAGGGCAGCGACAGGGCCTGGGTGTCACGCTCCGATGATGGGCTCCTGGTGTTGAAGCCATGAACCAGATCTACCTCGACAGCGCGGTTGCTGACACGCGTGGCGCCGCTGGTGCTCGTCGAGGATATCCGCAAACGCGTGCCAAGCCGACGCCCGGTGGCTGTCGCAGGACGGCAAGGAGGACGGGTGAGGGGAGGTCGCCCGAGCGCCATGGCCGCCCGAGGCGTCCAGAAGCTGCCTCGGAACGGTTTTGCAGACCCGTGGGCCCTGGTTATCCACAGCCGAAGCCGGAAAGGTTTTGTACTGCCTTCGTTCTGCCGCAGACCCTGGCCAAAGCGTACGCTTGGGACTGAGGAGATTCGCGATGGTCGACTATCTGAGCGGAATTTTCGGCTCTCTTGCGCCGCAGCCGGTCGCTGCGCCGCAGTTGCCGATGTGGAATTGGCAGGGCCGATCCGGCGCCTGGTATATTCACACGATCTTCCCGTTGACGGCGCAGACGTTCATCGAGGGCGCCAACTACATCATGGTCCAACGTCTGACGGATGGCACCCGAAAGGCGATCTACATCGGTCAATCCGAGAACCTGCGGACGCGATTGCCGCGCCATGAAAAGCTCATGCTGGCCCAACTGCACGGCGCTACTGAGCTGCACATCCACCTGTTGGCGACCACGGATGCAGAGCGCTTCCGGATCGAGACCGACATCCGCAACGGCCATCCCGCGCCATTGAATGAGCAATCGACGCCGCTCTACAGCGGCTTGCTCGCTGCGTTGGCCGCGAAGCCTTAGCTATTTTGAGTGAGAGGGTCGCCGTGGTCGAGGAGACCATACCGGCAGCGCGGCGACCGACCGGGATACTGTGGGGATGCGATCATGAATCCCGAAGGGCACCGCGAAAGCTCGAAGCCCAAGGATCGCCGGCAGGCTGCTTTCCTGTCGAGAAGTAGCGAGCAAGCCGTCTCACCGGGCAGGGGAGAGATGGCGCCCGACGCGAGGGGCCGGCTCCGGGTTTCCGAACCGCCAACATCGTTGCAGGGCAGGCGGCCGTCTCTCGGCTTAAGCGCAAGTTTTCCGGGGGATGGCCCCGCTATGCCCTAGCTCAGGACCCCACCAGGTTTCCTTGGGTAGTCTTATAGAGATCTGAATCTCCCAATTTGGAGCAGCCCGGGCGCGCTCGGCGCGCATTTGCCCGCTCTCGCAGACCGGAAAAAATCGGCGCTTCGCGAAACGCCCTGATCAGGCGGGCAGGTGAGGGATTACCCCAGGCGCGATGCTCGTGACGCCTGTAGTCGGGTCGACGACCAGGATCGGGATGCCGGGATAAATCATCGGCCAGCTGGAAGTGTCGTTGATCCACTGGACCGCGCTCGGCGAAAGCCATCCTGTCAGCGTGACGATATCCGCGTAACGCTGGGCGAGGGGGAGGGCGATAATCGGTTCATAGTGAGCAACCCGATTGCGGAGCCCGCGAAAATCCGAAAGCTGCGAGGCGATGGAGTGACGCTGCAGCCTGCCGGTCTGGAAAACCGCTCGCAGGTCGTTGCCCCACAGGTGGTTGCTTTGGCGGCCGAACAGGGAGCTCCAGAAACCGAAGTTGAGCTCGGCCACCATTTGGCCGTGCGTGCCGGCTTTCCGATCGCGCCTGAGCTGATCGCGCGCCTTGGTGATGCAGGACTGCTGGTAGGCCGTGACGAGCACGACCGCATCGTCCATCCAATTCACGCCGCGGGTGGCCGTCAGCCGGCGGTCGACGACGTTGCGGAGGGAGACCTCCAGCATATGCAGCGGCCCATAGAGGGCCGCTGACAGATTGACGTTAAAGGTGTATAGTCGCGTAGCTAAAGCGTCATCTTGGCCGGTCCAAAGCCGGTAGGTACTGAATCGGTCGGCCGACAGAGCATCTGCAAAAGTCGGCATTGCGACCCCTCATTTCAGTTGAACTTTTCCAATATCTGACCTATCTTATGTCGGTAAGCCCCGCTTGGTCCCTGCACTTGCACACCTTCGGGGCAAGCTTTTCTAGAGGCCCGGTCGAGCTCACGCTCCCGGGCCTCTTTTCCCATCTAAGTCATTGATTCGCATCATCTATCTTATGGAACAAAAGTTGATATATCTTCCCGCTCCCGCTTAAGGTGAGTTGCTTCCATGGATGATACTGAACGGCGCCGGTTGGCGTGGGACAAGGCTTTGCATGCTGAAGGCACTCGCGCCGTGTTCGAGCGCCGGGCGGCAGCGCTGCGATGGAAGACGCGTATCCGCGATTTTTGGGGCTTCGCCGTTCCAGTTTTGTTGGCCTATCTCCTGGGCTCCGAGGTGTTTGAGCCGCTGAAGCCCTTCCGCCCATATGCCATCGGCCTTCTTGGGGTCGCAGCTGCGCTACAAACCCTGCTCGTTCTCTGGTCATTGTTGGCGCGTTGGGATGAAGAGCTCGCGGACGATGTCACGGCAACCCGAGATAACCATCAGCTGAAAGTGGCCTGGACAAAACTTGGCCAGAATGACGCACAGGATCTCACTCTGGAATATGCGCTGCTGAGTCAAAGAGAGGAAGTCGTAGCCGTCCGCGACGCGGCCGCGGGCATCACATCTCGTGAAAAGCAATTCGGCATGCGAGCAGGCCTTATAGAATTTCAGCGTGCGTGTGTGTGCACACATCGTCCGCAAACAACAACCACGCCTTGGTTTCCCAAATCGAAGTGTGGAGTTTGCGGCGGCAACTAGGGAGAAGAAGAGTGCTAGACAAAACCAAAAGAGCTGTGAGAGTTTTTCATTCGCTATCAGATGACGAAAAGAGCGAATTTCTCGAATCAATCAAAGGCTACGAGGAGAAAGGCGTGCTCCGCGAGAACGTTCGCAAAGATGCCGGGATTTCAATGGGCCCCTTGCCTACTGGCTGTCCTTGGTGCGGGCGGTAAATTCTAGACCGGGAAAAGATCTCTGACGTGGTGGAAGGCCGCGCCGGTTTCCGCGGCCTTTCGTACTTTCGCGCTGAGCACATGATTGAGCGGGATCTCGCGGCTGAGCGCCTCGTAGATATCGTGGCCGTCCATGCAGATGATGCGCTTGCGCCGGCCGAAAGCGTCTAGGCCTTCGGGCGTAAAGCCGCTATAGCTGACAAACAGGCCACGTGACCATTCGGCTTTCTGTTCGACCTTACCGTGGAAGGTGTGCAGATCGGCAGCGCCCGTGGGGGCGTTCTGCCATTTGGCCTCGAGCAGGTAGGTTTGCTGATCGAGGACAAAGCTGCCGTCGATCTGCTCCCCGCGCAATCTGAAGGCATCGCGCGCTTGCAGATGAAATAGGTCAAAATATCCCTTCAGAAATTTTTCAAACTCGTAGCCGCGCGCTTGCGGGGCCATTGACGACATCGCCATCAAATCGGTCGAAAGCTGGAGGAGCGCGGGCCGGTTGGTCGCCGGCGCCGGCGTTGGTTTCGGCGACGCAGCTACCCCGCTGATTCTGTCGATGACCTGTAAGAATTGCCCGTGCGCGTTCTGCACTGGCTCCGCATTGCCAAACTTGGCACGCATCGCTTCGCGATATTCCCACAGGGCATTGAGCGTTCGAACAACAGTCTGCTTATCGACCGTTTGCAGGAAGCATTTGAGGCGTCGGCCCTTAGAGGTTCCGTCGCGCGCGTATTTTGGGTCGTCGATATCGATGTTCAATTCGCCCAGGAAAAACTCGCTGAACGTCTTGTTCGAAAAATTAAGGACGTAACCGCCGCCCATCTCGAACAGGCTGTCCAGGATCATCATGTCGATCGGCCGGATATTGTTCATCGCCGGCTGTATCCTCGCCGCTCCTTCACGCCGCACTGGTGATCAGGCGCGACCTCTGCCTCGACAGCGCTGATGTACGGCGTGCTTCGCACAGTCCCTCTCCGGCCAATCCGGCCTCACTCCTTGATAACCGCCCATTCCCCGAACAATGTAGGCTGCACGTCGAGCTTATAAAAGCGGGACATGTTTTTCTCGGGATCAATGCGGGTCAGCACGATTGCCGTCATGGCTTCAACCTTCCAATCGTGGTGTGAGCAACGTTGAACGTCAGCGCGATTTCGCGCGAGGGCTCGCCGGCCTCAAGCCGGGCCAGCGCTTGCCGGCGCTGCTCGGGCGTCAGCTTGTAGGCTCGGCCGAGTTTGACGCCGCGGCCCTTGGCACGCGCCCTGCCCTCGCTCGTCCTGGTGCGGATCAGTTCTCGTTCGAACTCGGCAAGCCCACTTAGGATCGTCACCATCAACCGGCCGTGCGCCGTTGTGGTGTCCGCCCACACATCCCGCAGCGAGCGGAAGCCGGCGTCGGCCTTGGCGATCGTATGCAGCGTATTCAACAGATCGCGCGTCGATCGCGCCAGGCGGTCAAGCCGCGTCACCACCAGCACGTCGCCGGCGGTGAGCAAGTCGATCGCCTTCTTGAGCTGTTGTCGCTCGGTTTTCGCTCCGCTTGCGGTTTCCTGCATGATCTTTCCGCAGCCGGCGGCCGTGAGCTCGGCGACCTGGGCATCCAGACTCTGGCCGTCTGTTGACACGCGGGCGTATCCGATAAGCATGCGAGCATTATGCACCAGATATATGCACCAAGAAAGCGCAATCTCACCCGCGGGTTAGTTTTGGTGATATGCACCAAATTCGCCTCACGACGATGTGACTTCGCGTGGACGACATTTCGTCGTATATTTATAGACATATTGTCATTTATAGAAAGACGTTATGACGGCACCTGAACTCAGCGATGTTCTTTTATTTCTCGGCCTCGACCCACCCGAAGCCGCACAACTGCTTGGCGTTTCCCTACGCACTCTGCAGCGTTGGTTGGCCGGGGAGGAGATTCCCGGACCGGCTGCGGCTGCCCTGAAGGCGTGGCATCAGCTTCACGCTCTGCACCTTGCGTGGAAGCCGGATGCTATTTCAGTTTTTGAGAACGACCAGGCGCAAATCGAACGCGCGCGCCAGCACGCGCAGGAAGTCGCTTACCTGATCAACCTCGTCGAGAAACGCGGCGGGCCCAAATTCCGCTTCTCTGTCAGTATTGCCAAAGGGCTTGCGACGTTCGGCCCATTCGAAGTGGGCTTCTACAGTCTGGCCAACGGCGGCTTCTCCTTTAGCAGCTATCGCCGCAGGGACACGTCGCCAGATCTCGCCCGCGACAAACCGTTTCTCGAGGACGCCGCGTATTGCATCAGCAAGGCGTTTTCCCAGGCGAAGACTGCGCCGCCGGCACTGAGAGCTGTTGCCCGGTACGTGCGGCAACATTCCGATGTCTTCGTTGTCGATGGCCCAGGGCGTCAGCCCACGACGGAGCGCCGGCGGATCCAGCAGGAAATTGAAGGGGTAGCTGATAAGCTCATCGAGCTGGCGACGGCTGCCGAGACCGGCGACGCAAGCTATCATCAGTTTGAGGAGCTGCTTCAAAAACTGCATGCCCTCGGCTTCTTCCCCACCATCGAGCTCGTCTCGGCCGTAGCCCATGCCATGGTCTGAGGCCCCATCCCAAACAGGTCATGTCTCTCGAGCAATATTGCGCGGGTGCGTTGCGAGGTCCGCCAAAGCGGTCAGTCTGATCCGCCTCAACGCGACTATGGAGAAGCCGCATGTTCGGCGCAGGTGATGAAATAGGGATCAAGCTATGGGGCATGTTCGAGGGGCATGCCCAAGGCCCCCTCGCGATCTTGGCGCTGGTGGCCATTGTGTTCTTGATCGTCTTCCGCTGGCGGCGAACCTAGCTCGGGCCCGTCGCGGCTTTCCAAGGCATCACGGGCAATTTCGTTGCTAGGTCGCTTGCAAACAGATGGCAAGCAAATGCGATTTCGTGAAACTCCGGGGCGTTGAACCGCACTCTTTCGCCGAGCGCATAGGATCTGACTCTGGTATCGCGCTTGACGTAGATTTCCGTCATTTCGGGATGTTCGTACCGGTCGATCACAGAGCCAGCGCCAATCTCGATTTCTTCGTCGCGCAGAACATAAAGTGCCTTGAGGCGCGGCAGCGTTAACACTAGGCGCCCCGTCGCATCGACGTCGGGCGGGCCAACGATGCCGGCCCGGTGCTCAAGGCAATTCCGCACTTTTTGAAACGATGTGAAGTCGTCATCGAATACCATCGGCGACGTCATGCCATCCTTCACCTCGGCCAACAATGCAGGAAAGGGCAACCGCCCTGCTCGAGCTCGCACCTGGGCAACGTGGGCCTGAAAGTCCGCTACGGTCGTTTGGCCCGGTCGGTACTTGAACATTTCGAGGTATAGCACTGCCTCCTCGAGGGTCTCGTGAACGCCACGTGCCAACTCGTGAAAACCCTTCCCTAGCAGCCAATTCTCGTACAAGTCATGGCGTTCAGCAGACGTCATCTCGGGACTGCTGAATTTGTAATTGATGCCGGCGGCCGGCGGCTCCGGTTGTTTCGACAGATCGGCAGATGCGGCCACATTCAAAAAGAACGTGATCAATTCGCTGCACTGCCAGGCCGCCCGCTGAGCAGGCGCGGCCACACCATTGGCATCGAGACGTATGTTGAGCTGAAGAACCTCAGACATAGCCCACGGCCGCCTAAGCGGCTCCCCCTGGCACCACAGTCAGCTTGGGCTTTTTGCGGCTCAACCGCTCGGCCTTGGCCTTCTGGCGCTCGGCGATTTCCGCGAGTTTTTCTTCGGCAAACGGCGTCGCCTTCTCGATGAGGCCTTTGAAGCTGTACTTGTTGGTGTCGCTGCCGAACCGGGTATGCCGCCGCTCTTCGCGCTCGATAATGCCCAACTCGTGCAGCGCCTTGATCCGCTTCTGAACCGTCCGTGGAATCACACCTACCGCCTTAGCGATCCGCTCGACCGAGGGATACGGGAGGTTGTCCGGCGTCCACCAATAATGCGACAGATGCAGGATGATGTTCATGTCGAGCGCGTCGAGCCCCAATGCCTCCTGCCGCTCGATGATGACGCTCTTCGCTTCGTCTGGTGCGCACTACAGTGCCACGGCCCGCACGAAAGCCCCATAGAACGGCTCGGAAAGAGAGACCGGCATCGCTCGGTCGATCGGGATCGCGAATAAGCGATGAGGCTGCGCTTGCCGACTTTACGCGCGCGTTCAAAATCGTTTCTCCTTTCCGCCCACGGGTGACGGCCCCGCCTCGCGGCGGGGCCACCTGCGCGGCGTCTCAGTCGCGACTCGGGCGAGACCAGATGAGCGAGAAGCCTTCCTCGCCTTCGACCTCGACCAGCGTCGCGTAGATCGGAGCCGGGAAGCTTGGGTCGTCCAGCTTGACCGAGTGGTACTCGCGGCCCGTGTCCTGGGACTTCTTCTTCCACATGGCGCCGAACTCGATGTTAGCGCCCGCGAAGATGCGGTAATCTGGGGCCTTGTCCGAAGTGCGATCGGCCGGAACGATCTTGGTCTTAACGGTGCCCAGAGCGAGGGTCTTGACGGTGCCGACGAAGCCGTTGCCGTTGACGGTGAAGTTGCCGATGGT
Source organism: Bradyrhizobium iriomotense (assembly GCF_018129405.1). GTDB lineage: Bacteria > Pseudomonadota > Alphaproteobacteria > Rhizobiales > Xanthobacteraceae > Bradyrhizobium > Bradyrhizobium iriomotense_B. Next base: position 23,773 of record NZ_JAFCLP010000010.1, read on the forward strand.
AGCCATGTTCGTGTCCTCTTTCGTTCTCGGGCCGCGACCATCGCGACCTCGATGGCTGTCGTTGACCGGAGGCGATCGGACCGCACCCGAAGGGCCGCCACGCAGTAGAGGGCGGCCAGGGCGAGGCTTTCTTGTCTCGCGAGGAATGAGCGCGCAGCGACCAGGGGAAGAAAGCCGAGAACGGCCGTTGCGGTCTTTTGATCGAGGCGGAGCGCAGCGACGACGGCCTCCGGTTAGACATGCCAAATCGAGGACGCATTGGGCGCGACAGGCCGAACGATGAGGATACGACCGAGCGAGACGCAAGCCACACCGCACAACGACGGGCGCATCGGTGACCGAGACTCGCGCGCGCCGCCTAAGCTTTCCTCCGGTCCAGCGGACGGAATAACACCCCCGAACTGTCGCATCGTGGATGACATCAGCCTTCTGCGGCTTCGGAAAGACGCTCACCCAGAAACAGATGAGCATCTCGGAAGCCAGAAGAACCCGCCCGGCGCATCTGGCCGACACAGTCAGGATGGGAAGCACCGCCTCTCCAATCGCCGACAAACGCATGACGGTGCCACAAGAAAGGCCCCGCCGTGAGGCGAGGCCTTAATCATTTTCTAGAAAGGTGAACGATGGAGCGCAAGCCGCCGAGGCGCGGACAGTTGTGCCTCATGCCGCTTGGTCGATCTCGGCCTGCTTGGGTTGAAGATCGTGTAGATAAGTGACTGCCCGCTGAGCGTGGGCGGCCGCGGAGAAGATGAAGCGCTTCTCGTTGGACAGCACCTCCAACCACGACGCAAGATAACTTGCGTGATCGGCGCGCGGCTCGAGTTCGGGTACGATACCAAGATCCGCACTGAGGAAACACGCGCCAAGTTCGGCCACCAACTCTTCGCGGGCGCGCTCGCTTCGATCTTTGGCGTAGCGGCTGAGATCGCGATTGACGCGGTGCGCCGGACCAGTCCAATGCACGCATTCGTGCGCGAGCGTGGCGGCGTAGCTCTCCGCGTCACGGAAGCTCTCGAATGGCGGCATCTGGATGAGATCAAGCGCTGGCGCGAAAAATGCCTTATCGCCGCCATGTCGGATGGTTGCGCCCGTATTGGTGAAGAATCCGTCTACATGCGCAATGCGTTGCCCTGGCGCGATGCTTGGAGCCGGGCGCCCATAATAGTGATCCGGCAAGTCGTCGATCTGATCGACGCAAAACACCGTATAGGCGCGCAGGAACGGAACGGTCCGTTCGACGTCGTCGCCATACTCATCGGTCTCGGTCTTAGTGAACTTGTTTGCATAGACGACCATCGTTCCGCTCTCACCCTTGCGGACGTGACCGCCGAGTTCGAGCGACTGCTTGAAGGTCATCCAGATAGGTGATGTGAAGCCGCGCGCGACCGCTTCCGACCACAGCAGCACGACGTTGATGCCCTGATAGGGCATGCCGTTGTGGCGCAGCGGCCGCGTGATGCGTCCAGCGGCGTTGGCCGCATTCCATGGCTGGACCCACGGACGTACGCCGCGCTCCAGGTCCGCGACGATGCGATCGGTGATCCGCGCATAGATGTCGGCGCGGGGTTTCGTTTCCTTACCTGTCATCATCCTAGTCTCCGTTGAAGACCGCGCCCATCGCGGCCCGTCACGGCGGTCCGCTGCGAAGGCCTGCCGGGCCGCGCATCCGGTGGCGCTGGTGATCTGAGTGGCGACAGAGAGGCTGGACCGGAACGTCAGTGGAGGACGGCAAAGCCGTTGCGCTGCCGCGCGGGCCGGAGCATCGACCGAACGCCGCTACGGGCCGCGAGGGGCAGTCCAACCCGATTCATTTCTCTTTGCTCGTTTGCGCCGTCGCGCCGTGCGACATGAAAAAGGCCGGCCCGCAGGGACCGGCCGGCATTGAATGGTGAAAGAGAATGGCGGGGCCGAAGCCCCGCCAGCGGCCTCAGTCGAACGCCGACATCTGTGCCTTGGCCGCCTTCCGGCCGACGGTGTCGGTCGTGTGGTCGACAGGACGCTCGAATGGCTTCCAGGTCTCGCCGACGACTTTTTCGTAGGCGGCGACGGCACCCTCGGCGGCCATGCGAAGCGCGTGAGACTGCACGCCCATGTCGGCGGCGAACTCACGCTTGCGCTGTGCCTGGCTATCGAAGCCGACAGGACCGTCGAGGTCCTCATCACGGCCGTCGTTGGCTAGCTTGGCGGTTGCATCTCGCGCTTCGGTGACTGCGCGGGTGTAGAACTGGCCGGCGCCATGCGCGGAGCCGACGTAAGCGCCGACGATCCGTTGAAGGTGAATCTGCATTGCGCGTTCACTCAGTCCGTCCTTGAGCGCGCCGGCGGTTTCGATGATAAGCCGCTCATGCAGATCGCGGATGCCGTCGCTGTCCTGGATCGCAAGGCCGAAGCTTTCGGAGATGCGCTGCGCCTGCGCCGCGTCGGGACAGGCGAGCCGGACCATTTCGAGAGTGGTGCCCTTGCGAAGCGGGATGACACGGGCGCTGGCGCGAGCGGAACGAGCAGGTTTGGTCATGGTGAATTCCTTATCTGGTTTCGCCGTCGGTTCGATCCGGCCCCTGCCGGACCTCCCTTCGGGTGCGGTCGCCGAGCGCCGCCGGGGTGAGGGCCGCTTCAAGGTCCGGGGACCGCCAGGCGAGCGAGGTCCGACTGCGGACAAGCAGGGTCCAGCTTGCTGGGGCCCTGCGCCGGACGCGGCCGGGCCTTGCCGAGATCGGCGGTCTCCGGTCGCTTGCGACTTGGCCTTGAAGCGGACCGCCGGGGGCGCAGACCGCAGCAAACCCGAGGGGAGAGCCGACAGGGTCCGGGCCGGGTTGGCGAAACCTTGGAAAGGTTCGAGCCAGCAGATCGCCAGTTTCGCGCCGTGCTCGAGACGTTCGCCTGAGCGAGCCACAAGGTCGGCTTCGGCCCCGCTAGGCCGCAGCGCCATGGCGCTTGCCCGGACGACAGTTCACCGGACTGCGGCATTCGTCCTTGCGATATGCGCGCTCCGGATCGTCACGAGCGGGTTGAGACTCCGGCGCGCATCGGGCCCGCAACGTTTCGATCGCGGCATCCTGCCGGGCGAGCTTGCGCGATAGCGCGTCGATCTCCGGCTGGCGCTCTGCGGTGATCGCCGCAAGGTTCGAACGATAGCGTTCGAGGAAAGCGCTCGGATCAGGCGGCTTGCCGCGACGGTATCCGGACCGCTTGCGGCCAAGCTGCGGGATCAGCGCCGTCATGCGGCGGATGATCTGGCGGTCGATCATGTCGAGCTGGCGCTGCGTCTGGCGACGAGCCTCCTCCATGCGCGAAAGCTGGGCGAGGCGTTCGGAAGAAGCCTTCATGGCGACGTCCTTCCCTGCCAACCGATGAAGCTCGACGGTCCGGAATAGACTGGGTGGCGGGTCTCATCGACGACGAAGCCGAAGCGGCCGATCCGGTACTCGTCGGACGGGACGAGAAAACGTCGCTCCTCGGTGCCCGCGCCGCGTCTGCCGCCCGGCGTGGCGACGACTTCGACAAAGCCCGGCTGCTGATCCGACGTGATCGCCGACACGACGATCCAGTTGTCGGCGTGCTCCTTCTCAAAGGCGCGCCGATCCTTCTCACGGGATTCGCCGGGCTGCAGCATGATCCCGAAAATCGCCTCCCACGGATCAGGCCAGCTATCCTTGATGGTGCGCTCGGCGCAGCGCCGCTCGTAGCCGGTGAACAGATGCGGGAAGGTGATCGCCACGATCGCCCAAGCCTCGTCTTCCTCGTACCAGCCGCCCCGAGCGCGCAGTATAGGGTTGACCTTGCGGTTGCGCTCGGCCGAGAGGTGGAAGCCGCCGTGGCCTGCCGTCGAATGGCAGACAACGCCTTCCGCATAGACGGTTGCACCCTGCGACGGCCCCCATGGCGTGTTCGCATTGGAACCGGCGTCGCGACGGCCGAGCGCACGCTTCTCGCGCTGATGCTCGGCGTTCTCCAAGACCTTTGTCCGGAAGGCCACCTCGTCGGCGAGCCCGCCGGAATGGCCGTAGAAGTCAGAGCGCTTCCATTCGGCGATCGGCCGGTTGATGCGCCAGCCGGTCGCGAGATAATGGCGGGCGTTGCGTCCCGGCAGCATGGCGAAGGCCGTGTCGCCGACACGAGCGACGAGATAGCCGTCGCCAATGCGGCCGAACTCGACCTCGGGAAATCCAGAATTCGAGTCCGTCACGGTGGTGAGAGGTGAGGGCGTCGTCATTCGGCCGTCCTCCCCTCCATGACGTTGGCTGCCAGCGCATCGGCTGTCACGTCGTCGAGAACCGCATCCGGATAGCCGTGGCTCTGCAGCCAGGTTTCGGCGTCGGCGCGGCTGCTGGCGAGATAGACGAGTTCGGCGTCCTCACCGGGTCGACTGAGCACGCGGACCGCACCGACCCTCGGGCGTTCGGTCACGACGAACCTCAGGTCGCTGTCGACCGAGAAGGTCCGGTGGACGCGAAGCACCACAACACCGCCGCCGCCATAGTCGCCGGCGTGCAGGGTGATGGTGGCGCCGATGACGGTGTTGCCGACGCGGCGTTCTGCCTGCTTGCGGATCAGCCGCCCGCCGCTGTTGCGGTGTTCCCAGGCCGCAAGCTTCTTGCGGTGCCGGTCCGGTGGCTGCGGCGTGCCGTCGGAAAACCGTATGATCGCTCCGAGCGGGACGAGGTCGTAGATCAACTGCGCGGACATGGACGTCCTCCTGTTCATGGGTGTTGGAAATGAAACCGCCGCCAGCTGGGCCGGCGGCGGGGTGTCATTCGGATATGGTGCGCGGACTATTCAGCCGCCTCGCGGAACGCCTCGTCATCCGAGGCTTCGCCGCCATCCTCCTCGCCGGCGTCCGGGTCCTCGACCTGATCGTCGGCCTCGTCGGCGGCGGTGACGACGTTCTTCGCCAGCCAGGCAAATAAAGCGACCTTGTCCGGAGCGAACAGCGCTGCCGGATAGACGAAGCGGCCTTCCTTGAAGTGCTCGACCAAAGCGGCGCGGGTGTCCTTCACCTTTTGGCGCGGGAGAACCGACGCGTCCTTGCACGAGCCTTCGAGCGCGGTGCGCGACAGGCACGACAAGAAGTCGTCGGTGCCCATGTTCGGCAGGAAGTTGTCCGCGCCGACCACCTCGCCGGCGACGCGCGCAACGATGCCGCTGTCGGTGCGGTTTTCGCGGCACGAGAGAACCTCAACGAGGATCGAGCGCGCCGCGACGCGCAGCGTGTCCATGTCGAGGACGAGCTTGCCATCCTGATCGAACAGCGTGGCGGCATGGCGCGCAATCCGGCGGTTGCCGTAATAGGTGCCGCCGCTACCGGAATCGACGGAGACGTTCTGGCCGGCGAAGGCGAGGATCAACAGTGCCATCAGCGCGTCATCTTCGACGGGCGCGCGCGCCAGCGCCTCATGGAGGGCATCGGTTCGGAAGTCACCGATGATTTCGACGCCCTTGCGTGTCACGTCTGGACGCGGCTTCGAGACCGCTGTGCTCTCGTCGGCAGCGTCAGTGCCGGTCGCCATGCCCCCATCCTTCGACTTCTTCGCCGCAGGCATGCGGTAATGCACGCTCTGCACCCGGCCGTCACGGTCGAGATACATCGCCGTGCAATCCGACTTCGACGGCTTGCCGTGGACGCGCTCCGCCTTTGGCGGCAGCTTGACCTCGCCCCAGCTCGTCGTCTCGGCGATCATGCCGCGCTTCGGCAGGTTGTTCGTCATCCATTCCTGCTGTGCGCCAAGGAACGCCTCGACATCCGTGGTGTAGCGGCTGTCCTCGTCCGCCGGCGCGAACAGGTCCTCGATCCACTGGATGCCGTAGGCCTGGGCAAGGTCGTCGCCGAAGCTGGCGTGACGTGCGTACATGCGGGCCTTGGTCAGAGCCTGCGCCACGCTCCCCCACGACACCTGTGGATCCGCCTTGGAGGGCTTGTGCTTCTTCCAAACCTCCTTCTGCTGATCGAGCGATGCCGAGGCGATGGTGCGGAGCTGGCGCTCGTCGGGCATGTCGCCCTTGGCCATGTGGTCGAGCATGGCAGGCAGCACGTTTGCGAGCAGGCGGAGCTTCCTGATCTGCCGGACTGCCAGACTGAGAGCGACACCGATCGCCTCCTCGGTCCAACCGAGCGCGACGAGGCGTTCGATCGCACGCCACTGGTCGACGGGATTGAGCGCCTCGCGGGCGATGTTCTCGATCATCGAGCGCATGGCGCCGTTGTCGTTCGCCGCCTCGTCGACGAGGACGTCGATCTCCTCGAGGCCGGCGGCGATGGCCTGCTTCACGCGGCGATGACCGGCATTGATGACATAGCCGTTGCGGCCGCCGCTCTCGGGCGTAATGACCGGCGGCTGGACGATGCCAACCGCCTTGATCGTCGCGAGCAGGAGGGCGTCCGCCTGAGGCGTCGACTTCGTCTGGCGCATGCGGTCGGGATTTTCGTTCAGCGCACGCGGATCAATCTTGATGAGATGCATGAGATTCTCCTGTTCGGGTTCGCGGACCGCGGCTTGCGGGCCCTTCCTCGTCTTCTTCCCGAAGACACCCCCGGGCCCCGCGGAGCGGTCGGGCCGGCACAACTGCGGCCGAGCATCCCCACCCGGCCGGACAAGCAGGGCTAACAGCCCTGCGAGGGACGACGGGCTGGGATCGCGCAGGCGGCGGTTGAGCTTCAGCGCTGCCGGCCTGGCCGATCTGCGAGCGGGCCTTTCCCTTCCTTCTTCATCACGCTGCGATAGCGCTCTCGCCCCCGCCCTCCACATCCGTCGCAAGGGCTTTCTCGACCTCCGCCAACTGCCGGCGCTTCTCGGCGAGATCGGCTGCAAATACGAATTCGCCGTCCTCGCGCGACCGGTACGAGGCGAGCCGGCGATATGCGTCGGCGAGACGCCGGCGATAGCGCTCCCGCTCGCCCTCGAAATCGTCGAGCGCGTGCTCGAGACGGGAGATTGCGCCGAGCGACGTCACTGTGAGGGGCAACTCGATCTCATGCGCTTCCCCGGTGCGGATCAGCATGGTGCCGTAGCGATAGCCGTCACGGCCGTAACGCTCGCCGGAGTACTCGAGGTCGAACCCGCCGATCGTTGCGATAATGGTTGCGCCCTCCTGCTGGAGCTGGACGAGGGTCAGGATTTCCTTCATCAGGGCGCGGCCGGCCTCCTTGCGCTCGACATAGCGCGTGTCGGCCACGGTCGCGGCAAAGGCGTCGCCAGCGGTCGGAACAAGGCGCTCGATATCCTTGCCGACCTCCGCGATCCGCCGCGCGCAGAACTCGATGTCGCGTTCCGCGTCTCGGATCTGCCGACGGACGGCGTGCTGGTCGTCGATATGCGCCGCGCGCAGACGCTCGAGCCGGGCGATGTCGGCTTCGAGCCCAGCCTTTAGCATCAGCCGCTGGTCGCCGCTCGCGATCGCCTTGGCGATCGCGAACTGGTTGGCCTGGCCTTCGCCGAGGTCTTCGAGCCGACGGATCGACGTGTCGCCGGAGAGCGCCGCGGCGATGAAGCGAGCCTTGCGCTCGTTGTTCTGCCACATGCTCGCGTCGAGCGAGCCCTCGGTGGCATAGGCGAAGATGTCGATGACGTCGTGCTGGTTGCCCTGGCGCTCGATCCGGCCCTCGCGCTGCGCGATCTGCGACGGCAGCCACGGCACGTCGAGGTGATGGAGAGCCTTCAGGCGAAGCTGCGCATTGACGCCCGTCCCCATTGTATCTGAGGAGCCGATCAGGAAGCGGACCTTGCCAGCGCGTACGTCACCGAACAGACGCTGCTTGGCCTCGGACTTCTTGAAGTCCTGCATGAAGGCGATCTCGGACGGGGGCACGCCCATACTGACGAGCCCGTCTCTGATCCAGCGATAGGCCGAGAAGCCACGCGTCTTCTCGACGCTGATCGTTCCGAGGTCGGAGAAGATCATCTGCGCGGCGCCCGGCAGCTCGTACGGCTTGCCGTCGGCGCGCACGTAACTGTTGTAAGACGTCTCCTTCCAGATGCGGAAGGCGTTGCCGACGAGAAGATTCAGCTTATTGTTCGGCTCATTATCGTGGTCCGGATCGACCAGACGCAGGTCAATCGCCGCATGCCGCCCATCGGTGATGACAGAAAGCAAAATATCATCACCCGGCTCCGGCGGCCGGTCGCGCGTCTCGATCGCCTTGATCCGCGCGTCGAGCAGGGCTTGATAGCGCTTGAACGCCGGCGTCGGCTTTGCCGTCAGGATTTGGCGCTTGCCCGTCGAGATCGCCGGGACCTTCACGTACTGCCGCAGGTCCTCCGGCATCACCACGTCGGCGAAGGACCGGAACATGGCGATCAGCTCGGGGACGTTCACGAAGGTCGCGAAGCGAGTGACCGGCTTGTACTTGCCGGACGGCTGGAGCTCGAGCTCCGTCGATACGTCGCCAAAGGTCGAGGCCCAGGCGTCGAATTCGTGCAAGCCCCGATCCAGGAGCGCTGCGTAGCCGAGGTAGCGCTGCACCGAGAACATCTCACCGACTGTATTGGTGATCGGCGTGCCGGAGGCGAGCACCAGCGCCCGCCCAGGGTTCTTGGTCTCGATGAAGCGCGACTTCACATAGAGGTCCCAGGCGCGCTGCGAGCCGTTGGGGTCGACGCCCTTCAACGTCGACATATCGGTAGCGAAGGATAGCTTGCGGAACTCCTGTGCTTCGTCGACAATGATCTGGTCGACGCCGATCTCGGAGATGGTCAGGAGATCGTCCTTGCGCGTAGCCAGCGCTTCGAGCCGTTCCTTCAATCCCTCCTTCAGGCGCTCGAGGCGTTTGCGCGAGACGCGGTCGTCGCTCTCGACCCTGATGAGAAGCGTCTCATAGAGCTCGAGCTCGTCCTGGATCATCCGCTGCTCGAAGGCGGACGGCACGCCGATGAAGCGGAATGCCGTATGGGTGATGATGATCGCGTCCCACGTTGCGGTCGCGGCGCGCGACAGGAAGCGGTGCCGCTTGTCCTTGGTGAAGTTGGTCTCATCGGCGACGAGGATGCGGGCACCGGGATAGAGCGCCAGGAACTCGCGCGCCGCCTGTGCCAGGCAATGGCCGGGAACGACAAGCATGGCCTTGGCGATCAGGCCGAGACGCCGCTGCTCCATGATCGCGGCCGCCATCGTCATCGTCTTGCCGGCGCCGACGGCGTGGGCGAGATAGGTCGCACCTGAGGCGATAACGCGCCAGATGCCGCGCTTCTGATGTTCGTAGAGAACGAAGGCGCCCGATGCGCCTGGCAATTTCAGATGCGAGCCGTCGAAGGCGCGCGGCACGATGTTGTTGAAACGATCATTGTAGACCCGCGCCAGTCGGTCGGTCCGATCCGGATCGGACCAGATCCAATTCTGAAAGGCGGTCTTGATCCTCGAGAGCTTCTCCTTCGCCGCCTCGGTGTCGACGACGTTGAGGACCCGACGTTCGCTGTCGCCGTCTTTGATGGTGTCGAAGATCTGCGGGACGGAGGAGTTGAGCGCATCAGAGAGAAGCTGCCCGGCGTGCCGCCGCTCCGTGCCCCATTCCGACGTGCCAGCGGCCATCCAGCCGAGCTGCCGGGCCTCCACGGTCCACGACGCCAGTTCCGGCATGTGGTGAATCCTGATCTCCGTGCCCATCGTTTCCTTGACGAAGGCGACGATGTCGGCGGTGGGAATCCACGGCGCGCCAAGGCGTACGGTGATGTCCGAGGGCCGAAGGTCGGCGGGCTGTACCTCGCGCAGGGCGGTCACGTTGCGCGCATAGACAGGGTCGAGCGCAGCCGCCGCTTCCGCAACCTTCAGCTTGTCGCGCACACCTCCCGACAGATAGGCGTCGGCGGTCTGCCACGACCCACCGCTGGGATCGCGGAAGATGGCGCTGCCAAGCTCGGCAATGACGTCGTCCGCGTCACGGTGCACGAGCTCCGCGATGTGGTCGGGGTCGACATGGCCGCGCTCGTTGAGGACGACGGCCAGCGCGTCGGCGGCGCTGGTGATGACGGGCGGCGCCGGCGGAGCGATCACGCGCTCGGTGAAGATCGGACCCGGCTTCGCCGTGTCGGACTCGAGGTCGTAGTCTTCGATCGAGGCCACGAGCCAGCAGTCCGGATCGTCCAGGAATGGCAGAAAGTTCGGCCTGCGGTGCGTTTCGCGGACCTCGCCGGTCTCGTCGTCCTCAGCCGTCGACACGACGGTCGTGTTGATCGGCCCGAAGGCGCGCACGAAGTTCGACCACACGATGCGTAAGCGGACCTGCGCGTCCTTCCACGGCCGGTCGAGCTCCTGACACTTCAGCACCTCGCGGACCGCATCGCGGATCGGGATCAGCTTCTGGATGATCCGAGCGTGCTTGTCCGGAACACCGGCGGCACTGCGGCCCTTGCGAACCGTGACGGCAACTGGCCGGCCGTCAAGGATCTGCATCAAGCCATGCCGGCTATCGAGCAGATAGCTGCCCTCGCGCGCCGTGAGGCTCGCCGAGCCCTCCGACTTCGCCGGCACGGTCTCGCACTCGTCGTCTGGGTCGATCGCCTCCGGTTCGCCGTCATAGATTGCGACCGGAAGGAGGTTGATCGCGTCGTCCAGCGCAGCCACGAGGTCCTCGCCGTCACTCGGCAGACAGGTGTAGGTCTCGCCGAACGGGCCGGAGGTCAGCGCGTGCGCGCCGAGCACAAGGCGGCGATGGCACGCGAACCAGCGGTTGACGCGGATTGCGCCCTCGTCCTCGGTCGCCGGGCATACCTCCTCCAGGTCGAGCCAGGATAGGTCGCCTTCGGGCTCGCCGTGCTTGCGCCGCCGGAAGAACAGGATGTCGACCACGACGTTGGTGCCGGCATCGGCGCGGAAGCTGCCTTCTGGCAGACGGATGGCACTGATGAGATCGGCGTACTTTGCAATCAGCGCGCGCGCCGAGCCATCCACCTTGTCCATCGTGCCTTGGGACGTGACGAAGGCGGCAAGCCCGCCCGGCTTCAGCAGCTTGATCGCCTTGACGATGAAATAGTCGTGGAGTCGCAGACCGAGCGAGCGCAGCGCGCGGTCCGAGCGGACGGTGCGATCGGAGAAGGGCGGATTGCCGATCACGAGGTCAAACCGCGCCGGCAGCTCGGTGTGCGCGAAATCGCCGATGACGATCCGCCCCCTCGGCTGCAATAGCTGCGCGATGCGCGCTGTGACGGGATCGAGCTCGACGCCGGTGACGTGGGAGACCTCGTGCAGAACCGGCGGCATCAGCGCTGGAAACATGCCGGTGCCGATGCCGGGCTCGAGCACGCGGCCGCCGCGCCAGCCGAGACGCAGCAAACCCGCCCACATCGCCCGGACGATGAACTCCGGCGTGAAATGGGCATACTGCGTGCAGCGTGCAAGCGAAGCGTAGTCAGCCTCATTGACCGCATCCTGCAGGTCGGCCCCGATCTCGTCCCAGCCCTTCGCGAATTCGGTTTCGCCGGGTCGGCGGAAAACGCCATTGGCGAGCTCTGAGGCGCCGAAGCCGGTAAAGCGGATCAGTTGCCGCTGCTCCTCGACCGTCGCGGGCCGTTGCGCGGCCTCGATCTGTGCGGCGAGCCGAACTGCGGCGATGCCGTCGCGGGCGCGCTGCTTCCAGTTCTTTGCGAGTCCGCGCTCGCCGGTAAGATAGAAATTGTCGCCACGCTTGCGGGGACCGGACTCTGAGCACCGCGCCGATCCGACCACCGGCGCTGCCGAGGTCGGCGTCGACGGCGGCGGATCATCCTCATGGTCATCATCGCCGGCGAAAGCCGTGACGCCAAGGCCGAGGCTGGATGAAAGGGCGGTATTGCCGAAGAGGTCGAGGGTGAAAGGATCGTCATGCGCCATGGGAAATGTCCTCCAGTTACGCGCGCGCCGCCGTCCGCCGGCGCGGGTTGCGACGGACGGCTCGGCGTTGCGGGTGTCGATGAGTGGACCGGCACCTAGCCGGGTGCTGAAATGCGACGCCCGGCGCGAGGACGGGCCGCCGCGGGGCGGGGAGGGGGGCAGCTTGGCCGCGATCTCGGCCTCGGTGAGGTCGTCGAGCAGCTTCAGGACTGTGCCACTCTGGCCGGCATAGACGAGCATGGTGCGGCGGCCGCGCATGGCCAGCGGCCAGCGCTCGCCGGCATAGCCGCGATAATCGTCATGCGTGCTCGACCAGATATGCTCGAGCCGCTCGTCGCGCGTCATCGCGCGCACGGGCCGTGACTCGCGCTCGATGATCGCCGCCTTCATGCACTCCGGCGACAGCCGATCGGAAAGATCGCAATAGCCATGGAACCAACGCCGCCTTCCGTCGATGGCAAGCGCGAAGAAGATGCTGGTGACGCTGCCCGTCATAAATTCGCGCATCGCGAACATGTCGGCGCGCATGAACAGCGGCGGCAGGATCTCGAGCATGTAGTCGTGCTCACGCTCGTTGATCTCGAACCACTCGCCGGCGAAGAGACGCTGGCCTTCACCTTCGGCCATCGCGGGGTCGCCACGATGGCGGTTGAACAAGCGGTGCATCTCATGGCGCGTCGCAACGCCTTCGAGGACTTTACGGATAGTGGGGGAGGTGTGCATGGGCGGCTCCTCTTGGCCTGGCCGGACTGACAGCGCGATCGATCCGCCTGATCCCTTCGTCACTTCAGTCCTTCATCACACCTCCTCGCCGGCCGCATCGAAGGTCCGGCGGGTCAAGGGCCGCGGAACGCGGGCGAAGCTTCACCCTTGACGCGACGGCCGGTCATGCGGCAGCGCTCATTCCCATTTCATCTTCCCTCCCTCGTCGTTCGACCTCCTTTTCCCTTCGCTCAATGCCGAGGCATCAGAGAGCCACTCATGCGGAGTCCTTGGCGCGGCGTCACTACGCAGCCTGCGCGTCGCCCTTGCGAACCACATCAACAGGCAGCCGTCAGGCCCTTAAATCCTCATTCCAGTCGCCGGCGCACGGCCGTAATCGGGCATACCGCGCACTCGCATCCGCTGCGATGGCACGAACACCGTCGGCGTAGATGTCGCCTTGCCGATTGTTGTCGGTTGCTGCCACGAGCCGGGCGTTGGCGCGTTTGGCGAGGCCGCGAATGGCGTCATCGGTCGCGGGCGACCAACCGCCACCGGTGCTGACATAAAGGGTGTCAGGGCGCAGGACCTCGATCGCGGCGAGGCTCATGGCATCTATGGCCGCCTCGGTGATGCAGATCCGCTCGCACTCTTCCGCCCCGAAGCGAAACAGCTCCTTGCCGCCGTCTGTGGCAAAACCCCGCCATGCCGGTCCACGCTCCTCCCAGCCAGTGAGCGCCCCAAGAGAATTGGTATGCGCCGCCCACATACTGCCTTGGGGGCCCTCTCGCAACCGATCGCTAGTGACCGCCTGCTTCACGATGTCCGCTGGCAGTCCGCGCTCGCCGGTAAGATAGCGCCAGGCTGGCGAGCCGGGGCCCGGCCTGAAGCGATGTCCCCACCGCTCTACGATGGACGCAAGGGCTTTGGGCCTTGCCGGGTGCTGCCAATCTGGTGCGCGAGGGACGAAGCCAACCATATCCGCAACACGGTCACATGCCTCGACGAAACCGTCGGCGCCGAGGTGTTCGGCAAGCGAAAACACGTCCCCCTTCGCCGGCGACAGGGGATCGAACCAGCCGCGGCCTTCGTGAATGACGATGACGATGTTGCTGTCGCGACGAAATTTGATCGCGCGCCGGGTGCTTTCCTTGCGATCGACCTTCCAGCCGTCCTTCTCCAGCAGGGCTGCGCAGCCCACCTTTTCGCGCAGCTCTTCAATTTCTCTCTTGTTCATTTGTCTGCACCGGAGTCGCGCTGGCGAGATCCGGCCCCTTCATCTGTTGGTCTCACTTGTTCCTGGCCTTGCGGCACATCCCCGACCGGCCGCGAAGCCTGCCGAATGCAAGGGCGCGCTGATCAACCGTCAGTCGCCGCATCGGCGGCGCGGCGAAGCCTCCCTTGCAGCCGGCATGGCGCCAGCGGCAGCCGGCCACCCGGCTCAATGAGCCGGGCACCAGGGGTCGTATTCATGGACGATGGCGTCCTGATCGCCGTCGTATTCGCTGGAAACCATCACGCCGAATTCGCTCTCAGCCTGGAAAAGGATGACCGGCACCATCAGCGTGCGGGCCAGATCGAAGGCGTGGTTCTGAGCGAGGGTGAGATTGTGCGACATCGAAAGGCTCCCGTCTTGCGGCGGGGACCATCCCCGCTCGACAGGCGCCGACGTGTTCGGGGGCGGCTGCGGTCACCTCGCAGGCGAAGCCGAAGAGGTCGCACGCTTGCGTAGCGAACCCCTTGCGGGTTGATCGTGGAAGGCCGCAACCGAACCAAGGAAAGCCATTCGAGAGCGGGGTTGGTCCTTCACCGGAAGTATGGCGAGCCAGGGTGCACATCTTTCGTCCGGTGGATGCAATGCTGGTCTGTTGACAGCTAGAACAGCCGCCGTCCTTTTGTCGGGAGCGTAAGTGGATTTGCCCGCCTGAAGGTTGCCCGCGAAAGCGTCCTGCCCGAATACGCGGGCGCTTCCGATGACTCTGCAGCTGTCTTGTTCGACGACTCCGGCCGTTTCGCGTCAGGGATGGCAGCCCGTAAGGGGGAAGACCCGCTCGCGGGGCTTCAGCGCAGCCTCCAGCCCGGCCCGCAGGGCGACGCCCACCTTCTTCGCAATCAGAGGCGCACAACAGCCAATCTATTGCGGAGACCACTCGTTGAGCACCCTCAATCGCTTTGGTCACCGGTATTGAAAATCTGAATCGATAGGCCTGATCGATTCGATAACTTAATTGGACGGCGGTTTGGACAGTTGCGATTCTTGCGCATGTCCGAACTCACGGTGCCATACCTCGTGCTCCAACGTTGCGATCCGGCCCGCAACATGGCCAGGTTCTATGTACTCACGATCGAACCGACCCTGTTCGGTGATACCGCGCTGGTGCGCGAATGGGGGCGTCTCGGCCAACGCGGCCGCCGGCGGATGGATCTGTTTGCCGGGAGAGTCCAGGCCGTCGAAGAGCTCGAGGCCTGGCTCGTCCGCAAAACACGCCGTGGTTATGTACAAAAGAGTCCTGCGCCCTGAGTGCAACCGCCCAGTCTCCCAACCTGATCGAACGGTCAATCTTGAGCACATCTTACAAGCCGATGGCTGTTTTGCGTATTACGGGAGCAATCCCCGCCGAAACGCGAGAGCCACGGCATGGGGTAAGGTTAAAGCGGCAAGATTTCGCCTGGCATTGTCCAGATGAAATTTCACACCTCGCGGTGTAACATCAAGAAGCTCCGCAATATCCTGCATCGTCTTGCCGTCAGAGATCCACGCGAGACACTGCCGCTCGCGCTGTGTGAGTGGGTTGCCCATCCCGCCGCCTGCCGCCGTGCGTCCGATCTTGGCACTCACATGTGCATGGTAGGTGAGACCCACCATTTCCAACATGTCCCGCGAGGTTTCGATGAAACGATCGAGGCCAAGGCTGCGGTCGTCCGCCGCCAAGGTGAACGCAGCGAACTGGTTTTGGCTGGAGGGAATGCGAATGGTCAGGCCGGTCCTGATCTTGAAGCTGAGAGCGTCGTCAAACAGACGGCGCTCTTTCGCCGAACGTGCACTTCGTGCGCCGCGTCCGTCCCAATGA
Source organism: Bradyrhizobium iriomotense (assembly GCF_018129405.1). Taxonomy (GTDB): domain Bacteria; phylum Pseudomonadota; class Alphaproteobacteria; order Rhizobiales; family Xanthobacteraceae; genus Bradyrhizobium; species Bradyrhizobium iriomotense_B. The sequence goes on from NZ_JAFCLP010000010.1 coordinate 39,342, forward strand.
ATCATCCGACTTGACGTTCGCGGTTCCTGAAGAACGGGATCGATGTTGTGGTATCCTTCGCGAAAATAGTGGCTGGTCCAACTCTTCGGATAAGATGAGATCAGATTGGGGCCATTGGCACGTTGGCCAAGATAGGCGAACCAACGGAAGCCCAATGCATGCGCTGTTCGTTCCGCGATACGCCGAAAATCATCTTCCGTATGCGCAGAGTGAAGACAATCGACAAACTCATCGCATGCTCTTTTAACATCTTTCATTGCACCACTTCAGTTGCTTCCTGGCCCCAAACGCGAGTCTTTTAACGATTCGCGCTGTACGTGCATGGCGTCTATTGACACGTTGCGGCAGCTTTGCGGCAAGAACAATTCTAAACCTGTGTCCTGACAGACTCGAAAATCAGACTCGTCTGAGCGCCGCTTTCAAGCAGCAACTGCAACCGCGAACATAGAGAGAGATGAAACCGCCTCGGATTGCGGCGTTCTACCCGACGATTTTTCTCTGTCTACGGAACACGAGAAGTTTCATTGTTGTCCCGTCGAATCTCCGCGTCTTCGTCGCTACCTTTTCCGAGACGGCGCGCGACGATCGCGCGCTGCGATTATTGGTCGCGGCCCCCACAGTTCCACGACGCCCTGTCAGAACCGACAGCGCAACGCCGTGACAACGGCTGCTTTTCTGATCTCGAAGCTGTGATTCGTAAGCTTGAGGTTAAGAATGAAGGTCATTGTCCGTACCCGTGCTGCGCTGCTGCATGATTTCGAACTAGCGACGGGAATGCATCGTCTTCGAGGGCGCGTCTTCAAGGAGCGGCTCGATTGGGACGTCTCCATCTCTGACGGATTGGAGATCGATCAGTACGACACACATAGCCCGATTTACCTCTTAGCGCTCGACCAGGGCGAGGTTGTCGGCTCTGTTCGCCTGCTGCCCACCACCGGGCCCAACATGCTCGCGGATACGTTCCCAGTGTTGCTGGATGGTCACGCCGCACCGAAAGCCACCGGGATCTGGGAGAGCTCGCGTTTCTGCGTTGACACCAAGAACGTCACGGCGACAACAGAGAACGGACTGCGCGAAGCGACGTTCCTGCTCTTTGCGGCCATGATTGAATGGGGGCAGCAGTGCGACCTTCGGGCCATCGTAACGGTCACTGACCTGCGCATGGAGCGCATCCTGCGCCGAGCCGGATGGCATCTCGATCGTCTCGGGACACCCCGACAGATCGGGGCGACCAAAGCCGTGGCTGGACTATTGCCGATCACCAATGACGCTCTCGGTGCGATCCGAGCGGCCGGGAAGATTTCCGGACCTGTCATTGACGCGCCGTCACGCCTGCCCTTCGCGGCATAGCGTCGAACGTCATCAGCTCCAGACAAGAAGGCGATCAACAATGGATCCTGCGGCATTTGCTGCTCTGGTCGAGCAGTGCGCTCCAACACCGGACCTGGTGCGGCCGCTGACGGCGATTGTGCGGCAGGCGAGCGCGTTCGAGCCGCTGCTCATCACAATTGAGGGGCGGAAACCGGTTCCGATCCTGGCGAGCGACCGCGAGGAAGCCATTCAGCTCACGACTGAGGCCATCGCCACGGGCCAGCGGGTTCGAACTGGTCTTGCCCAACTTGACCCCGCGGAAACAAAGCAGGCCGGGCTGACGCCTGCGACGACATTCGACGCGTGTCAGCATATCGCTGGCCTTGGCAGATTGTTTGGCGCGCGACTGAAAGCGGCCAGCATCAAAAGCTCAGACCGCGACCAGGCTGTTGTCCGCGTTGTCGCAAGCTTCGCGGCGAGGGCTCCCAGCCAAACGGCCGAGCCTCACATCCAGCCAACCGCGTCCGCCGACACTGAGCGTTCCAACAGCGATGCGTCGCCGATCAATCCACCTTCACCGTTGGTCAGCGAGCATCCTCGCTGGGACGTCTATCGCTCAGGACGGGGCACATCAGCCTTCGTCTATGACCGATAGGGATCGCCATTCTCTATCTCCACTCAAAAATACGCGGTCCGACCCTAGGGTCCGGCTGCAATGCCAATCGGAGCAGTGTCATGACTTCTTTTCTTAAACACTCCGCCGCCCTGCTTTGCATGGGGGCCGTTCTCAGCATCGCGTTAGTAGAGCCGGCGCTGGCGCAGACCGCGAACATTGAGGGCGTGCTGCAGAACATCGTCAACATGTTGACGGGCAACGTTGCGCGCCTGCTGGCGACGCTGGCGGTCATCATCGTCGGCATCGCCTGGATGTTTGGCTACCTCGATCTGCGCAAGGCCGCCTATGTCGTCCTCGGTGTCGCCATCACGTTCGGTGCCTCAGAGGTGGTCTCAACCTTGACTGGAGGTCATTGATGGCCGAGGCCGCGCGTCTCACGGAGGACACCTTGTTCCTCGCCTGCACGCGTCCAGCCATGATTGCCGGTGTCACTATGGAAGCTATGGCGCTCAACGTGATGTTTTCCTGCATCCTGTTTCTGGTGGCCGGAAGCATCATCTACGGCCTGGTCGCGATTCCGATCCACGGTCTTTGCCGCATCATCTGCCGGCACGACCCCAATATGTTCCGAATTCTTCTGGCCTGGATCGAAACGCGAGGACGCGCACGCAACGCCACATTCTGGGGTGGATCGTCCTGCACGCCGCTCAAACTCGTCAGGCGATATCGAACCAGGGACCTCGGTTATGCGTAACGCCACGCTTAAAACCCGGGAGATCGAGCCCAACGTCTACCTGCCGTTTGGCCGGCATGTCACCGATACAGTGATCAGTCTTACCACACGAGCCCTGCTCACGGTGATCCGGATCGAGGGGACCTCGTTTGAGACTGCCGAGACCTCGGATCTGAACGATCTTCACGGCAAACTGAATCTCACCCTGCGCAATGTCGCAGACCCGCGCCTCGCACTCTGGACCCACCTGGTGCGCCGCCGAACGTCGGTCTATCCGGACGGTACCTTCCGGTCAGCTTTTGCGGCTGGACTCGACGCACAATATCACGAACGCCTTCAGAAAGAGGCGCTGTTTCGCAACGATCTCTATCTGACACTGGTTTGCCATCCCGGTCGTGCGGCGACGGATACGGCCGCCGCGTTCTTCAGGCGGCTTCGCCAAAGCGCCGGTCACTCCGTCGAAGTCGACGGCGAGGCCCTGAAGCGGCTTAACGATGCCACGCGAGATGTTATCGCGGCACTCGACCGTTACGGCGCCCGTGCGGTCGGAGTGGCTGAGCGCGACGGCATCATCTTCTCAGAACCAATGGAGCTGCTCCATGCGCTCGCCTCCGGCGAATGGATGCCGATGCCGTTGCCGCAGGGGCCGATCGGCCCCGCACTCTACTCAAATCGAGTCATCTTCGGCCGCGAAGCTCTCGAGATTCGGGCGGCCGGCGGATCGCGGTTCGCTGGCATCTTCGGACTCAAGGAATATCCGGCGTCCACCCGGCCTGGCCTGTTGAACGCGCTACTCTCGGCGCCTTTCGAGCTGGTCATTACGCAATCGTTCGCGTTTTTGGCGAAAGCCGACGCCAAGACGGTCCTGACACGAAAGCAGAACCAGCTGGTTTCGGCTCAGGATCCGGCAGCCTCGCAGATCGACGAGCTCTCTGACGCCCTCGACGATCTCGAATCCAACCGATTTGTGCTTGGAGATCATCACCTCTCGCTCTTGGTCTACGCCGACACGCCTTCGCAGCTGCAGGGACAAATGAGCGTCGCACGGCGCGCGCTTGCCGATGCGGGAGCGGTTGTCGCCCGGGAAGATCTTGGACTTGAAGCTGCCTATTGGGCGCAGCTTCCTGGGCTGTTCAAATACCGGGCGCGCACTGGCGCGATTAACTCGCGGAACTTCGCGGCGCTCTCTCCCTTTCACACCTATCCCACCGGGCAACCTGCAGGCAACCACTGGGGACCGGCGGTGGCGATGCTCAAGACGGCGTCGGGCTCGCCCTACTATTTCTCCTTCCATCATGGCGACCTCGGCAACACCTTCATCTGCGGCCCATCGGGGTCCGGAAAAACCGTCGTGCAGAACTTCCTGCTCTCGCAGGCCGAGCGGTTAGGGGCCTCTTACGTTTTCTTCGACAAGGACCGGGGTGCTGAGATCTTCGTGCGCGCCGCCGGCGGCACCTATCTGACCTTGCGCAACGGCATGCCGACCGGCTGCGCACCGCTTAGGGCGCTCGAGCTGACGCCAGCAAACCTTTCTTTCCTGGGCGAACTAGTTCGGAAACTCGTTACGCCGGATGACCGCCCGCTGACGGTTGTCGAGGAGGAACGGATCGATTCCGGATTGCGAGCGCTCGGTCAGCTGCGGCAAGCAGAACGTTCGTTCGGGACGCTGCGGGCTTTTCTCGGCCAGCAGGACCGCGAGGGCATCGGTGCACGGCTCGAGCGATGGTGCCGGGGCGCGCCTTTCGGCTGGGTGCTGGATGGCGAAGAGGACGCCATTGGCCTGGAAGCCCGGTTCATTGGTTTTGACATGACCGATCTCTTGGACCACCCCACCGTTCGCACGCCACTCATGATGTATCTATTTCACCGCGTCGAGCGGCTGATCGACGGCCGGCGCCTGATCATCGACATCGACGAATTCTGGAAGGCGCTGGGGGACGAGGCGTTCCGAGATCTCGCCAACAACAAGCTGAAGACCATCCGCAAGCAGAACGGTGTCATGGTGTTTGGCACGCAGTCGCCACGCGACGCGCTGGCCTCGCCGATCGCGCACACCATCGTCGAACAATGCCCGACCCAAATCTTCCTGCCGAACGCGCGGGGCACACGCGCGGACTATGTCGACGGCTTCCATCTGACCGACACGGAATTCCGTCTGATCAAGGAGGAGCTCGCCCCCGAAAGTCGGCGCTTCCTGGTCAAGCAAGGCCACAACTCGGTGGTGGCGGAACTCGACCTCAGCGGCTTCGACGATGCGCTCGCCGTTTTGTCAGGACGCACAGAGACCGTCGAGCTGCTCGATCGCATTCGCAACCAGGTCGGTGACGATCCCGCGCATTGGCTGCCAGTGTTTCACGCCGAGAGGAGGAAAGCCCAATGATGATCCAACGTATGCCTACGGTTCTCACCTCCCTGTCGGTCGTGACCCTCCTGATTGCCTCACCTGCTGGGGCGGAGATTGTGTTCGACCCAAGTGTGTTCGCGCGGCAATTTGAGCAGCTGACGGAACTGAAGAAGCAGGTCGACACCCTGACGTCGCAGCTCAAGGTCGCGCAGGACCAATTGAGCCAGGCCAAGCAGCTCTATGACAGCTTCAACAAGCGGACCAACGCCAACGACATCGGCGCGCTCTTGAACACGCCGCAGTTCCGAAAAGTTCTGCCCCAACAGTTCTCCGATATCGAACGTCTCGTCGCGGGGCAGGGTGGCGGTAACTTCGCCAACGCCATCGACCATTATCTTTCGCAGAACCGCCTTTATACCGGCAACAGCGGCAACTCGTATTACCAGAGCGAGCTCGACCGGATCGCCCGGCAGACCGGAGCCAAGCACTCCATGGGTCAGGCGGTATACGACACGGCCTCGCAGCGCATCGATGCGCTTGAGGAGCTCAGAGCTCGCATCAGCTCGGCGACTGACGCCAAAGAGGTTCTTGATCTCTCAGCGCGGCTGCAGGCCGAACAAGCGCTGCTGCAGAACGACGTGCTCCGAATGCAGGGTCTGGCCATGATCCAGCAGGCCCGGGCGGAAATGGATGGCCAGCGGGAGCGGGAGAGACGGCGACAACTGGTCGATGAAATGAAGGCGGCTCTGCAATGAAGACGAGACTTGCCATTGCTTTCCTCACCGTAATCGCCGCGGCTCTTACGGGCTGCAACGACGCCAACGAGGGTCAACAAGTCAAAACTGTCGGCTGGTTCCTGGATCATCGCGATGAACTTGCGGTGGCTCTCAAGGCGTGCCGCGACAATCCGGGCGAGCGCGGGAAAAGACCCGACTGCATCAATGCCAATGAAGCCAGCAAGAAGGCCTTCGTCAAAGAGATGAAGGACGCTCTGAAGTAAGGACCGCCACGATGGCCGTAAACGTCTTCGACAGCTTCCTGAAGGAGTTCGAGCAACCAATCACGGCATTCGTGTCGACGTCGGCCTCGAATCTCGCCACCTACATCGACGGTCCACTTCGTACCGCCGTGACGCTCTACGTCATTCTATATGGCTTTGCCGTGATGCGCGGCGCGATCTCCGAGCCGATCATGGAATTCGCCTGGCGGGCGATGCGGATCGTGGTCGTGGTGTTGCTGGCGACGAATTCCAGCGCGTTTCAGCAATACGTCACGAGTCTGTTCTTCGACTCGTTGCCGAAAGAAATCGGCAATGCGTTAGCGGGCTCAGGACTGAATACCAGTTCGGGAGCTCCCTTCGACCAACTTCTCTCCAAAGGAATCGACGTCGCCAATAAGATCTACGATCAAGCGGGAATCACCGATGTGGCGCCGGCACTGATTGCGGGCATTCTTCTCGTTTTTGTGGCAGTTGGTTCTTTCTTACAGTTCGCTATCCTGCTCTATGCCAAGGTTGGTCTAGGCGTTGTCATCGCACTCGGCCCGATCTTCATTGCGCTGGGACTCTTCGAAGCGACGCGCCCGTTTACAGAAGCCTGGCTTCGGCAGCTCGCGAACTTCGTGATCCTGCTTGTCCTGGTTGTCGCGCTGGTCGGGTTGATGCTGTCCACTGTCAGCGGCTTCATCGACAGGTTTGGAGCCAACGCAGGAACGGCGGGCGAGATGGTAGTGGCCGCTGTCGCCATAAGTGCCGTGCTCGGCCTATCCGGATATATCGCACTTCAGCTACCGATCATCGCAGGCGGTCTCGCCGGCGGCGGCGCGTCGCTCGCTAGCCGGCTGGTCACTAGCCCACTGGTTGCCAATGCCACGGCGGCGGCCGGAGGTGCGTATGCCGGCGCGCGCTGGTCGGCCAGAAGGGGTCTCGCCGCCATAAGAGCCGGCCGACAGGGCGGCAGTATGCAGCGTGCCCGATCGCAGGGATCCACGGCAGCCTAAACAACAATAGTCGCCAGCAATCAGGCGATAGACAACGACAGGGGCATCAGAACGATGTGGCGTCGAGTATTCATCATTTGCGTCATCGCATCGCAGCTTGGAGGCTGCGGGACCTGGTCAAAGGGGCCGCCGTCATGTGACGGCACGGCTCGGCGGCCGCTCAACCGTTCGCTGTGGGATTCGGAGTCCGGCGCGCCGCCAACGACACCCGAGCCGTCGGCTTCGCCGTCCGCCCCCATCACCCGGAAAGGCGAGAGCAGCCCGCCAACGCCCTCGACCCATCTCGCCGCGTCCGGCCGGTGGGCCGACATTGAGGCCTCTTACCGCGCTTGCGGCAAGGAGGCCTGAGATGGTCGGCCATGATGAGCTGAAAAGCTACTTCGAGAACGCGCGGCGTTGGGAACAAGACCTGTTACTCTCGGCCCATCGCTCGCGGCGAACAGCGTGGGTGATTGCCGCGGGCTCCTGTGTCTTGGCGGTTGCCTCGGTCGGTGCGGTCGCAGCGTTGGCTCCGCTCAAGACCGTCGAGCCGTTCGTCATCCGCGTCGACAACGCGACCGGCATTGTCGACACTGTCTCGGCCCTCAATTCGACGCCGGCGCGGTACGACGAAGCCGTCACCAAGTATTTCCTTGGACGCTATGTTCGCGCACGCGAAGGTTACAGCTATCCGGAGGCCGAAACCAATTTCCGCACGATCTCCTTGCTTTCGGGGCAGGGCGAGCAAGCGCGTTTCGCAGCCTGGTACCGCGGCTCCAATCCCGAAAGCCCGCAAGTCGTTCAGGGCCGTTTTGGGGTCGCAACAGTGCGGATCAAGGCGATCTCGCTATTGGCCGACAATGTCGCGTCCGTACGGTTCATGAAAGAGAGCCGCAAGGGCGAAGAAACCCATGTGACCCATTGGGTTTCTACCCTGACATTCTCATACGCCAACGCACCGATGTCATCGGCCGACCGTCTGATCAATCCGCTCGGCTTTCTGGTTTCGGAATATCGTGCCGATCCGGAGGTCTTGCCATGAAACGTTTTGCGCTCTGGATCACTTTAGCTCTCGGGTTTGCCGGACCGGTGTTGGCGCTGCAGCAGCCAGCGCCCGGGCAACACGATGCGCGCGTACGGACCGTGACCTATGACCCAACCAATGTGGTCCGCCTTAACGGCGTCATCCGCGCCTCGACCCAGGTCGTGTTTGCCGATGACGAGGAAATCGCCCATGTTGCGATCGGTGACGCGATCGCATGGGAGGTCGCACCCGCGGGCTCGATCCTTTTCCTCAAGCCCCGCGAAAAACACCCACCAACGAATCTGCAGGTCGTCACCACCCGACCCGACGGACGCAAGCGCTCCTATCAGTTCGAGCTGTCGATCGCTGAGACCACGCTGGCGGACAGCTACTTCGTCGTCCGCTTTGCCTATCCCGGCGACGAGATCGAGCGGCGGCGCATTGAGGCGGCTGCCCGCGGCGCAGAACGGGAAGGCGCGCTCATCGATCAGACGTTTGACCTGCATCATGCCTACGGCGCCCGCAACTGGCGTTTTTCCGCCCAAGGCTCGATCGACCTCGAACCCGAAGCCGTCTTCGACGACGGCAAGGAGACCACGTTCCGCTTCGCTGGTAATCGGGAGATCCCGGCCATCTACCTGATCAACTCGGATGGCTCTGAAAGTCTCGTCCCTAAGGATGTCCGCGGCGAGCTTGTGGTGGTCCACGCCACGGCCCGCGAGTTTCGGCTGCGCAAGGGCGACATCGTGCTCTGCATCTTCAACGAAGCGTTCGATGCTGTCGGCGTCAATCCCGGCACCAACACCACGAGCCCCTCGGTCGAGCGGCGGGCGAAGAGGCCAACTCCAACCCCAAGGGCACGATAGGCGGGCACAACATGACCGAGCATGAGAATGAAACGCTTGCCGGCGAGCGAGGAATCACCCCGGTGGGAGGAGGGGACAATGGTCGAGCAGCCATGCTCAAACGCGGCTTCGGCGCGCTTGCGCTCACCGCATTCGCCTTTCTGATCATCTGGGGGACCTGGAAAAGCGACAAGCCGGTCAGCGAGTCCGCCCGCAAGCTCATGATCCGTCAGGCGGCGGCGTTCGAGCCCGCCGCCGAGCCACCTGCCTCACCCATCACCACGGCGTCCATCCCGGTCGCACCTGTTGCTGCCACGCCGGCGGCCCCCGCGCCGGCTCCCGACCAGATGCTGGAAAGCGCACGGCGCGCGCCGGTGCTCGCCTATAACCGGCCGGTCGCGTCGGGGCGTCCGCCCCATAATGGCCCGACCGGAAGCGTCCCCATCGATCCCTATGATTTTGGGCGGGCCGAGCCACGCAACGAGCTTGCGGACAAGCTGAAACCCACGCCGATCGAAGGCGTGCGCGCGGCCCGGCTTCACAATCGCAATCTTTTGGTCACCCAGGGCACATCGATCCCTTGCGTGCTCGAGACTGCGATGTCCTCGGATGTGGCGGGCTTCGTCTCCTGTGTCGTGTTGCGAGATGTGATGTCGGATTCCGGCAATGTGGTGCTCATGGAAAAAGGCACTCAAGTGGTCGGCGAATATCGTGGCAATGTCCGGCGCGGCTCCAAACGGATGTTTGTGCTATGGGCGCGCGCCAAGACGCCGACGGGCGTGATCGTGGCGCTGGCCTCGCCTGCCACTGATGCGCTCGGCCGCGCAGGGTTCGACGGCGACATCGACACGCATTTCTGGGAGCGTTTCGGTTCGGCGCTGTTGCTGTCGATCGTCAGCGATGCCTCCTCGATCGGGCGGCAGCAATTGCAAGACGGCTCGATCCAGATCAACAACACTGCTGGTGCGAGCAACACCGCCGCCGGCATCGCCGTCGAGCAATCAATCAACATCCCGCCGACGCTGAGCAAGAACCAGGGTGAACTCGTGAATATCTTTGTCGCGCGCGACCTCGATTTCTCGTCGGTCTACCAACTTAAGCGGATCGAAAGTCGCACCCAGATTCTCGACCGCACCCTCCCCGGAGGCCTCGTCGGGCCAGCCGTGGTGACGAAATGAGCACAGGCGCATCGGTCAATCACGATGGCGGACGGTTGGTGCTGGCGCGCTACCTCGAGCCGCTGGCGCCATACTTGGCCGACAACACCCTGACCGAAATCGTCGTCAACCGTCCTGGCGAGGTTTTTGTGGAAGGACCTGACGGCTGGAGACGGCAGGAGGAAGCGACGCTCACGCACGCGTACCTCTCACACCTTGCGACAGCGGCCGCCGGTCACACCCGCCAGGACATCGGACCGGAATGTCCGGTGGTGTCGACCAGCTTGATCGGCGAGGAGCGCTGTCAAATCGTTGTGCCGCCCGCGGTCCCCGCAGGCATGATCAGTCTCACGATCCGCAAGCCCTCAACACTAACCATGAACCTGGACGCCTTGGAGCGGGTAAAGCTGTTCGATGAGGTCCGCTCCGCCAGTGACGAACTGGATGCCGACGAGCATCGGCTGCTCACGCTGAAAGAAACTGGCCATTGGCGCGAGTTCCTTGAGCTTGCGGTACACACTCGCCGCAACATCTTGATCTCGGGGGCGACGGGGTCCGGCAAGACCACTCTGTCCAAAGCGCTGATTGCTGCTATTCCGGCGCATCAACGGCTCATCACCATCGAAGACACCGCCGAGCTGGTCATCCCGCATCAGAATTGCGTCCGGCTGCTCTATGCCAAGGATGGACAGGGTGTGGCCAAGATCGGCCCCCGCGAACTCCTGGAATCGTCCTTGCGCATGCGGCCTGACCGCATTCTGCTGCAGGAGCTGCGCGACGGCACCGCCTTCTTTTATCTTAGGAATGTGAATTCGGGGCACCCGGGATCGATCACGACGGTTCACGCCGACAGCGCTCGCCTCGCCTTTGAACAAATGACTCTGCTGGTCAAGGAGAGTGCGGAAGGGCGTGACCTCCATCGCGACGATATCCGTTCGCTGTTGCTACATCTGGTCGACGTCGTCGTCCAGATGCAGAAGCGCAACGGCCGCTACCGCATCTCGGAAATCTACTATGACCCCGTTCGCAAACGCGACCACGCCCGCTAAAGCGGCTGGGGGCACGGCGCTCGCGCTCGTGGCCGGCGCGGTCTTCCTGCTCGTCGCTTCGAACGTTCTACTGCTCGGGCTCAGGCTTCACGATGGCGGCTTTCACTGGTCGGAGATCGTAACGAGTTGGCCGCGTTACGGTACCGACCCGCGTTTCGACCGCTGGCTGACGCTGTCGACCCTTGCCGGCGTGGTTGTGGTCTTTGGCTTGGCCGGTGCGATCTTCCGGCAGCGTGCTCTCCCGCTTCACGGCCGCGCTCGTTTCGCATCCGAGCGCGAGATCAAGGCCGCTGGCCTGCGATCCAAAGAAGGCGTGCTGCTCGGCCGCAAGGATGGTGCGCTGCTCTGCTTCGGCGGGTCGGAACACGTCCTGGTCTACGCTCCGACCAGAGCCGGAAAGGGCGTCGGCTATGTCATTCCAAACCTTCTCAATTGGGCGGATTCAGTCGTCGTTTTGGATGTGAAGAAGGAGAACTGGGATCGCTCGGCGGGGTTTCGCGCAGCCCACGGGCAGGAAGTCTATCTATTCGATCCGCTCGAGGAAAATGGTCGCACCGCGTGCTACAATCCGCTTGGCTATGTGCGCAGCGATCCCGCGGACCTCTATGACGATCTACAGCGCATTGCCGTCATGCTGTTTCCGGCCGAAAGCCGAGGCGATCCCTTCTGGTTCGAGGCTGCCCGCTCGGCCTTTGTCGCGATCGGCGGCTATGTCGCGGAAACGCCAGGTCTTCCATTGACGATCGGCGAAATCCTGCACCAGCTTGCCGTGGCCAGTGACCTCAAGGCACATTTTGAGAAACTCATCGTCGCTCGCAAGTCCGGCCCTTCCCCACTGTCGCGACACTGCATTACAGCATTGAACGACTTCCTCGCGGCTTCCGAAAACACCATGAACTCGGTTCGTAAGACCGTGACCGCGAGGCTCGGCCTTTGGCTCAATCCCCGCATCGACGCGGCGACCGCAACCAACGATTTCGACTTGCGGCAGCTGCGGCAACGGCCGATGTCGATCTATCTCGGCGTGACCCCTGACAATCTCGACCGCATGGCGCCGCTTCTGAATCTGTTTTTTCAGCAGGTGGTCGATCTCAATACCCGCGAGCTGCCCGAACAGAACTCCAAAGTCAATCGCAAGGTGCTGCTGTTGCTCGATGAGTTTCCGGCGCTGGGCAATGTCAGCGTTCTCGCGAAATCAGTCGCCTTCATCGCCGGATATGGCATCCGCCTCCTTACGGTCGTCCAGAGTCCGGCGCAGCTACGCGCGATCTACGGAATCGACGCGGCCCGCAACTTCATGACCAACCACGCCGTCGAGGTGGTCTTCGCCCCGAAGGAACAGGATGTCGCTAATGAGCTTTCCGAACGGATTGGTTTCGACACCGTCAAAGCGCGCAGCCGCAGCGGACCGAAAGGCTTGGCGACGCGCTCGACCAGCGAGACCATTTCTGAACACCGCCGCGCCCTGATGCTCCCGCAAGAGCTGAAACTTCTTCCCAAATCGAAGGCGTTCATCCTGGGCACCGGCCTTCCGCCTGTCGTCGCGGACAAGATCGTCTACTACGAAGACAAGGCGTTCCTGTCACGTCTGCTGCCGGCCCCTGTCCCGAAGCTGCCGAGGGGCCGCTCGACCGCGCTGCTTGACGCCGAGATCAAGGAGCTTCGCTCCGAGGTCGCCGAGCTGCGCGCGGTATTTCGGTCTCGCCCATTGACCGACGAGGAGGTGGCCGACCCCTCCACAATTCCAGCGAACGCCTCTTTCGATTTTGGGGATGTAGACGTCGAGCTCGAAGGGCTCTCTGAGGACGATCTCAAAGCTTGGACCCTGAACTACATCGACGCTCAGGCCATTCCGCCGACGCAGCGGACTGGCCACAAGCAGAAGGTTGAGCATGAACGACGGGCATGACGCTAGCGAGGATTTTAGCCTGGAGCGACAACGTCGCGCGGGGCGCGCTTCCCCCCGAGACAAGGGGGACGATAAGTCCATAGCAACAGCCCCCAACACGCCTTCATCCGCGGAGGTCACCGATAGTGCGTTTCCCGATCGCATTCGTCGGAAATATTACGTGGTGGCCAAGGAATCCCAAAAGGATGGACCCGACCGCGAAGCGCGACTCTATGCCGATGAACGGAAAGAGTACCTCGCGTTCAAGGCCACTGACGATCGCCTGGTCACCCGCATAGCTGCCACAGAGGTGATCCGGGACATGGTCAGCGTTGCACAACATCGCCAGTGGGAGGCACTACACGTCCGTGGCTCCGCAGAGTTCCGGCGTGAGGCCTGGCTCGAGGCTAGTGCGCGCGGAATAGAGGTGCAGGGCTATCGGCCAAACGAGCTTGATCGCCAGGCGCTCGCTGACCGACGAGTCGCATGGGATCGAGCCCAGGCCCGGACCAACGATGTCGAGGCTCGCTCGGCCTCCAACAGGCCACTGCAAGCGGATAGGCTCGATCATGACCAGGGCGTTTCCGGACGTCTGATGGCGGTCGGTTATGGCCCCTACCGCAACCGCCCCGACGCGGAGCCCTCAACCTATGTGGCCATTGAACTGGACGATGGCCGGCGACATCAGGTGTGGGGCGTCGGCGTGGTAACGGACGTCGCAGACAGTGGCGCCAGGCCTGGCGATCGCATCTCTCTGCGAAGGGATGGCGTCGAGCCCGTCATCAGGGCGATCAAGTCCACAGACGCCGCCACAGGAATCGCTAGCATTGAACGGCGCCAGATGTGGCGCAACAGGTGGAGTGTAACGGTGGAGGCACGCCGTGCAGACCGACCGGTGGCCGCGCATGATTCCGACCTGCTCGCGGCCCAATCCCAGATTGTCGCTATCAACAAGCTCGTCGAACGCGCTCTGCCGAACGATGAGAATGCTCGCCAGAACATTATGGCTTTCGCCAAGGAGCGCATCGCCCAGCATCTAGAGAACGGGCATACGTTTTTGCGGGCAACAGTCATGGAAACGGTTCGAGATCGTCATCCATTGGAAAGAGATAAGGAGATCCGAATAGCTCAGACTGGGGAACGCGCGAGAATGCGTAAGCGTGAGCGCTGAATGCACCGAGGTCAATCACTGGGCCGCACTGGGCTTTTGGGAAAGTACCCCCTCGAAGACAACTCAACCGTCGCGACAATGCAGAACAGCGGAATCGGACTCCTGAAGCCGGGAATTGCTGGTGGCGTGACGCCTAGATGTCGCGCGGTGCGAGCACCTCTGAGGGCAGCTGACTCTTAAGGTTCCAGCCCTTGTGCGCCCACCATATAAATCAAACGCTTAGCATCTAGCGCGGCGCGGTACGGTCCATCGTCCGGCCGGGCCGAGGCGTGGCGGTAAGACTTCGGCTGCATGCCAACCAACCTGCAGGGCGACCGTGCGGCTCGACCAGGGCCAGAAAAACGACTGCCAGAACGCTCCATGCCCGAGCGACATCGTCTCGGAATGGGGGGCGAGAAATCTCGGAATGCCGGGCGACATCATCTCGGTACACCTGGGCGCGATCATCGGAATCCGCAGTCGCACGATCTTTGGCGTTGAGGAGCTGCCAGACGAGGCGCTCGGCCTGAGGGCTGCTCTACAGGTCAGTATGACGCCAGGGAGGGTTATCGGCCTCGACAAGTGAAAAGGACGGTCACCTGAGCTGAAGGTTCAGCTTTTTGGGCGAGACGCATGCGTCTGGCGGTCGGGCAGGTCACGAACCAACTTATCTGTGAACCGAATTGCCATTTGGCATGTCGACTTTCGGATTCGATCGAGGGCCGCCCCGGTCAGCCGGTGCGCAGGACCGAAGCTAATGACGATACCGACGAGATCGCCAGCGTCGCCTTTGACCGGGGCGGCGATGGCGTTGACGCCCTCCATCCACTCGCCTTTTACGAGAGCGTACCCATCGCGTCGAACCGCCTCTACCCGGGCGATCTGCTCATCGACGTACGTTGGCGGGCGGCCGAGTTCCTGGCGGATTCTGTCCAATGCACCTCGAACGTCAACGTCCGGCTGGAAGGCGAAGGCGACCTGTTGGATCCCGCTGATGCCACGCCCGCCTCTAAGAACTTGGTCGAGAGGTTGTGAATCACCTACCGTATAGTACACGCGAATGGTCTGGGGTGTTTCCACCTGGTCCAGCGTGACGACGGTGTTGCCCTCAACGATCACGAATGTAGCGGTTTCCCCCGTCTCGGCGACGAGTTCACTCAGGAGCGGGTGGACCAACGCGAGCAGAGCATCGTGAAAGCGCGGCGCGCGGGACAAGCGCCACAGCTTCGTGGTCATGACGTAACGATCGCTGCCTGCCTCCCGCGACACGAAACCACTGGCGACCAATGTCTGAAGGAGCCGGTGGACGTTGCTTTTGGTGAGGGAAAGTTCGCTCGCAAGGTCCGAGACACCGCGCGATTGCTTGCTCCGGCAGAGGGTCTCGATGAGCATCAAGCCTTTCGTCAGAGTTTTGTCTACGCCCGCCGGCGCGGTCGTACGGCGTGGATCGCGTCCGGAAGCTGGTTCGGAGCGGTCCTTCCTCGAAACAGGCACTCGAATCCCCACAATCTATCGTCGCCGACGCGCCCACGTCTACGCATGCAATCGGACCTGAACGCTAAGCGGACGGGAGCGGCCACTCAGGCCTTCGCGCGGCGAAGGTGCAAGAAGCGACTGGGACAGCGAACTTTACATGAATTTCGAACCTGTAGCGAGCGCTGGCCGATTTACCGCGCCACTCGGTAGCGGCCGTTGCGTTGCGGGCAAGCACTATTGACTTGCGGGCCGCGGTGCGATTAGCGTACAGCATATTAGAACGTCTATTCCGAAATACGGAACGCGGTAGCCGCGCCTCTCTGGTAGCGACCAACCGCACGATCAACCGGAGGAAGCATGCTCGAGCCGAAGACAGTCGACGTATCGCGCCTAATCGACGAGCGCCGGATCAACGGCTTCAACATCAAGCTGGTGGCGTTCTCGTTTCTGCTCGTCCTCATGGATGGATACGACATCACCTCGGCCGCATTTGCCGCGCCGTTCCTGGTGAAGGAATGGAGCATCACGAACATGGCTGCGCTCGGGCCTGTCTTCAGCGCCAGCCTCCTCGGTGTTCTCTTCGGGTCGCCGCTCTTCGGCTATTTGGGCGATCGGTTCGGTCGGAAGGTCGCGATCGTCGGCTCGTGCCTCACGTTCGGGCTTTTTACGCTCGCGTGCATCGAGGCTGGCTCGGTGACGGATCTGCTTTATCTGCGCTTCCTCGCCGGCATCGGAATCGGCGGGCTGCTTCCGAACATCACCGCATTGAACGGGGAGTTCGCGCCGCGGCGCATCCGCGCGACAATGATCATCATCATGTTCACCGGCATCACCTTCGGCGGGGCGCTTCCGGGCCTGATCTCCGCGACGCTGGTGCCGCAGCATGGGTGGCAGGTCCTCTTTCTCATCGGCGGCGTGGTTCCGATCGCGGCAGCGGTCCTCGCGATCTTTCTCCTGCCGGAGTCCCTGAAATTTCTCGTGCTGAAGAATCGCAGCCGCGAGGCGATCGTTCGGGTCGTCCAAGCCCTCAACCCGGCTATCGGCGTTGGTCCAGAGACGTGCTTCGTGATCCAGGACGAACCGGCGTATTCGGGCTTCACGCCAAAGCTGCTGTTTGCAGGCCGCCTTGCGTATCTCACCCCACTCTTGTGGGTGATGTTCATCTGCTGCCAAATGTCGTTCTATTTCACCAACAGCTGGCTGCCGACGGTCCTTGCGACCGCGAAGGTACCGACCTCGCATGCCGCGCTCGCCACCTCGCTGTTCCAGATCGGCGGCACGGTCGGGGGTCTCGCGCTCGCTCGACCGCTCGACAAGCATGGCTTTACGCCAGTGGCGATGCTGTTCGCGCTGTCGCTTCCGATCGTCGCCTCATTGGGCTTTCTGACCGACATCGAGCCGCTACTCATGATCGCCGTGTTCTTCGCCGGCTTTTGTCTGCTCGGTCTGCAACTCGGCCTCAATGCCGCATCGGCGCTGATTTACCCGACCGCCTTTCGCACCAACGGGTCCGGCTGGGCCTTTGCCGTCGGGCGTGTCGGTTCGGTGGGCGGTCCTGTGCTCGGCGGCATCCTGATCGCGATGAAGCTGCCGCTTTATGAGATCTTCCTGCTGGTGCTCATCCCGCTCGCCATCGGAACCGTCGCAAGCATCGTGATCGCTCGGCTGTTCGGCAGGGGATTCCAGGACCACGTTCCAGGCGCGCCGCGTACAACGTCCCCGGCGACGCCTCGCCGCGGCGCGGTCGCCACCCTGTGATCGCGGCCGCGCATTGGACGCCGGCACGCGTGCTGAGCTTGCGCGCCCGCTGCGGCGGCGCGCCGGCCGCCCAACGTGCACGTGGCGGGACTTAGACCGGACGCGGCGGGTCGGATAGTCCTTCACGCTGCGCGAGTTACAACGAGGGAAATTGCCGATGAGCAGCTTGGAGATAACTGAGGAAGATCGGGATCGGGCAGTCACGAAGTGGCTCACCGATTTTGAAAGCCTGGCTGGCAAGGATGAGACCACGATTGAAGGTCTGTTCCATCCGGACGGATACTGGCGCGATCTTCTCGCGCTCACTTGGGAACTCAAGACGTCCCACGGTATCTCCGAAGTGCATCGCGGCCTCACGGCTATCGACTACGCGATGCGGCCTCGCAACCTGCGCCTTCAGGGCCGCGCCATCGCGGGCGTGCTCGGCGAGTTCGGTCCGACAGTCGAGGGCTTCTTCACGTTCGAGACCGACCTTGCCTCCGCTCGCGGATACCTGCGGCTCGTTCCGGTCCGCGAGGCGGGCCGGGACAGCTTCCGGGCCCTGACGGTTCTCACCGCAATGGTCGCCCTGAAGGACTTCCAGGAGCGCGGGCGCAAGAACCGCGACGAAACCTTCATGAGGCCCATGGAGGAGGGGAGCGACAATTGGCTCGACCGTCGGCGTACGGCCCTCGCCTATCGCGATCGAGACCCCCAGGTCCTCATCGTCGGCGCGGGTCAAGCGGGACTCATGCTGGCCGCACGGTTGGGGCACCTTGATGTCGACGCACTGGTGGTGGATCGTGACGACAGGGTCGGGGACGTTTGGCGGAAGCGTTACCACTCGCTCACGCTGCACAACGAGATCGCGAGCAACCACTTTCCATACTTGTCATATCCCGACAGTTGGCCCGTCTACCTGCCGAAGGACAAGCTCGCCAACTGGATGGAATTCTACGCCGAGGCGATGGAGCTCAATGTCTGGACGCGAACGGAATTTCTCGGTGCGACCTATGACGATGCCAACCAACAGTGGACCGCCCGGCTGAGGACATCCGATGGCAGCGAACGTATCATGCGGCCGAGCCACCTCGTCATGGCGATCGGCGTCAGCGGTCTTCCGAACATTCCGCACATCGAGGGTCTCGACGATTTCAAAGGCACCGTCATACATTCGAGCGGGCGGACGGACGATGTGCCGACAGAGGGCAAGTCGGCGCTCGTCATCGGCGCAGGCACGAGCGCACACGATATCGCGCAGGACCTCTACATGCGCGGCGCCGATGTCACGATGCTACAGCGGTCATCGACGACAGTCGTGAGCATCGTGCCGAGCGCGGCGAAGGCAACCCAGCTCTTTCGCAGCAACGAGGGCCTCCGGCCGATTGAGGACATCGACATCATCAGCGCGTCGGTCCCTTACGACCTCGTGCGTCGCCTCCACGGACCGTTGAGCCGGCAAATGGCGTACGACGACCGTGATCTGCACGACCGCCTTCGGAAAGTCGGTTTCGCGCTCGATAATGGCGAAGACGATACCGGCTTTTTCCTGAAGCTGTTGCGACGTCTCAGCGGCTATTACCTCAACGTCGGCGCGTCCGACCTCATCGCCGATGGTCGCATCAAATTGAAGTCGGGTGTTGAAATCGATCGCCTCGAGGGCGGGGAAGCTGTGTTCTCCGACGGCTCGCGCATGGATGTGGACCTGCTCGTTCTCGCGACGGGCTGGGAACCCCTGCAGGAGGCCGTTCGCGCGATGCTCGGAGACGAAGTGGCAGAGCGTGTCGGACCGATCTGGGGCATTGGCGCGGACGGCGAGCTGCGCAACATGTTCTGCGCCACACGCCAGGAACATTTCTACGTCGTCGGGGGGACGATCACGATGTGCCGGTCCTTCTCGCGCTACACCGCCTTGCTGATCAAGGCTGCACTGGAGCGCGTGATGGAAAAGGCGCCCGTGTCGGAGGACGCGAGCGAACCAGGCGACAAGAGGAGCGCTGCATGATTGCCCCTCAGTCGGACTCGGATATGGGCGACCGGAGCAGACCGGTGATGAATGCGTTCGACTTGACGGACCGCATCGCGCTCGTGACCGGGGCGGGCTGCGGGTTAGGCCGAAGTTTCGCGTTTGCGCTCGCCGCGCAGGGCGCGACGGTGATCTGCGCCGACATCGACGTCGATGCGCTGGATGAGACCGACCGAACCATCGGCGCCCGCGGCCAGTCCGCACACGCCGTCGAAGTCGATGTGACCGATGAACTCTCCGTTCAGGCCATGACGGCAAACGCCATCTCCTCCGCTAGCCGGCTTGACGTGCTCGTTAACAATGCGGGAGCGACGTCGTTGCCAGGGCGGCTGCTCGACGTGACGCTGGAGGACTGGGATCGAGTCTTCTCGGCGAACTTGCGCGGCCTGTTTCTGTGCACGCGCTCGCTGATACCGTTGCTGAAGAGCCACGCCGCATCTGTCGTCAACATCAGCTCATATCTCGGCATGGTCGGAGTTTATCCCGGCTTTCCGATCGCCAGCCTTCCCTACTCGACCACAAAGGCGGGCGTGATCGGTTTCACACGTCAGCTCGCTATTGAGTACGCCAATGACGGCGTGCGTCTGAACGCGATCGCTCCCGGCTGGCATGCCGGGACCAATCTCGGCAAGGCTCGTCGAGCGATCGCGACCACGGCCGAGAACGCGCAGTTCGAGAACTACCTGGCCTCCTCGATCCCGTTGGGATCCCGGGGGGGCGCCCGACGATCTGGCGAACCTCCTCGTCTATCTCGCGGGCAGCGCCTCGAGATACGTGACTGGGCAGGTGTTCGCGCATGACGGCGCTCTGAGGGCGCAATCGATCGCGTGCGTAGCGCAAGCCGCGCAAGCCTGATCGACCCGATTGGATTGCATGGGCATCGACGAACTTGATAGCGGAGCCCGAAAGGTGGCCGGAGCAGGTGAGGCTGATATGGAATACCCTAACCATGAGATTGAACCGCTCCTTGGATTGCATGGTCGCGTCCTCGTTCTGGCCGGCGCATCGGGCAGCATTGGTCGCCAGATCCTTGATCGGCTCACCAAGGCCGGAGCTACAGTGCGTGCGGTGGATCGCGATGTCTCAGCCCTTCGCACCAATCCCGCCTCCGAGCGGATCCTCGTGGTCGAGGCCGATGCCGGCAATGAAGCAGGCGCGAGTTCGGTCCAGGAAGCGGTCTCAAGACCGCGGCGCGTGGACATCCTGATCAACAATGCGGGATATCTTCCCACGCAGACTTTCGACGCGATCTCCTACTCGGAGTGGTCCGAAGTCGTGCGGATCAGTCTCGACAGCGTGTTCCTGATGACAGGTGCCGTGCTGCCGCTCATGCGTCAGGGAGGCTCGGGACGCTTCGTGAACGTCGGGTCGGCAAGCCTCTTCCGGGGCGTCGCAGACGGGGTGCACTACGTCGCAGCGAAAGCCGGCGTGATCGGCTTCTCGCGATCCCTGGCGCGTGCCCTCGGACCTGAAGGAATCACGGTCAACGTGGTCGCACCCGGGTTGACCACGACCCCCGCGACCCTCGGATTCTTCGGCAAAGAGCGCATCGCGGCGATGGATGCTGGGCGCTCCGTTCCGCGGTCCATTCAGCCCAACGACGTCGTAGGCGCGGTGCTGTTCCTCGCATCGCCGATGGCGGACTTCATCACGGGGCAGGTCCTGGTCGTCGATGGCGGATCCATGATGAACAACTAGGTCATCATCACAAGGCGCTGTAGCCGCAACGGACTTGGATCTCGGCGGCTGCCACGATTCGAAATCGATACTACAAAACGGAGATAGTATGCAACTGGATGCGATTATGGCGCCTACAGCCGACACGCCGGAACGCCGGGCGTTTTACCATAAGATCGACAAGAAGAATCTGACCGCCCTCTGGCTTTCTCTCGCGGAGTTGGTGACCCCGGAGCCGAAGAGCGCATGCGCACCGGCGAGTTGGCGCTTCAACGATATCCGCGAATACATGCTCGAAGCGGGCAATCTGATCACGGCGAAGGAAGCGGAACGTCGCGTCCTCGTTCTCGAAAATCCCGGCCTGCGCGGCCAATCGAAGATCACCACGGACATGTATGCTGGCGTGCAGCTCGTCCTGCCCGGCGAGGTCGCGCCCGCCCACCGCCACACCCAATCGGCCCTGCGCTTCGTGCTGGAAGGTGAGGGAGCCTATACCGCCGTCAACGGCGAGCGCACGGTGGTGCACGAAGGCGACTTCATCATCACGCCGCCGTGGGCCTGGCATGATCACGGCAATCCGAGCTCCGATCCGATCTTTTGGCTCGACGGGCTCGACATCCCGGTCGTGCAATTCCTGGACGCGTCATTCGCCGAACATCTCGCTGTCGACGAACAGCCGATCTTCCGTCCCGAGGGCGACTGCCAGGCGCGCTACGGTGCAAACCTGCTGCCGGTGGACCACAAGACCGGCGGGGGGACCTCACCCGTCTTCAATTACCCTTATGCCCGCACGCGGGAGGCCCTGGAGAAGATGCGGCGCTCCGGCCAGTGGGACCCATGCCATGGGCTCAAGATGCGCTACGTAAATCCAATTACCGGCAACCATGCCATGGCCACCATGGCGACCTTCATTCAGCTCTTGCCGAAGGGTTTTTCGACTTCCACCTACCGTTCGACGGACGCGACAGTTGTCGTGCCGATCGAGGGAAGCGGGCGCAGTGTCGTCACCAATCGGGCTGGCGAGGATTTCGTCATCGAATGGACCAAGCGCGACATTTTTGTCGTCCCGTCCTGGCATCGCGTGCGGCACGAAGCGAAAGAGTCCGACGCCGTGCTGTTTTCCTATTCCGACAGGCCGATCCAGGAAGCTCTGCACCTGTTCCGGGAGGACCGAGGCAATGATTGAGAGCAAAAGCGAATTCGTGATTCCGCCGCCCCCGACATCATCCGTTGCAGTCGCAGGAACGAAGGCTCGCTTTCCTGTGCGTCGCATCATCTGCGTGGGCCGCAATTATGCGGCTCACGCTCGGGAGATGGGACGCGATCCGGACCGCGAGCCACCGTTCTTCTTCCTCAAGCCCGCCGACACGGTCGTCGATGATGGGGCAACCCTGCCGTATCCGCCCGATACGAACACTTTCCACTTCGAGATCGAGCTCGTCGTCGCGATTGGCAAGCAGGGGTTCGACATCCCTGTCGAGAGCGCGCTGGATCATGTTTACGGATATGCCGTCGGGATCGACCTGACGCGGCGCGACCTCCAACTGCAGGCGCGCGAACAGGGGCGTCCATGGGACTGGGGCAAGGGTTTCGACCGATCCGCTCCGATCGCCCCCATTCTCCCTGTTGATAAAGTCGGCCACCCGCAATCGGGGCGAATATGGCTCGCTGTCGACGGAAAGCTGAAGCAGGATTCGGACATCGCAAAATTGACATGGCCGGTGCGCGACATCATCTCCATCGCCTCGCGGTCAATGGAGCTAATGCCCGGCGATCTCGTCATGACCGGCACGCCGGAAGGCGTCGGCCCTGTCGAGCGCGGGGAAACGTTGACCGGCGGGGTGGCCGGGCTCGGAGAGATCAAGATCAAAATAGCCTGACCCCATGCAAGTTGGGAGCTGTCCTGGCAAGGAGCACTTTGCAATTCTGGTGCAGCTCTCAACGGGTTTTCTCAGTCCACTCGTTGAGCTCAACGTGTCTCGGCATCGCGATGATGAGTGAGTGCTATCGCGTGAGCCAGTTCCTTGCCTCTAAATATGTCGAGGGCGGTGGTGCGAAACAAAACTGACGTGGGCGTAAGGCCCCGCAGCCTGCGCAACCCGGCCGACTAGCACTTTGCGCAGATCGGTTACCAGACCGCCCCAAAGTCCTCCGTAGCGCTCCGAAATCGGTCAGACCCGGCCCCAACACTGCAGGAAGACGGCGCGTGGTTCGGTGACACCGGGGTGCAGAGTTCGAAGCCTCCGCTACGATCGTTAGATCGCTCACGAGTTCGGCGGAGGCGATAGCCCCTCTTGGTTGTGAGGTTTTCTCACACCTTCCTGCTCACTTTTCCGATCCCCGCGGCAGCCGTTCGCAATTAGTATCCAGCCCAACGATCGCAAATAGAGACCAGGGAGCGAACATGCTGCTGCATTGCAGCTTTGGCCAAAGGGGGGCGCCATGAGCGCCGTTCCTCAAGGCTCTATCACAGGCACTTTCGAAAGCCCGGGACACCTAAGCAACGCGTTGATGCTCGTCGATCGCGCCATCGGAGCAAGCGTTGAAGCTTGTGCCGCCTTATTGGTCGCGGCGGAAGTCGTCGTTTTGTTTGCGGGTGTGGTCAGTCGCTATGTGTTCCACAGTCCCATCCTCTGGACCGACGAATTGGGGTCCTTTTTGTTTCTCTGGCTGGCTATGCTTGGTGCTGCGGTCGCATTTCGCAACGGCAGCCACATGCGCATGACCGCGGTGGTGTCGCTAACCGGCCCACGTCTATGGCCACTGTTCGAAAGTTTTGCGCTCGCAGCGTGTCTTGCCTTCATCCTGATGACGCTGGGACCGGCGCTCGAGTTCGCGTACGAGGAAATCGTGATCACTACGCCGGCGCTCCAGATTTCGAGCGCCTGGCGCGCCAGCGCGCTGCCAGTTGGCCTCGGTTTGATGCTGATGACTGGAGTTATCTCCCTACTTCGCTCGCCGAACCGTATCGCCTCTATGGTGGCGATCCTGATCGTCGCGTTAGTGGCAGGCGCATTCTATAGCCTCAGCGGCGCGCTACCGAAATTAGGGAATTACAATCTGCTCCTGTTCTTCGTCGGACTCGTTGGTGCTCTCGTATTGGCTGGTGTCCCAATCGCGTTCGCATTTGGGCTTGCAACGTTTGGATACATCGCGCTTACGACGCGGCTTCCGACCCTTGTGGTCATTGGTCGGATGGACGAGGGGATGAGCCATCTGATCCTCCTCGCCGTTCCGTTGTTCGTCTTTCTTGGCCTGCTGATCGAGATGACAGGGATGGCGCGGGCAATGGTCGGCTTTCTGGCCAATCTGCTCGGGCACGTACGTGGCGGCTTGTCTTACGTGCTCGTCGGTGCGATGTATCTTATGTCGGGGATATCAGGCTCCAAAGCCGCAGACATGGCAGCTGTTGCGCCAGTCCTTTTCCCGGAAATGCGATCGCGCGGCGCACGGGACGGCGATCTTGTTGCACTCCTGGCCGCGACAGGCGCGCAGACCGAAACGATCCCGCCCTCCATCGTATTGATTACGATCGGTTCCGTCACTGGCGTCTCTATATCCGCGCTCTTCACCGGCGGGATGCTTCCCGGAGCTGTGCTGGGTGTCATGCTCTGTTTCCTCGTCTGGTGGCGTTATCGGCGCGAGGATCTCAGCGCCATAACACGGCCGTCTCGCAAGGAGATCTTACGATCGCTAGGCTTTGCCCTTCCGGCTCTTGCGCTGCCCTTTGTCATACGCGCGGCCGTCGTGGAAGGCGTGGCAACAGCGACGGAAGTGTCGACCATAGGCATCTTCTATGCCGTCATAATCGGCTTGTTGTTCTATAGGCAGTTTCCGCTCGCACGCGTGTACCCAATGTTGGTTACGACGGCTGCGCTATCCGGCGCCATCCTCCTCATCATAGGCGCAGCGACCGGTATGGCTTGGGCGCTGACGCAGTCCGGATTTTCGGCAACGCTGGCCGCGACGTTCAAAAGCCTGCCAGGCGGTACACCGACGTTCTTAATTGTGTCGGCGATCGCGTTCATCGCGCTGGGCTCCGTGCTCGAAGGTATTCCTGCAATTGTGCTGTTCGGCCCTTTGATGTTTCCGATCGCGCGACAAGTCGGGGTCCATGAAATTCACTATGCGATGGTCGTGATCCTCTCCATGGGCATCGGCCTTTTCGCGCCACCGTTCGGCGTGGGCTACTATTCAGCTTGCGCAATAAGCCAGATCCATCCGGATGCAGGCATCAAGCCGATCGGAGGCTACATCGTCGCAATGTTGGTTGGGCTGGCTTTTGTGATTGCCATTCCCTGGATATCGATAGGATTCCTGTAATGCACGCGGAAGATGGGCGTCTCGCGTTGAACCTGCCACTCTCGCCTTGTCCTCGTTCGCGGCTCGCGGACATCTGCCGTACTACGGGACGATCCGCTGGAGTTTCATAAGAAATGGTTAGCACACGTATCGAAGTTGACTATCTCCTGGAAACGCCTGGGGAACTTCAGCGCGTCGCCGAACTCATGGCGGGCGAGCAATCGAGTGGTACTTTCGTCGCCATCCCGGGCGAAACGCCCGAGCTCAAGGCGCGGGTCGCTGCGCTGGTAACGCGGCTAGAAATCCTCGACGACGCTGCGGAGGGTCCGTCACTGCCGACCCGAGTTAAAGTCGGGTCAGAAGAGCGGTTCAAGCGCGCCTTTATCACCTTGTCCTGGCCTTTAGACACGCTTGGCCCGTCGCTACCGAACCTGTTGGCAACCATTGCCGGCAATCTTTTCGAACTCGGCCCTGTAACGGGCCTTCGTCTCCTAGATATCCGCCTGCCGGATGCATTCGCCGCTGCTTATCCCGGGCCAAAGTACGGCGTAGCGGGCACCCGTCGCCTTGCCGGCGTGGAAGCGCGACCGATTATCGGCACGATCATCAAGCCAAGCGTAGGACTTGGGCCGGACGAGACGGCCTCCCTCGTGAACGAGCTCTGCTCTGCCGGTATCGACTTCATCAAGGATGACGAACTGCAGTCCGACGGACCGGCGTGCCCGTTCGACCTGCGCGTCGAGAAGGTCATGCGCGTGATCGACTCCCATGCCCAGCGCAGTGGAAAGAAGGTCATGTTTGCCTTCAATTTGACCGGAGATCTCGATCAGATGCGCCGGCGCCACGACACGCTTTTGCGGCATAGCGCCACTTGCATGATGGCAAGCCTCAACTCCGTCGGCCTCGTTGGGATGATCGAACTGGCGCGTTTCGGACAATTGCCCATTCACGCGCACCGGAATGGCTGGGGCTATCTCTCGCGTCATCCAATGCTCGGATGGTCCTACATCGCCTGGCAAAAGATTTGGCGTCTCGCCGGGGCAGACCACATGCACGTCAATGGTATTGGCAACAAATTCGCGGAGGAAGACACGAGCTGCCTCGCTTCGGCCCGGGCCTGCCTCGCGCCGATGTTTACCGAGAAGCCGTGCGTCGTCATGCCAGTCTTCTCTTCCGCGCAAGCGCCGCGATCTGCGCCAGCCACCTATCAAGGGCTCGGCTCGACCGACCTCATTGTGACCGCAGGGGGCGGCATATTGGCTCATCCGAAGGGGGCCGCCGCGGGAGTCGAAGCCATGCAACAGGCGTGGCAAGCCGCTGTGGCAGGCGTTCCGCTCGACGATTTTGCACGTACTCGTCCGAATTTGCGCCACGCTCTGGAGATGGCTGCGTGACGTCGCCCCGCCCACTTCCTTCAGGTCCGCTCATTGCGTATTACGGCGATGACTTCACGGGCTCGTCGGCCTCGATGGAAGCGGCTGCGTTCGCTGGCATCGAGACCGTTCTGTTCTTGACGCCGCCGACGCCGGAGCGTCTCTCCGCTTTTTCCGGTTACCGCGTTATCGGCATGGCGGGGGTCGCGCGCGCTCAGTCGCCGTCTTGGATGGACCAACACTTGCCGCAGATCTTCGAGTTGCTGGCCGCGACAGGCGCACCCATCATCCATTACAAGGTTTGCTCGACTTTCGACTCGTCGCCAGAGATCGGCTCCATCGGCCGCGCGATCGATATCGCGAAAGGGCGCTTCTCCGGCTGGACACCGATGATTGTCGCCGATCCGAACATGGGGCGCTATCAAACGCTTGGCAATCTGTTCGCTGCCGCGCATGGGGCGATCTATCGGTTAGACCGTCATCCCGTCATGTCGCGGCATCCGGTCACCCCCATGAATGAGGCCGACCTAGCTCGCCACCTTACCAAACAAACTAGCAGGACGGTCGGTTTGGTGGATTTCGTTGCGATGAAGCGAGGCCACGCTGACGCACGATTAGCGACGGAAATACAGGCAGGGGCGGAAATCGTCTCCCTTGACGTGCTTGACGAAGAGACTCTGATCGCCGCCGGACGCCTGGTGTGGGAGCACGGAATGCCGCACCGATTCTGTGTCGGGTCTCAGGGCGTCGAGGCAGCTCTGGCGGCCTATTGGCGGCATACCAATCTTATTCCATCGACTCCCACCGTCCCTGCCGCCAAACCGGTGGACCGCATTGCGTGCGTTTCCGGATCAGTCTCCCCGGTTACTGCCACGCAGATCGAGTGTGCGCGCGCCGCTGGTTTTGCGACTATTCCGATAGATACCGCATGTGCGGTCGATGAGAGGGCCTGGTTAGGTGAAATTGAACGCACCACGTCGGCGGCAATCCACCATCTAAACACGGGACGTGATGTCCTGATCCATAGCGCTGCCGGACCAGACGATCCGGCCGTTGCCGGGTTTAGATCAGCCGTTCAAACGGCCGGCGCATCAATCGAAAAGATGAATGAGCGTGTCGGCGAAGGGCTCGGAACGATTCTCGACCGCCTGCTTCTCGACGTACGCCTGTCGCGCGTGATCATTTCCGGGGGGGACACGTCGGGACGGGCGGCCTCGCTCCTGGGCATCGATGCGCTTACGGCGATCGCGCCGTTGGCGCCAGGCGCACCGCTTTGCAAGGCGCATGCACGACGCGCCGATCGCGATGGTCTCGAGATCGCGCTCAAGGGTGGGCAGGTCGGAGCGGCCGACTTCTTCGTGAGAGCGAAGTCCGGCGGTGCATACAAGGGCAATTCTTAGTCGAACAGGGAGCGAATACATGAGGCTCAAAGATAAGGTCGCCATCGTCACCGGCGGCGCCCGAGGCATTGGGCTGTGCGTTGCGCAAGCCTACGCGCGTGAAGGCGCGACCGTCGTCATCGCTGACGTGAACGTGGAGGGCGCGAAAGCCGCTGCGCAATCGATCACCTCGGGAGACGCGCGTTCTCTCGGCGTGGGGATCGACGTCGCCGATCAGGCGTCGGTGAATGCGATGATGGAGGCGACCCTTCAGACTTTCGGTCGAGTGGACATCCTCATGAATAACGCCGGTGTCGGCGGCAATACGCCGTTTCTCGACACCAAGCTCGAGGATTGGAATCGCATAATTTCCATCAATCTCACTGGGGCATTCCTTGTGGCGCAGGCGGCTGCACGTCAGATGGTGAAAGGTGGCGGTGGAAAGATCGTGAACATCGCCTCGCTCTCGGGACAACGAGGAGGCAATGGCCGCGCGGCCTATGGCTCGGCGAAGGCCGGTCTCGAGCTTCTGACAAAGGTGATGGCCGTCGAATTGGCGCCGTACAACATCAACGTCAATGCAATAGCGCCGGGCGCAATCGAAACCGAAATGGCCAAGTTCGCGCACGATCAGGCGACACGCGCGGCGTACAATTATCTCATCCCGATGACAAGGTATGGCACGCCGGAAGAAATCGCCGATGCCGCCGTTTTTCTCTGTTCGGACGAGGCGCGATACGTGCATGGCCATACGTTGAATGTCGATGGCGGATTTCAATCCGCCGGCCTGATGTTCGGTCCCGGTAAAGGGGCTCCACACAGTTGATCAGAGTGACTTGTTCAGAAAACACAATTGATGGGAGGAAAGTTATGCAATCGATTTCCCGCCGAAGCTTCGCTATTCTCGGAGCATCGGCCTCGATCGCCGCAGCCGTGCCGCTTCGATACGCAAGGGCCGCCGAATTCACGTTCAAGCTCGGCACCAATGTGCCGGATACGCACCCGCTGAATCTGTATGCGCGTAAAGCAGCCGACGAGATCAAGCAAGCGACGGATGGCCGGTTCGAATTGCAAGTCTTCGCGAGCAATCAGCTCGGCGGCGATACGGATATGTTTTCGCAATTGCGTTCCGGTGCTCTGGAGTTTTTCGCGCTCTCCGGTGTGAATATCTTATCGATGCTCATTCCGTCCTCGGCCATTTACGGCGTTGGATTTGCCTGGAAGGACTATCCGACCCTGTGGAGCGCACTCGACGGCAAGCTTGGTGAGCATCTGCGCGGCCAGATCAACAAATCTGGCCTGGACGTAATGGAGAAGATTTGGGACAACGGCTTCCGTCAAGTCACGAACAGCGTCCGGCCGATTGTTACGCCGGCGGATCTGCACGGACTAAAGATGCGAGTGCCCGTGAGCGCGCTGTGGACCTCGCTTTTCGAAGCGCTCGGCGCGTCGCCGACTGGGATCAATTTCGCCGAGGTGTACTCAGCGCTTCAGACGAAGGTGGTGGACGGACAGGAAAACCCACCAGCCATCATCGCCGCCGCCAAATTGTACGAAGTTCAGAAATATTGTTCGCTCACGAATCATATGTGGGACGGCTGGTGGTGGCTGATCAATCGTCGTGCTTGGCAGAGCGTTCCGGCGGATATCCGGGACAAGGTCGCGACTATAGTCAATAGAAATGCTATGGCCGAACGCGAGGAGATCGCGAAGGAGAACGTGGCGCTCAGGGGTGATCTCGCGGCCAAAGGCCTCGTCTTCAACGACGTTGACCCTGCGCCATTCCGCGAAACCTTGACAAAGTTCGGTTTCTACAAAAAGTGGCGCAGGAATTTTGGGGAAGAGGCTTGGGCTCTTCTCGAGGAATCGACGGGCAGGCTCGAATGAGTGTTGCTCGAACAGGCCAAATCCGATCTATCTTAGAGGATCAGAGTTGGTTGATTGCGGCACGCCATTAACTGAGAGACTGGCGAAAGTCCCCGTGTTCGGCCGCAATTATCGCGTATCGCAAAGTTTAAGATAGCTTCGTAGGGCGAAGACTTACGGCAATTTGGAAAGCTCCCGGCACCGGGGTCGGCAGGATCGCTGCTGTCCCGCCGGTGCCGGGCTTGGCCGGTTGCAGGTGTAACCGGCTCGTTCACATGTTCAGCATGCGCCCGCCGTCGACCACGATCTCGCTGCCGACCGTCCATGCCGAGTCGTCGGACGCGAGATAGACAACCGCCTTGGCGACTTCCGCCGCGCTGCCGAAACGACCGGCCGGGATCCCTGCGATGATGTCCTTGTTGATCTGCTCGCGATAAGCATCGGGAACGCCGAGTTTATCGTAGAGGGGCGTGTCGATCGGGCCCGGGCTGACCGCGTTGAACCGGATACCGCGCTGCAGGAGTTCGGCGGACAGCGTCTTCGACAGGTTGAGGAAGGCCGCCTTGGTCGCCCCATAGACCGACGAGGTGGCGGCGCCGACATGCGCGCTGATCGAGGTGTTGAGTACGACCGACGCCGGATTGGCGAAGACGGGCAGCAGCGCCTGAATCAGGAAGTACGGCCCCTTCACATTGATCGCGAAGATCCGATCGAATACCTCCGGAGTCCACGATTCGATCGGCTGCCAGATCGAGATGCCGGCGTTGAGGAAGGCGACGTCCAACTGGCCGTAACGCTCCTTCACCGCGGCGGCAAGCGCCTGCTGCTCTTGGACGCTCGCGCTGTCGGCCTTGATGACGGGAACCTCGGAGCCGAGGACCGACTTGGCCTGCGCGATTGTATCGGGGTTGTTGCCCGTCACGATGACGCGCGCGCCCTCGTTCAGGAATTGTTTGGCGGCTTCGAGGCCGATCCCCGTTGTGCCGCCCGTGATGAGGGTGCGCTTTCTATTGAGCCGCGTCATGTATATCGTCCTTGTGATTGATATCTTTGCTACGACCCCACAGGGCCGGCCATGGTCGCGGCCAAGCCCGTCGGGTATCCGGCAAATAGGCGCCGCGCAGACTGTCAGCACGCCGGATACGCTCAACTTCTTGCCCGATCGTCTCATCTTTCCGGTCGACGACGGGGCAGGCGCTGCTCGTGAGTGGCCAAGACGCGACGCGTTCGTCCACGCTGCGTCATGTCGGTCGGTTCGCTGATGTCGGGTAGACGGCGGGCGCGATAGTGAGGCCGTCAGTGCCACTTCAGAGATGTGACTGCAACGCGGTGAGTGATGCCACGGACTGGCATTGCGCGCTTTCGCGATCTCGGCCGGCGTGACGCTCGGCCGCTTGTTGCCGAAGTGCGCGAACACGCGGTTGGGATCGCGCCACCCCGGTATCGGTTTAGGACGCGCCGAATGCCGGCATCGCCAGTTGCCCTTCGAACGCCTGGATCCTCGAGCCGCGCAGGATCACCTGGATGAGGTTGGTGGCCTCCGGGTAGTTGACCGTCCGCGCGCTGCGGAGGGATGTGGTCTGGATAATCTCGCCGTTCCAGCCGTGGCTGCTCGCACAGGCGCCCTCGTAGAGCCGCAGGCCCCTAGATCCCGCCTCGTGCCTCGGCCGGTGGCGGGCTGTAGAGCGTCGAGGCGGCGAGTGCGGGCCGCGTGGGGTCGATCCTGGCGCCGGCGTCGGAGAACCTTGGCGGCACCGAACGGCGGTAAACCGCGATCGCGCACAGATCGGTCATAGGTTTTGTCCTCTGTCGGAAAAGAATAGCCAGGCGCGGTCCCGCGCCTGGCGACAGGCGACAGGCGTCAGGCGGCGGCGAGCGCCCCGTTCTGGCGCAGATGGTTGCGGAAGCGGTCGGCATAGTCGGGCACCACGGCGTCTTGGACGCTCGGCCGCGCCGCCAGGGCTGCGCGCCACGCTGAGACGCGCGGCAGGCCCTCGAAGACCGCCTGCGACACCGCCGGATTGATGATCCCGAAATAGCGGAAGAGCGGGGCATAGACCGCATCGACCCTGCCGAAATCGGTCCCGGCGAAATACGGCCCTACGCCCAGCTCCGCCTCCAACTTATGCAGCTTGTCGCGGAACGCGGTGCGCCGGGCGTCGGCGGTCGGAGCGTCGACGGCCTGGAGGAACTGCCAGCCGTCTGTCAGGGTCTGGGTCGCGAACTCGATCCATGCGCGGTGCCGGGCGCGGGCGAGCGGATCCTGTGGGTACATCGAGGCACCGTCCTGTGTTTCGTTCAGATATTCGCAGATCACCATGCTCTCGAAGAGGACCGCATCCTCTCCGTCGGGCTGGCGCAACTTGAGCACCGGCACCTTGCCGGTCGGCGACAGCGCCAGGAACCAGTCAGGCTTGGCTGACAGATCGACGTTGATCCGTTCGAACGGGACCCCCTTTTCCAGAAGGGTGATCGCGGCGCGTTGGACGAACGGGCAGAGCGGGTGGCTAATGAGGGTGAGGCTCGTGTCGGTCATGGGCGGCCCTTCGTCGAGATGATCCAGCCGGAGGCGCCGCCGCTGCGGTGCCAGTCCGATACCAGCCAGATAGATCCCGCACGCGTCGTACGCTCGCCCGATACTCTCAACTTGTTGCCCAATTGTCTCAAGAGCTTTGCCTTGGAGAACAAACGATGCCATATAGGGGGCATGACCGACCATCTTCAGCCACATCTCGACCTCGCCCTGCGTCACGCGCGATCGGGGATGACCGTGACGCCGATCCCCCGCCTCGAGATCGGCGTCGGTCAGACGACCTCCGGCACGTCGCCCTGCCTGTACCGCTCGATGATCTGCTTCATCCTGCAAGGCTCGAAGGACGTGACGATCCACGACAATCTGCTCCGCTACGATGCTGAGCAATATCTCGTCAGCGCTCTGGACTTGCCGCTGAGCGGCCAGATCCATGATGCAGGCCACGGCCGGCCGTATGTCGCAGTCTCACTCGTCCTCGATCCTGCACTGCTTGCGCAGATTGCGTCCACCATGCCGCTGATACGCGACGCCGATGCGCCGGGCAGCGGTATCGCGATCAACCCAATGACGCCCCCGCTTCGCGACACGTTGCTGCGCCTTCTTGCGCTGCTCGACACGCCGAGCGACGTCCCAGTCCTGGCCCCAATGGCTGAACGCGAGTTGCTCTATCGTCTCTTGCAGGGACCTCAGGGGCGCCTGTTGCGCCATATCGCCCGGCCCGAGGGAGCGCTTGGCCGGATCCGGCGTGCGGTCGAATGGATCCGCGAAAACCACAACACGCGGCTGCGGATCGAGGCCTTGTGCGAAGCAAGCGGCATGAGCCGTGCCAGCCTGCATCGCCACTTCGTCGCGCTCACCGGGCTCAGCCCGATCCAGTATCAGAAGCAAATCCGCTTGCAGGAGGCGCGACAACTGCTGCTCTCCGGTGAGCGAACCGCTTCAGATGTAGCCTTCGCAGTAGGTTACGAAAGCGCCTCGCAATTCAGTCGAGAATATCTTCGGCAGTTCGGCGCACCGCCCGTCCGCGACGTGCGTCAGCTTAGGCAGGCGGTCGGGAGTCCGGCAATGCACTGATTGTCACGTCGCAAGCCTTTTGCCCCCACCCTCGCGCCATGGCGGGCTCATTCCTCGCAAAAGGCAAGTGGGCGGATGGGCGAGCCCGATCCTTCCTTGATTTTGAGCGGGGTGGCGACGAATAGGCTGCGCAATGAAAGCTTATGCAGATTGGTCAACATCTCGATAATCAGGATTCCGTTCGGCAGCCAGTGGGTCGTGTGCCCGGTGGTCTCCTGTCCGACGCCATCAATGACCGCCATATCGCAGGCCACGGTATCGCAACCGATCGCCCGAATGCCGCGGTCCTTGAAATAGATGATTGCGTCCTCGTGAATACCAGGAGCGTTCTTCACGAACCAAGTGCTCGCGTCATCGGTCCGCCAAAAGCGCTGCATCCAGCCAAAGTTTATCAGTGGGATTTCACCTTCGCCGATCTGAACGCCGTTCTCGGCCTCATAGGCTTTCACCATATTCAAGGTCACCAGATCGCCGGGTTGCATGTGCTTGTCGGAAAAGTCGTAAAGTACCGCTGGTGCGATCAGAATGTCGGCTGGAAACGTATCTATCGACATGTGCAGTAGATGCTCATGGAAATGCACCGGCGCATCTACGTGAGTGCCGGTATGCTCGGAGATCATCAGAAACTGGCAATAATATCCGTCGCGCCCGCTCAGTCGCGCCTTATCGATCACCAGCGGCGGATGCATTGGCCAATTCGGGATGCCTCGCTCCAGAGTAGGCGACAGGTCTACCACTCGCATGCTCCTCAGCATGGCGCTTAGCCGTGTCGCGAGACCGGCTTGGGCGCTATATGCTGCTCCCGGCTGAGCTTGAAGAGTCACGGTTTCCTCCATCTTCTGTTCGACCTGGAAGGAGGGCAGAATGTCCCTCCGCATGGCCGGGCTGGTATTCGAGAGTTGATGCCGGCCGAAGTCACGCGGCTGGCAAGCGGGCGGCGTGACGGCGTTGATCAGGCCTTGGCGTTGAACCACCAGGGGAAGTCTTTGGTGGCCTGTTCAAGGTTCTCCTTGGTTACATTGAAGTTCAGGATCTTGATCCACGGTACGTCCTTGAGGCCGTTATTCACGGTGGCGTTCGCCTCGATGGGCTTGCCATTTCCGACGGCGTAGGCCGCTTTGGCCGCCTCAACGCCCATTTGGTCAAAGGCCGTGAAATTGGAGAGCGCCATCAGCCCCTGCTTGATGAGCTCCTGCGCGCGCGGTTCGGCGTCAACGCCGGTCACGAATACCTTGCCCCCGAGACCCTGCGCCTGCAAAGCCTGAATTGCTCCGTAAGCAATGCCATCGTTCCCGCAGAGAACTGCAACGACGTCGTTGTTGTTCTTGGTGAGAGCGTTTTCGACCTGCGCACGCGCGCTATCGGTCGACCAGTTCTTGTTGAACTGGTCGGACACCAGCTTGATGTCACCCTTGTCCATGTAGGGCTTAAGCACGTTGAGGAAGCCCTGGCGGGTTTCCTTGGCGACGCTCGTGGCCTCCTCGCCGGCGGCGATCACGTAATTTCCCCTCGGACGGGCCTCGACGGCAGCTTTAGCGATCTTCTCGCCCATCTCCACGGCATCACGGCCGAGGAAGCAGACGACATCGCCTTTGTTGATCAGGAAGTTATAGTTGACGACCGGCACATTTGCCTGCTTGGCCCTTCGGATCAATGCGTTGGCCGCATTGGCGTTGACCGGGGTCAGGACGAGGACGTCGATGCCCTGGGTCAGCATGTTCTCGACTTGGCTCGCCTGAAGCGATTCCGACGCATTGGAGGCTTGAGCCAATACGTCCACACCGAGTGCGGCGGCTTGCTTTTCAAAAAACGCCTGATCAGCATTCTTCCAGCGAAGCTGGTCGTAATTTGGCATGATCAATCCAACCTTGAGCCTTTTGCCTTGTGCATGAGCAGCCTTCAGACCAACAATGGCAGCGAGCAGTGCAGACACGGCGATGCCGAGCGTCTGCCGACGGTCAAGGCCATTCCTATAGATTTCCTTCGTCATGTTTCTCTCCCTTGAGTTGGCCGCATCAAATTGACGATGGTCACGTGGTTTGCGCCGCATTGCTCCGGGTTCGATCAGTCTCCGGACCTTCCGCCGCGGCTACGCAGGTCGGCGTAGACGGCAAAAAGCAGCACAAGACCGACTGTGACGGATTGATAGGCAGATGGCAGGTTCATGAGGCTCATGCCGTTGGAAAGGCTCTCCATCAAGATCGCGCCGATCACCGCTCCTGCGACAGTTCCGCGGCCGCCCATGAGGCTGGTTCCGCCGATGACGGCAGCGGCGATCACGTTGAGCTCGAGGCCCTGCATGGCGCCCGGAGGAGCGCTGTCGAGACGTGCCACGAGGACCAGGCCCGCCAGGCCGTAGAGGAGCCCCATGAAAGCGAAGACCAAGGAGGCCTGCATTCGGATGTTGATGCCGGCAAGCAGCGCAGCCTGGCGATTGCCGCCGATGGCATAGAGCCGACGGCCAAAGGCAGTGAAGCGCAGGAACCACCCGGCCAAAGCCACTACCGCCAGAACGAGGACAACAGGCAGGGGCAAGCCACGATAGCTGGCCGCCATGATCATGACGCCCAGCGTGAATATGCCGACAGAAGCGGCGGGCAGGCCGACGACGGCACCGAACGACGAGCGAATCCCGGCCGCCTGCCGGGCGCGCCATTCTCGTACCTGCAAAAGGGCGAAAGCGAGCCAGAAAGCGAACAGCACGACGATGCCTAGCATCGGTGACAGAGAAGCGTCCGAGATCACCAGGATGTCGGGATTGGGCGAGATCGTTTCGGCATTGGTGATAACCAGCGACAAACCGCGAATGGCGAGCAAGCTGCCCAGCGTTACGATGAACGATGGCACCTTCATCCAGGCCACCCAAAAGGCGTGCCACAGACCGATCAATAGTCCGAAAGCCAGCGTGGTTACGACGGTTGGCCAGAGCGAAAGCTCATAGTTCGTGCCTGCGATGGCTGCTACCACGGCTGCGGCAGCGACGGTCGCACCAAGCGACAGGTCGATGTAGCCTGGGACCATCACCAGCACGGCGCCTGCCGTCAGCACGGCAGTGATGGCGACCTGACCGCTGAGATTGGTTAAGTTGCGGGCGCTGAGGAACAGACCGCCTGTGAGATACTGCAGCACCATCCAGACGATCAGGAGGACGATGATCAGCGGCAGCAGCCGAAGCCTGTCTTGCGACATCGCAGCCGGCAGCTCGCGAAGCTGGAAGCCCTTGGCGAGTGCGCCCCGTTCTGTCACTGTTTTTGTTGAGGTCATGCCCCCTCACTGTATTCTTCTGCCGCGCTAATCATCACGTCTTCTTCGCTCGCCTCGCCGTGCATCCATTCGCGCACGAGGCGTCCCTCGCACATGACGAGCACGCGGTCGCACATGCCGAGAACTTCCGGCAGATCAGTAGATACGATGATGACTGCTTTGCCGGCCGTGGCGATTTCGTTGACGAGTGCGTACAAATCGATGCGTGCGTTCACGTCGACACCGCGGGTCGGCTCCTCCAGGATAAAGAGCTCCGGCTCGGAAAGAAGCCATTTCGCGGCCACGACCTTCTGCTGGTTGCCGCCAGAGAGCTGCGACATGGGCTGCTCCACCGAGCCGCACTTTACCTTCAGGCTCGCGACATATTGCTGTACACGCTGGAGTTCGCCGTACCGGTTGAGGATGCCGTAGCGATTGAAGCGGTTGAGCGCAGCAAGCGTCATGTTGCTTTCGATCGAATGAGCTTCGATCAGGCCGTCGCGCTTTCGTTCGGCCGGAACATAGGCGATGCCGTTGCGGATCGCGTCGCGCGGCGTCCTAACCGAGATGAGCTGCCCGCGGATCTGCATCGAACCGCTCACGCGTCCCGCATGAGCGCCAAACAGCGACCGGGCCAAATCGAAGGCCCCGGAGCCGAGCAAGCCAAAAACTCCTAAGATCTCTCCTGATCGGACATCCAGGTGGATGTTTTTGATAGCATGGACTCGGCCGGCTCCCGTGCTTTCTACGGTCCAGTCGCGGATCGAGAGGATCGGTTCGCCGACCTTAGCAGCTACCTTTGGATACATGTCGATGATGTCCCGCCCCACCATCGCTTGAACAATCCGACGGGGCGTGTCGCTTTGGCCCTGAAGCCCAAAATGGTCGACGACTCTGCCGTCCCGCATCACCGACACGACATTGGCGACGCGCTCCAACTCGCGCAGTCGATGGGATATGTAGATGGTGGTGACACCATGCCGGTGCAGGTCCACTATCCGGGCGAACATGAGCTCGGTCTCGCGCTCTGTGAGGCTCGACGTTGGTTCGTCGAGGATGAGCAGCTTCACGCCTTGCGTCATCGCGCGGGCAATACTGACCAACTGCTGCTGGTGCGTGCTTAGATTGCCCATCCGCTCCAGCGGCGAGGCATCGAGCTTGAAGACGTCGAGCCAATGCGCGGCATCGGCCCACAGCTTCCTCGTGTCTACCATCCCCCAGCGCTGGGGCTCGCGGTTGAGAAACAGATATTCGCCAACTCGCAACTCCGGCACGACGCTGAGTTCCTGCGGGACCAGGAACACTCCATGTCGCTCGGCATCGCGGATGCTGTCGAAGCGGCGGCCAACACCGTCTATTTCGATTGCGCCGGCGTAATCGCCGATGACGCCTGACAGGATCTTCACTAACGTCGACTTGCCGGCGCCGTTCTCGCCAGCAATGGCATGCACGCCGCCCTTCTCGAAAGTGATCGACACGCCGCGCAGCGCGTGCGCGCCGCCAAACCGTTTGTCGATCCCGATAACTTTGGCAGCAGCGATTTCGACCGCACCTGCGGTTGCGGTGTCAATACTCATGGCCGCTGCTTCTAGTTTTTTGCGCACAGAATACTCCCCGTAGGGGCAAAAGGCCGTCGGCTGAGCCTGTCTATTTGTCGATGCGAAATCGGCGCAAGGCTAGCGCCCGCACCTAGGCTTTCGACGAGATTGGCTACTGAAGGATTCCGCTCGAAATATCGACGCTAAGTAGTTGTTTGAGAAGCTGTTCAGTGCAGGCCACGAGCGCGAGCTGACCGCGATCAGTTCCATCCCTAATCTCCTATTTCTTATCCGAGCCTGTCTCAGCTCTTGGAGTGACTGACTTGCCCTGAGACAACTCCTCTTCCCGAGCGGTTTGAGAGACATTAAAGGCGCTGCGGGCGCGGAGCATGCATACACGTAGCCAGTCCGGGCAACAGTAGGCTTTCGCTAATGGTTCGGAACTGCATAAATTCTCAGCAGGATATGAGTTTTTGTGACATCCGAAGGCGGTTAGGAGACCGTGTCTCCAGGGCTCCAGGGTCGCATTTGAAAATGGTTTATGTCCCGACCGACCCATCCGGCGCTGTTTAAGTTTTGATATCAGCCGCCATTGAGGACTAAGTCAGTCGTCAACGCGGCAAACGAGACCCCGCGGATGGCCAACGACGGCTCGCTCGAGCATATCTTGATCGCCAGCGTCTCTGGATCGCATTCCGCCGGTTCGGCGACCGATAGTCCTCCTGCGAAGGCGCAGTAGCAATGTTCCTCGGTTTGCGACTCCAGCTCATCTGGCCGCGATGTCACTCGCGTCGAAGGCTGCCGCAAGGCAGAGCCCTTAGGTCTCTCTATATGAGTTTGTCCACTGTGGAGGTCGGCAACACCGGACCTGATCTCCATAGTCCCTTCAGTTGAAGTCAGCCACGCGCATAAAAAATTGTTGCGTCCTGATAAACCACGGATCAAAAAGGCGATCAGCTAGTCCGGGCCTCATGTGAAATGATGTCACATTCGTCGGAGGATCAGATGCCCGTATCCTTGCCCTCTTTGAACGCACTCCGTGCATTTGAAGCGACGGCGAGACATCGCAGCATCAGTCGAGCAGCGGTCGAGCTGGGCGTGACACATGGCGCGGTTAGTCGCCAGATCAAGGTGCTTGAGGAAGTCATGGGCGTGTCGCTCCTTAAACGTGGCACGAAGGAGTCGATTCCAACTCCGGAGGGTGAGCAACTTGTGGACGGCCTGTCGACGTCATTCAACCTAATTCAGGCAACGATTGAACGTTTGAAGCCTGGGCCTTTAACGCTGTCCTGCTCGACGTCGATAACCATGTGCTGGCTTATTCCGCGGTTGCCGGCCCTGTACGCCAAGCACCCCGGCATGGAGATTAAGCTCGACATGAACTACGATCGAGTGGATTTCACACGGGACAACATCAGCGTCGCTATTCGCAACAACACGTTCGAACCGC
The DNA here is from genome assembly GCF_018129405.1 of Bradyrhizobium iriomotense. GTDB lineage: Bacteria > Pseudomonadota > Alphaproteobacteria > Rhizobiales > Xanthobacteraceae > Bradyrhizobium > Bradyrhizobium iriomotense_B. The sequence continues at coordinate 79,110 of NZ_JAFCLP010000010.1, forward strand.
CGAAGTCCGCGGTCATTCGTCCGCTGGGTACTGAGTGGATAGGCCCCGTATGTTCTCCAGCCTACCTCAAATCAGTCTCGCTGAAGAAACCCGGAGATCTTTCGCACGCCAGATTGCTTGCGACCGCAACCCGTCCAAGCGCCTGGGCTGATTGGCTCGCCGCAGTTGGAGAAGAGGAGAAGGTACCGCACGTTCAGCAAAGGTTCGATCACTTCTACCTAATGATTCAGGCTGCGACGGTCGGATTAGGGCTCGCCGTCGTCCCACATATGCTGGCCATGGGCGACCTGGAGTCGGGTAGGCTGATCGCCCCGTTTGGCTTTGCGCCTGGAAAGCGTCAGCTCTCGCTTTGGATCGCGCCGCACCTTGCGTCGAGGAACGACCTCAAGACATTGGAGAGGTGGCTTTCGCAAGAACTCCGAGAAGGGTTGAAGCGCGCCTCGAAGCTTTCGTTACCTCAGGGCTCCAAGTTGGCGAAGGTGCCGGGTTTCTAAAGTGCTGTGGTCCACCGGTTCAAATGGACAGCGCGGAGCTAGATTCAAGCGCATGTGGAATTAACGCCTGCAGTTCTGGCTTGGCTGGACGGTCGGTCATGCTGCCTAGCCCGTCTCCTAAAACGTTGCTCTGTTCCGACTAGCGCGCTGAGTTCTCATACGCTGAGCCTCGGATCGATCCTTGTTCCACTTGCGTTACGGCGGAACACAATCCCCAACCGAACCACCGTCGTCCCGCGCAGGACGTGGACCGCGAGGCCGGTGATGCCGGGGCGCTCGCGTCGCCTAGGCATCGGATCTCGGCCGACGGGTGAGCCGTATTCGCTGATGAGTGAATCGGCGCAGGGGTCAGGTTGTTGCAGATGTCGGCAGTAATGCTCTGAAGGCAGTTGATAAATACCAGTCGAGATCGCTCACCATCGGCGCCGATCGGGATCCCATGCCGACGCCGATTCCTTTGCTCGCCACATGGAAATGCCGGGGTTAGTTCAAGGGCCTCAGTTCGGCGCCGATTGACAGCCAGTCGCCTACCGTTGCGCTGGCGATATATCAAACGCCGTGCGCTCCTCTGGGATTGAAGGCTAGGGCTTCGATCTTGGGGAGACTCTGTCTGAGCAAATGTCGTTGCCGTCCGGTTTCACGTTTTCTCGAAGGAGTTATGACGAGATTTGGGATCTGATCCGGCGCCCCGATCGAAAGGTCCGCCTGGCGATACCGGAGATACCCGATTGTCTGCTGCGCTGAAGAGATCCGATGCGCGACCTCATTCCGATTTTCCGCTGGATGTTAATCGCCGGCCAGCATCGACATTACAACGCCAACCAGATCATGCGGACCCTCGCTGGCGCGAGAACGACCCGGAAGGTGTGTTGTATCCGCACGCCAGCGATTTAGTGCCGTTCAGAAGGGCGGGTGGATGGTACTCGAAACGAAGGTTGGTCGCATCCTCGCGCGCGTTGCAGTTGATCCCCCTTTGCGTCAGGGTCAGGCCTCGTCGCCTCACGGATTTGGCCAGGTTTTCGATTTGCAGACAGGGCACGCGACCGTCGGACCACGCACCCATGCTTTCACCGATTGCCACGATTGTGACCGTTGACGAAAACACCTACAACAAGACGTTGTGATTTGGGTCATGCCGTAAAATGCGGAAGAGATCGCCGCCATGGAGCGACAGCTCGAATTGATTGCCGCAATTACGTGTTGAGCAGCGAGATTGTGGAGATTCCGTAATGGGCTGGAGAATCAGCGTCCTTCGTAAACCGGCGGTCTCTTCTGCGCTTCGGCATCCCGACCCTCCTGGAAATCTCGAGTCTTAAGCAGTGCGAGATATTGTTCGCCGAGCTTCGCCATAGCCGCACTCTCCGATTCTTCGAGTGCCATGCGGGAGCTGGCTAGAGAGGCTTTGGTGCCGAGCGGAGCGGACGCAGCGATCTTGTTCGCAATTTCGATCGCCTCCCTGAGAGCCGCCTCCCGGTTTGGGGCCAGAACTTGAACGGTTCCCATTCGGAAGGCTTCTTTCGCTCCCCAATGGTCTCCAGTCAGAATGTATCGCATGGCGTTTCCCCAACCGGCTTCTCTGGGAAAGCGGATCGTGGCGCCGCCTCCAGGAAACCGACCATGCGTATTTTCATCCTGGCCGAACTCCGTGTCTTCCGAAGCGACGCGTATGTCGGCCGCAAGGAAGAGCTCATGGGCCAAGTTCCAGGTGTCGCCATGGACGGCGATGACCAGTGGCTTCGTGAGCCTTGGCTTGCTCCGACCCGTCGGGTCGATGAAGCCTGGTCCATCCAGAAGTTTCCTTCCTGACTGGGTGAACGATTTGGTGGCATCGACATCGATGCCTTTGGAGAAGCGATCGCCATGGCCGAACAGCACTGCGGCACGAAGCGAGGCATCCTGATCGTAATCGTAGTATGCTTTCGCCAGTCCTTCCAGCGCCTCTGGGTCGATGCGGTTGTCGATGTAGGGCCGGTTGATGCCGATCAACACGACCTGTCCCTGGCGTTCGACCGTGATCTTCGTCTGAGGGCTGTATGGAATTTCGGCCATACGAGCTGTCCCATCATTTTGTGCTGACGTGGACGGGGCGCCTCCGGTCTGTTGCGCGTGCAAGGGCGACAGCCAAAGCAGGACGACTGCAAGCGAGACCGTCACTCTGTCGAAACGAAACATCTTGATCTCTCCCCGAGAAGCGAGGGTATGTGCTGGAATTGGGATGAGCGCCAAGAGCTGGCGAACTTGGCAGCACGGACTGATATTGGTGTCTGTCTCAATGGCTCAATGGACACTCATCTCATGATCGGCGAGCGCAATCAGGCGAGCGTGAACGATAGCGTCCCAAGTCCCTGGATCGTGCTTTCGATCTTATCGCCGGCTTTCAACCAAATTTGCTTTTCCTTGGGATATCCTACGATCACGCCAGAAGGCGTTCCGGTGAAGATGATGTCTCCTGGTTCGAGGGCGAATAGCCGAGAGGCGTAGGCGATGATCTTCTGAGGATTGAAGATTAGTTTCGTCGTGTTCGACGATTGCCGCACTTCTCCGTTCACACGAGTCTCGAGGTCCAGATTGTTGGGATCAATCTGATCGGCGGAAACGAAATATGGGCCGATTGGGGCGAAATCATCGAGCGTCTTGCCGACCATCCACTGGCCGCCGGGGACCTCGAGCTGCAGGTCTCGCGAGGTAAAATCGTTGCCGACGGCGTAGCCGGCAACGTATGACAGAGCATCCTCAGCGCGGACATTGCTCGCCTTGCGGCCCATTACGACGACCAGTTCGGTTTCATAGTCGAACTTGTAGCAGACGTCGCGGGGCGGAAGCTGGACCGTTGCCATATGCGGTGCGAGCGAGTTGTTGTACTTGTTGAAGAGGATAGGGAGAGGAGGCAGTTTTTGGCCCGTTTCCTCGACGTGTTCTCGGTAATTGAGGCCGAGGCAGACGATCTTTCCAGGCTTGGTGAATAGACGCCCGAACTTGATCTTCGATTCATCAAGGAATGCAGCTTTTGCGTCGGGCGCCTTGAGAGCAGTTTCTACGAGGGTCTTCAGCTCCGCATTGCCGCCGTTGACCAGGAGCGCCTCCAACGTGAGAGGTGCCGTTAATCCGAGGAGCTTGGTCGCGGCGGACACGTCGAGTACGCCGGCGGTCGTCTTCACTCCCATGGTTTCGCGCCCGTCCTCGTGGCGGATCGACAATACAGTGAGTTTGCGAGGCAACTCGTCGCTCCCGTTGCTCCGCGACGTCGTTTCCCCCGCGGCCTGCGCACTGACCTTGGTGGTGGCAAGGGCGGCCGCGGCAAGGCCGGCCTTCATCAGCTTCCGACGTGAGTGCATGATAATCTCCCTGGATGTATTGTTGGTGAGGCGACTGAAGTTGCTTTTCGTTGTGGCGCTCAGCGTTTGTCATGAGAACAATAGGCCGGACGTAGGGTGTGCGCGCCGGCTAATTCGGCTAGGCGTTATTCATCGGTGGTTCCGATCACAGCGCCATACGCCGGCCGAACGTTATGCTGCGGGTCGACATGGCGGCAGAGCATCCGCCGGGATCTCCAGTCAGGAGCGAACGGCCAGAGGCAGTCGATCTTCAGTGATGCAATCGGGGCTGAGGTCCGCAATCGAGGAACAACCAATTTGTGCCATAGTGTTGTCGATTTCTGCGAACATCATATTGAGCACTTCCGTGACACCAATTTCGCCCCGAGCCGCCAACCCATAGAGTGTCGCGCGACCAAGTTGAACCGCGTTTGCTCCAAGAGCGAGTGCCTTCACGATGTCCGCGCCTCGGCGGAAACCGCTGTCGATGAGGATGGGCTGTGTGATCTTGCTTCTTGTTTCAGCCAAGGCTTGAAGCGGAGAGATCGCATCCCCCAGCTGTCGACCGCCGTGATTCGACAGGATGACGCCGTCTGCGCCCTCAGCGATGCATCGCACGGCATCGTCCGGCCGCAACACGCCCTTGACCAACAGCTGACGAGGCCAGATGGAGCGTAGCCACTTCAGATCTTGCCAGCTGAAGGTCGTATCCAGGCCTCGTCTCATTTGCCCAGCCTGACTTGCCGTGTCTGAAGCGTCTCTTCTGGTAAAGTTCGCCACCTTCGGCATGCCGTGCTTTGCAAAGTCGAGTGCCCAACCTGGATGCGTCAGGCCGTCGACGAGCAAGCTCGACGAGTAGCTCAACGGCAACTTGAAGCCGTTGCGATTGTCGCGCTCTCTGAGCCCGTCCACTCCGAGATCGGTCGTGAGAATGAGCTTGGAGTACCCTGCTGCCTTGGCCCGCTCAACCAATTGTTGCGACAACGTCTTGTTCAACACATAGAGCTGGAACCACTTGTCCCCGCCGGCATTTTGCGCCACGTCCTCGATGGACGCTGTTGAAGCCGTCGACAGGGCAAAGGGAATGTTGGCCTTCTCAGCGGCCCGCGCCAATGCGATGTCGCCATTGGGCCAGAATGCGCCATTCAAACCGGTTGGAGCGATCACGATCGGTGCAGCATACTTCTGTCCAAACAAAACAGTCGAAATGTCTCGCTTGCTGATGTCGAGCAGCCGTTTGGGACGGAAGACAAGGCGTTCGAATATTTCCCTGTTGTGCGACAGGGACCATTCGCCGCCCGCACCCCCCTCGAGGTAGTCAAAAACAATTCTTGGCAAACGTGTCCTCGCCAGCTCGCGATAGTCAAAGACGTTTACCGGAGTGTCGCCATAGTCGAACAATTTCGCTTCGCCCAGCGAACTGGTGAGCGCCCCTCCCACCGCCGCACCGCCAATGCCAAAAAGAACATTCCGACGGGAGATCATTTTCAATCCTTCACAGACGCAATCAATTCAAGTCTCGCGTTCTTGCCGAGTACGGGTTCACATCGGGAAGCAGCGCATGAAGGCTGCAAACAGTTTTTCATCGCTCGGGCTCACCAGCTTGGAGTCGATCGCTTCGGCCAGGTCGAGGTCGCGGTTGACAACGCTCAACCATGACCTGGAATCCACCGTGACCTTCAATCCCGCTTCACCAACATGGCGATCGGGAACGACCTCCAGCTTCCGGTCCTTGATCACGACCGTCACATCGAGCGTCGTCGTTCCCGTGAAGCTTAGATGTGTCACAAGGTCCAACCCTTTGGCCCTGCCGCGCTGGAAACCAAGCGACAGGGAGAAGAGGTAGCCCTGAATGTTGACGCTATGGCGGCCCGAGGTGACATACTGGACTTTCTTGTGAGGGAAGCGTCGTGTGACCGTGTCCTCGGCATCGGTGTCCGGGATCACGTAGACGAACTCATCTTTATCGATCAGCGGCTTGACCACGTCCGCAAAGTGGGCGTCGCGGTTCTCCAGGAAGGGGCCGATGACATCTTCGCCGGCCGGACAGGCCGCGATGCAATAGGCGGCCTTGTAGCCCGGTTTGAACGAGAGCGACTGCCAGATGTTCAGTGTTTCGGTGCGGGGCACGCGTGAGCGATAGTCCTTGGCATCTTTCGAATCGGCGACGGTCTCGACCCACTGCGCAAAGTTGCCGAGAAAGTCATGATAGTTGTGGGTCTGGCAGGACAGGAAATCGAAGGCGCCGTCCGGTTTGATTGCCCCGACCGGGCAGGCGGCGACGCACAATTTGCACTCCAGGCAGGGATTGTAATCGATCGGCTGATCATAGGCGTCGACCTCCCGTCCAAGCAGAATCGTGCCGAGCACCATGAAGCTTCCGAACTTCGGATGGATGATGCTGCGATGGATTCCCATGCGACCGAGCCCGGCCTCCACGGCGATAGGCTTGTGTTGGACCATCATGACCCGTGGCAGATCCATCTCCATCGGAAAGGCGGCCACCGAATTGCAGGCCGGGATGCCGTGCTCTTCGAGCGCGCGGACGATCGCGCGCGCAGTTTCGTTCGCATGATCATAGGCGCCGTGGAACTCCTCGTTGGCGACCGACCGAGCAGGGGAACGGACCGGCTCACGATTCATGCTGCAAGCGATCGCGAGCAAGGACCGCGTGCGGCCGTAAACCTTCCGGATGACTCTTACCTGAGGTGCGATCGCGGCACGATCGATCTCAATGATCCCTGCATCATCGGCTCCGCAATCGCGCGCGACCTGCTTGATCAGATTCGCAGAAACGGGGATATGGGCAGTTTCCTGACGGCTGCGAGAGCGGACGCTCTTCACCGTGGGGTGATCTTCAATGCTCAAGGCGATCCCCTGTGTCGGTGGATTGGCTAGTCATCGCTTCCTTCCAGGCCTTGAAGCGCTCGGCAAGTCTTGTCGCCGGCAAGTCTCGAGTCATCAAAGGACGGAAAGTCCCCGCGGCTCCAGTAAGGCCGGCAAGAGAATAGGATGAGCTTGTCACGATGCGCTGTGGTCAAAATCGGCTAGGCGTTATTCAACGGAGAATGGGCTTTGGTCCGGCGCAAGTGCGCAGGTAGGTGATGATCACCACTTCTCGACCCAGGGTCTGAGAACCACTTCGAAAGCCCAGGTCGACCGATGTTGGCGATGCACGTGCAGATAGGTTTCGGCGATACGATCGGGGTCGGCCATGTTGTCATCGACCGTCGTTCCGGCCAGGCGGTGGGCGCGCGTCCCGTCGTTCTGGGTCCAGCCGACCGCGGCGTCGATAGGCACATTGGCGACGTGGATACCCTGCGGCATCAGCTCTCGCGCCATGCTCTGCGCGAGCCCCGACTTGGCATGACATGCCATCGCAAAAGCGCCGCTCGATGGGAAGCCTTTGAGCGCTGCGCTGGCGTTCGTGAAGATGATCGTCCCTCTTTTCCCGTTGGCGTCCGGCTTGTTTTCGAGCATGAGTTTGGCTGCCTGCTGTCCTACCAGGAACGCGCTGAATGCCGCGTTGCGAAGCGTTTCAAACGCCATTGTCGGATCCGCCTCGATGATGCTCTTGCGGAAAATGCCCGGCACTCTTCCATCGATGTTGTGAACGACGAGCCGCGGCGTCCCCACGTCCTGCACGAGAGTCCTGAACAGGTGTTCCACTGCCGGGGGTTCGCTGGCATCGCAAGCGTATCGCCCCACTCCATGCATGTTCTCGAGCGCCTCGAGGACCGCCTTGTCGGGATTCCTGGCTGCCACGGCGACTTGCATGCCGTTCTTCGCGAGCAGCCTCGCGCAACTTGAGCTGATGCCCGGGCCGCCGCCGACAATGAGGGCAACATCCCGGACGGTAGGTTGAGTGGACTTCGTCATGTCATCTTACTCGCATGGGTTTTGGAGCTATCTCTGCCGTAGTTCGTCGCGGCATCTCGGCACCGGGACAGCAGTCAGCAGAGAGCGGCCGGCTTTAAGTCGGCCTTATCGGGCTTTCGTTCAAGAGTTCGCAAGATCGCCCGCGACGCCCTGCAACCCGTTTACGGCGCCTGCCAGGCACACGCGATGGTGAATCGCTGCGCGCACAAAGGCGCTCTGGTGTGCTTGAAGAAGAAGGACAACGTCGCGAGCCTCTCGTGCGTCTATCACGCGTGGAATTACGAGCTCGACGGTAAGCTAAAGGGCGTTGCGTTCCGCAACGGCGTACGCGGGCACGGCGGCATGCCGGAGGATTTCGATCCGAAGCAACACCGTCTCCGACCCTTGAGGGTGGAGTCGTTCTGCGGGATGATCTTCGGAACTTTTGCGGACGAGATCGAGGACGTCGAGACGTATCTCGGTCCCGAGATGGCATCGTTCGTCAAGCGTAACCTCGGCCGACCGTTGCGCATCCTCGGAACGCACAGCCAGATGATCCACAACAACTGGAAACTGTACGCCGAGAACCTGCGAGATTCCTATCATGCGACGCTGTTGCATACGTTCTACACGACGTTCAAGGTGAACCGCCTGGACATGGACGGTGGCATCACGCTGTCCGAACGCAAATGGCACCATCTGAGCTTCGCTCGCCGCGCGAAGATGCAGGAGGCAGCCGAATATGCGGATGCGAAGGTGCATTCGGCCAACTACGAATCCGCTCTCGATGGTCCAGGCCTGCTCGAGGCTTGGGAAGAGTTCGACGACGGCATCACGCACAGTATCCAGACCGTCTTTCCCAACATGTGCATTCAGTTCACGTTAAATTCCCTGGCGATCCGCTTTTTCGCGCCCCGCGGCGTGGATCAGACGGAGTTGTTCTGGATCTATCTCGGCTACGAACGGGATACCGACGAGCAGTCGAGGATGCGGGTGACGCAAAGCAATCTGACCGGTGCTGCGGGCCTCGTCTCCTTGGAGGACGGCTGCATCAACGAATTCGTGCAGCGCGGAACGCGTGCCGACCCCGACCAGTCGTCGTTCATCGAGATGGGCGGGCGTGAAGTCGAATCCGAAAGGAATTCGCGCGCGACGGAAACCGCGGTTCGCGGCTTCTGGTACGGCTACCGCAACATCATGGGTCTCTGAGGAGAGGCGAGATGCACAAGGTTCTCAACAAACCCTCCAAGCAGGGATTCGCGCCGACGCGAGATCAAGTCGTGGATTTGATCGCCGCCTACGCGCATTCGGTCGACGACATGAGGCTAGACGCCTGGCCGCAATTCTTCACGTCGGATGCGCTGTATCATGTGACCACCCGCGAGAACCATGAGGCGGGACTTCCGATCGGCGTTGTGCGTTGTGTCGGAAGAGGCATGATGCAGGACCGGGTGAAGGCATTCTATTCGGCCAACATCTTCGAGCCACATACCTATAGCCACATCGTGGGAAGATCGGAGTTCCTGGAGCAGAAATCGGACATGGTGATCTCGGCGCGATCGAACTTTCAGATCGTGCGAACGATGGAGAGCGGTCGCATGGACGTGTTCGCGGTCGGCAGATACATCGACGATGTCGTTATCGAGGACGGACAGGCCCGCTTCCGGCAGCGGTTGGTGATCCTGGATTCCCGTAACGTCGACATTCTGATCGTTATTCCGTTGTGACTCCGATGACGACGGAAATTTCGCCGCGGCAAGCATGGGACTTCCTCGCTTCCGACAAGCACTCGCGGCTCGTCGACGTGCGGACCGAGCCGGAATGGGCCTATGTCGGAGTGCCGGATCTTGCGGATCTCGGAAAGGCAGTGGCCAAGATCTCTTGGCATGTCTTTCCGGAAATGAGCGTCAATCCAGAGTTTCTCGGGAAATTGAGGGCGACGTACGATCCGGCCGATCCCGTCATTTTCATGTGCCGCTCCGGCGGCAGAAGCCTTGCTGCCGCGAATGCCGCCTTCGAGGCGGGATTTGCGCGGTGCTTCAGTCTCGCCGGTGGCTTCGAGGGCGACGTCGACGAAGAAGGACATCGCGGCACGAAGGTAGGGTGGAAGGCGGAGGGACTACCCTGGAGACAGCCTTGAGATCGCGTTCCGGTACTCGGGCGCAGCGGCAACTCCAATTCCGAGGAGATCATCTTGGCGAAGAAGCGTGACATCGTCATAGCGGGCTATTCCGAAACTCCTGTCGAGTTCAAGTCAGGGCGCAGCGCGTACGACTTCGGCGGAGAAGCCTTAGCGAAGCTTCTGCAATCCACGGGCATCCCAAAATCCGAGATCGACGGCATGGCGGTCGCTGCGCCGCTCAGCGAGTGTCCGAACCCGTTTTTCCCCATGTATATGGCGGAAGCGTTGGGGCTTTCTCCGAAATGGTTGAACTATAGCGGCACCGGAGGATGCTCCGCCACGGGCGGCATCGCGAGGGCTGCTTCAGCAATCCGAGACGGATTGTGCGAAACCGTCGTTGTTCTTTGCGCAGACGCGCCAAGCACGGCCTGGCGAGCGAATTACGGAGCATATCGAGGGGAGTTTCAGGAGCCCGTAGGTGTTCAAGGACCTCCCGCGAGCTTCGGCTTGTTGATGAGCCGGTATCATCATCAATATGGGATCAAGTCGGAAGCCCTTGGAAAAATCGCGGTCACCCAGCGTGAACACGCGCTGCACAACGAAAATGCGCTTGCGAAGTTCAAGACGCCTCTCACTATGGAGGACTACTTCAACTCCCGTGTGATTGCCGACCCGCTCCGATTGCTGGATTGCGTCATGTTCTGCGATGGGGCGAACGCCTTCCTGGTTACGTCCGAGAAGCGCGCGCGAGCGCTTGGCTTGAGGAAGATGGTCTTCCCCACCGCTTACGCGGAGATAACCAATCTCCACGGCGACCGTTCGTGTCCAGACATAACGGAGACGGGCTTTTCTGCCATCGCTCCCCTGATCTACAAACAGAGCGGCTTGTCTGCCCGGGATATCCGGATGTTTCAGCCTTACGACGATTTTACGATCGCCGTCATGATGCAGTTCGAAGACTTTGGTTTCTGCGAGCGCGGGCAGGGCAGCGACTTCACTCTGGCTACGGATCTCTCGCGCACCGGCACATTGCCGCTGAACACGGGGGGCGGTCAGATCTCGGCTGGGCAACCGGGATTGGCGAGCGGCGGGCTCAATCTGGCTGAAGCTGTCCGACAGATGTTCGGCGAAGGAGGCGGTCGACAGGTGAAAGACCCCAAGAACGCCCTGGTCACGGGAATCGGCGTAATTCCCTTCGCGCGCAACTGGGGCACAAGCGCTGCCCTGATCTTGGAGGCATGACGATGATCGATCGAGCGGTTGCGCGCCCTGTTCCGAAGACCTCCACCTATGTCGACACCGCACCGTTTTGGGAGGCCGCGAAACGCGGAAAACTGGTGCTGCAGTTCTGCAAGGACACCAATCAATTCCAGCACTATCCGCGCCCGGTCAGCATCTTCACCGGGAGCCGAAATCTGGAGTGGCGCGAGGTTTCGGGAACAGGGGTGATCTATGCCTGTACGGTAATTCGCGTCCCGGGCCCCGGGTTGGAGGGGCGCTTACCGCTATCCGTCGCGACAGTCGAACTGGACGAAGGGGTCCGCATTCTCGGCAACATCGTCGACACAGATCCGGATAGGGTCTCGATCGGCCAGCGCGTCGAAGTAACTTGGGATCGACTCTCGGAAGACGTACGGTATCCGGCGTTTCGGATTCTGTGAGGCCTCCATGCGGCTCGACACGATCTTCCGGGCACAAGCGGTGCGCCATCCCGAATAGGCGGCACTTGTCTGCGGAAGCGATCGTGTCAGCTACGGCGAGCTCGACCGGCGGATACGCCATCTAGCGACCGGACTGCTCAAACTCGGCGCAAAAGCCGGAGACCGGCTGGTCATCAATCTGCCGAACGGAATCGAACTGATCGAGCTCCTCTATGCGGCGTTCTCGATCGGTGTGATCGTAGTTCCGGTATCTACACGGCTCACGCCCCTTGAGCTTCAATACATCTGCCGGGATAGCAAACCGTTCGCGGTCGCTCTGGAGGCGGACTTCGCCCTGCGCGCTGAAGTCGCGAAGGAGCTTCCGGACGCGATTTTCATCTCTACGGGGACGATGATCTCCGGCACGATCGGAATGGCCGAGTTGCGCGCCAACGATCCGGCTCCTCTGCATCCCTTGCCCTTCGCCGACGATGCATTGGTGATGTACACGTCGGGCACCACCGGCGCTCCCAAGGGGGCGGTTCTTACCCATTCGAACCTTATCGTACAAAATTATTTCGTGCACGCGGTCGAATGGGGCATCTCTAGTGACGATCGCTATTTGGTTACTACGCCGCTGGCGCATCGCGCTGGCTTGGCGCGACTGGCGAACGCTCTGAGCCTCGGGGGTACCTTGGTGATCCTAAAGTCGTTCGATCGCGTCGCGGCTATCCGAGCGATCGAAAACGAGAAGATCACCGTGCTAGGAATGGTGCCAACCGTCTGTCGCATGATGCTGCCTGCGATCCAGGATGACCCGTCGAGGTGCGCGTCGTTACGGTGTATCGTCGTGACCGGCGAGGCGTTCCCGGTGGAGTTGAAGCGGAAATTTATGTCCTTGCTTCCGCACGTCCGCCTCGTCTCCTTCTTCGCCATGACCGAAGCCGGAGCGGTGACGTCGCTCTCGCACGAGGAACAGTTCGCCCGGCCGGAATCGATCGGACGCCCGACACCTGGCGTGGAGATCAGGATCGTCGATGATCGCGGGACCGACACCGTGCCGGGACAGCCCGGCGAGCTGCTCGTTCGATCGGGCGAGCCGGGGCGTTTCACCGTCATGCGGTGCTACTACCAACGGCCCGAGGAGACGGCGACGGCGCTGCGCGACGGCTGGCTGCATACCGGCGACATCGCTAAATGCGACGAGCTTGGGTACCTCTATATCGTGGACCGCAAGAAGGACATGATCATAACCGGCGGCCTGAATGTCTACACGAAGGAGGTCGAGCAGGCCCTCTTGACCAATCCCGGCATTGCGGACGCCGCCGTCGTCGGTATTCCGGACGATGTCTACGGCGAGTCCGTCGTTGCGTTCGTCGAACGCCCGGCGGATAGCCCGTTGACGATCGAAGACGTGATCGCGACCGCTCAAGGACGAATCGCGGGCTACAAAAAGCCCAAACACGTCTTCCTGGTAGATGACCTCCCGCGAAACGGTACCGGCAAGGTCTTGAAACACGAGCTGCGGCTGCGCGCGGAGCGATTGCTGCATCCGTCGCCCGAAGCGGCCAAAGTTTGATCATGTGACGATCGATGCAACTGTCGTCGTTCGAAGGGAAATCAACTGTCGAAGCCTTGGCGAGGTTTGCCGGCTTGTCGAACATCGAGGGAGAACAGAAATGCCCGGCCCATTGAGCGGAGTTCGTGTCGTCGATTTGACCGGAGTCGTCTCCGGTCCTTTCGCCACGATGTTTCTCGCAGACCAAGGGGCTGACGTCATCAAGATCGAGCCCATCACAGGCGACATAACGAGACGAAGCCGCGCGACGATCGACAAAGCAGGAGAATTCTCTGCCCTGTTCATATCCTCAAATCGCGGAAAACGATCGCTGTCCATCGACATCAAAGAGCCGAGCGGACGCGAAATCCTGGCGCGATTGCTCGATCAGGCGGATGTCCTCGTTCAGAATTTCCGCCCCGGAACGATGGAGCGCTTGGGACTAGGGCCGAAGGAACTGCGCGAACGCAACCCTCGCTTGATCTATGTATCGATCAGCGGCGTCGGGGACAGCGGGCCCTATGTCAAGAAGCGGGTCTACGATCCCATCATTCAGGGCCTATGCGGATTTGCGGATATCCAGTCTCAACCCGTTACGAACCGGCCGCAGATGATCCGTACGATCGTCGCCGACAAGACGACTGCGGTATTCACGGCGCAGGCCGTCGCGGCGGCGCTCTATGCCCGGGAGAGGACCGGAATGGGCGATTACATCCAGGTCGCGATGCTGGATGCCATGATCGCCTATCTGTGGCCGGAGGGGATGATGCAGTACACGGTCGTAGGTAAGGAAGCGTCCGTCACCGACCCGAACGACCGCCCGGATCTCGTCTTCAAGACGGTGGACGGTTACATCACGTGCGGGACAATCTCCGATTCGGAATGGCAAGGATTCTGCCGCGCCACCGGCGATCCCGAACTCGAGAAGGATGAACGGTTCTCGACGCCGGGCGGACGCTTTCTGAATGCGACGGCTCGCATCAACAAAATGCAGGACTATATCGGCCGGTTCACGACTGCAGAATGGCTCGAGCGGCTCGATGCCGCGGACGTGCCTTGTGCGCCCATTTTACGTCGAGGTGATGTCTTCCGCAATGAGCAGGTGGTGGCGCGAGAGCTGATCGAGGAACTGGATCAACCGACTGTCGGCAAAGTCAGGCAGCCCAGACCGGCGGCGAAGTTCGAGATCAACCGATCAAAGATCAAAGGGCCTGCGCCGCGCGTTGGTGAGCACTCTCGCGAGATCCTGCGTGACATCGGTTACGACGATGCGTCGATCGATGCGCTGATCGAACGCAAGACCGTCCGTGCAATGTCGTCAAGTTAAAGCCGGAGAGCGCTCATGAAGCAGGAGCCTGGCGTGGCATTGCTGGTGGGAGCCGGCGACGCAATCGGAGCCGCAGTTGCGCGCCGTTTTGCCGCGGCTAACTACAAGGTATGCATCGGCCGTCGAGATGCATCGAAGTCGGCGGCGTTAATAGACGAACTCGTCAAGGCGGGCCGCCACGTGCAGGCAAAAAGCATGGACGTCCGGAAGGAGATGGATGTACAAGCGCTGTTTGCCGCCGTCGAGCACGAGATGGGACCCATTGAGCTGTGTCTGTTCAACGCCGGGGCCAACGTAAGCAAGCCGATCCTGGAGACGTCGGAGCGATTGTTTTTCAAGGCTTGGGAGCTGGCCTGTTATGGCGGCTTTCTTGTAGGTCGCGAAGCCGCCAAATACATGGTCCCCCGGGCGAAAGGCACCATCTTGTTCACGGGTGCGACCGCGAGTCTCAGAGGCGGAAAGAACTTTGCCGCGTTTTCGTCCGCCAAATTCGGTCTTCGTGCAGTCGCCCAGTCGGCGGCGCGAGAGTTGGGCCCCCAAAATATTCATGTCGCTCACCTGATCATCGATGGCGGTCTGGACAGCCCGGAAATACATCGGCGCTTGAGGGAGCGAGGCGTGGATGTTGCCGGGATGCCATCCGATTCCCTGATCAAACCGTCATCGGTCGCCGAGGCGTACTGGTGCCTCCATCAGCAGCCGCGTGATGCCTGGACGCACGAGCTTGACCTAAGGCCTTTCGCAGAGGGCTGGTGATGACTTCAGGTTTGATATTATGGGGGGTGGGGACTGGCCGGACGATCCGCGCCCATTGGGCCTTGCGCGAACTCGAGCTGGAATATGTCTGTAAACCTATTCTGGCGCGGTCCGGCGAGACGAAGGTTCCGGAGTACACTTCGCTGAACCCGAGGCAGAAGATACCGCTTCTGCAGGACGGATCGTTTACGATCGGCGAGAGCGCTGCGATCACAGCTTATCTAGCTCGCAAGTACCGTAGCGGGTTCTTGGCGCCTCTACCCGAAGACGAGGTTCAATATGCGAAATGGCTTGAATGGTGCTTTTTCATCGTCAGCGAGCTGGATGCGACCAGCCTTTACGTCATGCGACGGCACAGCACGGGGAGGGGACTCGCGCATATCTACGGTGAAGCGCCCCTAGTCGTTGCGAGGGCAAGAGAATACTTCAACGCTCAGCTGAAATTCGCACAGGTCGTACTTTCGGACGAGCGGAAATACCTGTTAGGGACTCAATTCACGACTGCTGACATCCTGCTGACAACCTGTTTGGTCTGGGCGATCGAGTACGGGCTTGGGCTTCCCGAGATATGTCTGCAGTATCTGGAGAGGACGACGGGTAGACCGGCCTACCGGGCTGCGAGAGAGGCGAACTGTCAGCCTCCACTCGGGTTTGGATTTCGACCGGAAGAAGACCCATCCAACGACCAAGCCCGCAGTTTACATAATACCCGATAGTGGTGGGCTCAATTTGACTCGTCCCATCGTGAGAGGCCCCTCTCTCTTGAGGAGCAGGTTGCTGAATCTTGAATGAGAGGCGCCTGATTCCCGAGCAATGATGTGAGCGCCAATTCGGTGCACGTCGCGAGCGGCGCGGCGAGGCACAAGAGGTGGCTTCGACCCAGCAACTTGTGGAGCATCTCATCCAAGGTAACAGCTGATCGGTAAAGAGGGCTCGCTAGGATGAGGACAGTACAGAAGTTAGACCGCCGTCGACGCTCAGGATCTGACCGGTGATATGTTTGCCGGCTTCGCTGGCGAACAACACGGCGGCGCCTTTCAGGTCGTCTTCGTCGCCGATGCGCTGAAGAGGTACGCCTGCCGTCAGCCTCTCCATGCCGACCTGCTCGATCGTGCCCTTGGTCATTTTCGAAGGAAACATGCCTGGCGCCAACGCATTCACCGTTATGCCGTAGCGCCCCCAGCCGCCAGCGAGTGCTCTGGTGAAGTTGACCACGGCGCCCTTGCTCGTGTTGTAGGCGATCGTTTGAGTCGTGCTCGTGCTGCCGAAAAGGCCGGCGATCGACGCCAGATTGATGATCCGCCCATACCGGTTCGGAATCATCGAGCGTTTTCCGATCTGCTGGCTAAGGAGGAAGAGGGAGCGAATGTTGAGGTTCATAACCTTGTCCCACGCCTCGATTGGGTGATCTTCGGTCGGGGCCCCCCATGTCGCTCCCGCATTGTTGACGAGAATGTCAATCCGCCCGAGCTTGCAAAGCGCATCGTCGACGAGGCGCGAGATGTCATCGTCGCTGGAGTTGTCCGCTGCAATCCATTGTGCGGAGATTCCGCGGCCGGCGAGATGCGCCTGCGCCTTTTCAAGATCTGAAGGCTTACGCGACGACAATACGAGCTCTGCTCCTTGTTCGCCCAGCGCTTCGGCGATTTGAAGCCCAAGCCCCCGGGAGCCTCCAGTCACGAGGGCTTTCTTTCCATTGAGATCGAACAAGCTTTTCAAGCTGACCATTTTCAAGACCGTTCTGTTGGAGGGCGACATCCCGAACCTCAGCCGCAAGAGGGACAGCCGAGATGCGTCATAGTTTACATTGACGAAACTTACTGTATAGTCAGAATGTTTTCCAGATGCGGCAAAAAAGCGATCAAAAACAGCGGCTCAGCCGCATCGGCCGCATAAGTCATGTGTCGGGAGAAGCGAGGTCGCGGCCGCAGGTGAGGCAGCGCCTCGGGTACTGATGGAGCGAGAGCATGGTACGGGATAGCGCCTGCGATCTGATTGTCTTTGGCGCCAGCGGCTTCACCGGGCGACTCGTGGCCGAATACCTCGCGACGAGATACGGAAGGAAAATCAAGTGGGGAATGGCGGGCCGCGACCTCGAGAAGCTCGCTACCGTCCGCACCGAGATCGGCGCGCCCGACGATACAACGTTGATGAAGGCTGACTCGGACGACGAAGCGTCGCTGCAGGCGCTGGCTCGGTCGACCCACGCCGTGATCTCGACGGTCGGACCCTTCCAGCTTTTCGGATCCAAATTGGTGGCGGCATGTGCCCGCGCGGGCACGGACTATCTCGACTTGAGTGGCGAGACCGTCTGGATGAGGAGTATGATCGACGCTCATGAGAGCGAGGCCCGATCGAGTGGGGCACGCATCATTTTCTCGTGCGGCTTCGATTCCGTGCCGTTCGAGCTCGGTGTGTTCTTCCTGCAAGGCGCCGCCAGGAAGGCGTGGGGAAAACCAGCCGAGCGCGTCAAAGGCCGGGTCCGGGTGATGAAGGGGACGTTCTCGGGCGGAACTGCAGCCAGCTCACGCGCGACGATGGCTGCGGCGATGACTGATCCGAAGGTGCTCGATCAACTCAAGGATCCGTTCCTTCTGACACCCGGCTTCGCCGGTCCGAAGCAGCCGCACGGAATGAAGATCGAGTTCGACGAGGACCTCGGCGCCTGGGCGGCGCCCTTCATCATGTCGCCGATCAACACACGCAACGTCCATCGATCCAATGCGCTCATGGGCCATCCCTACGGGACCGAGTTCGTTTACGACGAGATGTTCGTGGCGGGCGCCGGCAAGCAGGGTGAGGCTACGGCCGCAAGGATTGTGGAAGAGAACAGATCGTTTGGCGGCGAAAGCAGTCCGAAGCCGGGCGAGGGACCATCGAAGGCCGAGCGTGAGGCTGGTTGTTACGACATCCTGTTCGTCGGGAGCAGCAAGGATCACGGCAAGATCTCTGTTGCGGTTCGAGGTGACAGGGACCCAGGCTACGGATCTACGTCAAAAATGATCACGGAATGCGCGATCTGCCTGCTGCAGGACGCGAGCGACGTTGCTGCAGGCATCTGGACCCCCGGTGCGGCAATGGGCGAGAAGCTGATTTCGCGGCTGGTTCGGAACGCAGGGCTCACCTTCGACGTCGAGGGCTGAGGAAGGACGAAATGCAGACAAAATTGTTTCCGAGAAACGAAGCGCATGGCCGGCAGATACGGGGGGCTCATGGAATATGGTCTACTCGCGATCGAGTTCTTTCCCGATCTTAGCGTCGACGAAATCAGAGAAGGTCAGCTCCTCGCGCTGACATTCGGGTTGCCTTTTGCGGTCATCGTGCAGCTTGTTCTTTGGATTGGACTGTGACGCGCGCGCGAGCCTCCCAGACTGGTCCGGGATTTCCGATCTCGGGCCGTTTTTTTGCTGACTGTTCGACAGCCGCGCGACGTTCGCACCAGAGCGGGAGCTGGTTATCTCGGTAGAAGCAGGCGAGCGACGCCAGCCCTCCCGAGATCGCCGCACGTCGTTCAGTAGAGCAGCTTGATGCAGGCCACGCTGAAGACGCCGATAAAAAGAGAGGCAAGTGATCCCAGCAGGGCAGGGCGAAAGCCTCGGCTTCGCAGTTTCGACAGGTCGGTATGCATTCCCATTGCGGCAAGCGCTGCGGTCAGCAGGAAGGTCGTCAACCATATCAGATTCGATTTCAACCCCACCGGGATGGTGACGATGCTGTTGATGCAGGTAGCAGCGACGAAGCCGAACACGAACCAGGGTGCCGCCGGCGCGCGTCTTGGCGTTTCTGTCCCTGCTTGGTCGCGGCCACGCGAAAGCAGACCCATCGCAAGCACCAGCGGGGCGAGCATCATGACGCGAGACAGTTTTGCGATCGTGCCCATTTCGCCGGCGATCTGCCCGTGTTGAAATGAGGCTGCAACTACCTGGGCAACCTCGTGAACGGAAGAGCCGGTCCAAAGCCCGAACTCTCGGGCATTCAGATGGAGAAGCTGCGGCAGTAACGGAAAAAGTAACATGGCGACAGTCCCGAAGATGGTGACCGATGCAACGGCATAAGTCACGTCCTCTTCCTTTCCGCGCAAGACGGCGTTCGCTGCGACCACCGCCGACGCGCCGCACACACAGGTCCCCGCGGCTATCAGCTTGGCGAGCTTTTCTTCGACACCCAACAATCGAGCGACGTGCACCGTGAAGACGAAGGTCGACGCCAGCCCGGCGACCAGAATGGCCAAACCCGTCGTACCCAGCCTCGATATCTCGGCGAAGGTGAGCTGAAGGCCGAGCAGTACGATGGCGATCCGGAGTAATCGCCGCTGACTGAATAGGATGCCGTCTCTGAGCAGAGCCGATTGGCCTACCACATTGTTGAGGGTCAGCCCGATCAGCATTGCCAGCATCATCGGGCTGACGACGGACAGGTACGGCAGTGTCCGCAGGCAATCGGCCAATAACGAAATGAAAGAAGCCGCGATCAGACCTGGCGCCAGAGCGGCGGTTCGGGTGATCCATGACTTGATCGTCGAGGAGTTGACCATCCAAAGGGATAAGCGCCGCTTTCCGTTCCCATGCCTTGTTTTCAGCAATAAGGCCCCCGCTGAGACGCAAACAAAACTGTTTGAGAATCAAGGCCGCCTTGCCAAGCAAGCCGGCGGCCCGTTGTTTTGGACTTCAAAGCTCGAGCCTGAATCTAGAGCCGCGGACTGCGATTGTTTCCCCATCAGCCCTTGCGCACCAGGTTACAGGTCGACTTCGATCGTTGTGCACGGGCGCCACGCAACGTCGGGCGTCGCCCTCAAGCGTACTACAGGGCCTCGCGAATACGCGGCGATTGCTTCAGGGCCCACTGCATGTCCTTCGGAGTGCGACCAAGCAACCGTTCGAGCTGATCGTCGACGACGTCATAGCGCCCGCCGGCGACCAGGTGGACAAGAGTCCTTATGTGGCTCGCAACATGCGGATTGCGAGACGCATAGACGCTATTGACGTAAGTCTCGATCCAAGCATCCGCATCCTGCGGGACGTACTTGATCGGTCGGCTCAGCACCGCGCCAAAATCTTCTGCAACCGCGTGCATGTCCTTCAACGTCGGCCCGGTCAACGCATATGATTTCGAAATGTGCGTCGAAGGATCGACCAGAATCTTGGTGCATAGTTCCGCGACGTCATAAGCGGCGATGGGCGCAACCTTTTGGGATCCGAACGGCAGGTGCAGCTCATTGGCACAGAGAAGTTGCTTCAGGGGGAACCAGGAAAGGATCGGATTCTCGACAAACATAGTCGCTTGAACGTTCACGACCGGCAGACCTGACCACTTCAGCGCACGCTCCGATGCCCAGTGAGCTCTTTGTTGCCGTGACCAGTCGCCAACCAAACCGCCCAGCCAAGCCCGTCTGGAATCGCGGGAGGCCGACATTTTGTCGAAGGTCATATAAATCTGTTCGTACTCCGAAATGTTCACGAACACCTCGGTGTCTCCTTGCTCCTGTGCGGCGGCAGCCATCAGGACGCTCGCGTCGGTATAGTATGGATTCAAGCTCATGCTGAAATAGATCCGCCGACAGCCTTTCACGGCTGCGGCGACATCGGCAAGATCGAGAAGATTCCCGACAAATACGTCTGCACCAGCTTTCCGAAGCGCTTCGGCCCTTTCGTCGTCTCTTTTGACAAAGGCGCGCACAGGATATTGCTTCTCCAGAAGCATGTGGACGATCGTTTTGCTCACCGATCCAACTTCTCCGCCGGCGCCGGTGATCAGGATTGGACTCTGTCGCGTCATGTTTCTTTCGCTCCTGGTCAGATCGAAGCGGTTAACGTCGGATCCGCTGGATCCGACCTGGCCGCTCGGCGAGGTCACCGAACTCTGCGAAGCGGGTGCTTCAGGCAAATGCTTCTCAGCCGTTTGAAGAAGCCGGCTAAGGACGCTTCAAGAGCCGGACGAGTCGACCAGTAAGGTGACGATCCGGCTTCTCAGATCGAGATTGATTGAGGTTTACGATCGAGCGGGTCACCACTTCTCGCCATAAGGGCGGAGTTCGTAGTTGAACGACCATGCCGAGCGAGGCTGATGGCATATGTGCCAGATCTCATCGGCGATCGTTGTCGGCTGAGCGAAAAACTCTTCCGGCTTGTCGTGGAACATCTTGCGAGCCCATGGCACGTTGATGATTGCGTCGATCATCAGAAAGGCGACATGGACGCCCTTCGGGCCCAGATGCCGTGCCATCGATTCGGCAAGGATACGTTCTGCTGCTTTCGACGGAGCGAATGCGGCGTAGCTCTCGACCCCGCGATAGGCCGAGGTATTTCCGGTCGCAATGATGGCACCGCTTTGCGCTTTGATCATCGCTGGAGCGACCGCTCTGGCGAGATAAAGCAGTCCCATAGTGTTGACCTTGATGTTCGTCTCGAGTGCCGCGGGATCCACTTCCAGGAAATTTCCGAACGTTCCGCCTACGGCATTGTGGATGGCGATCGCGGGCGCGCCGTGGTCGCGTGTGATCTTGGCGACGGTTTCGCTGACCTGGTCCTCTTGCGTGACATCGCAGATGTGGGCGGAAGCGTCCGGCAGCTCAGCTTGGAGCTTCGGGATGCGCTTCTCGGAGCGCGCAATGAGAGCGACGTGATAGTCGCCGCGAGAGAAACGGCGCGCGAGTGCGCTGCCCGTGCCGGGACCAACGCCGGTAATAACACAAACTGGCTTTGTCATGATCATGCCCGCGCTTTTACTGCTGCTTCGACGAAGGGGAGCCGATCGTTTCCGAAATAGATTTCCTCTCCGATCCGAAACGTCGGCGTACCAAACAGGCCGGCTTCTTCGGCTGCCTTGTTGCGGGCCTTCAGCTCCTCGGAAATCTCATCCTGAGCCATCAGCTCGAGGATGCGATCCGCAGGGAGCTCGTTCTTCTTCAGCAAGTCCTTAAGGATTTCGACGTTGCCCAGATCGAGCACCTGAGCGTAGAGGCCGGTGAATACCTTCGAGACAAACTCGGCACCCACCCCGAGCTTGATCGCGGCGATGGCCCCGCGAAGCAGGAAGTTGAGGTCGATGTGTCGGAAGTTCTGGTTGGGCTCCCAGCCGACGCCGTACTTCTTGACCCAGCGTTGAAGATCGCTCTTCGCGTATTTCCTCTTTGCCTTGCACTCAATCGTTGTCGGGGTGTTGCCGGTCGCCTTCATCAAATCCAGCACGTTGATTGGCATGTAGACGATGGTGGCCTGCGTGTCTGCCGTCAGTTTCTTGAGCTGGCTCTGTGCGAGGTAGCTGTAGGGGCTACCGAAGTCGAAATAGAATTCAATCTGCTTGGTCATCCCTGGTCCCTTCTCCCTGGTCGGTCGATCTGGTTGGCTCGATTTGACGCCTAACAGCTGCCGAGCTGAGCCGCTGCTTTCGTGCATCTCATTGATTTCAACGATGAAAATACGTTCTCTCCCGGACTCACACAAAGTTATTGACTGGTCAGTAAGTTAAATGTAAATGACAGTCACTGTCAACTGCCGCTTTCGAAGACAACTTCGCCGGGCCACGAGCATGAGTATTTCCGCCGCAATGTCGGGACGGTTCGATCCAAGCCAGGGCTTTGGTGAACTGAGCCGTTGTTCGGCTATCGGTGCATTAGGCTTGCACGAGGCTTTACCTCGTGAGTCCAGTGATAATACGTTCGAGCGCATGAAAAAGCGCAAGAAACGACTGACAAATTCCGAACATCGCGAGTTGAGCATGTCGGCAGTATTGGCTGCCGCCGAGTTTCTTTTCGTGACCCAGGGCTACAACGGTACGACGACGGAGCAAATCGGGCAACTCGCGGACCTGACCAAGGGCAGCGTCTACTTCTATTATGGCACCAAGGAAGGTGTCCTCCTTGAACTGCTGAATCGTGTGCAAGCCAACGTCCTGGAGCCGTACCTTCAGATACTGCAAGACCAAGGCCTTTCGCCCGTCGAGCGCATGACGAAATACCTGGAGAGGGCCGGCAGGATCGCTCTTGAGCATCCGGGATCGATGTTGTTGCCGATCGTCGTTTCGATAGAGATGGCCGGAACTGAATCCGAGGCGGCGCGCAGGGTAAAGGCCGGCTACAATCGGATCGCACGAGAAGTGCGAAACGTCCTGGAGTTGGGACAGGCTTCAGGAGCGTTTCGCTCCGACCTGAGCAGTAGCGATATGGCTCGGCTCTTAATCTCGACCGGCGATGGCATCATGCTCGAGTGCCTCCGTCAAAATCTCCGCATCGATGTTCACCGTCTGGTTCGGACGCTGAAGGCGGTCGTGCTTACCGGTCTTCAAATCGCATCGGGGACACCGAGAGACATCGAAGCCGATGACGGTCCTTCCGTAATCGATGTCTTGCGCGGCAATCTTCACGACTAAGAATAACCAGTCAGCGAATTGCAACGACGGAAGGTTCGACGATGGCTCAAGCGGCACTTGCGCGTGAAAACACCGAGGAGGCAACCGAGGTCGCCTTGCAGACCCGAATTAAGGCCGGGGCTACGCTGGAAGATATCAGCGAGATGACGCCCCGCTATCGTGACGTGCTGGTCGCGACGATGGCGATCGCCGCCGATCTAGAAATCATGACGTTGCCTCTCGATTTCGATGCCATCACGTTTGCGCCCAGCATCAACGATCGCATTGCCGTCGCATCTGCGCTGCAAGACGAGATGGGACATGCCCAGGTCATGTTCCGCATGCTCGAGGATTTCGGCTTCGACTCCTATCACCAGGTGTTCGAGCGTGATCCCAAGAATTTCAAGACGTTCTTTCTGCTCGAGTTTGGGAATCTGAGTCCGATCGATGTGGGGCTGGGCCACCTTGTCGGCGATCAGGCGGGATACATCACGACGCGCGATCTCGAGGAGAATTGTTCATTCGGGCCGTATAGCCGATCGCTACGGAAGGTGAACTTCGAAGAAAACTTCCACGTCAAGCGCGGCGAATACATGATCCGCCACTACATGCAGCAGGGCCCCGAGATGCGGAAGCGGGTCCAGGAACGTATGGATTTCTGGTTTCCGCTGGGGGCCGAGTGGTTCGGTGCGACAGACGACGTCAAGTCGAGGACCGACCAGCTCCATTACAAGATACGCGGCAGCACCAACGATCAGTTGAGGCAGATTTGGCTGCAGCGCCTCGTGCCCTTCTGCGAGCAGGTTGGTCTGAAGGTCCCGGCTCACTTCGATAGCGAAAGGGGCATTTACGTCCTCGATTACCAAATGCCGATCCTGCTGAATCTGGAAACCCTGAAGTGGGATTTTCGTACGGTCACGTGGCCTGAGAAGCTGGCGCAGTGGAAGAAAGGCGGCCCATTGAAGCTGCCGGGTCTGACCC
Source organism: Bradyrhizobium iriomotense (assembly GCF_018129405.1). GTDB lineage: Bacteria > Pseudomonadota > Alphaproteobacteria > Rhizobiales > Xanthobacteraceae > Bradyrhizobium > Bradyrhizobium iriomotense_B. The sequence continues at coordinate 103,506 of NZ_JAFCLP010000010.1, forward strand.
GGATGCAGGTCGAGCTTTGGGGGCAGGACCTGTGGTGACGGAGCAGGCGGTCCGGGAAGCGCTCCTCGCGGTGAATGACCCGCATATACCGGTCAGCATCGAGAGCATGGGGATGTTGCGGGCAGTCACGATATCGGACACCGGCGTGGTCAATGTCGAGCTCGCAATTCCGTGCCTGGCCTGTCCTGGCGTCTCGATGTTGAAGCAATCGGTCAAGGACGCAGTGGTCGGACTGAAGGGGGTCAGCGAAGTCAATGTCTTCGAAGGCTGGCATCACAATTGGACCACTCAATCCATTGAGCCCAATGCACGACAATTGATGCGCCGCTTCGGAATACAGGTCTAGGGGTGCGATGATGAAGAAGGTTATCGACAGGCAATTGGAGTTGGGTGGCGACAAGCCGGAATTCTACGAGGTATTTGCGCGCCGAGATTCTGCAGAACCGCTCTCCCATATCGGTTCGGTCGAGGCCCCCAACGCGGAACTGGCGGAGGCGCGCGCCTGGTTTGTCTACGACCAGCACATCTGGCGGGAGATGTGCATCGTACCGCTGTCGGCATTCGTCACGATTACCGAACGCGGCAGCAAATCGAAGGTAAAGGTGGTGTGATGGCTATCATCAATTCAATCGAAGACCTTTCAGAACCGGACCGGGCCCTGCGGGACGAATTGTATTGCATCGCGGACGCCAAGCTGGTGCTCGCCGGCTGGTACATGATGGTGTTGCAGAACGGGCGCTCCATCGCGGACTTCACGTCCATCTGCGCGATGATGCAGGGACAATATGGGCATGCCCGCGCGCTTTATCAGCATCTGGGGCGGTTCGGCGTCACGCTAGATGAGGTGGAGTGGACGCGTGGTGCGAAGGACATCCGCTCGCCGAAGCTGCTCGATCGGCCGCCGCAATCATGGTCCGACTTTATCGCGACGATATTCATGGCCGAGCAGGCCGTCTCCACGCAACTGAGCGCCTACAGAACGAGCCTGGCCGACAGAACCCTGGCACGTCTCGCTGACAAGATCCTGAAGGAATCGCGTTTTCATCTCAGCTATTCGGTGGGCTGGATCAAGGCACTGCGCAAAGACCCGGCGTCGACGGTCGACGAAGACGCTCGCCGCCGCCTGGTCGACACTTTGGATTGGTGGGGCGAGCCGGACCAGCCGGATGCAGTTTTCTCGAGCGGCTATCGGGATACGTCGGATTCGGACCTTCGCGACCGCTTTCTCAGCGCGGTCTGCGCAACCTTCGATGTGCCGGACGGAATAGCAGTCCCCGCAAAGTCGTGGCAGCCGTCCATCCGCCGCAATGGCCGTCCGGGGATCCCGGAGAATCTGTTCGAGAAGATCCGTTTCAAAAATCGCGAATTGGCGATGCCGTGAATCGAAGCGAGCCAACATTCGACTTGCCGGTGGATGCCAGCAAGGTCGTCTGTCCGCACTGTGAAAGCGATGTCGTCGACATCGAATCGCCCTTCGGTGGAAGCGTCTCCGAGGTCCTGTTTCGGTGCCGGCAATGCAAGTCGTTCTTCCACTGGGTGAAGTGGCAGCCAGAGCCACCACGCTAGGCGAGGTCGCAAAACTCTATGAGCAGCACAAGCTGCCAGAACGAAACAAGGGGAGGTCATGGTGCTGGATCGAGCCATTTCGGTTTCGGATGTTCTTCGGGCAACAGCTTGCGCGACGCCGCAAAGGGACGCTGTCGTCGATGAGGCGGGTTCGCTGAGCTACCGCCAGTTCGATGAGACCGTCGACCGCCTTGCTGCGGGACTTCAACGGCTCGGCGTCGGAGCAGGCGACAGGGTCGCGTATTTGCTGTGGAATCAGCGTGAGTTGCTTCTCTCCTACTTTTCGATCGCGCGGCTCGGTGCGCTGACCGTTTCTCTGAATTTTCGGCTGACCGCCGAAGAACTCGCCTATCAGCTCACGGCAGCCAAGTGTAAAGCGCTCATCGTCGACGAAGACCTCGCCGGACTGGCGTCGCAGGCCGTCGCCAACTCTGGCCTCCAGATCCAAGTTATCGTATGCGGCAACGGCGGGCGGCCCGATCAGCTTCGCTTCGACGATCTGCTCGGCGGCAGCACCGAAGACATTGCCTCTTTCCCGATCGTGAGCTCAGATGCCGACAGCGGCATCTGGTTCACATCGGGCACGACAGGCCGGCCGAAGGGAGCGGTGGTTAAACATCGATCGGCGGTTGCCGCCGCGACGCTCAGCGCCATCGCGTTGGGCTTCCCTGACGAAGTTAGGTCGTTAGGCGTAGCTCCTCTCTTTCATCGCGGAGCGATGGAAAACTTTGCGCTGCCGGTCGTTATGTGCGGTGGAACAAATTTTCTGTTCAAGAAGTTTGACGCGGCTCGAACCTTGCAGAATTTGGAGAAGTACAGGATCCAGCTCGCTTTCATCGTTCCTACGATGGCTTGGCAGCTTGTCCATGAGCCATTAGCGGAGAAAAAGAGCTTACCGCACCTCACGCACTGGATCTCTGCTTCGGCGCCTCTGCCGCCGGTGCTTGCGGAACGCATCCAGGAACGCTTCAGGCTGCCAAACGGGGTGACAAATGCCTACGGCATTACGGAGATGTTGTTCGTTTCAAAATGCCCGCCAGCGATGCTAACCAAGAAGCTCGGCACCGCCGGGCTGCCGGCGCCCGGTACGCAGATAGTCATTCATGATGAAAAACGCGGGGTTCTTCCGCACGGTGAAGTAGGGGAAATTCTCATCAGCGGGCCGACGGCGTTCTCGCGGTATCTCGACAACGAGCAAGCGACGCGGGAAGCGATCATCAATCTGAATGGGCAGGAGTGGTACCGCAGCGGCGATGTCGGTGTTATCGATGAGGACGGGTACCTCGCCATCAAGGATCGCAAGAAGGACATGATCATCTCCGGCGGAGAGAATGTCTATTGCGCCGAAGTCGAACTGGTGTTGATCGATCATCCGTCAATCCGGGAAGTCGCGGTCGTCGGAGTTCCCGACGAAAAGTGGGGCGAAGTTGTTGTCGCCGCGATCGTCAAGGCGGCCGACGCACCCATTGATCTGGACGACATCGTAAGGAGCTGCGCGTCGCTCGCGAGCTACAAACGGCCGCGTGAAGTGGTCTGCCTTGACGCGTTACCGCGGAACAGCTTCGGCAAGGTACGCAAGGACCTGGTTCGGGAGATGGTCCGGGAGCGGCTCCCCGCGACGATGCGTGTACGCCGCGCGTCCTAGTCTAGGAAGCCGACCTTCACGGAGCAACTTGAGGTTTCAGACCACACGTCGTTCCGCATTTATGGAGTAGGGTCATGTTTAAGATATTGAGGCCAGCTTTTGCCCTGATGCTGATGTCGTTCGGGTCCGTAGCGTATGCCGCCGATGCACCGGGTGTGACGCCGTCTGAGATCAAGATTGGCGGAGTCTTTCCTTTCAGTGGACCGGCCTCGCCGTACGGAGTCATTGGCCAAGCCATTCTTGCATATGTCCAATCGGTCAACGACCGCGGCGGCATCAACGGCCGGAAGATAAGCTACATTGCCTACGACGACGCTTACAGCCCACCCAAAGCGGTGGAGCAGGTGCGCAAGCTCGTCGAGGGGGACGAGGTCGCCTTCATTTTTGGTCAGCTCGGTACCCCGGGTAACACTGCGGTGGCCAAGTATTTGATGGCGAAGCGTATACCCAGTGTCGGTATCATCACCGGGTCTAACAAGTTCACGAACGTTGCGGATTATCCGCTGACCACGACGAGCATCGTCAGCTACGATACCGAGGGGAAGATCTACGCGAAGTTTTTGACCAAGACGATGCCGAATGCGAAGTATGGCATCCTCTATCAGAATGACGATCTCGGAAAAGATTACGTCAACGCCTTCAAGGTGATCCTGAAAGACGCCTTCGAAGCGAAGGTTGTCGCCGTATCATATGAGGTCAGCGATCCAACGGTGGATTCTCAAGTCCTAAACTTGAAGAGTTCCGGGGCGGACGCACTGCTGGTCGCAGGGACGCCAAAGTTCGCGGCGCAAGCCATTCGGAGGGCTGCTGAGATCGGCTGGAAACCCACGATCGTGCTGAACTACCCCTCGAGTTCGGTGAGTGCGACCCTGAAGCCGGCAGGTCTGGAAAGGGCGGTCGGCGTGATCGTCGGGCAGAACTTGATGGATCCGGTCGACACGCAGTGGGCCAACGACGCTGGGATGAAGAGCTATCGAACCTTCATCGAAAAGTACATGCCGGGCGCCGATATCGCCGACACCAACATCCAGTACGGGTATGCGCAAGCAGTGCTGCTCGAACACCTGATCAAGCAGTGCGGGAGCGATCTTTCCCGCGAGAACATCATCAAGCAGGCGAAGAGCCTGAAGAACGTGATGCTACCCACATTGTTGCCCGGAATCAGCGTCAGCACGAGCGACAAGATCAACATGAATTACACCCAAATGAGGCTGCAACGCTGGAGCGGCACCGCCTGGGAGCTTTTCGGTGAAGTGCTTGACGCTTCTTCTGAGTGAGCAGGACGCGCCGTCCACACAGTGGCGAGTCCTGACAGAGTTGTGATGCGCCGGCGGAAGAGCCGTCACGTACCCCTAATAACGACGCACATGTAACCGACCCCATCAAGCGACAGACGTGCAGTTGGACCGAAATTCGCAACCATAGACTTGTACAAAACAAGTCGATAAACAAAAGCAACCGTTGTAGCTTAGAGCGTCCGTATTGGGCTGAGCGAGAAGGTCTGTTCGGCCGCGCTCGCGCGAGGAACGCGACAGTGCTCGATGTGCGATGAAATAATGCCTCCCAAACCAGGGAGGTGAGCAAGGTAGGAGAGGCCAGAGATGCCTGAGGCATATATCTACGACCACGTTCGCACGCCACGCGGCAAGGGTAAGTCCGACGGCTCGCTCCATGAAGTGACGGCCCTCGCGCTGGCCGCTGTTCCGTTACAGGCGCTGAAGGAGCGAAACAATCTGGCGCCTGACAGTGTTGATGACGTCGTGCTCGGCGTTGTTGATCCGATTGGCGAGGCAGGGGGCGACATCGCGCGATTTGCTGCGCTGAGGGCCGGCTTCGACAAGTCAGTGCCCGGTATTCAAGTCAACCGCTTCTGCGCGTCGGGCCTCGATGCCGTAAATATTGCCGCTGCGCAGATCATGTCGGGGCAGCACGAATTGACCATCGGTGGCGGCGCGGAGTCCATGAGCCGCGTCGGGATCATGTCCTCCGGTTCGGCATGGCCGACGGACCCTTCGATGGCGGTGCCGAGCTATTTTATGCCTCAGGGCGTCGCCGCGGATTTGATTGCCACCAAATACGGCTTCTCGCGCGACGATGTCGATACCTACGCCGTTCAGAGCCAGGAGCGCGCCGCCCGGGCCTGGGACGAGGGCCGCTTCAAGAAATCGGTCGTGCCGGTGAAGGACGTCAACGGCATCACAATTCTCGCCAAGGACGAGCACATTCGCCCAGGAACGACGATGCAATCGCTCGGCCAGCTGCAGCCTTCATTCGCCACGATGGGGGCGATGGGCGGCTTTGATGCTGTCGCAGTGCAGTCGCATCCGGAAATCGAAGCGATCAATTACGTGCACCATGCAGGCAACTCGTCGGGCATTGTCGACGGTGCGGGAGCCGTTCTTCTCGGTAGCAAGGATGCCGGAAAGAAGCATGACCTCAAGCCTCGGGCAAAGATTCGCGCCTTCGTCAATGTCGGCTCCGAACCTGCGATGATGCTGACCGGTCCGGTCGATGTGACCAGGAAAGTGCTCGATCGCTCCGGCATGAAGCTCTCGGACATCGACCTGGTCGAACTGAACGAGGCGTTTGCCTCCGTGGTCCTGCGGTTGATGCAGGCGTTCGAAATCGACAGGGACAAGATCAACGTCAACGGCGGTGCGATTGCGATGGGCCACCCCCTCGGCGCGACCGGTGCGATGATTCTTGGCACGGTCCTCGACGAACTCGAGCGGACCAACAAATCCACCGCGCTTGTGACGCTGTGCATCGGGGGCGGCATGGGCACCGCGACCATCATCGAACGGGTTTGAACTTCATCGTCCCCGTAAGGGGAGGCGACCCGATCGAGAATCTCAGTCATGACATCCTCAGGAGCCTCGCGAGCAGCGAGGTTACTTCTGGATGGCGGCAAGGAATTGGAACGATCACATGGCCTACAAGAATTTCAGGATCGAGACCGACGTTGACGGCATTGCGCTGGTGACTTGGGATATCCCCGGAAAGTCGATGAACGTCATCGACGAGACTTCGGGAACCGAGCTCAGCGAAATCATCGGGCAACTGACGTCGGACGCTGCGGTGAAGGGCGTCGTCATCACATCCGGCAAGGACGCGTTCTGCGCCGGCGCGGATTTGACGATGCTCGAAGCGATGAACCGCACTCACGCGGAGATGTTGAAGTTGCAAGGTGAGGAAGCGGCGAACATATACATGTTCGGCGAGGCGCGTAAACTGTCGCAATCGTTCCGAAATATCGAGGTTGGCGGCAAGCCGTGGGTTGCCGCGATCAATGGAACAGCGCTCGGCGGCGGCTTCGAGTTGGCGCTCGCCTGTCACCACCGCATCGCGTCCGACAACCCGAAAACCCGTGTCGGGCTGCCTGAGGTCAAGATCGGAATTTTCCCAGGTGCCGGCGGCACGCAGCGGTTGCCACGCCTGATGCCGACCATGGACGCTGTGCAGATGCTATTCAAGGGTGAAGCAATCGATGTCAAGAAGGCCCAGGTACGCGGCCTCATCGGCGAGGTGGTGCCTGCCGGGGATCTGATTCAGAAGGCCAAGGACTGGATCAAGGCCGGCGGCAAGGCGGTGGCACCTTGGGATCAGAAGGATTTCAAGTTGCCTGGTGGTACGGTCTACTCGAAAACGGGATTGCAGTTCTTCCAGCCGGCGACCGCGATCCTTCGCAAGGAGACTTACGATAACTATCCGGGCGCACGGGCAATCCTGCAGTGCGTCTACGAAGGCCTGCAGTTGCCGATGGATACGGCGCTGCGCGTCGAATCGCGGCACTTCTCAAGGATCCTGCGCTCGAAGGAAGCGGCGGCGATGATCCGCTCTCTCTTCATATCGATGCAAGATCTGAATAAGGGCGCGCGCCGCCCGCAGAACGTGCCGCCGACCAAGGTGAGGAAGCTTGCAGTAATCGGTGCAGGTTTCATGGGCGCCGGTGTCGGCTATATTTCCGCTCAGGCCGGCATCGATGTGGTGCTGATCGATCGCGACCAGGCCTCGGCGGACAGGGGCAAGGGCCGCGCCCGGTCAAACGTCGATGCGGCGGTTTCCAAGGGCCGCATGAATCAAGCGGACGGCGAAGCAATTCTGTCGCGCATTACCGCCACCGCAGATTACAATGCGATAAGCGATTGCGACCTGGTGGTCGAAGCGGTGTTCGAGGATCGGAAAGTCAAGGCAGAGACTTACGCCAAAGCGCAGCCGCTTCTGAAGGAAGGCGCGATCTTCGCGACGAATACCTCCACGCTGCCGATCAATTCGCTGGCCGAGGAGTTCAAGGATCCGTCGAGGTTCATCGGGATCCACTTCTTCTCTCCGGTGGAGAAGATGATGTTGTCGGAGATCATCGTCGGGAAGAAGACCGGCGACATTGCGCTGGCCACCGCCCTCGACTACGTGCGACAAATCAAGAAGACGCCGATCGTCGTCAATGACTCGCGGGGCTTCTACGCCAACCGTTGCGTGATGCTCTTCATCTTCGAAGGGTACCAGATGCTGCTGGAAGGCGTGCCGCCTGCCATGATCGAGAACGTCGCCAAGATGGCCGGCATGCCGGTCGGTCCGCTCTCGCTCAGTGATGAAACTGCTCTCGATCTTGGGCTGAAAATCTTGAGGGCTACCGAAGCCGATATCGGCACGCAGGCGATCAACCAGGATCACAAGAAGTTGCTGGTCGATATGGTGGAAAAGCGCGGACGCCTCGGCCGGAAGAATGGCAAGGGCTTTTATGATTATCCGGAGAAGGGCAAGGGACAGAAGAAGCTATGGCCGGAGTTGACCGTGCTGCAGCCCAAGCTTCTCGATCCGGATACGCTCGACGTCGAGGAGTTGAAACAGCGGTTTCTCGCGGTCCAGGCGGTGGAAGCTGCGCGCACCGTGGAGGATGGTGTCATCACCGATCCGCGAGAGGCCGATGTCGGTTCGATTCTTGGATTCGGGTTCCCGCCGTTCACCGGGGGCACGCTGTCCTACATCGACTTTATGGGTGCGAAGAAGTTCGTCGAACTGTGTCTGAAGCTGGAGAAAAAATATGGTTCGCGCTTTACTCCACCAAAGCTCTTGATCGAAATGGCCGCTAAGGGCGAAACATTCTACGGTCGCGTCACACTGAAACAAGCGACCGCGGCATAGCTGGGTCGAAAGTTCGGGTCGCTCGCGGCGGGGGACGCCAATCCGGTGCCCCGCTGATCGGACATCCTGCCTGACTGCAGGACGTGGGGAAGTTCTTCGCTGAACCGCCTTGAACATATCGAAAGACGGCTGTTTGGCTTCGCGGATGGCGGAGCGAGAACTCACACGATGGACAGTGATCGCGGCCGTTTGACGAGTCTTGTCCGTGACGCTCCAGCGGCGTCACTCGGCGTGCGGGGAAGGGGGCGACCGAGCGTTAGATGGGTGTCTCGAATTCCAGCTACCTCAGTGTTACGCTGCTTCCTGATTTGGCGGGGTGTTAGTCCGCACCACTGCGAAACGGCGCGGGAGAATGTGCTCGCTTCCGAGTAGCCTAGCAGGTGACCGATACGAGAGAGACCGACATCTGTCTCGGAGAGCATGATCAAGGCTTCCCCCATCCGATAGGCTTCGAAAAGTGCAGAAAAGCTTGTGCCAGCCGAACTTAGGCGACGCTGGAGCGTGCGCGGTGAACAGGCGACTTCACGGGCGACGGACTCGATATTGGCTGCACCCGGTCCGAGCTTTGCGATTGCTGCCTGTACCCTTTGGCAAAGGGCATCCATTCTTCGGAGCGTGCCCAGCAAAGTCTCGGCATACGCGATATTGATGTCGCACAAAGATCGATCTGCTCCGGATCTGATTGCGTTTAGTGCCTTGGCATCGTAATCGATGGACGCGTATCGGGCGCCAAAGCAAACATCGCATTTCAGGATCTGAGTAAACGACGCCTGATCGGCATCTGGCCGCCCAACGAGTTGGACAAGGGTGGGCTTCGGACCGCTGGCGACGAAACAGGCGATGATGGCATCGGTATGGAGCACGTCCATCGACACGGTGTCCCAGTTGGGCTTATACAGCATCTGGACCGCACCTTGCGTGGATTGCGTCGTGAACTGGCCCCCCTCGCTCAGCAGCGTCTGATAGCGCAACAGGCGCTGAATTGCTTCGCCAAACGTTGGGCTATGCGCGGTGATGACCGCGATCACGTTGGTGGCGTGAATAGGCAGGGCGCTGCCGACCTTAACGCCGAGCAGAGGGTCGCCCGAAAGAAGCCTGGCGCGGCCCCAAATGGTTCTTGTTGGAGAGAGCTCAATGCGGCTCGTGTCCGGAAATCTGCCGTCCACGATGCCGCGGACCCCGAGCGTCAGTCGTGTTCGTTCAAGGCCCTGTCGTTCAAGGCCGTCGAGAATTGCGTTAGACCAGCATGAGGCGACTGTAAGAGCTGCCAAGGCGATGGTTCTCCCTGCGGAGCGCCGTCGAATGATATCAATGTTTTGACACACATCGCCATAGCCAATTTATCTGCTTTGCGGATTTGCTTGCGGCCCCTCGGTTGCAGCGGGGGCCGGGAGGCTTGGCGATGCCTCCCGCCATCGATCGCGCCGGGAGAGGCCCTCCGAGGTAACCCAACCAATTTCGATCGCAGCTTGGCGTCAATGTGCCTTAGAAGCCAGGACCTTCTTCATCCACGCCTCTTCCTGCCCGACCTTTGGAAGAATGAATCCGGCCTCCATCACATTATCCGGATTTACTTCATCAAGGCCGGCAATGATATCCGAGATGGGAACATCGAGCACGCGCGATACAAGGGATGAGTATTCGGCCAGCAGCGACGCTTTGGCTTCGTCGTTTCGCCCCTCGCGAATCGTTGTCGCTATCAGTAATCTCTTTGCGGGCGCTCCCCCCACAAAGACGCTTTTCGATTCCTGAAAGACCACGTTGACGAGCCATCTGGCTCCGCCCGCGATACGTAAGTGCATGTCCACCAGCGCTTCGGCGAGCTCAAACTTCTGCTCGGAGCTGATCGTGCCGCGTTCACTCGTGATCGTATAGATTGGCATGCCGTTTCCCACCGTTGCGCTGTTCTTGAGTTGTCCCGGAAATATCACGCCCTGGCGAAGCGGCTTCTATGGCCGCGCGCGCCAAAAAATTGACGTTGTGCGCCAACCCCCATCTTTACGTTTTGCCGCACAACCACCTTATGCTCCAAATGAAGCAACACACCGCGTCCGATTGAACGGATGTGGGAGGACCTATCGGAGGAATCCATGTTGGGCCTAATGCAGGACTGGCCTTTGCTGTGTCAGCGGATCATTGATCACGCCGCAGCTTGTCATCCCAATCGCGAGGTGGTGACGCGGTCGATCGAAGGTCCCATCCATCGGACCAATTACGGCGAAATCAGAAAACGTGCACTAAAGGTTGCCCAACGACTGGACCGCGACGGCATCGTGCTCGGCGATCGGGTCGCGACATTGGCCTGGAACACCTGGCGACACATGGAGCTCTGGTATGGAATCATGGGAATCGGCGCCATCTGCCACACCGTGAATCCCCGCCTGTTTCCCGAACAGATTGCATGGATCATCAATCACGCAAAGGGCAGAATTCTTTGTGCTGACGCCACATTCGTACCGCTTCTCGAAAAGCTATCGGGACACCTCGAATTCATCGAGCGCTTCGTCATACTGACGGATCGCGAGAACATGCCGAACACGTCCTTGCGGGGGGCCATTGCGTATGAGGACTGGATCGATGGCGTCGATGGCGACTTCGCCTGGAAGTCCTTTGACGAGAATACCGCCGCCGGCTTATGCTATACGTCCGGCACCACAGGGAATCCGAAGGGGGTGCTGTATTCTCATCGGTCAAACGTACTTCAGTCGCTGATGACTGCCCAAGCAGACGTGATGGGTTTGAGCTGTAACGATACGGTACTTCCGATTGTGCCGTTGTTTCATGCCAATAGCTGGGCTTACGTATTCCAGGCGCCAATGGTGGGCAGCAAGATCGTTTTTCCGGGCGCGAAGCTCGATGGCCCTTCGGTATATGAATTGCTCAGGGACGAGAACGTCACGTCGACGGCCGGCGTACCAACGGTCTGGCTCATGCTTCAACAGCATATGGAATCGGAGAACTTGCGACTGCCGTCGCTTAGAAATTTGACGATCGGTGGGGCGGCGCCTCCGCCCACAATGATCGAAGGCTTTCAGCGGATGGGGATCGCTGCACGACAAGGCTGGGGTATGACGGAGATGGGGCCCGTCGGATCAATTGGGTACCTGAAGCCGCCGTTCGAAGGCTTGACTGGCGCTGAGAAGCTTGCCCAGCTTTCAAGCCAGGGCTTTGCACCGTTTCTCGTCGAAATGAAGATCACCGATGACTTCGGCGCCAAACTTCCCCGCGACGGGAAAGCATTCGGCAGACTGAAGGTGCGTGGCCCAAGCGTCGCCAAAGGGTACTTTGGCTTGAATGACCAAGTCTTGGACGAGGAGGGCTATTTCGACACGGGCGACGTCGCGACGATCGACGAGCACGCGTATATGCGTATAACCGATCGATCCAAGGACGTTATCAAGTCAGGCGGCGAATGGATATCGTCGATCGAGATCGAGAATGTCGCTGCGGCGCACCCTTCCGTGCAGGAAGTTGCGGTGATTGCCGTCCCACACCCGAAATGGGGCGAAAGGCCGCTTCTCGTCGTCCAGACCAAGCCGGGTGCGGAGGCATCCAAGAGCACCATTCTTGCGTATCTTGAGGGCAAGATCGCGAAGTGGTGGATGCCTGACGACGTCGTGATGGATACGATTCCTCATACCGCGACAGGAAAGGTCAGGAAGTCAGAGCTTCGTGAGCGTTACCGCAACCACCAGCTCCCGAGCGTATCAGCGTCCTCGCGGCCGCTGTCGGATGGGGAAACGTCCAAGTCAGGGCGAGCTAACCTTCACAGTTGAGATCCGTCACTGCGCAAGGTCATTATGTGGTCCGCCCAAGTTTACCTCACCTCTCCAATCCACTTCGCGCCACGGCGAGTTGGACGGACCTGCGAGTGACAGTTCGCGCCAGCCTATCATTGGTAAGTAGGGCGATAGCAGATTTTTGATTGCTGGGAATTCCGCTAGGCCTCTAGTCCTCTGACACGTCCGACGACCGCATCTCTGAGTGGCTTACAATGGCTGACCTTCGTATCTTTTCATATTTGCCGAATCCGAGAGTTTGGAAGGCGACCATTGCGGGCAGATTTGCTGGAGTTGAAATCGAAGTTAAAGGTGCCTCTGCGGAAGAGCTGAAGGGCTGGCTTTGGGATTACAATGCAGCCCCCGTAGCCTCCTACGAATGGCATGCGTACTCGCCGCTCGCTCGGACTGGCAGGGTAGGGATGACTGGAGAACGCTTGTTCAAGACAGAAGCGTTCATGGATGCCCACCCGTTTGGCAACGTTCCTGCCGCGTTCGCTCCCGGCGGGAAAATCGGCATCTTCGAATCGAATAGCATCATGCGAGCGGTGGCACGCCTGAGCAAGACCGATTTCCCCCTCTATGGGCACGATGTTTACGAGACTTCCAGGATCGACAGCTTCCTGGATGTAAGTCTGATTTTTGCGCGAGACGCTCAGATCTACCTTCTAGCGCTGTCAGGCGGGACACTGGATGCGGCAATCCACGCGAGAACTCAAGAAGCTTTCTCGATCTACGCCTCCGGACTTGAGCAAGCGCTCCGGCCCACCCGCCGGGTGCTGGTCGGCGACAGCATTTCCCTTGCCGATATCTGTTTCGCGATAGAGTTCGCGCTTTTCATGAACGAACATTGTCGAGCGCGTCAGCTGCAGGAGCTGGGCCTAAGCAGAATACTCCATCGAGGTGTCCGCAACGAGTATCCACGCATGATGAGACATTTCGATCAGTTGTTGGAGCATGAGCATTTCGCTGCAGACCTTGGGCCATACATGGATGAACTGTCCGTGGCGGCAGCTTAACGGACAGTATGTCTACAACTCAACTCGCCGCGTTCGCGGTGCGGTGTTATGAAGTCGTACCTAAGGGTGCCGCCGGAGATTTCTCAAGATGGCTGGAAGGTGTCATGGGACTTACAAAGCTTGCCGGGCAAGAACAACTCACTGAGGAGAGGCGAATTCGGCTCTCGTGCGCAAAGGAAGCTCAAGCTAACCAGCCGGTGTGCTCTACTACCAGTCTTAACAGCCCTGAAACCATGCAGTGAACATTTGTTCAGTTGTTGCTTCCCACCGATTTGTGTTCAATCCCCCGCTTGACGTTCTGCATGACAAGCATCATCCTGAGATAAAGATGACGAGCATCATTTTATATCCGCTCGGACATGTATCGAAGGGGTGGAAATGGACAACGTGGTGGGTGGCGAAGCTGCGCGCGGCGGACCTTTCTCCGGAGCGGAGCCGGGCAAGACGGGGATGGTGGCGACTGGTACCACCCAGCATAAACCTCGCTTGACTGAAACCAATTGGGATCTGTTCAGGCTATTCTTTTCGGTAGCACGAACCGGAAGCGTAAATAGGGCCGCCCGGGACTTGGGCATGAGCCAGCCGACTCTTAGCAGGCGCTTGAAGGAGTTGGAGCGGAGTATCGGTGCGCCGCTTTTCTTTCGGGTGTCGTCCGGGGTGAAATTGACCCAGGAGGGACAGGACCTTCTCCGCTCGGCGGAAGAGATGGTCTGTTCTTTCGAGGAGTTTCACCGGGATCTCTCCTTACGGGTCGGCCATCGTTCGACCGCCGTCAAGATCTCCGCGACAGAAGGCCTGACCAAGCACTGGCTCCTGCCTCGGGTCAAGAAGTTGCGCGCGCTGAATCCTCAGATCCGACTTGAGATCAATTCCACTGTCGAGCAGCAGAACCTTGCCACTAGTGACCTCGATCTGGTCATTCGGATAGGGCATCCGGGTGACAGCGAACTCGTCGGCCGCCGCGTCGGAACGATCGCCTTTGGTCTGTTTGCATCCGACAGCTATCTGGCGGAGCGTGGTGCGCCGAGGTCCCTCAGCGAGCTTGTCGACCATGAGCTGATCGGAAGCACGGCCGATTACGGCAGGCCCCACAACGATCGCACCAGTCACATCACGCTGTTGGCGGCCTTCAACTCGGCTGCGAGCGCCCGGAGTGCGCTGACGCTTACGCCGGTTGTCAATCATTTCGCTGCGACTGCCGAAGGTCTTGGCTTGGCGTTTCTGCCGGTGCCGTTTGCCTTGGCGGAAGGCCTGGTGCGCGTGCTCCCGGACGAGGCGGCTATTATGGATTTATGGTTGCTCCGCCGCCGCGAAAGCGACCTCAGAAAGATGACCAAGCAGGTTTGGCGCTTTCTTGAAGCGGAATTGACCAACACCAAGTCGTGGTTTGTGGGTCAGAGGTCGGCTCAGAAGCGACTGCAGCGGGTTGCGTGACCCGGTTAAACTGCCCTCGGCACCTCAACTCGACCGCGCGGGCCGGCGCTGAAGCAAGCTTGACCGTCTGATTTGCCCCGCCAAGCAGTTCGATTGCCTTTACCAGGTCTCGCCGAACGGACGTAGTTCAACAAGGAACGACCAGGTCGACCGGTCCTGGTGGGCGACCCGAAACATTTCCTCCGCTATGGCGGCAGGCTTTGCGAAGAAATCGTCGGGCTTGTCCGCCGCCAAGATTGGGCGGGTGCGGGGCGTGTCGATCGCAGCGTCGATCATGAAGTAGGCGACATGAATTCCCTTCGGCCCGAACTCGCGCGCCATCGATTCGGCCAAGATGCGCTGGGCCGCTTTGGTTGAAGCGAAGAAGCCCCAGTTGGCCTTTCCACGAAAGGCGGACGTGTTCCCGGTGACCAGGATCGCACCTTTCCCGGCCTCCAGCATCTGCGGAATGGTCTCGCGGGAGAGATGGAGCAGCGCGGTGGTATTGACCCGGAAGTTCTTCTCCAAATCGTCAGGGTCCATGGCCAGGATGCTTCCTCGCGTTGCACGCAGAGCATTGTGAATGACGACCTGGGGAGCGCCCATCTCGGTCCTGATGAGGGCGAGCGTCCGGACCAACGCTTTGAGATCGCCGACATCGCAAGGATAAGCGCGCGCGCCCTCGTACTTCGATGCCAGGTTACGGAGGTTCTCCGCACTGCGGGCTATCATCGCGACCCGATAGCCACCTTCGCTGAAGCGCCTGGCGATCTCCGCGCCAGTGCCGTGCTCAGGACCGACCCCGGTGACGACGCAAACTGGATTTTTCATATGGGCCTCCTCAGAGCTGAAAGGACGGGCGCGCCGAAACTTTGGCAAACCATGCCGCGACGGCAGGATAGCGCGCGCCGATATCAATGTTCAGCGCGTTGGCCGAGCGTATGGCGAAGAAGCCGGTGATATCTGCGACGCTGAACTGTGAGCCGGCGACGAATGCGTTCTTGGCCATGTACGGCTCCACCCGGCCGAGAAAGATTTCCATCATCTCGCGCCCGCGAGTGACAAGTGCCGGCAATTGCGGCAGACCATTCCGCGTGCCCGGCACGACTCTACCGGCGAACATAGGTAGGGAATTGCGCGCGGCGTGCAGCATCGGAACAAGGCCATCCAGTTCGAACCGCCGCAACCACATATCGATCACGGCTCGCTCGGTGCTCGTGCGCCCAAAAAGAGCTGGTTGCGGGTACATTTCTTCGAGATAGCGGCAAATCGACAGGGACTCCGCGATGACCGTGCCGTCGTCCAATTCCAGGAAGGGGACGCAATGAAACGGATTCATCTCGGTGAGCGCGGGGGTGAACTGCGCGCCTTCCCGGACGTTCAGTTGTTCGGTCGGTAGCTCCAGGCCCTTCTCGGCGAGGAAGACACGAACGCGTTGAGCGCTCGCCGCAGGTCCGAAATCGTAGAGCTTCATCGTCGTCCTTTTCTTCCCTTCGGGCCGCTATTTTTCAACTGCCTCGCGGCACTCTATAAGGTCGAGAATGCTCTGTCGGGCCGCGCGCAATATCTTGTCAGACATCGGACGATCTCTCGTCACCCGCGAAAGAGCGACCGCTCCGACCATCGTGCAGACGATGGCAATGGCGGATTCGTCGGGGTGATCGCCTTCCACTAACTGAGCCACTCTGTCGAAGTACTGGGAGAGATAGCTTGTCATGACGTCGCGCGTTCTCCGATCGCTTCGCGCAACGTCTCCGGCCAGCGCCGCTACCGCACATCCTACACTCCGATCGTCTCGATGCGCCTTGCTGAGATAGGTGTTGAGCAGCGCTTTGAGAGTGCGCGGACCGTTCGTGTTTCCCAGGCGCGCCGATTTTGGGCCGCCTTCCGACAGGGCTTTTGCCAAAGCATCGGAGATCAACTCATTGCGCGAGTCAAAATGCCCGTAGAACCCGCCGTGCGTCAGCTTTGCCGATTTCATGAGCTCGGCAATGCTGAGGCCGTCCAATCCCAGCTCCCGGATCTGGACTGCGGCGGCATCCAGAATACGCTCCCTACTTTTCGCTTTGTCCGCTTGGGAGTGGCCCATCTCATCGACTCCGGTCAGAATAATCGGAGACCTGAATATCAAGAACTCCGGCTGACGGCCAATATCGAGTTCTTGATTGGCTAGACCTCTCGCCGGCCGAGAAACGCCAGTCGCTCGAACAGGTGCACGTCCTGCTCGTTCTTCAGCAGCGCGCCGTGCAGCGGCGGGATCAGCTTGCGTGGATCGCGCTCCCGCAGCTGCTCGGCGCTTATGTCCTCGTTGAGTAGCAGCTTGAGCCAGTCGAGCAGTTCCGACGTCGACGGTTTCTTCTTTAGGCCGGGCACCTCGCGTACCTCGAAGAAGACGCGCAGCGCTTCTTCCACCAGGCGCTTCTTGATGCCGGGGAAGTGGACGTCGACGATGCGGCCCATCGTGTCGGCGTCGGGGAACTTGATGTAGTGGAAGAAGCAGCGGCGCAGGAAGGCGTCCGGCAGCTCCTTCTCGTTGTTGGAAGTGATCATCATGATCGGGCGCTGCTTCGCCTTGATCGTCTCGCCGGTTTCGTAGACATGGAATTCCATGCGGTCGAGCTCGAGCAGCAGGTCGTTCGGGAATTCAATATCGGCCTTGTCGATCTCGTCGATCAGCAGCACCGGGCGCTGCTCGGCGGTGAAGGCCTCCCACAGCTTGCCGCGCTTGATGTAGTTCTTGATGTCGGAGACGCGTGCGTCACCGAGCTGGCTGTCGCGCAGGCGCGACACCGCGTCGTATTCGTAGAGACCCTGCTGCGCCTTGGTGGTGGACTTGATGTGCCAGATCAGCAGCGGCGCGCTCAGCGCCTTCGCCACTTCCTCGGCCAGCACCGTCTTGCCGGTGCCGGGCTCGCCCTTGATGAGGAGCGGGCGCTCCAGCACGATCGAGGCATTGACGGCCACCTTGAGATCGTCAGTTGCGACGTAGTTCTTCGTCCCAGTGAATTTCATGGCCATCAGATTTGTTCGAGTAGATGCGCAAGGATGTGATCTAAATAGCGGCAGCTTTGCAAGGGAATCAAGTCCTCGGCCACTTCCTCGGGCGGATGTTCATGGCGTGACCCGCATGCAAGGCCGACAAATTACAGGCTCTGCCCGAGCGCGGCCCGATGCCATTAAAATCGCATGATTTCAAATGCTTTCTGCTTTACTCATGCAGGGCAATTGATCGACCATCGGCGGAGCAATAATCAACGCACGGGGCTATTCACCGATGAAGTGAACCTATTCTCGTTTGTCGATCGGGCGCGCCAAGATCCGGGATAGTTTCGCCGGGGATACTCGGACGGTCCATCTATCATGTTCCTGCAATTCTTCACTTCTCTGCGCGATGCGCAGGTCCCCGTGACGCTGCGCGAATACCTCACGCTGATGGAGGCGCTCGACGCTGACCTTGCGGACTATACGGTCGAGAATTTCTACTATTTGTCGCGCGCCTCGCTGGTGAAGGACGAACGCAATCTCGACAAGTTCGATCGCGTCTTCGGCACGGTGTTCAAGGGGCTGGAAAGCCTGCTCGATGCCATGGAGAAGGCGGAGATCCCCGAGGAGTGGCTGAAGAAGCTCGCCGAGAAGTACCTGACGGAGGAAGAGAAGAAGCAGATCGAGGCCATGGGCTGGGACAAGCTCATGGAGACGCTGAAGAAGCGCCTCGAGGAGCAGAAGGGCCGCCACCAGGGCGGCTCGAAGTGGATCGGCACGGCCGGCACCTCGCCGTTCGGCGCCCACGGCTACAATCCCGAGGGTATGCGCATCGGCCAGGAGAAGAACCGCAACAACCGCGCCGTGAAGGTGTGGGACAAGCGCGAGTTCAAGGATCTTGACGGCAATGTCGAGCTCGGCATCCGCAACATCAAGGTGGCGCTGCGCCGCCTGCGCAAATTCGCGCGCACCGGCGCGCCCGACGAGCTCGATCTCGACACCACCATTCGCGAGACCGCCAATCACGGCTACCTCGACGTGCACATGCGTCCTGAAAGACGCAATGCGGTGAAGCTGCTGGTGTTCTTCGACATCGGTGGCTCCATGGACGCGCATATCGAGCAGGTCGAGGAGCTGTTCTCGGCGGCGAAGAGCGAGTTCAAGCACATGGAGTATTTCTACTTCCACAACTGCCTCTATGAAGGCGTCTGGAAGCAGAACAAGCGCCGCTTCACCGACCGCACGCCGACCTGGGACGTGCTGCACAAATACCCGCACGACTACAAGGTCGTGTTCGTCGGCGACGCCTCGATGTCGCCTTACGAGATCATGGTGCCCGGCGGCTCGGTCGAGCACGTCAACGAGGAGCCCGGCTCGGTCTGGCTCGACCGCATCATCCGCACCTATCCGCATTCGGTGTGGCTCAATCCGGTCGCTCAGAAGCACTGGGACTATTCGGAATCGACCACCATCATCAAACGTATCTTTGCGGGTCGCATGTTCTCAATCACCATCGACGGCCTAGAAGGGGCGATGAGGGAATTGACGCATTAGAGCGGAGCTGGCCGTTGAACCCAGCGAGGAGAAGCGCGCGTCACCCTACCAGCGCTTGAAGATGACGCTGGCGTTCACGCCGCCAAATCCGAAGCCATTCGAGATCACGTGATCCATCGCCATGTTGCGAGCCTTTGGTCCGACGAGATCGACGCCTTCCGCTGCTTCGTCGGGATTTTCCAGATTGAGAGTGGGAGGGGCGATCTGGTCCCTGACCGCGAGGATCGCGAAGATGGCCTCGGCGCCCCCTGCAGCGCCCAGCAAATGACCGGTCGCCGACTTTGTCGCGCTCACGGCGATGCTTCCGTGACCTCCGAAAACGGATTTGATGGCGGCCAGCTCGGAGTTGTCGCCGACCGGAGTCGAGGTCGAGTGAGCATTGAGATGCTGCACGTTGCGCGGATCAAGGTTGGCCTGTCGCAAGGCCGCTTCCATGGCGCGCCGGGCGCCTGAGCCGTCCTCAGGTCCCGAGGTGATATGATGCGCGTCGGCGGAAGTTCCATAGCCGATGAGTTCGGCGATCGGCAGGGCCCCGCGTGCTCGAGCGTGCTCGAGCTCTTCGATCACCAGAATTCCAGCTCCTTCGCCCATGACGAAGCCGTCGCGGTCCCGGTCGAACGGGCGAGACGCCTGCGAGGGCCTGTCGTTGAAGCGGGTGGAGATTGCGCGGGCCGCTGCGAACCCTCCAAGGCTGACCAGATCGATGCAAGCTTCTGTACCCCCGCAGACCGCCACGTCGGCCTCACCAGCGCGGATCAATCGAGCCGCGTCGCCGATTGCCTGTACGCTGGCAGCGCACGCCGTAACGGGGGCGCCGATCGGCCCTTTGAAGCCGTACTGTATCGAAACGTGTCCGGCGGCGAGATTTGCCAGAAAGGATGGCACGGTGAATGGTGACAGGCGGCGGACGCCACGTTGGTCGGTAGTCCGTACCGCTTCGACGATGGCCGGAAATCCGCCAATTCCAGAAGCGATGATCGTCGCTGTGCGCTCCTGTGAGTGCTCGTCCGCAGGGGTCCAGCCAGCCTGCTTGACCGCCTCCGCAGCTGCCACCAACGCGAACTGAATGAACCGATCCATTTTCCGCTGTTCTTTGGGCGGGATGGTCAGATCGGGATCGAAGCCACCATCGACGTCATCGGCTTTAGCCGGCACGAGTCCGGCAACTCTCCCCGGCAACGAGGAAGCCCACTCGGGCAGGATGGTCAGCCCGGACTTGCCGGCAAGCAGCCGGGACCACGCCACCTCCGTACCGCAGCCGAGCGGAGAGACCAGCCCCATTCCTGTGACTACTATTCGGCGCATGTAAGGATCCGGCTTTTTGAAGATGCGATGGGCCTATTGCCAGAGTTAGGGAGAGAAATCCCGATCATGCGTCAGCAGTATCGGTTCCTCCTGAACTTCCTCTCCAGCGATGAGGGGGACGATTTCACCCGCGATAAGGAGCCGTGCTCTACCCCTGCAAATAGCTACGCTGGCACAAATTGCCAGAGCAGCTACGAAATATCAAGTAACTATTGAGAAGGAATGGTCGATCAACGGTTTGTTTCCGCGCCGGGGACGGAAGCTCTCCACCAATCGTTCGGACTTCTCCAAAGCTTCGAGATGTAGGTCTGCGCCTCTCCTCGCCAAGGTCCCTCATCGCCGGTTCGGGAGCCCACTCGCCGCCAGACAGGTCAGCCTCTCGGCGAGCAGGTCGGTTCACTCCGGGGCAGACAGGTCAGGTAAATTTCGCGTTCTGATTGGCCAGCTTCTTCAGCAACGGTGCTGGCTCAAGCGACGGATCGCTTGCTTCCTTCGCATAGTCCGACAGCTTGTCAGCGATTGTCTTCAGCCCAACATGATCGGCGTAATACATGGGGCCTCCACGATAGACCGGCCATCCGTACCCATACAGCCACACCACGTCGATGTCGCTTGCTCGAGCCGCAATGCCTTCTTCAAGGATCCGAGCTCCTTCGTTGATCATCGCATATGTCGTCCGCTCCAGGATTTCCTCATCGCTGATCGTGCGCCGCTTGCGCCCGAGACGCTTCAACGTCTGATCGATCAGTTTTTCGACCTCCGGATCGGGAAGGGGAGCACGTGAGCCGCTTTCGTAACGGAAGAAGCCTTTTCCGGTCTTTTGTCCGAAGCGGCCTGCCTCACATAAGGCGTCTTCGATCTCCGATTTGATGCCACGATCCTGTCGCGACCGCCACCCGATATCCAATCCGGCCAGGTCACCCATCGCGAACGGGCCCATTGGCATGCCGAATTTGGTCAGGGCGGCGTCGACCTGCTGAGGGAGTGCGCCGTCGAAAAGCAGCTGATTGGCCTGACGCTGCCGGGCCATGAGCATACGATTGCCAACGAAGCCGTCGCAGACACCGACGATCACCGGTACCTTTCCGATCTTCCGCGCCAATGAAACTGCGGTTACCAGCGCGTCGGGAGCGGTGCTCTTGGTTCGGACGATTTCGCACAGCTTCATCACATTGGCCGGGCTGAAGAAGTGCATGCCGACTACATCCTGGGGACGCTTGGTCTCCTTGGCGATCTCATTGATGTCCAGGAAGGAGGTATTGGTCGCGAGAATAGCGCCAGATTTCGCGAGTTTGTCGAGCTGTCCGAACACCTCCTTCTTGATCGCCATGGTTTCGAATACAGCCTCTACTATGAGGTCAGCTTGCCCGATGTTCTCAAGACCGATGGCTCCGCTGATGAGTGCCATGCGCTTCGCAGGTGCATCAGCGGGAATGCCGCCTCGCGCGGCGGTGGCTTCATAGTTTTTGCGGATGACACTCAATCCGCGATCGAGCTGATCCTTGCCGCTCTCTACCAGAGTAACGGGAATGCCTGCGTTCGCGAATGACATCGCGATACCGCCTCCCATGGTGCCTGCGCCGATGATCGCCACACGTTCGACTGCATGGGGCTTGGTCCCGGTCTCCACGCCCGCGATCTTCGCTGCCTCTCGCTCGGCGAAGAATGCGTATCGTAGAGCCTTCGATTGATCGCTGCTCATCAGCCGGAGGAATAGCTCTCGTTCTTTCTTCAGCCCCTGATCGAAGGGGAGATCGAGCGCATGGCCGATCGCGTCGGCCGCAACGAACGGGGCCTCCAACCCTCTGACTTTTCTTGTAATCGCAGCCACAGCGCCGGTGAAGATCGAGCGGTCCGATCGAGCCGCGGCGAGCTTGGTGTCATCGTCGCGCAATCTGCGAAGCGGGCGCCTGTCAGCAAGGAGCTTTCGAGCGAAGGCTTCGCCGCCGGATGATGCCTCCTCGACCACCTCCTCGAGCAATCCGTTCTGAAGCGCTTCGTTGGCGCCGATCGGATCGCCGCTGATGATCATTCTAGCGGCAAGTTCTGGACCCACTGCGCGCGGAAGGCGCTGGGTGCCGCCGGCGCCTGGCAATAGACCAAGTTTGACCTCGGGCAGGCCGAGCTTCGAGCTCTTTTCCGCCACCCGGAAATGACATGCCAGGGCGACCTCGAGCCCCCCACCGAGAGCGGTGCCGTGGATGGCCGCAATGACGGGCTTCGGGCTGCTCTCAATCGCGGTCAGGACCTCATCGAGGGCTGGCCTCTTCGGAGGCTTGCCAAACTCCGTGATGTCGGCTCCGGCAATGAAGGTCCGTCCTGCGCAGGTCAGCACGATGGCCTGAATGGAGGGGTCGGCAATGGCCTCTTGGACGCACGCCAGAATGCCACCGCGTACGGCTGCATTGAGCGCGTTGACGGGAGGACTATCGATGGTGACGATGCCTAGGGCGTCGTGGGACTTCAGGCTTACGACAGTGGTCATCGATCTCCTCCATATCGCCGTCCTGGACGGCGCTTGCGCTTGGAATTGTCGGTCCGTTGGGGCGCATTCGCGCCGAAAGGTCTCATCGACATCTTGGCGTTGGCGAGTTCAACGCCCCGATCCATCGCCCTTGACGCGGACCATGACGTTTCACCCTGTTAAGTTCCATAAAAGAACGTTTATGGCAATGCAAGCGCACTCCTGCAAGCAGGGACAGCTCGGGGGGCGGATCGACTGCACGTCGTGACCGACCGCTTATTCATTTCTGATTAGGCGGTGCTCGAAATATGCGGCTCGACGGGGTTGCAGGAAACACACCTACTTTCCCGCTCTAGTTCATCCTCGGAAATCGTTCGGTTCGTCATGCGCGACGATCGGCTTCATGCTTCCAGGAAAGAGCCAAAGAGGTGGGAGTTGGAGCGACCTTTGCCTCCGCATCGAGAGAACCATGAGGCCAGAGAGAAGTCTCATAACTTCGGTCCGATCGTCGCTGCATATGAATCCGACGACCTGACGAGATTGGCCGATACATTAGCGATCGGTCTCGCCGTAGAGATGGAGCCAACAACATGGGAAAGCATCCGGACGGCCGGCGAGTCTGCGCGACCAGTGGTCCTGAAGATACCGAACGTCCCGGCCGCGATTGAGATTGACCCGTCCGGGACGCTGCGTCCGTTTCGTCAGCATGGCGTCTCGGTGGGTGAAGAGATCGACAAGCTGGTGACGTCCCCAGGGAGCCGGATGCATGCTCTTAGAGCGAGAAGCAGAGATGTCGCTCTCGATTTGCTCGCCCCAATGATGCTTCCTGGCCGCTTTCCGTCTAGAACAGAGTTCCAGTCCGTATTTAGGTGGGCGCCTATTATCGAAGTGTTCGCATATGCCTTGGCAACTCGTCATCTGGCCGCCTTGGAAGACTTGCGTGAGCGCGTGACGGCTAAAGCCAATACCACGTTCAGTACTGATGAATGCAATTACTGCGCAACGACGCACACCATGGCGCATTTCGTCCTGATGAGCAGCGACGCTCCTGAATATTCGCTGATTGAAGCGGCGAAATCATCGACATTGAACGGATGGACGCCTAGCTTGGCATTCACGAGAGCGCGTACGGTATGGCTGGCGGCGGCCGGAGCAAAGTCGGCGGCCGCGTTCGGACCGACTGCCTTCGAATGTTATCTACCGGTGCTGGCCACCGCGCGCCACGCGTTCCGGATTTTTGATGCTCTCTTTGGCTTGACTGCTATCGCGCTCAGCCATGGTCACGTGCGTGAAGAGGTCTTGCAGGCTGTTAAGCATCACGCGCAGATGGTCGGCGACCGATCTGTCGACGACATCGATTGCGTCAGGCTTGCTTTTCGATCCGCGATCGAAATGTTGAAATGGAGAGCCGGCGACCACTCGCCCCCAGCGGCGCTCGATCGCCTTGGCTGGAGCCGTGATCACGAGGGAGACGGGCTTGCTTCGCCGCAGGCCTTCCGTCTCGATCCGACCGATACCGCACCTAATGGCATGATGCTCGGGTTCAGCGCCCTTCCGGCGATCTTGAGAGCCTCGCCGGCGCAGCATTATCCGAGGTCGAAAGCCAGAGTTTATCGGCTTAAGCTCCGCGAAACGGAGATGCTTCAGATTACGAGACGAGCCTGGCTCCTTCATCCCACCGAATAACGCACTGAAAAAGACCGGCCGCTTTCGCGGCCGGTTGAGTAGTCCGAGCCCGGATGTCTCCGTCTCCTGGATCGGACCGGGAGGTGCCAGGATAAGACATCGAGACGACGACTTAATCAATTCGAAAACAGAACTGACGTTCGTTGCGTCCAACTAACAGACACCCGAGGCCGACGCGGGCATTTAGCACTCGGCTTGCGGCAGTGTTTTGTCATTTCGGGAAGCACGCACCGAAGGCCTTCAGGAGTTTAAGAGGACCCTTCAATCGAATCTTTCTCTGCGCGAGCGCCAGGACGACCGAGAGCTGACCGTTCAAAGTCTTCAGCCAAGCGGCCGAGTCCGCCTGGATGCGCAGGTCCGGTGTACCAATGAGGCCGTCGGTAACGGTCAGCTTCTGATTTTCGATGACCACCGTAGCCTCCTTGGGCTCTTGGCCTGTGAAGACGAAGTGGTAGGTGGCGTTCAGGCCTTTGGCCCTATTGCGCTGGAAGGTAAGTCCCATGCCGAAGAGAAATGCGCCGATACTCGAGGCCCGGGCACTCGAGCGCACAAACCGAAGCGTCTTGTGCGGGAACATCTTCGCTGCATGACTTGCTGCATCGGAATCCCGGACGACATAAAGCGGCTCGACTTTGTCCTGCAACGGTTTGACGATCGTTTCCACGTGCGCTTTGCGGTCTGACAAGTAGCCGGCCATGATGTCTTCGCCGGCAGGACAAACCGCGACGCAATAGGCAGCATTGTAGTTGGGGCCGTACGAGAGGCTCTGCCAGCGCTTGACTGTTTCTGCCAGCGGTTGGCGTTCACGGTAGTCCTTGGCGGACTTCGCGTCTGCGATGTCCTCGATCCATTGTGCGAATCCGCCCATGAACTGCTGGTAGTTGTGGTTGAGGCAGGAGGAAAAATCGAAATATCCATCCGGTTTGATCGCGCCGACCGGGCAGGCGACAACACAAAGTCTGCATTCGAAGCAGGGGTTGTAGTCGAGCGGCTTTGCCGGAGCTTCTATGTCCAGATCGACCAGCACGGTGCCCAAGAGGATAAAGCTGCCGAATTTGGGATGGATGACGCTGCGATGGATGCCGCGCTTTCCAACCCCGGCAGCTTCTGCAATCAGCTTGTGCGAGACGACCCATCCCCGTTCCGGGTACTTGTCGAACTCCATGGGGAATGCCATCGGAGGGTTCATCGCCGAGATGCCTATGTCCTCCAGTCGCCGAACCAGCTCGCGCGCGATATCGTCGACGTCATGGGAAATCTTGTGGAATTCGTTATTGGACGCCGAACGCGCGGGTGAACGGATGGGAGCGCGATTCATCCTGCTCACGATGCTCACCGCCAATCGCGCCCCCGGGAATGCCCGTCGCGCGTGAACCGCCTCGTCTTTGACGAGAGGGTCGTCGAGGCTGACGATACCGCAATCATCTGCACCGCATTCCATGACCAACGCCTTCAAAGCGCCGAAGGTAAGGGATGCAGGCGGTGCCGGAGGGTTGAGCCGTATGCGTTCGGCGATCGGGTGGTCTTTAAGTCCCGCCATACTGGTCTCCTTGATCTGAGGGCTGCATCTGAAGGCTGCGTGCGCCCGCGCGCAGTGCGCCGGACACAATTACGGGCATATAAGACTATCATCCGTCATGCGGGCAGGCAAACTGCCATTTCATTGAGGTTCGTTCGGCGATTTGATGCTAAGGGTCTGGGGCACCGATCCAGGCCAGCAAGGAAACCTGAACTTGGCACGACGCTCGATTCCGATGAGTGATTTTCCTCAGAACTGCACTTGCAGCCAGCTCAGGCGGGCGGCGCGACGCGTATCTCGCTATTACGATCTCTGTCTTGCCGGTACCGGCCTCAAGTCGACCCAGTACAGCCTGCTGGGCTTCCTCGCCGCGGAAGGCCCGATGACGATGGCCAGCCTGGCAGACATCATGACAATGGATCGAGCGACGGTCGGCCACAATCTCCGGCCGCTGGAGCGCGATGGCTTCCTCAAGATCAAGGTGAGCGAGGAGGATCGGCGGGTGCGGCAGGTTACAATCACGGACCGCGGGCAGGAGGTGCTGTTTGCGGCGCATCCGGCCTGGCAAAAGGCGAGAGCCGGGTTCGAATCGGCGTTCGGGGCGCGCGAGGCCGGCCATCTCCGCGAGCTCATGACGCGTGTTATCGATGCGCCGCTGCCTGAAGGTGGATCGGAGCAGAGCCGTGCCACAGCTTCCGGGCGCCGGGGGCGGCGAAAACCTTAGGTAGCTCTGATGCGCGCGCCCGACGCACGACAGCTCCGAACTCGTCCTGCGTCAGTGTTCGCCGAAAGCACGTAGCTGCCTCGCGGAGGCGGACCGAGCCAACGAGCGTGCCTGGCGGGACCCGAGCATCGTGCTTTCCGAAAATCCAAGCATCGAACGGCTCTGCTGGAACGCGCTTAGCGGCAATTCAGCGGTAACGCAAAGCTATTCGATTCTGAATTGCCGAGGCCTCTGTAACGACCTAATCGTCAAGAATACGTGCCTGGTTCGGCACATCAGATCCGGCTGGCCGCGGCGCTTTGAGAGGCAGGCAGGTGTCGTTGTTCGCAACTACAGGAGCATTCGCAATGCAGTTGACCATCAACAGTAATCGCTACGATCTGGATGTCGAACCGGAAATGCCGCTTCTTTGGGTGCTCCGAGACGAGCTTGGTATCTCAGGACCGAAGTACGGTTGCGGGGCGGGCCTTTGCGGTGCATGCACCGTTCATATCGACGGTACCGCGGTTCGCTCCTGCTCGATCAACGCTGGCGAGGTCCGCGGCAGCATCACGACAATCGAGGGCCTGGGAACTCCCGCAAACCTGCACGTCGTTCAGCAGGCTTGGATCGAGCACCAAGTTGCGCAGTGTGGTTATTGCCAGTCCGGCCAAATGATGACTGCAGCGGCCCTGCTATCTAAAACCCCCGATCCCTCGGACTCCGAAATCGCCGACGCCATGGACGGAAATCTCTGTCGATGCGGGACCTACACTCGCATCCACAGCGCCGTCAAAACTGCAGCCCAGATGATGAAGGGGAAATAGCGTGGCTCGGCTCAAGACGATTGCAAGACGCACGTTCCTGATCGGCTCCGCTGCGATCGCCGGCGGCGTCGCCTTCGGCTATTACCGATTGCGCCAGGATCCTCCCAATCCGCTGCTCAAGGGCCTCAAGGCGGGTGAAGCGGCGATCACGCCCTACGTCCGCGTCGACGCAAAGGGCGTTACGCTCATCACTCCGCGCGCCGACAAGGGCCAAGGCTCATATTCCATCCAGGCTCATCTGATTGCCGAAGAGCTCGACGTCGATCCGCACGAGGTTCGCATCGATCCTGGTCCGCCAAATCCGGCCTACTTCAACAGCCGGATCATGGACGACAGCCTACCTTTCACTACCATCGACGATGGCATCATGGCCCGAGGGGCGCGGGGAGGTGGCGAGGTGTTGAGCCGCGTTCTCGGTATGCAGATCACGGGAGGCTCGTCCACCGTACCCGACGGCTATCGAAAACTTCGCATGGCGGGAGCCGTCGCGCGCGAGACTTTGAAGGAGGCGGCCGCCAGAAGGTCGGGGGTGTCCCGATCGCAATTGAAGACCAAGGACGGTCAGGTCATCTTGCCTGATGGCAAGTCCGTCACTTACGCGGAGCTGGCCGTTGAGGCAGCGCAGCTTGCACCGGTTACCGATGTCACGCTCCGGCCGGAACAGGAGTGGCGCTATATCGGCAAGAAGATGCGCCGGATCGATATCGTCGCCAAGTCTACCGGTACGCAACAATATGGGATCGATATTCGTCCGGACCGGGTCGTGTACGCTACGGTCCGCGCCAACCCGGGCCTTGGAGGCACGATCAAACGATATGATGCCTCTGGCGCGGAGAAGATGAGAGGCGTCAAAAAGATCGTCCCGATCAAAGATGGTGTGGGCGTGATCGCCGATAACACGTGGAGAGCCTTCCAGGCCGCGGCCGCTATCAAGATCGAATGGAACGATCCTCCTTATCCGGCCGACTCGGCCGGAATGTGGAAGGTGCTGGAGAATTCATTCTCCAAAGACCTGCTGGACAGCCGGCTTCGCAATGACGGAGACGTCGAGAAGGCTTTAACAGGCTCATCCAAACCGATCGAGGCGGAGTATCGGACTCCATATCTGGCCCACGCGCCGCTGGAGCCCATGAATGCGGTCGTGCTCTACACGAAGGAGCGGCTCGACATCTGGACGGGAACGCAGATCCCGGTCTTCCTCCAGGGGCATGCGGCGAAGCTGACCCAATTGCCCGAGGAGAAGATCTACGTGCACGCTCAGCCGATCGGCGGGAGCTTCGGGGCGCGACTGGACGACACCTATGCGTTGCAAGCGATCGAACTCGCGATGGCCATGGAAGGCGTTCCGGTCAAGATGACCTGGAGCCGTGAAGAGAACATGGGGCACGACTATCCGCGCCCGATTCAGCTCTCGCGCGCGAAGGGAACAGTTCGTGAAGGCATGGTCGAAAGCATGAGCATCGATATGGCCGGACAATCGATGGGCGCTTCCTGGTTCAACCGATTGCAGGCGCCCGTGCCTCCCGGCCCCGATACTTCAAGCGTCAACGGCATTTGGGATCAACCTTTCGCCATACCGAACTTCCGCGTGACGGGCTATAGGGCGAAGGAAATGGTGCCAGTCAGCCCGTGGCGCTCCGTTGGAGCATCCGGCAATGGCTTCCACCATGGTTCCTTCCTGGACGAGTTGATCCATGCCGCCGGTGCGGATCCGATGGCAGAACTCATTCGTCTCTGCAATCATGAGCCTTCCAAGAAGGTGCTGCATACCTTGCGAGATGTTTCCGCCTGGAAAGGTTCGCGAATCGACGATCGACGAGCCCGCGGCGTGGCGCTGACATTGTCCTTCGGCGTGCCAATGGCTCAAGTCGTCGAAGTGAGCGACACTCCTCAGGGCATCAAGATCGACAAGGTCTATGCCGTTTGCGATGTGGGGCGCATTCTGGACCCGGTCAACTTCGAAGCGCAGGTGCGGGGGGGGATCATCTGGGCTTTGGGCCATGCCATGAACTGCGAGCTGACCTACGAAAAGTTTGCGCCGGTCCAGACGAACTTTCATCTGTTCGAGGCCATGAGATTTCATCAGGCGCCGGACATCATCGTCAAGGGATTGGAGCTTGGTGGGGAAGTACGAGGAATTGGTGAGCCTCCCGTCCCGCCGGCAGCACCCGCTCTCGCCAATGCAATCTTTGCTCTCACCGGAAAGCGAGTACGCGAATTACCTCTAAACAAGAGCGTCAATTTCGCTTGATGAGTCGATTGCCGGAAATCTCAGTCCCGCGACGGCCGCCTGGCAGGCCGTCGCTTCGACGAGGCGGCATCTGTCGGGGCGCAAGGCGCCGCTAGTTCCGCGACACTCCAGGCAGGTGACTGGCGCTCAGACTTTCAATTGCCGCGGCGCTCAACGGCAATGGCAGTCGCTTCACCGCCGCCGATGCAGAGCGCCGCGACGCCGCGCTTGAGGTTGTTGGCTTCGAGTGCGTGCAACAGCGTCACAATCAGCCGCGCGCCGGTGGCGCCGATGGGATGGCCGAGCGCGCAAGCCCCGCCGTTGATGTTGAGTTTATCCCGGGGAATGCCGAGATCGCGCTGCGCCGCCATCGCCACCACGGCAAAGGCCTCATTGATCTCGAACAGGTCGACATCGCCGGCGCTCCAGCCGACCTTGTCGAGCAGCTTGCGGATCGCGGGGATCGGCGCCGTGGTGAACCATTGCGGTTCCTGGCTGTGAGTGGCGTGGCCCTTGATCTCCGCGATTACAGGCAATCCGTTGCGGTCGGCGAGCGAGCGCTTCGTCAGCACCAGCGCAGCGGCGCCGTCGGCATTGGCGGAGGAGGCAGCGGGCGTGATGGTGCCGTTGGCGCGGAACGCCGGCTTGAGGCCCGGGATCTTGGCGGGATCGACCTTCAGCGGATGCTCGTCATTGGCGATGACGCGCGGGCCGGCTTTCTCGGTCAGCGTGATCGGTGCGATCTCGGCCTTGAACGCGCCGCCTTCGACTGCCTTGCGGGCGCGGCCCAGCGTCTCCATCGCATAGGCGTCCTGGTCCTTGCGGGTGAACTGGTAAGCTTCCGCCGTGGCTTCACCGAAATCGCCCATGGAGCGGCCAGTCTCATAGGCGTCTTCGAGGCCATCCATCATCATATGGTCGATGATGCGGTCATGGCCGGCACGATAGCCGCCGCGCGCCTTGGCCAGCAGATAGGGCGCGTTGCTCATGCTCTCCATGCCGCCGGACACCACGATCTCGGCCGAGCCGGCGCGGATGATGTCGTGCGCGAGCATGGTCGCCTTCATCCCGGAACCGCAGACCTTGTTGACGGTGGTGGCGCCGGTCGCATCAGGCAGCCCCGCTGCGCGCGCGGCCTGGCGCGCCGGCGCCTGGCCCTGGCCGGCCGGCAGCACGCAGCCCATGAAGACTTCGTCGACTTTCTCGGGCGCAAGTTTCGCGCGTTCCAGTGCCGCCCCGATCACGTGCGATCCGAGCTTGTGCGCGGCAAGCGGCGACAATTCGCCCATGAAGCGGCCGAGCGGGGTGCGGGCGGCGGAGACGATGACGACGGGATCGGCGGCTTCGGCCATGGAGATGCTCCTCGCAATGTTGGCTGACGGTCATCATATGATGTGTCAATCCAATTGCAATACACCTGCCTCGGCGCTCTCGACACTTCTCTCAGCGGTGCATGCGCACCCTTCGGCGGTGGCATTCACCCTTGAATAGGGTTGGCATAAGATTGTTGTAGCCGGCTTCCGAAGCTCATTGTCAACTTGCCCGCCAAGATGGGCTTTGGCGACGCGGTGTTGTTTGACGCGTCTGGAGGATTCAAATGAGCGATCAAAAGGCCCCGGCTGGCCGGATCCGCACAGAAGTTCACGGTCGAATCCTCAAGATCATCATCGACAATCCAGCGAAGAAGAACTCGTTCACACCCGCCATGATGGTGGAGATGTCGAATGCCATGACGCTTCTGGACAGCAACGACGAATATTGGGCGGGCGTCGTTTGCGGAGAAGGAACGGACTTCACGTCAGGTCTCGACATGCCCAAATTTTTCGGTCCGAACGCCGAGAAAATCGAGATTTCTCCCAGCAACATCGATGCATTTGCGCTCAAGGGACGATGCCGCAAGCCGATCGTGACGGCTGTACAGGGCATCGTCTATACGATCGGCATCGAAATGATGCTCGCCGGAGATATCGTCATCGCTGCTTCGGATAGCCGGTTCTGCCAGATGGAGGCAAAGCGTGGAATTGCGCCTCTCGGCGGCGCTCACTTCCGATTCTTGACGCGCGCAGGTTGGGGTGACGCCATGTATCACCTTTTCCTTTGCGACGAGTTCGATGCCGCCCGGGCCCACGCGATTGGTCTCGTGCAGGAGGTGGTCAAACCCGGAAGCCAGATCGATCGGGCTATGGAGCTGGCGCACACGATCGTCAAAAATGCACCGCTCGGAATACAGGTCACAAAACAAGCCGCGCTGAAGTATATCGAAGCCGCCGAGCGAGATGCGATCGACTACATACCAAAAATCAAGGACCGCGTCCTCGGTAGCGAGGATATGATGGAAGGCATCCAATCCTTCATCGAACGTCGTCCAGCCGTTTTCCGCGGAAAATAAGCGGCGCGGCCGACGGAAAAGATTGAAATCCCCTTCAGAACGAGTCGCACCGCAACGATGATCGATGCTCGCGAGACTTTTGGCGGAACCTGGCCCTTCCAGCCCCATTTCTTCGAAGGAGCCGGCTTCCGGATGCATTACGTCGATGAGGGGAGTGGCGATCCTATCGTCTGTCTGCACGGTGAGCCGACGTGGGGCTATCTCTATCGGCGCTTCATCCCGCCGCTTGCGGCCTCACATAGGGTGATCGTTCCTGACCATATGGGTTTCGGCAAGAGCGAGACGCCTTCGAATCGGGAATATTCGCTCAGAGCCCACGTCGATAACTTCACCAAATTGGTCGAAGCGCTCGACCTCACGAACATCACGCTTGTTATCCAGGATTGGGGCGGATTGATCGGTTCGGCGTTCGCGCTACGTTGTCCCGATCGCATCAAGCGGTTGTTTTTGCTCAACACGCTTACTGGCTACGGCAACGCTCCTCCGGGGCTGACGCCATGGTTCCAGTTCGTCCTCCATCATCACAGGGCCGGAACGCTCCGTGAAGTGTTGGGGCACCTGGAAGTCAACATCCTGAGTGTCATGAAAACCCAGGGCTTGGAGAACCTCTCGGTCGTCAACGCCGATTGGCTTGCGGCCTACGGGGCGCCATTTACGACCAAAGAAGAGTGTTTTGGAGCGATCGAGTTTCCGCTCGATGCACTGCTCGGCCGAATCCGGCCCTACCTCGCGGAAGGCTTTCCACTCATTGACAATCTGAAGTCCAAGCCGGCGATGCTGGCCGTTGGCATGAAGGATCGCGCCATTGCGCCAGACACGCAGATCGCTGATTTCAGTGCGATTTGGCCGGGTAGGCCGATCATAAAACTTCCGAACGCGGGACACTTTAGCCAGGAAGACGCGCCCGACACCGTGATTGCGCTGATCGAGCTTTTCATCGGCAGCACCTGATGACGTGTGCGCGCGTGTCGGCCGTCCAATCCTCGTGAGGCGGTCGCTTGCGGCACAATGTCATAAGTGCTGTTACGGAAGTAACCCGTGAAATTTGTGCGCGGAGCTATCGCCGCAGAAACAGTCGCGCAAATAAATCCTCCGGTGATCGTGTCGCAGATGCCGGATTACAGAGGCGCTTGACGAGTTCTAAAAAAGAACGTTAAGTTCGGGCAGGCCTCAAGCCAGTCACTCCGGTCCGGTGCCAAGCCGACGATCGGTGGGCGAGCACGAAAAGCAGAAGGTCAACCAACATACTGGCGTGTCGTGAAAGGCGCGCGTGGGGAGGACGGTCCATGATAGCGAATTGGAAAGTCGCGATAGCTCTTGCTGTGCTTTTGAGCGGTTCCGCGTCCGCGGCAGAAGAGCCGGGCATTTCTGAAACTGAGATCAAGATTGGAGGGGTCTTCCCCTTCAGCGGACCAGCATCATCGATCGGGCTCGTGGGCAAGGGTCTTATTGCTTATATCCAATCGCTGAACGACCGAGGCGGCGTAAACGGCCGAAAGATCAACTACATCGCCTACGATGACTCATACAGTCCGCCCAAGGCGGTTGAGCACGTGCGCAAGCTGGTCGAGAGCGATGAAGTGTCCTTCATGTTCGGCCAACTCGGTACGCCCGGCATCTCAGCTACGGCCAAGTACCTCAGGGCGAAAGGGGTGCCCAGCATCGCAATCGTCAGTGGTTCATCCAAGTTCACGGACGTCGCAAATTATCCCCTGACGACGACCGGGCTCGTCAGTTACGATACCGAAGGGAAGATCTACGCGAAGTATCTGACCAAGACGCTTCCCAACGCGAAATACGCAATTCTCTACCAGAACGACGACCTCGGTAAGGACTACATCAATGCCTTCAAGGCGTATCTCGGGGCCGATTTCGATCGGAAAGTCGTGGCCGCCTCTTACGAGGTGACTGAGCCGACGATCGATTCACAGATCACGAATCTCAAGAGTTCGGGCGCCGAGGCTCTCGTGATCGCCGGGACACCAAAGTTTGCAGCGCAGGCGATCAGGCAGGCCTCGGTGATTGGATGGAAGGCGACCGTCATCATCAACTTCCCATCGGCATCTGTCGGTGGCACGCTCGCGCCGGCCGGTCTCGACAAATCGATCGGCGTGATCGCCGGCACGATCACCAAAGACGTCGCAGACGAGACGTGGAAGAACGATCCCGGCATGCAAGCCTATAAGAGCTTCTTCGAGAAGTATCTGTCCGGCGCCGACATCACCAACGGAAGTTACGCGGTTGGATATCAGCAGGGAATTCTGCTCGAGCAGATCCTGAAGCAATGCGGCAACGACCTCTCTCGCAAGAATATTCTGGCGCAAGCAAAGAACCTCAAGAACGTCATCGTCCCCGTCGCACTGCCGGGAATCGAGGTTAACACCAGCGAAAACTCGAACATGATGTGGACGCAAATGCGGCTGCAGCGCTGGACCGGAACGACCTACCAGTTGTTCGGCGACGTGCTTGACGCGAAATCCGAGTAGTCGACGCACAGAAAAACGGGAAAACGGCGCGTGATCGAATGCGCCATCGACCTCCTGAGGTGAGCCGTCCGCACGAGACCGCAGATGGTCGGCGATCAGAAGCGGAATCACACGCGAGAGTGCGGGGCGGCGCTGCCGTAAGTCATAGGATCATCTTCAATGTCAACGAACGCACCTGCATTCGCGCCCAAAGAGGTCTCTCTGCAGCATCGGAGCGACGGTACGCTCATCTTGAGGTCGCCGATCGAGCTGGGGGAGTGCGATTGGCGTATCACGGACTTCCTGCCGAGATGGGCGAAAGCCGCTCCCGACCGGATTTTCTTGGCTCAACGCAATTCAAGCGGCGGGTGGGACGAGATCACATATAGCCAGGCCT
Organism: Bradyrhizobium iriomotense; assembly: GCF_018129405.1. Lineage (GTDB taxonomy): Bacteria > Pseudomonadota > Alphaproteobacteria > Rhizobiales > Xanthobacteraceae > Bradyrhizobium > Bradyrhizobium iriomotense_B. The sequence goes on from NZ_JAFCLP010000010.1 coordinate 138,594, forward strand.
GGTCCTTGGTTCAGGCGGTTGGCCAAAGCCTGATCGAGATGGATGCGAAGCCTTCAGATAACCTCGCCATCCTCTCCGGGAATTCAATAGAGAACGCGGTGATGTCCTTCGCCGCGATGTCGATCGGCGTCGTTTTTGCGCCAATCTCGCCGAACTACACGTTGATGCCCGGCGGCCTGGCACGGCTGAAAGATGTCGCAGAGGTGCTGCGCCCGAAGTTCGTGTTCGTGCAAAGCGGACGCGAATTCTCAGCCGCCCGCTCCATTCCGGAACTGAAAGCGGCAACCTGGATCAGCGTAGACGGCGCTCCCAAAACGGTGCGCCATTCTGACCTGACTGAGAAGAGGAGCAGCTATCAAGGGTTCGAAGGCGCATCCCGCTCTGTATCCTGCGATTCCGTCGCAAAAGTCCTCTTTACGTCGGGCTCGACGGGCCTCCCCAAGGGTGTCCTGAATACGCACCGCATGATGGCGAGCTCTCTGCAAATGGGTAGCTTGCTGGTAGCCCCCTCCGAAGCGCCTGTTCAGGTCGAGTGGATGCCATGGCACCACACCATGGGAAGCAACGTCATTCTGCACGGCATACTCAAGAATGGAGGGACGCTCTACATCGACGACGGCCGGCCATTGCCGCAGCTCTTCCACAAGACGCTGCTCAATCTGCAAGAGGTTTCACCGACCGCCATGTTCAACGTGCCGGCCGGTTACAATTCCCTTTGCGACGCCATCGAGAAGGATTCCGAACTTGGCGCGCGCATCCTGAAGCGGCTGGATCGCATAAGTTACGCCGGCGCAGCCATCTCGCAGAACACGCTCGAGCGTCTTTACCGGTTGACGTCATCGATCACCGGCCGACGGATTCCTGTCATGTCCGGCTACGGTACGACAGAAACCGCTCCAACGATCAGCACGACCCATTGGGCTACCGACCGACCGGGTGAAATCGGCCTTCCCGCGCCCGGTTTGCAACTCAAGCTGCTTCCCGTTTCCGATACCTATGAGGTGCGGGTCAAAGGTCCCAACGTCACGCCTGGTTATCTCGGTCGGCCGGATTTGACGGAGCAAGCCTTCGATGAAGAAGGCTTCTACCGCATCGGCGATACGGTCTCCTTCATGGACCCCGAGAAACCCGAATCTGGACTTCGCTTTACGGGTAGGATTTCCGAAAACTTCAAGCTCGCGAACGGGACCTGGGTGTCGATCGGGAACATGCGCGCCGCGATCTTGGCGGCCACCCGCGGCGTGCTATCAGATGTGGTGATTGCAGGCGAAAACCGAGAATACTGCGGTCTGCTTTGCTGGCTGAACCCGACGGAGGCGGCGCGGATCTCTTCGCAGCCGTCTTCCGACCTGACCAGCGATCCCGTCGTTGTGCAGTTCCTCAAGGACCGGCTCCAGGAATACAACCGGACCGTTGGCAGCAGCGAAAATGCTCATTCGTTCGTGCTGCTCAAGGAGCCGCCGTCGATCGCCGCTGGAGAAATCACCGACAAGGCATACGTCAATCAACGCGCCGTCTTGAAGTGCCGGTCGGACCAGGTCGAATCTCTCTACTGCTCCGCCCCGAACCCGGGCGTGATCCGGGTTTGAGCTCTCACTCATCGAGCACCCAACCGGTGGCAGGCATGGAGGCTGATCGCGGCGAAGCGGTCGGCTCCTCGATCATTGCGCGGGTAGCGGCTTGGCGGGCTTCTCAGGGCAGGGGCGATCAGGCTGCTTTGCGGCGCGCTTTGGGTTTTGGGGCCGGCGCTTCCGTTTCCTTTTGCGCGAGGGGACGCCTGGCGCCGGGGCCCGGATGCGTATGGACCTCTTTGGCCAGAACCGGCTCGCCACACTCGGAGCAAACCATGACGGGATCGAAGTTCTTGCCGCAGTTGCGATGCTGATGCAGGAGCGGCCGACCGCGTTCGTCGACCATGTGAGTGTCGCCCCAATGAACGATCGCCATCATGATCGGATAGAGGTCGAGGCCCTTCTGCGTCAGGATGTACTCGTGGCGCTTTGGCGATTCCTGATAGGGGACTCGGCGGAGAATGCCTTGCCGGACAAGCTTCTTCAAACGCTCGGCAAGGAGATGGCGCGTTATACCCAAGGCGGACTGGAATCCCTCGAAGCGACGAGTGCGCAGAAAGCATTCGCGCAGGATAAGCAGCGTCCATCGGTCGCCGATGACCGCGATCGTCCTTGCCATCGAACATGGCTCTTCCTCAAGTTCTTTCCATTTCATCCGCGGTCTCCAATAGCCCCAATCATTCTCCCACGAATCTGCGGAGAAGAGACAAGTCATACCATTCTAGATAGGTACTGATCCTCAAACAATACCCCGCGGAAAAATCGACCAAATTGCCGGTCTATCGGTTTGACAGTTCAAAAATAGAACTGTAAACTTATCACAATCATCGAATTTGTCCGGAGGACGCCGATATGACCCCGAAAGTAGAGTTCCAGTTCGATTTCGGTAGTCCGAACGCCTATTTGGCCGAGGTCGCGATCCCGGGTATCGAACAGCGCACCGGGGCCAAATTCGAGTACGTCCCGGTCCTTCTTGGCGGCATCTACAAGGCAACTGGCAACATGTCGCCCTTCGATTCTCTGCGTGGGATCAAGAACAAGCCGGAATACCAGGCGCTTGAGACGCAGCGGTTCATTCGCCGCCATAACGTGACGAAATTCCACACCAATCCCTACTTCCCGGTCAACACCCTCATGTTGATGCGCTGTGCGGTCGCGGCGCAGTCCGAGGGAGTGTTCGAGCCCTATTTCAGGGCCGCCTATCATCATATGTGGGAAGAGCCGAAGAAGATGGATGATCCGGAGGTTTTCCGCAGCGCGTTCATCTCTTCAGGCATCGATATCGATCGCATTGCGAAGCGTGCGCAGGACGACGACGTGAAGAAGAGGCTCATCGAACTGACGAACGACGCTGTGAGCCGTGGCGCGTTCGGCTCGCCGACTTTCTTCGTTGGCAAGGAAATGTTCTTCGGAAAGGACCAGTTGCGGGACGTGGAGGAATCCATCGTCGAACAAACCCGAGGGGCTACTTCCAAGGCTAAGTGATTTCTGCATCGAAGTGTGGCGATCATGAAACGAGAGTCGTCGCTGGCCAAAGCTCGCCGGCGATGGTCGTTTCGGATCCAGCAGGCCAGGCTTTCGACGGCGCTCGCCGGCAATACCTTTAGATCGCAATCGCGGCTCCGATAAAGGACAACGCTGACGTCCTTCAATTTTGGGCCGTGAGCGAGCTTACTTTGAATGAGCTGTCCTTGGATCGGGCTAGTGGCATCTTCTGTCGTGCTCGGCAGTCAGGCATATCCAGGTTCAGTTTGAGGTCGGAGCGTCGTTCGCCTTGCGAACTCGAAGCACCAACGTCAAATATCAATTGACGAGTTCTAAAAAAGAACGCTATGTACTTTCCATGAAGCCGCGAGCGCGTCGACGGACGTCGTTGGTAGGTTCACGGCAAAATCGTTCGCAAGCGACGTATAACCTCAGGGAGCACGCCCGTGCAGAAAAGAAACGCAACTGCGGCTGTCATCGGCGCCGGCGATTTCATCGGCGGCGAGATCGCCAAGAAGTTTGCCGCCGAAGGCTTCACGGTCTTCGCCGGCCGTCGTAACGGCGAAAAGCTGGCTCCGCTCGTCAAGGACATCGAGGCAGCCGGCGGAGAGATTCACGCCCGTTCGCTCGACGCTCGCAAGGAGGACGAGATCGTCTCCTTCCTGAACGATGCAGACAAGCATGCGCCGCTGGAAGTCTGCATCTTCAACATCGGCGCGAACGTCAACTTCCCGATTCTGGAAACCACTGAACGCGTTTTCCGCAAGGTCTGGGAAATGGCCTGCTATTCCGGCTTCCTGGCCGGCCGTGAGGCGGCCCGGCTCATGCTGCCGCGCGGGGGCGGCAACATCTTCTTTACCGGGGCGACCGCTTCGCTCCGCGGCGGCAGCGGTTATGCCGCCTTTGCAAGCGCCAAATTCGGTCTTCGCGCCGTCGCGCAAGCAATGGCCCGCGAGCTTGGCCCGAAGAATATCCACGTCGCGCATCTGATCATCGATTCCGGCGTGGATACCGAATGGGTTCGGCAGCGGCGGCTGGAGGCTCTCGGGCCAACCGCGCTGGATGATCCGGATGCGTTGATGCCGCCGTCCTCCGTTGCTGCATCCTATTGGCAACTCTACCAGCAGCCGAAAAGCGCATGGACGTTCGAGCTGGAGATTCGTCCTTTCGGCGAGAAGTGGTGAGGAGCAAATAGCATGGAGCTGGCGCTTTCTCCAGAGGATGCCGCATTTCGGGACGAAGTGCGCTCCTTCATCGCGGAAAACTACCCTGCGGAAATGCGCGTCCCGAATCCGGAGACCGACCTAACCAAGGAGCAATCGCTGCTTTGGCATCGCATTCTGCACAAGAAGGGCTGGATCGCGCCTCTCTGGCCCAAGGAGTACGGCGGGCCCGGCTGGTCGATTACGCGCCGCTTCATCTTCGAACAGGAGACCAGCCGCGCCGGCACGCTGCCGCCCTTGGCATTCAGCGTCACAATGGTTGGGCCCGTCATCTACACGTTCGGCAATGAGGCCCAGAAGAAGAAGTTTCTTCCGCGTATTCTGTCGGGCGAGGACTGGTGGTGCCAGGGCTATTCGGAGCCGGGCTCCGGCTCGGACCTGGCAACCGTCCGCACCAAGGCCGTGCGCGACGGCGATCACTATATCGTCAACGGCCACAAGACCTGGACGACGCTCGCCCAGCATGCGGATTGGATCTTCTGCCTGGTGCGGACCGATCCGAATGCGAAGCCGCAATCCGGCATCTCCTTCCTGTTGATCGACATGAAGTCGCCGGGCGTCACCGTGCGGCCGATCATCACCATTGACGGAAGCCACGAGGTCAACGACGTTTTTCTGGAGAACGTCCGTGTCCCGGTCGAAAACCTGATCGGCGAAGAAAACAAGGGTTGGACCTACGCCAAGTTCCTGCTCGGCAACGAACGAACCAGCATGGCCGGCATCGGCCGGTCAACGCGCTACATCAACAAACTGAAGAAAATCGTAGAGGCCGAGGTTGCGCCCGACGATCCCACGCATCTCGACTTCCAGCGCGAGATCGCCCTCGTCGAGCTCGACGTACTGGCGCTCGAAGCGACCGAGTTGCGCGTGGTGGCTCAGATGGCGCGCGGCATCGACCCTGGACCCGCCGCATCCCTGTTCAAGATCCGCGGCACCGAGATCTTTCAGAAGATCACCGAACTGACCCACCGCGCGATCGGCAATTACGGGCTCGCGCTGCGAGAGCAACCGGTCAGCGCCAACCACTTCATGCCTGGCTCCGAATACGGGCACACCGCGTCGGAAAAGTACCTGAATTCCCGCAAGCTCAGCATCTACGGCGGGTCGAACGAGATTCAGCGCAACATCATCGCAAAAGCGGTGCTTGGTCTCTAGTCAGAGTATCGAGAGGGTCGGATGGACATTCAGTTTACGGAAGAGCAGGAACTGCTGCGATCCAGTATCCAGCGCCTGCTGCGCGATCAGTATGATTTCGAGGCGCGCCGCAAGATCGTCGCTGACGAGCAAGGGTTCAGCCGTAGGCAATGGGAGGCGTTTGCCGAACTCGGCCTGCTGGCGGCGCCGTTTACGGAGGATGCTGGCGGCCTCGGCGGCGGCCCGCTGTCGACCATGATCATCGCGCATGAATTCGGGCGCCATCTCGTCGTCGAGCCGTTCGTCGAGACGGTGGTGTTGGCCGGCGGCTTGATCGAACGGCTAGGCGATGCTGCGCAGAAGCAGGGCTTCATCCCCGATATCATCGACGGCAAGAAGATCTGGACGTTGGCCTGGACGGAGAAGGGAGGCCGGTTCGATCTCGCAGATGTGACGACCACCGCGCGGCGTGAGGGCGAGGACTATCTCCTGAGCGGCGGAAAGTCGGCAGTGATTGCGGCGCCCTGGGCCGACTACCTTGTCGTTTCCGCGCGCACCTCGGGTAGCCGAAGGGACCCCGGTGGCGTTGGTCTGTTTGTGGTCGACCGCCGCACGGCCGGTGTCGATCTGCAGAGTTTCAAGACCATCGACGGCCGTCGCGCCGCCGAGATCAGTCTGCGCAATGTCCGCGGGCAGCTGCTCGGCAAGGAAGGCGAGGGCGTGGCAGCGCTGGAGGCCTGCCGCGACCGCGCCATCGGTGCGCTCTGCGCGGAGGCCGTTGGTGCGATGGGCGAGCTAAACTCCGCCACATTGGAATACTCCAAGACCCGCAAGCAGTTCGGCACCACCATCGGTTCATTTCAGGTGCTGCAGCATCGGATGGTCGACATGTTCATCGCCCATCAGGAGGCGCTCTCCCTGATGCAGCATCTCAATCTCAGCATCAGCGGCGGTGAGTCCGGGCTCTCGCGGCTCGCCTCCGGCGCCAAGACAAAGATCGGCTATGCGGCCAAGTTCGTCGCCGACCAGGCTGTGCAGCTGCATGGCGGCATGGGCATGACCGACGAACTCAATGTCGGTCACTACTTCAAGCGCATCTCTTCCATCAACATCCAGTTCGGCGACCCCGCGTTCCACGTCCTGCGCTATGCACGATTTGGCGCGGCCGCCTGAGAAAAGAGGCAAATATGACGACTGAAGCAGTAATCGTTTCCACCGCCCGTACCGCGGTCGGCAAGGCCTACCGTGGATCCCTCAACAATACGGAGGGGCCGACCATGGCCGGTCACGTCATGGCCGAGGCGGTGAAGCGCGCCGGCATCGCTCCCGCAGAGGTCGAAGACGTGGTGATGGGCTGCGCCATGCAGCAAGGCACCATGGTGATGAACGTGGCCCGCAAGGGGGCGATCCGCGCGGGCATGCCGGTGACTGTCGCCGGGACGACGATTGATCGGCAATGCGCCTCAGGCCTGCAGGCGATCGCCGTGGCGGCACGTTCCGTGATGCTTGATGGCGTTGACATCGCGATCGGCGGCGGCATCGAATCGATCAGCCTGGTGCAGAACGAGCACATGAACAAGTTTCACATGGTCGACGATGAGTTGATGGCCATGAAGCCGGACATCTACATATCGATGCTTGAGACGGCAGAGACGGTCGCCGAGCGCTACAAGATCGGCCGCGACAAGCAGGATGAATACAGCCTCGAGAGCCAGCGCCGCGTCGGAGCTGCGCTGCAGAGCGGCCGGTTCGACGAGGAGATCGTTCCGATCACCACGAAAATGGCGCTCGTCAACAAGGAGACCAAGCAGGTCTCTTATGAACAGGTGACCCTCACCAGGGACGAAGGCCCTCGTCCCGATACGACCGCCGAAGGCCTCGCCAAGATCAAGCCGGTGTTCGAGGGCAAAACCATCAGTGCAGGCAATGCGAGCCAGCTTTCTGACGGTGCATCGGCGTGCGTGATCATGAGCGATAAGATCGCGGCCAAGAAGGGGCTCAAACCGCTTGGTATCTTCCGTGGCTTCGTTGCCGCGGGCGTCGAGCCGGACGAGATGGGAATTGGCCCGGTCGTGGCGATCCCCCGCCTGCTGAAGCGTCACAACCTGAAGATCGATGACATCGATCTCTGGGAACTCAACGAGGCTTATGCCGTCCAGGTGATCTATTGCCGCGACAAGCTCGGCATCGACCCGAACAAGCTCAACGTCAATGGGGGCTCGATTGCGATCGGTCACCCCTATGGCATGACCGGCGCGCGCCTCACGGGCCACCTTCTGATCGAGGGACGGCGTCGGAAGGCAAAGTATGGCGTCGTGACCATGTGCATCGGCGGCGGCATGGGCGCGGCTGGCCTTTTCGAAATCATCCATTGAACGGAACTGCGGGAGATCATCGTGAAGACAGCGATTACTGAACTGTTCGGTATCCAACATCCGATTATCCAGGGCGGTATGCACTATGTCGGGTTCGCCGAACTCGCAGCCGCAGTGTCGAACGCCGGCGGCCTTGGCCTCATTACCGGCCTCACGCAGAAGACTCCCGAGCTGCTGGCCAAGGAGATCGCGCGCTGTCGCGACATGACGGACAAGCCGTTCGGCGTCAATCTCACCTTCCTGCCCAGCTTCACCGCGCCGCCCTATCCGGAGTATATCGCGGCGATCAAGGAGGGGGGCGTTAAGGCGGTCGAGACCGCCGGCCGTAGCCCCGAAGAGTACATGCCGGCGCTGAAGGCTGCCGGCATCAAGGTGATCCATAAATGCACCTCGGTGCGGCATTCGCTGAAGGCCGAGAAGATCGGCTGCGACGCGGTCAGTGTCGATGGCTTCGAGTGCGGCGGTCATCCCGGCGAGGACGACATTCCCAATATGATCCTGCTGCCTCGTGCGGCCGACGAGCTCAAGATCCCATTCGTCGCGTCGGGCGGCATGGCGGATGCGCGCAGCCTCGTCGCGGCTCTCTCCATGGGGGCGGCGGGCATGAACATGGGCACCCGCTTCGTCGCCACCAAGGAGGCGCCGGTACATGACAACGTGAAGCAAGCACTGGTCAAGGCGACCGAGCTCGACACCGCTCTCGTCATGCGCGCGCTCCGCAACACCGAGCGCGTGTTGAAGAACAAGGGTGTCAGCGAGCTGATCGAGATCGAGCGCGAGAAGGGCGCGAGCCTGAAGATCGAGGATATTCTCGACCAGGTTGCCGGCGTCTATCCAAAGGTGATGTTGGAAGGCGACATGGATGCCGGGGCCTGGAGCTGCGGAATGGTGGTAGGGCTGATCAACGATATTCCCACCGTCAAGGAATTGATCGATCGCATCATGGATGGCGCCGAACGCATCATCCGGCAGCGGCTGACGGGCTTCCTCGACGGTGTGAGCGCGGGTTCCGTCCCGGCACGCGCGATCGCCTGACGCTTCTGAGGAAGTAAAGGGCTAGAGTAGATGGACAGGACGCTCAATATCGTGAGCGTCCTGTCACCTTTTATCTTATTCCATGTTCTTCCGTCACGCCGATCGTTGAAAGACGCGCAAGCCTGAGAGACAAACTCGGATGCGCTGGGCACTTGACCCTAGAGGTGACGGACGCGGGGTTTACCCCCGAGCCGCTAAATGACGCATCGGATAGTGCTCGTAGTGGCCGGCGCCGTTCTTCACGATGGGATCCTGTGAGGTAATTGCTTCAATGTTCTCATCGTCGGCGATCTGGTAGAGCGAGACGCCGTAACCGCCACTCGGATCCATGACGGGGCCGTGCGCGACTACTATTCCTTTGGCGAGCAGATCGTCCAGGAACGCTCCATGCTGCTTCATCCACTTTGCTTCGTCGGGCGTCATCGTCGTTATGAAGTCGGCCCGCGGCGGAATGAACTTGCAGAGGTAAGCCTTCATGTCTGGACTCCAAGCTTAGAGGCAGTGGTGACACGCCCATCGATCTGCCGACCGTTGCCCGTATCGGGGCTTGGTCGTGTCGCGACTATCAAATTATAAGTCGCTATATAAGATATATAAACCTCGGATTTGAGGAGACGATCAGATTTTCAGGGTCGGTTTCGCATGCCGGAACTGACCTGGAGCGCCCGTTTGCGCTGTTATGCATCGCCGATGACGCACCGCGAAGGCCTCGTAATCTTGACGCGGTTTCGCCTAACCTCCTGTCATATAAAAGCCCGCATGGCGCAGAACGAAATCGTAAACGCTAAGCGGTGGCTTGCCGGTGATCTTCTCGACATCCGATGTCAACCTGTCGTATCGATTCTGCTGTTTGAGAAGAGCCATTGTCGCGAGATGGGAGAGCACATGGGTAGGCAATCTTCCGCTATCCTCCAACTGCTTTCGCCAAGGTTCCCAGGGAACGTTGACATAAGTGATCGGACTCCCGAGCGCCTTCGAGAACTCTTCGGCAACTCCGTTCATGTCCTGTGACCGGGGTCCCGTCAGTTCATAAACCTTGCCGATATGCGGGCCAGGGTCTTCGAGGATGGTTGCGATCACGCGCGCAACATCTTCACTCGCGATCGGCGAGGTCTTCCCGTTTCCGAACGGCAAACGAATTTGTCCATGGTCGCGGATGGAGCTCGCGGATAGTCGAAGGAAAAAGGTGTCCAAGAATGCCGTGGGGCGGACATGTACGACGGGTAGTCCGGACCAATTCAGCGCCTGTTCTGCGAGCCAGTGCAGCTTTTGCTGCGGGCTGTCGGTCGTCGAATTAATGCTCATCTGCGATACGGTCATCTGAGAGATGTTCACGAATGCGCTCACCTTGTGGTGTTTCGCGACGGCCGCAGCGTTGACGGTCGCCTCCAGATATGAAGGTGAAACGGCCATACCGAAGTAGACCCGCTCGCAACCTTCCATCGCTCGATGCATCGCATGCAGGTCGAGAAGATCGCCAACGACGATCTCAACCCCTAAGTTCGCCAGCTTGGCCGATCGAGCGTCCTCGCTGCGGACGAGGGCTCGTACCTTCGAGCCCCGTTCGACCAGCAGCTTGCATGCAACATGGCCAATGGTTCCGGCGGCGCCGGTGATCAAGATGGGGGACTGCATGTTTACTCCTCGCGAGGGACGTGCCGTGGCGGGCATCGGCAGCGAGCCAATTAGGGGCATATCAGACAAAATCTATACCTTGGGCACGCAGGGTAGGCAACGACCTGTCCAATGCTCCCAGCGGAGCTCCGTCGCGCTCAAAAGCTCGATCTGCCACGACCAGCCACAGCGACCGCGCAGTATTGGCCGACGCTCCTGCACCCCTGAACCGACGCTGCCGGTGGCTTGGTTCTCGCGTCGCTCCGTTCATCGTGATGCGGGGGCAAGCATGGCGATGGTCGGCCACAAGCCGCTGATCCACCTGTGGTGTGACTTGCAAAATAAAAGTTATTGGATATGCTCCGGCCAACAAGGAAAACTCAAATCAGGGGAGGGGCCGTTGAAGTTGGCCACTTATCGATCGAATGGTCGAAGCAAGGTCGCGCTGGTTCATGCCGGGGACACACGTTTGTTCGATCTGGCATCCGCGTCCGAGCGAGCCGGCAAGCCAAATCCGGCCTTCAACTCGATGCTCGATCTCATCGACGACTGCGAGGCTTCACTGGATGCAGCGTCGGCTCTGCTCAGTCGATATGGGCAGGATCAGGATCTGTCGTCCGATGTCGACGCATCAGAGCTTCTTGCTCCCCTGCCGGAGCCGCGTCAAATGCGCGACGGCATGTCCTTTCCGGTGCATATCGTTCAAGCTCCGATCGGGCACCTCAAATTCCAGGCGCGAAAGGCCGGCGACACCGTTGAGCTCACCCGCCTCCAGGCGGCGCCTCTGCCTGAATTGCCGGAAGTCTATCGCAAGCAACCGATCTACTACATCACGAACCGCTTCAGCGTCGGAGGCCCCAACACCACCGTGAGATGGCCCCGCTATAGCCAAGTGATGGACTACGAGTTGGAGTTCGGCATCGTCACCAAGAACAGGGGCGCGAATATCTCCGCAACGAAGGCGCGCGATCACATATTCGGGTTCACGATCTTCAATGATTTTTCCGCGCGCGATGCGCAGCGGCTGGAGATGGAAGGAAGACTTGGGCCTGCCAAAGGCAAGAGCTTCGACGGCGGCAACGTGCTCGGGCCCTGGATTGTGACGCCGGATGAAATAGGCGATCCCTACAAGCTCACCATGGAAGCGCGCGTCAATGGCGAGACCCGTTCGCGAGGCACGAGCGAAGGCATGCTGTTCTCGTTCGAAGAAATCATCGCGCACGTGACACGGGACGAGACGTTGATGCCGGGTGAGTTCATCGGCTCGGGTACTGTCGGCAATGGCTGTGGTCTCGAGCTCGGGTGGTACCTCGAGCATTCGGATACGATCGAGCTCGAAGTCGAGAAGATCGGAGTTTTGAGAAATAAAATCGTACGTCAGGATCTGCCGGCAAGTTGAGGCTTGCACAATGCAAGTCGTGATGTGACTATCCTTTGCACGAAGAATAGAGAGCCGTTTCGGAGCGGCGTCGAGGACCAGGGAGGCGGCTTTGTCTGAAGAGGCATTGGTGACGCGCGACGAGCGCGGAAATATCTCGGTATTGACCATGGTCTACCGGCCGTACAATTTGCTCGGCCCCAAGTTCCTCAGTGCGATCGTTCAGCAGGTCGAAGCGGCTCAGAAGGCCGGAAGCCGTGCGATCGTCATCCGCAGCGGGTTGCGCCATTTCTCTGCCGGAGCGGATCTGGATATTTTCGAGACGCAGGTCGTGGCCGACGATCCCGAACGGAGCGGCGCGAATATGCGGCGAACGAACGTCGAATTCCTGCGCTTCATGGAGCTGTTGCCGATTCCGCTCATTGCGAGCATCCACGGCGTCTGCCTAGGCGGCGGGCTCGAGCTTGCGCTTTCCTGTGACTACATCATCGCGGCTAGTTCGGCAAAGATCGGCTCGGTCGAGGCGACGCTGGGGCTGCATCCGTTGCTGGGTGGGATCCAGCGTCAGGTGCAGCGGATCGGCGCACAGCGTGCCAAGGAAATGTCGATGCTGGCGCGCCGCTACGACGCTCCGACTCTGGAGAAATGGGGGCTGATCAATCTGACGGTGCCGGAGGAATCCCTGGAGACTGCGACGATGGCGATCGCGGAGGAGTTCGCGCAGGGACCCACGGTCGCGCATGCCGCCACCAAGGAGCTCGCCTATATCGCGGTCAATGAGGGCGTTGCGGCCGCCGACGAAGCCATGGCGAGAGTGCAGGCGCCGATATGGGCCTCCGAGGATCTGAAGACCGGTCTTGCGTCCTATCGCAAGAACGGTCCCGGTCTCGCAAAGTTCGCGGGGCGCTGACATGAGCGGTCCCCTCAGTGGAATTCGAGTCGTGGATTTCTCCCGCGTCCTGGCAGGCCCTCTGTGCGCGAGGACGCTGCAGGATCTCGGCGCCGAGGTCATCAAGATCGAGCCGCCAAGCCCCGATGTAAGCCGGTTCGCGTTTCCCTCGACCGATGGGATGTCAGGCTATTACGCGCAGCAGAATGCCGGCAAGCACAACGTCAGCATCAATCTCAACCTGCCGGGCGCCTATGAACTGGTCCTCAAGCTTTGTGACACGGCGGATGTCGTGGTCGAGAATTTCCGCGCCGGTACGCTGAATTTCTTCGGGCTCGACTACGATACGCTATCCAAGCGAAACCCGAAATTGATCTACGCCTCCATCACCGGCTATGGGCAGGGCGGCCCCTGGCGCAGCCGGATGGCGTATGCGCCGACCGTGCAGGCCGAGGCCGGCTTCACTTATAACAGTATTCGTCACTACGGCGAGGCGTTGTCCGAGCCGCGCACCGACAGCCTCTCGCATGCGGACGTCTACACCGGATTGCAGGGAGTGATCGCGATCCTCGCGGCTCTCAACAGCCGGCAGAAGACCGGGCAGGGCCAGTACGTAGACATTGCCATGGCGGCGACGCTGCTGGCGGTCAACGAACGAGCTCACGTCGATCTGTCCGACGAAGACATCGGCGCGGAGCCGGCGGTGCTGGGGGCGACCGACTGCTCGTTCTTCATCGGGCCGCAAGGCGAGGAGTTCACCGTCGCAACGAGCATCGTCGGCAGCCTGACATTTCCGTCTTGGCTGCGAGCGATGCGCCGCGTCGATCTGCTCGGGGATCCGCGGTTCGCGACTGCGGCGGCACGCCGGTTGAACTTCGGCCTGCTGCATCAGATCATCCAGTCCTGGATACTGACATTCCCGGACATGGCGACGCTGGATGCACAGTTCGACGAAGCCAAAATCGCGATGGGCGAAATCCGCTCCATCAAGGAGCTCGCTTCGTCAGAGTGGAGCGACTACTGGGGGGCGGTCCAACGGGTTCCTGATCGAAGCGGCGGGGAATACCGGTTGCCGGGCAGGCCGTGGCGTTTCTCAGTCGACGAACTGTCGCCGATCGGAGTACCGGCCTTTCAGGGAGAGCACAACTTTGCGGTTTTCGGCGAACTCGGCATCAGCGAAGAGGAGTTGAAGCGATTGAGCGAAGCAGGGGTTCTGGTTTCCCATAGGCGTGCCTCGGAGCTGGTGGCGACGAAAGACGAGCCCGGGCAGGCAGCCTGAGGAATAGACGCGGAAAGCTGGTCTGGACATACACGAATCCCGCTCGATCTGGTATGGGCTGGGTTTGGAGATGAAAACTATGTCCAGTGCGAAGCAAAGCCGGCTCGCCAACAAAGAGTGCTCCGTTGCGCGAGCGATGGGACTTGTTGGGGATCGCTGGTCTATCCTGATCCTGCGTGAGGCGTACTACGGTGTGAAGCGCTTTGACGAGTTCGAGCTGTACGTCGGAATCGCTCCCAACATTCTGAGCGCCAGGCTGAAAAAGCTCGTGAGCGCCGGCATTATGAGGCGAGTCCCTTTGCCCGAACATTCAAGACGGTATGAGTATGTTCTGACCGAAAAGGGCCGAGATTTCTTTCCAGCCTATCTCGCGTTGAAGAAATGGGGTGACGACTGGCTTGCAGACTCGGCGGGACCGCAGGTCGTGTTTCGCGACCGCACAGCGGGACATCCCATAAAGTATCCCGAGATCAGACGGTCGGACGGCGAACCTTTGCGGCTCGAAGATGTCGAGGTCGTCGCCGGCGCCGGCGCTGTTCCGTTCAATCGGATGCGATTCGGCGGTACGTCACGGAGTGGTCGTAAAACCGCAGGACCGATGCGGTCTCGAGAGAAAAGCGCGAGTAGAAGTCGCCAATAGCAGGCTCAGAATGAGCCGAACGAGAACCTGTGTTCCGGTATGCCTTGGGCGACTCCGTGGATGGCAAGCAAATGACCAGCCTGCGTCTCAATGCTAAGACGACCTGGATCCAGAAACTTTCTGCCCGTCGTGACAGCGTCTTGAGGTCATCGCCGCCGAAACACAGACAGGTCGGATTGGTAACGGGCAGCGGGATGATGGTGTCGATCCGCCCGTCCGGCCGGTAGCGAACTACCCGGCCGCCCCGAAAAGAAAGCCGTCCATAGCCCGCCGTCGACGTCGACGCATGCGCCGTCAGGTCTCTCCCTTGACGCGCTGTAATCTGCAAGCAAGCGCCTGCTACTGATCATGCCGTCCTCGAGATCGAAGTCGAAAGTCCAGGTGCAGTATCGCCGCGTGTCGGTGAAATAGAGCGTGCGATTGTCGGGCGAGAATGCAATTCCATTCGTCACGACGACGTCGTTGAAAAGGCGCATCACCTCACCGTCTCCGGTCACACGGTAGAGGGAGCCGTTCGGACGGTGCAGCTGGTTGTCCATGGTGCCAATCCACAGGCGGCCGCGGGCGTCGACGCGGCCGTCATTGAGGCGGTTGTCCAAGCCGCTTTCGACTATGACCTGACGTGAGTGATCGCGGACCAAATGGTGGAGTGCTAGATCGCGCGCCAGCAGATGCGAGAGGTGCTGGAGCTCCATGCGGCGGCGATCGTTGCGCGCAAGGCCAGGTTGCGGATCATCCCAGCGCCTCGAGGCTCGCTATTCGGTCGCGAGTACAGCAGGCGCACGCGAGTCATACTCAGTCCGCGAATTGAGTATAATGTCACTTGAGTGCTGTGTTGGACTCCGCCGATCTTTCTAATGCACGTTTTGCGGGCGTGTGCACGGATCGGGCGCGCTATCGTGTTCGGATGGTGTGCCGCGATGCATGCTGCAGGGACGCTGCGTCAAGGAGAGGCGTCCCTCGAGTTCAGATCCGTTCGAGCAGGCGCGGATCTAGCTAAACGTAGTCCGATGACATCTTAACGACTCGCCGCCGAAGGTGGTGGCGCGGTGGCTGTTTACGGAAAAGCGGCGGCATAGAAGTAGGGGTGTCGCCGGCGCGGGTGCCGCGCCGTTCAACGGAAGGCGTTTGGCGGTACTTGTTGAGCCGCAACGGGACCTTGACTATCGCTCTTCGTCCCAATGGGAAAGCGCAACTAGAGCTCGTCCGAGCTCGACCCGGATCAAGTCCGCGCGGTATTCCGCTGGCGCGTAGCGGTCCGAGAGACATTCAGTGTTCTCACTGAGCATTCTCGCGGCTTCGTCGATGTTGTCTCGCGAGAGAGCCTTCCCGGTCAGAAGTTCGGACGCTGCCTTGCCCACGAAGGCGTGGTTCGCTGCACCGGTGATGCCGATGGAAACGTCGTTGACGATACCGTCCTGCATTCGCACCCCTACCGCGACTCCCACGACCGCAAATCCGCTCGCCGGATGCCGGATCTTCCGATAGGTGTAACGCGCGCCGAGTTTCGGCCTTGGGATGCGGATAGCGGCAAGAACTTCGTCAGGCTTCAGGGCTGTGGTGAAGATATCGAGGAAAAAGTCTTCGGCCCGTAAGGTTCGGCGTCCGGCTGCGCCGGCGATCTCGATTTCCGCCCGCAGCGCCAAAACGACGGCTGGCCAGTCTGCCGCCGGATCGGCATTCGCGAGCGAACCGCCGATCGTGCCGCGGTTGCGTACCTGGGGATCAGCGAGAACACTGGCGGCGGTCCGGAAGACCGGGAATATTTGATTCAGCGGTTCGGAAGCGAACAGCTCGGCATGGGTCGTGAGCGCGCCGATCTTGACATGGGTTTCGCCGATCTCGATCCCCTTGATCTCGCTGATGCCTCGGATATCGATCAGAAGTTCGGGCGAGGCCAGCCGTAACTTCAGCGCTGGAAGCAGGGTGTGGCCGCCGGCCAGGAGCTTCGCTCCGTCGGGATTGTCGCGCAACAGCTCGATCGCCTGGGAGAGGGAAGACGCGCGGACATAATCGAATGCAGCGGGGATCATCAGGCGGCTCCTGCGCGTGCGTTGCGTACTGCGGCCCAGATCCGCGGGGGCGTGAGAGGCATGTCGAGATGTTTGATGCCGAATGGCGACAACGCATCGAGCACGGCGTGGACCATACAGGGCGGAGCAGCGATCGAGCCGCTCTCACCGATCCCCTTCACGCCGATTGGATTGGTGGGGGACGGCGTTTCCTGGAACAAGGATCGAATGTTCGGGACATGCTCCGCGCGGGGAACAGCATAGTCGAGCAGCGAACCGGTCAGGAGCTGTCCGTTCTCGGGGTCGTAGTTGACTTCTTCATAAAGGGCTTGAGCGATGCCCTGCACGACGCCGCCATGGATTTGGCCGGCCGCGAGAAGCGGGTTGATCAACGTCCCGACATCGTCCACCGCGACATAGTCGAGAATGTCGACCGTTCCAATTTGGGGATCGACCTCGACATAGGCGAGGTGGACGCCTGACGGCGCGCCCATGCCGGTAGGATCATAAAAAACCGTCTCGTCGAGGCCGGGGGCTACTCCGTCGGGCAGCTTATGGCCGACATATGCCATGCGCGCCACCTTGGCAAAGGTCAGCGGCGCGATATCGGTGCCGGGTACGGTGAATGCGCCCGCCGAATAGGAGACATCGTTTTCGTCCACCTCCAACATGCCCGCGGCGATCTTCTTGGCCTTGGCGATGACCTGGTGGGCAGACACGTGAACGCTCGATCCGCCGACGGCCATGGAGCGTGAGTTGAACGTGCCGTGTCCGGCTTGCACCTGGCGCGTGTCACCCTGAACGATTTCGATATCCTCTATCGGAATTTGCAGAATGTCCGCGGCGATTTGCGAGAGCGACGTGGCATGGCCTTGCCCCTGGCTCATTGAGCCGGAGTAAACAGTGGCCCGGCCGCTGGAATCAATGCTGACGCGAGCGCTCTCCCAGCCTCCGCGGTTGAACCCGCCGGGAGCCAAGCGGCGTGATGGAGCCATGCCGCACATATGGGTGTAGGCAGCGACTCCAATGCCGCGGTAGACACCGCTGCCGCGCAAGCGCTCGCATTCTTCGCGGCGTCCTTTGTAATCGAATGCCGCCAGCGCCTTGTCCAGCAATGCCTGATAATCGCCGCTGTCGTACATCACGCCGGTGCTGCCATACGGCCGGTAAGGGAAATCCGATGGATGAAGCAAGTTCTTTCGCCGGACGTCCACCTGATCGAGATTGAGATGACGCGCCACGGCATCGATGGCGCGCTCCGCGATGTAAGCTCCTTCGGGCCGGCCATAGCCGCGGTAGGCGTCTACTGGCACCGTATTGGTGACGACGACCCGGGAAAATGCTTCGTAATTGTCGATCTTGTAGGTCCCGGTTCCGAAATTGACCGTGTTCACGGTCGGGCCGCCGGTCGCCATATTGGATAGATACGCTCCGACATTCCCAAGCGTGCTGACCTTGAGGCCCAGGATCCTGCCATCGTTCTTGAAAGCGACCTCGATATCCTCGGTATGGGCGCGGCCGTGGCTGGTCGATTGATGGCTCTCCGAGCGAGTCTCCCACCACTTCACCGGTACGTTCATTTCGCGAGCGAGATAAGGGCAGAGCAGATCTTCGGGGTACAGATGCATCTTGGCACCGAAGCCACCCCCGATATCGGGCGCGACCACGCGCAATTGATGTTCGGGAATGCCGACCGTCTCCGCGATCCAGCGCCGGTGCATATGAGGAACCTGGCTGCCGATATAAACCGTGAGCGTGCCGTCGGGCTCTGGTGCGGCGATGACCGCGCGCGTCTCCATGCAAGTCGGAATCAAGCGGTTATTGATGACGCGGAGACTGATGACCTGATCCGCTTCATCATTTGCCTTGGCGTAATCCCCTCCCTTGACCTTATAGAGGGTCGTGACGTTGCCAGGTACGTTTTCGTGAAGCTGCGGCGCGCCCGCCTGGACGGCGGCCGCCTCGTCGGTCACCGCGGGCAGCACCTCGTAATCGACCTCGATCAGCCCGACTGCATCGTAGGCCTGTGCCAGCGTCTCCGCCACCACCAGCGCCACGCATTCTCCGACAAAGCGAACGCGGCCGATCGCGATCACCGGGCGGACCGGCACCTTGCTTCCCGGAATAATCCAGTTGGGCACGATAGGACCGATCCTGTCGCCAAGCGCCTCGCCAGAAAGAACCAGTCGGACTCCGGGCGCCGCTTTCGCATGCGATAGATCGATGCTGCTGATCGTGGCGTGCGCGTGTGGCGATCGGAGTATCGCCATGTGCAGCATGCCCGGCAATTTGATGTCGTCGACGTAGCGGCCCCTGCCGGCGAGCAGCTTGCGGTCCTCGCGTCGCCTCAGCGGCTGGCCGATGAGTCGTTTTCCGGTCGAAATGGTCATGCCACGTTCCCCTTCGATGCGAGGCTTTCGACGGCGCGCACGATGTTATGATAGCCAGTGCACCGACAGATATTTCCGGCAAGACCGTGCCGTATCTCGCGCTCGCTAGGGTGGGCGTTTTCTTTCAACAGATTCCGCACGCTCATGACCATGCCTGGCGTGCAGAAGCCGCATTGAAGCGCGTGGTGATCTTGAAACGCCGCCTGAACCCGGTCGAGATCGCCGCCGCCGGCAGTCACGCCCTCGATCGTCGTGATGGAGGAGCCGTCAGCCATGACGGCGAGAACGGTGCAAGATTTCACTGCCTGTCCATCGATCTCGACGGTACAGGCGCCGCATTGAGAAGTGTCGCATCCGACATGAGTGCCGGTGAGGCCGAGATCCTCCCGGATGAGATGGACAAGCAATCTGCGCGCCTCGACGGTCACCGTCCTGCGCGAACCATTGACCTCGATCGTCACTTCATGCGGAACGGCTTGAACCGGCATAATTCCTCCCGAGGTCCTGTTTGATTGCTTTACTTGTAGTCACTCTAATAATAATAGTGACTGCCGGCAAGCGATTTTTGCCGCCGCCTCGCGATTTCGGATGCGGCTCCTCTGCCGGGTACCTTCGTGTAGTGCTTGAACGGGCCAATGACGGATGCGATTGAAAAGCTTTGAAGGAATGGCGTGTTCGATCGCCGGCGTACTGGACGCCGTCGGGGACCGTTGGGCCTTTTTGATCCTACGTGACCTCTCGTTGGGGATAAGCAGGTACGAGGATCTGAAGAAGTCGAGCGGTATTACCCATGCCACGCTGTCTGATCGGCTAAAACATCTCGAACGAAACGGATTGATCGAGCGTCGTCTCTATCAGACCGGACCCGATCGTTATGAGTATGTCCTGTCCGTGCGAGGCTGGGACGTGGTTCTCGTAATTCAGGCACTCGCTCAGGTCGGCGACAAATGGGAAGTGACGGGCAGCGCCGGACCTCCACTCGAATTCATCAACAGGAACGGGGGAAGCCGGGTGAAGCTGGCGATTGTTGATGAAGACACCGGTGCGACGATCCGCTTGAGGGATGTTCGGCCCAAAGCCGGCCCAGGCGCCGACGACCTGGTGAGATGGCGCATATCCAAAGTCGCACGATAGCGACCCGGCAGGCTTGTGGTCCTGGGGCGGACGCTGGGCGGTCGATCGCCAGCGAGAGGGCGAGCTACGTTCTTGTGAGGCATACTGCCACCCGACGCATGGGCTGTCAGCTATCCCAGAGCTGACGGCCGTGCCGTCATCATGACAAATGCGAGGGCCCGCCAAGCAGGCGGGCCTCAGTGTTGTTGCGACAAGCTCAGGACGAGTGCGCGACTTGGTGCTCTTCCGACAGCAACTGTTGCAATTCGCCCGACTGGAACATTTCCGTGACGATGTCACAGCCGCCAACGAATTCGCCGCGCACGTAGAGTTGAGGAATCGTCGGCCAGTCCGAATACGCCTTGATTCCCTGCCGCAATTCATTGGACTGGTAGATGTCGTGCGATTTGTACGTCACGCCCAGATGATCGAGGATCCGAACAACTTGCGCCGAGAATCCGCAGGCCGGAGAACTCGGCGAGCCCTTCATGAATAGCACGACTTCGTTTGCATTGACCTCGCTGCTTATAAACTCCGCGATCGTCATCCGTCTCTCCTGCCGTCTGTCAGTCCCAAGTCTGATATAATTCGCGTGAGAACGAAAGGCCGCCCTGGCGGACGCGCCCCTTGCGATCATCGTGGCGCGGTCAGCCGCGCGCGATCTCTCGCGAACCCGGCTCGGCTTTCCGAAACGAGCAGGGATGTCACTTGAATTTTAATAGAAAGTCAATACTGAAAAGGAACTCGGGCGTTGGGTTTCCCACGGCTAATATCGTCGTTCGGACAACCGAGGCTGTGGCGCATTCGGCGGACAGATCGAGGCCATAACGGCGGCCCATTACTAAGGGGGGAGTAAAACGTGGAACGTTTTTGGCTGGAGAATTATCCCGAGGGCGTGCCGGCGGATATCGACGCCGATCAATTTCCGTCATTGATCGAAATGTTCGAGGAGAGCTTTGCGAAATTTGGAGATCGTGAAGCGGCCATCTGCATGGACAAGGCAATCACTTACCGCGCGCTCGACGAGAGGTCGGCTGCAATCGGCGCTTACCTGCAGAGCAAGGGCCTGGCAAAGGGCAGTCGGGTTGCGGTGATGATGCCGAACGTTCTGCAGAACCCGATCGCTGGCGCGGCAGCCTTGCGCGCTGGCTGCACGGTTGTGAACGTGAATCCTCTCTACACCCCTCGAGAACTCGAGCATCAGTTGAACGATTCGGGCGCGGAGGCGATCTTCATCCTCGAAAATTTCGCTGCGACCTTGGAAAAGGTGCTGCCGAGAACGAACGTCAAACACATCGTCATCTGCTCGATTGGCGAGTTACTCGGTCCAAAGGGGATTCTCGTAAACTTTGTCGTGCGCAATGTGAAGAAGATGGTCCCTGCCTATGCGCTGCCGGGTGCCGTCTCGTTCAAGGATGCCCTATCGGCGGGCCGGAAGATGAAATTGAGAAGACCTGATATCGGTCCGGACGACGTTGCCTTCCTGCAATACACGGGGGGCACCACCGGCGTCTCGAAAGGAGCGACCTTGCTCCATCGCAATATGGTGGCCAACGTTCTTCAAATTCATGCCTGGAGCGAGCCGGCCTTCCGCAGTGTTCCCGCAGGCGAACCTTTGCTGACGGTCTGCGCGCTGCCGCTGTATCATATCTTCGCGCTTACCGTTTGCTTCTTGTTCTCCGTGCGGATCGGTGGCGCCAATCTTCTGATCGTCAACCCGCGGGATATCAATGGATTCGTCAAGGAGCTCCGCAAATACAAGATTCACAGTTTTCCGGCCGTCAACACGCTGTTCAACGGCCTCTTACGCCATCCCGATTTCAAGAACGTAGATTTTTCGCAGCTGCGGATGGCGATCGGCGGAGGAATGGCGACCCAAAAGGCTGTCGCGGACAAGTGGCTTGCGGTGACGGGCTGTGTCCTTTCCGAAGGCTACGGACTTTCCGAGACGTCACCGACGCTGTCGGCCACGTTGCCGACCATGACGGAGTTTTCCGGCACGATCGGTTTGCCGGTTCCATCGACCTATATCTCGATCCGCGACGATGAAGGAAACGAAGTCCCGATCGGAGAACCCGGCGAGATCTGTGGAAAAGGCCCACAGGTGATGGCCGGCTACTGGAATAGGCCCGATGAGACCGCCCGGGTCATGACCCCTGACGGGTTCTTCCGAACGGGTGACATCGGTGTCATGTCGGCGGACGGGTTCACTAAGATCGTGGACCGCAAGAAGGACATGATCATCGTTTCGGGCTTCAATGTGTATCCCAACGAAGTGGAAGCGGTCATCTCGAGCCACCCGGGGGTGCTGGAGTGTGCCGCAATCGGCGTGCCCGACGCGAAATCCACCGAGGCGGTGAAAGTCTTTGTTGTTCGTGCCGACCCCCAGCTGACGGCGGAGGAGCTCGTCAGTTTTGCCGGGACGCAGTTGACGCCGTACAAGGTTCCAAAGCTGATCGAGTTCAGGACAGAACTTCCCAAGAGCAATGTCGGGAAGGTCTTGCGCCGCGAGCTGAGGAGTGAGGCGCAAGCAAGCGGCGGGTCGCAGCCTCCATAAGAGCACGCGCGAAGAATCTCACGGCGCCACAAAGAGGAAGACCGATCGATGGGCGCGGTCGGTGTCGCAGGCGCCTGGTTTGCAACGATGCACATGGGACCGTGCCAGCGAACCTAGTCGCGCGGGACGCGGGCCCGCAGATCGTGGCTCTCGGCACATCGGCGCAGTTTCAATTCTGGGAATATTGACTATATTTAGACAAGGTAAGGATTCTCGGACCCCATTTGGATGGCAAGAAACAGCCTCGACGTAACGTGTCCGGTAGCCCGAACGCTCGACATCGTCGGCGCGCGGTGGACGCTGCTCATCATCAGGGACTTGCTTCCCGGCACCATGCGCTTTCAGGATCTTCAGGAGCGCCTGCCCCGCATGGCTCCCAATGTGCTCTCCGATCGCTTGAAGATACTTGAGGAACACGGCCTCGTGCGCCGCGAGTTCTACAGCGATCACCCTCCCAGAGCTGCCTACACCCTGACGGATCCAGGCCGCGAGCTCGGCGTCATCGTATTGGCGCTCGGTCGATGGGGTCTGCGGCACCTCGGCGGGAAATTGAGTCCCGGCCTGCAGCACGATGAGTGCCTCCGCCACCTGCAGCAAGCCTCCGAGTCCTTGATTCGCCGCCCGGTGCAACGGGTGAAATCCGCAGGCAAGTCGGCGGCGAAGGGAGCGAGAGTTGCCAGGAACTGAGCCACGAGCCACCCTGCAAGTGGCCCGGGATGTAGCTTTGGAAGGAATTCGTCGCGATCAGGCTTTTCCACGGGCGTCGAGGAGCCGGGGTGATCGCTCCAAGGCCCATCTAAAGCACTTCGGAGCGCGTCCCAGCAGATGTTCGAGTTCGCCGGTGACGGCCTCGTACCGTCCACTCGCCGCCAGGCGGGTGATAGTCCTCAGGTGCTCCGCGGTGTGCGGGACGCGAGTTGCCAGTGCGCCATTGATGTAAGCCTCGATCCAGGCGTTCAGATCCTGAGGAACGTAGGAGACGGGTCTTCCCAACGCCGTAGCGTAATCCTCGGCGAAGCCCTGCATGTCCTTCGCCTCCGGGCCGGTGAGCTCGTAGGTCTTCGATACGTGCGCCGACGGATTGATCAAGATCTTGGTGCAGATCTCCGCGACGTCGTACGCGGCAATCGGGGCGATCTTGTGCTTGCCGAAGGGGAGATGGAGCTCGCCTGCGCTCAACAACTGCTTGAGCGGAAACCAGGCAAGGATAGGGTTTTCAACGAACATCGTAGCCCGGATATTGACGACCGGCAGGCCGGACCAATTCAGAGCCTGTTCGGAGGTCCAATGGGCTCTCTGCTGCGGCGACCAGTCGGTGACGAGGCCTCCTAACCACTCCCGCCGCGCCTCATAAGGGGCCGTCATCCGCGTGAAGTCCATATAGGACTGCTCGAACTCTGAAATATTGAGAAAGACCTCGAGGTCTCCTTGTGCGCGCGCGGCGGCTGCCATCAAGATCGTGGCATCGGTGTAATTGGGATTCAAGCTCATGCTGAAGTAGACCCGGCGGCAGCCTTTCAGCGCGGCGGCGACGTCAGCGACGTTGAGGAGATCTCCCACAAATACGTCGGCGCCCAGCCGTCGAAGAGCTTGCGCCCTCTCGTCGTCTTTACGTACGAAGGCACGCACCGAATGCTTCTTCTCGATGAGCATATTGATCATCGTCTTGCTGATGGAGCCTACATCTCCGCCGGCGCCAGTAATCAAGATGGGGTGCTGTTTGGACATCGGCGCTTCCTTGGAGGATGTGACTGGGACGTTTTTCGAACGGAAGGGTGGGCCGCGCGGCGCGCTTCGAGCCCATCAGCTCTTGAGGAAAGGCAAAATGTGGTCCAAGACCGCATCGGGCTTCTCGAGATGCAGGAAATGGCCGACGCCGGGCATGACCACGCGTTCGAAGCCCTTCGTGAACGCTGCAGCCATATCGTCGCTAAGCCGCGCTGACATGCAGCCGTCCTCCTCCCCGTGCAGATAGAGGGCTGGGACGGCAATCGGGCCGTTGGCGCGAGCTTCGAGGGCCTGCGCTTCCGCTTCGGGTGGCGGGGTGAACAATTGCCGGTAGTAGGAGAGCGTCTGGGGCACGACTCCGGGCTGTCTGAACGTTTCGATCAACGCGCTGCGATCCGAAGCCGGCATCTTGTAGCCGGGCGACCACTCCCGCCAAAGCCGATCGAGGAAGGCGAAGTCGTTGAGCTGAACGGCCGGCTCGGCAAAACGCGTATGGAAGAAGAACATGTACCAGCTTCGTCGCTGTTGATCGCCGTCGGCCAGGAACGCCTGCGACAAGCCTTTCCCATAGGGGACCGCCAGTCCTACAAGCTTGCGGATCCGCGATGCATCGAGACTTGCCGCGGAATAGGCCGCTCTGGCTCCGAAATCGTGACCGATGACATAGGCCTGTTCGGCGCCCAAAGCTTCGATGAGGGCGAGGACGTCCTGCCCAATTGCCGCGGCACGGTAGGATCCGTCGGGTGCAGCGCCACCGGCCCAAAATCCGCGCAGCGCCGGAGCAATGCCCCGATATCCCTCCTGCGCGAGACGGCCCAAGACATGAACCCAGCTTTGCGCGTGATCGGGAAAACCGTGCAAGCATAGCACCAGGGGGCCGTCGCCGACTTCAAGGACCGGAAACTCCAGCCCGTTGGCCCGAACAACCCGCTTGCGGATTTCCCTCGGCTCAAACTTTTGGCCCGTCTGCACCGGAGCACCGGGACGGTCGGGTGAAGGCGCAGCAGTCCTTGTCATGGCCAGATCCTCGCAAATTCTGGATGATGCGTATCATCCAGGGGCGGAGGTATGTAATTCATTGTTGAATAGGCGTGGCAGCAGCTTTGCCATGTTGGGCTGTATTAGGGTGCAGTACGATGAACTGGAGTCGCGATTGACCGGCGAACGGGCCCACACGGGCGCGAGGATTTGGTCGCGAATTTCGATCGGCCAATCGCTCGTTGACGGCGAGACATTATGCGCTACGAGAAGGGTCATAGGGCCGGAACGTCGGCTCGTATCGTCGAATGCGCTTCGGCTCGGATCCGCGAGCGGGGACTCGAAAGCGTCAAGGTTGCCAGGCTCATGAAGTCTGCCGGTCTGACGCACGGCGGCTTCTATCTCCATTTCAAATCTCGTCGTGATCTGATCGAAAGAGCTTTCGCCAGAGCCATGGACGGATCGGTGGAGCGATGGCGGAAGGCGGCCGATCGCTCGGGTCCGGGCGAACGCCTTTTGAGCATCGTCGACTACTACCTCGCGGACCGACACCGTGACGATATCGCGAACGGTTGCGCTCTTCCCTCGCTCGGGGCCGAGGTCCCCCGGGCCGGCGTCGGCATCAAAAGGACGTTCTCAAATGGCCTGAGGGAGATGATCGACGTGCTGTCGGAGGACGTGAACGGCCCGTCGAAGCGAGACGCGATCGCCATCGTATCCGAGATCGTCGGTGCGTTGCTGCTGGCGCGAGCGGCCGATCATCCGGAGTTTGCATCGGAAATAATGAGCGTGGCTCGCGAGTATGTCCTGGGCCATGATCCGCAGGTCCCTGGAATCGCGAAAGCGCCGCGAAAATCCTCGATACGGACCAAGCGCCCGAGTTCGAAGCGGCCCCAGAGGCGCGAAAAATTCAAGCCTCGGGCGTGAAAAGATATTAGATACCCAACTTTCTAGCCTCAGTCTCCAAGGCCTTAGCCACGACCTTCAGCCATTTGTGGACGGCCTTGATCTTCTCGGACGAGCCGTCGACCTTCCGATGGGTGAAGTAGAAGTCCCTTAGCGCCATGCTCTTCGAGCCCCATTGCGCCATGACCGTCAAGGCGCCGCTGCTCACCAGCGGCGCGATCAGAGGAAAAGGCGCCAGCACGACGCCCATTGACGACCTGGCCATCTGTATCGCCGTCAAAAGGCTATCGCCGACGAGGTCCGGTTCCTTGGTGGCGACCCGCGGCTCGTACTCCTCGAACCATCTTTGCCAGAGGTCCGGCGCCGTGGCGAACTTTATCAACGGCAGTTTCGTCAGGTCTTTCGGTTGCTGAATTGGGGCGAAGCGATCCAATAGCTTCGGGTCCGCGCATGGGGCAGCGCGCGACCTGAGCAGCCTGTGATAGGTCAGGCTGCCGAAAGGAGGCTCGCCGAATTGGACCGCGGCATCGATGTTGTCTCTCTCGAAATCGGCCAGTGTATTCTTGGCCTCTAGTCTCAAATCAAGCCCCGGATTGTCGAGGCGGAATCTCTCGAGGTGAGGAAGCGCAGCAAGCATCGCGAACGTAGGGGTTACACTAACCCGGACGATAGGGCCGCGCTTTCTATCCTCCAGGAGGTCGCTTGCCCGAAATAGCTCGTTGAAAGCGCTCAGGACGGCGCTGGCATAGATTGCTCCGTTTTCAGTGAGCTCGATACTCCGGCCGTTGCGCTGAACCAGTTGGATCCCGAAATGTGCTTCGAGCGTACGAATTTGATGCGTGATCGCGGACGGCGTGAGATTCAGGCTTTCGGAGGCAAGTTTCACGCTGCCTGACCGTGCGAGAGCTTCGAATGCGCGCAGGCTCGCCAATGGGGGAAGGGCTGATGGTGCATT
This sequence comes from Bradyrhizobium iriomotense, assembly GCF_018129405.1. Classification (GTDB taxonomy): domain Bacteria; phylum Pseudomonadota; class Alphaproteobacteria; order Rhizobiales; family Xanthobacteraceae; genus Bradyrhizobium; species Bradyrhizobium iriomotense_B. The sequence continues at coordinate 165,856 of NZ_JAFCLP010000010.1, forward strand.
CGACATTTTGTCGTGAGCCTGGTTCAACGATCCGCAATCGAATTCAATTGTGTTCCGCCTGTTTTGCTGGCCAGCTTAGCGGAAGCGAGCGACGCTCCATAGCGCAATTTAGGCTTCTATCAGAGCGACGTCGGAAGAATGCCTGTGCACGCCGCTAACCCGCGCAGCGAATAGGGAGGGGGAAGGACGAACGTCCCCTAGAGGCGCGCTCGACTACAGAAGCCGTGACGAAGATCGGGCGCCCGGCGGATGATCTGTCTCAACGGAGATCTGCCGCCGCTTTCGATCCACCATCGCCGGCCGCCTGAGGATCCGAGTCTGGCGCTCGACGCAAATGAGCTGTCCTCCTTCACGCGAGGCGGGAATCCTGGGTGGAGCGGCTCAAAGTCCCTCGGAAGTGAACGTCGACCATACGATCTAGCTTGGAGGAACGCATGTCCGCAAACAAATCAGATCTCCTTCAAAATCTGTCCCGAATGGTGGTCGCGGCGGTTATCGGCATAGTCGGAGCCTCGGTTGCGAGTGAAGCTCGATTGCAGATCGCGATTCCATCTGGATCGCCGTTTCCGGAAAGTCTGGCAGCGACAACGGATGGAACGCTCTTCGCCAGCAGCTTGACTAACGGCGGGATCACGCGCGCAAAGCCCGGCGCCTCCGAGGCCGAAGTCTGGATCAAGCCCGGGACATTCGATACGCGATCGACGTTCGGCGTTCTCGCCGACGAGAAATCAGGGCTTCTTTGGGTCTGTTCGAACGACGCCACCCCGCTTGGCGTCAAAGGCCCAAACACGATCGAAGGCTCGTTCGTTAAGGGGTTTGACCTCAAGACCGGAGAGGGAAAAATCAGCGCCCAACTGCCCGCGAAGCCCTCGATCTGTAACGATCTCGCGATTGGGCCGGACGGCGCGCTCTACGTCACGAATACTCTGCAGCCACAGATCCTCCGCTTGAAGAAGGGATCTTCCGAGCTTGACGTCTGGGTCCAGGACGACAAGCTGAAGGGTGGCCTTGATGGGGTTGCGTTCGGAACGGACGGAGCTTTGTACGTCAACACTTTCCAAAGCGGTGAACTCTTCCGCATCGAAGCTAAATCGGGAGTCGCCGGCGCCGTCACGAAGCTTGAAACATCACGCCCAATCAAGTTTCCGGACGGTCTTAGGGCAGAGAAGACCGGATTCGTGATGGTTGAAGGAGCCGGTCCGCTTTCGAAAGTCACGATCGTCGGGGATCGGGCCCAAATCGACACGATCAAGGAATTCGCCGGACCGACAGGCGTCGCGCGCGTCGGCGATAAGCTTTGGGTAGCGGAAGGTCAGATCGGCTATCTCATGGATCCTTCAAAGAAGGGTCAGATGCCGACCTTCCAGTTGCGTTCGATCGACGCTCCCTGACCAACACGTGCCCCCGGAGTTCTCTGGCGGGGTGGCAGTAGAAGCCTGACCTACGGCGGTCGTCCATCGATTGAACTCGCTTCTGGCGACAAACGAGGCAGCGTTGATGTGCATTCGACGTCTTGCGCTGAGCGCAGTTCAACGATCCGCAATCGATTTCAATTGTCATTCTTGCGGCTTGCTGTCCAGTTTAGTCGACAGGCGGCGGACGCTGGATAGCGCAATCTAGATCGTTATCAGATCGCATCGAACAAAAGCCGGGCGCGTCCAGATAGGCCGCCCCGCGGAAACCGGAGGCGAGGGCACCATGATGAACGCACCCCAGCGGCAAGATCAACATACGGGAGCCGTAGCGAAGATCAATGTGGGGCTGCCCCAGCCCCCGGTCTTCAACAGTCTGGCCGAAGAGAGACAGCACCGAAAGGAACGGTTGGCTGCCGGGCTCAGGCTTTTTGCGAAGTTTGGATTCGACGAGGGTGTCGCAGGCCACATCACGGTGCGTGACCCGGAGTTCACGGACACGTTCTGGGTGAACGGGTTCGGGATGAGCTTCGGTTTGATCAAGGCGTCGGATCTCATTCGGGTCAATCACAAGGGCGAAGTCGTCGAGGGCAACCATCCCGTCAACGCCGCTGCTTTCGCTATTCACGCAAGCGTTCATGCGGCACGCCCGGACACGATCGGTGCGGCGCATTCGCACTCCACGCATGGCCGGGCGTTCTCAACGCTGGCGCGGAAACTGGAGCCGATCACGCAGGACGCCTGCGCATTCTACAACGATCACGCGCTATACGAAGACTACGGTGGCGTCGCAGTCGAAATGGACGAAGGCCAGCAAATCGCGAAGGCGTTAGGGCCGCACAAGGCGGCTATCCTGCAGAACCATGGCTTGTTGACCGTCGGGCAGAGCGTGGATGAGGCGATCTGGTGGTTCATCACGATGGAGCGGTCGTGCCAGGTTCAGCTTCTAGCCGAGGCGGCGGCGGCGCGAACCGGCCAAGCTCTTAAGGTCATTCCTGAAACATCCGCAAAACAGGCTTTCGCTATCCTTGGTTCGCCCAGGGCAGGGTGGTTTCAGTTCCAGACGCTGTATTCGAAGATCGTAAAAGAGCAGCCGGATTTTCTCAATTGAGGCGCTGCTCGGAGGAATCGCATGAACATCCAGACGTCGCCTGGAAAGACCATTCACAATGCTCTGGCTGCGGAAGAGCGGCGGGTCCGTGAGGACCTCGCTGCGCTGTATCATGTGTTCTCTGATCTAGGCTGGTGCGAGCACATCTACAATCACATCACGGCTCGGGTGCCGGGTCCCGATAGGCACTTTCTGATCAACTCGTTCGGCCTCGCGTACAACGAAGTCACAGCTTCCAATCTCATCAAAATCGATCTTGATGGCAAGAAAGTCGTGGACGTGCCGGGTCGCGTCAACGCGCCGGGTTTCACGATCCATTCTTCGATCCACGGCGCGCGCGGTGACGCCCATTTCATCACCCACACGCACACGACGGCCGGCGTGGCCGTTGCGTGCACGGAAGAGGGGCTCTCGCATCACAGCTTCTACGGTGCGATGCTCTATGAGCAGATTGCGTATCACGATTTCGAGGGCATCTCGACAGATCTCGGCGAGCGCGAGCGCCTCGTCAAGTCGCTCGGCAGCAGAAACTACATGATCCTGAGACATCACGGTCTTCTGACGTCTGGAAGGACGGCCGCGGAGGCGCTGTTCCGCATGACGATCCTGCAGCGCGCATGCGAGGTGCAACTCGCGGCTGCGGCATTCGGGAAGGGCTGGCGTCCTCTGTCGGAGGAGATCTTGCGTCGTACGACGCGCCAGATGCAGAGCGAGGTTGCTAAGGGCTTCGACGAAAAGACCTCCTTTGGGCAAGATTCGTTCGAGGCTTATCGTCGCGCACTGGATGCAAGGGGTTCGCGTTACAGGGATTAAAAGCGGCACCGGCGCGGTTCGCCGGCGGCGGCCAGCGTCTCGCGCCGCAGGATCAGACGGCGCTCATCGCGAGAGGATCGTCGAATCTTGGCTGGCGGAAGACAGCGAGGACAAGTCAAAGCCGATCTCAATATATGCATAACCCCGCCGTCAGATGCGGGGACGTAGAACGGAAACGCCATTTGACGCCGAAAGCGTCTCAGTGTGGGGAAGTATCGATGTGGAAGAGAATCGTTCTCGTGATGCTGATGATTGCAGTCGCGCCGGTGTCGTTTGCGCAGAAGGCAAAGGCCGAAGATCCAGTCGGGGTTACCGCAACGGAGATCAGGGTCGGCGCGACGTTCCCTTTCAGTGGTCCTGCCTCGGCCCTCGGTAATGTAGGCAAGGCATTAATTGCCTATGTCGAGTTCATCAATGACAAGGGAGGCGTTAACGGCCGCAAGATCAAGCTGATAGCGCTTGATGATGCATACTCGCCGAGCAAATCCGTCGAACAGACCCGCAAGCTGGTGGAAAGCGAGGAGGTCGCATTTCTGTTCAGCCCGCTAGGGACCGCGAGCATTTCTGCGAACGTGAAATACGCCAACACCAAGAAGGTGCCGCACCTCTTCGTTCTCTCAGGCGCGAACAAATTCACCAATCATGCCGAGTATCCCTACACCACGACCGGGCTGCCGAGCTACGATACCGAGGGTAGGGTGTATGCGAAGTTCATAACTGAAAAGATGCCGGGTTCGCGCATCGCCATCCTCTATCAGAACGATGATCTAGGGAAGGATTTTGTCGGCGCTTTCCGCTCCTACATGAAGGACGATTTCGGCAAACTGGTCGTGGCAAAGTCCTATGAAGCGGCCGATCCGACCGTAGATTCTCAGGTCGTGTCGCTCAAGAGCTCGGGAGCAGAAGCGTTCTTCATCGCAGGGTCGCCGAAATTCACGGCGCAGGCTCTGCGTAGAAGCCGTGAAATCGGCTGGAATCCTCTGACCGTTATTGTCAATTCAACCACGTCCGTAGCGGGTACGCTTTCGGCGGCAGGCCTCGATAACGCCAAGGGAGTGGTATCAAGCACGTTCCTGAAAGATCCGATGGATCCGACCTGGGAGCACGATCCCAAGGTAAAGGGCTATCGTGCGCTTCTCGCCAAATACGTTCCAGGCGGCGATGTCGCAGAGACGCTTTACATTGCCGGTATCGTCCAGGGCGAAATCCTCGAGAAGATCCTCCAGCAGTGCGGCGATGATCTGACGCGCGACAACATCATGAAGCAGGCACTGAATTTGAGGAACTTCTCGCCTTCCATGGCGCTCCCCGGCAGCGCCGTCAATACCGGCGTGAACAATAACCAGGCGTGGACCTCGCTTCAGCTCGAGAGCTTCGACGGGAAAAGCTGGGTTCCCTTTGGGAAGCTCGTCAGCGCCGCGGACTAGGCGCGCCTGTCGGCAAGGGGATGGTCACTGAGGCGCTGCTATCGCGCTGCGGAGCCAGACGCTCGGGTCGCTCCTTCGGCAGGGGACGACGATCTTTCACGTCAAAGAGGAGATGGATCTTGCGGATACTGGTAATCGGAGCCGGCGCCCTGGGCGGATATTTCGGCGCGAGGCTTCTGGCGGCAGGGCGCGACGTCACGTTCCTGGTGCGGCCTAAACGCGCGGAGGCGCTCGCGAAAGGCGGGCTGGTGGTCAAGAGCAAGCTTGGCGATCTGCACCTGGCATGCCCGCCGACCGTCACGTCTGACCAGCTGAATGGTTCATATGACCTCATCATTGTGAGCTGCAAAGCCTACGACCTTGACGGCGCGATCGAGTCGTTTGCTTCGGCGGTTGGCAAGAACTCGGTCATCATACCTCTGTTGAATGGCTTGCGTCATCTCGACGTACTGAATGCCCCGTTCGGTGAAAAGAACGTGTTCGGCGGCCAGTGTGCCATCTCAGCGGCGCTTTCTGCCGACGGCGAGATTCTGCACATGACGGATCTGCACACGCTGAGTTTTGGCGAGCAGAGCAGGACGCGATCTGAACGTCGCGCCGATATCGCCGGTGCTTTGTCGGGTGCCGGTTTCGACGCCGAGCTCAGCGACGACATTCTGCAGGGCATGTGGGAGAAGTGGGTGATGATCGCCACCATCGCCGGCGCGACCTGCTTGATGCGCGCCTCGATGGGGGACATCGTAGCTGCCGGCGCATCCGACGTGGTGATCGGGTTGCTTGACGAAGCCAGCGCAATCGCAGCCAAGCAGGGGTTTGAACCGCGTCCGGCCTATATCGAGCGCGTGCGTTCCATTCTCACGATGCCGGGCTCTCCGCTCATGGCATCCATGGCACGCGATATCGAGCGAGGAGCACCGACCGAGGGCGATCATATTCTCGGTGATCTGCTCGGTCGCGTCGGTACAGGCGAGGCCCCGATGCTCCTCAGGACCGCCTATGCCCATGTGAAGTCGTATGAGGCGCGTCAGGCTCGCGAGCATCCGCAGCGGCATTCTGCAAAATGACACCGCAAGGGAGGTCGGCGTGGTTGATTATGGCGGCTACCAGTTTGAGATCTATCGTTCGGGCTTGCACGGGGTGTTGCCGAAGCTTCCGGTCGATTTTCGTGATCTCGAGTCACGGGCTCACGCCGCAATGCCGCCGTGGGTCGTATCCTATGTGGCGGGTGGCTGCGGGAACGAGCATACCCAGAATCTCAACGTTTCCGCATTTGAACGCTGGGGGTTGATCCCACGCATGTTCGTAGGCGCTGCGCAGCGCGATATGTCGGTCAACCTCTTTGGAATGCGGCTTCCCACACCGTTATTCTTGTGCCCGATCGGCGTCATTGGCTTGTGCGCGCCGGATGGACGCGGTGACATTGCGACGGCAGCGGCCGCACGCAAGCTCGGCGTGCCCATGATTGCGTCGACTCTGAGCAACGCTCCGCTCGAACAGGTTGCTTCGGAGTTCGGCGAGACGCCGGGCTTCTTTCAGCTCTATACGCCGACCGATCGTGCGCTTGCCGAGAGCCTGGTTCACCGGGCGGAAGCCGCCGGCTTTAAGGGGATTGTTGTGACGTTGGACACGTGGGTGACCGGCTGGCGTCCACGGGATCTCAATCAGGCCAATTTCCCTCAGCTGCGCGGGCATGCCCTCGCTAACTATTTCTCGGACCCTGTATTTCGCGCCAGTCTCGCAAAGCCGCCCGAGAGCGATGTTGCCGCTGCCATCATGAAGTGGGGGACGATCTTCGGACATCCTCTGACCTGGGACGACCTTCCCTGGTTGCGCTCGTTGACGAAGCTGCCGTTGGTCGTGAAGGGCATTTGTCATCCCGACGACGCGCGACGTGCCATCGACGGTGGCGTCGATGGCATCTATTGTTCGAACCACGGCGGCCGCCAAGCCAACGGCGGCATCGCGGCGGTGGATCTGCTGCCCGGCATTGTCAGAGCCTCCGGCAACACGCCCGTTCTTTTTGACTCGGGAATTCGTTCAGGCACCGATGTTGTGAAGGCTCTGGCCTTGGGCGCGACGGCTGTTGGGGTCGGCCGGCCGTATGCCTACGGACTCGCACTCGACGGCGTCGAGGGGATCGTTCACGTGCTGCGATGCATTCTGGCGGAGGCGGACTTGCTGATGGCAGTGGACGGATATCCTGGTATCGCCGATCTTCGGCCATCCGCGCTGCTGCCGGTCGCCTGATTAGCCAGCGAGGAATTTCAGGATAGCTCTCCCCGTAGCATCTGGAGCTTCCTCGCACATGAAATGCCCCGCCTCGACGGCTTCTCCGGTAACCTGCGTCGCCCAATGTTTCCAGACGATCAACGGTAGGGCGCCTGAAGCGGCGATGCCGCTGCTTCCCCAGATGACATGAAGGGGCGTTGTGATCTTCCGCCCGGCATCAAGATCGCTCTTGTCATGGTCGAAGTCTGCGTAGGCGCCGGCGCGGTAGTCTTCGCAGAGGCCATGCACCCGTTCGGGATCGCGCAACGCGCTGAGATAGTGTTCCACTGCCCGGGAATCAAAGCTCTCCGCGAATACGGGGCCGAAGAATCCGTCCGGGTCTCGCGAGATCAGCGTCTCGGGTATAGGATGAGGCTGAGCGAGAAACGTCCAATGATAAATGCGAAGCGTCGAAAGACGGCTAAGATTCGTCCAGTAATTGTAGGTGGGCAATATGTCGAGGACGATAAGTCGCGAAAGGCGTTCGGGATGATCGAGCGCCAGACGATAGCCGACACGTCCTCCCCGGTCGTGGCCGACTAAAGAGAAGCGGGAGTGGCCGAGACTTTCCATCACCTCGACCATCGTTCGGGCCATTGCCCGTTTCGTGTAAGGCGTGTGGTCCGTGTCGGTCTCGGGAACGTCTGACGCGCCGTATCCCGGAAGGTCGGCGATCACGAGTGAAAACCGTTCGGCGAGTGCCGGTGCAAGGTGATGCCACATTACATGGGTTTGAGGGAAACCATGCAACAGGAGAAGTGGCGGCCCTTTGCCGCCAACCCGCGCAAAGATGCGTCCCGAACTTGTTTCGGCATACACCGACTCAAATCCGGGAAACAAATCAGCGAGAGCAGTCATCTTGACTTTCACTCCGTCTTCAAGGGGCAGAGAAGCGCAAGGGGCACGCGAGATCGCCATCTGCAGGAGGCTTGCATCAAACCGACGCAAGCCAACCCTCTGCCGATCCCGCGCAACGCAGCTCTGGAGGTCGCGCAAGCCGGGCCGGTTAGGCGGCCATTCGCAGCAGATCGACGATATCGGCTTCGCTCTTGAACGGCCGCGGATTGGCTTGAACGAAGCGATGATTGATCGCGATCTTGCTGATCTTCTCGAACTTGTCTTCGCCCACGCCGACGTCAGCTAGACGGGTAGGTAGTCCAAGGGCCTTGACGAAACCAGCAAAAGCATCTCCAGCTTCCATATCAGGGCTGCCGAGGGCTGCCGCCAGGCGCTTCTGCGCACCCTCTGTAAAAGCCTTATTGTACCGAAGAAGACTCGGCATGATGACGGGCGTGCAGTAATAGTGAGGAACATCGAAAGTGCCGCCAAGCACGTGTCCGATGCCGTGGCTTGCCCCCATCGGAACGCGTGCCTGCAGACCGAAGGCGGCGAGCCATGAGCCTTGTTGCGATTGGCGTCGCGCTTCCATGTCATTCGGTTCTTGCAAGGTGCGGAGCATACCCTCGCGCAAAAGACAGATGCCCGCCAAGACCACTTCATCGGCTAGTGGCGTGCCCGCTGGCGAGCATAGGGCTTCGATGCCGTGATCCATCGAGCGTGTCCCGGATCCCATCCATAGGTTCATGGGCGTGTGGAGGCTCAGGTCGGGATCCAGAATGACCGCCACGGGTGACATCTGTGGGTGGAAGAATATCTGCTTCAGCTTGGTGCGCTCGTCCGTGACGAGCGCACCGGCATTGTATTCGCCGCCATTCAGCGTGGACGGGACTGCGATCTGCCGCACTGTGGGCGCACGGAATGGAGAGAAGGGCACGCCAGGCCCCATAACGAACGGGTCGAAGCCTGCCTCATCGAAAATGTCATGTTCCATGGCCATGATGACGATCTTCGCGAGGTCGACCGCAGAGCCTCCGCCGACGGCAACCACCAGATCAGCCTGCGCCTCCTTTGCTTGACGGGCGACCTCGGCGGCCTGTTTCCGGGTCGTGTGCTGCGCGATTCCATCGAAGGTCGCCACATGCTTGTTGCCGAGCGCTCGGCGAATCTTTTCGATCTCGTCGGTCTTCGTATTCAAGGTACGGCTGACCAAGAGGAAAACGCGATTGGCATTCAGCCGAACCGCTTCATCATTCAAAGCCTCGGCTGCAGGCTTGCCGTAAACCACACGATCGATGTCCGGAAAGTTATGTATCCCAACCTTGCGCATTTGTTTCCCCTCGTCGTTTTTAATGTGAGTCACTTTAGTATTAATAGTTACGGGGTGCAACGGCCATCTTTTCTGGCACCGGCACGAGGCCAGCTTGTTTAGTCGCGAGCCACACCACCCGAGCTGGGGATCGTGCGCTTCCGAGGGCAGTCAGGGAATTGCATTTCCAGCATTTTCACCTCTGAATCGGCAGCGTGATCCTGCCGGGAGGATCACGTTCGGACGCGTGATGCGGACGGTCGATCAGCCCAGCTACGCTTCGAGGAAGCCTCGCTCGGACAGAACATGTAGCGGGCAGCTTTGGTCAGTTCGTCGCCATCGCGGCTTCTACGGCCGAGGAGGGGCTGCGAGCGCAGCTCCCACCGCGACCAGAGATGAGGACGATGCACTGCTCGAGCGTATCGAAGTGGCATTTCCGCATGTCTGACGAATAGTCCTGAAGACAGTATCCGTAGGCATTTGTTGAGGCTGCCGGTGCAACGCTCAAGTAGTCTGCGCCAGCGAGGCCTGCAAAGACAATCGAGAGGAGGGTGAATAGCTTGCTCAAGGTCGTCTCCTGCACTCAGGCTGTCATCTGTTCTTGGACGATGGGCGACAGCGCGTTTTCGGAAGCGGTTGCGGAGTGTGCATCATTCATGTTGCGTACTTGCGCTTCTTCCGTCGTATCCGCATGCGTCCCGTCTGCGGTCGGCTTGATCCGGAACCAGGTGGCATAGAGCGCGGGAAGGAACAGCAGGATCAGTACCGTTCCGACCGCGGTGCCGCCGATCAGCGTGTAGGCCATCGATCCCCAGAAGACGGAGTGCGTGAGCGGGATGAAGGCCAGCACGGCAGCAAGCGCGGTGAGGATCACCGGCCTGGTGCGTTGCACGGTGGCCTCGATGACGGCGTGATAGTCGTCGAGTCCGGCGGCAAGATTCTCCTTGATCTGTTCGGTCAGGATCAGAGTGTTGCGCATCAGAATGCCGGCCAGTCCGATCAGGCCCAGGATCGCGTTGAACCCGAACGGCTGATTGAAGAGGAGCAATGCCGGCACGACCCCAACGAGGCCGAGCGGTCCTGTCAGGACGACCATCGCCATCGTCGAGAAGGACCGCACCTGCAGCATGACGACGATCAGCATCGCGGCGATCATGGCGGGGAAGATCGTCGCCAGCGCATCGTTGGCCTTAGTTGCTTCCTCGATCGATCCGCCCAGCTCGATACGATAGCCGGCCGGAAGGGATGCGATCAGCGGTTGGAGGGCCGTCTTGATCTCCTTGGAGACCTCCGGGGGTTGGGTCGCCTCATTGATATCCGAGCGAATGGTGACGACCGGCGTGCGATCGCGCCGCTTCATGATCGGCTCTTCGAGCCGGATTTCCGAATGGCCGACCTGGTCGAGCGGAATCGCGCGGCCGTCCCTGCTCATCAATGAGAAATCCGCCAGACGCGCCGGATCGAGCCGTTCGCCGCCGGCGCTGCGCGCTACGATCGGGACATTGCGGATGTCCTCGCGAACCTGCGTCACGGCGATGCCGGTGAGCAGGAATTGGAGTTGACGGCCCACCTCGGCCGGCGAAAGGCCGATCAGGTTTAGGCGATCCTGATCTGGGATGAAGCGGAGCACGGGGGTACGATCGCCCCAATCCCGATTTGCCTGCCGCGCGTCGTGAACGCCACGCATGACCTCGAGAGCCTTCTGAGAGATGGCATACAATTGAGCGGGATCCGGCCCCATGATCCGGAACTCCACCGGGAAAGGCGTGTAAGGTCCGAACACAAGTTGGGTGACGCGCACATTGGCCTCGGGTGCAAGGCCCTGCGACACGGTTTGTCGGAGCCGGTGCTTCAAAGCCTCGCGCGCCTCTGCGTCAGGCGTCAGGACGACGATCTTTGCGAAGGCCGGATCGGGCAGCTCGGGCGCCATCGCGAAGAAGAAGCGCGGCGCACCCTGACCGATATAGCTCGTGATAATCTTGGCCTCGGGTTGATCGTGCAGCCAACCCTCGAGCTTCTCGACGGCGGCCGTCGTCGTCTCGATGCTGGTGCCTTCCGGCAGGCGAACTTCCACCAGCACTTCCGGGCGATCGGAGGTCGGGAAGAATTGCTGCTTGACGCCACCCATGCCGACGACGGAAAGCGCGAAGGCCACGGCGACGATGCTGCAGGTCAGGAACTTGTGGCGGACGGCGAGGGTGATGAGTCCTCGCAGGCGCTGATAGTTGGGTGTGCCGTAGATCGCGTGATGACCGCCCTCGACCGGCTTGATCGCGGGCAGCATCTTGACGCCAAGATAGGGCGTGAAGATCACCGCGACGATCCAGGAGACGATGAGGGCGAAACCCACGACCCAGAAGATGTTTCCGGCGTATTCGCCTGCGGTTGAGCGCGCAAAACCCACCGGCAGGAAGCCAGCGATCGTCACGAGCGTTCCTGACAGCATCGGCGCCGCGGTGTGGCTCCACGCATAGGCCGCCGCCGAGATGCGGTCCATGCCCTCTTCCATTTTCACCACCATCACCTCGATGGCGATGATGGCGTCATCGACGAGAAGACCAAGCGCCAGGATGAGGGCGCCGAGCGTGATGCGGTCGAAGAACCGGCCGGTCTCGAGCATGATCAGGAACACGACGGCGAGCGTCAGAGGGACGGCCGCCGCGACGACGATGCCGACACGCCAGCCGAGGCTCAGCAGGCTGACCAGCAGCACCACGCCGAGCGCCATCGCAAACTTCATCATGAATTCGTCGACCGCCGAGGTGATGTTGACGGCCTGATCGCTGACCTTTGCCAGAGTCATTCCGAGCGGCAATGTCCCGGCGATCGCTGCGGACCTCTCCTCCAGCGCCTTGCCGAGGGCCAGACCATTCCAGCCCTCCTGCATCACCGCCGCGAGCATGATGGTGGGCTCGCCCTGGTGCCTGATGATGTAGGTGGGTGGATCCTCGTAGCCGCGGCGGACCTCGGCAATATCGGCCAGCTTCAGCGTCCGCCCGGCAGCGACGATCGGCGTGTCGGCGATCGCCTGGACGCTGTCATAAGCGCCATCGACCCGGATGAAGACCTGAGGTCCTTTGGTGTCGATCGAGCCTGCCGGTGTCACCGTGTTCTGCCGCTGCAAGGCGGCAACGATATCCGTTGCCGACACACCGAGAGTTGCCAGCTTGGCATAGGAAAACTCGACGAATATTTGTTCGGGACGTTCGCCGAGGATGTTGATCTTCTTGACGCCGGGCACGTGCAGGAGGTCCTGACGGATGATCTCGGCTTGCCTGGCGAGCTCGCGCATCGGCATGCCCTTGGCCTTCAGGGCATAGAGGGCGAAGCTCACATCCGAATATTCGTCGTTGACGAAGGGGCCGAGCACGCCAGAGGGCAGCTTGCGGGCTTCATCTCCCAGCTTCTTGCGGGCCTGGTAGAACTCCTCCTGCACGCTCGATGGCGGCGTGCTATCCTTCAGCGTCACCGTCATGTACGCATAACCCGGCCGCGTGGTCGTCTCCACCCGGTCATACCAGGTCAGCTCCTGAATCCGCTTCTCCAGCGGTTCGGCAACCTGGTCTTGCATCTCGCGCGCCGTCGCACCCGGCCATACCGTGGTGACCGTCAGGGTCTTGATGGTGAAGGATGGGTCCTCGGCCCGCCCGAGCATGAAGAAGGCATAGGCGCCCGCAGCTGCCAGCAGGAGGATGAAGAACAGGGTGACGGCCCGTTCGCGAACGGCCAGGGCGGAGAGATTGAAGCGCATCAGTTGCTCCTGGTTTCCGACGCGGTCCTGACGCGAGCGCCCTCGTGCAGCAGATGAGCCCCTAGGGAAACGATCTGGTCGCCGGACTTCGATCCGGAGATAACGGCCGTCTCGCTGGTCACGCGCAGAAGCTTGACGGGCTGCAAGCGTACGGTCGAGGTCGCGCCGTCGAAGACCCAAACGCCGGTCGTTCTGCCGTCATCGAGCACGGCTCCGAGCGGCACCTGGACTTCCGGCTGATGATCCTGGCTTGCAAGCCGAATGGTGACCGTCGCGCCGAGGGGGGCCGCCGCGGCGTCCCCATCGAGCACGTAGCGGGCCTCATAAGTGCGGGTCTGGGGATCGGCAGAATCCGATAACTGGCGCAGATGCGCGGTAAAGCGGCGCCCGTCGCTCCCGTAGAGGCTTGCCTCGGCGAGCGATCCGATCGCCGGCCGGGTCGTTTCGGGAAGCGCGACCACAGCTTCACGAGGACCGGACTGTGCCAGCCGAACCACCGCCTGGCCGGCGGCGACGACTTGGCCGGGCTCACCGAGCGTTTGGGTGACCGTTCCGTCCGCGTCCGCCACCAGGACGGAATAGGTCGCCTGGTTCTCGGCGACCCCTGCTTCGGCTTCCGCTGCGGCAAGCTGCGCCTTGGCAGTATCCGATGCGGCCTTCGCCTGCTCGTAGCGTTGCTTCGACGTCCATCCGTCGTTCACCAGATTGGCGTAGCGCCGCTCGTCGGCGTCGGTCTGAACGACGACTGCACGCGCTGCGGCGACCGCATTGCGCTTCGCTGCGACTGCCAGGCGGAGATCGGTTTCGTCGATCCGCATCAGCGGCTGCCCGGCTTTGACCTGCTCGCCGACATTCACGAGTCGTTCGACGATCTTCCCGGCGACGCGAAAACCGAGATTGCTTTCCACCCGCGCGCCGACGGTCCCCGTGAACCCACGTTCAGATCCGCTGACACGCGCGGCCGTCACCAGACGGACCATCGGGGGCTCCTGCCTGGGATCGATGACCGCGGAGGCTTCATGGGCGGGGATCGCAAGAGCAACGAAGGTCGCCACCCCTGCTGGGACCAGAATACCGGCGAGCACCGCAACACCCCTTTTCATGACCGTCTCCTTTCGAAATTTAGATTGCATGTGATTTCTATAAAGAGATTAGATTTCGATCGCAATCTAAATTAGGGCTTATCACGGGAGCGTGATTGCCAAAGCCGGGGTATTTGGGCCCTAGGCACGCAAAATCCGGTCGGGTGGATTGATAGATTGCAGTTGAACTCTATACTGGGTATAGAAGTCGGACGAAATCCAAATGGAGACCCGCGATGCGAGTGAGTCGCACCCAGGCGGCCGAGAACCGCCAAACCGTCATCAATGTGGCCAGCCGCCTCTTCAGGGAGCGCGGCTTTGATGGCATCGGCCTAAAAGATCTGATGAAGGGGGCCGGGCTAACCCAAGGCGCCTTCTACAAGCAGTTCGCATCGAAAGAGGATCTGGCGGTGGAGGCGTCCAGGCGCGCACTGGAAAGCGCATCCGGCCGATGGTCAGACGCGGCCGCGGCACATCCTGACGATCCACTCGGCGCAGTGATTGCATTCTACCTCAGTGGCGACCATCGCGGAGAGAAGATGGACGGCTGCCCGATCGTGGCACTTGGTTCGGATGCCGCTCGACAGGGCCCGGAGGTGAAGGCGGAATTCGAAGCAGGAATCAAAGCGCATCTCGACGTGCTCGATCGGTTTCTCGCCGGGGCTGGCGACGAGGCCTCGCGCAGCAAGGCCATGGCCATTCTCGCGACGATGGTTGGCGCGGTGACGCTATCGCGAGTGATCAACGACCCTGATCTGGCTCAGGCCGTTCTGGATGCGGCGGCGAAACAGGTTCGAGACGCCGCTGCCACTTGAAAAGGATCGGCCGGTGTTCGGATTGAGAATGTGCCCGAGCCCCATTCGCTGACTCCAAATAGACGAGAAGAGAACGATGTCGGACATAGCAACGAATAGTTTCGGCGGAAAATGGGCGCTGATCACGGGGGCCTCGAGTGGCCTCGGCCTCGAGTTCGCAGATATCCTGGCAGCGCAGAAGGTCAATCTCGTGTTGGCGGCTCGACGGCGAGAGCCGATGGAAAAGCTTGCCTCCGATCTCCGCAGCAAATACGGGGTGGATGTGCTGGTCGAGGCGATCAATCTTGCCGCGCCGGGCGCGGCCAGCCGCCTGAAAAGCAGTCTCGACGCGAGATCGGTGACGATCGACATCCTGGTGAACAATGCCGGATTCGGCTTGCACGGCGATTTTTTGGACACGCCGATCGAGCAGACCGCGAACATGATCCAGCTCAACATCACGACGCTCACAGAGCTGACGCATCTTTTCGGCCGCGACATGGCTCAGCGGCGATCCGGACATATCCTTCTCATCGCCAGCCTTCTGGCCTTCCAGGCCGTTCCCAGCTACGCGGCCTATGCAGCGACCAAGGCTTACGTGCTGGCCTTTGGCGAGGCTCTGCATGACGAACTCCGTTCGCACGGTGTGGTCGTGACCAGTCTCTGCCCAGGACACACCGCGACAGGCTTCGATGCGGCAGCCGGCGCAACCGCATCGAGCTTGCTGCGCCTCCTCACCATGAAGCCGCGTCCGGTCGCCGCGAGCGGTATTCGGGCGCTCATGCAAGGAAAGGCCACGGTGATCGCCGGTCTGTCGAACAAGATGGCTGCCTTTTCAAATCGTTTGACGCCGCGATCAATGCAAAGGGCTACGATGAAGAGAATAATGGACACCTGACGGGCGACGACCCGCGTTCGCGCAGGTAGTTTCGAAGAGCGCCGCCGACAGGTTCGTGAGGCGCCGCACGCCCCGACCAGCGTGGTTGAAATCACTGGAAGAGAAGTCGGCCTCGATCATAAAAATTCCCAAAAGGAACTGCGGCATATTGCCTGCAGGCTACGTCCATAGCTGATCGCTTTAAGTAGTATCATTGACGGTTCTTATTTAGAACTATATAGAAGCTTGGCTCCGCTGAATTCGCTGGAGCAAAGCTCGTGGGGAGTTGTAAGCACTCCCCAAAAACGAGCCATCCAAGAATTCGCCGAAGCGGGGGGAAGGTGATGATCGTCGATGGGCGTACTCCGAATCGCAACCGCGAGATCAATGGCTCGCACCGAACGTCGCTGGGTTAGAGCGAGTCTGGAGCGCAAATGGCGATCGACGTTCTTTTTCGGCCGTTCACCTATAAAGGCCTGAACCTGCCAAATCGCGTCGTTATGGCGCCGATGACCCGCTCGTTCTCTCCAAATGGCATTGTTACCGCAGACGTAGCGCAGTATTACCGCCGCCGGGCCGAAGGCGGGGTCGGACTTATCATTTCGGAGGGCACGGGGGTTGATCGCCCCGCTTCTTTGAACGACCCGAACGTCCCTCGGTTTCACGGCGTACAGGAACTCGCCGGCTGGCGTCGCGTCGTGGACGAAGTGCATGGGGCCGGCGGACTGATGGCGCCCCAGCTTTGGCACGTCGGCGCCGTCCGCACGCGCGAGAAAAACTGGCAGCCTCCAGGCGCCTACGACAGCCCTTCGGGTCTTTCGCGACCTGAGAAGAATCTGGGCGTTCCGATGAGCGATGCGGATGTAGCGGACGCCATTCGGGCTTTCGCGGATGCCGCTCTTGCCGCCAAGTGTTCGAATTTCGATGCTGTCGAGCTGCATGGAGCGCACGGCTATCTGATCGACCAGTTTTTCTGGGAAGGGACCAATCGCAGAGAAGATGCGTATGGTGGCAGAGATCTACCCGGGCGAGCGCGTTTTGCCGCCGATATAGTGCGCGCGGTGCGTAAATCGGTCGGCCCGGAGTTTCCGATATTGCTTCGGATCAGCCAGTGGAAGCAGCAGGACTTCGCCGTAAAGCTCGCCAGAACGCCGCGCGAATTGGAGGCGTGGTTGGTGCCTCTGCGCGAAGCCGGCGTTGACATTCTTCATTGCTCGCAGCGGCGCTTCTGGGAGGCGGAATTCGAGGGCTCGGATCTGAATTTCGCCGGGTGGGCGAAAAAGGTGACCGGGCTGCCGACGATTTCGGTCGGCTCAGTGGGACTGACGGGTGAGTTCATTGCCGCGTACGGCGGCGAGAGTTCGCGACCGGCATCCTTGGACGAACTGATCCGTCGTTTGGACCGAGAGGAATTCGATCTCGTGGCCGTTGGCCGGGCGCTACTTCAGGATCCGCAATGGCTCTTGAAGGTGCGCGACGGACGAGGCGACGAGCTGATGGCTTTCGATCGGTCTGCCTTTGCGACCTTGAGCTGAACGTCGAAACACGTTGATTGCTCTGTAGAGCAGCCGCGGAATTGGAGGCGATGCGCAAGTTTGCGGCGTCAAGTCCCGAAAGAACAATGACACAATCAGGAGGGAAAGGTGCGCGAGAAGCGGAGGGGATCGGATAGCCGCCGTTGCGGAGCGTGGCCGCCCACCAGTTCGCCGAGCGACAAGGGCGAGACGAGATGACGCAGGCACAGCTCGCGCAGGGGACATCGCCCCTGCTCGCGGTTCGCGACGTCAGCGTCGTGTTCGGCGGCATCATCGCGCTCAACGGCGTGTCCTTCGACATGCACAAGGGCCAGATCCTTGGGCTCATCGGCCCCAACGGCGCCGGCAAGACCACGCTCTTCAATTGCCTTTCCCGGCTCTATCAGCCCTCGTCCGGCGACATCCTGATGGAAGGCGTGAGCATCCTGTCGCGGCCGCCGCACCGGATCGCCGAGATCGGCATCGGCCGCACCTTCCAGAACGTGGCGCTGTTTCCGAACCTGTCGGTAATGGACAACGTCCGCGTCGGAACGCACGCCCGAACCTCCAGCGACATCATCAGCGACTCGCTACGCCTGGCCTGGATTCGCCGCAGCGAGACAGACGTGAACAAGAAGGTGCACGAGATCCTGGCCTATCTCGACCTCGAGGACGTCGCCCATACCGTCGTGTCCGGCCTGCCCTTCGGCACGCAGAAGCGCGTGGAGCTGGCGCGCGCGCTCGCAGCCGATCCGAAGATCCTGCTGCTCGACGAGCCCGCCGGCGGCCTCAATCACGAGGAAGTCTATGTGCTCGGCGACCTCATTCGCCGCATCCGCGACGAGCGCCACATGACCGTGCTGCTGGTCGAGCATCACATGGGGCTCGTGATGTCGATCGCCGATCACGTCGTCGCGCTGAACTTCGGCAAGAAGCTCGCGGAAGGCACGCCGGCCCAGGTGCAGGCGGACCCCGACGTCATCAAGGCCTATCTCGGGAGCAAGGACCAATGACGACACTGCTCAACGTCAAGGACCTGCGCGCCTATTACGGCCAGGTCCAGGCGCTCCATGGCCTGTCCTTCTCCCTTAACGAAGGCTCCCTGACCACGCTCTTGGGCGCCAACGGCGCTGGCAAGACCACCACGCTGCGCGCGATCTGCAACATGGTGCGCTCGACCGGCGGCATCGAGTTCGACGGCAAGCCGCTGAACAACCGCTCCACCGAGAGCATCGTGCGGTTCGGCATCGCCCATGTGCCGCAGGGCCGCGGCACCTTCACCACCATGACGGTGGAGGAGAATCTCCAGCTCGGGGCCATCACTCGGAAGGACAGCGCCGGCATCGTCTCGGACATCGAGCGCATGTACGCGCATTTCCCGGTGCTCAAGCAGCGCCACACCCAGCAGGCCGGCACGCTGTCCGGCGGCGAGCAGCAGATGCTCGCGGTCGCCCGCGCCCTGATGCTGCGGCCGCGGCTGATGCTGCTGGACGAGCCGTCCTTCGGCCTCGCACCGCTGGTCGTGCGCGACCTGTTCGGCATCCTCGGCAAGATCAACCGCGAGGACAAGGTATCGATCCTGGTGGTCGAGCAGAACGCCCAGCTCGCGCTCGAGCTCGCCGACCAGGCCTATGTGATCGAGACCGGGCGCATCGTGATGTCGGGCAACGCCAAGGACATCGCGAACAACGAAGAAATCCGCAAATCCTATCTGGGTTACTGAGGGAGCCGGGACAATGGAGCTGTTCACCAACCAGGTCCTGGCCGGCATCGCCACGGGCGCGATCTATGCCTGCATGGCGCTCGCCGTGGTCATGATCTACCAGGCCATCGACCATCTCAACTTCGCGCAAGGCGAGATGGCGATGTTCTCGACCTTCATCTCCTGGCAGCTGATGCAGTGGGGTGTGTCCTATTGGGCCGCCTTCCTGATCACGCTGGCATTCTCCTTCGTCGCCGGCATCGCGATCGAACGTATCCTGTTCAAGCCGCTTGCGAAGGCGCCGGTGCTGACCAACGTCGCCGGCTTCATCGCGCTGTTCGCGATCATCAACTCGTCGGCCGGCCTGATCTGGGACTTCACCATCAAGCAATATCCGACCCCGTTCGGCTCCGCGCCGTTCCTGGGCAGCCAGCTGATCTCGACCCACCAGGCCGGCATGATCGGCGTCACCGTGCTGCTGCTGCTCGGCCTTTACTTCTTCTTCCAGTATACGCGGATCGGTCTTGCGATGCGCGCCGCCGCGTCGGTGCCTGAATCGGCCCGCCTCGTCGGCATCAACACGAGCTGGATGATCGCGCTCGGCTGGGGCATGGCGACCGCGATCGGCTCGATCGCCGGCATGCTGATCGCACCGGTGGTGTTCCTGGAGCCCAACATGATGGGCGGCGTCTTGATCTACGGCTTTGCCGCGGCGGTGCTCGGCGGGCTCTCCAGCCCGTTCGGTGCCGTGGTTGGCGGCTTCCTGGTCGGCGTCTTCGAGAACCTCGCCGGCACCTACATCCCCGGCGTCGGCAACGAGCTGAAGCTCCCGATCGCGCTCGCGCTGATCATCTCCGTCCTGGTCGTCAAACCCGCCGGCCTGTTCGGCCGGCACATCGTCAAGCGAGTTTGATCATGAGCGCAGCAGAAGAAGTCGTTGCCGAAGGCCACCAGGCGGTCGAGGCGGTTCCGAAGCGGGCCATGACGCTGGGTACCGGCACCTCGCTGGTGGTGCTGGCGGCGCTGTTGATCGTGCCGATGTTCGTCAAGAACTTCATCATCTTCCAGATGACGATGCTCCTGATCTACGGGCTCGCCGTGCTGGCGCTCAACATCCTGACCGGCGGAAGCGGCCAGTTCTCGCTCGGCCAGAGCGCGTTCTACGCCGTCGGCGCCTACACGACCGCGGTGCTGATGGAGCACTTCAACGTCAACTACGCGCTGACCTTGCCGACCGCTGGGGTCATCTGTTTCGCAGTCGGCTTCCTGTTCGGCAAGCCGGCGCTGCGGCTTTCCGGTGTCTATCTTGCGCTTGCGACCTTCGCCCTCGCGACAGCCATGCCTCAGCTCCTCAAGCTGAATGTTTTGGAGCATTGGACCGGCGGCGTGCAGGGCCTTATCGTGACCAAACCGGATGCTCCATTCGGCATTCCATTAAGCCAAGATACCTGGTTTTACTACTTTACTCTCGCGATCGTGCTCGCGATCTACATCTTCTCGGTGAACCTGCTGCGCTCCCGCTCAGGCCGCGCCTTCATGGCGATCCGCGACAACGAGATCGCGGCCTCGGCGATGGGCGTCGACGTCGCACTCTACAAGACCTTGGCCTTCGGGGTGTCCGCCGGCATCACCGGTGTCGCCGGCTCGCTCGGCGCCATCGCCGTGCAGTTCGTCGCGCCAGACAGCTTCACTTTCACGCTCGCCATCTCGCTGTTCCTCGGGATGGTGGTCGGCGGGGTCGGTTGGCTGCCTGGCTCGATCGTAGGCGCGGCCTTCATCATATTCGTGCCGAATATCGCGGAAGGAATCTCCAAAGGCCTCTCAGGGGCAGTGTTCGGCGTGCTCCTGTTCCTCGTCATCTATCTCGTACCGCACGGAGCCAGGCAGGTCGCTCTACTTTCCCAGAATCTGCTCCCAAGACGAACGAAAGACTAGGGGCGCATAGGCGTTCGCATGACTCTTAGAGACGAGACCTTCTGGATCATCGCGCCCGGCGCCGGCGTCCTGCTGCTTCTGGACGCGATGATATTGCTCATTGGAAGGTGAGGGTGCGACGTGCTGGGTCATGCACTCGGTTTGGAGCGGCGTCGACGAAGACGTGGTGAATTTACAGACTGCCGACGCCTTGTCGGCGGCTAAATATGCACTTCCTCATGCCGCCCGGCATCACGCCCGTGGAATTGTGATGTCGTGCGGCCACACCAACCCGGCTGTGATCCAACTGCTGGCCGACGTGCTGCCCGGCTATGGCCTGACGCCCTACGTGGTGCAGCGCGAGAGCATGGGCTTCATCTTCAACCGAATCTGGGCCGCGCTCAAACGCGAGACGCTGGCCGTGGTATCGGAGGGTGTCGCGTCGGCGGAGGTGGTGAATGCCATTTACAGTCAAGCCACGGGTTCGCAGCGGGGCCCGTTCCGCCTCATGGACGCGGTGGGACTGGACGTGGTGCTTAGCATTGACGAGAATTATGCTCAGCATCGGCTCGGCCTGCCCGAGGGGCCACGCATTTTACTGAAGAAGATGATCTCTGAGGGCCGCTTTGGCGTGAAGAGCAGTCGAGGGTTCTATGACTATCAATAATGTCACATCCATTAGGCACTGGAAGTCTTGATTTCCTGGCGTTGGCTATTCCTAAGCTTCGCGGGTGGTGGAATGAGGCTGGCCCGCGCACGTATCGCCAGCCATAGAGGTTCGAGTATGTTAGCAATCGATATGAAACAATGCGCCACTCTTGTGGGAACAGAAGTGGGCGTGATCCGACTCTCAAGCCAATCATGTATCGGACTTAGGTTAGTCGTTATCGGTCGCCTCCCAATGGATGCAGCCGGTGAGTCATTTGCCCTGAACTGGGGCGTCCCTGTCCGCCTCATGGAATTCATTTCTGGATAGGGCATGCACAAGAAGGTTGTAGCAGGTGTCCGAAGCAAATTGTCATGTAGCGCTCATCGATCGCGCATGGCTGCGACCCTCGGATATCGAATGCTGCGTGGAGGCAAGTGAGCTCCTTGCAGCCAGCGATGAAAGGCTGTGCCGCTGTCTTCAGGGGATTCCAGTCGCAAGCGGTAGCTCGCGGGCCTCTTGCAGGGCGCGCCTGCTGATCGGACACTGACGAAAACGGATGACTTCGGACGAGAAGTAGAAGTTATCCCTCAATGATCGCGCGACCATTGGATGATTCGGTGCGTTCACCATGGTTTTGGAGATGAGACTTTCTTTTCTCTCGCTGCCGTTGACAATTTTTTACTGCCGTCTGTAGGAAATCGATGACATTCGCAGATGCGTACAACTTTCAACGGATTGTTCAGATGAGAAAAGTGCTCGCTGCCAAACTCCATGGCATCCGTGTTACGGAAGCCAATCTTCACTATCACGGCTCAATCACTCTCGATCCGGATCAATGCCATGAGGCAGGCATTCTGCCCATGGAATTCGTGGAGATCTGGAATAAGAACTCCGGGGCACGACTTTCGACATATGTAATGTTTGGTGCGCCCGGCTCGCGTTGTTGCGTCCTAAACGGCGCCGCCGCGCGCACCTGCCAAGTAGGCGACCAGATCATCGTCTGCAGTTCGACCTACGTGGACGAGGCGCAGATCGTCGGGCTGAGCCCCAAAATTCTTATCTTCGATGGCAACAACGACATTTCCGAACGCATAACCTATTCGGTCACGCGCGACGGTGCGGAGCGCTGTTGCTTCGCAATCCTAGGTGAGGCAGGCGACGTGAAATCCATACCGCTTCGAACTAAGGCCGATTGAAGGGATAGGGATCGGAAATGAGCCACACGTCGGAAGCCGCGGTCGAGCGGGTCACGCTTCCAAGGCTGCAACTGTGGAAGGACGAGGGGCGGCGCCTCGTGATGACGACCGCCTATGATGCGGTCACTGCACGCATTGCGGATCCCATCGTGGATATGATCCTTGTCGGAGACAGCGTCGGCAACGTCTGCCTCGGATTCGACAATACGCTGCCCGTAAGCATGGCGATGATGAATCATCATCTTGAGGCGGTTGCGCGTGCGAGACCTCGAGCCTTGCTCGTGGCTGATATGCCATTTCTGAGCTTTCATCTCAGTCCAGAGGACGCGATACGCAACGCCGGAGGCTTCTTGCAGCGTGGCGCTGACGCCGTAAAGCTCGAGGGCGGGTCCAAACGCGTAGAAATGATACGTGCCCTGGTCGAGTGCGAGATTCCGGTGATGGGTCATCTCGGCTTGACCCCACAGAGCGTCAACGCAATGGGGGGCTTTAAAGTGCAGGGCCGCAAGGCCGATGACGCCTTGCGCCTGCTCGACGACGCCCATCGCCTGCAGGAGGCCGGCTGCTTCGCTCTGGTCCTGGAAGGCATCCCAGCCGAGCTCGCTGCGCGAGCGACAGAAACGCTGAGGATACCTACCATCGGGATTGGCGCAGGCCCTGGTTGTTCGGGGCAGGTGTTGGTGTTCCACGACGTGGTTGGCTTGATTGAAGGCCATGTCCCAAGATTCGTTCGTACCTACGCCGACGGCTTTCGGGTATTGCAGGAGGCGCTGTCCCGTTGGGTTGCCGATGTCCGCAGCGGTACATTCCCAGCGCCGCAAGAGTCGTATCGGCTTCCCGAAGGCATAGGCGAGACGATCGCAAACTGGGCGCCTTCAAACCGATCTTCAAGAGAATCGTAGCAATGCAGACAATCACGACGGTCGCCGAGGTTCACCACGCTCTCGCAGAGGCTCGCAGAGCCGACAAACGTGTCGGATTTGTACCGACAATGGGCTATCTGCACGACGGCCACTTGGCACTGATCGAGGCCAGCCGGGCGCAATGCGCCGTCACCGTGGTTAGCATATTCGTCAATCCCACTCAGTTCGGGCCAAACGAGGATCTAAGCACGTATCCGCGCGACTTCCAGCGCGATGAAAAACTGTGCCGCGATGCCGGTGTTGCGATCGTCTTCGCGCCGGGTGCAAAGGAAGTCTATCCGGCTCAATTTGAGACCTTTATCGAACCAGGCGAGCTCGCAAAGCCGCTGTGCGGCGCTTTCAGGCCGGGACATTTTCGTGGGGTCGCGACGGTCGTAAGCAAGCTGTTCAACATGGTACAGCCGGACGTCGCGTTCTTCGGGCAAAAGGATTTTCAGCAGTGTGCGGTCGTGCGTCGGATGGCCATCGATCTGAACATGCCGATCGAGATCGTTACCGTGCCGACCGTTCGGGAAGCGGACCGTCTCGCGATGAGCAGCCGCAACCGGTATCTCAGCGAGGAAGACCGAGGGCGGGCCCTCGCCATCAGTCGTGGACTATTCGCTGCGGCAGAGGAGTTCCGCTTGGGAGAGCGGAATGTGGACAAGCTGATTGCAATCGCCAAGAGGCATTTGGAAACGGTCGATCGGCTGCAGTACCTTGAGCTCGTCGACGGCGACACGCTCAAGCCCGCCGCAAGTCCGCTGCGCCGCCCCGCGGCACTGTGCGTGGCGGCCTATGTCGGCTCGACGAGGCTTATAGACAACGTGATCCTTCAGCCAACTCCGTAGCGCGACAGAGGCGAAAGAATCGTCTTGATAGAAGCTGTCCGACGCGAAGCGCCTCCCGTAGGCCGTCCTCATCTTCGTGGGGCGGCTGAAGGGATCGTCGTAGGGAAGCCCGCTACATGTGGTCACGAGCGAACTGCCCATTCACGCCGGGCTTGTTTCACAGAGCGAGCGCGCCGCCGACGCCTGAGGCATTAGGAATGCGGACAAGTCTTTGACCACGTTAGCGAGTGTGCCGGGCCGAAACGCGACGTCTTCACTGAATGAATTCCACTGCTGAGCTTTCGTTGGGTCTTCCGCAAAGGCAGTTGTCAGCGCGTCTGGAGCCTCTAAGGGAATTTCGGTCTTGCGTCGGGTGAATGTCGCGGCGATAGCTGTATTGTCGACAACTCGACTCGCCGCCGTTCGCTGCTCCGCGGGAGCACGACACGTCGCCGCGAAGGCCTGCGCTCCCCGTGAGAGATCCCAGCACTGGGCGGGCCCCGAGGTTCCAAAACAGGCGACCCGGGCAGATCTCCAATCCTCTCCAACGTTGCAGAACTATAGGCGAAAACTGGCGTTTACGAAGATCATGTCAGACGCTTTTGACTACTTCCGAGCCTATGCTGTGCGCGCTCTTTGCAAGGCCAGATCGATGCCGCGGGGCAAGATGAAGCATCTGCAGCTGGTGGCCGGTCGGATCTATAATCCTCTCAAGAAAGAGGCCGACTACGGCCCGAACACGCAGCACCTCGAGGATGCCCGAGCAGCCCAGAAGCTTGAGAGCTCCACTCGATCGTCGGCCAGCTGACTACCTGGGCTCTCAAGGTCGCCTTGCTCCGTCGAGGTCGCAAAGCGCACAGCGGGAGGCTCGCTGAGTGCCTTCGCTCGATGCTCGCTCTGCGGCAAGTCTCCTGCGATCGTAGAACTGACTGTCCTCCCAACGCCCTGCGTCCTCATCGACCGCTTCCGAACGGGCCTAAAACGGCGGGTGCTCTCGTCGGCGGAAACGGGTCTCCCATTCAAATGTGGGGTACTGGGCGTTGGTGCGGGTCGGCGGAGCGGTCACCCCTGCCGATGCCGCGCGGGTTCGACTTCCATCCTCCGCCTTTCGCGCCTTACCGCCTCTGTAGGACCGGTGCACAACTGTGCTTCGTTCTTAGCGTCCCGGACTATCCTCAGGAAGCGTTCGCCCTCGCTCGTTCGCGAGCCTCCCGACGACGCTCGCGGCTTTCGCGCCGCCGCTTCGCGCGGTCAGGGGGCTGCCGCAGTGGAGGAACCGGCGCTGCCGTGGACACCCATCCGGTAGTCTTATCCATGGAAGTCTCTTGAACCGATTCAGGCGCGGCCGGGCGGGCTTCCATGAATTCGAGCACGTCCCGGCCCTTGGCCGTGATCATCCACCCTCCGCTTATGCGTTCGACAAGTGTCGAGGCCGGGCACCCGCGCCGCAAGGAGCTTGGTCCGGTCCGCCCAATCGCGGCCGCTGGTCGCCAGGATGGCCATGTCGCGCTTGAGGTCCTCCATGACGGCAAAGCCATCCGGATAGCTCACCAGAATCTTGAGGACCGTAACCTGGAAGCACGCCCCACTCCAGATCGATCAGCGCCACATCGTGGGTGCGCGGGACAGGGCTTCACGGCCGACCTGCCTGAGACCATCTGCCGAAACCTCGCCTCTAGTGACGGCTTCCAGGATCTTCGCGGCAACGTGAGTACGTGCTCCGATTTCGCGGTGCGAGACGCTTTCGCAGACTTCGTCGAGAACCGCGCGCAAAAGCGCGGTGGTTGCCGTGTCGAACATGAGTTGCCCCCAGGAGGGAACATCCCATTCTAGCTGAGTTTCCCGGTGGGGCAATTCAGACATATTAAACGCTTTGAGAATGCGCTCCTTAGGCAAGCAGTGCCGCCGTACCTAGACGGCGTGCCTGCGCTCCACGTTGAAGGACGGCGCCAAAGCAGCCTACAGGCGAGCTTTACGCTACTCGTTCGCCGGCACCTGAGGAACGTTCAGCACTGGCGAAAGTCCTACAACCGCTAGGAGAGGGTGAAGACAATCAGCAGCGAAAGTGGCGTTTCAAAGCAAGTTTGCGGCGCAAAATACTCGAGGAAGAAACCTTTGCTTAGAGCCCGTTAGCGTCCGCGAAATTTCGGACGTCTTGGTGGGAACCAGACGGCGTGCTAAGGTCGGTCTTCGGAAGCTCCGCAGAACGTGAACGTCGAGGCTTGTTTGCATTATCGATCACGATCGCCGCATAAGATGGATTGCCGGTTTCGGTTTCGTGGGCTGCAGACACGTTCCTCTGGATTGCGCCAGAGTTTCCCTTCAAGGAGAAGCTTGCCGATGGCCATCAGCTCTCTGTCGTTCTAACAACCGGTCAGGGTGACTCCGATGAGTCAGGGTGATGAGAAGGCACCATTGGGTATCCGCCGAGCCTTTCCATCAGGATATTCTCGTCGCGGTCGATTCTGCGGTCTACGTAACCATCACCGGAGGGCCTCGGATGGCGATGGATTCAGCGCCAGCGCGGTGGGCGCAGGAGTTTGCCGGGGGATCGTTGAGCTAGTGCGCGGAGGAACTAATTGGCTTTCTTAGCCGGGGCAGCGCAAAAGCGAACTCACGGTGTTTCAATGACATCTGAGTCCTTCGAAATACTTGATCATGTCGAGCAGGCGGTCTTCGTTCGCGACTTTGATGGCCGCATAAGAGCTTGGAATAAAGCCTCCCAAAGCTTGTACGGTTACTCTCGTGACGCTGCGATCGGCCAGTTGGCAGATGCCCTTCTTGATAGCGTATATCCCATATCGTCATGCGATATCGAAGCGAGTTGCCTCGCGACCGGCCGTTGGCAAGGAGAGGTAAAGCGAAGATCGGCACGCGGAAATCAAATGTTGGTGCACGTTTGGCTGTCGGTGGAACGCGATCTGGCGGGTACTCCCATCCACATCGTGGAAACGGGGAGCGAAGCCAAAGCCACGAGCTTCGAACAGGAGTTGCGGCTTAGTGAAGCTCGCTACCGGAGCCTCTTCCAAGCCATGGCGGTTTCGTTTTGGGAGCTCGATTTCTCGGAGGCAAATAAGAGACTGCGAGCGCTGCGCAACTCGGGCGTCTCGGATTTCCGCAAGTACTTCTTTGAGAACCCTCGGGTCGTCTCCGAAATGATGACGGCAGCGCGTGTGGTGGACGTCAACGAGCACACGGTACTTCTTTTCGGTAGAGGTAATAAGGAGGAACTGCTGGGTAATCTCAAACCTTTTTGGCCTGACGAAAGCACTAACGCCTTCGCCGAAGCTATGCTGAGCGGCATCGCGCAGAAGCCTCACTACTGGACTGAATGCAAGCTGCGCCGGATCGATGGCGGCACCTTCGATGCGCTCTTCACTATTGCCTATCCGCCTCACCTCAGCGGATGGACGAGCATGGTCGCCGTTATCGATATTACGGAACGCAATCGCGCGCAGGAGATGTTGCAGCGTGTGCAGAGCGATTTCGCGCATGCGGCTCGCGTTTCGATGCTGGGTGAACTCACGGCCTCCATCACTCACGAAGTGAACCAGCCGCTTGCGGCCATTGCTGCGAATGCAGACGCCGGTTTGCGCTGGCTTGAAACGGCTCAGCCAGAAATCGACAGAGCGCGCGAGTCGATTAGATGGATCATGGAGGATGCACATCGCGCCGCCAATGTTACCGCCCGAATCCGCTCCATGGCCGCGCATCGCCCGCCTGAGCGCAATCTGATATCTCTCGACGAAATCATCCGGGAGGCGCTTCTCTTCATTCGATACGAGCTACAGGCGCGCTCCGTCACCGCAGTCCATAACGCGTCTGCTGAACCAGCCATAGTCCTTGCGGACCGGACGCAACTTCAGCAGGTGATCGTGAACTTAGCGATCAACGCCGCGCAAGCGTTGGCGCAGCGAGATTGTTCTCGGCGTAAAATTACGATTCAAACGATTGTCGCGGACGATAAAATTACCTGCATCGTCGAAGATAGCGGCCCCGGCATCCATCCCGACCACTTTGCCCACTTGTTCGACAGCTTCTTTACGACGAAGCAAGAAGGAATGGGCATGGGACTTCCGATTTGCCGCTCGATAGTCGAAGCGCATAGCGGGCACATCCGCGCCGAAAACGTGGACCTCTCGGGAGGTGCCCGTTTCTCGTTCACCCTCCTGTTCCGAACCGGGAGCCATGCGCTCCACAGGATCCCGCTTAGGGACGACTAATAGTTCCAGAGCAGTTGGCCCAATCTGAATGAGCGAGGAAAACCGAGATCGGAAGCCGGCGCGCGGGGGCGCGATAGCAGCCAACGTGCGCTTTGGATGTGTGCTGGCGGATGCAGGATACAGCCTCAGCGCACTGTTTCGAAAAGGGCTAACAGAGCGTGGGGTCGTGTCCCAAGGAGTGGTGTAGCTGATTAGCAAAGCCGCTCGCGACGCGCGCCCCACATAGCGCCGTAGCGAGCGAGCGGCTTTGCGGGTGGTCACCGATGATTCGTCGGTAAGGTTTGGGTTGCGACACCAACCTGATTCGAGGAACCACCGATGACCGACGACATGATGAACCTGCGCACGCTCGTGGAGAAGACCCCTGATGCCGATCTGTTGCGCGAGATGATCGGCTTTGCCGCCCACCGGCTGGTGGAGCTGGAGGTCGAGGGCCTGACCGGGGCCGCTTACGGCGAGAAGAGCCAGGAGCGCCAGGTCCAGCGCAACGGCTACCGCGATCGGAGCTGGGAGACCCGTGCCGGCACCGTGGAGCTGCGTATCCCCAAGCTGCGCAAAGGCTCCTACTTCCCGGGCTTCCTCGAACCGCGGCGGATGGCCGAGAAGGCGCTCACCGCCGTGGTACAGGAGGCTTATGTGCAGGGCGTCTCCACCCGTTCCGTCGACGATCTGGTGCAGGCCATGGGCATGAGCGGCATCTCCAAGAGCCAGGTGTCGCGGCTGTGCAGTGAGATCGACGACAAGGTGAAGGCCTTCCTCAATCGCCCGATCGAGGGCGATTGGCCCTATCTGTGGATCGACGCCACCTACGTGAAGGTCCGCCAGAACGGGCGGATCGTCTCGGTCGCAGTGATCATCGCAGTCGGGGTCAACAGTGACGGCCGGCGCGAGGTGCTCGGCATGGATATTGGTCCCTCCGAAGCCGAGACGTTCTGGACCGCGTTCCTGCGCAAGCTCGCCCGCCGCGGCTTGCGCGGCGTCAAGCTCGTCGTCTCCGACGCCCATGAGGGGATCAAAGCCACGGTCGGCAAGGTGCTCAACGCCACCTGGCAGCGCTGCCGTGTGCACTTCCTGCGCAACGCCTTGGCCCATGCCGGCAAGAGCGGACGGCGCGTCGTCTCCGCCTTCATCGCCACCGCCTTTGCCCAGGACGATGCGGAGGCGGCGCGGGCGCAATGGCGGCGCATTGCCGACCAGCTCCGCCCCAAGCTGCCGAAGCTTGCCGCCTTCCTCGACGAGGCCGAGACCGACGTACTCGCCTACATGACCTTCCCGGCCGCGCACCGCGCCAAGCTGCACTCGACCAATCCGCTCGAAAGGGTCAATGGCGAGATCAAGCCCGAACCGAAGTGGTCGGCATCTTCCCCAATGAAGACGCCATCGTCCGCCTGGTCGGTGCGATCCTGCTCGATGGCCGAGATCGGTGATCTATCTCGCTTTCAAAATCCGCGCGAGCTGATGGGCTATCTGGGTCTGGTGCCCACAGAAAACTCGACTGGTGACAGGGTCAAACGAGGCAGCATCACCAAAGCCGGTAATGGGCGGGCGCGACGTATTCTTGTGGAGGCGGCCTGGAGCTATCGATATCCGCCGCGCGTGAGCCGAGACAAGCAGCCAAAGGTGGAGGCCGCACCGAGAGTCGCGCGCGAGATTGCGTGGAAAGCGCAAACCAGGTTGTGCGGACGCTTTCGCTCACTCGAGCGGAAGGGCAAGCGGCGAACCGTAATCGTCACGGCGATTGCCCGAGAGCTATCCGCCTTCATTTGGGCGATCAATCGCGAGGTCGTGCCACTTCGACAGGCGTAAAGTCGTTGGGCTGTGGACCGCTCGAGTCGTGAGATGCGCTCGACCGGCCCGCAGCCCCATTGTTGCAATCACAATCAGGAGGGCAGTTGCGGACATCAATCGTGCAGAGGTGAAGGTGGGACCACGGCAGGGGAACTCCTGAAACCCATTATGTGGCCGATCATCCGATCGACGCCCGACGCTAGACCAGGGACAGCCCCAGACGAAAAAACGGAAATGCGGTATCCAACCCGCGCATCAGAGCCTGTTCACCGACGTCTTTGAGTCCCGCCTTCTCCTCTGCACGATCCATCGGCACAAGAACTTCACGATGAGTCCTCGTGGAGATGGGAAACCGTGCGCTGTGTGCTTGACTGGGGACATCAGAGTGGGATGCCCGATGTGATCACGCCAGTACGCCGCAGCATATCGGCTTCGCGCTTCATTCTAGAGTTAAACAGCGCGCACGCCGTCGTAGACGCCGAGCAATTCAACGTGGAGCCCGGCGGCCGCATATTCCGCTCGCCCTGTGCCGACGTTGACTAGAGCGCTAAATGACTTTGGTCTTCGAAATGGAGCAACTGATCGTGTGAACCGCCCCGGGATTGCCGGAGGCTCCAACTCTTGAGAAGGTGGAGCCATGACGAGCAAGACGACGAGCAAGTTTTCACCCGAAGTCCGGGCCCGTGCGGTTCGGATGGTTCTGGATCACGCCAGCGAGCATCCCTCGCGCTGGGCGGCGGTGACCTCGATTGCGGCCAAGATCGGCTGCACGCCGCAGACGCTGCATGATTGGGTCAAGAAGGCGGAGATCGACAGCGGGCAGCGAGCCGGTGTTCCGACCGACATGGCCGAGAAGCTGAAGGCCCTCGAGCGGGAGAACCGCGAGCTTCGGCAGGCCAATGAGATCCTGCGCAAGGCAAGCGCCTATTTTGCGATGGCGGAGCTCGACCGCCGGTCCAAGCCATGATCGCCTTCATCGACGATCATCGTGGGGCGCATGGGGTCGAGCCGATCTGCAAGGTCTTGCCGATCGCCCCCTCGACCTACCACACCCATGTGGCCAAGCGGCGCGATCCGGCCAAGCTGTCGGCGCGCGCCAGGCAGGATGCCAAGCTCAAGATCGAGGTCCGGCGGGTGTTCGATCAGAACTTCTCCGTCTATGGCGTGCGCAAGGTCTGGCGGCAACTCAAGCGCGAAGGCTTCGATATTGCCCGTTGCACGGTGTCGCGATTGATGCGGGACATGGGTTTGCAAGGGGTTATCCGCGGCAAATCCGTCAAGACCACGATCAGCGACAAGGCCGCGCCATGCCCGCTGGATCACGTCAACCGCCAGTTCAAGGCGCCACGGCCGAACGTCCTGTGGCTCTCCGACTTCACCTATGTCGCGACCTGGACCGGCTTCGTCTACGTCGCCTTCGTCATCGATGCCTATGCCCGCAGGATCGTGGGCTGGCGAGTCTCGCGTACCGCGCATGCGGGCTTCGTGCTCGATGCGCTGGAGCAGGCACTGCACGATCGACGGCCGGTCCATCGCGGCGGGCTCGTGCACCATAGCGACAGGGGCAGCCAATACGTCTCGATCAAATATACCGAGCGCCTGGCTGAAGCAGGCGTGGAGCCGTCCGTCGGCAGTGTCGGAGATTCCTACGACAATGCTCTCGCCGAAACCATCAACGGTCTCTACAAGGCCGAGGTGATTCACCGGCGTGGACCATGGCGCAGCTTCGAGGCCGTCGAATTTGCGACCCTGGAATGGGTCGATTGGTTCAACAACCGAAGGCTCCTGGAGCCCATCGGCAACATCCCGCCGGCCGAGGCCGAACAACGCTACTACGCCATGCTGGAAACTCCGACCATGGCGGCATAACTCAAACCGAATGGCCTCCGGCAATCCCGGGGCGGTTCAGTGCGATCCAGACGAGCCTCTCGATCAAGTCCACACTGTTCGTTTGGATCTGCGCCGGGGCAAGATCAGCTGTTGATCGAATTTCCACGAAGACGAATTCGTTCTCCCTTTGGCTGTCATTAGGCTGAACCCGACGCCGGGGCCGGAATGCCAGTCGTCCGCCACAAACACATGCGTCACGAGCTGTTCGAGGCTGGCGTGCGCTGATCGCGCACGCCTCCTGTGTGTTTTCAATGAGTATAGTTTCCTTGTGGTGGAACTGTCCTTAATCGGACCCGTCGTCTCGAGCTATGCGTCCGCTCTTGCAAAAGCTTGGGTCGACCGCGCTTGCCTTGTAGTCGAGTGGCCCGTCAACCTCGTCCTTGTACTTCACGAGAACGTCCGGACAGACGGCTTCCTTAGTTTCAAGATTGCCTCCGCAACTCCAGTTGGCGGCGTCGTTGACGTTGCCCGCGCCCTTGTACTTCGCCGTTTGCGGGTAAGGGCAGAGCGGTCGTGACAGAGTCGGCGAAAGGCTCTGACCAATCACTTGATCTGGCGCGATGCCCTTCTCTACCCAATTGACGAGGGCCTTGAAGTCAGCACCGTTCTGCGGCCAGGGACCTGTGGTACCGAGGCTGAAGACTGGTAGGCCGCAATGGCCGACGCCTGGCGCATGGAACAGGCGATAGAAGCTCTGCACGCCTTCGAAGCCAGTTCGATCGCCGATCCTCTGGTAACGCTCCGCCATCTGTCGGTAGTAATTGAGCACGCCACGAGGATAAATGAACTGATCGTTCGCGCCGAGGAAGGTGATCATCTTTCCGCCACGCGCCCTGAAGGCGTCGACCGGGCCGAACGTGTCGGTCACATCAGCGATGTTGCGAGAGCCCGCTTGCGCCACTTGAGGGTACGACAGGCCTTTGCCGCCAAGGCTGACCGTGTTCCATTGGGTTGACGGCGGCGCAAAGCTCGGATCGATCAGGTTCCATTCGAACTGGGTGACGCCAAGCGGGAACGGGTTGGTCCCGTCGAGGATGGAGAAGTCGCTACCGCGATCCAACCCGAACCAGATGCGGTCGCCGTGCTTGTTGCGTGGTCCGTCCCATATCTTGTCCACGGCCGTCGCTTCGTCCGGGGTCAGACAGCTTGGTGCCGCCGGCGCACCCGGTCGCCCGCAGACGTTGGCCTTGGCGCTAAAATGACAGGTGCGGGGATCGTCGATGATGCCGTCAACCGCGCCATCGTTTGCATCGCAAGCCGCGACCGCCGATTTCTGTACCGCAGCGAGCTTGGCCGGAGAGATAGGGCCACTTGGAGATTCGCCCGCCTGCTCGAACATTGCGATCTGCCCCCACATCTGTGCGGTCTGGAAACGCGTCCAGTACATCGCCGGTGCGCTTGCGAGAACGCCATCGAGCTGGCTGCCGAGCTCCTGGGCCAACAGATATCCCTGACGACCGCCGGTCGAGCAGCCGTTCCAATAACTATAACTAGGCGGCTTGCTATAGTACGATGTCGCAATGCGTTTCGACCACAAGATCTGCTGCTTGATCCCGGCGCGGAAGAAATCCTGGATGAACTCGAAATTGAAGGTGTGGTCTGCGTTCACGCCCGGCGTGCAGTCACCGCCGGTGTGGCCGCCATCGGTGCCAGATCCGACGTAACCGGCGTTCACCGCCGCATCAACGTTGAGATTTCCCGCGCAGCCGCCGCCGCCCAAGCCTTCGGTTCGACCGTTCCACGCGCCTTCAATTCCGCCGGCGCCGCCGTCGGTCGAGTTAAGCGGTAAGCCGACCGAAATCGTGATGTTCTGCTTCGGATTGGTGCCATAGACAAACGTCACGTTGCAGTACTGAATGTTCGCCGGCGCGGCCGTCTTCTGGACGGTGCTCGTCACCGACTTGATCGCGGGATTGTTCTTCAGCTCAAAATGCGGATCGGTCGCCAAACTCGCGCATGCCGGCGCCTCATTGGCTGCAGCGCTGCCCGGCAGCGCGGCGACTCCCACCGCAAGCGCGATGATCGATGCACAAAGACGCAAGATTGCTCTGAGACGTTTCATGATGCCCTCCCTGATTTGCCGTGAGTGTCGGCAATCCGTAGCATCACGATGCAGAGCCGCTCTAGAACGAGACCGTTCTCAAATAGAACAAAATCTTTCAACGGCGAGATTTTTCTCAGGCAATCGTCAGGTTGCACAGTTTATCTGCGCGAGCTTCTCGAGGTCTCGGCTCGCGCCGACCTCGCCGTCTCGGAAGGCGCTTCGCCATAGGTCGCACGATACCGCGCTGCAAAATGTCCCATATGTGCAAAGCCCCATTTCAGCGCGACCTCCCGGATCGACAGCGCATTCAGAGGCGAAGACAATTCCGCCTGCACCGCCTGAAGGCGGATCTCGCGCAGATATGCGAGGGGTGTGACATTCCGAAATCGGCAAAATCCATACTGTAACGATCGCACGCTGATGCCGGCCGCTGCGGCCACGTCGCGCAGAGTCAGCGGCTGATGCATGTTGGCGCGCATGAAATCGAGCGCATCTCTGATCTGGCGCGGCGTGGCGTCCCTCTGGTGCCGACGCAATTGGTTGTTCGAGCCATGCGGCAAATTCAGGAAAATCAGTCGCAAAATGGATTCACCGAGCAGCGCCATCGACTTTTCGGATCGAATGGATGCGTCACGCATCCCGGCCCCGACGGCCTTCACCAGCGCCTTGAGCGTCTGGCCTGCCGGACTGGCAAGTCCGAGCTGCGGGCTGAGATCGACGGCGCGCAGCGAAGCCCCCTCGAAAATATCGGAAAGCGTCTTGTGCACGGTCGGAACATCGAATTCGAGCGTGACGTGCCCGTGGCTGCCGTGGCCGAAATACGAGAGCTCGTTCACCTCCGGCACGCTTAGCGCAAGCGCATGGTCGCGGTCGATGACCAAGCTCCGGTCCCGGATCCTGGCTCTTACGGCTCCCTCACCCGGGAGCACGAGGCCAAGCCGTTCCTTCTGGTGCGAGAGCCGGCACACCCAGTCGATCTCGGACTCGACGTCCCACCAGGAAAAGCCGCTAGTGGCGGCAAATGTGCCGTGCCAGCGAAATGCGCTGCGGCTGCCGCTCAGCTCGATCTTCCCATGAGGCACGAGCAGATTGAACGTGCTCAGAAACCTCTCAAAGCTTTCATCGCGGCTGTTGAGATCAGTGTACATGAGGCCACCCCGCCCAGGTTGAGACATCTGCCGCCAGCGTGCGCCGAAATTCAATCCCAATCGCGCAATCCTGTCCAGCAAGCGCAATTCGGCGCCAATAGGAATATTACTATCCTGGTCTCAAGGTTTAGTATGGTGTCCCGGAAGGCTCTCCTTTGGTGAGAACAGAAGGACCGTCGATGGAGCTGCCGCTCTTCCACCTCTACGGCGACCCTCCTGACCCGCGTGCGTTCAATTTCGTTCACGCAGAGACGATCCCCGCACGCTGCTCGCTTCATCACTGGAGCATATCAGTCCATCGTCATGCCAATCTGTTGCAAATTCTGGTGATCGAGCGGGGCGGTGGCGAGATCCAGTATGGAGCGGCGTCCGCCGCCTTTTCTGCCCCAGCCGTGATCGTGGTGCCTCCGACGGTCGCCCATGGATTTCGATTTCAATCCTCCACGGCAGGCTGGGTCGTGAGCTTCACGGAGGATGTCGCGCGGATGTTCGGGGATGGTTCCGGAGATGCGATCGCCTGCCTCAAGAGGCCTGCGATGGACCCCGTGGTCCCGGTTGCGGAGAGCGCGGGCATTGCCCGCCTGTCCGAACTGTGCGCCTGTTTGAACGAAGAGGGCCTTCTATCCCGCGACGGATTCCGGATCGCCATGAACGGTTATCTGGCCTTGATCGCAATCGAGGTGAGGCGTCTCGTGACGAGCAGAGATCAATCGGCCGCCCACCTCAACGATGTGGTGGTCGAGAAACTCCTAATCCTGATAGAAAGCCATTTTCGCAGCCAACGACTACTAAACTTCTATGCTGCGAAGCTCGCAATGACGTCTGATCACCTCAACAAGCACGTGAAGCGCATCACCGGATTAACGGCCGGTCAGATGATAAGACAAAGGGTACTAACCGAGGCAAAGCGGCTGCTAGCGTTCTCCGACCAGCCGATCAATGAGATCGCATATGACCTCGCATACGCCGACCCCTCCCACTTCGTGCGATGTTTTCGCAAGGATACGGGCGTCACCCCGCGAACCTTCCGCCAGAGGCGGGCCGGTTCACTTTGGCCCACCGGGTAACAGGGATCGCGGAGACGAGACGACTGGAGTCGGCGTGATGGTTCTCGCGGCTTTTGAGTCGTTAGCGTCGTTTCGGGTCTCGACGGCGGCGCTATCGGCATCGGCCGTACCGCGGCAAAGCGCGTCATCGACGAAGGTGTGAATCGGCGTGGGGTCAGGTTGTTGCAGGTATCGGCGGTAACGCCCTGAAGGCAACTGAGAAACGTCAGTCGAGATGGGGGTCACCATCGGCGCGGGTCGGGACCCCATCACGACGCAGATTCCTTTATTCGCCACAGGGAGCTGCCGGCTTAGTTCAAGGGGCTCAGTTCGGCGCCGATTCACACGCTACCCCGAAACGCCCCTTGATGGGCGGGTGAACCAATCCTGACTCGTTGATCCCGAACGTACCGCAATGTCCAAGATCGCACCATGAGCGAGCCGCGGACATCAATAAGGACTATGCTGCACCGCACCACGAAAGGGCCTCGCTCTTCCCTTCATTTGAGTCCATTCTATATTGGAACGCGCGTTCGAATGAGGTTTGGGGATGGGAACCATCGGTCAGGACTACGTTCGGTTAGTTGGCGGCGATCTCGTGTCATCCATCATCACCGATACCCCGAGTATGCGGATCGAAATCCTTCGCAGGGAGACGGTCGGGCGCATGCATTGGCATTTTCGTCAGCCTGAGCTGTCATTGTTCTGGTTCGGCAAGGGGGCCGAACGTTTAAGAGCGACGATTGATGGGCGTCCGGTCGAGCGACGGTTTTCCGGGAAATCGAAGCTCGCAATCTTTCCTGCCGCAATCGAGATCGAAGGTGAGTGGAACGTCGGACCAACCCTCGATTACACCGTGGTCTTTCTGAATCCGTCTTTTGTGAGCGAACGCCTCCAGCATGCGATAACGAACTCGACAATTGCTTTTGAGCACGATGGATTGACACGTGGCCTCGCCGAACTTTGCCGCGAAGCGGCCTCGCCCGACAATGTTTTCGGCCTCATGGCGGAGGGGTGGTCGATCCAGGCGCTGGCTCACATTTCTCGCATCAGCGACCGAAGTCAGCGGCCATCCAACACACTGCGCGGTGGTTTGCCGGGCCGAAGCCTACGGTGTGTTGAGGAGTATGTGCGCGAGAACCTTACCCGGCCGATATCTCTTGCGGAACTTTCCGAAATCGCCGGGCTGAGCAAGCGGCACTTCCTGCGCGCATTTCAGGAAAGCGTCGGCGTGACGCCGTACAATTACGTTCTTTCGCTTCGGATAGACGAGGCGAAGCGGCGGCTCTCAGAAACGGAAGACAGTATTGTCGATGTAGCCCTTGCGATCGGTTTCAATGACGCCCAGCATTTCTCCACGAGTTTCAAGAAAGCGACCGGCATCCCTCCATCCGCGTTCCGTCAGCGTTGCCTGTCATAGGCCGCTTTGAGTGCGCCGTCGGCCTTCGGGACTACATGGCGCTTTTACGGAAGCCGTGGCGCTATCCTGCAAGTCAGGATCAGCTTCGGGATCTAACACTCTCCCATAAACACGCAGACCGCGGCTGCTTTGCTGTGGCTCAAGCGGGAGTTTCCGGGCGGGACCGCCCGGCACAAGGGAGAGCGAAATGGCAATGTCTTTCAAGGGATACGCGCTTATTGGGCTCACCGGGGCGATCGGTCTCGCGGCATCGGCCAGCGTGCCGACCTACGCGCAGGAGAAGGGCGCCATCAAGATCGGCCTGATGCTGCCGTACAAGGGCGTCTATGCAGTTCCGGCGGAAAGCATCGATCGCGGCTTTCAAATCGCATTGGAAGAGTTCGGCAACAAGAGTAACGGTCGTCCCATCGAGATTATCCGCGCGGACGACGAATTGACGCCGAGCGTGGGCGTTCAGAGATTCAACAAGTTCGTCCAGTCGGACAAGGTCGCTCTGGTTGCCGGTGTCGTCGGCTCGAATGTCGGCATTGCACTCTCGGAGCTTGCCGACAAGAACAAGATGCCGATGGTGTTCGTGAACGCCTTTGCGGACGAGATCACCGGTAAGTTCTGCAGCCCATACATAGCACGCACCTCGTTCAGCGCCAACGGATTCGAATATGCCTCCGGCAAGTACTGGGCGAGCAAGGGGGTCAAGACGGCCGTGACGATGGGGCCTGATTATTCTGCGGGCCGCGCATTTATCGGTGGGTTCAAACGCGGCTTCGAAGACAACGGCGGTAAGGTGATCGAGGAAATCTGGACGCCGTTCCAGAAGACAAAGGACTACAGCGCGGCACTGACGCAGGCTGCCAACTCCGGCGCGCAAATCATCTACGCATTCTATGCGGGCGCGGAAGCAATCCAGGTCGTCAAGCAGCACGCCGATTTCGGCCTTCGCACCAAGATTCCGTTTATTGGCGATCACTGGGTCTACGACGAGGCGCTGTGGCCCGCACTCGGCGATCTGGCGCTCAATGCCCAGCACGTCGCCACGCATTACCCCAGCATCGAAACCGAGGTGAATCAGAAGTTCGTCAAGGCCTATAACGCAAAGTACAAGCAGGATCCCGACGTGAGCGCGGCGCTTGGTTACGACAACGGCAAGGCCATCATGCTCACTCTCGAAAAGCTCGGCGGCGAGATGCCGCAAGACCGCGCGAAGTTCATTTCGACCATGCGAGACCTGACGTTCGATTCGCCGCGCGGGAAGATCAAGTTCAACGCGCAGAACAGCGCATTGCTTGAGAAGGTCTATGTGGTCGAGATCGTCAAGGGCCCCGACGGCAAGATGCAGCGTAAGCCTCTGGACCAGTTTCCTGGCGCTGGCGATCTGCCGGGTTGCACGAAATCGTTCTGATCCGAGGCGGGCTTCGCCCCGGCGGGCCCGCGTCTCTCGAATTTGGGTGAAGCATGCAGCCTTTCCTGATCCAACTTCTCAACGGCGTGCAGTTGAGCATGTTGGTGTTCCTTCTCGCCGTCGGCCTCACGTTGATCTTCGGGCTGATGAACATTCTCAATCTGGCTCACGGCGCCTTCTTTACGATGGGGGCCTATTTCGGGTTGGTCGTCGCCAACAACACGGGTTCGTTCTGGCTCGCGCTGCTCGTTGGTCCACTGCTCCCGTTCGCGGCCGGCTTCATCCTCCAGTTCTTCGTGCTGCAGCCCCTGGCGCAGCGCGGCCGCTCGACGCATCTCGATCTTGCGTTGCTGACGTTCGGCCTTCTGTTCGCCACCGCGGGCGCAGTCGAGTATATTTTTGGATCGGCGTTTCACAGCATTGTCACGCCTGATGTCCTGATGGGCCGTGTCGCCTTGCTGGGAATTGAATATCCGATTTATCGGCTATTCATCATCGCGATCGGCATCGCCATCGCCGTCGGGCTCATCCTGGTGATCGATCGCACCCTGGTCGGGGCCACGCTGCGGGCCGGGGTCGACAACCGCGAGATGGTCACGGCGCTCGGCATCAACATCACTTTCTTGTTCGCGCTGGTATTCGGGTTCGGTTCCGCGCTAGCCGGATTTGCCGGCGTCGTCTCGGCGCCGGTCATGAGCATCTACTCCAGCATGGGCATCGGCATTGTCGTCACGACCTTTGTGGTCGTGGTGGTGGGCGGCCTCGGCAATCTCAAGGGGTCGTTCTACGCCTCGCTTATCGTCGGCATGACGGATACATTTGCTCAGGCCTATCTTCCGGAAGCCGAGCTGTTTGCAATCTACATCCTTCTGATAGCTGTGATGATCTTTCGCCCGCAGGGACTTTTCGGCGCGGTCGGGAGGGTTGCATGAGCGCAGATGTCATGCTCACGAGCGAGCGGAGAGCCGGCGCAATGAAGCCTCTGCCGCTTCCCGCTTCACGTCGTGCGTACGCCGCTTTGCTCGTCACTATTGGCTTCGGCTTATGCGCGCTGCCATCGTTCGTGTCCGGCTACGTCATGACACTGGCAGTCGAAGTCATGATCGCGGGAATATTTGCATCGGGCATCAATCTTCTGACCGGATACACCGGTCTCGTCTCTCTAGGACAGGCGATGTTTCTCGGGTTCGGGGGATACGGCATCGCGATCGGAACGGCTCTGTTGGGCTGGCCGCTGTGGATCTCTGCCCCGGTCACGTTAGTAGTCGTGGCCGCAATCGCGGCGCCAATCGGCGCGATTTGCACCCGGACGCGTGGCGTTGAATTCCTCCTGATCACACTGGCGTTCTCGCAGATGTTCTATGGCGCCGCGATCAAGTTGCGCTGGACCAACGGGTCGGATGGAATGACGGGAATTCCGCGCCCCGATCTGTCGCTGCTCGGCATGAGCGCGGACAACCCCACCGTCTTCTATTATTACGTACTCGTTGTCGCGGTTCTCTCCCTGCTGATGCTGTGGCGGATCGTAACCTCGCCCTTTGGCAGCGTCCTCGTCGGCATTCGTGAAAACGAGCGTCGCATGATGTCGATGGGATATGCGGTCGCCAACTACAAGGTCGGATCGTTCGCGCTGGCTGCCGTGATCTGTGCGGTCGCAGGTATTCTTCAGTCACAGTACACCTATTTCGTCAATCCCGATGCGATGAGCTGGCAGATGAGCGGTGAGGGAGTGCTGATGGTCATCATCGGCGGCGCCAATGTAATTCTAGGGCCATTTGTGGGAGCCGCGGTCTTCGTCGTGGTCAAGCAGGCGCTGAGCATGATTACGGAAGAATACAATTTGTTCTTCGGTATCTTCTTCATGCTTGTGGTCGCGTTCTTCCGCGGTGGCGTTCTCGGCTCCATCAGCGCGCTGATCGGAAAACGGCAATGAGCGCCCTCGAAATTCGAAACCTGCGCAAGGCCTTCGGCGGGCTGCAGGTCATCAGTGACCTCGATCTGAAGGTGCCGTCTGGTCAACGCCATGCGGTGATCGGCCCCAACGGCGCCGGCAAAACCACGCTGTTCAACATCATCACGGGATGGCAGCCGCCGACCAGCGGCGAAATTCTCATCCAGGGGGTTCCGGCGAAGCAGGGGCGGCCCGATCTCGTCACGCGAGGCGGTCTTTCACGCTCCTTTCAAAAGAACATGCTGCTTGAGAGTGTCACTGTTCTTGAGAACCTGCGTGTTGCATGTCAAGCATTTGATGCCTCGCGGCGTTCCATATTCCAGTCGTGCCGGTCATTTACCGACGTCGTCCGGAAAGCGCGGCTTGCGGCAGAGCAGATGCATCTGGACACCGTGCTGCACCGGAAGGTCAACGAACTCTCCTACGGACAGAAGCGTCAACTCGAGGTCGCGATCGCGCTCTGTGCGGAGCCGAAGATCTTGCTGATGGACGAGCCTGCGGCGGGCACGTCGCCTGACGAGCGTACCAGTCTGATCAAGTTGATCAACGGCTTGTCTCCCGAATTGACCATTCTGCTTGTCGAGCATGACATGGATGTCGTGTTTGCGATCTGCGACATCATCACGGTGCTGAGTTACGGCAGGGTGCTCGCAACGGGGACGAGGGATCAGATCCAGTCGAATCCTCAGGTGATCCAGGCTTATCTGGGGCAGCGCCATGCTTAAAGTCGAGCATCTCCACACCTACTATGGCGAAAGCCATGTCCTGCAAGGCGTTGATCTCTCCGTAACCACCGCGCAGTGCGTGGCGGTGCTCGGCCGCAATGGTGCTGGCAAGACGACGACGCTGCGCTCAATATTGGGGCTGACGCCCGCGCGGCGTGGCCGCGTCGTCTTCAATGAGATTGATATCACACGGCTGCCGACGCATCGGATCGTGAAATCCGGCATTGCCTTCGTGCCGGAGGATCGCGGCATCTTCCCCACCGTAACTGTCGAAGAGCATCTTGCCATTGCCTATGGTGCGTCGAAACGCCGGCCCCGGCGTAAGCCCATCGAGTATGTGTTCGAGATCTTTCCCCGCCTCGCCGAACGGCGCAAAAGTCTCGGCGGACAATTGTCTGGCGGTGAACAGCAGATGCTGGCTATCGGGCGGGCGCTGGTGGCAGGTCCAGACCTCATGATTCTCGATGAACCCAGCGAAGGCCTGGCGCCGGTGATCATAGAGAAGCTCGAAGCCGTGCTCATGGACATCAAGGCGTCCGGGACCCCGCTTCTGCTGGTGGAGCAGAACTATCACCTCGCGACCCAACTGGCTGACTATGTCTACGTGCTGAGCCAGGGGCGGGTTCAATTCGCCGGCGACACGAAATCCCTGATCGCAAACGACGATATCAGACGCATGTATTTGAGCGTGTGACATTGAGCTGAAGACGACGGACCAACGGAGGAAGTGAGGAAATGCCAGGACCTTTGAGTGGAGTGCGCGTCCTGGATCTGACAGCGGTGGTGTCGGGTCCATACGCGACCATGTTTCTGGCGGATCAGGGAGCGGATGTGCTCAAGATCGAGCCGACGAGCGGCGACGGCACGCGCCGGAGCCGGACGCTGATCGACGCGGCCGGCGAGTTCTCGGCGCTGTTCGTTTCGTGCAATCGCGGCAAGCGCTCCCTTTCGATCGATATCAAGAGCGAGACGGGCCGCGAGGTGTTGGCCAAGCTGGCGGCGCAGAGCGACGTGCTGGTGCAGAACTTCCGTCCCGGCACAATGGAGCGCCTCGGACTCGGCCAGGAGGAGCTGCGCAAGAAGTACCCGCGGCTGATTTATGTCTCGATCAGCGGGGTCGGCGACAGCGGGCCGTATGTGAAGAAGCGCGTCTATGATCCGATCGTGCAGGCGCTGTCCGGTTTTGCCGACATTCAGTCGCAGCCGG
Source organism: Bradyrhizobium iriomotense (assembly GCF_018129405.1). GTDB lineage: Bacteria > Pseudomonadota > Alphaproteobacteria > Rhizobiales > Xanthobacteraceae > Bradyrhizobium > Bradyrhizobium iriomotense_B. The sequence goes on from NZ_JAFCLP010000010.1 coordinate 209,085, forward strand.
TGACCAATCGCCCGCAGATGATCCGCACCATCGTTTGCGACAAAACAACGTCGGTGTTCACTGCGCAGGCGGTGTCCTCGGCGCTTTATGCACGGGAGAAGACCGGGCAGGGCGACCACATCCAGGTGGCAATGCTGGATGCCATGATCTCGTATCTGTGGCCGGAAGGCATGATGCAATATACGGTAGTCGGCGCCGAGGCCACGACCACGGATCCCAACGACCGGCCGGACCTCGTATTCAAGACGCTCGACGGCTATATCACCTGCGGCACGATTTCGGACTCCGAATGGCAGGGCTTCTGCAAGGCGTCGGGCGATCCGAAGCTGGCCGAGGACGAGCGGTTTGCGACCCCGGGGGCGCGCTTCGTAAACGCCACCGCGCGCATCAAAAAGATGCAGGAGTACATCGCTGAGCGAACCACCGCTGAGTGGCTGCAGCGGCTGGATGCCGCCGATGTGCCGTGCGCGCCGATCTTGCGTCGCGGAGAGATCGTCCAGAACGAGCAGGTCGTGGCGCGCAGCCTGATCGAAGAGTTCGACCAGCCGACGGTGGGGCGGGTGCGGCAGCCCAAGCCTGCGGCCATCTTCGAGGTCAACAAGGCCGCCATCGGTGGTCCGGCGCCACGGGTAGGTGAACACTCGCGCGTGGTACTGCGCGAGCTCGGCTACAGTGACAGCGCAATCGATGCAATGATCGCGAACAAGTCTGTCCGCGCGGCGTCCAAGTAAAATCTGATGTTGTGGAGATAGCAATGACGAAGTCAAACGGGGTAGCCCTTCTGGTCGGTGCAGGGGACGCCATAGGCGCAGCCGTGGCGCGCCGTTTTGCGCAAGGCGGGTATAAGGTCTGCATCGCACGGCGAGAGGCCGCCAAATCTCAGGCACTGGTTGACGAACTCGGCGCAGCTGGACATGAGGTGCGCGCCTACAGCGTCGATGCGCGCAAGGAAGAGGAAATTCAGAAACTTTTCGCGGATGTCGAGAAAGATGTCGGTCCGATCGAAGTTTGTCTCTTCAACGCTGGATCGAACGTGAACAAGCCATTGCTAGAGACAACAGAGAAGCTGTTTTTCAAGGCCTGGGAACTTGCTTGCTACGCTGGTTTTCTAGTGGGCCGTGAGGCGGCGAAGCACATGTCCACACGTGGACAGGGTACGATGCTTTTCACCGGCGCGACCGCAAGCGTACGAGGCGGAAAGGGCTTTGCAGCATTTTCGGCGGCGAAGTTCGGCTTGCGGGCCGTCGCCCAAGCGATGGCTCGTGAGCTTGGACCGAAGAACATTCATGTCGTCCATCTTTTGATTGACGCGGGCGTTGATAGCGAAGCCATTCATCAGCGCATGAAGGCGGCAACTGGAATCAGCGCCAACGAAATTCCACCTGATAGCCTTACCAAAACGGCGTCCATCGCCGAAGCGTACTGGTTTGCCCACCAACAATCCAGAGACGGCTGGACTCACGAACTCGATCTGCGTCCATCGGTGGAGACATGGTGATGACAGATGGTCTCATCCTGTGGGGTGTCGGCACCTCACGCACCATTCGCGCGCATTGGGCGCTTCATGAACTCGATCTTCCGTACCAGTCGCGGCCGATCCTTCCGCGATCGGGAGAGACCAAGACGGCGGAATATACGGCGCTGAATCCGCGCCAGAAGATTCCGCTTCTGCAGGACGGAGACCTGACCATTGGAGAAAGTGCTGCGATCGTAGCGTATCTCGCCAGGAAGCACCGGACGTCCGATGGCGGACTCGTTCCGAGCTGCCCGAAGCTTTACGCGAAGTGGCTGGAGTGGTGCTTCTTCATCGTAACCGAACTGGATTCAACGAGCCTGTATGTCATGAGACGGCATGGCACCAACAAGGGTCTGGCGCACATCTACGGCGAAGCTCCTCAGGTCGTTACCCAGGCGGCCGAGTATTTTCGCGGGCAACTCCGCCATGTCGATGTTGCGCTGTCCGACGGCCGTCAATACCTCATGGGAAATCAGTTCACCACGGCCGATATTTTGCTAACGACCTGCCTGACATGGGCGATCGAATACGGCGTCGGCATCTGCGACAGTGCCGTTCCGTATCTTGGGCGCGTCACCTCGCGCGAGGGATATCGGACCGGGGAAAGGGCAAATCTCGCGCAGATCTAGGACGAAACAAAGGCGTCATCGCTCAGGGCTTCGAGGCTGTCTAGCTCTTCCGCTTTGGCACCTCGGGACATGATCTCACCGGCCCTTGAAGATCGGCTTTCGCTTTTCGCGGAAGGCGGCAAGCGCCTCCTTGGTGTCCTCGGTCTCCGGCAGCGCCGCGGTTTGGCCCTACTCGCAACGGTAGCCGTCGCGCAGCGGCATTTCTTCCGTAGGGATACACGCCGCGCAGCGTCATTTGGTTTTGGAGGATCGTCGCCATCCTCGCTTCGTCTGCAGCGCCTGTGGCGAGGCCGGGGCTGACGCGCGGCCTGACTTCAACTGGAACGCCAAAGGGCCTACCGGCGGGATGGGCTATCGGTAACCGGGGGCGGTGTGACCGAACGAGCTGGCGGCGACCTTTCGAGGACCCGATCAGAATTGGTGATCGCGCTCTGCTGAGCTACTCGACGCCGGCGAGTACATCGCTGCGCTGCCGAAGAAGCAGCACGATGCGCCGGAGTGGGCGGGCTGCGATGGAAGCTTTGCTCCTGGTGGTCGAGCGAGGCGGCCCACGCTGTTCGCGCGGATCGGCAATATGCGGACACTGAACCGACACTACGTCCCGGAATTTAACCCCAAGGGGAAAGAGCCGCATTGGGGCGATGCGCCTTTGGCGCACGCCGTCCAGGTGGGGTGGGTAGGGCTAGTTTGAGGCCGGCCAGCCATTCCGCAGCAGTAGCCTACAGCCGTGCTCAGTCATCCATTTGGCGCGTCCGAGATGACCCTCGTAAGCCTTCCGGGCCCGGCTCGGTTCGCGCTCGGGGTCGATGTGCACCACGAGTCGTGCCACTTCGCGCCAATCGGCCCCTCCGCGTTCGCGTCTAGCAGGCGCAGATAGGTGATGGCATGTTCATGGTCGTAAGGGGTGAGGGCGGCAGTATCAGTCGGCGCCGCGTCCGCGACATCTGGATTGGCAGGAATAATTCGCATTCATCGAGCCTCAAGCCGCAGACGTATCGGCTTGGATTTAGCGTTGGAAACCTCATTGGCAAGTCTTCGCAATTGGAGAGCATCAATCATCCTCATAGCGGCCATGCCCGCGAACAGCTCTTCTAAAGATCCATCGCACAGCCGGTCGATAATACTCTTTACTGCTCTTGCGGCAATGCACCCCCGCGATTCAGTCGCGTGATAGACAAAGGTCCGTCCACTCACCGTGTGTTTCGTAAGACCCTTCATCTCGAGCCTTCTCAGGACAGTTCGAATCGTGGACTCCTTCAAGCGACGCGGGAATCGTTCGCGCAACGTCTCGGCCGTGGTCGGGCCGTGACTCCACATCAACTGCATCGGATCGCGCTCAAGGTTGCCAAGTGTAGGCACGTCGTCGGCCATGTTTAGTACGCCGATATTATTGATCCAAACTATAAGCTACGCATGAAGGCCACATACGGGTAACTGGCCGTGCAACATCGATGTCGATAGTTTTTCGGAGCTCGAGAATGCAAGGCGTGCGCAAGCCGATCTCGGGTCGGGCGAGAGCGCAGACATTTTTATACGCATAACATAGATTTTGGAGTTTATTCCCAGCCGACCACCTCATGAGGCGCGGCAACGCCAAAAGTTCCTAAGGATCGGCCTGGAACAAAGGGTAGGGAGCCTAGCTGGTCAGGAACTTTAGACGTTTTCGTTTATTTCACCTGTTGCGTTTATTTCGAATATAGCCTATACAAAAGGCCGTACAGGGGAGAAAATACGATGACGATGCCAGCCTACGCTGAAGAGCTGGGAGGTACTCGCCTGCCTTCCGCGAGCGAGAAGGCGGCGGCCAACCAGCTTCGTCAGATACTCGCTTCGCATGCGACGGGAGATGCCAAACTGCGAGTGCTCGACGATGCACAGCAGGCTGCTGAGATAACCTTGTCGCCGGCACTGTCGAGTCTCTTGATGGAATTGCTGCGGCATATCGGTCGCGGCGATGCGGTGACGCTTGTGCCTGTGCATGAGATGTTGACCACGCAGCAAGCTGCCGACATTCTGAATGTCTCGCGTCCGTTTCTGGTCTCGCTGCTCGAGAAGAACGAAATTCAGCACGTGACAGTGGGGCGTCATCGCAGGGTTAGGGCAGAGGACCTATTCGCCTATAAGCGCACGCGTGATGAGAAGCGGGGCAAAGCGCTTGCGAAGCTCGCTGAGCAGGACGCGGAGCACCTGTAAGCTTGTTTGCAAACCGCTTCACCGCATTCGTCGATGCGTGCTCGCTTGCAAGCGCGCTCAAAAGGAACCTGCTTCTCTCCTTGGCGGAGGCGGAATTTTTTCGTCTCCGCTGGTCAAGCCGCGTTATGGATGAGACCGAAACAGCTATCGAGGAGATCCTGAACGCCAAAGGCTTTGCCGATGCCGCGGCGCGTGCAGAGCGGGCGCGCGCCAGCATGGAAGCTGCCTTTGAAGATGCCATGGTTACGGATTTTGACAACTTCTTGCCCGTTGCGGCTGGGTTCCCCGATCCTGGCGATCATCACGTTGTTGCTGCGGCGGCCAAGACGCAAGCCGCAATGATCGTAACGGAAAACCTTAAGGACTTTCCGGCGGCAGTTCTTTCCGATCTGAACATGGAGGCGAAATCGGCCGACGCTTTCATTGCGGATACTATCGCACTCGACGAAGCTCGCGCTGTTGCAGCCATTCGGCGTATGCGCGAACGCTTCAAGAAACCGGAAATGACGCCGGCGGACCTCTTGCTCGTGATGGAAGCTGCGGGGCTGATTGAGACGGTTGACGTGCTAAGGCCACACGTGGAATCCCTCTAGCTCAGTAACTAACCAGGCGGGCTTTTTTTTGGCAACACGATCTTGATGCAAACTCGACTTCGGATATTCCATAATGAAGGTTATGCGAATCAATAACTGAGCGGTCAAAAGCCACGAAGCGTTCAGCGCTAACTGCCCTGGCTTGGAGGAGATCTCCCACGTAGACCATCGTGTATCCCTGACGCTCGGGGGCTCCGATGCCGCCATCATTCGCGGTCTCGAGGTTTGCGCGCTCCGCGTTGCGGAGAATCGTCGAACAATTGCTGCGTCAGTTTAAGGCCGCGGTTCGGGACGTCGAGCAGCAACGTGCCAGTCCGCGACCGCCTCTACCCTCCCCTGGGCATTCCGCGGCGCCTACTAGATGTCGGTGATGACGGCATTCCGGTCATCCGCAGGATTCAGAGCGATGGTCGCGCCGACCGCAGCACCGATGAGCTCACGCACGTTCTCGATTTTCTTCCCATAATCTTTTTGCGCGCTGGGTTGTCTCCGGTCGCGCCTTAGAAGCTTGTCACCAGCACTCAAAGCCCCCGTCCACGAGAAGGTCGACGCCTGTCACGAAAGAAGCGGCCGAGCTCAACAGAAAGATGGCCGGCCCGACCATCTCCTCGACCGTCGCCATGCGGCCCATGGGCGTTTCACGCTCGAATATCTTTCGCTGCTCCGCAACTTCCGGACGTAGATTCATCGGCGTCAGCGTGTAGCCCGGGCTGATCACGTTCACCCGAATGCCACGCTGGACCCATTCCATCGCCAGGCTCTTGGAGAGATGGATCACGCCGGCCTTCGACGTATTGTAGTGAGCCTGCAGCAATCCGCGATTCACGATCGAGCCCGACATGGAGGCGATGTTTACGATGGCGCCGCGTTTGCGCGTCAGCATGACTCTCGCCTCGGCCTGACATGACAGGAAGATGCCGGTCAGATTGACGTCGATCATGTTCTGCCACTGGTCCAGCGGCATTTCCTCGGCCGGCCGCGCGTTTGCGATGCCCGCGCAATTGACTGCCAGGGAGAGCGGACCGAGCTTGCCTTCGACATCGGCGACCGCCTTCCTGAGGTCGTCGGCATTCGTCACGTTACCGCCAAGCTTGATCGACTTCCGACCCAACTCGGCGATCTTTCGAGCCGTATCTTCGAGACCCTTGCTATCCGAAAGATCGAACAGCCCGACGTTGGCTCCCGCTTCGGCCAATCCTACAGCGATGCCTTGACCGATGCCGCTGCCGGCGCCGGTGACCAGGGCGACCTCGTCCTTCAGGCTGAACCTGCTCATCAAATTTCTCCGCTATCATTCAAGTTGTCGCAAGTTCCATGACCGACACGCGACCCGCGGTCTCGCGGTCGAGCACGCCTCGATTCCGGCCCCTGCTAAGCACCATAACTCGGTGCGCCAAACCCAGAACTTCGTCGAGATCGGAGCTCACCACGATCACCGCCATACCCTCGCGAGCGAGGTCGGCGACGATCTGGTAGATCGCTGCGCGCGCGCCAACGTCGATGCCGCGCGTCGGCTCATCGAGGATGACCACCTTCGGGTCGCGCAGGATGCTCTTGGCGATGACGATCTTCTGCTGGTTACCTCCAGACAGTTGTCCGACCCGCTGCCCCGCCGTCCCCTTGATCAGAAAGCGCTTGATCGCCTGCCGGGCGAAGTCCTCCGTCCGCGCTCGAGAGATCCACCCCGACGGAGCAACACGAGCGTAGTTGCCGAGCGCCAGATTGTCGGCGATGGTTTGCGGCAGAATGAGCGCCTGTCCCTTGCGATCTTCCGGCACTAGGACCACGCCTCGCGATAGCGCGTCGCGGGGACCATCGAGACGGACCAGTTGCCCGTTGATCTTGACCGTGCCCGATGAAACCGGATCGGCTCCGGAGATCGCTCGAACCAGCTCCGTGCGGCCGGCACCGATGATGCCGGCCAAGCCGAACACTTCTCCCGGCCGGACCGAGAAACTCACATCTGCGAAGTCCCCCCTCGCGCTCGTCAGGCCATCGACTTCAAGCAGCGGCGCGGTTTCGAGAGGGGGAGGATCGATCGTCGGAAACATGCGGTCGAGCGGCCGACCGACCATCTGTTCGACGAGTGTCTTCGTCGGCACTTGAGCGGTATCGTGCGTGGCAACCATGCGGCCATCGCGGATGACGGCGACGCGATCGGCGATGCGCGGAATTTCGTCGAGCCGATGGCTGATGTAGATGAAGCTCACGCCCTCGCCTTTGAGGCGACGAATCTGCTCGAACAGTCGATCCGTCTCGTCTAGGCCGAGAGCCGCGGTCGGCTCGTCGAAGATCAGCAGCTTCGCGTTCAGCGTCAGTGCTTTCGCGATCTCGACCTGCTGCTGTGCCGCGACTCGAAGGTGACGCACGAGCGTCGTCGGCGGCACATTCAGGCCGAGGCGCTTCAGCTGCTCGGCGGCGCGTGCGTTCATGGCCGCGCGGTCAATCCGCCCGCCGCGCATCGGCAGCCGGCCGACAAAGACGTTCTCGGCGATCGAAAGGTCCGGCAGGAGACGCATCTCCTGGTGAATGAGTCCGATCCCGGCGGACAGCGCGTCAGCAGGCGCGGCCGGGGCATACGGCGCTCCGCGCCAGGTCATAGAACCGGTCGACGGAGCGACGAGTCCGGAGATGATCGAGGCGACGGTCGACTTTCCGGCGCCGTTCTCCCCTAAAAGCGCGAGCACCTCGCCCGGGCGCAGCGTCAGATCGATCCCCGTCAGAACGGTGATCGGCCCATACTGCTTGCCAACCCGATGCAGCGTGAGGCCAACTTCGAGCTGTTCGGCTTGTTTTGCTGCGGTTGTCATCGCCATGCCCTAGCGGTCGGGCGGCACCCATGGGCGCCGCCCGGGTCTTCAGTTTCGATTACGGATGCTTTGCGACGAACTGCGCGACGTTATCCTTCGTCGTCAACGTCGCGTCCTGCAACTGCACGGGCGGCAGCTTCTCGCCCTTCACGATCGCGATGGCCGCGTCCACGCCCAGACGGCCCATCTTCTGAGTCTGTTGGGTCGCGGTGACGTCGAAAGCGCCGTCCTTGAGAGCCTTCAGAGCTTCTGTATCGCCGTCGAAGCCCGCGATCCAAACCTTCTGCCCCGGATGAGCGACCTTCACCGCCTGGGCGGCGCCCAGCGCAAGGGCATCAGCCTGACCGAAGATGATGCTCGCCTTCGGATGCTGCTGCAGCAGGTCCTGCGCCAGCTTGAAGCCCTCGTCCTGGTGCCACTGCTCGCTCCAGAGCTCGCCGACGACCTTCACCTCGGGATACTTCTTGAGCGCCTCGGAACAGCCCTTGGTGCGATCCACCTCTGGTGTAGTTCCCTTTTGACCGTGAATGATCAGCATCTCGCCCTTGCCGCCGGCCGCCTTGGCGATGTGGTCACAGACGGCGCGCGCAGAGCTGACGCTGTCGGTCGCGATGAAGGTATCGCCGGGAGCGCCGTCGGCGTTGCGATCGATGTTGATCACCGGAACGCCCGCGGCCTTCGCGGCCTTCACCGGCACGGAGGCGGCGGTGGCGCCGGCCGGGATGTAGATCAGAGCGTCGATGTTCTGCGCCAGCAGATCCTGGATCTGATTGACCTGGGTCGCTGCGTCGCCCTTGGCGTCGACGGTAATTACCTGGAGGCCCTTTTCCTTACCGTAAGCCTCAACCGATTGCTTGATTTGGTTGAAGAAGTCGGCCTGCAAGTTGGCGACTGCCAAGCCGACCTTCTTGGCGTCCTTTGCTTGTGCGGTAACGGCCGGCAACACCGCAAGTGCCGAAATAGCGCTAACTAGAAATGCTTTGCGTAGATTCATAGTCGTTCCTCCTCTTTCCTCTCTTTTGCGGCGAAAGTTTCGCCGGCGTCTTCGTTGCGGTCCCCTCTTGGAACCTCAGTTCACTCCTCGCGGAGCGATAACAAAGGGGCGCGCAGCATCGACGCGAACCCCGAGTTCGTTCACTCACCGCGATGCCGCAGCGTGTCGGCGGCCACAGCGACTGCGATCACGACGCCGATGACGATCTGCTGCACGAACGGCGACACCTGCAGCAGGTTGAGACCGTTGCGAAGAAAGCCGATGATGAGGACACCAATCACGGTGCGGCCGATGCTGCCCACGCCTCCGGAAAGACTGGCGCCGCCGATGACGACCGCGGCGATCGTGTCCAGCTCGTAGCCGATGCCCGAACTGGGCTGAGCCGAATCCAAGCGCGCCGACAGGATGACTCCGGCGAGCCCCGCCAAGGCCGCGCAGATCGTATAGACCCACAGGGTCGTCCTGCGCACGTTGATGCCGGCAAGACGGGCGACCTCGGCGCTACCGCCGATCGCATAGAGCGAGCGGCCGGCCGGACGGTATTGTAGGATCACCCACGCGATGACGGTGATGACGATCATCGCGCCGACCGTTACCGTCAGAAATCCAAAATTCCGGATGATGGCGAGGTTCGAGAACCAGTCGGGAAAACCGATAATCTGTTGTCCGTTCGTGATGATGCTCGCAATTCCGCGGGCGATCGACATCATCGCGAGCGTTGCGATGAATGCCGGCATCGCCAGGCGGGTGATCATCAGACCGGAGACGAAGCCGCAGGCGGACGAGGCCACCAAGGCGGCAACGATCGCGAGGCCGAAGGGCCAGCCCAGATTGTTGCCGAGATAGCCCATCACCATGCCGGACAGCGCCAGCACCGAACCGACCGAAAGATCGATGCCACCGATCAGGATGACGAAGGTCATCCCGACCGCCATCACGCCCAGAACGGTGATCTGGTCCATCACGTTCAGGATGTTGCGCACCGATAGAAAAGTATCGGTCGCAATGGACAGGAATGCGCAGAGCAAGACGAGGCCGATCAAGGGTCCCGTCGCGCCCCTTATGAAACGCAACACCCCGCCGCCACCGCTGCTTTTCGCCTCCATTGCCGTTCCCTCGATGGCCATTTTTTTAGATCCCTCGCGATGTGCTGACGGGGTCGTTGGCGGTTTCCTTTATCGGCAGTCCCCGCGATCCCGCGACCGCCCTCGACCAGGCCGCGCGCTCCTTCGCGCGCGCCTCCGTTTCCATGCGCGGCATGAAGCGCTCCGATCCGCGGTCGAGCCGACGCAAGCCGTCCCAAGTGAAGAGACCGCTCGAAAGACCGGCGAGATGCGCCGCGCCCATCGCTGAAAGTTCGGCCACTGCCGGGCGCTCGACTGGCACGCCGACCATGTCGGCCTCGAACTGCATGAGCTGCGGATTTCGCGTCGGGCCACCATCGACCAGAAGGCAATCGATCGTCGCGCCCCCTGCACGCACCGCGTCGGTCGTGTCGGCGATCTGGTGCGCAATGGAATCGAGCGCCGCGCGCGCCAGCGGGGCACGGCTCGGTCCGAAGCTAAGACCGGAGATCGTGGCAATTGCGTTCGCGTCCCACCACGGCGCACCAAGTCCGCCGAAGGCCGGCACGATGTGCACTCCGCTTGGAGCGCCGACCGTTGCGGCAAGCTCGGCCAGTTCTTTCGTGGAGATGCCGAGCAGCTGCGCCGTCCATACCAGCGTCGAGCCGGCGCTGCGGATATTGCCCTCGAACGCAAGGACCGGAGAGTCGAGCTCCCACGCCAGCGTAAGACACACGCCGGGTGCGCCTGCATTCCCATCTCTGACAGTCCCGCGATCCACCAGTCCCATGACCGAAGCGCCCGTGCCATGAGTCGCCTTCACGGGCCCTGGAGCGAAAGCGCCATGCGCGAACAGTGCCGCGTGAGAATCGGCAAGGACAGCACCGACCGGCGTGCCGTCCCGCAGCGGGGCAAGACCCTTGACGGACGGAAATGGGCCCTTCGATGCGGTTACCCGCGGAAGTGCAGCGAGGGGTACGTCGAAGATGGACAGCAATTCCTCGTCCCATCGCGCCGTCGCGACGTCGAAGAGTTGCGTTCGAGACGCGTTGCCGGCTTCGACGACAGCCTCGCTTCCAAACCGCGACAGAAGGAAGGCGTCGATCGTTCCGATGCAGACGTCGCCCGCTTTTGCGCGCGCCTGACCGGCGGTGAGGTTGTCCAGCAGCCAGCGAGCCTTTGCCGCCGAGAACATCGGATCGAGGGGAAGCCCGCTCTTGCAACGAACCGTCGCCGCGGCGCCATTCGTCCGCAATCGGGCGCAAATCGCTTCGGTGCGCTGATCTTGCCAGGACAACACGGGCGTAAGTGCTTCGCCGCTGCGCCGGTCCCAGATGATGCACGACTCGCGCTGGGTGCTGAACCCGACCGAAGTGATGCGATCCTGTGGGATCGTGTTAAGAGCGTCTGCGACGGCGCCGCGAACGCTGTCCCAGATCTCGTTCCCGTCCTGCTGAACCCAACCGGGCTGCGGCGTCGTGACGGAAAGCGGGGCCTGGGCGTGACCGACCACGGCGCCTCGATCGTCGACAACGAGGCACTTTGTCGAACTCGTACCTTGATCGATGGCCAGAACCAGCCCGCCGGACATTCCTATCTGCCCTTGAGTTCGCGCGCCGCCGCGACGATGCCTTCGCTATTCAGTCCAAAGTGATCGAACAAAAACTCGGCCGAACCCGTGGGCGCGAAGCCCTTGACCCCGAGCATCCGCATGGGGACGGGAGCATTGCGCACCACCACTTCGGCGACGGCGGCGCCCAGGCCACCCTCGATCATCGCTTCCTCGACGGTGACGATCGCACCGGTCTCGCGCGCCGCGGCTATGATCGCGGCGTCGTCGAGCGGCTTGACCGACGAGATATTGATCACGCGGGCCTGAAGACCCTGATCGGCGAGAGCCGCACCTGCGGCTAGGGCGCGGGACACCATCACACCGGTCGCGACGATGGTCAGATCCTTGCCGTCGCGGAGCCTGTCGGCCTTTCCGAATGCAAAGGCGTTCGTCTCATCGGGCGATACGGATGGAACCTTCGTCCGGCCGACCCGCAGATAGGCGGGCGTCTCGGCGGCGACAGCCCAGCGGACGGCGGCGCGGGTTTGCGCTGGGTCCGCCGGCACCACGACAGCGAGACCATCGATCGCACGCAGCCAGCTCAGATCCTCGATGGAATGATGGGTCGGACCGAGTTCGCCGTAGGCCATTCCCGGACTCATGCCGCAAAGCACGACCGGATACCCGTTATAGGCGACGTCGACCTTGATCTGCTCGAGGGCGCGGCCGGTCAGAAACGGACCCGCGCCGCACACGAAAGGAATGAAACCGCCGTTCGCCAGGCCCGCACCCACGCCCACCATGTTCTGCTCGGCAATGCCGACGTTGATGAGGCGATCGGGGAAGAGCTTCTGAAACTCACCGAGATTGCTTGAGCCGACGCTGTCGTTGCAGACGGCGACGATGCGCTCGTCTTCCTTGGCGAGCGCGATCAGCGTGTCGGCGAAGGCCTGACGGCAATCGAAGAGCGACGGATTTGCGGCGCTTGGGGCGGCCATTATGCGAGTTCCTTCAGGGCGAGTTCGATCTGTTCGACGGTCGGCACCTTGTGATGCCACTCGACCCGGTCTTCGATGAACGAAATTCCTTTGCCCTTCACGGTCTTGGCGATCACACACTTCGGCTTGCCATTTCGCGGCGACGTGAACGCGTCGTAGAGCGCGGCAAGGTCGTGCCCGTCGATCTCGACCGTTTCCCAACCAAAGGAGGTCCAGCGCGATGCGAGCGGCTCAAGTTGGTTCGTATCCTCGGTGCGCGCGCCCTGCTGAAGCCGGTTCCGGTCGACGATAGCGACGAGGTTGTCGAGGCGGCGATGGCCGGCGCACATGGCCGCTTCCCAGTTCGACCCTTCCTGCAATTCGCCGTCACCGAGAACGACGAAGGTGCGCCATTGCGAACTCTTCAGCTTGGACGCGACGGCACTTCCGACCGCGATCGGAAGACCGTGACCGAGCGGACCGGTGTTGGCTTCGACGCCAGGTACCTTGCGACGGTTGGGATGGCCGTTGAGCGCCGACAGAGGCTGCATGAAGGTTGATAGAGCCTCGACCGGCAGAAAACCGCGCAGCGCTAACGTCGAATAGAGGGCCGCGGCACAATGGCCTTTGCTGAGGATGAAGCGATCTCGCTCCGGCGTGGTCGGATTGCTGGGATCGATCCGAAGCACCGCGAAGAACAGGGTCGCGAGAATATCCGTCGTCGACAGATCCCCGCCGATGTGACCCATGCGCGCGCGACCGATCATCTCGATGACGCTGCGGCGGATGCGGGTCGCCTCCTTGCGCAAGAGATCGACCCGGGCGGTGGAGTCGAGCGTCGCGGAGATAGGCGGAGCCAACTTGGTGTTCAGCTCGGCGTCGGTCGTTGGGACAGTCACAGCTACTCCCTGAATATTTATTCTTAGCTGCATTTCTTTTCACAAAGAACGCCAGAGCTGCTTGCTTGTCAAGCAGCATGCCTGACGTTCCGGACAGCTATTTTGGCGCAGCGCGCCCTCAAGGCGTCCCGGAAGGTACAAAGCCACCGCGACGAACCGCCGCTCGTCAGCGCCGGCGCCGCAGCGCCTAGTGCGTGTCGTGCAAACGAAATGTGGCGCGACGTTTATGTCGATCGATCGGAACGGTTTGCCGGCCGGATAAGGGCCCGTGCTTCGTTCGCGCGTTGCCTGAACGTCATCGCTGCTCCGTGCAGCCTTGATGACTTGAGAGACGACGTTTTCCTCCCTTTCTTGAATTTGCTTTTTGACCTCGCTTCGTCGCGCGGCCGGTCGTCGATCGGGACACCTTGAGTGTACGAGGCGCACTTGCGTCTCGGCGACCGAAGTCCCTGCTGATTGGAGTTTACGGCGGGGCGAACGCACATGCTTGAATGCCTGCTTTATCATCTGTATAATTATTCATTCATGTATCTCTTTTCAGTCTTCTGTCGCGCTGCGATGATTGTCGAGCCGATGAGCTCGCAAGCGTGCGAAGGGCCCGTCAGTCATTTCGCGGAGATTGAACAAATATTCAGCTCACTCTAGGTCTCGACCGAGCGGCTGAACGAAAGCGAAGCGACCGATGAGCAGAACAGACGAACTGAGAATGATGCTTCGTGTTTCGCAGCTCTATCACGAGGATCGGTTGAAGCAGGCCGAGATCTCGCAGCGGCTTCATGTCTCGCAAGCCACGATATCACGACTGCTGAAGCGCGCCGAAGATGAGGGCGTCGTACGCGTCACCATCGTTGCCCCACGAGGGACATACCCGCAGTTCGAAGGCGCCTTGCGGCAGCAATATGACGTCACCGAAGCCATCGTGGCGGAATGCTTCGAGGATCGGGAAGAGCCCATCCTCTCCGCGATCGGCGCGGCGGCCGCGCACTACCTCGAGACGACCCTCAGCGAGGGCGATGTGATCGGAATTTCTTCGTGGAGCGCCTCGCTCCTGCGAATGGTCGACGCGATCCATCCGATCAAAAGGCCCCGCGCCGAGCGCGTCGTACAGATCCTCGGCGGCATCGGCAATCCGTCGGTTCAAACCCACGCCACTCAATTGACCGGACGGCTCGCAGCGCTGACGGGAGCTGAGGCGCAACTGCTGCCGGCGCAAGGCGTCGTCAATTCATCGGCAGCAAGGCTTGTGATGCTCGGCGACACCTATGTGCGTGCTGCCATGGATCAATTTCGCCGCATGACCGTAGCGCTCGTGGGCATCGGCGCGCTTCAACCCTCCGTCATGTTGGCCAATTCCGGCAATTCGTTCACGGACGCCGAATTGCAGGAACTCGCACGAAGCGGCGCCATCGGTGACATATGCGTGCGGTTTTTCGATCGCGACGGAAAGCCCGTTCACGGGCCGCTGGATGATCGAGTGATTGGGGTCACCCTGGAAGAGCTTAAGCAGACCCCGCGCGTCATCGGCGTGGCTGGCGGCGAACGCAAAGTCGAAGCGATCCGCGCCTGCCTGAAGGGCGGCCTCATCAACGTGCTTATAACCGACAAGTTCACCGCCGAAAGGCTTCTGAAGCCCGCCTAGGAAGGGACGAAAATGAATCGCTTTGCCGGCAAGACCGTCGTGATCACTGGGGCCAGCCGCGGTATAGGCGCGGCCCTCGCCCGTCGCTTTGCTCGTGAGGGCGGTGCGGTCGTCGTCTCGGCAAACGAACCGGCCTGCGAACGTGTCGCCGCCGAAATCACCGCGGCAGGCGGCAAGGCGATCGCGCAGGTCGCGGACGTGACCAAGAAGCCCGATGTCGTCGCGCTCTACGATGCGGCCGAGCGCGCATTCGGGGGCGTCGACGTTTCGGTACAGAACGCCGGCGTCATCACGATCGCTCGCATCGAGACGATGACCGAGGGCGAATGGGACAAGGTGATAGAGGTCAACACCAAAGGCGTTTTCCTCTGCTGTCAGGAAGCGATAGCTCGCATGCGCAAACACGGGCATGGCGGAAGACTGATCAATACGGCTTCGGGCCAGGCGCGGCAGGGCTTCGTCTTCACACCGCACTACGCCGCCTCGAAGTTCGGCGTCGTTGGCATCACGCAAAGCCTTGCCAAGGAGGTCGCCAAAGAAGGGATCACCGTCAACGCCTTCTGCCCAGGCATCATCGAGACCGACATGTGGGCTTACAATGACGAGGCGTGGGGGAAGCTGTTGGGAGACTACAAGCCCGGTGAACTGATGGCCGAGTGGGTCCGCAACATTCCCATGGCTCGCGCGGGCTCCGGAGAGGACGTCGCCGGTTTGGTGACGTTTCTCGCGAGCGACGACGCCGCCTACATCACGGGCCAAACTATCAATGTCGACGGCGGCCTCATCATGTCCTGACGGATAAAATGTTGCTCCGAACTGCCGCCCCACGGAAAATCTCTGCTCCCGATTCATCGAAACGCGAACGGAATCCATGGTCCGGACCGGCAATCAGCTCTGGGGGAGCTTGCCCATTGCACCCCCCGGCGATCTGGGCCATACGGCACGCTCCTATCGCAACAAACGGACTCTACGACGATGGCACACTCCATTCCGGAAGTTCTGAAGGCTTTTGCCGCTGGCGAGCTGGTGGTCGTTACCGACGACGACAATCGCGAAGGCGAAGGCGACTTGATCGTGGCCGCGTCCCTCTGCACGCCCGAGAAGATGGCGTTCATCGTCCGCCACACCTCCGGGATCGTATGCGCACCTGTCACGACTGAAGACGCCCGCCGGCTCCGGCTTGATCCGATGGTCGCACACAACGACTCCAACTATTCGACGGCATTCACCGTCTCGATCGACTACAAGCCGGGCATGACGACCGGCATCTCGGCCGAAGAGCGCACCGCGACTTGCCGCGCTCTCGTCAATTCGAACGTCGGCCCGAACGACCTCGCGCGCCCCGGGCACATCTTCCCCCTGATCGCGCGTGACGGCGGCGTCCTGATGCGCTCCGGCCACACTGAAGCCGGGATCGATCTTTGTCGGCTGTCGGGTCTGCCGTTGGTCGCCGTTCTCAGCGAGCTGATGAACGACGACGGCACCGTCATGAAAGGTCCTCAGGTTTCGGCGTTCGCAGAGAAGCACAATCTCAAGCATGTCACGATCGCCGACATGATTGCGTATCGCCAGGCGCGGGAGAAGTTGATCGAGCGGGTTTCTTCCTTCACGATCGATAGTCCGATCGGCCCGCTGCAAGCGCATGCGTACCGGTCTCCATTCGATGAGATCTATCACTTGGCTCTCGTTTACGGAAACATCGGCGACGGTACGAACGTCCTGACGCGCTTCTACAAGCCAAACATCGTGAAGGACCTCTTTGGTGGTCCGCAAAAGGTGTTGCAGGCTCTGGAGCACTTCAAGAAGCGCAAGTCCGGCGTGCTTGTGTACCTTCGAGATGGTGCTGCTGGCGTGCCCGTGGCCCCCATCGCCGAACAGAATTCCGCCGATGCCGAGCGAAACAAGCAGTGGCGCGAGGTAGGCGTAGGCGCACAGATCTTGCGGGACCTTGGCGTTTCCTCGATTTGCAACTTGTCCTCATCCGTCCACGACTACAAGGGACTATCGGGCTTCGGCATCGAAATTACCGGAACCGAACCTTTCGACGGATGATGGCTGGTCGATCGTCGTGAGCTTAGGCGGCGCGGGTGCTTTGCCCGCTCCGCCTTTCTCGTCTTACCGGCCTTCTAAACTAGCTGTCCGGTGCACAACTCGACTACACGATAGTGGATCGAGCCAGCTTCGTTGTCCTCGATCGACACGGCCTGATATCTGGTGATCTTGATTGGTCTGGCCTCCGGGATCTCGGGATGTCGAAGCCTATGATCACACGCCACCCGCCTTCGTAGCCGCGCAAGTGGGAGACGCCGAACCCCTTTTCAAGAACAAGTCCGTCATTCGAGCCGCGTGCTCGACAATGGCCGAGCACAAGAAGAGCCACCACTTTGCCAGCTGCAGGCGACATCGTCCGCGCTTCATAGGCTCTGACGCGTTGTAGACGGGCACGCCAGCAGCGTACTCCTGCTCGCGTATTATAGATTATGGAATATCCGAAATAGCTATCGTGGTCGCCATGGGTTCCCCTTGGGGAGTATCTATGAAAACAATTGATGGCCGGGTCTCGCCTGTCCATCCGAACATGCAGCCGCTCGCTGGCGAGGAAATCTCTGCGACGACTTCGATGCACACCATCAACGTGGCAAGAGCTTCGCAGCATTTTGGGAGCTTGATGCCGAGCCTGTCAATACGTCCCGTGAAGCCCATCAACTCAAGAAGTGGTTGAGGCGTTTGCCTCCTTCACGACGCAGGGCATCCGGTTGGCCGGGCGTCTATAAACGAGAGCAGCCGAATCGCAAGATCCGGCTGCTTCAATATCAACGGCGACTCAGCGAGCGATAGAACCGCGTATTGCCGCTGCCTGGCGGATCCTCGCACATGAAGCATTCGGCATAGTTGTCGATCGCTTGTATCACGCCCTGCAAAGAAGCGCTGGAGAACGCGTTGGTCGTCCCCGTCGCGTAGTGGGCCACGAAATTGCCCGTGATGCTCGCCATTTGGATTTGCAGGCCTGTCTGCTGCGCTGCATCGAGGACCAGATCGCCGGCGGCCTTGTGCAGCTTCACGGCGGCCTCAATCGCGCCCACCGCATTGCCCACCTGCTTGTTATTATCGTCAAGCGCAAAGTCGATTGGGACGGGGATCTTCACCTTCTGAATAATTTCCAGCAACCGATGCTCGAGATACTGCCTGAGGCGCGGCGCGGCGTTGTCGATCTGACCGGCCTGCAGGAAACGCACAGTGGCGTCACGAACGCGATTGACGGCGTCGGATTGCGGTAAGACGGCCGTGCGCGCCGTTCCTTCCAACCGCTGGTGTCGCCACCCCTGCCCGTTGTGGCGGTTGAAGAGTTTCTTGAGCAGAGTATCGTGGCTCAGCAGAATGACTTGCGGGCCGTCAACCTGCATGGGGCGCGCGAATTGCGTGCGGATGAGCTCCATCAGATGAAACTGGTGTCCGGCGTCGAAGCTGGACGTCACGTCGTCAAGAACCACGAACCGCGGCTCGCCTCCATAGAGCGTCGCGGCGGCAAGATAGACTGACACGGCAAACGCATTGCGGAAGCTCTCCGAGAGGAGAGCCTGTGCTGACACGTCCTTGAGGGTGAAAAACTCAGACAAGCCGATAGAAAGGGACTCGGAACCGTCGGCTTTGGCCAGTGACGGCTTGACGGGCTGGTACATGATCGAACCGAAAAACTTCTGACAGAGCGGCTCGACCGCGGCCAACCGACGCTTGGAAAGATCAGCCTCCGCAGTGGCGAAGGTCTCGCTTGCCCGGTCCAGGAAGCTCTTGATCCGCGCTATGACCGTAAGCTTGCTGCTGACCTCCGCGAGCGATGCCTGTGCACTGTCGATCTCCTTCCACGCCTTCTGCAGGCGCCTGGCGGCCTCAACCGCGGTCGTGACCGCAACGAGGGACGCCGGAAGCTCCTTCTCCAAGGCCTCGCGCTTGGTCTTTGTATCGTGGAGCGCGGCCGATGCTCGGCCGACCAACCTATTTCGCCAAACCCAAAGCTCGACAACGTCGGCCGCGGTCAGGGCCAATTCAGCCTTGGGCGCAAACGTTGCGAAGAGACGTTTCTCATCCCCGACGGCATGAGCCTCCTCCAGCTTGCGGAGATCCGCCCAGGACTTGGCCTTCCATTCGCCATCGAAGTTGACTGTGCAGTCTTCGAGCTCTTGGAATGCGGCCAGGCGTACATCCAACTCGGGCAGCAGAGGTCCAGAGCCCTCATGCTCGCAAGCCGGGCACTTGTTTTTGTTGGCCCACCCGTCATCAGTGAGGACGGCGCGGCTTGCAACATAGAGATCCTTCAGCAGTCGGCCGGTGGTCTTCGACAGTGCAACGTCCCGCTGTTGCGCGAGGGCGAGCAATTGCTGATAGTCCTCGTCGGTCGGCCCGGTGGAGATTTGGCCTGTGTACGTGGTCTCCTGGCGCCGCAAGGTGGCCAACCGCGCCGGGCCATCGCCTCCTTCAGCCTTCTTTATCGACTCCACACAATCGTCGAGTGCGATATCGGCAAAGTCCTTGCCGGCGCAGTGCGGCATGAGAACCGCGATCTGATGCAAGGCGTCATGTGCCTTTGCGACCGCTGCCGCGTGATTCTTCTGCTCATGGAGGGAGGTCTGCGTCAGCAATTGAAACGCCGCGACCGCCTCCGCCTGTTGCTTGGCGATGGAGGCCTTCAGCGAGGTCTCCTGCTGCGTTAGGACCTTGACCTCGAAGTGGTTGTTGAAGGCCCGTGTGTTGGCAAGCCCTTGCAGTTCCTGACGGAGGGTCGAGTATGAGGCAAGCCCCAGCAAGCCCGCGAAGGCTCGTCCCCTCTCGAGGGCCTTGTCATCGATGAAGGACTGCAGCGTCTTGTGATCGAGCAGGACGAAATCGCGGTTAAGGGAGTCCAGAAGCTTCTCGCCATCAACATTCGCCGGGGCGGTCACCTTCCTGACGCCAGCGGCGTTCCGGGTTATGGTGAGCGCCACAGGCGGCCCTCCTCCATCCGGCCGCACGGTCAACCGGATTGTGCCCGTGTTCTTCGTGTGGAAGCGGTTCAGGTAATAAGATCCGCCACCCTCGCTCGCCGGCAGTTCGTCGAGCTTCGGGATCTTCTTGCGCAGTGCGTATGTGAGCGCGTCGAAAATCGAGCTCTTGCCGACGCCGTTGGGCGCCGAAACGGAATTGACGGCGTCGTGTGCGAAACTCAATACAAGAGGATCGCCCTCGTTGTTGATGCCGCGAACACCTTCGATTTCCAGGCCTTCCAGAAACCAGCCGCTCATGGCGCTTCCGGCGCCTTGGCTAAAGCGACAAGGAGCTCGTCCCAGATTGCGGCAGGCTCGGCGCCGGCAGCGAGATCATCAAGGCGGGCCGCCAAGACGGGGCCCAGCGTTGCATCCAATTGTTCGAGCTCTCGGCCGTATGCTGCAAGGTTGTCGCCCAAAGGCGCGGAATCACTGAATTTGAAAGCCATGGCCCCTCCCCTCGGCACATTCTCATCGACCAAGGCACAACTTTCAATAGAGCGTCGCCCTGCATACTACGAAAGTCATTGGAAGTATTTAGGCACCGAGCAGCGATTGCCATTCGGGTGCCGTGACGAATGGTCGTCCGGGACTTTAGAGACGCATCGAACCAGCTCGCGCTCAGCTCCAGGTCGAGCGCCAGTTGCCCGACCTCGGACATTTGGATCAGGCCATTGATAGGCCAGGTGTCGGGATACTGTGAGTGCGTCCCCATGGCGAACAGCAGCCCCGGACATGTCCTCGCCCCTCTTGGCTTTCATGCGCCTGAGGGTCTCTCCCTTGGAGCGCTGCCGGCGCCAGTTGAAGAACGTGGCCTCGGTCTCCCAATCCCGGCAGGTGCAATCCCGAAGCAGCGACTTCCAATCAAGGACGGACCTCGGCTGACGCGCGGCCATAGTCCAGATTAAACCAAAGTCGACACAGGATTTCGTGTATAGCGAAAAATACAGGATTACGCCCTCGCGCGAGAACGATAAACTGTCACTATTTGGAGTTGAAGCGCTCGCGCCTCGTCTTTTTCTTCAGGCATTGCAATGATCCTCGCCGACAACGAAACACGCGTCGACCTTTTGAACAACGAAGCAATCGCTTCCACAATCGTCGCCACGTTGCGCGACCACCCGGAGCACCCCCTCACCATTGGCGTGCATGGAGACTGGGGTGCAGGCAAGTCGAGCATTCTCGAGATGGTCGAGGACCAGTTCAAGAGCGACGCCGGCGTCCTCTGTCTCAAATTCAACGGATGGCGCTTCCAAGGCTTCGAGGACGCCAAGATCGCTTTGATCGAAGGTATCGTGACGGGGCTTATCGAGAAGCGCCCTGCTCTCACCAAAGCGACGATAGCAGTCAAGGATGCGCTACGCCGCATCGATTGGCTGAAGGTTGCCAAGCATGCAGGAGGCCTCGCTCTGACCGCCTTCACCGGGATTCCGACGTCTGATCAGTTGCATGCCATCGTCGGCGGGCTTGAGAGCATACTCGCGGATCCCACCAGGCTCGCTACCAAGGAAAACATCACCGCGGTAATCGACGGCGTGAAGTCGGTGATCAAGCCTGATGCGGAAGCCAAGCACGTCCCGGAAGAGATCGCGGAATTTCGCAAGGCGTTCGATCAGCTCCTCAAGGAGGCAGGGGTGACGCAGCTCGTGGTGCTCGTCGACGATCTCGATCGCTGCCTACCCGACACGGCGATTGAGACACTGGAAGCGATCCGGCTGTTCGTGTTCACGTCTGGCACCGCCTTCGTGGTCGCGGCCGACGAAGCGATGATCGAATATGCTGTCCGCAAACATTTTCCGGATCTTCCGGACACGACCGGTCCGCGCGATTACGCGCGCAATTACCTCGAGAAGCTGATCCAGGTGCCGTTCCGCATCCCGGCGCTCGGCGAGACTGAGACACGCATTTACGTCACGCTGTTGCTGATCGGCGCCGAGAAAGGCGTGAGCACTACGGGCTACAACAAGCTCATCGAGGTTGCGCGCGAGCGGCTGAAGCGGCCATGGGAAAGCGGTGCGCTCGATTTCCCGACCATCAAGGATGCGCTGGGTGCGCAGGCATCGGCAGCGCAGAACGCCCTGCTACTCAGCGATCAAATAGGGCCGATCCTCGCCGCCGGAGCCAAGGGCAATCCGCGCCAGATCAAGCGTTTCCTCAATTCCTTGCTGCTGCGGCACCGCACAGCGGAAGCACGCGGGTTCGGAGCAGATGTGCATCTCCCCGTACTCGCAAAGCTGATGCTGGCCGAGCGTTTCATACCGCGCTTGTTCGATCAGATCGCCTACGGGGCGGCGGCCGACAAGAAGGGTCACTGCGGCGATCTTGAGGCACTGGAGAGGGAGACGGCGGACCAATCGGCACAGGAGGCTGTCGCTGCCAAGCCTGCAGCGAAAGATACGAAGATAGTTGCCAAACACGCAAAAGAGGATGAAACGGCCTCGGCTGATCAGCCCGAGAGTGCGCTCCTCGCGGAGTGGCTCGCCTCACCGCAAATCCGCGCCTGGGCTCAGGTCGGCCCTTCCTTGGCAGGCAAGGATCTCAGGCCCTACCTCTTCGTCACGAAGGACCGGAAGGATTATTTCGGGGCCTCGTCGGCCTTGGGCCATCTGGCCGGCGTGGTGGAGAAGCTGTTTGGTGCCAAGCTCGCCGTTCAGGGGCTCGAGCCCGAACTGCGAAGCCTAAAGCCCTTGGAAGCCGCGCAAGTGTTCGAGGTTGTACGCGCCCGCATGGTGGCCGGCGATGCGTTTCTGACCACACCGCCGGGCATCGACGGCCTTGCCGTCCTGGTTAGGGCTCATCCGGTCTTACAGACCAACTTGCTCGATCTACTTGAGGCGCTGCCGGCCGAGCGGTGCGGCGCTTGGCCCGTGAGCGGATGGAACGGCGTGATCACCGAACCCGCCAACCTGACGCGATTGAACGGTCTCGTCGAGCGGTGGGCGGACACCGGCAGCAGGCCCTTGAAAGTGGCGGCAGCAGCCGCGCGAAAGGTCAAGGCGCGGGGAAGCTGATGGGAACATCCGGATCCTACGGCGGCGCCGGCAACCGCTCACCATTGATACCGAGCTTTCTCAACGACCCGGCCCCGGCCTCCGCACCGGTGTTGCCCGGCCCGACAGCACCGCCCGCCCCCGGGCCCGCGACGCCGGGTCCTGCGGCACCGGCCAGCCCCACTCCCGCGCCTTCGTCACCAAGACCGGCAGCGCCACCCGCATCGGCGCCCGTGCAGGCCCCTCTTCCCAACAGGTTCACATCGCCGCGGACCAATTTCTCGCGATTCGCACGCTCGGGGGGGAGCGACCGAGCTTCATTGGGCCGCGCGCTCGCAGGATACGTATCGACGGCAGCAGGCGGCTCACGTCAGGCCGCACGGCGAATGGGGTCTTCGCGCAATGCTGGGGCGCGTCTTTATTCCTTCCTGGCCGATGCCCAGACGCGAGGGCCAACCGAAGCGTTACGTTCCCTCAATCTGCAGGCGCTGTCCGGCCGTCCCCTGCAAGAGGTGTTCCTCGGTATCGCTGAATATGTATGCCCGATCGGGGGGACGGTGGACGAAGGCATCGCGCGCGATGCCTTCGTCGAGACGATCGCGGACCTCGCCGACCAGGGCATCGTCGACTTCGATGCCATGACGCCTGCACAGATGCAGACCACGTTCGAGATGTTCGTCACCAACACGATCGAGGCCCGCATCTACAATGACATCGGCAACAACGGCATCGCCTTGCCCTCGGATACCGCCGCGGTCGAGCGTGTGCAGGATCAGCTGCATGACTTCATCAGCCGTGCGGTGAGCGACGCATTGACCGATACCGCTACTGCGGCAAGCCCTCTCACCCAGCAGGATGCGCTTCGGCATGTCGACAGGGTCTATGAGGCCGCATTCGATATGCTGCAGACGCTCGCCGAAGGAGAGAGCGAGGCATGACGCGTCACCTGATCCAGGCCCATTTCGGCAAGGCCGATCGCGCCAATCTCGCGCCGGCCAATACGGGCGAGAAAGCGACGCCCTTCGATATTGTCGCGTATGACAAAGTCCTGGATTTCGGCATCGGTGCGGCGCTCACCGATCTCAAGGCCAAGAAGGTCTATCCGAGTGAGATCGCGCTCGATCTGGCAGTGACGGCGGCGCATGTTCACGCGGCGGATACACGCATCTCGCGTGCGACGGAATCGGAGGATGCCTGGACAAGGCAACTTCGCATCGTGGTCCCCGTCAGCGATGTCAGGCGCTGGACGACGGCGATTCCGGTGCTTGAGCGCATGCTGAACTTTCTGACAGGCGATCGGTGGAACGTCCAGTTCCGGCCGCGGCCCACAGCGTTCGCCCAGATCGTACCGCAAGCTGATCTGATCGTCCCTCCCTATACGAATGTGAGCCTGTTCTCCGGGGGCCTCGATAGCCTAATCGGCGCCATTGACCAGCTCGAGGGCGGAGACATCCCACTTCTAGTGAGCCATGCCAGTGAACCGGCCGTCAGCAAGGCGCAGGATGATTGCTACGATGCTCTCAAGACGCAATATCCTAAGGTCCCGTTCGATCGCTTACGTACCTGGCTAGCGTTTCCGAAGGCGTTCGTCCGCAACGTTAAATCAGAAGACAGTACGCGGGGCCGGTCCTTCCTCTTCTTCGCACTCGGTGTTTTTGCTGGCACAGGCCTCCGGCAAGCCTTTGTGTTGCGAGCGCCGGAAAACGGATTGATCGCGCTCAATGTACCGTTGGATGCATTGCGCCTGGGTGCATTGAGCACAAGGACCACGCACCCCTTCTACATCGCTCGCTGGAACGAACTTCTCGGCGTCCTCGGCATTCCCGGCCAGGTCGAAAACCTCTATTGGAACCAGACAAAGGGCGAGATGGTGGCCGGCTGCGCCAACCGCTCATTCCTCAAACGGTTGGTGCCGACCACTCTCTCCTGCTCTTCGCCGACCAAGGGCCGTTGGCAGGGTCATCCAACGCAACATTGCGGCTTCTGCCTGCCCTGTTTGATCCGCAGGGCATCGCTCTCTTCGATCAAAGACGCCACGATCTATACGGTCCCAAACTTGCGCGCTGAGGCGTGGGACCCGCGCAGGGCGACGGGGGAGCAAATCCGCTCTTTTCAGTTTGCCTTGCAGCGCTTGCAGGAGCACCCGGGCATCGAGAAGATGCTCATTCACAAACCCGGGCCTTTGACGGATAATCCGGCCGCGCTCGATGAGCTGGCCGCGGTCTACAAACGAGGTTTGGACGAAGTCGGCGCCTTGCTCAAGGGTGTGAGAACCCGTCCCTCATGAGGCTTTCGTGACGTCAAGGCGCCTGGTCGATTTTCATTGCCATCTCGATCTCTATCCCGACCATGAGGCGCTGGTGAGAGAATGCGACTGCCTCGAAGTCTTCACATTGGCGGTTACGACGACGCCTCGTGCCTGGCGGCGTAATCAGCAGCTCGCGTCCAAGACACGCTACGTCAGGACCGCACTGGGGCTACATCCGCAGCTCGTCGCGACTCACGCGACAGAGATTGCTCTGTGGGAGGAATTCCTGCCGAACGCCCGCTATGTGGGTGAAGTCGGTCTCGATGCGGGCCCCCGCTTCTACCGCTCGCTGGACCGGCAAAAGCAGGTGTTCGAGCGCATCTTGCGCCAGTGTGCGGCAGCCGGCGGGAAGATCCTGACGATCCATAGCGTGCGAGCCGCAACCCCGGTACTCGATATGCTGGAACAGCATCTACCGCAAGATCGCGGTGCCGCGGTACTGCACTGGTTCACCGGTACCAAGGCGGAAGCCAAACGGGCGATCGAGCTTGGATGCTACTTCTCGATCAACATCGAGATGCTTAAGAATGAGCGGCACGCCGGGCTTGTCGCGGCGCTTCCGCCGGAGCGTCTGTTGACGGAGACCGACGGGCCTTTTGTCAAAGGCGAAATGGGACAGATGCGACCACGCGATGTCGCGCAAACACTTGCATCGTTGGCGCGGGTGCTCGGCCTCGAAGAGGACGATCTCGCGACCAGGATCCAGGGTAACCTCAAACAGCTCGTCTCCGCGTGAGAGGGTTATCGTCAGGCATATCCAAGCATCGAAAACCCGCACCGGAACCTTTCTGCCGGATTGGCTGGCTCACGAATTCTATTTCTTTCTTCACGACCTGATGGGGCGACTTCTCTCCTCCGGAGAGCAAGCCTCGACGTTATCAGGCCTGGAAAGTGTCGGGCGCTTCGATACTCAGGGCGGACTGCAGGGACAGAATTTCGGCAGGCAGATCAAGCGCTGCGTAGAAGGCGGGCTATCCTTCAGCAATGAGCCATCGGGCCTGCTGCCGGAAGCCCTCGGATTTGCCAGTGCCTGCCTCGGCTATAGGCAACCGTTGCGGCATCGCGACTGAAGCTCCGCAATGCCATCACAAAATACGCAATCCTGTGGGAGGGACACGCTCCTCCGTTGACTAAGAACCCCGCCTCCCCCATTTTGAAACAAACCACGAACAAAGGAAAATTCCGCGATGGTCGGGCACGTCCACGAGCCGTATATCATCTGCCCCAAGTGCAGCCACGAGATCGCGCTCACCGAGTCCTTGGCCGCCCCGCTCCTGGAAGCGGAGCGGAAGAGCCTTCAGCAGAAGCTCGCCGCGCGCGAGGCGGAGTTTTCCGCCAAGGCCGATGATTTGAGGCGCCGTGAGGACGAGATCACCAAAGCACGCGACAGCGTGGAGGATCAAGTGAAGCAGCGCTTGCAGGCCGAACGGAGCACGCTCGCCGCTGCCGAAGCCAAGAAAGCACGCGACGCGGTCACCTCCGAAATCGAGCTGTTCAAGGGCCAGCTCGCCGAAAGCCAACAGCTGCTCCAGGAGCGCGACGCAAAGCTTGCCGAAGCTCAGCGGGCGCAGGCCGAGGCTCTCCGTAAGCAGCGCGAGCTCGATGAGAAATCCCGCGAGCTCGAGGTGACGATCGAGAAGCGGGTCCAGGCCAGTCAAGCCGAGATCACCGCCAAGGCCCGCCAGGCTGCCGTCGATGAGGTGAAGTCTCAGGTCTCGCAGAAGGACGCCCAGATCGAATCCATGACGCGCACCATCGAGGAACTCAAGCGCAAGGCAGAGCAAGGGTCTCAACAGACGCAGGGCGAAGCCTTCGAGCTCGAGCTCGAGAACCTCCTGCGCGCGAAGTTTCCCCTGGATCTGATCGAGCCGGTCGCCAAGGGCGAGACCGGCGGCGACATCGTCCACACCGTGAACGGCCAGGTCGGGGCACCCGCCGGCGTGATCCTGTGGGAGCTTAAGAACACCAAGAACTGGTCAGACACCTGGCTTCCCAAGCTGCGCGACAACAAGCGTGCGGCCAAGGCGGACGTGGCGCTGATCATCTCTAGCGCGCTGCCCAAAGGCGTCGAGACCTTCGATTTGGTGGACGGGGTCTATGTGGCGCATCCGCGCTGCGCAGTGCCCGTGGCGCTGACCCTGCGGCAAGGCCTGATGGAGGTTGCCGGAGCGCGCACGTCACAGGTTGGCCAGCAAACCAAGGCAGAGCAGGTTTACCAGTATCTCACTGGTCCGCGTTTTAAACAGCGCATCGAGGCAATTGTGGAACGCTTCAAAGACATGCGCGAGGATATTGATAAGGAAAGAAAGTTCATGGCCAAGGCCTGGGCCAAACGCGAAGCGCAGGTCACCACCATGATCGAGTCAACGGTCGGCATGGTTGGGGATTTACAGGGAATCATGGGCCAAGCGATGCCCGAGATCGATGCGATCGATGCGCCGCCGATGCTCGAGGGCAAGGCGGCTTAGCACTTGGATTCGATCGACGATCTTTTCGTTGCCAGCGCTATCGACGAGGTCGACGCTGAGCCCATGGCAAAGGAGTTGGCCCTGGGCATCTACCTTTCACATCGCGTGGATTCCGGCCTCTCGCACCTGGCTGCTATGGCGTTCGCGGTC
The DNA here is from genome assembly GCF_018129405.1 of Bradyrhizobium iriomotense. Taxonomy (GTDB): domain Bacteria; phylum Pseudomonadota; class Alphaproteobacteria; order Rhizobiales; family Xanthobacteraceae; genus Bradyrhizobium; species Bradyrhizobium iriomotense_B. Next base: position 236,885 of record NZ_JAFCLP010000010.1, read on the forward strand.
GCTGAGCTCCTCGAGCTTACCCACCAGCAGGCTATGTCGGTTGCCGTCGCGACGTTGAATGAGCATGCGAGCGATGCAACGCCAGCCACACGCCATTAAGAGGTAAACTGCAAGGTCGTTGATCAGAGGCCTCTATGGAGCTTTTGGCGCGGAACAGCGACGCCCAGACTCTGCTATAGTGCGACGGGAGCAGAACACAGCCATGAAACTCACGGATCAGATCCTTCGGCAGATCGAAGAGAGCGAACGCCTCACCAAGCAGCTCACCCTTGTCGAGAAGCTCTCGGCGCCGAACCTGAGCGGCGCCATCGCCGGTATTGAGCACCTCCAGAAGCTCACAGCAGGCCTGGACCTATCGAAATACGCTGAAGCCGCACGGCTGGCGTCAGGAGCTCTTGCGTCCGTAAACACCAAGTTTGCTCTTGGCGCAGATCTCAGTGAGGCCGCACGAAAGATCACGGAGGTGTCCCCTGCCCTGAAATCCTTGCAGGACCAAGCAGCCCGCTACGAGCAGCTGTTCCGTCCCAGCATCCAGCAGGACTTCCTAAGGCTCTCAGAGGTGGTTGCGAGCATCGCTGTTCCCAAGTGGCCGAACCAGGTTGCCCTCTTCGGGGACACTATTCAGCGCCAGCTGGAGAGCATCCGTGCCCCGGTGATCCAGATCGAGGACAGCTTCAGGTCGCTGCGCGGTTTTGGCGAGCTCTCGGCCATCGGCGCGGCCGTGCGGTCGATTGAGCCGTTCGAGCCGGACCTGGTGGGGGCGCTGCGCCGCGACCTCGGCGACTGGCGCGATGCGGAAGCCGAGCCCGCCGAGCTGATCGATGACCCGGGCGGGCGCGTCGCGTTGTACGAGGAGCGCGGCTTCAACGCCGAACTGACCGATTTTCCGGCGCAAGGGTTTGAGAGCGCCCTGGTGGCAACCGGTATCGGCCTTGGCGCCGTGAGTAACGCTCTTGCGCCCCCGCCCGCCGAGATGGTGCCGGCGTTCAACGTGCACGCTTACCAATGGCTGTTCGTCTTCGAGCGTGAGCTGCGGGCCTTCATCCTCAAACGCCTCATGGAAGCGGCCGGCGACGGCTGGGAGGCTCGCCTTCCGCCCGGTATGCGCGACCGCTGGCAGGACAAGAGAGCCAAGGCGCTGACGGAGGGAGAATGCGAACAGCCGCTGATCCACTACGCTGACTTCGCGGACTATGTCGACATCATTCTTGGCAAAGCCAACTGGCGTGACTGCTTCAAAAGTACCTTCAGGCGCGAAGAAGCCATCCGCGAGGGTTTCAATCGCCTGCGGCCGATCCGCTTGATGACCGCACACATGCGATTCATGACGCAAGAGGAATGGCTGATTCTGAATCTGGAGGTGCGGCGCATCCTGCGGGCGATCGGGGTGCAGATCTGAGAGCGAAACCTTAGGTGTTTCGACGCCGGCAACGGCGTACTTAAACCAAGCAAGGCCGGGATCGCTCCCGGCCTTGCACGTCGCTCTGGGGATTCCGCTACCACAGCCTGACGCGGAAAAGATGCAGGTCGTTGCTCGGACCGGGCCTTGGGTCACGTCCTTCCACGCATTGCGCACGAACTCGACGGCTTCGTTATTGGTACCGAAGCCGCCGCTTCTCCGACGCCCAGTGTGAAGCATTTCTCCAGCTCATTAAGTGTCAGCTGGGTGCGCACGCTACCGGCGAACACGTAAGGCTGGCCGCCCGCGCTCATCGCGCACTGCACGAAAGCCTATTGCTCCGGAGTGAGCGAGTTGTATGCCGCTCCAACACCCGTCCCCATCCGTGGTGCGGTTTGCGTACCACGCAATCAGCGATACATTCGCGCAGGCGGATGTTGAACCTACCTGAAATTGAGGCGGGAGATAGGATCGGTTCCATACCAATGCAAGTTATGCGAACAAAATCAATGTCTTAATAAGCTTACCACGACGACGCTTCCAAAGAAGGGGGACGATGAGCGCGATCGTAACGATCAAGGGCGATGACGGCATCATCGTCGCCTTCGATACCATCAGCTACGACATGGACGGGACCGTTCTTTCCACAACGGCCTGTAAGGTCCTTCCTTTGATGGAGCTCAACTGCATCATCGGTAGCGTGGGCGCAGCGGGCGTCACCACGGCTTTGAGAGATAAGATCGCGGCAAAATACGCGGACTTCGACGACCTGCTAGCCGGCATCGTCGACGACTTTCGTGACGTGCATGATGATCTTGTCCAGCTCTGTTGGCAGGAACCGGGCCCTACTCCCAATGCCACGGTCATGTTAGGGGGCTGGTCGGGTCAACGGAATCAATTTGAGACCTATCGCCTTAGCTCTCGCGACAAGGAAATTGTCGCTGAGGGGGAGCTTTCGACCTCGCCTGCCTTCTCGTTAGTGCCGACTGACGGGTGCTGGGTGTCGAGCGCCTATAATGCCGAGGACATGCGTCGGTTCGGAGTCGATTTCGAAAATGAAGCGAATTTGATCAACTTGGCGGTACGGATAGTCTGCGCCTGCCGCGCAGCCAGCTCGGCAAGAGGTACGGGCGACTTCGAAGGCGTACCTTATGGCGTCGGCGGTCAGTTGCAGATGCTGCTGCTCGAACGCGGCCGCATTACACAGTGGGTCACCCATCGCTGGCCCGACGAAGTCGGCAAGCCGTTGGACGCCGCGGCCGGCGATCCCTTGCCGGACTGGCTGACCCAACCTTCCAGCTAAACTCATCGCTTCAGGATTCCAATCCAAATGTCTGACGAAGCAACCCATTTTCCGAAAGATGATGCGGACTACAAGAAGCTCGAGAAGCTGGTCGCGAAGATTCAGCAAGATCTCGCGCCGCAGTCAAAAGTCTCGCACAATGTGCGATTGAAGGGAAAATCAGGGGCTCAGCGTCAGATTGACGTCTTAGTCGAGGATCGTATCGGCCAGTACGACATCCGGATCGTCCTGGATTGCAAGGATTACAAGACGCCGGTCGATATAAAGGACGTCGAGGAGTGCGCAGGCCTCTTCGAGGACGTGTCGGCGCAGCGGGGCGTGATCGTCTGTCCCGCCGGTTTCACGAAAAACGCCAAAGCGCGAGCCCAGCAGCTGCAGATCGACCTTTACAGTCCGATCGATACCGATCCGCATAAGTGGCAAGCGCGGATCAATATTCCAGCTATTTGTGATTTTCGCCAAGCGCGCATGTCATTCGGCTGGGAGATGAGCGCGCCAGCACCGTTTGCGCTGAGAGAAGACTTTTTTGTCTCGGCGCCGATATCCGACGCCGAGACCGGCGAAGAGCTGGGTACCACGCTCTCCATTGCATCTGCTGAATGGGACGCCGGGCGTTACCCGACCGCGCCGGGCAACCATGATCGTATCCCGATCATCGATCGCCCCCTGCAGATGGACAACGGCTACGGGCGCCTCGTCCCGGTAACGCTCAGCGTGGGACTGATCATCTCCCAGCACCTCTTTTATGGGCAGTTTCCTATCCTTCGACTGTCCGGGTTTCACGACCGAATCGGCGATGGCATCATCACCAACGCCTTCGAATTCGGCCTCTTGTCGCTGGAAGAGATTCACAACTGGAAACAACTGAGCAGCGAGGCGGAAGCGCCGGTTAAGCCTGTGCTCAGGATGATAGGGCTTTACGGGTGGAGCGACGATGATCCCGAATCGAAGCCTGTTGTGGCCGAAGAATAGCGATCGCTACTGGCTCACCTAAACAGCTCATAGGCGACCGATGCGAGGCAATCGTCCCGATCGTCGCTAAGTTGATCCCAAAGCACGCGTGCTGCGGTCTGCTGGTCGGCGCTCATAACGGGGCCTTCAAGCCCTTCGAAAGGGTCGAACTGCGCGGTCGCCATCAAGGCGTTGAGCCTGCCGGAAGACCATAGCACATAGGCGCCAAGCGCCTCCGCAACGCGCGCAAGATTCCGAATCGCCTCGCTGATCCGATCGACTGTGACCTGAAAGTTGGAGAACGCCTGGCGGGCAGTCGGACCGCCGGCGTGGGCGAGATAAGCGTTGCTCCATTTGCCGAGCTCAGCCGCACCACTTTCATTCAGCCATGTCTCGATTGTACTAAGCGTCGACGACGCGATGCGATCATCTCGCTGGCGTCGGTCCGCGCTGACTTTGCTGATCTTATCGAACTGCTCATGCCCCATCTGAGACGAGTGCCAGGCCCGGGGCCCCGAGGTGGCCGCCCAAATCGCTCCCCCGCCCTGCGTCAAATGGGCCGACATCTCTTCCTCCTGGACGCGCGCAAAGTCATAGGGGAGCCCATCGTGGCACACGTAGTGCTCTCGTGTCAGAAGGTGAGCATGCGCCTTTAAGTCCTTCAGCAGGCGCCGGAGCGAGATGATGTCGCTGTTGCCGCCATCGACCAGGCGGCGAATGGCCAGAATTTGCGTGGCAAAATAGCCATTGATCAGGGCCTCGGCCATAAGAGGGTTTTGCAGGGCCGTCGACGTGCCCGCTGACCCCGCCGCGGTCAGGCTGCGGAATGCGACATCGGTCCATACCATTTGTTGAATGGTTGACCAGATTGCATGATGGTCGTCCTCCTCAAGCCAAGAACGCCAAACGGTCCGCTTCGCGCGAAACTGTTCAAGCGCACGCTTGTCGGCAACATCGCATTGAGAAAGTGGATAGTCGTAATCGTCGCTCATTGCCGCAGGCTAACACGTTCCCGGCGATTCCTGTCTTATTCCTATGCAGCAACGGCAAACTGGAATGGATACTGAAACGGCTTGAGAACGAAGCCGGCGTATAGCACCCGCAGCCGTACATGGCAGTCTTTCGATAAGCAGCTGTGTTCCGATCGGAGAGAGGGTGCACCAATTATCCCTCGCGCACGACGAAATGGGGATCGGCTGGCAGAGTGAAGCCCCGGCCCATCGGCAGATGCGGTGAGCACGTGTAATAGAACTGATCATCAAGCGAGTATATCTGCTTGAGTGCAAAACCCATGACCGTCGCATTGACGCTTGCGACGTTGTGTAGATCGACCTCCATCACATCCTCCTCCCCGTCCAGCCGGCCGATCAGGCAAACCTTGAACGAGAGTGGGAAGACGATGTCCCGGTCGGCCATGCCGAATCCCGGAGCATAAAGCTGGCCATAGTTCACAGGAGCCCCCGGCTTGTGCACACATACGGGGTGATCCGTCGTGACGAACCCGCCTGTGCCTTCCTTTGCCTTCAGTATCCGCCATCGTCGCGCGTCGAAGAACGGATACATTCTGGGGAGTGCTTCGAGCTCCATCTCAAGTGTCATGTTTTTATGTGCGTGGAGCTTGTCCTTGTTGTCCTCAACGTACTTCTTGAAGCCATCGAAATCCGTCGGCTCACCCTCTGGCCAAAGCTCGGCCGCCTTCATTTGCTCGACCACGGCGTCCCACCGCTTCGGGTCCTTGAACGGTTCGACGAGTATGGCGCGGAGCAGATCCGTCTCGATCTGCTCTATACCTTCGCGCGTGCGCAGATTTCGTACCGCCAGAAGCGTCACCAGATTGATGATGTCCTCTCTGTCCTGGCCTGCCTGACCAAAGGATGCCGTCTCCCGGACCCGCTTAATCGCAGGCGCAATCCCGCCCTCGAAATTGCCAAGCTCCTTTTCCAAGGCGTCCGCCGGCACGCCGTCGATCTCGAGTTTATTCCAATCACGCTCCGCCGCGATGTTGCCGGACCCTGCGCGAAATGCTTTTGGAATCGATGCGTCGCTCGCCCACAGTTGCCCACTCGCGTTGGCAAACCCCGACAAATACATCTGCGGGACGTAATGGTGTTTTCGGGCTTCAGCCATCGAGACCCCTCCTGCAGTTCAGCTTAAGGTAGCATCCCGACACTCGCTTGGCCACTAGCACAGCTTGCCTTCCAAGTTGGAAGGCCCGCGTATTCGATTCCAAGACCCAAGGCCGGTATCGCCAGCCTGTGCGGCGCCCACTCCATCGCAACTCGACAAGGCACTGCTCGGATTACCAAGAACGCCATGAAGACGATAAGGGGGACGCCCGAACTCTAGACTGCCTGGATGGCGGAGGTACGCAAGCAGGCTCGTCCATTGTTCAATGATAAGCCGGTTCCCTCGCTTCGCGCGCTGGGGATGACCGACTTCGAAAAGGAAACGTCTGGTTCGAGATGGAGATTCAGGCAGTCAAACGCGAAGATCTCAAGAATTGGATCAATCCCGATTTCAGCAGCTTGACGAAAGACGAGGTGAGACCGGCGTCGGCATGCAGTCGATCGCCGAGCGCGGCATCCTGGGGGCGACAGGTCGTTCGCGCGCACGACACTTGGGTCGGTGATTGGCGGCCGGGATGTTGCGATCCAGCGCGGCATCCTCAACGCTCCACGCGCTCTCATTCCGGCGAATTGGCGCCTTTAAGCCATGAACACTGAAGAGTGCGGAGCGTGCTGGTGGCAGCCCCGCATTCTGGAAAGCGGCTCACACGTTGCATAAGCCGGCAGCATCATCCGGACTGTCCAGCTGAGATTCGCGTCAGCTTGATGAACCGCACGCTCACGTCGAAATCCATCGCTTCGATGTCCCTCGCCTTGAACCGCCCCGGGATTGCCGGAGGCTCCAACTCTTGAGAAGGTGGAGCCATGACGAGCAAGACGACGAGCAAGTTT
>NZ_JAFCLP010000011.1 GCF_018129405.1 Bradyrhizobium iriomotense
TCCGACCAAACCAAAAACCAGCCGTGTTCCGGGCCAGATCGAGTTCTGCTATGCATAACTTCCCCGGACACCCCTGCCCTTGTGGGAGAAGGTGGCATAGGCGGCCTTCGGCCGCCGTTCTTAAGAACGCCGAAGCGAAAGCTTCGGCTCTGGCGCCGGATGAGGGATCTTTCTCGGCAGGGGAAGGTGTGGAGAGATACCCCTCACCCCAGTGAGCTTGCGTCTACCGGCGTCGCTGCCCTCTCCCACAAGGGGCGAGGGCACATCAACGCGCATCCCGCCTTATTGCCCGCATAGTCAGCCGCCTCAGGCCACTGCCGCCGGGATCGGGCGCGGGCTCACGACGTATTCGCGGAGGACCTTGTCGTTGGCGTCGACCTCGATCAGCGCGACGTCGTAGGTCCAGAGATCGGCGAGGTGCTGCAGCACGCGCTTGGCGTCGGTCTCGTTGAGCTGCGAGCCCTTGATGACATGGTGATGCAGGATCAGCCGGCGGTCGCCGGAGAGATCGACGTCGACCACCTCGATATTGGCATCGATATAGCCGACATCATGCTGCCGCGCCAATTCGCGCCGCACGCGGCGGAAGCCGCGCTCGTCGTGGATGGCATCGACGCGGATGCCCGCGCGCTCCTCGGGATCGTCGTGGAGATGGAACATGCGGAAGTGGCGCATCAGCCTGGGGCTCAGGAACTGGCCGATGAAGCTCTCGTCGCGGTAATTGGCCCAGACGTCGCGCAGCACGCCCATCACGTCATTCTTGCCGGCGATGTCGGGGAACCATTCGCGGTCCTCGTCTTCCGGCCTGGTGACGATGCGCTCGATGTCCTGCATCACGGCGAAGCCGAGCGCATAGGGGTTGAAACCCGAGAAGCGCGGATCGTCGAATTCGGGCTGGAACACCACGTTGGTGTGCGACCCCAGGAATTCGAGGAAGTTGCCGTCGGTGATGCGGCCCTGCTGATGCAGCTGGGTCATGATGCGATAGTGGACGTAGGTCGCCGTCCCCTCGTTCATCACCTTGGTCTGGCTCTGCGGATAGAAATATTGCGCGATGTGGCGGACGATGCGCAAGAGCTCGCGCTGCCAGGGCGCCAGCCGCGGCGCGCTCTTCTCCAGGAAATAAAGCAGGTTTTCCTGCGGCAGGCCGAGCAGCTTGCGGCGCCGCTCGATGCTGAGCGTCGAACGGCTCTTGCTCTTGCCGGCCGGCACGGTGCGCCAGAGATCGTTGAAGACCTCTTCCTCGTGCTGGCGCCTGCGCCCTGCCCGCTTCTCCTCGGCGCGCAGGTCCAGCTTCTTCTTGCCGGGATAGCGGTCGATGCCGTGCGACATCAGCGCATGCGCGGCGTCGAGCGTACGCTCGACCTCGGTGCGGCCGTAGCGCTCCTCGCATTGCATGACGTAGTTCTTGGCGAAATCGAGATAGTCCAGGATGCCGTCGGCGTCGGTCCACTGCTTGAACAAATAGTTGTTCTTGAAGAAGTGATTGTGCCCGAAGGCGGCGTGCGCGATCACCAGCGTCTGCATCGTCGCCGTGTTCTCCTCCATGAGGTAGGAGATGCAGGGCGAGGAGTTGATCACGATCTCATAGGCGAGGCCCATCAGGCCCTTGCGATAGGAGGCCTCGTGGAAGGCGAAATGCTTGCCGAAGGACCAGTGCTTGTAGAACAAGGGCATGCCGACCGACGAGTAGGCATCCAGCATCTGCTCGGCGGTGATGACCTCGATCTGGTTCGGATAGACGTCGAGCCCGAGATCCTTCAGCGCCACCTCCTCGCAGGCATCGGTGATGCGCTGCAGGGTACGAAAATCCCAATCGGCGCCTTCGAACAAGCGTTCCGTCATGGAGCGGCTTTCTCCTGAGAAGTTTCGCGGCGCTGGAACAGATCGTGGAACACCGGAAAGATCTCGCTGCGTTCACTGACCTTGCGCATCGAGAGCGGTGCGCCGCTGTTGCGCAGGCGATCGTAGAGGGTCCAGAGCGAGGAGTCGGAGAGATCGAAGGCGCTGCCGCCGGATTCTCCGACCTCGAGATAGGCGAAGAACTGGCAGACCGGCAGGATCTTGTCGGTCAGCAGCAGGCCGGTGAGCTCGCCGTCGGAATAGGAATTGTCGCCGTCGGAGGCTTGCGCGGCGTAGATGTTCCAGTCCGAGGGATTGAAGCGCTCGCGCACGATCTCGTGCATTGCCTGGAGCGCGCTGGAGACCAGCGTGCCGCCCGAGGCCGGGCCGTAGAAGAAGGTCTGCTCGTCCACCTCCTCGGCGCGGTCGGTGTGGCGGATGAAGACGATCTCGACATGCTTGTAGCGGCGCTTCAGGAACACGTAGAGCAGCATGTAGAAGCGTTTTGCCAGATCCTTCATGTGCTCGGACATCGAGCCGGAGACGTCCATCAGGCAGAACATCACGGCCTGCGCTACCGGCTTCGGCACCATCTCGAAGCGGCGATAGCGGATGTCGATCGGATCGATGAAGGGGATGCGCTTGGACTTCGCCTTCAGCTTTTCGAGCTGGGCGAGAAGCACCAGACGTTCGTCCTCATCCGTGCAGGCGGCGATCGCGGCTTCCAGCTCTTCGATCTCCTCCTTGCGGGGACGCTTGAGCGCGATGCGGCGCGCCAACGCTAGCCGGACAGTCCGGCTGACCGAAATGTTGGCAGGCGAACCTGACGTCGTGTAGCCGGCGCGCTGGATGCCCTCGCTCTCGGTCTGCGCGATCTTGCGCTTGGCGAGATCCGGCAGCTCAAGATCGTCGAGGAAGAGATCGACGAATTCGTCGCGGCTGAGCACGAAGCGGAAGGCGTCCTCGCTGTCGCCTTCGCCCGGACCGGAATCCTTGGCGCTGCCCTGGCCGGAGCGCTGCAGATAGTCGCCCTCGATGAACTTCTTGTTCCCGGGCAGCACCATGTCGCGCGTCCCGCCTTCGCGGCGGAAACGCGGCTCGTGCATCCCGTCCAGCGGGATCGTGACCTCACCACCCTCCAGGACGTCCTTGATGTCGCGTTCCTGCGAGGTCTTCTTGACGGCGCCCTGCACCAGGGATTTGGCCCGACGCAAGAACCGCTGCCGGTTCTCAAGACTCTTGCCGCCTGGATTCAGGCGCCTGTCAATAATGTGAATGGCCACTTTCCCATCCGCCTCAACCGGCCTGCTTCACGCGCATGTACCATTCGACGAGCCGGCGAACCTGACGCTCGGTGTAGCCGCGCTCCACCATGCGTGCGACGAACTCGCCGTGCTTCTTCTCCGTCTCGCCGTCCTTCTTCGACCCGAAGGAAATGACCGGAAGCAGGTCCTCGACTTGGGAGAATATCCGCTTTTCGATCACGTCGCGAATCTTCTCGTAGGAGGTCCAGGTCGGATTCTTGCCGGCATTCTGTGCTCTGGCCCGTAACGAGAACTTGACCACCTCGTTGCGGAAATCCTTCGGATTGGCAATGCCGGCCGGCTTTTCGATCTTGGTCAACTCCTGGTTCAACAGTTCGCGATCGAGCAACTGGCCGGTGTCCGGATCCTTGAAATCCTGATCCTCGATCCAGGCATCGGCGTAATCCACGTAGCGGTCGAACAGATTCTGGCCGTAATCCGAGTAGGATTCGAGATAAGCCTTCTGGATCTCGTTGCCGATGAACTCGGCATAGCGCGGTGCCAGTTCCGCCTTGATGAACTCCAGGTAGCGTTTCTCGGTTTCCTCCGGCAGCTGCTCGCGGCGGATCGACTGCTCCAGCGCGTACATCAGGTGCACGGCATCGGCGGCGACCTCCTGCGGATCATGGTTGAAGGTCGCAGCCAGGATCTTGAAGGCAAAGCGCGTGGACACGCCGTCCATGCCCTCGTCGACGCCGGCGGCATCCCGGTATTCCTGGACGCTTCGCGCCTTGGGATCGGATTCCTTCAGGCTTTCGCCGTCGTAGACCCGCATCTTGCCGAACAGCGTGGAATTCTCGTGCTTGCGCAGGCGCGACATGACCGAGAACCGAGCCATCGTTTCCAGGGTCGACGGCGCGCACGGCGCGGAAGCGAGCTCCGAGCCCTGGATCAGCTTCTCGTAGATCTTCTGCTCTTCGGTGACCCGCAGCACGTACGGCACCTTGATCACGCAGATGCGGTCGATGAAGGCCTCGTTGTTCTTGTTGGCCTTGAAGCTCGCCCACTCCGCCTCATTGGAGTGCGCGAGGATCACGCCGGTGAACGGGATCGCGCCGATATTTTCGGTGCCGATGTAGTTGCCCTCCTGCGTTGCGGTCAGCAGCGGGTGCAACATCTTGATCGGCGCCTTGAACATCTCGACGAATTCAAGGATGCCCTGGTTGGCGCGATTGAGGCCGCCGGAATAGCTGTAGGCGTCGGGATCGTTCTGCGCGTAGGTCTCGAGCTTGCGGATATCGACCTTGCCGACCAGCGACGAGATGTCCTGGTTGTTCTCGTCACCGGGCTCGGTCTTGGAGACCGCGATCTGGCGCAGCCGCGACGGCTGGATCTTGGCGACACGGAATTGCGAGATGTCGCCGCCGAAGGCTTCCAGCCGCTTGTAGCACCACGGGCTCATCAGGCCGGTGAGGCGCCGGCGCGGAATGCCGTATTTCTCTTCCAGCATCGGCCCGAGATGATCGGGATCAAACAGGCTGAGCGGGCTTTCAAACACAGGCGAGAGTTCATCGCCGGCTTTGAGCACGTAGATCGGCTGCACTTCCATCAGCGACTTGAGCCGCTCGGCGAGCGAGGATTTTCCGCCGCCAACCGGACCGAGCAAATAGAGGATCTGCTTGCGCTCTTCGAGACCCTGCGCCGCGTGGCGGAAGAAGCCGACGATGCGCTCGATGGTTTCTTCCATGCCGTAGAAACCCGCGAAGGCCGGATAGGTGCGGATGGTGCGGTTCAAAAAAATACGGCCAAGGCGTGGGTCCTTGGCCGTGTCAATCGTCTGCGGATCGCCGATCGCTGCTAGCAGTCGCTCGGCCGCGTTTGCGTATTTCATGGGATCGCTTCGACACGACTCCAGATATTCCGCCATCGACATGTCGTGCTGGCTTCTCGCCTCGAACGACCGAGCGAAAGCGTTGAATAGAGAATCGTTGTACATGATCCCTCTCCGCGTGAGTTCCGCTACAAGCTGAAACGAAAGCAGTTACCGGACCGTTCCTCAGGCCGTTTCGAATCAGCGTGAGCACATGACGATCATTGGACACCCGGGAGCCGACTCGACGCAACGCACAACGTAGGCAACCAGGTGAGTTACGAACAGGCACCTGCCTGTTCTTTATGCGAATCTATGTATATCTTCGCTCATTTCCAGAAAATGTCACTCGGCCGCCACATCCGGGCATTACCGGGGATCAGCTCATCCGGCGGTGCAGCATAGCCGTCAGCCGGCGGCAGCTTTATGACGCTTGTACGGCCAAGCCTTGTGCATCTGAGCCTTATCACCTGAACCTTGCGTGCCTTGATCGCGGTCTCGCCGCAATGCGGTGCGTGCATCGCTGGCGGCATGGCACCCACGGCGAGCGCGCAGAAATGTTTCAAAATCGGTCGATCGTCCTGCACGCCGCGCGACATCGCCCGGCTCCCGCCGCGAATACAGGAGAGCTGCCGCGGCAATGTCGGCGTCGGCGTCAGCACGATCATCCTGTGCCCGCGGCGATCCTCGGTCGAAATGTCCGCGACCGTCTCCCACAGCAGAAATTCATTACCGATGCGGAAGATCGCGGATGCCGCAGGGGGTGACGATCACCACCGGCCCACGTTCGCCGGGAAGCAGCCAGATCACCAGCCGGTGATCAGGCCGAACACCGCGACGCCGGCATAGCCGACTGTCGTGTCGTCGTAGTCGTCGAGGCCATCCCACCAGTCGAACGCCGCGACCAGCAGCCGCAAGCACGTGGCGCATGGTTGATTTCGAGATCGTGGGACGCATCGATGCGCCCGGTCGGCGCGACCGGGTGCGGGCTGTCGGAGACGGCGGACGAAGGGCCGTCAGAAATGTGCCTGCATGCTTTCCCCAGCATGGCCATTCGCGAGGCCGAACCTTCCCGGCCAACGACTTTTTACGCAACACGGCCACTGCCGCCTGGATCGCCATGATCGCGACGGAGTTACACTGGAGGATATGACTCCCACACCCTAGATTGGTTCCCTCCCGGCAGCATGTAAGCTAGAGGATAGCGCGTCAGGACTGGCGCGGAAACCCCTCGCCCCCAGGCTTGGAGATAAATAAGTATCATGAATCCCGTCAAAGAACTGGAAAAGCACGGACAGGCCGTCTGGCTGGACTTCCTGGCCCGCGGCTTCATCGCCAAGGGCGACCTGAAGCGGCTGATCGACACCGACGGCGTCAAAGGCGTCACCTCGAACCCGTCGATCTTCGAGAAGGCGATCGGCAGCTCGGACGAATATGACGCCTCGATCGGCAAGGCGCTGAAGCGCGGCGACCGGGCCGTGGCCGACCTGTTCGAGGCCGTCGCGGTCGAGGACATCCAGAATGCCGCCGACGTGCTGCGCCCGGTCTATGACCGCCTCAAGGGCGGCGACGGCTATGTCAGCCTGGAAGTGTCGCCCTATCTGGCGATGGACACCGCCGGCACGGTCACTGAAGCACGGCGGCTCTGGAAGGACGTTGGTCGCAAAAACCTGATGGTGAAGGTGCCGGCGACGCCGGAGGGCCTGCCGGCGATCGAGACGCTGATCGGCGACGGCATCAGCATCAACATTACGCTGCTGTTCTCCAAGGCGGTCTATCTCGAGGTTGCGGAGGCCTATCTGGCGGGCCTCGAAAAATACGTCGCCGGCGGCGGCGATCCGTCGCACGTCGCCAGCGTGGCGAGCTTCTTCGTCAGCCGCATCGACTCGGCGGTCGACAAGCAGCTCGACGAGAAGATCGCGCGCGCCAACGATCCGTCCGAGAAGGAGCGGCTCGCCGCGCTCAAGGGCAAGGTCGCGATCGCCAACGCCAAGCTCGCCTATCAGGACTACAAGCGCCTGTTCTCAGGTCCCCGCTGGGAGAAGCTCGCCGCCAAGGGCGCCAAGCCGCAGCGCATGCTGTGGGCGTCGACCGGCACCAAGAACAAGGACTACAGCGACGTCCTCTATGTCGAGGAGCTGATCGGCCCCGACACCATCAACACCGTGCCGCCGGCAACGCTGGATGCGTTCCGCGACCACGGCAAGCCGCGCGACAGCCTGGAAGAGAATGTCGAGGACGCAAGGCGCATCCTGGAAGAGTTGGAGCGCTCCGGCATCTCGCTCGATGCGATCACCGAGGAGCTGGTCAAGGACGGCGTCAAGCTGTTCGCGGATGCCGCCGACAAGCTCTACGGCGCGGTCGCGCACAAGCGCGCCACCGTGCTCGGGCCGGCACTCGACCGCCAGCAGCTTTCGCTGGGCGACGGGCTCGGCAAGGCTGTCGCCAAGAGCACCGAGGAATGGCGTGCCTCCGCCAAGATCCGCAGGCTTTGGCAGCGCGACAAGTCGGTCTGGACCGGCACGGACGAGGACAGATGGCTCGGCTGGCTCGACAGCGCCGCCAAGGCCGACGTTGCCGATTACGAGGACTATGCGGGCCGCGTGAAGGGCCAAAAATTCTCCGACGCCGTCGTGCTCGGCATGGGCGGATCGAGCCTCGGACCTGAGGTGCTGGCCGAGACCTTTGGCAAGAAGCCCGGCTTCCCCAAGCTGCATGTGCTGGATTCCACCGATCCCGCGCAGGTGCGGGCGATGGAGGGGAAGATCGACATCGCCAACACCGTATTCATCGTCTCCAGCAAGTCCGGCGGCACCACCGAGCCGAACGCGATGAAGGACTATTTCCATGAGCGCGTCGCGCAGGCGGTCGGCCCCAAGGTGAAGACCGGCCACCGCTTCATCGCGGTGACCGATCCCGGCTCGTCGCTGGAGAAGGCGGCGAAGAAGCTGAACTACGCCCGCATCTTCCATGGCGAGCCCTCGATCGGCGGGCGCTATTCGGTGCTCTCGCCGTTCGGGCTGGTACCGGCGGCGACCGCCGGCATCGACGTCAAGACCTTCGTCAGGCACGCACTCGCCATGGCCCGCTCCTGCGGACCGGACGTGCCGCCGTCCGAAAACCCGGGCGTGCAGCTCGGCCTTGCCATGGGATTGGCCGGGCTCGAAGGCCGCGACAAGGTGACGATCCTGTCGTCGAAGAAGATCGCCGATTTCGGCGCCTGGGCCGAGCAGCTGATCGCAGAATCGACCGGCAAGGAGGGCAAGGGCCTGATCCCGATCGACGGCGAGCCGTTGGGCGATCCCTCTTCTTACGGCAACGACCGGTTCTTCATCGACATCCGCACCGAGGGCGAGGCGGACGCCGCCCACGACTCCAAGCTTGCCGCGATCGAAGCGGCCGGCCATCCCGTCGTGCGCATCGTCATGAAGGGAATCGACCATCTCGGCCAGGAGTTCTTCCGCTTCGAGATGGCCACGGCCGTGGCCGGCAGCATCCTCGGCATCAACCCGTTCGACCAACCCGACGTGGAAGCGGCCAAGATCAAGACCCGCGAGCTGACGGCGTCGTTCGAGAAGACCGGCGCGCTGCCGGACGAACAGCCCGTGGTCAGCACCGACGAGGCCGATCTCTACACCGATGAGGCCAACGCCACGGCGCTCCGCGCCGCCGGCGCCAATGGCGACCTCACCTCATGGCTGAAGGCGCACCTGTCGCGCTCCAGCGAGGGCGACTATGTCGCCCTGCTCGGCTACATCGCGCGCGACAAGGCCACCATCGATGCGCTCCAGGCGATGCGGCTCGAGGTGCGCGAGAAGCGGCATGTCGCGACCTGTGCCGAGTTCGGCCCGCGCTTCCTGCACTCCACAGGCCAGGCCTACAAGGGCGGACCCGACAGCGGCGTGTTCCTCCAGATCACCGCTGACGACGCCAAGGACCTGGCGGTGCCGGGCCAGAAAGCGAGCTTCGGCGTGATCAAGGCGGCGCAGGCGCGCGGCGATTTCGACGTGCTCACCGAGCGTGGGCGGCGCGCGTTGCGTGTCCACCTGAAGGGTGGGCTCAAGGAAGGTCTCGCGGCGCTCAATGCAGCGCTCAACGACGCACTGAATTAAGGGAATCTCTCACATGCAACTCGGCATGATCGGCCTTGGCCGGATGGGCGGCAACATCGTTCGCCGGCTGATGCGCCAGGGACATTCGACCGTGGTCTACGACAAGGACGCCAAGGCCGTCGCGGGCCTTGCCGCAGACGGCGCGACGGGATCGGCGACGCTGGAGGAGTTCGTCGCGAAACTCGAGCGGCCGCGCACGGCGTGGGTGATGCTGCCGGCCGGTCACATCACCGAGACGACGATCGACACGATCGCAGGGGTGATGCAGGAGGGCGACGTCATCATCGACGGCGGCAACACCTTCTGGCAGGACGACGTCCGCCGCGGCAAGGCGCTGAAGGCGCGCGGCATCCACTATGTCGACGTCGGCACGTCGGGGGGCGTCTGGGGCCTCGACCGCGGCTATTGCATGATGATCGGCGGCGAGAAGCAGGTGGTCGACCGGCTCGATCCGATCTTCGCCGCGCTCGCGCCCGGCGCCGGTGATATTCCGCGCACCGAAGGACGCGAGGGGCGCGATCCCCGCATCGAACAGGGCTACATCCATGCCGGCCCCGTCGGCGCCGGGCACTTCGTCAAGATGATCCACAACGGCATCGAATACGGCCTGATGCAGGCCTACGCCGAAGGTTTCGACATCCTCAAGAATGCCAATATCGACGCCCTGCCGGCGGATCATCGCTACGATTTCGATCTCGCCGACATTGCCGAAGTGTGGCGGCGCGGCAGCGTGATTCCGTCCTGGCTGCTCGACCTCACCTCGACCGCGCTCGCCGATAGCCCGCTTCTGTCGGAATATTCGGGCTTCGTGGAGGATTCCGGCGAAGGACGCTGGACCGTGAACGCCGCAATCGACGAGGCCGTGCCGGCCGAAGTCCTGACCGCGGCGCTCTACACACGTTTCCGTTCCCGCAAGGAACACACCTTCGCCGAAAAAATTCTCTCCGCGATGCGTGCGGGTTTCGGCGGCCACAAGGAGCCGAAGCAGCCGGGTGCATCGAAACCAAAGTAACGAGTAAACAAAGCGAAGGCCGACAATTCGTGACAAAAGACCCGCAAGTAAAGCGCAAGCCGGAAAATTGCGCCTTCGTCATCTTTGGTGTCACGGGCGACCTCACCCATCGCCTGGTGATGCCGTCGCTCTACAATCTGGCGGCCGAGCACCTGCTGCCGGAAAAATTCTGCGTGGTCGGCGTGGCCCGCAGGGGCCAGTCGGATGATGAGCTGCGCAACAGCCTGCTGAAGGGCCTGCGCCAGTTCGCGACCCGTCCCGTGGACGACGACGTCGCCAGGAAGCTGCTGGAATGCGTGACCTTCGTCGAGGCTGATCCGAAGGATCCGCCCTCCTTTGATCGCCTGCGCGAGCATCTGGATTCGCTGGAATGCGCGCAGGACACCGGCGGCAACCGGCTGTTCTATCTGGCAACGCCGCCCGCCGCATTTGCGCCGACCGCGCGCGAGCTCGGCCGCACCGGCATGACGAAGGAGAACGGCGCCTGGCGGCGTCTCGTGATCGAAAAGCCGTTCGGCACCGATCTCGCCTCGGCCAAGGCGCTGAATGCCGAGCTGCTGAAGATCATGGACGAACACCAGATCTACCGGATCGATCATTATCTCGGCAAGGAGACGGTGCAGAACATTCTGGTGCTGCGCTTTGCCAACGGCATGTTCGAACCGATCTGGAATCGCAACCATATCGATCACATCCAGATCACCGTGGAGGAGAGACTCGGGGTTGGCCATCGCGGCGGCTTCTACGATGCCACCGGCGCATTGCGCGACATGGTGCCGAACCATCTGTTCCAGCTGATGTCGCTGGTCGCGATGGAGCCGCCCGCGCGTTTCGACGCACATTCCGTGCGCTCCGAGAAGGCCGACGTGCTCACATCGATCCAGCAGCCTAGCCGGGAAGAGGCGCTGAAGAATTCGGTGCGCGCGCAATATCTCGCCGGCCGCAGCGGCGACGAAGAGATCGCGGACTATCGCAAGACCGAGGACGTCAAACCCGACAGCACCACCGAGACCTTCGTCGCGCTGAAGCTGATGATCGACAATTGGCGCTGGGCCGGCGTGCCCTTCTATTTGCGCACCGGCAAGGCGCTCGGCCACAAGCGCACCGAAGTCGCGATCAAGTTCAAGCAGGCGCCGCTGTCGATGTTCTCGGGCACGGACGTCGACCGGCTGTCGCAGAACTTCCTCACCATCGGCATCGCACCGACCGAGACCATCGAGCTGCAGTTCAACGCCAAGATCCCGGGGCCGAGCATCACCATCGACGGCGTCGAGATGAAGTTCCGCTACGGCGACTATTTCCGCGCCGACCCGTCGACCGGCTACGAGACGCTGATCTACGACTGCATGATCGGCGACAACATCCTGTTCCAGCGCGCCGACGGCATCGAGGCCGGCTGGCAGGCGGTGCAGCCGTTCCTGGACGCCTGGAAGCTGGCCGGCACCAACGGCATCGAGACCTATGAAGCCGGCAGCGACGGCCCCGCCTGCGCCGACGAACTGCTCCGGCGCGACGGGCGAAGCTGGCGGAAATTTTCGTGATGGTGGCGGCCGGCCAGCCGAAGCTGATCGTCGAGGCCGACGCCGAAGCGCTGGCGCAGGCCGCGGCCGAACGGGTGATGGCGCGGATCGGCGCCAATCCCGGGCGCATCGCGATCTGCCTCACCGGCGGGTCGAGCCCGAAGAAGCTCTATCAATTGCTCGGCAGCGATGCCTGGCGCGGCAGGATCCCGTGGGAACGTGTGCACTGGTTCATCGGCGACGAACGCTTCGTGCCCGAGAGCGATCCCCTCAACAACATGGCGGTCGCGCGGGCGACATTTCTCGATCGCAATGCGCCGGCCGGCCATATCCATCCGATCCCGACCACGGCTGAAGATCCCGATGCCGGAGCCGAAGCCTATGCGCGCGAGCTGCGGGCCTTCTACGGCGCAGACCAGTTCGATCCGGCGCGGCCGCTGTTCGACCTCGTCCTGATGGGCGCAGGACCGGACGGCCACACTGCCTCGCTGTTTCCGGGCTATCCCGAGCTCGAGGAGAGCCGGCGATGGGTCGTCGGCGTCCCCAAGGCCAATGTGGCGCCGTTCGTGCCGCGGGTCTCGCTCACCCTGCCCGCTCTGGCCTCCTGCCGCGAAATGCTGTTCGAGATTGCCGGGCACGACAAGCAGGCGATCTTGACGCGCCTGCTCAATGGCGAGAATCTGCCGGCCTTACGCGCGCGCTCGAATGGTGAGACCGTCTGGCTGGTCGATAGGGCCGCGCTTCCGGAGGAAATTCGTGGGCCGCGTTGAAGCACCTTGTGCGTTGATCGTGATGGGCGTGTCGGGTTCGGGCAAGAGCACGGTTGCAGGGGCGCTCGGCGACCGGCTCGGCTGGCGCTTCGAGGACGGAGACAGCTTCCACCCCGCCAGCAATGTCGAGAAGATGCGGGCCGGCCATCCGCTCACCGACGAAGACCGCTGGCCCTGGCTCAACGCCATCGCGGACGAGATCGAGCGGGTGTGCGACAAGGGCGACCATATCATCATCGCCTGCTCGGCGCTGAAGCACACTTATCGTGACGTGCTGCTGCGCGGACGCAGTGACGTCCGCTTCGTGTTCCTGAAGGGGACGAAAGAGCTGATCGCCGAGCGGCTCGCGCAGCGCAAGGGCCATTTCATGCCGCCCGGGCTGCTGACGAGCCAGTTCGACACGCTGGAGCCGCCGGAAGCGGGCGAGCACGTCCTCACCGTCTCGATCGACGAGACCGTGGAGGCGATCGTGGACGGCATCGTAAGACAATTGAAGCTGGGCGGCGCAATACCCAAGGTTCTGCCATGACTCCCATCTCACTCGTGGTCTCCGATGTCGACGGCACGCTGCTGACCAAGGACAAGACACTGACCGAGCGTGCGAGGTCCGCCGTGCAGCGGCTGCACCAGGCCGGCATCGGCTTCACCATCACCTCCAGCCGCCCTGCGATCGGCATGCGCTTCCTGATCGAGCCGCTGGCGCTCTGGCTGCCGGTCGGCCCGTTCAACGGCTCCTCGATCGTCGATCCCGAGATGCGGCCGGTCGAGCAGCATTTGGTCCCTGCGAGCGCCGCCGAGCGGTCGCTGCAGATCCTCCGCGACTACGGCGCCGACATCTGGCTGTTCACCACCGACAAATGGCTGATCGACAATCCCAGCGGTAAATACGTCGCGCACGAGCGGCACACGATCCGCTCCGACCCCACCATCGTGACGGACTTTTCGCCCTACCTTTCGAGCGCCTGCAAGATCGTCGGCGCCAGCGCCGATGCGGCCGGCCTTGCGGCTTGCGAGAAGGCGATGCAGGAGGCGCTCGGCAGCGAGGCCACCGCGGTGCGCTCGCAGACCTACTATCTCGACATCACGCCGCCCGGCTTCAACAAGGGCACGTTCGTCGAGGCCATGGCCAGGCACCTCGACATCTCGACCGATGCGGTCGCCACCATCGGCGACATGCAGAATGATCTGGCAATGTTCCGCGTCAGCGGCACCTCCATCGCCATGGGCAACGCCGCCGACAACGTCAAGGACGAGGCCACCCACGTCACCGCGAGCAATGAGCAGGACGGTTTTGCCGAGGCGATGGAAATGATTTTGAAGCGGAATGGGGTGGGTTAGCTGGAACCATGAGCTGCCGCTTGCGGCTCACCTTCCTACGGGCGAGTTGAACAACCTCCCGTGCCAAGCTACTTCGACCGCTGCATCGCCGGCTTCTCGCTTCTCTGCCTTGCCGCCGACAAGTTGTGTGCGGTGTTGATCAGCGCGATGTGGGTCAGCGCCTGCGGGAAGTTGCCGGTCTGGCGGCGGGCCACGGAGTCGTATTCCTCGGCGAGTAGCCCGACATCGTTCGCAACGCCGACCACGCGATCGAACAATTCCTGCGCCTTGTCGAGATTGCCCGACAGTACATAAGCATCGGCGAGCCATAGGCTGCAGGCCAGGAACGCACCTTCGAGCGCCTGTCCCGCAGGCAGCTCGCGCGGATCGTGCCGCAGCACGAAACCGTCGCGCATCAGGCATGTCTCGACGGCGGCGATGGTGCCGCAGATGCGCGGGTCCGACGCCGGCAGGAAGCCGACCGCGGGCAGCAGCAGCACGCTGGCATCGAGCAGCTTCGAGCCGTAGGACTCGACGAAGGCGTTCTCCTCCGCATCGAAGCCATTGTTGCAGACGTCGCAATGAATGGCTTCGCGTAAGGTGCGCCAATGCAGCAGCGGCGCCTTGAAGCCAAAGGTCTCCGCGCTCTTGATGCCGCGGTCGAAGGCGACCCAGGTCATGACCTTTGAGAACACGTAGTGCCGGGGCTGGCCGCGCCGTTCCCAGATGCCGTGATCGGGCCGGTCCCAGACCTCGGCGAGATGGTTGAGCACGCTGCATTCCAGCGCCCAGCTCTCCTCGTCGAGCTTCAGCCTGGCCATGCGCGACTGGTGGAAGGCGTCGATCAGCTCGCCGTAGACGTCGAGCTGGAGCTGCGCATGCGCGGCATTGCCGACGCGCACCGGCTGCGCGCCCTCATAGCCGGCGAGCCAGGCCGCCTCCCATTCCAAGAGCCGCCGCTGCCCCCAGATGCCGTACATGATCTGCATGTTCGACGGCGAGCCTGCGGCCGCGCGCAGCAGCCAATTGTGCCAGGCCGACGCTTCCTCGGTGTAGCCCGAGTTCATCAGCGCCAGCAGCGTGAAGGTGGCATCGCGCAGCCAGCAGAAGCGGTAATCCCAGTTCCTGCTGCCGCCAAGCTTTTCCGGCAGGGATGTGGTGGGCGCCGCAACGATGCCGCCGGTGGGGGCGAAGGTCAGCGCCTTCAGGGTGATCAGCGAACGCATGATGAGATCGTGATAATCGCCGTCGCGGGTGTAGCGGCGGCACCAGTCCTGCCAGAAATTCTCGGTCTCCTGGAGCGCGACCCCGGGATCGATCGGCCCGGGCGGATCGAGATGCGAGGGGCCGTAGGTCAGCACGAAGGGAATAACCTCGCCTGCCCTCACCTCGAAGTCGGACACCGTGGTCAGATCCTCGCCGCGGGTCTCGACCGGCGTGCGGAGCACCGTCATGTCCTGGCCGCAAATCGCGAGCAGGGAATGATTGATCCGCCGCACCCAGGGAATATCCACGCCGAAGCCGAAGCGGATGACGAGCTCCATCCGCATCTTTACCGTGCCGCTGACGCCGCGGACCAGGCGCACGATGTCGGACGCCTTGCCGCGCGGCGGCATGAAGTCGATCAGCGCGACAGTGCCGCTTCTGGTCTCAAACCGCGTTTCAAGGATGAGGGTATTGCCGAGATAGCGGCGCGACGTCGCGGTGACATCCTCACTTGGCGCGATCAGCCAGCGGCCGTTCCTGTGCGTGCCGAGGATCGCGGCAAAGCAGGCATCGGAATCGAAGGCTGGCCAGCACAGCCAGTCGATCGAGCCGTTGCGCCCGACCAGCGCCGCGGTCTCGCAGTCGCCGATCAGCGCATAGTCCTCGATCCTTTGCATCAATGTCGTACGAGCCTGGGAAGCCCCGGCCCTTCAACTCCCGCCGGTCAGCGAACGTTCCCGTGTCGCGGCCTTCAAAGCCGCGAGATCGACCTTGGAGGCGATCTTGTCGAGCGTAACAGGAAGGCGCTGGCGCCAGTTCGGATGCTCGTCGATCGTGCCGGGAATGTTGGGCTGGTCGATCACGCCGAGCAGGTCCTCCATGGACACTGCGAGCAGGCGCGAGGGCGTGCGCGACAGGAAGGCGAGCACCGAATAGAGGTCGTTGCCGTTGATGCCGTTCTGGCGCAGGATCTGGTCGAGCATGCCGAGCGCATCCCAGCGCGCCTGGTCGTTCTCGCCGGGATCGAGCCCGAGCGAGCGCTTCATCTTGAGATCGCTGAAGGAGCGCCAGCCCGCATAGGTGCACAAATCATGCGTGTTCAGCGTCACCAGCGCGTTGGGCCGGTAGTGATCGACATTGCGGAAATGGCCGGCATCGTCGCGCTCGAACATCATGACGAGATAGGACCAGATGCCGAAATCCTGCATGGTCTCGCGAAAGCCTTCCGGCACGGTGCCGAGATCCTCGCCGATCACGATGCATTTGTGGGCCGCGCTCTCGCGCACCACCGCGGCGAGCAGCGCCTCGAACGGCATCTGCACATAGGCGCCGTTGTCGGGCTTGAAGCCGCGCGGCACGAGATAAAGCCGTTTCAGCCCGAGCACGTGATCGAGCCTGATGGCGCCGGCATGGCGCATCGACGCCGCCAGCATGTCGGCGAACGGCACGAAGGATTGCGCCTCCAGGCCGCCGGCATTGAAGCCGGCGAGGCCCCAGTCCTGGCCGACGGTGTTGAGCACGTCGGGCGGCGCGCCGACGGCGAGGTGGCGGGAAATCGCGGTCTGCTCGTTCCAGGCATCGAAGCCGTTCGACTGCACGCCGACGGCGACGTCGAGATAGAGCCCGACGCGCATGCCGAGCTGGCCGGCCAGCACCTTGGCGGCATGCAACTGGCTGTCGGCCGTCCACTGCACGAATTCGACGAACTCGACCTCGCGCCGCTCAGGCCCCTTGTGCAGCTCGGCGCATTTGGCTTCGTCCGGCTGTTGCCATTCGGACGGCCATTCCCACCACGGCCGGTTGAAGCGATGGCGCAGCACCTCGAAGCAGGCGAAGCGGGACAATAGCGGCGCGCGGGCGGCGCGGAAGGCGTCAAACTCCTTGCGGCGCGCCTCGCGCGCGCTCGTCACGAAGCTGTTGAAGGCCGCGCGCAAGGCCAGCCATTTCAGCGCCGCCATGTCG
The DNA here is from genome assembly GCF_018129405.1 of Bradyrhizobium iriomotense. Classification (GTDB taxonomy): domain Bacteria; phylum Pseudomonadota; class Alphaproteobacteria; order Rhizobiales; family Xanthobacteraceae; genus Bradyrhizobium; species Bradyrhizobium iriomotense_B. The sequence continues at coordinate 16,856 of NZ_JAFCLP010000011.1, forward strand.
GCATAAGGCACGCGGTCGCCTTCACGCAGCCGCGCGGCGGTTGCGGCCGCATCGGGGACGAGATCGGCGGAAAATTCCGGGATCGCCTCGACGTCGATATAGAGCGGATTGAGAAACAGCCGGCTGTTCGGCGAATAGGGGCTGCAATCGGCCGGCTGGTCGTCGAACAGCACATGCAGCGGATTGAGGCCGACGCCGTCGGCGCCGAGTTGCTTGGCGAGCCGGACGAGACCGGCGAGGTCGGTGAAATCGCCGATGCCCCAGTTGCGGTCGGAGCGGACGCTGTAGAGCTGCACGGCGAGCAGCCAGCCGCGATCGAAATCGCCGCCGAAGGCGCGCTCGGGCGCCACGATCATCGGCACCTCTTCGCTTGCACCCCCGGCATCCGTCAGCGTCAGGCGATGATAGCCGAGCGGCAGGCCGGCCGGCCAGGCAATGACCGGCTCGCGCGTCTCGCCTTGCGCGATCACATTGCCGTTGCCGAAGATTTTCCATTGCAGCGGCGGCGTCCCGGTTGCCGCCAGTTCGGTGCGCGGATGTCCCAGGGCCCGGACCACGACCGGCCCGCCGACGAAGCGGTAGACCCGCTTCTCCGGCAGGGCATCGAGGATGGATTTGAGCGCCTCGGGCGCGGTGACCCGCAGCTTGCCGAGGGCGTCAACGAATTCGGATTGAACGCCCTTGATCCGGGCTTGAGCTAAAAGATCCATTCGGCACGCAGCTTGCAGGCCATGATTTGGCCGGGGGCAGGGATTTTAACGAGGTCGCGGAAGAGGTTAGTCAGGGGTAACTCGCAAACTGCGCTTGCCGTTCCCCAGGGAACCAATGACACACAAGCGGCTTTCTATAATGGTACCAAGCGTGGGTTCCCGACAAGGGAAACGGGCTCCTGCTTTCTTGTCAATGGCATCACCGTGAACAAGACAATTCAAACTGTCGAAAGTGCCGCATCCGGCAGCGCTTTCCTCATCGAAGACGTCTATCCCTCGGTCGACGGCGGCCGCTTCGCCGTGAAGCGGATCGCGGGCGAACGGGTCGAGGTCTGGGCCGACATCTACCGCGACGGCGACGCCGTGATCGCCGCCGCGCTGATCTGGCGAGGAGAGCAGGACCGCGAATGGCGGAGCGAGCCGATGACCCCTCACGGCAATGACCGCTGGTGCGGCGCGTTCACACCGGTTGAGCCCGGCCAATATGTCTACGCGATCGAAGCCTGGACCGACGAGTTCGCCACCTGGTCGCACGCCGTCGCGCGAAAACGGCGCACCGGCGCCGATGTCAGCCTGGATGCGATCGAGGGCGCCGGACTGCTGACCAAGGCGCATGGCGCACGGCAGGACGCCGCGGCGATCATCATCAAGCGATGCGAGGATTATCTCCAGACCGGCGACGTTACGCCGCTGCTCGCGACCGAGCTTGGCGAGGCCATGGCCGAGAGCCAGTCGCGGCCCGACCTCACGCGCTCGCCGCTCTTCCCACTGATGATCGACCGCGACAAGGCGCGCTTCAGCGCCTGGTACCAGATGATGCCGCGTAGCCAGAGCGAGATCCCGGGCCGGCACGGCACGCTCCGCGACTGCATTGCACGCGTGCCTGATATCGCCGCGATGGGCTTTGACGTGCTCTATTTCACGCCGATCCACCCGATCGGCCACACAGGCCGCAAGGGGCGCAACGATGCGCCGGTGGCGAACGAGGGCGATCCCGGGTCGCCCTATGCGATCGGCACCGCCGAGGGCGGGCACGATGCGCTGCATCCCGATCTCGGCACGATCGAGGACTTCCGCGCGCTGGTCGCCACGTGTCTCGAGTACGGGCTCGAGCTTGCGCTGGACTTCGCGGTGCAGTGCTCGCCGGACCATCCCTGGCTGACGCAGCATCCGGAATGGTTCAAATGGCGGCCGGACCGCTCGGTGCGGACGGCGGATGGGCCCTATTCGGACATCGTCATCCCCGACTTCGGCTCCGTCGATCGCGCCGGGCTGTGGAATGCGTTCCGCGACGCCATGCTGTTCTGGATCGACCATGGCGTCACCATCTTTGCCATCGACAATCACGACACCGCACCGCTTCCGTTCTGGGAGTGGCTGATCGGCGACATCCGCCGCCGAAATCCCGAGGTGATCCTGTTCTCCAAGACGTTTGCACGACCGAAGTTGATGCAGGGCCTCGCCAAGCTCGGCTTCACGCAGTCTTTCAGCTATTTCCCCTGGCGCACTTTGAGGTGGGAGCTGGAACAGTATCTCGGCGAGCTGACCCGTTATCCCGAGCGGGACTTCTATCGTCCGAACCTGTTCGTCAACACGCCCGACCTCTTGCCCTATCATCTCCAGAGCGGCGAGCCCTGGGTCTTCAAATCACGGCTCGCGCTGGCCGCGACGCTGTCGGGCAATTACGGGATCTTTGGCGGCTTCGAGCTCCTGGAGCACGAGGCGATTCCCGGCCGTGAGGAATATCTCGATTCCGAAAAGTACCAGGTCAAGACGCGCGACTGGAACAAGCCCGGCAACATCAAGCCCTGGATTGCCGCGCTCAACCGCCTCCGCAACGAAAACCCGGCGCTTCAGCAGACCGCGACCTTGCGCTTCCTCGGCATCGAGGACGGCGAGACGATCGCCTTCGCCAAGGAGGCGGCCGATCCCGCAAACACCGTCGTCGTCGTGATCGCGCTCTCCCGACATGCGCGCGAATTCTGGCTGCCGCTCGCCGACATCACTGTTGACGCCGGCGGACAGCGACACCATGTGACGGCACTCGAAAACCTCCTCACCGGCGAGCAGTCCCGCATCGAATGGGGCGGGATCAGGTTGCGTATCGATCCCGATCGCGATCCGGCGCTCTTGTTCCGCTGCCTGGCGTAAGGGGTCACGCCATGAATGTTTTGTCTTCCGTCGATACCAAGAAGGCCGAGGCTGCCGAGGTCGTGGATGAGCTCTGGTACAAGGACGCGATCATCTACCAGCTCCACGTCAAGGCCTTTGCCGACAGCAACCATGACGGCATCGGCGACTTCGCCGGCCTGACCGAGAAGCTGCCCTATCTCCAGGAGCTCGGCGTCACCGCGCTGTGGCTGCTGCCGTTCTATCCCTCGCCCGGCCGCGACGACGGCTACGACATCGGCGATTACGGCGCGGTCAATCCCGATTTCGGGACGATGAAGGATTTCAAACGTTTCATCCAGGAGGCGCAGAAGCGCGGCCTGCGCGTCATCACCGAGCTCGTCGTCAACCACACCTCCGACCAGCACAAATGGTTCAAGCGCGCGCGCCGCAGCCATCCGGGCTCGAGCGCACGCAACTGGTATGTCTGGAGCGACACCGACCAGAAATACCAGGGCACCCGCATCATCTTCACCGACACCGAGAAGTCGAACTGGACCTGGGATCCGGAGGCCGGCGCCTTCTACTGGCACCGCTTCTTCTCGCACCAGCCCGACCTCAATTTCGACAATCCACGCGTGGTCAGCGCCATCATCCAGGTGATGAAGCGCTGGCTGGATGCCGGGGTCGACGGTTTCCGCCTCGACGCGATTCCCTATCTCTGCGAGCGCGAGGGCACCTCGAACGAGAACCTGCCGGAGACGCATGCGATCATCAAGCGCCTGCGCCAGGAATTGGATGCGTACTCCAAGGGCAAGCTGCTGCTGGCCGAGGCCAATCAATGGCCGGAGGACGTGCAGGAATATTTCGGCCGCGGCGACGAATGCCACATGGCCTATCACTTCCCGCTGATGCCGCGCATCTACATGGCGATCGCCCAGGAAGACCGCTTCCCGATCACCGACATCCTGCGCCAGACGCCGGACATCCCGGCGAGCTGCCAATGGGCGCTGTTCCTGCGCAACCATGACGAGCTGACGCTGGAGATGGTCACCGACGTCGAGCGCGACTATCTCTGGACCACCTACGCCAACGATCCGCGCGCCCGCATCAATGTCGGCATCAGGCGGCGCCTCGCGCCGCTGATGGACAACGACCGCCGCAAGATCGAATTGATGAACTCGCTGCTGCTGTCCTTCCCGGGAACGCCGATCATCTATTACGGCGACGAGATCGGGATGGGCGACAACATCTATCTCGGCGACCGCAACGGCGTGCGCACGCCGATGCAATGGAGCCCGGACCGCAATGGCGGCTTCTCGCGCTGCGACCCCGCCCGGCTCTACGCGCCGCTGATCATGGACCCGGTCTACGGCTATGAATCGGTCAACGTGGAGGCGCAGTCGCGCAGCCTGTCGTCGCTGCTCAGCGCCACCAAGCGGCTGATCTCGGTGCGCAAGTCGACGCTCGCCTTCGGCCGCGGCACCATGACCTTCATCCGTCCGGCCAATCGCGCCGTGCTTGCCTATGTCCGGCAGTATCGCGACGAGGTGATCCTCTGCGTCGCCAACCTCTCGCGCGCCGCGCAGGCGACCGAGCTCGATCTGTCGCCGTGGAAGGACCGCATCCCGCAGGAGATGCTCGGACGGACGCGTTTCCCGGCGATCGGCGAATTGCCCTACATGATCACGCTGGGGCCCTACGGCTTCTACTGGTTCCAGCTTCAGGAGCGCGACAAGTCCGAGCCGGTGACGCCGCGCGCGGTGCCGGAGTTCGAGACCCTGGTCGTGCCGGTGAATTCGAACTGGGTTTCTCTCGCTCGCGAGCGCGGCGTGTTCGAGCGCGACGTGCTGCCGGGATTTTTAGCAAGGACACGCTGGTATCCGGAGCACAATCCCAAGCACATCAAGGCTGCGCTGACCTCGGCGGTGCCTTTCAGCGATATCGGCGACAACAGGCCCTGGATCGCGTTCTTCGAGACCACTCGGGGCGACGTCACGACGCGCTACGTACTGCCGATGCAGATCGAATGGGTACGCTTCGACCGCGAACGCTTCAACCCGAAGGCGCTCGCCGCCGTCCGCCAGGGTGCGCGCGAGGGCACGCTGCTGGACGTCGCGACCGAGCAGATCTTCATCGGCCTGTTCCTGCGGGGTCTGTCGCAAAACCTGGTGGTAGACGAGAACGATCTGCGGCTGGAGTTCAAGGCGACCAGCCGGTTCGCCGACTACACCATCAAGGAGCCCCAACGCATCCGCGCGATCGAGCAGTCCAACAGCACCGCGCTCGTGGACAACCAATATGTGGTCAAGATCCATCGGCAGCTCGAAAGCGGCACCAGTCCCGAGATCGAGATTGGCCACTACCTCACCGAGGTGGCTCACTTCGCCAACACGCCGGCCCTGCTCGGCAGCGTCGAGCTGGTCGAGGACGATCGGCACAGCGCGCTCGGCGTGCTGCATGCCTTTGTCGAGAACCAGGGCGACGGCTGGACCGTGACCACCGGTTATCTCGATCGCTATATCGACGAGCAGCGGGTCTCGCCCGCGGGCGAGGCGCCGCGCGAGACCCAGGAGCAGGCGCCCTATCTGCACTTCATCGCGCAGATCGGCCGGCGGCTCGCCGAGTTGCATGTCGCCCTGGCCGCGGCAAAGCCGGACAATCTTGCTCCGGAGCCGATCGGCTCCGAACACGCCAGGCGCTGGGTCTCCGACCTCAAGGCACGGGCCGAGCGCGTTTTCGAGCAGCTGGCCAACAGCCGCGACGGCCTGCGGGAGGCGGACCGGCCGCTGATCGACCAGCTCGGCGCCGCGCGTGCGGCCCTGCCCGACCACCTCAATGCACTATTGCCTTCCGGGATCGGCGGGTTGAACATCCGTCATCATGGCGACTTCCGCCTCGGGCAGACTCTGATCGTGAAGGACGACATCTTCATCATCGACTTCGACGGCAATCCGCGCCGGCCGCTGGCCGACAAGCGGCGCAAGCTGCCTGCCGCGCGCGACGTCGCCGGCATGATCCGCTCGATTGATCTTTCGGTTAACGTGGCCCTCAATCGCGCCCTCACCGGCGCCTCCGACGAACAGGACCGGCTTGCAGCCGCGCTCGGCGAATGGCGCGAACGCGCTACCACGACGTTCCTGTCCGCCTATCGTGAGGCCATGACCGACCGGAGGCTATGGCCGCAAGATCCGCAAGTCGCGCAAGGCCTGTTAAGGTTTTTCCTGCTTGATCAAGCGTTCGACGACGTAGAGTACGAACTGTCCCACCGGCCCGAGGGGCTCCATGCGCCGCTGACCGGACTGCTTCGCATTCTGTCCAGTGCCGAGAGCGAAGCCCATGCCTAAACTGCCAGCCGAAGCCTACGCGATCATCGAGGGCCGCCACTCCGACCCCTTCCACTATCTCGGGCTGCATCCCGAGGGCGGCAAGAGCGTGGTGCGCGCCTTCCTGCCCGAGGCCACCAATGTCGAGGCGGTCGGCGAGCATGGCGAGGTCGCGCCGCTCGACCGCGTTCATGACTCCGGCCTGTTCATCGGGGCCCTGCCCAACGGCTCGAAGCACTACCAGCTGCGCGCGAAATTCGGCAACAACGTCGTCGAATTCGAGGATGCCTACCGCTTTCCGCCGATCCTGACCGATTTCGACCTCTATCTGCTCGGCGAAGGCACCCACCAGCGCCTCTACGACAAGCTCGGTGCGCATCCGATGCGGCTCGACGGCGTCGACGGCATCGGCTTCGTGGTGCTGGCACCGAATGCACGGCGCGTATCCGTGGTTGGCGATTTCAACTTCTGGGACGGGCGGCGTCATCCGATGCGGGTGCGCGGCAGCGGGTACTGGGAACTGTTCATCCCCAATGCGAAGATCGGCGATCACTACAAGTTCGAGATCATCGGGCCGCACGGCCATCTGCTTCCGCTGAAATCCGATCCGATGGCGTTTGCGAGCGAGGTACGGCCGAAGACGGCCTCGATCGTACTCGACGAGGCGCATCTGCCGCGGCCGCGCCCGGCGCCCGACGGCATCAACGCGCTGTCGGCGCCGATGTCGATCTACGAGGTCCATCTCGGCTCGTGGCGGCGCAAGGGCGACAATGAATGGCTGACCTATCGCGAGCTGGCCGAGCAGCTGCCGGCCTATGCCCGCGACATGGGGTTCACGCATCTCGAATTCCTGCCCGTGAGCGAACATCCGTTCGACGGCTCATGGGGCTATCAGCCCACCGGCCTCTATGCCCCGACCAGCCGGTTCGGAAGCCCTGAGGATTTCGCGGCGCTGGTCGATGCCTGCCACCGCGAAGGCATCGGCGTGCTGCTCGACTGGGTGCCCGGCCATTTCCCCGACGATCCGCACGGGCTCGGCAGCTTCGACGGCACGGCGCTCTATGAACACGCCAACCCGCTCCAGGGCCGCCACCTCGACTGGGGCACGCTGATCTACAATTACGGTCGCACTGAAGTGACGAACTTCCTGGTGTCGAACGCGCTGTTCTGGATGGAGCGCTACGGCATCGACGGCTTACGCGTCGACGCGGTAGCGTCGATGCTCTATCTCGACTACAGCCGGCCGCCCGGCGCGTGGATTCCGAACCAGTATGGCGGCCGCGAGAACATCGAGGCGATCAACTTCCTGCGCCGTTTCAACACGGAGGTCTTTGCCCGCTTCCCGCAGGCGACCACGGCCGCGGAAGAATCCACCGCATGGCCGCAAGTCTCGCGCCCGGTCGAATTCGGCGGGCTCGGCTTCGGCTACAAGTGGAACATGGGCTGGATGCACGACACGCTGAACTACATCAGCAAGGATCCAATCCACCGCAAGCATCATCACGGCGAGATCCTGTTCGGCCTGCACTACGCGTTCTCGGAAAACTTCATCCTGCCGCTGTCGCATGACGAGGTCGTGCACGGCAAACGCTCGATCCTGGGCCGCATGCCGGGCGACGAATGGCAGCGCTTTGCGAACTTGCGGGCCTATTACAGCTTCATGTTCGGTCACCCCGGCAAGAAGCTCCTGTTCATGGGCGCCGAGATCGCGCAGAGCCGCGAATGGAATCACGACCAGTCGCTCGACTGGCACCTGCTCGAATACAAGGTCCATTCCGGCATCCAGGCGCTGATCCGCGACCTCAACCGGCTCTACCGCGCGGTGCCGGCGCTGCATCAGATGGACTGCGACCAGGCCGGCTTCGAATGGCTGATCACTGACGATGCCAACCGCAACGTGTTCGCCTGGCTGCGCAAGGGCTTTGACGAGCACGCGCGATGCCTGGTGGTCGTCAATTTCTCCCCCAATGTCTATCGCAACTATCGCGTTCGCGCGCCCCTGGCCGGCAAGTGGAAAGAGGTGTTCAATTCCGACTCCGCCCATTACGGCGGCAGCAATGTCGGGAACATCGGCGAGGTTCAGACCGTTGACGGCAAGACGCCCGAGCTCCGCCTCACCATTCCGCCGCTCGCCGCGATCTTCCTCGTTCCGGAAAGCTGACATATGCGCCTGACTGCTGGATCGCCCGCACGCCTCGGCGCAAGCTGGGACGGACGCGGCACCAATTTTGCGCTGTTCTCCGCCAACGCGCAGAAGGTCGAGCTCTGCCTGTTCGACACGCAAGGCCGCCGCGAGCTCGAGCGCGTCGAACTGCCTGAAAAGACCGAGGACGTCTGGCACGGCTATCTCAACGACGTCTCGCCGGGCCAGCTCTACGGCTACCGGGTGCACGGTCCCTACGAGCCCGAGCACGGCCACCGCTTCAACGCCAACAAGCTGCTGCTCGACCCCTATGCCAAGCGGCTCGCCGGGCGGCTGGTCTGGAGCGATGCGCATTTTGCCTACCGCACCGGCTCGCCGCGCGAGGACCTCTCCTTCGACCGCCGCGACAATGCGCGCGGCATGCCCAAAGCCGTCGTGGTCGACGAGACCTTCAACTGGGGCCGGCGCGAGATCCGGCCGAACATTCCGTGGGAAGACACGATCATCTACGAGGCCCACGTCAAGGGTTTGACGCAGAAGCGCGACGACGTGCCGCCGAACCTCCGCGGCACCTATGGCGGCCTGTCCTCGCCGGCGATGATCGAGCATCTGAAGAAGCTCGGCGTCACCACGATCGAGCTCTTACCGATCCACAGTTTCGTCGACGACCGCATCCTGGTCGAAAAGAAGCTCGCCAATTACTGGGGCTACAACACGCTGTCCTTCTTCGCGCCGGAGCCGCGCTACGCCCAGGACAATGCGCTCGATTCCTTCCGCACCACGGTCGCACGCCTGCACGACGCCGGCATCGAGGTGATGCTCGACGTCGTCTACAACCACACCGCCGAGGGCAACCACCTCGGCCCGACGCTGTGCTATCGCGGCATCGACAATGCCTCCTATTACTGGCTCAACCGCGAGAACCCGCGCTACTACGACGACTTCACCGGCTGCGGCTCGTCGGTGAACCTCACCCATCCGCGCGTGCTGCAGATGGTGATGGATTCCCTGCGCTACTGGGTCGAGGTCTGCCATGTCGACGGCTTCCGCTTCGACCTCGCCACCACGCTCGCGCGCGGGCCGAACGGTTTTGATCGTGGCAGCTCGCTTCTGACCGCGATCCGGCAGGACCCGGTGCTGGCCGCCGTGAAGCTCGTCGCCGAGCCCTGGGACCTCGGCCTCGGCGGCTACCAGGTCGGCGCATTCCCCTCGCAATGGTCGGAGTGGAACGACCGCTATCGCAGCGCCATGCGCCGTTACTGGAGCGGCGAAGGCAGCCTGATCGGCGACATCTCCAGCCGCATGACGGCGTCCTCCGACCTGTTCAACCACGACGGAAGGCGGCCGCGCGCCAGCATCAACCACATCACGGTGCATGACGGATTTACGCTCGCCGACCTCTTCAGCTACAACGAGAAGCACAACGAGGCCAATGGCGAGGACAATCGCGACGGCTCCAACGACAACCACAGCAACAATTGCGGTGTCGAGGGACCGACCGACGATCCGAACATCCTCGTCCTGCGCCGGCAGCTTCGCAGGAACGTGCTGGCCTGCCTGATGCTGGCGCAGGGCGTCCCGCTGATCCTCGCCGGCGACGAGGTCGGCAATTCGCAGTCCGGCAACAACAACGCCTATTGCCAGGACAATGAGGTCGGCTGGGTCGGCTGGGACAATCTCGGCGCGGAGAGCGAGGACATGGTCGATTTCGTCGGCCATCTCGCCGACATCCGCCGCCGCTTCTCGCAGCTTCGCAGCCATCGCTGGCTTGACGGTCGCCCCAAGGACGGCAGTTCCTACGGCGCGCTGTGGCTGACGCCCACAGGTAGCGAGATGACGGAGAGCGACTGGACATTCCCGGATGGGCGGTTTCTCTCCTATGTGATGGGGCCGATGGAACCGGGCAGCGCCGCGATCTTTATCGTCCTGAACGCCGCGCCCGAAGAGATCGCATTCAAATTGCCCGAGATGTCCGAATACAAGAGCTGGCAGCAGATCCTGAACACGACCGATGCCAAGCTGAACACCATCGACTTCCCGTCCGGAAGCGACAGCAAGGCGCCGCCGCGCTCCGTGCTCGCCTTCGCGGGGGCATCATGAGGCCATCCTTCGGGGCGCGGCCAACGAAAGACGGCGTGTCGTTCCGGCTGTGGGCGCCCGGCGCGCGCCGCGTCGATCTCCTGCTCGACCGCAGGCACGCGATGCAGCGCCGGCAGGACGGCTGGTACGTGGCCGAGATCGCCGGCCTGCCGGTCGGCAGCCCCTACAAGTTCAGGATCGACGACGAGATCGACGTGCCCGATCCGGCATCGGCTTTTCAGCCCGAAGACGTGTTCGGCCCGAGCGAGGTGATCGATCACGACGCCTTCGCCTGGCGCGCGCGCGAGTGGCGCGGCCGTCCCTGGGAAGAGACGGTGCTGATCGAGACCCATGTCGGCACCTTCACTTCTGAGGGCACCTACCGCGCCATGATCGACAAGCTCGATCATCTCGCCGCGACTGGCATTACCGCGCTGGAATTGATGCCGCTGGCCGATTTCGCAGGACGCCGCGGCTGGGGTTATGACGGCGTGCTGTGGTACGCGCCCGATAGCGCCTATGGCCGTCCCGAAGATCTGAAGATGCTGATCGACGAGGCCCATCTGCGCGGGCTGATGGTGCTCCTCGACGTCGTCTACAATCACTTTGGCCCCGAGGGGAATTATCTCGGCCGCTATGCGCCGACCTTCTTCACCGACGCACATACGCCCTGGGGCAGCGCGATCGACTACCGCGTGCCGCAGGTGCGCGCCTTTGCGGTCGAGAACGCGCTGTCCTGGCTGACCGACTACCGCTTCGACGGACTGAGGTTGGACGCCGCCAACCACATCATGGCTGTCCCCGGCGAGCAATCGATGCTGCAGGACCTCAGCGTGACCGCCGGCGAGCTTGCCAGGGCGACGGGGCGGCACATTCATCTCGTGCTGGAGAACGGCGACAATCGCGCCAGCCTGCTCGACGCCGCGCAGGAGCCGCCGAACGGAAAATATCGGGGACAGTGGAACGACGACTATCATCACGTCTGGCACGTGATGCTGACCGGCGAGCTCGCCGGCTACTACGGCGACTACCAGACCCCGCGCATGGATCTCGCCCGCGCGCTCGCCTCGGGCTTCGTCTATCAGGGCGAGATCTCGGAGTTCTGGGGCAAGAAGCCGCGCGGCGAGCCGAGCGGCCAGTTGCCGCCCGCAACCTTCGTCAATTTCCTGCAAAACCACGACCAGATCGGCAATCGCCCGCTCGGCGAGCGGCTCGAGAGCCTGGCATCGCCGCAGCAGATCGAGGCGGCGCTCGCAGTGACCCTGCTCGCACCGATGGTGCCGATGCTGTTTCAGGGCGAGGAATGGGGCTCGAAGGTCCCCTTCCCGTTCTTCTGCGATTTTCAGGGCGGACTTGCCGATGCCGTGCGCAAGGGCCGCAAGCAGGAATATGGCTGGGCCTATGAGAAATACGGCGACGAGGTGCCCGACCCGCTCGATCCTGCAACGCTCGAATCGGCCGTGCTCGACTGGACCGGCCGCACGCCGGAGCAGAACGCGCGGCTCGCTTTGGTGCGTGAGCTGCTCGCGCTCCGCCGCAAGGAGATCATGCCGCGGCTCAAGGGCGCAAGCTTCGGTGATGCCGAGGCGGTCGACAATGGCCTGCTCAGCGCTCATTGGCGCATGGGGGACGGCACGACGTTACGCCTCCTCGCCAATCTGTCGGACCGCGAGATCACCTCCAATGTCAGCATGGGCGCGCCGATCTGGGGCGGCGCGTCAGGCGATCGGCTTCCGCCCTGGTCGGTGGTCTGGCGCCTCGGAGGTTGACATGCCTCCCGCCATTCCCATTGCGACCTACCGACTTCAGCTCACCGCGGATTTCGGCTTCGACAAGGCCACTGAGGTCATTCCATATTTGAAAGAGCTCGGGATCACGCATCTCTATGCCTCGCCGGTGATGAAGGCGCGCAAGGGCTCGACGCATGGCTACGACACCGTCGACCACGGTCAGCTCAATCCCGAGCTTGGCGGCGAAGCCGGCTTTGCGCGACTGAGCGAGGCGCTCAGGCAGCACGATCTCGGCCTCATCATCGATTTCGTGCCCAACCATGTCGGCGTGCATTTTGCCGACAATCCATGGTGGCTCGACGTGCTGGAATGGGGCCAGGCCTCGCCGCACGCGGCCGCCTTCGATATCGACTGGGATCTGCTGCCCCACCGCGCCCGCGGCGGCGTGCTGTTGCCGATCCTCGGCTCGTCCTATGGCGAGGCGCTCGAGCGCGGCGAGATCGAGCTACGCTACGATTCCGACCAGGGCAGCTTTTCGGCCTGGTATTTCGAGCATCGCCTGCCCGTCGCGCCCGAGCGCTATGGCGAAATCCTGCGCATGACCGTGAAGGAGGCGGACGCCGCCGAGACGGAAGCCGGCAAGCGCCTGCTCGCTCTTGCGGCGCGCTACACGGGATTGCGCCGCCCCAATCGCAAGGAAGCGCCGGGCTTCAAGTTGGAGCTCAAGGAAATCGCCGGCGCCGCCGACATCATCAGCCGCGGTCTTGCCGCCTATCGCGCCGCCAAGGACCATCACGCGCAGACGCTGGCGCTGCATCACCTGCTGGAGCGCCAGAACTACAAGCTCGGACACTGGCGGCTCGCCTCCAGCGACATCAACTATCGCCGCTTCTTCGACGTCAACGGGCTCGCCGGCCTGCGCGTCGAGGACCCCGGCACCTTCGCCGCCACGCACCGGCTGGTGAAGCAGCTCATTGCCGACGGCAAAATGCAGGGCATCCGCCTCGATCACATCGACGGCCTGCGCGATCCCGCGCAATATTGCCAGCGGCTGCGCCGGCTGGTGCGCGATGCGCAGGGCAAGACAAGACCGTTCTATACGCTGATCGAGAAGATCCTGTGCGAGCACGAGCGCCTGCCGCATCTCGCCGGCGTCCAGGGCACCACCGGCTACGAGTGGATGAACGTCATCACGCAGGTGCTGGTCGACGCCAAGGGGCTGGAGGCGCTGGACGAGACCTGGCGCCAGATCAGCAACCGCTCGCCGCGGCTTGCGCCTTACGTCAAGGAGGCCAAGCGGCGCGTGCTGGAGACGCTGCTGACCAGCGAATTCACCGTGCTGACGCGCCTGCTCGCGCGCATCGCCAACGGGCACTATTCGACGCGCGACTTCTCAGCCGACAGCCTGCGGCAGGCGCTCGAACTCTATGTGCTGCATTTCCCGGTCTATCGCACCTATCTGACCACGGCAGGGGCGACCGCGCACGACCGCAAGCTGATCGAGGACACCATCGCGCGCGCCCGCGCCGAATGGTTCGCCGCTGACGAGGGCATCTTCGACTTCCTGCGCGATGCCCTGACCATGGATCTGCTCAAGCCCGGCCGGCCCCCGCACAGCACGCCGCGCGTGCGCCGCTTCGCACTGAAGGTGCAGCAGTTCACCGGGCCGGTGATGGCGAAGTCGCTGGAGGACACCGCGTTCTACCAGTTCCACCGGCTGCTGGCCTTGAACGAGGTCGGCGGCGATCCCGCGAGCACCGGCCTCACCGTTCCCGCCTTCCACGAGGCGATGCGGGCGCGCGCCAGGGAGTGGCCGCAAGGGATGACGGCGACCGCCACCCACGACACCAAGCGCGGCGAGGACGCCCGCGCACGGATTGCGGCGCTCAGCGAAATTCCCGGCGAATGGACCAGCGCGGTGTCGCGCTGGAAGGTGTTAAACGCGCCGCATCTTGCGCTTCACGGCAATCTGCGCGCGCCGTCGGCGACGTTCGAATACATGCTCTACCAGACCCTGCTCGGCGCCTGGCCGCTGCAGGAGCCGCCTGATGCAAGCTTCGCTGAACGTATCCAGGCCTATGCGCTGAAGGCCGCGCGTGAAGGCAAGGAGGAGACGAGCTGGCTTAACCCGCACGAGGGCTATGAGAACGGCCTCCAGAGCTTCATCGCAAAGATCCTCGATCCCGCGCTATCAGGCCAATTCCTGGAGGCGCTGCAGACCCTGGCCCGCCGTCTCGCGCTGCTCGGCGCGCTGAACTCGCTGAGCCAGCTCACGCTCAAGGCGACATTGCCGGGCGTGCCCGACTTCTATCAAGGCACCGAATTCTGGGACCTGTCGCTGGTCGATCCCGACAACCGCCGCCCCGTGGATTTTTCCGCGCGCGATACCGCGCTGGCGTCATTGAAAACGCCGGACTGGACCGGGCTGACCAGGACCTGGCCGGACGGCCGGCTCAAGCTCGCCTGGACGCGGCACCTGCTCAGGCGCCGCAACGAGCTCGCGGACGTTTTCGCGCAGGGCGAGTACCAGAAGCTGGAGGTGCGCGGCACGCACGCTGAGCACGTCATCGCATTCGCTCGCCGCCGCGGCCGCGCTGCGGCGATCGTGATCGTCGGACGCCAGTTTGCGCCGTTCACGCAAGCCGGCCGGGAATGGCCCGCACCCGAAGGCTTCGACGCCACCGTCGATATCACGGGCTATGCCGCAGCGGGCCTTGCGGGCAACGCACTGCCGATCGCACAGGCCTTCCGCGATCTTCCGGCGGCTGTCATTGCGGCCCGCGCAGCGAGCGCCATCAGGCCTGCGCGGCAGCGCGCCCGCGCCTGAAACTCACTTGCCGTCGTCCTTGGTCAGCAGCAACTGCCCGCGCTTCTTGATGGTCGCCTGCGCCATCTCGGCAAAGCGCTGCAACAGCCACGGCAAGACCACCTGAACCTTGACGTGATCGTCGGCGACGTCGACCTGACCGGTCGCGATCTGACCGAGCGCGCGGATGCGGAAATTCATGCTGTCGCCGCTCCAGCGCTCCTCCTCGACCTGCAGCACGGGAATGCTGGCGGCCGCGCGGCCAAGCCCGCTCTTGAGCCGGCGCACCGCCTCCTCGCGGCCGAGACGATGCGGAATGGAAACGACAAGCGGTGCTGACATGGCCCTGCCCTCTGCTGCTTGATCCTCACTTAATGATGCCGGCTGCGACCATAAAGGTTCCATGCAACTTGCACCTGTCGCCCCGTTTCAAAACCGGAACTTTAAAACCTGCGGCAAGTTGCCCTCGCACACGGGACAGGTGCAAACGACCCTTTCCACAAGGGCTGGAGGAGACTCGCATGTCAATCGGCACGATCATTCTGATCATTCTGGTCATCGCCCTGCTCGGCGGCTTCAGCGGCATTGGCGGCGGCCCGTTCTACGGCACCGGCTATTACGGCGGCGGCGGCCTCGGGCTGGTCATCATCATCCTGCTGATCCTGCTGCTGATGGGACGGATTTAGTTGCAGACTTCGTAGGGTGGGTTAGTTAGTCCGCGGCTGCGCGAAGCGCAGTCCGCGAGCGTAACCCACCACCTCTGTCTCTGCGGAAACCAAAGAGGTGGGTTACGCCTTACGGCTAACCCACCCTACTTCACTTCCCCGCCAGTTTCTTCATTGCGGCCTTGATCGACGTAGCCGCATCGTCATAGCCCTCCCAGGC
The DNA here is from genome assembly GCF_018129405.1 of Bradyrhizobium iriomotense. Lineage (GTDB taxonomy): Bacteria > Pseudomonadota > Alphaproteobacteria > Rhizobiales > Xanthobacteraceae > Bradyrhizobium > Bradyrhizobium iriomotense_B. The sequence continues at coordinate 32,644 of NZ_JAFCLP010000011.1, forward strand.
CTTGGACCGGCCTAACAGGCCGGGTACGGTCCGCACCGTGTATTTCTTCGGGTCGAGATCGCTCTTCACCTGCGCCCAGGTCACGGGCATCGACACGGTCGCGCCGGCACGCGCACGGGGCGACAGGGGCGCTACCGCCGTCGAGAGCCGATCGTTGCGGAGATAATCCAGGAAGGTCTTTCCGTTCCGCAGCTTCTTCGACATGTTGAGCAGATACCGTTCGGGGTCGTCATCGGCCATCCACTGGCAGATTCCTTGCGCAAACGCCTTGGCCTCCTTCCAGCTCACCTTGTCGCGCGCGCCGTGGAGCAGCGGCACCACGATGTGCAGGCCCTTGCCGCCGGTGGTCTTGCAAAAGCTCTCCATGCCGACAGCGGCGAGCCGCTGCCGCATCTCCTTGGCCGCCTCGACGACGTCGGCAAAGTCCACGTCCGGCGCCGGGTCGAGATCGAACACCAGTCGGCCCGGCGTGTCATAGGCATCCGGCGCGCAATTCCATGGATGCAGCTCGACACCACCGGCCTGCGCCACGGCCGCGAGCCCCTCGACCCGGTCGATCTGCAAATACGGCTTGCGATCGCCGGACACTTTTGCCAGTTCGAGCAGGTTCGACGTGCCCTGCATCGCGTGCCGCTGGAAGAATTTTTCGCCGCCGATGCCATCGGGCGCGCGCAGGATCGAACAGGGGCGGCCCTTGATGTGCTCGATCATCCATGCGCCGACGGCCTCGAAATAGCGCGCGAGGTCGAGCTTCGTAACGCCCTCGCCGTCGCCGCCATCCGGCCATAGCTCCTTATCCGGCTTCGAAATCGCAACGCCCATCACCTCGGCGATGCTGCGGTCTTTCTTGCCTGTCTTCGGCATGACGCGCTTTCTGGCGGAAGGCTCTGCAAGCGCGGTATCGACAGGCGTCTCGGCCTCGACCTCCTCGGCCGGCTTGTCCTGCCGCAAGCCCTTGAACGCGGCCTGGCGGATATTGCCGTCGGCGGTGAAGCCGGCAAATTCGATCTCGGCAACGAGCTCCGGCTTCAGCCAGTGCACGTCGCGCGTCTTCTTCGGGGCATTCTTGCCGCCAAAGGGACTCTCCTTGCTCTCCATCGCCTTCAGCGACGGCATGATGCGCTTGACCGTGTCGGCGCCAAAGCCAGTGCCGACCATGCCGACAAAGGCGAGATGATCACCGCGATGCACGCCGGCCATCAGCGAGCGGAATTTGCCGTCGGTGGTCTTGTAGCCGCCGATCACGACCTCATGGCCGGCGCGGCATTTGGCCTTGGTCCAGCTCTCAGTGCGGCCGGAGCGATAGGGCGCGTCGAGCTTCTTCGACACCACCCCTTCCAGCTCGAGCTTGCAGGCCGATTGCAGCACGGCATCGCCGCCGCTCTCGAAGTGCTCGACATAGCGGATCTGCGCCGACTTGCGCTTGCGCGCCTCCAGCAGCTCCTTGAGCCGCGCCTTGCGCTCGCGGAGCGGCAGCCGGCGGTAGTCGAGGCCTTCGGCAAACAGGAGATCGAAGGCAAAGAAGATGAGGTCCTCGGTCTTGCCGTCCGACAGTGCGGCCTGGAGCGAGGAGAAATTCGGCGCGCCGTTGTGATCGAGCGCGACGATCTCGCCGTCGATCATGGTATCCGGCAGCGCGCCCGCCTCCTTCGCGATCGAAGCGAACTTGCCGGTCCAGTCCAGGCCCTTGCGCGTCTTCAACGTCACCTCGCCGTCCTCGACCCGGAGCTGCACGCGGTAGCCGTCGAACTTGATCTCGTGGCACCAGCCGTTGCCGGCCGGCGGCCGCTCGACCGGCGTGCAGAGCTGCGGCGCCACGAAGTCCGGCATCGCCGAGACCTTCTTGGCGTTCGTGGCCGTCGTCGTCTTCTTTCCGGTCTTCCCGGCCTTCAAGGCCGTGCGCGGCGCCGGCTGGACGGTCCTGCCTTTCGTCTCCTCAGTCCGGTTGGACTGCCACACCGCATCCGCCTTAGCCTTAGCCTTACCCTTCGCCAGCATGAACGGCTTTGGCGCGCGGCCCTTACCTTCGGCGATCTGCTCCATCGCGCGGCCGGAGGCGACCGACTTATCCTCGTCGAGAATGTCGTTGTCCGCGCCCTCGCGGGCATATTCGTCGCGATGCTTGATCAGAAGCCAGTTGGTGCGCTTTTCGCCGCCGCGGTTGCGCATGCGCACCAGCACCCAGCTTCCCTGCAGCTTGTCGCCGTGGAGCGTGAACTTGAGGTCGCCCTTCTTAAAACCGGCTTCCGGATCTTCCGCCTCCCACGTGCCGCGGTCCCACAGCATCACTGTGCCGCCGCCATACTGGCCTTCCGGAATCGTGCCTTCGAAATCGCCATAGTCGAGCGGGTGATCCTCGACCTCGACCGCCAGGCGCTTGTCGTGGGGATCGAGCGAAGGCCCTTTCGTCACGGCCCAGGACTTGAACACGCCGTCGAATTCGAGTCGGAGATCGTAGTGCAGCCGCGTGGCATCATGCTTCTGAATCACGAAACGCCGCTGTTCCGATGGTGCCACCGCGGTCTTGCCGGATGGCTCGGGCGTCTTCTCGAAGTCACGCTTCTGTCGGTAGGTGGAGAGTTTTCGCAGCACGACCGGTCCCGCTTCTCTTTCGGCGTTCGAGCCTATCACGGCAAGAGTCCCACCCGGAACCAAAACCCGATCGCGAGGTTGGAGTTCCAAAACGTCTTGAAAACGCTGGAGAATGGAATGGCCCCCCGTGCCTATTGGAAGGGAACGTTGAAGCTGTCGCTGGTCAGTTGCCCCGTCGTGCTCTATCCCGCGACGACGGCCGCCGAGAAGACCCGGTTTCACATGATCAACCGCGAGACCGGCAATCGTCTCAAGCAGCAGATGGTCGATGCCGAGACCGGCGACGTCGTCGAGAGCGACCAGAAGGGGCGCGGCTACGAACTGCGCAAGGGCAAATATGTGGAGGTCGAGCCGGAGGAGCTCGAGGCGGTGCAGATCGAGAGCAATCACACCATCGACATCGAGAGTTTCGTGCCGAGCGAGGAAATCGACCAGCGCTATCTCAACCATCCCTATTACATCGCGCCCGACGGCAAGGCCGCGGTCGACGCTTTCGCGGTGATCCGCGATGCCATGAAGGATCAGGATCGCGTGGCGCTCGCCAAGATCGTGCTCACCAACCGCGAGCACATCATCGCGATCGAGCCGCTCGGCAAGGGCCTGCTCGGCACCACGCTGCGCTACCCTTACGAGCTCCGCGACGAGGACCAGTTCTTCGACGACATCAAGAGCCCCAAGATCACCAAGGACATGGTCGAGCTCGCCGGCCACATCCTGCACACCAAGGCCGCGCATTTCGATCCCGCCGAATTCAAGGACGAGTATGAGAACGCGCTGAAGGCGCTGGTGAAGCGCAAGGCCAGCGGCAAGACGATCGAGCTGCCCGAGCCGGAGGAGCGCCCGAGCAACGTCGTCAGCCTGATGGATGCGCTGAAGCAGAGCCTGAAGGGGCGCGGCGGGAAGAAGGCGGCAGCGAAGTCACACGCGCGGCGCGCCACGGGACGGCATCGAGCCGCGAGGAAGACGCACCGGGCAGCCGCGAGACATCGGAAGGCGGGGTGAACAGGCCTCGTCATTCCGGGGCGATGCGAAGCATCGAGCCCGGAATCCATCGTGACAAGCATCCCCAAAGAGAGATGGATTCCGGGCCCGCGCCAAGGGGCGCGTCCCGGAATGACAGCGGGGCCTAATCCCCCGCCTTCAGCCGGTAGCCGATCCCCGTCTCGGTCAGCACATATTGCGGACGCTCGGGATCGGCCTCGATCTTCTGCCGGAGCTGGCGGACATAGACGCGTAAGTATTGCGCGTCGGTCAGCTCGTCCCACAGCTCCTTCAACAAGAACCGATGGGTCAGCACCTTGCCGGCGTGCTGCACCAAGACGCGCAGCAGCTCATATTCCTTCGGCGACAGTTTGATGTCGCGCTCGCCGACCTTGACGATACGGCGGACGAGATCGACCGAGAGATCGCCGGTGCGAAACACCGGGCGCTCGCCCTGGACCTGGAGCTGGTGCCGCAGCGCAGCGCGCAGGCGCGCCAGAAGCTCGTCCATGCCGAACGGCTTGGTCAGGTAATCGTCGGCACCGAGATCGAGCGCCTGCACCTTGCCGGCCTCGTCGCCCCGGCTCGACAGCACCACGATCGGCACGGCCTCGTTGCGGGCCCGGATGGTGCGCAGCAGCTCATGGCCCTGAATGTCGGGCAGGCCGAGATCGAGGATGATCAGTGCGGGCTCTTCGGCGAGCTTTTCCAGCGCCGACTTGCCGTTCGGTGCTTCCAATATCTCATAGCCCTGCGTCGTCAGTCCCATCCGCAACAATTTGCGGATCGGCGGCTCGTCGTCGATGACCAGGACCTTGATCGCGGCGGCACTCATGCGGCGGTATCCAATGCGTGGGTCTGAGCCGGAACCGGCAGACGGATGGTGAGGATCGCGCCGCTCCGGTCATTGCGGTTGGCGGCCGAAATCGTGCCCCGCATCGCTTCGACGAAGCCGCGGGAGATGGCGAGCCCGAGGCCTGTGCCGGGACGGACATGATCGCCCTTCTGCGCACGGTAGAACTTGTCGAACACGCTCTCGAGCTCGTGGGGCGGAATGCCGTCGCCTTCGTCGGCAACCTCCACCACCACCTGATCCCGCTCGCGCCGGCTCCGGATCGAGATGATGGTGTCGGGCGGCGAGTATTTCGCTGCATTGTCGAGCAGGTTGAACAGCACCTGCTCGAACAGCACGGCATCCAGCTGCAGCATCGGCAGATCGGCGGCCAGCACCAGCTCGACCTTGTGCGCGGTCAGGATCTTGCTGGCGCGGCGCAGCGCGCTGCCGATGATCTCGCCGAGATCGTGCAACGCCGTGTTGGGCACGATGGCGCCGGACTCGAGCTTCGTCATGTCGAGGAGATTGGCGATGAAGCGGTTGAGCCGCTCGGATTCATCGATCACGGTGGCGAGCAGGTCGCGCTTCTCGGTGTCGGACAAGGCACCGGCGAGATCGCGCATGGTCGAGGCCGCGCCCAGCACGGAGGCGAGCGGAGTCTTCAAATCGTGCGAGATCGAGGTCAAGAGCGCCGAGCGCAGCCGCTCGGATTCGACGGTGCGCTTGACGCGATCCATGTCCTCGACCAGCAGCACGCGCTCGATCGCGAGCGCGCCCTGGTCGACCAGCGCATCCAGCAGTCGGCGTTGATCCGGCGTCAGCAGCGGGCCGGTGCGGTCGTTGTCGATGCCGATGGCGCCGATCAGGCCGCGCCCGGTGCGCATCGGCAGGAACAGCCGTTTGGCACCCGGCAAGGTGTCCGAGCCTCGGCCGGCGGAGCGATCATTGCTCCAGGCCCAATTGGCGGCGGCAAGATCGGCCTGATCGAGCTCATCCTCCGGCGGATAGCCGGACTTGACCGTCAGCAGGCCCTCTTCCGGCAGCAGCAGCACCACGCGGACCTTCAGCATCAGTGCGATCTGGTAGGCCGTCGCCCACAGCACATCGTCTAGCGTGGCCGTGCCGGCGAGCTTGCGGCTGAAAGCATAGAGCTGCTCGGTCATCCTGATCCGGCCGATCGCCGTATCGGCCTGCGTGCGCACGCGCGCCGCGACATTGGAGACGATCATCGCCACCACCATGAACAGCACGAAGGCGGCCACGTTGGTCGGGTCGGTGATCGTGAAGGTGTAGATCGGCGGCAGGAAGAAGAAATTATAGGACAGCGAGGCCGCGACGGTGGCAAGCAGCGACGGCCACAGGCCATAGCGGACCGCGACCGCCACCACCGCCGTCAGCAGCACCAGGTCCACGTTCTCAATGCCAAATCTCGGCTGAATCAACTCGGCTGCGCCGAGCCCGACCAGCACGATGCCGAGCGCCTTCAGATAGGGCAGCGGATTGAACGGCTCGGATCGTGCTGCGGTCTGCACCGCCGTCTTGGGCGCCGCTTCTGCAGAGAGCTCGTCGCCGGGAATGACGTGAACGCTGATGTTGCCCGCGCGGCGGACCAGATCATGCACCACCGAGCCGCGCGTCATCTCGAACCAGCGCGAGCGGGTCGACTTGCCGATCACGATCTGGGTAACGTTGTTGGCTTGCGCGAAATTGATGAGGTCGTCGGCGATGCGGCCGCCGACGGCGGGAATTGTCAAAGCTTCGCCGCCCAGCGATTCCGCGAGCCGCAGCGTATCGGCGAGCCGGTCGCGCTCCTCGTCGGACAATTGCAGGGATCTCCGGGTCTCGATCGAGATCGCGGTGAAAGGTGCATGCAGCCGGTCGGCCAGCCGCTTGGTATAGCGCACGAGGCCGGCGGCACGCGGATCCTCGCTGACACAAACCAGGATGCGCTCGCCCGCGGCCCAGGGACCGGCGATCGCATTCGCCTGCATGTGGGTGAGCAGCTGCTCGTCGACCCGTTCGGCCGTCCGCCGCAGCGCGAGCTCGCGCAGCGCGGTCAGATTGCCGGGCGAGAAATAATGCTCCAGCGCCCGCTCGGCCTGTTTGGGGACGTAGACCTTGCCCTCCCTCAGCCGCTGGATCAGATCGTCAGGCGTGAGGTCGATCAGCTCGATGGCGTCGGCGCGGTCGAACACCGAATCCGGCACGGTCTCGCGCACCCGCACATGGGTGATCTGGGCGACGACGTCGTTCAGGCTCTCGATGTGCTGGATGTTGACGGCGGTGTAGACGTCGATGCCGTGGGAGAGCAGCTCCTCGACGTCGAGATATCGTTTGGGATGGCGGCTGCCCGCCGCGTTGGTGTGGGCGAGCTCATCGACCAGCGCGATTTGCGGCCGGCGCGCGATCACGGCGTCGAGGTCCATCTCCTCGACCGTCTGGCCGCGGTAATCCAGCCTCTTGCGCGGGATCACTTCCAGCCCCCGCACCAGCGCCTCGGTCTCGGCGCGGCCATGGGTCTCGACGAAGCCGACCACGACGTCGATGCCGGCCTTGCGCCTGGCGTGGGCGCTCTGCAGCATCTCGTAGGTCTTGCCGACGCCGGGGGCGGCGCCGACGAAGATCTTCAGCTTGCCGCTCGCGCTTTCCTCCCGGCGCGCAGCTTCCAGCAGCGCCTCGGGAGACGGACGTTGTTCGGGATCGCGGCGCTCTCGGACCATGCTGTCAATATAATCATCTGCGCACCGCGAGCCTAGACCGCTACTTGGCTACGGCGCGATCCAGCGCGAGGTTCAGCGCCAGTACGTTAACGCGGGGTTCGCCCAGCAGGCCGAGGAAGCGGCCCTGGACGTTGGCCGCCACGATCTGCTTCACGGCGTCCTGCGGCATATTCCGGGCCTTGGCGACGCGCGGCACCTGGAATTCCGCTGCTTCCGGCGAGATGTCGGGATCGAGGCCGCTGGCCGACGTGGTGACCAGGTCGACCGGCACGGCAGCGTTCGGATTTTCGGCCTTCAGCTTGTCCACATCCTCCTTCAGCCGGTCGGCCAGCGCCTTGCTGGTCGGGCCGAGGTTAGAGCCGCCCGAATTGGCGGCGTTGTAGGGCGCCGATACCGTCTTGGTCGAATCATTCGGGTCCGGGGCCAGCGTCGCCGAGGGGCGGCCGTGGAAGTACTTGTCCTCCTTGAACTCCTGCCCGATCAGGGCGGAGCCGATCACCTTGCCGTCCTTCTCGATCAGGCTGCCCTGTGCCTTGGCGGGAAAGAGCGCGCTGGCGATGCCGGTCATGGCGAGCGGGTAGGCCAGGCCCGTGATGGCAGTGAGCACCAGCAAGAGGACGATGGCGGGGCGGATTTCTCTGAGCATGTTACGTCTCCTAAGTCTTCGTCATCGTGCGGGGCGCCGCGCGTCCCGCACGACGGCGATCAAGCCAGGTGCAAGGCGGTCACGACGAGGTCGATCGCCTTGATGCCGATGAAGGGAATGACGATGCCGCCAAGCCCGTAGATCAAGAGGTTGCGGCGGAGCAGCGCGCCGGCACCGACGGCGCGATAGGCGACGCCCTTCAGCGCAAGCGGGATCAGCGCAATGATGATCAGCGCGTTGAAGATGATCGCCGACAGGATGGCGCTCTGCGGGCTCGACAGGTTCATGACGTTGAGCACGTTGAGCTGGGGGTAGAACGCCAGGAACATCGCCGGGATGATCGCAAAGTACTTGGCGACGTCGTTGGCGATCGAGAACGTGGTCAACGCACCGCGCGTCATCAGGAGCTGCTTGCCGATCTCGACCACCTCGATCAGCTTGGTCGGGTTGGAGTCGAGGTCGACCATGTTACCCGCCTCGCGGGCGGCCTGCGTGCCGGTGTTCATGGCGACGCCGACATCGGCCTGGGCGAGCGCCGGCGCGTCATTGGTGCCGTCGCCGCACATGGCCACCAGCTTGCCCTTGGCCTGCTCGTCGCGGATCAGCTTGAGCTTGTCCTCGGGGGTTGCCTGCGCCAGGAAGTCGTCGACGCCAGCCTCGGCGGCGATGGCCGCGGCAGTCATCGGATTGTCGCCGGTGATCATGATGGTGCGGATGCCCATGCGGCGCAGCTCGGCGAAGCGCTCGCGGATGCCGCCCTTGACGATGTCCTTGAGCTGGACGACGCCGAGCAGCCGGCCATCCTTGGCGACAGCCAGCGGCGTGCCTCCGGACTTCGACACTTCATCGGCGATGGCCTGGATCTCGCGGCCGAGCTCGGAAAGTGCGGCAGGCTGCATGGCGCGCGCCGTGTTGCCGGACGCGACCGCGGTCGGAGCGCCGCCGCCGACATGGTTCAGCATGGCATCGACCGCACCCTTGCGCACCGACAAGCCGCCGGCATCGACGCCGCTCATGCGGGTCTGCGCCGTGAACGGGATGAAGGTGGCCCCTAGCTCGGCCATGTCGCGGCCGCGGATGCCGTACTTCTCCTTCGCCAGCACGACGATGGAGCGGCCTTCCGGGGTCTCGTCGGCGAGCGAGGCAAGCTGGGCGGCGTCCGCCAGCTCCTGCTCGGTCACGCCGCGAACGGGGCGGAACGCGGTCGCCTGCCGGTTGCCGAGCGTGATGGTGCCGGTCTTGTCGAGCAGCAGCGTGTCGACGTCGCCGGCGGCTTCGACCGCGCGGCCCGACATCGCCAGCACGTTGAAGCGCACCAGGCGGTCCATGCCGGCAATACCGATCGCCGACAACAGCGCGCCGATCGTGGTCGGAATCAGCGTCACGAACAGCGCGACCAGCACGATCACCGAGATCGAGCCGCCGGCATAGGCGGCGTAGCTCGGAATGGTGACGGTGGCAAACACGAAGATGATGGTGAGGCCGGCGAGCAGTATGTTGAGTGCGATCTCGTTCGGCGTCTTCTGCCGCTCGGCGCCTTCGACCAGCTTGATCATGCGATCGATGAAGGTCGAGCCTTGCGCCGCGGTGATGCGCACGCGGATCCAGTCGGACAGCACCTGCGTGCCGCCTGTCACCGCCGAGCGGTCGCCGCCTGATTCACGGATCACGGGCGCGGACTCGCCGGTGATGGCGGCCTCGTTGACGGACGCAACGCCTTCGATCACCTCGCCGTCGGAGGGAATGGTATCTCCCGCCTCGACCAGCACGATGTCGCCGACCTTCAGGCTGGTGCCCGGGACCAGCTTGAAGGCCTGGCCAGTGCCGGTCAGGAGCTTGGCCTGGCTCTCGGTGCGGGTCTTGCGCAGCGATTCAGCCTGGGCCTTGCCGCGGCCTTCAGCCACCGCTTCGGCGAAATTTGCGAACAGCACAGTAAACCAGAGCCAGAGGATGATCTGGAAGGTGAAGCCGAGACCAGCCCCGCCCGTGACAACATCGCGCAGAAAGATCACGGTGGTGAGCGCGGCCACGATCTCGACCACGAACATCACGGGGTTCTTCATCATCAGCCGCGGATCGAGCTTGGTGAAGGAGGCCCGGATCGCCGGCATCACGATCTTCGGATCGAGCATTGCCGACATCGGTGCGCGCTTTTGCAGTTTCATCGTTTCCATGGAGGTCACTCCAAACAATCAGAGTCAGAAGACTTGGCCGGCGTTCATTGCGAGCTGCTCGACGATCGGGCCGAGCGCGAGCGCCGGGAAGAAGGTCAGGCCGCCCATGATCAGGATGACGCCGACGACGAGGCCGACGAACAGGCCCCCGGTGGTCGGGAACGTGCCCATCGACGGCGGGATGGATTTCTTGGCAGCGAGCGAGCCCGCGATCGCCATCGCCGGGACGATCATCAGGAAGCGACCGACGAACATCGCTGATGCTCCCGTCAGGTTGTAGAACGGGGTGTTGCCGGTCAGGCCCGCGAAGGCCGAACCGTTGTTTGCCGTCTGCGAGGAATAGGCATACAGCACTTCCGAGAAGCCGTGCGGACCGGCATTCGCCATCGAGGCAACGCCCGTGGGCAGCACCACCGCCACGGCCGACCAGCCCAGGATCATCAGCGGCAGGATCAGGATCGCGAGCATTGCCATCTTGACCTCCCGCGCCTCGATCTTCTTGCCGACATATTCCGGCGTGCGGCCGACCATCAGGCCCGCGACGAAGATCGCGAGGACGACGAACAGCAGCATGCCGTACATGCCGGCGCCGACGCCACCGACGATGATCTCGCCGAGCTGCATGTTGATCAGCGGGATCATGCCGCCGATCGCGGTGAAGCTGTCATGCATGGCGTTCACCGCGCCGCATGAGGCGGCGGTGGTGATCACGGCGAACAGCGAGGACGCGACGATGCCGAAACGGACCTCCTTGCCCTCCATGTTGCCGCCGGTCAGCCCCAGCGCCTGCAGCGTCGAGGTGCCCTGAGCTTCCGCCCAGTAGGCCACGGCCACGCCGGCGACGAACAGCACGCCCATCACGGCGAGGATCGCCCAGCCCTGGCGCTGGTTGCCGACCATGCGGCCGAACACGTTGGTGAGCGCCGCGCCAAGTACGAAGATCGACAGCATCTGCACGAAGTTCGAGAGCGCGGTCGGGTTCTCGAAGGGATGAGACGCATTGGCGTTGAAGAAGCCGCCGCCATTGGTCCCTAACATCTTGATCGCGACCTGCGAGGCGACCGGACCGACCGCGATAGTCTGCTTGGCGCCCTCGAGCGTGGTCGCTTCGACGTAGTCTCCAAGCGTTTGCGGCATGCCCTGCCAGACCAGGAACAGCGTGAACACGACGCAGACCGGCAGCAGGATATAGAGCGTGCAACGGGTCACATCGACCCAGAAGTTACCGACCGTGCGCACGGACGCACGGGCGAAGCCGCGGATCAGGGCAACCGCCAGCACGATGCCGGTCGCCGCCGACAGGAAGTTCTGGTGCGTCAGGCCGACCATCTGGACGAGATAGGACAGCGTGCTTTCGCCGCCGTAGTTCTGCCAGTTGGTGTTGGTGATGAAGGAGATCGCGGTGTTGAAGGACAGGTCCTCCGCGACCGCGGACTGGCCGGCCGGATTGAAAGGCAGCACGGCCTGAAGGCGCATCAGTCCGTAAATGATGAGAAAGCCGCCGACATGGAACAGCAGCATGGCGATCGTATAGGTCATCCAATGCTGCTCGCGCTTCTCATCGACGCCGGAGATCCAGTAGATGCCGGCTTCAATGGGCCGCAGAACCGGCGACAGGAACGTGCGCTCGCCGTTGAAGACGCGCGTCATGTAGCCGCCGACCGGCTTTGTCAGCGCGACGATGATCGCGCAGTAGAGAATGATTTGGAGCCAACCGATCACAGTCATGGCATTAACCCTTCAGACCTTGTGTCTGGCGCAACAGCGGCAGGAGCACCGCAAGCAGGCAGACGACGAGCGCGGCGTCCGCCAGCAGCAATTCGACAAGCAGCAGCACGGGTCAGAACCGCTCGGGCCGCAGCAGCGCGTAGGTGAGGTAGACCAGGAGGCCGAACGAGACGGCGCCGGCGAGCGCATAATCGAAGATCATGGCGTACTCCGTCACAGCCGTTCGCAGGCATAGGTGTAGCCGATCGCAAGGGCGAATAAGGCGAAGCCCAGCGCCAGCATCAGAATGTCCATCATGGCGATACTCCTCAATACGAGACGATATCCGGCATTGCCTGTCTCTGGATTCCCGGCAGGCCGCTTGCTGCAAGCGAATGCAACACGTGTCTCTCCCGGCCGGGAACTTCACCGCGCTGAAGTGCCATTGCGCACATAGGTTTTCGAGGTGAGGCCTATGGCGACGTTATAGGAATCTCATAAAGGCCGGCACGCCGTGCCATCCGCCATGTGACACCGACAACGCATTCCGGGAGCGCGCTTCTTGCAGGCCGTGCAGCGACACAATTCACCGACGCTCTGCTTCTCGTTGGTACGTCAGGCGACGGTCAAGGTCTTTTCAAAACGCCCTGCCTCTATAAGCCTCCACCTTCGGCGGAGACGACAGTCGAAACTCTGTCGGTCTTACCCGGAAGAATCCGGGCACTTATGAAATCCCTATATCTCTCGCCCGATCCCCATCTCGTTTTCAAACACCCTTCCAGCCATCTTGGAGAGGCCGGCCGACTGACCGACGCCAATTCCAGGAGGCCTGACATGACCGCCGCTCTCCGACACGACGATCCACCATCGCTCGGCGCGAGCCTCCGTCACGCGCAAACGATGACGCGGCCCCTGATGCTCGACATCATGCATGGCTGCCGGCGCTTCCCCTCCCTCGGCCAGAGCGAACGCACGGCGCGCGTCATGCGCCTGATCGATGCGGAGGCCTGGACCGACGCGGCGCTGGCGCTGATGGAACTCGAGCAGCCGATGTGGCAGGTCCGCCGCATCGCCTATGACGAGGGCGAGTGGCACTGCGCGCTCTCGCGCGAGCGCGAGCTGCCGGATTGGCTCGATGCTGCGGTCGAGGGGTGCCATGGCGACCTCGCGATCGCCCTGCTGTCGGCCTTCGTCGAGGTCCAGGCGCTCGCCGCGGAAGCGTCGCGGCCAAGCGTTCCCACTGTGCGCCCTGCCCCGGATTCGCTCTACGAGCCGGTTGCCTGCGAGAACTTCAGCTAAGCCAGCCGGACAGGTTCGCACCTTGCCGCAATCCTCGAACACATCGCGGGCCCTGAGCCCGGCGCGGGTGATCGCGCGCTTTGCCGTGCGCGTCGTCCTGCTCGGAGCCTTTGCAGCGTTCGGCAGCATCGGCTTCGGCCGCAGCCTCGCCACCCTGCTCTGGATGTCTATCATCCTCTGCGCCGCCGTCGCGGTTCTCAGGCGCGAGCAGCTGTTTGGCACCGTCCTCAATCATTGGGACGAATGCGCGGCATTCGGCGCGCTGTTCGCGCTGGTTCACCTTGTCAACGAACAGAGCTGAACAGGAAGCTTTATGAGCTTCCTATGAGATCGCCGCAGCGCCTCACTCGAAATCATATTCGCTTGACCAGATATTGATCGAACGGTTGCGGGCTCGCGTCCGCCACCTCTGTCAATCGGAAAGAATATGTCAATGAAGCTCGTCGAACCTCCCTCGTGCAGCTCCCCTTCAACCATCGTCTTCATCGGCCGCAACCGCCGCGGCCAATGGGTTGCGCAGGAGCAGAACGGCCTCTATGGCGGCCTGTTCGTCAGCCGCGCCCAGGCCGTCAAATACGCGCTGTTCGAGAACGGACAGCATCCCGAGACCATCGTCGAGCTGCCGCGCGAGCTCGAGCTCGACATGGGCAAGCGCCCCAACACCATCGTCTCGCAGCGCGCCGCCTGATCCGGCGCCAACAGGCGACATACCATGTTCATCCCTCCCTCAGCCTGGTTCACCGGCTTCATTCCGGACCTGCCAACGCCGTTCAACGCGGCTGACGCGATCGATGTCGAGGCGTTCGCCGCGCTCTGCGAGCGCCAGGTCGCGGCGGGCGTTCCCGCGATCGTGGTCTGCGAGACGGCAGGCGAGGCGCCGACGCTCTCCCCCGCCGATCAGGAGCTCGTCATCCGCACCGCAGTCGAGGTCGTCCGCGGCCGCGTGCGCATCGTCGCCGGCGCGATGTCGAATGCGACCAGCCACGCCATCGAGCTTGCGCGGCGTGCGGAGGCGGCCGGCGCCGACGCCGTGATGGCGGTTGTGCCCGCCTACAACAAGCCGATGCAGGAGGGGATGCTCGCGCATTTCCGCGCCATCGCCGGCGCGATCGGCCTGCCCGTGATCCTGCACGACGTTCCCTCCCGCACGCTGCGCCCGCTCGCCGACGAAACGCTTCTGCGTCTCGTCGAATCCCGCCAGTTCGTCGGCCTGTGCGACGCAAGCGCCGACATCACCCGCCCGATGCGCCTGAACCGGCTGCTGCCGGCCGGCTTTCGCCTGCTCTCCGGCGACGACGTCACCGCCTTCGGCTATATCGCGAGCGGCGGCGACGGCGCGATCTCGGAAATCTCCAACATCGCCCCCGATCTTTGCCGCACGATCTTCTCACAGGTCAGGCAAGGCCGCCTGCAGTCGGCACGTTACCTGCACAAGCGCCTTGCCCCACTCATCGCCTGCCTCTCCAAGGACAGCCCCGCGGCACTCAAGAGCGCCCTGAGCGTGCTGGGCCTGATGTCGCCGGCCACAAGGCTGCCGATCGTGCCGCTGGACGCGGCCGCGCACCGAGAACTGGTGCGCGCCTTCGCCGCGATCGCCGACGAGGAGCTGATCGACGGCACCGGCGCCTGACGCCTCGCGCGGCCGTTCGGATCTCGCATGCGACCATCAGTCGAAGACCATCACAGGCTGCTCTGCGCCTGGCAGCTGGCCGCCTTTATGACTTTCCTATACGGCAGCCGCGGCGGTCACCTCGCAATCATACGCAGCGGCGGCCATCATGGAAGACAGATCGGAGCGGCCGTCTCGCCGCACCGGATAAGGACTGAAGAAATGTCGATCCTGACACATGGCCTTGACCGCCCCTTCGCGCCTGAGCGTCCGGCGCGCATCTCCGAAGCGCGCAAGGCCCAGCTCAAGCGCATCGCCCTGCAGGGGCTCGCCCTGCTCTCGATGGGCAGCGTGCTGACTGCACTGATCGCGCTGAGGACCGCAATCTATGTCTGGCACATGCACGGCTGACCCGCAGGGAGGCCTCTATGACCTTGCAGATGTGTGAGGAGGCCGCCATGGCCGCAATTGCCCTTCAGGCTTCTCGTCACCGACCCGACACCACGCAGGAACCGGCGGCGACGCTCAGGCCACTGGATCCGGATGTCGTCAGTGCCGCCATCCCCGCATTCTTCATTGGACGCAACCGCACCGGCCTTTGGGTCGCGCGCGAAGCGAATGGACGCGTCGGCGGTCTGTTCCTGTTCAAGAGCTCGGCGGTGGACTTCGCCAACCGCGAGAGCGCGCCGACGCGCTGCGCCCTGGTGTTCCCCGTCGAAAACTTCGAACTCGACATCGAGAACCGCGGCAATCCCGTGATCGCGCTGGTGGAAGCAGCCAGGCAGCTTCTCGCGCGCATGGTCGCAAGGCTGAAGACATGATCGAGCTCAAGATCACCATCCTGGTTGCGCTGATGGGGGCATTGCTGCTCGGCATGCGCTTCGCTGCAACGCCCGCCTCGGACAAATAGCGTGCAGCTCCTCAAGGGAAATCTCGAGCACGCGGTCACCACGACCATCCTGACCATGACGCTGAGCCTGGTCTGGGGCGCGATCCTGACCATCGTGATCACCCTGATTGCGCGCGGGCTCGGCGCCTGACCCTCACCTCTTCTCGGGCGGCGATCGACCGTGAATTGACCATGGCTGCCTATGAGGCAAGCAACCGAGCGCGCAGCGCGGTCGCGATGCCTGTCTGAGGCCCGTATCCCGCGGAAAAAGGCTTGGCCTAAAAGTACTTGCCGATCTGGCGCAATTTCACGGAACCGTGTAGATCGGTTTCATGAGCACAAGCAGCGTCAATGTCGTCGCCCACCCCCTGGTCCAGCACAAGCTCTCCCTGATGCGGGAGAAGGACCGCTCGACCAAGAGCTTTCGCGAGATCCTGAACGAGATCGGGATGCTGCTCGGCTATGAGGTGACGCGCGACCTGCCGCTGGAGCTGGTCGAGATCGAGACGCCGATCGCGGCCATGCAGGCGCCCAAGATCGCCGGCAAGAAGCTCACGCTGGCGCCGATCCTGCGCGCCGGCGTCGGCTTCCTCGACGGCATGCTGGCGCTGATGCCCTCGGCGCGCATCGCGCATATCGGGCTCTACCGCGATCCCGAGACATTGCAGGCCGTGGAATATTACTTCAAGGCGCCGCAGGACCTGTCCGACCGCACCGTGATCCTGATGGATCCGATGCTCGCGACCGGCAACTCGGCCTGCGCCGGCGCGTCCCTGCTCAAGGACCGCGGCGCCCGCGACATCCGCTTCGTGTGCCTGCTGGCCGCGCCCGAGGGCATCGCCCGGTTCCAGAGTGAACACCCTGACGTGCCGGTCTGGACCGCTGCGATCGACGAGCGGCTCAACGACCACGGCTATATCGTGCCGGGCCTGGGCGATGCCGGCGACCGGATGTTCGGCACCAAGTAGACAGCCATCAAGTAGACAGGTTTGCGCGATCGGGTTACTCCGGTTGCCATGAGCGCCGACGACTTTTCGCTGCAATCGCTGATCCGGATCGAAGACGCCGCCGATCCCGCCGTCGTGTTTGACGGCGTGCCGGTCTCCCGCGCGGAATTCCTGGAGAAGATCGAGCAGACCGCGGCCTGGCTTGCCGCGCAGGGTGTCGGCAAGGGCGACGTCGTCGCGGTCTGGCTGGTCAACCGGATCGAATGGATCGCGCTGCTGTTCGCCGCCGCCCGCCTTGGCGCCGTCGTCGCCGCCGTCAACACGCGCTACCGCAGCGCGGAAGTCGTACATCTGCTTCGCGTTTCCGGCGCCAGGCTGATGGTGGTCGAGGCCGCATTCCGCTCGATCGATTTTGCCGCCATTCTTGCCGATATCGCCAGGGCCGAGGTGCCAGCACTGCAGAAGCTGGCAGTGGTCGGCGCAGACGCAATCCCGGCGCACTGGCCCTGTGTGCGCTTCGATGCGTTTGAGGAGCCCTATCCACCCGCCCCGCCCGCCCAGGACGACGTCGACCTGCCCGTGCTGCTTTATACGACGTCAGGCACGACCAAGGGACCGAAACTCGTCGCGCATTCGCAGCGGACGCTCGCCGTGCACGCCGCATCAGTCGCCACAGCGCTGAAACTCTCGCCGCAACGCCATTCGCTGCTGGCGATGCTGCCGTTCTGCGGCACCTTCGGCATGACGAGCCTGCTCGGCTTCGTCGCAGCGGGGGCGACCATCCATGTGCTCGACGCCTTCGAGGCCGCGCCCGCGCTGAAGATCCTCGAAGCGCAGAAGATCACCCATTCCTTCGGTTCGGACGAGATGTTCCGCCGCATTCTTGCGCTCACCGATGCGCCACGGCCATTTCCGCATCTCGAAGTCTGCGGCTTCGCTGCGTTCCAGCCCGGTTGGCGCGAGCTGGCCGCAGAGGCCGAGGCCCGCGGCCTGCCGCTGTTCGGCCTCTACGGCTCAAGCGAGGTGCAGGCGCTGTTCTCGATTGGCCGCCCGCACGACGCCTTCGCCGATCGCATCGAGGGCGGCGGCTGGCCGATGTCGCCCGAGGCGAAGGTGCGCGTCCGGGACACCGAAACCGGTGAGCTCGCGGCCCAAGGCCTCTCCGGCGAGATCGAGATCAGAGCGCCCTCGCGCTTCCTCGGCTACTTCAACAATCCGGACGCAACCCGCGATGCGATCACCGCCGACGGCTTCTTCCGCACCGGCGATATCGGCCGGCTGCGCGGTGACGGGGCCTTCGTCTACGAAACTCGCGCCGGCGACGCGATGCGGCTCGGAGGTTTTCTCGTCGCCCCCGGCGAGATCGAGGACGAGCTCAAGTCCTGCCTGGGTGTTGCCGATGCCCAGGTCGTCGCGGTCGACCTGAAGGGCCAGGCGCGCTGCGTCGCCTTCGTGATCCCGACGAAGCAGCCACCGCAGCAGGCGGCGCTGACCGCGAGGCTGCGGGAGCGGCTCGCCGCCTACAAGGTGCCGGCACGGATCTATCTCGTCGACGCCTTCCCCGTCACCGACAGCGCCAACGGCGTCAAGATCCAGCGCGCCAGGCTTCGCACCATGGCCATGGAGCTGATCGCCGCGGAATAGACAGGCCTATTTCAGGTAGCTCGCGAGGTTCAGGCTCAGGATCTTGCCGAGCGCCGAATAGGATGCGGTGAGCTGCGTCTGGTAGGTCGAAAGCTGCGCGGTGATGGCAGCGACGTCGACGCTGGTGAGGTCGTTCGAGAGCGTCTCGGCATAGCTCTTGTAGTCGGTCTGGCGGGCGCTCGCGGTCTCGATCGAGGACGCGACGCTGGAGAGCTTTGCCTGCACCGCCGCGGTGTCGTCGAGGGCCGTGCTGGCGAGATCCAGCGCGCTGGTGATGTCCGAGGACGACAGCGTGGTGCTGTTGGCGACGAACTTCAACACGCGCATCACCTCCTCGAATGCCGAATTGTCGGCGGTGACGCCGTAGGACACGGTTTCATCGGCCGCGACCCGCACCGATGCAATCTCACTGTCGCCATTGTAGTAGCTGGTGTCCGCCGTGGTCGTCGAGCCGGTGCCGGACGCAAAGCTCGTGAGATCGACCGGCGCCGTCTCCGTCTTGCCGCCGGCGAAGACGTACTGGCCGTCATATTGCGTATTCATCAGCGAGCCCATCTGCTCCAGCAACTGCTGGGCGGAGCTGATCACCGAATTCACTTCGGTCGAGCTCCCCGTCGAGGCGGCGCTGAGCTGGGAGCGGAGCTGGGTGAGGATGTCGGTGACCGAGCCGACCGCCGAATACATCACCTGGACCTTGCTGTCGGCGAGCGTTGCGGCATCGATATAGGACTGCGCGCGCGTCACCGAAACCTGGAGATTGACGACGTGCTGCGCGTCGGAGCCGTAGCCGCCGAAATCGGTCGAGACGACGCCCGAGGATTCCTGGATCTGCTTGTTGGCCATGACCGATTCCACGCGCATCGCGTCGGCGATCATCCTGTTCGACTGGGCGAAGGTGGCAACCCGCATCGCGACCATGCGCGTGCCCTCTTACGTCGACTGCACGGCGGTGAGCAGCGCCGAGTACATGGAGTTGATGGCCTGGATCAGCGCCGAAGCGGCCGAATATTTGTTCTGGAGCGTGCTCAGATTCGCCGATTCTTCGTCGAGGTTGACGCCGGACTGCGACGACAGCGAGTTTGCGTAAGTCGACTGCGCCGTCTCCTTGGAGGTGTAGTCGGTCGACGCCTGCGAGGCCTTGCTCGAAACATCGGAGACGATGGCCGAGGCGTAGTCGGCCAGCGACCCCGTGGTGGCGGCAACGCCGCCGGTCGACGCGAAGGTCCGCGAGTCCGTCAAGGCATCGTAGAAGGCATTGATCACGGTGGCGGAGCCCGACGACAGCACCGTGCCGCCGACCGTCAGGGTCGACGACGAATCCAGCGTCGCGAGCTGCAACTCGTTCGTTCCGGACAGGATCTTGCTGTTGACCGCAATGTCCGACGCGCTCGTTCCCGTCACCAGGTCGTTGAGGCCAAAATACTCGGAAAATCCCTCGCCCGAGCTCCCGACCGAGCTCGTCATCTCGTTGATGGCGACGCCGTTCCCGGAACCCGTCGCCGTGATCGAGAGATGGCCGTCCGCATCGACCGACGCGGATAGGCCCGAGATGCCGTTGATGGCCGTGACGAGGTCACCGACCGTCGCATAGGACGACAGATCGAGATCGCTGTAGGAGACCAGATTGCCGCTCTGGTCAGTGACGGCGAGGCGCACCGTGCCACTGGCCGACAGCGCCGTGCCGCTGGTGACGGCCGTCGTGCCGGTCAGGCTCGTCGGCGCCGGCACCGAGGAGGCGCTGTTCGAGACGCTGTTCATCGCGGAAGCAAGCTGCTGGGCGAGCTGGTCGAGCTGCGACTGCGCGTCCGGCAGCGTGTCGTCGCGGAGCGTGATCAACGCCCCGATGTCTCCGCCGGATATCTGGGAGGTGATGTCGACGCCGTTCACCGTGATCGCGCTGAAGCCGCTCGACGAGGAGCCGGCCGTATAGGTCGTCGACGCCGTCACATTGGCGGCGGCCGTATAGCTGATTGTGTGCGCGGAAGAGTCCACCAACGCCTGGCCTGACGTGGTGTAGATCTGGAGATCGCCGTTCGACGCCGTGAAATAGCTGATATTCATCTTCGAGGCGAGGTCCTGGAGCGCGGTGTTGCGCTGGTCCTCCAGGTCCGCGGTGGACTGCCCGGTCGCGGCCGTCTGCTTGATCTGGGCGTTGAGGTCCGCGATCTGCTGCAGGTCGGTATTGACGTCGTCGATCGAGGACGCGATGTCCTGGTCGGCGTCGGAACGCAGCTTCTGGATCCCGCTCGATGTCTCCCGCAACTGGCTTGCGACGTCGTCGAGCGCGCTGACGACGTTGGATTGCAGCGAGGCGCTGCTCGGCGTGCTCGCCAGCGACGACAGCGCAGATTCCAGCGCGGCGATGCTGTTGGCGAGCGAGGTCCCGGAGGAGGAATCGTCGCTGCTGCTGATCGAGCCGTACAGCTTCTGGAGCGACGTCAGATAGGTGTTGGTGGTGTCGGCCGCGCCGAGGTCGGAATCCGCGCTGACCAGCGACTTCAAAAGCAGCTTGTCGACCGTCGAGGTGATGCCCGTCACCGTGACGCCGGTACCGACGCCATTGGTGACGCTGCTCGACTGGTTGGCGGACTTCTTGGTATAGCCGGTCGTGTCGGCGTTCGAGATGTTCGACGACGTCACGCTGATCTGCACGGACGTCGCCGACAATCCGCTGAAAGCGATCGATCGTGCGATATCGAGTGACACGGCGGGGCCCCCTTGAACGGTCAGGCGCTGCGGCTGGTGCCGCTGGAAACGGCGCGGGCGGCGGCGACGCGGCCGGACGCGCCATAGGGCGACACCGCCGCGATCTGCTCGCGGATCGCCTGCATGACCGCCTCGATCCGGCGGTTGCTGGCCTCGATCGCCGCCCGCAGCCGCACCAAATTCTCGTCCATCGCCGCGCGCAGCTTCAGGATCTTGTCCATCAGCTGTTCGCGCAGGATCCGGTCGCGTACGTGCAGGCTGGTCGTGCCCACCGCGTATTCGGCCACCGTCCGCTCGAACATCTCCGCCAGCCGGTTCTTCTCGTCGACCTGTTTCAGGCGCGAGGCGGGGAGGCCCTTGGCGAGTTCGGCATTCTCTTCGGCGACGAGCGCGGTCAGCGTGTCGATCAGTGTGATCAGAGACTTGATCCTGATGTCGCCATTCGCAGCGTTCGTCATCTTGGCCTGGGCTACACTCATGGTCATCGCCTTCTTCTAGTTATGCCGTTTGCCGCGCTGGACTTGCGAGCTGCGCAAGTAAGCGCCGATCGCGGTCGCCCTCACGGTTGCCTGCCGCATCTCGCCCTCGATCTCCGCGCATTCCCGCAGGAGGCCGCGGCGTGTCGTTTCGACGTCGTCGAGCAGCGCGAGGAGCTGCTTGCGGTCACTGCCCTTGAGGGTCGCGGCCCGCGCCAGCAGCCGCTGCATCCGACGCAGCAGCGCCTCGCCGACCGCACTTACCTTTTCACCGGGCATCGCTCACCTCATCGCCGAGATCAGGGTGTCGTACATCTTGTTGACGGTGGAGATGACCTGGGACGCGGCGGAATAGGCCTGCTGCGCCGAGATCATGCTCGAGAACTGGCTGGAGGTATCGGTGGTCGAGGATTCCAGCTCGCTGCCGTAGATGGTGCCTGCGCCATTCTCGCCGGAGCCCTGCAAGGAGGCGTTCCCCGACGTAACTGTTGCCGAATAGAGTCCGTTGCTGGACGCGGCGAGCCCGTTGGGATCGGCAAACGTCGCAACTGCGATCTTGTAGATCGCAATGGTCTCGCCGTTGGAATAGGTCGCGTTGACGAGGCCGTCATCGCCGATCGAGATGCTCGACAGCTTGCCGTAGGACAGGCCGTCGGAATCGATGCTAGTGACATTGACGTCCGGCGTCGTCTCGCCGGAGGCATATTGCGTCAGGCCGTCGGTACCGCCGACCGTGCCGAGGTTCATGGTGACGGTGCTGTCGGCCGCGCCGTCGGTCCAGCCGGTGATCGAGACAGTTGCCGGGTCCGGACTGGTGCTGGCCAGCGAGCCGTCGCTGTTGAAGGTGATGTCGATCGTGCCCGAGGCCGTACCCGTCGCGGTCGTGGTGTCCGACGACGATGTCGGATTGGCGAAGCTCGCGCTCCAGGCGTTGGTGCCGGTCTTGGTCCAGGTGATCTGCATCGTGTTCGCCGCGCCGAGCGAATCGTAGAGCGTCATCGAGCTGGTGTAAGTGTCGCCGGTGGCGGCATCCGACGGCAGATTGGCCGCGATCGTGGTCTTGGTGGTGGCGCTGCCGCTGGTCGAGGCGACTTGGGTGTTGATGGCCTCGAGATTGCTGGCCGATTCGCTGCCGACGACGTTGCCGTCCTCGTCGGTGCGCCAACCTTCGAGGTAGCTGCCGTTGTTCTCGAGATAGCCGGCATTGTTGATCGTGAAGGCGCCGTTGCGGGTGTAGGACGTGATGCCGCCGGACGCGGCACTGGTCACCACGAAGAAGCCCGAGCCCTGGATCGCGACGTCGGTGGCATTGGAGGTCGCGGCGAGCAGGCCCTGCTGGGTGATGTTCGAGCGGCCCGAGACGGTGACACCGCCCGATGCGTAGGAGGTGGTGTTGCTCGACGCGGTCACGAGCGCGTCGAACATTGCCGACGTCGTCTTGTAACCCGTCGTGCTCGAATTGGCGATGTTGTCGCTGATCATCGACAGGGACTGGCTCTGCGCACTGAGCGCCGAGATTGCCGAGGACAATGCACCGGTGAGACTCATGATGAAACTCCGAGGGAAGCAGGCCGCAAGATCAGGACGTGACGCCGAGGATGTTGGCGGCGCTGACGGCGACGCCGTTCACCGTGAGCGAGGGCGTGGAGGTCGAGGTATCGATGCCCGTGACCATGCCGGTGACCGTCGTGTAATTGAGCACCGAATTGCCGGCGGAATCGGTGGCGGTCACCGAGATGGTGTACTTGCCGCCGTCGGAGAGCTGATTGCCGCTGGAGTCCTTGCCGTCCCAGGTGAAGCTGTTGAAGCCGGAATTGCCGGTGCCGGTGCCGGTGTAGACGACGTTGCCGGAGGAATCCGAGATGCTGATCGAGACGTTCGAGGCGGCCGAGGACAGCGAGTAGCCGTAGGTCGCCGAGCCGTTGCTCAGGGTCGTCGTGTCGGACTTCGCTTCGACATTGTGGCCGATGTAGTTGACCGAGTTCAGCGTCACGAGGCTGGAGAACGAACTGGATAGCGAGCTGAGACTGCTATTGATCGACTGCTGCTGATTGTAGTTCGAATAGGACATCAGCTGATTGGTGAGATCGGTGGTCGAGGTCGCGTCCAGCGGATTCTGGTTCTCGAGTTCGCTGACCAGAATGCTCAGGAACTCGCTCGAGGTCAGCGAGGAACTCGATGATGTGCTCGACGACGATGTCGTCGTGCTTGCGGTTGTCGTGGAGCTCACGGCGGAAACGGTCATCAGAAACTCCGCTTTCTTGCGCGGTCGGCGACCCCATGTCGGTCGCGGCGCTTGAAATCTGTCTGCTGATGAAACGCGTGGGCGCGCCGATTCAGGCGAGGATTCACGCGCGTGAAAATGGCTTTCGACACGGCAAAATCTGCCGTGTGCGTGTCTTAAAAGAGCGGCGAGTTACAAACGGATTTGGCGCGACGGTGGCGGTGCGCTCCCTCGCCTCGCTCATGTCCGCCGAAGCCTTGGCGAAGGCGGATGCGGGGGCGCGACGAGCTGCGCTCGCGCTGAGAGGGTTGGGGTGAGGGGGAGTCTCCACAAGGAAGGTGACAGTTAGACTCGTGGAGAGTCCCCTCACCCGGATTGCATCTTCGATGCAATCCGACCTCTCCCCGCAAGCGGGGCGAGGTGAAGGAAGCGACGTGAGAAAAAGAGCCGCTCAGCTCTCCGCCGTCTCGCCTTCGGTGCGCGGCTCGGCGGTGTCGCTCTTCATGTTCGCAGCCGCGGCGACGATGCGGTCGGCGAGGCCCTTGGGCGCGCGGACCGGAGGCGCAGCGAGCGCCTGGCGCAACGCGCGCGCTTCGTCCAGCAGGGCCTGCGCGGCGGCGGATTGCGCCAGCAGCGCTTCGGCGGGCAAACGCCGGTCGTCGGGCCAGAGGGAGAGATCCTCGCCCAGCCGGTCGATCAATTCCTCAAACTCGGTGACGTCCATCGCCCGCCGATCCCGCCTCGGTCAGGCCCGTCATAAAGCATTGCAGGCGCGGCGGAAACCGGATTTCAGCGGCTTTGGACGCCAAATCTGTCCGCAGCACTACGGAACGCGGCGGAAACGGCGGACCGTCTCGCGCCTGTCCTCCCCGCGTCGCGGAGGAGCAGGCGTCTTCAGCCCTTGCGGGCCGAATCGCCTGGTCCCGGCTTGCCGCTCCGTACGGTCGTGTCGACAAATTCCCAGGCCTCCCGCAGCTCGGCCAGCCCGGCGATGATGCGGCCGAAACTTTGGCGGGCGTGCGGACGGCCATAGGCCTTGAGGCTCGCCAGGATCATCGCGTTGTAGGTCTGGAACAGCCGCTCCGCCACGTCGCCGCCTTTGGCGAAATCGAGGTTGTGGCTGAGCCCGCGCAGGATCGCGGTCGCCTTCATCAGGTAGTCGTGCCCTTCCTCGAAGCGCCGGGCCTCCTGGGCGGCCAGCGATTTCTGCAGAAACGTGATCGTGCCGCCGATCAGCATCGCGACCGCCTTGAGCGGCGGCACGGTCGTTGCCGTTCCCCGATAGGCCTGGTTGGCCATGTACGCCATCGGATTATGCATCATCAATCACTCGAGCTGGAATTGAGCAGGGCCTTGAGATAATCGAGCGTGCTGTTGGCACTCTCGATCGCGGCCTGGTACTTCGCGTATTGCGTCTGAAGCTGCGACTGCAGCGTCGAGGCCGCGCTGTTGATGTCGTCGACCTTCTGCTGAAGCTCGTCGTCGCGGTTGGTCAGGCTGGTGATCTGCGTCTGCAGTGCGCCTGATGACGATGAGTAGTTCTTCGCGATCTGGTAGATCTGCGATGCGATCCCGGTGGTCGAGGTCACCGTGATCGATTGCGAGGTCGAGCCGCTATAGGTGAAGGCCATGCCGGCATAGATCGAGCCGGACGCGCCGATGATGGTGGTGCCGCTGACCGTGAACAGCGAGGAGTCGCCGCCGACCGAGGCCGCAGTGAGATTGCCGTCGGAATCGACGGTGAGATCCAGGGTGAAGGATTGCGGCGACGTCCCGGTGTTGACGACGCTGAGCTGGCTCGACGACGTCGTGGTCTGCGCCGACAGCAGCTTGGTCACACCGCTCAGATTGGTGCTCAGGATCTCCGACAGCGTCGAGGTGTCGAGCTCGAGCTCGTTCTTCTCATTGAAGGACAGACCGAGATCGGCCATGGTCATGCCGCCCACGGTGCTGTTCAGGGCGTTCTGGAGCGCATCCATGATGTTGCGCATGGTTCCGTCGCCGAACAGGACCGCGCTCGAGTCCGCCGTGCCGTCGGTTGCGGTCGCCTGCTGGGCGATCACCTCATCGCGAAGGGCATTGTAATTGGTGACGAACGTCTCCACCGCCGATTCGATCTGGCTGGTATCGGTCTCGATGCTGATGTTCAGCGAGGTTCCGTCCGGCGTCGCCTGAAGCAGGCTGAAGGTGACCCCGCTCAGCACGTCGGAGATGTCGTTGGTGTCGCGGGTCATCGAGATGCCGTCGAGCGTGAATTCGGCCGACTGCGCCTCCTGGATGACGTTGGTGAAGCTGCCCGAGCTGTCGGTCACGCCGAGCTCGTTCATGATGTCGTCGCCGGACGTGCTGGAATAGGTGATGTCGGCGGCATCCTCGGTGCCGGTCAGCACCATCTGGTACGACGTGCTGGACACCTGCACGATGGAGGCCTGGACATTGGTCGTCGAGGTCTGGGCATTGATGGCATCGACGACGTCCTGGAGCGACATCGTGCTGGTGACGGTGATGTCGGACGTAGCACCGCCCGAAAGACCGATCGAAAACGTGCCGGAATAGCCGAGCTCGTCGGTCTGGCTCGATTGCGCAGCGCCGGACACCTTGTGTGCGGTCGCGAGCTGACTGATCGTCAGCGTGTGGTCGCCGATTGCAGCCCCGTTCTTGATCGTCATGGAGAGCGCCGAGGAGGCGCTGACATCGCCGGTCGAGCTGATGCTCGCCGCGCGCGTCGCGAACGCGCTGGTGGAGAGCGAGTTCACCACCGCGGTCGAAAGCGACGACAGGCCCGAATACAGCGTCTGCAGGTCGGTCTGCAGCGTCTGATAGGCCGAGATCTTGGCCTCGTTGTTCGTGATCGTGGTCGAGATCGTATCCGCCTGCGCGGTCTTCGCGTCGACGGCGGACTGGATCAGCGCGGACCAGTCGATGCTGCTCGAATTGGTCGTCCCGCTCGTGGTGACGGTGACGCCGGAACTTGTGCTGCTGCTGGTTGAGCTGACGCTGGTCACTTGGCCTGATTATCCCCTGGCAGGGAGCGGGCCGGCGTCACGCCGGCCCGCCCGGATTATCATCAGCCCAGCAGCTTGAGCAGGTACTGCGGCATCTGGTTCGCGGCGGCCAGCGCCGACACGGCGGCCTGGGTCTTCACTTCCGCCGAGGAGAGCTTGGACTGCTCGGCCGCGATGTCGACGTCCTTGATCGCCGAGTTCGCGGACTGCAGGTTCTGGGTCTGGGTCGAGATCGAGTCGGCGCTGAAGTTGAAGCGCGATTCCTGGGCGCCGATGCTGGCGCGGGCGGCGGAAACCGTATCGATCGCCGTATCGAGCGTGGTCAGGGCCGAGGTCGCATCCGACAGCGTGCTGACGTCGAGCGAGGAGACGCCGAGCGAGGATGCAGTGAGGCTCGTGAGCGTGATCGTGATGGTGTCCGAGCCGGACGAGCCGACCAGCACCGAGACGCCCGAGGCGAACACGCTGGTGCCGTCGAGCAGGCTCTGGCTGGAATAGCGGGTGCCGGACGCGATCGAATCGATCTCGCTCGTGAGCTGCGTGAATTCCGAGTTGATGTAGGCGCGGCTGGAGTCGGTCGTGGTGCCCGAGGCGGACTCGGAGGCCAGCGACTTCATGCGGGCGAGAATGTCGGAGATGTTGGAGGCGCCGCCGTCGGCGGTCTGCAGGATCGCGGTCGCCTGCGAGGCGTTGGTCGCGGCCTGCTGCAGCGTGGTAACGTCCGAGGAGATGCGGGTCGAGATCGCAAGGCCGGCAGCGTCGTCGGACGCCGAGGTGATGCGCGAGCCGCTCGACAGTTTCGATAGCGAGCTGGTTTCCTGCGACGAATTGATGTTGAGGTAACGGACCGCGGCGTTGGCGGCGGTATTGGTATTGATTGCGGGCATTGGAAGCTCCTGTGGTGATGGGCATGGCGTGCCGCATCGTGGAAATCGACTTACGACGACGCGGACCGCAGCCCCGTCCGTTCGCTCAAACGGCGGAGCGCAGAGAGATCAGGCGCGAAAATTTCTGCGAGGCGAATTTTATGGTTAGCAGTCGGTAAACGCGGTGCGGATGTCGCGCTCGTGCTTGCGCAGCAGCTGGCGGAGCTGCTGACGTCCACGCTTGAGCAGCGACTCCACCGCGGCGACCGTCGTGTCCATCACCTGGGCGATCTCGCCGTTGCTCATGTTCTCGTGGTACGAGAAGATCACCGCGACGCGCTGCTGCTCGGGCAGGCGCTGCATCGCGAGCTCCAGCATGTCGTTCAGCTCGTTGCGCTCGATGATCTCGACGGCGCCGGGCTGACCATCGGCGACTTCCGGCACCGTTTCGACATTCTCGTTGCGCGGCTTGCGCCTGATGTCGATGCAGCGGTTGGAGATGACGCGGTAGAGCCAGGTCGAGAATTTTGCGCGGCCGTGCTGCCAGCGACCGCGATGGCTCCAGACCTTGAGCATCGTGTCCTGCACCACGTCCTCGGCGTCCGCCGCATTGCCGACGATGCGGAGCGCGATCGCATAGGCGCGATCGATATGACGCTCGACCAGCATGCGGAACGCCGCCTCATCGTCGGCAGCGAGCCTGTCCAGGAGTTCGCTGTCCTCGTCGAAGACGACGTCGTCGGAAGGGGGCACACTGTCCGGCGCGAGCGGCACCGACGGCGCGACCTGCACGACCGCATCGACCGGCGCCGTCGTCGTGATCTCGGCCTCGGCGGGAGCCCAGACATCAGCAGCGTAACTCATCCCGCAACCTCCAACCCGCAATGCCGGAGGCGCACATGCCACACGGCTTCCAGGCGTTGAACGGGACACCAAAACAATCCAGGCGGAGAATTTTTGTTGTTTTTCAAGATGTTAGCCGGTCGTTTTTGCCGAGTGTCGGGCAATAATTGCCGACTGCGCGATCATCTCGCGCCTCAACCCTGCAATCATCACATCGTCTCGCGCCATGGCGGATCATCCATCCTGAACAGATGTCGTGGTGAGAAAACGCTGACATTACGCGGCACTAGGCGATCGAACGCGACACGCGCGCAGCGCATGAAGACGCGATTGTTTCCGAGTGTGAATGAAGGCGAGACGACTTTCGCACTCGGCAATTTTTTCCGAATCACCTTTTTCGAACCTAGCGATTTTTTTGAATCTGTCAGTCGCGGCGAATGCGATTTTGAATCGCGCGTGAACTTTTTTCGCGCGTGTGGCGCCTGACTGGTCAAATGCGCACGTTAATCGTCCTGGTGGACGGGGAATTGCCGCATGACGATCGCAACGACTGGCGCAGCGCGCCGCGCCGAAATTGTTTCTGCTTGGTCGTTCGATGTTTTCGATACATTTCTGCTTCGTGCCTGCACGAGCCCAGATGGCGTATTTGAAAGGACTTACGAGCTCTCGGGCATTTCAAGAACTTGTCCGAATGTTTCCGTCAGTTTCGTTCAGCATCGAATCCAGGCCGAAGGGCGCGCACGCAGGGCCGCGAAGGAAAAGCGCGGTGCGGTCGAAGTTCAGATCGAGGACATCTATTCGTTCTTTCCGTTCAATCTGTTCGGTCTCACGCGCCGCGATCTGAGCGACCTCGTCGAATCGGAGTTCGCGGCCGAGCTCGAGCTTTGCCGCGTCAATCCGGACATGCTTCGGCAATATTCAGAAATGAAGCGCGCCGGCCATCGCGTCGGATTCATCTCCGACACCTATTGGGATTCCGCCCGGCTGGCGCGGCTGCTGCGCGCCTGCCGCCCCGGCCTCGTGTGGGACTTTCTCTATGCCTCCTGCGACCATGGCAGCGGCAAAAGCGAAGCGCTGTTCGCAAAATACCTGACCGAGCAGGGCGTCGACGCCGGCGCCTCCTTCCATATCGGCGACAACGAGCACGCCGACATCAAGGGTGCGCGACGCCACGGCATTCGGCCGCGCTACTATCCCCAGGCCTCGCGGGAATTGACTTCGAAACTGCAGCGTGAAACCGCGCTGTTCGAGCTGCTGTGCCCGGGCGTCCCTTCGCGACTCGATCACGGTTCGCGCACACTCCGGCGCATGACGGCCGCACGAAGCGCCGAGAGGTCTCCCGCCTTTCACCTTGGCGCGACGGTGCTCGGTCCGGTGATGACCGCCTTCGACGCCTTTGTCGCGGGGCGCTGCGAGCAGATCGCGGGTCCCGGCCGGCGGGTGGCGCTTGGCTTTCTCGGCCGTGACGGCTTTCTGTCGCACCGGATCTGGCAGGATCTGCACGGGGCGACCTCGGCCTATCTCGAAATCAACCGCCGTGTCAGCCTGATGGCCTCGGCCGACACGATGCAGCCGCTCGTCGACTTTCTCGCCAAGATAGCGAAGCTCGACGCGCCGACATTTCGCAACATGGTCAAGGTCCTGCCACCGAAAGTCGCGGCGTTCTTCGCGAAATCGCCCGACGGGATCGTGACCGGCCAAGAACTCGCCGAGGCGTTGCCCGCCCTGATGGAGACCGGCGAGCTTCTCGAGCTCGCCACAATCCAGCGTGCGCGGCTGCTCGCCTATCTGCGCCACGCGATACCGGACTTCGATGACTGTACCGACCTCGTGCTTGCCGACCTCGGCTATTCCGGCAGCGTGCAGAAGGCCCTCCGGCGGGTCTTCGACCTGGAAGGAATCAATATCCGTCTTCATGGCGCCTATCTCATCTCCCTCGATGATTGCTTCGACGATCTCGCCGAGCAGGACAGCGCGACAGGTTTCATCTCCGATCTCGTGATCGCGCCCCACGCCAAGCGCATGCTGTTGCGCAACGTCGCGCTGCTGGAGCAGGCCTGCTGCTCCGCCGATGGTTCGGTGCGCGACTATGACGGCGACCAGGTCCTGCGCGAGATCAACCCGCATTCCGCCAGCCAGATCGCGCTGGCCGCCGAAATCCAGGCCGGCGCGCTCGCCTTCGCGGCTGGCGCCGGGGATGTCGCACGGGACTTCTCCCTAAGCCCCTATGCCGCGCCCGACGTCGCGGTACGCTGGAGTGCCGCGACGCTGGCGCGCCTGTTGCTGCTGCCCGATGACGACGAACTGGCGCTGCTCGGCGGCTTGCAGCACGACGTCAATCTCGGCACTCAGGCGCTGGCGCCGATGCTCGACCGCGATTTCGTCCGCAATCAGATCACCGCGCGCGGCCTCTCGGCTGCCTGCACCTCGGCCGGGCCGCCGATGTGGCTTGCAGGCAGCTTCGCGCTGATGTCACCTTCCTACGCCTATCTCTATACGCTGTTCGGCGCCAACCGCCTGCCCGCCGACGTCTTCGAAGAGAGTCCCTGTGGAATGGTTCAGGTCGGATTGTTTCGCGCCAATGGCGAGGCGGCGCTGGAATCGGTCGCCGTGCACCGAACCGGACTCGGGGAGCTGCGCGTGCGCGTTCCGGTTTCGCGCGCCATGGGTATCGCCATGCTGGCGCTTCCGTTGCCGAAATTCGCGGCCGAGGGCCTCCTGCATGGCGTCACTGTGCAATCCGCCGGCGAGACCCGCGAGGCCGCCGCAAGTCAGGACGTCGTCGGCATTGCAGCCGGGAGCCTGGTCTATGCCGGCGTGCAACGGAACGGCGAGCACTATCGCGCCGAGCGCGACGACGGCTGCCTGCTGATCCCGGTGGCGCCGATGACGCAGGAAATCGCGATCTATTCCGTCGCGATCACTCCGCTCGGTGCCGGCACCAAATAGTGCGCCTGATCGCGCCGCCCCGGACGTTGAAGTCCAAGGCTGGCGCGAGGGGCACGGAATTGACGGACGGGACGCACGAAGACCTTGATCGGCTGCTGCAATCCGGCGGTGTCAGGCTCGGCCCGGCCCAGCGCAACCGCCTGGGCTGGCTGGTCGAGCACTACGGTGCGCCGATGCTCGACGGTTTCAGCGAGGGGCGGCGGAACGGCGTCATCGTTCTGAGGGAGCCGCCGAGCGGGGCGGCCGCCGAGCTGTTCTATCGCTCGCTCACCCCCGGCTGCGCTGTCGTCATTCCCAGAAGCGAGAATCCCGGCTTCGATTTCCTCAAGTCCAAGCTGACCGAATTCGGCACCGTCGGCCCCTGCGGCGCGGACGGCCCGCACGAGATGTGGTGGGGCGGTATCGGCTGGTCGAAATTCCTCACCGCAGCCGACACGTCCACGATCCGCCCGCGGATCGTCTCCTGCTATCCGCGGGGCGGCGATGCGACCGCTGCCTTCGCGCTCCGGCACTCGCTCGAGCGCTTCGACCTCGCCTGTCACATCGAGCCGATCGAGACCCAGCTCGGCGAGCGCATCCTCTGCTTCGAGAAAGCGGAGTTCATGGTGCGGATGTGGAACAAGTATCGCGAGCCGCTGCTGTTCGTCGAGGCCGGCGCCGTGTTGCGCGAGGCGCCGCTGCTGCCGTCCTTCCTCGGCTGCGATGTCGCCTTGCACAAGTGGAATCGCTGGGAGATGTCGGCGCGCACGCTCTATCTCGGCCGCACCCAGCGCGCCGAAATGCTGCTCCGCGCCTGGCAGCAGCTCGCCGCATCCTATCCTGCGATCTGGGAGGGCTATTTGCTCGACCAGGCCTGGAGCCTGACCTCCTCACAGGGGCCGCTCGATACCGTGTGGCTTCCCCGCTCCTATCATTCGCTGAAAGGCGACCTCGGCGCGATGCGCGCCACGATCCTGCATGACCAGCAGACCACGACACTGGAGCTTGGTCCCGACCCCGGCTTTGCCGGCATCGTGCGCACGGCCCGCCGTGCCGGCCGCACCGGCTCCCGCGACGCCTTCATGGTGATGACCTCGAAAGCCGAGACCGGCGGCGGCATCGCCGTGATCCTGCGCGACGTCTCGGCCAGTGACGCGGGCGCGGTGGCTGCAACCGTGGAAGCCGTGACCGGTGCCTATGCCGCCGATTGCGGCGGCTACGGCCGGCTGGAGCTGTCGCTCTGCGCCTGGCAGGACGACGTCGGCGCCGCGCGCGAAGCCGCCGCTCTCGCGCGCTACCGCGTCCTGGAGATCGCGCCGGGACAGCGCATCGCCAACGATTTCTTCGCGATCCACGCTTCCGAACATGCGGCCATGACCGCCCGCCATCTCTTCCCCTGACGGATCTCAGACGATGCTCAAGACCATCATCCTGCTCACCGATACCGTGCAACAGCAGCAGCCGCTCGCCAACCTGCTCCGCGAGCACAATCGCGATCTCGCCTTCTGCTCGGCGCTGCGCGCAGCGGACCTCAGCGCGATCGAAGCGGACGTGCTGAGCGGGGCGCGGCTGGTGTCCTTTGCCGCCGACGTCGCCGTCCCCGAAAAGTTCCTGCTCCGGCTCGGCTATGGCGCCTACAAGTTCTACGTCGCGCCGACGCAATATCCGGGTCTGCCGCCGGCGCCCGACGAGAGCGACGAGGATCCGCGCTGCTATTCGGTGATCGCGCAATCGATGACGATCTGGCCAGATTTCAAGAAGGTCGTCGGTCTGGAAACCGTGACGATCCCTGATGGCACCGTTCCTGCCGAGCGCGAGCGGCTGGTGTTCTCCCGCCTTGCGCACCTGTTCTGGCAGATGTCGGGCATGATCGCCGGCGAGGCGGCCGATATTCCTGCAATCATCGGGTCCGGCGAGGGCCCGCGCCCGACGCTTGCGATGATGAACTGAGCTAGCGCGCGGGCCTGCGACCCTGCGCCGACAGTGCGTCGCGATGCTCGGGCGCTGCGATCGCGATCAAGCGGCGCGCACGCTCGGTAAGGCCGCAGCCGCGCAGCTCGGCGATGCCCCATTCGGTGACGACAGCGTCGACATCGGCGCGGGGTGTCGTCACGGTCTCGACATTGGCGACGATCCGGCTGGTCCCGTCCGACGCCGTCGCCGGCAGCGCGATGATCGCCCTGCCCCCGCGTGACGCATTGGCGCCGCGCACGAAATCGAGCTGCCCGCCGATCGCGCCGACCGCAACGCCATTCAGCGTCTCGGAATTGACGCTGCCATCGAGTCCGACCTGAAGCGCCGAGTTGATCGCGACTAACCGGTCGATCTGCGCCAGAACGCCTTGACCGTGCGTGTAGGACGTCGGCCGCACTGCTACCGCCTTGTTTTCATGCACGAAGCGATAGAGCCGCCGGGTCCCGATCACCTGGTTGGTGACGGTGATCCCGGCATCGATCCCTTTCTTCGTATTCGTCACCGCGCCGCGTTCGATCAGATCGACAACGGCATCGTTGATCAGGCCGGAATGGATGCCGAGATCGCGCGCATGGGACAACGACGACAGGATCGCGTCCGGAATGCGGCCGACGCCGAACTGGAGCGTGCTGCCGTCGGAGATCAGGCTTGCTGCATGCCCCGCGATACGACGCGAGACATCGTCGAGCGGCGTCGATGCCAGTTCGACCGGCGGACGGCGGGCAGCTACGCGCATCTGGATCGGCACATCCTCCGGCCATTCCGCCCCGAACGTAAAGGGCGCATCCGGATTGATCTCCGCGATGACGAGGCGGGCCCCGCGCGCGGCATCGATGACATAGTCGTTGGAGAGGCTGGTACTGAGCCTTCCATCATCGGCCTCCGCCAATTGCACCAGAACGACGTCCGCCCTGTGGCGCCGCGCGGCGAAATCTGCACAGAAGGCGCTGTAGTTGCTTGGAATCACGTCAAGCCGCCCGGCCTTGGCGAGCCGCCGCGCATTGCCGATCACGCCATAGCTCTGGAACGACACGTTCGCGCTTGCTGCGGAAAACGTCTCCGAGAACACCGGTCCGACCATCATCCGAAACGGCGGAAGTTGCGCCGCCTGCGCCATCAGCGCTTCGGTCAGGGTGACCGGCTCCGCTGTCGCCTGCCCGCACACCACGAGATCGCCTTCCCGGATCAAGCCGGAAAAATCGATCGGCGGCGGCTCCCCTGACATTGCCGCCTCAACCCATCGGGATCAGGCGTGCGGATGACTCAGCCAGCAGCGCGCGCAGCTCCGTCTTCACGATCTTGCCATAGCTGTTCTTGGGCAATTCGGCGGTGAGGTAATAGTGCTTGGGCCGTTTGAAACGAGCGATCCACGCATTGCACATCTGGTCGAGCTCTTCTCGCGTGACCGTCCTGCCCGCGACGGGAACGACAACGGCCACCACCTCCTCGCCCCATTCCGGATGCGGCCGGCCGATCATCGAGACCTCGGCGACGGCCTCGTGCCGCAGCAGCACCTCCTCGACCTCACGCGGATAGATGTTGGTGCCGCCGGAGATGATGACGTCCTTGGAACGGTCCTTCAGCGTCAGGAAGCCATCGGCATCGAAGACGCCCATGTCGCCGGTGTAGAGCCAGCCGTCACGCAACGTGTTCCCTGTGGCGTCCGGGTTTTGCCAGTAGCCGGACATCACGGTATCGCCGCGCACGATGATCTCGCCGATCTCATCAGGCGCAACGTCCCGGCCCGCCTCATTCACGGTGCGCACCTGGACCACGCCCTGTGCGATGCCGACCGAGGCGAGACGTTCCTCGTGACGCGGATGGCCGGCGTCGACATGCATGCTCTTCGGCAAATACGTGATGGTCATCGGCGTCTCGCCCTGACCATAGATTTGCGCCAGCTTCGGCCCGAACACGGCGAGCGCAGCCTTGCAATCGGCCACATACATCGGGCCACCGCCATAGATGATGGTCTTCAGCCCGGGCGCGGTTGCACCGGTCGCTTCCGCCGCGACCGTCAGGCGCCGCACCATGGTTGGCGCAGCGAAGAAGGAAATGCCGTCGCACTTCGCCGTGAGCTCGAGAATTTCGTCCGGCTCGAAGCGGCCGCTCTCCGGAATGATCTGCGCGCCCATGCCGAGCACATGCGGCACCATGTAGAGGCCGGAGCCGTGCGACATCGGCGCGGCGTGCAGCAGCGCCTCGCCAGGAACGATCGGGTTGATCTCGGCGAGATAGTTCAGCGACATCGCAAGCAGATTGCGATGGCTCAGCACCGCGCCCTTGGGGCGGCCGGTGGTGCCGCTGGTGTAGAAGATCCAGGCGGGATCGGTGATCCTGACATCGGCGATGGCGATGCCGTCAACCTTCTCCATACCGCGATGTTCGGCCGAGCCGATCTCGACGATGCGCGGTTTTGCCGTGCCGAGCGTCAGTGCTTCCGAGGCAACACCTGCCATGTCTTCGGTCACGAACATGACCGCAGCGCCGGAGTTGTCGAGAATGAACGCGACCTCGCGCGGATGCAGTTTTGCGTTGATGGGAACGGCGACGAGGCCGGCATGCCAGCAGGCATAGAGACAGGCGACATAGTCGGGCACGTTCTTCATCAGCAGCGCGACGCGGTCGCCTTTGGCGAGACTGAAGCGCTGCTGCAACGAGGCGGCCAGTGACGCCATAGTTGCGCCGAGCCGGCCGTAGTCCGCAACCGGCGTCAGCCCCTTGAGCAGGGCCGGCGCGGACGCATCAGCCCTGGCGGCACGCAGGAGGTGGTGAGCGATGTTCATGGCGATCCTCCGCTGGCGCTGAGCCTAGTACGACTTGGCGAGCCCGAGCACCTTTTCCGCAATAAAACTGAGCGCAAGCTGCGGGCTGACCGGCGCGATGCGCGGGATCAGCACTTCGCGCAAGTAGCGCTCGACGTGGAATTCCTTGGCGTAGCCGAAGCCGCCATGGGTCATCACCGCCTGCTCGCAGGCATGATACCCTGCTTCGCCGGCGAAATATTTCGCGGCGTTCGCGCCGGCGCCGCAAGGCAAGCCCTTGTCGTATTGCCAGGCCGCCTGCATCACCATCAGCCAGGCCGCCTCAAGCTCGACCCAGTTCACCGCGAGCGGATGCTGGATGCCCTGGTTCTTGCCGATCGGACGATTGAAAACAACGCGCGTCTTGGCGTATTCGGTCGCGCGCGACAGCGCGAGCTTGCCGAGGCCGACGGCTTCCGCCGCGATCAGGATGCGCTCGGGGTTCATGCCTTCGAGAATGTACTGAAAACCCTTGCCCTCTTCGCCGATGCGGTCTTCCATCGGAATTTCAAAGTCCTCGAAGAAGAGCTCGTTGGAATCGACGATCTTGCGGCCCATCTTCTCGATCTCGTGGACCTTGATCCTGTTGCGGTCGAAATCGGTGTAGAACAGGCTGAGCCCGTGCGTCGGCGAGCGCACCTCCTCCAGCGGCGTGGTACGCGCCAGCAGCAGGATCTTGTGCGCGACCTGCGCGGTCGAGATCCACACCTTCTGGCCGTTGACGATGTAGCGGTCGTTCTTGGCGACCGCGCGGGTCTTCAGTTGCGTGGTGTTGAGGCCGGTATTGGGCTCGGTGACGGCGAAGCACGCCTTCTCGCGGCCCTCGACCATCGGCGGCAGCATGCGCTTGCGCTGCTCCTCGGTGCCGAACACGACCACGGGATTGAGCCCGAACACGTTGATGTGTACCGCGGAGGCGCCCGACATGCCGGCACCGGATTCCGCAATAGTGCGCATCATGATCGCGGCTTCGGTGATGCCGAGCCCGGAGCCGCCATATTCCTCCGGCACGCAGATGCCGAGCCAGCCGGCGTCAGCCAGCGCCTTGTGGAAATCATGCGGGAAGCCGCCGTCATGGTCCTTCTTCAGCCAATAGGCATCGGGAAAGCCCTCGCAGATCTTGGCAATGGCATCGCGAATGGCTTCCTGCTGATCGGTGAGCGCGAAATCCATGTTCTTGATCTCCTTCTTGGGAGCCGGGCTCCGATCCTAGCGCCCCATCTGCGAGGGCAGCCAGAGGATGATAGACGGAAACGCCACCAGAATCGCGATCGCAATCAGGTGCGCGATGAAATGCGGAAAGGTGCCGTGAAACACTTCCGCCACCGGCCGCTTGGCATAGCGAGCGACGATGAAGCAGTTGAGCCCGACCGGCGGCGTGATCATGCCGACCTCGGCGGTGACGATCTTGATGACGCCGAACCAGATCGGGTCGAAGCCGAGCGTCTTGATCAGCGGCAGCACGATCGGCACGGTCAAGACCAGGATCGCGATCTGGTCCATGAAGGAGCCGAGGACAATGTAGCCGAACAGGATCAGCGTGATGATGACCCAGCGCGAGGCCTGCAACGACCCGACCCAGGCGACGAGATCCTGCGTGACATGGGTGAGCGTGAAGAAGTAGCCGAAGATCGAGGCACCGACGAGGATCGTCACGATCATGCAGGTGCCGTGGCAGGCGCTGAGCAGGGCACGATAGAGCGAGGCCGCGGTCACCCTGCGCTTGGCGAATGCCAGCCCCAGCGCGCCGGCAGCGCCGAGCGCCGAAGCCTCGGTCGGCGTCGCCACGCCGAGATAGATGGTACCGGTGACGAGCGAGAACAGCAGCGCCATCGGGCCGACCTGCCACAGCAAGGAAAACCGCTCGCGCCAGGAGACAGGCTCGACCCGCGGGGCACGGGACGGATCCTGCCAGACCAGGAAATAGATCGTCGCCATGATCGTGGCGGTCACGAGCGCCGCCGGAATGATGCCGCCGATCAGGAGCTGTCCGATGTTGACCTCGGCGAGCAGACCGAAGATCACCAGCGCCACGCTGGGCGGGATCAGCATGGCCAGCGTCCCCGAGATCGCGACGACGCCGGCCGCCATCTTGGGCTCGT
This sequence comes from Bradyrhizobium iriomotense, assembly GCF_018129405.1. GTDB lineage: Bacteria > Pseudomonadota > Alphaproteobacteria > Rhizobiales > Xanthobacteraceae > Bradyrhizobium > Bradyrhizobium iriomotense_B. Next base: position 70,615 of record NZ_JAFCLP010000011.1, read on the forward strand.
AGCCCTGGCGGATCATCGCCGGAAGGCTCGTCGACGACAGCGTCGCGGCCGATGCCGTCGAGGTGCCGCAGATCGCGCCAAAGCCGGCGCCGGCGAGCGCCGTCGCCATGCCGAGCCCGCCGGGGATGCGGCCGACCCATGCGGACGCCGCCTTGAACATGTCGTCGGCGACGCCGGACAGCAGAACGAGGTCCGCCATCAGCAGGAACATCGGGATCGTGATCAATTCATAGGACGAAACCGTCGAGAGCGGCGCCGTCTGCAGGATGCCGAACAGCGTGCCGGTGCCGCCGACCATGAGGAGGCCGACAGAGCCGGCAAATCCCATGGCGAATCCGACCGGCGTGCCGATCGCCAGCAGGAGAAAAAGCAGTCCGAGCACGAGAGTGACTGTCATCGATGCCGCCGTTATTCGAAGGAGTGGGCTTCGCCGGTCTCGTTGACAGGCGGCAAAGGAAAGAGATCACGTCCGGAGACGAGGCTGAGCACGTTTCCGACGAGTTGCAGCGCCAGCCGCAGCACGAGCACGCCGCAGCCGAACGGCACCAGCGCGGCCGAAATCCAGGTCGGCCACGGAATGGCGCCGGCGAGCACGTCGTGCTGCTCGTAATTCTCCAGCGCGCGCTCGAACCCGACCTTGCAGATCAGGGCGAAGACGAACAAGCCGGTGAGCGCGGTGACGACCTCCGACAGCCGCCGACCCGCGGGCGGAAAGCGCGAGAGCAGGATGTCCACGCCGACATGCGCATGCACGCGCAATGTGTCCGACAGCGTCAGGAAGAACACGCCGGCGAGCAGATAGAGCCCGATCAGGTCGTAGGTGAAGGAGAACGGGCTGTTCAGGACGTAACGCATGAACACGTCGGCCACCACCAGCGCCATGATCGCGAAGAGTGAGATCGCTGCGATCACCGTCAGCGCACGCTCCAGTACGCCGAGCACATCCGTTGCCCGCTTGATCATCCCTGGCGTCTCCTTTTTCGCTGCGATCGCGCTCGGCTACTTCGCCCCGGCGGCCGCGAGCAAGCCCTCGAACTCCTTGAGCGCTGCGGAGGCCTGCTTGCCGCGGCCGTCCAGCGCGCTCGCCCATTCCTGCGCAACGCCCTTGAGCTTCTCCTTCATGTCCGCGCGCGTTGCTTCCGGAAGCGCGGTGAAGCTGATGCCCTGGTCCTTCATCTTCTGCTGCGTGACGTCCTGCTCTTTGTCGACGTCGGCGCACGCCTTCGGCGTGATCGCTTCCGACGCCGCGTCCATCGCCTTCTTCACATCATCGGGCAATTTGTCCCAGACCGATTGATTGATCGAGTATGCGACGATGAAGCTGCCGAAGCTGACGCCTTCGGTCGCATATTTGACGAGCTTGTCCAGGCCGTAGGCGACGACGCTGTCCATGGGGAAGAGCAGCCCGTCCATCGTGCCGCGCGACAGCGATTCATAGGCATCGGGCGCAGCCATGCGCACCGGCACCGCGCCGAGCGTGCGCACGGTCAGATCCTGCGCGCCACCGGTGGTGCGCAGCTTCAGGCCCTGCATGTCCTTGATCGTCTCGACCTTCTGCTTGGCGGTCCACACCTGATAGGGCGGCAGCACCACGGCCATCAGCAGCTTGATCTTGTTCGGCGCGTATTCCTGCTTGGCCAGAATGCCTTCCCGCGCAGCCTTCCAATAGGCGAGCGTGCCCTGGCAACTGGTCTGGAATGCGCCCGGCAGCTGCGCGACTTCGGAGAGCGGCATCTTGTCCGAGACGTAAGACGGCCCGATGTAGCCGATGTCGACCACGCCGGACTGGGTCAGCCGCAGCATGTCGGTGGCCTTGCCGATCTGCTGGTTCGGATAATGGGTGAAGGTCACGCCGCCGTTGGTGCGCTTGGTGACGTCGTCCATCCACGGCTTCAGCATCAGGCGGACGAGATAGTGATCGGCGGGGAAGCTATCGGCGACTTTTAGCTCCAGCGCCTGCGCCTGCAACGTCGAGACCGGCAGCGAGAGTACGAACGCCGCGGCGGCCCGGACCAGTTTCGTCTTCATCTCGTTCTCCCTGACGCGTCCCCAGGCCGAACGCGGCAGCCGATTGCTGCAGCACCGCCGGTCCTCTCCAATTCTTGCTTGAGGAAAATGTACATATATGTGAATTTATATGTCAAGTATATGAACTATGCATGGAGCTATGCGCGTCACACCGGCCGTGTCGAATTGACACCTTCGTTTTCTGAACTCTAACTCCACGCATATGAATTTATCTCACGAGGCCTCATGGGACCGCTCGCCGGCTTCACCATTCTCGACCTGACCTCGGTGCTGATGGGCCCCTACGGCACCCAGGTGCTGGCGGACATGGGTGCCGACGTCATCAAGATCGAAAGCCCCGAGGGCGACATCGTTCGCCAGATCGGTCCCGGTCGCACGCCCGGCATGGGCGGGATGTTTCACAATGCCAATCGCGGCAAGCGCAGCATCGTGCTCGACCTCAAGAAGACGGAAGGCCGCGACACGCTGCTGCGGCTGGCCAAGCGCGCCAACGCGCTGGTCTACAATGTGCGCCCGCAGGCGATGGCGCGGCTCGGCCTCGACTACGAGACACTTCGCGCGATCAATCCCGCGCTCGTCTATGTCGGCGCGTTCGGCTACGGCCAGTCAGGCCCTTACGCTGCAAAACCCGCATACGACGATCTGATCCAGGGTGCCGCCACCATTCCGACGCTGTTAGCTGCTGCCGGCGACGGCACGCCGCGCTACGTCCCCGTCACCATCGCCGACCGCATCGTCGGGCTGATGATGGTCAATGCCATCATGGGTGGGCTGATGCACCAGCAGCGCACCGGCATCGGCCAGCGCATCGACGTGCCGATGTTCGAATCCATGGCGGAGTTCGTGCTGGTCGATCATCTGGGCGGACTGACCTACGATCCGCCGCTCGACCATGGCGGCTACGCCCGCCTGCTCTCGCGCTATCGAAAGCCGTACAAGACCAGCGACGGCTATCTCTGCGTGCTCATCTACAACGACAAGCATTGGCGCAGCTTCTTCGAGGCGATCGGGCAGCCGCATTTCCTCGATCAGCCGCGCTTTGCCAATCACGCCGCGCGCACCAGGCATATCGACGAGATCTACGAGGAGATCGGCCACATCTTTGCAACACGCACCACCGCGGAATGGCGCGAGCTGCTGGAGCGCGCCGATATTCCGGTGATGCCGATGCATACGCTGGAAACGATTCTGGACGATCCGCATCTCAAGGCGGTCGACTTCTTCAGGACCGTGGATCACCCCGTGGAAGGCCGCATCCGCCAGATGCGCGTGCCCTCGACCTGGAGCGTGACCCAGCCGGAGGCCGCCGGCCCCGCACCGACGCTCGGCCAGCACGGCCGCGACATTTTGCACGAGGCCGGTTTCTCGGCCGAGGAGATCAGAGCGCTCGCACGGCAAAAAGCCGTTCACCTGGCCGCGCCACCGTAACGGCAGCGCGGGCCAAATCGCACCAATAGAGGGAGGAAATCGCGATGGCCGGACTTTATTTCGAAGACTTTTCCGTCGGCCAGGAGTTCAGGCATCCGCTGACCCGGACCGTCACGGAAATGGACAACACCATGTTCAGCCTGCTGACGCTCAATCCGCAGCCGCTGCACATCGACGCGCATTTCTCCGAAAAGACCGAGTTCGGCCAGCGCATTTTCAACAGCCTTTACACCCTCGGCATCATGATCGGCATGACGGTCTATGATACGACCTTGGGGACAACCGTCGCCAATCTCGGCATGACCGACGTGATCTTTCCGAAACCGGTCTTCCATGGCGACACTTTGCGGGCGACGACGAAGGTGCTTTCGTTGAGGGAATCCAAATCGCGCCCGAGGGCGGGCATCGTCGAGTTCGAGCACCACGCCCTGAACCAGAACGACGAGATCGTCGGAAAATGCCGCCGCATGGCGATGATGCACAAGAGGCCGGTCTGATGCGTTCGATGCTGTTCGTGCCGGGCGATTCCCCCCGCAAATTCGAGAAGGCGAGCGAAGGCAAGGCCGACGCTCTGATCATCGACCTCGAGGACTCCGTCGTCACCGAGAAGAAGCCGGAGGCACGCGGGCTGACATTGGCGATGCTGAAGAGCCGTCCCGGCCCGCACCAGCTCTACGTCCGCGTCAACGCGCTCGACACCGGCATGACGCTCGCCGATCTCGCCGCGGTGATACCGGGCAGGCCCGACGGCATCGTGCTGCCGAAATCGCAAGGCGGCGATGATGTGCGCCAGGTCGCGACCTGGCTCGAAGCTCTGGAAGCCGCAGCCGGGATCGCGATCGGCACGACCCGCATCGTCTGCGTCGCGACGGAGACGGCCGGCTCGATCTTCGGGCTCGGCAGTTACAAGGGCTGCTCGCCTCGCCTCGCCGGCCTGATGTGGGGCGCTGAGGATCTCTCCGCCTCGCTCGGCGCCACCGAGAAAGCGAGCGGCGGCGTGTTCCACAGCCCCTATCGCCTCGCGCGCGATCTCTGCCTGATGGCAGCGGCTGCGGCCGAGGTCGCGCCGATCGACACCGTCTATACCGACATCGACAATCTCGCGGGCCTCGAGCAGGAGACGCGCGCGGCGCGGCGCGACGGCTTTTCGGCGAAGGCACTGATTCACCCCAAGCATGTCGATGTCGTCAATGCGGCGTTCGCGCCGACGGACGCGGAGCGCGCCTGGGCGGAAAAGGTCATCGCTGCGTTCGCGAGCAATCCGAATTCCGGCACGCTGCGGCTCGACGGCCAGATGATCGACAAGCCGCATCTTCGCGCCGCGAAGAAAATCCTCGGCCAGCCCTAGACCGGAACGCAAGCCTCGCCATGATCGTTCGCCAAGCTGCAAATGTCCTGGAGATCATGGAATTCTTCGCGCAAGTGAAGAAGCCGGCGACACTTGCCGAGATCGCCGATCATTTCGGCTGGCCGCGCTCGTCGACCTTCAACCTGCTCGCGACGCTGTCGGAGAAGGGCTACCTCTATGAACCGCGGCCGCGCGCCGGCTTCTACCCGACGCCGCGGTGGCTCGCTATGGCGCGGATGATCTCGGAGGTCGAGCCGCTGCCGCCCTGGACGCATCAGCTGATCTCCGATCTCTCCGCCGAGACCGGCGAAACCGCGTCCATCGTGGCACCGGCCGGCGTGATGGCGGTGTTCATCGACGTCGTCGAGTCCAAGGCCGCGATCCGCTATTTCGCGACCATCGGCCATCGCGTGCCGATCCACGCCACCGCAAGCGGCCGCGCGCTGCTTCTGCAATATTCGCAGGAGGAGCGCGACTCCGTGTATCGCAAGATCGAGTTCAAGCAATACGGCCCGTCGACGCCGATCAGCATCGAGGCGGTGGAAACCGAGCTGCGCAACTCGATCTCGCGCGGCTATTGCCAGAGTTTTGCAGATTACAGCCGCGATCTCGCCGGCGCCGCGATCCCGTTGCCGATCGGCGACCGCAGATTGTCGGTCGTCGTGGCGGGGCCGGAGTTTCGCATCGGCCCGAAGGTGCCGGAGGTGGCCGCACTGATCGCGCGGACGGTCGATCGGCTGCGGCCGAAGACCTCTGCGGCCTGAAGATCAGGGCCTCATTCGAATCCCTGAGCGGGCGGCGGCGTGGTCTCCGCAGGCGCGGCAGGAGCCGCTTGCACCGGCTGCACCGCAGGCGCGGCTTGCACCGGCGGATTGCTGGCGGCTCTCATCTGACCGTTGGCATCCATCGCCTGGCGCGTGCGCGGCGGAGCGCCGGCTGCGCGATAAGCCTCGCGACGCGGCGGCTGCCGATGTCGCGCCGAGCGCTGCTCTTTCACGCCCCAGGACCGGGCGATTGCAGGTCCGGCGGTATAACCGACCACCGCGCCGGCGACGGCACCGATCGGCCCCAGCACCACGGCGCCTGACACGGCTCCGATTGCCGCAGCACCAGCACGCTCCTGTGCGGCAGCACCCGCAGGCACGCCTAGCAGCAGAACGACGGCAGTGATCAGAGCTTTCTTCATCGGAGCGCCTCCCTCAAGGGAAGATCACTCCTACTCAAATATGGCCACAGGACGTTTGTCCGTTGCCCAACACGCGGCAATCGCCGATGGAACTCCGGCAATTCAAGGGCAAAGCTCAAGTAGGGGCCAGTCGGCGCAACTACGGCGCGACCTCGAGGAAGACCAAACCTAACGAAGCAATCAAGCTATGCCGCGGCATTTCCGCCTACGAGGGTAGACGATCCGTCAACAAAGCCGACGGTGCGCTCCCTCGCCCCGCTTGCGGGGGAGAGGGTTGGGGGAGTCTCCGCGGGGACGGCGACAGTGGTACGCGCGGAGAGTCCCCCTCACCCGGATTGCATCTGCGATGCAATCCGGCCTCTCCCCGCAGGCGGGGAGAGGCGAAGGTCAGACAATCTTGATCGACATGTCCGGCAGACCTTCGAGCTTGCACAGCAGCACGTCGCCCTTCACCACCGGGCCGACGTTCTCCGGCGTGCCGGAATAGATGATGTCGCCGGCCTTCAGCTCGAACGCCTCCGAGAGCTTTGCGATCTGCTCGGCGACGCTCCAGATCATCTTGCTGAGATCCGAGTTCTGCTTCACCGTGCCGTTGATCGCGAGCGAAATGGCGCCCTTCTCGAAATGACCGGTCTTGCTCGCCGGGTGGATCGGGCCGATCACCGCGGCATGATCAAAACTCTTGCCGATCTCCCAGGGCTTCTTCTCCGCGGCCATGCCGTTCTGGAGATCGCGCCGGGTCATGTCGAGGCCGAGCGCGTAGCCATAGACGTGGTCGAGCGCCTTATCGACCGGGATGTTGGTGCCGCCGGATTTCAGCGCCGCCACCAGCTCGACCTCGTGATGATAGTTCTTGGTCAGCGACGGATAGGGATGGTCCGCGACCTCGCCGATCGCGACGTTCTGGATCGCGTCCGTTGGCTTCTGGAAGAAGAACGGCGGCTCGCGGTTCGGGTCCGAGCCCCGCTCGATCGCGTGCGCGGCGTAGTTGCGCCCGATGCAGTAGATGCGGCGGACCTGAAACACTTGGGTCTCGCCGACAATCGGAATCGCGACCATCGGTACCGGGAAGATCGGCTTGGGTGCGGCTTGCGCGGCGGCCGGCGTTGCTTCGGCGATGGAAACTGCGGTGACGGCCGCGGCAGTCGCGAGCAGGTCCCGGCGCGTGGTCCATTTCATGTTTTGCTCCCTCATGGCTTCGTTGGGCGGCGTTCTTGCGCGCCGATCCGGCTGATAACCGATATTCAGTATGCCAGCAACGCTGGGCGGCGCGATCTAGCATCGCCTTATGGCGCCCCTCCCCAGCGACCAATAAAATCGGTTAGCACGGAACTTGCATAAATTCTGGGCGACATGGACGCCGCATGAACCTCATCAGCCTCGACATCCGCATGCTCCGGTCGCTGATCTCGGTGGTAGAGACCGGCAGCATCACCGAGACCGCGCGCCGGCTCGGCCGTACCCAGCCGGCGATCACGCTGCAATTGCAGCGGCTGGAGGAGCTCACCGGCAAGCAATTGTTCGAGCATGGCGGCCGCAGGCTGACGCTGACCGACGACGGCACCACGGTCCTGACCTATGCCAAATCCATCCTGAGGTTGCACGACGAGCTGATCTCGCAGCTGGCGTCACAGGAGATCGAGGGCCAGGTCGTGCTCGGCACGCCCGACCTCTATGCGGCGTTCATGCTGCCGCAGATCCTCAGCGTGTTCCGGAAATCGTTTCCGCGCGTGCAGGTCGAGCTCAATTGCGCGCTCTCGACGCCGCTGGTCGGCCTCGTCAAGCGCGGCGACGTCGACATCGCGCTCGTCACCCGCATGAACGATTTCACCGGCGGCCAAGTAGTTCGCCGCGAGCAGCTGGTCTGGATGACCGGCGAGCAATCCGCCGCGCACCAGGAGCGCCCGATCCCGCTGGCGCTCTTGCCGCCCGGCAACATCTATCGCGACTACGCCATCGACACGCTGGAGCGCGCAAACCTGCGCTGGCGCATCGCCTGCGTCAGCGAAAGCGTCGGCGGCCTTCAGGCGGCGGCGTTCGCCGGCATGGCGGTCACCGTGCTCGGCCGCAGCGCGCTGGTGCCGGCGATGCGCGAGATCGGTCCGAACGAAGGCCTGCCGCCGCTGCCGAAGATCGAGCTCCTGCTCTACAAGTCGAGCGGTGCGACCTCGAAGGCCGCAACCGCCTTGCACGACTATCTCGCGCACTATCTGCGTCTCGACGAAGAGCTCAGCGGTCGCGGCGTCCCGATTGAGCTTTCCTGAAGTGTATCGCAGAGGTGGTCAGAAATACCCGAAACCCAACTGCGTCCGCCCATCACGCGCCAGGTCGGACATTGCTCGGTCGAGCTCCGTTCTTGATCCCTTTCATAAGTACGCCCTAGTCCAGCACCGGCCCGGTGTGCTTTGATGCGTGGAGCAGGAACCGAGACGCAAGGGTGGCCTGATGTTCATACTCATTCGAAAGTACACCAAGGTTCGTTCGGTCGCGGATGCTGCCCGCCGCGCCAAAAGCGGCGTCGGTCAAATCCTGAGGGAGTCGCCCGGCTTCAAGTCATATTATGTGTTGGACGGGGGCGGAGGCGTTGGTGTCGCCGTGATGATATTTGAGGACCGCGAAAGCGCGAATGCGGCGAACGCCAGGGTGATGGGGTTCATTCAAGCAAGCTTGCATGACCTTGATCTTGGGGACCCCGAAATCATCGCCGGAGAAGTTTTGGTGAATATAGAGTCTGCGGCGTAGATGCTCGCAGAGCTCCTCATGAGCGACCTGCGTAAGAAGCGCCATTTTATCCGCGGCGCACCGATCGAGCTGTCGTAACTCCTGCGACAGCAGGTGTTCGACGACGCGCCGCAATCCTCTTGACACGGAATTCCGGCTGCATATTTTTTGCACCGAGAAAGCTCTTTCTCACCCTCAAAATCAAAGGACCTAACGCGACCGTCTGGAGAGACGACGATGCTCGATGAGAATTTGGCCCGCATTAGTGCACACCGTAACAACATCCACCGCTACCGGCGTCTTCTGAAGACCAGGCTGTCGGAGCTTGAGCGTCAGTTCATCGAAAGACGTCTCGCAGAAGAACGCAGCGCGCTTGAAAGCCTGACCGCGGCGACCTTCCCGGTTTCCTTCGGCGGCGCGAAGACGCCGGCCGAGATGAGGGCGGCGCGATGAACGGCTACCGGGAGCTGCTCATTCGAGGCAGCGAGAAGGTGATCGGTCACTACGAACTGCTCCTTGCAAGCGCCAAGACCGAGCACGAGCGCGAACTCTACCGCCAGCGCATCGAGCGCGAGCGGCGGCTGATCAAGGACTTGCAGGGCGAGCTGGACTACCGCGCGGCTTGAACCATGTTTCCTCGCGGCCTGACGATCAGCCTCGCATCATGCGCCTCGCCCCTCTGCGGCGGCCCAGGGCCGCCGCAGCCGCATCGGGACGCCGCCGCCGCCCGGCGGGTCGTCATTGTCATTGTCGCCGTCGAGCTTGCGCAGGGCGGCCAGGATATCGGCGAGCCGAACCGTGTGGCTCATGCCGGGGATTTCGCGCAAGGCTGGACAGGACTCCACTGCGTACATGTCGGACGCCCAGGACGACAGGATGATCCGCTTCTCCGGTGGAGAGAGCTCAGTCGCATTCAGAACATCGGCAGGCGAGTCGTAGTGGGCCGCGGGATGAAACAGCGGATTGAGAGTGCCGGCATTGTTATTCACATTGGTCATGGTGGTACCTCCCCTCATGCTCCTTTCCAAGGGATGGGTTTGCTGACGATTGGACGGCGGCGGCATTCGCCGCCGCCGCGCTCGACGCTAATGCGTGTTGATCGCGATGCGCTTGACGCCCTCGCGCGCCTTTTCGGATTTCGGCAGTGACACGGTCAGGACACCGTTCGTGAACGACGCCTCGGCCTTGTCTTCTTCAACGCCCTCAAGCGGAATCTGCCGCTCGAAGGCGCCGTGATAGCGCTCGGTGAAGTACCTGCCTTCGCCGTTGCGCTCCGCCTTCTTCTCGCCGCGGACGGTCAGGACGCCATTGGCGATCTCGACCTGGACGTCCTTCTCCGTCAGGCCGGGAAGCTCCGCCGAAACGGTCAGCGTCTTGTCGATCTCGCTGAGCTCGACCTTCGGCCACCCGAAACGGCCCTCCATCAGCGGCGACAGGCTGGTCCCGCCGAAGCCGCGGAGGACGTCGTCGAACAGACGGTTCATCTCGCGATGAAGCGTCAGGAAGGGATCGAAATTCTCGCGCGCCGGCGCAAGATCCTGGTTTCTCGACCAGGGAACGAGATCACGAAAACCCATGATTGCCTCCTTCATGCATCGGGAGCGCGGCCCGCGCATTGGCGCGCCGCGTTCCGCCATTGGATCGATCGAGCGCTAGGCTGCTTTCTTCTGCTCGATCTGCGATGCCGCAGGAGCGCCGTTCGTGATCGCGATCCGGCGCGGTTTCATGGCTTCCGGCACCTCACGGACCAGGTCGATGATCAGCAGCCCGTCCTGGAACGAGGCCTGCTTCACCTGGACATAGTCGGCGAGATTGAACACGCGCCGGAACGGCCTCGCGGCGATGCCCTGGTACAGATATTCGCGCGTCGCGGTCTCGGGCTTCTGGCCCTCGATGGTGAGCGCGTTCTGCTCGGCCGTCACCGTGATGTCGTTGGCGCCGAAGCCCGCCACGGCAAGGCTGATGCGGTAGTGATCCTCGCCGGAACGCTCGATGTTGTAGGGGGGATAGTTGTCCTCGGTCGCCTGGCGCAGCGTGCTGTCGACGAGGTCGGCCAGATGATCGAAGCCGATGGTGGAGCGCCACAGGGGCGCGAAGTCGAAACTGGTCCTCATAACCAAGTCCTCCTAAGAGCAAGATGGATACGAAGGAGCGCAGGACAGGGTATCAGACAGGTCCGACGACCAGTCCGGCGCCCGCACCGGACCCGATCTGGCGTCCGGCACACCGCTCTCGCGGCGAAAAAGGACTTAGAAAAACCGATATCGATTTCAAGGGGGCGCCTCGAAAATTTTCGAGCCGCGGCGGGCGCGAGCCCAGCGGGTTCCAGCCCCCTACGCCTGTGCCCCCACTCGCCCCTTCTCGCTCAACGCCATCGACGGCCAGAACTTTGCCCAGGGCTGCGCTTGCTCGAACGCTGCGGCGATGCGGAAGATCGTGGGCTCGTCGAGCCAGGGCGCGACGATCTGCAGACCGATCGGCATGCCGTCGCGGTCGAAGCCGCAAGGCAGCGTTGCCGCAGGAAGGCCGGCGAGATTGATCGGCCAGGTGAAGGGCGACCAGCCGAGATGCGGGTCCACCTCGCGGCCGTCGATCGAGCCGACACCGATCTGCCCGGCCTCGAACGCGGTCACCGCGACGGTCGGGGTCACCAGCGCATCGACGCGCTCGAACAGTTTCAGGAACGCATTGCGCGCCAGCCCGCGCCGGTAGCCGGCCTCGATATAGTCCGTGCCGCTGTAGTGACGGCCGGCGCTGACGACGTCGCGATAGTCTGCTTCGGAGCTTGCGAGATCGGCCGTGGTCTTGGTCGCCACTGCTGCCGCCTGCTCGGTGAAAGCGATCGGCTTCAGCGTGTGCTCCAGGATGCCGGGATCGAGGCCCGGACCGTCCATGGTGACCTGTGCACCGCAGGAGTCGAGAATGCCGAGTGCCTTGTTGAACGCCGCGCGCACGTCGGGGCTGACCGCAGCATAGCCCAGATCGACGCTGGCGCCGATACGAAGACCGCTCAACGAAGCCGCGCTGGTGTCGAAACGGCGCGGCGACACCGGCAGGCTGGCGGGATCGCGCAGATCGTAACCCGCGATGATCTCCAGCGTCAGTGCGGCGTCCGCCACGGTGCGCGTGATCGGCCCGGTATGGGCGAGCGAAGCCCAGGACGGCGGCGAAAAACCGGGAGAGCGCGGGACGAGGCCAAAGGTCGGCTTCAGGCCGAACACACCGCAGAAGGACGAAGGCACACGGATCGAGCCGACGCCATCGGTGCCGATCGCGATCGGCCCGCAGCCAGCGGCAACACCGGCTGCCGCGCCGCCGCTCGAGCCGCCGCTGGTACGATCAGGGTTCCAGGGATTCCGCGTCGTGCCGGTGACCGGGCTGTCGGCCGTGAGCTTGTAACCGGACTCGCAGGTGGTGGTCTTGCAGGTGATGATCGCGCCGGATGCCTTCAACGCCGAGACCACGGCGGCATCGACGTCGGGCACGAACGCCTTGTTCATCGGCGAGCCGGCATAGGCCGGCACGCCCGCGACGAAGACGAGATCCTTGATCGTGACAGGCACGCCGGCAAGCGGACCCCTGGCCTCGCCCGCACGCATCTCCTTCGTAAGACGGTCAGCCTCCGCCCTCGCCTGCTCGTACATCGGCGTCACCACCGCATTGCAGGCCTCGTTCGTTGCCTGAAGCGCGGTGATGGTGTCGTCGACGACGTCGCGCGGGGTGAATGCCTTGCGCCGGTAGCCGGCCATGATCTCGGTAACCGAGAGCGCGCCAAGGCCAGTCGGCGCCGGCGGGAAGGCCGTTCGGCCGGAACCATCAGTCATCATCAACCCTAAAGAATTAGCTGAGCGCCGCGTCGACGGCGCGCTTGGCCATCACCGTGACGAGATGTGCACGGTAATCGGCTTCGGCATGAATGTCGGAGGTGAGGCCGTCATTGTCGATCTTGATCGCCGCGATCGCGGAGGCATCGAAATTGCCAGACAGGGCCGCCTCCATCGGCGGCACCCGGAATACGCCCGGCCCCGCGCCGGTGACGGCGACGCGAACCCCATCGGCAAATTTCGCGACGAACACGCCGACCAGCGCGTAGCGCGACGCCGGCGCCTTGAACTTGGCGTAGCCTGCCTTGAGCGGCACCGGGAAGCGGATCGCGGTAATGATCTCGCCCGGTTGAAGCGCCGTCTCGAACAGCCCGAGGAAGAACTTGTCGGCAGCGATCTCGCGCGTGCTGGTGATGACGGTCGCGCCGAGGCCGAGCACACCGGCGGGATAGTCGGCCGCCGGATCGTTGTTGGCGACCGAGCCGCCGATGGTGCCGCGGCTGCGCACTGCGGGATCGCCGATCATCGAGGCCAGCGCGGCGAGCCCGGGGATTTTTGTCTGGACCAGCTTGGAGCTTGCTACCACCGCATGCGGCGTCATCGCACCAATCGTGATCGTCGCGCCATCGTCGGTGATGCCCTTCAGCGATCCGAGCCTCGACAGATCGACCAGCGCGACGGGACTCGCCAGCCGCTGCTTCAGCGTCGGGATCAGCGTCATGCCGCCGGCAACGAGCTTGCTGTCGTCGATCGAGGCCAGGAGCTTGGCGGCGGCGGGGATCTGGTCGGGTTGGTGATAGGCAAATGGTTTCATCATTATCCTCCCTATTCCGCGGCGACCGGCAGCGACGCGTTCTGCAGCAGGCGCCAGATCCGGTTCGGCGTCGCCGGCATGTCGACATGGGTGACGCCGAGATGCGACAGCGCGTCGACCACCGCGTTGATGACGGCGGCGGGCGAGCCGATAGTGCCGACCTCGCCGCAGCCTTTCACGCCCATCGGCGTGTGCGTGCACAGCGTCGAATGGGTCGCGACCTTCATCATCGGCAGATGGTCGGCGCGCGGCATGCAGTAATCCATCAGCGAGCCCGACAGCAGCTGCCCGGAGCCTTCGTCGTAGACCGCGTTCTCGAACAGCGCCTGGCCGACACCCTGCACGATGCCGCCATGCAGCTGGCCCTCGACGATCATCGGGTTGATGACCGTGCCGACGTCGTCGACCGCGGTGTAGTTCACCAGCGTCACCGTGCCGGTCTCCGGATCGACTTCGACCTCGGCGATGTGGCACCCGCCGGGATAGGTGAAGTTGACGGGGTCGTAATAGGCCTGCTCCTCCAGCCCCGGCTCCAGCACCTCGAGCGGATAATTGTGCGGCACGTAGGCGGCGCCCGCGATCTCCTCGAAGGTCTTGATGCGGTCCGTGCCGGCGACGGAAAACTTGCCGGCCTCGAACTGGATATCGGCCTCGGAGGCTTCGAGCAAATGCGCCGCGATCTTCTTGCCCTTGACGATCACCTTGTCCGTCGCCTTCGACAGCGCGGCGCCGCCGACCACCAGGGAACGTGAGCCATACGTGCCCATGCCGAACTGCACGCGGTCGGTGTCGCCAAACACAATGTCCACATTCTCGAAGGCGACCCCTAACTTGTCCGAGACGATCTGCGCGAAGGTGGTCTCGTGGCCCTGGCCGTGATTGTGCGTGCCGATCATGACGGTCACCTGCCCGGTCGGATGGACGCGCACCGTGGCGCTCTCGTAGAGACCGCCGCGCGCGCCTAACCGTCCGGCGAAGCGCGAGGGCGCAAGGCCGCAGGCCTCGACATAGGTGGAGTAGCCGAGCCCGCGGAACTTTCCCTTGCTGGCGGATGCCGCCTTGCGCACGCCGAAGTTCTTGACGTCGGCGGCGACCAGCGCGCCGTCGAGGCAGCCCACGGGATCGCCGGAATCGTACTGCACCAGCACCGGCGTCTGGTACGGATAGGCTTCCTTCGGGATCATGTTGCGGCGGCGGATTTCGACGCGATCGATCCCCATCTCGCTGGCTGCGACGTCGACGATGCGCTCCAGCACGAACGTCGCCTCGGGCCGGCCCGCGCCGCGATAGGCGTCGACCGGCACGGTGTTGGTGAAGACCACCTTCACATTGCAGTAGATCGCGGGCGTGGTGTAGACCCCGCCGAGCAGCGGCCCGTAGAGATTGGTCGGGATGTTCGGCCCGAAGGTCGAGAGATAGCCGCCCATATTGGCGAGCGTGTTGACGCGGAAGGCGAGGAATTTTCCGGTCTCGTCGAGCGCAAGCTCGGCCTCGGTGACGTGATCGCGGCCATGGCGATCGGAAACGTAGCCCTCCGAGCGGCTCGCCACCCATTTCACCGGCCGCCGCACGCGCTTGGCGGCCCAGGTGATCACGGCCTCCTCGCCGTAATGGAACTGCTTGACGCCGAACCCGCCGCCGACATCGGGCGCGACCACGCGCAGCTTGTGCTGCGGGATGTTCAGCACCAGCGCGCCCATCAGGAAGCGCACGACATGCGGGAACTGGCTGGTCGTCCACAGCGTGAAGCGATCCGTGCCCGGCTCGTATTCGGCGATCGCCGCGCGCGGCTCCATCGGGTTGCCAATCAGGCGGTTGTTGACGAGGCTCAGCTTGGCGACATGCGCCGCCTTCTTGAAGGCGGATTCGACCGCAGCCTTGTCGCCGAGCTCCCAGTCGCAGCAGATGTTGTTCGGCACGTCATCGAACAATTGCGGCGCATCCGGCCTGACGGCTTCGAGCACGCCGACCACGGAGGGCAGCACCTCGTAGTCGATCTTCAACAGCTCGGCACCCGCATTCGCCTGCTCCGGCGTCTCGGCGACAACGAAGGCGACCATGTCGCCGACGAAGCGCACCTTGTCCTGCGCCAGCATCGGGAACGGCGGCTCCTTCATCGGCACGCCCTTGGCGTCGCTGATGCCCCAGCCGCAGGGCAGCGAACCCAGTCCGTCGTCGGCGACGTCGTCGCCGGTCAGGACCGCGATGACGCCGGGCGAGGCCAGCGCCGCGCTCTTGTCGATGCCGCGCAGCACTGCATGGCCATGCGGCGAGCGCACGAACACGCCCGCCGTCATGCCCGGCCGCTTGATGTCGGAGACGTAATTGCCGCGTCCGGTGAGGAAGCGCTGGTCCTCCTTCCGCTTCGGTGCCGCGCCGATGCCGATCACGTTGCCCATGGTCACTCTCCCTTGGCGGCGTTCATGGCGGCGGCGCCGGCCATGACCGAGACGACGATGTTCTGGTAACCGGTGCAGCGGCAGATATTGCCTTCGAGGGCGTGACGGACATCGGCCTCCGTCAGGTCCGGCTTCTCGGTGGCAAGCGCGACCGCCGTCATCAGCATGCCGGGCGTGCAGAAGCCGCATTGCAGGCCGTGATGCTCGCGAAACGCCTCCTGCATCGGATGCATCCGGTTCGAGCCCGGCGCGCCTTGCAGACCTTCGATGGTGAGCAGGCTCGCGCCGTCGAGCCCAGGCGCGAGCAATGTGCAGCTCTTCACCGGCAAGCCGTTCAGATGTACGACGCAAGCGCCGCACTGGCTGGTATCGCAGCCAATATGGGTGCCGGTGAGATTGAGCTGCTCACGCAAGAGCTCGGCGACGAGCGTTGCCGGCTCGACATCGACAGTGGTTGGCCGTCCGTTGAGTGTGAAGGATATCTGCACGGTCATACTCCTGTGCGCGACGGATCTTTAGGCGAGTGGAAGTGCGCTGCCGGTAGACCATGTGGCCATGACGACGTCGCCGACGGTGAAGGGATCTGCGAAGAAGGTCTTTTCCGGCACGTAGGCGACGAACTCGTCGTCCGGCACCGTGTCGAGCATGACCTTGACGAAATAACCCTGGTATTCGATCGCGAGCACGCGGCTCGGCAGCGACGTAGTGCAGCCCGGCGGCAGATCTTTGCCGGGCCTCACCAGCGCCACGTCGTCGCGACGCACCGCAATATCGACCTTGTCGCCGACACTGACGGTCGAGCGCGCCAGGAGAGGCACCTCGATGCCATCAGGTGCCGCCTGCGCCAGCGTGAAGCTCGAACCATTGACCTTCTCGACCCGCCCCGACAGTACGTTCTGGCCGCCCATGAACTCTGCGACGTAACGGTCGTGCGGATGGGCGTAGACTTCGCGCGCTGGTCCGGCCTGCTTGATCTTGCCCTGCTCCATCACCACCACGAGGTCCGCAAGCGCGATCGCCTCGAGCTGGGTGTGGGTGACGTGGATGAAGGTGATGCCGAGCTCCTGCTGCATCCGCCTGAGCTCCTGGCGCATCTGGACGCGGAGCTGCTCGTCGAGCGCAGACAGCGGCTCGTCGAGCAGCAGCACGCGCGGCTCGGTGATCGCCGCCCGCGCCAGCGCCACGCGCTGCTGCTGGCCGCCGGAGAGCTGGGCCGGCAGGCGGTCGGCGAATTGCGTCAGCCGCACCTTCTCGATCATGGCGTCGGCCGCGCGCAGACGATCGGCCTTGGACTGACCTCGCACGCGCAGGGCAAAGGCGATATTCTCGCGCACGGTGAGATGCGGGAACAACGCGTAGGACTGGAACATCATCGCGGTGCGGCGCTGCACCGGTGCGAGGCCGACGACGTTCTGGCCGCCGATGACGATCTCGCCGACAGTCGGGTCCTCGTGGCCGGCGATCATGCGCAGGATCGTGGTCTTGCCGCAGCCGGAGGGGCCGATGAAGCAGCAATAGGCGCCGTCCGCGATCTTGAGGTTGACGCCGTCAACGACGTAGGTCGCGCCGTCAAAGCTCTTGCAGACGCCTGCCAGTTCGATATCGCCGCGATCGTTCTTCATTCCCAGCTCAACCTTTGGACCTGCTGCCGCGCTTCTTCTGGATCAGCACGATGGTGCCGAGGCTGGCACCGATGACGATGAAGGAGACGATGGTGGTCACGGTGCCGAGCGCATAGAGCGAGGGCGATGTGACGTTCAGCGTCATGCTCCAGATTTCCAGCGGCAGCGTGTTCAGCGAGCCCGCGGTCTGCAGGCTGCGGGCGAACTCGTCATAGGACAGCGTGAAGCCGAACAGCGCGACCGCGACGAGGCCGGGTGCCAGCACCGGGATCATCACCAGCCAGATCGACTGCCAGCGGCTGGCGCCGAGATCGTAGGCCGCCTCCTCCCAGACATGATTGAAGCGCGACATCACCGCGAACATCACGAGCACGCCGAACGGCAGCGTCCAGGACAGCTGCGCGCCGAGCGCCGAGGTGTACCAGCTCGCATTCAGCCCGAGCGCCTGGAACAACAGCCCCGTGCCGAGACCGAGCACGAGGCCGGGCGCGACCAAGCTGCCGATCATCATGTAGAAGACGAACGTGTCGCCGCGGAAACGCCTACGGAAGCCGAGTCCGGCGAGGAACGACACCACCACCGTGATGATGGTGACGATGACCGCAAGCTTGATCGAGCGGTCGAACGAGCCCTTGACGTCGCCGGTCCGTACCTGGGTGAAGAGATCGACGAACCAGTGCATCGAATGGCCCTTCATCGGGAACACCAGCCCGCCGCGAATATCCTGGAACGACAGGATGTAGATGCAGAACATCGGACCGTAGAGCGCGAGCACGTAAGCAGCGAACAGCGTCGCCAGCACGTAGAACGTCCAGGGACGTCCGCCCTTGCTCGGTGCGATCGCCTTGGTGGTCGCGGGCGCCACGGCCCCGGGCATGTCGGCAAGAACCGCGCTCATCGCGTAATCTCCTGCCTTATATCGACGGTGCGCAGGATCAGCGAGACGATCGCGACCAGCACCAGCGTCAGCAGCACGGCGCTCGCGGCCGCGGTCGGATATTGCAGCACGCCGACATCCTCGTAGAACGCGCTGACCACCGAGGCCGAGCCACCGCCGGACATCACCTTGACCACGAAGAAGTCGCCCATCACGATCGACACCACGAAGATGGTGCCGAGCGCGATGCCACTCTTGGACATCGGGACAACGATCAGGCGCATGATGTCGAAGCGGCTGGCGCCGGCATCGATCGCGGCCTCGATCAGCTTCTTGTCGATCCGCGCCATCGAATTGAAGATCGGCACGATCATGAAGATCGTGAGCTGGTGGACATAGGCGATGACCACCGCAAGGTCGGAGAACAGCAGCACCTCCAGCGGCTGACGGATCACGCCTATTCCAAGCAGCGCCTGGTTGATCAGGCCTTCCTTGCCGAGCAGCGGGATCCAGGAAATCATCCGGATGATGTTCGAGGTCCAGAACGGCACGGTGCAGAGCAGGAACAGGCCGATGGCGAGCAGCTGGTTGCGGACGTGAAACACCAGGAAATAGGCGACGAAGAAGCCGATGATCAGCGTGAAGATCCAGGTCAGCACCGTGAACTTGATTGTCGCCATATACAGCTTCAGCGTCAGCGCCGAATGCAGGACCTCGACATAGCTCGCCAGCGTGAAGCCCGGCGTCAGCCCGCCAAAGCCGTCGGTGGCAAAGAAGCTCGCGGCCAGCACCACCAGGATCGGCGCCACGAAGAACGGCACGAGCACCAGGACCAGCGGCGAGACGTAGAGCCAGCCGGCCAGATCGGATCGCGATGGAGTTGAACTCGACTGCATGTCAGCGAACGCCTCGACGTCGATCTCATCCGCCGGCGCGTCGCCGCGCCGGCGCCTTTCGTCAGGGAAAGCAGGTTTCAGGCCACCTTGAAGTCGTTCCAGCGCTTGTTCATGTAGGCGGCCTCGTCCATCAGCGTGTTCCAGCAGGAGATGTTCTTGACGCGGTCGAGGAACGAGCCGCCGTCACGCTTGGTGCCGGCCTTCTCCATTGCAACGCCATAGGGATCGTTGACGACCTCAGGCGCGGGCTGACCCTCGTACCAGAACGCCCATTCCGCGGGGGTGAGGAATTTCTTGGCGGTCGAGGGCACCGGGCTGTAATAGCCGTAGCGCGCGACGAAGCCGCCCTGCCAGCCCGAGAGGTACCAGTTGAGATATTCGTAGGCCGCATCCAGCTTCTTGCCGGACAGGTGCTTCATCAGGCCCATGCCGTTGCACCAGCCGCGATAGCCTTCCTTGCCGTTCTTGACGTTGACCGGCGCGTAGACGCAGGGAATTTCCTTGACGCGGACGGCGGCGACCGCCGGCGACCACATCGACTGGATGATGACCTCGCCCGCTGCCATCAGTTGCACCGACTGGTCGAAGGTGGTCCAGGTCGCGCGGAACTGGCCCTGCTTCTTCAGCTCGATCAGCTTGTTGCAGGTGAAGTCGATCTCCTCCTTGGTCATGTTGCCCTTGTTGGCATACTTGATCAGCCCGGCACTCTCGAAGCAGAGCGCGGCGTCCATGATGCCGATCGCGGGCACGTCGAGGATCGCGGCCTTGCCCTTGAACTTGGGATCGATCAGGTCCTTCCACTCGGTCACTTCGTGGCCGACGAGATCGGGGCGGTAGCCGATGGAGTCGGCGTTGTAGACCTGCGGCAGGAAGGTCGCCCATTCGGTGACGCCGTCGTTGAGATCGGTCGCATCGGGCTTGGCGATGTACATGGCCTCATAGGGCGAGATGCCCTGGCGCGGGATCTTGTGGCCGTCGATCTCGCCCTTGGTGAAGATCGGCAGGATGTTGTCGAACTCCTTGATCTTCTTGACCTCGATGCCCTGGATCACGCCGCGCTTGGCCGCCAGTTTGGCCTGCCAGCCCTCGAGGTCGGCGATGTCGACCGTATTAGGCTGGCTTATGAAGCGGTTGATGGCGGCGGAGGTGTCGAGGTTCTGCATCGTCACCTTGAAGCCGAGATCCTTGGCGGCCTGGTCGCCGATCGCCTTGACCACCGAATAGGACACGCCGACATGGCGGAGCTCGATGTCCTTGATCTCCTGAGCCCAGATGGTCGGGAATCCGCGGATCGCGTCCGACCCGATGGCCGTGCCCGCAACGGCGGCCGCCCCCTTCAACAGCATGCGCCGGCTCAGCTTTTTCGTAAGTGTCGCTTCCGTTCCCGCCGGATCGGAAGTCGATGTCCCCTTAATCCCGTCAGACATGGCAACCCTCATTGGTTACGATGAACGCTCGCCCCGATCGCCATTGACCGGCTGCGGATGTGATCTGTTACGCGCGAGGCTAGGGGCGGGATTTTGCGAAGTAAAATTGGAAGTAAAAATTCGCGATATAAACGCGGCTAATGGATCGGACCGCTGCATTTGCTTTTGGCAGCGCGCATAAGAAGGCGTCAGGGCGTGTATACAGGGACGGCGATTGGACGATGCAGCTACGTCCGCATCATCAGCATGATCGGTGTCGCATTGCTCGTTGCGGCGACAGGTCGCGCAGCGTGCGCGAGCGAGGCCGTGATCGCGCCGTCGCGCATGACGGCGATCGGCACGATCGACAAGCGCTTCCAATCCTACAATGTCGAGATGGTGGAGGTGACGGGCGGGCGCTTCTGGAAGCCTTACACGCAAGGCGGAATGCAGCGCGATCGCTACAGCGACAGGCCTCCGATCGACCTCGCCAACCCTCGCCTGCGCAAGCTCGCGGCGGCGCTGTCGCCGTCCTATATCCGCGTCAGCGGCAGCTGGGCAAACGCAACGTACGTCGCAGATACTGAAAGCGCACCGTCCGCTCCGCCTGCCGGTTTCAACACCGTGCTCAGCCGCGCGCAATGGCGCGGCGTCATCGACTTCGCCCGCGCGGCCGATGCGGAGATCGTGACGTCCTTTGCTGTCAGTCCCGGCAGCCGCGACGCAAACGGCGTGTGGATGCCGGACCAGGCGCAGCGCCTCATCGAGGCCACGCGCTCACTCGGCGGCCGCATCGCCGCCGCCGAGTTCATGAACGAACCGACGCTTGCGGCGAACAACGGTGCGCCGCCGGGATATGACGCGGAGGCTTATGGCCGCGACTTCAGGATATTCCGCGCGTGGATCCGGCGCTCGTCTCCGGAGACGTTGATCCTCGGCCCGGGCTCAATCGGCGACTCTGCAGCTCCGGCAGATAGCCGCATCCGCACGCGCGATCTGCTCGCGGCGGCGGGGCCGGGTCTCGATCGCTTCTCCTATCACCATTACAACACGCTCTCGCCCCGCTGCGGCGTCCATGACGATCCGATGCAGGCTCTATCGGAAGAGTGGCTGGCGCGCACCGACGTCACGCTCGCCACCTACCGCACGCTGCGCGACGCGTTCGAGCCGGGCAAGCCGATCTGGTTGACGGAGACGGCGGACGCCGTCTGCGGCGGCAATCCTGGGGATGCGACCTTCCTCGACACATTCCGCTATCTCGACCAGCTCGGCCGTCTCGCGCGAGCCGGCGTGCAGGTGGTGATGCACAACACGCTTGCGGCCAGCGACTACGGCCTGCTCGACGAGTGGTCGTTTCGTCCACGGCCAAACTATTGGGGCGCCCTGCTCTGGCGGCGCCTGATGGGCACGACCGTGCTCGAGGCAAGCACTGCCCCGATGCCGGGCCTTCACATCTACGCGCATTGTCATCCCGCGATAAAGGGCGCCGTGTCCGTACTCGTCGTCAACACCTCGCAGAGCGCAGCGCAGGTCGTGATGCTGGCGGGCCCTGCCGAGCGCTACACGCTGCAAGCCGATCGCCTGCAAAGCGCGACCGTCCGGTTGAATGGCGAGCTCCTCGAATTGACCGTCAACGACGACCTTCCGCGCCTTGCGGCGCTCAGCGTGCCGGCAGGCCAGCTCCGGCTGCCGCCGGCCAGCATCACCTTTCTGGTGATGCCAGACGCCGCGGCCTGTCGCTGATGCAAGCTGCTATTTCAGATCGTCGCGCGCCGTCTCCGGCGCCAGCAAGGTCGCGACGATCGTGATGATCGAGAGCGCGATGATGTAGACCGACACGGCCCAGTACGATCCGGCCCACGCCAGCAGCGCGGTTGCGATCAACGGCGAGAAGCCGCCGCTCAGCGCGGCCGCGACATTGGCGCCCAGCGATGCGCCGCTGTAGCGCACCTGGGTGCGGAACAGCTCCGGCATGAACGCCGCCTTCGGTCCGAACAGCAGCGCATGGGTCAGCGTCATCGTGACGACGAGTGCGAGCGTGATCAGCGCCGGCTCTTTGGTGTCGAGGAACCAGAACAGCGGAAACGCCAGCGCCACCGAGAATACGCCGCCGGCGAGATACAGCGCCCTGCGGCCGAAGATATCGGAGAGCCAGCCGGCGAGCGGCAGCGTCGCAAACTCGACGATCGCGGCATAGACCACCGCATCCAGGATCACCTGGCGCGGCAGGCCGAGCTTGGTCGTGGCATAGACCACGGTGAAGACGGTCAGGAGATAAGCGAGCCCGACCTCCGACACCGTGATGCCGATCGCGAGCAGAAAGCTGCGCCAGTCGCGGCGAAGCACCTCCAGCACCGGCTGGGCCAGCACCTCCTTGCGCTCGACCACCTCCTTGAAGTGCGGCGTCTCGGCCAGCCTCAGCCGCACGATGAAGCCGACGCCGACCAGCAAGATGCTGATCCAGAACGGCACGCGCCAGCCCCAGCTCAAGAAGTCGGCTTCCGGCAGCTGCGTCATCAGCGCAAAGATGCCCGTGGAGGCGGCGACGCCGACGGGAAAGCCGATCTGCACCAGGCTGCCATAGAAGCCGCGGCGGTTTCCGGCATGCTCGATCACCATCACGACCGCGCCGCTCCACTCGCCGCCGAGCCCGATGCCCTGAACGAAGCGCAAGGCAATCAGCAGGATCGGCGCCCAGACGCCGATCTGGCTGTAGGTCGGCAGGCAGCCGATCAGGAAGGTGCCGAGCCCCATCGCGATCATGGTCGCAACCAGCATCGTCTTGCGGCCAAGCCGGTCGCCGTAGTGCCCGATGATCGCCCCGCCGATCGGCCGCGCCACGAAGCCGACCGCATAGGTCGAGAACGCGACCAGCGTGCCGACGAACGGGTCGAAGCTCGGAAAGAACAGCTTGTTGAAGACGAGCGCGGCGGCCGTGCCGTAGATCAGGAAGTCGTACCACTCGATCGCGGTGCCGAGCGCGCTCGCCCACACCACATGCGCCGTCGTCGATCTCTGCGTCGCCGCGGCGACCCCCGTTGCTGCCGTCATGCCATGCCCCAAAGATTCCGGACGGCATCATGGCCAATCGTGACGAGGCTTGCAACCTGCGGAAGTGTTCCTGCTCGCGATGACCACAGCGGGAGATATTTGAGCGTGGCTGCTTCAACACGTCATTGCGAGGAGCTCTTGCGACGAAGCAATCCAGACTGCGTCCGCGGAAAGACTCTGGATTGCTTCGCGGAGCCTGTCATCGGGCCGCGCTTCGCGCGGACCCGTTGGCTCGCAATGACGGTGGTGAACCAGTTGTGCACTCTGCTCCTTCATCGTCGTCCTGGCGAAAGCCAGGACCCATTACCCCGGTCAGCGTTGTCAAACACGCGCTGTGGCCAAAGCTCCGAAACAACAGCCTTGTGGTTATGGGTCCTGGCTTTCGCCAGGACGACACCGCGTATTGGGCACCGACATTCCAACTCACCGCTCTCAGCGACTGCCCCGTGGAACCGCTTCACCCTCTTATTCGCCATTGACAAACCAATTCGTTAATATCTAATTTACCGCCAGAATAACCCGCCGCCCCCAGCGGCCCATAAAAGTGAGGGAACGACGATGAGAGGGATTTTGGCCTGCGCCATGCTCGCGGCCATGACTTCGGCTGCCATGACCACAGCGGCGAGTGCGCAGGTCTCCGATGAAGCCGTGCGGATCGGCGTGCTCACGGACCTGTCGAGCTGGGGCCGAGACAACAGCGGGCCGGGCTCGGTCGAAGCCGCCAGGATGGCGGTGGAGGAATTCGGCCCGACCGTGCTCGGCAAGCCGATCGAGATCATCAGCGCCGACCACCAGATGAAGACCGACGTCGGCGTGCAGATCGTGCGCGGCTGGTTCGACAACGGCAAGGTCGACGCGGTCGTCGACATCCCCAATTCCGGCATCGCCATCGCCGTGCACAACATGGTGCGCGAGCGTAACAAGATCGCCCTGCTCTCCGGCCCCGGCGCAAGCTCGCTCACTGACGAGCTGTGCAGCCCGAACACCGTGCACTTCACCTACGACACCTACGCGCTGTCGAAGGTGACGGCCTCCGCTGTGATCAAGGAAGGCGGCAAGTCCTGGTACTTCATCACGGCGGATTACGCCTTTGGCCAGCAGCTCGAGAAGGACGCCACGCGTTTCATCAACGAGATGGGCGGCAAGGTGCTCGGCGGCGTGAAACACCCGACCAACACCGCCGACTTCTCCTCCTTCGCGCTGCAGGCCCAGAGCTCGAAATCCGACGTCGTCGCCTTCGCCAATGCCGGCCAGGACACCGACAACGCCATCAAGCAGTCCGGCGAGTTCGGCCTCGTCCAGGGCGGCCAGAAGCTGGTCGGCCTGTTGATGTTCGACACCGACGTGCATGCGATCGGCCTGAAGGCCGCGCAGGGCACCTACATGACCACAGCCTCGTACTGGAACATGGACGAGGCGACGCGCGCCTGGTCGAAAAAATTCTACGAGCGCACCAAGGTGATGCCGACCATGATCCAGACCGGCGTCTACGGCTCGGTGCTGCATTACCTGAAGGGCATCAAGGCGGCTGGCACCGACGATCCCGCCAAGGTGATGGCCAAGATGCGCGAGTTGCCGATCGAGGATATCTTCGTCCATGGCGGCAAGTTGCGCGAGGACGGCCGCGTCATTCGCGACATGTATCTCGCCAAGGTGAAGACGCCCCAGCAGTCGAAGGAGCCGTGGGATTATCTGGATATCGTCAAGACCGTGAAGGGCGAGGACGCCTTCCGCCCGGTCTCCGAATCCAAATGTCCGCTGCTGAAGAAGTGAGGTGAGCGATGACCGGCAGCGAGCACAACGCAATTGAGACTTACGAGTGCGATGTGCTCGTGGCCGGATCGGGTTGCTCCGGCATGTCGGCAGCGATCACCGCGCGCTATCGCGGGCTCGACGTGTTGATCGTCGAGAAAGAGCCGCGCTTCGGCGGCACCACCGCCCGCTCCGGCGGCTGGCTCTGGATTCCCGGCACCTCGCTGGCGAAAGCCTATGGCATCGAAGAGACGCCGGAACAAGCGCGCACCTATCTTCGCCACGAAGCCGGCAACAATTACGACGCCGCGCGGGTCGATGCCTTCCTGAGCGCCGGCCCTGAAGCCGTCGATTTCTTCACCACCAAGACCGCGCTGCGCTTCGACATGCCGCTGGTGTTTCCCGACTACCACGCCGAGGCACCCGGCGGCACGCAGGGCGGCCGTTCGATGGTGGCCCGTCCGTTCGACGGTCGCGAGCTCGGCGACCACATCAAGACGCTGGGCATGCCGCTCCCCGAGCTCACCGTGTTCGGCATGATGCTTGGCTCCGGCAAGGAGATCATCCATTTCATGCGCGCAACGAGGTCGCTGACCTCGGCGGTCTACGTCGCAAAGCGACTGTCGCGGCACCTGATGGACGTGCTCCGCTACGGCCGCGGCATGACTTTGACCAACGGCAATGCGCTTGCGGGACGCCTCGCAAAATCAGCCCAGGATCTGAAGATTCCGATGTGGCTGACCTCGCCGGTGCGCGAGCTGACGGTCGAGAGCGGCACTGTCACCGGCGCCATCGTCTCGCGCGAAGGGCGCAATGTGCGCGTCCGCGCGCGGCAGGGCGTCGTGCTTGCTTGCGGCGGCTTCCCGCACGATGTCGAACGGCGCAAGAAGATGTTTCCGCACGCGCCGACCGGCAAGGAGCATTTCTCGCCCGGCCCCACCGGCAACACCGGCGACGGCCTGCGGCTTGCGGAAAGTGCCGGCGGACACGTCGAGGATCGCCTGCCGAATGCGGCGGCCTGGGTGCCGGTGTCGCTGACCACGCGCAAGGATGGCTCGAAGGGCGTGATGCCGCACTTCATCGACCGCGCCAAGCCCGGCGTGATCGCGGTGATGCGCGACGGCAAGCGCTTTGCCAACGAAGGCAATTCCTATCACGATTTCGTCCAGGCCATGATCAAGGCCGCCAAGCCCGGCGAGGAGATCGCGGCCTATCTCGTCTGCGATCACCAGACGCTGCGCAAATACGGCCTCGGTTGCGTGCCGCCCTTCCCGATGCCGTTGGGTCATCACCTCGATACCGGCTATCTCATGCGCGGCGATACGCTGGAAGCGCTGGCGGCAAAGGCCGGCATCGATGCGATAGCCTTCACCGAAACGGTCAAGCAGTTCAACGCGACCGCGCCGCAGGGCCAGGATGCCGCCTTCGGCAAGGGCTCGAAGGCCTATAACCGCTATCAGGGCGACGCGCTGCACGGTCCCAACCCCTGCGTCGCGCCGATCGAGAACGGCCCGTTCTATGCGATCAAGATGGTGATCGGCGATCTCGGCACCTATGCCGGCATCGTCACCGACGAGAACGCGCGGGCGCTCGACGCCGAGGGCCGGGTGATTCCCGGGCTCTATGCCGCCGGCAATGACATGGCGAGCATCATGGGCGGCAATTATCCCGGCGCTGGCATCACGCTTGGGCCGGCGCTGACCTTCGGCTACATTGCCGGCCGTCATCTTGCCGACAGCGCCACGAGGCGCAACGCGGCGTAAGCGAGCGCATCGGAGGCGCATGAAGAGAGAAAGCCGCGGCATCCAGTCGATCGAGGTCGGCGGAGAATTGCTCCGCGCGCTTGCCCGCAGCGGCGAGCCGATGATGCTGCGCGATCTCGCGCGCGAGGCCGGCATGACGCCGGCCAAGGCGCATCCCTATCTCGCCAGCTTTTCACGCATCGGCCTGATCGAGCAGGATGAGACCACCGGCCGTTACGAGATCGGCGCTTTGGCGCTGGAGCTCGGCCTGATCAGCCTGCGCCGCCTCTCCGGCGTGCGCATCGCAGGACCGAAGATCGCGGCGCTTGCCAGCCAGATCGGACATGCGGTTTCACTCGCGGTCTGGGGCACGCATGGTCCGACCGTGGTACAGTTGGAGGAGCCGGGCCAGCCCGTGCATATCGTGATGCGAGCCGGTTCAGTGATGGCGCTGCTGGAGACCGCGACCGGTCGTGCCTTCGCGGCCTTCCTGCCGGAGAAGACGATCAATGCCGCGCTCGAAAGCGGCCTCGACCGACACGGTGTGGGTTACAATCCGAAGCGGGCCGTGAAAGGCGCGAAGGTCACTGAGATGCTCGCTGAGGTGCGCAAGCACGGCCTCGCCCGCGCGCTCGGCGATCCCCTGCCCGGCGTCAACGCGTTCTCGGCACCGGTGTTCGACCATTCCGGCCATGTCGCGCTGGTCATCACCGCGATGGGCCCGGAAGGAACGTTCGACGCACGCTGGGACAGCCCCATCGCGCATGCGCTGCGCGACTGCGCGGGCGCCATCTCGAAGCGGCTTGGCCACGGGATGACGGTTGCGGCGGAGTGAGCGATAGTTCCGGGTCGTCCTGGCGAAAGCCAGGACCCATTACCCCAGGGAGCAGTCGTCGCGTGAGCTGGTAACCACGAGCCTTTGCCAAACCACCTCTTGTGGTAATGGGTCCTGGCTTTCGCCAGGACGACATCGAAGGCTTGGAGCGACCCTGCGCCCCCTACTTCTCTTTCACCGGCACCGTGTAGTTCAGGATCAGCCGGCCGCCATCCGGATAGATCGTCTGCCCGGTGATGTAGGACACATCGTCACTGGCAAGGAACGCGACAACGGATGCGACCTCGCTCGGTTCGCCACCACGGCCAGCCGGCGTACGCGACATCACGGTCTTGCGGGCATCCTCGGACGTGTAGATGGAAGACGCCACCATGTCGGTCAGGATCGTGCCCGGCCCGACCGCGACGACGCGGATGTTGTGCGGGGCGAGCGCGACGGCGGCCACCGAGGTCAGCTGCTTCATACCGCCCTTGGACATCGCGTAGGTCGCAAGCGCCGGGATCGCCAGCAGCGCGTTGACCGAGGACATGTTGATGATGACCCCGCCGCCGCCCTGCGCGATCATCTGCCTGGCCGCCGCCTGCACGCCGAAGAACGCGCCTTTCAGGTTGATGCCGATGATTTCGTCGAATTCCTCTTCGGAGATCTCGAGGATGTCCCGGTTGCGGGCGACGCCGGCGTTGTTGACCATGATGTCGAGCCGGCCGAACTCCTTCGCGGCGGTCGCAACGAGCTGGTCGACGTCGGCACGCCTGGCGACGTTGCCGACGACGGCGCGCAACGCATCCGGCCGTCCGAGCTCGGCGGCCGTCGCGGCGAGGCCTTCGGCATCGACGTCGGAGATGACGACCTTGACGCCGTCGTCCAAAAACCTCTTCGCGCAGGCCTTGCCGATGCCGCGCGCCGCGCCGGTGATGGCGGCAACCTTGCCGTTGAGTTTCATGTGCGCGCCTCCCGAAAACAGGACGCCCTATCGGGCGTCAATTGCCGCGGCCGGCATGTAGATCTGCGCGTAGCCTTCCTTGATCGCGGCGGTGATGCGATCGAGGCGGCGGTCGATGTGCTTCTCCAGCACCGACACGCAGGCCTCCTCATTGCGCGCCTTCAGGCCTTCGACCACGGCGCGGTGCTCGGCCTGGGTGTTGGAGCGGTTGATGCGGTCCATGTCGATCCAGCGCACGAAGCGGATGCGGGCATTGACGTTGCGCAGGACGCGCAGCATCTCGGCGTTGTTCGACATGCCCATCAGCCGCTCGTGGAAGGTCTCGTCCAGCTCGACCAGTTCCACCGAGGAGCGCTCGCCCGGATCGGGGCCGGTGGCTTCGAGGAATTTCAGCAGCGCGTCGATGTCCTCGTCCTTGGCGCGTTTGATGGCGAGGCGGATCGCGGCGACCTCGATCGACTTGCGCAGCTCGTAGAGATCGAAGATCTCGTGGGCGTCGAGCTCGCGGCAGAAAAAGCCCTTGCCCGGCGTGAAGCGCAGGAAGCCTTCGGTGTTCAGACGATTGAGCGCCTCGCGCAGCGGCGTGCGGCTGACGCCGAGGCGTTTCGCCAACTCGCCCTCATTGAGCCGTTCGCCCGGCTTGAACTCGTAGCTCACGGCCATCGCCTTGAGCTGTTCATAGACGCGATCGACGATACTGTCGGAGGCCAGTTCCACGTTGCTCATCATCAGCTGCATTCATGCCCGAACACAGCCCAATATATCGGGGCTGCCTGGCCGATGGCAATGCAAACCGGAGTTTAGCAGAGCTTGTTCAGAGCTTTGCGACAGCCGGACTCAGGCAAAGGCGCGCGGGCGCAGTCCAGCATGAAACCAGGTGATCATGGAATAGATGTCGTAGACGGGCAAGCCAACCTCGGCCTGCAAGGCCGCTGCATAAGGCGGCATGTTGGTGCATTCGAGCACGATGGCGCCGACGTCAGGATTCCTGGCAACGAGCTCCTTGCCGGCCTCGACCACGTCGCGCTCGGCCTGCGCGATGTCCATGTCGTCCTTCTCGGCCTTGATCAGGACGCGGAAGAACTCCTTGCCGTGCTCGGTGCCGACCAGCGGCGTATCGAGCGGCACGCCGGCGCCTTCGAGATGGGCCGGCGTCAAGGTCGAGCCCGACACCGTGACCAGGCCGACGCGCTTGCCGGGCGGCAGCGTCGCCTGCACCCACGGCACCTGCATCAGTGACGAGGTCGCGACCGGCACGCCGACGGCCGCTGCGATCTCCTTCTGGAACAGCGAGAGGAAGCCGCAATTGGTGGTGATGGCTTCGGCCCCGAGCCGCACCAGGTCTTTCGCAGCATCGATGAAGTCAGGCAGCAGGCCGGCGGCGCCCTTCAGCACCACCTTCTCCGGCGAAGCGCCGCTCACCACGCGATAGAGCACGGGGAACGGCCAGGTCGCGCCGTTGCCCATGTCGCCGGGAATGCGGGGGAAACGCGCTTCCAGCATCAGGATGCCGAGCGGCGCGCCGTAGATGGCCTTGCCGCCGCGGGCAATACGAGAAGGCGAGTTGGCAGGATAAGTCATGGGTGCGATCTCAGAGGAAGCGATCAGGAGAGAACGGCGCGAGCGGAATTTCAGGCTGCTTGCCGCTCAGAAGCTGGGCGACGAGGCGGCCGGTGCGGGCCGAGCCGACCAGGCCGACATGGCCGTGGCCGAAGGCGTAGACGATGTCGCGCGAGGCGCGTGCGTGGCCGATGCAGGGAAGTCCATCCGGCATGCTCGGGCGATGACCGAACCAGGTCTTGATGCGCGATGCCGGAATGTCCTTCGGCAGTTTCGGGAACATGCCGAGAAGGTGGTTGCGCAGGATCTCGGCGCGCTTCCAGTTCGGCGCGGCCTCGAGGCCGGCGATCTCGACCGTGCCGGCGGCGCGCAGGCCCTTGTTGGTCCAGTTCACCACCATCTTGGCGTCGGACGCCATCATCGAGCTGCGCGGACCTGATTCCGGATTCTCGATCATGACGTGATAGCCGCGCTCCGTTTCGAGCGGCAAGGGATCGCCGACCGATGCAGTGAGCTGCTTCGAGCGGGCGCCGGCGGCGACCACCGCAGCATCGCAAGCGATCTCGCCGGCGTCGGTGAGAACGGCCACGAGCTTGTTGCCGGACAGCTTGAGACCGGTCGCCTTGGCCCGCACGTGCTTCGCGCCACCGGCAATCGCGTGATTGGCGAGGGCTGCGACATAGGCACCGGGATCGCGGCAGCGGCCGGCCTCCTCCACCACAACGCCAAACGTGTAGCGCGGATGCAGGTCCGGCTCACGCTGGCGCATTTCGTCGGCATTGAGCTCCAGCCATTCGACGCCGACCTTCTTGCGCAGGCGCCAGCCGAGATCGTTGTCGAAATTGCCGCGCGACGGGAAGACGTGCATCACGCCGTTGCGCTCGACCAGTTCAGGCACACCGGCCTCTTCCGCCAGCGTCCTGTGCAGCAGCGGTGCGTCCTTCAGGAGATCGCGCAGCGCAAACGCCGTCTTCTCGACCCGCGCCGCGGTCCAGCCCGACAGCAAATACTTGATCAGCCAGGGCAGCGCCTTCGGCAAGTACGACCAGCGGATCGCGAGCGGGCCGAGCGGGTCCATCAGATAGCCCGGCACCTTCTTCCAGATGCCCGGCTCGGCCGGCGGGATCACCGAATGCGAGGAGAGCCAGCCGGCATTGCCGTAGCTCGCCGCCTGTTCGCCACCGGGCTCGCCCGGATCGATCAGCGTGACGCGATGTCCTTCGCGCAGCGCCTCGATGGCGCTGATCACGCCGACCGCGCCGGCTCCGATGATGGCGACGTGGCGGCCTCCTGACATCGGTTACGCCTTCACGGCTGGTGCGAAATCCTTACCGACCGAGATCGCGCGCGGATCAATGATGCAGTGGAGGATCGACGGCTTGCCCGAGGCCAGCGCACGCTCGAATGCCGGCGCGAACTCCTCGGTGCGCTCGACGCGCTCGCCATGGCCGCCGAACGCCTTGGCGTACATCGCAAAGTCAGGGTTCTTGAGCTGGGTGCCGACCACGCGGCCGGGATAGTCGCGCTCCTGATGCATGCGGATAGTGCCGTATTGCGAATTGTCGACGACGATGACGACCAGCGGCGCGTCGTATTGCACGGCGGTCGCGAACTCCTGGCCGTTCATCAGGAAGCAGCCGTCGCCAGCGAACGCGACGACGGTGCGATCCGGGAACTGCCGCTTGGCGAGCACCGCCGCCGGCACGCCATAGCCCATCGAGCCCGAGGTCGGCGCGAGCTGCGATGCAAAGCTGTGGAAGCGGTGATGGCGATGGATCCAGCCGGCATAGTTGCCGGCGCCGTTGCAGACGATGGCGTCCTTCGGCAGGCGGTCGCGCAGCCAGGTCATGACCTGGCCATACTGGAACGAGCCCGGCAGCTCGCGCGCCTTGTCGGTCCAGGCGAGGTAATCGGCATGCGCCTTGGCCGCCTCGCCCTTCCAGGCAACGGCGCCCGCGGGCTTCAGCGTCTCGACGGCGGCGGCGAAGGCGGCCGGCGTCGCCTGGATCGCGAGCGCCGGCTGATAGACGCGGCCGAGCTCTTCCGAACCCGGATGCACATGGATCAGCTTCTGCTGCGGGGTCGGAATATCGAACAGCGTGTAGGACGAGGACGGCATTTCCGACATGCGGCCGCCGATCAGCAGGACGACGTCGGCGTTGTCGATGCGCGCCTTCAGACCCGGGCTCGGCCCGATGCCGAGATCGCCGGCATAATGCGAGTGATCCGCGTCGATCAGCGAGGCCCGGCGGAACGAGGTCGCGACCGGCAGGTCGAACCGCTCGGCAAAGCGCGCGATGCTTTTGGTGGCTTCATCGGTCCAGCGCGAGCCGCCGAGGATGACGAGCGGCGCCTTGGCGCCCGCGAGCATCGCACCGACGCGCTCGATATCAGCAGGCGCCGGCCAGCTCACCGCCGGCTCGATGCGCATGGCGTCGGCGACGGCGGCGGTCTCCGTCAGCATGTTCTCCGGCAGCGAGATCACCACGGGGCCCGGGCGGCCCTGCATCGCGACACGGAAGGCGCGCGCGACCAGCTCGGGAATGCGGTCGGGGCGATCGATCTCGACCGCCCATTTCGCCATGGTGCCGAACACCGCCTTGTAGTCGAGCTCCTGGAACGCCTCGCGCTCGCGCATGCCAGTGTCGACCTGGCCGACGAACAGGATCATCGGGGTCGAGTCTTGCATAGCGATGTGGACACCGTGGCTGGCATTGGTGGCGCCGGGGCCGCGGGTGACGAAGCAGACACCGGGACGTCCGGTGAGCTTGCCATAGGCTTCCGCCATCATCGCAGCGCCGCCCTCGGCGCGGCAGATCATGACGTCGATCGGGCTGTCATGCAGCGCATCGAGTGCCGCGAGATAGCTCTCGCCCGGCACGCAGGTGACGCGCTCGACGCCTTGGGCGACGAGCTGATCGATCAGGATCTGGCCCCCGGTGCGGGTGTTACGAATGGTCATGACAGCTCCTGCAGGCTTTGGCGATGCGCTTTGAGGCCTCGCGCAAGTTTTGTTCGGAGGTGGCGTAGGACAGGCGGACATAAGGCGCAAGGCCGATGCAAACAGTGCAGAGGCCATCGGCACGCATGTCAGCTGCGGGCGGCAATCGCGATCACCTCGATGCGATAGGCGGGATCGGCGAGCTCGACCTTGCCGCAGGCGCGGGTCGGCGCGTTGCCCGGCACGACCCAGGCATCATAGACCGCATTCATGGCGTCGAAATCGTCCATGGTCCTGAGCCAGACCTGGACGCTGAGCAGGCGCGACTTGTCGGTGCCGGCGCGCGCCAGCATGTCGTCGACCTTGGCCAGCGCCTCTTTTGTCTGCTGGGTGATGTCGGCGGTCTTGGTGTCCGCGACCTGGCCGGCGAGGAAGACGAGATCGCCGAACACGGAGGCGCGGCTGCGGCGGGCGTTCTGGTCGATACGAGTGATGTCAGACATCGTGTGTCCTTGTTCTTTACTTGCCGGTGGCGATGATGCGGCGGCAGTGATCGAGCGCAGCACCGATGAGGTTGTCGCTCGCCTCCGGCGTGCGGAATGCCGAATGCGCCGACAGCGTCACGTTCGGCAGCTTTGTCACGGGATGACCTGATGGCAGCGGCTCGACGGTGAAGACGTCGAGGCCGGCATGTGCGATGTGGCCCGAACGCAGCGCGTCCAGCATCGCGTCCTCGTCGACGATTGCGCCGCGCGCCGTGTTGATCAAAATGCTGCCCTTGCGCATCTGCGCGATGCGCTCGCGCGACAGAAAACCCTTGGTCTCGTCGTTGAGGAGGAGATGCAGCGAGACGACGTGGCTCTCCGCCAGCAGCTTCTCCAGCGACACGAACTCGACGCCGGGATGGCTCTTCGGCGTCCTGTTCCACGCAATCACCTTCATGCCGCAGCCCGCCGCCATGCGCGCGGCTTCCGCCGCGATGCCGCCGAAGCCGATCAGCCCCAGCGTCTTGCCGGTGAGCTGCATCGCGTCACGACGCAGCCAGTTGCCCTCGCGCATGCCGCGGTCCATCTCGCCGAAGTTTCGCGCAGACGCCCACATCAGCGCGATCGCGCATTCGGCAACCGCGGTGTCGCCATAACCCTTGATGGTGTGGACCGAAATGCCGCGTTCGGCCAGCTCCTCCGGATTCATGTAGCTGCGCGCGCCAGTGCCGAGGAAGACGACATGCTTGAGCTTCGCGCACTTTCCGGCAATCGCTGATGGCACCGCGGTGTGGTCGACGATCATGATCTCGGCATCGTCCAGCAGGCCGGGCAGATCGTCGGGCTTGATGGAGGGATTGCGGTTGATGCTAACAGGCAGATTGGCAGCCCCCAGCAGCTTCTCGGTGACCGCGGCCAGCGTGTCGTTGGCATCGACAAAAACAGCACGCACAGACTTTCCCCTCTCCAATCCCGGATCGCAGACCGGATCGCGATCCGGTCGGGTATCACGCAATTTTCTCTCGCTTTGCCAACGGACTAGGCTCCGAACTGCCTCGTCGCTCAAATCGCCGGCAGGCTCGCAATACCATATTGCATTATGATCTGAATACAGAAATAGTCCACGGGCCGGAGCTGTTGATCATTCCCCAGGGGAGCACTGACCATGAACCGCAGGGACGCACTCACAACCGTGGCACTCGCAGGCGCCGCAATGGCCGCGACCGCCTCGGCCAAGGCCGATACCGCGCCGACCTCCACGCTCGATCGGATCAAGAAGAGTGGCGTGCTGCGGGTCGCGGTCATCGCCGGCCAGGACCCCTATTTCCACAAGGACCTCGCGACCAATCAATGGTCGGGGGCCTGCATCGACATGGCGAACGACATCGCGGCCAAGCTCGGCGCCAAGGTCGAGACACTGGAATCGACCTGGGGCAACCAGATCCTCGATCTGCAGGCCGACAAAATCGACCTCGCCTTTGCCGTGAACCCGACGCCCGAGCGTTCGCTCGTCATCGACTTCTCCACCCCGATCCTGGTGCACTCCTTCACCGTCATCACCAAGAAGGGCTTCGCCAAGCCTCAGACCTGGGCCGAGCTCAACAAGCCAGAGGTCAAGATCGCCGTCGATATCGGCTCGACGCACGAGACGATCGCGCGCCGCTACTGCCCGAAGGCGAACATCCTCGGCTTCAAGGAGCGCAACGAAGCGATTCTTGCCGTCGCGACCGGTCGCGCCGACTGCAACATCTCGCTTGCGGTGCTTTCGGTCGCGACCTTGAAGAAGAACCCGACGCTTGGCGAGCTCGCGGTGCCGCGGCCGCTGCTCACGCTGCCGACCAACATGGGCATCCGTGCCGAAGCCGACCGGCGCTACAAGGATTTTCTCAGCGCCTGGGCCGATTACAACCGCTCGCTGGGCCAGACCCGCGAATGGATGCTGAAAGGCTTTGAAGCCGTCGGTCTCAGCGCGGACGACATTCCCGGCGAAGTGCAGTTCTGAGCTGGCGCGGTCTATTCGCGCTCGCGTGCGACCCAACCCGTTGCGATCGCGCTCGCCCAGGTGAGCATACCTTTGCTGCGCGCCAGCGCCGCCATGGCCGTGTTGTCGTAGGGCACGTAACGGATCGTTGCGGACCAGCCGCCACCGGCATGCTCCAGAATCGCGTAGCACGCATGGGGCGTGCCGATCTCGACCACGTAAGGAACGGGCGCCTTACCGTCGTAGCCCGGCAATCCAACGCTGCCGGGATTGACGACCAGCCGTCCGTCTCTGAGACGCACAACTCGCGGAATGTGGGTGTGCCCGCACAGGATGATCTGGGCAGCGACCCCCGCGGCGCCAGCCTCGATTGCCTCGATCTCGCTCGGGCGAACGCTGCCGTCGGCCGTGACCCGGTCGAGCCAGAAAGCAGCGTCGTCCCTGGGCGAGGCGTGACACAGGAATACCTGCTCCCGGTAGGTCAGCGTGGATGGCATGCTTGCCATCCATTCGAAGTGCTTTCGCTCGAGCTCTTGGAAATCGCTGCGCACCGAGCCACCTGCGTGCCAGAGCTCGACCAGAATTCGGTCCTGATCGCCCCGCACCGACGGAAAACCACGCTCGATCAACAGGTCCGCCGTTCGCGCCGCCTCGAGCGGACCACTGACGTGGTCGCCGAGGTTCACGACCTCGTCGATGCCGAGCGCGACAATGTCCGCAAGCACGGCTTCAAGCGCCGGACGATTTCCGTGCACGTCTGCAATGGCAGCAAACTTCATTTGGCCTTCTCCATTCGAGATGGCCGACGATTCACGCGATGCGGGACGATGCAGGGATAGCGGTTCTCTTTAGCTGCATTTTTAGAAGCGCCCGCAAGCTGAGGATCAAATCGGCGCTGGAGAGACGCTTACATGACCAAGATGCCGCGATCAACCGACCTTCGCTCGTGCGGCCGGAGTTTGCGGCGCGCCGGATTGGGCGAGCAGCTCCGCCCACAGGCGGGAGCGCACGCCTTCATTGAGGGGCACAATATGAAACGGCTGGCCGAAGATTGCGAGCGGCTCCTTAGGAAGCTCGAACCGCGGCCAGGCTTCCGCAATGTCAGGCGCGCCTGATGTAACGAAGCGCAGCAAGCTCGTCTGAAACCGCGCGGCGACGTCGATGTCGGCAGGCGTCATCGGACCGCCCTTGCGCTTCAGGATCGGCCGATCGATGAAGTCAGGCAGATGTGCCCAGAGGCAGGCGTTGTCCGCGCCGTGGGTCGGCCCCTGCGACAGGAACGGCTCCAGCGCCGAGCGATGGTCGAACCGGCTCAGCCACACCGCGCCGCCGGCCGCAGCGTGCAGCCGCGCGAGGTCGGCCGTCGGGCGGTGCCAGAACGCATCCGACAGCAGCGCCTCATACGGATCCTCGTCGGAACGCGCGGTGGCGCGGTAATAGGACAGCAGGCGTCCCCAGCCGGCATCGCCGAAGGCGGCGCGCACCTGGCGCTCGGTGGTGCGGATCATCGCGGCGGGCGGCGTGCTCTTCAGGAACATCACCATCTCGTCGCGGCAGGAGCCGAGCCAAAGCGGAATGTCGCGCAAGCTGCCGTCGGCAAAGACGTCGCGCGGCTCGCGCGCGATCACGGTGCCGTCGAGCACCGGGCCGAACACGGTGCCCGAAGCAGTCTCATCCGCGATCATGCGGCCGACGCGCTCCACGACCGCAAAGAGTTTTGGCAGCGGCACAGACCCGATTGCGGCCGGATCGCGCGCCAGCTCGAGCTCGTCGAGCACGCGGCGCGCGACCTCGTCGGCATGATCGACGCTCATGATGGCCCGCCCGGGCGCGCTGAGCGCGAGGGCGCGGATGAACTTGCCCCTCGCCTGCGGGAGGGTTGCGAGCGCAATGACCATGGAGGCGCCGGCCGACTGGCCGGACAGCGTAATGGCGTCCGGATCGCCGCCGAAATTCGCGATGTTGGCATGCACCCAGTCGAGTGCGGCGAGTGCATCCATGATTGCGAGGTTGTTGGCCTCATCGAGGCCGTGGCGATGCAGTTGCAGGAATCCGAGCGGGCCGAGCCGGTAGTTGATGGTGACGATCACCGCCGGACCGTGCTCGGCGAGGAAGCCGCCGTCATAGTCAGCGCCGCCGCCGGTGACGAAGGCGCCGCCGTGAATGAAGACCATCACCGGCAGCGGCCGATCCATCCCTGACGGCGTCCAGATGTTCAGGCTGAGACAGGCGGTCTCGTCCGCATGATCGAGATGGCCGGGTTGCGGCGCATAGGCGCCGTAGTCCGTGCAGCGGCGCGGCTCCGTCCACGCGCGCAGCGGCGTTGCCTTGGCAAATCGCTGCGCGATGGCGAACGGCACGCCCTTGAAGGCACGTACCGTTCCTTGCTCGACGCCGACGACCGGCCCGGTCGTGGTCGAAACTGCGTTGGTCAGCATGCGGTCGTTACCCTGTCTTTCACTCAAGCGCGCCGCTTGCCGAGATCGGCGATGTCGACGGTGTGGGTTTCGCGCGCGGTCGCCGCTGATACGGCCGAGATCACGCAGCAGCAGGCGACGAAGATCGCCACCGGGACCCAGCCGTTCGGCCCCTCGCCCACCAGGCTCGCGCTCACCAGCGGCGTGAAGCCGGCGGCGAGGAAGCCGAGCTGGGTGCCGATCGCCGTGCCGGAATAGCGCACGCGCGCCTCGAACATCTCCGCATAGAACGACGGCCAGATCGCGTTCGGCGCGGCATAGACCACGCCGGACAGGATCATCGCGGCGGCGAAGATCGCGATCGTGTTGCCCGACGTCACCAGCATGAAATAGGGGAACAACAGCACGGCGCAGCCAAGCACGCCGCCGATGAACACCGGCTTGCGGCCGATCTTGTCTGCGAGCAGGGCCCACAGCGGCTGGGTGATCAGCGCGGTGACGTTGCCGAGCACGCCGGCCCACAGCATGGTCGGACGCGCCACGCCGAACTTGGACGTCGCGTAGCCGAGCGCGAACACGGCGGTCATGGTGCTGACGGTCGCGATCAGCGCGCAGACGATGACGCGCAGCACGTCCGGCCAGTAGTCGCGCAGCAGCGCGATCACCGGGAAGCGTGCGACCTGTGCCTTGTCCTTGATGTCCTCGAACACGGGCGTTTCCGGCATCGTCCGCCGCACCAGATAGGCGACGACCAGCACGAAGAACGACAGCAGGAACGGGATGCGCCAGCCCCAGCTCAAGAGCTGGTCTTCCGGCAGGCTCGACACCGGAATGAACACCAGCGTCGCCAGGATCGCGCCCGCCTGGGTGCCGCTCAGCGTCCAGCTCGTGAAGAACGCGCGATTGGAGTTGGCGGAATGCTCCAGCGTCAGCGAGTTCGCCCCGCTCTGCTCGCCCGCGGCCGACAGGCCCTGCAGCAGGCGCAGCAGCGTCAGGATGATGGGCGCCGCATTGCCGATCGATTTCGCGTCAGGCAATAGCCCGATCGCGAGCGTCGAGCCGCCCATCAAGACCAGCGTGAACAGCAGTACCGTCTTGCGGCCGATGCGGTCGCCGAAATGACCGAGGATGACGGCTCCGACGGGCCGTGCGATGTAGCCGATGCCGAAGCTCAAGAGCGCGAGCAGCGTTGCCGTGCCGGGATCGACATTGGCGAAGAACACTTTTGGGAAGATCAGCGCCGCCGCGGTGCCGTAGATGAAGAAGTCGTAGTATTCGAGCATGCTGCCGACGAAGCTGACGAGCGCGGCGCGCTTGGGCAGCTTGTTTTGCGCGGCTTCCGCGCTGGATGATGCGTGCAGCGATGCGGTTGACGTCAAAGTCATGAAATTCCTCCCCATGTGTCCGGTGCGGTTCGCGTCAGGGCGTCCACCCCGCGCGCGTTTTGTGGTTCTGGTTGCCGCAACCTTGGTTTCAATTCATAATGTACGAACTAGTACGTTTATGCAATACGCGTTGGATCGACGCCCAAAGGGGCGAAATTTGCCTTCACCTTCAAGGCGATCCATGGAAACTGGCGGGAGAAACAGCAATGCTCGAGCGCATGCCGCCCCCATCGAAGCGCACCAACGACCCCGAGCGCACCAAGCGCGACATCCTCGAAGTGGCGATGGCCGAATTCGCCTCGGAGGGCTATTCCGGCGCCCGCGTCGACGCGATCGCGGCGCGGACGCGCACGTCCAAGCGCATGATCTATTACTATTTCGGCGGCAAGGAGCAGCTCTACCTCGCAGTGCTGGAGGAGGCCTATCGCAGCATCCGCGCGCTGGAGGACCAGCTCGACATCGAAAGCTGCGACGCGCGGGAGGGACTACGCCGGCTGATCGAAGCGACCTTCGACCACGACGAGCGCAACCCTAACTTCATCCGCCTCGTCTCAATCGAGAACATCCACCACGGCAAGCACCTGAAGCAGAATTTGCAGCTGCGCCAGCTCAACGCCAGCGTGATCGCGACCCTCGACGGCATCCTCAAGCGCGGCCGCACCGAAGGCGTCTTCCGCGACGACGTCGACGCCATCGACCTGCACCTCGCCATCTCCTCCTACTGCTTCTTCCGTGTCGCCAACCGCCATACGTTTGGGGCGCTGTTCGACCGCGACCTCAGCGAGCCCAGGGTGCTGGCGAAGAGCCGGGCGCAGATCGTGGAGATGATCTTGGCGTGGCTGGGGGCGAGGGGGTGAAGTTGCGGCCCCGCACTCGATTCGTCCTGGCGAAGGCCAGGACCCATAACCACCGAACACCGTTTGGCGAAGACTCGGGGTTACCAGCTCCCGCCGCAACATCTCCCCGGGGTAATGGGTCCTGGCTTTCGCCAGGACGACGACAACCCTCACCCGCCCCGCTTCTGCCGCGTGCTCGCCAGCAGCACCAGCATGAACGACGCTGCCGTCATCAGCGTCGAGATCGCGGCAATGGTCGGGTCGATCTCGTCGCGTAGCGCGGTGAACATGCGCTTGGTCAGCGGCTGGTACTGGCCGCCGGAGATGAACAGCGCGACGATGGTCTCGTCCATCGCCGAGATGAAGGCGAAGATTCCGCCCGCGACCACGCTGGACTTGATCTGCGGCAGCGTGACCGCGAAGAAGCTGCGCAGACGGTTCATGCCGAGGCTGCGCGCCACCATCTCCTGCGCGGGATCGAAGCTCTGCAGGCCTGCGAGCACCGAGATGACGACGTAGGGCAATCCCAGCATCACGTTCGCCAGCACGAGGCCGGGCATGGTCGCGACCAGGCCGACCTTGGCATAGACGAAGAAGATGCCGACGGCAGTGATGATGATCGGCACCACCAGCGGCAGCAGCAGCGCCATATGGATCAGCCGCATGATCCGCAGCTTCGACTGGCTGATGGCATAGGCCGCGGCCACGCCGAACGGGGTCGCGATCACGACGGTGAGGAGTGCGACCGTCAGCGTCACCCGCGTCGCCTGCATCCAGGCCGGATTTGAGAAATATTGCTGGTACCAGCGCAGCGAGAAGGACGGCGGCGGGAAGGTCAGAAAGCGCGCGCTGGAGAACGAGATCGGCGCGATGATCAGCACGGGGAGGATCAGGTAGACCAGCACCAGCGCGCTGATCACGTAGAGGACCATTCGTGCGGGCGAGGCGCGCATCATTTCTGCCCCAGCACACGATCGAGCGAGATGAAGCGGCTGACGACGAAGAAGATCGCGAGCACGCTGAGGAGCAGCACCACGGCGACCGCGCTCGCCGCGCCAAACTGGTTGTAGAGCTCGACATTGCGGCTCACCAGCATCGACACCATCACGGTGCGGCCACCACCGAGCAGCTCCGGCGTGATGTAGAAGCCGAGGCAGAGCACGAACACCATGGTGCAGCCGGCGAGCACGCCCGGCAGCGACAGCGGCAGGAACACGCGCATGAAGGTCAGCGACGGGCTCGCGCCGAGGCTGGCGCCGGCCTGCATCAGATCGTTCGGGATCTTCTGCATGGTGGCATAGAGCGGCAGCACCATGAACGGCAGCAGGATGTGCACGGTTGCGACCACCGTGCCGAACGTATTGTGGACCAGCGCGAGCGGCTCGGAGATGACATCGAGATAACGCAGGAACTGGTTGATCACGCCGGTGCGCTGGAGCAGCGCCAGCCAGGCATAGGCGCGGACCAGAACGCTGGTCCAGAACGGCAGCACGACCAGCGACAGGATCAGGATGCTCCACCCCTTCGGCACCGAATTGGCCAGGTACGCAACGGGATAGCCGAGCAGCAGCGCGATTCCAGTAACCGCGAGGCTGATCTCGAACGTCAGCGCAAAACTGCGCCAGTAGACGTCTTCGGTGAAGACGCGGCGATAATTCTCCAGCGTGAAGCCGTCATGATAGATCGACTGCC
Source organism: Bradyrhizobium iriomotense (assembly GCF_018129405.1). Taxonomy (GTDB): domain Bacteria; phylum Pseudomonadota; class Alphaproteobacteria; order Rhizobiales; family Xanthobacteraceae; genus Bradyrhizobium; species Bradyrhizobium iriomotense_B. Next base: position 112,784 of record NZ_JAFCLP010000011.1, read on the forward strand.
AGGCGAGCCAGCCGACCGGCAGCACGATCAGGGCAAAAATCACCAGCAGCGCCGGCGACACCAATGCCAGCATCAGGCCGTGCTCGCGGCGCTGATGCTTTTGGGAGGGATCTGGCAGTGATGTCGTCAACGCTGACCTCGCTTACTTCTGCATGAACGACGCCCAGCGCTTCTCGGCGGCTTCGCCCGCGGGCGAGGACCACCAGGCGTAGGACATCAGCGCCTGCTTGGCGGCATTGGCCGGCTCGCTCGGCAATTGCGCCGCGCGCTCGGGCTTGATCACGTTGGTCTCGAACGCCTTGGGGTTGCCCGGACCATAGTCGATGTGCAGCGGCAGATTGGCCTGGTGCACGGGATCGACGGCCTCGTTGAGGAATTTTATCGCGGTTTCCAGATTCGGCGCGCCCTTGAGGATGCAGAGCGAGGTGCTCTGCAAAATGCCCTGGTTGTAGGTGAAGGACACCTTGGCGCCTTCCTTGGCGACGGCGCTGACGCGGCCGTTCCAGGCCATCTCCATGTCGACCTCGCCGTCATTGAGCAGCTGCGCCGATTGCGCGCCCGAGGTCCACCACACCGTGATGTGCGGCTTGATCTCTTCCAGCTTCTTGAAAGCGCGGTCGACATCGAGCGGATAGAGCTTGTCCGGCGCGACGCCGTCGGCCATCAGCGCGGCCTCGAGCGTGGCGAACGGGTGGTTGCGCAGCGCGCGGCGGCCAGGAAACTTTTTCACGTCCCAGAAATCAGCCCAGCTGTTCGGCGCGTCCTTCGGGAAGGTCTTCTGGCTGTAAGACAGCACGCTGGAATAGAACTCGTAGGACACCGAATAGGGACTGCGATAGGCCCCCGGCATCGCCGCGCCGTTTGGAATCTTCGAAAAGTCGAGCTTCTCGATCAGCCCCTGCTCGCCGCCGCGCAGGCAGTTGCCGGTCGGGGTGTCCACGACATCCCAGATCGGCTTGCCGCTGCCGACTTGTGTCTTGATCGCGGGCCAGGCGTCGGGAATGGAGTCCTGGTTGATGGTGATGCCGAGCTTCTTGGCGGAGGGATCGAGGATCGCCACCGTCTGCGCCTGCTGATAGGCGCCGCCCTGCGAGACGAAGGTGATCTGCTCGGCGGCATCAGCCGCGCTGTTAAATCCGATTGCGCCCAGCAGCGCGCAGCCCAATCCAAATTTCTGCTTCATCGTCATCCTCACCTCCTCCAAATAGATCTCACCGACCGATCGCATCGAGAAACTGGTACCAGCCGGCAACCATGCGCACGGCGGGCTCGCGCAGCGGATAGAACGGAATCGCCTTCATGCGTCGCGCATCGAGCAGGCCGACGTCGGGTGTCTCGCCGCGCACGAAGGCGGCCAGATACCGGCCCATCAGGCTCGACATCGCAACGCCCGCGCCGTTATAGCCGACCGAGAACAGCGTGCGGTCGTCGAGCCGGCCGATGTGCGGCACGGAGTCCAGCGTCATCGCGACGAGGCCCGACCATTTGTATGCGAGCGGGACATCGGCGAGATCGGGGAAGATGCCGACCATCGCCTTGCGCAAGGCATCGAACGCGGCTCGCGAGTCCTGCTTGCCGAAGGCGCCGCGGCCGCCGAAGATGACGCGATTGTCGACCATGCGGAACCAGCGCATCATGCGCTTGGTCTCGGTGTAGGTGCGCCCCGTCGGCATCAGTTTTCCCGCGAGATTGCCGGGGAGCCGCTCGGTTGCGACTATGGCGCTGCGGAACGGGATCAGCGTGCGCTGCAGATGCGCGGTCGCACCGGTCAGGTCGGAATAGCTGTTGGTGGCGATGATCGCCTGCCTGGCGCGCACCGCGCCTCGCGGCGTCTCGGCGACGATGCCGTCCTTCTCGCGCCGGAGCTTGACGACCGGCGATTGCTGGAAGATGGGGACGCCGCGGCGCGAAACGCCGTCGGCGAGGCCGCGCAGATAGTTCAGCGGATGGATGCCGCCCGAGCCGGGATTGAGCACGCCGCCGACAAAGATGTCGGAGCCGGTCTCCTCGCGCACGCCGTTCCTGTCGAGGATGCGGACCGCGGCAGAGCCTATCTCGCGCGTCATCCAGTTGGCCTCGTCGATCGCGGCCCGGAGCGTCGTCTCGTTGTGCGCAGCCTTGACCTGGCCGGTGCGGGTGAGGTTTGCGCTGGTGATGCCGAACTCGGAGACCAGCTCCTCGACCATGTCAGTCGATTCATGCGCGATCTCGTACATGCGCCGCGCCATGGCGCGACCGTGCACGGCGTCGACCTCACGGAACGAGAGGCGGAATTTCGCGGTGATCACGCCACCATTGCGCCCGCTCGCGCCCCAGCCGGGGCGGTTCGCCTCTAACACGACCGGCGCAAGGCCGCTCTTGGCGATGTGGTGCGCGGCGGAGAGGCCGGTGTAGCCGGCGCCGATGATCACCACATCCGCCTGTTGCTCGCCCGACAGCACGGGATAGTCGCGCGCCGGCTCGGCTGTAGCTTCCCACAGCGAATTGGCCGATGGCAGCGCGCTCCAGTCCCGTGTCATGCCACAGCTCTCCGTTACGCCGCCGGTCCGATCGCAGCGTCCGCGAGCGCCTTCAGGGTCGGGAAATGGAAGTCGGGCTTGGTCAGCGTCTCCACCGCCGGCGTGCCGCCGAAGCCGGCGATGCCCTGGCGACGCTCGATCCAGCACACCTTGTAGCCGAGCTTCCGCGCAATCCCGATGTCGTGATACTGGCTCTGCGCGACATGCAGGATGTCGGACTGCTTGTAGCCGAAGGCGGACTGGCGGCCCTTGTTGTAGGCGAAGAATTCCGGGTTCGGTTTTGCAACGCCGGTGTCGTCGGCGCAGACGGTGTCGTCGAAGGGATTGCCGAGCGCGTGCGCGTAGCACGACAGCGCGACACGGTCGGCATTGGTCATCGCGACCAGACGGAACTTCGTGCGCAGGCGCTTGAGCGCCTCGACGGAATCGGAGAATGGCCCCCAGCGCAGCACCGCGAGCTGGAACACGTCGCAGGAGGCATCGTCAGCCGGCAGCCCCAGCTCCTGCGCGAGATAGCGATAAACGTAAAACATCACCTCGCTCGAGCGCTCATAGTGCTTGTCGCGGCCGCGCTTGTAGGATTCGAAGATCTTGTCGTCGCTGAGCTCGGCCGGCGTCTTGCCCGAGATCTTGCGCACCGCGGAGAGCACACCGGTCTCGAAATCGATCAAGGTGCCGACGACGTCGAAGGTGAGGACCTTGAAATTGCTGAACGCGGCTTGGGTCGACATATCAGTTTCTTCTCTCGGGTTGGATGAGGCTTGGGTTCAGTCCCCCACCCTGGGGACGACGATCGTGTCCTCGGGGTGGAGCGTGACGGTGAGGCTGCCGCCGAGCGGCGGGATACGGTGATAGGCCTGGTGGTAGCTCGGCTGGCGCAGGCTGAGCGCGATCCCATCGGCGAGCGCGAGGAAGATGCGCAGGCTCTCGCCCTGGTAGACGATGTCGGTGACGGTCCCGGTCAGCCGGTTGCAGGCGGCATCCTGCGCGCCGTCGTCGATCAGCAGCTTTTCGCTGTGCACGGCCAGCATCAGGGCATCGCCATCGGGAATGGCGCGCGCGCTGCGCAGCAGGGCATTGCCGAGCGCGACGCTGGAGGCATCGACGCGGCGGACGGGCAGCATGGTGGCTTCGCCGATGAAGCTGGCGACGAAGGAATCGGCGGGATGGTCGTGCAGCCGCGCCGGCTCGTCGATCTGGATCAGCCGGCCGTCCTTCATGACGGCGACGCGGTCGCTCATGGTCAGCGCCTCGCGCTGGTCATGGGTGACATAGATGATGGTGGCCTGGATGCGCTTATGCAGCGCGCGCAGCTCGATCTGCATGGATTCGCGGAGCTGCTTGTCGAGCGCGGAGAGCGGCTCGTCCATCAGGATCAGGCGCGGCTCGAAGATCATGGCGCGTGCGAGGGCCACGCGCTGGCGCTGGCCGCCGGAGAGCTGCGCGATGCCGCGCTCCTCATAGCCGGCGAGGCCGACCATGGCGAGCGCAGCGCGCACCTTGTCGGGCCAGCTCGCTTTCGGCAGGCGCCGCGCGCGCAGGGGAAAGGCGACGTTCTCGCCGACGCTCATATGCGGAAACAGCGCGTAGTTCTGGAACACCACGCCGATGTCGCGCTTGTGCGGCGGCGTCCAGGTGACGTCGCGGCCACCGAAGAGAATGGTGCCTGAGGTCGGAAGGATGAAGCCCCCGAGAATGCCGAGCAGCGTGGTCTTGCCGGAACCGGAAGGGCCGAGCAGCGAGACGAATTCACCGGCGCCGACATTGAGCGAAACATCGTCGAGGGCGCGAACGGCGCCATACGCCTTGCTGGCGGACCTGATCTCGACGCTTTCCGCTCGCTTGTCCAACGATCGACCTCGCCATGTCCCTTGGCTGGCGTGCTTCACTGCGCGCCATAAGCCTGCTTTATAGACAGGGATTTGGAGCACTCACGGCCGAAGCGTGCGCTGCACCAAATCTTCTCCCGAAGCCCCTGTGTTTAGGCTGTCATGCTAATGACACCAGACTTGCCAAAACTCGGCAATTGCCAAATTCTCACCGCGCTCATAACATGACGTTATGCCAGAGCTCCGCCGCATGCTGCCGTCCAGCAACGCCCTGTTCGTCTTCGACGCAGCGGCGCGCAATGGCAGCTTCACCGCGGCGGCCGCCGAATTGAACGTGACGCAGCCGGCGGTGAGCCGGATGCTCGGCCAGTTCGAGGAGCATCTCGGCGTTCGCCTGTTCGATCGCAAGGCGGGCCGCGCGGTGCTCACCGAGGAAGGCGAGCTGCTGTATCGCCGCGTGCTCGAAGGCTTCCGCAGCATCGAGAGCGGGCTCGTCGAGATCGAGCGGCGGCGCAAGGGCACAGAGACGGTGACGCTGTCGGTCTCCTCCGCCTTCACCACGCATTGGCTTATGCCGCGCATCGACAAGCTGCAGAAGCAGTTTCCGCAAGTCGATCTGCGCTTCCAGCTCATCTCCGGCGCGCTGCGCGGGCCGGTGGAGAATGTCGATCTCGGCATGCGCTTCCGCGATCGCGAGGAACCATCTTCCGGCGGCACGCTGATCATGAAGGAAGTGATGCTGCCGATGTGCAGCCCCGGCTATCTCGGCGAAACCGATCCGACTGAAGGCAACACCATCATCCGCCTCGCCGAGACGCCGGGCGACTGGGCCGCGGATTACGCATCGCTTCTCACCGGGCGCCGCGGTGCGGCCAAGGCGCTCAGCTTCACCGACTATGCCGTCGTGGTGCAGGCCGCGCTGCTCGGCCAGGGCATCGCGCTCGGCTGGCTGACGGTCGCCTCGCACTGGCTGCTCACCGGCGCGCTGGTGCCGGCCTCCGACACGCTCACCACCACGCGCCGCATCTGCGAATTCCTGCCGCCGCGCAACCGGCCGATGCGCCCGATCGCCGCCGAGATCCGCGACTGGATCATCGCGCAGATGAAAAGCGAGATCGCCGCGATCGACCGGCTCTATCCGAAGCTCGGCGCGATGGACGCGTGTTACTAGTGCCCCCTCGCCCCGCTTGCGGGGAGAGGGTCGGGGTGAAGGGGAGTCTCCGCAAGGACGGTGAGAGTTGGATTCGCGGAGAGTCCCCCTCACCCGGAATTCAAGCTGCGCTCGAATTCCGGCCTCTCCCCGCAAGCGGGGAGAGGCGAAAAGTCTGCCGCATCACGCGTCTCACCGATGCTCGATCGCCCTGATCGCGCCACGCAGCTCCGCGAGGCCGCGCAGGCGGCCGATCGCGGTGTAGCCGGGATTGGTGCGCTTGGTGGCGGCGAGATCGTCGAGCATGCGGTGGCCGTGGTCGGGGCGGAACACGATTTGCTTGTCCGGCGAACGCCGCGCGTTCTCCTTCAGCAATGCCTTGAGCACCGCGACCATGTCGACGTCGCCGTCGAGATGATCGGACTCGTAGAACGACAGACCGTCGGCCTCGCGCTTGGTCGCACGCAGATGCGCAAACGCAATGCGCGGACCGAAGCGTTCAGCCATTTCAGGCAGATTGTTTTCGGCGCGCACGCCGAGCGAGCCCGTGCAGAGGCAGATGCCGTTCGCCTTCGACGGCACGGCATCGAACAGCGCCTGATAGTCGTCGGCGCTGGATGCGATGCGCGGCAGGCCGAACAGCGGCCGCGGCGGATCGTCCGGATGCAGGGTCAGGGAGACGCCGAGCTGCTCGGCGACCGGCGCAACACGCGCGAGGAACTCGGCGAGATGCTGCCTCAGGATCTCAGGCGTGATGTCGCGATAGGTTTCGAGCCGGTCGCGGAATTGCGGGATCGTCATCGGCTCGGTGGTCGAGCCCGGCAGCGCGCTGGCAATGACCATGACGAGGTAGTCGATGTCCGCCTGGCTCATCTGGTCGAACAGCTTCTTGGCGCGCGCCTGCTGCTCCGGCGAATACTCCTGCACCGCCGCCGGGCGCTGCAGGATATGCAGCTCGAACGCCGCAAAGCGGTCCTGGTCGAAGCGCATGGCGCGGGCGCCGTTCGGCAACTCCCATTCCAGGTCCGTACGGCACCAGTCGACCACAGGCATGAAGTTGTAGCAGATGATCTTGATGCCAGAGGCGGCCACCGCCTCCAGGCTCGCGATCCACGCTTCGATCGACTTCGTCGCCTTGCCCCCGAGCCGCTTGACGTCGTCGGGGATCGGAATCGATTCCACCACCGACCAGGTCAGCTGCGAGCGGCCGGGCTGACCGTTCTCGATGAAATTCTTGCGCTCCTCGACCGCCTTGCGCGTCCAGGCCTCGCCGATCGGCACCTGATGCAGCGCCGAGACGATATCGCTCGCCCCGGCCTGCCTGACGTCATCGAGCGAGACCGGATCATCGGGCCCGTACCAGCGCCAACCTTCGAGCATCATGCGCGTTCTCCCATCAGTTCGCGGTGAGCACGACCTTGACGCTCTGCGAGCGGTCGAGCGCCAGCCGCAGCGCATCGGGTGCGGTCGAGAGCGGCCGCTCCGCGGTGACCAGCGACAGCACGTCGACGCTGCCGGCAGCGATCAGTTCCACCGCGGTCATGAACTCGAAGCCGAAGCGGAACGAGCCGCGCAGGTCGATCTCCTTCGCCATCACGGCGTTCGACGGCGTCGGGATCTGGCCGCCCGGCAGATTGCCGATTTGCACCACGACGCCGCCGCGTCTGACGATGCCGATCGCGCTGGCAAGGCCCGCGGCCGTGCCCGAGACCTCGAACGCGACGTCATAGGGACGCGAAGCGGCCTGCGCCTTCAGACCTTCCTCGCCGGCGGAGACATTCTCGACATGCGAGGCGCCGAGCTTGGTCGCAAAGGCGAGCGGCGCCGGCGCGATGTCGGCCACCGTGACGTCGGCCATGCCGGCGCGGTGCGCGGCGAGCATCGTCAACAGTCCGATCGGACCCGCACCGAAGATGATGCCGCGCTTGCCCTCGATATTGCCGGCGCGCGCGACCGCGTGCAGGCAGACCGAAAGCGGCTCGGCGAGCGCTGCGGCCTGGTAGGAGACGTGGTCCGGAATCTTCACGCACTGCGCCGGGATCGCGTCGAAGTAATTGGCAAAGCCGCCCTGCATGTGCGGCGTTTTCGAGGCCGAGCCCATGAAATAGATGTTCTCGCACAGGTTTGGCCGGCCCTCGCGGCAGGCGACGCAATGGCCGCACCAGCGTGACGGGTTGACGGCGACGCGATCGCCGACCTTCAGATTGGCGGCGGCGCCGGAGATTTCCACCACCTCGCCCGAGATCTCATGACCGAGCACCAGCGGCGACTTCACCACGAAGTCGCCGGTGCGGGCATGGCGGAAGTAGTGCATGTCGGAGCCGCAGATGCCGCCGGCGCCGAAGCGGATGCGCACCATGCCCTGGCTAAGCTTCTCGAGCGGATGCTCGATCATGCGCAGATCTTCGGGGCCGAACAGGGTTGCGGCGAGAGCAGTCGAGGTCATTTGGAGAGTCCCATGTATTTAGGCAGCCAGAGGGTCAGGTCGGGAATGTAGGTGATCGCGATCAGCGCGAGCATCAAAGGCACCAGCCAGGGCAGGATCGCCACCGTCGTGCGCTCGACCGAGAGTTTTGCGACGCGGGCGAGCACGAACAGCACCATGCCGAGCGGCGGATGCAACAGGCCGATCATCAGGTTCAGCGTCATGATCAGCCCAAAGTGGATCGGGTCGATGCCGAGCTTGAGCACGATCGGCAGCAGGATCGGCACCAGGATGGTGATCGCCGCCGTGGTGTCGATGAAGCAGCCGACGAACAGGATCAGCACGTTGGCGAGCGCCAGGAACACCCATTTGTTGTGGGTGATGCTGAGCATCCAGTCCGAGAGCATCTGGGCGGCCTGCGAAACCGTCAACAGCCAAGCGAAGATCGAGGCTGCGGTCACGATGAACAGCACCGAGGCCGTGGTCTCGATGGTGTCAAAAGTCGCCTTGGCAACGGTCTGGAACGTCATGGTGCGGTAGCGCACGAGACCGAGGAACAGCGACCAGATCACGGCAGCGACGGCGGCTTCGGTCGGTGTGAACCAGCCCAGCGTCATGCCGCCGATCAGGATCACCGGCGCCATCAACGCCATCACCGCAGAGAAGTCGAAGTACCAGTCGATCGCCAGCAACGCACCGAGGCCGATGACGACAGCCATGTTGACCGAGAGGCCGGCGAGCACCATCAGCCAGATCGCCATCGGGAACGACAGCACGATGACGATCTCGAGGCCGGCCGAACCGAGTTGCGGCCAGGAGAACGGCGTATCGCTGCCCCATTTGTTCTTGTGCGCGAAGTAGGTGACGGTCACCATCATGAACAGCGTCAGGACGACGCCGGGAATGACGCCGCCAAGGAACAGCGCACCGATCGAGACGTTCGCCATCATGCCGTAGATCACGAAGGGCAGCGACGGCGGGATGATGGGCCCGAGCGTCGCCGAGGCCGCGGTGACGCCGACCGAGAACTCGGTGGAGTAGCCGTGATCCTTCATCGCCTTGATCTCGATGGTGCCGAGACCGGCGGCGTCTGCGATGGCGGTGCCCGACATGCCGGAGAAGATCACCGAGCCGATGATGTTGACGTGACCGAGGCCGCCGCGCATCCAGCCGACCAGCGCGACGGCGAATTTGTAGATGCGGCCGGTGACGCCGGCGATGTTCATGAGATTGCCGGCCAGGATGAAGAACGGCACGGCGAGCAGCGGAAAGCTCTCGACGCCGGCGATCATGCGCTGCGCCAGCGTGACATCGGGGGTCACGCCGCTGACCAGAATGTAGAGCAGCGACGACGCGGCCATGGAGATCGCCACGGGAACGCCGAGCAGCATCAGGATGAGAAAGCCTCCAAGCAACAGCAGCATGGGATTACCCTTCAAAACCGTCGTAGGCGCCGGGACGCTCGAGGATCGAATAACCCTGGCGCAGATGTTGCAGCGCGACCTGCACCGAGCGCACGAACATCAGCACGAAGCCGGCCAGCACGGCGTAATAGACGTAGTCCTTGGGAAGATTGATTGTGGTCATCTGCTCGTCGCCGATGATCTGGATGTAGACCCAGACCAGCTTGATCGCGTAGCCGAAGAAGGCGATCCGGATCAGGTCGATCACCGTGGACAGTGCGCGCGCCACGACGTGCGGCAGATAGCGGTAGATCAGGTCGACCTGGATGTGCCGCGACAGCCGCACGCACATCGAGGCGCCGATGAAGACCACGCCGATCAGGCAATAGGTCGCGATCTCCTCGGTCCAGGCATAGCTGTCGTTGAGGACATAGCGGGTGAAGAACTGGAGGAAGACGGCAAGCGCCATCACCCAGAAGATCGCCAGCGCCACCCAGTCCTCGAAAGCGTAGACGCCGAGATCGACCTTGGGCGTCGCCTCCTCCTCGAAGGTGTGGGCGATCTCGTCCGCGGTGATCTGCCGGTGTATTTCGGCGGTCGACATGGGGGTTTCTCCCTCAAACTTGCAGCACGTGATTGACTCACGTCGTTCCGGGGCGACGCGTCAGCGCCGAACCCGGAACCTCGAGATTCTCAGGTGCGCAATTGCGCACCGTAGTTCTCGCTTCGCGAGCCCCGGAATGACGACTACGTCGTCATTTCACCGCCTGAATCCGCTCCCAGTCAGCCTTGCGGTAACCAAAGGTCTCGAACGCAACGTTCTTCAGCACGATGTCGCGGAACTCGTTCTTGTCGACCTCGGTCACGGTCAGACCCTTGTCCTTGAAGAAGGCGACCAGCTTGGCTTCGTTCTGCTTGATCTCCGCGGTCGCCTTGGCAGCGGCCTCCTGCGCGACATCGGTGAAGATCTTCTTGTCCTCGTCGGAGAGCTTCTTCCAGAGCGCGCCCGCCACCACCGTGTTGAGATGGTCGACGATGTGGCCGGTCAGCACGATGTGCTTCTGCACCTCGTAGAACTTCTTGGCCTCGATCGTGGTCAGCGGATTCTCCTGCGCCTCGACGGTGCCGTTCTGCAGCGCGAGATAGACTTCGGCGAAGGCGATCGGCGCGGTGTTGGCGCCGCAGGCGCGCGGCATGGCGAGGTAGGCCGGCACGTCGGGCACGCGCATCTTCAGGCCCTTCATGTCGGCGCAGCTCTTGATCGGCTTGTTCGACGAGGTCTGGCGCACGCCGTAATAGGTCACCGCGACGATGTGGTGGCCGCTCTTGTCCTCATAGCCCTTGGCGAGCTCCTTGAAGATGTCGCTCTTGGTGTAGGCGAGCAGGTGGTCGGCGTCGCGGAAGGTGTAGGGATAATAGGTCACGCCGATCGGCGCGAAGCTCTTGGCCGCGAAGCTCGAGCCGGAGATGATGATGTCGACGGAGCCGAGCGAGAGGCCCTGGTTGATGTCGGCCTCCTTGCCGAGCTGCGAGGCCGGATAGACGTCGACGGTGTAGCGCCCGTTGGTGCGCTTGCCGATCTCCTGCGCGGCCCAGACCGAGGCGGTGTGGAACGGCTCCGAGGTCTCGTAAACATGGGCCCATTTGAGCTTGGTCTGCGCCATGCCGGCATGGGTCGTGGCAAACATCGCCGCGGCGGAGACCGCGAGCATCATCGTCATCTTCTTCAACACTGACTTTTCCTCCATCGTTCAAGTCTGCTTCTTGTTCGCCCGCTCCTTAAGCGGATGTGGGCCGCCCAATCTCATCGCCGCCGCGTGCCGCTGCTCGCAGCCTGCTTCTTCTTTGCCGGCTTCGGCTTCGATGGCTTTGCCGGCGCTCGCACCGTGCGGCTGCGCTCCGAAACCGGTCCTGCCGCGCTCTCGGCGCCAAAGTTCTGTGCAAAGCGTTCCTGGGAGCGCACCAGATGATCGCGCATCGCCTTGCTCGCAGTATCCGGATCATGTGCCGCGATCGCGTCGCGCACGGCGCGATGCTCGTCGAGCGCGGTGCGCCACGTGCCGGGGCTCTCGAAATAATGCGCAAGCTTCGCGAAATAGGGATTGAGACGCTGGTCGAACAGCTCGCCGACCACGCGCACCAGAACGGCATTGCCGAGGCTTCCGGCGATCGCGACATGGAACGCGCGGTCGTGCACCATCGAGGCTTCGCCGGGATGCTCGACATTCTCCATCGCGACAAGCGAGGCGTCGATGCGGGCGAGATCGTCCTTCGTCGCGACCCGTGCGGCCTGCTCGGCGATGGCGCTTTCCAGGAATTCGCGGGCGCGGAGCAGCTCGAACGGCCCCTCGATGACGGAAGCGGCTGCGGGCGCGGCAATGGCGGCAGGCTCGATCACGTAGATGCCGGACCCGACGCGGATACGGACGCGGCCTTCGACCTCGAGCGCGATCAGGGCTTCGCGCACCGTCGGCCGCGACACCTTGAGCTGCTCGGCGAGCTCGCGCTCGGTCGGCAAGCGGCTGCCGACCGCGTACTCGCCGCTGTCGATCAGGCTTCGCAATTGATCGGCGACCTGGCGATAGAGCCGTCTCGCCTCCACAGCTTCCAGCGGCACGCTGGTCCTCCCGAAAGGGTCGCGCGGGGCTGTCCAGACCCGCGGCCCGCCAATTTTTGGAAAATTGGTCTTACCAATTGACCGAAGCATTGACCGAGGTCGGGCGCCATGTCAAGCAGCGGCAAAGCAAGGGGGAGACGTCTTATGCGCCTTAATTCGACGCGCCTTGGCCGCACCAATCTCGACCGGCTGCCGCCTGGCATCCGCCGTCCGGCCTATGACCGTTCGCGCGTCACGCCCGGCATCGTGCATCTCGGCCTCGGGGCCTTTCATCGCGCGCATCAGGCCGTCGTCGTCGACGATTGCCTTGCCAGCGGCAGCATGTCCTGGGGCATCGTCGGCGCGAGCCTGCGCAGCCCGGATACGCGCGACGCCCTCGCCCCGCAGGACCATCTCTATACCGTTGCGGTACGTGCAGCCGAAGGCACCGAGCATCGTGTGATCGGCGCCCTGCTCGACAGCGTCGTCGCGCGCGAGAAGCCGGCAGCGCTGGTCGAGCGGATGGCCGACCCCGCCATCCGCATCGTCTCGCTCACGGTCACCGAGAAGGGCTATTGCCACACGCCGCAGACCGGCGATCTCGACGAGCGGCATCCTGATGTCGTTCACGACCTCAACAATTTTGACGCGCCGCGCTCGGCGCCCGGCTTCATCGTCGCTGCGCTGGCGCGCCGGCGCGCGCAGGGACTAGCGCCCTTCACCGTGCTGTGCTGCGACAACCTCGCGGCCAACGGTCACACCGTGCAGCGGATCGTGACGCAGTTCGCCGCGCTCCGCTCCAAGGATCTCGGCAAGTGGATCGCGGATGCGGCTGCCTTTCCCTGCACCATGGTCGACCGCATCGTGCCGGAGACGACGGATGCCGACCGCGATGCGGTCTCGAACGCGCTTGGCTTTCGCGACGCCTGGCCGGTCATGACCGAGCCGTTCACGCAATGGGTGGTGGAGGACCGTTTCACCGCGGGCCGGCCCGATCTTGCCGCCGCCGGCGTCGAGCTCGTCGCCGACGTCAAGCCATTCGAGCTGATGAAGCTGCGGCTGCTCAACGCCAGCCATTCCGCGCTCGCCTATCTCGGCTATCTCGCCGGTTACGAGACCATCGCCGACACCATGACTGATCCGCACTTTGCGCGTCTCGCTGCGCGCGTGATGGAGGAGGCCGCGGTGACACTGACGATGCCTGCAGGCACCGACCTTGCCGCCTATCGCGCCTCGCTGCTCAAGCGCTTTTCCAATCCGGCGCTGCATCACCGCACCTGGCAGATCGCGATGGACGGCTCGCAAAAGCTGCCGCAGCGCCTGCTCGGCGCAATGCAGGATCGCCTCACGAGGAACCTGCCGATCGCGACGCACGCGCTCGCGGTTGCCGGCTGGATGCGCTACGTCACCGCGCTGGACGAGCACGGCCGCGCCATCGACGTGCGCGACCCCCTTGCCGCCGAGTTTGCAGGCCTGGCGCGCGAGGCTGGTCCCGTCGCCGAACGGCTAGCCCCCGCATTGCTCGGGGTCGGGAAAGTGTTCGGACCGCTGGGCGCCGAGCCGCGCCTGCGCGAGGCCGTCACCGCGGCGCTCGGCCGTCTCTATCAGGACGGTGCACGGCGGGCGGTGGAGACGCTCGTTTCGGCCTGATCACAAAGCAGGCAGCGGCGTCCTCAATGCTGCACTGCGGTCAAAATCCAACGCAAAATCAAACGCAAGTCGCGCTTGATTTTTGCCTGTCATTGCCGCACCCGAGAGGCATGGCAAAGGACAGCAAGGTCATCGCCGCGAACGCGGCCTTCTATGCCGCCTTCTCCACCGGCGACATTGCCGGAATGGAGCGGATGTGGGCGGACGACGACGCCATCTCCTGCATCCATCCCGGCTGGCCCGCCATCATCGGGCGCGCCACGGTGATCGGAAGCTGGCGCGACATCCTGCAAAACCCGCAGCGGCCGCAGATCGTCTGCGCCGAACCGCAGGCCATCATCGACGGCGACAGCGCCCGCGTGCTCTGCATCGAGATCGTCGACGGCACCGCCTTGGCGGCTGCCAATCATTTTCGGCGCGTCGGCGACGGCTGGCGCCTGGTACATCACCAATCGAGCCCGATCGCGCAGATTGTCGAGCAGGCTGAGGACGATAGGACGAGCCGCCGCGTCCACTGAACGGGGCGGACACGCCGGCGTGATCTACTGTGCATGGGGTTGTTTTCCGACTTTTTTTATTGGCGGCCTCATCCAAGCCCCGACAGATCGTCCAGCACGACCCGCGCCGCGCTGAAATCGTCATCCCCAAAGAACATGCTGCGGGTGATGAGAACGGGAACTCCCGCGCGCGAAGCCGCGATCAGGCCGTTGGCGGAATCCTCGATCGCAACGCACATCGTGGGCTCGAGCTTCAGCCGCGCCAGGATCTCGAGATAGACGTCCGGCGCCGGTTTCTTGTGCCTGACATCGTCGCCGGCGACGATCGCCTCGAAGTCCGCAGCCCAGCGCGTCCCCAGCGCCTGCGACAGCAGCGCATCGATGTTGCCATGCGATGTGGTGGTCGCGATCGCGAGCCGCTGGCCGCGCGCCTTCGCCGCAGCGAGCAGTTCCGCCACGCCCGGCCGCAACGGGCAGCAGCCGGTCTCGATCAGCTCGGCGTAATGCGCGGTCTTGATGCGGTGAAGCTCGGCGATGTCCCCATCCGACAAAGGCGGGGCGATCGCCAGCCTCGCGTGGTAGGCGCGCATGCGCTCCTTGCCGCCCGTCACCCGCAGCAGGTCCTTATAGACGGCGCGATCCCATTGCCAGTCGAGACCGACGTGGGCAAAGGCGTGGTTGAAGGCCTGCCGATGCAGCTCCTCGGTCTCGGCCAGCGTGCCGTCGACATCGAAGATCAGCGCGGCCGCACGCCGGACCAGATCCGCAGCGCCTGAAGGCGCCAGGGTGACCGCGTCTGCCTGCATGATCGACGCCTCCCTCATCCGTCCCGGTGACGCGTGACCATTGCCCGCACTGGCGGCCGAGACAAATCGCAATATCTTTTGCCGGACCCAAAAATCTCTTATGAGCGAAGGACGCGCAGCGCGCGCGACGGGAACTCCGACCTGCACGGAAGACGCATGCGGCTCTTCATCCTCGGCCTCGGCTACAGTGCCCGGCATTTCGCCCGAAAATTCGGCGGGGCCTTCGCGCATGTCGCCGGCACCGTGCGCGATCCCGGAGAGCGAGGCGACCTGCCGGATATCGAGGTGCATGCCTTTTCCGGCAGCCGTCCAGCTGACGCGACGCTCGAACGTATCAGCGACGCCGATGTTCTTCTGGTGTCGATCCCGCCCGGCAGCGGTGGCGATCCCGCCATCACGGCGTTTGGCGACGTGCTGGCAGCGGGCCATCGCAAGATCATCTACTTATCCACCATCGGCGTATATGGCGATCACGGCGGCGCGTGGGTGGACGAAGACACACCGCCGCAGGCCGCCTTCGAGCGCACGCGCCTGCGGCTTGCGGCTGAGCAGGCCTGGACCAATGGCGGATACGGCAATGTCGCGATCCTGCGGCTTGCCGGAATCTATGGTCCCGGCCGCAACGCGCTGGTGACGCTGCGAACCGGCACGGCACGGCGCATCATCAAGCCGGGGCAGGTCTTCAACCGCATCCACGTCGACGACATCGCGAGCGCGATCATGGCCGCAATTCAGCACGGGAGCGGCGGCACCTGGAACGTCTGCGACGATGAGCCCACGCCGCCGCAGGACGTGATCGCCTATGCCGCGCAGCTCATGGGCGTTGCGCCACCGCCGGAAGAAGCGTTCGAGACCGCCGAGATGTCGGCGATGGCGCGCAGCTTCTATGCCAGCAGTGCCCGCGTCTCCAACGCGAAATTGAAGCGCGACCTCGGCGTCACGCTGGCTTATCCGACCTATCGCCAGGCCCTGGATGCGCTGTGGCGAGCAGGGGAAGGACGCTAGAGTTCGGCCTTAGCGAGAGCGGCCGATCGAGCCGCCCTCTCGAAATTCTTGAGCATGATCTTGCCGGAAAACGCTGAACACTTTTCCGGACCATGCTCCAGCGTCAGCTCAACACGCCGTATTTCTTGAACCAGGCCCCGGCCTGCTTCCACGCATCGTCCGCCGCGTCCCTGCGGTAGCTGCCGCGATAGTCCGCGTGGAAGCCGTGCGGCGCTTCGGGGTAGATCTTGAACTCGGCCGTCTTCTTGTTCTGCTCGAGCGCTGCCTTGAGCTGCTCGACCTGGGCGACGGGAATGCCGGTATCGGCGCCGCCGTAGAGGCCGAGCACCGGCGCCTTCATCTCGGGGGCGAGCTGCATCGGGCTCTTTGGCCACAGCGGATTGGCGGGGTCGACCACCGTCCCGTAGAAGGCCACGCCGGCCTTGAGCGTGCCGCTATGGGCGGCATACTCCCAGACCGTGCGTCCGCCGCGGCAGAAGCCGATGATGCCGAGCTTCGCCGCGTCGCCGCCCTGCGATCCCGCCCATGCAGCCACCGCGTCGAGATCGGACAGCAATTCGGTGTCCGGCTTGGAGTTGACGACCGGCAAGAGATCCTTGACCTCGCTGACCCTGGTCAGATCGACGCCTTTGCGGAAGTAATAGTCGGGCGCGATGGCAAAGGCGCCGAGCTTGGCGAGGCGCCGCGTCACGTCCCTGATGTATTCGTGCAGGCCGAAGATCTCCATCGCCACGATGATCACGGGCGCCTTGGTGTTGCCGGCCGGGCGGGCGAAATAGGCGGGCATCTCCTCGGAGCCGACCTTGATCTTGGCATCGCCGGCCTGGAGGCCGTTGGTATCCGTCGTGATGATGTCGGCACGGACCGGACCGGCCGCGAGCGTGTAGCCAGCGGTGACGGCCGCGGTGGCGCTCATGAATCCGCGGCGCGAGAGCGGGGCGACTTTCGTCAGCCCGACGACGTCGGATGTCATGGTGGTTTCAAAGCTCATCGGTCTTTCCCTTCCTGCTTCCCATGCTGATGCCCCCTGGGGCGCCGCATCCGCCAATATTTGCCGGACAAACGCAAGTCACCAGCCTGCGAGCGCCCTGCCGGCAGTCTCATCCCTTCGTCGACGCGGACCACCTGCCTCCGTCGGCGGCGTCGCGGACTCCGAACGTACGGACGGCCGATCGGATCAGCCATTCGCCAGCCGTTTGGGTTTGATCGTGTGCAGGCTTTAACCGCGTGGCTGCACTGCGGCGCAACATCCATTAACCCAAGATTGTTGTTCTCCGGCCTCACTCCGCGCGGTCAGAGGTTGCCGACCTTCCGCCGCTTCGCGCCATTCGAAGCGCTCCGCCGCAACAAATGCGCTCCGCAGTGGCCGCAACGACACATCATGTCGCCCGGATGTTGCGCGGCATCGGATTCAACCACGTGAAGCGCAGTCATTTGACTGAAATTTTCAGAAGAGTTGAGCCGTGCGATTCACCCGAACTTTCTTTGTGACGCTCTAGTTCCACGGCCGGAAGTTCCATCTCCGGCAACGGAGACGCGTCCTTCCAGGCGCGCTCAGCCGTCCGGTCAAGGACGAAGGATCGCCCGAGAGCTTCATTGTCGTCCACCCAGATTGCGCTACCCAAAGGCTCAATTGAATAAAGCTTTATCCGATCCGGAATTGAAATGAACTTGGCTCGTGAATCGATTGAACTGGTGGAGCAGGTCGCACGGATCCTATGGTTCGAAGGCACCAAGCACGGCTTGCGCGATCGCGAGTGGATGGCGCTGCGTTTCCTCTCCCGCGCCAACCGGTTTTCCCGCACGCCCTCGGCGCTCGCGAGTTACGTCGGCACCACGCGCGGCACCGCCTCGTTCATCATCGGCGAGCTCGAACGGCTCGGCTATCTCGAGCGGAAGCGCTCGGCCAAGGACAAGCGGTCAGTGATGCTGAGCGTCACCCAGCAGGGCAAGAAGTTCCTGGCGCGGGACCCCGTCAATGTTCTCGTCGAGGCGATTGCCGTGCTCGACGAGGAGGCCAAGATCCGCTTCCGCGACGCGCTCCGCCACGTGCTGGATCAGTCCGACGCGGCCGAGCAGCGGCACCATACCGACGTCTGCAAGCGATGCATCTTCCTCCGGGAAGATCGCACCAGCGCGGACGGCAAGACGACGGTCGAGTTCTCCTGCCGTCTGTTTCGCGCGCCGATCGCCGAGCCGGAAGTCGAGCTGCTCTGCACCAGCTTCGAGCATCACCGCCAGTAGACGGCTTCGATCAGGGCGCTGCCTTGCGCGACGAATAGATGACGCCGCCGCTGGTTTCCACCACCAGGCGTCCGTTATCGCTCCGGATCTCCTCGATCCGGCCGAGGCCGGGCACCTGCTGTCCCAATACGGCCTCGATGACGCCGTTCGGACTTTGCAGGATCGCGATCCCCTCATAGGCCTGGCGCACCGACCAGCCCTTGACCAGCTTTCGCGGCGCCGCCGTGCGTTCCGAGGCAGGCACCGAACCCGTGAATTCCGGCGCGGCGACCGAGGCCATCATCGGCATCGTCTGCGAGGGCGGCTGCGAAGCGACGGTCGCCGGCGTCGGGGCCTGGGCCTGCGCCTGGGCGAGCTTGTCGAGCTTCACCGTCGAGGACGAGCTCACCCGCTCGATGCGGTCGAGATTCTCGGCGAACCTGCCGAAGCGGTCATTGGTTGCCTTGCTGGATTGATCGACCGCGGTCCGCAGGCCGTCGAGATTTTCGGACACGCCCGACACCTGCTTGCGCAGCTGGGCGACCGTCTCGCGCAAAATCCTGATCTCGGTATTGGCCGCGACATTGTTCTGGGCGGGCTGCGTGGTGAGATAGGCGATCACGCCGGTGCAGGCGCAGACCACCAAGACGGCGGCGGCCGCCAATGTCGCGAGCGGCACGACCCAGGTTGGACGGGGGGGCGGCGGCTTGGCCACGATCACGGCCGGCTTGATCACGGCCGGCGCCGGCTTGGGTATTGCCATCTTGTCGAGGCGTGCCTTGGCACGAATGCGCTTCAGTCCCTCGAGCGCCTCTTTCGCCAGAGTTTCGTCGTTCGCCGCAGCCGACATGCGCTTTGCACTTGCTGCGGGCTTGGCCGCTTGCGTCGGATTTGGATTGCGTGCTTCCGGAGCCGGCTTCGCCGCCGCGGCAATATCGGCGGCTGCACCAGGACGAGCTTGTCCATCGGACGACATGTGAAAATGCTCCGTTCACTTCGATCTATCGAACGACGAATTTATTTGTCGAAGCTTGCCTGAAACGTGCGCATCGAAAACTTTTCAGCACGCACGAAGCGACGTCGAATGAGTCGAAAGCGTCACGCACGCGGCGAGAGTGCGACTCGAAAGACACACACTCGCCAAGATTTCGCCAAGCTGGAGTCACTGCGCCACACATGAGTCGAATTGTCGCATGTGGAAAAGCAGTGGACAGCGTCAATCCCGGGTTGAAAACCCCTCCATGCGCCTACCACGCAGCACCACCCAAAATAGCTGTGATTATACAGGGATGCGGAACTATAGACCCAGCACGGGGCAAAACTAGTTCGATATCCAAATCAATTAGTGTGATTAGATATATCAAGAAACAACTCGCAACAAACCAACAGCATCAAACATGCATAGCAACCGCTTTGTTACGCGCGCTTGATCGGAAAACGGCAATTGTTACGGTCCTACTCAAGTGATTCTCGCCAGTTGGCGAGGAGATCGGCAAAGTTCAGTAGCGTTCGGACGCAATAGGCAACTTGGCGCAACTGTTCTAGGTCGCTGTCTCAATCCGCCCCGCGAGGTGATCCGTAAGACACCCGCCGGGCCTCACGCAGTAAGCGTTCAGTATCGAGTCGAAGTAACAGGCCCGCGGAAAACGCAGGCACTGAATGCGTAGGGCTGCCCGCGAATATCGAAACCATAACAACGGTTCGCGGGATGGAAATATCGTCAAACAGCATGGTCGCCGAGCCGGTGCATCACAACAACCTGCCGGCCGCGACAAGTGCGAAACAGGGGCGAAAGACTGATGTATATTATCGTTGATGATCGCGAGAGCGTCACGAACAGCTACGTAGGAGGGCTCGTTCGCGAAGGCGTATCGTCGATCGGCTTCTCCTCCGGAGAATTCTGGGACTGGCTGCAATCTGCGAGTGAATCGGACCTGGCAGCGGTCGACGCCTTCCTCCTCGGGGATTGCGACGCCCGCGGAAGCCTGCCGCGGGCGATGCGCAAGCGCTCCGCGGCCCCCATCATCGCCATGAGCGGCCAGAAGATGCTCAAGAACACGCTGGAGCTGTTCGAATCGGGCGTCGACGACGTCGTGCATGTCCCGATTCACCTGCGCGAAATCCTCGCCCGGACGGCCGCAATCGCGCGCCGCCGGGTCGGCGAGCTGCCGAGGCCCTGCGAGACCAGGATCCAGGTCTTCTTCAACGGACGTGACCCCGAGATCGCGGGCCACGCCCTCACCCTGCCCCGCCGCGAACTACGCATTCTCGAATATATGGTCAGCAACCACGGCAAGTGGGTCACCAAGACGCAGATCTTCAACGCGGTCTACGGCATCTTCGAGTCCACCTTCGACGAGAGCGTGATCGAGAGCCACGTCAGCAAGCTGCGCAAGAAACTCCGCGACCGCCTCGGCTTCGATGCGATCGTGGCCCGGCGCTACGTCGGATACCGCCTCAACATCCCGGCCGGCGAAACCCTCGAAGAGCCGATGCAGGAGCTCGACGAGGTCGGCATTCTCCTCAACAGGGCGCATGCCGCGCCGGCGGCGTATCCCGCCGGAAACTGACGCGGCAGCGTGCCGCCACGAAACCGACAACGGCCTCCGCGGAGCACCTTCGCGGAGGCCGTTGCACTTTCAAGAGCCGAGTGCGCAGAACACAGGCTTTGCTCTGCCCCGCGGGCGGAGCCGCAGCAGGGCGCGACGAGATGAGAATGGCGCCTCAGGATCTCATTCGGACGTGATGCTTCCGGAAAGCCACGTCACGCCAGTCCGGTGAAGCCTACGGCTTCGACTGGAATTCTTCCTTGGAGACGTAATTGAAGTCCTCGACCAGGACGTCCTGGACCACGTCGGCCTGCATCCGCTCGTTGACGCGCTGCTTGATGGCCGTCGTGAGGATCGAGAGGTCGTAGCGGGCGAGCTTCCTGAAATCGAGGCGGTCGTCGGCATAGATCCTGCGGAACGCCTCGTCGACGACGAACGGCTCCGGCGGCACATTGAGCTGGTGCATAACCTTAGCCTCCACGGTGTAGACGAAGCGCGCGACGATATAACCCTGCACATTGCCGTTCTCGACCATGGGCACGCTCAGCGCCCGTGTCTTCTGGTATTGCAGCCCGTCGAGATAGGCGTCCTTTGCCGGCAAAAGGCTGCCGTTTTCCTTCCAATAGGCCACGGCGTAGCTCGTGCCCGCCGTGAGGATGCAGACCCAGAGCCCGGCGAGCACGAGTCTGATCATTTTCCGTCCTGCGTTGTACGACCGGTATAGGTCCCGTCCGACTCGGCGTCCTTGATGGCCTTGACGATGATCGACGCAACCTCGCGCACCGCGTCGTAGTGCATCTCGAGGATCGACCGGTTGCGCTCGAGCTTCTCGCGCAGGCGCTGGATCTCCTCGGTGATCTCGACCTCGCTGCCGAGATGCATCCGTGCCCGCATCAGGCGAACGAACTCCAGCATGCTCCGGCTCTTGCGGGCGCTGAAGTCGTCGAAATCGATCTTCTTACGCGTCGTGAGCGCGACCGTCTCCTCCTCGACGATGCTTTCGAGCCGGCGGATCGCCGCCAGCAGGCCGCGCACCTCGTCCGATCTCGCCGCCTCAGCGCCGTCGATCACCGCCTCGCCGCCGACATTGGGCAGCAGCACGGGCAACAGCGCATCGGGAGATGCTGCAGCAATCGCCATCGCCTCGGTGTCCACGACCGGCTGCTCCATCACCAGGGCTGCCGCGCCTTCTTGTGCCTGCATAGGAAATTCACCCCTCAACTTCTGTCACCCATTCCGGATCGTCATCCGGCCTTCCCCGTTACGTCAGGTCCCGCCGGATTTGCTGCGGCGAGCTGCCTTGCAATGCCGATGCCCTTGCCCTTCGCGAGCTGGTTGCCGAGTTGCTCCGCCAGCATCGACTTCCAGACGCTGCCCGCAGTGCCCTTGCCGAACAGCTCCTCGGACTCCTTCGGCAGCATCGTTTCGACGAAGGTCTGGAGGATGAAGGCTTCGAACTTCCGGTAGACTTCGCCGGATGCCGGTGCCTTGATCACCTGCACTGGCGCCCCGTTCACCGCCCCCGACTGTGCTTCGGCGACCTTCGCCGCGGATTGATCGGCGGCAGCCGCGGCCTTGCCGACCTCGGCGTCCATCGTGGCAGCGAAATCGGCATTCGACGATTTCAGCGCGTCGAGCTTCGCGGTCGCCGCGCGCTGCGTCACGGGATCGGCGGCCTCGAGAACATCGAGGACGAGGTCGGGTGTCGCTGTCACGATCATGTCTTGTTCCGGCTGGCTGGCCGTGGCGTCCACGCGCGCACGGTAAGGCTTGTTCCCGTCATCTCCTCGAGGGAGCGCTTTTCGGCGTCGCGAAGCTTCTCCGCGAGCGCCGCCTTGGCAACTTCCTCGAGCTGCTTCACACGACGGGTCTCGAGGCGAACCTGGTCGAGCTGCCGCGAGGCCTGCTCCTTCACGGCACGCGCGCCGACGCTTGTCCTGTTGAGCCGCCGTGCGATCGACTCGCTCGACGATCCCGCCGGCGGCTTGCCCTCGTTCAGCGCGCCGACCAGCCATTCCTGCTCGTCCTGCAAGCTGCGCTCCTGCTGCCGCAGGTGCGCAAGCTGCCATTCGGACAGCCGCAGCTGGAGCTTTACCAGCGAGACCATCCGACCAAGCTTGTCCGCGCGCGACTTCATGATCCGTCACTCCGCCAGCCACGAGGAGACGCCGAGGATGAACTGCGTCAGGAGCTCGTCGCTGGTGAGGTAGAGCAGCAGGAAGCCGCCGAACAGCACGAAGGGCACCGAGATGAAATAGACCGGAATCGCCGGCGTCAGCTTGTTGAGCAGCCCGACTGCGAAGTTGACGATGACGGAATAGACGATGAACGGGCTGGCGATCCGCAGCGTCAGCACGAACGCCTCCGACAGGCGGCCCACGAGCTGGTCGAGCGGCATGCTGCCGCCGAGCCTGCTGCCGGGATGCCAGATATCGTAGGAGTTCATCAGCCCGCGCAACACCTGCCAGTGCTGGTCGGTCATGAAGAACAGCGTGGTGACCGATGCCATGATCAGCGGCACGAGGGCCGGCGCAGGATCGGTGTCGGCGACCGGCGTTCCCGGGATGTTGCTCAGCCCGATCGCGCTCGCCATCACGGTTGCCATGGTCTGGAGCGCGAGGAAGAACACGCGCCCGCCGAGGCCGATGACGCTGCCGACCAGGATCTCCGAGCCGATCAGGAGCGCGAGCGACAGCGGCGCCGCGTTGTCCGTCAGAGGTTTCAGCACCGCAATCAGGATCGGCGTCAGCGCAAACGTCGTGACCAGCGCGATGAACAGCCGGACCTGGGCCGGGACGTTGACGCTGGAATAGCCGGGCACGAACATCAGGCAGGCGCCGATGCGGCAGAACACGATGAATGTCACCAGCACGCTGTCGGCGAGGCTGCTGATCACGATATGGCTCCGAGCGCACGGATCTCGGCGCTGCGCGCCACTTCGACATGCGACAGGATCGGCAACGTCGGGAACACCCGTTCCAGGATCATCCGGACATAGGGACGGGCTTCGGGGGTCACCGCCAGCACCACGCTGGTGCCGTTCTCGGTGAACTTGCGGATCGCGGCGCTGGCTTCCGTCGCGAACTGTTCGATGAGACGCGGATCGGCGTCGAATTCGACGACGTCACCCTTGGCGTCGCGTTTCAGGCTCTGGTGGAAGGCGAGATCCCAGCGATTGCCGAGGCGGACCACGTTGAGCACGCCGTTGTCGGAGAGGTCGCCGCAGATCTGCTGGGCAAGGCGCGTGCGCACATGCTCTGCGACCTGCTCGGAGCGCCGCACATGGGGCGCGATCTCGGCAATCGCCTCGAGGATCAGATGCAGGTTGCGGATCGACACGCGCTCGGCCAGCAGGATCTTCAGGATCGCCAGCAGGCCGGAATAGGAGATCTGCGACGGGCAGAGGTCCTCGACCAGGCGCTTGTATTCGGGATCGAGCCGGTCGAGCAGCCCGCGCATGTCCTTGTAGGATAGGAGCTGAGCGAGATTTGCCCGGAGCACTTCGCTCAAATGCGTGAGCAGCACCGACAGATTGTCGACCGGCTTGCAGCCCTGCCGCCTGACTTCGTCGGTGAAAGCTTCCGTCACCCACAGCGCCTTCATGCCGAAGGCGGGTTCGATCACCTCCTCGCCGGGCACGTCGGGCTTGCCGTCCTTGTCGACGAGCACCAGCACCTCGCCGAGTCTGAGCTCGCCGTGGGCGACGCGGGTATCGTGGATCCGGATCTGGTAGCTCTTGGGATCGATCGACAGATTGTCGGTGAGCTTGATCTCGGGAATCACGAACCCGTATTGCTTGGCGAACTTCTTGCGGATCTTCGCGACGCGGTGGCCAAGCTCGGTGCGCGAGCCCAGGAGGTGGACCGAAAGATGGCCGCCGAGCGCCAGCTCGATCTCCGCCATCTTGAGCGATTCCTTGACCGATTCCTTGGCCTGGGCCTGGGCGCGCTCGTCGGCCTTGCGCGCATCTTCCTTCTGCTTCTCAGCCGCCTGCCGCCTGGGCAAGGTGTAGCCGACGAAGGCCATGACGCCGCCGAGCAGCACGAAAGGCGGCATTGGCAGCCCCGGCATCAGCGCAAGCACGAACATCATCAGGGCGGCGGCCGACACCGCGCGGGGATAGCCGCCGAGTTGCCGCAGCACGGCCTGTTCCGCCGAGCCCCTGGTGCCACCCTTTGAGACCAGCAGGCCCGCGGACAACGACACGATCAGCGCCGGCATCTGCGACACCAGACCGTCGCCGACGGAGAGCTTGGTGTAGACGTCGGCGGCGCGCGACAGCGTAAGGCCGTGATGGGTGACGCCGATCACGATGCCGCCGAAGATGTTGATCGCGGTGATGATCAGACCGGCGATGGCGTCGCCGCGGACGAATTTCGAGGCACCGTCCATGGCGCCGAAGAACGCGCTTTCCTCTTCGAGCTCGCGGCGGCGGCGCTGGGCTTCCTTGTCGTCGATCAGGCCCGCGGACAGGTCGGCGTCGATCGCCATCTGCTTGCCGGGGATGGCGTCCAGGGTGAAACGGGCGCCGACCTCGGCGATACGGGTCGCGCCCTTGGTGATCACGACGAAATTCACCGTGACCAGGATCGCGAAGATGATCAGGCCGATGACGAAGTCGCCGCCCATGACGAATTTGGAGAAGCCGGCGACAACATAGCCGGCGGCGTGCTCGCCCTCCCCGCCGCGCGACAGGATGAGGCGCGTGGTCGCGATGTTGAGCGCGAGGCGCAGGATGGTCGCGATCAGCAGCACGGTCGGGAAGGCCGAGAAATCCAGCGGCCGCTGGATCCACAGCGCGACCATCAGGATCAGCGCCGACAGCGCGATCGAGACGGCAAGGCCGAGATCGATCAGGATCGGCGGTATCGGCAGGAACAGGATCGTGAGCATGGTCACGATGCCGGCCGCAAAGAAGGCGTCCGCCCCGAATCGGCGGGGGCTGGGCAGGCTAGCAGCTAACGTATCGGCCATGGGTCACCGGCAGAGGGTCCGCCCCGTAATCTGCCGCGCAAAGCTTACGCGAGGGTGGTGGCCCCTCGCGGCTCAGAAGCCCCGCTCGATATGCGAATAGACCATCTCGGTGAAGGTCGAGAGATGGGCGCCGATGAATGAACCGGAGACGGCGACGACCACGAGAATGACGATGATCTTCGGAACGAAGGTCAGCGTCACCTCCTGGATCTGGGTCAAGGCCTGCATCAGCGCGATGATGGTACCGACCAGCATCGCAGCTCCGACGGCAGGACCGGAGGCGACGATGATGGTCCAGATCGCCGCCTGGACGATGTCGAGGGCGTCCCGCTCGTTCATGACTGGCTGATCGTAAGGCCGGGCCCGACGGCGACCTTCGTGCCGTCCTCGAGGGTCGCAACGGATCCGTCGCTGTTGATGGAGATCGACTTGACCTTGCCGGAGAAGGTCGCGCCGGTCGAGTCGGTGAAGCTGACGGTCTTTCCGATCAGCCCGTCGGCCTGCGACAACGACTGCGAGGACAGCAGCGCATCCAGCTTCGTATTGGTCTGCATGGCCTGCTCGACCGTCGAGAGCTGGGCGAACTGGCTCATATATTGCGAGGTGTCCATCGGATTGGTTGGATCCTGATTCTTCATCTCGGCGACGAGGAGCTGAAGAAACGTATTGTAGTCGACGCTGTTGCTCGACGTGGTCGTCGTGGAGCTGGTCGAGCTGGACGACTTGCTGGTGCTGTCGGTCGCGCTGGTGACGTTCATATCGCCTCTCCGCTGTCAGGCAGCCTGGAATGGGGTTTCAGTGACGATGCCGGCCAGGATCGCCTGCTCCACCGGGAACAGCGCCCGGATCCGCTTGAGCGCCTCGAAATAACGGGTCGCCCCGACCAGTTCGTCGACCGCGGCAAGCCCCTCCAGCATCTCGCGGCTTTCGCACACCGCGACCAGGGCCGCGTGGTGCTGCGCGTAGAGCGCCGAAGCGTCGCGGACGTCGGTCGGGTTCATCAGCATGAGCTGGACGATGAAATAGAGCTGCCGCATCGCCGTGGTGGCATCGGACGCCTGCATGATCTGGCCTTCGAGCAGGAACATCACGTCGTTGACGAGCTCGACGGAAACTTTGCGGTCCACCCGCAGCACCGCGCCGTTGATGTAGATCCGTTCGCCCGCCCGCAAGGATATCTTCATTAGAGTGCGTCTCGGATCAGGCGGTTGATTTCGATGAGCTGCATGACGTCGTTCGACTTCTCCTCACGAAGGCGGTCGGCTTCCTTGACCACCCACAAGCCGATCGAGATGATCTCCGCGCGCAGCTTCTCGGGAAGCCCGTTTTCCGGATGCGAGAGATCCTCGATGAAGATCGTCCACAGCCGTCGCACATAGAGCAGGCTCTGGACGTGATCCTCGAAACTGGCGCGGCCCTTCTGAAGCCGCTCGAGGCGATCAATGCCGAGACTGAGCGCCTGCCGCTCGCGGCTTCTCGCCTCATAGCCGCTCTCGTCGACGACCGCTGCATAGGCTTCAAACGTCATCAGAACCACTCTGCGCAGGAAACGGAATAACAAGACAAGGGTCGTGAACCTCGGAAAACGAACTCTGGCTCAGAGGTAGTTGATGAGACTGATCTTCTGGAGCTGCGAGGTCAGCGCCAGCGCCGTCTGGATCTGGGTCTGCAGGGTGTTGACCCGGACCGAGGCTTCCGCCGGATCGACCTTCTCCATGCCGACGATCTGATTGTTGAGAATGTCCTGCTGCGCCTTGAGCTTGTCGGTTGCGGAGGTGATCCGCTGCTGGACCGTGCCGACGCTGCCGCCGAGCGTAGCGAGATCGGTGATTGCGCTGCCGACGAGGCCGATGGCCTTGTCCACGACGACCTGGAACGTCTCCTGGCTCAGTTTCGCGTTCCCGAGATCCGCCATCATGGTGTAGACCTCGGCGAGCTTGCGGAAGCCGGTCTGGTTGGCGCTGACGGACGTATCGGCGATCTCGGTCGTGGAAATACGGCTTTGCATGACCTGGTCAGTGGCCGATGACCAGTTGGTGTTCCAGGCCGGGCTGGCAAACTCGGCATCGAAGGTGGTGTCGAGGAACGTCTGCATTTGGGCCGGGGTAATGCCGCTCACGCTGGCTGAGGATTGCGAGAAGCCGAAGGTCGCAAGAAAATCGGCGTCGACCTGGTTCTTGCTGGCCGAGCCCGCGGCATAGGCCGTGATCGGCAGGTTCTGCGTGTTGATGCCCGAGAAAAGATACGAGCCGTTATAGGAGACGTTCAGCGCGCCGATCAGATCCTGGAGGTTGGCGGACGCAGGCGGCAGCACGATCCGCCCGCCGTTGTCGGTACTGCGTGCGGCGATAAGGTCCTTGAGGAAGTCCGTTGCGGTCGTGGTGAGCTGGGTGATCCGGCTTTGCGTCACGTCAAGACGTCCCGCGACGAGCTCGTTGGTATCGACGAGCTGATCGGCGAAGCTCCAGTCCGCGCGCAGGGTGAGGTCGCTTCCCGTCGTGGCCCCAAGCTCGAGGCCCACATCGTAGAAGCGGCCGGTGGTCGCTTCCGTCGACGCCTTGCTGAGCGCAGCCTGGTTGTTCGTGATCGACGTCCTCAACGACGAAGACAGCATCAGGGTCGAGATGTAGTTCGCGCTCATCATGGCTTAATTCCCCACGGCAGCCAGCAGGCTCTGCAACATTTCGTCGACGGTCGAGATGATCTTCGACGAGGCCGAATAGGTGCGCTCGACCTGAAGCATCAAGGACATCTCGTCGTCCATGTTGACGCCGCTGACGTTCGACAACGCCGCGGTGCTGCGTTCGAGCAGCGTTTTCTGGTAGGTGACGTTGGAGTCTGCGGTCTTGCGCTGGTTTTCGATCCAGCTCGTCGACGACGATGCGAAGTCGATCAAGCTGCCACTCGGCTTGCCTTGCGTGGTTGCGTCGAACGGCTGCGACGCATCCATGCCGCCGATGAGCTGCTGCAGCCGGGCCGAGTAGCCGCCGTTGCCGGCGGTGTTGTATCGATACGCAACATTGCCGCTGATCGCGCCGTCGCGCAGCAGATTGACATTGCCGCCCTGCGCCGGATCGACTGATGCCGCGACACTGATCAGTCCGGCAAGGCCGACCGAGACGGTGGCGCTCGCCGGCATCGCCGGCGCGCCGGGATAGGTGAAGAGACCGGGAACGTCAGGCAGCGCCGCGGCGGTCTGATCGCTCTCCCTGAAGGTATTGATCAGGCCGCGCGCGATTTCGTCGAGCTGGCTCTGATAGGTGACGGTGTCCTGGTCACGCAGCTGGGCGAGACCCGCGAGCTTGCCCGACTTCAGCGGCATCACCGAATTGGCGCCGGTCACCGGGACGCCGTCGATATAGACCGCATTGCCGGTGGTGCCGGGCGAATAGATGTTGGTCGCCGTGAAGCTGACCGTTCGCGCCGTCTTGTCGAACAGCACGACGCCGCTGTCGGTGTAAAGCGCAGCATCGCCGTTAGTGCGGATCGACATCTCGACGCCGACCTCCTCCGACAGCTTCGAGACGATGCTGTCGCGCTGGTCCAGGTAGTCGGTGACGTCGTCACCGGCAATCGTTCCCCTCACGATCGCGTTGTTGACCTTGTCGAACTGCGTAAGGAGCTGATTGATGTTGGCGACCGAGGTCGCCATGTCGGCATCCGCACCCTCGCGAACCGACTGCACGGTCTTGGTCGCCTCGTTGAGCGAGGTCGCCATGTCCTTGGCCGACGTGACCGCCGCCTGCGCCAGCGTGGTGTTGTCCGGCGCGTTGGCATATTGCTGCAGCGCCTTCTTCAGCGCATTGAGCTGCGCCGTCGGCGACTGGTCGAGCTCCGTATCGTCGACCGTGGCAGTTGCGATCTTCTGGAGACCGTCATAGATCGCGCTTTGCTTGGCCGACGACGAGGTCGCGGTCAGGACGTTGTTGTAGAGACCCGAGCTGGCGGCGCGCTGGATCGCCGCCACATAGACGCCGGCCCCGGGCAGATTGTCCAGCACCGCGATCTTGCGCGAATAGCCGGTGGCGCTGGCACCGGCGATGTTGCGCGAGATCGTCGAGGACTGGATGCCCGACGCCATGAGTGAAGCGCGGGCGGAGTCGAGAGCGGCGGTAAGGGACATGATCTGCTCTTGCCCGGAACGGGCGCTGGAGGGTTCAGCGCTTCAGGTTGACGACGACGTCGAGCAGGTCGGCGCCGGTCTGGAACGATTTCGAGTTGGCGGTGAAGCCGCGCTGGGCCTCGATCATCCCGGTGAGCTCGTCCGCGAGGTCGACGTTGGAGTCTTCCAGGGCGCCGGACTGGATCGTGCCGAGGCCGCCGGTACCGGCATTCCCGGCCTGCGCGTTGCCGGAATTCATGTTGGTCGAATAGACGTTGCCTGGCTCGGGCGTCAGATTGTCGGGGCTCGCAACGTCGGCCAACATGATGGTGTAGAGCGTCATCTGCTGCCCGTTCTTGAGCACGGCTGTCACGTACCCGTTCTCGTCGACGTCGACCTTGTCGATGGCCGATGGAGCGCTGCCATTGACGGTCGCCTTGAAGCTGAAGTCGGTTCCGGTCTGCGTCATGTTCGACAGGTCCAGGGTCGTCGCCGCACCGCCGGGGACGGTGAAGGAGAGTGTCGTCGGGCTCGCCGCGGCCAGCGCGCCCTTGCCGGTTGCGGTCGTATCGAAGGTGAAAGTGGTGGCGGCGCCGACCGACGCACCTGTCGCGGAGTTGTAAGCCTGAATCTGCCAGGTGTCCGAGCCGGCGGCCGTCGCCGTGTGGGACATGTAGACGTCGAGCGTAACGGCCTGGCCAATATTGTTGTAGGCCACGATCGAGCTCTTCGACGAATAGGACGCCGGTCCGGGTGGGCCGGCAATGACAGCCGCCGTCGGATCCAGATTGCCGGTCGTGAGTGTCCCCGCCGTCGTCGGCACGGGCACTTGCGAAACCTGGGCAATGTTGACGATCTGCATGCCGGACAGGCTGTTCTGCGAGAAATTGGTCACCTTACCGGGCTGACCCAGAAGGTAGTAGCCGGCCGCGTTGACCAGATTGCCCTGGGCGTCCGGCACGAACGAGCCGGCGCGCGTCAGATATTGCTGCGTGTTGTTGGCGTTCGACACCACGAAGAAGCCGTTGCCCTGGACAGCAAGGTCCGTGGTCGACGTGGTGAACTGCGTATGTCCGGCGTCGCTGATGGCGTAGCGCACCGTCGTCTCGACGGCGCCGGAATCGTAATTGCCCGAACCGCTCTTCAGGATCAGCGATGAGAATTCAGTCGAAGCCCGCTTGTAGCCGGTCGTGTTGACGTTCGCGATGTTGTCCGAGACCGTCGACAGCTTGTTGGATTGCGCGGACATGCCGGAAACGCCGGTGCGCATAACACCATACAGGCTCATGAATTGGGCTCCTTTGGTAGGCTGCAGCTACAATGAGGGTTCTTGCTTGCGCGGGGCTGATGGTTGGGAACCATGCACAACTTCATGTTGTCAGGTCGTTTTCGGCTGACAGAACGAGCGCGCCTTGTCGGTCCACGCCCCGAAGCCGCTCGAGACGAGATGAGCGACGATGTGACAGACATAGCGCTTTTGCGCCGGCTGGTTGTTCGGGCCCGCATTGTAGCGGGCGACCGCCATGGTCCAGCTGCCCTCGCGCTGCTTCAGCTCTTTCAGGAAACGCGCGGCGTAGTCGACGTTCCGGGCGGGGTCGAACATCGCCTGCACGGAGGCGAACTTGTCGCCGTGATAATGGTGGTTGATCTGCATGCAGCCGAGGTCGATCAGCTTGATGCCCTTGGCTCGCATCGCCTCGAAATTCGCGATCGCATCGCTCATGTCCTTGGCGAACACGGTCTGGCCGTCGGCCCCAAGCGCATAAGGATAGAGCGCGCCGCGCCGTCCGGTCTCGGTGAGGCCGACGGCGTAGAGAATGCCGAGCGGAATGCCGTGCTGCTGGGCCGCACGCGCCATCTCGCGCTCGCAGGGGCGCGCGCCGTCGGTGGCGGCCTCCGTGGCGCCCGCGTTACAGATAAACAGGGCCGCGACGAATCTGCGGCGCCACGTCCTGGTCATGACGCGTCTCCTGGTTGGACTGCCGCTCCTGCCGGGCCTGTCTCGCATCGCCGTCCGATTGTCCCGACGACGTGCCGGCGCCGCCGAACGTGCCTTGCGACTGTGAGGATGACTGTTGCTGGCCCGGGAG
This sequence comes from Bradyrhizobium iriomotense, assembly GCF_018129405.1. Classification (GTDB taxonomy): domain Bacteria; phylum Pseudomonadota; class Alphaproteobacteria; order Rhizobiales; family Xanthobacteraceae; genus Bradyrhizobium; species Bradyrhizobium iriomotense_B. The sequence continues at coordinate 144,602 of NZ_JAFCLP010000011.1, forward strand.
CTGCGGCTGCGACTGGCCGGAGCCGCTCTGGAATCCATCGAGCGAGCCGTGCTGGACGGGCGCGACGTCGGCGACGTAACCGGCCGACTGCATCAGCTCGCGAATCGAGTCGCGCTGCTGGTCCAGCATCTGGCTCGTGTCCTTGCGCTCAGCCGCGAGGTGGATCGAGACCTCCGAGCCGACCAGGCGAAGGCGCACGGTGACGTTGCCGAGCGCCGGCGGCTCCAGGTTGACGGTCAGGATCTTGAGCGGCTGGTCCGGCGCATTCGTTTGGGACGTTGCGAGATCGGGGGCTGCGGACGCCGTTGATGCCGAGGATTCCTTCAGCTCGGCGACCACCGCATTGGCGACCTGCTGCGGCGCGTTGAACTGCGCCGGCGGCAGATGAGTCTCCTGCTGAACCACGGTGACCTTGGTTGCCTCGGGCAATGCGTCCCGCGCTTGGGCCTTGACGGCGCGTTCGACATTGGCCGTGACGGCCTCGAAGCCTGGCGTTGCCGGCATCGCTTTCGCGGAAGCCTCGCTGCCTTGCTGCACGGTGGCTGCCTGGGATGCTGCGGCTTGTGAGCGGATGCCGACCGGAACGGCGCTGGACGGTTCGGCATCGGCCGCAGCAGCTTTCGCAATACCCGCCGCCTGCACGTCACGCTTCGTCGTGGAGGAGCGCTCGTCGCGCGCGGATGCGTCCTTCCCCTCGCCCGCCGGCGACTGCATCTGTGACTTCACGGCCGGTGCGACGGCGAGCTGCTGTCCGACGATCGCCGGAATACTCGACCGGTTCGTCACGTCCGCCTTTGCTGCAGCATCGACCGGATTCTGCGTCTCCGACGATTGATCGGTCTTCTGATCGGACGATTTGTGACTGGACTTGATCTCGTCGGCAGCCTCAGTGCGATCATCCGCCGTATCGTCCTTTCCGGCCGGATGCGCCAGGCGCGCGCGCAGCGCTCCCGCTTTCACGGTCGTGTCGCCGGCCTCGTCGTTGAGGGCCCGCTTCGCCAGCTTCGAGACGGTGTGAAGCAGATCGTTGAACGACGAATCCGCCTGCGATTTCGTCCCCGACGCTTTCGCCGAACGCGACGCACCGCGCATGTTGAGGCTCTCGGCGAGACCCGAGAAGAGCTGTCCGGAGGTTCCGCTGAGTTTGGTCATGGGCGGCGATCCTTGGCGAGGAGTTCGAGTTCGCCGAGCTGCTTCTGCGCGCGCGCGAGCGTCGCGATCGATGATGCGAGATCGAGACGCGCCGGCGTAGCCGGAGGCTTGTCAGCGGTGGCGGCAGCGCTGCTCGCGAATGGCTTGCGAACGTCGAGCGCGAGCTGCAACGTTGCATTCAGGAGAGCAACGTCGCGCTCGGGCAGCTTCGACCGGTCGATCGCCTTCAGCTCGGCGAGACCGCCGTCATATTCATCGGTGAGCGCCCGCGAGGCGCCGCGGAAGAAATGCGCACGCTCGCGCTCCATTGATGCATCGGTGCTGAGCCCCAGCGCGCGCTCGCCGGCCAGCCGAGTCACGCCCATCCGTCCACGCAGCATCGCGTTGCGCGCGATGACGAGGTAGAGCTTGATGCGGCTGGCGCGGTCGACCTGCTCCAGCAAAGCGACGATCCGCGCAAAGCGGCGCTCGTCGAGCGCCACGCTCGATTGCGTCAGGCCTGAGGAGAAGCGCTGCCAGAAATCGCCGGCATAGATCGAGTTGCGGTAATGGCGGATATAGGCCAGCGTCAGGAACTCGAACTTGTCGAAATCCTCGGCCTGCCCGACCAGCAGGATCTCGCGCCGCAGCGCCGCCTCTTCCACCAGCGTGCCGGGCAGGAGCAGACGCGCGTCGTCCAGACGCTCGATCGCGAGCGAGGCCTCGGTGCGTGCGAACAGCGCGCCCTGCACCAGCGCGACCTGTCCGCCCAGGCCCGACGGAAGCGTCCGCGGCTTGACGTCCTTGAGCAGTTCACGCGCCTCGTCCTGACGCCCCTCGACATAGGCGAGCGCGCCGTCGAACAGCCGACCGTCCACGTTCAGCTTGTCGCGCGGCAGCTTGCGGACCAGTTGCGGGGCGCCGCCGCTGAGCAGGTAGATGACGACGGCCTGGCCGTTCTGCGGATTGCTCCACACATTCGCATCGGCGGCGAGAAACTTCTCGCCGACCTGCCGGATCAGCGCGATGTGGCTGCCATGCGCCGCGGTGTCGCCGTTGGCGATGCCGTCTTGCACCGCCTGCAAGGCGCGCACGAGCTCATACGGTTCGCTTGACGTCGAGGCCGGGACCGGCGCCGGATCGGCAAGCGCGGGCGCCGCCATCGGCGGCAACACGATCAACAGAGCAGCGCAGAGGAGCGGCCTGATCACGGACGCTTCTCCCGGATCAGGATCTCGATCCGGCGATTCTGCGCGGCTGCCGGGTCGCTGGGAAGTTTCGGCCGCCGGTCGGCATAACCCTCGACATGCTCGATTCGCAGTGCATCGACGCCGGAGCGGACCAGCATGTAATAAGCCATCTGCGCACGGGCGGTCGACAGCCTCCAATTGTCGTAGTTCTCCGACTTGTACGGCCGATTGTCGGTGTGGCCGCGGACGATGATCATGCCGGGGCGCTTCGCCAGCAGCGGTCCGATCTTGTCGATCACCCGGATGAGTTCGGGCCGCGGCTCGGCCGAGCCGACCGCGAACATGCCGAAGCTCGCATCGTCGGTCAGGCTGACCAGCAGGCCTTCCTCGACCTGACGCACCTCGGCCACCGGTCCCGCACCGGCCTTGATGTCCGACAGCGCATCCGCGATCGCGGACTGTAGCTGCTTGACGGTCGGCTGCTGTGTTTGCGCGGCCTCGCGCGGTTCGGAATCCTTCTTCGCGTCGTTGGGACGTGCCTGCGCGCCGGGCTGCGCGTTCGCCTGGACGCTGCCTTCGCGGGAAGACTGCGACGGCACGGGTCCCGGCGGCAGCAGGGGCGACAGGCTCGCCGACGACGCATCCGCGTTCGGAGCGATGCTTCCGCCGGCATCATCCGTCTTGGCGCGGCGCGCCTGTGGCTCGCTTTGACTCGTGCCGGACGAGTTGTCGCGCGCGGACGGATTGGGCTTCGGCTCGCTCTCGATGATGCGATCCGCGTCCTTCGGCGCCTGCGGCGCCAGCTTCCAATAGCCGGGGTCGAAGGGATCCCGGTAGGCGTCGCCGCCCTTGAGCCCGTCCTCTTCTGCGGAGGTCAGCGAACCGGCACGACGCTGGCCCGAGGCCTCGTTCGCGTTATTGGCGATCTCGGCAAGCGTCGCATAGGGATCGCGGAACAGGACCTTCTCCTCGTAGAACGGCGGCTTCTCGGCCGTCGGAGAATCGCCGCGACGCTCCTCGCTCGGCCCACCCGGCTGACGCCGGCCTTCCTGGCCGTCGAACGTGGTCGGCTCCTTCTTGGTGAGATCCTTCAGACCTTTCGGCGCCGGTGCGTTCTCGGCGAGCTTGATCGGGTTGAAGTAGCTTGCGACCACCTGCTTCTGGTCCTGGTTGAGCGCGTTGAGCAGCCACATGACCAGGAAGAACGCCATCATCGCGGTCATGAAGTCCGCATAGGCGATCTTCCAAACGCCGCCATGATGCGCCTCCTCGGCGAAAGCGCTGCGCCGGCGGACGATCACGAGCTCCTGCTTGACCTCTTCCACCATGGCTGCTACCGGCGCGCTTCCTTCAGGCGCTCGCCCCAGGCTGTGATCTGCGTCTCGATCACGGTCTGGTCGGCGACGACGCGGACCTCAGAAGTCTCGGCGACCTCGTACTCAACTCCCGTGCGCCTGCTAGCCTCGAGCTGGGTCCTCACGAGGTCGAGCAGCTCGCTCGGGCCGGTGACTTTGAATACCGGCACCGGCGAATTGCCGGTCAGCGCCGCGATCTGCTCGACCAGCGATCCAACCGCCTTGTCGCGGACCGCATCGGCGAGGAAAGGCAGCAGAATGCGCGCGACGGAGCTCGCGATGTTGGTCTCGATCTCGCGGCAGGCCGCCTCGAAGCCGCCGACGATTGCGGCCGCCTGCTGATCGGACCACTTGGCCCGCTCCTCGCCGAGCCGGATCGCGCTCCGGACGCGCTCCTCGGCGACCCTGGCATCGCCCTCGGCAACGCCGGCAGCATGGCCGCGACGGTAGGCATCGTCGAGAAGATTGACCGGCGGAGCTTCCGCCTCGGGCGCCGGAGGCGCCGGCTGAAGCTGCGGCTGAGGCTGACGCTGCGGCTGGGCCTGCGGTTGCGGCTCGCGCCGGGCCTCCTTCGGCCTCGTCAGCACGTCCTGGATCTTGGGCGGCGGAGGCGGCGGCGGCGACTTGACCCGGCCATTCGCGTCGAACTGCGTCAGGAGTTTTCCGATTGCCGCGTTCATGCCGCCTCCTCGCGTCGCATCCAGTCTTTAAGGATCGCTGCCGCTTGCCCCTGATCGAGCCGGACAATCTGCTCGAGCCGCTTCTGCGGTGTTCGCTGCATCTTGCCTTCGAGATCCTCGACGAGGTTGAGCTCGGGATCCTGGCTCTCGGACAATGCAAGGGCCGCGGCGGCTTCGAGCTCGGCAGCCTCAGCCGCCTCGGTCTGCTCCTGCGCCGCACGATGGGTCAGAATGCCGTTGACCGCGGGCCGAAGTCCGAACCAGACCAGCATCGAAGCGACGGCCAGGATCGTCACCGCGTTGATGACGCTGCCGAGCTGCTTGTTGATCATCTCGACGAAGCTGATCGGCGGCACCGGCGCGAGCTCGCGCGAGCCTTCGATGAAGTCGACGGCCGTGACCTGGATCTGGTCGCCGCGCGCCTTGTCCAGCCCGCCGGCCGTCGCCGCGAGCTGGCTGATCTCGGCGAGCTTGCTGTCGATGATGGCCTGGTTGCTCTTGTCGCCGAGATCGGCGACAAGACGCGCACGGTTGACCAGCACGGCGATGAAGAGCTTCTTGACCAGATAGCCGTCGCTCACCGTCGTCGTGGTCTTCGACGAGACCTCGAAATTGGTGACGTCCTCGCGGCGCGTCTTGTCCTCGCTTGAGTTCTTGCCACCGCCGGCGTTCACCTGCTGATCGGGGAGGTTCTGCTGCACCGTGGTCGGCTGCGAGCGGTCGGCGTTCTGCGACGATTCCTTCTCGCGCACGTTCCGCACCGAGCGTTCGGCGCGGCTCTCCGGATCGTAGACGGTCTCGTTGATCTGCCGCTTGTCGGTGGAGAGCTGCGGCGCGACGCTGACCTCGAAATTGTCCAGGCCCAGATAAGGCGTCAGCGCCTTGCGGATGTTCTCCTGAACCATCCCGCCGACCGTCTTCTGCAGGCTCGCCATCTTGGTCGGCGCGGCACTCGCCTCGTCCTCCTCGGCGAGCAGCATCGAGCCGTCGGCATCCAGCACCGTCACCTTGTCGCGGCTCATGCCCGGGATGGCGGCCGCGACGAGATGACGGATCGACTGCGCCGTGCGCGCCTCGATCGCGCCGTCGGTGCGCAGCACGACCGACGCTGAAGGCGGCTGCTGGGTCGCGCGGAACGAGCCGCGCACCGGCAGCACGATGTGCACGCGCGCCGCCTTCACGCCCTTCATCAGCTGGACGGTGCGCGCGATCTCGCCCTCGAGCGCGCGCAGCTTCGTCACTTCCTGCATGAACGAAGTCAGGCCGAGCGAGCCGATCTTGTCGAACAGTTCGTAGCCGGAATTGGCGCTGGTCGGCAGGCCCTTCTCGGCAAGCAGCATCCGCGCCTGCATGGTCTGGCTCGGACGCACCGAGACGGCGTCACCGGCGGTATTGACGTCGAAGGCGATGTTCTGCTCGCGCAGCGCTGCGCCCATGCGCGTCACGTCTTCGCGGGTGAGGCCGGTATAGAGCGTCTCGAACTCGGGCCGGCTCAGATAATACGCGCCGCCGACAACGGTGACGAGAACGGCAAAGCCGATCAACCCCAAGGCCATCAGCCGTCGTGGCCCAAGCTCCAGCAGATTGTTGAGCAGTTGCTGTATCTGCGCACGACTGAACAGCATATGACCTCGTACCAATGCGAACGTAGAGGACACTCCGCTGCCAACCTTGTCTGAAGGTTGCGCGAGACAATGAATGTGTCGGTTCGCGGGTGAGGCGTGGTAAATTTGCAAGAAATCGGGTGACGCGGCCGCCTATCGGCGCACAGGCGGCTGCAGCGCGGCGCGATCGGCCGCGGCGTGTTGCTCGAGATCTGGCGTCAGGGGATCGATTACAGGCACATCTTGTGCCGTCATATCCGCCGGTCATGGCGGAGACCGTGCTCCCGAGGGAGCACGGTCGTTTTCGAAGCCGCGGCTTAGCGGAACAGCGACAGGATGCTCTGGCTGTTCTGGTTGGCGATCGAGAGCGCCTGAACGCCGAGCTGCTGCTGGGTCTGAAGCGCCTGCAGGCGCGTCGATTCCGCGTTCATGTCGGCGTCGACGAGCTGGCCGATACCGCGATCCACGGAGTCCATCAGGTTCTTGACGAATTCCGTGTTGGTCGCGATGCGGTTCTTCACGGCACCGAGATTGGCGGCGGCCGAGGCAACCGTGTTGATCGCAGCGGTGACCTGGCTGATGTAGCCGTCGAGCTTGGCCTGGTCCGTCGCCGCGTCGGTCAGCGCGCCGATGGCGAGCGAGTCGACCGACGCGAACCCGGTCGTGCTGTTGCCGATCACCGTATCCAGGATGCCGGACGTGGTTGAGCCGCCGGTAGTGTAGAGCGCGAAGGTGGCGGTCGTCACCGTGATGGAGCCGATGGTGGGCGTACCGCCGACACGCGAGTACGACGACACGAGGTTGAAGGTCGCCGGCGTGGCCGAGGAACCGGACGAGGTGTTGATGCTCAGCCAGTTGATGCCGTTGATCGTCGCCGAATTGGCCTTGAGCTTCATATCCTGCTGGATCTGGGTGATTTCCGACTGGATCTTGGTCCGGTCGATACCGGCGGTCTTGGCTTCGACCAGCAGCGCCTGAAGCTTGGTCAGGCCGGAGTCCTTGTCGCCGATGACCGTGTTCAGAGCGGTGTATTCGGTGTCCACCATCGCGGCCGACAGACCGAGCGAGTCGGAGACCGCGGAGAGCGCGGCGTTGTCGGAGCGCATCGAGGTCGCGATCGACCAATAGGCCGAGTTATCCGCGGCAGTCGAGACGCGCTGGCCGGTCGAGATCCGGTTCTGCGTGGTCGCGAGCTGCGAGCTGACGTTGCGGAGGGTCTGCAGCGCGGTCATTGCAGACGAGTTGGTGAGAAGGCTAGAACCCATTTTTGATGTCCCTTTGACGATTGAATTGAGTTTGGGGACATACCGGGCTTGCACCGGTACGGCAGGGCGGCGTCATGCCTTTGGGTCACGGAATTGCGTGTGAAGGACCCAACCTGTCGTAGCGGCGAGGTTAGCCGACGAAGCTTGTGTGGGGCTTGTGGCCCTGTGACTCGGTTACAACACCGAGCCAGGATCATGGCGTGGACGCAGCGTCACGCCAGACAAGAAAGGGCCGCGCTTCGCGAGAAGCGCGGCCCTCCTCCAGATGACCTGGAGTTTAGCGGAACAGCGACAGGATGCTCTGGCTGCTATTGTTGGCGATCGAGAGCGCCTGAACGCCGAGCTGCTGCTGGACCTGGAGGGCCGCAAGGCGGGTGGACTCCTGGTTCATGTCGGCGTCGACGAGCTGGCCGACACCACGGTCCACCGAGTCCATCAGGTTCTTGACGAACTCCGTGTTGGTCGAGATGCGGTTCTTGACGGCACCGAGATTGGCGGCAGCCGAGGCAACCGTGCCGATTGCGGCGGTAACCTGCGCGATGTAGCCATCGAGCTTGGCCTGGTCGGTCGCCGCGTCGGTCAGCGAGCCGATGGCGATCGTGTCGATCGACGCGAACCCGGTCGTGCTGTTGCCGGTCACCGTATCCAGGATGCCGGTCGCGGTTGAGCCGCCGGTGGTGTAGAGCGCGAAGGTGGCGGTCGTCACCGTGATGGAGCCGATGGTGGGTGTGCTGCCGACACGCGAATACGACGACACGAGGCTGAAAGTCGCCGGCGTGGCCGAGGAACCGGACGAGGTGTTGATGCTCAGCCAGTTGATGCCGTTGATCGTCGCCGAGTTCGCCGTCGACTTCATCTGCGCCTGGATCTGGGTGACGTCTGCCTGGATCTTGGAGCGGTCGATACCGGCGGTCTTGGCTTCGACCAGCAGCGCCTGGAGCTTGGTTAGGCCGGAGTCCTTGTCGCCGATGACCGTGTTCAGAGCGGTGTATTCGGTGTCGACCGTCGCGGCCGACAGACCGAGCGAGTCGGAGACCGCGGAGAGCGCGGCGTTGTCGGAGCGCATCGACGTTGCGATCGACCAATAGGCAGCGTTGTCCGAAGCGGTCGAGACGCGCTGGCCGGTGGAGATGCGGGTCTGCGTGGTGGCGAGTTGCGAGCTGACAGACCGCAGGGTCTGGAGCGCGGTCATGGCAGTCGAGTTCGTAAGCAGGCTTGACATTGCGAATGTCCCTTTATGTACGCGTTACATTTTCACGAGGGGACATACCGGGCTTTCACCGGTACGGAGGGGCGGCATCATGCCTTTGGACTGATGTGGGTGGGGTCCAACCCGCCGTGACGCATTGCTAGCACGCCGAATCTTGCGTGCAGATTAAGATCGGCTTGAATTTCGCAGCAAAATCATATGGTTACCATTACCCTCCAGTAACCATAAGCCGGCACTTCTCGCTAACCATAACCGGCCCGCCGGCCGGCGGTCGTCACGAGAACGAGCGCACCAGTCCGGAGGCGAGCAGGTTCCAGCCGTCGATCAGCACGAAGAACAGCATCTTGAACGGCAGCGCGAGGATCGTGGGCGGCATCATCATCATGCCCATCGACATGGTCAGCGTCGCCACGATCATGTCGATCACGAGGAACGGCAGCATGATGAGGAATCCGATCTCGAACGAGCGCCGGAGCTCGGAGATCATGAAGGCCGGAATGATCACGCGCAGATCGATGCGCTTGTCGTCGAACTTCTTGCGGAAGCTTTCGGCAGCGAGCGACTCGAAGGTCTGCAGATCCTTGTCGCGGACATGGGCCAGCATGAACTCGCGGAACGGATCGGTGATCTTCAGATAAGCCTCTTCCTCCGAGATCTCGTTCTTCATGAGAGGCTGGACGCCGCTCTCCCAGGCACGGTCGAAGGTCGGCGCCATCACGTAGAAGGTCATGAACAGTGCAAGGCTGACCATCACCAGATTGGCCGGCGTGGTCTGGAGGCCGAGACCGGAGCGCAGGAACGACAGCGCCACCGCAAATCGCGTGAAGCTCGTCACCATGATGAGCAGCCCCGGCGCCACCGACAGCACCGTGATCAGCGCCATCAGCTGGATGATGCGGCCGCTGGTCGAGCCGTTGCCGGGCGGCAGCAGCGAGTTGAGGTCCGGGATCTGGGCGAGCGCCACTTCGGGCAGCACGGCCAGAAGCAACGCGAGCAGCAGGACTTTCACTCTCACTGGATCACCAACGTCTCTATGATCAATTCGCGGACCTTGCCGGACGAACGGATATTGGCGCGCTCGGTCAGATCATCGCGCAGATGCTGGAGCCCGCGCGATCCCTCGAATTGCGCGACCGAGGACGACCGCAGATAGGTCACGATGTCCTCGCTGATATGGGCGGCCAGGATGCCGGCATCCTCGTCGCTCATGCTCTCGGTCACCATGGAAGCTTCGACGCGGGCCCAGTTGTTGGCGGGCGCGGCGAGATTGGTCACGATCGGCGACAGTTTGCGAAGCCGGGCGCTGCCGGCGTAGCTCGACGCGATCGGCGGCGGCGTGGCGCTCTTCTTCGAGTCGGCGACGCGCTCGGCGGCCGCAAACAGATGCAGGCCCGCAAGTGCGCCCGCACCGATCGCGACCAGAGTCAGCACCACGATGGCCGCAATCAGGCGCATGACGTCCCCTGCCCTCGCGGCGCGGTCATGCCGCAACGAACCTCAGAACGGTGCCACGGTGTCATAGATCCGATGCCCCCATCCAGGCTGCTGCACGTCAGACAGGTTTCCGCGACCGCCATAGGACACGCGCGCCTCGGCGATCTTGTCGTAGGAGATCGTGTTGGTCCGCGAGATGTCGCGCGGCCGCACGATGCCGCCGACATTGAGCACGCGCATCTCGGTGTTGACGCGGAATTCCTGCGAGCCGCTGATCATCATATTGCCGTTCGGCAACACGTCGGTGACGATGGCGGCGATGGACAGCTTGATGTCCTCGGTGCGGTCGATCTGGCCGTTGCCTTTGATCTGGGTGTTGGTGCTGAGGTTGGCGGTGGTCTGCCCCTTGTCGGCCCATCCCGCGACGTCCATCAGCCAGTCCAGCCCGAACTTGATCTGCGAATCGCGCGAGCGGTCGGTCTTGTTGTCGAGCTTGGCCTTGTCCTGCATCGAGATGATCACCGTCACGACGTCGCCGGTGCGCCGCGCGCGGGGATCGCGGTAGAGGTCGGTGCCGTCGTCCCAGGTCGAGCGGTAGCTGACGGGCGTGCGCACGCGCGGCGTCACCGGGATCGGATCGGCCTGCGTCCTCAGGCCGCTGCCGACCGGCGACAATCGCGGACCGGTCAGCACCTCGGCCGGGTCATTGACGCATCCGGCAAGCATCAGGAGCGACAGGATGAGGATCAGATTCTTCATCTATTTGGTCTTTCCGTCATCCACGCGGCGCATTCCGCCGAGCACGTCGGCAAGGTGCGCGGCGCGCGCCGTATCCATCTCGTTGAAAATCGCGCTCGAGCTCCTCGGGCTGAGCTTGGCAAGCACGGCTGCAGCGGTCTCGTCCGACATGCCGGCGATCTGTGTGGCCGCGGCGTCCGGCTTCATCCGCGAATAGATCTCGACGACCTGCGCCTCGGCCTTCTTCAGGAAGTCGTCGCGCAGCACCATCCACTTCTCGTATTCGGCGCGCTTGGCCTCGACCTCGGCAATCCGCTCGCGGAGCAGGGTCTCGGCCTTCTCCAGTTCCTTGATCTGCCAGGCGAGCCTCGCATCGACGGCGGGGTCAGCCACGTTGCTGCAGAACAGGGCGACTTCGTTGTCGGCGGACACGGCGGCCTGCGGCGGTGCAGGCTTCGGCGGCGCCGTGACGCTGCCGGGCTTGGCCGGACGTGCGGCCGCAGGGGCTGGTGCTGGCGCCGGTGCAGGCGTCTCCGAAGCCGGCACCGCGCCGGTGGTCACCGGGCCGCCATCTTCGGCCGCCCACGCCGTCGCCCGGATCGACGCATTGTCACCCGGGATCGGCGTATGCGGCTTCTGCGGCCCCGACGCGCGGGCACGGGCGAAGGAAAGCAGGTTGAGCGGCTTCGACGGCTTGGCTTCATCCAGCGCAAGCACGGGCGAGGTGCCCGCGAGCGCCACGGCCGCGACCAGCAGAAGGAGTTTGGCTTTGTGATCCAGCTTCAGCATCGGGCCGCGTGCGATTCTCGGTCGAGACTTGAGCATTGAGCGACCAAGCTTGCACGACGCTTGTGCATCATTGGACGATGACGTCGGCCTGCAGCGCGCCGGCCGTCTTGATCGCCTGGAGAATGGCGATGATGCCCGATGGCTTGAGGCCGATCTGGTTCAATCCGCGAACCAGTCTCTGGAGGTCGACGCCGCTCAGAATGGCCACCTGCGATCCGGCCTCGTTGGCCTCGACCACGGTCTGGGGGACGACCACCGTCTGGCCCCGCGAGAACGGTGCCGGCTGCGACACCACGGGCATCTCCGTGACGCGGACCGTCAGATTGCCGTGCGTCACCGCAACCGTCGATATCCGCACGTCGCGTCCGATCACCACCGTGCCGGTGCGCTCGTTGATCACCACCCGCGCCGGAGTGTCCGGTTCGACGGTCAGTTCGCCGATTTCCGCCAGGAAGCGGACCGGGCCGACATAGCGCGGCTTCGACAGCACGATAGTCCGATAGTCGCGCTCGAAGGCGATCTGCGAGCGGTAGCGGCCGCCGGCGTAGCGGTTGACGGCGTCCAGGATGCGCGTCGCAGTGACGAAGTCGGGATTCTTGAGCTCCAGCACCAGGAACTCCATCTCATGGAGACTTCCCTGCACCTCTCGCTCGACCAGCGCCCCGTTCGGAATGCGCCCGGCGGTCGGCGTGCCCTGGCTGACGTTCTGGGCCTGGCCGCCCACGCTGTAGCCGGCAACCGTGACCGCGCCTTGTGCCACCGCATAGACCGCACCGTCCGCTGCGCGCAGCGACGTCATCACCAGCGTGCCGCCGAGCAGCGAGGTCGCATCGCCGAGCGACGACACCGTCACGTCCATCCGCTCGCCGGGCCCGATCGAGGGCGGCAGGTCTGCCGTCACCATCACCGCCGCGACGTTGCGCGTGCGCAGCGTGGTCGGGCGCGTCGGATTGGTGGTGCTCGTGGTCTCGTTCCTGACGTTGATGCCCATGTTCTCGAGCATCGATTGCAGGGACTGCTCCGTGAACGGGGCATTGCGGAGCGTGTCGCCGGTGCCGTTCAGGCCGATGACGAGGCCGTAGCCGACGATCTGATTCTCACGCAGACCCTTGATATCCGCGATGTCCTTGATGCGGACGGCGGCCTGGGCGCTGGCGGCGAAAAGGACAAGGACGAGCGCAAGCAGGACTCTGGTCATGATCCATCCACGACCTTGACGGTGCCGTCCGGCTGAACGACGCCCCTGATGATCACGCCGGTATCGGTGTTGCGCACCGGGATGAGCGCGCCGGCCGCTCCCGACTGCATCGCCGAACCGTAAGTGACGATCGACAGGCCGCTGTCCTCGACGACGACCTTGACCATGGCACCGCGCGCGACGGTCCAGGGATCCTCCACCGCGTTGGTCGGGATCGGCTGGCCCGGCAGCAGCGCGCGCCGGGCCATGCGACCGACCAGGACCTGGCGTCCTTCGATGAACATGGCGACGCCGAGCACGTTCGGCGCGAAGGCGCGCTCCGTGATCATGTCGTCCCGGATCAGCTCGCCGGCTCGGATCGAGACGGCCGGCACGGGAAGCCGCTTCTCCTCGGCCGCGGCGAGGCGCGCGGAGACGAGAACCAACAGCACGGCGGCCAACCCGCGTACGATCAGGCCCACCCTGTTCAACATGGACACACCGGAACTAGCGAAGGCCCTTCGATACGGTCGAGGCCATTTCATCCGAGGCCGTGATGACCTTGGCGTTCATCTCGTAGGCGCGCTGCGCCGAAATCAACTCGGTGATCTCCTTGACGGGATCGACGTTGGAAGCCTCAAGATATTTCTGGTTGATCTTGCCGTAGCCGGCATCGCCCGGCAGCCCGACGACCGGTGTGCCGGACGCGGTGGTCTCGCGATAGAGGTTGCTGCCGAGCGGTTCGAGGCCCGCTTCGTTGGCGAAATTGGCGAGGTTGAGCTGGCCGATCTGCCGCGGGTTCACCTCCGTATCCAGCTTGGCGAACACCTGTCCGGTCTGGTTGACCGTGACCTCGACCGTCCCCTGCGGGATCGTGATTGCGGGATCCAGCAGGTAGCCGTCGGTGGTGACGAGTTGACTATTGGCATTGGTGTTGAACGAGCCCGCGCGGGTGTATTGCACCTCATTGTTGGGGCCGAGCACCTGGAACCAGCCGCGACCATTGATCGCGAGGTCGTATGGGTTTCCGGTCTGGGTCAGCGCGCCCTGGATGTGCAGCTTGCGGATCGCCGCCGACTTGACGCCGAGGCCGAGATTGGCGCCCTCGGGGATCGGCGACGAACCGTTGACGTTCGCGACGCCCTGCATGCGGTCCATCTGGTAGAACAGGTCGGTGAACTCGGCGCGCGCCCGCTTGTACGACGTCGAGTTGATGTTGGCGATGTTGTTCGCGATGACTTCGATATTGGTCTGCTGGGCGTTCATGCCCGTGGCCGCAATGGCGAGCGATTTCACTTAACCCACTCCTTCAGATCAAATCGACATCCGGACGACTTCCTGGTAGGCCTGCACGACCTTGTCGCGAACCGCGACCGCCGTCTGCAAGGCCTGCTCGGCCGACATCAGTGCTTCCACGACCTTCCGGGTCGATTCCTTGCCCTGCATCGCCGAGATCGACGCCGCTTCGCCCGCCTTCAGCGTGCCGATTGCGTCCGTCGTCACCTGCTTCATCACCGACTCGAAGCCGACATCGTCGCCGGCCTGGATCGGAGCCGTGGCAGCGGGCGAGATCGCCTGCGTCTCGGTGGCGCGGGACGCCGCCTGCCCTGCGGAAATCGCGGTGGATGAAATCGCCTCAAGCATTGTCAGCTCCTCAGAAGGTCGATGGTCATGCCCAGCATCGACCTCACCTGTTTCACGACCTGGAGATTGGCTTCATAGGACCGGTTGACCTCCCGCATGTCGGCCATCTCGATCATCATGTTGACGTTCGGCAGCTTGACGTAGCCGGCCTTGTCGGCCGCGGGATGCCCGGGGTCGTATTCGACGCGGTACGGCGTGGTGTCGACGCCGATTTCCTTGATCTTCGCGAGCTGCGCGCCCGAGGCACGGTCCATCGCGGCATCGAACGTGATCGTCTTGCGCTGATAGGGATCGGCGCCGGCGGTGCGGCCGGTCGACGTCGCATTGGCAAGGTTTTCCGAGACGATACGCATGCGCGTCGACTGCGCCTCGAGCCCGGAGCTCGCAACCGTCAGAGAGGCGCTCAGTGCGTCCAGCATGTCAATTCACCTCAGGTTTTCACGCTCGACATGAGCATGCGATGGAACGAGCGCACGACCGCCGAATTCATCGAGTAGTCGCGATTGACGTCGTTGCCCTTGATCATCTCCTGCTCGAGGCTGACGGAATTGCCGGAGTGAACCACTTCCCAGCTGTCCTTCTTGGCGGTCGCGCGCGTGTCGGTTTCAGCCGCGGACAGCTGCAGGTGCGACGGCGATGTCGTCGCAAGCCTGACCGGCATCGTGTCGAGCACCTTGTTGAACGGCTCGACGTCGCGCGCCCTGAAGCCGGGGGTATTGGCGTTGGCGACGTTGGTCGCGATGGTCGACTGGCGGAGTTCGAGGTACCGCGCCTGCGACGATGCGAGTTCGAAGAGATAAAGCGGTCCCACGACAGCCCCATTTGGTCCATTCGGGAGAACCCTAGGGCGTTAAGCTTTCGTCAAGCTGTTGCGCGAAGCACCATCCTCGGAAATCTACTGAACCTTTTCCGGGCGCGGTGCCTGCTTCGACTGCAGGAAGTAGATGATCTCGGCGACCGGCCGGAAGAACTCCGCCGGAATCACCTGATCGACCTGGACCGCCTCGTAGAGCGCGCGCGCCAGTGCCTTGTTCTCGATCACCGGAATTCTGTTCTGCTCTGCGACCTCGCGGATCTTCAAGGCGATCACGTCCATGCCCTTGGCCACCACGAGCGGCGCCGGGTTTTCTTCACGCTTGTAGCGCAGCGCGATCGCAAAGTGTGTCGGGTTCGCGATCACGAGCGTCGCGCGCGCAGCGGAGGCGATCATCCGCTGCCGGGAGCGGTCGCGCGCCAGCGAGCGCAGGCGCGCCTTGACCAGGGGATCGCCCTCGGCCTGCTTGTGCTCGTCCTTGATCTCCTGCTTGGTCATGCGCAGCTCGCGCCGCCAGTGGAAGCGCGCCCAGGCGAGATCGATCGCGACCAGGACGATGGTCGCGATGCAGATCGCCGAGACGATCCGCATCGCGATGTTGAGAATCATCTCCGGCAGCGCCACCGGATCGGTGTACATCGCCTCGAACGCCTTCGCTTCGGACGAGCGCAGCACGAAGGCGACGACGGCGCTCACCGAGCCGAGCTTGAACAGCGACTTGGCGAACTCGACGAGGCCCTGCGTTCCGAACAGCCGGCTCCAGCCGCCGATCGGGGAGATCCGCGACAGGTCCGGCGCGATACGCCGCAGCACCAGGCGCGGCGCATTTTGCAGGAGCGAGGCAGCGAGCCCGAACACCACCAGGATGACGAGCAGCGGCACCAGGAATCGAAACGCCTGGAGCCCCACCACGGTAAGGAGGTTCTGAGCGTCGGCCCCGGTGCCGAGGGGAAAGCCCTCGGGATCGTCGAGCAGCCCCTTCAGCGTCGGCACCAATTGCTGCACGCCCTGGCCGATCAGGAATGCCTGGATCACCATCAGCGCGGCCATCGAGGCGAAGATGGATGCCTCCCGAGAGACCGGGATTTTGCCCTGTTCGAGCGAATCACGGACTTTCTTCTCGGTCGGCTCTTCTGTCTTGCTCTCCTGATCGGATGTTTCTGCCATGCCCGTTCAGCGGTCAGCGGAAGACCAGCTCATCCTCCTGGTCGGGGTTGAGCTCGATTTCGCCCTTCTCCGCGAGGTCGAGTGCAAGGTCGGTGATCACGCGGCGCGCCTCCAGCACGTCGCGCTGGTTCGACGGCTCGCCCATCGCGAGCTCGGCCTCGACGACGCGACGGACGCGCGATGCGACCGAGGACAGGATCAGTTCGCGGAAGTGCTTGTCGGTGCCCTTCAGCGCGACGACGATGCGGTCGGTGGGCACCTGGTCGAAGATCATGGTGCGCGCCTTCGGCGCCAGGTTGATGACGTCGTCGAAGGTGAACAGCAGTTCCTTCAGCACCTCGGCCGACTTCGGTCGCTTCTCCGACAGGCTCTTCAGTATGTCCTCGATGTGACCGCGCTCCATCTTGTTGATGATGTCGGCGACACGGGCATAGGTGTCCGCGCCGAGGTTGCGGGCGAAATTCAGCGTCAGATCTTCGTGCAGCGTCTTCTCGAGGACCTTCATCGCGTCGTCGACGATCGGCTTGAGGCTGAGCACACGCCGCATCAATTCGTTGCGCAGGCTCGACGGCAGCTGGCTCATCACCTTGGCGGCGCAGGACGGCTTGACCTTGGACAGGATGAGCGCCGCGGTCTGCGGATGCTCCTTGGAGAGGTAGGTCGCCAGCGAATTTTCCGACACCGACGAGACGCGGTCCCACACCGACCGGCTCGAATTGCCGAGCAGGTCCGTCATGATCGCCGAGACCTGGTCGGCCGGAAGCACGTCACCGAGCACGGCTTCCAGGCCACCGAGGGTGCCGAGAATGTTCGCGCCCATCGAGAACTGCTGGGCAAACTCCTCGACGATTCCCTCGAGCTCCTGCGCGGTGATCGGCCGCAGCTCCGCCGCCGCCTTGGTGACGATGCGGATCTCCTGCGGCTCGAACTGCTGAAGCACGCTCGCGGCCGCCTGCCGGCCCATCGCCAGCAGGAGCGCGGCGACCTTTTCGGTGCCGCCGAGCGTGGTAACGCCTCGCTGCTTGACGGGAGCGATGCCGACCGGTGCCGCCATGGTCAGGTATCACCCTGCCCCAGCGGCCCGACGATCTCCGTGAGCGAGACGCCGAAGCGGGAATTGTCCTCTTCGACCACGACCACCTCGCCGCGTGCGACGATGCGGCCGTTGACGACGACGTCGACGGGCTCCCCGACCCGGTGATCGAGCGGAACGACCGCGCCACGGCCGAGCTTCATCAGGTTCGCCACCGGAATGGTCGCCGAGCCGAGCACCACCTGCATGGTGACGGGAATGCGCAGGATGGCGTCGACGTTGGCGAACTTGCCGGTTTCCTCAGCCGTGCGCTGGGCGATCTCCGCCAGCCGCTCCAGCGGGGACGTCTCGGCCTCTCCCGATGCAGGTGCAGACTCGTAATCGAAGGATTGCGCCATTTGGTATCGCCTCTTGGTATTTCCATTCCCGGAACGCCGCAGCGTCCCGATCGTCATTGTTCCGCCAGTCCGGGCCTCAGTGCTTGTTCACGTCCGCGCCGCCGGCGGCCGTGACCGGTGCGAGCCCGCTCCTGGCATCGAGCGCCGCGATCGCCTCGTGAGCCTGGTCGATCTTCGCGCTGAGCACGTTGGCGAGTCGCCCGAGGTTTGCAGTGGAGTCATGTGCCGCGGTGATGACCGTGTCGAAGGCGCCCGCCGTCTCGTGGACGATGGTCGAGAATTCGCCCTGATAGCTGCGCAACCGCGCCAGCTCGCGGTGCATCTTGGTCACCCGCATGCTGGTGAAAGCGAGGGCAATGAGCAGCACGGCATCAACGAGATAGGATATCATCGACGAACTCCCGTTTCTGATCCACGGGATCGGCCACCTGCATGGCATAGTAGCCATCCAGCTGGCCGATCTGACACCAGAACAGCACCTGATTGTTGCTCTCGAGACGAGCCAACGTGCGCGGCGTGGCTTCGAGCTCGAGCACCTGCCCGACCTGGAACTTCACGACGTCGCCGAGCGTCACCATCTTCTCGTCGAGTACGGCACTCAACGTCACCTCGGTCCGCTGAACCTCGCTCTCCATCTGCTCGCGCCAGCGCGGATCTGACGCACGACCGTCGCTGACGACGACATGGGCGAGTTTCTGGCGCAGCGGATTGAGCGCGGAATGCGGGACGATGAGGAACATCTGGCCGCCGCGATAGAGCGCCTGCACCATGATGTTCGCGCAGATCGACATGTTGCTACTGCGCCCAATCGCCAGCGAAGCCATCGCAGTCTCGACCCGCTCGACGCGGAAGGTGACGTTGGACGTGCCGGCGAAGGCGGATTGCAGCGCCTTGGCGAACCGTTCGAACAGTGCCTGGACCAGGCGGATCTCGATGTTCGAGAAAGTGCGCTCGACGTCGAGCGGCGGCTCGGCCCCGTCGGAGCCGAACATCGCCTCGACCATCGTGAACACGAAGTCGCGATCCAGCATGATGATGACGCGCGAGTCCCACTGCTCGGCATAGAGCACGGCGGCGACCGCGTTGCCCTCGTAGTCCTTGATGATGTCGCCGAGGGGGTCGTTGGTAATGCCGTTGACCGAGAAATAGCAGGGCGTTCCCGCCATCGGCTGCAGGCTGTCGGTGCACGATGCCGCCATGCGATCGAAGATCACATTGAGCATCGGCATACGCTCGATGGAGATACCCGCCGCATCCAGCAGGTAGTTCGGCAGCTGCTTCCGCTGGTCGACCTCGACGTCTTCCATCGTCATGCGCGCGCAGCCTTCGGTTCAGCTTCGGTCGGGACGGCCTTGGGTCCCGCGATCGTCTCGTTCTCGACGACGTCGATCGAGGGACGCTCGTTGCTGGAGATCATCTTGCGGCCGTGCTCGACCGCGATCTGCGGCATGGCGCCGTTCATGAAGGCCAGCAGCGTCTGCTTGACGATGATGTAGGGCCGGCACTTCTTCTCGCGCATCATCTTGATCTTGATCGCGAAGGGCGAAAGGACGCCATAGGATATGAAAATGCCGGCGAAGGTGCCGACCAGGGCCGCGCCGATGAAGCCGCCGAGCAGCTTCGGCGACTGGTCGAGTGCGCCCATGGCCTTGATGACGCCGAGCACCGCGGCGACGATGCCGAGGGCCGGCATCGCCTCGGACACCGTCACCAGCGCATGGTAAGGCGCCAGCTTGCTCTTCACGATGGTGTGGATCTCCTCGTCCATCAGCGCCTCGATCTCGTGCGTACGCGCGTTGCCCATGATGATGAGACGGACATAGTCGCAGATGAACTGGAGCAGCGAGGGGTCGCCGAGCACGCTGGGGAACGCCTTGAAGATCTCGGACGACGAGGGATCGTCGATATGCGCCTCCACCTCGTTGCGGCCCTTGCCCCGCAGCTCACGCATCAGGGCATGCAGCGCCCCGAGCAGGTCGAGGTAGTAGCGCTGCCCCGGCACCGCGTTGGTGATGGCCTGCATGCAGGCGACCCCGGTGTCGACGACCGTCTTCCACGGATTGGCCAGGATGAAGGTGCCGACCGCGGTGCCTATGATGATGACGAATTCCCACGGCTGCATCAGCACGGCCAGATGCCCGCCCATGGCGGCAAATCCGCCGAGCAGCGCCGCCACCGTGATGAAAATCCCCACGAAACTGCCCAACGCGCCGCTCCATCGCCGATCCCATCGGGAGTATCTAGTCGGCGACGCTTGCGCGAAGCTGGCTTCCCGCATCGCCAGCCTCGCGCAAGCAATCCGCGGCAGCTTGGGACGAAGTCGCAATTGCGGCCAGAGGGGCGCGTGTCATGCTATCCACCATCGCGGATTACACCAGACTGACCAAGGACCTGGGCAAGTCGATGACCCAGGTCGCGCAGGAGCCGGACGTCAGCCGCGAAACCGATTATTTTCTCAGCCATATCGGCAATGTGAAGACGATCGACGACTTCCTAAAGGACTATCGCCTCTACTCCTATGCGATGAAGGCCTACGGCCTCAGCGACATGACCTATGCCAAGGCGTTCATGCGCAAGGTGCTGACCGAAGGGGTCTCGGACTCCGACGCCTTCGCCAACAAGCTCACCGACACCCGCTACCGGCAGTTCGCCACCGCCTTCAATTTCGCCGCACTCGGCGACCAGGCGACCCAGACCACGGCAGCCACGACCGGTACGGCGACCCAATACGTCACGCAGACGATGGAGGAGAAGGCCGGCGACCAGAACGAGGGCCTGCGGCTGGCGCTGTATTTCACCCGCAAGGCCTCCACGATCACCAACGCCTACCAGATCCTCGCCGACAAGGCGCTGACGCAGGTGGTGCAGACCGCAATGGGCTGGTCGTCGACGATCAGCTCGTCCGACATCGATTCCCAGGCCAAGTTGATCTCGGACAACATCGATCTCACCGATTTCCAGGACCCGACCAAGGTCACCAAATTCGTGCAGCGCTTTGCCGCGATGTGGGACGCGACCCAGGCCCAGAGCGACACCTCGACCAACCCCGCGCTGGTCCTGATCGCCGGCGCCGCGACGTCGATCAACCTGGATACCAACATGCTCACGACGCTTCAGAACATCAAGTTCAACAGGTAAGTCATGCAATCCGCTCTCTATGTGGGATTGTCGGCGCAGGTCGCCCTCGAAAAGCGCCTCCAGACGATCGCCAACAACGTCGCCAACGTCAACACGGCGGCATTCCGCACCGACGTGGTGAAGTTCGAGACCGTGCTGTCCAAGGCCGGCGCGAACCCGGTCGCGTTCTCCTCGCCCGGCGACAACATCATTTCGCGCGAGCAGGGCAACGTCACGGAGAGCGGCAATCCGCTCGACGTCGCCGTGGTGGGGCAGGGCTGGCTCGCCTTCGCCGGCCCGAACGGCACGGTCTATACGCGTGACGGCCGGCTCCAGATCGCCGCCAACGGCGACCTTCAGACGGTGTCCGGCTTCCCCGTCATCGATGCCGGCGGCGCGCAGATCACGCTCGATCCGAACGGCGGACCGGTCTCGATCTCGCGCAGCGGCGCCATCACCCAGGACAACAACGAGATCGGCACCATCGGCCTGTTCAACATTCCCACTGACGCCAATCTCGAGCGCTACGGCAATTCCGGCGTCACGCCCGACCGGCCTGCGACCGCGATCGCCGATTTCTCCCGCGACGGCTTCAAGCAGGGCTACGTCGAGGGGTCCGGCGCCAATCCGATGATGGAATTGACCAAGCTGATGGCGGCCTCGCGCGCCTTCGACGGCACCAATTCGATGATCGAGGGTACCGAGAGCTCGCTCCAGAACGCAATCCGGACGCTGGGCGAGCCGGGCAAATAAACTTGCAAGTAGAGTGCGCCCGCGTGCGCAATGAGGGTGGACGGTTTCCTTGAACGCTCTTCGGCAACTCGAGTGGGCGCTGCTGGAGCTTCAGCAGAGCACTCCCCTGGCCAGCGTCAGCGGCGCGATCTCCGAGATCGCGCCGACGCATTTCCGCGTCTCCGGCCTGTCGCGTTTCGTCAGGCTTGGTGAGCTGATCGGCGTCAACTCCGCCGGCAAGCCCCAGATCGGCGAAGTGGTGCGGATCGACAGCGACGGCATCATCGCCAAGCCGTTCGACCGGCAGTTCGGCGGGGGCCTCGGCTCCGTAGCCTACCGGATGCCGCCATTGTCTTTCGCGCCCGATCCGAGCTGGAAGGGCCGCGTCATCAACGCGCTCGGCGCCCCCTTGGACGGACAGGGTCCGCTCACGCCGGGATCGCGCGCCGTCTCGGCGGAGGCCGAGGCGCCGTCGGCCATGAAGCGCGCGCGCGTCCACAAGCCGCTGCGCACCGGCGTGCGCGTCATCGACCTGTTCTCCCCAATCTGCGCCGGCCAGCGCGTCGGCATTTTCGCCGGCTCCGGCGTGGGCAAATCGACGCTGCTCGCCATGCTCGCCCGCAGCCAGGGCTTCGACACCGTCGTGCTGGCGCTGGTCGGCGAGCGCGGCCGCGAGGTGCGCGAATTCATCGAGGACGTGCTCGGTCATAACCGCAGCCGCGCCGTCACCATCGTATCGACGGGAGATGAAAGCCCGATGATGCGGCGGCTGGCGCCGAAGACGGCGATGGCAGTCGCCGAATATTTCCGGGATCGGGGCGAATCGGTCCTGCTCATGGTCGATTCGATCACCCGCTTCGCCCACGCGGCCCGCGAGGTCGCGCTCGCCGCCGGCGAGCCCGCGGTGGCGCGCGGCTACGCACCGACGGTCTTCACCGACCTGCCGCGCCTGCTGGAGCGCGCCGGCCCCGGCGAGGAGGGATCCGGCACCATCACCGGCATTTTCTCCGTGCTGGTCGACGGCGACGACCACAACGAGCCGATCGCCGATACCATCCGCAGCACGCTCGACGGGCACATCGTGCTCTCCAGGCACATCGCCGACCAGGCCCGCTATCCCGCCGTGGACGTCCTCGCATCGGTGTCCCGCCTCGCCCACAACGTCTGGGACCCCGAGGAACGCGAATTGGTGAGCAAGCTGCGCACCATGATCGCCAAATACGAGGACACCCGCGACCTGCGCCTGATGGGCGGATACCAGTCCGGGCGCGATTCGGGCCTCGACCAGGCGGTCGACATGGTTCCGCGGATCTACAGCGCGATGCGGCAGGACGCTTCGGCGCCGCCGAGCGCCGACCCGTTCCGCGAGCTCCGGGACATGCTCAAGGGCGAATAACTCTTCCGGACCATCCTTTATCAGGCCGGAACGGAGCGCGCAGCGCCCGCGGTTGCACATCCGCGGCTGCCACCGCTTCCTCTCACAAGTGTTTCAACCGTTCGGAGGGCATGGGCGGCCGCGCGGCAGGCGAGCGAATCGCCGTTTCTCCGAATCGCGCCCACAACAACCGCCACGTGTAATTCCTACGGGTTCCCTCAGGCAATTCTCCCGCAGACCGCACAAGTTGTGGATGATTCATCAACACACATCGCCCTCGTCATGCACAAGCTTCGATCAACCTGCATCAACGGCAGACATCAACATGCCGTGCAATCAAACCGTCGTATAGTTGCGTGCATGTTGCTCGCGGGACAATGTATTGCGTTCACCGTCATGTGTTCCTGAGAGCGAGATTGTCTTGAACGTTACATTCGCCTGCGACGACATCCAGTCTCCGAGAGCGTCTCTACTTGATTTTGTTGAGAAGCTCATTCATCGTTTCGGCGGAAGATAAGAAACGTGTGCGTGTGACTTGAACTTCAGGGGCTTCGGTTGAACAACTCCGATCCATCATCCGCTGGTGACGGCAACTCGGGCTCCCGTGCGACGACGCGATTGATGTGCCATCTGCGACGCAGCCTCACGCTCCGGACTGCACCACGCGCATCAGTCGGTGTCGGACGCGCTGCAGTCCGTGCCTTCGAGCAGAGGCCGGGCATGACACGCTCATCGGACGTCTGCAGAGGTCTGACGTTGCTCGAAGGATTCGCGAGCCAGGGCGCAAGGCGGCTTCGGGACGCCGCAGACGAAGTTCCGGGGGCGAGGTAGGAATCCATGCCATTGGCAAGAGAAGCCGTCGAGCTGCTGGTCCAGGCGGCGAGGGCTTGGTATTTTGAAGGCAATCAGCATGGATTGCGCGATCGGGAATGGATGGCGCTGCGCTTCCTCGGCCGCGCCAACAGGTTTTCGCGCACGCCGTCCGCACTCGCCGGCTTCATCGGCGCCACCAGGGCGACGGCATCGCAGATCGTGAAGACGCTGGAGAGCAAGTCCTTCCTGCAGCGAAAGCCATCGCATGAGGACAAGCGTTCCGTGGTGCTCCACGTCACCGCGCAGGGCGAGAAGTGCCTGAGCCAGCACGACCCGATCAACCACGTGGTGAATGCGGTCACGGCGCTCGGGACCGACGAGTGCATCCGCTTGCGCGACTCGCTGCGGGAGATCCTCAATCACCTCGACGCCGCGCATCAACGACTCGACGCCAGCATCTGCCGGGACTGCATGTTTCTCGCCGAACGCAGTCCAGGCCTCGGTCCGGCCGCCGCAAAGGGACGTGCAACCGCCGAGTTCATGTGCCGGTTGTATCGCGCCCCTGTTTCGCTCGAGGAGACCGAACTGCTCTGCACCAGTTTCGAGCGTACCCGCGACCGCCCCAAGATCGAGGAGCATCTCGATCGCGCCCGCGTGGCGAGCCAGGGCTGAGGCACGCGCAATTTCCGGGCGGCAGCGAGAGCAGAGCTTGCGGATAGTTTCACGGGTATCTGTGTAGGTGTTTCATCATCGTCATTGCGAGCGTAGCGAAGCAATCCAGAATCCCTCCGCAGCGGCAGTCTGGATTGCTTCGCTGCGCTGGCAATGACGGAGTATGAGGCCCAGCATCGCAGTTCTCCGACATGCACTCGTAGGATGGGTAGAGCGAAGCGAATCCCATCACTTTGTGTACGCCGATGCATGATGGGTTTCGCAAGTGCTCTACCCATCCTACGGCATCGCAGACACGCTTTCGCATCCTCGCGGCTGATTTCGCCCGAGCTTTGCTTCGTCGCTCCACCCTCTTTAATCAAGAGGGCACAGGGAAGGCCGGGTGCCGGCTGGCACCTGCGGTCCGCTGCGCGAAGATGGAGCGCAAGGAGACCGCACAGCAGCATACAGGTGAAGCCCAACACACGGCCTTCCCTGCGCGATGGTCGGACGGCTTATGCCGCGCTCTCCTGGGAGCCGAATTCCTTCTGGCCTCCCTCGTCCTTGCGAAATTCACCAGCACCGCGCCGGTTGACGCGACTGCCGCCTCCGCAAGAGCTTGACCGTAGCAACGACGGCCAGAACCACACGGTTTTGCCGTACGCGCGGCCCGCCATTTCGCCGCAGTTTTCCCGGCCCTGTCGACGGAGCCGGAAACTTACAGACGAGACGAACCTGTCAGCGCCGTTCGTCCGCACGAAGCCTAAAGGGCTCACGGAGAGCAATCCGCCCTGCCCCCAAGCTCTCGCGCCCGACGCTGCCGCGTCCACCGCAAGCCCGGCTCGCGAAAATGACGACCACATGATCGCCCCTCAAGGATGAGCCGGGATGGGCGACACATACGACAAATCCGAATTTCGGTAAAGCGGAATATTTTTGGCGCGGCGGGTTGACAGCCGGGCGACACAGCCCGGCGCCCCGGCCTCAAATGATCTGCGCAACAAAAAACACCCGGCGGTTTCCCGCCGGGTGTTCGTTGACCTGGTTCGACAGAGCTTACCAGTTGCGCTGAGCGCGCAGGATCATCGCGATCGAGTCCTGATCCTTCAGCTCGTAGGTCGCGGCCGGCTTGGCGGTCGTGACGCCCGGGGCGATAGCGACAGTGCCCGAGTACTTCTGGTCGAGATGGGTCCAGGAGAGGTCGGCCGAGAAGGTCAGGTTCTTGACCGGGGTCCAGCGGGTAACGATACCGAGCTGGCCGATCGCGAAGTCCGGGTTACAGCCGGTGACACCAGCCAGGCCGCCGAATACGCCGCCAGCACCACCGGCGCCGCAGAGCGTGGTCTTGGCCAGCGTACCGAACTGAGCCTGAGCGTAGGCACCGTACAGCGCGGAGTTCCAGTTGGGATCCCAGTTATGGGTGTAAGCGCCACGGAAGCCCCAGGTCTTGACGGTTTCCTGCTGGCTGCCGGTCACGAACACCGTGTCGGGAGCGTTGGCGAAGCCGATGCTGCCATAAGCACCCGCAAGACCCGAGCTGCCGTACAGAGCGTAGCTGCTGCCCGACAGGTTCTGGAAGTTGTAGCGGGTCGCGCCGTCGGTGTAGACGCCCTGGATGTTGATCGTGTCACCCGCGCCGGTCGGGATGTTCTTGATCGACAGAGCGAGCTGAACCGCCCAGCCCCACTTGTCGTCGGGATGGCCCGTGACTTCGGTCGCTCCGTAATAGCCGACGTGGTTGTCATGCGCAGCCACCGACGCCTGGAACAGGCCCCAGGCCTGGTCGACACGCACCTGACCAACGAGGTTCGGCGAACGCGAGCCGCCGACAGCGTTGGTGCCGTACGAGCCGCCGATCATGCCGCCCGCGGTCGCGCCGGTCATGTTGAGGTTGCCGGCCTGATAGTACGCGGTGGCATCTTCAGCCGAGAACGACGCCGTCACGCCCTGGCCGAAATCGGCCGTGTAGGTGAACTGGGTGACGCCGGTCACGGTGCCGCTGCCGCCGACGAGGTTGTCGGTGATGTTGCCGGGATAGTTGGTCCAGGGCGCGTCGAACTGCGACACGGCCTTACCCATCGTGAAGCCGGCGAACTGGATGAAGGCGTAGTACACGCCGAGCGCACCGGCCGAGGTGTTACCGTCGGTGCCGTTCACCGAGCCAGAGCCGTTCGAACCGACGAGGCCGGTGCCCGCAGCGTTGAGAGTGAGCGCGCCGCTGTACACGGTTCCGCCCGTGGCCGAACCGGTGGGCGTATAGTTGCCGGTCGTCCAGGTGAAGACGCCGTCGAAGAAGGTGCGGACCACGCCGTATTCGGTCGCGGTGCGGGTGTCGATGTTCAGATCTTCACGAGCGCGGAAGGTGTAGTAGTTCATCATGCGGTTGCGAGCACCGGCAGTACCGCCCTGGTTCGGATTGAAGTCCGAGTTGGAGCCCAGCACGGCATCGGCGCGCAGGTAACCACCGAGCTTGATGCAGGTGTCGGTGCCCGGGATGTAGTAGAAGCCGGCGCCGTACAGCGAGCAGATCTTCACGTATTCGACCGCCTTGGCCTTCACGGGGAGATCGGCTGCGAACGCACCGGAGACGGCCATCAGGCCGGCTGCCGAGCCGAGAAAGAGCGTCTTCGTCAACTTCATTAGTAAACCTCCAGGTCGGTTCAGGGGGCTCGGCTCCTCGGTGGAGGCCGCTTGACCCTCTCAATTTCCGTTCAATTCAGGTCCGCACTGAGGGTCCGGACTGAAACGACAGCGAGGTGCCCCCCCTCCGTCGTGGCTTCACATATAGTTTATAAAAACAATCGTCTCAATTCATTGATTTGATGAAGCGTAAGTTCGGAAGGCGCTGTTGCCTGCGAGCAACAGGAGATGCGCGGTTCGAGACAAGCCACTGAGACAAAAGAAAAAGCCCTCAGGGGGCATCCCGAGGGCTTTCTTGGAGGTCTCACATCGCTGTCCACTGACGATGGTCGAGAGCAGCAAATTCTGAGTGGGATAAGGCGTAACTTAATTAATTGCTTTCTGCAAGCATTAAATGACGACACGATTTCCCCAGTGGAGTGTTCCGCGCACGATATGCGAGACGGCTTGCCAATATCCCGGTAAAAGACCGATCAAGACAAAAAGAAAAATGATAAGGCCTAGGGGGAAGCCATATGATCGAGAAGAAGCTCGACCGGGCGATTACGGACTTCATCTGGAATATCGTTGAAATCCACTCGCAGCTGGAGGACATCCACAGCAGCTGGGCCGGACTGCTCGGCATCACTGAGCCGCAATGGCTGATCCTGATGGCCATCACCGAGCTGGACGAGGGGCGCGGTGTCGCCGGAATCGACATTGCGAACAAGCTGCGGGTCCACCCGGCCTTCGTGACCAACCAGACCAAGAGCCTCGAGAAGGGCGGATTCCTGTCGCGACGGCCAGCGGCCGACGACGCTCGCTTCGTCCTGATGTCGCTGACGGAAAAGGCGACGACGAACATCGAAAAACTGTCCAAGCGGAAGTTCGCCCTGAATTCGACCATGTTCAACGAGCTCGACGAGAAGACTCTCGCCGACCTGAATGCCGCGCTCGCGACCATTGCCAGGAATGCTCGACTCGCTGCACGGCTGCTGGCCATCGACGTCTCGTGATCGGCGGTCTTTCTCAACATGATCTGCGCCGCGCTCGTCGCGAGAGGACCGCGGCGCATTCTTGAGGATCATGCGCTAGAGATAGGTCACCGGATCGAGGCGACGGGGGGTTCCGAGTTTGGCGTCGAGCCACTCGAAAATGAAGTCGTCCACCGTGATGAAATTCTCAACCTCGCCGAGAGGATGCGGGATGCGGTTCGGCACGACGACCGAGCAGTCGGCCCCGGCCTGACGATAGCCGGCTTGCAGCTCGAGAGCCTCCTGTTCGCGCACCATCGAGCGGCTCCCGACCACCATGAGAAGCGGGCAGGCCATTCGGCGCGGCGACGGCAACGGACGCAGCGAGGTTTCGCCCTCGACGACCTGCTCGACGCCTGTCATCCAGTGAACCGATGCCTGGTGCGTGGCCGACCGCAAGAGACCGCCGTCGCACACGGCGGCGGCTATCCTGCGATCCGAGAGGCCAAGGCGGGAGGCATGACTGGCGCCCACCCCTTCGCCGTAGATCGCTATCCGCTGCGAGTCGACATCCGGGCGAGCCTCCAGATAGTCCAGCCAGCATTGGAGAATATGCTCCTGTTCGAGCGGGCGACGAACGGGCGAATTGCCGGCATCGATGATTAGAAGCGACATGTTGCGGCGAAGCGAGGCGGGCAACAGCCTGCTCATCATCGAGGCCAGGGTGATGTCCTCGTCGGCGATGCAGATGATCGCGGGCGCAGAAGGCCCGTGACAGAGCGCCGGCAGGAAGAAGCCGGTCAACGCTCCCTGATCGAAACCGGCAATCTCGACGCGCTCGATCGCTTGAGCCGCATCGTCCGCGAAGCTTCTCAGGCTGAAATCGACCCTATCGGCGAAGTCGGTACTGGCGAGATCGTCCGGACCAGACAGGCTTCGCGCGACCTCGAACGCCATCAGCGCGCATATCCACGCTTCGCAGGCGACGATCCGGGCGGCACCATCCGCGCGCGCGGATTCGGCGGAGCTCCGATAGTCTTCCGCGATCCTCAACCAGTCTGAAACCCACAGATGCCTGTGCGCCTCACGCGCAAGCTCCGCGACAGACAGGCTTTCGAAAAATTCGGACGCGCGCTTTCGCAAGCGTACCAGGCTTCCACCGGCTCCATCGCAGGAGCCGTGAGGCCAATGATCACCTTCCATTTTTTTCCCCGAACGGTGCGTCAGCAGTTGGCCAGGCTTGCCGGCTGCGCTGTCAGCGCAACGCCGTGCACGCCTGCTCGATGCGATCCCAGGCGTACCTGGTCGCGTCCATCGCGCTTGCGTCTGCCGATGCTATCGGGCTCGTCGATCTGTTTCGTTGCCATTCCGCGCAGGACGCCATGCCCCGCGCGGGATCGCACCATTGGTGCAGCGAGACCCCATTCGATGTTCGTTTTGTCTTCGCTTCGCACGGGCACCGGGCCACACGGTGCATCGCCCCCATCGGCCGGTCTCAACGCAAGTTGCACGCCGGCTCCAACTCAATCGTCACGTCTCAGCTCCATTGCTGACATACAGTCATGGCCCCGCGCCACTCTGCCATTTTTGCGGCGCTGCGTTTGTAGTTTTTTGTTGCGACTGACGACTAAAAATTGGATGCGATTTGATGACAGAAGAGGCATGACCGGTATCGACCTCTCATGAACGTCTCATGGGCGCATCCGGCGCGCCGCCAATCACCGCAGCAATGACAAAGGCGGTCGATTGCCGCTTCATCGAAGAGACGACTCCCCGGCCCTGCTCGTTCGCACACCGCCTGGTGGCGTACGATCGACTCTCCCTGACGAGCCGGATGTGACATGCGTTCCGGATTCTCGGGAAATAGCTTGTCTCAGATAACGAAGCAGATCTGCAGACCCCCTTGCCGGATGGGATCCGTCACAGTTCGGTCGTCACGGCACGACCGGGACCGCCCGCCCTTCTGCATCTTGTATGCATTATCCCAGTTGCTATCGCCGGCCACTTCGCTTTACATGCCGGCAAATGCCCCCTCGCACGACGGCCGGGGCGCAAAAAATCACATCACATTCCAAGGGACGAAACATGGCGCGTAACATTCTGATTCTCGGGGCTTCCTATGGCTCCCTGCTGGGCACGAAGCTGCTGATGGCGGGGCACAATGTGACCCTGGTCTGCCGCGCCAAGACCGCAGAGCTCATCAATCGCGACGGTACCGAGGTGCGCATCAAGTTGCGCGACGAGGCAGTGCACCGGGCGATCTTCTCGCGCAACCTGCCCGGCAAGCTCGACGCGGTGACGCCGGCCGATGTCGACGTCTCCCGCTACGATCTGGTCGGCCTTGCGATGCAGGAGCCGCAATACACCAACCACACGGTGCGCGTCCTCATGGTCAAGATCGCCGCGGCGAAGCTGCCGTGCCTGTCGATCATGAACATGCCGCCGCTGCCCTATCTGAAGCGGATTCCCGCACTCGCAGGCATGGACCTCGAGGAGGCCTACACCAACGCGCAGGTGTGGGAGCGGTTCGAGCCGGGGCTGGTGACGCTGTGCTCGCCCGACCCGCAGGCCTTCCGCCCGCCGGAGGAAGCCGCGAACGTGCTTCATGTCGGCCTGCCCACCAACTTCAAGGCATCGGTCTTCGCCGACGAGAAGCACAACAAGCTGTTGCGCGAGCTCGAAGCCGACATCGACGCGGTGACGCTCGACGGCCACGACGTGCCGGTGAAGTTGAAAGTGTTCGATTCCCTGTTCGTGCCGCTGGCGAAATGGTCGATGCTGCTCACCGGCAACTACCGCTGCATCACCCCGCACGAGCCGCAATCGATCCGCGACGCCGTGCATGGCGACCTCGCACGCTCGCAGACGATCTACGACCATGTCGATGCCGTCGCCCGCCGCCTCGGCGCCGATCCGCAGGACCAGGTGCCGTTCGCGAAATATGCCAAGGCTGCGGAAAGCCTGCTCAAGCCGTCCTCGGCCGCGCGCGCGGTCGCGAGCGGCGCGCCCTTCATCGAGCGCGTCGACCTGCTGGTGAAGCTGATCTCGCATCAGCTCGGCGTGCCCAATGCCGAGATCGACCGCACGGTGGAGACCGTCGACCTGAAGCTGAACGAGAAGATCGTGCAGGGCGGATCGGGCGCACAGTAAGGCGGCTTCTCGGCAGCAATCGGCCTTACGCGATCACCTGCGCGACGGGTCGGCGCAATGATCTCGGCAGCTCCGGCCCTGCGCCGAAGCGCACCACGATATCTGGCAAGCGCCGGCCGAGACCGAGATAGGCCGCAAGTTGGCGGCGCAGGCTGGGAATCTCGACCGGCTGGTTGACGAAGGCGTATTTGAGGCCGAGCGCCGTCGCCTGCAGCGCGAAGCGCTGGCAGGCGCGCCCGACTTCGACCCAATGCGCCCAGTCGTCATGCTCGGCGACGAACACCGCAAGGCCGGCGGAGCTCTCGATAGAGGCGCGATACTTGTCGTTCTCGCGGCGTTCCGTGAACACGAATGGCAGCAACGGTCGCGCCAGCCACCGCGGCAGGGGCGGATTGCCTGATGCACCCGAGAACAGACCATCCATCGTCGCGACCGCCTCGCCCTCGTTGAAGCGCATCCAGGCTTTGAGCTCCTCCATGAACTTCGGATCCCGCATCTGCATCGTGTTGCCTTCGACGACGTAGTCACTGATGCGCTGCATTTGCTGACGGTCGGTCACGAGCAAGACCGCAACTCCTTCGCCGGTGCCGGCCTGCTCGAGGCTGCGAAGCAGATCGTTCGAGACGGGGCGGCCATCATAGGCCGCACGCGTCGACTGCCGGTTCGGTATCGCGGCGAACAGGGCCGACACCTGCGCAGTCGCGCGCTCGAGATCCGCGACGACCGCATCGGCTTCAATCCGCAACGTCGACCTCAAGCCCGAGGCAGCCGCCGCATGCGTGAGATTCTCGGCTGCACATCCGAGACTGACATACAGGTGGTGATCATCGGGGTCGACCGCAGGACAGCGGCGCGAGACGTCGGGTGCAATGACGATGCTTGCCGGACTGAGCGTGAAACGCCAGGGCTGGGTGTTGTGGCTGTTGGCGGCGAGGGTCGCGTAACGTACGATGCCATGGATGCCCTCATCTGGACGCAGCGGCGCCCACGCGGTGCGCACCGCGTCCGCGTAAGTCACGGCCGTAGCCGCATGCGATCCGTGCGGAGACATGACGGCGGCACACGCCAGCCCTGCCACGACGCTGCGCCGATTGACCATGACAGCCGATGCCTCCACGACGAGCCGAGACTGCGATGGACGACGCGCCTCCGCCATGACATCCCGCAAGCCTTCACGCACTCAGGAATGATTGAAGCCAGATCAGGCCGGTGACGGCGACGAGCGTGACCGCGCCGGTTCGACTGATCAGCTCGGGACGCCCGAGACGACGGGCACCGCGGCCCAGCGTGGCGCCCAGCGTCACCCAGGCCGCTCCCGCCAGGACGATCAGAAGCGCAATCACACCGAGCCGGGGCAACAGCCCGGACAGTCCGGCCTGAAGCGGCAGCAGCAGGAAAGCGAACACCATCGCCTTCGGATTGAGCAGCGTGGTGAGCAGCACCTGGCGGAACGTCACCACCGCGCCGTGGCGCAGTTCGCGCGCGTTGACGCGCCAGAGCATGACGGCAAGACCGAGGATGTAGACGCTGACGGCGATGCGGAGCACGAGAGCCGCAAGCGGGATGTCGCTCACGATCGGTTCAAGCGCCAGCCGCAGCAGCGCGATCGCCGCGAGATAGCCGCACACCTCCGCCGCCAGCAGATGCAGCGAGCGCGCAATGCCGATCCCTGCCCCCGATGTCGCAAGCAAGGTGTTGGTCGGTCCCGGCATGGCGAGAAGAAAACAGGTCGCCGTGAAGAAGGTCAGAGAGTTCATGCCCTCGCCTAGCAGGCGACGCGCCGGCAGGCCTTGATCTGGGTCATGCGATGATGGGGCGTCCCTCTCGTCCCGCGACTGACTGTTCCCGGTGTGATGCAGCAGCAACGCGGCGCGATGTCCTGGTCTGCCGCTCCTCATCACGCAAACGTGTCGCCTCACGCGGCGCGAGCGCCCGCACCGCAGATATCACGACTGCGTGACGAGAATGCGTGTCGCGCCTCCTCTCCGGGCGCTGCGCGGCGGCGAAATGGCCGCGCTTGGGGGCGAATTGAGCCGGGCCGCTCGCGTTTCACGTTTGCAAGCCACCTCGCAGGCGACCGTGACCGCCATGCCTGATCCCGCAATTGCGCAAGTGCTGCATGCGTGCATGGCGGGCCCGGCTTGTTGTTTGGCAAAAAGGAGAAAGATAGCTTTGTGAGTAAGTCATTATCTTCACAACCAGCAACTCGCCGCCACTCCCGGGCACCGGACTGCGATGCCGGCGTCCGGGACCGGACGACAACAACAAGAAAAGACGATGGACCAGGCGATGCTGAGCGTCGTCCGCGCGGTGGAAGCGGGCGCGACGACGATGAAGGGCGTGATCGACGCCACCGGGCTCTCGCGTCTCAAGATCGAACGTGCGCTGACCGCGCTGGAGAAGCAGAAGCTGCTGGTCCGCGACGGCCAGGGCTTTCGTGCGACCGGCCTGCCGAAGACGGCGCGGCCCGCCCGGCAATGCGGCTCGTGCAACGCCTGCTGCGACATCCTTGAGGTCGCCGGCGTCGACAAGCCGGTCAACCAGCTGTGCCGGCATTGGCAGGCCGGTACGGGATGCACCATCTACGAGCGCCGTCCGCAGATGTGCCGGTCGTTCGTCTGCGCCTGGCTGCAGGGCCATCTCGACGACGACTGGTTCCCGGCGAAGTCGGGCATCGTGGTGCATTTCAGCCAGGACGCCGTCAACGTCACCGTCGACGACGATTGTCCCGACCGTTGGTGCGAGGAGCCCTATTTCAGCAAGCTCGCCGAATGGTCGCTGAACGGGATCAGGCGGATTGGAAATCGCGGCTATGCGACCCTGATCGTCTCTGGCGCCGAGCGGTTCCTGCTGCTCGGACGGACCGTCGTGCCCGAGCCGACATTGTTCGGAACGGCCTTCCTGCCCCTCACGGCCGACACCTTCCGGTTCTGGCGGGCGAGATCGCCCGAGCATCTGCAGCGGCTGCACGCGCGCATCGCCGAGATCGAGCGGATCAGGCAGGAATTCGGCTCCTGCGCGATTCCCGCGAACGAGGACGACGATCCGCAGGCGCCCTACCGGCCCGCACTGCTTCGGCTCTCGAATCACGCCTGAACGCCGCCGTGGGCAACGCGGCCTGATTCGCGCTGGACCGCTCGACGCGCCGCGGCGGGATTGATAAGCCCCTGTCCGCGGATGATGGGGACTTGAGTCGGGGACATGACGGTTGCGATCGAGATGGGGCAGACCACGGCAGGCGCCGCGGCGGCCATGGACCTCGAGGAACTCCTGGCGACCCGTCTCCTGGTGCAGGGCAATTCCGGCTCCGGCAAGTCGCATCTGCTGCGGCGGCTGCTGGAGCAGAGCGCGCCCTGGGTGCAGCAGGCCATCATCGATCCCGAAGGCGATTTCGTCACGCTGGCCGAACGCTTCGGCCATCTCGTGATCGACGCCGAGGACCACACCGAGCGCGGCCTCCAGGTTGCCGGCGAGCGCGCACGGCTGCATCGCGTCTCCACCGTGCTCAATCTCGAAGGGCTTGACGCCGAGAACCAGATGCGGCGCGCCGCTGCGTTCCTCGGCGGAATGTTCGATGTCGACCGCGACCATTGGTACCCGATGCTGGTGGTGGTGGACGAGGCGCAGCTGTTTGCGCCGGCGGTCGCGGGCGAAGTCTCGGACGAAGCGCGAAAACTCTCGCTCGGCGCCATGACCAATTTGATGTGCCGCGGCCGCAAGCGCGGGCTCGCCGGCATCATCGCGACCCAGCGCCTTGCAAAACTCGCCAAGAACGTCGCGGCGGAAGCCTCGAACTTCCTGATGGGCCGCACCTTCCTCGACATCGACATGGCGCGCGCCGCCGATTTGCTCGGCATGGAGCGGCGGCAGGCGGAAGCCTTCCGC
Organism: Bradyrhizobium iriomotense; assembly: GCF_018129405.1. Lineage (GTDB taxonomy): Bacteria > Pseudomonadota > Alphaproteobacteria > Rhizobiales > Xanthobacteraceae > Bradyrhizobium > Bradyrhizobium iriomotense_B. The sequence goes on from NZ_JAFCLP010000011.1 coordinate 179,547, forward strand.
GATCTCGAGCGCGGCCAGTTCATGGCGCTGGGACCGGCCCTGTCGCGCCGTCCGCTGCGCCTGAACATCGGCCCGACCGCGACCTCCCCGCGCAATTCGACGCCGCGGCTGATGCCGCTGCCGGAGGCCACACTTGAAGACGCCCGCGCGGTTATCCTGGCCGCGCCGCCGCCCGACGCCAGCCGGCCGCAGCGCCGGCCGGCGCCGGATCTGCTCGAACAGCTTCGCGCCGCGAAGGCGGCTGCTGTGCCGGAAGCGCGCGCAGAGCCGATCGAGCTGCCGGTCAGCGCCGAAGAGCTCGCCGAGCGGCGCGAGCGCGTCGATCGGACGCTGCGGGCCGTGCTCGCCGAGCCCGACGCCGGCTTCCGCGCCATCGGCGTGCTGTATCAGGAATTCGTGGTCCGTTGCCGCATCGAGGGCCTCGGCGCAGCGGTGCCCGATCTCAACGAATTCCGCCGCATGCTGACGCACGCGCGCGCCGGCCTCGGCACCGATCTTGCCGAGGACGACGCCTGGCAGGACGTGTCGCTGCGCGCCTCGATCCTGCCCGACGACATGCAGGGCGTGTTCATGATGATCGCGCGCGCGGCCAAGGAAGGCTGGCCCTGCCCCGGCGATGCCGCGATCGCCCGCGCCTATGGCTCCCACTCGCTGCGCCGCGCGCAGCGCCTGCTCGGCTACATGGAGGAGCAGGGCCTGATCGTCGTCCAGCTCGACGGCGGCGGGCGCAGGATCGTGACGCTGGTGGAGCTCGCCTGGGCGACCGCACCGGGCGATCCCAATGGCGACGATCTGCCGGCGGAGACGGTGCAGAGCGCAGCTTCTGCTTGAAACGCTACGCGGCCTCGGAGCCGCCGAGATAGGCGTCGCGCACCCGTGGATCGTCCTTCAGCGCGCGCGCCGGGCCCGACAGCACGATCTTGCCGGTCTGCAGCACATAGGCCTCGTGCGCGATCTCCAGCGCGAGGCTGGCGTTCTGCTCGACCATGAAGACCGAGACGCCTTCCTGGTTGATGGTGCGGATCAGCTCCAGCACGCGGTCGACATAGAGCGGCGACAGGCCCATGGTCGGCTCGTCCATCACGATCATCCTTGGACGGCTCATCAGGGCGCGCGCCATCGCCACCATCTGCTGCTCGCCGCCGGACAAGGAGCCTGCGCGCTGCGACAGCCGCTGGCCGAGTTTCGGGAACAGCGTCAGCATCCTGTCGAGATCCTGCGCGACGGCGTCGCGGTCGTTGCGCACGAAGGCGCCCATCAGGATGTTCTCGCGCACGCTCATGTCGGCGAACAGCCGCCGTGCCTCCGGCACCGAGGCGATGCCGCGGCGGACGATCTGCGGCGTGGCGAGTCCGATCAGCGAGGCGCCGTCGAACGTCACCTCGCCCGAGCGCGGCTTCACCAGACCCAAAATGATCTTCATCGTCGTCGACTTGCCGCTGGCATTGCCGCCGAGCAGGCAGACGATGTGGCCGCGCGCGACCGTGATCGAGAGATCAAAATGCACCTGGGCCTGGCCGTAGAAGGTGTTGACGCCAGACAGCGCCAGCAGCGGTTCGGGGACGCTCGTCGTCATGCCGCGCTCTCCTGCTCCGCCGCGCCCGACAGGCCGTGGCCGAGATAGGCCTCGATCACCTTGGGATCGGTTCGCACCACCTCGCCCGGTCCTTCCGCGATCTTCTTGCCTTCGTCCATGACGATGACACGGTCGGACAGGCGCATCACCATCTCCAGCTTGTGCTCGATCAGGAGGATGGTCAGCCCTTCCGCCTTCAGCTCGGCGACGAGCGCCTGCATCTCCGCGGTCTCGGTCGGATTCATGCCGGCGGTCGGCTCATCGAGCAGCAAGAGGCGCGGCTTGAGCGCGAGCGCACGCGCGATCTCGACGCGGCGGCGGTTGGCGTAGGACAGGCTATAGGCGGGCTGGTCGATCCGCGGCAGCAGCCGCTCGCCGAAACGGGCAAGGATGGCTTTCACCTCCTCACGCAGCCGCTCCTCTTCCGCCTTGACGCTCGAGGGACGCAGCAAGGCCAGGCCCAGCTCGAGCAGCGGCCCGATCACCGGCACCGCCGGCTTCACGGCGCGCAAGCGCGTGTGGGCGCCGATCAGGACATTGTCCATGACGCTGAGATTGCCGAACACGCGGCCGAGCTGGAAGGTACGCGCGATGCCTTCGGCCGCGAGCCGTTCCGGCGACAGGCCGGTGATGTCCTGACCTTCGAAGCGCACGGTACCGGCATCGGGCCGGTCGAGCCCGGTCACGAGGTTGAACAGCGTCGTCTTGCCGGCGCCGTTGGGGCCGATGATGCTGATGAGCTCGCCCCTCGCGAGATCGAGATCGATGGCGTCCACCGCGGTGAGGCCGCCGAAACGACGCGTCAGTCCGCGCAGGGACAGCATGGGATAGTGCTGCTCCGCCATCAGATCGTTCCCAACAGGCCCTGCGGCCTGAACCGCACCAGCAAGAGCAGCACGATGCCGTAGATCAGGATGCGATACTCCGCCGCGATCCGGAAGACTTCGGGCAGGCCGACCAACGCCACCGACCCCAGAATCGCGCCGACGACATTGCCGAGGCCGCCGAGGATGACGACCGTCAGCGCCAGGATGGATTGCTGCGTGTTGAAGGTCTCGTGATTGATGTAGGAGTAAAGATGCGCGGCGATGCCGCCGCTGACGCCGGCAGCAAAACCGCCGAAGATGAAGGCCAGCGACTTGTAGCGGTTCAGGCTGAGGCCATAGGCGCGCGCGGCGATATCGTCGTCTCTGATAGCGCGGAAGCTGCGGCCGAGATGCGACGTGAGCAGCCTCCCCTGGAGCAGCGCCAGCACGACCATCACCGCAAAGCTGAACCAGTAGACCGAGGACGGGCTGATCAGGTCATAGCCAAACAGCGACAGCGGCGGGATGCCGGAGATGCCGATCGGACCGCGCGTGACGCCCTCCCAGTTCAGGATCACCAGCGACACGATCTCGCCGATGGCGAGGGTAGCGATCGAAACATAGTGTCCGCGCAGGCGGAAGGACGGCGAGATCAGCAGCGTGCCGAGCGCAGCGCTCATCAGGCCGCCGCCGATCACGGCAAGGCCGACCGGGACGGAGAGCGTCAGTGACAGCAGCGCGGACGTATAGGCGCCGATCGCGAGCAGTGCGGCGTGTCCGAGCGAGACCTGCCCCACCGTGCCCGCAACCAGCGTGAGACTGAGCGCGAGCATGCCGAGCAGCCAGGCATTGATCAGGGTCTGCAGCACATAGAACGATACCGGGAAGAACGGCAGGACCGCGAAGATCGCGGCTGCGACAGCCAAGGCCCAGCGCGGAATCCGCACCGGGCGGCTCGGCGCGATGAAGGTTCCGGTGAGCGGCTCCGGCGGCGCCTGCCGCGCGCTGGCGAATAGGCCGTTCGGCCGCAGCACCAGCACGACGACGAGCAGCAGGAACGCGAACAGGTTGCGATAGCTGGTGCCGAATACGGCAACGCCGTAGCTCTCGACGAGGCCGAGCAACAGGCTGCCGATCACCGCGCCCGGCACGTTGCCGGCGCCGCCGACCACTTCCGCGACGACGCCCTTCAGCGTCGCCTGCAGGCTCATCGCGGTGTCGATCTGATTATAGTACATGCCGACCAGCATGCCGGAGACGCCGCCGAGCGCGGCGGCAATGCCGAACACCGCCTGATTGACGCGGTTGACGTCGACGCCCATCTGCATCGCGGCATCGCGGTCCTGTGAGGCGGCACGCACGGCCCAGCCGAGCTTGCTGTAGCGCAGGAACACGAACAGCAAGAGCGCGCTGGTGATGCCGACGCCGGCGATGAGCAGATCGAGTGGACCGATCGTGCCGCCGCCGAGCTGGAAGCGAACGTCAGGCAGCTGGCTCGGCAGCGCGCGCGGATTGGGCGAGAAGGTCAGCATCACCAACTGGTCGAGCACGAAGCTGATGCCGATGGTCGCGAGCAGCGGCGCGATCCGCACCGAGTTCTGCAGCGGCCGCAGGCCAAACCGCTCGATGACCAGACCGACCACCGCGGCGGCCGCCGCGACCACGATGATGGTGAGCGGCAGCGGCGTATGCAGCTGCACCACCGCGACCCAGCCGATATAGGCGCCGACCAGATAGATCGAGCCTTGTGCGAAGTTGATCAGCCGACTGACGCCGAAGATCAGCGCGAGCCCGACCGCAACGAGGGCGTAGACATTGCCGACGATCAGCCCGTTGATCGTGTAGTCGAGCCAGGAAGACACGCTGATATCACCGCGAAGAGAGGAAAGCGGCCGGAGCCCCCGCTCCGGCCATCAGGTCAGGTCGGCTTGCCGTCCCAGAGCGCGAACTGGCCCTTGCGCACGACGAGTTCGGCGTTCATGGCGCCCTTGACGCGGCGGCTCTCGACGTCGAACGTCGCCAGGCCGAAGATGACGCTCGAGACATCCTTCACCTTCGCGAAGGCGTCGCGGATCGCGCGCCGGTCGGTGCCGCCGATCTTGACCACGGCGGCCGCCATGTTCATCGCGTCATAGGCATAGGCGTTGAAGGCGTCGGGCTCCTGCCCGCCATACTTGGCCTTGAAGCCCGTGATGAATTTCTTCACCTCGGGCCTGGGATCCTCAGGGAAATAGCGCGTGCCGAGATGGACGTCCTCGACCGCCTCGCCGCCGAGCTCCAGGAACTTCGGCGAGTAGACCGAGCTTGCCGCGCAGATCATCTGCTTCAGGCCGACCTGGCGGGCCTGGCGCGCGATCAGCGCGCCGTCGGAATAATAGGAGATCAGGATCAGCCCATCCGGATTGGCATCGCGCACGCGCACCAGCGTGGAACGGAAGTCGCGCTCCTCCGCAATGTAGCCTTCAGTCACCGCGACCTCGGCGCCGTATTCCTTGGCGGCCTTGACGAAATAGTCGCGGCTGGTGCGGCCCCAATCGGTGTTGAGGTGCAGCACTGCGAGCTTCTTCAGGCCGAGGCGCTTGACGGCATAGGCCGCCAGCAGCGGCTGCTCGTCGGCCTGGCTTACAGACGTGCTCCACATGAAGTCGCCGCCCTTGGTGAAGTCAGGGTGCGAATTGGTGAAGCCGAACTGCACAAGGCCGCCGCGCTGGTAGATCGGCGAAGCCGCCATCGAGGCGGGGCTGGAGAAATCGCCAAGCTCCAAGGCGATCCGGGGGTCGGAGACGAACTTCTGCGCGATCGCCACAGACTGCCGCGGGTCGCTCTGGCTGTCCTCGAATTGATAGGCGAGCTTGCGGCCGTTGATGCCGCCGGCAGCCGTGATCTCGTCGAGCGCAAGGTCAAAACCCTGCTTCCACTGCGTGCCATATTGCGCATTCGGTCCCGTCAGGGGGCCGCTGACGCCGAGCAGGATCGGCTCGGCGGATTGCGCGAAGGCGGCGCGCGAGAAGGTCGCGCCCGCCATCATCGCGGCGAGCGAGCCTTTGACCAGGGTACGACGATCGATGTTGCTCATGCACGGCTCCATCCACTTTAGTTGATACAAGCAGCAATTCTTGTGCCGGTGAGATTGCCTATTTCGAGGGCTCGCCGAGCGACAGCATCAGCCGGTTCGCCCAGTTGAAGAACGAGGCGCCGTTGATGACGTCGACGATCTCGGCGTCGTCGAGCCCGGCGCGGCGCAGCTCCGCGATATTGTCAGGACCGAACGCGATCGGCGTCTCGGCCAGTGCCACCGAGGCCTTGACGACGGCATTCCAGCGCGCGCCGAGATCGGCCCCGACGCCTTCGTCCAGCAGGCGCTGCACGTCCTCGCGGCGCTTGGAATAGGTGCTGGCGAAGCGCGCATGCACGGAGGCGCAATAGATGCAGCCGTTGTAGCGCGAGGTCGCAGCGGCAGCGAGCTCGCGCTCGGCGCGCGGCAGGCCGTCGGCGACGTTGTAGAAGATGTCCTTGTCGGTCTTGGTGCGGGCTTCCAGCACTTCGGGATCGCGCACCAAGAGACGAAAGTATTCCGACTTGGCGCGGGCACGATCGACCAGGCCGGCGAAATGCCGCTCGGTCAGCTCGGCCTCGGGCAGCGGATCGATCCACGAGACCCAGCCGAGTTCGTCCTGGGTGAACACGACGGGCGGATTGACGGTGCTCATGATGCAACCTCCTACGCGCTTGCCGCTGCGAGCGTGCGCAAGCCGCTGACGACGCGGACCTGGAACGACAGGAACGCAACGAGCTGGGAAAACGTGACGATGCCGGTGGTCGACCAGCCGGCCGCCAGCAGCGCCTTCATGTCGGCGGATGCGGCATCGCGCGGGCGGAAAACCAGCAGATGCGCATGTTCAAGCGCCGCAACCAGCCGGGCGCCAAGCTCGGGCCTGCGCTCGGCACTCACGCGGTAGATCAAGCCAGCCTTGTTCTCGACCGACAACGGTCCGGCCGGAAAGGCGCCATAGGGCCCCGATGTCTTGCCGCGCTCGATCTCGGACTTGATCGCCTCGACCAGCGCGGCTCCATCCGCATTCGCTGCGAGCTTCTCGCGATAGAAGGCGGCGACGGGGGACTCGCCATGGAGCCACGTGACGAAGGCCGCGACCGCGGAGCGTTCGGCAAGCGAAAAATCGCCGGCGTCGATCGGCTCGAACAGCGAGAGATAGCTCTTCTGCGCGTTCTCGCGCGCCTGCAGACGGCGCGCGCGGATGGCGTCCAGGGTGGAGCCGGGCTCGATCCCGGCGAGCGTGTCGATAATATCCTTTGGTGCCATCATTCAGCCTCGTGCAACGCGATCACATTCATCCCGGCTAGCCTGCGAGAGCAACGTCTTTGGCCGCCGTCCGGGTCCAGCCCAGCGCCGGCGCCACCTTCTCCGCGACCAGCTCGATCGAGCGCAGGACATAGGGATGCGGCGCATCGACCGAATGCACCTGGAAGACCAGATCGGTCACCCGCTCCAGCGTCGCATCGGTGCGGAGCGAGGCGATCACCTCGTCGGCGGCGCCGACATGGGTGTCGAACGCGGTGATCATCTCCTCGAGCGTCTCGCCCGGCGGAAGGTGACCGCCCTTCATGAATTGCGGCAGCGCGCGGCGCAGCCCGATATCGGCAAGACGCATCGCCTCGCGATGGTCGTCGGCGACGAAGACGCTGCGCGAGGCCATGATGCGCGGTTCACAGCCCGGCGGCAGTGCTTCGAGATAGGCGTCGATGATCGGGTTCTGGATCTCGGCGAGCGTCGCCTTCGGCGCGTCCTTGGATCGCGGCTGGGTGCGCGAGAGCAGGAGGCCATCGCCGGCCTTGCCGGCCCGGGCGCCGCCGGCGACGGAGAACGTCGCCTGCCAGATGCGCTTGTCCAGTTGCGGCCGCTGCGGATAGAGCGTGTCGCCGCCGTCGAGCGGCTTGCCGGTCAGTGCCTTGCGAACGATGTCCAGATTGCGCGCAAATATCTCGTTGCGCTGGGCACCGTCGAGGCCGAAGGCGGCGAAGGCCGACGGATTGCCGCCGGTGCCGACGCCGAGCTCGAAGCGGCCGTTGCAGAGGAGATCGAGCACCGCAGCGTCCTCCGCCACCCTCACCGCGCTCTCCAGCGGCAGCGTCACGATGCCGGTGCCGAGGCGGATGCGCGAGGTCTGGGCTGCGACATAGCCGAGGAAGGTGAAGGGCGACGGCAGGCCGCCTTCGCGCTCGTGAAAATGATGCTGCGCGATCCACGCGGAATCGAGCCCGGCCTTCTCGGCGCGCACGATCTGCTCGGCCGCGAAGCGATAGCGGTCCGCCGCCGGCGCCTCGTCGAGCAGCCGCGTGAAGAAGCCCAGGCGTTTCAGATTTGCAAAGCGTTTCATACGATCCCTGTCGGGCGAGGATGGGCCCCGATGATGTCGGTTGCCGCAGCTCCAGACAAGCGGGCATTGCGCAAGGCTGCCCGCCGGAACATCCCTCCTGCGCTGGACTCTGGCTGGGCAGATTGCCTACCAGCTCGGCAGCACCGCGCCCTTGAACTTGGTCAGGACGAACTCCTTGACCTCAGGCGTGTGATAGCTGTCCACGAGGATCTTGACCCAGGGCTTGTCCTTGTCGGCGGTGCGCACCGCGATCAGATTGACATAGGGCCCCTTCGGGTCTTCGCGCAGGATCGGATCCTTGACCGGATCGAGGCCCGCCTGGGTTGCATAATTGGTGTTGATCGCGGCTGCGTCGACGTCGTCGAGCGCGCGCGGAGCCTGCGCCGCATCGACCTCGATGAATTTCAGCTTCTTGGGATTCTCGGTGATGTCGAGCACGGTCGGCTTGAAGCCCGTGCCGTCCTTCAGCTTGATCACGCCCTTGTCGCGGAGCAGCAGCAGCACGCGCCCGCCATTGGTCGGATCGTTGGGGATCGAGACCTTGCCGCCCTCGGGGATATCGGCAAAGGCCTTGTGCTTCTTCGAATAGACGCCGATCGGGAAGTTCACGGTCAGGCCGACGGACTCGATCTTGTAGCCGCGATCGGCCTTCTGGTTGTCCAGATAAGGCTGGTTCTGGAACGAATTGGCCTGGATCTCGCCGGCATCGAGCGCGGCGTTCGGCACCACGTAATCGGAGAACTCGAGCAGCTGGATATCGAGCCCCTGCTTGGCGGCGATCGGCTTCACGGCTTCGAGGATCTGCGCGTGCGGTCCCGGCGTCACGCCGATCTTGATGGTCTCGGCCGCGGCCGCGGCGGACCATGCGGCGAGCACGGTCGAAAGAATCAGGGCGGAACGAAACGACATCTTGGTCTCCGGAGTCTGCGGCAATGATTGGAACCGTATTCGCTTCTCCGCGAGGCGAAATCAATGAAATGGAAATCCAAATTGGCGGCCTGCGTGGGCGGCCTTTCTCCATTCGGCACCATACAGGAAACGAATTCACGGCGCCGACAACGTCTTGCGCTGTCAGCCTCGGATGAGACGGATTAGCGAACGGATGTGTCCGCCGCTCTATCTCGTCGTCCCGCTCCTACTGGAGGCATCCGAGCGCCGATCGCCGGCAAGGCCGAGCACCATGTCCGAGAACCGCTCGCCCTGCACGAGAACGTGGTCGTGCAACCGCGTCGCGGCGAGTTGCTCGTCACCGGCACGGATCGCTTCGAGAATCCCGGCGTGCTCCTGGAGCGATTGCAGCAGACGATTGCGCGCCCGAAGCTGGATGCGGCGATAGGCGCTCAGCCGCTTGTGCAGGGCGAAGGCTTGATCCGCGAGGAAGCTGTTGCGGCTGGCGCGATAGATCGCTTCGTGAAAATTACGGTTGTCCGCGTAGTACTGCTCGCTGTCGCCTTCGCGCGCGGCGATCTCGCAGGCGCGGTGAGCCGTCTCCATCGCCGCGTCATTGTCCGGCGTCAGCCGGCGCGCGGCCAGCCGCCCGCAGGCGCTTTCGATCTCGGCCATGGTCTCGAACATCTCGAACAGCCGGGTCGGTGACGGGACGCTGACGATCGCGCCCCGGCGCGGGCGGACATCGATGAAGCCTTCGGCGCCGAGTTGAAGCAGCGCCTCCCGAATGGGGGTGCGCGACACCCCGAATCGCTCCGCGAGCGAGGCCTCGTCCAGGCGATCGCCCGGCAGGAATTCCCCTGCAATCACAGCGTCTTCGATCGACTGCTTCAGCCTGAAGGCCTGGCTCATTGTATACACCTGATCCTTTAGTTCCATACCACAGACTTGACAAAACATACAGCATGCAGTTCATATATGAATTGTATGCAAGACTAGAAATAAAAAATGCAATCTAGCAGCGGGAGGTATGGAATGAGGATTTCAAGACGCCAAGCCTTGGCCCTAGGGATCGCGGCTCCGGCCCTGCTCCGGTTCGGAGAGGCACGCGCGGCAACGGCCCTGAAGATCTCGCACCAGTTTCCGGGAGGCACCGCGACCGAAGGCGATTTCCGCGACCGGCTCTGCCGGCGCTTCGCGGCGCTGATCCAGGAGCGCAGCAAGGGCGCGATGACCGCCGAGATCTATCCGGGCTCGTCGCTGATGAAGACCAACGCGCAGGTCTCGGCGATGCGCAAAGGCGCGCTCGACATGAGCCTGATCCCGATCTCCTACGCCGGCGGCGATCTTCCCGAACTGAACATCGGACTGATGCCGGGCCTCGTCACCGGTTACGACGAAGGCCTCGGCTGGAAGAACAAACCGATTGGCCAGGAGTTCAGCAAGTTTCTCGCCGCCAAGGGCCTCATCATCGTCACCTGGATCTGGCAGGCCGGCGGCGTCGCCAGCCGCACGCGTCCGCTGGTCGAGGTCGGCGATGCCAAGGGCATGAAGATCCGCGGCGGCTCGCGCGAGATGGATCTCGTGCTGCAGGCTGCCGGCGCCTCGGTGCTGTCGCTGCCCTCCAATGAACTCTATGCGGCAATGCAGACCGGCGCGTGCGATGCCGCCCTCACCTCGTCCACCAGCCTGACCTCGTTCCGCCTGGAGGAGCTCGCCAAGCATCTGACGACCGGGCGGGCCAAGAGCTACTGGTTCATGCTCGAGCCGCTCGTGATGTCGAAGGCGGTGTTCGACCGGCTTTCGAGCGAGGAGCGCGACATCATCGTCTCGGTCGGCGCCGAGCTCGAAGCGTTCGGCCGCGCAGCGGCGGTGGAGGACGACGTCCGCGTGGCCAAGGTCTACCAGGCCGCCGGCGCGACGGTGCACGATCTCGACGACAAGACGGTTCAGGCGTGGCGGGAGCTTGCGCGCGACACGGCCTGGAAGGACTACGCCAACAAGAACGAGAACTGCGCCCGCCTGATCAAGCTTGCCATGGAGGCCGGCTCATGAGCGCGCATGGCATCGATCTCGGCCATTCAGCCACGGTGACGGCGGCGCGACCCGGATCCCCGGTGGGACGGATCGCCCGCGCGATGAGCCTGCTCAACAGGACGATCGTCGTGCTCTGCTCGATCGCGCTCATCGTCGCGAGCACGATCCTGAGCTATAGCGTGGCCGCGCGCTACTTCTTCAATGCGGCAACCTATTGGCAGGACGAGGCCGCGGTGTTCCTGCTGGTCGGCGCCACGTTCCTGTCCACCGCGTTCGTGCAGGCCGGACGCGGCCATATCGGCATCGAGGCCCTCACCGGCTATCTGTCGAAGCGCGGCAATGCGATCCGCATGCTCGTGGTCGACACCGCGAGCCTGCTGTTCTGCTGCTTCTTCGCCTGGAAGTCCTGGACGCTGTTCCACGAAGCCTGGGTCGACGGCCAGGTGTCCGGATCGACTTGGGCCCCGCCGCTGTGGATTCCCTACAGCATGATGTCGCTGGGCATGACGCTGATGACGCTGCAGGTCGCGCTCCAGCTCGCCGCGAGCGTCGACGCATGGAGGAGCAAATGAGCACGCTTGCCGTCGGACTGATGTATGGTGGCGCCACCCTCGCCGTCATGGCCTCGGGCATGCCGATCGCGCTGGCGCTCGGCGCGGTCGCCGTCGTCTTCATGTATTACTTCATGCCCGCCGCATCGCTCGATACGGTGACGCAGAACGTCTACGAGGAGATGGCCTCGATCACGCTGCTGGCGATCCCGCTCTTCATCCTGAAGGGCGCCGCGATCGGCAAGTCGAAGGCGGGACAGGATCTCTACAGCGCGCTGCATGTCTGGATGGGCCGCATTCCCGGCGGACTCGGCATCGCCAACGTCTTCGCCTGCGCGCTGTTCGCCGCGATGGCGGGATCGTCTCCGGCAACCTGCTCGGCGATCGGCTCCGCCGGCATTCCCGAGATGCGCAAGCGCGGCTATTCCGGCGGCTTTGCCGCGGGCGTGATCGCCGCCGGCGGCACGCTGGGCATTTTGCTGCCGCCCTCGATCACCATGATCCTGTACGCGGTCGCCGCCGAGCAGTCGCTCGGACGCCTCTTCCTCGCCGGCATCGGGCCGGGCCTTCTCCTGGTGCTGCTGTTTGCAACCTATGCGGTGCTGAGGTTCAAGGCCGAATACAAAGCGGCGCAGCGCGCCTATGCGGCCGATCCGGCGCAGCATCCGATCCTGTCGAACGAGCGCTTCACCATGGCGATGCGGTTCGGCGCGCTGCCGCGCGTGCTGCCCTTCGTCGTGCTGCTCAGCGGCGTCATGATCGCGCTCTATGGCGGCTATGCCACGCCGTCGGAAACCGCCGGCCTCGGCGGCATCCTGGCGCTGGTCCTGATCGCCTCGATCTACGGCGTGTGGCGTCCGCGGGATCTCGGCCCGATCCTGGAATCGACGCTGAAGGAATCAACCATGCTGATGCTGATCATCGGCATGTCGCTGCTCTACTCCTACGTCATGAGCTATCTCCACATCAGCCAGGCCGCGGCACAGGCGATCGTCGCGATGCAGCTGTCGCGATGGGTGCTGCTGGGCGCGATCCTGGTGCTGGTGGTCGTGCTCGGCTTCTTCCTGCCGCCGGTGTCGATCATCCTGATGACCGCGCCGATCATCCTGCCGCCGCTCAAGGACGCCGGCTTCGACCTGATCTGGTTCGGCGTGGTGATGACGATCGTGATGGAGATGGGCCTCATCCATCCGCCGGTCGGGCTCAACATCTTCGTCATCAGGAACATCGCACCGGACATCCCGTTGCGGGACGTGATCTGGGGAACGCTGCCTTTCGTCGTGCTGATGGCATTCGCAGTCGTCCTGCTGTGCCTGGTGCCGTCGATCTCGACCTATCTGCCCAACCTCGTGATGGGTCCGCCATCGCGATAAACCGAGGAGGCACGAACCATGCTGAACGACATCCGATCCGGACGCATTGCGGCGCCCGAATTCCTGCAAGGGCTGATCGACACGCTGACACAACGCGGCCGTGCGGTCCTGGGCATGAAGGCGGAACGGGACGGGAGCGAGGATCGCGACCTCGAGCTTCTCGGCGAGGCACTGCTGTCGCGTCGCGGCGAAGCCTCCGGCGTCGCGATCGCGCAATCGCTGCTCGCCGCCTTCGAGCGGGCGGCCGAACCGCAGCGGCTCAAATTTCTATCCTCCCTCGCCGACCGCTTCGGGCCGGACCGTCGCGCGATCGAGCTCGCGATCGCCGCCTACCAGCGCAAGGAGGGCGGCGACGGCGCCAGGCTCGAAGCGCTCCACGCCGCCGCGGAGCCGCGCCGACAGGAGCTGATCCGGCGCCTCAACCTCGCGCCCGGCGGAACGGCCTCGCTGGTGCGGATGCGGGAGGTGCTGCTGTCGCTGCTGCGCGAGCATCCCGAACTGCAGCCCGTCGACGACGATTTCGTCCACCTGTTCTCGTCCTGGTTCAACCGGGGTTTTCTCGTGCTGCGACCGATCGACTGGACCACCTCGGCGAACATTTTGGAGAAGATCATCAGGTATGAGGCCGTCCACGCCATCCAGGACTGGGACGACTTGCGCAACCGGCTCGAGCCGCCGGACCGCCGCTGCTACGCGTTCTTTCATCCGCAACTGGTCGACGAGCCGCTGATCTTCGTCGAGGTCGCGCTCACCAGGGAGATTCCCGGCGCAATCGGCCCGCTGCTGGATAAATCGCGCCAAGCGATTGCCGCGCGCGAGGCGACGACCGCCGTGTTCTACTCGATCTCGAACACGCAAAAGGGACTTGGCGGCGTGTCGTTCGGCAATTTCCTGATCAAGCAGGTGGTGCAGGATCTCGCCCGCGAGCTGCCGAACCTGAAGACCTTCGTCACCCTGTCGCCGGTGCCCGGCTTTGCCGGATGGGTCCGGCGCGAGCTCAAGACCGAGGCGTCTGCCGCGATCGACGAAGACACGCGGCGCGCGCTGGTCGCGCTCGATGAGGGCGGCGACATCGCGCAGGCGAAGGAGCCGATCACGGCGCTCGCTGCGTACTACTTCCTGAAAGCGAAGCTGCCGTCGGGCAAGCCGGTCGATCCGGTGGCCCGCTTCCATCTCGGCAACGGCGCGCGCCTGGAGCGGCTGAATTTCCTCGGGGACGCCTCGGCCAAGGGCATGAAGCAGTCGTACGGGCTGATGGTGAACTATCTCTACGCGCTCGAGCACATCGAGGCGAACCACGAAGCCTTTGCGGAAGCCGGCACCGTGGTGGCGTCCGACAAGGTGAAGAAGGCGCTTCGCGCGAAATTGTCGTCGCGCGACCTCGTTCCCAGTCCTCACAGCAACTCGCAACGGAAGATCACGTCATGACCTCGAACCTGTACGATCGCCTGCTCGCCGGCGCGGAGTCCGACCCATCCATCTGCATCGAGAAGGACGACGGCGCGGCGTTGAGCTATGCCGAACTTGCTGCGCTGAGCGGCAGGTTCGCGAACTTCCTCGCGAGGATCGGCATCGGCCCGAACCACCGCGTCGCGGTCAAGGTGGAGAAATCCGTCGAGGCCGTCGCGCTCTATCTTGCAACGCTGCGCACTGGGGCGGTCTATCTGCCGCTCAACACCGCCTATACGCCGGCCGAGACCGAGTATTTCATCCGCGACGCGCAGCCGACATTGATCGTGTGCGATCCCAGGGAAGAGGCCGATTTGCGCGCCATTGCCGCCAAGGCAGGCGGACGGGTCGAGACGCTCGATCACCGCGGCAAGGGTTCGCTCGCCGATGCCGCGGCGGACTTCCCGGCTGGATTTGACACCGTCGCCAGGACGAATGACGATCTCGCAGCCATCCTCTACACCTCGGGCACGACCGGCCGCTCGAAGGGAGCCATGCTGACGCACGGCAATCTTTCTTCGAACGCCCTGACGCTGGTCGAAGAGTGGCGCTATTCGAGCAAGGACGTGCTGATCCATGCCCTGCCGATCTATCACGTTCACGGGCTCTTCGTGGCCTGCAACGTCACCTTCGCCGGACGCGCGCGCATCCTGTTCATGCAGAAGTTCGACGCCGAACGCATTCTGGCAACGATGGCGCGCAGCACCGTTCTCATGGGCGTGCCGACCTTCTATGTCCGCCTGCTCGAGAGCACTGACCTGAACGAGCGAACCACCGCCAACATGAGGCTGTTCGTCGCCGGCTCGGCGCCTCTGCTGGCCGAGACCCACCGCGCCTGGAAGGCGCGGACCGGGCACGCGATTCTGGAACGCTACGGCATGACCGAGACCGGAATGATCGCCTCCAATCCCTATGAGGGCGCGCGCATTGCCGGCTCGGTCGGCCGGCCGCTTCCCGCCGTCGAGGTTCGCATCACCGATCCCGAGACCGGCGCAATCCTGCCCGTTGGCGAGGTCGGCATGATCGAGGTGAAGGGGCCGAATGTGTTCGCCGGCTACTGGAACATGCCGGACAAGACTGCGGCCGAATTCCGCGCCGACGGCTTCTTCATCACCGGCGATCTCGGCAAGCTCGACGCGCAGGGCTATCTCCACATCGTCGGCCGCGGCAAGGATCTCATCATCACCGGCGGCTTCAACGTCTATCCGAAGGAGATCGAGACCGAGATCGACGCCATTGACGGGGTGTCGGAAAGCGCCGTCGTCGGCGTGCCGCACGCCGATTTCGGCGAAGGTGTCACGGCCGCCGTAGTGCGCTCGCCCAATTCGTCCGTGGACGAGCGCGCCATTCTCGACGCGCTGTCGGGGCGCCTCGCCAAATTCAAGCAGCCCAAGCGCGTCATCTTTGTTGAAACCTTGCCGCGCAACACCATGGGCAAGGTGCAGAAGAATCTGCTGCGCGAGCGCTTCGCCACGATTTACACGACCAAGGCCGGCTAGATCGAGCAGCAGGCTGCGTGCTGCAAGTGTGGCCATTTCCGGGCCGCGGCAACGAATCTGTCGCCGGAGCAACACTACGAAACTTGATGCGTTTGCACGGGACGGGTTAGCGTTGCCTTGCGGCCTTAGAACTTCCCCAAGTTCCTCTAGATCGCACTGGACCGCCGCCTGAACGTTTCAGCCGGCGGTCCAGTCCAGCCGCATCTGCTAGATGATGCCGCTCTGTCGAAGTGCTTCGATCGCAGCGGTGTCGTAGCCGAGTTCGGCGAGGACGCGATCGGTATGCTCGCCGAGCGTAGGCGGGCGCGCCACGATCTCTCCCGGCGTTTCCGACAGCCGCACAGCGGCGCGCGCCACCGGCGCGGGCTTCGGCAAGCCCGGATAGTCGACGTCCTGCATGAAGCCGGCGGCGCGGATGTGCGGATGATCGAGCGCCTGTTGCGGGCTCAGCACGGGCCCGGTCGGGATCATCGCCTTGCCCAGCGTGTCGACGGCCTCCTGCGTGGTGCGCTCGGCGCACCAGCGCGCCATCCGCTCGCTGATGACGGGACCATTGTTGCCGCGGCTGATGTCGTCGGCAAAGCGCGGATCGTTCAGCCACTGTTCTTCCTCGCCCATCAGCTTCGCCCAGCGCTTGAACAGCGGATGCCCGGTGACCTGGCACAGCACCCAGCCGTCCTTGGTGCGGTAGATGTCGGCTGGCGCTGCGGTCTGACCGAGATTTCCTGTCGGAACGCGATTGACGTTGATCACGGCCTGTTCGATCAGCGTGGCATTGGTGAAGGACAGCGCGGTTGCGAGCAGCGCGCCCTCGACGATCTGCCCGCGGCCGGACTTGCCGCGCTCAATCAGCGCGGCGAGCGTTCCGAACGCGCAGTGCAGCGCGGTTCCGAAATCGACCCAGTTCACCGCGGCGCGGTATGGCGGATCGCCGGTACCGGTCATGTACACCGAGCCCGACATGACCTGGCCGACACCGTCGAAGCCGACGCGGTCGGACCACGGCCCCGGCCCGCCGAACGCCGTTGCCGTCGTAAGGATGATGTCGGGCTTGATCGCCTTCAGCGAGTCGTAGTCGAGCTTCATCGCGCGCAGCGTCTGCGGCGGCAGATTGGCGACGACGACGTCGGCGGTCGCGATCAGGCGACGCATCACCTCCTGTCCTTCCGGCTTCATCGGATCGAGCGTGATGCATTTCTTGTTGCGGTTGATCTGGAGGAACAGCGCGCCTTCACCGCCCTCACCGACCGGCGCGACGAAGCGGTCCTCGCTGCCGTCGCGCTTCTCCACGCGAATGACCTCGGCACCGAATTCGGCCAGCAGGGTCGCGCAATACGGCCCTGCGATATAGCGCCCGAAATCGAGGACGCGCACGCCTTCCAGAACTCCCCCCATCGGTCCTTTCCTTGATGTCTTTTGCCCAGATTACAGGGACTGGTTACCGCGGCAAGGTGGCGAAAGGCGTGACGCCCGCCCTCAAGATGTGATCGCCGAACTGTTTCAGCTGACGGAAATTGTGCTCTAGTATGGCTTTTCCGTCCCCTCATCAGAGCGCACAGCCATGCCGCAACAATTCGATCGATCCGCAGAAGATCTCGGCAACGCGATTCATTTCGAGCACGTCAACATCCAGGTCCCGGACCAGCGTCTGGCGACATTATTCTACGTCACGGGACTGGGCCTCACCCGCGATCCCTATCTGATGGTGTCCGACACCAACATGTGGATCAACGCCGGACAGAGCCAGTTTCACCTGCCGAGCGGCAGGCCGCAGGTGCTGCGCGGCCATACCGGCCTCGTCATCGAGGGACGTGAGGCGTTGCTGGCGCGACTGGCATCGGTCGCGAAGAAGCTCGAAGGCACGGCCTTCGCCTTCACCGAGCACAACGGTTATGTCGAGGCCGTCTGCCCGTGGGGCAACCGCATCCGCGTTTATGAACCGGACGCGGCCCGCTTCGGCCGCATCACGCTCGGCATTCCCTATGTCGAGTTCGACGTGCCGATCGGAACGGCGCCGGCGATCTGCGCCTTCTATCCGGAGGTCATGGGCATGCCCGCCGAATTGCGCAACGGCGACGGCGCGGTTGCGGCGGTCAAGACGGGCCGTGACCAGCACCTCTTGTTCCGCGAGACCGACCGGCCGCTGGGCGACTATGACGGGCACCATGTGCAGATGTACATCACCGACTTCTCCGGCCCGTACCGCAAGCTGCTCGCACGCAACCTGATCTCGCGCGAGGATAATCAGTATCAATATCGCTTCTGCGACATCGTCGATCTCGACAGCGGCAAGCCGCTGTTCACGGTCGAGCACGAGGTCCGCAGCGCGACCCACCCGATGTTCATGCGGCCGATGGTCAATCGCAATCCTGCCGTCAACAACCGCAATTACGCGTTCGGCCACGATCAGACGTCGTGGGCGATGGGGCCGGACCAGTACGACGGATAGCGCGTTCAGGCTTCGCGGTAATCGAGCAGGATCAGCCCGACCAGGATGAAGGCGACGGGCCAAATCCAGGCCGCGGCCCGGCTGACGCGGCCGTCGAGGCGCAGCTCGATCCAGCGAGCCCAGCCGGCGGCGACACCGCAGAGCGCAAGCGGAGTGTGGCTCATCTCGATGAGCAGCTGGTCCTTGATATTGGCGATCGCATGGGAATGCGTAAGCAGCAGCGCACCGCCGAGTGCCGTGGTCAATGGGAACACCAAAGCCGCCGGCCCGGCCTTGCTGCCACGTAAGCGCACGCGCCATTCGAACAGGCCGAACACGGCGATCAGCAGCACGAAGATACGATGCTGCGCCACTTCGGGATCGCGCAGCGACTCGAAGAAGCCGGCCGGCCCGAGCGGCCAGGCCTGCTCGTCGGCGCGGAAGAACAGGAAGGCCGCCATCACGAGGAAGAGCAGCGGCCAGTGCCGCGCCCAGCGGCCCCAGCGAAAATGCTCGATGAGCGCCAGGAGCCCGATCAGCACCACGAAGACGCCGGCCCAGTGATGGTTGTACTCCGACCAGGCGATGTCCTCGGCATTGCGCGGCAGGATCGTGCCCTCGCCGGGAACGTAGGCCGCTTGTGCGTTGGCGCGACCGGCGTCCGCAAGCGTGATCTTCGCCTGGAGCTGCGCGACGGTCAGCCTGTCGTAATCCGGGCTGGTCAGGCGCGGCGGCCATTGCGGCGTCGCGCGCTCGACGATCTCATGCCAATCCAGGCGATCGTGAGGGAGATCCACGCCGGGCGGCAATGACGTCAGGGACGCAGCGGCCAGCAGAACGGTGAGGCCGATGCCGATCTCGACCTCGGCGAAACGCTTCAGGCGAAGGATCGGCGTCGTGGGGTCGCGGCGCAGCCGCTCGACCAGGAAGTAATTGCCCGCGCCGAGCGTCAGCAGCATCAAGAGCAGGCCGAGCTTGGCCAGGGTCATGACACCATAGGCGGTGCCGTAGATTGCAGCGACCGAGCCGATATAGTTCGTCGCCATGACCAGGCCGCCGCAGACGATCGCAGCGACCGCGGCCATCGACATCAACGAATAGCGGCGCGCGATGAGGCGCCAGTCGCCGGCGTCCTTGCAGGCATTCAGCGCGATCAGGAAATAGGGCAGACCGCCGATCCAGACCGACGCCCCTGCCATGTGGCCAGCATCGGACAGCAGCAACGGCCAGCGCACATCCGGCCGGCTGGCCGCATGCGTGAGCCGGGTCTGCATCGCCAGCGCCAGCACGGACAGGACGAGAAGCGCGGCCGACCGGGCCCGGTGCGCGGGACCTTGCGCCAGGACGGCGATGCCTACTGCGCAAGCTGCAATGACGAGGTCAGCGCGGCCGAAATCGGCGCCGACCGCCTCGCTCCAGGGCACCTGGAGCGTCCCGACCAGCGCGGCCGCGTTGAGCGCCAGCGAGGCGACGGTGAGGACTGCCCATGCGAAGGCGCTGAACCGCAGGAACGTCCGGCATCGCTCCTCGATCGTGAGGCCATAGACGGAGAGCTGCGGCTGCAGCGGTCCCCACAGCAACAGCTGAAAGGCAAGACCGCCGAGGGTGAACGACTGGGCGATCAGGATCAGGCCCCGCAGGACCACCGACAGATAGCCGAAGATGTCGAGAAGCAGGTACAAGGCCGTAACGTCAGCGGACGGTGAACGGAATGTCGCCGCGGGTGATGTGCCCGTCGACGCTGAGTACCTGCCAGCGCAGGTGCCACGCCCCGGCCGGCAGCAGCGTCGCATCTGCATTGAGCTCGTCCGCGGGCGCATCGGGCGACGGCTTCAGGGCGCGCGGCGCACCGTCCGGAGCCAGCAGCGTCAGTTTGGAGCGCGCGCGATCGATCCGGCTGTTGAAGTGCAGGCGGATCGCGACGGTGTCGCCGGATATTGTCGCGCCGCTTGCCGGCGAGGACGAGACGATGATGGCGTGGGCCTGGGATGCGTTTGGATGAGCAGAAAACCACAGGGCAGATAGAACGAACGCGATTCGGAAGAACGCGCGCATGATACTCACTCGCTGTCGATAGCCGTCTGTTTCACCCGCCCCCTGGCGCGTGATCTTCACCGGACGCTATGTTGGCGCGAGTTGGCTGTTCGCAAGGGCGCGACGAATTCGGATCTGATCACGGATCGAGGAAAGTCGCCGATTGTTGCCGTTGCGACACACTGAGGTGCGATCACCCAGGCGCGGCGTCCCTGCCCAGTTCGTCAGGATCGACCATGCGCCGCCGGTCGTTCGGAGCCATGCGGCGGTAGAGCATGACCGAGACCAGCCATGCGATCGCGAACAGTGCGATCACGGCGAAGCCGACATTGGCGAGCGAAGTGTTGAGGGCCTCGACCAGCGACCACGGCCCGCCCGACAGGCCGAGCCGGTCTGCAATGAGACCGAGCGCCTCGATGCCGCCGACGAGCAGCGCGACCGCGACGGAGGCGCCGGTAATCGTGAGATTGTACCAGAGCTTGCGATAGGGATCGACGAAGGCCCAGCGATAGGCGCTCACCATGAGGGCGGAATCGGCGGTGTCGACCAGCGCCATGCCGGCGGCGAACAGCGCGGGGAAGACCAGCACCTGCGCGAGCGAGACGCCGCGCGCGGCTTCGGTGGCGGAGATGCCGAGCAGACCGATCTCGGTCGCGGTGTCGAAGCCGAGCCCGAACAGCAGGCCGAGCGGATACATGTGCCAGGGCCTGGTCACCAGGCGGAACATCGGAGCGAGACATCGCGCCATGAATCCACGGGCGGCGAGCAGTGCCTCGAGCTGCGCGGCATCATGGACGCCCTGCTCCCGCACCTCGCGCAGGATCCGCCACAGCCCGGCGAAGATGGCGAGATTGATCGCCGCGATCACCAGCAGGAACAGCGCCGACACCGAAGTGCCGATCAGGCCGCCGATCTCCTTGAGCAGGCCGTCGCCGCCGAGACTCACGACGCCGAGCGCGAGCAGCATGGTCGCGACCAGGACGACCGTGGAATGGCCGAGCGCGAAATAGAGACCGGCGCTGCGCGGCGCATCGCCCGCCTGCATCAGCTTGCGCACGACATTGTCGATCGCGGCGATGTGGTCGGCATCGACGGCATGGCGCAGGCCGAACACCCAGGCCAGCAGCGCGGTCGCCATCACGGTCGGCCGGTCGCCGAACAGCGCGAAGGCAGAAGCCCATGCGGCGATGTTGGCGGCGATCAACCCGCCGAACAACACACCAGGCTCGAACGCCCGCCTTGCGACACCACCTGACCGAACCACGCCACCTCCAAGTATGATGTTTATACATATCCATCATACCGGCCGGCAAGAGCCCTGGCCATGTTCGGGCGACGCAGCCCATTGCCCGGGAACGCGCATCTCGTGGACACATCAGATGCCGGCTCCCTCTCGCCGGCCGGGCTATCGCATATGGAGAAGAAGGGTGGCGGGTAGCTCGCCCACGGCGCATCCTTCGAGACGCCCGCCGATGGCGGGCTCCTCAGATGAGGGCGGAGTCCGCGGCAGCAATTTAAACGGGGTCAATTCTGCTTAGCCTCATCCTGAGGAGCCCGCTGGAAGCGGTCGCCTCGAAGGGCGAGGCGCTTGCTCAGGCCGCCACCAAGACGCCATCTGCGATGGCCCCCCTCTCGCCGGCCGCAACCACGGCCGGAACCACGATCCGGCACAGGCGCGTTCGTCATTTCGCCGCAGGGTATCCCTTTGACTCCACGACATCGGGCGTCCCAATCTAGAGTGCACGTAACTTGCATGCCGGTGACGACTTTTTCTTAGTGAAGGTGGAGGCATATGATGAACGAAAACGACATCCGGGGTCTGATCGCGGAGGTGAAGCAAGGCACGCTGTCGCGACGCTCGTTCATCCGGACCATGGCTGCGGTCGGGATCGCAGCGCCGGTCGCAAGCCAGATCCTGCTCTGGAACGACGTGGCGATGGCGGATGCGACGCTCGCCTACAAGCCGACCAAGGCCGGCGGCGGCGGCCCGCTCAAGATCCTGCTCTGGCAGGCGCCCACTTTGCTCAATCCGCATTTCGCGAACGGCACCAAGGACCAGATCGCCTCGCGCGTCTTCTTCGAGCCGCTCGCCGGCTGGGACAACGACGGCAATCTCATCCCCTGCCTTGCCGCCGAGGTCCCGACCAAGGCGAACGGCGGCCTTGCAGCCGACGGCATGAGCGTGATCTGGAAACTGAAGCAGGGCGTCAAATGGCATGACGGCAAGCCCTTCACCGCCGACGACGTCGTCTTCACCTGGCAGTACGCGGCGGATCTCGCAACCGCGGCCTACACCACGGGCTCCTACAAGGACATCAAGGTCGAGAAGATCGACGACCACGCCGTCAAGGTGATCTTCAGGGCGCCGACGCCATTCTGGGCCGACCCGTTCGTCGGCTCGGTCGGCCAGATCCTGCCGAAGCATCATTTCGGCGATTATGCCGGCGCAAAGTCACGCGAGGCTCCCGGCAATCTGAAGCCGGTCGGCACCGGCCCATACAAATTCGTCGAGTTCAAGCCGGGCGACCTGATCCGCGCCGAACGCAATCCCGACTATCACGTCAAGAACCAGCCGCATTTCGACACGCTCGAGGTCAAGGGCGGCGGCGATGCGGTGTCTGCGGCGCGCGCCGTGCTGCAGACCGGCGAATACGACTATGCCTGGAACATGCAGGTGGAGGAGGAGGTCCTCAAGCGCATGGAGGCGGGCGGCAAAGGAAAGCTCGACGTCACGCCCTCCGGCAACGTCGAGTTCATCATCCTCAACACGACGGACCCGTGGACCGAGGTCGACGGCGAACGTTCGAGCGTCAAGACCAAGCACCCGACGCTGTCCGATCCCGCCGTCCGCCGGGCGATCAATCTGTTGATCGACCGCGACTCGATCCAGAAGTTCATCTACGGACGCGGCGGCGTCGCAACCGCGAGCTTCGTCAACGCGCCCAAGCAGTTCAAGTCGCCCAAGCTGAAATACGAATTCGACGCCGACAAGGCCAACAAGATCCTCGACGAGGCCGGCTGGACCAAGGGCGCGGATGGCATCCGCGAGAAGGACGGCAAGAAGCTCAAATACGTGTTCCAGACCTCGACCAACGCCCCGCGCCAGAAGACCCAGGCCATCATCAAGCAAGCCTGCCAGAAGGCCGGCATCGAGATCGAGATCAAGGCGGTCGCCGCATCGGTGTTCTTCTCCTCTGATGTCGGCAACCCCGACACCTACTCGAAATTCTATGCCGACATGGAGATGTACAACACGACGCAGCCGCAGCCCGATCCGGAGCGCTTCCTTAACCAGTGCGTCTCCTGGGAGATCGCCACCAAGGACAACAAATGGCTCGGCCGCAACAATTCGCGCTATTCCGATCCTGAAGCCGACAAGGCCTACAAGGCCGCGCAGAACGAGCTCGACCCGGTCAAGCGCGCCGCGCTGCTGATCAGGGTCGACGAGATCTTCTGCGAGGCCAACGTGCTCCTGCCGCTACTCTCGCGCAACATCGTTGGCGCCGGCGTCAACAATCTGATGGTCGACATCTCGGGCTGGGACGTCACGACGTGGAATCTGGCGAGCTGGTATCGGAGTTCGTAGCTCGCAAAGGACGTGTTTGTCGCGGCGCTTCGCAATTCAGCTCGGATGGCTGAACAGGTCCGTCGTGGCATCGTCGACTGCGATATCGACCAGCGCGGGACCGTTCGAAACCAGCGCCTCCGCCAGGATGCGGTCGACATCGCTGGCATCGATGACGCGCTGCCCCACACAGCCCATTCCCCTGGCGAGCGCGACGAAGTCGAGCCCGGGCAGGTCGATTCCGGGCGGACGATGGGCCTGCATGAGCCGGCTGAAAGCACGCATCGCGCCATAACCTGAATTGTTCATGATCACAAAGGTGATTGGCAGCTGGCGTTGCGCGGCGGTCCAGATCGCCTGGATGCAGTACATCGCCGACCCGTCGCCGATCAGGGCGACGATGCGGCGGCCGGGCCGTGCCAATGCGACGCCGACGGAGGCCGGCAGGCTGTAACCGAGTCCACCGCTCGCCATGGTGTAGAAACTGTCCGCGCCGCGCATAGGCAGGAATTGCTGGATTGCGGGACGATGCGACGGCGCCTCCTCCACGACAATCGCATCGCGCGGCATCAGCGCCGACAACCGGCTCAGCGCATGGGCCGGAGGAATTGGATTCTGCGCCGCAGGCGCGGCAGGCCGCACCCGCGCGGCGGGCACCTCGCGCTTCGCCACATCGGGCAGCGCCGATTGAAGCGCAACGAGCGCCTTCGGAAGCGTGCTGATGATGGTGTCGCCGACGGCCGCGGACGCGGCTTCGGTCGGATCGTCGGTGATCTGCCAGACCGGCGTTCCATCATCGAGCAATTCGCATTGTCCCTCGACGTGGAAGGTGAACACGGGCGCGCCGACCACGACGATCAGATCAGCGCCGCGCAAGGCGCGGGCAAGCCCTCCCGGCGCGGCCGGAAGAAAGCCTGCGAATTGCGGATGCAATTCCGGAAAGCTCGACCGGCTCGACATCGGACTTGCCCAGACCGCCGCCCGCGCCCGTTCCGCCACGGCGACCATCGCGTCGACACAGCCGTTGCGATCGATCTCGGGGCCAACAACGAAGACAGGCCGCTTGGCCGCTGCGATCGCTGCGCCGAGCCGGACGATCGCCGCCGGATCCGGCGCAAACTCAGTTGCGATGTGGCGCACCGGCGGAGCCACGGCAGGCCGTGCCCAATCATCCGACGGCACCGACACGAAGGTCGGTCCGCGCGGATGTTGCATGGCCGTGTGGAAGGCCTGTGCAATAGCCGCAGGAACATCCTCAGGCCGCGCCGGCTCCGCACTCCATTTCACATAGGGCTTTGGAAATTGCTCGGCATCCTCGGCGAAGAGATAAGGCCGCATCCGCAGCAGGCTGCGTGCCTGCTGTCCTGACGTCACGACCATCGACGTCTTGTTGCGAAATGCCGTGAAGAGATTGCCGAGCGCGTGACCGAGCCCGGCTGCCGAATGCAGATTGACGAAGGCCGGCCGCCCCGTCGCCTGCGCATAGCCGTCGGCCATGCCGACGACGCAGCCTTCCTGCAGGCCAAGCACGTAGTCGATGTCGTCGGGCCAGTCGCCGAGGAAGGTAAGCTCGGTCGAGCCGGGATTGCCGAAAACGCGATCGACGCCGAAGGAGCGAAGCACACCGAGGGTCGCTTCCCGAACCGTGAGAACTTTCGAATTCATGAACAGACGTCCTGGTGGGCTTCGCTTGCGGCGTGGTTAGAACGGATAGTGCTGCGGCTGCGTCTCGATCGTGATCCAGCGCAGATCGGTGAATTCGGCGATCCCGGCCTGACCGCCGAAGCGGCCGTAGCCCGATCCCTTCACGCCGCCGAACGGCATCTGCGCCTCGTCATGCACGGTCGGGCCGTTGACGTGGCAGATGCCGCTTTCGATGCGCTGCGCCACCGTCAGCGCACGCGCGACGTCGCGGCCGAACACGGCGGCCGAGAGACCGTACTCGGTGTCGTTGGCGAGCCGCACGGCCTCGTCGACGCCGCGGGCGTGGATCACGGAGACCACCGGACCAAAACTCTCCTCGGTATAGATGCGCATGCCGGGCACGACGCGGTCGAGCACCGTTGCCGGAACGACCGTGCCGGCGCGCTCGCCGCCCGCGAGCTTGACGGCGCCCTTGGCGATGGCGTCGTCGATCAGCGCGACGACGTGCCTGGCCGGCGCTTCGTCGATCATCGAGCCGACCACGACCGGACCGGAGCGCGGGTCACCGGCGGGAAGCGCGCTCGCCTTCTTCGCGAGCTTCTCGACAAAGGACGCGGCGACCGCCTCGTCGACGATCACGCGCTCGGTCGACATGCAGACCTGGCCCTGGTTGATGAAGGCGCCAAACGCCACGGCCGCGACGGCGGCATCGAGATCGGCATCGTCGAGCACGACCAGCGGCGCCTTGCCGCCCAGCTCCAGCAGCACCGGCTTGAGGTGGCGGCCGGCGAGCTCGGCGATGACGCGGCCGACACGGGTCGAGCCGGTAAAGTTGATTCGCCGTACCGCGGGATTGGCGATGAGGCGCTCGACGACGGCCGGCGCATCCGCGGGCGCGTTGGTCACGACGTTCACGACGCCCGGCGGAAAGCCCGCGTCCCTGAACACCTCGCCGACCAGCCGGTGCGTGCCCGGGCAGATCTCGGATGCCTTGAGCACGACCGTATTGCCGCAGGCGAGCGGCGTTGCCACGGCACGGACGCCCAGAATGATCGGGGCATTCCACGGCGCGATGCCGAGGCACACGCCCGCCGGCTGGCGCACGGACATGGCAATGCATCCCGGCTTGTCGGACGGGATCACCTCGCCCGCGATCTGCGTGGTCAGCGATGCCGCCTCGCGCAGCATGCCGGAAGCGAGCTTGACGTTGAAGGCCGACCAGACCTGCGTCGTGCCGATCTCGGCCATCATGATCTTGATGAAGGCATCGCGCTTGGCATCGAGCACATCGGCCGCCTTCAGCAGCAGCGCGCGCCTTGCGTTGGGGCCGAGCGCAGACCATGCGGGAAGCGCGGTGCAAGCCGCCGCCACCGCGGCGTCGGCATCCGAAATCGTCGCAGCGGCGGCCCGGCTTGCGACCTCCTGCGACAGCGGATTGCGCCGCTCGAACACCTTGCCGGAAGCAGCGACCTGATCCTGGCCGTTGATGAGAAGACTGACGTCCATGAGAACCTCCCTGATGTCTTGCTGATGTCTTGGCTGCGCTCAGCCGAGCAGCCGCGATTTGCTGGTTTCGTGCGCGAAGACGAGCGCGATCATCGCTGCGAGCGCGAGGGCCACGTAGTAGCCCGTGATCGCGTAGGTGGAGCCCGTCTGCGCAAACAGGCTGGTGGCGACGAGCGGCGCGATGCCGCCGCCGAGCACCGTGCCGAGCTGCTTGCCGATCGACACGCCGGTGAAGCGGATGCGGGTCGGAAACAGCTCGGGGAAATAGCTTCCTTCGGTGCTGAACATCAGTGGATGGATGATGCCCGCGGCGAGGATCACTGCTCCCATTATCAGAAGCGTGTCGCGGCTCGCGACCACGCCGTAGAACGCGAACATCGAGGCGGCCGCGAGCACGACGCCCGCCAGGAACAGGCGCTTGCGTCCGATCCGGTCGGACCAGGCGCCGATCAGCGGCATGGCCACGAGTCCGACGAGATTGGCGAACAGCACGGCCTGCGTAATCACGTCCTTCTGGACGCCGAGCTGGCGCGTCGCAAACGAGATGGTGAAGATGGCCGTCAGGTAGAAATAGGACGTCTGCGCCATCTCGGCGAAGAACACGATGAGGATCGGCCGCCAGTGTCCCCTCACGGCCTCGACGGCCGGCACCGCTTCGCTCTCCTCCGCCTCGCGGAACGTCGTGCTCTCCTCGATGCGCCAGCGCATGTAGACGCCGAGCGCGACCAGCACCGCGCTGATCAGGAACGGAATGCGCCAGCCCCAGGACAGCAAGTCCGCTTCCGGCAGCCGCGAGATCGCCAGCGCCGCAAACGAGGCGAGCACGACGCCGACGGGACCCGCGGCCTGGATCACCGCGGCCGAGAAGCCGCGCCGGTGGCCGGGCGCGGTCTCGATCGCCATGAGGATCGCCGCGGTGGACTCGCCGCCGAGCGCAAAGCCCTGGAGGAAGCGCAGCACGACGAGCGCGACGGTCGCGGCCACGCCGGCGGTGGCGTAGGTCGGCAACAGCCCGATCGACATGGTCGCAAGCCCCATCAGGAGCAGCGTGGACAACAGGACGGATTTGCGCCCCAAGCGATCGCCGAAATGGCCGAACACCAGTCCGCCGAGCGGACGCGCCAGGAAACCGACGGCGAACGTCGCGAACACCGCGATGGTCGCCGTGAGCTGATCGAACTTCGGAAAGAACAGCTGGTCGAATACCAGCGGCGCGATCAGGCCGTAGATGAAGAAGTCGTACCATTCGATCGCGGTGCCGATGGTGCCGGCGATCAGGATGCGCCGGCGGCTGCCCGCGGTCTGCCCGGCGCCGACGGTGGCGGCACGATCCTCGTAGTCCTCGAATGCTCCAGTGGTCACGGTTTCCTCCTCCGATGTCTTGTCGCCTTGTTGTTATTGGCCGCACTGCCGCATTGGGTGCGGCGGCGGAAATTGCTTCAGCTTGCCAGCCGCGCGCCGTCGCTCGCGCCGTGCCCGAGCGCGCGTGCAAGGTTGTGTCCGATCGTTCCGGCCTGGGACGCGCCGCCGCGCCAGGCCACGATCTGGTCGGGACGTATCAAAGCGAGGTCGGCGTCATAGAGGTCGCGCAACGATGCCGGCAGCGTCACGAGCTTCACGTCGACACCGAGCTTGCGGACGGCATCGGTGACCGCCGCGCGAGCCGGCACGATTTCGCCGAACTGGAGCAGCGTCCATTCGAACCCGAACAGGTCGTACAGGGACACGCCGTCCTCCAGCCAGGCATGCGGCGCGCGGCCGCCCGGACAGGCGCTCGGGATGTAGACGTTCGCAGCATCCGGCGGCGGCTGGCTGCCGTCGGAGACGATGATCGGCGAGCCGTCGTAGCGCCCGCCGAAGGTGACGCCGGGGATGTTGAACTCGGCACGGGCGTGCTGTTCGAGATAGATGCCCGCCGCCTGCCGCGCCTCGCCGCCGGCGTCCGTGGCATCCTCGATGTCAGGCGCGGGCGCGAAGAGACCGAGGGAGTCCGCAAAGCGCCGCGCATAGTCGGTGTTGCGCAGCGCCACCGGTCGCCGCTCGATCTCGTAGCTGTCGAGCAGCGTCGCCGGGCTCACGCCCTTGACGACGCTTGCGAGCTTCCAGCCGAGATTGACCGCATCCTCGATCGCCGTGTTGTAGCCGAGCCCGCCGGTCGGCGTGAACAGATGCGCCGCATCGCCGCCGAGGAACACCCTGCCCCGTTGCATCCCATTCGCCACCAGCGCGTGACCGGCGGTCCAGGTCAGGAACGACAGCACCTCGCATGGGATGGGCGCGCCGCAGGCACGCTGGAACGCAGCCGTGGCCTCGTTGACCGTGATCGCATTCTCGTCCTCACCCGGCCGTAGCTGTGTGTGAAACGCGAATTCGTCGCGCCCGTTCACCGATGCCATGAAAGCGCGGCGGTCGCCGTTGAAGCAATTGTACATCCACGCCTTGGCGTGCGGGACGCTGGCGTAGAACTCCGGCGAACGGAGATAGACCGCCAGCATGCGGCCGCCCATGAAATCGCGCTGCGTCCCGGTCTCACCACCGTAAACAATCCCAAGCGATTGCCGGACCATCGAGCGCGGCCCGTCGGCGCCGACCAGGAAATCCGCCCGGACCCGGAAGCGGCTGCCGTCGTCGAGACATTCGATCTCGCCGACGATGCCGTCGTTGTTTTCGACGTAGCCGATCAGCCGGTGACCGTAGTTGAGCTTGATTCCGGGGAGCTGTTCGGCATGGCGGCGCAGCACCGCCTCGACATATTTCTGCGAGACCCGATGCGGCAGCTCCGCCGCGCTCCAGGAGCCCGACATGCCCTTGATCAACTCGCCCGCGCGCGACGATGACGGCAATGCAAAGCGCGCCAGCTCGTAAGCCGTATAGCGCGTGAAGTAGGCAACGTCGGTCGGATAATCCGCGGGCAGACCTTCGCGCCTGATCTCGTCGGCAAAACCCAGCCGCCGATAATGCTCCATCGAGCGCGCCTGCGTCGCATTGGCCTGCGGATTGAATGCCGTGCCGGGCTTTTCATCGACCAGGACCGCGGACACGCCGCGGCGGCCGAGCTCGTTGGCCAGCATCAGCCCGCAAGGGCCCCCGCCCACGATGAGCACCGAGGCCGTCAGACGTGTTTCCAAGACGCTTCTCCCTACCAGCATTATCTTGCATGGTAAGGTAGCCTGACGATATCGTCAAGTAGCCTGACTAATCGGGATCGTCGAGCGTGTCGAACTTCGCGCCATAGACCGCCAGCCCCTTCAGGATCGCATCCATCGCAGCCTTGCCGAGCTCGGCGCGCATTTCCTGCTCGGCGATGTCGACGGCATCGCGAAACGCATCCAGCCATTTGCGCCCGGCCGGCGTGAACATGACGATGCGCGCGCGCCGGTCGGTCGGGTCGGCGATGCGATCGACGAGGCCGAGCTCGGCGCATTGATCGACCAGCTCGCCCATCGCCTGCTTGCTCATGGAGGCGCGGCGGGCGAGCTCGGTGAGCCGCGTCCCCTCCACGTCGAGATTGCGGGTCAGGCTGACATGGGCGATGCGCGTCTCATCGTGTCCCCGCTCGCTCATCAATTCGAGCACGCGGCCTTCGAAGCGGCGCACGGCGTTGTTGAGCAGGCGACCGATATTGGCATGCCGCCACGCGGTGCCGGATGTCCTGGATTTCACTGGATGCTTCCGAATCGACCGATCGAGATCGCGCGAGGCTAACACAACAGTCAGCCCGCGGGCGGCGTTGATCGAAACGCCGCCCGTCATCTCGTGTTCGGGCTTTCCGGGAGGAAAACGCAGTCTTACTGCGAGCGATCCGAGGTCCAGCCCTTGTACTCGGCGACGTTATCCCTGGTCACGAGCTTGGACGGCAGGAGTTCGACGGTCGAGGCCGGCTTCTGGCCATTGAGAATGCCGACACCGACCTGCACGGCCCGCCGCGCCATGAAGAACGGGTCCTGCGAAGCCGAGGCCTGGATCTGCGGCGACTGCGGATCTTTCAGCGCGGCCTCGATGTCGGGCGCGCCGTCCACCGCCGTGATGACGATGCCCGTGCGGTTCTGCTGGCGCGCGGCAAGGTCGGTGCCGATCGCCTGCGGATCGTTGATGGCGAAGATGGCGTCGATCTTGGGGAAGCGCGTCAGATAACCCTGTGCCACGGTAAGGCCGCCCTCGCGCGAGCCCTTGCCGTCCTGGTCGCTGGACAGCACCTTGATGCCGGGATTCTTCGAGAGCACGTTCTTGCAGCCCACGACGCGGTCGATCACGGCTGAGACCTGCGGCCCGTTCTCGATGATGACGTCGCCCTTGCCGCCCAGCTTGTCGACGATGTACTGGCACGAGATCTCGCCGGCCTGCACGTTGTTCGTGGTCACGGTGGCATCGGCGCCTTCGGCCGCAGTGTCGACGGCGACGACGACGATGCCCGCCGCCTGCGCCTTCTTGATCGCCGGCCCGATCGCCTTGGGATCGCCGGGGTTGAGCAGGATCAGGTCGACGCCGGCGGCGATGAAATTGTCGATCTGGGTGACCTGCTTGCCGAGGTCGTATTCGAAACCGACGGCCGTGATCTTCACACTTGGATTGGTCTTCTTGGCCTCGAACTCGGCGCCCTTCGACAGCGCGACGAAGAACGGGTTGCCCATCGATCCCAGCGAGACGCCGATCGACTTGAGCTCCTTGGCGAAGGATGGCGCGGTGGTCAGGGCAAGCGCCATGGCGGCGCCGGCAAGCATGATCGTCTTCAACATGGACTTCCTCCCTGGTCTGTCTTCGTCCCCGGCGCGGCAGACCAGTTGCCGCAACGGAATCCCAAGCCATGCCTACTCAGCTGCGCGCCGAGGCTCCTAAGTTCTGGCGGAGCCCCCTAAGTTCTGGCGGAGCCTTGCAGCCGGTAGCGATCGAGTGCCACGGCGCCGATGATCACCAGGCCCTTGATCACATATTGCCAGATGTCGGAGACACCGATGAGGATGAGGCCGTTGGACAGGACGGCGATGATCAGTGCGCCGACCAGCGTGCCCCAGATCGAGCCGATGCCGCCGACGAAGGAGGTGCCGCCGAGGATCACAGCGGTGATGGCGTCGAGCTCATAGGACTGGCCGAGCTGGAGGCCGTTGGCCGCATAGAGCCGCGCCGCCTGCATGGCGCCGCCGAGCCCGGCGAAAAGGCCGGAGACACCGTAGACGAAGATCAGCACGGCCCAGACCTTGATGCCGGCAAGCCGCGCCGCGCTCTCATTGCCGCCCACCGCATAGATGTGCACGCCGAGCACAGTCCGGCGCAACACCAGCCACGAGACGAAGATGACGAGCAAGGCAATCACCGAGAGCCACGGGATCGACGCGACGCCGGGAACGAGCGTCAACGAGCCGTTGCCGATGAAGGCATAAGGAATGGACGGATTGAACACGGTGGTGTCGGCGCCGAGCAATCGCGCCAGGCCGCGCACCGCGGTGAGCGAACCGAGCGTGACGATGAAAGGCGGCAGGCGCAAGAGCGCGATCAGCGCGCCATTGACGATGCCGAAGCCAAGGCCCGTGAGCAGCGCGGCCGGCAGCCACAGCATCCCGAGCTCCGGCAGCTTGGAGAGCGTCAGACCGGCCATCGCGGAGGCCGCCAGGATCGACCCGACCGAGAGGTCGATGCCGCCGGTGAGGATGACGAAGGTCATGCCGGCGGCGAGCACGGTGTTCACTGCCGCCTGCTGCAACACGATGCCGAGATTTTGCCCGGTGAAGAAGCGGCCCTCGGACAGCACGTGGAAGCCGATGCAGAGGATCAGCAGCACCGGCAGCATGCCGAGCGCGCTGATCAGCACCCTCATCCGCTGGCGCCTTGTCTCTGCGGCAGCGCCATTGGTCGTCGCCGGGGCGCGCTTGGCCTCCGAAGCACCATTGTCAGGCATCGAGATGCTCCATCCCCGTGGCAAGCGACATAATGTCTTCCTGGTTCAACGGCGCCGTCTCGGTCCGCCTGACCTCGCCGGCGATGTGCCCGCTACGCATGACGACGACGCGGTCGCAGATGCCGATGATCTCGGGCAGATCGGACGAGATGACGAGGATCGCGGTGCCGGCCTTGGCCAGATTGTCGATGATCGAATAGATCTCGGACTTGGCACCGACGTCGACGCCGCGCGTCGGCTCATCTAGGATCAGGACCTTGGGCGCAATCGCGAGAAGGCGCGACAGCAGCACCTTCTGCTGGTTGCCGCCGGACAGGCCGCCTGCGGGGACGCCGACATTGGCTGCGCGGATGCTGAGCCCGGCGAAGGCCCGGTCGGCGCGCTCACGCGCCTTGTCACGATCCAGCACCCAGCCGAGCTTCGCGTCGCGCCCGAGCACGGCGAGATTGATGTTGTCGAGGCACGACATGTCCAGGAACAGGCCGAGCGCCTTCCTGTCTTCAGTCAGATAGGCGATCCCGGCCTCCAACGCCTCGCCCGGCGTGCGGATCTCGACCGGGCGTCCCTCCAGCTCGAGGCGGCCGGAGGTCTTGGGCGCCGCACCGATGATGAGATGCGCAAGCTCGGTGCGCCCCGCGCCAATCAGGCCGGCCAAGCCGACCACCTCACTCGCATGCACGGTGAGCGAGCAACCCTTGACGCGCTGGCCGTCGGCCATGTCGATCGCTGCGAGCACGGGATGTCCCCGCCCCGCCTCCGGATCGTGATCCTTCTTGTAGAACGAGGAGACGTCACGCCCGACCATCAGGCGGACGATGGTGTCGGCGCGAATGTCCTGCTTGTCGAGCGATCCGACCAGGCGGCCGTCGCGCAGCACGGTGACGCGGTCGCCGAGCGCGTAGACCTCGTCCATGCGATGCGAGATGTAGATGATGGCGAGCCCCTCGGAGCGAAGCTGGCGGATCAGAGCGAACAGCCGCTCGCTTTCGGCGGCCGACAATGAGGTGGTTGGCTCGTCCATGATCAGGATCTTTGATCTCGCGTGCAGCGCTCGGGCGATCTCGACCAGTTGCCGCTGGCCCATGGACAGGTGCGCCACCAGTGTCGATGGCAGGAAATCTGCGCCCAGCCGCCTCAGGATCGGCCCGACGCCCTCGCGCATCTCGCCGCGGGCCAGCAAACCTGCACGCGAGATCTCCCTTCCTAGATAGATATTCTCGGCAACGCTGAGATTGGGAGCCAATGACAGCTCCTGATAGATGATCGAGATGCCCGCGGCGCGGCCGCCGAGCGGACCCTCGATCCGCACCGGGCTGCCCTCGATGCGGATCTCCCCACCGGGATCGGGCCGGTAGGCGCCGGACAGGATCTTCATCAACGTCGACTTGCCGGCGCCGTTCTCACCCATCAGGGCGTGAATTTCGCCGGCATAGACGGTGAGATCGACGGCACGCAGCGCCTTGATGCCGAAGAAAGACTTCGAGACCCCGCGCATCTCCAGGATCGGATCGTTCATCGTGCCTCCCGGCGCACAATGCGTTTCCTACCCGCGTCTTAAGCTTCTTGTCAGCGCGGTTTGGTCATTAAACAAAAGCGGATGACGCAGGGCAATACCGAAGGCGGGTATACTGAAGTATGCAAACCAGATTGGGCCAGCTAGTGGCGCGGCCGATACAGTTCACGCCAGGCGGGAAGCCGCTCGGCGTAGGCATCGACCAGTCCCGCGTCAGGTTCAAACGTCTCCACGCGCTGTGGCCGCGTGCATACGGCGGCAATTGCCTCACCCGTGACAGCAAGCCGCCCCAATCTTGCCGCACCGAACGCTGCACCGGTCTCGCCTCCGGCGAAGCGATGGATCGGAACGTTCAGCACGTTGGCCAGCACCGAGAGCCAGAACGCGGATCGTGAACCGCCGCCAATGACATCGGCTTCCGCAATCGCAATGCCGGCATCCGCCAGCGCGTCGCGGCAATCGGCAAGCGCGAAGGCAACGCCCTCTAGCACCGCCTGCACGATCGTCCCGCGATCGGTGCCGTGGCTCAGACCATCGAGCATGCCGCGCACGGCGGGATCGTCGTGCGGCGTCCGTTCACCCGCGAGATAAGGCAGGAAGCTCACCGGCGACGGCGCCTGCGGGCGCGATCGAAGCGGCGCCAGCAACTCGGCCTCGGTGACGCCGAACAGGCGCGCGGTCCAGGCAAGGCAGGAGGCGGCCGACAGGATCGCGCCGGCCTGAATCCACATGCCGGGAATGGCGTGGCAGAACGTGTGCACGACGCGATCGGGATTGGCGGCTATTCTGTTGGTCGGCGCCAGCAAGGCACCCGAGGTTCCCAGCGATACGAATGCGGTTCCCGGCTCGATGGCGCCGATACCGACGGCGCCGGCCGGATTGTCGCCGGCGCCGCCCGCGATCACCGGCTGCCGGGTCATACCCCAGCGCCGCGCGAGCTCGCTGCGCAGCGTCGTTGCAGGCGCGCATCCCTCGACCAGACGCGGCATGTGATCGCGCGACAGGCCAGTCGCTGCCAGCGCTGCGTCAGACCAGTCCCGGCGCGCGGCGTCGAGCCAGAGCGATCCGGATGCGTCCGAGACATCCTCGATGGCCTCGCCTGATAGCACCAGGCGCAAATAGGCCTTTGGCAGCAGAACGAGTTTCGTCGCCGCAAAGATCTCCGGCTCGTGCGTCGCGATCCAGAGCAGTTTTGGCGCGGTGAATCCAGCCATCGCCTTGTTGCCCGTCACAGCTCGCAACGCGGGCCAACGTTGCTCCAGGATACGGCACTCGGCGGCCGAGCGTCCGTCGTTCCAGAGGATGCAGGGTCGTAGCGGCTTTCCGCTCACATCGAGCAGCGTGGCACCGTGCATCTGGCCGGACAGCCCGATGCCCCGGACCGCGGCTAACGCGTCCGCGTGCGACGCCTTAAGGGCGTCCAGCGTGGCAAAGGTCGTATCGATCCACTGCGCGGGGTCCTGCTCGTAATAGCCTGATTGCGGCGAGACGGTCGCAAGCAGCCGGCTTTCGCTTGCAATCACGCGCTGGACATCGTCGACGAGAACGGTCTTGACCGCCGAGGTGCCGAGATCGATGCCGAGATACATGGATGCTTCCCGTTTACTTCGTCGCGTCGATCCATATCCCCGGCTCCGAATGCTCGCGGATATGAGTGACCAGGAAGTCGGAAAAGACCCTGATCTTGGCGGGCAGCCGAACACGGTTCTGATAGGCGATATTCATGGTGAGCAACGGCAGCTCCCAGCCTCTCAGAACGGGCACCAGCCGGCCGGCCGCGATATCGCTCTGCACGATGTAGAGCGGCTGGATCAGGATGCCGAGCCCTGCGCGCGCCGCGCCGCAGATGATCTGGCCGTCATTGCTGTCGAGCGTCGGTGCGATCCTGACGGTCTGCGTCGTGCTACCCTTTGTTAGCCGCAGCGAATAGGGATCGTTCGCAAGGTTGTAGATCAGCATGTTGTGGCGGGCGAGATCGGCAGGGTGCTCCGGGAGGCCGTGCTTCTCCAGATATGACGGGGCGGCCGCGAGCACGCGGTGCATCTGGCCGATGCGGCGGACGACAATGTTGGAATCCGGCTCGTGCTCGCGCGTGCGGATCGCGACGTCGATGCCGGCCTCGATGAAGTCCAGATAGCGGTTCGCGCTGATGATCTGCACGTTGAGATCAGGGTAGAGCGCGCGGAAGGCAGGCAGCATCGGCGCGAGATAGATCATCGCGAAAGACAGCGAACTCGTCACGCGCAGCATCCCCTTCGGCGACAGCGCGCGGTCGGAGACGGCGTCTTCGGCCTCGGCGAGTTCGTTCAACAGAGTGCTGCAGCGCTGCAACAGCTCCTGCCCGGCCTCGGTCAGCCATTGCCGGCGCGTGTTGCGCTCGATCAGCCGAACCGCAAGGCGCTCCTCCAGCGCGCTGAGATGGCGGCTGGCGGCCGCGTTCGACATCCGCAGCATTTCGGCGGCCTTGGACAGGCTGCCGAGCTCGGCGGTTTTGGAGAAGACTTCGAGTTGGAGCAGCCGGTCCATTTTTGCGGAAACAGGAAAAGAGACTTACAAATTTTGACCTTTAATTCCGATTTCTGCAAGGCAAAATGCCGCCAACAAAGCACAATGGCAGGCGAGGAAATCAGGAAATGTCGGGCCCGATCAGGCACATCGTGATGTGGCGGCTGCGCGGGGAGACCCCCGAGGAGCGCTCCGCCGCCCGGCTCAGGGTCAAGACCCTGTTCGAAGGCCTCAAGGGCCGGATCGATGGCCTCACCCATATCGAGGTCGGCATGGATGTCAGTGCCGTCGACTACGCCTGCGACGTGGTGCTGTTCTCCGAATTCACCGATCAGGCCGCACTCGCAGCCTATGCAAATCATCCGGAGCATCTGCGCGTGCGCGAGGCGCTCGGCGACTTGCGGATCGGACGCTTCCAGGTCGATTATCCCATCAAAGAGACCGGCGCATGATCGGTTCATTCACCTTTGAAAACCTGCCCTGCCGCGTCGTGTTCGGCAGCGGCACGCTTGCTTCGGCGAAAGCCGAGGTCGAACGACTCGGCGGCAAGCGCGCGCTGGTGCTGACGACGCCGCAGCAGGAGGCCCAAGGCAAAAGCCTTGGGGTCGCGCTCGGCCCGCTCTATGCCGGCATCTTTCCCGGCGCCACAATGCACACGCCGGTCGACGTCACGGAGCGCGCGCTCGCGGCGATGAAGGCGTGCGAGGCCGACTGTGTCGTCTCGCTCGGCGGAGGCTCGACCACCGGCCTCGGCAAGGCGCTCGCCTTGCGCACCGGTGTCAACCAGCTCTGCATTCCCACCACTTATGCCGGCTCGGAGATGACGCCGATCGTCGGCCAGACCGAGAACGGCCTGAAGACCACAGTGCGCGACGCCGCCGTGCTGCCGGAGACCGTCATCTATGATGTCGACCTCACCCTGACGCTGCCGGCAAGTTTGGCCGCGACCTCCGGCATCAACGCGATCGCCCATGCGGTGGAAGCGCTTTACGCGCGCGACACCAATCCCGTGACGTCGCTGATGGCGGAAGAAGGCATCCGCGCGTTGGCGCGTGCACTCCCCGCCATCGCCGCCAAGAGCGACGACCGCGAGGCGCGGACCGAAGCCCTTTACGGCGCCTGGCTGTGCGGCGTCTGTCTGGGCACCGTCGGCATGGCGCTGCACCACAAGCTCTGTCACACGCTCGGCGGAACCTTCGACTTGCCGCATGCCGAGACGCACACCATCGTGCTGCCGCATGCGCTCGCCTACAATGCGCCGGCTGTGCCTGATGCGATGGCGCGCATCTCCCGCGCGATCGGTGCGGCCGATGCGTCGCAAGGACTTTTCGAGCTTGCGAAACGGCTCGGCGCGAAGCTAGCCTTGCGCGATGTCGGCATGCCCGAGAGCGGCATCGACAAGGCCGCCGATCTTGCCGTCACCAATGCCTATTGGAATCCGCGCCCGCTCGAGCGCGGCGCCATCCGCGACCTGATCGCGCGCGCCTGGGCCGGCGAGCCGCCGGGCACCGTCAAAGCGGCGGCTTGAAGCGATGCGGCGCACGCTGATCAGATCGGCTACCGTCATCACCATGGATGACGCGATCGGCGACCTCGGCACCGGCGATGTGCTGGTCGAGGGCAGCCGCATCGCGAGTGTGCGGCCATCGATCGACGTCGCGGCCGACACGGAGATCGTCGACGGCACGGCCCGCATCGTCATCCCCGGCCTGATCAACGCGCATATGCACACCTGGCAGACGGGCTTGCGCGGCTTTGCCGCGAACTGGACGCTGCTGGAATATTTCCGCCGCATGCATGCCGGGCTGGCGACCGTGTTCCGGCCCGAGGACATCCATATCGCGACGCTCGTCGGCGCGCTGAACCAGATCAACCACGGCGTCACCACGCTGGTCGACTGGTGTCACAACAACCCGACGCCTGCGCACACCGACGCGGCGGTCCGCGGCCTGATCGAGAGCGGCATTCGCGCCGCCTTCTTCCACGGCTCGCCGAAACCCGAGCCGAAGCCGGGCGAGCCGCATTTCT
This sequence comes from Bradyrhizobium iriomotense, assembly GCF_018129405.1. Lineage (GTDB taxonomy): Bacteria > Pseudomonadota > Alphaproteobacteria > Rhizobiales > Xanthobacteraceae > Bradyrhizobium > Bradyrhizobium iriomotense_B. Next base: position 218,238 of record NZ_JAFCLP010000011.1, read on the forward strand.
CGGAAGTGCCGCATCCGCGCCGCGAGGTCGAGCGGCTGCTGGCAGGCCCCCTCGCCGACCGCGACGGCCTCGTCACGCTCGGGCTCGCGATTCTCGGCCCGCATTATTCGACGCTCGACGTCACCATGCACGATTTCCGCCTGGCGCGGGAGCTGAACCTGATCGCATCGATGCATCAGGGCGGCGGACCGGCCAAGACGCCCGGCGGCTGGGAGAAGCTGATCGAGGCGGGCCTCGCCGGCCCCGGCATCAACATCGTCCATGGCAACGATCTGCCCGATGAGCTGCTGGCTCGGATGATCGATCTCGGCGTGTCCTTCTCGGTCACGCCCGAGAACGAGATGATCCAGGGTCATGGCTTTCCGATCACGGGACGGCTGCTCAAGCGCGGCGTGCGGCCGACCATCGGCATTGATCTGGAATCCGTGCTGGCCGGCGATCTCTTCTCCGCCGCCCGCGTTGCCCTGTCGATGCAGCGGGCGCTCGACAATGCGGAGTCGCGCAAAACGAGCGGCGCCATTCCGGGAACGACCACGATTCCCGTGCGCGAGGCGCTGCGTTGGATTACGACGGAAGGCGCCCGCATGCTCGGCCGCGAACATCAGATCGGCTCGCTGACGCCGGGCAAGCTCGCCGACCTCGTCATCATCAACGCCTCCGCTCTCAATCTCTGTCCGGTGCACGATCCCGTCGCGACCGCGGTGATGCAGACGAGCCTCGCCAATATCGAATCCGTCATGATCGGCGGCGCCTGGAAGAAGCGGAACGGCCGGCTGCTGGTCGAGGGGCTGGAGGCGAAGAAGGAGCTGCTGGCGCAATCCGGCCAACGGCTGGTGCAGGATATCGAACGACAAGGACGCGCCGCCTGAAGGCGTCAATGGATAACGACAATGACTGACACCTCAAAAAACGTCGCATTCATCGGAATCGGCAAGATGGGCCTGCCGATGTCGGTGCTCGTCGCGAAAGCCGGCTATGCCGTCACCGCGTTCGACCAGAGTGCGGCGCGGACCAACGAGGCGCGCGCGCAGGGAATTGCGATCGCCACTTCACCGGCCGACGCCGTGAGCGCTAAGACCGCGATCATCACGTCTCTGCCCGATGACGCTGCCTTGCGCGGTGCGTTGCTCGGCCCGACCGGCCTCATTGCCGCGATGACGACCGGAGCCGTCCTCATCGAGACCAGCACCGTGAGCGTCGAGGCGTCCACCGAAGTTGCGGCCGCCGCGCAGGCGCGCGGCATTGCCTATCTCCGTGCGCCGGTCTCCGGCAATGCCAGCATCGTTCATACCGGCGCGCTGACCTGTTTCGTCTCGGGTCCGAAGGACGCCTTCGAGAAGGCAAAGCCGCTGTTCGCCGCCTTCACCCGTGCGCAGACCTATCTCGGCCCTGCCGAGGAAGCGCGCTACGCAAAACTCTCGGTCAATCTGATGATCGCGGTGTCGGCCGCGATGATGGCGGAGAGCCTGGCACTGGCGCGCAAGGGCGGCATCGCCTGGCAGGATATCTTGAAGGTGCTCGACGACAGCGCGGTGGCTTCTCCCATGGTGAAGTACAAGACTGCGCCGCTGCGGACACGCGATTTCGGGTCCACCTTCTCCTGCAAGCAGATGGCCAAGGACCTCGATCTCATCTTGGGTGCCGGCCACGCCGTCGGCGTGCCGTTGCAGCTCGCAGCCCAGGTGCGCGAGACCTACGGCTCGCTCGTCGCACAGGGCGACGGCGAGACTGACTTCATTGCGACCGTCAAGCATCTCGAGCGGTTGTCCGGCCTCGGCGAACCGAAACTCTGATCGCGGAGATACACATGCGTAATTTCAACGAGAACACGATCACGGATGCGGTGCTGGAGCGGATCGCGGGCGCAACCGATCCACGCATCAAAGAGGTCAGCGAAGCGCTGGTGCGGCACTTGCACGCCTTCGTCCGCGAGGTGCGCCCGACCCAGAAGGAATGGGAGTACGGCATCGACTTCCTGACCCGCACCGGGCACATGTGCGACGACAAGCGCCAGGAGTTCATCCTGCTGTCCGACACGCTCGGCGTCTCCATGCTGGTCGATGCCATCAACCATCCGGTGCCGGAAGGCGCGACCGAGACCACGGTGCTCGGCCCCTTCTTCGTCCAGGCCGCGCCGGAGAAGGACAGCGGCGCCGATATCTCCGGTCCGATGGAAGGCGATCCGATGCTGGTCACCGGCTCGGTCTCGACCGTCGAAGGGAAACCGCTCGCGGGCGCAGTGGTCGACGTCTGGCATTCCGACGATGACGGCTATTACGACGTGCAACAGCTCGACCAAATCGGCGATCTCGCGATGCGCGCCCGCTTCCATACCGATGCCAATGGTCGCTTCCATTTCTGGTCGATCAAGCCTGCCGCCTATCCGATCCCGCATGACGGCCCGGTCGGCGAGATGCTGGAGGCACAGGGACGCCATCCCTGGCGACCCGCGCATGTGCATTTCATGATCTCGACGCCGGGTTTCGAGCAGCTCGTGACGCACGTGTTCGTCGCTGGTGACAAATATCTCGATAGCGATGTGGTGTTCGGCGTCAAGGACAGCCTGATCCGCGAATTCGTGCGGCATCCCGCCGGCCGTGCGCCGGATGGTCGCATGGTGGACGGCGACTATTTTCATCTCAACTATGATTTTGGCTTGAAGCAGGTTGCGGGCAGCGCAAGAGCCGCCTAAGCCGAACGACAACGCAACGGACCGACAAGAGTCCACGATCGGAGCGAACAGGGAGCAAGGATGGGACCGCGGGTCAGCACGAGCATATTCGCCGATCGCCTCACCGGCATGATCGGCCCGCGCGCGAGCGTTGCGCGCGGCGTGCTCGATCAGCATGGGCAGAGCGAATCGCATTATCGCAATTTGCCGCCTGACATTGTCGTCTTCCCTGAAACGACGCGGGAGGCGGCCGATATCGTGAAGCTGTGCGCAAGCGCGGGCATGCCGATCGTCCCGTTCGGCGCCGGGACCTCGCTCGAGGGCAATGCTGCGGCGGTCGCGGGCGGCGTCTGCTTCGACTTCGCGCGCATGAACAAGGTGCTGGCGGTGCACGACAGCGACATGGATGTCGTGGTGCAGCCCGGCATCACCCGCAAGCAGCTCAACGCGGAGCTGCGCAATACCGGCCTGTTCTTCCCGATCGACCCGGGCGCCGACGCCTCGATCGGCGGCATGACGTCGACGCGCGCGTCCGGCACCATGGCCGTGCGCTACGGCACCATGAAGGACAATGTCATGGCGCTGGAGGTGGTGCTCGCGGACGGGCGCGTGATCCGGACCGCGAAGCGCGCACGGAAGTCGGCTGCCGGCTATGACCTGACGCGCATGTTCGTCGGCGCCGAAGGCACGCTCGGCGTCATCACCGAGATCACGTTGAAGGTGCACCCCGTGCCACAGGCGATCTCGGCCGCTGTGTGCAGCTTCGATGCCCTGCACGATGCGGTCGATACCGCAATCTCCGTGATCCAGTCCGCGATTCCCGTGGCGCGCATCGAGCTGCTCGACGACGTCATGATGCGCGGCATCAACGCCTACGCCAAGCTCGGCTATCGCGAGGCGCCCACCCTGTTCTTCGAGTTTCACGGCTCGGAGACCTCCGTCGCCGAGCAGGCCGAAGCTGCGCAGGCGATCGCCGCCGACCATGGCGGCCATGGCTTTGCCTGGGCGAAGGCGCAGGAAGACCGCAGCCGGCTCTGGCACGCCCGCGACAACACGCTCTATGCGGGCCTCGGCCTGCGTCCCGGCGCACGCGCGGTGATCACCGACGTCTGCGTGCCGATCTCGCGGCTGGCGGAATGCCTGACCGAAACGCGGCGCGACGCGGACGAGCATGGCTTTACCGCGCCCATCGTCGGCCACGTCGGCGACGGCAACTTCCACATGCTGATCCTGATCGATCCGGCGAAGCCCGAGGAGGCCGAAGGCGCCAAGGCGCTGCAGGCGCGCATGGTCGCGCGCGCCATCGCCATGGACGGCACCTGCACCGGCGAGCACGGCATCGGGCTCGGCAAGATCGACTACCTCACCGATGAGCTCGGCGAAGCCGTCGATGTGATGCGATCAATCAAGACAGCGCTCGATCCTGATGGACTGATGAACCCCGGAAAGATCTTTGCAGGCGGAGCCAAGGCATGAGCGATGCGCTCCCGATCGAAGTCACCTCGCCTGTCCCGCTGCTGGAGTTGCGTGGCATCACCAAGGAGTTTCCGGGCGTCAAGGCGCTGGACGACGTGTCCTTTGCCGTCTATCCCGGCGAAGTGCACATGCTGCTGGGCGAGAACGGTGCCGGCAAATCGAGCCTGATGAAGGTGCTGTGCGGCGCCTATCGCGCCGATGCCGGCGAGTTCTACCATGAGGGCAAGAAGGTCGCGATCGCCTCGACCGCGGATGCGCAGAAGCTCGGCATTGCCGTGATCTTCCAGGAATTCTCGCTCGTCCCCTATCTCGACATCGCCCAGAATATCTTCCTCGGCCGCGAGCCGAAGGGCCGCATCCCCGGCACCATCAACCGCCGCAGGATATTGGCCGACGCAAAACGCGTGCTCGACACGATCGGCTTCGACATCGATCCCTCCACCACCGTCGACAAGCTGGGCGTCGCACAGCAGCAGATGGTCGAGATCGCGAAGGCGATCAGCCAGAATGCCCGCATCCTCGTCATGGACGAGCCGACCGCGGCGCTGTCCGACCGCGAGACCGAGCTGCTGTTCGCGCTGATCGCGCGGCTGAAGGCCGATGGCGTCTCGATCGTCTACATCTCGCACCGCATGGCCGAAGTGTTCGCGCTCGGCGACCGCATCACGGTGCTGCGCGACGGCCGCCGCATCGACGGCGTCCGTCCCGCCGACGTGACACCGGATCAGCTCGTCCGCATGATGGTCGGCCGCAACGTCGACATGACCTATCCCCGGAACTTCGCCGACAAGCCGGGCGAGGTGCTGCTCGAGGTCAAGGGCCTCTCCGCGGCGACGGGCATCTCCGACATCAACATCGAGGTGCGCCGGGGCGAGATCGTCGGCCTGTGCGGCCTGGTCGGCTCCGGCCGCAGCGAGGTCGCGCGCGCCATCTTCGGCGCCGATCCGGTCAGCTCCGGCGAGATCATCTTCGACGGCAAGAGCATTTCCGGCGAGCCGGATCTGGCCGCCCGCCGCGGCATCGCGCTGATCCCGGAGAGCCGCAAGAGCGAGGGCCTCGCTCTGCTCCGGTCGGTCGGCGACAATCTGGTGGTGTCCGCACTCAAGAAGCTTTTTCCGAGCGGCCTGTTCGACCAGCGCAGCGCGCAACGCACCTCCGACGGCCTGATCCGGCAGTTGCGCATCGCGACGCCCAGCGCGCGGCAGACCGTCGGCCTGCTCTCCGGCGGCAACCAGCAGAAGGTCGTGATCGGCAAATGGCTCGCCGCCGGCTCAAAGCTCTTCATCTTCGACGAGCCGACGCGGGGCATCGACATCGGCGCCAAGTCGGAAATCTTCGCCCTGATCGATCGCCTGGTGGCGGAAGGCGCAGCGGCCCTGATGATCTCGTCCGAACAGGTCGAGATCTGCCATGTCTGCGACCGCGCCTATGTGATGCGCGAGGGGCGCATCGCCGGCCACCTGCCCCGCAACGAACTGACCGAGGAGAACATCGTGCGACTGGGGATGCATCATGCGTGAAGCCGCGGTCGTCTCAGAGCCCAATCCGCTGCAACGGATTCCCGGCGTTGCCATCGTACTGGTGCTGCTGATCGCGCTGTTCAGCGTCATCGCGCCCGGCTTCCTGTCGGTTGCTAATCTCTCCAACGTGCTGGTGCAGTCGACCATCCTGACCATGCTCGCACTGCCGATGACCTTGATCATCATGACCGAGGGGCTCGATTTGTCGATGGGCGCGGTGCTGACGCTGACCTCGCTCTGCGTCGCCATCGTCTCGCTCGCGACCAAGTCGATGCTGCTGGGCCTGGGTGCCGGCCTGCTGGTGGGCGCAGCCTTCGGCGTTGCCAACGGCTGGCTGGTCGCAATCCTCGGCATCCCGCCTTTCGTCGCGACGCTCGGCACGCTCGGCATGGCCCAGGGCCTGTCGCTGATCGTCAGCGACGGCCAGAGCGTGGTCGGCATCCCCCACAGCGTGCGCGACATCTATTCGGCGACGCTGCTCGGCATTCCCGTGCCGATCGTGATGGCGCTGGTGACCTATGCGGCGTTCCACGGCCTGCTCTATCACACCCGCTTCGGCACCTACATCTTCGCACTCGGCGGCAACCGCGAGGCGCTGCGCTATGCCGGCCTGTCGCCGAACCGGCTGCTGATCGCGGTCTATGCGATCGGCGGCGCCATGGCCGGGATCGCCGGCCTGTTGATGACGGCGCGGATGAACTCCGGTCACCCGACCGCGGGCCTCGGCCTCGAGTTCGATGCCATCGCCGCTGTTGCGGTCGGCGGCACCTCGTTCGAGCGTGGCAATGGCTGGCTGCTCGGCACGCTGCTCGGGGTGCTATCCGTCGGCGTGCTGCGCAACGGGCTGAACTTGATCTCGCTGCCGTCCTCGGTGCAGGTGGCAAGCGTCGGCGTGCTCGTCATCGTTGCCCTATTCCTCGACGGCCTCAGGAGCCGCGCATGACCGACATCACTAAAGAGACTATCGCGCCGCCCCGGTCGTTCCTGTCGCAGGATGCGATCCAGGTGTTCTATCGCCTGCTCGCGGCGCTCCTGATCTGCGCGGTGCTCGCCGTGCTCAGCGATTCCTTCCTCAGCCTCGGCAACATCCTCAACGTGCTCCGGCAGGCGAGCCTGACCTTCTTCATCGCCTCCGGCCTGACGCTGGTGGTCTTGACCGCCGGCCTCGATCTCTCAGTCGGCGCCAATGTCGCGCTGTCGGCCTGCATCGCCGGCACCGTGATCCACAAGACCGGCTCGCCCGCGCTCGGCATCCTCACCGGGCTCGCCTGCGGCGGCCTCGTCGGCCTGCTCAACGGCATCATGGTCACCGCGCTGCGCATCCCCTCGTTCATCGCCACTTACGGCATGCTCTGGGTGCTGAACGGCCTCACCTATTGGTACATGGCGGGCGAGACCCTTCACGGATTCCCTGCAGGCTTCCGCCAGATCGGCAGCGGCTACCTGTTCGGCCTGCCGATCCCGGTCTATCTGCTGCTGGTGTTCCTCGGAATCGGAACGCTGTTCGCGCAGCGGACGATCTGGGGCCAGGAGATCTATGCGATCGGCGCCAATCCGGTCGCGGCGCGGCTATCAGGCATCCCCGTTGCGCGTCGCCTGCTGCTGGTCTACGCGGTCTCCGGCACCATGGCAGGACTTGCCTCGATCATCTTCCTGTCGCGTCTCAATTCGGCGGAAGCCGACATCGGCGAAAGCCTGACGCTGCCGGCGATCGCGGCCGTGCTGATCGGCGGCACCTCGCTGTTCGGCGGCGTCGGCACCGTGTTCGGCACCTTCATCGGCGCGCTGATCCTGACGCTGGTGCTGAACGGCATGAACCTCTTGTCGGTCAGCGCCAATTGGCAGCCGCTGGTGACAGGCATCATCGTCATTCTCGCGGTCTGGCTCGACATGAAGACCCGACGCCGCGCGCAATGAGTTTTTGAAATCCAACAAGCAAAATGAGGGATGGAGGCAATATGAAAATGAGACTGGGTTATCTGACGTTGCCACTGCTGACGGCGGCTGCGTTCACGACGCAGGCACAGGCTGACGGCGAGACCATCGCCGTCTTTACCAAGAACCAGACCAACCCGTTCTTCCAGACGGTGCGGGTCGGCGCCGACAACATGGCGAAGGCGCTGAACGCGAAGACGCTGCAATACATCCCGACCAAGCCGGACTCGATCCCCGAGCAGCTCAGCCAGATCGAGGACGTGGTGGTGAAAAAGCCGAGCGCGATCGTGTTCACGCCGGTCGACTACAAGGCAATGGTGCCGGGCGTCGAGAAGATCAACGATGCCAAGATCCCCGTCGTCAACATCACCGACCGCTCCGCCGGCGGCAAGTTCCTGTCCTTTGTCGGCGCCGACGATTACAGCCTCGGGCTCGAGACCGCGCGCTTCCTGCTCAAGACGCTGGGCGGCAAAGGCAACATCGTCATCATCGAGGGCGTCAAGGGCTCGCTGACCAATGTCGATCGCGTGCGCGGGTTCAACGACGCGCTGAAGGAAGCGCCCGGCGCCAAGCTGCTGGCTTCGCAGCCCGGTAACTATCAGCGGCTCCAGGCGCTTCAGGTGATGGAGAACCTGATGCAGTCGAATTCGCAGATCGACGGCGTTCTCGCCGCCAACGACGCCATGGCAGTCGGCGCGATCGAGGCGCTCGACGGCGCCAACCGTAAGGCGCAGGTGATCGGCATCAACGGCACCAAGGAGGCGATCGACGCGATCAAGTCCGGCAAGCTGCTCGCGAGCGGCGATTACAACGGATTTGCCCAAGGCTGCCTCGGCACCATGATGGCGATCCGCTCCTTGCGCAACCAGCCCGTCATCAACGAGATCGTGCTGAAGCCGACCGTCATCACCAGGGACAATTTTGGGCCGTTCGACGTCCCGCTGGAGCAGCGGACCTGCCCGACCTTCGAGGACGCCGGCAAGCTCGGCGCCAAGTAGTTCGCCAGATCACAATGAATCCGGACGGCCGCCCCTCGCGGCCGTCCCAAGAACTGAGCCAAGAAACGGAGACACCATGCTGTTCGCCATTCACGCCCTCGACCGCACCGGCGCGCTGCCGACCCGGCTCGCCAATTACGACGCCCACAAGGCCTTCCTGAGCGATACCTCGCGTTTCGGCATCAAGATCGTGATGTCGGGGCCGCTCGTCTCCGACGACGGCGGGACCATGATCGGCAGCCTGTTCCTGGTCGAGGCCCCCACGCGTGCAGAAGTCGAGGCCTTTAACCGCGCGGATCCCTTCGCAGCGGCGGGCATCTGGGAGAAGGTCACGATCACTGGGTTCGTGCGGCGACAAGGATAGACTGCCAGGCCTTGACTGGAGCCATGGATGAACGAACGCGGGCCCGGGCTGGCAGTCCGCATCCCCCTACGCGATCCCAAGCACAGTCTTTGTCCGCGGCCCGAGGTCCTGTATAATGCGCGCGAGGAGGGATCGCGATGAAGGCCTTCATCCTTGCCTGTGTTGCGACGATCGTCATCACGATGGCTGGAGTTGCCGTGCTCGACAGCATACAGCTCCCCGTTGCAGAGGCCTTTGCGACGACGGGCGTGCGGCTCTAAAGCGCGATGAGATTTGGATGAATCGTCATTGCGCTTTAGGTTATGCTTACCCATGATCTTTCCGGAAAACTGCTTCGCACTTTTCCGGATCATGCTCTAGGCAATACTCCGTCAGCTCTATTCGGCCGCGGACGCAGCATGGCGCGGCTGCGGCTGAGAATCGTTCGGGCCGGTCCGTGCCAACTCCTGGTCGAGCCACAGGCTATGGTGCTCGCGGGCCCAGTTGACATCCACCTCGCCTGATCCCATCGCCTCGAAGGCACCTTCCATCCCGATCGTGCCGATGTAGATGTGAGCGAGCATCGCGGCGATAAACAGCACGGCCACGATGGCGTGAACGATCTGGGCCATCTGCATGCCCTCGATCCCCGTCACGTAGAACGGGAACATCAGCAGGTAGCCCGTCGCGGCGACGAGGCCACCGCCGATCACAACGATCCAGTAGATTCCCTTTTGACCCGCGTTGAAACGGCGAGCCGGCGGATGATCATGACCGAACAGCCCGCCTCCGCGCTTGATCCACTCCAGATCGACCTTGTTGGGGATATTGCCGCCGATCCACATCAGGAAGATCAGCACGACGCCGATCGTGAAGGGAAAGCTCAGGTAGTTGTGCGCGTATTTCGCCCATTGCGACCATTCCGAGAAGGCGTCAAATCCAATCAGCGGAAGCAACAGCGGCCGCCCGAACGTGATGTTCAATCCCGAGATCGCCAGGATAATGAAGCAGGTCGCGGTCATCCAGTGCACGAAACGCTCGAAGGTGTTGAACCGCACGATGGTGCGGCCGGATCGTCCGCTTTCGAGGCGCACCATGCCGCGCGTCAGATAGAAGATGACCAGCACCGCCAGCATACCGAGCACAGAGACGCCACCGATCCACCGCAGCGCAACGTTGCGGAATTCACGCCACTCGCGGCCCGCAGGTTGCATCAGCACGCTGGAGCGCTGGTCGGGGATGCTGACGCGTCCCTGGATCCGGTCCATCTCCTGGAGCAACTTCTGCTCATTGACCGAGCTCGCCGTCGGATTGATCTGCTGGGCCGGCGACGGTACCGGACATGCCATGACCAACAGAAGCAACGCCCACGCGCCGATGGCTGGTCGAATGAACCTTGCAAATGAGGACATGTACTCCTCCCGGCATTTGTCCCCGGCGCGCGGCGCCTTCAGGACTCGATTGTTTCGCGATAGGCGGTCTTCCAGCCCCATGCGCCAGAGCCATAGCCGCGCTTCAACACGCGCTCCTTATAGATCTGGGCGATGATCTCGCCGTCGCCGGCAAGCAGAGACTTGGTCGAGCACATCTCGGCACACAGCGGCAGCTTGCCCTCGGCCAGGCGGTTCGCACCGTATTTTTCGTATTCCTCCTTGCTGCCGTCGGCCTCGGGACCGCCGGCGCAATAGGTACATTTGTCCATTTTTCCGCGCGAGCCGAAATTGCCGACCTTCGGATATTGCGGCGCGCCAAACGGACAAGCGTAGAAGCAATAGCCGCAGCCGATGCAGAGATCCTTGGAGTGCAGGACCACGCCATCGGCGGTGGTGTAGAAACAGTTCACCGGGCACACGGCCGCGCAAGGCGCATCCGTGCAGTGCATGCAGGCCATCGAGACCGATCGTTCGCCCGGCTTGCCATCGGCGATGGTGACGACCCTGCGGCGGTTGATGCCCCAGGGGACCTCGTGCTCGTTCTTGCAGGCCGTAACGCAGGCGTTGCACTCGATGCAACGGTCGGCGTCGCAGAGAAACTTCATACGTGCCATCGTCGTTGCTCCTTATGCCGCCGCGATCTGGCAGAGAGTGACCTTGGCCTCCTGCATGTTCGTCGCGGGATCGTATCCGTAGGTGGTGATCGTGTTGGCGCTTTCACCGAGCACGATCGGATCGGTACCCTTGGGGTAGTTGCCGCGAAGGTCCTTGCCGGCAAGCCAGCCACCGAAGTGGAAGGGCATCCAGGCAACGCCCTTTCCGACGCGCTCGGTGACGAGCGCCTTCATTCTGGCCCGGGAATTGTTCTCGGCTCCCGTGACCCAGACCCAGCCGCCGTCCTTGACGCCGCGCTCGGCGGCGTCGGCAGGGTTGATCTCGATGAACATGTCCTGCTGCAATTCGGCGAGCCACGGGTTGGTCCGGGTCTCCTCGCCGCCGCCCTCATATTCGACCAGCCGGCCGGACGACAGGATAAGCGGGAACTGTTTTGCAATTCCCTTCTCCACCGCAGCCTTCTGCACGGAGAAGCCGATATTGGGCATCCGGAACTGCTTGGCGTCGGGCAGCGTCGGGTATTTGGCGACGAGATCGACGCGCGGCGTGTAGATCGGCTCGCGGTGAACCGGGATGGGATCGGGCAAGCCGAAGGCATGCATGCGCGCCTTGCCGTTGCCATAGGGAACGCAGCCGTGCGCCAGCGCGACGCGCTGGATGCCGCCCGACAGGTCGAGCGCCCACGACACCGCGTCCGGAGTGGCCGGGTTGACCTTGTTGATCACGGCCATTTCCGCTTCGGTGAGCTCGGTGTCCCAGCCGAGCTTCTTCAAGCTCGCGAGCGTAAATTCCGGATAGCCGTCCTGGATGCCCGACCCCAGCGAGTACGAGCCATCCGCGAGCAGGCTCACCTTGCGGGTCGTGCCGTCCGGCAGCTTCTCCTCGCGCTCGACGCCGAACCGCGGCCGGAACGTGCCGCCGCCATCCATCACGTGCAGATTGGTATTGTAGAGCAGCGGCGTGCCGGGATGCTTGACCTCCGGCGATCCCCAACACGGCCAAGGCAGGCCGTAATAATCGCCGCCGACCTCGGGATCGTCCTTCGGCGCGCGCATCGTCAGCATGTCGAACTTGGCCTGGTTCTTCATGTGCGCCTTGAGGCGCTCGGGCGATTGCCCGCAATAGCCGGTCGACCAGCTGCCGCGGTTCATCTCGCGCAGGACGTCCTCTGCTTCGGGAAGATTATTCTCGACCTTGATTTTCTTGAACATCTGGTCGGCGACGCCGAGCTTCTTCGCCATCAGATAGATGATTTCGAGATCATCCTTGGACTCGAAGATCGGCTTCACGATCTGCTCGCCCCATTGCAGCGAGCGGTTGGAGGCGACGCGCGAGCCCTTGCACTCGAATTGCGTGGCGACCGGCAGAATGTAGACGCCATCCTTGCGCCCCGCTTCGACGGCCAGCGAGGCCCAGGTCGTCGGATGCGGGTCGGCGATGACGAGCAGATCGAGTGCCTTCAGACCGTTGAGGGATTCAGGAATGCGGGTGATGCTGTTGGAGGCGTGTCCCTGCACGAACACCGCCCTAACATTGTCCTTCTGCGCGACCTGATCCTTCGGCAGCGTCGCCGCTTCGAACCAGCGGGTCAGCGGGATGCCCGGCGTTTCCATGATCTGCTTGGAGTCGAAGCGCGACTTCAGGAAGTCATAGTCGACCTCCCAAACCCGCGACCAATGCTTCCAGGCGCCCTCGGCGAGGCCGTAGTAGAACGGCAGCGTGACGATATCGAGCCCGACGTCGGTCGCGCCCTGCACGTTGTCGTGGCCACGGAAGATGTTGGCTCCCTTGCCCTCTCCGCCGACATTGCCGGTCATCAGCAGCAGGATGCAGCTGGCGCGCACATTGGCGGTACCGACGGTCTTCTGGGTCTGGCCCATGGCCCAGATCAGCGTGGCCGGCTTTTCAGTAGCAAACATCCTGGCGACGCGCTTGAGCTGCTCGCCGGGAATGCCGGTGACGCGCTCGACCTCTTCCGGATTCCACTTTTCCACTTCCTTGCGGAGATCATCGAACCCGTAGACCCGCTGCCGGATGAACTCCTTGTCCTCCCAGCCGTTCTGGAGGATATGCCACATCATGCCGTAGAGTATGGGGATGTCGGTGCCCGGCCGCATCCGCACATATTCGGTCGCGTGCGCGGCGGTGCGCGTCAGGCGCGGGTCGATGACGATGAAGTTGGCCTTCTGCAGCTCCTTCCCCTCGAGCAGGTGCTGCAGCGAGACCGGATGCGCCTCTGCCGGATTGCCGCCCAAGATCATCTGCGTCTTCGCGTTGCGGATGTCATTGTAGCTGTTGGTCATCGCGCCGTAGCCCCAGGTGTTGGCGACGCCGGTGACGGTGGTCGAATGGCAGATGCGGGCCTGGTGATCGGTGTTGTTGGTTCCCCAGAATGCGCCGAGCTTGCGGAACAGGTAGGCGCCTTCGTTGGTCATCTTGGCCGAGCCGAGCCAATAGACGGAGTCAGGGCCCGACTTCTCGCGTACGGCCTGAAGCTTGTCTCCAATCTCGTTGATCGCGGTATCCCAGGAGACGCGGGTCCACTGGCCACCCACCAGCTTCATCGGATAGCGCAGCCGCCGCTCGCTGTGCACGAGCTCACGCACGGAGGCGCCCTTGGCGCAATGCGAACCGCGATTGATCGGCGAATCCCAACTCGGCTCCTGGCCGATCCATACCCCGTTCAAGACCTCGGCCGTGACCGTGCACCCAACCGAGCAATGCGTGCAGATGCTCTTGCGCACGGTCGCGCCTGCGGTGAGGGGACCTGCCACCGCCGCTTCCGCCTTGCGCACGCCGCCGACCGGCAGCGTGCCGAGCGCGGCGAGCGCGCCACCGGCAAGACCGGATTTGCGCAAGAAGCTGCGGCGGTCGAGACCGCCGGCCTGCCCCGCAAGGGACTCGGCAACGGAACCGTGGCGCAGGGAATGCTGGTTTGTTCGCTTGATCAGCACGGTCAACCTCCCTTGGCCGGATAACGATTGACGCGATAGAAGGCCTTGACGTGATCAGTTTCCTTGTAGCGCGCCTTGCGCTTCTCATCGCTGGCTTCGCTATCTGCCTGCGCGGACCCGACCAGCGGTGTCGCAAGCGTCGCGCCGGCGCCCACCGTGCCGACGCCGACCTTGCGCAGGAAGGCGCGGCGTCCGACTGTGGTCTTTCTGTCTTCACTCATCGCATCTCTCCTGGACCTGCCGGTGCAGGTCAGTTGGCGAACGTGAATGCTTCCGTCTCGATCTCGACAAAGGCGCGACCGAGCGCGCCGACCGCACGATAGAAGATGGCGCTCTCCGCGCGCTCGATGTCGGCAAACAGCCGCCCCATCCAGGGCGCGATGTGCTTCTCGAAGAAGGCGCGCTGCGCGTCGGACGTCGCCGCGAAACGGCCTCCCGCGAACCCTGCCATGATCTCGCACAGGATGGCCGCGTGATCCTCCGGCTCCGAATTGTTCGCGGCGCGCTCGATCCCAAGCGCAGCAAGATCGGCGCGCAGGCGCGACAACGGCCGCTCGTTGAGAAATCCTGTCAGGTAGTATGAGGCATAGGGCAAGAGCTCGCCGCGGCCGAGACCTGTGAACAGATCGAAATATTCGCGTTCGACCTTCGCTGGGACTGCATTGGTGGCGGCTGCGGCCAGCGCTGCATGCGCTCGCCCGAGCGGCGTCGCATCACCGCTCAACGCGGTCAGCTGATCGAGCAGCTTCCCTGACGGTGCCGCGGACAAGAGCGTCGCGAGCAGCAGATATTCCTGCGCACGCGCCGCATCGACGGGATCGATCGGCTCTTCGGAGAGAGGCGGCTCGCTGTACAGATCAGGCCGCAGATCATTGCGCGATACGCCGGTGGCCGCTTCGACCGCAATCACCCGTTGTGCGGGCACCTTGGTCCAGTTCGAAACGGAGGGTTGGCGAATGCCGATTTTGCGCGCAAGCCCGGCAACGCCGCCGGCGGCGCAAATCGCTCGTTCAAGACCATCATCACGCACGTGGACCTCCCATCCAAGTCCCAGGTGCTTGATTTTGTTTTTGTTAGGCAAAGCGTAGTCCCGGTTCCGCGGAGGGTCAATCGCCTCCCATAGCCTGAGACTATGGTCTTTCGTCGAGTCCCTAGCGGGGCAGCGCGCCGCCATGCGCGCGACGCCGAACCGGCACTGGCTCGCTTTCGCTGTTTTCAACGATCGTTGGTTGCGTTGCAGCAGGAGCCGGCACGGACTCGGGGCGCGCTTCTTCGTCGGCGACGACCTCGACACTTGATCTCTCGACCGGGCGCAATTCCCGCGCAGAAGCCGCGACTTCAACCGGAGTCTCGGTCAGCGCCTCGGCTGACTTGCTGATGCCACCGATAATTCTGTCCACGAACGCGGCCAGTTCTGCTTCCGAACAATCCAGCGGCCCAAAGCCCGGCATTGCGGAGGGATCGTTGAAGTCCCACGCGTTTTCGGCAAGTCCCACGAAGTCGCGTATGGTGGGATCAGCGCTCCAGGCGCGACGAAGCGCCGCACGCGTCAGCTCCTGCGGTATCCCCTTGCGCAGGAACGCCTTGATATCGGTCGCCGATGTGATCGAGTCGATCGAAGGCAGGCTGGAGAGGTCGAACGCCACGTCGTCGTCTTCCGTGGCGGGCGGCGGTGCCGGCTGCAGGTTGTCGTGCATTGCCGGATCCGGTTGCGCAGCGGTCGCCTTTGCCTCCTGCTTGAGCCGGGACCAGCGCGCCAGGAACTTATCCTCGCTCATTCGTGTCCGCCTTCATGCTGCCGGCGCGCCAGCGCCTCCGGATCGGCCTGCCGCCGCTCGCGTTTGAAGAACTCCCGTTCGACGTGGTGTTCGGCAACGAAGCTTTCAATCTGCTCGCGCAGCACGTCCGGCATGGGAACGGCCTCGACCAGATTGTCAGCGGCCTCCGTGAAGGCTTCGCCTTCCGCAGGATCGGCGGTGGCGGCAGCCACCGAATAGGGCCAGGCGCCTTCCGCAGGCGACAACACTGTCCAGATGCTCGGACTCCCCGAAGTGAGATTGTCGCGATAGCGCGCCGTCTCGGAACTGTAGAGATCGACCATAGCGCTGCCGGCATAAAACAGTGTCCCGCCTCCCTCTTGACGGAGCACCGTCCAGGACTTTGTGTCCGGCTCGTCCGGCAGCACGGCGACAGCGCGCCAGACAAAGTCGATCCATGGCGAGTCCGCCTTGTGCCGCTCGACCACGATGCCGACGGGAATACGCACCAGCGGCAGCGCAGCCGGGCTCATGTCACCATCTCCAGATGTTTGATCGGCAACCCCGTCAGCAAGTTCTGCGGCTTCATACGGAGCTTCTGATCGGAATTCATCGACAGAATGAGATAGATCGGCTCGCCCTGCATCTCGTCTGCGGCCGCACTCTTGTCCGCAAACGTCAGGCGGAACAATGAAAGCACACGGCCGGCGCTGCGGTCATCGAGCTGCTCCCCATGCCAGAGACGGTCGCCCAGCCCGGTCGCATCGGCGTCGAGCCCGACATACCAGGTGAGCCGCGCATCACGCAATTCGCGCAGCGGCTCAATGCCGACGTCGATCCCGAGCAGATGGGAGATCCAGCGCGTCATCGCCTGCGCCAGCGCCCTCGGCCCGCGGCCCCCTGCGGTGAGGTCGAACGCCATGTCGAAATCGTCGCTTCGATGCCAATAGTCGTCGGCATTGTGCTCGCTCAGGACGTCGAGCTGGGCATCGGTCACTGCCCCCAGCATCGACATCAGCGACAGCACCGGGGTCGGGCTCTGCCCACCGACAACTTCTTCATCTCCGAGCAGCAAGGCCTGTTCATGCGGCAGGACGCGCTGCGGGCGGAAGAACAGCTCGGCGGCGCGCAGCACGAAGGGATCATCGCAGCCATCGAGCGCATTGCGCAGGATCACATGCACGAGCTGATTGACGAACAGCGGCGGCAAATCATTAGCGCGCGACCGGACGGTTGCAAGATAGGCGGCCTCGAGCGTCGGGTGCCGCACGAGGAGATCGCGAAAGGCAAGCACGAGCCGCCAGTTCTCACGGGCGTCCGCATCGACAATCGCTGCGACCTCGTCAGCGCCGACCTGCCGCCGAGGAGCGGCGAGCAGCGCGCGGTGCAGCCGCCGCTCGACCGGGCATGCTTCGTCCGGCGGAATTAGCTCGGGACGGACAAAATAGGCCTTCAGGAACTCGTCGGTGACGCAAAGCCCGCCGCTCTCATTGCGATCGAGCAGATGATGGCCGCAAGCGATCCAGAAATCGTTCATCGGTGCTGCGACTCCTGACTCATATCGGCAAGCCTGACATTGCCGTCGGGTTCGACGTCATCCTCGGCTTCCATGAACGAGAACGCCTTGCTGTGCCCCTGCCCTTGCCGCAGTTGCAGCCTGCGGAACGACTCGCGGACTTCGCCGTCGCCGACCGAGCGGTGGACGGCAATGAGCGAACTGATCGGATGCGTGCAGAGCGACTGCACAAAGGCAATCTCCTCTTCGGCGGCCGTCCGCGCGGTTGCCGGATCCGGCGCGCCGAAACGATCGATGAGCTGGCCGGCAAGGAGCTCGATCAGCGCCCGGCAATCGCTCTCCGTTGCCGGCACAATCTGCGCCAGCGTCGACCAACCCCAGGATTGCACCCCCAGGAAGCCGCTGCGAAACGCTGCGCGCGCCTTGCCGCTCAACGTCGCGGGATCCTGGTCGCAAAAGCGGAACGCGCCTGAGACGGCCCATTCGCCGGGCTCTGCCGCCGCATCGAACACGAAGGTATCGGACGGATCGAGCGCGATGGTGCGCAGCAGTTTCATAGCCGCGGTCCCCCGAGTTTCGGATCGAGCCAGGACGGGGTGGCGAGCGCCTTGACGAGCTCGCTCCGCTCGACCCTGTCGGTGCCGACGCGGCGCGTGAGGAGATCGCCGCTCTCGTCGATCCGCAGGACGGTCCGCCGCTCGCGGGGAACCCGGCTGAGATAGTCGCGCGCGACGCTGTCAAAGCCGTCGACCTGCCAACTATCGATCACCCGCATCAGGTGCCGTGCGAAGCTCTCGGTCACCTCTGCGGCGCCCGCTTCGCCGAACCCCTCCTCATCCAGCGCGGACGCGAGCGGATGGACGCCGGGCCCCTGCTCGGCCATTGCGACCGTCCGGATCATGGCGCCGAACACCAGCCAGGCGGGCGGCTCGTCCTCGCGCGCGGACGACGGCCATCCCATGCGCGCACCGCCGACCAGCCCGCCATCGATCTCGACGGCGTCGGGCCAGCCGATCGCGACGGTCTTGTTCGGCGGCGCGTAGGCACGAAGAGCGTCGGTGAGCGCGACCATGCCGGCGTAGAAGGCGCGCCGCGCGGTGCGCAAGGGCTCGCCCGGCTCGAGCACCACGGCGAATTCGGCGAGATCGAACCGCCCGACATACACCAGCGTGCCGGCGCCGCTCTTGGGTGCAATGCGGCAAGCGTCGGCAAAGGCGTCCCTGCTCTCACGCAACCGGACGAGCGTGAAAGGCGGCGGCAGCTGGATCGGCTCCGCCAGGGAAACGTGGCTGGTTGGGGTCGACCGCAAGGCCGTCCTCCACTTTCCTTTTCTTCCCAATAGTGAATATCTATACGAGGTGCGGGAATGGCGCGAGTCCGCAAGTCGGCGCCGCACTGGCGGAGGGATTGACCTGAAGCAGCCAGCGAAAACCGTCCTGATCTGCTCGTGTGAAGACACGATGCGCCTTGACGTGGCCACGATCCGGCGCGGATGCCCCAATTGCGAGATCAGCAGCTTTCGCCATCTCTGCGGCGCGGAGCTCGATCATTTCCGCAACGCGGCAAAGTCGGATGGCCCGCTGACGGTTGCCTGCACGCAGCAGGCTGCGCAGTTCGCCGGTGAAATCGGCGAACGCCCTGGCGGGATCAGCTTCGTCAACATCCGCGAGACGGCCGGCTGGTCGCGCGACGGCGCGAATGCGGGCGCGAAGATGGCGGCGTTGCTTGCGGCGGCCGATATTCCCGCACCGGACTATCCGCTGGTCACCTTGTCGAGTGACGGCATCATCCTGGTCTATGGGCGGGACGAGGCCGCGATCGAAGCCGGGCGGCTGCTCGCCGATCATCTCGATGTGACGGTCATGCTCGAGCCGCCGGCAGACGTTACGCCGCCTGCCGCGGCCGTGTTCCCGATCGTGAAGGGCACGATCCGCAACGCGCGGGGACATTTCGGCGCGTTCGAGCTCACGATCGACGGCTACGCGCAGCCGCGCCCGTCTTCGCGCGACCGCTTCGTGTTCGGAGCCCAGCGCAACGGGGCGACGTCGCGCTGCGATCTCGTGCTCGACCTCTCCGGCGATGCGCCGCTGTTCCCTGCGCACGACCTGCGGGACGGCTATCTCCGTGCGGATCCGAAAGATCCCGCGGCAGTGCTGCGTGCGGTGCTTGCCGCGCGCGACCTCGTCGGACGTTTCGACAAGCCGAGATATGTCGACTTCACCCCCAGCCTCTGCGCGCATTCGCGCTCGAAGCTGACCGGATGCCATCGCTGCCTCGATTTGTGCCCGACCGGCGCGATCACGCCGGACGGCGACCATGTCGCCGTCAACGCGGAAGTCTGCGCAGGTTGCGGGCAATGCGCGGCCGCCTGCCCGACGGGAGCCGCATCCTACGCGCTGCCGCCCGCCGACACCCAGTTGCAGATCCTTCGCGCCATGCTGCTCGCCTACCGCGAGGCTGGCGGCGCGGATCCGGTGCTGCTGCTGCATGACAGCGGGCATGGCACGCCGCTGATCGACGCACTCGCCCGTCATGGCGACGGATTGCCGGCCAACGTGCTTCCCCTCGCCGTCAACGAGCTGACGCAGGTCGGCCTGGAGGCCGTCATCGGCGCGTTCGCGTATGGCGCGGCAGCCGTGCGGTTTCTCCTGCGCGCCAAGCCGCGACACGGCGTGACCGGATTATTGCAGACGATCGCCATGGCCGAGACGATTCTTGCCGGGCTCGGATTTGACGGCCGCCGCGTGACCACGATCGAGACTGACGATCCCGACATCCTGGCTGACCAGCTGACCGGGATTGGTTCCCTCGCCGGCCTCGTGACTCCTGCAACTTTCCGGACGGTCGGCAAGCGCGGCGATCTGCTTCGCTTTGGCCTGAGCGAATTGCATCGCCTCGCGCCGAGGCCGGTCGACGTGATCGCCTTGCCCGCGGGCGCACCGATCGGTGCGGTCACCGTTGACACCAGCGGTTGCACGCTGTGCCTGTCCTGCGTATCGGCCTGCCCGACCGGCGCGCTTCGCGCCGATCCCGAGCGTCCCGTCCTGAAATTCGTGGAGGACGCCTGCGTGCAGTGCGGTCTGTGCCAGAGCACCTGTCCCGAGAAGGTCATCACGCTCACCCCGCAGATCGACTTCCGGGCACGGCGCGCGCCGGCACGGGTGATCAAGGAGGAAGAGCCGGCGCTGTGCGTTCGCTGCGGCACGCCCTTCGGCGTCAAGAGCACGATCGATCGGATCGCGACCAAGCTCGAGGGGCGCCATTGGATGTATCCCGCCGGGGACCGCCGGACCGAGGCCTTGCGGATGTGCGCAGATTGTCGCGTCATCGTCATGAGCGAACAGCAGTTCGATCCGATCCAGGACATTCCGGAACGCGCGCCCCCACGGACGACGGACGACTATCTGCGTCAACGCGAGAACAAGGACTAGCCGCATGCCTCGTTTCATGATGGGTCTTTCGACGTGCCTTGCCATCACGGTTTCCGCCGGCACGGCCGCCGAGGCCGCCGCCCTCACCAAGGCGGAAAAGGTCGCGCTCAAACAGGCGATCGTCGCCTGCAAGGCCGAGGCAAAGGGCAAGAAGATCAAGTGGCTGTCACGCCGGAAATACGTCAACCAGTGTGTCGTGACGGCGCTCAAGGAGCATCCCAGCATCGACGTCGCTCGTATGCTCGTGGAGAAGCCGGAGCTGACCGATATTCCCGTGGAGCAATGGCCGGCCTATTAGAGCGTTGTTGCCGGCTATTTCGACGTCGCACGCGCCAGAAAGTCCGTGAGCGCGCGGCGATCCTCGGCCGAACCGATGTGCTGCTCCGGCATCTTGGTGCCGGGCGTGTAGGCGTTCGGCCCGATCTCGAACAGTCTTGAGACGGTCTCCGGCGTCCAGACGATATCCATCGCCTTGAGCGCGTCGGAGAAGCGATAACCCGGCAGCGAGGCGATCTTCCGGCCGAACAGTCCCGCGAGCGTCGGCCCGGCACGCTGGACCTCGGTTTCCGACAAGGTATGGCAGGCCACGCAGGCCCTGAAGATTTCGGCGCCGTGATCGCCGGCATAGGCCGCGAGCGGATCCGCCGGCGTGCCCAGCACGTTCGACCCGATCGCCGCGCCCGTCAGCGCATCCCAGCGCCTGATCTTGCCGTCAGCGCCGCCGGTCAGCAGCGTCGCGCCATCGGGCAGGAACGCGACCGACCAGATCGGCGCGCCAGGCCCGGCGAGCGTGCGTATCACGCTCCTTGCCTTGCGATCGATGATCGCGACTGTGCCGTCGATGGCCCCCGTGGCAAGCAAAGCGCCGTCTTGCGAGATCGCCAGGGCTACGATCGGCCTGGCGGCGACCATGACCTCGCCGGTCTGCCTGCCATCGGCCGTCATCATGCGCAGCTTGCCGTCTGCCGCGCCGGTGACGATTTCGCCATCAGGCGCGATGGCTACGACGTTCAGCGGTGCCGGCATCGCAATGGTCTCGGGGCTGCCGCCCGGCAAGGGCCAGATCCGCACTGTCAGGTCGTAACCGACGCTGACCAGCGATTGTCCATCGGGAGCAAAGGCCACGCCGTTCACAGCTTGCGAGTGGCCCTGCAGCACGCGCGTTCCGCCGTCGGAGAGCGATGAGATCCGTACGGTGTGGTCCCACGAGGCCGATGCGAGCTTCGATGTATCGGGAGAGACGGCGAGCCCGACAATGGGTCCCGTATGACCTTCGACAACCTGGTCCGGTTGCGGCCGGCGCGGCATCCAGATGGCAATCTGGCCGTCCGCACCAGCCGTCGCCATGCGTCCGTCTCCGAGGAAGGCAGCCGCGTTCACCGCACCCGAATGGAAGCGAAGAACCTGCTCGGCGGACTCGGTTGCCAGGGACCATCGGATGGCCGCAGTGTCGAAACTGCCCGACAAGACTGTCTTGCCATCGACCGAAACGGCGATGGCGCGGACAGGCCCGCCGTGCCCCGCCAATTGCGCCTGCGCGGGCCGCAGCGTGAGAAGTAGCGATGCCGTCAGGAGGACGGCGGCAAGACGCAGGCACGTCGACATTGGTCTTTGGGCAAAAGCGCCCCCCTTTGATCCAGCTCAACGAGCGCAGCTCGTATCCGGTTCCAGGTGCGACAAGCGGCGCCTTGAATGGCGATCAACGTGGTCGCAGTCTAGCCAATGGCGCCTCATGGACCGAGGCAGAATATGCAGCTGCGCCCGAAAGCCTACCTGCAATTCATCTGGCGGTTGTGGCACTCTCTCGCGCTGCCGCCGCGAAATCGCGATCCCGACACGCAAGGCGCATCGCCACTGCTCATCTACATCGTCGTCGTGTTAGCGACGCTCCTGATTGTGCTCGAAGTCGACGTCCACCGGCTTCCATCCCTGGAGCTGCCCGGCGTTCCCAACGGGATCAACCCGATTTTCTTGAGTCCTTGAGGCCGCGCGCGCAGCAATTGCGGGCCCTTGCGACTCGACCAGCCGCATGGCGGGCTGTTCAAAGACATGCGGGCCGTGCAGGACGTCCCAGCTCGATCGCTATTGGTCGAGACGCGACAGCAGGATTCTCGCTACTGCTGCGTGCCCCCGGGAAACACAAGAGATCGATCTGCGAAATCTTGAACCGGAAGTCCGCGCTGTTGCGCCTGCCTTTGCATCTCCTGCACCGGAGGCATCCCCGATGTGCGGCTCGCCGGTAGCGGATGCGATCCGCAGCATATTCGTCGCGGCCACGACGACTGTCAGCACCGCCAAGGCAGAGATCATCAGGAATTTCATGCGAACCTCCGTTGGTTCGAGGAGAGTCGAAGCTCTGACTAGTGCAGGACTCGAGATCCCCATGTGAGATCCCTCACATCTCTCGTTCTCTTGATCGTCGCTGGGGCGGTTGCACCGCGCTCGCCTGACGCAGCTCTGCATTCTCGCGGCTGATGTCGCCCGAGCTTTGCTTCGTCGCTCCACCCTCTCTAGCCAGGAGGGCGCAGGGAAGGCCGGGTGCCCAGCTGGCACCCGCGGTCCGCTGCGCGAAAGGTAGCGCAAAAGAACCGCACAGCAGCATACAGGTGGAGCCAATCACTCGGCCTTCCCTGCGCGATGGTCGGACGGCTTATGCCGCGCTCTCCTGGGAGCCGAATTCCTTCTGGCCTCCCTCGCCCCAGCGAAATTCACCGGCGCCGCGCCGGTTGACGCGACTGCCGCATCCGCAAGAGCTTGACCGTAGCAACGACGGCCAGGACCACACGGTTTTGCCGTACGCGCGGCCCGCCATTTCGCCGCAGTTTTCCCGGCCCT
>NZ_JAFCLP010000012.1 GCF_018129405.1 Bradyrhizobium iriomotense
GTCATGATCAGAGGCCTCACCCAGTTCCACGCCATCAAGCATGGTTGGAGCCTCCGAAATGTGTGAATCTCGTAGCCTTGCGGGAGAGGGTGGCTCGCCGCGCAGCGGCGAGACGGGTGAGGGGTATCTCTCCGCGAGTCCAACTCTCGTTTGAGCTCGTGGAAACAGCCCCTCATCCGGCGCTTCGCGCCACCTTCTCCCACAAGGGGAGAAGGAAGGGCAGCCCTTGCCGAAGCCGCATTCGGTGTCTACCTCTCGCGAAGTGTTTATCACAGAGGGTCCCCCATGCTGGATGCCGCCATCAAGGCGCTGTCGCAAATGATCTCGCCGCCGATGCGCTCGATCCTGTGGCGATCGATCGGGCTCGCGCTGGTGCTGATCACCGTGCTGGCGATCGGCCTGCAGCGGCTGCTCAGCTGGTTTGCGACCTATGGCGAGGTCTGGCTGGAAGGCCTGCTCGGGCCGGGCTGGCACTCCTCGCTCGAGGTTCTCTCCTGGATCGTCTCGATCGCCGCGGGGCTTGGCGTCGTGTTCGGCGGCGTCTTCCTGATGCCGGCGATCACCTCGCTGGTGGCGAGCCTGTTCGTCGACGATGTCGCCGAGATCGTCGAGCGCGAGCACTATCCCGCCGAGCGGCCGGGCGTGGCGCTGCCGTTCAGCCAGGCGATCATGGAGGGCGTGAAGACCGCGCTGTTGGCCATCCTGGTTTACCTGGCTGCGCTGCCGTTGGTGTTGTTCGCCGGCGCGGGCTTCCTGATCTTCTTCATCGCCGCCGCCTGGCTGCTGGGCCGCGAATATTTCGAGCTCGCCGCGATGCGCTTCCGTCCTCCGGAGGAAGCCAAGGCGATGCGGCGTGACAACGCCGCGACCATCTTCACCGCCGGCCTCTTCATCGCCGCCTTCGTCTCGATCCCGATCGTCAATCTGGCGACGCCGATCTTCGGCATGGCCTTCATGGTCCACATGCACAAGCGCCTGTCAGGCCCGCGGCCCGAGCTGATCGAGCCGGCCCGCCAGATGCGCTGACGACGACCGGCGCGCGGGCTCGGCTCACACCGTCTTCTCCGGCCAGCGGCAGAGATCGTTGATCAGGCACACCTCGCAGCGCGGCTTGCGCGCGAGGCAGGTATAGCGACCGTGCAGGATCAGCCAATGATGGGCGTGCAGCATGAACTCGGCCGGGATCACCTTTTCGAGGCCAAGCTCGACTTCGAGCGGCGTCTTGCCGGGCGCAAGCCCCGTGCGATTGCCGACGCGGAAGACGTGAGTGTCGACCGCCATGGTGTGCTCGCCGAAGGCCATGTTGAGCACGACATTGGCGGTCTTGCGTCCCGCACCGGGCAGTGACTCGATCTCCGCGCGCGTACGCGGCACCTCGCCGCCGAACTCGCTGAGCACTTTTGCCGAGAGCGCGATGACGTTCTTGGCCTTGGTGCGATAGAGGCCGATGGTCTTGATGTAATCGCGCAAGCGCTCCTCGCCGAGGTCGAGCATCTTCTGCGGCGTATCGGCGACCTCAAACAATGCGCGGGTCGCCTTGTTGACGCCCGCATCGGTGGCCTGCGCCGACAGCACCACCGCGACCAGCAGCGTGAACGGGTTGATGTGCTCGAGCTCGCCCTTCGGCTCCGGATTGGCCGTGCGGAAGCGGCTGAAGACCTCGTGGATCTCCGCCGGCGTCCAAGGTTTCATAGCTTTGAGCGATTTTTTGGCCGACGCGGATTTCTTAGCGGGCTTGGAATTGGGCTTGGCGACGGCCGCCTTTGCCTGCTTCTTCGGCACGGCGGCTTTGCGCGGGATCGGCTTGCGGGTGATTTTCGCCATGATCGGGATATACTGAGGGACGATGAGCACAGGCAACGAAATTGAGCGCGAGGACTTTGAAGATCAGCGCGAGGCGCAGATCTTCTCCGCGCTGCTGACGCCGCACCGCTCGCTGAACCGCACCGGCTTCCTCGCCGTCATGCTGTTCCTGAGCGTCGTCAGCTTTGCCACCGGCCTCGCCTTCCTGATGAAGGGTGCCTGGCCCGTGCTCGGCTTCTTTGGTCTCGACGTGCTCGTGGTCTGGTGGGCCTTCAACGTCAATTTCGGCACCGCCCGGGCGCGCGAGGAGATCACCGTCACGACCTCCGAACTGCGCGTGAGGCGCATCAGCCATCGCGGTCAGGTCGCCGAATGGACCTTCAATCCGCTCTGGGTCCGCCTCGACATGGAAGTCGACGAGGATTTCGGCATCGAGCATCTCTATCTGATCTCGCGCGGCCACCAGATCCAGATTGCGAGGTTCCTGGGACCCGAGGAAAAGGCAAGCTTTTACAAAGGCTTGGTCGAGGCACTGAACGCCGCCAAGCGCGGGCCGACCTACAACCCGATCAGCTGATCCCGCATCGGAAATCGGGTGGTTTCAGACCCGCCCCTCTCCTACATTTCCGGTCATGATGACACTCGCAATCCATGACCAGCGCCTGGCCAAGCCGGGCCCCCAGAACGCCGCGCTGCGCGACTATGATTCGGTGCGCCGGGCGATCGCGTTCATTTCGGAGAACTGGCGCGCGCAGCCGACCATCGAGGCGATGGCGGATGCGGCCGGCGTCACGCCCGATGAGCTGCACCATCTGTTCCGCCGCTGGGCCTCGATCACGCCGAAGGCTTTCATGCAGGCGCTCACCCTGGACCATGCGAAGGGCTTGCTGCGGGACTCCGCCAGCATCCTCGATGCCGCGCTCGACTCCGGCCTGTCAGGCCCGGGCCGGCTGCACGATCTCTTCGTCACCCACGAAGCGATGTCGCCGGGCGAGTGGAAGAACGGCGGCGCGGGGCTGACCCTGCGCTACGGCTTCCACCCCTCCCCGTTCGGCACCGCGATTGTGATCGCGACCGACCGAGGCCTGTCGGGCCTCGCCTTCGCCGATCCCGGCGAGGAGAAGATCGCGCTCGCGGACATGACGCGGCGCTGGCCGAACGCGACCTATGTCGAAGATCACGAAGGCACCGCGCCGCTCGCCGCGCGCATCTTCGACCCGAAACTCTGGCGGCCCGACCAGCCGCTGCGCGTCGTGCTGATCGGCACCGATTTCGAGGTGCGGGTGTGGGAGACGCTGCTGAAGATTCCGATGGGCCGCGCGGTGTCCTATTCCGACATCGCCTGCAACATCAACAGCCCGAAGGCCTCGCGCGCCGTCGGCGCCGCCGTCGGCAAGAACCCGGTCTCGTTCGTCGTGCCTTGCCACCGCGCGCTCGGCAAGAGCGGCACGCTCACCGGCTACCACTGGGGCATCACCCGCAAGCAGGCGATGCTGGGCTGGGAAGCCGGACGGGTGGGGGTGCAGTAGGCGCAACAAGCACACTGCCGTAGGGTGGGCAAAGGCGCATAGCGCCGTGCCCACCGTCTTTCTCAAATCGCTGACGCTGCGTGGGCACGCTGCGCTTTGCCCACCCTACGGCAGCTGATGTCGTTCCGGGGCGATGCAAAGCATCGAACCCGGAACCTCGAGATTCCGGGTTCGCCCTTCGGGCGCCCCGGAATGACGGTGTCTATCAGCCCGCCAGATCCAGCTTCGACGCCACGGTCGAATCCGGATTGAGCCGGTAGATGATCGGCACACCGGTGGCGAGCTCGCGCTTCAGAATGCCTTCCGGTGACAGCTTCTCCAGCACCATGATCAGCGCGCGCAGCGAATTGCCGTGGGCGGCGACCAGCGTGCGCTTGCCGTTGAGCACGCCGGGCAGGATCTCCTGCACATAGTACGGCAGTGCGCGCGCCAGCGTGTCCTTCAGGCTTTCGCCGCCGGGCGGCGGCACGTCGTAGGAGCGGCGCCAGACATGCACCTGCTCTTCGCCCCATTTCTTGCGGGCGTCGTCCTTGTTGAGGCCGGAGAGATCGCCATAGTCGCGCTCGTTCAGCGCGAGGTCCTTCGAAGTCGGCAGGCCTTCCTGGCCGAGCTCGCCGAGGATGAGATCGAGCGTGTGCTGCGCGCGCGTCAGCACCGAGGTGTAGGCGACGTCGAACACGAGGCCCTGCGCCTTCAGCTTGCGGCCGGCTTCCTTCGCTTCCTTCACGCCGAGCTCGGTGAGGTCAGGGTCCTTCCAGCCCGTGAACAGGTTCTTCAGATTCCATTCGCTCTGGCCATGGCGCACGAGCACGAGGAGACGTTCACTCATTGACTGCTTTCCGTGTTGTTTAAATGTCGGACAGGCCGAGCACGTCGGCCATGGAGTAGTGCCCCGGCGCCTTGCCATGCGCCCACAGCGCCGCCTTGAGCGCACCGTGCGCGAACAGCATGCGGTCCTCGGCCTGGTGCGACAGCGTCAGGCGCTCGAACGGGCCGAGGAAGGTCACGCTGTGGTCGCCGGCCACGGTGCCGCCGCGCAAGGAGGCGAAACCGATATTGCCCGGCCGGCGCGCGCCGGTGATGCCGTCACGGCCACGCTCGGAGTGGTCATCGAGGGTGACGCCGCGGCCGCTGGCTGCCGCCTGACCCAGCATCAGTGCAGTTCCCGAGGGCGCATCGACCTTCATGCGGTGATGGGTTTCGACGATCTCGATGTCAAAGGTCTGGTCGAGTGCCTTGGCGACACGCTTGACCACGGCGGCGAGCAGATTGACGCCCAGGCTCATATTGCCGGATTGCACCACGACCGCGCGGTTGGTGACGCTCTTGATCACGGCGTTGTCGGAGCCGGACAACCCGGTCGTGCCGATGACATGCACGATGCCGCGCTCGGCGGCGATCGCGACATTGGCGATGGTCGCCGCCGGCACGGTGAAATCGAGGATGCCGTCGGCGTCCTTCGACATCGCCCAGAGATCGGCGGAGAGTTTTATGCCATTGGCCGGCAGGCCTGCGAGCACGCCGGCATCCTTGCCGAGCAGGTCGGAGCCCGGCGCCTCCAGCGCGCCCGCCAGCACCGCCCCTTTGCTCTCGGCAATCGCCCGCACCAGCGCGCGGCCCATCCGGCCGCCGGCTCCCGCAACAATCAAGCGCATGTCGGACATGGTGTGATCCTCTTCGGAGGCCGTTGTAGCGGGGGGATGCAGTTCCGGCAACCGAGGGGGGATCAGGCGGCGGTGACGCCACGTTCACCGTCATTCCGGGATGGTCCGAAGGACCAGACCTCAGGTGCGCAATTGCGCACCGGGGAATCTCGAGATTCCGGGTTCGGCTCTGCGAGCCGCCCCGGAATGACGGTCCGCCTCAGCCGTCCTGCGGCTGCGGGCCGTCATAGCCCTCGATGATGATGAGGTCGGCGATCGAGTGCGGCCGGCGCACCTTGATGTTGGCCTGGTATTCCGGCGAGTTGTAGCAGGCGATTGCGGTCTGGTAGTCCGGAAATTCGATCACGACGTTGCGGGTGCGGCTGGCGCCCTCGACGGTGGTGAACTTGCCGCCGCGAATGACGAAGCGACCGCCCCATTTCTTGAAGATCGGGCCGTTGGCGACGATGTAGGGCTTGTAGCCCTCGTCATTGTTCACGTCGACGCGCCCGATCCAGTAGCCTTTTGCCATTGTTCTTCTCCCTTGTTGTTGGTCTCTATTTGAGCATGATCTGATCGGAAAACCGCTTCACACTTTTCCGGATCATGCTCCGAGAGCTTGTGCGATCTCAGCGTGGATGGCGTCGGCGACGGCCTTCGGATCGGCGGCTTCCACCACCGGGCGCCCGACGACGAGATAGTCGGCGCCCGCGGTGATCGCGCGGCCAGGCGTCATGATGCGCTTCTGGTCGCCGCTGGCCGAACCCGCCGGGCGGATGCCGGGGGTGACGAGGCTCATCTGATGGCCGACGATCTTGCGCAAGGCTCCGACTTCTTCCGGCGACGACACGAGGCCATCGACACCGAGCACCTGCGCCTGCTGCGCGCGCGCCTCGACCAGCTCGGAGACGCTGAGCCGATAGCCGGCCGCATGAAGGTCGTCGTCGTTGTAGGAGGTCAGCACCGTGACGGCGAGGATCTTCAGGCTGGCGCTGCCGCGGCCTTCGACCGCGCCCTTCATGGTCTGCGGATAGGCGTGCACGGTGACGAAGGTCGCACCCAATTTCGCGACGCTCTCCACACCACGCGTCACCGTGTTGCCGATGTCGTGCATCTTGAGATCGGCAAACACCTTCTTGCCCTTGTCGGCGAGCTTGCCGATCAGCGGCAGGCCGCCGGCATAAGCGAGCTGATAACCGATCTTGTAGAATGAGACGCTGTCGCCGAGCCTTGCGATCATCGCCTCCGCGGCATCAACGCTCGGCAGATCGAGCGCAACGATCAGGCGGTCTTTCGGGGCGATCTCGGCTGGCGTCATGTCACCTCACATCATGCGTTGGGAAACGTCGATCAACTGCGCTACCAGCTCCTTCAACGCGGCGATATCGCGCTCGTTCTTCAGCCTGTCCATATCGTCATAGGCATCGTTGGCAAAGGCGAGCGTGAGCTGGCTGGCAATCACATTGGCGTGGCAGGAGGTCAGGATCAGCCGCAATGCCTGGAGCGCGCGGGCAGCACCTAACCGGCTCTGCGAAGCGCCGGCGAGCGCAAAGGTGCGGTTGCGGAACACCTCGCCGCGCGCCTCGTGCAGTTCGTGGACAAGGCTGACCCAGTCGATCGCGTTCTTGAGGAGCGGCGGCACCGAGGCGTTGTATTCGGGCGAGACGATCAGCACGCCGTGATGCGCACCGATCATGCGCTTCAGATTGATCGCGTTCTTGGGCACGCCGGATTTCGCCTGGAGATCGCCGTCGTAGATCGGCAGCGGAAAATCGGCGAGCGAGATGCGGGTGACGTCGACGCCGGCCTTCGCGAATTCATAGGCTAAGACCGCCGCCAGCTTCGCATTGTGCGAGCCGGTGCGCAGCGAGCCGGGAATGACCAGGATTTTGGGTGCGGACATCCGCTTCCATGCGTTCGGCGAAATGAGCCCGCCGCGCAAAGAAGAACGCCGGCGGGATTAATCCTTGCGATACACCCAGACGCGGGCCGGCGGAAGGTTCATCCAGATCCGTTCCGAGGCCTCTGTGGACACGCCGGGCAGCGATTTCGGGATCGGCGGCACCACCGCATAGGTGAACTGGATGAAGGGCGCGCCGGGCGCCAGCGCCGTGAAGGCGTCGCGAATGAGCCGCAGCCGCGTCAGCATCGGTTTTGTGACCAGCGGCAGGCCCGAAACGACCGCCGAGGCGGGCGCGCTCAGCACGTTCCAGAGCGTGTCACGCAGCCGATAGGCATCGCCCTGCACGACCTTGGCCTGCGGGTAGCGGTCACGCAGCAGGGCGCAGAAGCCGGGATTGTATTCGACGAGGACGAGACGCTTCTGGTCGACGCCGCGTTCGATCAGCGCCGAGGTGATGGCACCGGTGCCGGGCCCGAGCTCGACCACCGGCGCGTCGGAATCGACGTCGACATAGTGAGCCATGGTCCGGGCCAAGAGCTTGCCCGACGGCATCACCGCGCCCATGTGGAGGGGCTTTTCGATCCACGATCTGAGAAAGCGCACCTCGTCGTCGAGACGGGGCTTCTTCAACGCACGCGCGGACGATGGCAATGGCATGTCTGGACCGGACGGGACCGCGGGACCGCGGCGTGTCAGAAAATGGTCATAAACAGGTATAGGCCGCAGGCGATACGGTCAAGCCGACTCAGTTCGCCCGATTCCCGAAGAAGTCCTTGACCTTGGCGAAGAAACCCTCGGATTCCGGCTGGGTGTTACCGGAGGAGAGCTTTTCGAACTCGGCCAGCAATTCCTGCTGCTTCTTGGTGAGGTTCTGCGGGGTCTCGACCACGACCTGGACATACATGTCGCCGGTCTGGCGCGAGCGCAGCACCGGCATGCCTTTTGATGCAATGCGGAATCGACGGTTGGACTGGGTCCCGGCCGGCACCTTCACCTTGGCCTTGGCCTTGTCGATGGTCGGCACCTCGAATTCGCCGCCGAGGGCAGCCGTCACCATCGAGATCGGCACCCGGCAATGCAGGTCGGCGCCGTCGCGCTGGAAGAACTGGTGCTGGGCCAGCGACAGGAAGATGTAGAGGTCGCCGGGCGGACCACCGCGCACACCGGCCTCGCCTTCGCCGGCGAGCCTGATCCGCGTGCCGTCCTCGACGCCCTGGGGAATGTTGACCGACAGCGTCCGCTCGCGGGTGACGCGGCCCTGGCCGGAGCAGGACGGACAGGCGTCCTCGATCATCTGGCCGCGGCCCTGGCAGCCCGGGCAGGTGCGTTCGAGCGTGAAGAAGCCCTGCGATTGCCGCACGCGGCCGGCGCCGCCGCAGCTCGAGCAGGTCTTCGGCTTGGTGCCGGCCTTGGCGCCGATGCCTGAGCAGGCCTCGCAGGTGACCGAGACCGGGATCTCGATCTGCGCGGTCTTGCCGCCAAAGGCTTCCTCGAGCGTGATCTCCATGTTGTAGCGCAGGTCGGCACCGCGCTCGCGGCCGCCGCGGCCGCGCTGCCCAGCCATGCCGAACAGGTCCTCGAAAATGTCGGAGAAAGAGGAGGCGAAGCCGGCGCCGAAACCGGCGCCGCCGCCGGGACCGCCCTGCTCGAAGGCGGCATGGCCGAAGCGGTCATAGGCCGCGCGCTTGTCCTTGTCCTTCAGGACCTCGTAGGCCTCGTTGATCTCCTTGAACTTGACCTCGCTGGTGTCGTCCCCGGGATTGCGGTCGGGATGGAACTTCATCGCCAGCTTGCGGAAGGACGATTTCAGGACGGAATCGTCAGCGGTGCGTTCGACTTCGAGGGTTTCGTAATAGCAGCGCTTGGTGGACATGGCGGGCTCGGTCTATCCAATCGCGAGTCAAGTCGGAGCGAAACGATGTCGCCACGCGACCATATAGGCAGCCTTCCGCCTTGCGGCAGAGGGCGGCACGGCGGCGTTGAGAATAACGGCTGGGAATTGATTGATCGTAACGGAGCCGACTTTGGAAGAGTCCTGAGAAAAGTCTTGGCCCGTCCGTCCCGACACGACGGCCTCCCCCGTGAGGGAGGAGGCCGGTAGCGTGTGTGGGGTCCAAGCCGTCCGCATCATCACCCTCTTGGGGTTCAGGCGGACTTCTTGTTGTTCTTGTCGTCGTCGACTTCGGTGAACTCCGCGTCGACGACGTCGTCCTTGGCCGCGTCCTTCTTGGCGTCGGCCTCGGCCTGCTGCTTGTACATGGCCTCGCCGAGCTTCATCGAAGCCTGGGCCAGCGTCTGGGTCTTGGCCTTGATCGCCTCGGCATCGTCGCCCTTCAGCGCTTCCTTGAGATCGCTGACGGCATCCTCGATGGCGCGGCGCTCGGTCTCGGCGACCTTCGAACCGTGCTCGGCCAGCGCTTTCTCGGTCGAATGCACCAGGCCATCGGCCTCGTTCTTGGCGGTCACGGCCTCGCGGCGCTTCTTGTCCGCCTCGGCATTGGCCTCGGCGTCCTTGACCATCTTCTCGATGTCGGCTTCCGACAGGCCGCCCGAGGCCTGGATGCGGATCTGCTGCTCCTTGCCGGTGGCCTTGTCCTTGGCCGAGACGTTGACGATGCCGTTGGCGTCGATGTCGAAGGTCACCTCGATCTGCGGCATGCCGCGCGGAGCCGGCGGAATGCCCATCAGGTCGAACTGGCCGAGCATCTTGTTGTCGGCCGCCATTTCACGCTCGCCCTGGAAGACGCGGATGGTGACGGCATTCTGATTGTCTTCAGCCGTCGAGAACACCTGGCTCTTCTTGGTCGGGATCGTGGTGTTGCGGTCGATGATGCGGGTGAACACGCCGCCCAGCGTCTCGATGCCCAGCGACAGCGGGGTCACGTCGAGCAGCAGCACGTCCTTGACGTCGCCCTGGAGCACGCCGGCCTGGATCGCAGCGCCGATCGCCACGACTTCGTCCGGGTTGACGCCCTTGTGCGGCTCCTTGCCGAACAGCTGCTTCACGACTTCCTGGACCTTCGGCATGCGCGACATGCCGCCGACCAGCACGACTTCGCCGATCTCACCGGCGGTGACGCCGGCGTCCTTCAGCGCCTTGCGGCAGGGCTCGACGGTCTTCTGGATGAGGTCGTCGACCAGCGCCTCGAACTTGGCGCGGGTGAGCTTCATCGTTAGATGCTTCGGGCCCGTCTGGTCCGCGGTGATGAAGGGCAGGTTGATCTCGGTCTGCGTCGTCGACGACAGCTCGATCTTGGCCTTTTCAGCGGCTTCCTTCAGACGCTGCAAAGCGAGCTTGTCGTTGCGCAGGTTGATGCCCTGTTCCTTCTGGAACTCGTCGGCGAGATAGCCGACCAGGCGCATGTCGAAATCTTCACCGCCGAGGAAGGTGTCGCCGTTGGTCGACTTCACCTCGAACACGCCGTCGCCGATTTCGAGAATCGAGATATCGAACGTGCCGCCGCCGAGGTCGTACACGGCGATCGTGCCGGCCTTGGTCTTGTCGAGGCCATAGGCGAGCGCGGCCGCGGTCGGCTCGTTGATGATGCGCAGCACTTCAAGGCCAGCGATCTTGCCGGCGTCCTTGGTCGCCTGGCGCTGGGCGTCGTTGAAGTAGGCGGGAACGGTGATGACGGCCTGGTCGACCTTCTGGCCGAGATGGGCTTCCGCGGTCTCCTTCATCTTCTGCAGGATGAAAGCCGAGACCTGCGAGGGCGAGTAGGTCTGGCCGTCGGCCTCGACCCAGGCGTCGCCGTTGGAAGCCTTCACGATCTTGTACGGAACGAGCTTCTTGTCCTTCTCGACCATCGGGTCGTCGTAGCGGCGGCCGATGAGGCGCTTCACTGCGAAGAACGTACGCTCGGGATTGGTGACGGCCTGGCGCTTGGCCGGCTGGCCGACGAGGCGCTCACCGTCGTCCGTCACGGCGACGATCGAAGGCGTCGTGCGCATGCCTTCGGAATTCTCGATGACTTTGGCGTTTTTGCCATCCATCACGGCGACGCACGAGTTCGTGGTGCCGAGGTCGATCCCAATGACCTTTCCCATGGTCCTGATATCCTTCTTTATTGCGGCAGGTTGGCTGGGCCCAGAAGGCACCCGAACCGAAACCCCCTAAGATCAAACATCCGCGATATTGCGATGATTGAGGCTCATATAGGAGGGGGGGAGGGGCCCGCAAGGACCGAAGCAACGTTTCGGCCGTGAAAACATTGGGTTTTAAGAGCTCATATCCGGGCTCAACCGCCCTTGCGGGTGAGGAAATATTAACAGGTCGGGAGATCCGCCACCCCCGCCGCCGTGATCGGCCACACCCTGTTACGGCGGGGCCAAACCCGCTAAAAGGCGGGCCGGCCGACCGCCGCGCAAGGCGGCTTCGCGCGACAATGCGGCCCGGTGGGCGACCATCGAACGGCCTCAATGTGAACCAATCAGAGTGCCCATGAAGCTGATCCGCCCCCTCGCCGCGCTCGCCCTCCTCATTGCCGCCGCGCTCCCGGCCCTGGCTGCCGACGCTGTTTTCCCGCCCGGCCTGCGGCTCGGCATGGTGCCGCTGGTCGGCCTCAGCACGGCCAAGACCTTTCCGGGCTTCGAGAGCGAGGACGGCGGCGTCAAGGTGCTGATCACCGAGCTGCCGCCGGCGGCCTATGGCGAGGTCGTGAGCGCCTTCAATTCCAATCCGGCCGGAGCGGGCGGCGTCAAGCAGGACAAGATCGAGACCCCCGCGGGTCTTGCCTATTTCACCACCGAGAGCGGCAAGGCCGGCGATACCCCGGTGAAGCGCTATTCGATGATCGTGCCGGGCGCAGGCTTCTCCGGCTACGTCGCGGTGCAGATCCCGGAGAACGCGACCAAGATCTACACCGACGAGGCGGTGCGCCAGATGTTCGCGAGCGCCACCACCCGCAAGCAGGTCTCGGCCGAAGAGCAGATCGCACTGATGCCGTTCAAGATCACCGATCTCGCCGACTTCAAGGACATCCGCACGCTGGCGCCGGGATCCAGCATCATCCTGGCCGACGGCAACGAGAGCGCAGGCTATGAGTCGAAGCCGTTCATGATCCTCGGCCTGATCGGCGCCACCCCGCAGCAGGCCGACGATCGCGCCCGCTTCGCCCAGGAAGCCGCGCTCCAGATCCCCGGCGTGCGCGAATCCCGCGTCACCATGTCGGAGCCGATCCGCATCAACGGCCAGCAGGGTTTTGAGACCCGGATCGACGGCGTCAGCGGCAAGGACAAGACGCCGGTGACCGTGGTGCAGTGGATCCGCTTCTCCAGCGGCGGCGCCTCACTGCGCATCATCGCCAGCGCCCCGCGCGACCAGTGGCAAGCCGCCTTCACCCGCTTCCGCGCCGTGCGCGACGGGATTCAGCCGAAGGGGTAGCGCTGCATACTCGGTGTCGTCCCGGCGAAGGCCGGGACCCATAACCACAGGGAGTGGTTGCAGGACGAGCTGATAACTCCGAGTCTTCGCAAAACGATTGCTGCGGCGTATGGGTCCCGGCCTTCGCCGGGACGACAGGGGCTGACAGCCCAACCCCTCACCAATACCGGCTGCATTTTCGGGCTTCTGTTCGTATACGAACGGAACTAGGCTTCCCCAGTTGGATCATCCTGGAGGGGAGACGAACGATGCTGGATCGGCGACAGGTCTTGGCAATGCTTGGAACGACGGCGCTGGCGACGCTGGCGCCAACCACGCTGTTTGCGGCGGCATCGATCAAGCCGGACGATGCATCCGCGCTGCTCGTGATCGACGTGCAGAACTGCTTCCTGCCGGGCGGCAGTCTCGCCGTGAAGGAAGGCGAGCAGGTGGTGCCGGTCATCAACAGAATCGCGAAAGCGTTTTCGAACGTGGTGATGACGCAGGACTGGCACACGCCCGGCCACGTTTCGTTTGCGTCGGTCCACTCCGGCAAGAAGCCGTTCGAGACCATCGACCTTCCTTACGGCAAGCAGGTGCTGTGGCCGGACCATTGCGTGCAGGGCACCGACGGCGCCGCGCTGTCGAAGGACCTGTCGATCCCGCACGCCGAGCTCATCATCCGCAAGGGTTTTCACAAGGACGTCGACAGTTACTCGGCGTTCCTCGAAGCCGACGGCAAGACCTCGACGGGTCTCGCCGGCTACCTGAAGGGCCGCAAGATCAAGCGCGTCTTTGTCGCTGGCCTTGCGACAGACTTCTGCGTCGCCTGGACCGCGCTGGACGCACGCAAGGCGGGCTTCGAGGTCTATGTGGTGGAAGACGCCTGCCGCGGCATCGACACCCAGGGCTCGCTGGCAAAAGCCTGGGCCGACATGGCCAAGGCCGGCGTGAAGCGAATTCAGTCCGCGGATATCGCGGTGAGCGCGTAAAGCTAGATGGCCGTCATTCCGGGGCGGCTCGAAGAGCCGAACCCGGAATCTCGAGATTCTCAGGTGCGCAATCGCGCACCGTAGTTCGATGCTTCGCATCGCCCCGGAATGACGCAAAAAATCAGTTCGTCGCGCCGCTCTGCTCGTTGTTGTTCGCCGCGGGGGCGGTCTTCGCGCCGCCCTTGGCGACACCGACAAGCGCCGGGCGCAGCACGCGGTCGCCGATGGTGTAGCCGGCCTGCATGATCTGCACCACGGTGCCCGACGGCACCGACGCATCGGGCACCTCGTACATCGCCTGATGGAAGTTCGGGTCGAACTTCTGGCCCTGCGGATCGAGCTTCTTCACGCCGTGCTTTTCCAGCGCGTTGAGCAGCGAACGCTCGGTGAGCTCGACGCCTTCGATCAGCGAGATCAGGCCGGGATCGGCCGTGGCACGCGCCTCGGCCGGAACGGCATCGAGCGCGCGCTGGAGATTGTCCGCGATGTCGAGCACGTCGCGGGCAAAGCCGGTGATGCCATAGAGGCGGGCGTCAGCGACCTCCTTGGTGGTGCGCTTGCGTAAGTTCTCCATCTCGGCCAGCGTCCGCAGCATGCGATCGCGCGCCTCGGCGGCTTCCTTCTGCAGCAACTCGACCGAGCCCGGCTCGGGATCGTCGGGCATGATGTAGGGTTTTGACACCACGGGCTCGCCGGTCGCTGCAGTCGTGTCTTCGGGTTGCCGGTCTTGCTCGGTCATCGGCTCTAATCTCGAACTCGTTTCCAGGGATTGTTGGCCCGGATATCGTGCCTAAGCTCACGAAAATCAAGCGCCCGTGATCGGCGCAAATGCCGGTCAGCCCCCCAGCAGGCGGCTGACGATGCGGGCGGCATAGTCCACGGTCGGGATCACGCGGGCATAATTCAGCCGTGTCGGCCCGATCACACCGAGAACGCCGACGATGTGGCCGGCGGCATCCCGATACGGCGAGATGATGGTGGAGGAGCCCGACAGCGAGAACAGCTTGTTCTCGGAGCCGATGAAGATCCGCACGCCCTCGGCGGTCTCGGCGCGGCCGAGCAGGTCGATGACGCCGCGCTTGGTTTCGAGGTCGTCGAACAACAGGCGCACCCGCTCCAGATCCTCCAGCGCGTGCAGATCTTCCAGCAGATTGGCGTGGCCGCGGACGATGAGCTGGCGGTCCTCGTTCTCGCCGCCCGACCAGCTGGCGATGCCGGCCGAGATCACCTTCTGCGTCAGCTGATCGAGCTCGGCGCGGGCCTCCCCAAGCGCGGTTTCGAGCTCGAGCCGCGCCTCGGCCAGGGTCCGGCCGCGGATCCGGGCATTGAGGAAATTGCCGGCCTCGGTGATCGCCGAGGATGGAACTCCGGGGGGCAGCGTCAGCACGCGGTTTTCAACCTGGCCGTCCTCGCCGACCAGGATCACCAGCGCTTTTTCCGGTTCCAGGCGGACGAATTCGATGTGCTTGAGCCGTGTATTGGATTTCGGCGTCAAAACCACCGCCGCGGCACGGGTGAGGCCCGACAGCCGCGTCAGCGCCTGGTCCAGCGCCGCCTCGACCGACTGGGCCTGGCCGACCGTGGCAAGCTGGCTCTGAATCGACTGCCGTTCCGCCTCATTGAGGTCGCCGACCTGCATCAGGGCGTCGACGAAGAAGCGCAGGCCGAGTTCCGTTGGCAGCCGGCCTGCGGAGGTATGCGGGGCATAGATCAGGCCGAGCTGTTCCAGATCGGCCATGACGTTGCGGACCGAGGCCGGCGACAGGGGCATGGCGATCAGGCGGGAAATGTTGCGCGAGCCGACCGGCTCGCCGGTCGCGAGATAGCTTTCGACAATTTGACGAAAGATGTCGCGGGAACGCTCGTTGAGCTGGGCGAGGCCTGCGCGCGGCGCGATCAGATGGATCGGATCGTGATGGGCCACAGACGGTAACTCCTCTCAGATACTGATAATTTGTCCATCCGAGGCGGTTCTGACAAGCGTGGCGTTTGCGGGGTGGAAAACCGGGGGTGAATAAGCGCCGATCTTCCCCCTTGCCGCCCACCCTGACCCCACCTACAAGCACCGCGAGCAGCCTTTTCCCGTGAGTTTTGGAGGATTTCCCATGCGGCCAAGCCGCCGTGCGCCCGACGAATTGCGCCCCGTGACGCTGGAGCGCGGCGTGGTCAAATATGCGGAAGGCTCGTGCCTGGTGAAATTCGGCGACACCCATGTGCTGGTCACCGCCACGCTGGAAGACCGCTTGCCGCCGTGGCTGAAGGGCCAGGGCCGCGGCTGGGTCACCGCCGAATACGGCATGCTGCCGCGCGCGACCTCCGAACGCACCCGCCGCGAGGCCTCGGCCGGCAAGCAGAGCGGCCGCACCGTCGAGATCCAGCGCCTGATCGGCCGCTCGCTTCGCACCATCGTCGACCTCGAAGCGCTCGGCGAGCGCCAGATCACGGTCGATTGCGACGTGCTCCAGGCCGACGGCGGCACCCGCACGGCTTCGATCACCGGCGCCTGGGTCGCGCTCGCCGATTGCATCAACTGGATGAAGGCGCGCAACATGATCAAGGCCAACGTGCTGCGCGACAACGTCGCCGCGATCTCCTGCGGCATCTACAACGGCACGCCGGTGCTCGACCTCGACTATGCCGAGGATTCGGAAGCCCAGACCGACGCCAATTTCGTCATGACCGGCGATGGCCGCATCATCGAGGTGCAGGGCACCGCGGAACGCGAACCGTTCACGGAAGCCGAGTTCCTGGCGCTGATGGCGCTGGCGCGCAAGGGCGTCGCGCGTCTCGTGGACTTGCAGAAACTGGCTGTCGCGTAGTCAATAGGCCCATGCACCGCCGAATCACCGGAAAGCTCGTCATCGCCACCCACAATCCCGGCAAGCTCGCCGAGATGAAGGAGCTGCTTGCGCCGTACGGAATCGAGGCGGTGTCGGCCGGTGAGCTCGGCCTGGACGAGCCGCACGAGACCGGCAACGATTTCCGCAGCAACGCCGCTATCAAGGCGATCGCGGCGGCAAAGGCGACGAAGCTTCCGTCCTTCGCCGACGATTCCGGCATCGTCGTCGACGCGCTCGACGGCGCACCAGGCATCTACAGCGCGCGCTGGGCCGGTCCGGCCAAGGATTTCAACGCAGCGATGGCTCAGATCGAGCGGCTGTTGCTGGAGCGCGGCTCGACCACTCCCGACCGCCGAAGAGCGCATTTCGTCTCTGCGCTCTGCGTTGCCTGGCCCGACGATCATCTCGAAGAGGTCGAGGCCCGCGTCGACGGCACGCTGGTCTGGCCACCGCGCGGCACCGCCGGCTTCGGCTATGATCCGATGTTCCAGCCCGATGGCCACAGCCGCACCTTCGGCGAGATGGAAAGCATCGAGAAGCACGGCCTGCCACCGCTCGGCCTCGGCCTGTCGCATCGCGCCCGCGCCTTCGTGAAACTGGCGGAGATCTGCCTTGAGCCGCGGTAAGGAAGCCTTCGGCGTCTACGTGCACTGGCCATTCTGCCTGTCGAAATGTCCCTATTGCGACTTCAACAGCCATGTCCGCCACGCCGCGATCGACGAGGCGCGGTTTGCTTCGGCCTTCGCGCGCGAGATTGCGACGACCGCCGAGCGCGCGCCCGGACGCGAAGTGACCTCGATCTTCCTCGGCGGCGGCACGCCGTCATTGATGCAGCCGTCAACCGTCGGCGCCGTGCTCGATGCGATCGGCAAGCACTGGACTGTCGCACGCGATGTCGAGGTCACGCTCGAAGCAAACCCGACCAGCGTCGAGGCCACGCGCTTCGCCGGCTATCGCTCAGCCGGCGTCAACCGCGTCTCGCTCGGCGTGCAGGCGCTCGACGATGCTTCGCTGAAGGCGCTGGGACGGATGCACAGCGCACGTGAGGCGCTCGATGCCGTCGCCATCGCACGCCGCTCGTTCGACCGCTATTCGTTCGACCTGATCTACGCCCGCCCCGATCAGACGCCGGCGATGTGGGCCGATGAGCTGCGGCACGCCATCGACGAGGCGGCCGAGCATCTGTCGCTCTATCAATTGACGATCGAGGAAGGCACGCCGTTCTTCGGCCTGCACCAGGCCGGCAAATTGAAGACGCCGGACGAGGCGGTCGCGCGCGCGCTCTACGACGTCACGCAGGAGACCTGCGACAAGCTGGGGCTACCCGCCTACGAGATTTCCAATCACGCGCGGCGCGGCGCCGAGTGCCGGCACAATCTGGTCTACTGGCGCGGCGAGGAATATGCCGGCATAGGCCCGGGCGCGCATGGCCGCCTCGACATCGACGGCGTGCGCCATGCCACCGCCACCGAGAAGCGCCCGGAGGCCTGGCTGCTGCGGGTCGAGACCAACGGCCACGGCATCGTCACCGACGATCTCCTCAACAGCGAGGAGCGCGCCGACGAATTCCTGCTGATGGGATTGCGCCTCGCCGAAGGCATCGATCCCGAGCGCTACACCGCCCTCTCCGGCCGCCCGCTCGACCCCGGCCGCATCGCGCTCTTGCGCGAGGAAGGCGCGATTACGGTGGATGCGACAGGACGTCTGCGCGTGACCAGCAGCGGATTTCCGGTGCTGGATGCGGTGGTCGCGGATCTGGCGGCCTGAACTCTCTCCCCATCGTCGTCCTGGCGAAAGCCAGGACCCATTACCCCAGGGAGGAGTTTGGCGAAGAGTCCCAATTGTTCTTTGCTGGAACTCGCACCGTAATCACTCGATAGATCACGCGGTATGGGTCCTGGCTTTCGCCAGGACGACGGCGGAGAAACAGCTACGCCCCAAAACTCTTCGGCGACCCCGCGACCGCAACGCCCCCGCCTGTCGTCACCTTCATCACCGCAAGGCCGCGTTCATTGGTGCCGTCGGGGCGGAAGCGGAACAGGCCGTCGATGCCGGCGAATCCGGAAGGATTGGTGAGCACATCGGAGGAGAAGCGCTGGCCGCCTTGCGTACGCGCGAGCGCGGCGACGAGCGCGACCGCGTCATAGGCGAGCGTTGCGGTGCGGATCGGCTCCGCGCCGTACTTCGTGCGATAGCGGCCGGAGAAGGCGCGGAAGCCGGCCGGATCCGGCGCGGCATAGAGGCCGCCCTGCAGCGCTGAGCTCGCATAGACGCGCGGATTGTCCCACAGGCCGGTGCCGAGCAGCTGGATGTTGCGCAAATTCGCGCCCGCCGCGGTCATCGCATCCGCCACTGAAACCACCGCGTCGCCGTCGTCGGCAATGAACAGCGCATCCGCGCTGCCGAGCTGCTGCGCCACTGTTCGCGCCGGGGTGGCGCGATCGGCGCCGTATTTCTCGAACGCGACGATGCGCCCGCCGCGCCGCGGCACCGCCGCCTTCACCGCGGCCTCGACGACATTGCCATAGGCATTATCGGGCACCAGCACGGCAAAGGAGCGCTTTCCGATGCTGGCGGAATATTCGACGATGCGGTTGACGTCGGATTCCGGCAGGAACGAGAGCAGATAGACACCGCGGCCGGCGATGCTGGAGTCGGTCGAGAACGCCATCACCGGGATGTTGCGGGTGCGCGCGACCTGCGCCACCGCGGGCACCGACTGCGCGAACAGCGGCCCCAGGATGATCTCGGCGCCCTCCTCGACAGCCTGCTGCGCGCCGGCCTGCGCGCCCTGCGGGCTGCCGTTGTCGTCCTTGATCAGCAGCTGGATGTTCGGGTTCTGGAACTCGGCCAGCGCCATCTCGGCGGCGTTGCGCATGGACTGCGCGGCGAGGCCGGCGTTGCCGGCCGCCGAGAGCGGCAGGATCACGGCGACCTTGACCCCGCCGCTGCCGGCGGTCGTCGCCTGTTGCGGCGGCCCGGCCGGCTGAGCCGGCGGCGACGAGCTGGAAAACGGATTGGAGAACTGGCTGAGACTCTGCTGCACGCCGGCGCAGGCCGACAGCAGGGGCGCGCCAAGCAACAGGCCGAGCGCGCTCCGCCGGGTCGCACCCGATGACAGGGGCCCCAGAGCGGGAGATTTTGGATGACGCGGGCCCAGCATGACAGCTTCTCTTCCGGCCGGCTCTCGCCAGCCGGTCACAACATTCTTTGCCGCGACACAAGCCGCGGATTCAGGCATAGTGTCGACAAATAGTTAACCAAAACAAAAGGATAATGGCCGCTTAACGCGGCGGCCTTCCCGTCCTGGCCAGCTGTTCGCCGTTCGTCGCGTAGCATCAAGGCGGCGTTTCCGTCGCGAATATGGCACGAGGGCCCTCACGCCC
This sequence comes from Bradyrhizobium iriomotense, assembly GCF_018129405.1. Classification (GTDB taxonomy): domain Bacteria; phylum Pseudomonadota; class Alphaproteobacteria; order Rhizobiales; family Xanthobacteraceae; genus Bradyrhizobium; species Bradyrhizobium iriomotense_B. Next base: position 19,459 of record NZ_JAFCLP010000012.1, read on the forward strand.
TCGCGACGTGACCTTGGGTCGATCACATTCCCGTCCGTTCCTCGTCCCTCACCTCGGCACGATCTTTTCGAAGAGCAGTTCCCAGCCATGGGGATCGTGCCTAAGTTGGCTTCATTATGCGCGCAAAGCCGGCCCCGATAAATACGCCTGAAGACCCAGACGCCGCCCCGCGCGGCTTCTCCATCGATGCCCATCGGCTGGCGGCCCCGAAGGCGGCGCCGGGCCTGCATCTGGTCGCGACCCCCATCGGCAATCTCGGCGACATCACCTTGCGCGCGCTGCAGACGCTCGCCGGCGTCGATGTCATCGCCTGCGAGGACACCCGCATCACGCGGCGCCTGACCGAGCGCTACGACATCTCCGCGCAGCTCAGGCAGTATCACGAGCACAACGCCGAAGCCGCGCGCCCGAAGATCCTGGAGGCGCTGGCGCAGGGCGGCTCGGTGGCGCTGGTATCGGATGCCGGCACGCCGCTGATCTCCGATCCCGGCTTCAAGCTGGTGCGCGAGGTCTGCGCCGCCGGGCATGCGGTCTATGCGCTGCCCGGCCCCTCCTCGGTGCTGGCGGCGCTGTCGGTCGCGGCCCTGCCGACCGACCGGTTCTTCTTTGAAGGTTTCTTGCCGGCGAAATCCGCCGCGCGGCGCAGCCGCCTCACTGAGCTTGCCCGCATCGACGCGACGCTGGTGATGTTCGAGTCGGGAAATCGGATGCAGGCCACCTTGACCGATCTCGCCGGGATCATGGGTGAGCGAGACGCCGCGGTCTGCCGCGAGTTGACGAAGCTGCACGAGGAGGTCAGGCGCGCGCCCCTCGCCGAGCTTGCGCGACAAGCAGACGCGCCGGAGACGCGCGGAGAGTTCGTCCTGGTGATCGGTCCGCCCACCGCAGACGCCGAGGTGCTGACGATGGATGCGCTCGATGCTCTCTTGCGCGAGCAGCTCGCCGCGCACAGCGTCAAGGACGCCGTTGCGCACGCCGTCGCGCTATCGGGCCGGCCGCGCCGCGAGGTCTATGCCCGCGCGCTCGAGCTCGCAAAGGACCTGCGGGGCGGCGATGGCGAAGACTGAGGGTGCGGAACCGAAAGGCGCCTCGCCCGAGCGCGTCGCCGCGTTCCGCACCGGCATCTCCGCGGAGAGCCGCGCCGCGGCCTATCTCATGGCCAAGGGCTACCGCATCCTGGCAAAACGCTACCGCACGCCGCACGGCGAGATCGACCTCGTGGCGCGCCGCCGCAACCTCATCGCCTTCGTCGAGGTCAAGGCCCGTGCCAGCCTGGACGATGCGGCCTATGCCGTAACCCCACGCCAGCAGCAGCGCATCATCAACGCCGCCCAAGGCTGGCTCGTGGCGCATCCCGAGCATGCCGAATTCGAATTGCGATTCGACGCCATGCTGATTGCGCCGCGCTCGCTTCCGCGCCATGTGTTGGCGGCATTCGACGCCTCGACCTGAAAGGCAGACCATGAAACTGAACGTCGCCGTCCAGATGGACCCCATCGCCCGCATCAACATCAAGGGCGATTCCACCTTTGCGCTGCTGCTGGAGGCGCAGAAGCGCGGCCATGGCCTGTCCTATTACACGCCCGACAAGCTCTCGATGGTCGGCGACGAGCTGGTCGCGCCGGTGCAGGTCCTGACCGTGCGCGACGAGCCCGGCGACCATTTCACCCTCGGTGAGCCCAAGCGCGAGGTGCTCAACGGCTTCGACGTGGTGCTGCTGCGCCAGGACCCGCCGTTCGACCTCGCCTACATCACCTCGACGCACTTCCTGGAGCGCATCCATCCGAAGACGCTGGTGGTCAACGACCCGGCCTCGGTGCGCAACGCGCCGGAAAAGCTGTTCGTGATGAACTTTCCGCAGCTGATGCCGCCGACGCTGATCTCGCGCGATCTCGACGAGATCAACGCGTTCCGCGACAGGCACGGCGCCGTCGTGATGAAGCCGCTGCATGGCCATGGCGGCGCGGCGGTGTTCCGCGTGATGCCGCAGGACATGAATTTCGGCTCGCTGTTCGACATGTTCTCGGTGACGTTCAAGGAGCCCTGGGTGATCCAACAGTTCATCCCCGAGGTGAAGCACGGCGACAAGCGCATCATCCTCGTCAACGGCGAGTTCGCCGGCGCGGTGAACCGCGTGCCGGCCGCCGACGACCTCCGCTCCAACATGGTCCGCGGCGGCGCGGCGCAGGAGACCGAGCTCACCCCGCGCGAGCGCGAGATCTGCGCGACCGTCGGCCCGGCGCTGCGCGAGCAGGGCCTGCTGTTCGTCGGCATCGACGTCATCAACGGCAACCTCACCGAGATCAACGTGACCTCGCCCACCGGCATCCGCGCCATCTCACGGCTCGGCGGCCCCGACGTGGCGGCGAAGATCTGGGACGTGATCGAGCAGAAGCGGAAGAAGTAAGCGCCTCTTGCTTCGTAGCCCGGATTGCGCTGCGCTCCATCCGGGCTACGCACGTGCAAAAGCGCGTCGTGCGCAAACGTTTCCCCAACGTCGTCCTGGCGAAAGCCAGGACCCATTACCCCAACTGCTGGTTTGGCGAAGTCGGGTAGACACGTTCTGCAACAATTCCCATTGGTGGTAATGGGTCCTGGCTTTCGCCAGGACGACACCGGTGATGTAGCGCGTTGCTTTCGTCTCACGACCATGATTGTGCAGCTCGAAACGTACGCGCCACTAACCACCCGTTCACCATGACGCCCCTCGCCTCATCCAAACGCGCGCGCCGGCATGCGTGAATCTACGGGGCCGCTGGCCGACTGAATAACGCCGCGTTCACCATCTGCCGAAAACCAGCATCGTGACCGGCCGGCGCATTCGGCCTCGCAACAACCCTTATACTTTTAGTCCCTACTCATCGACGCAGGGGAACCCGCCAGGTGCGGTTCGAGTACCCCGCGTAAGAGTAAAAGCGTATGAACACCGCACGCATTGTCGTTCTCGTCATCGCGCTGGGCGCCGGCGGCGTCGCTGCATATCTGGCGAGCGGCTATCAGAATGCACCTACGCCCGTCGCTCCCGTCGCCGAGAAGCTGCCGACGGTCGAGGTTCTGATCGCGAAGAACGACATCCAGCTCGGCCAGGCCGTAAAGCCCGACGACCTGCAATGGCAGTCCTGGCCGGCCGCGACCGCGAGCAGCGCCTTCATCCGCCGCGACGCCAGGCCTGACGCCCAGATCCAGATCGCCGGCTCGATCGCACGCGTCCCGTTGATGCAGGGCGAGCCGATCCGCGAGCAGAAGCTGGTGCGGGCCGAGGGCTCCGGCTTCATGGCCGCGATCCTGCCCTCGGGCATGCGGGCCGTCTCCACCGAGATTTCCGCCGAGACCGGCGCCGGCGGCTTCATCCTGCCGAACGACCGCGTCGACGTCGTCCTGACGCGCCGCCTGAAGAATCCCGACGCCAACGGCGCGACCGCCGGCAACGACCTCATCGTGTCCGAGGTCATCCTGTCCAATATCCGCGTGCTCGCGATCGACCAGGCGCCGAAGGAAAAGGACGGCCAGACCGCCGTGCTCGGCAAGACCGTCACGCTCGAGCTCAAGCCCGATCAGGTCGCCACGCTGTCGGCCGCACGCCAGGGCGGCACGATCCAGCTCGCGCTGCGCAGCATCGTCGATGTCAACGCAACCGAACTCACGGTCGAGGACCAGGCGGCCAAGCGTTCCGGCGGGGTGAACGTGATCCGTTACGGGGTGCAGGTGCGGCAACTGACGTCACAGAAGTGATGGGGATAGCATGAACTACGGGGATGATCGGACGGGCCTGCGCATTCGGGGGAATCGCGCAAGCACGTTCTGGACGGGGGCGATGCTGATGCTGGGGCTGCTCGCAGCGCCTGACATGGTCAGCGCTGCTGCAGATGCGCCGGTCGGCGACCAGGCACCGATGCAGGTGCCGGATCTCGGCTTGACGTCGGTCGGCTCGATCGCGCCGGCGAAGACGCGTTTTCTCTCGCTCGGCGTCGGCAAGTCCGTGGTCATCGACCTGCCGCGCGAGGTCAAGGACGTGCTGGTGGCCGATCCCAAGATCGCCAATGCGGTGATCCGCTCGGCCCAGCGCGCCTACATCATCGGCGGCCAGGTCGGCCAGACCAATGTCGTGTTCTTCACCGCCGATGGCCAGCAGGTCGCCGCCTACGACATCGCGGTGAAACGCGACCTCAACGGCATGCGTTCGGCGCTGCGCCAGTCGCTGCCGGGCGTGCAGATCGAGGGCGTCGGCGACAGCGTGATGCTGACCGGCTCGGTGTCGAGCCCGGTCGAGGCCCAGCAGGCCGGTGACGTCGCCGCCAAGCTCGTCGGCGGCGCCGAGAAGGTCGTCAACAACATCGTCGTGCGCGGCCGCGACCAGGTGATGCTCAAGGTCGTCGTCGGCGAAGTGCGCCGCGACATCGTCAAGCAGCTCGGCGTCGATCTCAGCGCCAGCCTGAACGCCGGCACCGCGGTCGTGAACTTCAACAACTCCAACCCGTTCTCGGTCTCCGGTGGCCCGCTCGTCAGCAGCAACGGGCTCGGTGTTACCGGACTCGCAAAAGGCGTGGCCACCGTCAACGCCACGATGCGCGCGATGGAAAGCGCCGGCGTGATGCGGACGCTGGCCGAGCCGAGCCTGACGGCGATCTCCGGCGAGTCCGCCACTTTCATCGCCGGCGGCGAATTCCCGATCCCTGCGGGCTATTCCTGCGATCCGGTCACCCACGTCTGTACCACCCAGATCACCTACAAGAAGTTCGGCATCTCCCTGAACTTCACGCCGGTCGTGCTCAGCGAGGGACGTATCAGCCTACGCGTGATGACCGAAGTCTCGGAGCTGTCGAATCAGAACGCGATCTCCGTGACGCAGGCGGTGTCCTCGGGCACGACCAGCTCGATCACTATCCCCTCGATCCAGACCCGCCGCGCCGAGACCACGCTGGAAATTCCCTCGGGCGGCTCGATGGCGATGGCCGGCCTGATCCAGCAGCAGACCAAGCAGGCGATCAACGGCCTGCCCGGCGTCGATCAGGTGCCGATCATCGGCGCGCTGTTCCGCAGCCAGGACTTCGTCAACAACGAGACCGAGCTGATGGTGATCGTGACGCCCTATGTGGTGCGCGCGGTCGCCCAGAAGGAATTGTCGCGGCCCGACGACGGCTTCGCGCCGGCCTCGGACGCGCAGACGGCTCTGCTCGGCCGCATGAACCGCCTCTATGGCATCGCGCGGCGCGTCGATCCAATCGACGGCAATCGCGGCGATTTCGGCTTCATCATCGACTGAAACGAACGGTTTGGGGACCGGGACAAGAGGGGATCAAGCGATGACGAAGACGACAGCGGATCGACGTCGCGGCTTAAGCGTCGCGCTGGCGCTGACGGGGCTCTCCGTCATGCTCGGCGCCTGCAACACCACCGGCGAGATCGTCACCCAGACGGTGCCGACCGACTACCGCCAGCGCCACCCGATCGCGGTGCAGGAAGGCAAGAAATCGATCGTGATCTTCGTCGGCAAGGCGCGCGGCGGCCTCTCGGACGCGCAGCACTCCGACGTCGCGGGGATCGCGAGGGACTGGGTGCGTGAAGGCAGCGGCTCCGTCGTCGTCGACGTGCCTGTAGACACCGCGAATTCGCGCGCTGCGGCGGCGACCTATCAGGAAATCCGTGCCGTGCTGGCATCCGGCGGCGTGCCGTCGCGCGCCATCGTCAAGCGTCCCTATCGGCCCGAGGATCCCGGCCTGCTGCCCACCATCCGCCTCAGCTATTCCAGGATCGCCGCGGTCGCGGGTCCCTGCGGGCTGTGGCCGGAGGACGTCGGGCCGTCTATCCTCGACCCCGGCTACAACGAGAACCGGCCATATTTCAATCTGGGCTGCGCCAGCCAGCGCAACCTCGCGGCGATGATCGACAATCCTGCTGACCTCGAGCAGCCGCGTTCTGAAACGGCGGTTTACACTGCGCGGCGCGACGTCGCCTTCGACCGCTATCGCAAGGGCACCCCGATCGCCACTCCCAATCCCGACGCCGAGAAGGCCAAACTCAGCGACACAGGCAAATGACAGGCTTCAACGACGAAGAAGAGACGGACGATCCGCGGCACCCCGAGGAACACATTGCACCGGTTCCTCGCATCTCCGTGCAGGCGTTTTGCGAGACCGACCAGACGCTCAAGGCGGTGACCGCCGCGGGCGAGGATCGCCGGCTCGCCAAGGCGCATCTCACCGCCAAGGAAGGCGGCTTAGCTGCGGCAATCGAAGTCTATGAATCGATGCCGACGCCGAACGTGATCGTGATCGAATCCGACGGCACGCGCGACATCCTCGAAGGTCTCGACGATCTCGCCGGCGTCTGCGATCCCGGCACCCGCGTGGTCGTGATCGGCAATCCCAGCGATACCGCGCCCTATCGCGAGCTGGTGCGGCGCGGCGTCAACGACTACGTGGTCGGCCCGGTCGAGACGCTCGACGTGGTCCGCTCGATCTGCAGCCTGTTCTCGGCATCCGAAGCCATCATCACCGGCCGCGTCATCGCGGTGGTCGGCGCCAAGGGCGGCGTCGGCGCGTCCACCGTCGCGCACAACGTGGCCTGGACCATCGCCCGCGACCTCTCGCTCGATTCCGTCGTGATCGATCTCGACCTCGCCTTCGGCACTGCGGGTCTCGATTACAACCAGGACCCGGCGCAGGGCATCGCCAATGCGGTGCTGTCGCAGGACCGGCCCGACACCGCACTGATGGAGCGGCTGCTCGCCAAGTGCACCGATCGCCTCAGCCTGCTCGCTGCGCCCGCCACCCTCGACCGCGTCTATGATTTCGGCGCCGAAGCGTTCGACGCGGTGTTCGACACGCTGCGCATGACGACGCCCTGCATCGTGCTCGACGTTCCCCATCAATGGTCCGCCTGGACCAAGCGCGCGCTGGTCAATGCCGACGACATCGTGATCGTGGCCGAACCTGATCTGGCGAACCTGCGCAACACCAAGAACATGCTGAGCGTGCTGAAAGCGGCGCGGCCGAACGACCGGCCGCCGCTGTACTGCATCAACCAGGTCGGCATGCACAAGCGTGCGGAGATCGACGTCAAGGCGTTCGCCAAGACCATGGAGAGCCAGCCGATCGCGGTGATCCCGTTCGATTCGAAACTGTTCTCGGCCGCGGCCAATAACGGCCAGATGATCGCGGAGGTCTCCAAGAACCACCGCACCACCGGGCTGTTCCAGACCATGGCCAACCGTCTCGCCGGGCGCGGCGAGGTGAAGAAGCCGAAGCGCTCGCTACTCGCGCCGCTCTTGAAGAAGCTGAAGGGCCGCTCGGGTCGCGGATCCGCCCCGCATCGCAAGGCGTCATAACAAACCGGCGGGCTACTTCTCGGCCCGCTGCTGCTGCTTCTTCGCCAGCAACTGGCGCAGCGCCGTGACCTTGGCCGCGGCCTGGTCCGGCGGCAAATCTGCCTTCACGAGGATTTCAGCCTCGGCCTCGCGGCCCTGCAATCCCAGCACGAGCGCGAGATTGGCACGGATCCGCACATCGTTCTGATTGCGCTGATAGGCGCGGCCGAGCACCTGTTCGGCCCGCGGCAGGTTGTTCTGCAGCATGTAGGACAGGCCGAGATTCGACAGAACCTGCGGCTCCTCAGGCACGATCTTCAGCGCGGTCGCGTAATATTGCTGCGCCTCCTCGTTGCGGCCGAGCTGATCGAGCGCCGCGCCCTGCGCCGACAGGATCCGCCAATCGGGATCCTCAGGCGAATGCGCGCGGCCCAGAACGTCGAACGCCTGCTGGAAATTGCCGTTGTCGGCGAGCGCGCGGCCGTAGCCGGCGAGCAGCGCCTTGTTGCTGGGATGGGCAAGCACGGCCTGCTCGAGCACCGCGACCGCCTGGGCGCGCTGGCCGCTGTCGCGCAACGCCTTGCCGTATTCGATCGCAATTGCGGGATCGCTGGGCTTGGCGCGATAGCGCTCGCGCAACGCGTCCATGTTCGGCTTGGCGTCGGCCTTGCCGGCTGTTTCCGTCTTGCCGCCGAGCGCGCCGGTGACGTCCTCGAGGCTCGTCGTCTGACAGCCGCCGAGGGCAAGCACGATGAGCGCGGAAAGCAGAAATCTCGCCGGGGGGAAGGCGAGGGAGGAACGCGTGGGCATACTCTGATCACTCGGCAACTGATCAGAGATGCTTACCGATTAACGCTAAAGTCCCGTTAAGGACGCGTATCGATCGGAATTAGTCGGTGAATTCCGCACCGAATTCGCAGCCGATGCGCCAGCGCAGGCGGCATTGGCGGGAATAGTCCGGCGCGAAGATGATGGTGAACTGCGGCGGCACTTCCAGAAATTCCGCCACGACTTTCACGCCCCCGTCCGAGATATCCGTAATCGTGCAGTCCCTGGGCAGCGAGCCCGCCCCAAAATGAATCTTGGCGAGCCGGCTGCACACCCGACGTTCGCTTCTCCGGCGATTTGCAAGCATTTTAACTGTTCACCCGTTAGACCACGGCCCATCCCGCACCCTTAGGAGTAGCGAACATTCGTTGGAATGTGCTGAGGACAGAAGCTCGCATTCGCGGCGTAGTGTCGGGATCGTGTTTACGATTGTTTAGGAACTGGCCCGGCCCCTGGAGAATGTTCCTGTATTGTTCTTGCAGAGCGCCGCGCCTCCTGCTACCCTCAATTGTGCAAGAGGGCAGGCTGGTTCGGGCATGGTTCAACGGGTTTCTACCGTCGCCTTTGAGGGGATCGAGGCCCGCGCGGTCGACGTGCAGGTGCAGGTCGCGCCGGGCCTGCCGGCCTTTGCCATCGTCGGCCTGCCGGACAAGGCGGTGTCGGAGGCGCGCGAGCGGGTGCGCTCGGCGCTGATCGCCTCCGGCCTGGCGCTGCCGGCGCGGCGGATCATCGTCAACCTGGCGCCGGCAGACGTCCCGAAGGAAGGCAGCCATTACGACCTGCCGATCGCGCTCGGGCTGATGGCGGCGATCGGCGCGATCCCGCCGGATGCGCTGACCGGCTTCACCGTCCTCGGCGAACTCGGCCTCGACGGCTCGATTGCGCCGGTGGCTGGCGCGCTGCCCGCCGCGATCGGCGCCAATCAGCGCGAGGAAGGCCTGATCTGCCCGGCGGCGTGCGGCTCGGAGGCGGCGTGGGCGAGCCCTGATATCCAGATCATCGCCGCACAATCGCTGATCCAGATCGCCAACCATTTCAAGGGCACGCAGGTGCTGTCGCGGCCCACGCCGAAGGTGCATGAAGCGGCCGCCTCAAAGCTCGACCTGCGCGACATCAAGGGCCAGGAAAGCGCCAAGCGCGCGCTCGAGATCGCGGCCGCCGGCGGACATCACCTCTTGATGATCGGCGCACCCGGCGCCGGAAAGTCGATGCTGGCGGCGCGCCTGCCCTCGATCCTGCCACCGCTGTCGCCGGGCGAACTCTTGGAAGTCTCGATGATCGCCTCCGTCGCCGGCGAGATCGAGGGCGGCGCGCTGACGTCGCGGCGGCCGTTCCGTTCGCCGCATCATTCCGCCAGCATGGCCGCGCTCACCGGCGGCGGCATGCGCGCCAGGCCCGGCGAGATCTCGCTCGCGCATCAGGGCGTGCTGTTCCTCGACGAGCTGCCGGAGTTCGATCCGCGCGTGCTGGATTCGCTGCGCCAGCCGCTGGAGAATGGCGAGGTCTCCGTCTCCCGCGCCAATCACCGCGTCACCTACCCTGCGCGCTTCATGCTGGTCGCGGCGATGAATCCCTGCCGCTGCGGCAACGCCTTCGAACCCGGCTATGCCTGCAAGCGCGGCCGCATCGATCGCTGCACCTCCGACTACCAGGCCCGCATCTCCGGCCCGCTGATGGACCGCATCGACCTGCGCATCGAGGTGCCGGCCGTGACCGCCGCCGACCTGATCCTGCCGCCGCCGGCGGAGGGCTCGGCCGAGGTCGCCGCACGCGTGGCCGCGGCGCGCGACATTCAGCTCGCGCGTTACACTGAAGCGGGCCTGCCCAACATCCGCACCAATGCCGAAGCGCCCGCCTCCGTGCTGGAGGAGATCGCCAAGCCCGACGCGCAGGGCGCCAAGCTGCTGCGCGATGCCGCCGAGACCATGCGGCTGTCGGCGCGCGGCTATCACCGCGTGCTGCGGGTGGCGCGCACGCTCGCCGACCTCGATCACGCCGACAAGATCGGCCGGCTGCATCTCGCCGAGGCGCTGTCCTACCGCGCACTCGCGGAGGATGTGCGCCAGCTCGCCTGATCATTCCGCGCATCAACCCGGCGGTAACGAGTTTCCTTTACGCTCTGCAAACCATAAGGCCCAACGAGTTCTCCAAGAGTCGTTCACTCGGGCCTGGCGAGTAGAGTGTCATGTTGCGTTTCAAGATCCTGGCCTCGGTTGTTCCCCTGTTGGCGGCTGCCGTATTTGCCCGCGGCGAGATCGGATCGGTCTCGCATCCCTGCATCGCCCTGGGCGAAACCTCGGTCGAGCTGACATCCCTGTTCTGGACCGCCGGCGTCCACGTCGCCTTCACCGACGATCCCGCGCGCGCTACGGTCAGGGTCCAGATCACCGAGGATGCGGACGCCGCCGACTTCGCGGTGGTCGATGACGGCCTCGGTTCCGAGACCGACTCCTGCCAGGCCAATCCGGCAAACCGCCTCGTCACCATCGCTGCGCAGCCGGTCGATGGCGGCCCGGTGATTTATCTCTCGACGGACGGCCCCGCCGATTACCGCATCTATGTGCGCTCCAGGTCATTCTCGCAGCGCGAAGCGGCGGCGCTGATTGTCGGCGCCCATAACGGCCAACGCCCGTTCCCTTTCCAGGCCGCCTCGCTCTGAGCCGTTAACACCTCGTCAACCCTGTTTGGAGGCGGCGCCAAAGCCTCAAGCTGTTCGCAAGGTCAGCGAGACATCGTCGCACGCGGCGGCGGTGGGGTTTCGGACAAGAGACAGGATCGGTGGCGATGGGTCGGACGTTCCGGATCAAGGTGCGCATGCGCCGCTTCAGGCGGCAGCATCCCAGGATCGCCTTCGCGATCCGCTCCTTCCTGATCTTCTCGGCGACGTTCGGCGGCGCCTATGGCTTCGTCTCGGGCAGCCGCTCCGAAAATTCCGGCTACGATCCGAACGCCTTTGCGATCGGCGCGAGCTTCCTGTTCGCCCTCGCCTGCCTTGGCCTTGCCACGCTGAGCATGCGGCTGCGCTTCGTCAACAAGCGGATGCGCACCCTCGCCGCCCACAACGAGGCGCTGATCGACCGCAATTGGGAGCTGAAGGAAGCCGAGGAGCGCGCCCGCAGCCTGTTCGAGCAGCAGGGCGACCTGATCGTGCTGCGCGACCATCAGGGCCGCATCACCTTCGCCAACGACGCCTATTGCGCGCTCGCGGGACAGGCGCGCGGCGCGCTGGTCGGCACGCGCTTCGATTTCGACGTGCTGGAGCAGGGCGACAGCGCCCGCGAAAGCAACGGCACGCGCATCCACGACCAGAAGATCACCACACCGCACGGCGCGCGCTGGATCGCCTGGCGCGAAGGTTACGTGCGGCTCGACGCCGGCCAGGCGGCCGAATTACAGAGCGTGGGGCGCGACGTCACCGATCGCACCGAGACCGAGCGTGCACTGTCGGAGGCGCGCGATCAGGCCGATGCTGCCAACCGCGCCAAGTCACGCTTCCTGGCGATGGCCTCGCACGAGATTCGCACCCCCCTGAACGGCATCATCGGCATGGGCGGCCTCTTGCTCGACACCAATCTGACGCCGGAGCAGACGACCTATGCGCGGGCGGTGAAGACCTCGGGCGAAGCGCTGATGGCGCTGATCGAGGAGCTGCTCGACTATTCCAAGATCGAGGCCGGCAAGCTCGACCTCGAGCAGCGTCCGTTCGCGCTCTCGACCCTGATCGAGGAGATCACCGAGCTGCTGGCGCCGCGTGCGCAGGCCAAGCAGCTCGAAATTGCCGCCTATGTCGACGAGCGCCTGCCGCTGGAGGTCGTCGGCGACGCTGCACGGCTGCGCCAGGTGCTGCTCAACCTCGCGGGCAACGCCATCAAATTCACCGCGAACGGCGGCGTCGCGCTGATCGTCGAACCCGGCATCTGGCCGAACGAGATCAGCTTCCTGGTTCGCGACACCGGCATCGGCGTCGCGCCCGAAGCGCAGCAGCGCATCTTCCGCGAGTTCGAGCAGGCCGACGAGCGCGTCGCCCGCACCTATGGCGGCACCGGGCTTGGCCTCGCCATCAGCGAACGCATCGTCAAGCGCATGGGCGGCCGGATCACGCTGACCAGCGAGCCGGGCAAGGGCGCGACCTTCGAGGTCGCAGTGCCGCTCGCGCCGTCGCAAGGAAGCGCGGGGCAGACGACGTTCCCGAGCCCTGACTTGACCGGCAAGTCGATCCTCCTGATCGCCGAGGGCATCGAGGCCTCGCTGATCGCGCGGCGCCTGGAGCGCTGGGGCAGTCAGACCTGCCTGGTGACGGACGCCACTGTCGCGGAAGTGCTGCTGCCGGAACGTTCATGGCACGCGGTGCTGGTCGATCGCGCGATCGGTCCTGCCATCGCCGACCGGCTGGGCGAACTCGCCCGCGCGCATGCGCCGCAACGGCTGGTGCTGCTGACGTCGAGCTCGCGCCATGAAAAACTCTCGCCGGCCTTCACCGGCTTTCTGGTGAGGCCGCTGCGCGCGGCCTCGCTCGCCGCGCGCCTGACGCTGACGCCGGAGATCCCCTCGCCCGACCTCGCGCCGGAACCGCCGGCGGACTCCACGAGCACGGCGCCGGTGAAAGGCCTGTCGATCCTCGTCGCCGAAGACAATGAGATCAACGCGCTGTTGATGCGCTCGCTGCTGACGAAACTCGGCCATCGCGTCGTCATCGCCGTCCATGGCGAGGCCGCGCTGGAATCCTGGCTCGCCGCCTCGTCGGCCGGCACGCCCTATGATCTCGTGCTGATGGACATCCAGATGCCGCAGCTCGACGGCATCGAGGCGACCAAACGCATCCGCGCCCATGAAGCCGCCACCGGCGGCCATCACACGCCGATCCTCGCCCTCACGGCCAATACACTGGTAGAGGATCGCTACGCCTGCTTTGAGGCCGGCATGAACGGCTTCCTGATCAAGCCGCTCGACCGCGACAAGCTCGACGAGGCACTGGCCGGCCTCCCGGCGTCACGGCATCTGGCGGTGTAGCAGCAATTAACGCTGCCGTAGGGTGGGCAAAGCGAAGCGTGCCCACGCATCGTTCGACAACAGGCACAGAGCGTGGGCACGGCGCTTCGCGCCTTTGCCCATCCTACGGCATCCCAGCCTGCAGCTCTCTCCCCGTCATTGCGAGCCAACGGGTCCGCGCGTAGCGCGGCCCGATGACAGGCTCCGCGAAGCAATCCAGAGTCTCTCCGCGGGGACAGTCTGGATTGCTTCGCTACGCTCGCAATGACGATGTGGTGACAGGAGCGCCTTGCCCGACCGACAATCTGCGATTGAAATCCAATGCACTGCGCGTCATCATCCTTCGGGGGCTCGGTTTCCGACGAGGATATCGCGCATGAACGTGCTCTACCGGCTCTCCGTCATTGTCTTTCTCGCTGTTTGCTCCCAGGCCGCCGCGGCCGACACGCCGGACCTGATCGCATCGCTGCAGCAAGGCGGCTACGTCCTCGTCTTTCGGCACACTGCCACCGACGACAGCCAAAAGGACGTTTACCCCTTCAAGTTCGACGATATGGGCGCCCAGCGTCAGCTCAGTGAAAAGGGCAGGGATGCGGCGCGCCAGATCGGGACGGCGATCAAGGAGCTCGCGATCCCGATCGGCGATGTCTACACCAGCCGGCTCAACCGGGCGATCGAGGCTGCAAAGCTGATCTCCGGCCGCGAGGTCAAGCCGGTCGACGCGTTGACGGACAGCAGCAACGCCAGTGCATCGGGGATGGCAAACCCGACCGGTGCCAATGCCAAGGCGGGCCAGGCCGTGCGCCAGCTCGTCGATACGCCGCCGAAGGCCGGTACCAACACCTTCCTGGTCACGCACAAGACGAACATCGCCGATGCCTTCGGCAAGGAGGCCGGCGACGTGCAGGAAGGCGAAGCTTTCGTCTACAGGTGCGGTAGCTCGGGCCCGGCCACCTTTGCAGGGCGCATCAAGCTCGCGGATTGGCGCGCGGAAGCGGGCAAGTGACGGGACTCGCGACTTGCCGCTCCGCCACGATCTTGTGATACCGATGTCTTGTGACGCGCGACTGAAAGGCTGGCGAACACGTGAGAACATCGGAAGACCGCTCATTCCTCATCTTGCTTGCCGCGATCTCCGTTACGTTCGGTTGGGTGCTTTGGCCGTTCTCCGGAGCATTGCTGTGGGCCACGCTGCTGGCGATCATCTTCGCGCCGCTCTATCGACGCGCCCTGAAAACCCTCCCGGGAAGGCACAACCTTGCCGCATTGTTCACTGTCGTCGTCGTGGTCGTCATGGTGTTGATCCCCGTGGCGATCGTCATCGCTTCGCTCGTCGAGCAGGGAGGGGAGCTGTATCAGCGCGTTCAGAACGGGGAGCTCAGCTTCGCTCATCACCTGCAGCGGCTGAAATCCGCGCTGCCTGACTGGGCTGCTTCCATCTCGGACCGGCTGACCAGCATCGATCTTTCGGCCCTGAAGGAACGCCTGTCGAGCCTGGTCGTCCCCGCCGGCCAACAGCTCGCCGGGCACGCTTTCAACATCGGTCAGCTGACGCTGGAGTTCGTCGCAAGCCTGCTCGTGATGGTGTACCTGCTGTTTTTTCTGCTGCGCGACGGTGACGCGCTCACTACACGCATCCGCGACGCGCTCCCGCTGCGCCCGAGCCACACCGCCGAAATTCTCGATGCGTTCACCCTCACGGTGCGCGGGACGATCAACGGGATCGTCCTCGTTGCCCTGATTCAGGGAACGCTTGGCGGGCTGATCTTCTGGCTGCTCGGCCTGACTGCGCCGCTGCTGGCGGGCGCTCTCATGGCGCTGCTCTCGCTCCTGCCCGTGCTCGGCTCCGCCCTGGTCTGGGTTCCGGTGGGGCTCTATTTGCTTGTGGCAGGCGCAGTCACGAAGGGAATCATCCTGCTCGCATTCGGTACTTTCGTGATCGGTCTTGCGGACAATTTTCTCCGCCCTGTCCTGGTCGGCCAGTCGATCCGGATGCCAAGCTACATTGTGCTGCTTGCCACCCTGGGCGGCCTTGCAACATTCGGAGCGAACGGCTTCGTCATCGGCCCACTCGTCGCCGCAATGTTTCTGACGACGTGGCACATCTTCGTCGGCTCGAAGGCGCAACAGTAGGTCCGGAAACGACCGGTTGTGCGGCAGAAGCCGTAGGCCGCGGCGCCGAGAGCTTGCTAGCCGGCGGTACGTCTGCCTTGAAGATGGTCTCGGTCTGCGCTGCGCGCTTGCAATGCGGGCACACGAAGAGATGCGCGATGATCGGGGTCGGCTCGTCCGCGAGCAGTTCGGAGCGGAACCACTTCATCTCGATATGGCAGTCCGGACAGGTCGGCGCTTCAAGCTGCTTCGCAGCGCTTTTGAGACGATCAACCATGCTGCCTCCCGCCGTTTATGAAGGCATAGCGGAATACCGCTTGTCGGTCAGCAACAAAAGACACTTTTGCCGGGGCGGCCAGGGCCCATCTTTACCGGCGCGACTACAGCCGCCTGAGCGCCACGCTCTCCACCACGTGATCCGGGCCCTTCTTCAGGATGAGCGTCGCGCGGGGGCGGGTGGGCAGGATGTTGTCCTCGAGATTGGCGAGGTTGGTGCGCTCCCAGATCGCGGTTGCGGTCGCGGTTGCTTCCTCGTCCGAGAGCAGCGCATAGCGGTTGAAGTAGGATTTTGGATTGGTGAACGCGGTGTCGCGCAGCGCCAGGAAGCGCTTGATGTACCACCGCCGCAGCGCTGCCTCGTCGGCATCGATATAGACCGAGAAATCGAAGAAGTCGGAGACGACGGGCACCGCCTTGCCATCGCGCGGCAGCTTGCCGGTTTGCAGCACGTTGACGCCCTCGACGATCAGGATGTCCGGCTGGTCGATCTCGGCCCACTGGTTCGGCACGATGTCGTAGGTCAGATGCGAATAGACCGGCGCACGGACATGGCGGCGTCCGGACTTGATGTCTGAGAGGAAGCTCAGCAGCAACGGCAGGTCGTAGCTCTCCGGAAAGCCCTTCTTCTGCATGATGCCCTGCCGGTCGAGCACCGCGTTGGGATAGAGAAATCCGTCGGTGGTGATCAGCTCGACCTTCGGACGCGGCGACCAGCGCGCCAACAGCGCCTGAAGCACGCGGGCCGTGGTGGACTTTCCGACCGCGACCGAGCCGGCGACGCCGATGATATAGGGCACCTTGCGATCGCGGATGTTGAGGAACTGGCGCTCGGCGTAATACAGGCGCTGCATCGCATCGACGTAGATCGAGAGCAGGCGCGATAGCGGCAGATAGATGTCCTCGACCTCCTGCAGGTCGAGGCGATCATGCAGCGAGCGCAGCCGGTCGAACTCGCCCGGTTCAAGCGTCATCGGCGTATCGTCGCGCAGGCGCGCCCACTGCTCGCGCGTATAAACGCGGTACGGGTTATACTGCTGCTCGGGTGCGCGGATATCCATGACGCCGCCTTTCCGTTGCCTCGATCAATCGCTTTTGCGCGACGCCTTTTCTTCCAACCCTGACATCGAGGTCCGCTTGCCCAGCGCGGCCTCGACCTCTTCCAGCTTTATGCCGCGTGCCTTCAAAAGCACAAGGAAATGATAGAGCAGATCGGCGCTCTCGGCGATCAGATGCGCGCGATCGTTTTCGACTGCTGCGATTACGGTTTCGACTGCTTCCTCACCGAACTTCTTGGCGCAATGCTCGGCGCCCTTGTCCAGGAGCTTGCGGGTATAGGAGGCCTCGCCTCCGGCCGCCGCGCGGGCGTCGATGGTCTCGGCCAGGTCGTGGATCGTGAAACGCGACATCGGACTTGCTCAGAAACACGTGAGGCCACGGAGGCCATTCCCCGTGAGCTTATGTAGCATTTTTACGAACGGGAGTCGTCAGGCATCGAGGCGCATCGGCAGCCCGCGCCTGGCCATGTGCTCCTTGGCTTCGCGGATGGTGAATTCCCCGAAGTGGAAGATCGAGGCGGCCAGCACGGCTGTGGCGTGCCCGTCGCGGATACCGTCGACGAGGTGGTCGAGATTGCCGACGCCGCCCGAGGCGATCACGGGAACGGGAACGCTGTCGGCGATCGCGCGGGTCAGCGGAATGTCGAAGCCCTGCCGTGTGCCGTCGCGATCCATCGAGGTGAGCAGGATTTCACCGGCGCCAAGC
This sequence comes from Bradyrhizobium iriomotense, assembly GCF_018129405.1. GTDB lineage: Bacteria > Pseudomonadota > Alphaproteobacteria > Rhizobiales > Xanthobacteraceae > Bradyrhizobium > Bradyrhizobium iriomotense_B. Next base: position 36,734 of record NZ_JAFCLP010000012.1, read on the forward strand.
GAGACCACCTCCTGGGCGTATTCGATCGCATCGATGCCGGTGGAGTTACGGCCGCCATGGGTAAAGATCTCCCAGCGGTCGCCGCCCGGGCGCTTGACCCGCTTGGCGTCGATCGCCACCACGACGCACTGTTCGCCGAACTTTTCGGCAGCTTCCTTGACGAATTCGCGCCGCGACACCGCGGCGCTGTTGATCGAGACCTTGTCGGCGCCGGCGCGCAACAGCGTCTTGATGTCATCGACCTTGCGGACGCCACCGCCGACGGTGACGGGCATGAAGCAGGCCTCCGCCGTGCGCCGGACCACGTCCAGCATGATGCCGCGGTTCTCATGTGTCGCGGTGATGTCGAGGAAGGTCAGCTCGTCGGCGCCGGCGGCGTCATAGGCGATCGCGGCTTCGACGGGATCGCCGGCATCGCGCAGATCGACGAAGTTGACGCCCTTGACGACGCGGCCGTCCTTGACGTCGAGGCAGGGGATCACGCGCACCTTGAACATGTGTCAGCTCCCAGGCGTGCGCGCGTTGCGGATCAGGGTGAGGGCGGCGGCGGGATCGAGCCGGCCGTCGTAGAGCGCGCGGCCGGCGATCGCACCGGCGAGCTTTTTGGCGCGCGGCGTCAGCATCGCCTTGACGTCCTCGATCGAGGCGAGACCGCCGGAGGCGATCACGGGAATCGAGATGGCGTCGGCGAGCGCAATGGTCGCGTCGAGGTTCAGGCCCTTGAGCAGGCCGTCGCGCGCGATGTCGGTGAAGATGATGGCGGCGACGCCGGCATCTTCGAAGCGCTTTGCGATCTCGAGCACCGTCACCTGCGAGGTCTCGGCCCAGCCTTCGACCGCGACCTTGCCGTCGCGGGCATCGAGGCCGACGGCCACGCGGCCGGGGAATTTCTTCGCGGCCGCCTTCACCAATTCAGGGTCGCGCACCGCGGCGGTGCCGATGATGACGCGCGTGATGCCCTTGTCGAGCCAGGCTTCGACGGTCTTGAGATCGCGAATGCCGCCGCCGAGCTGCACCGGGATCTTGATCGTCTTCAGCATCGCCTCGACGGCCTCGGCATTCACCGGCTTGCCGGCAAACGCACCGTCGAGGTCGACGACGTGGAGATACTCAAAGCCCTGCTCGGCAAAGCTCTGCGCCTGGGCTGCGGGATTGAGATTGAAAACGGTCGCGCGCGCCATGTCGCCTTGCTCGAGGCGCACGCATTGGCCGTTCTTGAGATCGATCGCAGGAAAGAGAATCACGGTTTCCATCGCAAGAAGTTCGAGATCAGGGCGAGGCCGAAGCGCTGGCTTTTCTCGGGGTGGAATTGGGTGCCGATTGCGGTGTCCTTCGCGACGATCGCGGTGACAGGCCCGCCATAATCGGCGCGCGCGAGCACGTCCGCCTCGCTGGCGGGGTTGAGATGATAGGAGTGCACGAAATAGGCGTGCTGGCCCTTGGGGCCGAGCGGGAGCTTGTTCAGCACCGGATGCTCCCTGAGCACCTCGAGCGTATTCCAGCCCATGTGCGGGATCTTCAGGCTTTCATCGCGCGGCGTGATCTTCTCGACGTCGCCGCCGATCCAGTTCAGGCCTTCGGTGATGACATGCTCCTTGCCGCGGCTCGCCATCAGCTGCATGCCGACGCAGATGCCGAAGAACGGCCGCGCCTTGACGCGCACCGCTTCGGTGATCGCCTCGACCATGCCGTTGACGGCATCCAGCCCGCGCCGGCAATCGGCGAAGGCGCCGACGCCCGGCAGCACCAGACGGTCAGCCTCGTAGGCCTGGTCCGGATCGCTGGTGACGAAGACCTTTTGCGGGATTTCCAGGCTGCGCGCGGCGCGCTCGAAGGCTTTCGCGGCAGAATGCAGATTGCCGGAACCGTAATCGATGATGGCGACGCTCATCTTGACCCTCCCGGTTCTGGAAACAATCCAATGATGCCGCCGGCCGGAATCGGCGGCGGGTTCGAAAACTGCTGGCCCGGCGTGTTGCGGGTCGGCGGCGGGCCGCCGCGGTCGACGGCCCATTGATCGTTGACGATGCCGTGCTGCTTCTGGCTCCAGCGCTCGAAGAAGCGGCGCTCGGCCGTGTCCCGGTCGTCGGCGATGACGATGTCGAGCAACCGCCACTTGCCGCGCGACAGCGTCCAGCGCCGCAGGCTGGAGGCCTCAAGCCCCATCAGCAACGCGATGATCATATTGGCGAAGAAGATCGAGCTGCGGCCGACGCCGAGGCTGTGCAGCCCGGCATCGAACGCGCCCAGGAAGACGATCCAGCCGATCAGCGCAAGCCAGAGCCGGTGCCAGAGCAGCCAGAACGGGCCAAAAATCATCGCCCAGAAATGGAAGCCGTCGCGCACGAAGACGAATTTGTCGGTCGCACGCAGGTCGGCTCCGCCAGGGAAGGGAGCATGAACTGTGTAGACAGGCATGGGGATGCCCCGTTCTCGAGAAATTGAGTAGATGCCGCCGGCAGCGTTTCGTTGACCGACGGAGATGTCAGCCGCCGAGCGAGCCCTTGGTGGACGGGATTTCGCCCGCCGCCTTCGGATCGATCGCAACGGCGGTGCGCAGCGCCCGCGCCAGACCCTTGAAGCAGGACTCGGCAATATGATGGCTGTTATCGCCATATAGGGTCTCGACGTGGAGAGTCACGCCGGCGTTGCTGGCGAAGGCCTGGAACCACTCGCGCACCAGCTCGGTGTCGAACTCGCCGATCTTGTCGCGGGGGAAGTCGGCCTTGAACACCAGGAACGGGCGGCCCGAGATGTCGATGACCACGCGCGACAGCGTCTCGTCCATGGGCATGTGCACGCCGGCATAGCGGGTGATGCCCGCCATGTTGCCGAGCGCCTGCCTGACCGCCTGGCCAAGCGCGATGCCGGTGTCTTCGGTGGTATGGTGATAATCAATGTGCAGATCGCCCACCGCCTTGACCGTGAGGTCGATGCGGGAATGGCGAGCGAGAAGATCGAGCATATGGTCGAAAAAGCCGATGCCGGTCGCGATATTGGCCACGCCGGTGCCATCGAGGTTCACGGAGACCTCGATGTCGGTTTCCTTGGTCTTGCGCTTGATCGTCGCGGTGCGCATTGAAAGCTGGCTTTCGCTTCTATTTGAGCATGATCTTTTCCGGAAAACCGGTGCCCACTTTTCCGGATCATGCTCGGGGGCCGAAAACGCCAGTCTATTAACAGCCAAATGACACCTTCGCTACTGCGGGAACGGCCGGCCGACCTCTACTTCTGCCTATGGTGAGCGAAATTCGGCCCGGAACGGCCCGTTGTACCCTCAGCCCGGACCGCCTAAATCAGGCCGGACAGTGAGGTATTTCATGCAGGACACCCAGAACAGCTCGCCGGGCTGGCACGGCACCACGATTTTGACGGTTCGCAAGGGCGGCAAGGTGGTGGTCGGCGGCGACGGCCAGGTCTCGATCGGCCAGACCGTGATCAAGTCCAACGCCAAAAAGGTCCGTAAGCTCGGCAAGGGCGACGTGATCGGCGGCTTCGCCGGCGCCACGGCCGACGCCTTCACCCTGTTTGAGCGGCTGGAGAGCAAGCTCGAGCAATATCCGGGGCAGCTGACCCGGGCCGCCGTGGAGCTCGCCAAGGACTGGCGCACCGACCGTTACCTCAGGCGGCTGGAGGCCATGATGATCGTGGCCGACAAGGACGTCTCCCTGGTGCTGACAGGCACCGGCGACGTGCTCGAGCCCGAGGCCGGCGTGATGGCGATCGGCTCCGGCGGCAATTACGCGCTGGCGGCCGCCCGGGCCCTGCTCGACACCGACAAGGACGCCGAGACCATCGTCCGACGCTCCCTCGACATCGCCGCCGAAATCTGCGTCTACACCAACCGCAACCTGACCATCGAGAGCCTGGCAAGCGGGTAGGCGATGCCGCCCGCCTTCACCTTCCGCCCGATGACCGCGGCCGACCTGCCGCTGATCCGGCAATGGCTGGGCGAAGCCCATGTGCGGGAATGGTGGGGCGATCCGGACGAGCAGTTCGCGCTGGTGAGCGGTGATCTCATTGAGCCGGCGATGCACCAGTTCATCGTGTTGGCCGGCGGCAAGCCGTTCGGCTATCTTCAGTGCTACCGCCTGACCGCCTGGAATACGGGCTTCGGGCCGCAACCGGAGGGCACGCGTGGCATCGACCAGTTCATTGGCGAGGGCGACATGATCGCGCGCGGCCACGGCTCGGCGTTCATCCGCGCGTTCGTCGACGAACAGTTGCGGCGGGGCCTGCCGCGCGTCGTCACCGATCCGGATCCACTCAACGCGCGCGCCATACGCGCATACGAAAAGGCCGGCTTCGTGCGCGACCGCATGGTCGAGACGCCGGACGGGCCGGCGCTGTTGATGGTGCGCGAAGCATGACGCTGGCGCACGCGCAGGAGAGCAAGGTCGCATTTCCGCCGCTCGCCTGGGCCGGCGTCGCGCTGCTGCTGCTTGCGCTGCAGGCTTCGATCCTGTTCGCGATGGGCCGGGTGCCGATCTGCACCTGCGGCTATGTCAAGCTCTGGCACGGCGTGGTGAACAGCTCGGAGAATTCACAGCACATCGCCGACTGGTACAGTTTCTCGCATGTGCTGCACGGCTTCCTGTTCTACGGGCTGACCTGGCTGCTGTTCGCGCGGCTGCCATTCCTGACCTTGTCGTGGCCGGCCCGGCTGATCATCGCGATGCTGATCGAGGGCGCCTGGGAGATCGTCGAGAACTCGCCCTTTATCATCGAGCGCTACCGCGCCGGCACGATCTCGCTGGACTATTACGGCGACAGCATCGTCAATTCGGTGTCCGACAATCTGGCCATGATGCTCGGGTTCCTGGTCGCGCGCGTGCTGCCGATATCTGCGACGGTCCTGCTCGGCCTCGCTTTCGAAATCATGCTGGCGCTCCATATTCGCGACAATCTGACGCTGAATATCCTGATGCTGATCCATCCGATCGAGGCCGTGAAACAATGGCAATCGGGGCCGCCGATCATCTGACCTAAATTGCGGCTTGTCCTCGGCCGCCTCCCGCCCTAGCTAAACAGACATGACAGACTTCTCCCCCCGCGAAATCGTTTCCGAACTCGACCGTTTCATCGTCGGCCAGAGCGACGCCAAGCGCGCCGTCTCGATCGCGCTGCGCAACCGCTGGCGGCGGCAGCAGCTCGAAGGCTCCTTGCGCGAAGAGGTGCTGCCGAAGAACATCTTGATGATCGGCCCCACCGGCGTCGGCAAGACGGAAATCGCGCGGCGTCTGGCCAAGCTCGCGAATGCGCCGTTCCTGAAGGTGGAAGCCACGAAGTTCACCGAGGTCGGCTATGTCGGCCGCGACGTCGAGCAGATCGTGCGCGATCTCGTCGAGGTCGCGATTGCCCAGGTGCGCGAGAAGAAGCGCAAGGACGTGCAGGCGCGGGCCCAGCTCGCCGCCGAGGAGCGCGTGCTCGATGCGCTGGTCGGCGCCAATTCCAGCTCGGCGACGCGGGAATCCTTCCGCAAGAAGCTGCGCGCCGGCGAGCTCAACGACAAGGAAATCGAGATCGAGACGCAATCCTCCGGCGGCGGCATGCCGATGTTCGAGATCCCGGGCATGCCGGGCGCGCAGATGGGCGCGATCTCGATCGGCGACATCTTCGGCAAGCTCGGGGGCCGCAGCAAGACGCGGCGGCTGACGGTGGAAGGCTCGCACGAGATCCTCGTCAACGAGGAATCCGACAAGCTGCTGGACACCGAGCAGCTGACGCTGGAAGCGATCAGCGCGGTCGAGAACAACGGCATCGTGTTCCTCGACGAGATCGACAAGATCTGCGCCCGCGACGGCCGCGTCGGCGGCGACGTCTCGCGCGAGGGCGTGCAGCGCGATCTCCTGCCGCTGATCGAAGGCACCACGGTCTCGACCAAGCATGGCGCGGTCAAGACCGACCACATCCTGTTCATCGCCTCCGGCGCCTTCCACGTCGCAAAGCCTTCCGACCTGTTGCCGGAATTGCAGGGCCGCCTGCCGATCCGCGTCGAGTTGCAGGCGCTGACCCGCGACGACATGCGGCGCATCCTGACCGAGCCCGAGGCCTCGCTGATCAAGCAATATGTCGCGCTGTTGCAGACCGAGGGCGTGACGCTCGACATCACCGACAGCGCCATCGATGCGCTCGCCGACGTCGCGGTGGCCGTGAACTCCACGGTCGAGAACATCGGCGCGCGGCGGCTGCAGACCGTGATGGAGCGGGTGCTGGACGAGATCTCCTTCACCGCCCCCGACCGCAACGGCGAGACCATCAGGGTCGACGCCGACTACGTGCAGAAGCACGTCGGCGACCTCGCCAAGAACGCCGATCTCAGCCGGTTCATTTTGTAATTCGGCCGGCGTCAGCTATCTATCGGGCCGTCGTCCTGGCGAAAGCCAGGACCCATTACCCCTGATGGTCCTTGTTGAAACACATGGCGGCTCCGATCTCGGCTCAAACGACCTGCAGTGGTTATGGGTCCCGGATCTGCGCTCGCCCTGGACAACGCTACGCGTTGCCAGGAGCCCGCTTGTCCGGGACGACAGCGGAGTTTGACGCGCGCCGGGTGCCACGTGCCCGCTAACATCCAGCAAAACCCCTGGCGCCTGCTGCTCGCGATCAATGCCGCGGTCATCGCCGGCGTGTTCGTGCACAAGATCCAGCTGCCACCTTACGTCCCCTACATCCATCTCCTCGTCGACTATCATTTCGGCTTCATCAAGCGCGCCCTGATCGGGGCGATCGTTGCGCTGTTCACCGACAAGGTGCCGGTGTGGCTGGTGTTCGCGCTCGGCAGCGCGACATGGCTGATGACGCTCGGGCTCTATACAAGACTGTTCCGGAGAACATTCGGCTTCACCGCGAAGACGCTGCCGCTGTTCGTCTTCACCGCGGGCTCGCCGTTCTTCCTGAAGAATTTCATGCACACGCTCGGCCATTTCGACATCTATGGCTGCGCGCTGGCGATCGTCCTCTTGCTGATGCCCGCTGGCTCATTGCTGTTCGTGGCTTTGGCTGCGCTGTTCTCGATCGTGCTGGTGCTGATCCACCACATTCATCTCTTGATGTACGTGCCGACGATCATCACCATCGTGGTGATCAGGCACTATCTCGCTTACGCCTGCAGTCGCGGCAATGTCGCATTCGGCGTGATCGCCCTCGCCCTTGTTTCCGCGCTGTTCTTCGCCGCCCAATTCCTGGGAACGATGCCGATCCCCGAGGCGGACTTCGTCTCGCATCTGAAGACCCGGATGGCCGATCCATCCCGCACGGACCTGCTGCAGTTCGCCTACATCTGGTATCAGCCGCTAATGAAGGAGATCTCCGACACCTGGGGCCGCCTGCCGCACAACATCCTCGGCGTGCCGGTGTTCGCGCTGCTGATCTGGCTGCACACGCCGCTGTGGCGCTTCTTCGCGGGCCTGATCGGCGCGCTCGCGAGCGAAACGCACCGCCGGCTCGTCATCGCAGCGCTAACAGGCATCAGCCTCGGCTATCTCGTGATGTTCGCGATGGTGTTCGACTATTCGCGCTGGATCTCGAACTGGGCGGTCTGCATGTTCCTGATCCTGCACGCGGTGAAGATGCTGCCGGCGAAACAGGAAACGCCGATGATTCCAGCCGAGGATCGGAAGACAAATATCTTCGGCCTGATCATCACCTTGATCCCGCGCGTCGGAATCGTCCGGCCTTTTTAGTTGAGCATGATCTCCGCGCAAACGCGTTCCGCGTTTGTCGCGAGGGAAAACCGGTGCCCACTTTTCCGGATCATGCTCGCTAAACCCTCGCCCGCCTGATCCGCACATAGAGCGCGCCCTCGCCGCCGTGGCCGATATGCGCCGTCTCGAATCCGACGACGAAGGCGCGGAATTCCGGCAGGCTCAGCCATTCCGGCACCTGGCGGCGGAGCACGCCGCTTTCGCCGCCGCTGCGTCCCTTGCCGGTGATGACGAGCACGAAGGTCAGGCCGTCATGATGGGCCCGGTGCAGGAAGCCGGTCAGCGCGCGATACGCGCGCATCTGGGTCATGCCGTGCAGATCGAGACGCGCCTCGATCTCGCTGCGGCCGCGCGACAGTTTTGTGCGCTCGCGCTTGCCGAGCGGCGCCAGAGGCGGGACCGTCGGCTTGGCGACGCGCGGTGCCGGCGCAGCAGTAACCGGCCTTGCCGGCGGCGAAGTCCGGGTCACCTGGGCCACGGACGAAGGCCCGGCAGGCGGCGCGGCATGCGCCTTGGCCGCGCGATGCTTCCTCAGCGGCTTGACCTGCTTTGCGACCGTATCCCACAGCGCGCGCTCTTCCTCGCTCAGCGCGCGGCGGCGCGGCGAGGGGCGAGGCTCCAGCACGGGCGGACGGGACGATCGCTTCATTGCTGCCGATGGGGACGATTCTTCACGGGTCGTCGCGGCTCAGAGGCAGGCTCGATCGCGGGACGCGGCACCGGTAGCGGGACAGGGCCGGCGATGGCAACCGTTTCGTTCTTGCCTTGCGGCGCGGCGGCAGCAGGCGTGCCCGTCTTGGCGGGATCAGTCTGCGGAAACAGTTTTGCGATTTTCTCCGAGGGACGCGGATCCGGTACCGGCAGCCGCGCGCCCCTCACCGAGGGATCAAGGCCCTTCGGGACCAACATGACAAAGTGCATGGGATGGCGCAGCCGGCCGGAGACGCGGCCGGCTTCCTGCCCGGCGCCGAAATAGAGATCCGCGCGGGCAGGTCCGATGATGGCTGAACCGGTGTCCTGGGCGATCATCAGGCGGTGAAACGACGTCTTCGACCGCTCGGAATCGATCGGCAGCTCGCCCTCGATGAAGAACGGCGTGCCGTAGACATGCAGCGACTTGTCGACCGCGATCGAGCGTCCCGCCGTCAGCGGAATGCCTTGTGCGCCCACCGCCTCGTCCTTGTCGGAGAGGTTGACCTCGCGGAAGAAGATGTAGGCGCGGTTCTGGCGGCGCAGCTCCTTGGCGCCATCGGGGTTTTGCGCCATCCACTCCCTGATCTTCTGCATCGACATCTCCTCCTTCGGAATGATGCCGCGCTCGATCAGGATGCGTCCCACCGCCGTGTAGGGATAGCCGTTATAGGCGTCGTAATTGAGCCGGAGCGTCGTGCCGTCCTCGAACTTGATCCGCGCCGAGCCCTGGATCTGCGCGAACAACAGATCGGTCGGGTCCTTCAGCCAGGCGACCTCCAGCCCGCGCCCGGCGATCTTGCCGTCCTCGATCTCGCCGCGATCGTAATAGGGCACCAGCTTGCGGCGGCCGATCTTGCGGTAGACCGGGCCCTTGTTGGGCAGGCTGACCGAGTCCTGCTTGTAGCCGCGCACGAACAGGTTCGACGGGCGGCGATAGACCGGGACATTGTAGACGTCGGTCTGCGTACGCGATCCCTCGAGCACCGGCTCGTAATAGCCGGTGACGAAACCATCGGGCTCACCGAGGCGGGAGATGCGCAGCGGTGCGAAATTCTCCTCGAAGAAGGTCTTCGCTTTGGCGTCGTCGCTGAGCTCGAGCGATTTGGCGACCCGGCACGGCTCGCTAAGCGAAGCCCCCAGCGCTTTCGGCTCGGCGGCGCCGTTCTGAGCATTGATCGATTTGCAGCTGGCGCGAAATGTCTTGTAGGCGGCGAGATGATCGTCGTCGCCCCAGCCCTTCACGTCGGCCCAGGCCAACGGCAGATATTGCGCGCCTGAGATCTCGAACGGCAGGGGCAGCTGCGGATAGGGCAAGGCCCGCGGCGGAGCGGCGGCCAATTGCGGGGCGTGGTGATGATGGCTGCGGTAGTGGCGCCGCGCCGCCTCGGCGCCGAGCGAAAACGTCGACAGCACGACAACAGCTGCGCAGAACGCCGTCGCGCTGTTCTTGAGAAAGAGCTTAATTCGCGCTTCCGGTGCCAACCAGCTTCCAGTTCGGATCGCGAGAGGTGGTGTCGCGGGCGAAAGTCCAGATATCGGTGATGTCGGCGACCGTATCGGCGCTGCCGTCGACGATGTTGCCGGCCTTGTCACGGGTGGCCGAGATCATCTGCGAGACGAAGCGGATCGTGAGCTGGGCAGTGCGGTCGCGCAGCTCGGCACCGACGAGCTCAGCCTTGTCGATCGAGACGAAGCGCGTCTCGGTCTTCTGCTCGTTCTTCTCGCGCTCCTTGATCGCGGCGTCGAAGCTTTCATAGACCTCCGACGAAAGGAGATCACGCAGCGCGCGGCGATCGCCATTGGCAAAGGCCAGCACGATCATCTCATAGGCGCCGCGGGCGCCCGAGATGAAGTGGCGCGGATCGAAGGTGGAGTCTCTCTCGACGATGGCATCGAGACCCTGGGCGAGCGCGGTGTCCGGTTCAGTCAGGCCCTTCCAGCGGTCGCTGGGCGCGGCCGGCTCGGCCGTCGGCGCCAGCGGCGCCTGGTCGATCACCTTGCCCGGCATGGTCACGACGTTCTTGTCCTGGGCACCCCCCAGCGCATTGCGGGCGGCAGTGTGATCGAACGGCGGCCGCTCGTTGCCCGTGCGCTGCCCCAGCACGCTGCGCAGTCTCAGAAAGATGAAGACCGCCAACGCCAGGAAGATTATGGTGTAGATATCCACGTCGTATTCGCTTTCTGGTCTTTGCTCTGGGTCTTCGCTTCGGGGTCGTCGCCGGGAAAATCAATCCGGCCAGTCAACCGTTCCATACGGAAACGGCAAGTCTACATCACCATTCTAGGTCCGCGCGTCTGGTCCGTGGGATGTAGGCATGAAATCTTGCCCGGCCAATGGCGCCTTTTGGCACAGCGGCGAGTGTAGCGCGTTTTATGCTTAAGGGGAAACCCGATCCTGCCCGGAAATCGCGTATCTTCAATCGTTTAAGGCGCGATTTCGGCGAAAGGCCGCCCTGAGCGTCATAGTTGCGGGCACGATCTGGATCCCCCATCCGGGACCGTTCGTCCTTGTGGAACGAGGCGGCCCTATGTTAGCCAACCGCCGCGAAATTCAGCCCCAATCGGGTAAGGAGACACTTCTATGACCAACGGTAACGGCACCCCTCCCGAAGCGGCCCAGGCTCCCCAGCTCAACGTGCTGGCGCAATATACCAAGGACCTGTCGTTCGAAAATCCGAACGCGCCGAGCTCGCTCCAGCAGCAGGGCCAGCCGCCCCAGATCAACATCCAGATCAATGTCGGCGCCAATAACCTCAGCGAGCAGGAATTCGAGGTGACGCTGACGGTCGAGGGCAAGGCCGAGACCGCGGGCAAGGTGATGTTCTCGTTCGAACTCGCCTATGCCGGCGTGTTCCGGATCGTCAACGTGCCGAAGGAGAACCTGCACCCGCTGGTCATGATCGAATGCCCGCGGCTGTTGTTCCCGTTCGCCCGTGAGATCATCGCAACCGCGGTGCGCGACGGCGGGTTCCCGCCGCTGATGCTGGACCCCGTCGATTTCGTCGGTCTCTACCGCCAGAACATGGAGCGGCAAATGGCCGCCCAGGGTGGCCAGACCGGCCAGGCCTAACCAGCCGGATCGGCGGTCGCTGGAGCGGGCAAAAACTCGTTCCAGATCGCCTTTTCGCCCATCGTTGCGATGAAGGCCCGATGGGCCTCCCGCTCGGCATCTGAGACTCGCGGCGCGAGCGGCACTGACCGCTGCCGCCGCGGCACATCGCCGGCGGAACTGACGCGAATCTCTTCGCGCTCCGAAGCCAGCAGCAATTGCGACTGCCGCGCTCCCACCAGATCGACATAGACTTCCGCGAGCAGTTCGGCGTCGAGCAGCGCGCCGTGCTTGGTGCGGTGTGAATTGTCGATCGAATAGCGCGAGCAGAGATCGTCGAGCCGGTTCGACACGCCGGGATGCTTGCGGCGCGCCAGCAGCAGCGTATCGACCAGCCGTTCGCGCGGGACCGCCGCGCGCTTGATCCTGTCGAGCTCGGCATTGATGAAGCTGATGTCGAACGAGGCGTTGTGGATCACCAGCGGCGCATCGCCGATGAACTCCAGAAACGCATCGACGACCTCGTGGAACAGCGGCTTGGTCGACAGGAATTCGGCCGACAGCCCGTGCACGGCGAAGGCTTCCGCCGGCATGTCCCGTTCGGGGTTGATATAGACGTGATACGTCTGTCCCGTCGGCATGCGGTTGAAAATCTCGACGCAGCCGATTTCGACCAGACGATCGCCGCGGAGCGGATCGAGGCCGGTGGTTTCGGTGTCGAGGACGATTTCGCGCATGATCGGGAGGCCGTGTGAGGCGGCGAATCAGGCTCGCCGCTGCGGCATCTTAACGACCTCGGCCAGGATGTGCTTGATTTGGGCGCGCACCGGTTCAAGTCCGTGTGAGGTATCCACCACGAAATCAGCCCGCCTGCGCTTCTCGGCGTCGGGGGTCTGCTTGGCGATGATGGCATCGAGCTTGGCCGCGTCCATCGTGCCGCGCGCCAGCACCCGCTCGCGCTGCAGTTCCGGCGAGGTCGATACCACGACCACCGCGTCGACCCGCTTCTCGCCGCCGGTCTCGAACAGCAGCGGGATGTCCAGCACCACGACCGGCGTCTTGGCGGCCTCGGCGTCGGCGAAGAATTTCTTCCGGGAAGCACCGAGCATCGGATGGACGATCTGCTCGAGCTGCTTGATCGCGGCGGGATCGTGCACCACGCGCGCCGAGAGTTTTGTTCGGTCGACCTTGCCGTTGACGGTGGTGCCGGGGAAGGCGGCCTCGATCGCCGGCGCGGCTTCACCCTCGTAGAGCTGATGCACGGCGGCATCGGCGTCGTAGACGGGCACGCCGGCCTCCGCGAACAACTTCGCGGTGGTGGATTTGCCCATCCCGATCGAGCCGGTCAGTCCCAGGATCCGCATCAGCACCCAGCCTTCTCTCGCGTTTACACCGCAATTAGCTGCTCGCTCCGCAGGAACGCAAGCAGCGGCAGCAGCGGCAGGCCGAGAATGGTGAAATGGTCGCCCTCGATGCGCTCGAACAGATGGATGCCAAGACCCTCGAGCTGATAGGCACCGACGCTTCTGGTCACGGCATCGCCGGCGGCGTCGAGATAGGCTGAGAGTTCGGCTTCGCTCATCGGCCGCATGGTCATGCGCGCCACCGAGACATCCTCGAAAACGATCTTGCCGTCCCGCACCACGGCCACGGCGGAATTCAGCTCGTGGCTGTTGCCGGCGAGATCGCGCAGCTGCGCCAGCGCCTGCGGGCGGCCGGCCGGCTTGTTGAAGAGACGGCTTCCGAGCGCCAGCGTCTGGTCGGCGCCGATCACATAGCTTCCGGGACGATCGGCAGAGACGGCCTTGGCCTTTTCGCGGGCCAGGAGCAGAGCGATTTCGCGCGGATCGCTGAGATTGGAGCCCGTCTGGATGCCGCGCTCGTCGATGTCAGCCGTGACAGCCTCGAATGCGAGCCCGGCATTGGCCAGCAGCACTTTCCGCGCACTGCTTTGCGAGGCCAGGATCAACGGAGATGTGCCGCGCCACAGAGCCATCGCGACAGCTAGTCCGACGGCCGGTTGCGCTGGCGATCGCTGTAGAGCTTCATGATCGCCGCGGCGGTTTCCTCGATCGAGCGCCGCGTGACGTCCAGCAGCGGCCAATCGTGCTTGGCGCTCAGCTTGCGTGCGAACGCGACCTCCTCGGTGACTGACTGCTTGTCGGTATAGGTGTCGCTGCCGGATTCGGCGCCCATGGAGAGCAGGCGGTTCTGGCGGATCTGGATCAGGCGCTCCGGCGTCGCGTGCAGGCTCACCACCAGCGGCCGCGTCAGCGTTTCCAATTGCGCCGGCACGGGAATGCCGGGCACCAGCGGCACGTTCGCAGTGCGGATGCCGCGATTGGCGAGATAGATCGATGTCGGCGTCTTCGAGGTGCGGGACACGCCGACCAAGACCACGTCGGCCTCATCGAGACCGTCGACATGCTGACCGTCGTCATGGATCATCGTGTAGTTCAGTGCGTCGATGCGCTTGAAATATTCCGCGTTAAGCACGTGCTGGGCGCCGACGCGGCCTGTGGTCGCAGCGCCCAGATAGGCTTCGAACAGCTGCATCACCGGCCCGATGATCGAGAGGCTCGGAACATTGATCTGCTTGCACTTGTCCTCGAGCCTGGCGACCAGGTCCTTCTCGAGCAGCGTGAACAGCACGATGCCCGGCGCCTCCTCGATCTCGTCGAGCACCCGGTCGAGCTGCTTCTGGCTCCGCACCAGCGGATAGACATGCTCGACCGGCGTCACGTTGGCGTACTGCGCGGCGACGGCTCGCGCGACGGTGATCAACGTCTCGCCAGTGGAGTCGGAGACCAGGTGCAGATGGAAATAATTGTTCGAGGTCGGCACAAAAACTCTTGGGATGAGGGCGGGGTGGTGTGTGGATTTCTGTGGAGCTTAACCGCTCGGAAAGGGATGTGCGACACCAGGGACGGGACAAGTGCCAATTTTCTTCACACCGCTGCCCCTCAGAACAAGTCCGACGCCTCTCGATGCGGGAAGCGGGATTGCGCGGATAACCCCCTTGATAAGCTGCCGACAGGCGGACGCAAGCCGTTGAGTCCGGATGACTTATCGGAACAGGCCGGACCTGCCCAGAATATGTTGAGGGATGTGAACAAGCGCGCGCGAAGTGGCGGACGGAATTGCGTGAGTCCAATCCACGGTCACTTAGACTCAAACCTTTAAGAATCTAAGATTCTAGATTTGAGGAAGGCACGACGGACGGATATGTGTGCAGGTGAGACCTTAACGAGTTCTTACTATCCCCAGCTCCTTTCGCTGAGCATCAATCCGGACCGCGAAAATGTTCGAAGACGTCTATCTCTGGATCAAGGCGCTGCACGTGATCGCCGTCATCTCCTGGATGGCGGGCATGCTCTATCTGCCGCGGCTGTTCGTCTATCATTGCGATGCCGAGATCGGCTCGAAGCAGTCGGAGACGTTCAAGGTCATGGAGCGCCGGCTGTTCAAGGCGATCATCAATCCGGCGATGATCGTGACCTGGCTTGCCGGACTGTTTCTCGCCTGGTCCGGCCATTGGTTCACGTTCGGCTGGCTGCACGTAAAACTGGCACTGGTCCTGGCGCTGTCGGCGGTCCACGGCTTTTTTTCCCGCTGGCTGAAGGATTTCGCTGCCGACCGGCGTCCGCGGAGTCAGAAATTCTATCGGATTATCAATGAGGTGCCGACCGTCCTGATGATTCTCATCGTCATCATGGTGATCGTGAAACCGTTCTAGGCAAGTCTTGCGACCATCCGCTCAGCGCTTCGGCTTGCGGAGTGAGAAGCGATTTTCTATATTATCGATATCCCACCCAACGCAGGCGGATGTGGTTGTGTCTGAGCTTTCCAGAGGCCGGACACCGCATCAGGTTTGAAGCCTCATCGGCACTTAACCTTGCCAGACCTGCGGACCTTATCTTCTCACGTCCGCATTTCAGAGCCTCCTCGCACCCCTTCCAAGGTTACCCCACAGGACCACCCCAATGCGGGAAATTAAACTCCAGGACCTCAAGTCGAAAACCCCGGCCGAGCTCGTCTCGTTCGCGGAAGAGAATGGGGTCGAGAACGCCAGCACCATGCGCAAGCAGGAGCTGTTGTTCGCCATCCTCAAGCAGCTTTCGCTGGCCGAGACCGACATCGTCGGCGAAGGCGTCGTCGAGGTGCTCTCCGACGGTTTCGGCTTCCTCCGCTCGCCCGATGCCAATTATCTGCCGGGCCCGGACGACATCTACGTTTCGCCCTCGCAGATCCGCCGTTTTGGCCTGCGCACCGGCGACACCATCGAAGGCCACATCCGCAGCCCGAAAGAGGGCGAGCGCTACTTTGCGCTGCTGAAGGTCAACACGCTCAATTTCGAGGATCCGGAAAAGGCCAAGCACAAGGTCAATTTCGACAACCTCACGCCGCTGTTTCCGAACCAGCGTTTCCGCATGGAAATCGACGATCCGACGCGGAAAGACCTGTCTGCACGCGTGATCGACATCGTAGCCCCAATCGGCAAGGGCCAGCGCGCGCTGATCGTGGCGCCGCCGCGCACCGGTAAAACCGTGCTGATGCAGAACATCGCGCACTCGATCACCGCAAATCACCCCGATTGCTATCTGATCGTGCTCTTGATCGACGAGCGCCCGGAAGAAGTCACGGACATGCAGCGCTCGGTGAAGGGCGAGGTCGTATCCTCGACCTTCGACGAGCCGGCGGTGCGCCACGTCCAGGTCGCCGAGATGGTGATCGAGAAAGCAAAACGCCTGGTCGAGCACGGCCGCGACGTCGTGATCCTGCTCGATTCGATCACCCGCCTCGGCCGCGCCTACAACACCGTCGTGCCGTCATCCGGCAAGGTGCTGACCGGCGGTGTCGACGCCAACGCGCTGCAGCGCCCGAAGCGCTTCTTCGGTGCCGCCCGCAACATCGAGGAGGGCGGCTCGCTGACCATCATCGCGACCGCGCTGGTCGATACCGGCAGCCGCATGGACGAAGTCATCTTCGAAGAGTTCAAGGGCACCGGTAACTCGGAACTGATCCTGGACCGCAAGGTCTCGGACAAGCGCACCTTCCCGGCGATCGACATCTCGCGCTCCGGCACCCGCAAGGAGGAGCTCATCACCGACCCGCAGGTGCTCAAGAAGATGTACGTGCTCCGCCGCATCCTCAATCCGATGGGCACGATGGACGCGATCGACTTCCTGCTCGACAAGCTGCGCTCGACCAAGAGCAATTCGGAGTTCTTCGACTCCATGAACACCTGAGTGCATTGCAGCAAAGATCAGAGGGCGCCTTCGGGCGCCCTTTTTGTTGCGGCTTTGCTGCAGCGAAGTGCAGCATGAATGGCAGCCAGCGACCGGAGTTCTGGCGGGCTTTTAATTTGTTGATATATAGAAAAAATACTTGAATTTCGGCCCGGCCTGTCTGCTGCGCGAGGACGTATTCTTGCAGCAAAAATGCTGCGGGAATTGCTGCATCGCAGCATAGGTTGCTGCGAGATCTGGTGCAGCAGAATCCCCGGCACCGGCCGGCTAAAAACGGATGTTTGCCTTTTCGCCGGGAGCCGCACAAATAGGCCATGCATCCGCGTGACCAGACCATCTTTGCGCTGTCATCCGGCCGAGCGCCCAGCGCCATCGCGGTGGTGCGCGTGTCGGGCTCGCAGGCCAGCCTGGTCCTGACGACGCTCGCGGGCCGGCTGCCGGCGCCGCGGCAGGCGGGCCGCCGGCTGCTCCGGGACGGGGCCGGCCAGCCGATCGACGACGCGGTCGTGCTCTGGTTTCCAGGGCCGGCCAGCGCGACCGGCGAGGACATCGCCGAATTCCACGTCCACGGCGGCCGGGCGGTGCTGGCGGCGCTTCTCGCCTCTATTTCCGATATTCCGAACACGCGGGCGGCCGAGCCCGGCGAGTTCACCCGGCGTGCCTTCGAGAACGGCAAGCTCGACCTGACCGAGGCCGAGGGCCTCGACGATCTCATTCACGCCGACACCGACCGTCAGCGTCGCCAGGCGCTGCGCCAGTTACAGGGGCTGCTCGGCGACCGCGCGCGCGACTGGCGCGAGCGCATCATCGAGGCGTCCGCGCTGATCGAGGCCGGCATCGATTTTTCCGATGAAGGCGATGTGCCGGCGGAGCTGAGGGCGCCGGCCGTGAAAGCGATCAAGGCTCTTCACGACGAAATCGCAAAAGTCCTTGCGGCTCAGGGACATTCTGAACGTCTGCGCGACGGCCTCGTGGTTGCCATTGCGGGCGAGCCGAATGTCGGCAAGTCGACGCTGATGAATCAGCTCGCGCGCCGCGAGGTCGCGATCGTCTCGCCGCATGCGGGGACCACGCGCGACGTGATCGAGGTGCAGCTCGATCTCGACGGCTATCCCGTCACCGTCATCGACACCGCCGGCATTCGCGAGACCGACGATCCGGTCGAGCAGGAAGGCGTGCGCCGCGCCCGGGCGCGGGCCGAGGACGCCGACCTCGTGCTGTGGCTGGTGGAGGGCGGGCGCGCCGTCGATTCAGATGCAAGACCGTCGCTGCGGATGCCCGGGGACAGAAGCGATCTGTTGGGCGGCGTGGTCTGGATCGTGCGCAACAAGATCGACCTTGGCGGGGCCGGGGGAGCCGAGCCGGCAGGCGAGTTCGGGATCTCGGCAAGCCGGGGCGACGGCATTCCGGAGCTGGTCGAGGCCCTCGTGAAATTCGCCGCCAACTTCTTCGGGACGACCGAGGGCGCATTGGTCACCCGGGCCCGCCAACGCGACCTGCTGCGCCAGGCGTCGGACAGCTTGCGCCGGAGTCTGGAGCTTGTAGAAGAGGGCGAAGAGCTCGCGGCCGAAGAGCTGCGTGCCGCGGCCTATGCCCTGGGTCGGCTGCTGGGCCGAGTGGATGTCGAGGACGTCCTTGGGGCCATCTTCCAAAAATTCTGCATCGGAAAGTAGCGCTAGTTCTTCATTGTAGAACTAGCGCTTGTTCCATTCCTTGGTGTTTCACGTGAAACAGCCACCTTTGCTAGTTCCGGTTCGTAGCCCGGATGAAGCGAGCGTAATCCGGGGACTGCTCCGCCGGTCGGGATACCTTTCCCGGATTTCGCTGCGCTCCATCCGGGCTACAGACTCACCGTTGTTTGACGTGAAACAGGTTCGAGTCTGGCTCGCGCAAAGCTCGGTTGCGGGTTCCAGTTGTTTCACATGAGACGCGTCGATTGCTTAGCCTGGACCCGGCGGACGTCCCTTCACCCGCAGGGAGAGTTGGTGTCGGCGGTCGCACCTCAATCTCGTCATTGCGAGGAGCCCTTGCGACGAAGCAATCCAGACTGGCTCCGCGGATGGATTCTGGATTGCTTCGCTGCGCTCGCAATGACGGGGAGGTCGCTCGTCACTGCCCACTCCGAAGGGAGCATTAGGATCCCTTCCCAGCTCAGATCCCGCATTGTTTCACGTGAAACAGCAGCGTCTTCAACGCTCGCTCTACTGTGCATGGGGTTGTTTTCGCCAAAGCGCTTTCGATCCTGGATCACCCTGTTTCACGTGAAACACCACACGCCCCCGAGTTTCCACTTCCGGCTTTTTCCGCGCTGAGCTAGAAGTCCGCCCATGCGAACAGAGCGCGAGAGTTTCGACGTCATCGTGATTGGCGGCGGCCACGCCGGCTGTGAGGCCGCGGCTGCCGCTGCCCGGATGGGTTCCACGACCGCTCTGGTGACGCACCGTTTCTCCACGGTCGGCGCGATGTCCTGCAATCCCGCCATCGGTGGTCTCGGCAAGGGCCATCTGGTCCGTGAGGTCGATGCGCTCGATGGTCTCATGGGCCAGGTCGGCGATGCCGGCGGCATCCAGTTTCGCGTGCTCAATCGTCGCAAGGGTCCCGCTGTGCGTGGTCCGCGCGCCCAGGCGGACCGGAAGCTCTACGCGGCGGCGATGCAGGCCGCGATTCGCCAGACCGAGGGCCTTTCCGTCATCGAGGGCGAGGCTGACGAGCTGATCGTGGTCGAGGGGCGGGTGACCGGACTACGCCTGGCCGATGGCCGGGAGCTTCGGACAGGGGCGGTCGTCGTCACCACCGGGACCTTCCTGCGTGGCCTGATCCATCTCGGTGAGAAGAACTGGCCCGCCGGCCGTGTCGGCGAGGCGCCTGCGATGGGCCTTTCCCGCTCCTTCGAGCGTGCGGGCTTCACCCTCGGGCGGCTCAAGACGGGTACTCCGCCGCGTCTGGACGGCACCACGATCGACTGGTCGGCGGTCGAGATGCAGCCGGGAGACGAGCCGCCGGAGCCGTTTTCGGTGATGACCGAGCGGATCACGACCCCGCAGATCCAGTGCGGGATCACCCGCACCACGCCGGCGACCCATGAGGTGATCCGGGCCAATGTCCATCGCTCCCCGATGTACTCCGGCCAGATCAAGAGCTCGGGTCCCCGCTATTGCCCCTCGATCGAGGACAAGATCGTCCGCTTCGGCGACCGCGACGGCCACCAGATCTTCCTGGAGCCGGAAGGGCTCGACGATACGACGGTCTACCCCAACGGCATTTCGACCTCACTGCCGGAGGAGGTCCAGCTCGCGATCCTCGCCAGCATTCCCGGCCTGGAGCGGGTGAAGATGGTCCGTCCGGGCTATGCCATCGAATACGACCACATCGATCCCCGCGAGCTCGATCCGACCCTGCAGACCAAGCGTCTGCGCGGCCTGTTCCTGGCCGGGCAGATCAACGGCACCACCGGATACGAGGAAGCCGCCGGGCAGGGCATCGTGGCCGGCCTGAACGCCGCGCTCTCCGCCAGCGGTGCCGCGCTGACGGTGTTCGACCGCGCAGATGGTTATGTCGGCGTGATGATCGACGACCTCGTCACCCGCGGGATCAGTGAGCCCTATCGGATGTTCACCTCCCGGGCCGAGTACCGGCTGACGCTGCGGGCCGACAATGCCGATCAGCGTCTGACCGAGAAGGGCATCGCGCTCGGCTGCGTCGGCAATGCCCGGACCCGGCATCACCGCGCCAAGATGGACGCTCTGAACGGCGCCCGGACGCTGTCGAAGTCGCTGACCATCACGCCGAACGAGGCGATCAAGCATGGGCTGTCCCTGAACCGGGATGGCCAGCGCCGCTCGGCTTTCGAGCTGATGGCCTATCCCGAGATCGGCTGGGGCCAGGTCCGCGCGATCTGGCCGGAGCTGTCGAATATCGATCCCGTCATCGCCACCCATCTCGAGATCGACGCCAAGTACGATGTCTATCTGGAGCGCCAGAGCGCCGACGTCGAAGCCTTCCGGCGCGATGAGGGGATGGTGCTGTCGGAGGTCGACTACCAGCTGGTCCCAGGTCTCTCCAATGAAGTCCGCGCCAAGCTGGAGAAGTCGCGTCCGTTCACCGTCGGCCAGGCCGGCCGGATCGATGGCATGACGCCGGCGGCGCTCGGCATTCTCGCGGCCTATCTCCGCCGCGAGGCACGGAAGACTTCCAAAGCAATCGCATAAGCCAATCGCATAGGCGTTTCACGTGAAACAGCGCGGACCGGGCGGGGACAGACCGCTATCCCGACGACCCGGAGCAGGTGAGGGCGGTGGCCGTCGACCGGACCCGGCACCGGCCAGACCGAAGATCGACAAGGCCAGCGCCAACGATCAGTCGCTCGATGCCGTCATCGCCGCCGACAAACGCGCGGCGCTGAAGCTCGCTCACGTTTCACATGAAACGGAAGCCCGCCTTGATCGCTACATCGCGCTGCTGCGGGAGTGGCAGGCCAAGACCAATCTTGTCGCGCCCTCGACCCTGCCAAACCTCTGGACCCGGCACATCGCCGATTCGCTCCAGCTGGTCGATCTCGCGCCGAGCGCAAAACGCTGGGCCGATCTCGGCAGCGGCGGCGGCTTTCCCGGCGTCGTGCTCGCCTGCGCCATGGCCGGGACGCCCGGCGGGAGCGTCCATCTCGTCGAGCGAATCGCCAAGAAGGCCGCCTTCTTGCGCGAAGCGATTCGCGTCACCGCATCTCCGGGAGTCGTACATCTCGCTGAGATCGGGGATAATGTGGATAGAATCACCGGCCCCGTCGATTGCGTCACCGCGCGTGCGCTGGCTCCGCTACATCAACTCATCGGCTTTGCGGAGCCGCTGATGCGCCAGGGCGCAAAGGCGTTATTTCTCAAGGGTCAAGATGTAGAGGCTGAATTGACCGAAGCCGCTAAATATTGGAATATTCAGCCGCAGCTCCACCAAAGCCGCACCGGCGACGGTTGGATCGTGGAGCTGAGTGCCGCCGAACGGCGCGGCTGAGGCGTTCAGGGGTGAATGGGGAATTTCGATGAGCGTGACTGACGAGCCGCAGGACCAGACCGCCCAAGACCAGACCGCCCAAGACCAGACAGCTCAAGACCAGACAGCTGAAGTCCCACAGGGTCACCCGCGCATCCTGGCGCTGGCGAATCAGAAGGGCGGCGTGGGAAAAACAACCACAGCGATCAACCTCGGCACGGCGCTCGCTGCGATCGGCGAGCGCGTCCTGATCGTCGATCTCGATCCGCAGGGCAACGCTTCGACCGGCCTCGGCATCGATCGCCGCAACCGCTCCTGCTCGACCTATGACGTGCTGATCGGTGAAGCGCCTCTGCGCGAAGCCGTGGTCTCGACCGCAGTGCCGCGGCTGCACATCGCGCCGTCGACCATGGATCTCTCCGGCCTCGAGCTCGAGCTCGGCACCACGCCCGGCCGCGCCTTCAAGCTGCGCGATGCGATCGGCGCACTCAACAACAATGTCTCGCCGGACGCCGACTACACCTATGTGCTGATCGACTGTCCGCCCTCGCTCAACCTGCTCACGGTCAACGCGATGGCGGCATCCGACGCGATCCTGGTGCCGCTGCAGTGCGAGTTCTTCGCGCTCGAAGGTCTGTCGCAATTGCTGCAGACGGTGGAGCAGGTGCGCTCGACGCTCAATCCGAACCTGTCGATCCACGGCATCGTGCTGACCATGTTCGACTCGCGCAACAACCTCTCGAACCAGGTCGTCGCCGACGTCCGCCAGTTCATGGGCGAGAAGGTCTACAAGACCATGATCCCGCGCAACGTGCGCATCTCGGAAGCGCCGTCCTACGGCAAGCCGGTGCTGGTCTACGATCTCAAATGCGTCGGCAGCGAAGCGTATTTGCGGCTTGCCACCGAAGTGATCCAGCGCGAGCGCGAGCTGCGCACGACGCATTGAATCCAGATGATGTCATTCCGGACAATTCGCGGCACGCGAATTGATCCGGAATCCCGAGATTTGAAATTGAACAACGTCGAGATTCCGGGTTCGCGCTTCGCGCGCCCCGGAATGACGGGAACAGAGTAGCAGGAGCGTTCGAGTTGAATCCAAGGGAGCTGGCAATGGCCGATGAAGCGCGTTCGCGACTGGGCCGGGGTCTTGCAAGTCTGATCGGTGACGTCGGCGGCGAAGCTCAGCATGTCGATCGTCCGCGCGCACAGCGCAAGGTGCCGATCGAATTTATCAAGGCCAATCCGCGCAACCCGCGCCGGACGTTTTCGGACACGGAGCTGAAGGAGCTCAGCGATTCGATCAAGCAGCACGGCGTGATCCAGCCGATAGTAGTGCGTCCGGTGAAGGGCGCGCAGGATCGCTACGAGATCATCGCCGGCGAACGGCGCTGGCGCGCCTCGCAGATGGCCGGCCTGCACGAGGTGCCGATCGTCCCGGTCGACATCAGCGACAGCGACGCGCTGGAATTCGCGATCGTCGAGAACGTGCAGCGCGAGGATCTGAATCCGATGGAGGAGGCGCAGGGCTACCACGCGCTCGCCAACGAGTTCAAACGCAGCCAGGACGACATCGCAAGGGTCGTCGGCAAGAGCCGCAGCCATGTCGCCAACATGATGCGGCTGACCAAGCTGCCGGCCGAGGTGCAGGCCTTCATCGCGACCGGTGAATTGACGGCGGGTCACGCCCGTGCGTTGATCGGCGTTCCCGATCCGCTCGCCGCGGCCAAGCGCATCGTCGAGGAAGGCCTCAACGTCCGCCAGGCCGAAGCGCTCGCGCATGAAGAGGGCGTGCCGGAGCGCAAGCCGCAGAAGGCGCGCAGCAGCGGGGGCAAGGAAAAGGACCCCGACACGATCGATCTGGAGAAGCGCGTCAGCGACGCGCTCGGCCTCAAGGTCACCGTCAATCACCGCGACCCCGGCGGCTCCGTGCAGATCAACTATCGCAACCTCGATCAGCTCGACGAGGTGATGAAGCGGCTGGCCAAGGGCGCGCTGTAACTCTCCCGGTGTCATCCTGGCGAAAGCCAGGACCCATACCGCGTGATCTCTCAATCGCGGAAGGTAGCAGTACCGAACTGCGAGTCTTCGCCAAACCTCTCCCTGGGGTAATGGGTCCTGGCTTTCGCCAGGACGACATTGGGGAGATATTGGCGCGCAACTACATCAACATCGTCATTGCGAGCGTAGCGAAGCAATCCAGAATCTTTCCGCGGAGGGACTCTGGATTGCTTCGCTGCGCCCGCAATTACGAGTGGAGAGAGTTACGCCCACAATGACGCGGAGAGAGCCGCACCTATCCCCGCCGCTTCGCGTTCGCGGCAATCGCCATCAGCGTGCGCTGGGCGATGGCGGCGGCTAGCGTCGATTGCTTGCGGGTCTCGAGCGCGGCGGTTGCGAGCTGCTCGATGATGGCGGCGAGCCGCGCCACGCTGAAATTGCGCAGCGCGGTTTCGACCATCGGCTTTCGTGAAAAATGCAGGCGCGGAAAGCCGCCATCGAGCACGGCGGAGGCAGGCTGGCCGTCGGCGATCGCAAGCGCGGATTTGTGCAGCCACGCGGCCTGGCGCTGTGCGGCGGAGATGATCACGCCGGGATAGGTACCGGCGATCATGGCTTTTGCAAATTCGGTCTCGACGATGTCGGGCCGGCCGGCGAAGGCGCCGTCGACGATCGGATCGAGCTTCAGCTCCGACGCATCGGCGACGACGGACATCACATCATCCAACGTGATCTCGCCCTTGCCATGCGCGTACAACGTGAGCTTGCGCAGCTCGTTGCGCGAGGCCTGGCGGTCGCCGCCGAGGAACGACATCAGTGCCGCTCGGGCATCCTGCGCGATGCGCAGGTTCGCAATGCGGAGCTCGTCCTCCATCAGCTTGGCGAGGTCCCGCTCGGTGTCGGGATAGCAGCCGATCGCGACCGCCGTCTTGGCCTTCTCGCAGGCCTTGCGCAGCGGTGATTCCGGGCGCAACTCGCCGGCCTCGATCACGATGCGGCAATCCTTCACGCTCATCTCGGCCAGCGTATCGATGCCGCCGGCAAAGCTGCGCGAGCCGGCGCGAATGCGGATGGCGCGGCGGCCGCCGAACAGCGGCACCGTCATGGCTTCGTCGACGAGGCGCGACGGCTCGGCGGAGAGTTCGTCGCCGTCGAGCTTCACCAGCGAGAAGGGATCGTTGGGATCGTCGACCGCCAAGGCGATCAGCGCGTCGGCGCGCTCGCGCACGAGGCCGGCGTCGGGACCGTAGAGCAGGATAATGGGGCGGCCCGCATCAGGGCGGGCGAGGAAGGCGTCGATCTCTTTTCCGCGCAGCGCGACCATGCCGCCTCAAGTCGTCATTCCGGGGCGCCTCGTCAGAGGCAAGCTACGGTGCGCAATTGCGCACCAGAGAATCCAGAGGTTGGGGATCGAGATTCCGGGTTCACGCTACGCGTGCCCCGGAATGACGGGAATGAATTTAGGTGCCCGCGGTGAAGAACGCGGCGAGCCTTGTATTGATGTTCTCTGCGATCTCGTTGGCGGCACGATCCTCGGCATCGCGAACGGCGCGGTTGCGCGAGAAGCGCTGGTAGGAGCCGGGCATGTCGTAGGACACGCGCGAGAACGTGGTGCCGGTCATGACCGACTTGCCGCTGACGACCTCAATCAGGTTGTACTGACAGTCGATGCCGTAATTCTCGCTGCTCGGCAGACCCGTGTTGGGATCGACGATCAGGGACGAGCGGCTTGAGGTGAAGCGGATGTCCAGGCGGTGGGTTGGCGGCATGCCCGTCGCCGAGCCGTAAAGCTTGAAGGCCAGGGCATTGCGGACCTCGACGCCGACACGGGCTTCGCGGGAGGCGTTGGGCTTGTTGATGGGCGGCAGCTCGACCCCCATCAGTTTCTCGCGCAGGCCGGGGGTGCCGTCGCCACGGTCGGCATACATCGGCTGGAAGCAGCCAGCCGTCAGCGCCGCCAGTGCGGCGACTGCCAGCAGGCGGGCTGCGATGCGGATCCTAGCCGACAACATTCACGATCCTCTTGGGGACGATGATCACCTTGCGGACGGGCTTGCCGTCCAGGGCCAGCTTTACCGCATCGAGGGCCAAAACGGCAGCCTCGATTTCCGGATTCTGGGCCGCTGTTGCAACTGTGACCTCACCGCGCTTCTTGCCGTTGACCTGGACCACCAGGGTCACGCTGTCTTCAACCAGCAAATCGCGTTCGATTTGGGGCCAATTGGCCTCCGAAACCAGTCCCTTCTGGCCCAGAACCTGCCAGCACTCCTCGGCCAAATGCGGCATCATCGGCGAGAACAGCTGGACCAGGATCTGGCTGGCCTCCCGGATCGCCCAGGCCAGGTCAGGGCTGGGCTGGCCGGGGCGCTGGAGCACCTCCGAAAACGCATTCGTGAATTCGCGGATGTGGGCGAGGCACACATTGAAGTGCAGCCGCTCGACGCCGGTGGTGACCTTGTCGAGCGCGCCATGGGCCGCCTTGCGCAAGAGGAGCGCATCCTCGCCGAACGAAGCCGGCCGGGACGCGGCGGCACTCTTGCCGAGTTCCACCGCGTCGTTCACCAGCCGCCACAGCCGCTGCACGAAACGCGAGGCGCCCTGGACGCGTTCGTCGCTCCAGATCACGTCGCGGTCGGGCGGGGAGTCCGACAGCATGAACCAGCGGGCGACGTCGGCGCCGTAGGTCGCGATGATGTCGTCGGGGTCGACCGTGTTCTTCTTCGACTTCGACATCTTCTCGATCGGACCGATCGCGACGTCCTCGCCTGTGCTGAGCAGCGTGGCGCGGCGTCCGTTGCCGCCGACCTCGATCTTCACCTCGGCCGGCTGCACCCAGGTGCCGTCGGCCTTCTGGTAGGTCTCGTGCACCACCATGCCTTGCGTGAACATGCCGGCGAACGGCTCGTCCAGTGCAATGTGCCCGGTCGCCTTCATCGCGCGGGTGAAGAAGCGGCTGTAGAGCAGATGCAGGATCGCGTGCTCGACGCCGCCGATATACTGGTCGACCGGCAGCATCCGGTTGGCCACGGCAGGCGTCGTCGGCGAATTCTCGTTCCAGGGATCAGTGAAGCGCGCGAAATACCAGGACGAGTCCACGAAGGTGTCCATGGTGTCGGTTTCGCGTTTCGCCTTGCCGCCGCATTTCGGGCAGGTGACGTGCTTCCAGGTCGGGTGATGGTCGAGGGCGTTGCCCGGCTTGTCGAAGCTCACATCCTCCGGCAGCACCACCGGCAGGTCCGCATCCGGCACCGGCACCACATCGCATTTCGGGCAATGGATCACCGGGATCGGGCAGCCCCAATAGCGCTGGCGCGAAATGCCCCAGTCGCGCAGGCGGAAATTCACCTGCCGCTCGCCGACCGGCGCGTTGCCGCGTAGCTCGCTCTCGAGACGCTTCGCCACCTCTTCCTTGGCCTGCTCGATGGTCATGCCGTCGAGGAAGCGCGAATTGATCATGCGGCCGTCACCGTCATAGGCGGTGTCGGTGATGACGAACGATTTCGGATCCTGGCCCTCGGGACAGACGACCGGCGTGTTGCCGAGGGCGTACTTGTTGACGAAGTCGAGGTCCCGCTGGTCGTGCGCGGGGCAGCCGAAGATCGCGCCGGTGCCGTATTCCATCAGCACGAAATTGGCGACATAGACCGGCAGCTTCCAGCTCGGGTCGAACGGATGCACCGCGCGGATGCCGGTGTCGAAACCCTGCTTCTCCGCGGTGTCGATGATCTCCTGCGCGGTGCCGATCTTCTTGATGTCGGCAATGAACTGCGCAAGCTTCGGGTTCTTGGCGGCAGCTGCCTGCGCCAGCGGATGATCCGCCGAGATCGCCATGAACTTCGCGCCGAACAGCGTGTCCGGGCGCGTCGTGAAGATCTTCAGCTCGCTTTCGCCGGCGGGCGTCGTCGCCGCATCCAGCGCGAAGCGGATCAGCAAGCCTTCCGAGCGGCCGATCCAGTTGCGCTGCATCAGCCGCACCTTGTCGGGCCAGCGGTCCAGCCCATCCAGCGCCGACAGCAGCTCCTGCGAGTACTTCGTGATCTTGAAGACCCACTGGCTCATCTCGCGCTGCTCGACGATCGCACCGGAGCGCCAGCCGCGGCCGTCGATCACCTGCTCGTTGGCGAGCACGGTCATGTCGACGGGGTCCCAGTTGAGCTTGCGCTTCTCGCGTTCGGCGAGGCCCGCGGCGAGCATGTCCAGGAACATCTTCTGCTGATGCTTGTAGTAGCTGGGGTCGCAGGTCGCGAATTCGCGTGACCAGTCCAGCGACAGCCCGATCGAGCGGAGCTGCTTCTTCATCGCGGCAATGTTGTCGTAGGTCCAGGCCTTCGGGGCGACCTTGCGCTCGATGGCGGCGTTCTCGGCCGGCAGGCCGAAGGCGTCCCAGCCCATCGGGTGCAGCACGTTGAACCCCTTGGCGCGCATGAAGCGGGCCAGCACGTCGCCGAGCGTGTAATTCCGGACATGGCCGATATGGATGCGCCCGGACGGGTAGGGGAACATCTCGAGCACATAATATTTCGGCCGCGAATCGTCGTTCTTCGAGACGAAGATCGCCTGCTGGTCCCAGGCAGCCTGCCAGCGCGGTTCGGAATCGCGGGCGTTATAGCGTTCGGAGGTCATGGAATCGTTGGGTTTTTCTTGGGTTCGGCCGTCTAAAGACGGCGGACTAGGCCATAGAAGTCCGCGGGGGGTCAATGGGTTGCCGCGGGGTCAGGAACCTGCCGGGCCGCTCCGCATAACTACCTAGGCCGCCGTTGGGGTGTGATTAAGGGGTCGAATGCGAGGTTGCGGCTGGCCAGGACCCCAAAATACTCGCAATGGACGCCAGCTTCGACGATCCCGACTATGATTATGCCGCGTCCATCGCCGGACGGGCGATGCGGAGCATGGCCGAGCAGCGGATTGCGCCGACGCCGATCAATTTTGCCGTCTGGTACCAGTATTTCGCAGGCAGCCATGACGATCTGCGCGACGCCATCGATCTCCTGATCGACCACAATCGCCCCTTCGACGCCCGGACCAATCAAAACCTGTTCGAGACTTACATCGCCCCCCAGGTGAGCGCCGTCGTCGTCACCTCCGAGCGGCTGCACACCCTGATGGGGGCGGCCAAGGAGTTCCTGGCGAGCGCGATCGCCGACAACCATTCGCAGATGCAGGCGATCAGCGAGGTCGCCGACCAGGGCAAGTCCGGCGTCGACCCGAAGGCGCTGGTCGCCCAGCTCATGAACGAGCTGGCCCGCGCGGCTACAAGGGCGACGCGTCTGGAGGCGGGCTTTGCCGAAAAGGCCCGCGAGCTCGACGTCATCCGCGACTCGCTGTCCAAGTCCGAGGAGCGCGCGCGGACCGACACGTTGACGGGCCTCGCCAACCGGCGGGCGCTGGACGAATTCCTGCGCAAGGCGCAAGTCACGGCGGACTGGGGCGAGCCGCTCAGCGTGCTCCTGCTCGACATCGACCGCTTCAAGACCTTCAACGACGATTTCGGCCATGGCGTCGGCGACCAGGTGCTGCGCCTCATCGCAAAGGTGCTGCGCGAGAAGGTGCGCGATCAGGATCTGCCGGCGCGCTACGGCGGCGAGGAGCTGATCGCGGTGCTGCCGGGCGCCGATCTTGCCACCTGTGCCGGAATCGCCGAGCATATCAGGCGCGCGATCGCCGAATGCAGGATCACCCGCCGTTCGACCGGCGAGGTCCTGCCCAACATCAGCGTGTCGATCGGCGTGGCGCAGTATCGTTCCGGCGAAGCCATCGCCGATCTCATCGAGCGCTGCGATCGCGCGCTCTACCTCGCCAAGGGCGGCGGCCGCAATCGCGTGGTGACCGAGATCGAGCTCGACCGCGCGGGGGCTGCGGGCTAGTTGCGGGTGGGACGACGACGGTGCGCTCCCTCGCCCCGCTTGCGGGGAGAGGGTTGGGGTGAGGGGCTGCTTCCGCAAAGACGGTGAGAGTTGGACTCGCGGAGAGTCCCCCTCACCCGGATTGCATCTCCGATGCAATCCGACCTCTCCCCGCAAGCGGGGCGAGGTGAACAGAGTTGTCCGCGCGGATCAGGCGCTCGCCGCCATCATCATCGCTGCCGTGCCGGTCTCGATCGCCTGCACGCCGTGCTCGACGACGTTGTTGCGGCCGCGGTGTTTGGCGGCATAGAGCGCGGCGTCGGCGGCTTCGATGAGATCGCCGGGACGCAAGGCCTCGTTGGGCTTCGTCGCGGCGACGCCGATCGAGACGGTGACAATCATGTGGGCGGAGGTGATGTGCGGCAGGCACAGTTTCAGCACGGCTGCGCGCACCAGCTCGCCGATCTCGACGGCGCGGTTCACATCCGTGTTCGGCAGCAGCAAACAGAATTCCTCGCCGCCATAGCGTGCCGCAAACCCCATCGTGTCGGCGGCGATGCCCGAGAGCGACTCGCCGAGCCTGGTCAGGCAGGAATCGCCTTCGAGATGGCCGTAGGTGTCGTTGAACAGCTTGAAATGGTCGACGTCGATCATGAGGAGCGCGAGGTCGCTGCCATATTGCTGCGCGCGCATCCATTCGAAATCGAGCCGGCTCTGGAAGCCGCGGCGGTTGGCGAGGCCCGACAGCATGTCGATCGAGGCCATCACGGTCAGCCGGTCGTTGCTCGCGATCAGCTCGCGCTCGCGCTGGCTGAGTTGCGCGGCCATCGCGTTGAACGCACGGGCCAGCGGCACGAACTCGGCCGGCAGGCGATTGCGCGCTGCGCGCGCGGAGAGATCACCTTCGCCGAGGCGCTTGGCCATGTCGGCGAGCATCTCGATCGGTTTGATCACGAGCTTCTCGGCAGCAATCAACGCGCCGAGCAGGACGAACACGACGACGAAAGCGAGCTGGAGATAGGCGGTGCGGATGTCGCGGCTCACCGCCGCGGATACCTTGTCCTCGTCGATGCTGGCGATCAGGCGGGCATTGGTGCCGGCGATGCGGATATAGCTGACCGCGCGGCGGGAGCCGTCAGCGGCGAGGAACGAGAGAGAGCCTTCGTCCTGGTCCGAGCGCAGCGCCCTGTCGGCGATCGCGGACATCAGCGGCATGTTGTCGAGCGGACGACCGACCGAGCTGTGCTGGTCGGCAGGAGCTGCCAGCACGGTGCCGGCGCTGTCGACCAGCACGGCGGTGATGCCGGCGCGGCCGCCGAGATTGTTCATGACCTTCGACATCCAGTCGAGGTTGACGGTCGCCAGCACGACGGCATCGGCGACGCCGCTGAACGCCGACACGGGGTAGACCGCCATCACCGTTGGCGACGGCACCGGCCGCGACAGGATGAAATCGCTCAGCACGAAGCGGCCGGTTTGCTGCGCCTGCTGGAAGTAGGGCCGGTCACTGAGATCGAGGCCGACATACATGTTGTTGGTGGCGCACTGGATGCGGCCGTCCTGGCCCGCGATCAGCAGCGTGCGAATCCAGGGAAGATTGGAGGGCAGGCTCGCGCGCAGCACGTCGCAGCTCTTGCTGATGCCGCCGGCCGAGGCGCGGATGAAGGCTTCCGATTTGAGGATTGTCTCGACCGACGAGATCACCTCGCGCTGCGCATCGGCGCTGTGCCGTGCGATGGTGGTGAATTCAGCCGCGGCCTGCGCGATCTGCCGCGTACGCGCGTCCTCGAGCGAACGGATGCGCTCGAGCATCAAGGGCGCAACCAGAATCACGGCGAGCAACGCAAGCCGGGCCCGGATTCCGAGAACCTGCTTGAGTTTCGCTCGTTTGCGGTTGAAACTGACGCTTGCCATCTTCGCTGCCCACCCCGCGGGCTAAGGTAAAGCGAAGGGTTCAAAAACTCTTTCTTGAACTCGGTAAAATTGGACTTACCTCCCGTACGATCACGGCCAATCCAACGTCATGACAGAAAAAAGCGCCGCGCCGATAACCGGCGATTCACCAAACGCACTCGCTTCGGTCGAGGCCGAAATTGCACGCGCCTGCAAGGATGCGCGGCGTGATCGCGCCTCCGTCACGCTGATCGCGGTGTCCAAGACTTTCGCCGCGGATGCAATTACCCCGGTTATCGCCGCCGGACAGCGCGTATTCGGCGAAAATCGGGTGCAGGAGGCCAAAGGCAAGTGGCCGGCGTTAACGTCTGTTTACCCCGGTATCGCGCTGCATCTGATCGGGCCGCTGCAGTCCAACAAGGCGAAAGAGGCGGTCGCGCTGTTCGACGCCATCCATTCGGTTGATCGCCCGAGCATTTGCCAGGCGTTAGCCAAGGAAATCGAATCACAGAAAAAGCACCCGCAGCTGTTCGTCCAGATCAACACCGGCGAGGAGCCGCAGAAGGCCGGCGTCGCGCCCGGCGAGGCGGATGCCTTCCTCGCAAGCTGCCGCGACACCTATGGGCTGACGATCTCCGGACTGATGTGCATCCCGCCGGTCGACGAGCCGCCGGCCGCGCATTTCGCGCTGACCGCCAAGATCGCGGAGCGCAACGGCTTGAAGAATCTCTCGATGGGCATGAGCGCCGATTTCGCGACCGCGATCATGCTGGGCGCCACGCATGTCCGCGTGGGCAGCGCGATCTTCGGGCATCGGTGATTATCGGCGAATCTATTTTTGGTCGTCCTGGCTTTCGCCAGGACGACGATGGGGCGGCCTACACAAACCCCACCGACACCTTCCCCAGCACGCCGAAATCCGCCGCGAAATGATCGCCGGCCTCGATCGGCAGCGGCGGATGGCACGTGCCTGTGGTCACCACCTCCCCTGCCCGCAAGGTGAGGCCGAGCCCGCGCAGTTCGTTGGCGAGCCAGGCGAGAGCTACGCGGGGATCGCCGAGCACGTTCTTGCCGTGGCCGACATAACGCTCGCCGCGCAGCGTGATCTGCGGCCGCTCCTCGACGAGATCCATCGCGCGCCAATCCGCCGACGTCGCCGCGCCCAGCACGAACAGATGCGCGCAGGCATTGTCGGCGATCAGCTGTGCCTCGCCGGCGCCGGCGAAATCGACAAAGCGCGAATCGGGAATCTCGATCGCGGGATGGAAGCTGCCGACGGCGGCGAGCACTTCATCGACCGTGTACGGCGTCGCGCGCGGTGGCAGATCGCGGCCCATGCGGAAGGCGAATTCCGGCTCGCCGACGCGCATCTCGTTGCCCTTCATCGACGCGGTGCCGCCGTCGGCGATCACGGTGTCACTCATGATGCGACCGGCCAGCGGCCCCGCGACGTTGATGTGCTTCTGCCCGGACTCGCTCGTTGCCGCGATCTTCCAGCCGAACAGTTTCCCGCTCGACAATGTTTCGAGCCCGGCCTGAATGGCATAGCCCTCAGTGCGGTTCTGCGGCCGCAAGCGCGCTTCCAGCGCGTCGAGCTTGGTGCCGTCGCGCCAGTGCCGAAAGAGGACGCGCGATGCCGCGGCAATCTGATCTTTCTCGAGCATGTGCCCTCACCCGATGATGATTCTTGTTCTTGGTCCCAGTCGTCGCAGCAATTGCAGCATCGCGGATTTGGTCATGGAGACGCAGCCCGCGGTCGGGCCGAAATTGTCGCGGGCCAGATGCAGGAACACCGCGCTGCCGCGGCCGGCGATGCGCGGACGCGTGTTGTGGTCGATTTCGACGATGAAGTCATAGAGATGGTCGGCCCGCTTGAGCCGGTCACCGCCCTGCCCCTCGCCGAGCCGGATTCCCTGGTTGTAGTGACGGTCGTTGGGATCCTCGCACCAGGCGTCCTCGCCGGTGATGATCCGCGCCGGCAGGAAAGTCTGCGGACGGCTGTGCCGGTCGCCGCGCCACCACAGGCGTCTGGGACGGAAGCTACCCCTCGGAGTACCGCCGTCGCCCTCGCGCTTGTTGGCGAGGATGCCGCCGCGTCCCAGCGCCACCGGTATCGTCAGCTGTCCGGCCGTCAGCCAGCCCCGGCGCGGATTCCCGGCAGCAGGCTTAACGCGGACCGCGGACAGCGGTCCGAAGCTTCGATTTCGGTTGTAAGTAGCTGAAGCGACGTTGTTTTTCATGTGTACGTGCGATGTCGAATTCATTACAGGACATTCATCAAAGCGCCCTGCTATTCTGGGTTAGAGTGGTTCTGGCTTGAGAATCGGTAACAGCCCACTACTTCAACACGAACAACAATAATAACGGCGACCCCCTAAACTTCCCCTCGCGGCTGGGCGCGGCATGCATGCGCGCCGGGCCGGACTCCAAAAGGATGATACCCCATGGCCAATGCCCGCAAGATCCTGATCGTGGATGACGATACCGATCTGCGCGATACGTTGGTGGAGCAATTATCGCTGCACGAAGAATTCGAAGCCTCTGCCGTCGATACCGGCGCCAAGGGCGCGAGCGCCGCGAAGGCCAATTCTCCCGATCTCGTTCTGATGGATGTCGGCCTGCCCGATACCGATGGCCGCGAAGTTGTCCGTTCGCTGCGAAAGGGCGGCTTCAAGGCGCCGATCATCATGCTGACCGGGCATGACACCGATTCCGATACGATTTTGGGCCTGGAATCCGGCGCCAACGACTATGTCGCAAAGCCGTTCCGCTTCGCCGTGCTGCTGGCCCGCATCCGCGCCCAGCTCCGCCAGCACGAGGCCAGCGAGGACGCGGTGTTCTCGGTCGGCCCCTACTCCTTCCGCCCGGGCTCGAAGATGCTGACCGCGGCCAATGCGCGCAAGGTGCGGCTCACCGAGAAGGAAACCGCCATCCTCCGCTTCCTCTACCGTGCCGGCCAGATGCCGGTGTCGCGCGAGACCCTGCTCCAGGAGGTCTGGGGCTACAATTCCGGGGTCACCACCCACACGCTGGAAACCCACATCTACCGCCTCCGCCAGAAGATCGAGAAGGACGCGGCCAACCCCGAGATCCTGGTCACGGAAGCCGGTGGCTACAAGCTGGTGCCGTGATACGCTTTAGGGGCGCGCGAATCGTTTTAGATGGCGTGCCTTTGAGCCTCGGACCTGAATGTCAATCGACGACGACGTAGCGCTTCTCGAGCGTGTCCCGACATTGCGCCTGTTGGGAGACGCCTCGTTGCGCATGCTGGCGATCGGCTCCGAGCAGCGTGATTTCGTCCGTGGCGATGTCCTGTTCAATCTCGGCGACGACGCCGATGCAGGCTTCGTGGTCCAGCGCGGCGCCTTCCGGGTCGAGGACGGCGCCGGCGCCGAGATGATCGCAGGTCCCGGCGCGCTGATCGGCGAGCTTGCGCTGGTGGTGCCGATGAAGCGGCCGTCCAGCGCGATCGCGCTGGAGCATTCCTCCGTCATCCGCGTCGCGCGCGGCCTGTTCCAGCGCGTGCTCGAAAGCGATCCCGCCGCCGCCGTGCGCCTGCGCGACGAGTTCGCGGTCCGCTCCAGCCAGATCGCCAGCGATATCTTGATGGCGGGCGCGAAGCTGACGAGCTGACGCTCGTCGCTCTGTTTCGTAGCCCGGATGCAGCGAAGCGCAATCCGGGATTGTCGCCTGCGGAAAGACAGTCCCGGATTTCGCTGCGCTGCATCCGGGCTACGGCACCTCACACGTCCAGCGTCACCGTGACAGGCACATGGTCCGACGGCCGCTCCCAGCTCCGCGCATCGCGCAGAATCTTGAAGTCACTGACCGCGTCCTTCAACGCGCGCGAGACCCAGATGTGGTCGAGCCTGCGGCCGCGATCGCCGAGGGTCCAGTCGGCTGAGCGGTAGCTCCACCACGTATAGACCTTCTCCGACATCGGAATGCGCTCGCGCGCGACATCGACCCACTCGCCGGCGGCGAGTGCGGCCGTCAGCTTCTCGGTTTCGACAGGCGTGTGCGAGACCACTTTCAGCAGCTGCTTGTGCGACCACACGTCGTTCTCGTGCGGGGCGACGTTGAGATCGCCGACCAGGATGTGACGGTCCTCACCACGGGGATGCAGCGGCTCGCACGCTTTCATCTCGTCGAGGAAGCGGAGCTTGTGATCGAATTTCTCGTTCAGCGCGGGATCGGGAATGTCGCCGCCGGCGGGCACGTAGAAATTATGCAGCACCAGCGGTTTTGCGATGCCTGCCTTTTCGCCGAACGAGACCGAGATGTGCCGTGAATCGATCTTGTCGCAGAAGGTACGGATGTCCTTCGACTCGAACGGAATCTTCGAGACGATGGCGACGCCGTGATAGCCCTTCTGCCCGTTCAGGGCGACATGCTCGTAACCGAGCCGCTTGAAGCGCTTCAGCGGAAAGGCGTCGTCGATGCACTTGGTCTCCTGCAGGCACAGCACCTCCGGTCGCGCGCTCTTGAGGAATTTCGCGACCAGGTCGATGCGCAGCCGCACCGAATTGATGTTCCAGGTTGTCAGGGAAAGACGCATGAGGGATGCGTCTTAGCAAGCTCTCCTAGGGTGGGCAAAGGCGCAAAGCGCCGTGCCCACCGTCTTTTCGGGTTCGAGATGTGAGGATCTGGGCGTGCTCTCGTAGGGTGGGCAAAGCGGAGCGTGCCCACGATGCCTGCCATGAGGAAGAGATGGTGGGCACGGCGCAAGTGCGCCTTTGCCCACCCTACGGCGCCTATCCCGGCGACTGGCCGTAGTTTGTGAAATCGATCTTGAACATGCCGGGGTCGAGCCTCTTGCTCGAATCCAGATTGTAGACCGCGATCGTGGTGTCGTAGCCCTGCGGGTCGGTGACGGTCCACTGCTTGAGCTGGCCGTCCTTGACGCCGAACATCAGCAAGAGGCGGCTGGTGCCGACCAACGCCTGCTTCTCCTCGATGGTGACGCTGACGAAGACGTCGTCCGCCGAGACGTTGACGACATTGGTGTCCTTCATCAGGTCGATGCGATCGGACAAGAGGAAGCGCAGCGGCGTCTGTGACAGCGGATAGACGTCCTGGGTCGCGAGCTTGCGGTCGCGCACCACCAGGGACGAACCGTCGGCGATGATGTCGATCGGGCTCGGCGCGTCATATTCGAAGCGCACCTTGCCGGGCTTCTGGATGTAGAAATCGCCCTGCGTCTTGCTGCCGTCGGGGCCGACCTGGACGAAATTCCCGACCAGCGTCTGCAGCGAGGACAGATAGGCGCTGACCTTGGCCGCCTGCGCCTTCTGGTTGGCATCGAAGGTCTGGAAGATGCTGCTCGGCACGTTGCGGCGCGGGTCCGGGATGACCGGGTTCGGCGGCGTCTGCGTCGCGCCGGTGACAGCCGGCCCTCCGGCGGAGGTGCCGCCGTCGCGCCCCTTCGGCGCAGGCTTCGGCACCGGCACGGTCTGCGCGAACGAGGACGCAGTCACCATCGCGGCAGTGACGAGAAGCACGCCGGCCACGCGCGCGCTTCTCGCAGCGATGGTGGCAGCGAATCGAATGTCCGGATGTCTGATCAACGCGTCGTCCTGTATGGCTGGGCGCCTTTTTAGCGTGATTTCGGGCAAAAGCAGATAACGATTTCGCGTGAAATTATGAATTGAGGCGGCTGCCTCACATATGGCTGTCTTCTTCCTCGACCAGAATCTCGCGCTTGCCGGCGTGGTTGGCGGGACCGACGATGCCTTCCAGTTCCATGCGCTCCATCAGCGATGCGGCGCGGTTATAGCCGATTTGCAGGCGGCGCTGGATGTAGCTGGTCGATGCCTTGCGGTCGCGTTTGACGATCGCAACCGCCTGCGCGAACAAATCGCCGCCGCCATCCGCGCCCATGCCGGTGGCGTCGAACACCGCGCCGTCCTCGTCCTCGGTCGGCTCTTCGGCGGTGACCGCTTCGAGATATTCCGGCTGGCCCTGCGTCTTGAGGTGACGCACCACCTTCTCGACTTCCTCGTCGGAAGCGAAAGGTCCGTGCACGCGGCTGATGCGGCCGCCGCCCGCCATGTAGAGCATGTCGCCCTGGCCGAGCAGCTGCTCGGCGCCCATCTCGCCGAGGATGGTGCGGCTGTCGATCTTGGACGTGACCTGGAAGGCGATGCGGGTCGGGAAGTTCGCCTTGATGGTGCCGGTGATGACGTCGACCGACGGACGCTGCGTCGCTAGGATCACATGCAGGCCGGCGGCGCGCGCCATCTGCGCGAGGCGCTGCACCGCGCCTTCGATGTCCTTGCCGGCGACCATCATCAGGTCGGCCATTTCGTCGACGATGATGACGATATAGGGCAGCGGGTCGAGCGAGAGCTTCTCTTCCTCGTAGATCGCCTTGCCGGTCTCCTTGTCGAAGCCGGTGTGCACCGTGCGCGTCGGCTCCTCGCCCTTCGCCTTCAATTCGAGCAGGCGGGTGTTGTAGCCGTCGATGTTGCGCACACCCAGCTTGGCCATGTTCTTGTAGCGCTCCTCCATCTCGCGCACGGCCCATTTCAGCGCGACCACGGCCTTCTTCGGGTCGGTCACGACGGGCGTGAGCAGATGGGGAATGCCGTCATAGACGGAGAGCTCGAGCATCTTCGGATCGACCATGATCAGCCGGCACTGATCGGGCCGCAGCCGGTAGACCAGGCTGAGGATCATGGTGTTGATCGCGACCGACTTACCGGAGCCGGTGGTACCGGCGATCAGCATGTGCGGCGTACGCGCGAGGTCGATGATGACAGGGTCGCCGCCGATGGTCTTGCCGAGGCAGAGCGGCAGTTTTGCCACCGTGTCGGTCGCCTCTTTCGCGACGAGCAGTTCGCGCAAATAAACCTTTTCGCGATGCGCGTTCGGCAATTCGATGCCGATCGCGTTGCGGCCGGGCACGACGGCGACGCGCGCCGACAGCGCGCTCATCGAGCGGGCGATGTCGTCGGCAAGTCCGATGACGCGCGAGGACTTGATGCCGGGCGCCGGCTCCAGTTCGTACAGAGTGACGACGGGACCCGGATTGGCCTTCACGATCTCGCCGCGCACGCCGAAATCCTGCAGCACGCCTTCGAGCGAACGCGAATTGGTTTCCAGCTCGGCCTTGCTGAGCGGCTGGCGGTCGCCGGCCTTCGGCGCGGCCAGCATGGAGACGGACGGAAGATCGAACTTGTCGGAGGATTTCTTGGCCGCAGCCTTCGGAGCCGCCTTCTTGCGCGGGGCGCGCGCGGCGGGCTCCTCCTCTTCCTCCTCCCCGTCTTCCGCTTCTTCCTCGTGCTCGTCCTCGTAGTCCTCGTCTTCGGCCTGCGGCGAGATCGACGGCGCGGCGCGGCCGCCGCCGAGATTCGGCTCCTGGCGGCTGAACGCAACGGCCTTGGTCTTCGGTCCGCTCGAGACCAGCGAGCGGTAGGCAGCACCACACAGCCAGATCAGCCGCGCTTTCGTGCTCATCAGCGCATGGAACAGCCAGCCCAGCGAGACCGAGCCGCGATCGCTCTCCTCGTCTTCGTCGAGCGGCTTGTCGTCGTCCTCGATCTCCGCGAGCTCTTCGTCGTGCTCGCGCGCGCCGAGGCCGCAGGCGATCAGGAACGTCGCGGTCATCGCGGCGAACAGGATCGTGCCCAGCACCATGCGATAGATCGTGCCGGCCGGTCCGAAGATCACAGCGGGCGCGCGCACCAGGGCGTCACCGACCACGCCGCCGAGCCCGGTCGGCAGCGGCCAGGCGCCGCCATGCGGCCAGCAGCTGACGAAGCCTGCCGCGATCACGGTACAGAGGATCCAGGAGCCGAGCCGCAGCGCCTCGCGGTCGAACGGACGATGCGTCATCATGCGCCAGCCCCAGACCGCGACGGTCAGGACCAGCATGATCGCGCCGAGCCCGAGGATCTGCATCGCGAGGTCGGCGCCGATCGCGCCGGCATAGCCGAGAATGTTGCGGATCGGCCGCGAGGTCGCGTGGCTGAGGCTGGGATCCTGCACCGACCAGGTCATCAGCGCCGCCGAGGCGACGCCCGACAGCGCGATCAGGCCGAGGCCGGTGAGCTCGCGCATGCGCCGCGCCAGCCCCTCGCGGATCGAGGGCGGCAGATGGCCGACCAGTGGAATGACACGTTCGATTGCCGACATGCTCACGGGCCCCGCCTAACCCAGAGTCTCGACCAGACGGTGCAGCGCCTGCGCCGTCGTTTCGCTATCCTGCACCAGCGCGAGGCGGATGTAGCCTGCGCCGGGATTGAATCCGTCAGGCTGCTGTCGCGCCAAAAAGCTGCCGGGCACCACGCGCACGCCTGCTTCCTTGAAGAGCCTGAGGGTCACCGACACGTCGTCGCCGAGCTCGGACGTGTTGAGCCAGACGCAGAAGCCGCCGTCAGGCCGGCGATAGCCGTAACGATTGCCGATGATCTGGTCGGCGAGATCGAACTTGATCCGGTAGAGCCTGCGGTTCTCCTCGACATGCGTCTCGTCGCCATAGGCGACGGTCGCGACGTGCTGGAGCGGCACCGGCACCTGGGGCGCGGCGATGTTGCGCAGCTCGAGGAACATGCCGATGAGCTTCTTGTCGCCGGCGGCGAAGCCGACGCGCAGGCCCGGCAGGTTGGAGCGCTTCGACAGCGACTGGAACGCAACCACGCGGGTGAAGTCGGGGCCGGCGCATTCCAGCGCGCTGCCCGGGGCTTCGCGGGTGTAGATCTCCGAATAGCATTCGTCGCTGAGGATCACGAAGCCGTAGCGGTCGGCGAGTTGCTTCAAGCGTTTGAAATAGTCGGGCTTGGCGACCGAGCCCTGTGGATTGGCGGGCGAGGCCAGATAGAACGCGACCGTCCGCGCCAGCGTCGCCTCGTCGATGGCGTCGAGATCGGGCAGGAAGCCGTTCTCGACCGTGGTCGGCAGATAGATCGGCTCGCAGGCGGCGGCGCTCGCACCGGCGCCATAGACCGGATAGAACGGGTTCGGCATCAGGATGGCGGGCTTGCCGGGGCGCGGGCCGACATAGCGCGCGGCTGCGATGGCGGCGAGGAACAGCCCCTCGCGGCTGCCATTGAGGACGAGAATCTCGGTCTTGGGGTCAAGTGGCCGTGGCAGCTTGAAGCGCGACGACAGCCAGGCGCCGGCAGCGTTCCGGAACGGCTCGGTGCCCTGGTTCATCGGGTAGCGGCCGAATTCGGCGATGTGCTTGGCCAGGACCGGGCCGACGAAGTCAGGCACGGGATGCTGCGGCTCGCCGACCGCGAGCGAAATCAAGGGCTTGCCGGGCTGATGCGGCGCCAGCAGTTCGTTCAGCCGAACGAAGGGCGAGCGTGCGGAATCGGAGCTTCCACTGGCCTGCGGCGCACGGGATGAAGCGGTCATTGCCATTCTGGGCGCCAGTACTCTTGGAACGGCCGGTCGCACCAAGGCGCCGGCGGGAAGCGGTTCAGTTCACCATAGATAGGGCGAGGTTAAGACGCGATTAACCATCGGCCGCCGCCGCCGTCCAGAGCGGGAATAAGGGGGCCGGATAACAACGGGATGCATGGCGGGCTCGTCCCTCTCCCGCTTGCGGGAGACTTGCGGGAGAGGGAGTGCACCGCTTTCGTGGGTCGACCTTCAGCGCCCCGGCAGCTTCTCGAATGTCTTCATGCCGGCGGGAATCGCGTGGAACTCCTGCATGTCGCAGGTGTAGATCGCCATCTGCGGATGGAATTGCTTTGGTTCGTCGAGCGTACCGACCTTGACAATCGCGGCCGGCAGGCCCGGAACCTTGGTCACCAGATGCGTGCCGCATTCGGCGCAGAATTCGCGCGTGACGGCGCGTTCGAGGTCCTTGCGCGTGAACTGCTTGGGCTGGCCGGTGATGTAGGAGAAGCCGGCTGCCGGCATCGCGATGAAGGTGTTGGGCGCACCGCCCGAGATGTACTGGCATTCGCGGCAATGACACTGCGCCTGCATCATCGGGTCGCCCTCGGCGACATAGCGCACTTCGCCGCAATAGCATCCGCCTTCCAAACGCATGACGACCTCCGATTGTTTTTCGTTGTAGTCGGTATTTCTGCGCCGGCAATCTGGAATGGCAATCTTTTTCTTCGGCACCTGGTCAAAAAGAAAATCTGCAAAAAGAAAGGGGCTCCAACTTGCGCTGGAGCCCCTCAACGGTCGGGGCATTGCCGGGTATGTGCCCAAACCGTAGTTGTGGGTGCGATCTCCGAGGAGATCGCGCCCGGGAGGAGAGGTTACATGTTGTAGGCGCGCTCGGTGTGCTCGGTGATGTCGAGGCCTTCACGCTCGCTCTCGACATTGGCGCGGAGGCCAACGATCACATCGACGACCTTGTAGAGGATCGCCGAACCGACGCCCGACCACACCAGCGTGGTGCCGACGGCCTTGAGCTGGGAGATCATCTGCGCCGCGAAGTCGTAATCGGCAACCTTCGGCGGGATCGCGGTGTAGTCGATGATGCCGGCGCCGCCGAGGGCGGGGTTGACGAGAATGCCGGTGCCGATGGCGCCGACGATGCCGCCGATGCAGTGCACGCCGAACACGTCGAGGCTGTCATCGTAGCCGATCGCGTTCTTCACGACGGTGCAGAAGAACAGGCAGACCACGCCGACCACGAGGCCGAGGACGATCGCACCCATGACACCGGCGAAGCCGGCGGCGGGCGTGACGGCCACGAGGCCCGCGACAGCACCGGAGATGACGCCGAGCACCGACGGATGACCCTTCACGATCCACTCCGCGAACATCCACGACAGCGCGGCGGCTGCGGTGGCGACGAAGGAGTTGGTCATGGCGAGGGCAGCGCCGCCGTTGGCCTCTAAGTTGGAGCCGGCGTTGAAGCCGAACCAGCCGACCCAGAGCAGCGAGGCGCCGATCATCGACATGGTCAGCGAGTGCGGGGCCAACAGGTCCTTGCCGTAACCGACGCGCTTGCCGATCAGGAGGGCGCCGACGAGACCTGCGATGCCGGCGTTGATGTGCACCACGGTACCGCCTGCGAAGTCGATCGCGCCCGCCTTGAAGATCCAGCCGGCGTCGGCATTGATCTCGTCGAGCTTGGCCTGCGCCGCGGTCTTCGCCGCTGCATCACCAGCCGCAGCGAGAGCCTTGGCCGCATCCTGGATCGCGTCCGGGCCCGGCCAGTACCAGACCATGTGCGCGATCGGGAAGTAGATCAGCGTGACCC
Source organism: Bradyrhizobium iriomotense (assembly GCF_018129405.1). GTDB lineage: Bacteria > Pseudomonadota > Alphaproteobacteria > Rhizobiales > Xanthobacteraceae > Bradyrhizobium > Bradyrhizobium iriomotense_B. Next base: position 79,321 of record NZ_JAFCLP010000012.1, read on the forward strand.
AGAGCGGGATGAAGAGAGCGATTGCCGCGAACTTCATGCGCTCGGCGAAGGCGCCGACGATGAGGGCGGGCGTGATCGCCGCGAAGGTCATCTGGAAGCACACATAGATGAGCTCCGAGATGTTGGCGTCGACCGAGAAGGTCGCGGCCTTCGAGTCGGTGGTGACGCCCATCATGAAGGCCTTGGAGAAGCCGCCGATGAAGTCGGAACCGCCGGTGAAGGCGAGGCTGTAGCCGTACACGGCCCAGATCACGGTGACGACGCAGACGGTGTAGAACACCTGCATCAGGACGGAGAGCATGTTCTTGGAACGGACGAGGCCGCCGTAGAACAGCGCGAGGCCGGGGATCGTCATCAACAGCACCAGCACTGTCGATGTCAGCATCCAGGCGTTGTCTCCCTTGTTGACCGTTGGCTCGGCGTAGGCTGCGGTCGCAGCGAACAGGCCGACTGCGAGAGCGGCCAATCCCGCGCCATAGGGACGCTTGAACGTCATATTATTTACTCCTGCTTGGATAAGGTTGAGCGCGAAATCAGAGGGCCGCGGCATCGGCCTCGCCGGTGCGGATACGAACCGCATGGTCGAGATTGATGACGAAGATCTTGCCGTCGCCGATCTGTCCGGTTTTCGCAGCGGACGTGATGGCGTCGATGGTCTTGTCGACCTGGTCGGAGGCGACAGCGACCTCGATCTTGATCTTGGGCAGGAAGCTCACGGCATATTCGGCGCCGCGATAGATTTCCGTATGGCCCTTTTGGCGACCATACCCCTTGACTTCCGTCACCGTGAGACCGTGAACGCCGATGGCGGTCAGGGCGTCACGGACTTCTTCCAGCTTGAATGGCTTGATAATCGCCATAACAATTTTCATGGGTCCTATCCCCGCTTGGGCCCGGTCCGGACGTGGCCGGGCGTTTCTCGACTGGTTCGCCACGAGGGAGAAGTTTCACTACGCGGGCACAGCCGGGACCCCTAGAATCAAATGCCGTGCCAGATCGGGCGCATTGCCTAACGGATTATGAAAACGGGTGTTTTCGCGCTTGGCGCGTCTTGCGGTGCAGTGCGTTATTACGTCGCGCTCAAAAGCTGATCACGGCTGCTCAAAAAGCGAGCACGACAGGCTGCCGACACAATGTTGCTCACGTGTCGGGCAGCGAGAAGGTAATTACGTAGCGCAGAAGCCTATTGCAGGGCTTCACCGTGCTGCGAAATATCCAATCCCTCGAGCTCGTGCTCACGGGATACGCGCAAGGGCACGAACAGGCCGACCAGCTTGAGCAGGATGAAGCTCACCCCCGCCGACCAGACGAAGGTAACGGCGACCCCGTAGAGCTGGATCAGGAGCTGCTGCGGATGGCCCTCGATCAGGCCGGCCGTGCCGCCGATCGCGCTGGTTGCGAACACGCCGGCGAGCAGGGTGCCGGTCAGGCCGCCGATGCCGTGGACGCCGAACACGTCGAGCGAATCGTCATAGTCGAAGCGGTGCTTCAGCCAGGTGCAGGCCCAGTAGCAGATCACGCCGGCGGCGATGCCGATGACGATGCCATGCCACGGCGCCACGAAACCCGAGGCTGGCGTGATGGTGCCGAGACCGGCGACCGCGCCGGAGATCATGCCGAGCACGGAGGGCTTGCGCCGTGTCGACCATTCGATCGCACCCCAGGTCAGCGCGCCGGAGCAGGCGGCGAGATGCGTGGCGATGATCGCCAGCACCGCACGCGAATTGGCTGCGCCTGCCGAGCCGCCGTTGAAGCCGAACCAGCCGACCCACAACAGGCCGGTGCCCATCACCGCGAGCGACAGATCGAACGGCGAGAGATTCTCGGTGCCGTAGCCATGACGGCGCCCCATCACCTTGGCGGCGACGAGGCCGGCGGTGCCGGCCGACAGGTGCACCACGAGGCCGCCGGCGAAATCGAGCACGCCCAGGCTGTTGAGGAAGCCGCCGCCCCAGACCCAATGCGCGAGCGGAATGTAGACGAAGATGAACCAGGCGACGGAGAACAACAGATAAGCGGAGAACCGCATGCGGTCGGCGACCGAGCCCGCGACCAGCGCCACCGTGATGATCGCAAACGTCATCTGGTACAGCATGAACAGCGATTCCGGGATCGTCTTCGCCGCGGGGTTGACGCTGTCGAGTGTCATGCCGGCGAGGAACCAGCGGTCGAGCGTGCCGATCCACGGCCCGTCGCCGACGAAGCAGAGCGAATAGCCGAACGCGACCCAGAGAATGGAGATCAGCGTCACCGCGGCAAGACTCTGCGCCATGGTGGCGAGCACGTTCTTCTTGCGCACCATGCCGGAATAGAACAGCGCCAGCCCCGGGATCGTCATCATCAGCACCAGCGCGGTGGCAACGATCATCCAGGCGGTATCGGCGGTGTTGATCTCGGAGGCGGCGGCGTGCGCCGGCGCGGCCATGACCAACGCAAGTCCGATCGGCGCAGCCGAAGCGGCTGCACGGCGCAACAATCCCGCCATGTCGTTTCCCCCAGCATAGAAATTACGTCGCACGCTTGCGGCGTCGTTGCCCGGTGCGATCGAAGAAGATCAAAGCGTTTTCAAGCGAAGTGGATACCGGTTCGCGTGAAGAAAACGCGTCAAAACAAGAATCTAAAGCGCGTCGCTGTCGGTTTCGCCGGTGCGGATGCGCAGCGCGTGGTCGATCGGCGTGACGAAGATCTTGCCGTCACCGATCTGGCCGGTGCGGGCCGTCGAGGTGATCACGGCGACGGCCTTGTCGGCGACGTCGGAGGCGACCGCGATCTCGATGCGCAGCTTCGGCAGGAAGTTCACGACATATTCGGCGCCGCGATAGATCTCGGTGTGGCCCTTTTGGCGCCCATAGCCCTTCACCTCGGTCACGGTCATGCCGTGGACGCCGATCGCCGTCAGGGCCTGGCGGACCTCGTCGAGCTTGAAGGGTTTGATGATCGCGACGACGAGTTTCATGGTCAGGCCTATTCCCCGGGATGCGCCGCGCCGTATGTCCCCGGCGCTGCGTCAATCTGGCATCTTTCCGGGCAAATGGCACAAAAAAGTTGCAGGTTGAAGCAGAAAAACGTTTGGCCATGTGAACGGCCGCCTCTGTACAGGGCAGCCGTTCATCCTTCACAATGCATTTTTGGCATGGATGCGGTGAACCGAAGCGGTGAACCTAAGCGCCTTGGCCGGTACATAAGTATGTTCGAGGGGGACGTTTCATGGCGAGTTGGTTCTACGCATCCGAGGGCAAGCAGCAGGGGCCCTTTCCGGAAGGACAATTCCGCGATCTGATCGCCCAGGGCATCGTCCGCCCGGACACGCTGGTGTGGACCGAGGGCATGGCCGGCTGGCAGAAGGCCGCCGAGATTCCGGGCCTCGTCGGCGGCGCACCTCCGATGATTCCAGCCGGCGGCCCGCCGATGATGGGCAGCAGTGGCTATGGTGGCGCTGCCGGCGGATCGCTGACGGCCGATTTCAGCCCGTTCGGTCTGCTCGGCCGCAGCATCGTGTTCTTGATCGGCATCCTGCTGGTGATTCCCGCCCCCTGGGTCACCGTCTGGTTCTACAAATACATCACGTCGCAGATCCAGGTGCCGGGCCGCCCGAATTTCGGTTTCGCCGGCCAGCCGATGGACATCTGGTGGGCGTTGATGCTCAACGCGCTCCTGACCTACGCCGGCGCGACCGGCATATCGTTCGCGCCGCTCCTTGCCGTGATCGTCAATGCGTTTCTCGCCTGGGTGATCCTGCGCTGGGCCGTCGCCAACTTCACCTCGAATGGCGAGCGGCTGCCGCTCTCGTTCCAGGGCAGCGCGATCGGCTATGTCGGCTGGTACCTGCTGATGATGATCTCGACCATCACCATCATCGGCTGGGCCTGGGTGATCGCGTTCTGGATGCGCTGGAATTGCCGGAACATCGAGGGCACGCGGCGCGAGGTCGTCTTCAACGGCAGCGGCTGGCAGGTCTTGTGGCGATCGGTGGTGTTCTCGCTGGCCTGCAGCTTCATCATCCCGATTCCGTGGATGCTGCGCTGGTACGGCCGCTGGTTCGTGTCGCAATTCGCGCTGGTCGATCGCGGAGCGGCCGCTCGCGGCTTCTGAGGGCTATCTCCGCTCGCGCACGGAGCCTTCCTGCGCGACGGAGGCGACCAGCGTGCCATCGGGCTTGAAGATCGAGCCGCGGGTCAGGCCGCGGCCTGATTGCGCGCTCGGCGAATCCTGCGCATAGAGCAGCCATTCGTCGGCGCGGAACGGGCGGTGAAACCACATCGCGTGATCGAGGCTCGCCGGCATCATGCGCTTGTCGAACAGCGTGCGGCCGTAACGCGCCATGATCGCATCCAGCAGCGAGAAATCCGAGGCATAGGCGAGCGCGCACATGTGCAGCGCCGGATCGTCCGGCAGCTTTGCCGCGGTCCTGATCCAGACGTGGATGCGGCCGTCGTCGATCTTCTGGCCGAAATAGCGGCCGAGCTCGACCGGGCGCAGCTCGATCGGACGATCCGACTCGTAGTAGCGCCGGATGAACTCCGGCATCTCGCGGAACATCGGCTGCTTCGCCGCCTCCTCCGCTGTGAGCTTCTCCGGCGGCGGCACGTCGGGCATCTTGTCCTGATGATCGAACGCGGTCTCCTCGTCGGCGTGGAACGACACCATCATCGAGAAGATCGCGTTGCCGTGCTGGATCGCGGTGACGCGCCGCGTGGAATAGCTCTTGCCGTCGCGCAGGCGCTCGACCTGGTAGATGATCGGGATCTGCGGATCGCCCGGCAGGATGAAATAGCAATGCAGCGAATGCGGCAACCGGCCCTCGACCGTGCGGCAGGCCGCAACCATGGCCTGTCCGATCACCTGGCCGCCGAACACCCGCTGCCAGCTCGTCTTCGGGCTGTTGCCGCGGAACAGGTTCACCTCGAGCTGCTCGAGGTCGAGGATCGAAATCAGGTCGATCAGGCTTTTGGACATGCTGGTGCTTTCTCGTGCCGCGTCATTCCGGGGCGCACGCAGTGCGAACCCGGAATCTCGAGCTGAAAACCTCTGGATTCCGGGTTCGCGCCAATCAAGTCGGCTGTTGCCGACTTGGTTAACTTAACGCGCCGAACTCGGGAAAAGCCGAGTTCGGATCGCGCGCCCCGGAAGGACCGAAAGAGGCCGTTCCGCCCTTGTTTCACCGCACTGTTTCGCCCAGCTCAAGTCTGCTAGCAAGACCGAGAATTGACCGGGAAGCTTGGTATGTCGGTACAGGGAAGCATTGTCATTGGCGGCGGCGCGTTTGCCGGCCTCGCACTGGCTCTGGCGTTGCGCCAGGGGCTCGGTCCCGAGATCCCCGTCATCGTCGCCGATCCCGCGCTCAGCACGCGGCCGAGCCGGGACCCGCGCGCCACCGCGATCGTCGCCGCCTGCCGCCGCCTGTTCGAGGCGATCGGCGCCTGGGATGACGTCAGGGGCGAGGCGCAGCCGATCCTCGACATGGTCGTCACCGATTCGAAGCTGGAGGACGCCACCCGTCCGGTGTTCCTGAATTTCGCCGGCGATGTCGCGCCGGGCGAGCCCTTCGCCCACATGGTCGAGAACCGCCGCCTGATCGATGCGCTGGTGGTGCGCGCCGAGGCCGAGGGCATCGATCTTCGCGCCACCACGGTTGCATCCTACGATGCGCGCGCCGAGGGCATCGACGTGACGCTCGGCGACGGCAGCGTGATCGCGGCCGGCCTGCTGGTCGCCGCCGACGGCGCGCGGTCAAAGCTTCGCGAGCGCGCCGGCATCGTCACCCATGGCTGGGAATATGACCAGTCCGGCATCGTCGTCACCGTCGGGCATGAACGCGACCACGAGGGCCGCGCCGAGGAGCACTTCCTGCCTGCGGGCCCCTTCGCGATCCTGCCGCTCACGGGAAAACGCTCATCGCTGGTGTGGACCGAGCGCCGGCCTGAGGCCGCACGCATCGTTGCGCTCAGTGACGAGGAATTTCACGCCGAGCTCGAGCAGCGCTTCGGCCTGCATCTCGGCGAGGTGAAGGCGCTCGACAAGCCGCGCGCGTTTCCGCTGTCCTATTTCGTCGCGCGCTCCTTCATCGCCGAGCGCCTCGCGCTGGTCGGCGATGCCGCGCACGTCATCCACCCCATTGCCGGCCAGGGCCTCAACATGGGGCTGAAGGACGTTGCCGCGCTGGCCGAGGTGGTCGTCGACGCCGCGCGGCTCGGCATGGATCTCGGCGGCGCCGACGTGCTCGAGCGCTACCAGCGCTGGCGCCGCTTCGACACCATGGCGATGGGCGTTGCCACCAACTCGCTGAACTTCCTGTTCTCCAACCAGTCGACCTTGCTGCGCACCGTGCGCGACATCGGTCTCGGCCTCGTCGACCGCGCCCCGCCGCTGAAGAACCTCTTCATCCGCCAGGCCGCCGGTTTGACCGGCGAAGTGCCAAGGTTGTTGAAGGGCGAGGCGTTGTAGGGCGCGCTGGCGCTACACCCTCCACTGTCGTCCCGGACAAGCGCGCCCCAAGCGCGCGCAGATCCGGGACCCATACTCCGCAGCAATCGTTTTGCGAAGACCCGGAGTTACCAGCTCGTGGAACAATGCAATTCGGGGGTTATGGGTCCTGGCTTTCGCCAGGACGACATCGGAATTGTTGCGCGGCCATCGCGCAAAACCTCAATCGATCTTGCGTGCCTCTTCCGGCAGCATGATCGGGATGCCGTCGCGGATCGGATAAGCGAGCTTGGCGCTGCGCGAGATCAGCTCCTGCTTTGCGGAATCGAACTCCAGCGGGCCCTTGGTCAGCGGGCAGACCAGAATCTCCAGCAGCTTGGGATCGACACTGGCTTCGGGACGTTCGGTAGGCGAGTTCATCATTGTCTCCGGCGTTCGGTTGCCCTCTAGCACAAAAATTTGCGCCCGCCCATCGCGGGCTCAAGCCGAAACCATCCGCAGAATCTCGTCGAGCATGCCCTGAAGCCGCGCCGCCGGTACCGGCGCCCCGGACAGGGCAAAGCCGAGGAACGTCCAATAGAGGATCTGCGCACGGGCCTGCGCCGTCGTCGGGGCAAGCCCGCGTTTGCCGAGCAGCTGCTCGATATAGTCGAGCCTGCGGCGGTCGATCGCGCGCACCGCTGCTTGCGCACCCGCATCGAACGCTGCCCAGTTGCGCACCGCGCGCTCGAGGTCGAGCCGCGCGCCGAACGACCTGCGCAGCAGCGCCTGCAGCGGCTCGTCGCCGGCGGCCTCGACGTCGGCGATGATCTGCTCGGCCGCGATCTCGCGCCAGCGCTTCAGCACCGCGGCGTGGAACGCGCCAAGATCGGCAAAATGCCAATAGAAGCTGCCGCGCGAAACCCCCATGGCCTTGGCCAGGGGATCGGCCTTCAACGCGGTGAAGCCGCTCTTGGCCAGCGTCTTCAGGCCCTGGCTGGTCCAGTCCTCGACGGAGAGCTGTTCGGTCATCTCGGTTCCCAAAATCCGACCATACACTAGTGTATTGACAGGTCGCGGACCAGCGCTTATCTCACCATACACAGATGTATGGAAAAACCTTCGGGAGCCATGACGATGCGTGATCTCCTGCTCCAGTGCGCCGGCGTCCTGACCATTGCCGTGGCCCTCATCCACGGTTACCTCGGTGAGGCCAAGGTGTTCGTCCGCGCCCGCATCGAGCCGGAACGGCTGCGCACCCTGATCCGCCTGGTCTGGCAGGCCTCGACCGTCGCCTGGATCGGCGGAGGCGTGCTCCTGATCGCCGTGCCCTGGATGGGCTCGGAGCCGGCGCGCCACTGGATCGTCGTCACCATGGCCTGCGTGTTCGGCTTCTCCGCTCTCGCCAACGCATGGGCGACGCGCGGCCGGCACTTCGGCTGGATGATGCTCAGCGCGGTCGTCGCGCTGGCGGTTGCGGGCTACTAGCTGCCTGTGAGGCGTAAGGCCGCAGAGGCGGGTCAAATGCGCACTGCATGCGGAGAGCACTCGGCTTTTGGCCAATGTTAGAACTTATCTAAAGCGATCTATGCCCGAACCGGATTGACTTCATCTCCTCCTTTGCTTCCTTCGGTCCCGCTCGCGGCTCCGCGCAGCGTCCACGACAGAGAGGAGAAGTTCGTGAAGGTCATTCGTGTTGTTGCCATTGCACTGACGGTCGGGATTGGCGCGGGATCGACGGCCATGGCCGACGGTTTCAAGGACTGCACCAAGCTCGACAAGGCGTCGTGGAAGCCGGCCAGCGAAGCTGAAGCCAAGGCCAAGGCGCTGGGCTACGAAGTGCGGCGTTCCAAGATCGAAGGCTCGTGCTACGAAGTGTACGGCGTCAAGGAAGGCAAGCTCTACGAGCTGTTCTACAGCCCGGAAGATCTCAGCCTGAAGCACACGATTGCCAAGTAAACCTGCCAAGTAAACTTGCAAGTAAGCTTGCCAGTTGAGCTGCGCGAAATCGTCCGCGCAGAGTTAGGCTCGAGGGTGGTCCCAGCTTGATCGAAGAAGCGGTGCCAGAAGCGCGCGGGGAGTCCGACAGGGCCCCCGCGGATCGGACCGCATCGCGGACGGTCGCGGTCTGGGATCTTCCGCTACGCCTCTGGCACTGGGCTTTCGCGGCCAGCATCCTGGCCGCGTGGTTCACGCCCACCGTCTATGACCGGGTCCATCGCATCGTCGGCTATACGGTGCTCGGGCTTCTCGCCTTCCGTCTGGTCTGGGGTTTTTGGGGCAGTCGCTACTCCCGCTTCCGCATGGTCGGCGTCCGGCTTCGGGCCGCGCCACGCTATCTCTGGAATCTGCGCCGCGGCATCACCGGCCGCTATATCGGGCTCAATCCCGCCGGCACGTTGATGCTGGTCGCGCTGCTGCTGGCGACCGCGGTCTCGGCGATCACGGGCGCGATGTCGGTGACGGTGACCTTCTTCGGCCTCTGGTGGGTCGAGGACACCCATCACTATTCATCGGACGCGGTCATCGTACTGGTCGTGCTGCACGTCGTGGGCGTGCTGCTGATGGGACTTCTTCAGCGCGAGAACCTGATCCGCGCGATGATCACCGGCCGCAAGCGGATTCGCGGTCAGCACTAGCATTCGCGGCACGCACTCTTCCCTCGGCTTGGGCGCGGTTGCGGAACGGCGCTGCAAAAATCGAAATTGAGCAGGAAGCGTTAACGCGCCGGTAAGCATGCAATCAGGCGTTGCACAAAATTAACGCGATGAACGTTTAGCGCATCCACCATCGATGTCATTGACGATGGAGCCGTATTGAATGTTCCGCGTTTTTTCCTGTCTTACGGCCGAGCACGATTGGCGGCTCGTTGTACTCGCAGGCCTGGTCTGCTTCGTCGCAAGCATCGTCGCGGCCAGCATTTTTCACCGTGCGATCGCGACGCGCGCGAGAACGCGGTGGATCTGGATCGCTATTGCCGGCGCAGCCATCGGCTACGGAATCTGGGCGACGCATTTCGTCGCAATGCTCGCCTATGAGCCCGGCGTCACGACCGGCTATGGCCTCGTGCTGACGGCGTTTTCACTCGCTGCGGCAATGCTTTTGACCTCGGTCGGCTTCGGTGTTGCGGTCGGCGCGTCCCGCCGGTGGGGCGCACTGGCAGGGGGTGTCATCGTCGGTGGCGGCATCGCCAGCATGCATTATCTGGGAATGTGGGCCCTTGAAGTGCCCGGCCGGGTCACCTGGTCGGTGGACCTCGTCATCGTCTCGATCATCCTGGGCATGTGCCTCGGCTACGCCGCGCTGGCAGCTGCCCTCACCTACCAGGACTATCGGGGCACGCTGGGGGCGGCTGTCCTGCTCACACTCGCCATCGTGTCGCATCACTTCACGGCCATGGGCGCCGTGCAGATCACGCCGGATCCCACCCTCGCGACGGATACGCTTTCGCTTTCACCGGCGTTTCTCGCGCTTGCCATCGCCGGTGTCGCACTTTCCGTGCTGGGGATGAGCCTGATCGGCGTGCTGGCCGATCGTCGCCTGGCAAGCCGAACCGCCAGGTTCGAGGGGATCATCAGCCAGCTTTCGGTCGCCCGGCAGCAGCTCGAAGATTCGCAGCAGGAACTACAGGGACAGACGCTCAGGCTGGACACGGCGATCAATCACATGGTCGAGGGCCTTTGCATGTTCGACGCCGAAAAGCGGCTTGTCGTCTGCAACGAGCGTTATGCCCGACTCTATCAGTTGCCGCCGGAACTGCTGAGGACAGGGACATCGCATACCGACATCATCAGGCATCGTATCGCGAAGGGCATTCTCAAGGGCGATTCCAGCGAAGGCGCTGCCGAGCAGTTCATCTCGAAACTGGCGGCGCTGCCGTTCGACGCAGTCTCGAGCAGGATCGACGAGTTTGCGGATGGCCGGCTGATCTGCGTGACGCGACAGCCGATGGCCGGTGGCGGATGGGTGGCCACGCATCTCGATGTGACCGAGCAACGCCGGTCCGAGGCCAAGATCACCCACATGGCGCAGCACGACGCACTGACCGATCTGCCAAATCGCGTGCTGCTCAGGGAACGGATGGAGCATGCGATTGCGGTGACGCGCAATGGCGGCCTCGATCTGGCCGTGCTCATGCTCGACCTCGATCGCTTCAAGGAGGTCAACGACACGCTTGGACATCCGGCCGGCGATGCCCTGCTGCGCGTCGTTGCCGCGCGTCTGCGCGAATGCGTCACGGAAACCGCATTGATCGCCCGACTGGGCGGCGACGAGTTCGCGGTCATCGACTACGTGACCAACCCGGCCGTGGAGGCCGCCGCCCTTGCCGAGAACATCAGAAAGGCGCTTTGCGAACCCTTCGATCTCGGCGATCACCGGGTCACGGTGGGCACCAGCATCGGCATTGCCATCGCGCCGCGCGATGGCAATGATTCCGACGTGATCCTGAAGAGCGCGGATCTCGCGCTCTACTCGGCCAAGAGTGGTGGGCGTGGTGCATTCCGCTTCTTCGAGCCGCAGCTCGACGAGCTCATGCATGCGCGACGCAACCTGGAGCGCGAGATGCGGGCTGCGCTTGCCGGCCGTCAGTTCGAACTTCACTACCAGCCGTTCGTCCGCGCCGCGACCGGCGAGACCTGTGGCTTCGAGGCCTTGCTGCGCTGGCATCACCCGCAGCGAGGCCTGGTGCTGCCGGGCGAATTCATCCCGCTTGCGGAGGAGACCGGCTTGATCGTGCCGCTGGGCGAATGGGTCTTGAGGACCGCCTGCGCGGAAGCTGCCACATGGCCCGCGCATGTCAGGATCGCGATCAACCTGTCTCCCGCGCAATTCAGGAGCAAGGAGCTCGTTCCGGTCATTGTGGGCGCGCTGGCGAGTTCAGGACTTGCGCCGCACAGGCTCGAGCTCGAGGTCACCGAGACGGTGATCATGCACGACAGCGAGGCCGTGTTTGCAGTGCTCGCTCAGCTGCGCGAGCTCGGCGTGCGCATAGCCCTGGATGATTTCGGCACCGGCTATTCATCGCTGAGCTTTCTGCAGAGATTCCCGTTCGACAAGGTCAAGATCGACCGCAGTTTCGTCGACGAACTATCCAGCACGCGGGCAGAGGCGCGCCATCTCGCACGCGCAGTGGTTCGTTTCGCAGTCAGTCTCGGCAAGACGACGACCGCCGAAGGCGTCGAAACGGAAGAGCAGCTCGACATCCTCCGTGAGGAGGGGTGCGTGGAAACGCAGGGCTATTATTTCAGCCGGCCGATGCCTGCTTCCGACGTCGCCAGAATGCTGCGGCGGGACGAAGCAGCCATCCGCGCTGCGTGAGCCGTTAAAGCGCGATGAGATTGGGACGAATCGTCATCGCGCTTTAGGTTGTTGTTTACGCGTGATCTTTCCGGAAAACCGCTTCGCACTTTTCCGGATCATGCTTTAGACCCTCACTGCAATGGCGGATCGCCGCTGGTGCGCTTCTTGGCGAGGTCCATCTCGGTGACCGCGATCAGGATCTCCGCGCGGGTCTTCAGGTCCGGCGCCTCCAGCATGGCCTGCTTTTCGGCGGGGCCGTAGGGCGACATCATCGCCAGCGCGTTGACGAGCGCCTCGTTGGGCGCGCTCTCGACGCCCTCCCAGTCGACCTTGAGATTATTGGCCTTCAGGAAGTCGGCGAGCACCGACAGCAGCGCCTCGCGATCGACCTTGTCCTCGCCCATGCGCGCGGTGAAGTCGTCGACGAAGGTGAAGAAATCCACCTTGCACTGCCGGTAGGCGGTGAGCACCTCGAGCTCCTCGACCACCTTGAAGCGGGAGACGCCGGTGAGCTCGAGGATGTAGCGGCCGTCGCCGGATTCGGCGAGCTGGGTGATGCGGCCGACGCAACCGACGCGGAACAGCGCCGGCTTGTCGGAATTCTTCGGCGAGTGCGCCACGTCGGGCTGGATCATGCCGATCAGGCGATGGCCGTCGCGGAAGGAATCGTCGACCATCGCAAGGTAACGCGGCTCGAAGATGTTGAGCGGCATCTGGCCGCGCGGCAGCAAGAGCGCGCCCGGCAGCGGAAACACCGGAATGATCTCGGGAAGGTCGGCGGGTCCGCGATATTCGATGTTGATCGGCATCTTGTCCCCGCTGACGTCGCTAGAGCATGATCCGGAAAAGTGTGCAGCGGTTTTCCGACAAGATCATGCTCCAAAAATAACCGCGCTTACGAAAACAGAATCGTCGACAAGCGCTTTCGTCCCTCGACCGTTGCATCATCCGTGCCGCCCCAGGCCTCGAAGAACTGCACGAGCTGCTTGCGGGCGCCGTCGTCGTTCCACTTGCGGTCGCGCTTGATGATCTCGAGCAGCTGGTCGGTGGCGGCCGCGCGGTTGCCTTGCGCGTTGAGCGCGGTCGCAAGGTCGAACCGGGCCTGATGATCGAGCGGGTTTGCGGCAACTTTCTGTTCCAGCTCGGCCACGGGCCCGAGCTGCTCCGCCTGCTCGGCGAGATCGATCGTCGTCTGCACGGCCTTCACCGCGGGATCGTTGCGCTTGGATTCCGGGACCATGGCCAGCGTCTGCTTGGCCTGCTCCATAGCGCCGGAGACGGCGTAGCACTTGGCAAGGCCGGCCAGGGCCGCGATGTTGGTCGAATCATGCTGCAGCGCCTCGGCATAGATCTGCGCGGCGGCCGCGGCGTCGCCCTCGGCGAGCACGGCATCGGCTTCCTGCACGATCTCGGCGACGTTGACCTCGCCCGGGGCGGTGACGCCCTTGGTCAGCTTTTCGATGAAGGCGTTGAGCTGGCTCTCGGGCACCGCGCCCATGAAGCCGTCGGCCGGCTGGCCGTTGACGAAGGCGATCACGGCCGGGATCGACTGGATGCCCATCTGGCCCGGGATCGCCGGGTGCTGGTCGATGTTCATCTTGACCAGCTTGACCTTGCCCTTGGCCGCTTTGACCGCCTTTTCGAGCACGGGGGTGAGCTGCTTGCAGGGGCCGCACCACTCCGCCCAGAAGTCGATCAGCACCGGCTGGCGCTTCGATTCCTCGATGACGTCCTTCACGAAGGTCTGGGTGGTGGTGTCCTTGATCAGATCGGCCGCAGCCGGGCCCGCCGCTCCGTTACCCTGGTCGATGATCGTCACGGGATTCCCTCGTCTGATGTCTGGAATGGCGGCTCTTTAGCACGTCGCCAATGCATATGCTTCGGTGTCGGCTCCTAAATTGGGCCGAATGGGCCGAATTTCAATCCGTCGGCTCCGATTCGGCGGTTCCGGGGCATTTTCGATCGATTTGGCCGCATTCGGGGTCTATTTAGGCCCGCAATTGCGAATCTATGCTGCCGGTAGCTGTTGCATTCCCCTCCCGCTTTTGGCATACGACAGCCGTTGCCGGCGCGTCACGCGACCGACACAGGATGCGGGTGTAGCTCAGTGGTAGAGCACGACCTTGCCAAGGTCGGGGTCGAGGGTTCGAGCCCCTTCGCCCGCTCCAATTTTTCCCAGAGCATCCAAAATGAGTTGGCTATCCCCGCCGGGGTGAGCCTCGACGCACCGTTTTGGTGTGTGGGTCCGCCTCGCCCCAGCTATACAGCGCGAAGGAGGTCTTTGGTCTTTTCGAGCGCTGTATTCGCGATCAGCTTATAGGCGTCTTTGATCGAGAGCTGATTGATCGCCGCGCTCACAAAGTCAGGCTTTAGCTTGTCGATTGTGGCCAGCGTACCTGCGACGCGGTCGCGATACCGGGCCAGCTCCTTGATAATGGACTCCGCATGCATTTCGCCGCTCGCCGCGATGTCAAAGATATCGCGCGGCGTGATGCTGTTACCTCTATGATAGATCTTCTTTGCAATGATCTCTGGGATTGTCTCCAGAAGGATCATTTCGCCTTCAACTGTCGCTTGCGTCGTCGGCGAGGACGTAAGTGACGTCGCGACGATGAAATCGATCTGACCAAATTCAAAGCTGAGTTTCAGAGACCGTGCGCCGTCTCCATTATAGTCGGCAGGCCTAATCTCGAAATTGAAGTCATGCTTCTGTGGATCGAGGAAGGGAAGAACTTGAGGGTCCGGAAGAAAGATATCGACATCCTGGCTTATCCGATGATCGATTTGCAGCATCATCGCTGTGCCGCCGCCGAACGTCCAATGATCAATGATGTTCTGTTCGGCGTTGACGTGCCGGATCATCGCACAGGCAATGCGAAAAAGTTGCGCCCAATCTGATTGAGCGTTCATTTGTTACGCCGCGAGCGGATAGGATTGTCCCGAAAATTCAGCAAACGCCTTCGCGGCGGCAACCAATTGATCGTGGCTGATGCCATGCATCTCAGCGAACGCGATTTGCAATTCGGGTGCAACGTCCCCAAAAAACGACGACATGGGACCGCAGGCTGCCCTCGCCGAGGGAGGGTCCAACAGACAATGGACAAGCTCCTGCGCGTCCAGCCTTTTGCTGTACGGCGCATTTACGGTCGTCAGAACGAGGATGGGATTCTTCATCTGCGTCACTATCTCGATACCCGGTCAATATAGGATTGACATGGGAGTACCTACACTCTCCCTAACGGTCTTCGCGGTCAATTGTTTGCCTTTTGTTCCATCCAGCCGGTGGATTTGCGGCAAACCTCGGCTAAACGCTTCGGAATGGACGGCGGCTTTCCGCCGTTGGCGGTTGGTTCATTCGGTCTCACATGACAATTCTGGTCACCGGCAGCGCGGGCCACCTCGGTGAGGCCCTTTTGCGGACACTCCAGGCGCGCGGCTTGCCTGCGCGCGGGATCGATCTGAAGCCCTCCCCCTTCACCGACGCCGTCGGCTCGATCGTCGATCCCGCATTCGTGCGGGAGCAGATGTCTGGCGTCTCTTCCGTGATCCACACCGCGACGCTGCACAAGCCGCATGTGGCGACCCACTCCAGGCAGGACTTTGTCGACACCAACGTCACCGGCACGCTCAACCTGCTTGAGTCGGCCGCGGCGGCCGGCGTGAAGAGCTTCGTCTTCACCAGCACCACCAGTGCGTTCGGCTCGCAGCTGCGCCCCGAAGCGGGACAGGCGGCGGTGTGGGTTACCGAGGAGCTGCCGCCGGTGCCGAAGAACATCTATGGCACGACCAAGCTGATGGCGGAGACGCTGTGCGAGTTGTTCTTTCGCGAGCGCAGGCTTCCGGTCGTGGTCTTGCGGACTTCGCGCTTCTTTCCGGAGGACGATGACGATCCGGCGATGCGGTCGGCCTACCCGCTGGACAACGCGCAGGCCAACGAGCTGCTCTATCGCCGGCTCGACATAGCGGACGCGGTGAGCGCCCATCTGCTCGCCGGCGACCGCGCGCCAAAAATCGGTTTTGCCCGCTACATCGTTTCGGCCACGAGCCCGTTCGAGCCGCATCATCTCGGAGCGCTTTCGGATGACGCGGCAAGCATCGTGCGCGCGCTCTATCCGGATTGTGCACAGCTCTACGCGGCGCGCGGCTGGCGCCTGCTGCCGCAGATCGACCGCATCTATGTCAACGCGCGCGCCCGGCGCGAGCTGGGCTGGCGGCCCGAATTCGACTTCGCGCATGTGCTGCAGTGCCTCCGTGCGGACCAGGATTTCCGCAGCACGCTGGCGCGCGACGTCGGGTCGAAAGGCTATCACGAGGCAGTTTTCGACGACGGGCCTTACCCCGTCGCCATCACCGCTTTTGCAGTTTTGCCCGACCTGTCAAACGCCTGCGCGGCGTCACCGTGCGCAACGGGGCCTCGGCCGTTCTACTGTGCATGGGGTTGTTTTCGCATTTTTTTATGTGGCCCTTCCGCTGCCTGCAAATTGAACCGGGCGTCCTTCTGATTCCGCGTTGCAGCGAGATCGTTGTTGTTGCCACGCTGGCGCAGGAAGCAATCCGTCTCAATTTTTATTGAGCGCAACCGCAGCACACGCGATGCGCTTCTCACCGCTCGCAGATGTGCTAACCTTTTTACGTCTGTCGTCCTGACAGACTTCCGAACTTCGCCTACTCAAACAGCAAAACAAAGAACGTGCAGCCCTGACGGCTGCCTTAGGGGAGTGACGCGATGACATCGATGTTCCATCGATCCGTGTTGGCGCTTGCAGCGGTTGCCCTTCTTGCCGGGACCAGCGTTGTCAATGCGCAGCAACAGGACAAAAACCGGGCACTGAAGAAATACGAATCCGGCACCAAGGAATTCTGGACCCATCCGCCGGACGACTGGTTCCTCGGCGACGAGACCGAGGCGCAGAAAGGCCTCGCGCCGCCGTCGGGTCCGCCGACCGGCGCGTCCGAGGCTGAGCTCGCGGCGATGATGAAGAAGATCAAGCTGCCGCCGGGCTTCAAGATCGAGGTCTATGCGCCCGGCGTTCTCGCCGCGCGGCAGATGGCCTGGGGTGACAAGGGCACGCTGTTCGTCGGCTCGTTCGGCCTCGGCAACGTCTATGCCATCAAGGACAACAACGGAAAGAAGGAGGTCAAGACCATCCTCAAGGGGCTGAACATGCCCACCGGTCTCGCCTTCAAGGACGGCGCGCTCTACGTCATCGCGGTCGACAAGCTGATCCGCTACGACAACGCCGAGGCCAATCTCGACAATCTCGGCCAGGGCAAGGTCGTCTATGACGACATGCCGTCCTATGCCGCGCATGGCTGGAAGTACATCGCGGTCGACAAGGAAGGCTGGTTCTTCCTGCCGTTCGGACCGCCCTTCAATGTCGGCATTCCCCCGACCAGCGTGTCGCAGATCCGCCGCGTCGATCCCAAGACCGGCAACGCCGAGGTTTATGCGCTCGGCGTCCGCAACTCGGTCGGCGGCGACGTCGATCCGCGCACCGGCAAATACTGGTTCACCGAGAACGCCCGCGACTGGGTCAGCGACGATCTGCCGTCAGACAAGCTGAACATGATCAGCAAGATGGGCGAGCATTTCGGCTATCCCTATTGCCACCAGGGCGACCTGCCCGATCCGAAGTTCGCGATGGGCCACAAATGCTCCGAGTTCACGCCGCCCGTGCTGAATCTCGGCGCGCACGTCGCTCCGCTCGGCATGAAGTTCTATACCGGCGATCAATTCCCCGCCGAGTACAAGAACAACATCCTGATCGCCGAGCACGGCTCCTGGAACAGGCACAAGTACCAGGGCGCCCGTATCATGCGCGTGATCGTCGGGCCCGACGGCAAGAACGCCAAGCAGGAGGTGTTCGCCTCCGGCTGGCTCGAGGGCGACCAGGGCTATCTTGGTCGTCCCGCCGACATCATCCTCGCCAAGGACGGCTCGATCCTCGTCGCCGACGACTGGGCTGGCG
Organism: Bradyrhizobium iriomotense; assembly: GCF_018129405.1. GTDB lineage: Bacteria > Pseudomonadota > Alphaproteobacteria > Rhizobiales > Xanthobacteraceae > Bradyrhizobium > Bradyrhizobium iriomotense_B. Next base: position 96,993 of record NZ_JAFCLP010000012.1, read on the forward strand.
CGATCTATCGCATCAGCTACAGCAAGAAGTAGCGCGAACGATATGAGGCTGCGACCGCGCGATGGCCGCAGCCTCTTTTGCTTGTGACAGACTTGCAATGGAACGCGTTCGTCATGCCCGGACTTGATCCGGGCATCCATCAAACGAGAAGACTTTGCAAAAGGGATGGATTGCCGGGCCTACGCCACGCCGAAGAGGCTTCGGCCTCGCAGGCGGGTCAAGCCCGGCAATGACAGCCGGAGAAATCAGTGATGCGGGTCGTTCGGTTCGGAATTCTGTCTGCGACGCTGATGCTCGCATCTATCCCAGCCCAGGCCGCCGACAATTCCGCAATCAAGGAGAAGGCCGCCGTCTGCTCCGGTTGTCACGGCGAGAACGGCATTTCTCAGACGGAGAACATTCCCTCGCTCGCTGGCCAGCCTGATCAATTCATCCAGTGGCAGCTCGTGTTCTTCCGCGCCGGCTCGCGCAAGAACGACCAGATGCAGCCGATCGTGGAAGAGATCACAAACGAGAACATCCGCAATTTCGGCGCCTATTTTTCACAAATGACGCCGCCGAAGGGAGCGGAGGACAAGGACCCCGATCTCTCGAAGAAAGGCGCGGAGGCGGCGGCCGGCCGCCGCTGTGCTTCATGCCATACCGACAGCTATGCCGGCACCAAGGCGGTGGCGCGGCTCGCGGGCCAGCGCGAGGAATATCTCGTCAAGGCGCTACATGATTATAAGGCGGGCGTCCGCGTCGGCGGCGGCGTCGCGGCGATGGCCGACGTCGCCTATCACATGAGCGACGAGGAAATCACCGCGGTGTCGCATTATCTGGCGCATTTGAAATAGCGGAAAGTGTAGCGACAAACTCCGCCGTCGTCCCGGACAAGCGCGCCCGAGGCGCGCGCCGATCCGGGACCCATAACCACAGCAAGATGTGGTTACGGGGACTCGAAGTGACGGCGTCGCGCGCCATGTCCTCTTGTGGCTATGGGTCCCGGATCAGCGCTTACGCTTGCCCGGGACGACAGCGGTGCGTGGAGCGCGGGCTACCCCGCCCGCTGCTTCTCATACGCCTTCAGATGCGTGTAGGCGATGCGCAGCTTCGGCACCGGCACCTTGGCAGCATCAGCGCGCGCGATGAGATCGCCGACGACGTGATCGGCTTCGACCGGCAGGCCCGCCTTGATGTCGCGGAACATCGACGCGGTCATCGGCGAGCCTTCGGTGGTGAAATTGCCTTTGACGCGCTCGAAGAACGGGTCACCCGGCGGATAGCCGGACGCCGTAGCGACCGCGCTGGTCTCATCGAGCATGCCGAGCAGGAAGTCCCGGCCGCCGGGAGCGGCCAAAATGTTGCCGACGGAGGTGCGCATCAGGCTGGTGCTTGCGGCGAGCGATGAGAGGAGCACCCACTTCTCCCACATATCCTGCATGATGTTCTGGCTGGCGGTGGCACCAACGATGCCGCCCTTGAAGGCTTCGTCGATTGCCTTGACGCGATCCGAGAGTTTGCCGTCGCGCTCGCCGTAATTGATCGACTGCATCGGCTGGAGCTGCACCACCTCGCGCTTCTCGTTCAGCGTCGCGGCGATGGCGCAGAGGCCGCCGAGCACCCGCTCCTTGCCGAATTTGGCGTCGAGGATGTCGAGATGCTTCATGCCGTTGAGCATCGGAATGATCGCGGCGTTCGGTCCGACCGCCGGGGCGAACGACTTGATGGCGTCGTCGAGGTCGAACGCCTTGCAGCTGAGCAGCACGACGTCGAATTTGTCCTTGAGCGCGTCGGCCTGCACCGTCGGCGGATTTTTCAGGGTCACGTCGCCATTCGGGCTTTTGATGACGAGACCGGCGCTGGCGAGCTCGCCGGCGCGGCGCGGCCGGACCAGGAAGGTGACGTCGCGGCCGGCCTGCAACAGCCTGCCACCAAAATAGCCGCCGATGGCGCCGGCGCCGACCACGAGGATTCGCATGGGAAGGACTCCGTTATTGTCGTTGTTCTTCAGAAACAGGCGAATGGCGAATAGGGAGTAGCGAATAGAATAGCAGACGGCGAGATGCGAGTAACGTTTCCACTACTCGCCATTCGCCATTCCCTACTCGCCCTTCACCATCTCCTCGACCTCGCGCAGCTGCTCCTTGCCGAAGAACATCTCGTTACCGACGAAGAAGGTCGGCGAGCCGAAGGCGCCGCGGGCGACCGCCTCCTCGGTGTTCTTGATCAGCTTGCTTTTGACCTCGGGCTCCTGGGCCCGGGCAAACAGCTTTTGCGCATCGAGGCCGGAGGACGCCAGCGCCTTTGCCGCGATTTCGGGATCGTCCATCTTCTTCGGCTCGCGCCACATGTGGTGGAAGGCGGCGTCGACATATTTTTCGAACACGCCCTCGAGCTGCGCCGCGATCGCGGTGCGCATCAGGTTCAGCGTGTTGACGGGGAAGAAGGGGTTCATGACGTAAGGCTGCACCTTGAAGCGCTTGATGAACCGCTCGGTCTCGACCTGCTGGAATTCGGGCTTGTTCTTGACGCCGGCGAGCGTCTCGGCCGGCGACTTGTTGTTGGTCGATTTGAAGATGCCGCCGAGCAGGATCGGCACGTATTCGAATTTGACGCCGATCCGCTCTTCGATCGCCGGGATCGCCAGATGGCTGAGATAGGCATTCGGGCTGCCGAAATCGAACAGGAATTGCGGGGCTGTGCGGGGCAAGTTCGTTCTCCCTGGAGACACTTTTTTGGCATTTTGGCGCAGGACGCGCCGCGGGTCCACCGTTTAATGACGGTCATAATACTTTGACGGTCAGATCAAGCGCCGGATCGCGCGCTTGCGCCACACCAGGAGGTAATAGCCCATCTGCAAAATGAACATGGCGCAGAACACGATGGGATAGGCGGCCCACACGCCCTCGAGGCCGACGGTGCGGCTGAGGATGACCGCGGCCGGCAGCTCGATCGCGACGATGGCGAAGATCGACAGCAGCATCGGCGTGAAGGCGACACCGCCCGCACGCATCGCGCCTGAGAACACCGTGGCGAGGCCGAACGGCACCGAGCTCCACAAGGCGATGTGGAGCAGTCCCTTTGCCAGATCGAGCACGGCGCCGTCGGTGATGAAGATGCCGAGCACGGCGCGCGGCGCGAGATAGATCAGCGCCACCAGCCCGCCGGTCAGGACGATGTTGAACGCAAGACCGGTGCGCACGATGCCGTCGAGCCGGGCCCTGTCGCCGCCGCCGACGGCCTGGGCGCCGAGGATCGAGACTGCGATCGAAATCGACATCGCCGTGAACTGCGTATAGCCCATCACCTGGTTGACGGCGCCATAGGCCGCGGTGGCGTTCGAGCCGAAGCCGTTGACGAGGCCGAGCAGCACCAGCTCGGCGATCGCCATCACCACCATGCCCACCGCGCTCGGCAGCCCGATGCCGAGAATTTTGCCGAGCACGGCGCGATTGAGCCGCAGATGACCCAGCAATGCAGCGTCCGGTGCGAGCGCATGTTTCTTCCGCAGCAGATAGATGGCCAGCACGATCAGCGTCAGCCCGTTGGCGATCGCCGCCGCCCATGCCGGACTGGTGATGCCGACGGCCGGCACTCCGAACGTGCCGCGGATCAGCATCGGCGTCAGGATCAGGCCGATCGCCGTCGATACCGCCAGCGCCAGCAGCGGCGTCAGCGCATCGCCGACGCCGCGGATCATCGCCGTCATCAGCAGGAAGATGAAGCCGAGCGGCATCGTGAGCAGCACGATGCGCGCATAGGCGCTGGCCTCGTCCAGAATGTTCGCGGGCGTGGCGAGTACCGTCATCAATTGCCGGCTGAAAACTCCGCCGACGAGTGCAATCGCAACCGAGAGCAGCAGGCCGACAGCAAGGGTCGTGCCCACCACGCTTCTGATCTTGCCGTGCTCGCCGGCGCCGAAGGCCTGGCCGATCAACACGGTGGCGCCGGTGCTCAGGCCCATGACGAAGGCAAACAGGAAGAACATCACCGGGAAGAACGCCGACACCGCCGCCAGCGCGTCGACGCCGATCATCTGGCCGAGATAGACGTTGCTGACGGTGCCGAACAGCGATTGCAGCGCGTTGCTCAGCATCAGCGGTGCGAGAAAGCGGAGGAACGTGGTCCAGAGCAGCTTTGGAGCAGACATGGGCTTGGCCTTTCATCAGGGCGTGCGAAGCCGTGGCCGCGCAAGGCGCGGCTCGGCCGTCGATGGGGTTGAAGAGCGCGCCTTAAGCGCGGTCGCTGTAGGCGAGCTTGACGATGTGGTCGCGGATGTCGGTCGGCCAGTCGGCGATCAGTCCGGCGAAGCGTCGCCGGTCATCGGCAAACAGCGCGCGCGAGGCTTCCTCGAACTGCGGCAGGTCACCCGCCATGGTCGACATGAAGTGATAGGCTGCATCGCGTGCCTGCCGCGCGCGGTCCTTGTCGCCGCTGGCGCGCCGGGCTTCGTCGACGAGCTTGCGCAAGGCGACCGAAGCGCCGCCGGCTTGCGCGTTGAGCCACTCCCAGTGCCGCGGCAGCAGCGTCACCTCGCGCGCGACAACGCCGAGCTTCGGCCGGCCGCGTCCGCGTGGCTCGGCCGGTGCTTCGGTCTCAGTCGGCGGCGGTGCCAGCTTTTCCAGCCGCGCCAGCATCTCTCGGTCGTCGCCACGCAGGTCGAAATCGATCGACCGGCCCGTGCCGTCGTCGAAGATGACGACCGGCTGGTCCAGCGGTTGTGTCGCCCGCTTGACCGCGAGCGCGACTTCGCCCGCCGGGCCGGAGGCCAGCCGGCGCTGGCCGACGAAAGCTGTGTAGGTCCCTTGCATTGGAATCATTGCCATATTGATTGCGTTGTCCAATTTAATACCCGGGTAAATTACTCACGTCAATATACCCGGGTGAAAATATCCGCACCGATGGCTCGACATTGTGTTCCCGGGCTGGCACGAACGGCCGGGCCGATCGACCACGCCTAGCCCCGGGGACCACGCGATGCTGACCGTTCATCACCTCAACAATTCCCGCTCGCAGCGCGTGCTGTGGCTGCTCGAAGAGCTGGGCGTGCCCTACGAGATCGTGCGCTACCAGCGCCAGCCGGACATGCGCGCGCCGAAGGAGCTGCGCGCCATCCATCCGCTCGGCAAGTCGCCTGTCATCACCGACAACGGCAACACCATCGCCGAATCAGGCGCGATCATCGAATATCTCATCGCCACCTACGGCAACGGCCGGCTGATCCCGCCGCCGAACACGCCGGAGCGGCTGCGCTTCACCTATTGGCTGCACTATGCCGAGGGATCGGCGATGCAGCCGCTGCTCCTGAAGCTGCTGTTCACGCTGATGCCGAAGCGCGCCCCCGCGCTGCTGCGCCCGCTGGTGCGCAAGGTCTGCAACCAGGCGCTGACCGCGCTGGTGAATCCGCAGCTCAAGCAGCACATGGACTATTGGGAAGGCGAGCTTGCGAAGAGCGAGTGGTTCGCCGGCAGCGAGTTCACTGCCGCCGATATCCAGATGAGCTTCCCGCTGGAAGCCGCGCAAGCGCGCGGCGGGCTCGAGCAGGGCCATCCCAAGGCGATGGCGTTCCTGGAGCGCATTCACGCGCGGCCGGCCTATGCGCGTGCGCTCGAGAAGGGCGGGCCGTATCAGGTGGGGCGGTAGTTAGCCCGTCATTCCGGAGCGGTGCGCGTCGGCCTGCGCAAGCGTGCGCGCGCTGCCTTGCCATGCAACGACGAGGTTACTGTCCCGCGGCTTCCGCGCCGCGCGTGCGCGGATCGGGCGCGCCGAGAGGACCGTTCGGCGTCACGAGAATCGAATTGGCGGAGGTTTGTCCCATCGGCTCGACGATGACGTGGTCCATGGCCTTCAGCTCGGACAGGACCTGGTCGGGAAAGCCGCGCTCGATGCGCACTTCGTCCGGCAGCCATTGATGATGCAGTCGCGGCGCGGCGACGGCGGCGGCGACGTCCATTTTGTAATCGAGGACGTTGACGATCACCTGGAGCACGGTGGAGATGATGCGGCTGCCACCGGGCGAACCCGTGACTAGCACCGGCTTGCCGCTCCTGAGCACGATGGTCGGCGACATCGAGGAGAGTGGCCGTTTGCCGGGGCCGGGCAGATTGGGCTCGTAGCCGACGAGGCCGTAGGCGTTGGAGGCACCGACCGCCGCGGTGAAATCGTCGAGCTCGTTGTTGAGCAGCACGCCGGTGCCTTCGGCGACGAGGCCGACGCCGTAGCTGAAATTCAGCGTATAGGTGTTGCTGACCGCGTTGCCGCTGCTGTCGACGACCGAAAAATGCGTGGTGTTGCTGCCCTCGCGTGGCGCCTCGGCGGCGGACACCAGCTGCTTCGACGGCGTGGCGCGATCGGTGGAGATGCCGGCGCGCAGCTTGGCCGCGTAGTCCTTTGACGTGAGGGTTTGTATCGGCGCGTTGACGAAAGCGGGATCGCCCAGATAGCGCGCGCGATCCGCATAGGCGCGCTTCATGGCCTCGACGAGGAGATGCAGCGATGCCGGCGATCCCTGCTTCAGATCGGCGAGCTGAAAGCCTTCGAGGATGTTGAGCGTCTCCACCAGCACCACGCCGCCGGAGGACGGCAGCGGCATCGAGACGATGTCGTAGCCGCGATAGCTGCCGCGCACGGGCGTGCGGATCACCGGCTGATAGGCCTTCAGATCGGCCGTCGTCATGATGCCGCCGGCATCCGACAGCGCCTTGGCGAGCTTCTCCGCAACCGGGCCCTCGTAGAAGCCGCGCGGCCCCTGTGCTGCGACGGCCGACAGCGTTTCGGACAGGTCGCTCTGTATCAGTCGGTCGCCCTCGACGAGCGAGCTGCCGTCAGGCCGCGAAAAGATTTTCGCGGAGGACGGCCAGCGCGCGAGGCGCCGGTGCCAGCCCGGCAGGCTGTCGGCGATGTCGTCGCTGACGAGGAATCCGTCGCGGGCCAGCGCGATCGCCGGCTCGAGCAGTTGTGCCAGCGTGAACTGGCCCGAGCCGTATTTCTCCAATGCCAGCGCAAGGCCTGCGACGGTGCCGGGCACGCCGACGCCGAGCGCGGAATCGCGCGACTTCGCGGCATCGGGCTTGCCGTCGGGACCGAGGAAAATCTGCGGCGTGGTCGCTGCCGGCGCGGTCTCGCGATAGTCGATCGCGATGTCTTCGTTGCGCTCGGCGGAATGGATCACCATGAAGCCGCCGCCGCCGATATTGCCGGCGCGCGGATAGGTCACCGCCATCGCAAAGCCGGTCGCGACCGCGGCATCGACCGCATTGCCGCCGCGTCGCAGGATGTCGGCGCCGACCTGCGCGGAGATCTTCTCCTGCGCCACCACCATGCCATGCTCGGCGGCAACGGCGTGCACCGTACCGAGCGGCGGCGGAACATAGGCCCGCCGGGCATCCTGCGCGGTCGCAGGAGCGAGTCCGAACGCCAGAATGGAGAAGAAGGCGACAAATGTCCGCCGGGTCCAATATGACGACATTATCAAATTTCCGCCGTGGCCTCGGGCCGGTTCACACGCCTCTCCTTAATGCTATACGGTTTGCGCTAAGTGGGACAAAACTGTTCGTGATGAGGACTTCGGAATGACGACGATCGCCCCCGATCTGCTCATGGCCGGCGTGCAGCGGACCTATCCGCCGCGCGCGGCTGTCGTCAGCTGGATCTTCTTCGACTGGGCGGCGCAGCCTTATTTCACGTTGATCACGACCTTCGTGTTTGCGCCCTATTTCGCCACCAGCGTCGCGCCGGATCCGGCCACAGGCCAATCACTGTGGGGCTTTGCAATGGCGGCTGCGGGGCTCGCCATCGCGCTGCTGTCGCCGGTGCTCGGGGCCATCGCGGATGCGTCCGGCCGCAGGAAGCCCTGGATCGCAGGGTTCGGCACGCTGCTGGTGCTGGCAGCCTGCACGCTGTGGATCGGCAAGCCCGGCGACCCCTCAGTCATTCCGCCGCTGCTCACCGCGGTGGCGCTCGCCAGCGTCGGTGCGGAATTCGCCACCGTCTTCAACAACGCGATGATGCCGACCCTGGTGCCGCCGGAGCGCATCGGCCGGCTCTCCGGCACCGGCTGGGCCACGGGTTACATCGGCGGCATCGTCAGCCTGATCATCGTGCTCGGCTTCCTCGCCGCCAATCCCGAGACCGGCCGCACGCTGCTCGGATTCGCGCCGCTGTTCGGGCTCGATCCCGTCAGCCATCAGGGCGACCGCATCGTCGGACCGCTCACCGGGCTATGGTTCATCGTCTTCGTGACGCCGCTGTTTCTGTTCACACCGGACTATCCCGCGAAGCTGCCGGTGCGTGAGGCGCTACGCGAGGGCCTGCTGGAGCTGAAGCAATCGATCAAAAGTCTGCCGCAGCAGAAGTCGCTCGCGGCGTTCCTGCTCGCCAACATGATCTACACCGACGGCCTGGTGTCGCTGTTCGCGTTCGGCGGCATTTACGCCGCCGGCACGTTCGGTTGGCACACGATCCAGATCGGCACCTTCGGCATCATGCTCGCGATTGCCGGCACGTTCGGCGCATGGCTTGGCGGCAAGCTCGACGATCATCTCGGGCCGAAGCGCGTCATTGCCGGCAGCCTGCTGGTCCTGCTGCTGTCGGTGGCGGCGATCCTCCTGGTCGACAAGGACAGCGTGCTGTTCGTCAAGGTGGCGCCGCCGCAAGCAGGCGCGTCCCTGTTCTCGAGCGCGGCCGAGCGCGCCTATCTCGTGCTGGGTTGTCTCATCGGTGCCGCCGGCGGCCCGCTTCAGGCCGCCTCGCGCACGCTGCTGATCCGCCTCGCGCCGAAAGACCGCATCGCGCAGTACTTTGGCCTGTTCGCACTGACCGGGAAGGTGACGTCCTTCATCGGCCCGCTTCTGATCGGCATGATCACCGCGGCGACCGCAAGCCAGAAGGCCGGCATGGCCGTGCTGGTCATTTTCTTCGTCGCCGGGTTGGGGCTGCTGATGCGGGTGCGGGAGTAGCCGTCGTCCCGTAGCCCGGATGGAGCGAAGCGCAATCCGGGACTGCTGTCGCCACACATCCGATGTCGTCCCGGCGCAGGCCGGGACCCATAACCACCGAATTGATTTTGACGAAGATTGGCAATTGTCAGCTCGCGCAACAATTGCGTACTCGGCGTATGGGTCCCGGCCTGCGCCGGGACGACTCGCGGAGAGGATATGCCCGCGAAACCCGGATTTCGCTGCGCTCCATCCGGGCTACGCTCGTGGATAGACTAGTGCCTGAAGTGCCGCGTGCCCGTGAACACCATGGCGATGCCGTGCTCGTCGGCGGCCTTGATCACTTCGTCGTCGCGCATGGAGCCGCCGGGCTGCACCACGGCGGTGGCGCCGGCTTCGATGCAGGCGAGCATGCCATCGGCGAACGGGAAGAACGCATCCGACGCCACGACAGAACCCCTGGTCAGCGGCTCGGCGAGCTTCAGTTCGCCCGCCGCATCCTGCGCCTTGCGCGCCGCGATCCGCGCTGAATCCACCCGGCTCATCTGGCCGGCGCCGATGCCGACGGTGGCGAGATCCTTGGCGTAGATGATGGTGTTGGACTTGACGTGTTTTGCGACCCGGAACGCGAACTTCAGGTCGCGCATCTCCGCGTCTGTGGGCGCACGCTTGGTCACGACCTTGAACGTCATGTCATCGACAACGGCGTTGTCGCGGCTCTGCACCAGCAGGCCACCCGCCACGGTCTTGGCGGTAAGGCCGGGCGCGCGCGGGTCGGGCAGGCTGCCGGCGAGCAGCAGGCGCAGATTCTTCTTCCCGCCGATGATGGTGATAGCTTCCTCGCTCGCGTCGGGTGCGATGATCACCTCGGTGAAGATCTTGGTGATCTCGCGCGCGGTGTCGGCGTCGAGCGCGCGGTTCATCGCGATGATGCCGCCGAAGGCCGAGGTGGAATCGCAGGCCAGCGCCCTGCGATAGGCCTCGACGAGGTTTGAGCCTTCCGCAACGCCGCAGGGATTGGCATGCTTGACGATGACGCAGGCGGCGGTGCGCTTGGCGTCGAACTCGCCGATGCATTCATAGGCCGCGTCGGTGTCGTTGATGTTGTTGTAGGAGAGCTCCTTGCCCTGGAGCTGCCGCGCGGTCGAGACGCCGGGGCGCTTGTCCGGCGTGGCATAGAACGCCGCGGTCTGGTGCGGGTTCTCGCCATAGCGCAGCGACTGGATCAGCTTGCCGCCGAAGGCGCGGAAGTCGGGCGCGTCGATCTCGAGCTGACGGTTGAACCAGTTGGAGATGGCCGCATCGTAAGCAGCAGTGCGAGCATAGGCCTTTGCCGCAAGGCGGCGGCGTAGCTTCAGCGTCGTTGCGCCCTTGTTGGCGGCAAGCTCGTCGAGCACGGCCTTGTAGTCGTCAGCCTCGACCACGACGGCGACGTCGTCATGGTTCTTGGCGGCGGCGCGAATCATCGCGGGGCCGCCGATGTCGATGTTCTCGATGCAGTCCTCGAAGCCCGCGCCTTTGTCGACCGTCGCCTCGAACGGATAGAGGTTGACGACGAGCAGGTCGATCGGCGCGATGCCGTGCGCCTTCATCGCCTCCGCATGCTCCTTGTTGTCGCGGATCGCGAGCAGGCCGCCATGCACCTTCGGATGCAGCGTCTTGACGCGGCCGTCCATCATCTCGGGAAACCCGGTGAGGTCGGAGACGTCCTTCACCTTGAGGCCGGCTGCGGCGATGGCCTTGGCAGTGCCGCCGGTCGAGACCAGCTCGACGTCATGCGCGGCAAGCGCCTTGGCGAACTCGATCAGGCCGGTCTTGTCGGAAACGGAGAGAAGGGCGCGGGTGACGCGGCGGGGATGGTCAGTCATGAGCAAGATCCTCTGCTAAGGGAGTGTCTATGCCCAGGCGCGCGGCTTATATGTCCCGCGCTTCCCGATGGTGCTCCATCCAAGGTCGCCAGTCGCGCGAGCGAGGGCTCGATAGCAGCTTTTGGCCGTTTTCACAACGACGAGATGGGGCCGAATCGAGCGCGTCTACAGCGGAAGTTCCGGCTCGCGCCGGGCGTTGCGGCGGGCATTGGTGACCGCGGGGGAAGCGGTCGAGCGGATGAAGCTCCAGCGGATCGAGGGCGCCTGCCGCGCGTCCTGGCGGATCACGATCTGGGCCGTGCGGCGCGGGCCGTCATTGCCGGCCAGGAACACGCTGTCCTCGAGGTCGACCTTGTCGTCGAGCGCCTCGAAGGTCCAGACATCGCGGTTCGGCAGCACCAGCATGACGCCGCGGGCATCCGACAGCCGGCTCGCTTTCACGGCGGGATGCAGATGGAAGCGCAGCGCGAAATCGGCATCGGCGCCCTTGAAGCGTCCGCCCTGCGGCGGCGACAGCGTATCCTCGCCGTCGATGCGCGCGCCGTCATTGGTGATCATCAGCACGCGGCGATGGATCGCGCCGAATTTGGAGAGATAGCCGTCATGCGAGGTCGTGAGCAGCGTGCCGTTCTGCACGATTTCGCGATAGCTCTCGACTTCCACGGGGCCGCTGGTGACGGGCGCGCCGTGCAGGAGGCGCTTCATCGCCGACATCTCGACGAACTGGCATGACGACGTGTCGTGATAGGTCAGCGTCGAATGCGCCGCGGTGCCGCGCGCGAACGGCCGCCAATTGTCGCGACCCGTGGTCGGCATGCCGCAATTGGTGACGATGCGGCTGATGCCGGAGGACAGCTCGAACGACAGGCAGCCGGCATGGGCGTCGTGGCTGATGCCGGCCGGCGGCGGCGGGCCGGTGTCGATGATCACGGTGGTCTGGCCGGCATCGAGGCGCTGGAAGCCGGTATGCGGCATGTTCGCCATCGGCGCGCCGTGGGTGTCGTCATAGGCGAGCAGCGTCGCGAGCAGGTCGGAGGGCGTCGCGCTCATGCCGTTGAACAGTGCGAAATTGCCGTCGCCGTGGCGGAAGAAGCGCAGCATCGGCATCATGCGGTCGATCGCATTGAGCAGTGCCGGCGGCGGCGCGATGTTGCGCGCGGCAAAGGTCTGGCGCAGCGGCAAGAGGTCGATCAGCAGCTCGATCAGCGCGCCGGGATTGCGCGAGATGTGGCCCCCATCGGGCAGGATCTGCCGCTGCAATTCGTCCGACAGCTTTTTCGAAGCGCTGCGGATGTGACGCGCCTGGTTGGCGAGGCACAGCGCCGCATAGCACAGGGCGATCAGCACCTGCAGCTTCGGCACCCCGTCGGGGATGTCGACCATGGTGTAGCGCAGGAAGCGGATCTCGCGGGCGAGCGCGCGCAAATAGCGGCGATAGAACTTGTTGTCGGTGTCGTTGAGCACCAGCGGCGCCTGCGACAGCAGCGAGATCACGCGCCGCGCCAGCACGTCGGCGCGCCGCGCGACGGGGCGGCGCTTGTTGGCGGGGTTGGCGATCCAGTCCTCGACCAGCGCGCGCGCATTGGCCCGCGTCAGCGCGGTGTCGGCGGCGCGCAGATGGCGCAGCCAGCCGAAGCCGAGCAGCGCGACCTCCCAATCCTCCGACGGCGGCTCGAGATCGAAGATCGAACGGCCGTGGCAATTGACGATCTTGCCGGCGAAGACGAAGCGGCCTGCATAGATCTCGGCGGCGCGGGTCGCATCCGCGGTGCGTAAGTCGTGCGGCGCGATGATCAGCCGGTCGGTGCGGCTGGGCCAGACCCGCGACAGCGCAACCGGGCCGCCACTCGCGCGCGAGAGCATGTTCCGCGCGAAGCGGTTCATGACCAGCGTCGAGATACGTCTGCGTTGAGCGACCGACACGCCTTGCCTTGAAGGGGGAGAGAGGGATTCCGACGAATCCTTATTAATCCCAAAATCGACCGCCTGACACCACCCTGAACGGCGCGAATCAGCGTCGAGGTTGTAAAAACCAGTGCAAAATCAGGATTTAACGAGCCGGCTTGCGAAGAATCCATCGAGCCCGCCGAGCTTGGGATCGACGTTCGGCAGATGGCTCGGCAGGGTGCGCAGGTCGCCGTTTCCGGTGATGATTTCGGCGAGTCCCGCGACCTCCGACGCCTCGATCGGGACGCGGCGAAGCGCAGGCTCCGCGGCCAGCAGTGTGGCCACGGCCTGCTCGCCTTCCTCGGGTTCCAGCGAACAGGTGCAGTAGACCAGCGTGCCGCCCGGCTTGAGCAGCGAGACGGATTTCTTCAGCAGCCGCTGCTGGAGCGCGGTCAGCGCGGCGATGTCGGATTCCTGGCGGAGCCAGGCGACGTCGGGATGACGGCGTATGGTGCCGGTCGAGGTGCAGGGCGCGTCGATCAGGATGCCGTCAAAGCCTTCGGCAGGGCCGGCCCACTCCACGGCGTCAGCAACGACGGTCTCGGCCTGGAGCGACAACCGCGCCAGATTCTCGCGCAGCCGCGCCACACGGGCGGGCGAGCGGTCGATCGCGGTGACATGCGCGCCTGATAGCGCCAGCTGTGCGGTCTTGCCGCCGGGCGCGGCGCAGAGATCGGCAATGGACTTGCCCTTGATGTCACCGAACAGCCGGGCCGGCAGCGCGGCGGCGGCGTCCTGCACCCACCATTGTCCCTCGGCGAAGCCGGGCAGCATGGTCACCGAGCCGTGCAGCAGCATCCGCACCGTCCCGGTCGGCAGCGTCTCGCCATGCAGCCGGCTTGCCCATTGGGCTGGGTCCGACTTCACGGTGAGATCGAGCGATGGCTCATGGCCGAGCGCCAGCGCCATGTCCCTTGCGGCCCTCTCGCCGTAATGCGCGCTCCAGCGCGCCAGCAGCCAGGGCGGCAAGTCGAGCGATTGCGTCGCGACTTCCTCGACCAGCGCCTTGCCCTCGCGCGCGCAGCGGCGCAGCACGGCATTGACGAGGCCGGCATAGCGCGCGGCGCGCCGGTCGGATTGCACGAGGCGGACGGAGAGATCGACGGCAGCGTGGTCGGGCACGTCCATCCACAGGATCTGGGCGGCGCCAATCAGCAGCGCGCTCTGCGCGCGTGGCGCGTCGGAGGGAATGCCCTTGTCGAGCAGGCGGGACAGAACATGGCCGAGCGTGCCGAGCCGGCGCAACACGGTCGCAACCAGGCGGCGCATCAGCGCGCGGTCGCGGTCGGCCAGCGTCTTCAGTCCGGGATGGGCGCCGCCGCCGTCGAGTTGATCGTCGAGCGTGCGGTGCTTGTGCAGCACGCCGTCGACGATATCGGCGGCAATCCGCCGCGCCGCAAGACCGGGCACTTCGGACGGAGGGGCGAAACGTTGAGATGGCATGCGGAAGCAAGGTTCTGAAACGAGCGGCAGTTCCGCCGCTATGGGCGCATGCCTAGAGGATTCGATCTGTGGCACGCGAATATGCCAAATGTAAGAATGGCGTCTCGCGTTTACAGCCCACTATCACCATTTCAGCAATGCGATATTGGACCTCGCATGCCCCGTGATCTTGCGCTACGACCGCTCGACATGAGTGACCAGCCCTCCGTTCCCGATCGCAAGCCGCTATCGCCGGCTGCCCAGCGCGCGTTGGCCGAGGCCGAAGCGCGCCGGCAGGCTGCTGCTGCGGCTCATGCCGATGCGGCGCCCAAGGAATTGCAGGGACCGAAGGGGCCTGAGCCCACCCGCTACGGGGATTGGGAGCGCAAAGGCATTGCCTCGGACTTTTGAGCTGCAGGTCCTGCGTACTCTCCTCTTGAGGCATCTTGCCGGTTCAGCCGACTCAGCCCTAGCGTGCGCGGATGCCGCGCTTCGAGCCCAGCCATCCACGTCGTCCGTCCTACAGCGGCTCGCCGTTCGGCCGTCGCTTCTCCGGTTTGCTCCCGTGGGTGTTCGTGGTCGGCGTCGCGGTCGCGATCGTGCTTACGTTCCGGTACGGAACCAACTGGCCCATTCCGCACGCGGATGACGGCCGCTCGCAGGACGTCGAGATCATCTTGCAGCAGTCCGGTAACGCCAATGCACGCCAGTCGGTCGATGTCATCCGGACCATCGACGGCGACACCTTTCTCGCGCGCCTGCGTCAGCGCGGCGGCCGCGATCTCGTCGTAAGCGTTCGCCTGCGCGGCATCGACGCGCCGGAGATGAAGGCATTATGCAAGGAGGAACTGGACAAGGCCAAAGCTGCGACCGGTGCGCTGCGCGATCTGCTCGGTCAGGGCGATGTGACGATCACTAATCTTGGGCCCGACAAATACGGTCGCGTTCTCGCCGACGTCGCGACCAGGCGCACCGCCAACGTGTCGGCGGCCTTGCTCGCCGGCGGCTATGCGCGGAGCTACAATGGCGGCCATCGCGACGGCTGGTGCGGGCGCAACTGGCGGTTCTGGTAACAAAAAAGCCGCGCCGAACGACGCGGCCTTTTCGATTCTCTCATTCCAGCGATCAGCGCGTCACGACCACCGTCGTGCCGACGGAGACGCGACTGTAGAGATCGGTGATGTCGTCGTTGAGCATGCGGATGCAGCCATAGGAGACGAAGCCGCCGACCGAGCCCGGCACGTTGGTGCCGTGGATGGCATATTCGCCGCCGGCCAGCGTCATTGCGGCAACGCCCATCGGGTTGCGCGGCGAGCCGCCGGGAATGACGTCGGGTAGCTGCGGCTTGTCGCGCTTGACCTCGGCGGGCGGCGACCAGGCCGGGTTGCGATACTTGCCGTCGATGCGGGTGGTGCCGGCCCACTGCTTGCCGGACTTGCCGACGCCGACCGGGTAGCGCACGGCGTGGCCGCTATCGAGGATGAGATAGAGTTTGCGCTCGCTGGTTTTGACCACGATGGTGCCCGGCGAGTAGTCGGCGAGGCGGGCCCCCACCATTTCCGGCCGCGCCTCGGCCGCCGTCGACATCAAGACTCCTGCCCCGATGGTGGCGGCCAGCGCCGCAGCAATCCTCATCGACATCAATGCTTCCCTTCCGTTGCCCCGAACGGGTCGTCCAAATCTACGCAAACCCGGCAATAGCCCGCTCGCCCATACAGTATTAACCGCGCCCATTAACCGGATGGTTTCCGCGCGCGGCCGCCGAGGGCCAGCCAGCAGGGGGAACAAAGGAAATGTTCGAAATAAAGTAAATGACCTGAAAACAACACTCGGCGGGAAAGACGCGGCCACGCCGCCGCGTGCCCTGACGAGAGCGTGAGGATGTGAACGGCCGTCATTCCGGGCGCGCGACAGCGCGACCCGGAATCTCGAGATTCCGGGTTCGGTCCTGCGGACCGCCCCGGAATGACGATGTGTTGTGAGCCTACGCCGACTTCTTGTTCTGCCGGTTCTTCACGAGATCGTCGACCACGGCGGGATCGGCGAGCGTCGAGGTGTCCCCTAAGCTACCCGGCTCGTCCTCGGCGATCTTGCGCAGGATGCGGCGCATGATCTTGCCGGAGCGGGTCTTGGGCAGGCCCGGCGCGAACTGGATCTGGTCGGGCGAGGCGATCGGGCCGATCTCCTTGCGCACCCAGGTCACGAGTTCTTTCCGCAGATCCTCGGTCGGCTGCACGCCGGCCATCAGGGTGACATAGGCGTAGATGCCCTGGCCCTTGATGTCGTGCGGGAAGCCGACCACGGCGGCCTCCGACACCTTCTCATGTGCGACCAGCGCGCTCTCGACTTCCGCGGTGCCCATGCGGTGACCGCTGACGTTGATCACGTCGTCGACGCGGCCGGTGATCCAGTAATAGCCGTCGGCATCGCGGCGGCAGCCGTCGCCCGTAAAATACTTGCCCTTGTAGGTCGAGAAATAGGTCTGCTCGAAGCGGGCGTGGTCGCCATAGACCGTGCGCATCATGCCCGGCCAGGATTTGGTCAGGCAGAGATTGCCGGTGGTCTCGCCGTCCAGCACCTTGCCGTCGGCATCGACGATCTCCGGCACCACGCCGAAGAACGGCAGCGTCGCCGAGCCTGGCTTGAGCTTGGTCGCGCCTGGCAGCGGTGTGATCAAAATGCCGCCGGTCTCGGTCTGCCACCAGGTGTCGACGATCGGGCAGCGGTCCTCGCCGACGACGCGGTGATACCACTCCCAGGCTTCCGGATTGATGGGCTCGCCGACCGAGCCGAGCAGGCGCAGCGACGCGCGCGAGGTCTTCTTGACCGGCTCGTCGCCGCCCTGCATCAGCGCACGGATCGCGGTCGGCGCGGTGTAGAAGGTGTTGACCTTGTGCTTGTCGATGACGTTCCAGAACCTGGAATTGTCGGGATAGTTCGGCACGCCCTCGAACATCAGCGTGGTCGCGCCGTTGGCGAGCGGCCCGTAGAGGATGTAGCTGTGGCCGGTGACCCAGCCGACGTCGGCGGTGCACCAGTAGACGTCGCCGTCGTGATAGTCGAAGACGTATTGATGCGTCATCGCGGCATAGACGAGATAGCCGCCCGTGGTGTGCAGCACGCCCTTGGGCTGGCCGGTCGAGCCCGACGTATAGAGGATGAACAGCGGGTCCTCGGCGTGCATGTGCTCGACCGGGCATTCGGTGGTCACCATCGCCGCCGCTTCGTGATACCAGAGGTCACGCGTCGGGTTCATGTCGATCTTGCCGCCGGTGCGCTTGACCACGACGACCCAGTCGACGCCGTCGGCTTTAGTGAGCGCCGTATCGACATTGGCCTTCAGCGGCACCTTCTTGCCGCCGCGCAGGCCTTCGTCCGCGGTGATGATCACCTTGGATTGGCAGTCGTTGATGCGCTGGGCGAGGCTGTCGGGCGAGAAGCCCGCGAACACCACGGAATGGATCGCGCCGATCCGCGCGCAGGCCAGCATCGCATAGGCGGCCTCGGGGATCATTGGAAGATAGATGGTGACGCGGTCGCCCTTCTTGACGTTGCGGGTCCGCAGGATGTTGGCCATCCGGCAGACCTCGTCGTGCAGCTCCTTGTAGGTGATGTGGCGGGACTGCGAGGGATCGTCGCCTTCCCAGATGATCGCGGTCTGGTTGGCGCGCGTGTGGAGATGTCGGTCGATGCAGTTGTGGGCGACGTTGAGGACGCCGTCCTCGAACCATTTGATCGAGATGTTGCCGGGCGCGAAGGAGACGTTCTCGATTTTGGTGGGCGCCTTCATCCAGTCGATGCGCTTGGCCTGTTCGGCCCAGAAGCCGTTCGGGTCCGAGATCGAGCGCGCGTACATGTCCTTGTACTTGGCCTGGTCGACCCAGGCGCGTTTCGTCCATTCCGCCGGCACGTCATAGATCTTCTCGGACATATTTCCCTCCACATGCGGCAAGCTCAGGCATGCCGACATCATCATTTGACTGATTATGCGTCGGGCTAACCGGACCCGACAAGGAGCACAAGCTGGACCTTCGGCGAGCCGCCGACCATGCGGAGGATCAAGGTCAGCAAGGTTGGCTGTCGCAAATCTGAAACACGCCGACAGGCGCCTTTCGGTCTTACCCAAACCTCCGGAACAGGCCCGTGCAGGGCCCTATGCGCTGGCCGAAGGTATTTAGGAACCGTCTTTCACTGATTCGGGACTCGCAATACGGTTCGGAACACCCTAAATGGCCAACCCGGGTCCAAAGAGACCCCTCGGAACAAAAATCAGAACAGCGGCATTGAACGGTAACAGACAGGGCTAAAGGCTTAACACTATGATGGATCAGCAGAATCTCGGGACGACACGGCCCGCTTCCGCCGATCCTGCAGCCATTGCTCTGGCCAAGGCCCTCGGACAATGGCCCAAACCGGCCCCTTTCAGGCGTGCCAGCCCGAAAAAAGTCTTCGACACGGCGCCCGCGAGGACGGTCGAGGCGCTTGCCAGGGAACTGGGCCTGCGGCTCGGTGACCAGAACGAGCTGACCATCCGCCGCATCAAGCGCGGCAAGGGCTATTCCTTCGTCCGCCCCAACGGCGCGCATATCCGCGACGCCCGCACCATCCGCCGGCTGCACGCCATGGCGGTGCCGCCGGCCTACCGCGAAGTGCGCTACTCCGCCGATCCGAGCTCACATCTCCAGGCCGTGGGTCGTGATGCCGCGGGCCGGCTGCAATATCGCTATCACGCCGATTGGGAGAAGGTCCGCGAGCACCGCAAGGCGCATCGCCTGGAGAAGCTCGTCGGCGCGCTGCCGAAGATCCGGCGCAAGGTGTCGGCGTTCCTGTCGGGCGACGAGCCGACGCGCGAGTTCGCGCTCTCGGCCGTGATCGAGCTGATCGCCCGCACCGCGATCCGCCCCGGCAATGAATCCTATGCGCGTCTGAATGGCACCCGCGGCGCGACCACGCTGCTGAAGTCCAACGTCACGCTGGAAGACGACTGCTTCGTGCTGACGTTCAAGGCCAAGGGCGGCAAGGCGGTGCGGAAGGAGTGCGACGCGGCCAAGCTGGTGCGCGCCATCGGCATTCTGCGCAGTGTTCCCGGCAAGCGCATGTTCCAGTACCGCGATGCCTACGGCATCGTACGTGCGGTCAACACCACGCAGGTGAATGCGTTCCTGCGCGAGATCGCGGGCATCAAGATATCGCTGAAGGATTTTCGCACGCTGATGGCGTCCGCCGTGGTCGTCGAATCCTTATCGCGGATCACGCCAGCGACCAGCCAGCGCGGCCGCAAGAAGCAGGTGCTGGACGCGATCCGCGCCGCGGCCGACCAGCTCTCGAACACGCCGGCGATCTGCCGCAAGAGCTATGTCCACGACACCATCGTCACCGCCTTCGAGGACGGCATCCTCGAGCGTTTCGCCGCGACCATGAAGGGCCAGCGCTCGCAGGCGCGGCGCGAGCAGCTGCTGGCGCAGGTGGTGGCGACCGCGGCGGTCTGACCTCTCAGACGCTACGACTTGTTTGAAACGCCTCTGTCCGGACCGGGATCGCCGCCAGTCGCTGCGATCGTGAGCCGTTCCAGATAGTGCGCCCATCCCTTTGCATGTGCTGCCGCCTGGTCCGCATTCGGTAGCCCGCTATGGGTCATGCGCAGCAGCGTGCCGCCGTCGCGTTCGATCAGGTCGATCTCGATCAGGCTCGAGCCGGGCGGCACTTCCTGGCCGCCCTCCCAGCCGAACGTGTAGGCCAGGCGATGCACCGGCACGACCTCGCGGAAGGCGCCGCGGGCGGCGGCGCCGCGCGGGCCGACACTCTTGAGCAGATAGAGCCCGCCGGGATGCGGTTCCGTGGTCGCGTCTGCGCCCATCCAGCTCAGGATCTTCTCGGGGTCGGTGAGATAGGCGAAGACGGTGGCGCGAGGGGCCGCGATCTGGGTCTCGCGTTGCACTACGAAGGATTCGGTCATCGGCGATCATCCCTGGTCTGACGATGGGACATGGCGGCGCCGCACGGCTCCGTCAAGGATTGCCCGTGACAAAGACGGCCCTGCTTCGCCATCATCGGGCCATGCATCTGTCCCCGACCCTCGCCTGGCTCGTCGATGCCGCCTCGGATTGCCCCGGGGCGGACCGCCTGCTCGCGGAACTCGGCGCGCATCTGATCGCCGATGGCATGCCGCTTGCGGCAGGCGCGCTGACGCTGGAGGTGCCGCATCCGCTGATCGCGAAGCGGACCTGGCTGTGGCGCGCCGAGAGTGGCAGCGTCATCGAAGCGCTCGGCTTCGCGCCGGGCGGCCTTGCGCCCGACCCGCCCAACGATGGCGGTCGGCGCTGGCTGCGCGAGGTCGAGGGCGGCGAGGTGCACGAAGATGTCGTTGGACGGCCCGGCGGGCCGTTGCTCGGCTGGATCGGACCGCGTCCGTTCACCGCGGATGAAATCGAGCGATTGCGCCAGGCTGCACGCTTCGCGGCGACACCTCTTGCCGTGCTCGCCGCGCGCGCCACGTTGCGGGCGACGCTGGATGCCTACCTCGGCAAGCGCAGCGCGGAGCGGGTGCTGGCGGCGCCCCTGCGGCGCGATCTCGGCGAGACCATCCAGGCCGCGCTGCTCTATGCGGACCTGCGCAATTTCACGATCCTCTCGGAAACCACGCCGCCGGCCCAGGTCATCGCGGCACTCGACGCCTGGTTCGACCGCATCGCCGGTGCGGTTCATGCCTTCGGCGGCGAGGTGCTGAAATTCATCGGCGACGGCGTGCTCGCGATCTTTCCGGTGGTCGAGGTATCCCCGCGCCGCGCCTGCGAAGCGGCTCTCCGCGCGGCAAGTGCGGCCGAAGCCGGGATGGCCTATCTCAACGCCGAGCGCCGCGCGCAAGGGCTGCCGCCGCTCGCGTTCGGCGCCGCGCTCCATCTCGGCGAAATGCTCTGGGGCAATATCGGCGCCGCCAACCGGCTCGACTTCACGGCGATCGGTCCTGCCGTCAATCTCGCCAGCCGGCTGGAAGGCTTGTGCAAGCCGCTCGGCCGGACGGTGCTGGTATCGGGCGCACTCGCAGCCGAGACGGAGATGCCGCTGATCGCGCTCGGTGAGCATGCGTTACGCGGCATTGCTAAGCCTTGCGAGGTGTTTACTCTGCCGGAGACGCAAGCTCTGCCATCGTAGCCCGGATGAGCGCAGCGACATCCGGGATCAGACCATCCCGGATGTCGCTGCGCTCATCCGGGCTACGGCACTACGATTCGTGGTTGATTATAGCCCGCCCATCTTGCAGACGAGCTTCCATTCCTCGGCCGTCACCGGCTGCACCGAGAGGCGCGAATATTTCACCAAGGCCATGTCGGCGAGCTTCTTCTCGGCCTTGACCGCGACCATCGTCACCGGCGTCTTCAGGGGCTTGTCGGCCTTGATGTCGACGCAGACGAATTTTTCGGTCTTGTCGGTCGGATCAGGGTAGGCCTCCTTGATGATCTCGACGATGCCGACGATCTCCTTGCCCTCGTTGGAATGATAGAAGAACGCCTTGTCGCCCTTCTTCATGTTCACGAGGTTCTGGCGCGCGGTGTAATTGCGCACGCCGGTCCAGGCCTCGCCCTTGGCGCCCTTCGCCACCTGCTGGTCCCAGGACCACACCGACGGTTCGGATTTCACCAGCCAGTACGCCATGCTCATTCCTCTGCCTTGAAGGGACGCGTCAACAGCCCCGAGATCGCGGCGTCGATCGTGCTGCGGCCGCTCAGGATCGACGCGACCGCTTCTGATACCGGCATCTCGATGTTTTGCGAAGCCGCGAGTTCGATCAGCACCGGCGCGGTGAATTCGCCTTCGGCAAGCTTGCCGGCGGACGGCTGCTCGCCGCGCCCGAGGGCGAGGCCGAGCGCAAAGTTGCGCGATTGCGGGCTCGCGCAGGTGAGGATCAGATCACCGAGGCCGGACAGGCCGGTGAGCGTCTCGCTGCGCGCGCCGAGCGCGCGGCCGAGGCGCGTCAGCTCGGCAAAGCCGCGGGTCGTCAGCGCCGCCTGGGCCGAGGCGCCGAGCTTGCGCCCGACCGCAATGCCGACGGCGATCGCCAGCACGTTCTTGGCGGCGCCGCCGATCTCGACGCCGCGGATGTCGGTGGAGTGATAGGGGCGGAATGTCGGTGAGCCCAGCGCCTGCACCAGACTGCTCGCCAGCACCTCGTCCTTCGCCGCCAATGTCACCGCCGTCGGCAGGCCGCGCGCGACGTCGTCGGCAAAGCTCGGACCCGACAGGATCGCCGGCTCCGCATGCGGCGCAGCCTCCGCGATCACGTCTGTCATGAACTTGTGGGTGCCGTGCTCGATGCCCTTGGCGCAGGCGACGACCGGTACCGGCTTCGTGATGTGCGAGGCCAGCATGTTGACCGCGCCGCGCAGGTGCTGCGCCGGCGTCGCGATCAGCAGCATCTCCGCGCGCGACGCCTCCGCGAGATCGCTCGTCACCACGATCTCCGGCGCGATCCGCACGCCCGGCAGCCGCGGATTGTCGCGGGTCGATGCAATCCGCGTCGCATGCTCCGCGTTGCGTGCCCAAAGCGTGACGCTCCGCCCTGCGCGCGCCGCCACCGTCGCCAGCGCCGTTCCCCAGGCGCCCGCTCCGATCACCGCAACGGATTGGAATGCGGTCATCGTCAGTATCCCGCCCGCGTCTTGCCGTAGCCGGCCGGCGCGGTCGCATTGGCGTCGAGCAGCCAGCGTGCGCGCGGCTGCGCCTCCATCGTGTCGGTCATGCCCAGCGCGAGGCGCTCGGCGCCGGCCCAGGCGATCATCGCGCCATTGTCGGTGCAGAGCGCCGGCGGCGGCATGATCAATTGCGTCCCGGCCTGCCGCGCCACGTCATGCAGCGCACCGCGGATGGCCTGATTGGCCGCGACGCCGCCGGCGGCCACGAGCGCGCGGGGCGCGCCGAACTGCTCGCGGAAAAGCTTGAGGCCAACGCTGAGCCGGTCGGCGGTCGAATCCAGCACCGCGGCCTGGAAGCTCGCGCAGAGATCGTTGATGTCCTGCGCCGTGATCTCAGTGAGCCGGCTCGCTTCGGTGCGGACTGCCGTCTTCAATCCGGACAGCGAGAAATTGGCATCGGGACGCCCCTGCATCGGCCGCGGGAACGCAAACCGCGTGGCATCGCCGTTTTCCGCCGCGCGTTCGACCTGCGGGCCGCCGGGATAAGGCAGGCCCAGCATCTTCGCGACCTTGTCGAAGGCTTCGCCGATGGCATCGTCAACGGTGGTGCCGAGCCGCACATACTGGCCGACGCCGGTGACCGCCACGATCTGGGTATGGCCGCCCGAGGCGAGGAAGAGGCAGTAGGGAAAATCGATTCCGTCGGTGAGGCGCGGCGTCAGCGCGTGCGCTTCCAGATGGTTCACCGCGACCAGCGGCGTGTCATGCACCATCGCGATCGCCTTCGCGGTGGTGAGTCCGACGATGACGCCGCCGATCAGCCCGGGCCCTGCGGCCGCGGCGACGCCGTCGAGCTGGGCATAGTCGATGCCGGCCTCGTGCATGGCGCGGTCGATGATCCCGTCGAGCACGTCGACATGCGCGCGCGCGGCGATCTCCGGCACCACGCCGCCGAAGCGGGCATGCTCCTCGACCTGCGACCGCACGATGTTGGACAGGATCTTGCCGCTGCCGCCGGGCGCACGCTCGATCACCGCCGCGGCGGTCTCGTCGCAGGTGGTTTCGATGCCCAATACCAGCATTGGCGAATCGTTATCCAATTTGCGCCCTTGCACTCATCCGTAAAGCAGAGTTCTGGTAAGTCCGGTAGCATTCCGGGGTCGGCTTGCGCAATCGTCACGCGCGGCCATTCCGGCGAAAGCGTCACCGTCACGCGGTTCGGGAACACACGCGATGTCCATTCTTGTCACACGGCCGCATCCCGACAATGAGGCGACGGCGGAAAATCTGCGCGCGCGGGGGCATGTGGTGCTGCTCGCGCCGGTGCTCAAGTTCGAGCCGGTCGCCTTCCATGACGAGAGTGAAGCGGGCTATGGCGCCATCATCGTCACGTCGGCCAATGCGATCCGCGCCGTCACTCCGCAATTGCAGGATCTTGGCTCAAAGAACCTCGGCCTTTTGGAGCTGCCTCTGTTCGCTGTCGGCGAGCACACCGCGTCTGCCGCGCGCGACGCCGGTTTCGGCAGGGTCATCGTCGCCGGCGGCGATGCCGCAGCCTTGCGCGACAAGGTCGTGCAAAGTGCGCGCGACAAGGTGCTGAAGAAAAAAAGCACGCTGCTTTATCTTGCCGGCGCGGATCTGTCGCGCGATCTCGGCGGTGAGCTCGGTGCGGAAGGATTCAGCGTGGTGACGCAGACCACGTATCGCATGGCGCCGGTCAAGCATCTGCCGCGCACGGTCTGCGAGGGTTTTGCCGCCCACGGGGTCGAGGCGGTGCTGCACTACTCCCGGCGCAGCGCCCGGGCCTTCCTGGACGCAGCCCGGGATGAAGGCGTCGAAATTTCGGCGCTGGCGATCCCGCAATGCTGCCTGTCCGAGACGGTCGCCGGCGTGTTGCGCGATGCCGGCGCGTCGCAGGTTCTGGTGGCCGCGACGCCGGACGAAAGTGCCTTATTTGACACCTTGGAGCGTGCTTTGCGTACCCGTTTGGCGTAAGAGGTCGGGCCGAATCCGACGTAATCGGGTCCGGCCCAAAAGGATCTATGCCAGGATCTGTGCAAGGTTATGGAAGTGTGAGGAACCGTCACGATGGCCGACGACAAGCCTGAAGACGCAGGATTGGCTCCCGACACCGGTCGCGCCAAGCGCACCCCGCCCACCATCGATCTGGAGGCAACGGAAGTCTCGACCCAGCCGCAGGACGTGGCGGGCGAGCCCGAGGCTCCGCCGGCGACCGAGCAGGCCGCGCATGAGCAGGAAAAGGTCGAGGAGACCAAGTCCGAGCCTCAACCCGAGTCAGCCGAGGAGCAGCCTTCCATTGCGCCCGATTCCGCCTCGCGGCCGATTTCCCCTTGGGTCGTCGCACCGTTCTCCGGTGCGGTGGCCGCAGCAATCGTGATCGCAGTTGGCTGGATGCTGGGCTGGCCCGCGGTGCAGGCGCCGCCGGCCGCGCCGCAAGTGACGAGCGCGACGGTCGATGCGCTCAGCGGTCGCGTCGCGGCTGTCGAGGCCAAGGCCGGCAAGCCCGTCGCCGATCCGGCCATGGCCGCGCGGATCGACGCGCTGGAGAAGTCGGCGAGCTCGCTACGCAGCGACATCGCCAATCTGCGCGCGCAGTCCGACAAGACCGCGAGCGCGCTGAATGATACCAAATCCGCGCCGCGCCCCGCTGCGTCCGATATCGCCGCTCTCACCGACCGCATCGCGCAGCTCGAGCGCGCCAGCAAGACCGAACGCGCCGAGCTCGCGCAGCAGGGCGAGAAGATCGCCGATGCAAAAGCGGTGGATGACAAGCCGCTGCGCTTTGTGGTGGCGGCGACCCTGCTCGATGTCGCCGTGCGCCATGGCGATCCCTATCAGTCGCAGCTGTCCGCGGCGCGTTCGCTCGCCGCCAAGCCCGACATGCTGAAGCCGCTCGATACGTTTGCATCGTCGGGCATCCCGACGCCGGTCGCGCTCAGCCGCGAGCTGCTCAACATCGTGCCGAAATTGTCGCCGCCGGCGGAAGCCCCGGCCGCGGGTGCCGGCATCGTCGAGCGTCTTCAGGCGGGAGCATCGAAACTCGTGCGCATCGAGCGCACCGACGGCGTCGGCAACGATCGCGGCGCCATCGTCGCCCGGGTGACGGCGGCGGCGCTCCGCAACGATTTCGTGGAGGCGCGGCGCGAGCTGAAGACGCTGCCCGAGGCCGATCGGGCGCCGGCGCAGGCCTGGCTCGACAAGGCCGACGCCCGCGACGCCGCGCTCGCCGCGTCCCGCAAATTCGCCGACGATGCCATGGCGGATCTCGCCAAATCTGCTCAATAAGATTCGCGCAACAATCAGCGCGTAATAGGGATCGCCATGCTTCGCATCGTCCTTTTCCTTGTCCTGATTGCGCTCGCCGGCGCCGGCGCGGCCTGGGTTGCCGACCAGCCCGGCAATGTCGTGCTGACCTGGGGCGGTTTTCGGGCCTCACCAAGCATTCCGGTGTTCGTGCTCTTGCTTGGTCTTTTTGCGGTCGCAGTCGTGCTCCTCTGGAGCATCCTGACGATGCTCTGGCGTATGCCGGGCCGCATGCGCCGCCGCCGTCACGAAAAGCGTCATGCGCGCGGCCGCCACGCCATCACCCATGGTCTGCTCGCGATCGGTCATGGCGACACCGCGCTCGCCCGCCGGCACGCCGAAGCGGCGCGGCGGCACGCGCCGAGCGATCCGCTTGCGCTGCTGCTGCATGCGCAATCGGCTCAGCTCGAAGGCAATCGTGACGAGGCCCAGCGCGTCTTCCGCGCCATGGCCGAGCGCGAGGATACGCGCCTGCTCGGCCTGCGCGGCCTGTTCATCGAGGCGCAGCGCTCCGACGATGCCGTCGGCGCCGTGATGATCGCGGAGGAAGCGATCAAGCTGTCGCCGTCCTCGACCTGGGCCTCGCATGCTGTGCTGGGCTTCCGCTGCGCGCGCGGCGACTGGAGCGGCGCGCTCGCGACCCTCGATTCGAATCTGTCCGCCGGCCTGATCGACAAGCCGGCCTATCGCCGCCAGCGCGGCGTGCTGCTCACCGCGCGCGCGCTGGAATTGGAAAAGATGGACCGCGATGTCGCGCGCGAAAGCGTGATGGAGGCGATCAAGCTCGCGCCGACCCTGGTCCCTGCCGCGGTGCTCGCCGCAAAATTCGAGAGCGAGGCGCATCAGGTGCGCCGCGCCATGAAGCTGGTCGAGACCGCCTGGCTCGCCAATCCGCATCCCGATCTCGCGGAAGCCTATGCGCATGTGAAGCTCGGCGATTCCGCGCGGCAGCGCCTGCAGCGGGCCGAGACGCTCGCGGCCAAGACGCCGGCCGACAAGCCGGGCCATGTCGAGGGCCAGCTCGCGATTGCGCGCGCCGCGATCGACGCCTCCGAGTTCGCCCGCGCCCGCCAGGTGCTCGCGCCCTATCTCAACGATCCGACCCAGCGCGTGGCGCTGCTGATGGCCGAGATCGAGCGCGCCGAGCATGGCGATAGCGGCCGTGCCCGTGCCTGGACCCTGCGCGCGGTGCGCGCCCGCCACGATCCGGCCTGGACCGCGGACGGCTATGTCAGCGACCGCTGGCGCCCGGTCTCCCCGGTCACCGGCCGGCTCGACGCCTTCCAGTGGCAGACGCCGGTCGCGAGCCTGCCCTCGGACAAGGGGACCACGATCGAATCCTCGGCCTTCGAGGAAGCCATGCTGGCCGCCCCGCCGCCCAAGCGGGTGACGGCAAGCCCGAGCGAGAGCCCGGCGGAACCGGCCGTGGCTGCACCAGCCCCGGCGCCGGCCGCCCAGGACAATTCACCCCCTGAGAGCAAGGAAACGGCCAAGGAGGCCGTCAAGGAAACCGTCAAGGACGAGCTGGCGCCGGCCCCGGCCGAGCCGGTCAATCCGGCCCCCGAGCCCGCCGAATCATCACCGCCGGCGGCAACGCCGGTGTTCCGGACCCGCGCGGACCTCGGCAAGCCCGCCCCCGGCCCGATTCCCGCCGTCATCCCGATCGTCCGCGCGCCGGATGATCCCGGGATTGATGACGAGGGGCCGAGCGATGAATTTACGGAACAAATCGGCACGCCCAAGGCCCATGCAAAGGCCCAGGCCGGCGGCTGGCGCGGATTCTGGTCCCGCTGGGGCGCGTGAGGCGCATTTCAGACCCCGCTTGTCCTTGCCAATTCGGGCCATGCCCGATATCAGGGGCGCGCGTATCGGGACCGGCATCGCCCGGGTTCCGGCAGGGTTCGCCGCAATAGCTCAGTCGGTAGAGCACGTCATTCGTAATGACGGGGTCGGGGGTTCGAATCCCTCTTGCGGCACCAGCGCCTTGATCCCTCAGATTGCTATCAGCGTGTTTGCCGACCACACCTCGGCATTCGCTTGCGGCGCCAGCTGCGTGACGTCTGCCACATAACCTTGCACCCCGCCTCCCCTAGTGTCCGCGTCACGCAAACACGGGGGGATTTCACGTGCGCAAGATCATTCTGGTCGCCGCCATGGTGCTGGCTTCCGCATCTGCCCAGGCCGGCGACCGCAGCCTGTCGCTGGCCGCGACACCCGAGCGGAC
This sequence comes from Bradyrhizobium iriomotense, assembly GCF_018129405.1. Taxonomy (GTDB): domain Bacteria; phylum Pseudomonadota; class Alphaproteobacteria; order Rhizobiales; family Xanthobacteraceae; genus Bradyrhizobium; species Bradyrhizobium iriomotense_B. The sequence goes on from NZ_JAFCLP010000012.1 coordinate 125,326, forward strand.
CTCGTCTCCGCCAGCCGCGGCGACAACCGGCGCCACGGCACAGGTCAGTGACGTCGCACCCGCCAGCGAGGCTCCGAAATATGTCGATCGTCCGCCGGCGATTCCGGCTCCCGCGCCGGCTGCGGTGACCGCTCCCACCACGACTACGACGACTCCAGCGCCGTCGACGACGACCAAGCCCGCGAGGACCGCAAGGGCGGAGAAGCCGAAGCACAGGCGCAGTTGGACTGAGCGTCGCATCATCAGCGAGCTGCATCGTCACGGCATCTACTGGTAAGCGGTCGCTCGCTCCAAAAAAGCAAATGGCCGGGCAAAAGCCCGGCCATGATTCGTTTTGAAGCGTTTCGATCGAGCTTACTGCGAGACCGTCTGCACCACGCTCGAGATCGGGCGCGTGTTCGTGCCCGCGGTCGGCACTTTCAGATCCTTCAGGAGCGCCTCGTCATATTCCGGCAGCGTCTGGAAGGTCGTCTTGGCCTTCATCTGCACGATCTTGTAGCCGCCAGCCTTGAGCCGCGCCAGCAGCGCCGGCAGGGCTTCGCCGGTGTGCTTCTGGAAGTCGTGCATCAGGATGATGCCCTTGCCGAGCTTGTCGAGCCTCGTCATCACGGTCTCGACGATCTTCTCCGGCGTCGCTCCCTTCCTGAAGTCGAAGGAGTCGATGTCGGTCGAGAACATCGCGACGTTGCGGGTGCCGAAATAGGTCACCATCGCCGGATTGTGCTGAAGCTGCGGGAAGCGGAAGAACGGTGCCGGGTTGGTGCCGAGCGCGAACCGCACTGCGCTGAAGCCTTTCTCGACCTCGTCCTTGACCTGTTGCTCGGACATCTTCTTGCTGTTCAGGTTGACATGCGACCAGGTGTGCGTGCCGACCGTGTGGCCCTGGGCCAGCACCTGGCGCAGGATCTCCGGATGGTAGGTCGCGTGCTTGCCGACCGAGAAGAACAGGCCCTTGGTGCATTCATCCGCGAGCGCCTTCAGCACCGCGGGCGTGTTGACCGGCCACGGACCGTCGTCGAAGGTCAGCACGACCTCCTTCTCGGTCAGGAAGTCGAACTGCTTGAAGTGCTCGAAGCCGAAGCCCGGACCGCCTGTCGTGTCGATCTCGACCACGCGAGACACGCCCAACGCGTTCGGATTGGCGCAGGCCTGCCTCGGCTGAACTGGCGCGACCGGGGCGGGCGCAGGCGCGGGTGCCTGGGCAACGGCCGTTGGCTTGGCCGCGATCGTCGCGGTGGTCGTGACGTCGTCCTTGGCGGCGATTTTCGCCTGTGCCGGCAATGGATCGGCGGCACGGGCGGCAACTGTCTTGGGGGCGCCCTGATCGGCGCTTGCGGAATAATAAAACCAACCGCCGGCGGCGATCACGACCGCCGCAACTACACTGGCCAGCATCAGGCCCAACGCATTACGCATCGCTACTCTTTCCAATTACGCAACCAAACCGGCGGAATTTCCCGCGCGACGAGCCATTAATGCGAAGGAACAGTTAACGTGACACCAACACGACAGCGGATGCGGAGGAATTTCAGCAAGGTGCGCCAAAGTGACCGAAGTCACAGAGGGAGGGGCTCTCGTGACCGTCATCACAGTGGAAACGGTTTTGCTGGAGCATCGTAGTTCCCATTAACAACGGGCCCGCAGCGGCGGCGCCAATGGGAGCTTCAAATGACCACGTCGTTCACTGCCAAGTCCTGCACTACCAAATCCCTGAGTAGCAAGATCCGCGACACCGGCCTGGCGCTGGGCTTTGCCGCCATCATCTCGGTCGTCTCGACGACCTCGAGCTTCGCCTTCACGGCCGAAGCGCAGCAGATGTGCACCGGCGATGCCTTCCGCCTGTGCTCGTCGGAGATTCCCAACATCCCGAAGATCACGGCGTGCATGATCAAGCATCGCTCCGATCTGAGCGCCGGCTGCCGCGCGGTGATGGACAAGGACCTCGCCAAGGGCGCCTCACGCAAGGTCGCTGACGCGCAGGACAAACAGTAACGCGCAGCGCCGCAAGCGTTGCGATTTAAGAGCTCCCCTCGCGATGCGCCCCGGCGTCGAGCCGGGGCCACGCAGGCGGTGTCATGCAGCCTGCCAATAAAGCCGTTGCGGCTGAGGGATCGTCGCACTAGCTTCGCCCGCACATTCTTCCGGGTAAGAGGCATTACGCGATGACCAGATTTCTTTTTGTTGTTTCCCTGCTCTTGTGCGCATCCGCCGCCTCCGCGCAACAGCAGCCCGGACATGACGCCTGCGCGCGCGATGTCAGCCGCTTCTGCCGCGCCGTGATGAACAATGGCGACGGCGCCGTGCTCGCCTGCCTGAAGCAGAACCGCACCCGCCTCAGCAAGGCCTGTGACAAGGTGCTGACGGATCACGGGCAGTAGTGATCCCCGTAGCCCGGATGAGCGCAGCGATATCCGGGATTCTCTCCCTGCGGCGAGACTGCCCCGGATTGCGCTGCGCTCCATCCGGGCTACGAACTCACCTACGTGCTGCTCCCCGCCGCGGTTGCGACCACCGGCAGCACCTCGCCGCCCGCGCGGTCCGGTGTCTCGTCCTTCCAGCGTACTGAGCCGAACGGGCGCTCCAGCATGCGGCGGACGCGCACCGGATCGGGGCCGATGTGGAAATCGATCGCCTGCTGATGCAGCGCGCGTTCGGACAGGGTCGAGCGGTTGCGCTGGCGCAAGTAGTCGAACCAGGTTGGGCAGTGATAGCGCTCGGTCCACAATTCGGGGTCGGCGATGTCGCGCGCGATCGACCAGCCATAGGCGCCGTTGCGCTGCCTCGAGAGCTGCACGTCCTGCATCACATTGTGGAAGGCGCGCGCGTTCTCCTGGGCGACGCGATACTCGATCTCGACCACCAGCGGTCCGCTGCGGCCGGTGAGCGACAGCCTCACCTCGGGATCGGCGAGCACCTCGGCATCCTCGTTGCGGGCGCCGACGCGCGGCATGGTGAGCCAGATTCCGAGCAGCGGCGAGAGCAGCATCAGGCCGGCGGCAACGAGCAGCGCGACCTCGACGCCGGCATAGTCGGTGAGATGGCCCCAGCCCCAGGCGCCGATCGCGATGCCGCCGGAGATCGAGGCCTGGAACGCCGCCAGCGAGCGGCCCGCGACCCAGCGCGGCGCCGACAGCTGCACGCCGATATTGAACAGCGCCACCGCCGCCATCCAGACCGCGCCGGCGAGCACCAGCGCGGTGGCCGTCAGCACCGGCTCGGTGCTCACGGCGAGGGCGGCCATCGCAAACGCCATCGAGATGGTGCAGGCGCGGATCGCGGCCTCGCCGCTCATGCGCTTGCGCAATTCGTGGATGTTGAGCGCGCCGACCACCGCGCCCATGCCGAACGCGCCGAGCATGATGCCGTAAGTCTGCGCGCCGCCATGCAGGAGGTCGCGCGCCACCAGCGGCATCAGCGCCATGATGGCCCCGCCGATCAGGCCCATCACCAGCGTGCGCAGCAGCACGATCTTGATTGGCGGCGAATTGGTGATGTAGCGGAAGCCCGACACCATGGCGCGGTTGAGTTTTTCCCGCGGCAGGCGCGACGGCTCCACCGAGCGGCGCCAGAGCAGCAGCACCACCAGCAGCGGCAGGTAGAGGATTGCATTGCAGGCAAACGCCGCCACTGCGCCGAGCGCGGCGACGATGACGCCGCCGACTGCGGGGCCGAAGCTGCGCGCGATATTGTAGCTGATGCCGTTCAGCGCGACCGCGGACGGCAGGGCTTCCGGCGGCACCTGCTCGCTGACCGAGGATTGCCAGGCCGGCCCGAACAGCGCGTTGCCGCTGCCGACGACGAAGCAGAAGGCGAGCAGCGTTTCCGGCGTGATCAGCTTGAGGCCGGCCAGGATCGTCAGCGCGCTCGCGCCGGTCAGCGCGATCGCGAGCGAGACCAGGGTGACGGTGCGGCGGTCATACATGTCGGCGATGGCGCCGGCCGGCATCGAGATCAGCATGATCGGCAGCATAAGTGCGGTCTGCACCAGCGCCACCTTGTCCGCCGAGGCCGCCATCTGCGTCATCGCCCAGGCCGCGCCCACGCCCTGGATCAAGAGACCGAGATTGGAGAGCAGGCTGGCGAGCCAGATGCGCCGGAATACGGTGAACCGCAGGGGGGCGGCGATGCCCTCGCCGGCGAATTTCTGACGGTTCGGCTGCTCGGTCATATCCCCTTCCATATGGGCTGGCAGAAGTGGGCTTGGAGTGGTCTTCGGGTGATTCCGGCAAAGTCAGTGATGCCCGCGAAAGTCCTTCGCTGTCCAGTGGTTAGGCCGGTATAAGCGGTGCAAAGATGGTTTTGCCGGGGAGGAACAGATGAGGCTGTCGCGACGGACGATCCTGCTGGGAGCGGGCACCTTGCCTTTCGCGGCTGCGAGCTTGCGGACGGGCGCGCTGGCCCAGACGGCGCCCGCAGCGCAAAACGCTGACGTGCCGCCGATCCTGTTTGTCCACGGCAATGGCGATTACGACGCGCTCTGGATGACGACGCTGTGGCGGATGGAATCCAACGGCATCGCGCGCGATCGCATGATGGCGATCAATTTCACCGATCCGCTGGCGCGCAGCGACGACAAGGTCGAGCAGGCGAACCGCTCCTCGACCGAGGACCAGCGCCGCGAGCTCGCCGCGGCCATCACTGAACTGAAGCGCCGGACCGGAGTTCCGCGCGTGGCCCTGGTCGGCAGCTCGCGCGGCGGCAATGCGATCCGCAATGTGATCAGAAGCGGCGGCGCCGGCGATGTCAGCCACGCCGTGCTGTGCGGCACGCCCAATCACGGCGTGTTCGCGACCGACGACCAGCCCAACAACGAGTTCAACGGCCGCGGCGCGTTCCTGCGCGGCCTGAACGAGGGCGAGAGCGAGGTGACGCCGGGTGTTGCCTTCCTCACGCTGCGCAGCGACGGCATGGACAAATATGCGCAGAGCGACGGCCGCTTCATCGGCAAGCCGGGAACGCCGACCAATGTCACGGCCGAGGGGCCCGAGCTGAAGGGTGCCACTAATCTCGTGCTCGGCGCGCTCGACCACCGCGAGGTGGCGTTCCACCCGCGCGCCTTCCGCGAGATCTACAAGTTCATCGCCGGCCGCGAGCCCACGCGCATCGCAATCGTGCCGGCACAGAGCGTCTTGCTAAGTGGACTCGTCACCGGCACGCCCGGCGGTGTGTCGACCAATCGCCCGGTCACGGGTGCAACCGTCGAGATCTTCCGCGTCGATCCTGATACCGGTGAGCGCAAGGGCAGTGCCGTGCACAGCGCCAAGACCGGCGCCGACGGCCGCTGGGGGCCGGCGCAGGTCGATCCGACCTGGTCGCTCGAATTCGTCCTGGCGGCGCCGGATGCGCCGACCACGCACATCTATCGTTCGCCCTTCCCGCGCTCGTCCGACGTCGTGCACCTCCGGCCCGCGCGCCCGCTCGGGCCGGCGGACAAGGACGCCGGCGCTGTCGTGATCATGTCGCGTCCGCGCGGCTATTTCGGCCTGCCGCGGGACGTGGTGCTGTTCGACGGCAAGGAGCCCGCCGACGTCAAACCAGGCGTGCCCACCGATGCGGCAGCAACATTGCGGCTTCCGGCCGCAGAGATCGGGCGTAACATCGTGGCCCAGTTCGGCGAAGAACGGATTGTGGCACGCCTCTGGCCGGCCGCCGAGAACAGGATTGCGATTGCCGAGCTGACTTACTAGCTATTCATCTGCGCCAGATCTGCGGGAGCGAGCCATGAATATCGCCAGCGTACGTCGGCCCATCGTCCCCCCGGCGCCGCCGCGTGCGCCGGACGACATGTCGTTCCTTGGTAAGCTCGCGGTGATCCGGCAGAACATGATCGCGACCTGGGCGCAGCGCGCCTATGAGGAAGACGTCATCAAGGGCCGCTTCCTCTTCCGCAACAGTTTCATCCTGAACCAGCCGGACGCGATCCGGCATGTCCTGCTCACCAATTACGAGAATTACACGCGCACGCCGGCCGCCATCCGCATGCTGCGTCCGGTGCTCGGCGAAGGTCTTCTGATCGCGGAAGGGCACTCCTGGACCTTTCAGCGCCGCACGCTCGCGCCGGCGTTCACGCCGCGCGCGACCGCAAATCTCGTCCCGCACATGACCGCGGTGCTCGACGAGACCATCGCCAAGCTCGATGCGCGCACGAGCGAGCCGGTCGACCTGCGCGAGATCATGCAGCGCATGACGCTCGAGATCGCCGGGCGCACGATGTTCTCGTTCGGCATGGACCGGCACGGCGCGACCTTGCGCAATTTCGTCATGGAATATGGCGAGCGGCTCGGACGTCCGTATTTCCTCGACATGCTGCTGCCGGTGTCCTGGCCGACCCCGATGGATCGTGCCCGCGCCCGCTTCCGCAAGCGCTGGACCGAATTCGTTTCGATGCTGATCGCCGAGCGGCGCAAGATGGGCAAGAAGGACGGTGCGCCGCCGCGCGATCTGTTCGATCTCATGGACGAGGCGCGCGATCCCGAAACGGGCAAGGGCTTTTCCGACGCGCAGCTCATCGACGAGGTCGCGACCATGATTCTCGCGGGGCACGAGACCACGGCGACGGCGCTGTTCTGGGCGCTCTATCTGCTCGCGCTCGATCCGGAGACGCAGGAGGAAGTCGCCTCCGAGACGCGGGGCGAGCATCTCGACAGCATGGCCGATATCGACCGCCAGAAATTCACCCGCGCCGTAATCGATGAGACGATGCGGCTTTATCCGTCCGCGTTCCTGGTCGCGCGGGCCGCGCGCGAAAAGGACAATGCCGCCGGCGTCGAGATCGGCAAGGGCGACGTCATCATGATCGCGCCGTGGTTGCTGCACCGGCACGAAAAGCTGTGGGATCAACCAAACGCGTTCATTCCCAAACGCTTCATGTCGAAAGAGCCGCCCGACCGCTTCGCCTATCTGCCGTTCGGCGCGGGCCCGCGCGTGTGCATCGGCGCGCCGTTTGCGCAGGCCGAATCCGTGCTGGCGCTGGCTCGGCTGATCGGCGCCTTCCGGGTCGAATTGGCCGACACGACTCCCGTGATTCCGCATGGCGTCGTCACGACCCAGCCGGATCACTCACCCATGTTCCGCATCACGCGTCGATGACAGGCGCTCGTCCTACCGATGGCGTGATTCAACAGAGATAGAGCCCCGCCATGAGCGACATCCAGGCCCAGTTTTCCGTTCTGAAGCAGACCGCCGATGCGAAGGTGGTCGATGCGATTGCAGATCTTATCGAGCATGGCGAGGATCACGAGCTCAACCGCGTCAATGTGCTTGATTTCTCCACGCAGCACAGTCTCGACGAGGAGCGCGTGATCTCTGCCTTCCTGCATTCGGCGCGGCTCGGGCTGTTCGATCTCGGCTGGAACGTGCTGTGTCCGGGCTGCGGCGGCGTGCTCGGGGCGCACTCGACCTTAAAGGCACTCAAGCCCGATGATTACCACTGCGCGCTCTGCGCCTGCGGCTACAAGGCCTCGGTCGATGACCAGGTCGAGGTCTCCTTCACCGTGAACCCGCGCGTGCGGCGCATTGCGGCGCACGATCCCGACACGCTTCCGGTGTGGGAATATTTCAAGCAGGTGTTCTGGAGCTCCGGCGTCGACTTCAACAAGGAATCGTTTGCGACGCTCGCCAACGAGGTGACGCTGGATACGATGGAGCTGCCGGCCGGCGAGAAGGCGACCATGTCGCTGCAATTGCCAAACGACTTCGTCATCATCTTCGAGCCGGTGACGCACGCCGCCCATTTCATCGACGTCCAGGGCGAGCCGACCAAGGACCGCCAGCAGCTCGCCATCATGTACAACAAGGTGCAGGCGCCGACGGGGACCACGACCATGCGGCCGGGTCCGCTGCGATTGTCGCTGGAGAACCAAGCCGGCGTGCGCGTGCTGCCGTCGGTGTTCATCGCGGCCGAGGCACTCCATCATCTCATTGGCAAGCGCAAGCCGTTCCTCACCGCCAAGCGGATGCTGTCGAACCAGACGTTTCGCGACGTGTTCAAGGCGGATAATCTCAGTCTCGACCAGCGGCTCCAGATCACCTCGCTGACTTTCCTGTTCACCGATCTGAAGGGCTCGACCGCGCTCTACGAGCGCGTCGGCGATCTCGCCGCCTTCGACCTCGTGCGCGCGCATTTCCATGCGCTGCTCGAAATCATCTCCTCGGAGAAGGGCGCGGTGGTGAAGACCATCGGCGATGCCGTGATGGCGACCTTCATCCGTCCCGAGCATGCGATCGTCGCTGGCCTGCGGATGCGCGCGGCGATGGACGAGCTCAACAAGCAGCGCGGCACCACCGACCTCATCGTCAAGATCGGCATCCACGAGGGGCCGTGCCTCGCGGTGATGCTCAACGAGCGGCAGGATTATTTCGGCCAGACCGTCAACATCGCCGCGCGCGTGCAGAGCCTGTCGACCGCGCGGGAGATCCACATCACCGGGCCAGTGGCGGATGCGCCGGCGGTCGCCGAACTGCTCCAGCAGCGCGAGATCAAGCCGATCCAGAAACAGGCCGCGCTACGCGGCATCGCCGACAAGATGGTGGTGTACGAGATACCGTAATAGTTGATGTCGTCCTGGCGAAAGCCAGGACCCATTACCCCAGGGAGTTGTTTGGCGAAGACTCGTGGTTCGGTACTTCTACCGCGTACACTCGATAGATTCCGCGGTATGGGTCCTGGCTTTCGCCAGGACGACATCGGTGGAGTCGGCCATCAGCCCGCCCAGATTGCAGAAACGTAATGCGCGCGCCGAACTGACGCACGTTGCGCCGGTTGAGTTTCCCGCTCATATAATGCCGGTAGCCGCCGCACCCCGCGGCGGCATCGATTTCGGTAGGACCTTATGCTCGACGGCCTGCGCCAATTCATCGCCGACATTGTTGCCCCCCAGGCTCAGGACCGCGCATTCGGCGACAGCGACTATCGGCTCGCGGCCACTGCGTTGCTGGTCCACGTGGTCTCGCTGGACGGCCAGCCGAGCGCTGCCGAGCAGCGCAAGCTGCACGGCCTGATCGAGAGCCATTTCGGGCTCGATCGCGGCAAGGCCGATCGCCTGATCGCCGATGCGACCGAGGTCGAGGGCGAGGCCGTCGATCTCTATCATTTCACCAGTGTCATCATGCGCTCGCTCGATGAAGTGGGCCGCAAGCGCATCGTGCAGATGATGTGGGAGCTGGTTTATGCCGACGGCCAGGTCTCGGAGTTCGAGGACAACGTCGTCTGGCGCGCCTCCGACCTGCTCGGGATTTCCCAGCGCGACCGGATCGAGCTCAAGCATGCCGTTGCGGAGCATGCCGGTGGGCAGGTGCAGGACAGCGCCGTCGGCGGTTGATCCGCGCAAACCGGCTGGCGGCCGGTTGTGCTGATCACATGACGAAACTTTAATGTGGATGATGTTCACCCATATTTGCCCGTAAATTTCCGGGTTTTCTGCTTTCCCTGATGTCCGCTCAAGCGGCCATGCGGCTGGCGACGCTTGCCTGTCGCGCACAGCCTATGCTCTCGTTCCGCCATTGCGGGACCAAAAAACTTCAATTCAAGAGACATCGATCGTGACTGAGCGGGTAACGTTGATCACCGGTGCCTCGGCGGGCATAGGCACGGAGCTGGCGCGTGTATTTGCCGCCAATGGACACCGCCTCGCGCTGACGGCGCGACGGGCAGACCGGCTGGAGGCGCTCGCGAGTGAGCTCGCCGCCAAGGGCGGCAAGAAGCCGATCGTAATCACGTGCGATCTTCAGGACGCTGGCGCCGGCGATAAGATCGCCGCAGCGCTCAAAGCCGAAGGCGTCGAGCTCGATCATCTCGTCAACAATGCCGGCTTCGGTGTGTTCGGCGATGCCATCGAGTGCGATCGCGCCGATCAGGTCGGCATCGTCGATGTCAACGTGCGGGCATTGACCGATCTGTCGCTGCGCTTTGCCGATCAGCTCATCAGGAACAAGGGTGGACTTTTGAATGTCGGATCGGTCGCCGGCTTTCTGCCCGGCCCCGGAATGGCCGTCTACTACGCCTCCAAGGCCTATGTGATTTCCCTCACCGAGGCACTGCGGGCAGAGCTCGCGCCGCGCGGCGTTCGTGTCACCGTGCTTTGTCCGGGTCCGGTGCCCACCGAATTCCAGGCCCGTGCCGGTGTCGGGTCCGGGCACAATACGGCGCTTCTCAACGTTTCGGCTCCCGATGTTGCCAGGCAGGCCTATCAGGGCCTGATGGCCAACAAACGGGCAGTGCTTCCGGGGCTCGGCATCAAGATTGTGCCGTTCGCGCTGCGGTTCTTTCCGCGCAGCTTCATCCTGTACGCCACCAGCCGGTTCCAGCGGCAGAGGCACTAGAGCCCCGTTCCGATGAAATCGGAACTGGACTCTAGATTTCTTGTTTTGACGCGTTTTCTTTACGCGAACCGGTATCCACTTCGCTCGAAAACGCTTTGAAGACAGCCTGAAGCGACCGTAGTGGCCCGGAGCTTGCTTCGACGGTGTGGCGTGTGTGCGCAAACTCACACGATGTTAACCATCGCTTAGCTATGCTGGCGGTCTGAACTGATAGCACTCGCAGAGGCCATGTCGTTCCGGACGGACAGGTTTGGTGGCGCAGAATTGGTGCCCTTCCGAAGGAGGGTGCCGAGCGCCGCCGCCTCCGAAAACCGGTTGCCGGTTCTGATCGTCCTGCACCAGGAATCCTCGACACCCGGCCGCGTCGGCAATGCGCTGCGCGCGCTCGGCCATCGCCTGGACATCCGCCGTCCCCGCTTCGGCGATCCCCTGCCCGAAACCCTCGATCAGCATGCCGGCGCCGTGTTCTTCGGTGGTCCGATGAGCGCCAACGATCCCGACGACTACATTCGCCGCGAGATCGACTGGATCGAAATTCCGCTTCGCGAACAGCGGCCGTTCCTCGGCATCTGCCTGGGCGCGCAGATGCTGGCGATGCAGCTCGGGGCCCGCGTCGCGCCGCATGCGGAGGCGCTGACCCAGATCGGCTATTACCCGATTCGCCCGACGGCGGCGGGACACGCGCTATGCCCGCACTGGCCGGCGCAGGTCTATCACTGGCACCGCGAGGGGTTCACGTTGCCCGTCGGTGCCGATCTGCTGGCGGAAGGCGATGACTTTCCGATTCAGGCCTATCGCGCCGGCAATGCCTTCGGCGTGCAGTTTCATCCTGACGTGACCTACGCGATGATGCATTGCTGGACCACGCGCGGCTATGACGGCCTGAGCGCACCCGGCGCGCGCGAGCGGCATCATCACTTTGCGGATCGTGCCGTGTATGACGCGGCGGAACGCGCCTGGCTCGACCATTTCATCGACGGCTGGCTGGCGCGCCGGCCGGTGCTGGCGCAAGCCGCCGAGTAACCTGCGCCGCCTTCGCGCAGGTCCTTGGCGCAAGTTCTTCTCTCATCCCTGGATATGCTAGGCTCGTTCCTAACGAGCGCGCGCAAACGCGTGCCGGCAGATCAAGGGAGAGCGCCGTGGCCTATGAACACATTCTCTATGAGGTGAGCGACAAGATCGCGACCATCACGCTCAATCGCCCCGATCGCATGAATGCCTGGACGCCGATCATGGAGCGCGACGTGCGTCATGCGATGGAAGCGTCAAGCGCCGACGACAACGTCCGCGTCATCGTGCTCACCGGCGCGGGCCGCGCCTTCTGCGCCGGCGCTGACATGGATGCGCTGAAGGGGCTCGATCCCGATGACGTCAGACGCGCCTCGAACCTGCCGCCGTTCGACATGAATCGCCGGCCCGACTGGCAGACGCGCTACGGCTTCTATCCGTCGATCAAGAAGCCCGTCATCGCCATGCTCAACGGCGCGACCGCCGGCATCGGTCTCGTCCATGCGCTCTATTGCGACCTGCGCTTTGCCGCCGACAACACCGTGTTCACAACGGCGTTCGCGCGGCGCGGCCTGATCGCCGAGCACGGCATCAGCTGGATGCTGCCGCGCATCGTCGGCCACGCCAATGCGATGGACCTGTTGCTTTCGGCGCGCCGCGTTTCGAGCGAGGAATCGCTGCGGATCGGACTGGTGAACCGGCTCTGCTCGCCCGACAAGCTGCGCGAGGAGACCTACGCCTATGCGCGCGACCTCGCCGATTTCGTCTCGCCGAGTGCGATGGCCGTGATCAAGCGCCAGCTCTACGAGGTCCCGTTCCAGACGCTGGCGGAAGCGACGATCGAAGCCAACAGGGAGATGATGGTGGCGCTGAACGGGAGTGATTTCAGGGAGGGGGTCGCGAGCTTCATGGAGAAACGGCCGCCGCGGTTTACGGGGAGGTAGGGGGCGATCTGGGGGAAAAGTCCGCCGTCGCCCTTCGGGCTATGGCGGGACAGCCTTCGCTCACTTCGCTACGAGAGAGCAGGGCTGGCTTGCCTAGCCGAAGCTCGCGAAGCGAGCGAAGGCTGGTGGAGCCAGGCGGGATCGAACCGCCGACCTCGTCATTGCGAACGACGCGCTCTCCCAGCTGAGCTATGGCCCCTTTGCTGGCCGCTCTGGTAAACGCGGCCGACAACCGGGCGCCATTTAAGTCCCTGCCAAGGTCAAGTCAAGGACGGGCGTAACCCGGTTTTAGCCATTTCGGTGCCCGAACTTCCCTTGTTTGGGCCGGGGGGAACCGATATCTAGCAAAAGGCGTCACTCCCGACCGAAGCCAGAAATTTCCCAAAAGCCAGAGGCCTCATAAGCCATGCGTGCCGTTCTCGACATCGTCATCATCGTGCTCGACCTCTACGTCTGGCTGCTGATCGCCTCCGCGATCCTGTCCTGGCTGATCGCCTTCAACGTCGTGAACACGCGCAACCAATTCGTGTCAGCGGTGGCGGAGTTCCTGTACCGGATCACCGAGCCGCTGCTGGCGCCGATTCGCAATTTCCTGCCCAGCCTAGGCGGCCTCGACATCTCGCCGATCATCCTGATCCTGATCATCATGTTCATCGAGCGGGTGATCCTGTACTACATCTACCCGAACGTGATCTGAGCAGGCTGGAGCGCCTTGGTCGCGAAAGAGGCTGGCAAGGAACCCTGGCGTTACTCGGCCTCGGGAATCAGCATCGCGCTGCGGGTGACGCCGCGCGGCGGCCGCGACGACATCGACGGGATCGAGCAATTGGCCGACGGGCGCAACGTGCTCAAGGTGCGGGTGCGCGCCATTGCCGATGGCGGCGAGGCCAACAAGGCCGTTTTGCTCCTGCTCGCGAAATCGCTCGGGGTGTCCAAAGCCAGCGTAAAACTGCTATCCGGAGCCACGTCGCGGCTGAAGCAGATCGCGGTCGACGGCGATCCGGTGCGGCTGGGTGAAGCCCTGCGCCAGCTCGTCCAAGCCAAAGCGGCAGACAAATCGACAGACTGAGGAACTGACATGACCGCCAAGATCATTGATGGAAAAGTCATCGCCGCGGAACTCCGCGCCCGCGTCGCCGACGAGGTTGCCCGGGTCAAGCGCGAGCACAATCTGGTGCCGGGCCTTGCGGTGGTGCTGGTCGGCAACGACGCCGCCAGCGAGGTCTATGTCCGCTCCAAGCACACCCAGACGCAAGCCGCCGGCATGGCCTCGTTCGAGCACAGGCTGCCGGCCGACGTGTCGCAAGCAGATCTGCTGGCGCTCGTCGCAAAGCTCAACCGCGATCCCGCCGTGCACGGCATTCTCGTGCAATTGCCGCTGCCAAAGGGGCTGAACACCGAGGCCGTCATCAACGCCATCGATCCCGCCAAGGATGTCGACGGCCTGCATCCGAGCAATGCCGGCCGGCTCGCCGGCGGCCTCGAGGCGCTGTCGCCCTGCACGCCGCTCGGTTGCATCATTTTGACCAAAAGCGTGCATGCTTCGCTCGAAGGCATGAATGCCATCGTGCTCGGTCGCTCCAACCTGGTTGGCCGCCCGCTGGTGCAATTGCTGCTGAACGAGAACGCCACGGTGACGATCGCGCATTCGCGCTCGCGCGATCTGCCCGGGCTCGTCAAGCGCGCCGACCTCGTCTATGCCGCCGTCGGCAAGCCTGAGATGGTGCGCGCGGACTGGCTGAAGCCGGGCGCGACCGTGATCGATGTCGGCATCAATCGCATCCCGAAGGAGGACGGCAAGACGCGCCTCGTCGGTGATGTCGCCTATCAGGAAGCGCTTGGCGTGGCCGGTGCCATCACGCCGGTGCCGGGTGGTGTCGGCCAGATGACGGTGGCGTGTCTCCTGGTGAATACGCTGCGCGCTGCGTGCGCGATTGCAGGGCTGCCGAAGCCGGCGGTGTAGCCGATCGTCGTTCCGGGGCGCACGAAGTGCGAACCCGGAACCTCGAGATTCTCAGGTGCGCAATTGCGCACCGTAGTTCGATGCTGACGCATCGCCCCGGAATGACGATCAGCCCCTCTTCTTCTTCTCGCGCTCGATGCCCTCGAGGATCAGCTTGTGCGCCTCCTCCGGGCCGCCCCAGCGCAGGATCTTCACCCACTTGCCCTTCTCGAGATCCTTGTAGTGCTCGAAGAAGTGCTGGATCTGCTGCAGCGTGATGTCGGGCAGGTCGGAGTACGACTTCACCTTGTCGTAGCGCTGCGTCAGCTTCGACGACGGCACCGCCAGGATCTTCTCGTCGCCGCCGGCTTCGTCCTCCATGAACAGCACGCCGACCGGGCGCACGCTCATGACGGCGCCGGGGATGATGGCGCGGGTGTTGATGATCAGCACGTCGCAGGGGTCGCCGTCGTCGGACAGCGTGTGCGGGATGAAGCCGTAGTTACCGGGGTAACGCATCGGCGTGTACAGGAAGCGGTCGACCACCAGCGTGCCGGCCTCCTTGTCCATCTCGTACTTGATCGGTTCGCCGCCCACGGGGACTTCGATGATGACGTTGACGTCGTGGGGGACGTTTTTTCCGATCGAGACCGCATCGATACGCATTCAAGGCTCCGTTGTTGCCGAGGTTAAATCGCGCCCGGCAGCGATTTTGGCGCTGTCATACGCGGGCTTGGCCCGCCAATCCATCGTGTTTTTTTGAAATAATGAATCCAGCGATCACCGGCGCAAGCGGCGGGCGGTATCGAAGGAAGGAAAGCGCTGCCGGCCGGACTTCAGCAGCTCAATTGGTCCAAGCGAAGGCAACCTTGTCGAGCGACTTCGGCCCGAACCGCTCCGAGGAGCGCGCCACCATGCGGCCGCCCAACGCACGGTAGAACTCGGTTGCCGGATCGTTGTCCGAGAGCGCCCACACCACCATGCTCTTCAGGCCGCTCTGCATCAGGTCGCGGCGGGCGGCGGCGAACAGCCTGCGGCCGAAGCCGAGGCCCTGAAACTCGGGACGCAGATAGAGCTCGTAGATCTCGCCGTCGAAGTGCAGGCTGCGCGCGCGGTTGCGGCCGTAATTGGCATAGCCCGCGATCTTGTCGCCGAACACCAGCACACTGACGCGGCTGCCCTTGCGAATCGCGCTGTCCCACCATTGCGGACCGCGGCGGTTGATCAGCTTCTCCAGCTCGGCGCCGGGAATGATGCCCTGATAGGCCGAACGCCAGGCTTCGTCATGGGTCGACGCCACCGCAGTTGCATCTGCGGCTTTGGCCGGCCGGACCTCGATCAGGGTTGTGCTCATGGACGCGATCAAATCAAGTCGCCGCGCCGGCGGCAAGACCTATCGTTAATTATCGGTTAACCTGTGGACTTTCTGCATCAGTATTATGGCCATGTTGTACCGAAAGAGGACAAGCCGCTGCCTTGAACGGCAGCCCCCTGCCACGCGTCGGTGCAAAACTGCGTCGCGGCAACCAATGAACGGCAATGGCAGCGCAGAAAGTCCGCCCGGAATGATTCGTTCCTACTAGTCTGGCAGTCGCTGTCCGTGCTCGCCTTTGGCCATTCATGCGGCTCTTCAACATCCTTGCGCTTCTGCCTCTGCTGGCCCTGGTGACCGCGTCGCCCCTGTGCGCTCAGGTCACGTTCGGTGCATCGGGTGCGGAAGGCGAGCCATTTCGTCGGCAGGAGTGGCGTGTGCCCTCGCCGGACGCCGGCATCGCTGCGCACGCGCTGCTGTTTCGGCCCGCTGGCGCCGGTCCGTTCCGGCTTGCGGTCATCGCGCACGCTTCGACGCAGAACACGTTGCGTCGTGCGCAGATGCCGCAACCGGAGTATCGCGTGCTCGCAGCGTTCCTCGTCTCGCGCGGATTTGCCGTGCTGGTGCCGGAGCGGCTCGGCCATGGTGCGACCGGCGGGCGCTATGTCGAGGACCAGGGTGGTTGCGACGAGGCGGACTATCTGCACTCCGGCCGCGCGACGGCCGAAGAAATCTCGCTCGCGCTGGACCATTTGCGCAAGCAGGATTTCATCCGCAAGGATGCCGCGATCGTGATCGGCCATTCCGCCGGTGGATGGGGCGCGCTGGCGTTTGCCAATGCCGATCCAAAGGCGATTTCCGCCATCATCGCGTTTGCGCCCGGGCGCGGCGGCCACGCCAATGACGAGCCGAGCCGGATCTGTGCGCCAGATGCGCTTCTGGCGGCGGCGACCGAATTCGGCAAGGCGGCGCGGATTCCCGTCACATGGTTCGTCGCAAGCAATGACAGCTATTTTGCGCCGGCATTCTCGAAATCGTTGGCGGATGCCTTTCGCAGCGCCGGCGGCAAAGTCGATTTCCGCGCATTGCCGGCGGTCGGCACCGAGGGGCACTGGATGATCGAGACCGAAGCCGGCGTGAAAGCCGCTGGCATCGAACTCGAACGTACGCTGAACCAGCCGAAACCAATGGCGACCAAGAAACCATGACGCTGTATTTCCTGGTCAAATTCTTCCATGTGCTCGGCGCCATCGTCATTCTCGGCACCGGGACCGGCATCGCCTTCTTCATGCTGATGGCGCATCGCACGCAGGATGCGGAGTTCGTCGCACGCACCGCTTCGGTCGTGGTGATCGCGGATGCGATCTTCACGCTGTCGGCCGTGGTTCTCCAGCCGGTCAGCGGCGGCGTGCTGATGATGCTCTCCGCGACGTCGATCACGGAGCGCTGGCTGCTGGCCTCACTCGCGCTCTATGCCATTGCCGGCTTGTTCTGGGTGCCGGTCGTCTTCATGCAGATCGAGATGCGCGATCTCGCGCGCAAGGCTGCCGATCAGCGCACGGCGCTGCCGGAACGCTATTTCGTGCTATTCCGCCGCTGGTTCGCGTTCGGCTTCCCCGGCTTCGGTGCGACGATGCTGATCCTCTGGCTGATGGTCGCAAAGCCGTTTTGAGGGACGCGATGACCCGAAAAACCATCTTGGTGCTCGGCGCCTCCGGCCTGATCGGCCGCTTCGTCACCGATGATCTGCGTGCGCGGGGTTTTCGCGTGATCGGTGTCGCCCGCAGCCTGTCGCCGGCGCAGAGGATGAGCGCGCTGGATCTCGAATTGCCGATCCTCTCGCTCGATGCGGCGGCGCTGAAACGGCTCCTGAGCGAGCATTCCGTCGATCTCGTCGTGAACTGCCTCGGCGTGCTCCAGGATGGTCCGGGTCGCAACACGGGCGCCGTGCATCGCGATTTCGTCGCGCGGCTGCTTCAGGCCGTCGCCGGCAGCGGCCGTGCGGTCCGGCTGGTCCACATCTCGATTCCCGGCACCGCTGATGCCGATCGGACGGCCTTTGCGACGACCAAGCGCGAGGCCGAACGGCTGATCGCGGCATCAGGCATTCCCTATGCCATCCTGCGCCCCGGCTTCGTGGTCGCACCGTCCGCCTATGGCGGCAGTGCGATGCTCCGCGCGCTCGCTGCCTTTCCGCTGGACCCGCCGGAAAAGGAGATGGCGACGCCATTTCAGCCCGTTGCGGTCGAGGATATCTCGGCCACCATCGCCTGGCTGGCCGCGCGCGACATCGACGATGCCTCCGTCGAAGCCGTGGCTTGGGACCTGATGCAGGTTGAGCCGGCTACCATGGCTGGCGTCATCAAGCAGTTTCGCCTCGCATTCGGCACAGCCGGCTGGCCGCGCCTCCCAATGCCGACCTTCATGCTCGGCCTCGGGGCAAAGATCGGCGATTTCGCCAGTTATCTCGGCTGGATGCCGCCGATGCGCTCCACTGCCATTGCCGAGCTCCGCCGCGGCGTGATGGGCGATCCGTCCGCCTGGATCGCTGCGACAGGCATCACGCCGAAGACGCTGGCTGAGACGATCGGACGCCACCCCGCCACCATCCAGGACAAATGGTTCGCGCGGCTGTTCCTTGCGAAGGCGCTGATCTTCGCGAGCCTGGTCGCGTTCTGGATCGTCTCCGGCTTCATCGCGCTGTTCGTGTCCCATCGCGCCGCCGCCGGCATCTTGAGCACGCACAACTTTCCGCCCGCGCTGGTCGATCCCATCACCATCGGCACCAGCCTGATGGACATGAGCATCGGCGTGCTGATTGCCTTCCGCCGCACGGCGGCCGTAGGCTTGGTCGCGGGCATTTTGGCCTCGCTCGGCTACATGTTCGGCGCGGCGATTCTCACGCCCGACCTCTGGATCGAGCCGCTCGGCGCGCTGGTGAAGACCGGACCAGCCATCGTACTGATGCTGGTGGCACTGCTTATGCTGGATAACCGATAGCGTTTTCGCGCGAAGTGGATTCCGGGTCGCGTGAAGAAAACGCGTCAAGAAGAGAAGCTGATGAGCAAATGGCCGGACGATGACGTCATCCTGTTCGACGGCGTCTGCATCTTCTGCTCACGCTGGGTGCGCTTCGTCGCCAGGCGCGATACGGCGAAGCGATTTCGCTTCACGCCGATCCAGTCGGATTACGGGGCGCGCTTGGCGCGCACGTTCGGCATCGATCCGGATGATCCTGATACCAACGCGGTGGTCCATGGCGGCGAAGTGTTCATGAAGTCGGATGCTGCGCTGACGGTGTTGTCACAGCTCCCCGGCTGGGGCTGGGTGCGCGCATTGTTCGTCGTGCCAAAGCCGCTGCGGGACCCCGTCTACAACCTCATCGCGCGCAACCGCTATCGCATCTTCGGGAAGTATGATGCCTGCTTCGTGCCTGATGCGGATTTGCGGGCGCGGGTGATCGAGTAGTTCGTCATTGCGAGCGTAGCGGCACCCGCAAATTCGGTGTCGTCCCGGCGGAGGCCGGGACCCATAACCACAGGGCGCAGTTTGGCGAAGACTGGAAGTAAAGGGATCAATCCGCGGTACGAGCACCGTGGTTCATTGAGAAATCACGCGGTATGGGTCCCGGCCTTCGCCGGGACGACGCTGGAGTATGACGCCGCATCGACGGCGTTCAGTCAGTGCTTATCCATTGCCGCCAGCACTTCCTTCGCCGCCCGCTCGCCACTATCCCGCGCGCCATGCGCCGTCGTGAAGAAGGTGGGCGACGTCGCTTCGCCTGCGAAGAACAATCGCCCATCCACCGGCGCAGCCAGTACGGCACGATCGCCCGCATGCCCTGGCAGCGCATGCGAATAGGATCCTCGCGCATAGGGATCACGGGCCCAGCGCGACTCGTACAGCGGCTTCAGCTTGCGGCGGATATCGTTGCCGAGGAAGCCCGCGATCTCGTCGATGCTGTGCGCGGCGATGGCGCCTTCGCCGGCGTCTTCAAGGTCGCGCGCAAAGCTGCCGCCGAAAAAGCCTTCGATGCAGGGCTGGCCGAACGGGCGGATGTGGTAAGTGCCCATCTCCGTGCGCATGGTGGCGCCGCGCAAATTGCCTTCTTTTGGAAAAGCTTCGGCATCACTCAGCGCCAGCGTCACCTTGTCGTCGACGCCGAGCGGCAGGCCGGCCGCGGCATCGACCTTGGCGGGGAGTGGCGGCGAGAAGCGGATCGCCTCATCGGCGATCAGATTTGTCGGGACGGTGACGATCACCTTGCTGGCATCCAGTGTGCCCCGCGACGTCTCGATGCGGATGCGCTTGCCCGAATGATCGATCAGCGTGACGCTGCAGTTCAGCGCCACCGGGCAGGGCGCACCATAGGCCGTAACAAGCGAGCCATAGCCGCGACGGACGCGCCAATTGAGGTTCGTGTCCTCATAGGCGTCCCAGTCCAGCGTGGACATGTCCTTCAGTTCGCAGCCGTTGATATAGGTCGAGATCGCGTCGATCATCGGATTCCAGCGATTGCCCGGCTCCAGACTCAGGCTCGCGGGCTCGTCCTTGCCCTTCTGTGCCGCCTGCCAGAGACGTTCATAGAACGCATCCATCGCGCGCATGAAATCGTCGCGCTCGCTTTGCGGAAAGGCATTGCCGAAGGCGCGCTCGCGCCAGGGCGGCAGGTCCTTGTTGAGTTCGAAACCGAGCTGTTTGGCGATTTCGACGAAGGAGTTTTTGTCCGCCGAATGCAGCCAGCCGCAGCCGACGTCGAAGGTCACGTCAGGCGAGGCCTGGACGGTCCAGGCCCGGCCGCCGAGCCGGTCGCGAGCCTCCAGCACGATTACCGAGAGACCGGAGCCGTGCAGCGCATGCGCTGCGCCGAGGCCGGCGGCACCGGCGCCGATGATCGCGACGTCGACGGAGGAGGGCAGGGAGGTCATGGGCGGGCTCTAGCACGTTCGTGAAGAGTGCTGAAGCCGCCACGCGCACAACTGTCATCGCTCGGCATGACCGGGCGACCAGTATTCCAGAGACGGTCGTTGTAGAGCCGAGAAGCCGCGGCGTACTGGATTCCCCGCCTTCGCGGGGAATGACAGCGAGCGAGAGCGGTGGCCTTACGCCACCGCTTCCTTGGCCTTTTCCGCGCGCTTGCGCTCGTTCGGATCGAGGTGCTTCTTGCGCAGGCGGATCGACTTCGGGGTGACCTCGACGAGCTCGTCGTCCTCGATATAGGCGAGCGCCTTTTCCAGGGTCATGCGGATCGGCGGGGTCAGGCGCACGGCTTCGTCCTTCGAGGTCGTGCGGATGTTGGTAAGCTGCTTACCCTTGAGCACGTTGATCTCGAGATCGTTGTCGCGGGTGTGCTCGCCGACGATCATGCCCTTGTAGACCTTCCAGCCCGGCTCGATCATCATCGGGCCGCGGTCTTCCAGCTTGAACATGGCGTAGGCCACCGCTTCGCCCTGGTCGTTGGAGATCAGGACGCCGTTGCGGCGGCCCTGGATCTCGCCCTTGTACGGCGCATAGCCGTGGAACAGGCGGTTCATGATCGCGGTGCCGCGGGTGTCGGTGAGCAGCTCGCCCTGATAGCCGATCAGGCCGCGGGTCGGCGCGTAGAACACCAGGCGCTGACGGTTGCCGCCGGACGGCTTCATCTCGATCAGCTCGGACTTGCGCTCGCTCATCTTCTGCACGACGACGCCGGAATGCTCCTCGTCGACGTCGATCACGACTTCCTCGATCGGCTCCATGGTGGCGCCGGTCGCTTCGTCCTTCTGGAACACGACGCGCGGGCGCGACACCGAGAGCTCAAAACCTTCGCGGCGCATGGTCTCGATCAGGATCGCGAGCTGCAGTTCGCCGCGGCCCGACACTTCCATCGCGTCCTTGTCGGCGGCTTCGACGACGCGCAGCGCGACATTGCCCTCGGCTTCGCGCAAGAGACGGTCGCGGATCATGCGGCTCGTCACCTTGTCGCCTTCGGTGCCGGCGAGCGGGGAGTTGTTGACGATGAACGACATCGACACGGTCGGCGGATCGATCGGCTGTGCCGGCAGCGGCACTTCGACGGTCGGATCGCAGAAGGTGTCGGCGACGGTGCCCTTGGTCAGGCCCGCAATCGCGACGATGTCGCCGGCTTCAGCTTCCTCGAGCGGGGTGCGCTCGAGACCGCGGAAGGCCAGGATCTTGGTGATGCGCCCGGACTCGACCAGCTTGCCGTCGGCGTTCAGCACCTTGACCTGCTGGTTCGGCTTCAGCGTGCCGGACGAGATGCGGCCGGTGATGATGCGGCCGAGATAGGGGTTGGCCTCGAGGATCGTGCCGATCATCTTGAACGGGCCTTCCTCGACCTTCGGCGGCGCGACGTGGCGCAGGACCAGGTCGAACAGCGGCTCCATGCCCTTGTCTTGCGGGCCTTCAGGGCTATCGGCCATCCAGCCTTGCTTGGCCGACCCGTACAGGATCGGGAAGTCGAGCTGCTCCTCGCTGGCATCGAGCGCCGCGAACAGGTCGAACACCTCGTTGATGACCTCGGTCGGGCGCGCGTCGGGGCGGTCGACCTTGTTGATGACGACGATCGGCTTGAGGCCGACCTTGAGCGCCTTGGAGACCACGAATTTGGTCTGCGGCAGCGGGCCTTCGGCTGCGTCGACCAGCACCAGGGCGCCATCCACCATGTTCAGGATGCGCTCGACCTCGCCGCCGAAATCGGCGTGGCCGGGGGTGTCGACGATGTTGATGCGGGTGTCCTTCCACTGCACCGAGGCCGCCTTGGCCAGGATGGTGATGCCGCGCTCACGCTCCAGGTCGTTGGAGTCCATGGCGCGATCGGTCACCTTCTGGTTCTCGCGGAACGTGCCGGACTGCTGGAGAAGTTTGTCGACCAGGGTCGTCTTGCCGTGGTCGACGTGGGCGATGATGGCGACGTTACGAAGGTTCATGTGTGAGCTTCTTTGCGGTCGAACAATGGGTTAAGCGCGATCTCGCCGGCCAGACCGGGACCTCTTCACGGACAACGCTGGAAACGTGGAAAACGGGGCCTGCTTCGCCCAAAAAGGAAGCCCGGTCAGCTCGACCGGGCACCCTACGCGTTTGCGGCGCAATATATGCAAAAACCGCCAAAAAACAATGTGTTCTTTGGCCCTTGGTTGACTGAATTTTGTCCGGGAATTCCCGGGGCTTAAGGCTGGGTTCCGGGGTGGGCGGGGGCCTTTCGCCCCTTGATCGCCGCCCAGATCAGGACAACGCCTCCGATGCCGACGACCACGCCCAGAAAGACCAGCGGGGCGATGTCGGACTCGATCCGGCCGCTCTCGGATATCGAGATTCCGCCGAACAGGACTGCGCAGAGGCCCGGCAGCAGCAGGATGATGCCTGAGACCACCATGAGCGCAGTCAGGCAGCCGCTGCGCGCCTGATGGGCCGTTGGAATGGGGGGGAGGTTAGGCCGTGGCGTATCGCTCAAGGTGGAGATCCCGTGTTAACGGCGGCGCGCAAAGCTTTTTATTCCAATCACAACGCCCAGAACGGCAAGTGCGGCTCCCACGAGGGGGATGCCCAAAACAACAATCACAAAAGGATCGGAGGTGGCGTTCGGCTTTTTGAGTTCAGAGTAAAACAAGACTCCCGTGCAAAGCCCAGGCAGGAGCAAGACAATTCCTGCAATGACGAGAAACAATGTTAGACATCCACTGGGCGAATCTATCCAGGGCGCCTGCGGCTGAGATCGATCAGGCGGAGGTGGAGTGCCGGCATCGCTCACCGCGGCACCCCTTCGCCCTGCCTCACCTCGCGATAGGTCTGCCCGGCCAGCGCCGCGCGGATGCTGTCGATCTTTCCATTGCGGTAGAACAGGTTGTAGGTGTCGAACGGAATGATCGCGCCCTGCTCCGTCACGAAATGGATGCAGCTGCGCTTGACGTTGCCGACGCAGAAATTGAAGCGGTCGAGAAACTGCACGATGGTGACGCGGAAAACGTTCTCGTAAGAGAGCCCTTCCGGCACCTGAAAGCTCGGCAGGCAGCACAAGAGTTCGCAGACGCGCTCGGAGGTGTTGAGCGGGCCCGACGACAGCGAGAACAGGTCGATGAATTTTTCCCGCAGCATCGGATATTTTTCCGGGCTGATGGTGTTGGGCATCACCGCAACCAGTTGCTCCTGCGGGATCAGCGAGGTCAGCGGCAGCACCTTCTCGCCATTGCGCAGGCCATAGCCGATCGAGATGCTTTCGGGGTTGCAGGGCAGCGGGATCATGTCCTTGTCGCCGAACACGCCGGTCTCGACCACGCGCTTGCGGATCTCCGACAGCATGATGCGGTCGGTGGTCTTGTCGAAATGCTCGTTGCGGCCGGCATCCTGCACCGGCTGCAACGTGACGCCGCGCACGCATTTCCAGGTCAGGGCGTGGCGAACGATGTCGCCGATCTCGGCATCGTTGACGCCGCGCTTGATGGTCGCGACCAGCGTGGTCGAGACGCCAAAATGCTCGAGATTCTCCAGCGCCTGCTGGCGGATTTTTCGTAAATCCGCGCCGCGCAGATTGATCAGCGCATCGCGCTGAAGCGAATCGAACTGGAGATAGACCTCCAGCCCGCGCCTGTTCTCGGCGAGCCGCGCCACAAAGTCCTTTTCGCGGGCGATGCGCAGGCCGTTGGTGTTGATCATGACGTGGCGGATCGGGCGGGCGCGCACGGCGTCCAGGATCTCGAAGAAATCAGGATGCAGCGTCGGCTCGCCGCCGGAAATCTGTACGAGGTCGGGCTCGCCTTCGCTCGCGACCAGCGCGTCGAGCATCTTCTCGACCGTCGCGAGCGGCGTGAATTTCGTTCGTGCGGGCGAAGATTCGGCGAAGCAGACCGGGCAGGTGAGGTTGCAGTGCTCGGTGATCTCGATCAGCGCCAGGCAGGAATGCTGCTCGTGGTCGGGACAGAGGCCGCAATCATAGGGACAGCCGAATTCGGTGCGCTGCTGGAATTGCAGCGGCCGGTCGCCCGGCTTGATGAAATCCTTGCACAGGCGCCAATAGGCGGCGTCCGTCGACACCAGCGTCGACTGCACGCCATGCTCCTTGCAGCGCTTTTCGTACCAGACCTCGTTGCCCTGGATCTGTATCTTGGTCGGCACCAGCTTCAGGCAGGTCTCGCAGAGGGATTGGGTCTGGCCCCAGAAGATGTAGGGACGCGACTTACGCAACGGCGCGTTCATGCACGGGTCTCGCTTTGGGCGCCGTCGCCAGCATGACGGCGGCATAGAGCAGGATGGACAGCGACAGCAGGTGAAACAGGGTGAAGGGGCCGATCAGCGTGCCGTAAGGCTTGAGGAATTCCCACAGGAAGCGTTGCGCTCCGTAACAGGCGAGCACCAGGTAGAAACCATTGGTGATCGTGAATGCGTTCCGGTTCAAGACCGCCAGCACATAGACAAGCGCGAATAGGGCCATGGCCGCGCTCTCGTAGAGCTGCACGGGATGGCGGAGAACGCCGTCGCCGAAGTCATGGCCGAAGGGCAGCGCCGTCGGCGTGCCGTAGGTGAAGTCGTCGAGGCCCGCGAAATAGCAGCCGAGCCGGCCGATCGCGATGCCGAGCGCCAGCGGCAGCGCAAACCGGGCGCCGGTTCGGACCGTGATCCCTGCGGACCATTTGTAGAGCTCGATCGCCACGATGCCACCGGCCAGCGCGCCCTCGACCGAGCGCGCAATGCCGCTCTGACCCGACAACCACAGATTGGCGGACCCGAACAGATAGGCGCCAACGCCGGCGCCGAACACCAGCGCGGCGATATAGGGCAGCTCGAAGGATTGCGCCGGAAACTGCAATCCCCGTCGCGACAGCCAGGACAGCGCGGCCGCCGCCGCCAGCCACGCCGCAATGTCGAAGACCGTGTGAAGGAGTGCCCCGCTCATGCGGGGAAGAGTATAGCACGGCGACGTTCAGAAAAGCGCGCCGCGCGTTACTGTGCCCTCTCCCCCTGCGGGAGAGGGCAGCTCCGCCATTAGCCACAAGCTCATTGGGGTGAGGGGTCTCTCTCGGCGGACGAACTCGTGGAGAGAACCCCTCATCCGGCGCTTCGCGCCACCTTCTCCCGCAAGGGGAGAAGGAAGAAGCAAGATTGCGCCTCTACCCGGCCTCCCGCTCCTCGGTCGGATACACCCCGCGCAGCACTTCCTCGAAGTGCATCTTCACGGCGTCGTTGCACCGGCAAGCCCGCAGCCGCAGGCCATCGCGGTTGCGGACCAGGATCGATCCGCGCCTTGTGTCGAGCACGCCTTCGGCCCTGAACGACTGGAGCACGCGGCTCGCATAGCTGCGCCCGACCCCGAGCAGCGTTGCAAGCTGCTCATGCGTCAGCGGCACGCTGCTCTCGTCGCCGGTCCGCTCCATCGCCGCCAGAATCCATTTCGCCGTGCGCTGCTCGATCGAGTGAATGGCGTTGCAGGCGGTGGACTGGAAGATCTGCGCCAGCATGCAGTCGGCGTAGCGCACAAATATGTTGCGCAGCGACGCCGAGCGCAGCTTGGCTGCCTCGAGCTTGCCGACATGAATGCGCGCAAAGGGACCGCCAAATTTGACGCAGATGCGAGTGTAGGCCGGCAGGAATCCTTCGCTGACGATGCCGCCTACCGCGCCCTCGCGGCCGACCAGGATGGTCTCGACATCCCGGCCGTCCTCATTGGGCACCAGAAAGGTTGCGAGCGCCGGACCGCAGGGGAAATGGACGACCTGAACGTCGTCGCCGGGATTGTAGAGCAGTTCGCCTGCCGCGGAGTCTTCGACGGTCACATAGGGTGCGAGCAGCGCATAGTCCGCCTGGCTCAAGCGCCGCAGCAGATTGTTGGCCGGTCGGCTCTCGACCTCGCTCGTCTTGTCGATGCGCGCATCCATCGTGAACCCCCTGTCCTCCTCTCGACATTAGCGAGTTCCGTCCATCTGCTGTGTGCACAAGTGGACAGACTGGGGAACGGCGATGTGGTGGGTTTCGTTCCAGGAACCCTCCGGTGCGCTGGGCGCAGGCATCGTGTCGCGGCAGTCCTGATCCGACAAAACCTCACGCAGAAGATGTGATCATGGCACCCGCATTCTCCAATGGCTCAGGCCGGCCTGCTGATATTCTGATCGTCGAGGACGATCCGATCATTGCGATCGATTTCGAGGATCGCCTCATCGGATTCGGTGTGACGAGCGTGCGGACCGTCGGCTCGGTGACGCAGGCGCTGGAGGCGATCGCGAAGCGCGCCCCCGACTTCGCACTGCTCGATGTCGAGCTGATCCGCGAGACGAGCTTTGCGATCGCCGAGCGGCTGGTCGCGCTCAAGATCCCGTTCGTCTTCGTCACCGGCCACGATGCCGACGCGCGGATACCGTCCGAATTCGCCGGCCAGCCGCGCTTGCAGAAGCCGTGCTCGAGCGACGCGCTCGAGGCGGCGCTTCAGATAGGTGCCATGGAATAGCGTCAGGCCTGCCTGGGATCGAGCGTGGTCGACCACAGTGCGATGTCGGCGCGGTCGCGCAAGGTCACCGTCATCTGGCCGGAGGCGCCATCGATCTTGACGTGACCGAAGAACTGCATGCCGGCTGACGGCGGCAGATTCTGCTTGTCGGCACCGGGCGCCTTGACGAAGCGCACTTCGGGCCCAAACGTGTTGTCGAGCGCGTTGGGTCCGAAAGTGCCAGCGTGCAGCGGGCCCGAGACGAATTCCCAAAACGGCTCGAACTCCTGGAATTGCGCCCTGTTCGGATCGTAATAGTACGCGGCCGCGTAATGCACGTCCGCCGTCAGCCACACCGTGTTGCTGATCGGCGCCATCTTGATGAAGCGGAGGATGTCGGCGATCTCGAACTCGCGGCCGCGCACCGGGCCGTCGCCCTGCGCAATGGCTTCCGAGCCGCCTTTCGGCGTGTCCGAGACGATCAGGCTGATCGGCATGTCCGAGGCGATCACCTTCCATGTCGCGCGCGAATTCAGGAGGCCGCGCTTGAGCCAGGCGATCTGGTCCGGCCCGAGGAAGTAACTCGCCGGGCCGTAAGCGGTCTCGAGATTGGCGCCGTTCGGGCCGCGATAGCTGCGCTCGTCGAGCACGAACACGTCGAGATGCGGGCCATAGGAGATCTGGCGATAGACGCGGCCGGGCTCAACGATGCTCTCGCGCATCGGGTACATCTCGTGGAAAGCGCGACCGGCGCGGGCGGCGAGCAGCGAGATGTCGCGCACCTTGTAGGCGGCCGGCAGCTCCTTCGACAGCGACCAGTTGTTGGTCACCTCGTGGTCGTCCCACTGCACGAAGATCGGCACCTCGGCATTGAAGGCACGGAGATTGTCGTCGGTGAGATTGTATTTGTGCGCAGCGCGGTACTCGTCCAGCGTCTCGGCAACCTTGGCCTTCTCGGGAATCGTGACGTTCCTCCAGATCTTGCCGTCGGCGAGTTTTACTTCGGACTGGATGGGACCGTCGGCGTAGATCGTGTCGCCCGAGTGCAGGAAGAAATCCGGCCGGTGCTTGCGCATCGCGGAGAAGGTGAACATGCCGCCGTCGTCAGGGTTGATGCCCCAGCCCTGGCCTGCGACGTCGCCGCCCCAGACGAAGCTGACGTCGCGGCGGTCCGCCGGCGCGGTGCGGAAGCGGCCGGTCACCGGCTCGCCTTCGATCGCGCTGTGTGAGAGATCGCGGAAGCGAACCCGATAGAAGATGTCCTGTCCGCCCGGCAGGTTCTCGATCAGCATCTTTGCGGTGAAGTCGCTTTCGGGCAGCGCCGCGATCGGCGGCAGTGCGCGGGCATCCTTGAAGGACTCGGTCGTCGCCACTTCGACCAGCATCTGCGCTGGACGGTCGGCGCGCGCCCACACCACGCCGCCGTCGACGGTGACGTCGCCCGACTGCACGCCATGCGTCACCGCCGGCCGGTCGGCTGCGCGCGACAGATAGGGCATTGCGACGGCGCCGAGCGCGCCGGCGCCGGTCGCGAGGAAACGGCGGCGGGAGAATTTGATGTTCATGGTGGATTCGCCGGTTGTATTAGGCGCATCTAGCGCCGTCATTCCGGGACGGTCCGAAGGACCGGACCCGGAATCTCGAGATTCCGGATTCGCGCTTCGCGCGCTCCGGAATGACGGTAAGGTCTATATTGAGGCAATGTGACGCAGCAATAACGCGGGCAAGCCTTTACGCGTTGCCGGCGGCCCTGAACTGCGCGCCCGCGCGTTGCAGGTTTTGCGGCAGGCTCATCAGCACCGCCTTGCGGTCGGCGACGGCGGCGTGGAACTGGTCGAGTGCGATGTTGAAGGCCGTGAGCCCGCCTTCCTCGATTGCGCCGTGATCGAAGCAGTGCAGCGTGTCGCGCAGGATCTCGTCGGCCTCGGTCTGCATCTGGTCGAGCTCTTCCGCCGTCTCGCTCTTGCGCGCCGCGGCGATCATGTCGAGCAGGCGTTCGCGCAGATGGCTGTTGTTGTCGCGCTCGTCCTTCTTGAGGTAACCCGCAAACCAGGCACCGATCGAGCCCATGGCGGAGAGCGCCATCAGGCTCCACCAGATGTAATCACTGTATTTGTCGAGGAAGGTCTTCTCCTCGCCGTCGACGAAGGCGGCCGCGCCCGGATGCACCGGGATCACGGCGTCCTTGTCGGTGTCGGGCGTTTCGATCTTGGCCGCCAGCGGGAATTCCGTCACCAGTTGCTGCCGCACGGCGAACAGCTGGCGCGTGAACGCCGCGATGGTGGTTTCGGATACGCCTTTGCGCGCCACGATGTGATGCGAGAAGCTGATGGTCTTGACCTCGTCATCGGGACGATCGGGCGAGCCGCCATAGGTGCCGGCGGGAATCTCGGAGGCTTCATAGACCGGATGATTCTGCGCGATCGCATCCGCCGAGTCGATCGCGAGGAAGGTCGGCGTGCCGAAATCCTTGGTGGAGGCGGCGATGGCGTCCGCCGTGATCTTGCTGTTGACGGGACCGGCCGCGAGATAGACATCGGCCTTCTGGGACTTGATCGCCTCGGCGGCTTCGTTGGCCGGGAACTGGATGATCTCGACCTTGGCGGGATCGACGCCGTATTGCTGCAGGATCACCTTGAGCAGATTGACGTTGGCCTGGGTGCGGCCGACCACGCCGACGCGATGGCCGGCAAGCTGCGCGATCTTGGTGATCTTGGCGCCCTTCTTCTTGCCCTTGCCCTGGACCGACCACAGCACCACGACGTTCTTGCGCAGGGTCGCGACCGCCTGCGCGTTCTTCGGCACATCGACGTCGCCGCGCACGATGGCAAGATCGACCTTGCCCTCCGCGAGCGCCTCGGCGCTGGCGGTGGCGCCATCGGTCTGGATCGGGCGCAGCCGCACATAGCTCTTGTTCTGTGAGAAGGCCTGCGTCAGCGTCTGCACGACCTTGACGTCGTCGCTATTGGCGGGGCCGACCGCAACCTTCAGCGTCACCGGACGCATCGCGAAATAATAGCCGCCGACCAGCGCGCCGATGATCGCAAGCACCAGCGCGAGGGACACGAGCGCCGTCTTCCGCGCCGCTGATCGCGGCGAAGGCGGAGTGGGCGCTTCGGCCAAGTCCATACCCCCGGTCATCGATCTCCCAAACAGGCGTTTCAGGCTCAGCTTCATCTCGGCCGGCGATTTAGGCCCGCAATTGTAGCAAATTTCTTGTCCGGCGGGGTTACATCTCCGTCATGGTTAGCGGATGGAGGAAAATCCCCCTCGTGAACCCGGACCGTAAGCACGGTGTTAGGGTAAAGTTCCCCTGAAGCATGGAGACGATCATGGCAGAACGGCTGGCGGCGGAAGCACGCAAGCAGGCACTGGGTGGTATCCCGGGCTGGAGCGAGGTCGGCGGGCGCGACGCGATCGCGAAAACCTTTGTCTTCAAGGATTTCAACGAGGCGTTCGGCTTCATGACCCGCGCGGCACTGGTCGCCGAGAAAATGGACCATCACCCAGAATGGCGTAACGTCTACAAGACCGTGGAGGTGGTGCTGTCGACCCATGATGCCGGCGGCGTCACGGCGCGCGACATCGAGCTCGCCAAGGCGATGAACGCCATCGCCAAGCTGACGGGTTAGCTGACGGGTTAGCTGACACCTGGCTGACATCTTGCAGCGCCCGGCCGCATCCCCATCTTGTGATCAGCGGGACATGCGGCGATCCGCCGCTCCTGGCTGAACGGGGAGTTTTGGAGCATGGCTGCCGAGCACAGCGTCGGCTTCGAGCCGGCCGATCGGCTCGCGGAGGATCGTGAGAGCGTCCGCCGCCGCTTCTGGCGCAAGCTGAAGCGCGTCGCCGCGCAACTGCCATTCGCCGAGGATCTCCTGGCGGCCTATTACTGCGCCTTCGACCGGCAGACGCCGCGCCATGTCCAGGCGTCGCTGCTGGGGGCGATCGCCTATTTCATCCTGCCGTTCGACTTCGTCGCTGATGTGATGCCGATCCTCGGGTTCGCCGATGACGCCGCCGTGCTCGCCACCGCCATCCGCATGGTCGCCACCCACATCACGGCCGAGCACCGCGAAGCCGCCCGCGCCGCGCTGAAGCGCGGTGTGGAGGAGGGGGAGGCGGCGCAATAGCCGTTTGTTGACGGCACCCCGTAGCCACATCCTCCGTGTCGTCCTGGCGAAAGCCAGGACCCATTACCCCGCGTGGTAATGGTTGCGGGCGGTGCTCACTCCGTGTCTTCGCCAAACGCCTCTCGGTGGTAATGGGTCCTGGCTTTCGCCAGGACGACATCGGGGAGGGGCTACTTCTTTTCCGCCCGCGCTTTCTCCGCGTCCCACGCCTGGAATTGCTTGAACAGCGTTTCCCTGTCCGCATCGGACACGTTCGCTGCCGAGGGACTCTGCTTCAGGAACGCCTCGAAGCGCTGGCGCGTCACTGGCTCGACGCCATGCTTGTCGAGCCATTGCTGCGCCACCGGCAATCTGTTCCAGCCGGACAGCGGCGCCGCGAGCGAGACCTCCTTCCACTTGGGATGGAAGGGCGGGTTCTGCAGCGCGGGGAATTTCGTGAAGAATGCGTCCACGAACAGCTGGAGCTTGCGATAGCGCTCGGTGTTGGGCGCCCAATTATAGGCCGCGAGCACCGCAGGCACGGCGATCGTGTCGACGCTCTCGCCCTCCTTGATCAGGTTCGGATAGTCCTTCGTGGTCAGCGTCGCCGGCAGATAATCGCTCTGCAGCGGCTTGGCATAGTCCACCTTCGCGAGATGGAAGCGGCCGTCATTGCCGAAGGTCGAGACCGACTTGTACGGCTTGCCCCCGACCACGATGACGGCGTCGATCTCGCCGGCCTTCAGCTTCTCCATCGCGATGCGCTGCTCGACATAGACGAATTTCGCCTTGATCCCGAGCCGCTCGAACACGGTGAGCGCGGTGACGAAGGTGCCGCCGTTCGGCAGGTCGACGCTGACCGTCTTGCCTTCGAGATCCCTCAGCGTGGCGATCGACTTCGGCGCGATCACCTGCATCTCTTCGTTGTAGAGCTTGGTCACATAGGTGAACTGCTTCTTGATGTCCTTGGCAAAACCCTTGCGCTCGAGATAGTCGAGCGTGTCGGCGCGCACGATGCCGAGATCGACGCCCTGCAGGAACAGGATGTCGGCGACGCTTTGCACCGAGCCGCGGCCGACGATCGGCAGCACGCGGATCTTGTTGCCGTCGTCGAGCACCGAGGCGAGATCGGCGCCGAACTGCACATAGGTGCCGCCGATCGTGCCCGTGATCAGTGTGACGGTGTTCGCATTCAGCGACTGCTTGGTCGAGCTCGAGCCGAACTGGAAGATGGCCTTCAGGCTGTCGGAGACCTTGGCCGGATCGTATTCGCCCTGCTCGGCATGGGCCGCGAAGGCACAGATGGTCGCGATGGCGGCAAGCGCCATTTTCAGAACGTTGCGCATGATGTCCCCTGAAGTGGTCTAGTTCGAGAGCTGGGCGAGGCGCTTGCGCGCCTCCGCTGATCCGAGGCTGGCCGCGCGCTGGTACCAGTCGCGTGCGGCTGCCGCGTCGGCAGTGACCCTCCGCGCATCGCTGGTGCCGAGCACTGCCGGATCGTAGGTCTGCGCCAGCAGCAGCGCGGCCGTTGCGTCTTTCGCATTGGCGGCGCGTTCGAGCAGCAGGCGTGCGGCGGCGATATCGCCCACGCCGATCAGGCTTTTCGCGCGCGACATCAACCCCGCCAGCGTATCTGCATCGAGCGTCCTGGCAGGCTCGGGCGGTGCAGGCTGTGCCGCGACGGGCGCCGGCACTTCAACTTGGCTTTGGGCTTGCAGCGCAGTCTGGTAGGCGGTCGCGATCGCTTCGCGGCTTGGCGTCGAAGCCACCGGAAGCTCTTTCTTGTCGGCGCTCGCCAGCATCGCGTTGGTCACGCGGGCCGGATCCTTGAGCGGGGCCTGGGGTGCGGTCGGCAGATTGGCCTGAGCTGCGCCTGTTGCGCTGCCGGCATAGTCGGCGATGAGGCCGCGCAGGTCGGACTGAAACAGCACGGCTACGATCGCCGCGGCGGATATCGCAAGCCCGGCAGCGACAAGAGGCGCGACCCTGGTTCTGGGGCGCAGTGCCAGCGACGCATATTCCCGTGGCTCCGGTGCTCCGCGCGGGTCGGACAGAAACAGTGGAATTGGATCGTCCTGTGGAAGCTCGGCGCGCCTGGCGCGCGCACGGATGTAGTCCGCGGTGGACGAATGTGATGCAGATCGATCGGAATCGAGCGCGCGCGACTCCTTCGACGGACGGTAGGCCGTCGTCTCCATGGTGTGATGCTCCCCATTACTGACGCAACGCAGGGGCAGTCCCGGCTTCAGTCTTCTTGTTGTTGTCCAGAAGCGCCCCGCAAACTGGAACCGGTAAATCGCCGTCCGATTCAGCCCAAAAAACGACGGCGGTTTGCGCGAATCTGGAGATATTTGGGTTTGATTACGGCGGCGCAGGGGAATGCACCGCAATTTTGGCGGTAATGGTTGACGGGGGATTTTACTGAGGGTGCGGCGGTACGACATCGCGATGCTGCGGTCGTTGACGTTGCCCCGCGACGTCCACCGCTGTCATGCCCCGCGAAGGCGGGGCATCCAGTACGCCGCGGCTTCTCGGCTAAACCACTGGCCTCTCTGGAATACTGGATCGCCCGGTCAAGCCGGGCGATGACGGTTGAGTGTGTGGCGAGCGTGCTTGTGCGATGGCATCGCCAGAACATCCTCACGGATGCAGGATCACCTTGCCCATGGCCTGGCGTCCCGCCAGCACCTTCAGCGCATCGGCGGTCTGCGCCAGCGGGAAGGTGCGGTCGACATGCGATGAAATCTTTCCTTCCGCGGTCCACTTCACGAGCTTCTCGAGATTGGCGCGGTTCTTCGCCGGGTTGAGTCTCGTCCAGGCGCCCCAGAACACGCCGCGGATATCGCAGCCCTTCAAGAGCGCGAGGTTCAGCGGCATCTTCGGGATGTCGCCGGCGGCAAAGCCGATCACGAGGAAGCGGCCTTCCCAGGCGATCGAGCGCAGCGCCTGCTCGGCGTAGGCACCACCCACGGGATCGAAGATGATGTCGACGCCCTTGCCGCCCGTCAGCTTGCGCAGGCCTTCCTTCAAATCTTCCTTGCCGTAGTTCAGCGTCAGCTCGGCGCCATGCGCCTTTGCGAATTCGAGCTTCTCGTCGGACGAGGCGCAGGCGATCACCTTCAGGCCCATCAGCTTGCCGAGCTCGCAGGCGGCAAGGCCGGTGCCGCCGGCGGCGCCGAGCACCGCGAGCGTCTCGCCCGGCTTCGGGCTCGCGCGATCCTCCAGCGCATGCAGCGCGGTGCCGTAGATGATGATGATGCCGGCCGCGCGGTCGTAATCGAGATTGTCGGGGATCTTGACGATCGAGGCCGCCGGCAGCGCGATCTTCTCGCGCGCGCCGTTGTGGCCGCAGGAGGCGACGACGCGATCGCCGACCTTCAGGTCAGTCACGCCGGGGCCGATGCTCTCGATCACGCCGGCGACTTCCGCGGCGGGCGAGAACGGGAACGGCGGCTTGATCTGGTACTTGCCCTGGATCATCAGGATGTCGAAGAAGTTCAGCGCCGCCGCCTTGATCGCGATCACGGCTTCGCCGGGGCCCGCCACCGGATCCGGCACTTCGGCCAGCACGAGATCGTCGGGCTGGCAATATTGCGAGCAGAGGATGGCTTTCATGGCAGCACCTTGGGGCGTTTCGAGTGGAATTTTGGTTGGGTCGGTTTTGCCGGATTTAGGCAGTGGCGACAATCCGGATTCTTTGTCGGTTGCGCTCTGGTCTCTCCCCGACGTCGTCCTGGCGAAAGCCAGGACCCATTACCCCATCTCGAAGTTGGGCGCAGGCTGCCAGCGCATTTGCCGCGTGGCGGATTATCTTCGTCAAACTTCTCGTGGTGGTAATGGGTCCTGGCTTTCGCCAGGACGACGAGAGATGAGAGTCTTTGCTTCGTCGCGATGGCGTTCGATGAGAAAGGATTCAAACGATGTTTGAAACGGGTCTGCTTGGGGGCAAGCGCATCCTCGTCACCGGTGGCGGATCGGGCCTCGGCGCTGCGATGGGACGCCGTTTCCTCGCGCTCGGCGCCGAGCT
The DNA here is from genome assembly GCF_018129405.1 of Bradyrhizobium iriomotense. Lineage (GTDB taxonomy): Bacteria > Pseudomonadota > Alphaproteobacteria > Rhizobiales > Xanthobacteraceae > Bradyrhizobium > Bradyrhizobium iriomotense_B. The sequence goes on from NZ_JAFCLP010000012.1 coordinate 160,404, forward strand.
TGTGATCTGCGGCCGCAAGCTCGACCGGCTCGAGGCCACGGCGGGCGAGATGCGCGCAGAGACCGGCGGCAAGGTCGCAACGATCGCCTGCGATATCCGCGACGGTGCGGCCGTCGACGGCATGATGGACGCGATCTGGCGCGAGGCGCCGCTGGACATCCTCGTCAACAATGCCGCCGCCACCTTCATCGCGCAGAGCGAGCATCTCTCCTTCCGCGCCGCGGATGCGATCCTGGCGCCGACGCTGCATGGCGCGATGTATTGCTCGCTCGCCGCCGGCCGGCGCTGGATCGAGGGCAAGCATGGCGGCGTGGTGCTCTCGATCCTCTCGACCTCGACCATCACCGGCCGCGCCTTCACGGTTCCCTCGGCGATGGCGAAATCGGCGGTGCTGGCGATGACCAAAAGCCTCGCGGTCGAGTGGGGTCCGAAGGGCATCCGCACCGTCGCGATCGCGCCGGGGCCGTTCCCGACCGCGGGCGCATCGGGGCAGCTCCGCCCCGAAGGTCGCGACGAAGGCTGGACCGCGCGCAACCCAATGGGGCGCACCGGGGAGCATAGCGAACTCGCCGATCTCGCGAGCTTCCTCGTCTCCGACCGCGCCGCCTACATCAATGGCGAGATGGTGGTGATCGACGGCGGCGCGCATTTGCGCAGTTCCGGTGCCGAGGACCTGCTCGGCTGGACCGACGCGCAATGGGTCGCCCAGCGCGCCGCGCGATCCAGGACCTGATCGTCGCCACGTCCCCTAACTGCCTTCCCAAATTGAACTTTCCCGGTTATCCCTGCTGCGGGGACAAAGCGCGGCCGAGCCATCTTCCAGTCACAATATTGAGGGAACCACTCCAGCATGTGGCGGGTGCTATCTTTTGTTTTGATGGTCGGCATGACGACGTGCGGGATCGCCGATCTCGCGCGGGCGCAGACGGCGCAACCGGCGGCGAAGAATGCACCGAAAGCGGCTGCGCCGGCGGCAAAGACGGCAGCAAAGCCCGAGAGCAAGCCGGCGGCCCCGGCTGCGGCGGTTGCCGGTGGCGCGGAGCCGACCCTGATCGGCCAGTTCGGCACCTGGGGCGCCTATTCGGCGACGCCCAACGGCAAGAAGGTCTGTTTCGCGCTGGCAAAGCCTTCGTCGTCGAAGACCAACCCGCCGAATCGGCCGCGCGATCCCGCCTATGCCTTCGTCTCGACCCGGCCGGCGGAAAAGGTGAACAACGAAGTCTCGGTCATGATCGGCTACGCGCTGAAGCCGGGCTCGGAATCCTCGGTCGAGGTCGGCGGCGCCGCCTTTGCGATGTATACGCAGGGCGACGGCCTCTGGATCAAGAACGCGGCCGAGGAGGAGCGGATGGTCGAAGCCATGCGCAAATCCGCCGATCTCGTGGTCAAGGGCGTCTCGGCCAAGGGAACGGAGACGACCGACACGTTTTCGCTGAAGGGTCTCGCCCAGGCGCTCGACAAGATCGCGCAAGACTGCAGGCGTTAAGATTGCCGGCGTTAAGGCTGCGGCCGATAAGGTCGCAATCGGCGGTTCCGGTTGCTATATAGGGGCGGTTCCAAGTTTTTCCGTCAATCCGGGATGGTCCGAAGGACCAGACCCGGAATCTCGAGGTTCCGGGTTCAACGCTTCGCGTCGCCCCGGAACGACCAAAGCCATCAGGTCCATTCAATGCAACCGACGACCGAGCCGCACAACGCAACATTGGTGGAGAAGACTCCACTCGAAACCTATGTGCCGCCGGCAAAACCGTCGCTGATCGGCCTGTCGCGCACCGAGCTTGCCGATCGCCTCGGCGACATCGGGGTCGCGCCGGGGCAGCGCAAGATGCGCGTGCAGCAGCTGTGGCACTGGATCTATTTCCGCGGCGCCCAGAGTTTTGACGAGATGACCTCGATCTCGAAGGGCATCCGCGCCGATCTCGCCCAGCATTTCACCGTCGACCGTCCCGAAGTCGTGGCCGAGCAGATCTCCAACGACGGCACCCGCAAATGGCTGCTGCGGCTGCCGAGCGGCGACAATGTCGAGAAGGCGCATGAAGTCGAGTGCGTCTATATCCCCGAGACCGACCGCGGCACGCTCTGCGTCTCCTCGCAGGTCGGCTGCACGCTCAATTGCGCCTTCTGCCACACCGGCACGCAGCGCCTGGTGCGCAACCTCACCGCCGGCGAGATCGTAGGCCAGGTGATGGTCGCGCGCGATCGCCTGAACGACTGGGCCGATCGCGAGGACGGCACGCGCCGCGTTACCAACATCGTGATGATGGGCATGGGCGAGCCGCTCTACAATTTCGACGCGGTGCGCGATGCGCTGCTGATCGTCGGCGACAATGAAGGCATCGGCATCTCCCGCCGCCGCATCACGCTGTCGACCTCGGGCGTGGTGCCGAACATCGTGCGCGCCGGCGAGGAGATCGGCGTCATGCTTGCGATCTCGCTGCACGCCGTGCGCGACGAGCTGCGCAACGAGCTGGTGCCGCTCAACCGCAAATATCCGATCAAGGAGCTGTTGCAGGCCTGCCGCGACTATCCGGGCGCCTCGAACGCGCGCCGCATCACCTTCGAATATGTGATGCTCAAGGGCGTCAACGATTCGCTCGACGATGCAAGACTGCTGGTGAAGATGCTCAAGGGCATTCCGGCCAAGATCAACCTGATCCCGTTCAATCCCTGGCCCGGCACCGCCTATGAATGCTCGGACTGGGACCAGATCGAGAAATTCTCCGAATACATCTTCAACGCCGGTTATTCCTCGCCGGTGCGCACCCCGCGTGGCCGCGACATCCTCGCCGCCTGCGGCCAGCTCAAGTCGGAGACCGAAAAACTCTCGGCGCGCGAACGCCAGGCGCTGCGCGCCATGGCGATGACGGATTGATGAATGCGTGCCTTGCGTACTCTCGTCATGGCCGGGCTTGACCCGGCCATCTGCGTTTATGAGCCGTCATTCCGGGGCGCGCGTAGCGCGAACCCGGAATCTCGAGATTCCGGATTCGGTGCTGCGCACCGCTCCGGAATGACGATGACACTCAACAGGTCCCTCAGATGCCCCTGATCGGCCGCCTCATCGTCATCTTCATCGGCTTCCTCGCCGCCTGCTTCGTCGGCGGCATGATCGTGGTGGTCGCGCTGCTGTTTCCGGAATTCGCAGATCTCGGCGCAGGTCCCGTCGACCAGGGCGCGATCGATATCCTGCTTGGCTTCGGCTTTATCTTCGTCTCGGGCTTCGCGCTGGTGCCGGCGGCGGTGATCGTCGCGATCACCGAAGCGCTCTACATCCGCGGCGCGCTCGCCTATGCCGTCGGCGGCGGCCTTGTCGGGCTCGCCTGCTATCTCGGCCTCGTTCCCTTCCACTCCGACACGCTGCAGTTCGAAGGCATCGTGCGGCGTCACCTGGAAATCATGACAGGGGCCGGCATCGTTGCCGGCGTCGTCTACTGGCTGATCGCCGGCCGCAACGCCGGCGCCTGGCGCAACCCGCCGCCCCCGCGCCAGCCGCCTCCGCCATTGCCGGCGAATTCGCGGCCGGATGCGAGATAGTTTGAGCTGTCATTCCGGGATGGTCCGAAGGACCAGACCCGGAATCTCGAGATTCCGGGTTCGGTGCTGCGCACCGCCCCGGAATGACGGTCGCAAGGGTTCCCATCCCCGCCCCACTCCGCTAAACCGCGCGCCATGAACCGGACTGGACTCTTCATCGCCCTGGCGCTGTGGCTCGTGATTGGCGTCGTTTTCGGCCTCTATCCCGAGCTCGATCTCAAGCTGGCGTCGCTGTTCTTCGATCCTGAGACGAAGACGTTTCCGCTCAAGCTGAACGACTGGGCCGCCATCGCGCGGGACGCGGCGATGTGGATCGCCTGGGCGTTTGTGCTGCCCTCGCTGGTGGCGTTAGTGGTCAAGATGATCCGGCCCGACCGGCCGCTGATGGTGTCGGGGCGCGCGATCGCGTTCCTGCTGGTGACGATCATCCTGTCGGCCGGCATCCTCACCAATCTCACCTTCAAGACCTATTGGGGCCGGCCGCGCCCGGTGGTGGTGACGGAGTTCGCCGGCGACCAGCAATTCGTGCCGTGGTGGGATCCGCGCGGCGGCTGCGCGCGCAATTGCTCGTTCTTCTCGGGCGAGGGCGCGACCGCGTTCTGGACACTGGCCCCTGCCGCGCTGGCCCCGCCGGCATGGCGGCCGCTGGCTTATGCCGGCGCGGTTATTTTCGGCGTCGTGACGTCAGGGCTGCGCATGGCCTTCGGCGGGCATTTCTTTACCGATGTCTCGATCGCCGGCCTCGTGACCTTCGTCGTGATCTGGTTCGCCTACGCACTGATCTACCGCTGGCCGCGGACCCGGTTTTCGGACGAGGCGGTGGACGCCGCGCTGACCCGGCTGGCCTTGCCCGGTTACCGGCTCCGCCAGCGCCTGTTTGGCGGCAAGACCGGCCCCGCGCCGTCGATTTGAGCCATTAAATGCGTGCCCAGCCCCGCGAAATTTGATATTCGCGCGGTCAAGTTCGCCCCGACATCAGACCCTTTGAGACCCGATTGGAAGCCCCATGACCACGATCCTGAAAAGCCTGCCCAAGGGTGAGAAAGTCGGCATCGCTTTTTCGGGCGGTCTCGACACCAGCGCGGCGCTGCTCTGGATGAAGCAGAAGGGCGCGCGCTGCTACGCCTACACCGCCAATCTCGGCCAGCCCGATGAGGCCGACTACAACGAGATCCCGCGCAAGGCGATGGAGTTCGGCGCCGAGAAGGCGCGCCTCGTCGATTGCCGCACGCAGCTGGTCCATGAAGGCATCGCCGCGATCCAGTCCGGCGCCTTCCACATCTCGACCGGCGGCATCACCTATTTCAACACCACGCCGCTCGGGCGCGCCGTCACCGGCACGATGCTGGTTGCAGCGATGAAGGAAGACGGCGTCAACATCTGGGGCGACGGCTCGACCTTCAAGGGCAACGACATCGAGCGCTTCTACCGCTACGGCCTGCTCACCAATCCGGGCCTGAAGATCTACAAGCCCTGGCTCGACCAGCAGTTCATCGACGAGCTCGGCGGCCGCGCCGAGATGTCGGCGTTCATGACCGCGCAGGGCTTTGCTTACAAGATGAGCGCCGAGAAGGCGTATTCGACCGACAGCAATCTGCTCGGCGCCACCCACGAGGCGAAGGATCTTGAAAGCCTCGACAGTGGCATCAAGATCGTCAACCCGATCATGGGCGTGCCGTTCTGGCGCGACGATTGCGCGGTGAAGGCCGAGAAGGTCGTGGTGCGGTTCGAGGAAGGCCAGCCCACGGCACTGAACGGCCAGACCTTCTCTGATCCGGTCGCGCTGTTCCTCGAAGCCAACGCGATCGGCGGCCGTCATGGTCTCGGCATGAGCGACCAGATCGAGAACCGCATCATCGAGGCCAAGAGCCGCGGCATCTACGAGGCGCCCGGCATGGCGCTCTTGCACATCGCCTATGAGCGTCTCGTCACCGGCATCCACAACGAGGACACCATCGAGCAGTACCGCATCAGCGGCATGCGCCTGGGACGCCTGCTCTATCAGGGCCGCTGGTTCGATTCGCAGGCCCTGATGCTGCGCGAGACCGCACAGCGCTGGGTCGCGCGCGCCGTCACCGGCGAGGTCACGCTGGAGCTGCGCCGCGGCAACGACTATTCGATCCTCAACACCGAGAGCCCGAACCTCACTTATGCGCCGGAACGGCTCAGCATGGAGAAGGTCGAGGACGCCGCCTTCACGCCGGCCGACCGCATCGGCCAGCTCACCATGCGCAATCTCGACATCGCCGACACGCGGACGAAGCTCGGTCTCTATTCGAAGACCGGTTTACTGTCGGGCAGCGAAGGCTCGCAGATCTTCAAGCTCGAGAGCGACAAGGGCTGAGACCTTCGTAGCCCGGATGGAGCGCAGCGAAATCCGGGACCTTTTCGCCGAGCCGATAGATTCCCGGATTGCGCTGCGCTCCATCCGGGCTACATGGGCAAACACCGAAAACAAAAATGGCCGGGATCGCTCCCGGCCATTTGCGTTTGTGCGTGCCGTTACCGCGGCGGCGCGGTGCCGGGCGGGGGCGGCGGCAGCGAGGCCTGGCCGCCGTTGAGCAGCGGCGTGATGCGGCGGATGGTGACGCGCCGGTTGATCAGGCTCGGTCCCTGCGTCTGCTCCTTCAGGTACTGCTCGCCATAGCCCTGCGACGTCAGGTTCTCCGCCGGCACATTGAACTGCTGCGTCAGCAATTCGGCCGCGGCCTGCGCACGGCGGTCCGACAGCGACAGATTGTCGACCTCGTTGCCGACCGCGTCGGTGTGGCCCTCGATCAGGAACACCTCGCGCGGGTTGCGCTGGATCGCCTGGTTGAGGCCGTCGGCGATCACCTGCAGCCGGGCCGCCTGGTCCGGCGGGATGGTCCACGATCCCGTCTCGAAGTTGATCGTGTTGACGTCGATGCTCGGCATCTGCATGCGAACATTCGGGCTGTAGCGGATCTCGTCGAGCGAGTAGCGCCGATCGATCCGCTGCACCGGCGGTGCCTGCATGGTCGCGTAGATCACGTCCGGCGACGCCTCCTGCGCGTCGACGATGTAGCGATCGTAGGGAATGTTCACGACCGGCGGCGGCACGTCGACATAGAAACCGCCGACCGAGCGCGGATCGCGGTAGCTGTTGTCGATGATGACGATCTCGCGCCCGCCGGGGTCCCTGCGGATTCGTCGCAGCAGCGAACCGTCCGGACCGACCACGGTGATCACCTCGCTGCCATCGGGACGGATCACGACGGTGCGGGTTTCGCCGCCGACGGTGTCGGTGCGGATGTCGCGGGCGCCGTAACGGAAGCGATAGAGATCGTTGCCGCGGACATAGGCCTGCCCGCCGGGATCGCGGATGATGATGCGGTCGGGCTCGTTGTAGATGGTGCGGCCGCCTTCGACGACCTCGCGCCGCTGGTTGTGGAGGTCGGCGATGGTCGCGCCGATCACGGCACCGGCCACGACGCCGGCACCGATCGCCAGCGGCGTCAGGTCACGCTGCGGCGGGCGGGGTGGCGGCGGCAAGGGTGCAGCGACCGTCGGCGCGGCGCGGAAGGCCGGTGCGACCGTCGGCGGTGCGTACTGCGCCCGGTTCGGCGGCGGTGCTGCCGCGGGCGAGCCGGGGACGACCGTCGGAGCTGCAGCGCCGGCAGGCGCCGCGGGCCGGGGCGGCAGGGTGCCGGCCTGGGGCGGCGCAGCCGGAGTTCCGGCAGCGGGCGCGCCGGCAGGAGGCGTTCCACCCTGTTGGCCGGGAGTTGGCGTCGCCGTCGGGGCAGGGGCCGCGCCGGGAGCTGGGGTCGTGCCGGGAGCCGGGGTCGCCGATCCCGGACGTCCGGGCAGCGGCGTCGCAGTGCCACCGGGGGCCGGCGTTGCCGTTGGAGCGGGCGCAGCACCGGGCGCCGGCGTTCCGGCCGCCGGAGGCGAGCCGGGACGTGCGCCGGGCGGCGGTGCGCCGGGGCGGCCAGCCGGCGGTGCGCCGGGCGTGCTGCCCGGAGCCGGCGTCGCGGTTGGCGCAGGTGTCGTCGCCGGTGCGGGTGTCGCTGTCGGAGCGGGAGTGGCTGCCGGCGCAGGCGAGCCCGGGCGGGCCGTCGGCGCTGCGGGAGCGGGCGCCGTGGGTGTTGGTGTCGCCGTGGGCGCGGGCGTGGGCCGCCCCGCAGGAGCCGCTGCGGGCGGCGGCGGAGGCGGCGCAGCCGGACGCGCCGCAGGAGGCGGAGTCGTCGGCGCGTGCTGCGGAGCTGCGGCGGGAGGCGGTGCCGGCGGCGTGGGCGCCGGTCGTGCTGCAGGCGGCGTTGGCGGCGGCGGTGTCGGGGCGTGCTGCTGCGGGGCCGCAGCCGGAGGCGGTGCAGCAGGCTTCGGAGCGGCAGGCGGCGGTGGTGGCGGCGGCGGAGCCGGGCGGGCCGCAGGAGGAGGCGGCGGCGGTGGCGGCGCTGCAGGGCGCGCCGGTGCGGCTGCCGGCGGCGGCGCAGCAGGCGGGTGAGGCGGTGCAGCGGCGGGCGGCGGTGCGGCCGGGCGCGCGGGCGCGGCAGGCGGCGCGGCCGCTGGCGGGCCCTTCGGCGGCTGCTTCGGTTTTCCGTCAGGGCCCGTCTCTTGCGGCTGGGCCTGCGCGACCACGAGCGGCGAAGCGCTTTGCGCATGCGATGCGGTGTTGGCCAATTGCATCGCGGTGAGAGCCGTCGTCGCAAGCAGCACGAAACGAAGGTTGGTCATGGTGGTGAACTTCCCCGGAAGGTTCTTTGACGAAGTGGTGGGATGAACAGCTACGCGTTAGGCCGGATTGTGGCAGGCGAAGCGGTCGCGGCCCGATTTATTTCTGCACGCAAATCATCTCACTATGGCGACGTTCATTGCGCATTCAGACGCTCCTTGCAATCGCCTCACACATGGTGCGTCGCCTCACATGTGCTTTCGCGGCGGTGTTGCGTCAGTCGCAGGATTGGGCGTGAGCGGACCGCCCGGCCCGCGCGATGGAATCTCTTCAGGCACGCTACCCGGCAATTCGTCGGGCCGTGGTGATTCGCCGGGCTCACGCACCGGCGGCGTGATGTCGGGTTGCGGATTGCCGGGTGGAATTCCCGGTGGCGGTTCGGTGGGAGTCCCCGGTGTTGCCGGTGGAATTTCGGGCGGTTCGATCGGCATCGGCATCATCGAGATCGTTGTCCAGAGAACGATAACGACGATGCCGTGCCGATGTTCCCTGTCGCATCGCCTCGAAGCGCCCTATTCGGGCAGATGACAGACGGCCTCGATGTTGTGGCCATCGGGATCGAGCACGAACGCGCCATAATAGTTCGCGTGATAATGCGGGCGGATACCCGGCGGACCGTTGTCGCGGCCGCCGGCCGCGATCGCCGCCTTGTAGAACGCGTCGACCGTGGCGCGGTCCTTGGCCGCGATCGCGACATGCACCGGCTTGTTCATGGCGCCTTCGCCGCCGATCCAGAAGTCCGGCTTGCCGTCGGCGCCGAAACCTGCGGCCGCCGCGTGGCCGGTCTGCTCCGCCGTGACCTCCATGATCAGGCCGTAGCCGAGCGGCGCCAGCGCCTTGGTATAGAACTGCTTGGCGCGCTCGTAATCGGAGACCGAGAATCCGAGATGGTCGATCATCGTAAACCTCCGTTGTTCGTCCGTCAGCGTGACAGGAACGTATTGCTTCGCGTCTTGCGCGCAATCGCAAAGCCGCGTGCGACCATGTCGGCAATACAATCCTGCTGCCATTCGTTTTGTGACAGGTGTTCGATCACGACCGCGCGCGGCCACAGCGATTGCGGTGCGTCGCGGAAGAAGCCGATCAGCACGCGGTCCTCAAAACCCTCGACGTCGATCTTGAGCGAATCGACTTGGCCGACGCCGGCCTCGTCGAGAATGCGCATCAAGCGCAGCGACGGCACCTTGATGGCGTCAGCGCTGGCCGCGCCGGTCACGACATGCGTGGCGCCGAGATTGCCGCCGCCGCTCTCGATCATCAGCTCGCCGTCGCTGTCGCCCGCCGCGGCCTGAACCAGCCGCACCTGCGTCGCCTTCGATGCGGCATGGTTGAAGGATAACCGTCCAAAGGTCAGCGGATGTGGCTCGATCGCGACCACCTTGCCTTGGGTGCCGACCTGCCGCGCCATCACCAGTGCAAACGTGCCGACATTGGCGCCGACATCGACGAACACGCCGCCCGCAGGCGTGTGCTGGCGCAGGAAGTCGAGCTCGTCGAGATTGTAGTCGGGATTGAACAGCGCACCGCGCTCGGTCGCGCTGCCCTGGTGATAGAAGCGGAACGAGGCGCCCTGATACTGCACATCGACCGGTCCGCCGCGGAGCAGATTGACCAGCCGCGACAGCCAGGGCCGGAATGCGCCGCGCTTCAGCCCCGATCGCGTCGCGAGGCTGATGATCGCGGCCTGCGCCGCGTTCGGCGCAAACGCGCCGAACGGCGCGGTCGATGGGGCGTTGTCGGGCGTCAAGCAGCAGGTCCTCGTGGCAAGCGGCGCATGCATAGCCGGTTTTGCGGGGGGCCACAATTTCGCTGTCGTCCCGGACAAGCGTAAGCGCAGATCCGGGACCCATAACCACAGGGCGTGGTTGGGTGCGAGTTGGCAACTCCGAGTCTTCGCCAAACTCAATCCTGTGGCTATGGGTCCCGGATCCGCGCGCGCTTTTGGCGCGCTTGCCCGGGACGACGGAGAGTGCCTCACGCCGCCTTCTTCGGCGCCTTGCGCTGCCGCAGGAAGCGGCCGAGCAGCCTGCGCCGGCCCTTGCGCGGGATCAGGTCGACGTCGCTGACGAGCTTGGCGCCGCCCTTGCGGCGCTCCAGCACGATCTTGCGGCTGTGAAAGGCTTCCAGCTCGACGCGATGCGCGACGCTGACGATGGTCGCCTTCGGCAGCTCGTCGATGACCATTTTCATCATCTTGTCCTGGCTCTTCTCGTCGAGCGCCGAGGTCGATTCATCGAGCACGACGATGTCGGGCTTGTGCAGCAGCAGCCGCGCGAAGGCGAGGCGCTGCTTCTCGCCGCCCGACAGCGTCTGGTCCCACGGCCCCTCCTCCTCGATCTTCTCCTTGAGATGGTCGAGGCCGACCTTGTGCAGGGCTTCCCCGATCTCCCCGACGGTCCAGTCCTCTGCGGCTCCGGGATAGGCGACGGCGCGGCGCAGCGATCCGGTGGGTACGTAGGGCCGCTGCGGCAGCATGAACAGCCGCCGGTCGGGATGGAAGTTGACGCTGCCGTCGCCCCACGGCCATAGCCCCGCAATTGCGCGCACCAGCGTGCTCTTGCCGGTGCCGGACTCGCCGGCGACCAGCAGCCGCTCGCCCGGCTCAATCACCACCTCGGTCTCGCCGACCACCGCAGTGCCGTCATCGAGCGTGACCGAGAGATCACGCAGCTCCAGCATCGCCTCGTTGTGCGTCTCGCCGCGCTGGATGCGGCCGAGGCCGTCGCCCTGCTCGGCGCGTTCGAGGCCGTCGAGCGACATCATCAGCGAGGCGATGCGGCGCGCGCAGGCATTCCAGTCGGCGAGCCGCGGATAATTGTCGACCAGCCAGCCGAACGCGCTCTGCACGATGGTGAAGGCGGAGGCCGCCTGCATCACCTGCCCCAGCGTCATGCTGCCGTCGAGGAATTTTGGCGCGCAGAGCAGGAGCGGCACGACCGGTGCAACGAGGCCCGACCCTTGCGACACCAGCGTGGTGCGCATGTGTTGCCCGGCGAGCCGTGCCCATTGCCGCAAGACGCTGGCGAAGTTGCGGTCGAGGCCGTCGCGCTCCTCCTCCTCGCCACCGAGCAGCGCGATGCTTTCGCCGTTCTCGCGCACGCGCGTCAGGGTGTAGCGGAAATCGGCCTCGGCCTGGTTCTTGTCTTCCGAGACCTGCACGAAGCGCCGGCCGATCACCGTGATCGATCCGGATGCGATCGCGGCGTAGAGCACCGCGGCGATCACCAGGAAGCCGGGAATGGTCACCGACGAGCCGCCGAGCGTGATGGTGAGCGCGCCGCCGATGGTCCAGAGCACGACGATGAAGGTCGCGGCCGACAGCAGCGCCGAGGTGACGCCGGCGAGGAAATCGACCGGCGCGTCGGTCGCAATGCGTAAGTCCTCTGCGATCCGGTATTCCGGATTCTCGTGGTCGCCGCCGACGAGGTTGAGCTGGTAGTAGCGTCCGTTGGCGAGCCAGCGTGTCAGCACGCTGCCCGTGAGCCAGGCCCGCCAGCGCCGCTGGATGCTCATGCGCGCGAACACCTGCACCACGCCGAGCACGATGCTGCCGATCGCGAGCGGGAAGAATATCGCGGTGAGATGGAAGACGCTCGTCGCGTCGCGCTGCTCGATGGCATCGAAGATCGCGCGATTCCAGACATTGATGCCGTATTGGAAGCAGACGGTGAGGATGATCAGCACGCCGAGGCCGATCGAGAACGGCCAGGCGAGACGGTCGCCGTTGCGGCCCCAGAAGCCGCGCGCGCTGATCCAGAACCGCGTCAGCAGATAGTCCTTGCGGGCCTGCTCGGCCTCTTCGGGCGACAGCTCGGGATCGGGTTCCAGCACCTCGGGCGGCGGAGCGACCTCCTCGCCGTTCTCGCCTTTGATCTCGACAATGGGTGGCGTCTTGCCCTGGTCGCGCTTCCCGGCTGGCTTTTGCATGGCCGGATAACGCGAGAAAAATCAGCCGGTTCCCGTCGGTTCCCGAATAGCCTATTCGGCGGCACCGTCGCGCACCCGCCGCGGCCGCGCAGCCCGGTGGAGCACGCGCGACAGCTCTTCGATCGTATAGGGCTTTTGCACGAGATCGAAACCGAGGCTGCTTTCCTGGGACAGGGCCTGGCTGTAGCCGGTGGTCAGCACGACCGGCACGCCGATGCCGCGATCGCGGATCGCCCGCGCCAGATCGAGCCCGGTCATCCCGGGCATCACGATGTCGGAGAACACAACGTCGAAACGATCCGCGTCCACGACAAGCTCGGCAAGCGCATCGGCGGCATTGTCGACCAGCGTGATGCTGTAGCCGAGCGCGGTGAGGCCGTCGGCGGCGAAATTGGCGAGCTCGATATTGTCCTCGACCAGCAGCACCGACATGCCGCTGCCGGCCACCGCAGGCGCGGTGTTCGGCGCCTGCCGCTGCGGCAAGAGGTCCGCGGGCACGCGCGGGAGATAGAGCGAGAAGGTGCTGCCCTGGCCGACTTCGCTCGTGACGGTCACCTCGCCGCCGGATTGCCGGGCGAAACCGAACACCTGGGACAGGCCAAGGCCGGTGCCGTGGCCGACCTGCTTGGTGGTGAAGAACGGCTCGAAGATCCGCCCGAGCCGCGCGGCGGGAATGCCTACGCCGGTGTCGCTGACGATGACGCCGACAAAGCCTAGGCTTCCCGGGATATGGCTGTGCGAGACCTGCGCCAGCGTGTCGGGAATGGTGGTCGCCGCCTTGACGGTGAAGCTGATCCTGCCCTTGCCCTGCATGGCATCGCGCGCATTGGTCGCCATGTTGATCAGCGCGGTCTCGAACTGGCTGGCATCGGCATTGACGAGGCACGGCTCCGCCGGCAGCCGCATCGCGATCTCGATGGCGGGGCCAAGCAGCGTGGCGAGCATGTCGTGCAGCGACTGCAACCGCTCGCCGACGTCGAACACTTCCGGCTTCAGGGTCTGGCGCCGCGCAAAGGCGAGCAGCTGCGAGGTCAGCTTGGCCGCGCGCGCCACCGCGTCCGCAATCGCCGTGATGTAGCGCTGACGTCGCTCTTCGCTCAGCTGCGGGCGGTTCAACAGATCGACCGAGGCGCGGATCACGGTCAGGAGGTTGTTGAAGTCGTGGGCGACGCCGCCGGTGAGCTGGCCGAGCGCCTCCAGGCGCTGGCTGTGCTTGAGCGCCTCCTCGGCCTCGCGCCGCTTTGCGGCTTCCATCTGCAGATGCTGGGTCCGCCGGAACGCGAATGCGAGCAGCAGGAACAGCAGCGCCGTGGCGGGAATGCCGAACACCAGATGCTGGCCTATGGTCGCGAACCAGCGCGCGCGGATCGCCGCGGTCTCGAGCCCTGCGCTGACATAGATCGGATACTCGGCGACGCGCCTGTAGCCGATGCGGCGCTCGATCCCGTCCGAGGGCCAGGCGATGGTCATGAGCCCGCGCGTCGGGTGCGCGGCGATCTCGCGGCCGACCGGGCCGCCCGGATCGAGGCGGAGGTCACGGTCGAGCCGCGGGAAATGCGCCAGCACCACGCCGTCGGTGCGACCCATTGCGAAGAAGCTGCCGGGATCCGACCCGATCCTGGCGTAGAAGCTCTCGAAATATTCCGGCAGCACGGAGGCCTGGATCACGCCGATGAAGCTGCCGTCGTCGGTATCGCGGCGGCGGCTCATGCCGAAGAAGCGCGCGCCCTGATAGGGCGGACGCGGCGTCAGCGGCATGCCGATGAAGGTGCCGATGGTCTGGTCGACATGGGCGTAGAAATAGTCGCGGTCCGCGAAGCGCAGCTCCGGCGGCGGCGAAACCAGGCTGTTGACCAGTGCTTTTCCATCCGCGTCGAAGATCCAGGCCGATTTGAGCTGCGGCAGCGAATCGGTCAGCCGCTTCAGCCGGCGGTGCAGCGCCGCTTCGCGCGCGCGGATGATCTCGTCGGGAAGGCCGCGCACGACCTCGTTGAGCTCGGACAGGCTGCGGTCGATGGTCTCGAACACCTTGAGCGCATGCTCATGGGCGACATCGAGCGTGCGCTCGATCTCGCGGTCGGCGATGTCCTTGGTCGAGGTGTAGGAGATCGTGGAGGCGATCGCGAACAGCGCAATCGGCAGCGTCAGGGATGCAACCATCATCCACTGCAAAAGTCTCAGCGAATTGCGTTGCGCTCCCTGCACGGTCGCTCCGGTCCCAGACCGGAGAGCTTACTTGAATTTCCCGCCAGGAAGGAAGCAGCTTGTCGCTATAATCTTGGGTTGTATTCCGTCGAATCGCCCGCCATGCGCGTTGCGGCAAATTCTACTCAAACTGACGCCGATCGTGGCATGCCCCGGCCGCGGTGGCCGGGGGCCGTAGCATGAACGATGCTAGACCTGACGCTCGACCATCTTGAGCTTCAGCTCGGCGATGGCTTCGGCCGGGTTCAACCCCTTCGGGCAGGCCTTGGCGCAGTTCATGATGGTGTGGCAGCGATAGAGCCGAAACGGATCCTCGAGATTGTCGAGACGTTCGCCGGTCGCCTCGTCGCGCGAATCGGAGACCCAGCGGTTGGCCTGGAGCAGCGCGGCGGGACCGAGATAGCGCTCACTGTTCCACCAATAGCTCGGGCAGGAGGTCGAGCAGCAGGCGCAGAGGATGCACTCGTAGAGGCCGTCGAGCTTCTCGCGATCCTCGTGGCTCTGGCGCCATTCCTTCTGCGGCGTCGGCGAGGTCGTCTTCAGCCACGGCTCGACCGAGGCGTACTGCGCGTAGAAATTGGTGAGGTCGGGGACGAGGTCCTTCACCACCGGCTGGTGCGGCAGCGGATTGATCTTCACCGCGCCGTCCTTGACGTCGTGCATCGAGCGCGTGCAGGCCAGCGTGTTCTGGCCGTCGATGTTCATGGCGCAGGAGCCGCAGACGCCTTCGCGGCAGGAGCGGCGGAAGGTCAGCGACGGATCGATGTGGTTCTTGATCCAGATCAGGCCGTCCAGCACCATCGGACCGCAATCATTGGTGTCGACGTAATAGGTGTCGACGCTCGGATTCTTGCCGTCGTCCGGATTCCAGCGATAGACCTTGAACTCGCGCAGCTCGGTCGCGCCCGCGGGCTTCGGCCAGGTCTTGCCGCCAGTGATCTTGGAGTTCTTCGGAAGTGCGAATTCAACCATTGCTCTAACCTTTCGTCATTCCGGGATGGTCCGAAGGACCAGACCCGGAATCTCGAGATTCTCAGGTGCGCAATTGCGCACCATAGTTCGATGCTGCGCGTCGCCCCGGAATGATTGTTCGATCAATACACGCGCGCCTTGGGCGGGATGTACTGCACGTCGTTGGTCATGGTGTAGTTGTGAACCGGGCGGTACTCGATCTTGACCTTGCCGGCATCGTCCAGCCAGGCCAGCGTGTGCTTCATCCAGTTCTTGTCGTCGCGCTCGGAGAAGTCCTCGCGGGCGTGCGCGCCGCGGCTCTCGGTGCGGTTGGCGGCCGAGTTCATCGTCACCACCGCCTGCGAGATCAGATTGTCGAACTCCAGCGTCTCGACGAGGTCCGAATTCCACACCAGCGAGCGGTCGGACACGGCAATGTCGGTGATGCCGCTGTGGACCTTCTGGATCAGGTTCTGGCCTTCGCTCAGGACCTCGCCGGTGCGGAACACGGCGCAGTTGTTCTGCATCACGTGCTGCATGCCTTCGCGCAGCTTCGCGGTCGGGGTACCGCCGGAAGCATAGCGGAAATGGTCGAGGCGGCCGAGCGCCATCTCGGCCGAATTCGCCGGCAGCTCCGGCTGCTCGGCGTTGGCCGTGAGCTTCTCGGCGAGGCGGAGCGCGGCGGCGCGGCCGAACACGACGAGATCGATCAGCGAGTTGGAGCCGAGGCGGTTGGCACCGTGCACGGAGACGCAGGCGGCTTCGCCGATCGCCATCAGGCCGGGGATCACCGCGTTGTCGTCGCCGTCCTTCTTGGTCAGCACTTCGCCGTGATAATTCGTGGGGATGCCGCCCATGTTGTAGTGCACGGTCGGTACGATCGGGATCGGCTCGCGAGTCACGTCGACATTGGCGAAGATCTTGGCGGATTCGGAGATGCCCGGCAGGCGCTCGGCGAGCACCGCGGGATCGAGATGGTCGAGATGCAGGAAGATGTGGTCCTTCTTCTTGCCGACGCCGCGGCCTTCGCGGATCTCGATGGTCATCGCACGCGAGACGACGTCGCGCGAGGCGAGGTCCTTCGCCGACGGCGCGTAGCGCTCCATGAAGCGCTCGCCCTCGGAGTTGACGAGATAGCCGCCTTCGCCGCGCGCGCCTTCGGTGACGAGACAGCCCGAGCCGTAGATGCCGGTCGGGTGGAATTGCACGAACTCCATGTCCTGCAGCGGCAGGCCGGCGCGCAGCACCATGCCGCCGCCGTCGCCGGTGCAAGTGTGCGCCGAGGTGCAGGAGGCGTAGGCGCGGCCGTAGCCGCCGGTGGCGAGAATCACGGTCTGGGCGCGGAAGCGGTGCAGTGTGCCGTCGTCGAGCTTGAGCGCGATGACGCCGCGGCAGGTGCCCTGGTCGTCCATGATCAGGTCGATGGCGAAGAACTCGATGAAGAACTCGGCCGCGTGACGCAGCGACTGGCCGTACATCGTGTGCAGCATGGCATGGCCGGTGCGGTCGGCGGCGGCGCAGGTGCGCTGCGCCTGGCCCTTGCCGTAGTCCATGGTCATGCCGCCGAACGGGCGCTGGTAGATCTTGCCGTCCTCGGTGCGCGAGAACGGCACGCCCCAATGCTCGAGCTCGTAGACCGCGTCGGGCGCGTTGCGCACCATGTATTCGATCGCGTCCTGGTCACCGAGCCAGTCCGACCCCTTCACGGTGTCGTACATGTGCCAGCGCCAGTCGTCCTTGTGCATGTTGCCGAGCGAGGCCGAGATGCCGCCCTGCGCAGCGACCGTGTGCGAGCGGGTCGGAAACACCTTGGTGATGCAGGCGGTGCGAAGACCGGCCTCGCTGCAGCCGACCACGGCGCGCAGGCCCGCGCCGCCGGCACCGACCACGACGACGTCATAGGTGTGGTCTTCGATCGGATAGGCCTTGCCGTTGGTGGCGGGAGCGCCGTTGCCCTTGCCATTCGTCTCGTTGGCCATGGGTTACACTCCGGATGACAGTTGGAGAATCGCGTAGATCGAGGCGAGCGCGACCGCGATCGAGAAGAAATTGTTGAGCATGATCGCGGTAAGCTTCAGCTTCTCGTTATGGACGTAGTCCTCGATCACGACCTGCATGCCGATCTTCATGTGCCAGGCGCTGGCGACGATGAAGAGGACCATGATGATGGCGACCGGCAGCGAGCCGAGGATCTGCTTGGCGCCGGCCTGGTTGCGGCCGAGCAGCATCATGATGACGACGACCACCGGGATCATCAGCAACACCATCGCCACCGCAGTGACGCGCTGGCGCCAGAAGTCGCCGGTGCCGGAATGCGCGGCGCCGAGATTGCGGACGCGGCCGAGCGGGGTGCGCATGCTGCGCTTGGGCGTATCGCTCGCGCTCATCGTCCGCCTCCGGTCGCATAGGCGATGATCCAGATCAGCACCGTCAACGCGATGCCGCCGATCAGGGCGCCCCAGGTCAGCGCTTCGCGCTCATTGGCCTTGAAGCCGTAGCCGAGGTCCCAGACGAAATGCCGGATGCCGCTCAGCATATGGTGCATCAGCGCCCAGGTGTAGCCGAACACGATCAGCCGGCCGATGATGCTGCCCGAGAAAGCCTGGACATAGGCATAGGCGGCAGGGCCCGAGGCCGCTGCGATCAGCCACCAGGCCAGCAGCAGGGTTCCGACGTAAAGGGCGATACCGGTGGCGCGATGGACGATGGACAGAGCCATCGTCAGCGTCCAGCGGTAGACTTGCATGTGTGGTGAAAGCGGTCGTTCGATCCGTGCGGTCATGGGCTTTGATGTTGTATGGCGGCCCTTGAGGGCGCGCGCGGGGATCGCGAAAGGTCGGCTCTATTTACGGAGTCGATTTCGCCTGCGCAATCACCAATTCGCCATAAATCGAACCTGGGTTCAGCTCTACAGCCTTGATGAAACAAGGCCAATCAGAGGCTTGGTATACCAGGGCGTCGGTCCGCCAACAAACAAGCGAATAAAGATTCACCTCTTCCAAAGAGGTCGAGGCGCGTTGAAATTGCTATTGGAACACCTCTAAACGGACCATGCCGTCCAATCCGGGCAGAGATCGGCCAAAGGCCTCGCCAGCGCTAATTCACCCGGGCGCCAACGCTCCTCCTCGCCATCTGATTTGATCCGGCCCGGATATGCGCACCCTGCATTCCACCCCGCCACAGCGATCACCGGCTGAGCGGATCGCTCCCGCGCCACCGCTCGACCAGGAAATCGATGAAGGCGCGAATCTTCGTCGAGCCGAGCCGCGACGGCTGATACAGCGCATGCAGCGGCGCCGGCGCCGGCTCGTGCGCGCGCAGCAGGCGCCGCAGGCGTCCTTCGGCCAACTGCTTCTCCACCTGCCATGACGGCACGCGGACGATGCCTGCGCCGTTCTCGGCGGCCGCGGCGAGCGCATCGAGGTTGTTGACCCAGAGCCGCCCCGAGATGCGGACTCGCATTCCGCCCTTTGCCTCGCGGCCGAATCGCCAGGTTGCCGCGCCCGGCGCGTCCGAAAACACCAGGCAATCATGCTGCGCCAGGTCGGCAGGCGTATCTGGTTCGCCGCGGCGTGCGAGATAATCGGGCGAGGCACAGTGAATCATCTGCACCTCCGCGAGCTTTCGCATCACCAGCTGCGAATCCGGCATGCGCCCGACTCGAAGCGCCAGGTGGACGTCCTCCTCGATCAAATCGACATTGCGATCGACCAGCAGCAGGTCCACGGCGAGTGATGGGTAGGCGCGCAGGAAATCGCCGAGCAGCGGCGCGATCAGCAGGCGTCCCATCAAAGTCGGCGCGCTGACGCGCAGTCGTCCCGACGGCTCGCGGCGATTGCCGGCCAGCCCCTCTTCGATTTCCTTCAGCTCGCCCAGGATCGATTTGGCGCGCTCGTAGAGCATGCGCCCATCCTCGGTGAGTGCGAGCTGTCGCGTCGTCCGCATCAAGAGGCGCGTGCCGAAATGCCGCTCGAGCGCGGAAATCTGCCGGCTCACCGAGGTCAGCGAGCTCGGCAATGATCGCGCCGCCGCCGACAGGCTGCCGGCGTCCACGGCCCGCACGAAGGTCGCCATCGCCGCAAGCTGGTCCATCGCCATCCTTCCGTAATTCGCAAGGGACTATCCCATCTGCCAGAGATAGCGCCGAAAAATGGAAGGGTCTAGCTTGACCGAATCCGAGTACTCCGGGACTTATCCATGCCCACCCATGTCAGCCTGACGTCCATCGCGCATCCGCAAGAGCTGGCGGCGGATCGCCGCTGATGAACGGCCTCGAGATTTTTGACGTCGTCGAGCTCGCGCTGCTGCTGATCGCAACCGGCGCGCTCTCGGGATTTCTGGCCGGCGTGTTCGGCATCGGCGGCGGCGCGATTCTCGTGCCGGTGTTCTACGAATGCTTCCGCATCGCCGGCGTGCCGCTGGAGGTGCGCATGCCGCTCTGCGTCGGCACCTCGCTCGCCGTGATCATCCCGACCTCGATCCGCTCGTTCCAGGCGCACTACAAGCGCGGCGCGGTCGATATGACGATCCTGCGCGTCTGGTGGCTGCCGATCGCGATCGGCGTCGTCGCCGGCAGCATGGTCGCGCGCGTTGCGCCGGAACGGCTGTTCAAGATCGTGTTCGTCGCCGTCGCCTATTCCGCGTCGGCGCGGCTCATCCTTGCGCGCGAAGGCTGGACGTTCGGTGACGATCTGCCGAAGGGTCCGTTGATGCGCGTCTACGGCTTCTGCGTCGGCATTTTGTCGACGCTGATGGGCATCGGCGGCGGCCTGTTCTCGAACCTGCTGATGACCTTCTATAGCCGTCCGATCCACCAGGCGGTCGCGACCTCGTCAGCGCTCGCGGTGCTGATCTCGATCCCCGGCGCGCTCGGCTACATCTATGCCGGCTGGCCTGCGGCGACGACCTATCCCGCCGTCGCAGCGCTGCAAATCCCGTTCGCGCTCGGTTACGTCTCGCTGATCGGCGCCGTGCTGGTGATGCCGATGAGCCTCGTCACGGCGCCGTTCGGCGTCAGAGCCGCGCATGCGATGTCGAAACGGACGCTGGAGGCCGCGTTCGGGTGTTATTTGTTTATCGTGGGCAGCAGGTTTGTCATGAGCTTGGTAGGCGGACAGTGATGGCTTGAGGCGAAGTCCGCGCCACCCACTCCGCTGTCATCGCCCGCGAAGGCGGGCGATCCAGTATTCCAGAGACAGCAGTAATTGAGCCGAGAGGCCGCGGCGTACTGGATGCCCCGCCTGCCGCCTACGCTAAAGCTTCGGCGCCCCTGGACCTCTACCCCGGCGAAGCCTTGGCGTAGCCGGGTCGCGGGGCATGACAGCGTACTGCGTGATGACTCCTCGCAATGACGAGGCGAGATAACGTGCTCGATATCAACTCCAGCGTCGTCCTGGACAAGCTCGCGCAGCGAGCGCCGATCCAGGACCCATTACCCCAGGGAGTAGTTTGACGAAGACTCGTGGTTGCCAGCTTTGCGCTGCAACTTCTCCCTGGGGTAATGGGTCCTGGCTTTCGCCAGGACGACAGTGAGTGCGTGACGCGGTTTGGAGCTGCGCGACGTCTATTTCTTCGCGTAAATATCCTTGTACGTATCGCGCAGCACGTTCTTCTGCACCTTGCCCATCGTGTTGCGCGGCAGCTCGTCGACGACGAAGACGCGCTTGGGCATCTTGAATTTGGCGAGCCGGCCGTCGAGCGCCTTCAGCACCGAGGCTTCGCTGACGTCGGCGCCCTCGTTGCAGACCAGAACCGCGGTGACGCCCTCGCCGAAATCGGCGTGTGGCACGCCGATCACGGCGGATTCGACCACGCCCGGCATGGCGTCGATCTCGCTCTCGATCTCCTTGGGGTAGACGTTGAAGCCACCGGAGATCACGAGATCCTTACCGCGGCCGAGAATGTGGACGTAGCCCTTGTCGTCGATCTTGCCGAGGTCGCCGGTGATGAAGAAGCCGTCGGGCCGGAATTCAGACTTGGTCTTCTCCGGCATGCGCCAGTAGCCCTTGAATACGTTCGGGCCCTTCACCTCGATCATGCCGATTTCTTCGCGCGGCAGCTCCTTGCCGGTCTCGGGTTCGGTGACGCGCACCGAGACGCCGGGAAGGGGGAAGCCGACCGCGCCGGGCACGCGCTCGCCGTCGTAAGGGTTCGACGTGTTCATGTTGGTTTCGGTCATGCCGTAGCGCTCGAGCACGGCATGGCCCGTGCGCGCCGACCATTCGCGATGGGTGTCGGCGAGCAGCGGCGCCGAGCCCGAGATGAACAGCCGCATGTGTTTCGTGGTCTCGCGCGACAGGGCGGGGTTCTGCAGCAGGCGGGTGTAGAAGGTCGGCACGCCCATCAGCACCGTGGCGCGCGCCATCAGCTTGATGATCAGGTCCGGATCGAGCTTCGGCAGGAAGATCATCGACGCGCGGGCGAACAGCGTCACGTTGGTCGCCACGAACAGGCCGTGGGTGTGGTAGATCGGCAGCGCGTGGATCAGGACGTCCTTGTCGGTGAAGCGCCAGTAGCCGACGAGCGAGAGCGAGTTCGACGCGAGATTGTCGTGGGTGAGCATCGCGCCCTTGGAGCGGCCGGTCGTGCCCGAGGTGTAGAGGATCGCGGCGAGATCATCGCTCGTGCGCGAAACGGTCGTGAACTCGCTGCTCGCCTTGTCGGCGGCCTCCGTCAGCGAGCCCTTGCCGTCGGGCCCGAGCGTCTCGACCTTGGCCTTCACCTTGGCGGCGATCGGCGCGAGACCTTCCGCCTTGGCGGGATCGCAGACCACCAGCGACGGCTCGGCATCACCGATGAAGTAATCGAGCTCGTTCAGCGTATAGGCCGTGTTCAGCGGCAGATAGACCGCGCCGGCCCGCACCGTGGCGAGATAGAGCACGATATTGGCGACGGATTTCTCGACCTGCACCGCGACGCGGTCGCCGGGCTTCACGCCGCGGGCGACCAACACGTTCGCCATCTGCCCGGCGCGCGCGATCAGATCGCCATAGCTGATATGGGCGCCGTCATGCGTCTCGATTGCGAGGCGTTTGGGATCGTCCAGGCCGTCGAACAGACGGGAAAACAGGTTGGCGTTGGCAGCTTGGTTCATGCAAGATTTCCTGGACCGCAAGGCTTGTAGGACACGGCCGGTCAAAACCGAGGGCTGGATTAGCAAAAACCGCCCCGATGAAGCAACGGAGACAGTTTGCATGTCAAAAAATGGGAAACGCGTGGCCTGGGTGACGGGCGGCGGCAGCGGGATCGGGGAGGCCGGCGCCGAGGCGCTTGCGGCCGACGGCTGGACGGTGGTGGTGTCCGGTCGCCGCAAGGACGCCCTGGATACCGTGGTTGCCAAGATCACGGAGGCGGGTGGGGCTGCCGAGGCCATTGTACTCGACGTATCCGACGCCGCGCAGGCCCAGAAGGCGGCCGATCAGATCGTCGCCAAGCACGGCCGCATCGACCTGCTCGTGAACAATGCCGGCATCAATGTTCCCAAGCGCAGCTGGAAGGACATGGAACAGGAGGGCTGGGATAAGCTGGTCCAGGTCAATCTCAACGGTGTGCTCTATTGCATGCGCGCGGTCCTGCCGACGATGCGCAAGCAGCAGGACGGCTCGATCATCAACGTCTCGTCCTGGGCTGGCCGCCACGTCTCGAAGATGCCGGGCCCTGCCTACACCACTACCAAGCATGCGGTCCTGGCACTGACCCATTCCTTCAACATGGACGAATGCGTCAACGGCCTGCGCGCCTGCTGCCTGATGCCGGGCGAGGTGGCAACTCCGATCCTCAAACTGCGCCCGGTGGTGCCGAGTGAAGGGGAGCAGGCCAGGATGCTGCAGCCCGAGGACTTGGGGCGCACCATCGCTTTCATCGCCAGCATGCCGCCGCGCGTTTGCATCAACGAGCTGCTGATCAGCCCGACGCATAATCGCGGGTTCATCCAGACGCCACTGAGCAGGGATTGAGGGACGAAACTTTCCGACTCGTCGTCCTGGACAAGCGCAGCGAAGCGGAGCGCAGATCCAGGACCCATTACCCCAGGGAGCAGTTTGGCGAAGACTTGGAGTTGCCAGCGTCGCGCTGCAACTTCTCCCTGGGGTAATGGGTCCTGGCTTTCGCCAGGACGACGGTGGAAGCCCCCCACGAACATCCCCCCGCATAGTTTCACCCATCACAAAGAATTTTTCCCCGAAACCGCATCGCAAACCCTCCCGTAATTCGGTCCAACGACGGCGCTGCTGCTTCACGCCAAGAGGTCGCAAGCACCGTTGTTGCCCCAACTCAAGCACCGGCGAGTGCCGGTCTCAATTCAATCGGGAGACTCTCCATGTCGAAGCGCATTGCCTATCTCGCTGCCGCCGCCTTCAGCGCCCTCGCCATCACCGCGACCGTCGTCGCGCCTGTGCGTGCCGAGGAGAAGACCGTCATGGTCGGCGGCGCCGCGATGTTCCCGTCCAAGAACATCGTCCAGAACGCGGTCAACTCGAAGGATCACACCACGCTGGTGGCGGCGGTGAAGGCCGCGGGCCTGGTGCCGACGCTGGAAAGCAAGGGCCCGTTCACGGTGTTCGCGCCGACCAACGCCGCCTTCGGCAAGCTGCCGGCCGGCACCGTCGACAATTTGGTCAAGCCCGAGAACAAGGCGACGCTGACGAAGATCCTCACCTACCATGTCGTGCCCGGCAAGCTCGAGGCCTCCGACCTCACCGACGGCAAGAAGCTGAAGACCGCCGAGGGCGAGGAGCTGACGGTGAAGAAGATGGACGGCAAGACCTGGATCGTCGACGCCAAGGGCGGCACCTCGATGGTGACGATCACCAACGTCAACCAGTCGAACGGCGTCATCCATGTGGTCGACACCGTGCTGATGCCGGCGACGTAACACCGCGCACCCCTGTTTCATCCCCCGGACAGGGTGCTTTGAGACGGCGAGCCGGGGGTGCCCGGCTCGCTTTTTTGTGACCGCCATAGCCTGCGGGCATCGATTCGATGGCCGCAGGGGCGTAACGAAAGCTCACGCACCGGCGTATAATTGCTGTCACACGATCGCCAGGACGGAACCACCATGTCGAGCCTCACAGTCACCGACGAGCAGGTCAGCGCCACTCCGGCCAAAATGATCCAGCCGGCCTGGGTCCGCGTCATGCATTGGATCAACGCGCTCGCCATGATCCTGATGATCCTGTCGGGCTGGCAGATCTACAACGCCTCGCCGCTGTTCGGCTTCAGCTTCCCGCGCGAGTACACGCTCGGCGGCTGGCTCGGCGGCGGCCTGCTCTGGCACTTTGCGGCGATGTGGCTGTTGATGATCAACGGCCTCGCCTATCTCGTCACCGGCATCGCCACCGGCCGCTTCCGCAAGAAGCTGCTGCCGATCACGCCATCCGGCGTGCTCCACGACGTCAGGGCTGCCCTGACCTTCAAGCTCGGCCATGACGACCTCACCGTCTACAATTACGTGCAGCGGCTGCTCTATGCCGGCATCATCGTGGTCGGCGTGCTGATCGTGCTCTCCGGCCTCGGCATGTGGAAGCCGGTGCAGCTCTATTATCTCGTCATGCTGTTCGGCGACTATCCGACCGCGCGCTACGTGCACTTCTTCTGCATGGCCGCGATCTGCGCCTTCCTCGTCATTCATGTCCTGCTCGCGCTGCTGGTGCCGAAGAGCCTGCGCGCGATGATCATCGGGCGATAAGGGAGAATAGCTATGGCCAAGCGCTCATTCCTGATCCCCGGCGTCGACAAGCGGTTGCTCATCAAGGACGCCATCAAGACGATGCCGGATTTTACCCGTCGCCGCTTCATTGCGGGCGGCGCCAGCCTGGGGGCGCTGACGCTGCTGACCGGCTGCGACGTTGTGGACTCGTCCTCGGCCGATACGCTGCTGGCGCAGGTCTCGAAATTCAACGACGCGGTGCAGGCCTTCATCTTCAATCCGGACGCGCTGGCGCCGACCTTCCCCGAGAGCGCGATCACAAAACCGTTCCCGTTCAACGCTTATTACGATCTCGACGATGCGCCCGACGTCGACGGCAAAGACTGGAAGCTCGAAGTGCGCGGGCTCGTCGACAACAAGAAGTCCTGGACGCTGGACGAGCTCTACAAGCTGCCGCAGGTGACGCAGATCACCCGTCACATCTGCGTCGAGGGCTGGAGCGCGATCGGCAGCTGGACCGGCACGCCGCTCCGCGATTTCCTCAAGCTGATCGGCGCCGACACGCGCGCGAAATATGTCTGGTTCCAGTGCGCCGATAAGGACGGCTACAACTCGCCGCTCGACATGCGCAGCGCGCTGCATCCGCAGACGCAGATGACGTTCAAATACGCCAACGAAATTCTGCCACGCGCCTACGGCTTCCCGATGAAGATCCGCGTGCCGACAAAACTCGGCTTCAAGAACCCGAAATACGTGGTCTCGATGGAAGTCACCAACGACTACAAGGGCGGCTACTGGGAAGACCAGGGGTACAATTCGTTCAGTGGGAGCTGATTGAGGCAGTCATTCCGGGGCTCGCGAAGCGAGAACCCGGAATCTCGCGCCGCAATCTCTGGATTCCGGGTTCGCGCTACGCACGCCCCGGAATGACGGCTAGGCCTTCGGCCGCACCTTCCTTTGACACAGCGCCGCCACCGCCCCGAGCGCCAGCAGCGCCGCCGAGACATTGAGCGCGTAACTCAGGCTCCCCAGCGCATCCGTGATCGCGCCGACCACGATCGGCCCGAGCGTCTGGCCGACGCCGAACGAGATCGTCATCGCCGCGATCGCCGTTGGCCAAACCTCGGGCGGATAGTTGAAGCGCACGAAGGCGGTGGTCGAGCCGACCACGGCGAAGAAGGCGACGCCGAACACCACTGCCGACACCGCGAGCCAGGCCGGCGAATGTCCGAATATCGGCAGGGCCGCGCCAAGCGCGTTGGTGCCGAGGATAATCGCTGTGGCGAGACCGCCGCGGTCGAGCGCCAGCACGCCGCGCCAGGCCCAGGGCGTGACGAAGGCGGACAGGCCGATCAGGCTCCAGAACGCTGCCTGTGCCGCGGCGCCGCCGCCGCCGTCGCGCACATAGGCGATCATGAAGGTCATGTAGGCGATGTAGCCCGCGCCGAACAGGAAGTAGCCGGCCAGATAGATCAGTACGGGCAGAATCGCGAAGGCGGCGTGGCTGCCTTCCGAGAACCGCACCCGGCTCTCGATGCGGATCAGGAACAGCGGGATCGTCATCGCAACGGACAGCAGTGTCAGCGCCCACCACACCAGCCACCACGAGCCCGGCCCGAAATATTGCAGCGTGAACGGGGCGATCAGCCCGGAGGCGAGAATGCCGATGCCGGGGCCGGCATAGAACAGGCTGAGCAGGAAATTGGCCCGTTCGGGGCGCGACTGCGCGATCGCCGCGGCCAGCGCGCCGCCGGCGACGAAGCCGGCCGCAGCACCCAGGCCCAGCACGAGGCGGGCCAGGCTCAGCGCGACGAAATTGCCGGTCAGCGCGCAAGTTGCGAGCGCGGCGACGCAGGCGAGGGTTCCGCCGCGGATCGCGGCCGACCAGCCGACGCGCCGGATCAGCCGGGACGCCACCAGCGCGCCCACGAGGTAGCCGACGGCGTTGATCGTGTTCATGAAACCGGCCGCCGAGTAGGACCAGCCGAGATCCTCCCGCATGTCCGGCAGCACCAGCGCATAGGCAAAACGGCCGATGCCGAGCCCGACCGTCGCCGCCAGCGACAGGGTCAGGATCAGCCGCGCAGGATGTACATCTAGCTGGGGGCGATCAGGGGCGTGCAAGGGATACTCCGGCAGCCCGCACTGTGGCAGGCCCCGCCGGTCTTGCACAGCCGCGGCGCGGCAATGGTGTCTTGCCAAGCGCGCAACGCCGCTCTAGCACTCCGGCCGACCGTCATTCCGGGGCGCGCAAAGCGCGAGCCCGGAATCCATAACCACGATCGGGAGTATGGATTCCGGGCCCGCGCCTAAGAAGGCGCGTCCCGGAATGACGAGCTGTTATTGAGAGGAAACGACCATGGCGACCCACAAATTGCTGCTGCTCCCCGGCGACGGTATCGGCCCCGAGGTGATGGGCGAAGTGAAGCGGCTGATTGATTGGCTCAATTCGGCCGGGATCGCCAAGTTCGAGACCGACACCGGCCTCGTCGGCGGCTCCGCCTATGACGCCCACAAGGTGTCGATCTCCGAGGGCGACATGGCCAAGGCGCTTGCGGCCGATGCGATCATCTTCGGCGCCGTCGGCGGCCCGAAGTGGGACGCGGTGCCTTACGAGGTGCGCCCGGAAGCCGGCCTGCTGCGCCTGCGCAAGGATCTCGCTCTGTTCGCCAACCTCCGCCCCGCGGTGTGCTACCCGGCGCTGGCGGATGCCTCGAGCCTGAAGCGCGAGGCGGTCGAGGGCCTCGACATCGTCATCGTGCGCGAGCTCACCGGCGGCGTCTATTTCGGCGAGCCCAAGACCATCACCGATCTCGGCAACGGCCAGAAGCGCGCCATCGATACCCAGGTCTACGACACCTATGAGATCGAGCGCATCGGCCGCGTCGCCTTCGAGCTTGCCAGGAAGCGCAAGAACAAGGTGACGTCGATGGAGAAGCGCAACGTCATGAAGTCGGGCGTGCTCTGGAACGAGGTCATGACCCAGGTCCACAAGCGCGAATATCCCGACGTCACGCTCGAGCATCAGCTCGCCGATTCCGGCGGCATGATGCTGGTGAAATGGCCGAAGCAGTTCGACGTCATCGTCACCGACAATCTGTTCGGCGACATGCTGTCCGACATCGCGGCGATGCTGACCGGCTCGCTCGGCATGCTGCCCTCGGCCTCGCTCGGCGAGGTCGACGTCAAGACCAAGAAGCGCAAGGCGCTGTACGAACCGGTGCACGGCTCGGCGCCCGACATTGCCGGCAAGGGCCTCGCCAACCCGATCGCGATGATCTCGTCCTTCGGCATGGCGCTGCGCTACTCCTTCGACATGGGCGATCTCGCCGACAAGGTCGACGCCGCGATTGCCGCGGTGCTCGCCAGCGGCCTGCGCACCGCCGACATCAAGTCGGAAGGCACTACGGCCGCCTCGACCACGCAGATGGGCGAAGCGATCCTGAAGGAATTGCAGAAGCTGCACGCGTAGCGGTAAGCACCGCAATCGTAGCCCGGATGAGCGCAGCGATATCCGGGACCTTTGCATGCAGTGTTCCCGGGTATCGCTTCGCTCACCCGGGCTACGACATCATTGGAAACCGTCTCATGGATTCGCCCCGCCGCAAGATCGCGGAAACCATCATCCATGAAACGGTGCGCCGGCGCGAGGCGCAGATCGGGCGGCGTTGCGAAATCCTCGCCAACACCCGCATCGAATATGCCGCGCTCGGCGACTACTCCTATCTCGGCGAGAATTGCGACGTCGCCGATGCGGCCATCGGCAAGTTCACCGCGATCGCCAATTCGGTGCGGATCGGTGCGCCCAACCATCCGATGGGCCGTCCGTCCCAGCATCGCTTCACCTATGTCCCCGAATATTACGAGGCGGACGCGACGCGTGACCGCGACTTCTTCGCCGATCGCCGCGGCGACCGCGTCATCGTCGGCAATGATGTCTGGATCGGCCACGCCGCCATCCTGCTGCCGGGCGTGAAGGTCGGCGACGGCGCGGTGATCGCCGCAGGCGCAGTCGTCAGCCGCGATGTCGAGCCCTACACCATCGTCGGCGGCGTTCCCGCGCGCCCCATCCGCAAGCGCTTTGATGATTCCATCGCGGCAAGCCTGCGCCGCATCGCCTGGTGGGATTGGCCGGATGCGCTCATCTTCGAGCGCATGGCCGATTTCCGCTCGGAAGCGATCGAGGAATTTTGCCGGCGTTACGACCCGGCAGCCAATACATAAAGCGAACACATCGCAAAAACAAAAATGGCCGGGCGTGAGCCCGGCCATTTTGATTCGCTGCTGATCCGCTCAGTACAGCGGGAAATTCCGCGGATAGCCGCCGACGTCGGCCGGCGTGGAGAGCGGCTGGCGATCGATCGGCCGGTTGTTGTTCTCGCGTGCGAAGGTCGGATAGCCGATCTCCGGTGGGAAGGCGTAATCGGTGAACTTGCGGTCGCCCGGATTGACCTCGGTGCCGCCGTCGAGCCAGGAGCGCTTGCTCACATAGATGCGGGTGCGGCCCTGCTGATAGACCGCGTTGGGGCCGCTCGGGCCGTAATAGGGCCGGCCGCGATCGTCATAGCGCTTGGTCTTGGTGTCGGCCGCAGCCGGCGTCGCGAAGACCATGGCAATCGCGGCGCCCGCCGCAAGCAACGTCGCCAGTTTGTTCGCCGCAGAGAAATTCGAGCTCATCACGTCCCCTTCAGGCGGCAAGCCGCCAGTCGATTTCGCCCCATACTAGCCCGGCCGGGGCGGCTGCAACTAGGTCTATTGGGTCACACCAGGGCGGAATAATCGGGCGTGCCGGCAAAAGTTGCATGATTACCAGCCACTTGAGCTTGATGCAGATCCTTGATGCAGGTCAAAGCGCCCCGCGCAATTGCGCGTTCGCAGCGCCGAGCAGCCAGTCCGGCGATCCCTGGGGCTCGCAACCCCGGCGCTTGAGCTCGGCACGGGCGAACAATTCCGCCAGCTTCGGCTCGTTGCCGGAGGTGAGCAGCGTCAGCCGGTTCAGCGTGCAGGCGATTGCCGCGCGCCGGGCCGGCAGGGTGTCGCCCTGGCAGGAGAAGCCGGAGATCTGCAGCGCCGGCTCCTCGCTGCGCTTGAGGTAGAAGAGGCAGGCTGCCTTCGCCGTGCCGGTCGGCCGGAACAGGGCGACCGGACCGAATTTGGTGTCGATCAGGCCGGCCTGCTCGAGCGGAGTGTCCGCACCCAGCCCCATCTGGACCGTGAGGTCGGCCGCAGCCGGGCGCGCCACGTCGAATTCGCCGCCCTGCCGGTAGATCTCGAGCTGGGCCAGCGGCTTGTCCGCCTCGCTCGGCCAGCGCATCACGTCCTTGCGGCCGCCTTCGGGATGCCGGAGGATCGTGTAAGTGGCTGTTTTCTCAGCTGAATCGAGCCGGCTGAGGGCGAAGGCGGGATGCGAGCGGTCGGCGATGCTCCAGCCGGGCTTTGCGGCGGGCTCATCGTCGCGCAAGGAAGGCAGCTGGCCGAGGGCGGCGAGGCCCAGGATGGCAAAGAGAAGCAGCGCCCCCACATAGGCGAACAGGCGTGCCACCGTGCCGACCACCTCGTCGGCGAAGGCTGCGAGCGTCAGATGGATCTGGGTAGGGCTAACGGCCGTCCTGGCCTCAGGCGACTGCATCCACGGCCTTCGGGCATGGTCCAACGTTGTCTTGAGGCCGGTTCTCGCATAGAAGCGCTGCTCTTCCTGTTTAAGCGTCAGCTTCAGGAACGGGCTTTTTCATCGGAGAGTGAACGATGGGTTACAAAGTCGCAGTCGTCGGCGCGACCGGCAATGTCGGACGGGAAATGCTCAACATCCTCGATGAGCGCAAATTCCCCGCGGACGAGGTCGTGGCCCTGGCGTCACGCCGCAGCGTCGGCGTCGAGGTCTCCTATGGCGACCGCACCCTGAAGGTCAAAGCGCTCGAGCATTACGACTTCTCCGACGTCGACATCTGCCTGATGTCGGCGGGCGGCTCGGTGTCGAAGGAATGGTCGCCGCAGATCGGCGCCGCCGGCGCGGTCGTGATCGACAATTCCTCGGCCTGGCGCATGGACCCGGACGTGCCGCTGATCGTGCCGGAGGTGAACGCGGCCGCGACCGCAGGCTTCAAGAAGAAGAACATCATCGCCAATCCGAACTGCTCGACCGCGCAGCTCGTCGTCGCGCTGAAGCCGCTGCACGACAAGGCGACGATCAAGCGCGTCGTGGTCTCGACCTATCAATCGGTGTCGGGCGCCGGCAAGGACGCGATGGACGAATTGTTCTCGCAGACCAAGGCCGTCTACACCAATGACGAGCTGGTCGCGAAGAAGTTTCCGAAGCGCATCGCCTTCAACGTCATCCCCCACATCGACGTCTTCATGGAGGACGGCTACACCAAGGAAGAGTGGAAGATGATGGCGGAGACCAAGAAGATCCTTGATCCCAAGATCAAGCTCTCCGCGACCTGCGTCCGCGTGCCCGTGTTCGTCGGCCACTCCGAAGCCGTCAACATCGAGTTCGAGAATCCGATCAGCGCGGACGAAGCCCGCGAGATCCTGCGCAAGGCGCCCGGCTGCCTCGTCATCGACAAGCAGGAGCCCGGCGGCTACGCCACGCCGTATGAAGCGGCCGGCGAGGACGCCACCTATATCAGCCGCATCCGCGAGGACGCGACGGTGGAGAACGGCCTCGTGCTCTGGTGCGTGTCCGACAATTTGCGCAAGGGCGCAGCCCTCAACGCCATCCAGATCGCGGAAGTCCTGATCAACCGCAAGCTGATCACCGCGAAGAAGAAGGCGGCGTAGGCCTTCCTTCGGCCATCACAACCCTCTCGTCGTCCCGGACAAGCGCGCCCAAAGCGCGCGCAGATCCGGGACCCATAGTCACAGGCCCGCGTTGTTGCGCGAGCTGGCAACCACGAGTCTTTGCCAAACAACGTCCTGTGGTTATGGGTCCCGGATCTGCGCTCCGCTCTGGACAACGCTGCGCGTTGCCAAGAGCTCCGCTTGTCCGGGACGACGATCTCGTTTGATGCGGCAGTATACGAAACCGCTCAAGCCTCGCCGCGCGCGTTGCGAAATTCCTTCGCAACCTTGTCCAGCACGAACAGCGATCCCTCCGCGACGCCGAAATAGGCGCCGTGGGTCTGCATCTGGCCGGCATCCACGGCCTTGCGCACGAACGGGAACGTCATCAGGTTTTCAAGGCTGCGGAACACCGCGGCCTTCTCGATGCGCTCGACGAACTGCGCCATCGACTCGTGGTGGCGCTGCTCGACCACCTCGCCGGGCTTGATGAACATCTGCATCCATTTGCCGATGAAGTCGCCCGGCGTCAGCGGCTCGATCTTGTCGACGAAGGCGCGGATGCCGCCGCATTGCGCGTGGCCGAGCACGACGATGTGCTTCACCTTCAGCACCGTCACCGCATATTCCAGCGCGGCCGAGACACCATGCGCATTGCCGTCGGGTTGATACACCGGCACCAGGTTGGCGATGTTGCGCACGACGAACAGCTCGCCCGGACCAACATCGAAGATCACCTCGGGCGAGACGCGGCTGTCGCAGCAGCCGATCACCATCACTTCCGGCGACTGCCCCTTCACCGACAGCTCGCGGTAGCGGGTCTGCTCGGTCGGCAGCCGCTGGGTGGCGAAGGCCCTGTAGCCTTCCAGCAAATGCTCTGGGAATGTCGTCATGGCCTATGCCTAACCATAGAGCCCGGGAGCGAACAAGCCTTTCGAATGGGCAGGCCAAATGCTATCGGCATCGGTCAGAAGAGAGACGAGGAAACAGGAAGGAACGATCGCATGACCCGCCCGCGCCGCAGCCATCTGTTCATGCCCGGCTCCAACCCCCGCGCGCTGGAAAAGGCGCGGAATCTGGCCGCCGACGGCCTGATCCTGGACCTCGAGGATTCCGTTGCGCCCGATGCCAAGGCGGTGGCCCGCGACGGGATCGCCGCCGCGATCGCGGCCAAGGGGTTCGGCAAGCGCGAGGTCCTGATCCGGACCAACGGCCTCGATACGCCCTGGTGGGCCGATGACGTCGCGATGGCGGCCAAGGCCTCGCCCGACGGCATCCTGGTTCCAAAAGTTTCAAGCATCGAAGATCTCGACACCATCGGCCGCCGCCTCGCCGAGCTCGGTGCCGCGCCCACCGTCAAAGTCTGGGCCATGATCGAGACCGCGCGGGCCGTACTGCATGCCGAGGAGCTGGCCGCCGCCGGCCGCGATCCATCGAGCCGCCTGTCCGGTTTCGTGTTCGGTCCGAACGACATCTCGCGCGAGACGCGCATCCGGATGCTGCCCGGCCGCGCCGCGATGATTCCGATGATCACCCATTGCATCCTGGCGACGCGCGCTCATGGCCTCGAAATCCTCGACGGCCCCTACAGCGACATCGCCAATTCCGACGGCTTCGCCACCGAATGCGCGCAAGCGCGCGACCTCGGCTTCGACGGCAAGACGCTGATCCATCCCTCGCAGATCGACGCCTGCAACGCGATCTTTACCCCTCCCGAGGAGGAAGTCGCGCGCGCGCGAAAAATCATTGCGGCGTTCGAATTGCCGGAGAACGTCTCGCGCGGCGCGATCCGTCTGGATGGTGCGATGGTCGAGCGGCTCCACGCCGACATGGCGCGGCGCACGATCGAGATCGCGGATGCGATTGCGGCGATGGGGAAGGGCTGAGGCGTTAACTCTAAAAAGCGATATCCGCTTTTCCGCGCCACGAGGAAGCCTCCTGTCCGTCCAGGTGGAGGATCAAGCGGTCATCGCGCGTTCCCGGGACGGCGTATCGGTGGGACGCGGCGGCGCCAATTCCTGGCAATACATCCGATCGATCTTGCGCTGCATGAGCCCATAGCAATCGCATGCGATCCTCTCGAGCCGCGCCCGATGGATCTCGACAAACCCACGCCGCTCGGCGGGGACGGCGCCGGCCTCACGTAGCTTGCTCATCGTCAGGGTCACTGTCGGCCGCCGCACCCCAACCAATTGCGCCAGCGTCTCGTGCGTCACTGGAAGCAGGTCCTCGGGAACGCGGTCGTGAAGCTGCAGGAGCCACCGCGCCATGCGGCCGTCCACCCGGTGCAGTGCGTTGCAGGCGGCGACGTGCTGGAGCTGCAACAGCACGGCGCGGGCGTGGACCTGCACGACATTCCTGATGGCCGCACTTTGCGCATAGGCAGCGCGAAATCTGGCGGCGGAAATCAGCGATGCCGTGCCGGCTATGCGGGCAATCGCGGTCACGGATGAAGGCGACGGGCCGAGCACGGAGAACGAGGCCAAAGCGCCCTCCCGTCCCATCAAGGTGGTCGCGACCGTCTGCCCGTCCGGCATATCGAGCATGAAGGCGATTGCGCCGCTATGGGGAAAATAGACCGGGTCGAGCTCATCGCCCGATCGCACCAGGACGGCATCGGGTTCGAACGAGACCTTCTGGAGGTGGGGCGTGAGCAAACCGAGATCCGCCGGCGGCAATGCTGCCAATAGCCGATTCCCGATGCCCTTGCGCTGGGCGGTCACGATGTCGTCTTGCGGACGAGCACCCAATGACCGACGGTATCCATCTTCATTTGCCATGATTATCCGAAATACGAAATCCCCGAACGGCAATGATCCAAACAGAGCCAATAGTCGAGATCAAGCACGGATAATTGCGGTGAGCTTTCCCGCATCCTCGCCGCGCAAACAGTCATACTATTAACGCCCGGTGCCACCCGGGCGAGGTGCGCACAAGGTGGGAGCTCTCTGCTGTCCGCCGCCATCAGCGGTCCGGCAGATGGTCGGGTCTTTCTCGGTGACGGTAGCGCTGGCAAGATCGCGGCCGCACTATTCCTTGTGACCGCAGAGCGGGACAGAACCGCTCCATGTCGCGGCAACAGCAGCGGCTGCGCGCGTCCGGACAACAAATTTTCGATCAGCGGGGGCGCGACGTCGGCGCGGTCCAGCGATTCCAGCGTCGCGGCGTTGGCGCAGTAGCCGTGATAGTTCTCCGCGGCGGTGCCCTCAGCGAGATCGCGGTCGCATTCTCCCTTGTGATTGCAGAGCGAGCAGACCCGCTCCATGTCGCGCAGCAACAGCGGCTGTGCGCGTCCGAGCCCGGCCGATCGCCGGCGGGGCATTGACGCAAGCTGCAAGGTTTAGCTGCAATTTGATCCGCCTTCTTCCGGATGCGGCAATGTCTCGCCTCTAGCGTGCACGTCGCCGGAGACCGCACGCGTGCGCTCTATTCAAAAGACTTGATTCGGAAGTTTTGGAAAATATGCAGCCGCGCTTGAAATGGCTGGTCGTGATCGTGATCGCAATCGTGCCGGTGGCGGTCGCCGCGGGCGAGTTCATCTTCGATCTGCGGGCCCCGCGATCGGAGCTGCACCAGATGCACGCGATCACCACGACCCTGACGGTCCGGACTGCCGATTACAACGCTTTCGCAGCGGAGATGGAGAAGAAGTACGGACCGAACGCGGCGACGATCCTCGATCTCCAATCGTCCCGCATGACAACGAAGATCGACGGCAAGCTCGTCGAAGACAGGCGGGCGCCAAGCTGGTTTTCCGACGCGCGGGGATTCTTCCTGGTCGGACGAGAGGGTGCCGCGAGCACCTTTCCGTTCGCGATCGATCCTGCGAAGCCGCCGGAGTTCGGCCAGCAGGGAGGGTTGGGCGTCGGCTATCTGAAAACCCGCTGGGGAAACAGACTCCCCGCAAAATACCTCGATTTCGATGATCGCGACGTGGTGACGGATACCTGCGTGACGATCTCATCGTCCGACTTCGGATGGCCCGGCCAGCTCCATGTCCTCCGGAACGGCGCATTCTGCGTTCAATTCTGGAAGGGCAGCGCGCCCGGCTCGATGCTGATCGGGGTCGTGGTGGCCGACGGGGATCCCTGGATGCGGCCGTTCACGCGCCGGCTTTGCCGATGGCTGACGTCCAAGGCGATCGGCCGCGTCTCGGCGACCGACCGCGAGGCGCCGCCGGACTATGCTGCCTGCGTGCTTGTTGACCGCCCGGACCGCCCGGGCGTGTCCGCGAAGCTCCAGAGCTACGTCTACGAGGTCCGTCGCGACGCGACCCTGGCGGTGATCAACTGAGCTATTTCGGGGTCGCGCGCAAAGCGAAGTTCCCGGTCGCCGCGTAGCCTTCGGTCTGTCCGTTGGACTGACGATTGGCGTTCACGTTGACGTTGACGGATTCGAGCCTGCAGTTCTTCGTCAGAACCTGATCCGTCAGAGCGCATTCGCCGGCCGCCATCTCGTAGATCGATCGCCGCGCACGTTCCCTGAGCTTCACGGCTTCGTCGCTGTCGCCGGTCGGGCCAGGAAAGAACACGCTCACGCTGACCTGAACCCGGAGCGGCTCCTCGCGTCGTTCTTCCGCGGACAGGTTCGGCGAAGAAAGGCTTATGATTGATGCACTGATAACGCCGAGAAGAAATTTCGCCTGCCGCATGCCGCCGTCCTCCAGTGAACTCGCCTGAACCTTGTTGCGAACGCAGAACGGGAAATGCCCCGCATCGGCGCCTACATCTCTCGGTTGTGTCTGGCGAGCCGCTAACGTTCGGTAAACGGAAGTGCGAGTCAGGAAGAGAAAAGAATCGTCTCCCGTTCCTAGCGCGGCGCGAGATCGGCGCGATCGAGCGACTCCAGCGTTGCGGCATTGGCGCAATAGCCGTGATAGTTCTCCGCGGCGGTGCCCTCGGCGAGATCGCGGTCGCACTCTCCCTTGTGATTGCAGAGCGAGCAGGTCCGCTCCATGTCGCGCAGCAGCAGGGGCTGCGCCTGCCCGAGCCGCTCCGCGCTGATGCCGAGCTGCTGCAGCATCTTCGGGAGCTCGTCGGCGGCGTGCCTGCCGTGGCGGACCAGCTCTTCGAGATCATCAGGCGCGATTCTGAGATCGGCCGCGATCCGGTCGAAATCGGCGCGGTCGAGTTGCCGCATCTCGTTCATCTCGCGGCGATGCTTCAGCCAGTTCGCAAAGGTCTCGATGAGATCCTGAACGATGGGATAAGGCCTGCTTGCCGTGCTCATGCCAGGCTCCTCTTGGGGTCGTGGAATTGCAGCCAGATTAGGCACAATGGTGCAGGAGCGCGTTGCGCTGGATCAAATTGAGAATGGGTCGAGGAAACCCGTCTCGCGTCCCGGACGCGCTGCAGCGTGAACAACCACCGTCGTCGTCCCGGCGAAGGCCGGGACCCATACCGCGTGATCTATCGATTGCGAATGGTCGTGGTACCGAACGACGAGTCTTCGCCAAACTGCGTCCTGGGGTTATGGGTCCCGGCCTTCGCCGGGACGACGGCGGAGAATGGTCGCTCAGCCAAACCGCTCCGCCGCCCACGCATACAGGCTGCCCGGAATCGGCTTCTCGCCGCCGCGGCCTTTTGGCGAGATGTGCAGGCCGATGATCTCGGGGTTGGTGACGAGGCCGAGATAGCTCGAGGGGTCGAAGAACAATTTCGGCTCGGCATGTACGGCGTAGAACGACTGCTTCGGCAGTGCGCATTCCAATTCACCGGAACGGCGCGCGAGCGCGGTGAGCGCCGCGGGCCCGTAGATCGCGACGCGAATATCCGAGAGCCGGTTCGAGCCCCCGCGCAGGCGGCGCATCATGAAGGTGATGCGATGGCGCAGCGACAGCCAGTTCGGCGTCAGCTCCTCCTGCTCCATCAGCTCCTCGAACGCGCGCACGATGCCGTGCTCCGGCGGCAGGTAGATCACGGAATTGCCGAGCTGGCGCGGCCGCTCCCAGGCGAAGTAGGGTTTTGCCGGATCGATCTCGACCGGCCGCAAGAGCAGCACGTCGGCATCGAGCCAGAGGCCGAGGCCCTTCGCCATCAGCTTCATGCGGAAGAAGTCGCTGAACTGCAGCGTGGTCCAGTCGCGCCAGCTGCCGTCCGGCTGCGGCGGCCGCAACCGTTCCGAAAACGCATGCGGCAGGATCGCTTCGGCCTCGGCATTCTCGACGCCCGCGGGCAGGCCGGGAATGGTGTCGAAGCTGTAGACCGTGACCTTGTGCCCGGCAGCGAGCTGCGAGCGCAGACAGGTCTGGCGCAGTGCGTCCATCGGGCCATGCCAGAATGTGACGATCTCGGGCAGCATGGGTGCAGCTATACGGGGTAATCAGAACAAAGAAAAAGCCCCGGCACTGACAGCACCGGGGCTCGAAGCAAAGAGCGATCTCAGGCCCAGGCGCGTTCGCGCTTGAGCTTGTCTTCATAGGTGTCGATTGAGGCCTTCTTCTCCATCGTGAGACCGATGTCGTCGAGGCCGTTGATCAGGCAGTGCTTGCGGAACGGGTCGATCTCGAACTTGACCTTGCCGCCGTCGGGGCCGCGGATCTCCTGGTTCGGCAGGTCGATCGTCAGCGTCGCGTTGGCGCCGCGCTCGGCGTCGTCGAACAGCTTGTCGAGGTCTTCTTGGGCAACGCGGATCGGCAGAATGCCGTTCTTGAAGCAGTTGTTGTAGAAGATGTCGCCGAACGAGGTCGAGATCACGCAGCGGATGCCGAAATCGAGCAGCGCCCAGGGCGCGTGCTCGCGGCTCGAGCCGCAGCCGAAATTGTCGCCGGCGACCAGCACCTTCGCGTTGCGATAGGCGGGCTGGTTGAGGACGAAATCGGGGTTCTCGCTGCCGTCGTCCTTGTAGCGCTGCTCGGAGAAGAGCCCCTTGCCAAGGCCGGTGCGCTTGATGGTCTTGAGGTACTGCTTCGGAATGATCATGTCGGTGTCGACATTGATGATCTTCAGCGGCGCCGCGACGCCTTCCAGCGTGGTGAACTTGTCCATGGTTGCGCTTTCCCGCACGTGGTTCAGGGAACCGGCTATTTATCGCGATCGGGCCGGGAATCCTAGGCCGAAATCGGCAGATCTAGTCTGTTTAGCGGGTCTGGCGCGGCGTCGGAATTCCACCTCTCCCTTGGGAGAGGTCGGCGCGTAGCGCCGGGTGAGGGTTTACGGTGTCACTTGGGGCAGCGCCCCCTCACCCGATTTGCTGACGCAAATCGACCTCTCCCCGCTGGGGAGAGGTGAAGCAGTGCAGAGCTAGTCTGCCTTGGCCTCAATCGCGGCCATATCGTCGTCCGAGAGGCCGAAATGGTGGCCGATCTCGTGGATCAGGACGTGGCGGACGATATGGCCGAGGCTTTCGTCGTGTTCGGCCCAGTAATCCAGGATCGGGCGGCGATAGAGCCAGACCATGTTGGGCAGCCGCGCCACGTCGCCAAGGCTCTGCTGGGGCAGGCCGACGCCCTGGAACAGGCCGAGCAGGTCGAACTCGCTCTCGCATTCCATCTCGTCCAGGACCTCATCGGTCGGGAAGTCGTCGACGCGGAGGATCACGCCCTCGCACAGCTTGCGAAACTCCGCCGGCAGGCGCTCGAAGATGTCATGGGCCGTCGCTTCCATCTCGGCCAGCGAGGGCGCTTTCAATTCCGTCCACATGAGACCCTCATACCGCCTGTTCCGCGGCGATGCATCCGGCTTTATAGGATGGGACGTTGACGCCGCGCGCGAAAACGAGGAGCGTACGGCGCATCAAGGGGTTGGCAAGGGTCAGTGGTGACGTGATGCGGGCGGGAACAGCAGTACCGGTTCTACTGTGCATGGGGTTGTTTTCGACTTTTTTTGTTGGCGCAGAGGCCAATGCCCAGACGGCCGGGCCCGAGATCCGGCTGGCCCAGGCGGTCTCGCCCGATGATGTCCCTCCACCGCGCAGGCGGCCCCCGGCGCGCCTGCGGGTCACGCCCTATTACACCCCTGATGGCGTCTATCCGCGCTACAATCCCGGTCCCGATGCCGTCCGCGAATGCAACGTCGCCTATGTGCAGGAACACAGGCCCAGCGGCACGGTGATCACGCCGCATATGAGCTGCTACTGGCGCCGGGGCTGACGCGAGCAGCGCGGTGGCCTCGTGAGGGTCGTCATGGCGAGATGGATTGATCTAGTCGTTGCCGTCGCGCTTGCCGCCGGCCTGTCTCGCGCGTCCGCGGCATCAAGGGTGACGGTGCCCGAGGCCTCGGCGGGGATCGCGGTTTTCGATGCGCGACGACACGCGCGCCCCCATGACATCGTGCGGCCTGCGGCTCGCCATGATCCACGCTATTACGCGCGGCCCGTCACCTATCGTCCCTATCCCTACGGCGTGCCCGCACCCTTCGTGTTCGGCTACGGGCCGTGGTGGTGACGTCGTCACGCGACCTCAGCAATTTCATTCATTCATAGCGCGTTCACGTCGCTGTCCGTAATTAAATCGCGGGAGCAACTGCAAATGAACAGCGGCGGCGCGTGACGCGGCGCCGCAATGCCGCTGTCCACATTCAGGGAGAAGTCCATGCTGAGGAGTTTGGGTCTCAGGGCAAGCCCGATGCGCTTGCTCGGGATTGCGGCTGCCGCGACGCTGATGCTGACGGCTGGGACGGCGCATCGCGCTGAAGCGCTCACCTTGATCAATCCGGCGACGTCACCCGCGACGAAAGCTGCGGCCGACGACCTCGTCACGCAGGTCCGGCACGGCGGCGGCGGGCATGGTGGCGGCGGACATTTTCACGGCGGCGGTGGCTTCCGTGGTGGCGGCGGACATATCGGCGGCTTCCGCGGCGGCGGCTTTCATGGCGGCGGCTTCCGCGCCGCGCCGGCCTTTCACGGCGGAGGCATTCGCTACGGCGGCTATCACCGCCACTGGGGCTATCGCCCCCATTACGGCTATCGCCACTTCCACCGCCGCTATTATTACGGCGGCTACTATCCCTACTACCATTATCCGCGCCGCTGCCGGATCATCTGGACCTATTACGGCCCGCGCCGCATCTGCCGCTGGCACTATCCGTACCGCTATTGGTGATATGAACTAGCACCGTCATTCCGGGATGGCGCGCAAGCGCCAGACCCGGAATCTCGAGATTCTCAGGTGCGCAATTGCGCACCGTAGTTCGCCCTTCGGGCGCTCCGGAATGACGCTGTTGCTAAAGCCAATCCTTCAGCTTCCACGACGCCGACTTCCAGCGCATCAGCGTCTCGAGCTTCCACTGCCGAAACATCGCCGGCGGCCAGCGGCTGAGCTTCGAGGTCTCCTCGATCTCGGGCTTGGCGACGATGCGAAGCGGCGTCGCGCGCCGGCGGTGCTGGCGCGTCGCCTCGCTGATCAGATCGACATATTCAGGCTTGTTGGCCATGGGGCGTCCTCGCGAACCGTCGCGAGGACGCAGTGTCGTCGTGGGCGCTTAACGGCGGTTTGCCGCGATCGCTACAATTGCAGGAACCGGCTCAGCGCCAGTCCCGGACGTCGACGAAGTGACCCGCGATCGCGGCGGCCGCCGCCATCGCCGGCGACACCAGATGCGTGCGGCCCTTGAAACCCTGGCGGCCCTCGAAGTTGCGGTTCGAGGTCGAGGCGCAGCGCTCTTCCGGCTTCAGCTTGTCCGGGTTCATGGCGAGGCACATCGAGCAGCCCGGCTCGCGCCATTCGAAGCCGGCCTTGATGAAGATCTTGTCCAGACCTTCAGCCTCGGCCTGCTCCTTCACGATGCCGGAGCCCGGCACGACCATCGCGTTGACATTCGCTGAAACGGTCTTGCCTTCGGCAATCTTCGCTGCCGCGCGAAGATCCTCGATGCGGCCGTTGGTGCAGGAGCCGATGAAGACGCGATCGAGCTTGATGTCGGTGATCTTCGTGCCCGCGGTCAGGCCCATATATTTCAGCGCGCGATGCTTGGAGATGCGCTTGGCCTCGTCCGCGATCTTGTCGGGGTCGGGCACGATGCCGGTCACCGAGATCACGTCCTCAGGAGACGTGCCCCAGGTCACGATCGGCGGCAGTTTTGCAGCATCGAGGCGCAGCTCGTGGTCGAAATGCGCGCCTTCGTCGGAGCGCAGTTTTTCCCAATAGCGCATCGCAGCGTCCCAGGCCGCGCCCTTCGGCGACTTCGGGCGATCACGCAGGAAGTCGTAAGCCTTCTGGTCGGGCGCAACGAGGCCGGCGCGCGCGCCGCCTTCGATCGACATGTTGCAGACCGTCATGCGGCCTTCCATCGAGAGCGCGCGGATCGCGTCGCCCGCATATTCCAGCACGTAGCCGGTACCGCCCGCGGTGCCGATCTCGCCGATGATGGCGAGGATGATGTCCTTGCCCGTCACGCCCTCCGGCAACTTGCCGTCGACGGTGACACGCATGTTCTTGGCCTTCTTCTGGATCAGCGTCTGCGTCGCCAGCACGTGCTCGACCTCGGAGGTGCCGATGCCGTGCGCGAGCGCGCCGAACGCGCCGTGCGTCGAGGTGTGGCTGTCACCGCAGACGATGGTTGTGCCGGGCAGCGTAAAGCCCTGCTCGGGGCCGATGACGTGGACGATGCCCTGGCGCTTGTCGAACTCGTTGTAATATTCGATGCCGAATTCCTTGGCGTTCTCGGCCAGCGCCTTGATCTGCTCGATGCTCTCAGGATCGGGGTTCGGCTTGGTGCGGTCGGTGGTCGGCACGTTGTGGTCGACGACCGCAAGCGTCTTCTCGGGCGCGTGGACCTTGCGCCCCGTCGCGCGCAGGCCTTCGAACGCCTGCGGCGAGGTCACCTCGTGCACCAGATGGCGGTCGATATAGAGCAGGCAGGTGCCGTCGTCGGCTTCGTGCACCAGATGGTCGTTCCAGATCTTGTCGTACAGAGTGGTCGGCTTGGACATGAGCTTGAGCTCCGGGAATGTTGTGTAAGCGGATTGCGCGCCTCGCGCGCAGGCAACAAAATCGTCAGCGCAGCTTTTAGGCTGCGCGCGTAAGCTCTGACGTTGCCGAGGTCGCGAAGCGTCCGAAGAATCGTCCAGGCAGCCGCGAGCGATCGTCGATGACGATGCGCTGGACGGACGAGGGGCTGGTCAGATCTGGAAACATTCTAGAAGCTATATAGCAGGCCGAATTGGAAGCGCGAGAGGTTTGACGCGCACGGCTGACGCAACAAAAAAGCGCGGAGCCGAGCCCCGCGCTTTTGAAAAGCTTGCCTGGTGGCGAAGGCTTACTCGCCGACGGCAGCCTGACGGTCCTGCTTCTCGACGATGCGAGCCGACTTGCCGCGAAGGTTGCGGAGGTAATAGAGCTTGGCGCGACGCACCTTGCCGCGGCGCACCACCTTGATCGAGTCGATCATCGGGGAGAGCAGCGGGAACACGCGCTCGACGCCCTCGCCATAGGAGATCTTGCGGACGGTGAAGCTCTCGTTGAGGCCACCGCCGGAACGGCCGATGCAGACGCCCTCATAGGCCTGCACGCGGGTGCGGTCGCCTTCGACGACCTTCACGTTGACGATCACGGTGTCGCCGGGAGCGAATTCCGGGATCTCCTTAGTGGCGGAGAGCTTCTCGAACTGCTCTTTTTCAAGCTGTTGGATCAGGTTCATGGGGTAATCTCCATCGGCGCGCCCAGCCGCAGATCGGGGGCTGCGCGAAATTCGTCTATCCAGCTATTGCGGATGTGGCCGCTCCTATAAGGCAAGCCGGAGCGTTTGTCACCCGTCTGTCTTGTTTTTTGGCGTTTTTTGGCGTCCGGCCCGATTCGGGGCCTTGGGCGGGATTTGGGCCCATAAATCCGGCCGCCGGGCCGCCGTCAGCGCCTCGGATTCAGCCCGCCGCCAGGCCGCGACCTTGGCGTGGTCGCCGGAGGTCAGGATCTCAGGGATCGGAACCCCCTCGAACAGCTGGGGGCGGGTATATTGGGGGTATTCGAGCAAGCCGTCGGAAAAGCTCTCCTCGGTTCCCGAGGCCTCTTTGCCCATCACCCCCGGTAGCAGCCGGACGCAGGCGTCGATCAGGGCCAACGCTGCGATCTCGCCCCCGGAGAGCACGTAATCGCCGATCGAGACCTCCTCCAGGCCCCGAGCGTCGATCACGCGCTGGTCGATCCCCTCGAACCGCCCGCAGACGATCAGTGGACCGGGGCCCTGTGCAAGTTCGGTGACGCGGGCCTGGGTCAATGGCCGACCCCTGGGGCTCATCAGCAGGCGCGGCCGCTCAGGCCCGATCCCGGCGGCATCGATGGCGGCGGCCAAAACATCCGCCCGCAGCACCATGCCCGGCCCGCCGCCTGCGGGGGTGTCGTCGACGCTGCGGTGGCGGTCTGTGGCGGAGGCCCGGATGTCCCGCGCCTCGATCTCCCACAGTCCCGAGGCCAGCGCCCGGCCGGCCAGGCTCACGCCGAGCGGCCCCGGAAACATCTCCGGAAACAGCGTCAGCACCGTCGCGCGCCAGGGTGAGGGGTTGGTCATTCGATCTCAGTTCTCGTCGTCCCGGACAAGCGCGCCAAAAGCGCGCGCAGATCCGGGACCCATAGCCACCGCACTTAGTTGTGCGACGACTGGAGTTGCCAGCTTAGCCAAAAAACACGCCCTGTGGTTATGGGTCCCGGCTCCCGTGCGCTTTGCGCACTAGGCCGGGACGACTCGCGGAGGAAGCATCGCGCTCCTCGCCCTCGATCTCCTGCGGCAGCGCGATCACCACGCGCCCGCCCGCAACATCGACCTCCGGCACCACCGCATTCGAGAACGGCAGCAGCATCGTTGCGCCCTTGAGGGGCGCGATCTCGATGATGTCGCCGGCGCCGAAATTATGGATCGCGAGCACGCGGCCGAGTGCGTCGCCGTCGGTGGTGACGGCGTCGAGCCCGATCAGATCGGTGTGGTAATATTCGTCCTCGTCCGTCGCGGGCAGTTTTTCGCGCGGGACATAGAGTTCGATGCCGTTGAGGCGCTCGGCCTCATCGCGGGTCGTGACGCCCTTGAACGTCGCGACCAGGTGATCTTTCGCCTCGCGCGCCGTCGCGACCTCGAATTGACGCTTGCCGTCCTTAGCGAGAAGCGGACCGTAGCGCCTGACGGCGAAGGGATCTTCGGTGAAGGTCCATAGTTTGACCGCACCGCGCACACCATGCGCGGCGCCGATCCGCGCGACGCAGACCAGCGCCGACATGATCTAGCCTTAGCCCTTGGCGGCGGCTTCGGCCTGCGCCTTGCGCTCCTTGCGCGGCACGGCCTTCTCGGGGTTGTTGCGCGCTTCGCGCTTCTTGACGCCGGCGGCATCGAGGAA
The DNA here is from genome assembly GCF_018129405.1 of Bradyrhizobium iriomotense. Lineage (GTDB taxonomy): Bacteria > Pseudomonadota > Alphaproteobacteria > Rhizobiales > Xanthobacteraceae > Bradyrhizobium > Bradyrhizobium iriomotense_B. The sequence goes on from NZ_JAFCLP010000012.1 coordinate 205,397, forward strand.
ACGCATCACGCGGTCCGACGGCTGCGCGCCCTTGGCAAGCCAGGACTTCACCTTGTCCATGTCGAGCTTGAGGCGGGTCTCGTTGTCCTTCGGCAGCAGCGGGTTGAAATAGCCGAGACGTTCGATGAAGCGGCCATCGCGAGGGAAGCGCGAGTCGGCGACGACGACGTGATAGACGGGACGCTTCTTGGTGCCTGCGCGGGCGAGGCGGATAACGACGGACATTCAGTTCTCCTTCGAAGTACGGTTTGCAAAGTACAGTTTGTTCGGTTGATTGGTATTCCGCGTCACGCGGGACCGGTGCGATCCCCCGCGACGAATTCCTCATTTCTTCTTGCCCGGGAAACCGCCGAGGCCCGGCAGCGTCGGCTTGCCGCTCAGCCCGGTCAGTCCGGGAAGGTTCGGCAGACCGGTGCGAAGACCGGGCGGCAGATCCTTCGGCAGATTCGGCAGGCCACCGCCGCCGGCCTGCATCTTTTCCTGCATCGCCTTCATCTCTTCCGGCGAGGGCATCTTCATGCCGCCGCCAAAGCCCATCGCCTGCGCGATGCCGGCGAGCGGGCCGCGCTTGCCCGAGCCCATGGCCTTCATCACGTCGGCCATGTTCCGGTGCATCTTGAGCAGCTTGTTGACGTGCTCGACGCTCTGGCCGCTGCCGGCCGCAATGCGCTTCTTGCGGCTTGCTTTCAGCAGGTCCGGGTGACGGCGCTCGTCGCGCGTCATGGAATCGATGATCGCGACCTGGCGCTTCAAAATCTTGTCGTCGATGCCGGCCGCCGCGATCTGGTTCTTCATCTTCGAGATGCCGGGCATCATGCCCATCAGCCCGCTGATGCCGCCCATGTTGGACATCTGCAGCAGCTGCTCGCGCATGTCGTTGAGGTCGAACTGACCCTTGCGCATGCGCTCGGCGGTGCGCGCGGCCTTCTCGGCGTCGATGTTGGCGGCGGCGCGCTCGACCAGCGACACCACGTCACCCATGCCGAGGATGCGGCCGGCGATACGGTCGGGGTGGAAATCCTCCAGCGCATCGGTCTTTTCGCCGGTGCCGATCAGCTTGATCGGCTTGCCGGTGACGGCGCGCATCGACAGCGCGGCGCCGCCGCGGCCGTCGCCGTCGACGCGGGTCAGCACGATGCCGGTGAGGCCGACGCGCTGATCGAACGAGCGCGCGAGGTTCACCGCATCCTGGCCGGTGAGGCTGTCTGCGACCAGCAGCACTTCATGCGGGTTGGCTGCGGCTTTGATCGCCGCTGCCTCCGCCATCATCTCTTCGTCGAGCGTGGTGCGGCCGGCAGTGTCGAGCAGCACGATGTCGTAGCCGCCGAGCTTGCCGGCTTCGAGCGCGCGCTTTGCAATCTGCGGCGGCTGCTGGCCCGCCACGATCGGCAGGGTCGGAATGTCGAGATCGCGGCCGAGCACGGCCAGCTGCTCCATCGCCGCCGGGCGATAGACGTCGAGCGAGGCCATCAGCACCTTGCGCTTGTCGCGCTGGACCAAGCGGCGGGCGAGCTTCGCGGTGGTGGTGGTCTTACCGGAGCCCTGCAGGCCGACCATCATGATCGGCACCGGCGGCACGGCATTGACGTCGATGGTCTGGCCTTCGGCGCCGAGCGTGTTGATCAGCTCGTCATGGACGATCTTGACCACCATCTGGCCGGGGGTCACCGACTTGACGACGGTGGCGCCGATCGCCTGCTCGCGCACGCGCTCGGTGAAGCTGCGCACGACTTCGAGCGCAACGTCGGCCTCCAGCAGCGCGCGGCGCACCTCGCGCATCGCGGCGTCGACGTCCTTTTCGGTCAGCGCACCGCGCCCCGTCAGACGATCGAGAATGCCACCAAGCCGTTCCGACAGATTGTCGAACAATGCCGTTGTCCTGTTGCTGTCTTCCCGACGGGAAGAGCGCTCCGTTACTTACCGCTGTCATGCCCCGCGAAGGCGGGGCATCCAGTATGCTGCAGCTTTTCGGCCCTAGCCGAGACGCCTCTGGAATACTGGATCCCCCGCCTTCGCGGGGGATGACCCTGAATGTGCCTTGGCGCATTGCCCCAAGACGTAGTTCCAAACACCTTTGCGCCCGAGGGCGCACAGCGCTGTCGGGCGTTGACCTCCGGCCTCGAGGGCCGGTCGGCGGGTCGAAAAGAAAGCCTTTCCGAGAAAGTGGCGGGGTTAAACGCCGCTCCCACCCAAAAGTCAAGGAAAGTTAGGGTGCCGGGCCGCCTCTGGTAGGGCAAGGCTCTGAAAATATGCCCCTTTTTTCGATGGGTTCCTTTTCCGCCGGCCCCGCCCATATAGGCGGTGATGTCTTACCACTCCGACCATCCCTAGAAGCCCGCCCGTGCCGGTCACCCGCCGCCGCCTTTTCGGACTGCTTGCCGGAGCCGGAGGTATGGTCGGCGTCCCCTCCCTCTGGATATCTAGCATGAAGACCTATGACGGCCCCGCCTCCGACCATTTCAATGGCCTGCACTTCTTCGATCCGGACGGGGCGCCGCCAAAGTCGCTTCGTGAGGTGCTGCGCTGGCAGTTCAGCGGCAAGCGGCAGCGGGCGGCCTGGCCGGACTGGGTTCCGAGCCCGCATGCCGACACCCCGCCGGAGCGGGTCGACGGCGACAAGGTCCGGCTCTCCTTCGTCGGCCACGCCAGCTGGCTGATCCAGGCCGGCGGCCTCAACATCCTCGTCGATCCCGTCTGGTCCGCGCGGGTCTCGCCGGTCGGCTGGGCCGGACCGAAGCGGCACAACGATCCCGGCATCGCCTTCGAGAAGCTGCCGAAGATCGACGTCGTGCTGGTCTCGCACGGCCATTACGACCATCTCGACATCGCGACATTGTCGCGGCTCACCAAGAATTTTGCCCCGCGCGTGGTCACCCCGCTCGGCAACGACGTGACGATGCGCGGCGTCGATCCCACGATCAGGGCGGAAGCGTTCGACTGGCACGACCGCGTCGAGCTCGGCGAAGGCATCGCCGTGCATCTGGTGCCGACCCGGCACTGGACCGCGCGCGGCCTGTTCGACCGCAACAAGGCGCTGTGGGCGAGTTTTGTATTGGAGACGCCGGCCGGGAAAATCTACGTGGTCTGCGATTCCGGCTATGGCGACGGTCGGCATTTCCGCCGCGTCGCCGAGAAGCACGGGAAGCTGCGCCTCGCGATCCTCCCCATCGGCGCCTACGAGCCGCGCTGGTTCATGCGCGACCAGCACATGAACCCGGAGGACGCCGTGAAGGCACTGGCCGATTGCGGCGCCGAGGCCGCGCTCGGACATCATCACGGCACGTTCCAGTTGACGGACGAAGCAATCGACGCGCCGGCCAAGGCGCTGGTAGAGGCGCTCGAAGCGGCAAAGATTCCGCAGGAGAAGTTCGTGGCGATGAAGCCGGGGCAGGTGGTGGAGATTTAGGTCGTGTCCCCATAAACCCGGCGCGTGATGCGACGAAAGCAATGTCCGCTTTGCTCCTATCGCGACAAGTGCGTGCGGCTCTGCGCCGTTGAACCAGAAAGCCCCTGACGCAACAAAACACCATGAATTTCTTTCGGTCGGAAGACCTTGATTGATCGATGGATGGAGCCGGCCTGTGGGATTTTTGCTGAGAATTGTGCTTGCAACCGCTCTTGTGAACCTCGCTCCAGCCGTCGCCCAGGCGAAGAATGCCGTCGCTTCTCCTGCCTTGCAGAAGGAATTCGATGGCTTCATCGAGAAGTTTCGCGCGGCGCTGAAGGCAAACGATTCCGCCGCCGTCGCCGGTATGACACGATTGCCGTTCATGAACGACAACGCAATTCGCGACGCCGCGCAATTTGGCGCCAAGACCTATCGGACCTCGTTCACGGCAAAAAATCGCGCGTGTATCCAGCGCGGCAAGGCCGTCTACGATCGCGATGATTATAAGAACGACAGTTACTTCGTCTTCTGCGGCGAGCTCATCTTCGTCTTTACCAAGACGCCGGCGGGGTTCCTTTTTACTAATATCAGCGCGAATGATTGATTAGGTGTTGCGGCGATGTGCCTCTTACGAAAGAGGTTACTGCCCCGCCTTGATCGCCCAGCTCACATTCACCGTCACCGACAGGGTCTCCTCGCCCGGTGCGACGGCGGCAGGCGCGGCCATCGGCGCTGCTGCGACTCGTGCCTTGAACAGCGGCACCGGCGCGCCGCCCTCGGACACACTGAGCGGCGCGCCCAGCGTCACGCCGGTCGCCCTGGCGTAAATCTCGGCCTTGCGGCGCGCATCGGCCACCGCCTGCTCGCGTGCATCGTCGAGCAGTTTTGATGCCTGCGTCACCTCGAAGGAAATGTTGCCGATGTCGTTGGCGCCGGCGCTGACCAGCGTGTCGATGATGCCGGCCAATTTGGTCACATCGCGGATCTTGACGGTGACGCGGTTGGAGGCGCGGAAGCCTGTTACGGGCGAGGCGCCGGTGGTTTTGTTCTGGCCGTATTGCGGCTGCAGCGACAGCCGCGAGGTCTGGTAGTCCTTCTCGGCGATGCCGGCGCCCTTCAGCGCCAGCAGCACCTTGCCCATCGCGGCGTTGTTGGCGTCGGAAGCTTCCTTTGCCGTCTTGGCATCATTGGCGACACCGGCATCGAGCTGCGCGAGGTCGGGCGCCGCGGACACGGAAGCTTCGCCGCTCACCGAGATCGCGGAGGGGAAGTCGTCGGCGCGTGCAGGCCCTGCGAGCAGGGCGGTGGCGAAAACGGCGGCGAGTACGGCAGGCTTTTTCATCAATCTCACTTCAGCGGCACGAAAACATTGATCACGAGCTTGTCCTCGGCCGTCTTCAGGGGATCGGTGAGGTATTCCTCGATGAAGGTGTCCTTGGCTTCCAGCCTCTTGTCGTCGAGGTGATTGGTGATCGCCTCATAGGTGTTGTCCATGTTGTCGTAGGAGCCGCGATGGACGAATTTCAGCGCCTTGCCCTCCGGCGATTTGCCGATGCTCATGTCCTTTGGCAGGTTCTTCGGGTCCTGTTCGACCGGGATCTCGGCGAGGAAGGTGAAGCCGGTGTCGTCAGTCGAGGTGTAGACGATCATCGAGTTGCCGGCGTGCTTGATGCCTTGCTTGTCCAGCAGCGTGTTAAGCGCCTTGAAAGCGTCGATGAGTGTGTCGAAGGCGGAATCCCAATTGGCGGTGCCCTTGACCATCACGACCTTCTTCGGCTCGAGCATGGTCTCGAGGCCGAAGGGATCGGCGGTCTGCACCGGGGCAGGGGTGGCGGCCGCAGCCGGTGGAGCCGTCGGGCTCGGTGAGGGCGAGGCGCTGGCCGCCGGCGACGGCGTGGCGACGGGTGCGGGCGACGCGCTCGCGGCCGGGGAGGGCGAGGCCGATGGCGCAGGCGAAGGGCTCGCGGAGGCAGCCGGTGCCGGGCTCGGGGACTGCGCCAGAGCGCCTGATAGCCCAAGCGACAAGGCCGCAGCCGGGATCAGCGCGGCCAGAACAAGACGACGAAATCTGGTCATTTTTTTCTCCCCAAGGCCCTGGTTCGCCAGGGCCTTAATTCATCAAGACCTTAGCCACCAAGGCCTTAACCCGGCCGCGCGTCCCGGTTCGCGCGAACCGCGCCGTTCTAACACGCGAGCGCCGAATTCGTCCCATGACAGATGCGTCATGGCAGATGTCCTGCTCGCGGTGGCAAATCACTGGCCAAGCGGGCAAGGATCGCCATATAAGGCAGGCGAAATTCGGGAATTTTCATGAGCGCGCTGGCCAACCACGCATTTGCCAAGATGAACGGCATCGGCAACGAGATCGTCGTTGTCGACATGCGCGATTCCGCAGGCCGGGTGACGCCGGACGACGCCCGCGCGGTGGCGTCCACGCACGGCGGCGTGTCTTATGACCAGCTCATGGTGCTGCAGAAGCCGCGGCTCGACGGCACCGAGGCCTTCATCAGCATCTACAACAACGACGGCTCGGAAGCCGGCGCCTGCGGCAACGGCATGCGCTGCGTGGTCCGCCGCATCTTCGAGAAGACCGGACAGACCACGGCGACGTTCGAGACCGCCGCGGGCCTGCTCAATGCCTGGCAGGGTCCGGCGGCCGATCTCTACACGGTGGACATGGGCGCGCCCAAATTCGGCTGGCAGGACATTCCGCTGGCGGAAGAGTTTCGCGACACCCGCTATATCGAATTGCAGATCGGTCCGATCGACAATCCGATCCTGCATTCGCCGTCAGCGGTGAGCATGGGCAATCCGCACGCGGTGTTCTGGGTCGACGACGTCAACGCCTACGATCTCGGCCGCTTCGGTCCGCTGCTCGAAAATCATCCGATCTTCCCCGAGCGCGCCAACATCACGCTCGCCCATATCGTCGATCGCGAGCATATCACGATCCGGACCTGGGAGCGCGGTGCCGGCCTGACCCGGGCCTGCGGCTCGGCCGCTTGCGCCACGGCGGTCGCCGCGGCGCGGCTGAAGCGTGCCGAGCGCAAGGTCGAGATTACGCTGCCCGGCGGCAAGCTCAGCATCGAATGGCGCGAGCGCGACGACCACGTGCTGATGACGGGGACGGCGACCTTCGAATATGAGGGCAATTTCGATCCGGCGCTGTTCGCGCCGGTCGGGTAATGACTGTCGAGATCGTCACCTTTGGCTGTCGCCTCAATGCTTTTGAGGCCGAGGTGATGCGCAGCAAAGCGGAAGGCGCAGGGCTTTCCGATACCGTCGTCATCAACAGCTGCGCCGTCACCAACGAGGCGGTCGCGCAGGCGCGTCAGTCGATCCGCAAATTGAAGCGCGAGCGCCCCGAGGCGCGCATCGTCGTCACCGGCTGCGCAGCGCAGACGCAGAGCCAGATGTTCGCCGATATGGCCGAGGTCGATCGCGTCGTCGGCAATGGCGACAAGATGCGCAGCGAAGCTTGGCGCGATGCGCGGGCGGCGTTTGATCTCGGTGCCAGTGAAAAGATCGCCGTCAGCGACATCATGGCTATCAGGGAGATGGCGCCGCATCTCGTCGACGGCTTTGCCAGCGGCCTGCCGCGCGTGTTCGTGCAGGTGCAGAACGGCTGCGACCATCGCTGCACCTTCTGCATCATTCCGTTCGGCCGCGGCAATTCACGCTCGGTGCCGATGGGCGCGGTGGTCGAGCAGGTGCGGGTGCTGGCCGAGCGCGGCCATGCCGAGATCGTGCTGACCGGCGTCGATCTCACCAGCTACGGCACGGACCTGCCCGGCGCGCCCAAGCTCGGCATGCTGACGAAGCAGATCCTGCGGCATGTGCCTGAACTCAAGCGCCTGCGCATCTCCTCGATCGATTCGATCGAGGCCGATGGCGATCTGCTCGACGCCATCGCCGATGATGCGCGCCTGATGCCGCATCTGCACCTGTCGCTGCAGTCAGGCGACGACATGATTCTGAAGCGCATGAAGCGGCGGCACCTGCGGCAGGATGCGATCGCCTTCTGTAACCAGGTGCGCCGCCTGCGCCCGGACATCGCCTTCGGCGCCGACATCATCGCGGGCTTTCCGACCGAGACCGAGGAGATGTTCGCGCGCTCGCTCGATCTGGTCGAAGAATGCGGCCTGACGTTCCTGCACGTCTTCCCCTATTCCCCGCGCCCGGGCACGCCCGCCGCACGAATGCCGCAGGTTGGGGGTGGCGTGATCAAGGACCGCGCGAAGCGCTTGCGTGCTGCGGGAGAGGCGGCGCTGCGACAGCGGCTGCAAGCCGAGATCGGCGCGACGCGCGATGTGCTGATCGAGAGCGAGGGGCAGGGTCGCACGGAGCACTATCTGCCGGTGGCGATTGCAGGCGAGCGGGTGGGAAGTGTCGTGCCGCGCAGAATCGCCGGCAGTGATGGCGAGCGGCTGACGACGTAAATCGCTGCAATTCCACAACTGCCTCCCCGACGTCGTCCTGGCGAAAGCCAGGACCCATTACCCCAGGGAGTAGTTGTTGTACGCGATTGATAACCACTAGCCTCCGGAAAACCAGGGCCGGTGGTAATGGGTCCTGGCTTTCGCCAGGACGACAGCGGAATATTTGGTCCGCAGCGCGCCCAGAACCGTTTACGACGCCCTGACCTGCCAGAACCGCAGCGTCCGCCTTGCGTTCTCCGGCGTCACGCGCGCGTAATGGCCTTGCGCCTTGGCAAGGTCGGCCGGCTTCATCGCACCTGTTGCAAAACGGCTTTCGAGCACGGCGGCTGTGGTTTCCCAGCTGAGCTGCGCCGCCTTGCACGGCACCAAGAGGCCGTCCTCGCGCAGGCTCTGCATCAGCGGACGAATCACCTCGACGGTCGATCCGGACAACGCCGCCAGGGCAGCGGCGGTCTCTTCATAGCGCCGCTGCTTGGCAAAGCCGAGCAGCGTTGCCTCATTGAGCTGGCCGGTAGCCTTGAGATGGGCGATGGCGCGTTTGGCGCCTTCGAAATCGCGGACGCCCGACATCTCGCGCTCGACGCCGACGGTGACGGCGGCAATCGCGCTCTGGATCTCCTCGAACAGATGCGGCGGCGCGCGCGACAACAGGCGCGTGCGCACTGCATCCGTTGCCGAACGCAGCAGCCGGCGGCGCAGCTCCGACGGGAGGTCGACACGGATGCCGACGCTCACGGCGAGTTCGGGGTCGCTTTCGGCCTGCCCGACGATGAGCGCAAATCCATTTCCGGAGACGCGCGCGCCGGGATTGGCGGCGAGGCGCCGGCTAACGCTGGGATAGCGGCGCGCCAGCAGCGCGTCGGTGACGATCTCCTTCAGCCACCAGCGGCCGGCGACCGCGAGCAGATGCGGCTCGCCCTTGCTGGAGGCGATCTTCACCAGCTCGCCATCGTCGAGGCGTGCGGATTCCTGCAGCACGGGACCGGCGATGCGGATCTCGTCATTGTTGGCGAGGCGGCGGATCACGGACGGCGGCGCCTGCGCGATCGGCGCCAGCTGCGCGCTGATCTCGGCCAGCGCGACGCGTGCACCCATGTCGGCGATCGCGCGCAGCTCGATGGTGCTGATCAGGCGTTCGAGCACGTCGTCGAACAGCGCGATCTGCTCGTCGCTGAAACTGCCGGCGGAGGCCAGGAACAGGTCGGTGACGCGCCGCACCGTTTCCAGGCCCTTTTCCGGCGAGCCGATCCGAAGTGCGGATTCGACCTCGTCGATGATCGATAGCTCGGCCTTGGGCATGACGCGCGGCTCGTCCTGAGCGGATTGACGGAAGCTTGTTCTAAGCAACCGTTATCATTAGAGGCGAGCACTGAACGTTTCGTAAACCATGGCACGGTAGCCGAGCACGGCTCCTCACCATGAAAGACGCACAGCGCTACTCCCCATTCCACCCGCAGGCGCGGAGCTTCTCGTGCATATGCGGCGGGGCGGGCGCCACCACGCGGACCGGCTCCTTGTTCCGGGAGATCGGCACCACGATCTCGCGGGAATGCAGATGCAGGCGCGGCTCGCCGAAGCGCGGGCCGTTGCCGTAAATGTTATCGCCGAAGATCGGCCATCCGCTCTCGGCCGAATGCACCCGCAATTGATGGGTCCGCCCGGTCACCGGTTCCATGGCAAGCCAGGTGAAACCGTCGCCCCGGCCCATCACTTTCCAGTTGGTGATCGCCTTCTGCCCCTCGGGGTCGGGCTTCTGCCACCAGCCGCGTTCGGCATTGAGCCGGCCGAGCGGCATGTCGATCGTGCCCTCATCTTCGGCAGGGCCGCCCTCGACCACGGTCCAGTAAGTTTTGCCGATCTTGCCGTGCTTGAACAGCAGGCCCAGTGATGCGGTCGCCTTGCGATGGCGCCCGAGCACGAGACAACCGGAAGTGTCCTTGTCCAGCCGGTGGGCCAGCACCGGCGGCCGCGGCAGGCCGAATCGGAGCGCGTCGAAGGAATCCTCCAGATTGGCGCCGCCCTTGGGGCCGCGATGCACCGGCAGGCCGGCCGGCTTGTCGATGATCAGCATCAGCCCGTCGCGATGGAGCACGCGGGCCTGGATCTCGTCGGCGGTCAATTCGGGAACATCGAGCAATTGCAAGGCTTTCGGTCAAGGCTTTCGTTTGCGAGCCGGAACGGCTAACACGCCACCATGAACGATACCACCTCCGAAACCCCCAAGCTGAGCTGGTGGCGCCGTCTGTCCAACGGGCTGAAGCGCACCTCGTCCTCGCTCGGGACCGCGGTCGCCGACCTCGTCACCAAGCGCAAGCTCGACCGCGCCATGCTCGACGACATCGAGGATGTGCTCTTGCGCGCCGACCTCGGTACCTCCGTCGCAGTGCGGATCGCGGATGCCGTCGGCGCGGGGCGCTACGACAAGGCGATCTCAGCGGACGAGGTCAAGGACGTCGTCGCGACCGAGGTCGAGAAGGTGCTGTCGCCGGTGGCAAAGCCCCTCGAGATCGATGCGGCCAGGAAGCCGTTCGTCATTCTCGTGGTCGGCGTCAACGGCTCCGGCAAGACCACGACCATCGGAAAACTCTCGCAGAAATTCGCCTCCGAAGGCCGCAAGGTGATGCTGGCCGCCGGCGACACGTTTCGCGCAGCCGCGATCGAACAGCTCAAGGTCTGGGGCGAGCGGACGAAGACGCCGGTCATCGCCGGCGCGCAAGGCTCGGATTCGGCCAGCCTTGCCTTCAATGCGCTCACCGCGGCGAAGGAGCAGAACATCGACGTGCTCCTGATCGACACCGCCGGCCGGCTGCAGAACAAGGCCGAGCTGATGAACGAGCTCGAGAAGGTCGTGCGCGTGATCCGCAAGGTGGATGACACTGCGCCGCATGCGGTGCTGCTTGTGCTCGACGCCACCGTGGGCCAGAACGCGCTGTCGCAGGTCGAGGCCTTCCATCGCACCGCCGGGGTCACCGGCCTCGTGATGACCAAGCTCGACGGCACCGCCCGCGGCGGCATCCTGGTGGCGCTCGCGGAGAAGTTTAAACTGCCGGTGCATTTCATCGGCGTCGGCGAAGGCGTCGACGATCTCGCGCCGTTCACCGCGCGCGATTTCGCCCGCGCCATCGCCGGAATCGAGTCATAGGTTTCTTTCGTCATCCCCCGCGCAGGCGGGGGATCCAGTATTCCGAGGCGCCTGTGGCTTACAACGAGCGGCGCGGCGTACTGGATGCCCCGCCCCAGTGCGCAATTGCGCACAAGGCGGGGCATGACAGCAACAAAGGTCAGGTAATGGACAAGACCCAGCCGCATCCGCTGTTCAAGCTTGCGACCGAACTCGGTCCGCTGCTCGTGTTCTTCTTCGTCAATGCGAAGTTCAATTTGTTCGCCGCGACCGGCGCATTCATGGTCGCGATCGTCGCGGCGATGGCCGCCTCCTACGTGGTGACGCGCCACATCCCGATCATGGCGATCGTGACCGGCGTGATCGTGCTGGTGTTCGGCACGCTGACCCTGGTGCTGCACGACGAGACCTTCATCAAGGTCAAGCCGACCATCATCTACGGCCTGTTCGCCGCGATCCTCGGCGGCGGGCTATTGTTCGGCCGCTCCTTCATCGCCGTGATGTTCGACCAGATGTTCAACCTGACGCCGCAGGGCTGGCGCATCCTCACGCTGCGCTGGGCGCTGTTCTTCGCCGGCATGGCGGTGCTGAACGAGATCGTCTGGCGCACCCAGAGCACGGATTTCTGGGTGAACTTCAAGGTATTCGGCGTCACCCCGATCACCATGATCTTCGCCATCGCCCAGATGCCGCTGACCAAGCGCTACGGGATCGAGCCGGCGTCGCTGGAAGCGAGCGAGGCTGACGCGGGGGATGTGAGGAAGGGCTGACGTCGTTCCGGGGCGGCTCGCAGAGCCGAACCCGGAACCTCGAGATTCCGGGTTCGATGCTGTCGCATCGCCCCGGAATGACAGTGGTTACTTCAGCGCTTTCTCCATCTGCGGTAACAGCACCTTCTGCAGATTGTCCGGCGTGATCGGGCCGACCAGCTTGTAGACGATGGTGCCCTCGCGTCCGACGACGAACGTCTCCGGCACGCCGTAGACGCCCCATTCGATCGAGGCGCGGCCGTTGGCGTCGACGCCGACCCGGCTGAACGGGTTGCCGTAGCGCCCGAGGAAGCGGCGCGCGTTGTCGGCTGCGTCCTTGTAGTTGATGCCGACGAGCTGGAAGCGCTTGTCTTTTGCCAGTTCGGTCAGGAGCGGCGCTTCGTCATGACAAGGCACGCACCAGGACGCCCAGACATTGACGAGGCTGACCTTGCCCTTGAACGCGGCGGGATCGAGCCCCGGCACCTGCGTGCCGTTGTCCTGCAATCCCTCCAGCTGCGACAGCACGGTCTGCGGTGCCGGCCGGCCGATCAGCGCCGAAGGAATGCGCGAGGGATCGCCGCTGCCGAGCCGGAACCAGAACAGCAGCGCCAGCCCAATGAAGGCGATCAGCGGCAGCAGCACCAGGAAGGTGCGGCGCTGCGGCGGGACGGAGGTCGATGGATTGCTCATGACGCGTCCATCGCGCTGCGGCCCGAGCGGCGGGTGACGCCGCTACGGTCGAGCTCGCGCAGGCGCCGGGTCTGGTTGCGATAGTCGAGCACGATCCAGCCGATCAGGATCACGATCACCAGCGCCGCAGCGGCATAGGACGTCACGATGAAGGATGCGTAGGGACCGAGCGACATGATCACGCCGCCCCTGTTGACGCGTTTTCCTGACGCGAACCGGTGCCCACTTCGCTCGAAAACGCGACGCGGCTCGCCTGCATCATCTGCAGCGAGCGGACGCGGCGGCGCAGGATCTCGTTGCGCATCGCCGCCAGATGCAGCGTGACGAACAGCAGCGTGAAGGCGATCGCCATCAGCAGCAGCGGGATCAGAAAGGATTTGTCGAGCGTCGAGCCGCCCATGCGCATCACGGACGCTGGCTGGTGCAGCGTGTTCCACCAGTCGACCGAGAACTTGATGATCGGAAGATTGATCGCGCCGACCAGCGTCAGCACCGCCGCGGCGCGCGCCGCGCGCGAGGGATCGTCGACCGCGCGCCACAGCGCCATCAGGCCGAGATACATCAGGAACAGGATCAGCACCGAAGTCAGCCGCGCGTCCCATTCCCAATAGGTGCCCCACATCGGCCGGCCCCACAGCGAGCCCGTCAGCAGCGCGAGGAAAGTGAAGCTGGCGCCGATCGGAGCTGCCGCTTTCGCGGCGACGTCGGCGAGCGGATGCCGCCACACCAGCGTGCCCAGCGAGGCGATGCTCATCACGCCCCAGACGAACATCGACAGCCAAGCATTGGGCACGTGGATGAACATGATCTTGACGGTCGCGCCCTGCTGGTAGTCGTCGGGCGCAAGAGCGGATTGATAGAGGCCGATGGCGAGCAGGATGACGGTCGCACCCGCAAGCCATGGCAACACCCGCGCTGTCAGCGCGAGGAACCGCGTGGGGTTGGCGAGGTCGATCAGCGACATGGTATCCTGATAATCACCGGGGGCTGCTCACGCAATCAGCATAAAAGCGGGCAGCGAAAGTTGATCGGGGTCAAGGCAGCCGAGCCCATTTCAGTCCAGTCCATGCCGCAGGCTCGCCGCGGCTGCAAAGGGCCCGACCACGAGGCTGACCAGCGACAGCGCGCACAGGATCGAGAACGGCGCCCCGAACGTCATGGGACCAACGATCGCGGCCTGCGAGGCCGCAACGCCGAAGATCAGCACGGGAATCGACAGCGGCAGCACCAGCACGGCCATCAACAGTCCGCCGCGATGCAGCGTCACTGCCAGCCCCGCGCCGATCATGCCGGTAAACGTCAGCGCCGGCGTGCCCGCCAGGAGCGTCAGGGCCACCGCGCCGGTTGCGACCATGTCGAGGTTCAGCAACAGGCCCAGCACGGGGGTTGCGACAATCAGCGGCAGGCCGGCGGCCAGCCAATGCGCCAGCGCCTTGGCGGCGCAGGCCAGTTCCAGCGGCGTCCGGCTCATGGTGATCAGGTCGAGCGAGCCGTCTTCGTGGTCGGCCATAAACAACCGGTCGAGGGTGAGCAGGCTCGCCAGCAGCGCGCCGAGCCACAGGATCGCCGGTCCCAGCCGCGACAGCAGCGCCAGGTCCGGCCCGACCGCGAACGGCATCAGCACCACCACGGTCAGGAAGAACAGCACCCCGATCAGCGCCCCGCCGCCGACGCGGAGCGCGATCCTGATGTCCCGGCGGATCAGGGCGGACAGGGCGGTCATCGGGCGGCCCTTGCGGCGGACGAGAGGGGGGAGGGAACGGAGAGGCCGGCAATCGGCCGCTTGGAAAGCTGAGGGTCAGCTCGTTTCACGTCGCACCCCCGATCCTAAGCTCCCGCGATTCGATCCCCAGCGGCGCGTGGGTCGCCGCGATGATCAGGCCGCCGCGGGCGAGGTGCTCGCGCATCAGGCCGCCGAACATGTCCTGGCCGGCCACGTCCAGGGCCGTGGTCGGCTCGTCCAGCAGCCAGATCCGGCGCCGGACGGTCAGCAGCCGGGCCAGCGAGAGCCGGCGGCGCTGGCCGGCGGACAGGAAGGCCGCGGGCAGATGGGCGGCATGGTCGAGGCCGACGGCCGTGAGGCTAGCGGCGGCGTCAAAACGCTCGCCGCCGAGAAAATCGGCCCAGAATGCCAGGTTTTCCTCAACGCTCAGCGCCGGCTTCAGGGCGTCGCGATGGCCGAGATAGTGGCATTGCTCGGGCAGCGTCATTTCGGCGTCGCCCCCGTCCAGTACGATCGTGCCGCCGGCCGGAATGAGCAGGCCTGCGATCAGCCGCAGCAGCGAGGTCTTGCCCGATCCGTTGCGACCCATCACCGCCACCGCCTCGCCGGAGACGGCCGCGAAATCGAGCCCGGCGAACACCTCACGGCCGCCGCGCACGCAGGCGACCCCGCGTCCGGACAGCTGCATCTTGCCTTGGTCCAATCCGCTCAAAGCCAGGCCTCAGGAAATCTTGGGGTAGCGCATGGGAATTTTTGGCTCGGCAATTGCTGCAGCACGATTGTGGCTGTGGCGGCGCGGTTAGAAAGCTTCTATAAGCCCGGAACTACTTGATGCAGCAACTCAACCTGCCCCTGCAAGCGACCCAGCCTGCTACGCTGACGGTGTTAAAATACCCTGCCGGGTATAACTAACAATTGGGATTTCCTACATGACCTCGCTCGACAGCTTCAAATGCAAAAAGACCCTCAAGGTCGGCGCCAAGACCTATGTCTATTACAGCCTGCCCACGGCCGAGAAGAATGGTCTGAAGGGAATCTCCAAGCTTCCCTATTCGATGAAGGTCCTGCTCGAGAACCTCCTGCGCAACGAGGACGGCCGCTCGGTCAAGAAGGAAGACATCGTCGCGGTGTCGAAGTGGCTGCGCAAGAAGTCGCTGGAGCATGAGATCGCCTTCCGCCCGGCCCGCGTGCTGATGCAGGATTTTACGGGCGTGCCCGCCGTCGTTGACCTCGCCGCGATGCGTAATGCGATGCAGAAGCTCGGTGGTGACGCCGAGAAGATCAATCCGCTGGTGCCGGTCGACCTCGTCATCGACCACTCCGTGATCGTGAACTTCTTCGGCGACAACAAGGCCTTCGCCAAGAACGTCACCGAGGAATACAAGCAGAACCAGGAACGCTACGAGTTCCTGAAGTGGGGCCAGAAGGCGTTCTCGAACTTCTCCGTCGTGCCGCCCGGCACCGGCATCTGCCACCAGGTCAATCTCGAATATCTCTCCCAGACGGTCTGGACCAAGAAGGAGAAGATGACGGTCGGCAAGAAGACCGGCACCTTCGAGGTCGCCTACCCTGACTCGCTGGTCGGCACCGACTCCCACACCACCATGGTCAACGGTCTCGCCGTGCTCGGCTGGGGCGTCGGCGGCATCGAGGCGGAAGCCTGCATGCTCGGCCAGCCGCTGTCGATGCTGCTGCCCAACGTCGTCGGCTTCAAGCTGAAGGGCGCAATGAAGGAAGGCGTCACCGCGACCGACCTCGTGCTGACCGTGACGCAGATGCTGCGCAAGCTCGGCGTGGTCGGCAAGTTCGTCGAGTTCTTCGGCCCCGGTCTCGACAATCTCTCGGTTGCCGACAAGGCGACAATCGCCAACATGGCGCCCGAATATGGCGCGACCTGCGGCTTCTTCCCGGTCGACGCCGCCGCGATCGACTATCTCAAGACCTCCGGCCGCGCGGCGCCGCGCGTTGCGCTGGTGCAGGCCTATGCCAAGGCGCAAGGCCTGTTCCGCACCGCCAAGTCGGCCGATCCGGTGTTCACGGAGACGCTGACGCTCGACCTCGCCGACGTCGTGCCGTCGATGGCCGGCCCGAAGCGTCCCGAAGGCCGCATCGCGCTGCCCTCGGTCGCCGAAGGCTTCTCGGTCGCGCTCAGCAGCGAGTACAAGAAGGCCGAGGAGCCGGAGAAGCGCTTTGCCGTCGAGGGCAAGGACTTCGAGATCGGTCACGGCGATGTCGTGATCGCGGCGATCACCTCCTGCACCAACACCTCGAATCCGAGCGTTCTGATCGGCGCCGGCCTGCTCGCGCGCAACGCCGCTGCGAAGGGCCTGAAGGCAAAACCGTGGGTGAAGACCTCGCTCGCCCCGGGCAGCCAGGTGGTCGCGGGCTATCTCGCCGATTCCGGCCTGCAGAAGGATCTCGACAAGGTCGGCTTCAACCTGGTCGGCTTCGGCTGCACCACCTGCATCGGCAATTCCGGTCCGCTGCCGGAGGAGATCTCGAAGTCGATCAACGACAACGGCATCGTCGCCGCCGCCGTGCTGTCCGGTAACCGCAATTTCGAAGGCCGCGTCTCGCCGGACGTGCAGGCGAACTATCTGGCCTCGCCGCCGCTGGTCGTCGCGCACGCGCTCGCGGGCAGCGTGACGAAGAACCTCGCCGTCGAGCCGCTCGGCGAAGGCAAGGACGGCAAGCCGGTGTACCTCAAGGACATCTGGCCGACCACGAAGGAGATCAACGCCTTCATGAAGAAGTTCGTGACCGCGTCGATCTTCAAGAAGAAGTATGCCGACGTGTTCAAGGGCGACACCAACTGGCGCAAGATCAAGACCACCGAGAGCGAGACCTATCGCTGGAACATGTCTTCGACCTATGTGCAGAACCCGCCCTATTTCGAAGGCATGAAGAAGGAGCCGGAGCCGGTCACCGACATCGTCGAGGCCCGCATCCTCGCCATGTTCGGCGACAAGATCACCACCGACCACATCTCGCCGGCCGGTTCGATCAAGCTCACCTCGCCCGCGGGCAAATATCTCAGCGAGCACCAGGTGCGCCCCGCCGACTTCAACCAGTACGGCACGCGTCGCGGCAACCACGAAGTGATGATGCGCGGCACCTTCGCCAACATCCGCATCAAGAACTTCATGCTGAAGGGCGCGGATGGCAACATCCCGGAAGGCGGCCTCACCAAGCACTGGCCCGATGGCGAGCAGATGTCGATCTATGACGCTGCGATGAAGTACCAGCAGGAACAGGTGCCGCTGGTGGTGTTCGCCGGCGCCGAATACGGCAACGGCTCCTCGCGCGACTGGGCCGCGAAGGGCACCCGTCTGCTCGGCGTGCGCGCCGTGATCTGCCAGAGCTTCGAGCGCATCCATCGCTCCAACCTGGTCGGCATGGGCGTGCTGCCGCTGACCTTCGAGGAAGGCACCTCCTGGTCCTCGCTCGGCCTGAAGGGCGACGAGAAGGTCACGCTGCGCGGCCTCGTCGGCGACCTCAAGCCGCGCCAGAAGTTGACCGCGGAGATCGTCTCCGGCGACGGTTCGCTGCAGCGCGTTTCGCTGCTCTGCCGCATCGATACGCTGGACGAGCTCGACTACTACCGCAACGGCGGTATTCTGCACTACGTGCTGCGCAAGCTCGCGGCCTAAGCGCGAATTTGTGAACGGTGGCTCACCGCTACGTGAGTAGAAGGTTAAACGAAGGCGGCCTATCACAAGGCCGCCTTCGCGCGTTTGCGGCATGCTTTGGATGGGCCCATCCGGCGGAAAATCGGCTTGGCACGGTTTCCTGGATGGTTGAGCAGGTCGCGCCCCGTAAGACTGCGGTGACCATCAATCGGTAAGATTCCCCCTCCCACGAGCTTTGGTGTGCGGCGTTCGACATGACAACAATGACGGCTTCTCATCTGATTTCACGTTGGTCCGGTGCCCTCTGGACGGGAGCACTCGGCATCTGTGCAATCGTCGCCGTCATCCGTCCCGCCCACGCCGATCCCCGCGCCGTTGTCGAATTGTTTACCTCGCAGGGCTGCTCGTCCTGCCCGCCCGCCGACAAGATCATCGGCGATCTCTCCAGCGACCCGTCGATCATCGCGCTGAGCATGCCGATCGATTATTGGGACTATCTTGGGTGGAAGGACACGCTGGCGGATTCGCGTTTCTCTGCACGGCAGCGTGCCTATTCACGCATGCGGGGTGACCGCGAGGTCTACACACCGCAGGTCGTGGTGAATGGCTCCACGCATGTCATCGGCAGCGATCGCGCCGGCATCGAAAGCGCGATCGGCAAGACCGACAAGGGCACCGGCGTGATGAGCGTGCCGGTGACGATGTCGCTCTCCGGCAAGCAGATCAACGTCTCGGTCGCCGCGAGCAAGGAGCCGGCGGTCTCGCACGGCGAGGTCTGGATCTGCTCGATCGCCAAGTCGGTGCCGATCGCGATCGCCAAGGGCGAAAATCGCGGACAGCAGATCACCTATCACAACGTGGTACGCAACCTGCTCAAGGTCGGCGACTGGACCGGCCGTCCGGAAAGCTGGACCGTGCCGATCGAGAACCTCACGCGCGACGGCGTCGACGGCGCGGTGGTCTACGTCCAGGACGGCAGCCGCGAGAAGCCGGGCCCGATGCTCGGCGCGGCGTACACGTCGCTGCACTGAAGCACACGCTCCGCATTCTTCCTGATACGCGATCTGGCTCTATCTCCTCATGGTGAGGAGCGCGCCCCTTGCGCGCGTGGCGGACGATGCTGCGCATCGCCGCGAGAACCATGCAGGCCCCGCTGATGCAGCTTGGGCCTCGATCCTTCGAGACGCCGCGCGAAGAGCGCGGGTCCTCAGAGCGTGAGAATGATTCGCTTTTGCCGGGCGAGTTTCACCATGATGGGCGGGAAGGCGGCGAGCGTGAGCGA
>NZ_JAFCLP010000013.1 GCF_018129405.1 Bradyrhizobium iriomotense
GGTGCGAAGGTGAAGGCGTTCGATCCCGTCGGCATGGAGCAGGCGAAGGGTGAGCTGCCCAACATCACCTATTGCGAAGATGCCTATTCCTGTGCGCAAGGCGCCGACGCGTTGGTCGTCGTCACCGAATGGGTGCAGTTCCGCGGCCTCGATCTCGATAGGCTGAAGAGCGTCATGGCGCAGCCTGTCGTCGTCGACCTCCGCAACATCTATAGCCCCGAAGACATGCGCGCGGCCGGCTTCACCTATGAGAGCGTCGGCCGCCCGTCGGCGCAGGGCTGATCCTACATACGATTGTCATACCCCGCGAAGGCGGGGTATCCAGTACACGGATTTCGGGATGGCCGGGATCTGAATTGACTGGATCGTCCGCCCCACGCAGTTGCGCGCAAGGCGGACGATGACGGACCGAGACTATTGCCCCGCAATTTCGACACGCCCCTCCCGATCGATGCCGTGCTCGACGACCTGTCGCGCACGCTGGATCAGCATAACGCGGCCGTGCTGGTGGCCCCGCCGGGTGCCGGCAAGACCACGCGCGTGCCGCTGGCGCTGCTCGATGCGCCCTGGGCGAAGGGCAAGAAGATCATCGTGCTGGAGCCGCGGCGCATCGCGGCGCGGGCGAGCGCTGACCGCATGGCCAAATCGCTGGGCGAGCGCGCCGGAGAGACCGTCGGTTATCGCGTCCGCTTCGGCTCGAAGATCTCGCGCGCGACGCGTATCGAGGTGGTGACCGAAGGCATTTTTACCCGCCAGATCCTCGACGATCCCGAACTGTCAGGCGTTGCCGCCATCCTGTTCGACGAATTCCACGAACGCTCGCTCGATGCCGACATGGGCCTTGCGCTGGCGCGCGACGCGCAGACCGGCCTGCGCGAGGACCTACGCATCCTCGTGATGTCGGCAACGCTCGACGGCGCGCGCGTCGCAAAGCTGCTCGGCGATGCCCCTGTCGTCGAGAGCGAAGGCCGCGCCTTTCCAGTCGAGACGCGCTATCTCGGCCGCAAGGCCGACGCGCCGATCGAGCGGCAGATGGCCGATGCGATCGCATCTGCGCTCCGCGCCGATAGCGGCTCGGTGCTGGCATTCCTGCCGGGCGCCGCGGAAATCCGCCGCACCCAGAATTTCCTGGCCGAGCGCGTGCAGGACGCCAGCATCGAGATCGTGCCGCTGTTCGGCGCGCTCGACGCCGCCGTGCAGGACCGCGCCATCGCACCGGCGCCGAAGGGCACGCGAAAAGTGGTGCTGGCCACCTCGATCGCGGAGACCTCGCTCACCATCGAGGGCGTGCGCATCGTGGTCGATTCCGGTCTCGCCCGCGTGCCGCGCTATGAGCCCGACATCGGGCTGACACGGCTCGAGACCGTGCGCGCCGCGCGCGCGGCGGTGGACCAGCGCCGCGGCCGCGCCGGCCGCACCGAGCCCGGCGTCTGTTACCGGCTCTGGGACGAGCCGCAGACGGCCTCGCTCGCGCCCTACACCCAGCCGGAAATCCTGAGCGCCGACCTGTCGTCGCTGGTGCTCGATCTCGCGCAATGGGGCGTCACTGATCCCGCCGCGTTGTCGTTCCTCGATCCGCCGCCGCAGCCGGCCTGGAAGGAAGCCAAAAGCCTGCTGTCCGAGCTCAACGCGCTCGACGGCGACGGCCGCATCACCGCCGAGGGCAAGAGCCTGCGCGCGCTGGCGTTGCCGCCGCGGCTGGCGCGCATGATCGTGGATTCGCATCGCGCCGGCGAGGGCGAGGCCGCTGCCGAGATCGCGGCCATCATCACCGAGCGCGGGCTTGGCGGCGACAGCGTCGATCTGGAGCATCGGCGCGACCAGTTTCGCCGCGACCGCTCGCCGCGCGCCGCAAGCGCGCGCGATCTGGCGCGACGCTGGGCCTCGCAGGTGGCAGCGTCGGAGAAGGCAGGGCAGCAGGAGGATCTCTCCACCGGCCTGATGCTGGCCTATGCCTTTCCGGACCGCGTCGCGCGCAATCGCGGCAACGGCAGCTTCGTGCTCGCCAACGGCCGCGGTGCTGCCGTGGAGCAGACCTCCTCGCTCGCACGCGTGCCCTATATCGCGGTCGGTGAGATGACGGGCACGGCGGCGAGCGGCCGCATCCTGCTCGCGGCGCAAATCACCCAGGACGAGATCGAGCTTCATTTCGCCGAGCATATCGGAACCGTCGACGAGATCTCCTTCGACCGCGGCGCGATGGCACTGCGCGCACGGCGCAGGCGCGCGCTGCATGCGATCACGCTGTCGGAGGCGACGCTTGCCGTGTCGCCTTCGGAAGAAACCGCGCGCATCTTCGCCGATGGACTGATTGCCGCCGGCCTCGACCGGCTGCCCTGGTCGAAGGCCGCAAAACAGTGGCGCGATCGCGTCATGTTCCTGCGCAAGGCCGAGGGCGACAGCTGGCCGGATCTGTCCGACGACGGCCTGATCGCGCGGCGCGACGACTGGCTGGTGCCGGCGCTCTACGACAAGATCGCGCTCAAGGATATCTCTCCCGGCGATCTCTCCGATGCGCTGATGGCGCTGCTGCCCTGGGAGATGCGCGCGCGGCTCGATCGCGAAGCGCCGACCCATTTCGAGGCGCCGACCGGAAGCGTGCTCGCGATCGACTACGAGGCCGAGCAGGGGCCGACCATCGCTGTGCGGCTACAGGAATTGTTCGGCCTCAATACCCATCCCTCTATCGCGGCCGGCAAGGTGCCCCTGGTGCTGGAATTGCTGTCGCCGGCACAGCGCCCGGTGCAGGTGACGCGCGACCTCCCCGGCTTCTGGCGCGGCAGCTACGCCGCCGTGCGCTCCGACCTGCGCGGGCGCTATCCGCGCCATCCCTGGCCGGACGATCCGGCGGGTGCGCTGCCGACCCGGCGGGCGAAGCCGCGCGGGACGTGAGTTTTGTAGGCCACATTAACCGTCCGCTCATCCTTTTCGCCAAAATGGCGACGTTCTGGCCGCCGCGGTGGTCGCGGCTAGAGAGGTTGCGTGGTGAAATCGGGCTTTCCGGCTCGGAAGTGGTGTGATGCGTAACATTATGATCTTCGCGGCCATCATGATCGGCCTCGGCACCTTCATGGCGCAAATGGCGGACAGGGTGAGCTCGGCGTCCGCCACGTCAGTGCCGCGCACGACCGTTGCTGTTGCCGCCGCAGCTCCGGCCGGAGGCCGCAGCCTCGCCATTTCCCGCGACGGCCGTGGTCATTTCCAGACGGAAGGCCGGATCGACGGGCAGCGCATCGGCTTCATGGTCGATACCGGCGCCTCCGTCGTCGCGCTGAACGAGACCTCGGCTGCTCGCTTCGGCCTGCGTCCCTCGCGCAACGAATACAACGCCACCGTCTCCACCGCCAACGGCACCATCAAGGCCGCGCGCACCCGCATCGCCATGCTCGATGTCGGCGGCCTCATCGTGCGCGACGTCGATGCCATGGTGCTGCCGGACGAGGCATTGTCCGAAAACCTGCTCGGCCTTTCCTTCCTGTCCCGCCTCAAGCGCTTCGAATACGCCAACGGGCAGATGGTGCTGGAGCAGTAAGCCGCGTCATGCGCTCTCCCTAGCGAGCTGACGAACGGCCATTCGCACGAACTTTTTGGACGGAACGGGCGCAAGTCCCGCGCAAGATCGCGTTTCCCCGTTACCAAACTGCCGCAATTATCGGCCATAAGCCTTCATTCCCGCCTTCCGCTGCGGCCCGGCATTCGCTAAGGCTGCATCAATTCCTGCCCTTTTCACGAGACCGTCTCAATGTTTCCCAAGCCGAAACCCGTCCTGCTGCCCAACACCTACGCCTTCGAATCCGAGCCGATGGTGAAGCCCACCGGCTTTCGCGAATACGACGCGCGCTGGTTGTTCCAGAAGGAAATCAACCTGATGGGTGTGCAGGCGCTCGGCATGGGGCTGGGCGCGCTGATCGCCGAGCTCGGGGTCAAACAGGAGATCGTCACCGGTCATGATTTCCGCGGCTATTCGGCCTCGATCAAATACGCGCTGATCTCCGGCCTGATGGCGGCGGGCTGCAAGGTGCATGACATCGGCCTCGCGGTGACGCCGATGGCCTATTTCGCGCAGTTCGATCTCGACGTGCCCTGCTGCGCGATGGTTACGGCCTCGCACAACGACAATGGCTGGACCGGGGTGAAGATGGGCGCCAACCGTCCGCTCACCTTCGGCCCCGACGAGATGACCCGGCTGAAGGAGATCGTGCTCAATGCCGAATTCAAGAACAAGGCGGGCGGCGCTTACCAGTTCCACGAGAACTATCCGGCGCGCTACATCGCCGATCTCACCAATCGTCCGAAGCTGACGCGCAAGCTGAAGGTCGTCGCGGCCTGCGGCAACGGCACCGCCGGGGCGTTCGCGCCGCAGGTGCTGGAAGCGATCGGCTGCGAGGTGATTCCGCTCGACACCGAGCTCGATCACACCTTCCCGAAATACAACCCGAATCCGGAAGACATGGAGATGCTGCACGCGATCCGCGACGCGGTGCTGCATCACAAGGCCGATGTCGGCCTCGGCTTCGACGGCGACGGCGATCGCTGCGGCGTCGTCGACAATACCGGCGAGGAGATCTTCGCCGACAAGGTCGGCGTGATGCTGGCGCGCGACATGTCCGCGATCCACAAGGACGCACAGTTCATCGTCGACGTGAAATCGACCGGCCTCTTCATCACCGATCCCGTGCTGCAGAAGCAGGGCGCCAGGACCGCCTATTGGAAGACCGGCCATTCCTACATGAAGCGCCGCACCAACGAGACGGGCGCGCTCGCCGGCTTCGAGAAGTCCGGCCATTTCTTCTTCAACAAGCCGTATGGCCGCGGCTATGACGACGGTCTCGTCTCGGCGATCGCGATCTGCGACATGCTCGATCGTGCGCCCGGCAAGTCGATGGCCGACCTGAAGAACGCGCTGCCAAAAACCTGGTCGTCGCCGACCATGTCGCCGCATTGCGCCGACGAGGTCAAATACGGCGTCATCGACAAGGTGGTGAAGCATTTCGAAGGCCTGCAGGCCAAGGGCGCCAAGATCGGCGGCCAGTCGATCCGCGATCTCGTCACCGTTAACGGCGTCCGCGTCACCGTCGAGGACGGCAGCTGGGGCCTGGTGCGCGCCTCTTCCAACAAGCCCGAACTCGTCGTCGTGGTCGAGAGCCCGGTCTCCGAGCAGCGCATGCACGACATGTTCGAGATGGTGAACAGCGTGCTGCGCACGCATCCCGAAGTCGGCGAGTACAATCAGACGATCTGAGCGCTCGCGCGCTCAGCCGCCGGGCGGGCCGAACAGGGCGCGGAGCTTCGCGCCCGCGCCGCGCGCGCTCCGGGCATCGCCCAGCATCGCGATCCATTCGCCGAGCGCGATCCGGATCGGGTTGAAGGACGGCGTGCCGCCGACGAGACCGAAGCGGAGCGGCTGGTCGGCGGGCTGCTCTGCGAAGGTCCCGAACAGGCGGTCGAATACGATCAGGATGCCGCCATAGTTCTTGTCGAGGCACGGCTCGTTGCAGGCATGATGCACGCGATGGTGGCTCGGCGTGTTGAGCAGCCATTCGAGCGCGCCGAGCTTCGGCGCGAAGTCGCTGTGGACGAAGAACTGGTAGAACAAATTGGTCCCCAGCATCGCGACAATCGCGAGGGGATGGAAGCCGAGCAGCGCCAGCGGCAGGAAGAACAGAAAATTGCCGGAGATGTTGCCGGTCCAGCCGAGCCGGATCGCCGCCGTCAGGTTCAGCCGCGTCGTCGAATGATGCACGGCATGCGTCGCCCACATCCAGCGAATACGGTGCGAGGCGCGGTGCTGCCAGTAGTACAGGAACTCGCTGCCGATGAATAACCCCGCGAGCGCGGGCGGGCTGGTCTGCGCGAAGTCGAACAGGCGATGCTCGTACAGGAACGCGAACGGCACCGCGAGAATGCCGGCCTCGACCGCGCGCAGCAGGTTTTGCCCGAGGGCCACGCCGAACGACGCGACGCTCTCGCGCCAGTCGTGGGTCTCGCGATGCGCGAGCCGGCCGATGCCGTATTCGAGCAGCATCAGGCCGATCGCTGTCGCCAGGATCACGCGCCGGAGCGTCGGATCGAGCAGGAGTGAAGCGTAGCCCACGGCATCCTCCTATTTCGGTGCAACGCCGGCGCTGACGGCGCTGTCCCTCAGCGCCTGCGCGCGCGGCAGCGTTTGTGCGCAGGTCGGGGTGAGCTGGCCGGCATGGGATTGCAGGCAGGCGAGGATGCGTCCGCCACCCGGTGCGACATCGCTGCAAAGGCGGTCATAGTCGGCGCGGCAGGCCTGCATGACCGCCCGCGCTTCGCTGCGCATCTGCGGCGTGGCCGGCGTTCGCGGCTGGCTCTGGGCAAATGCGGACGTCGAAGTCGCGGCGCCGAGGACGACGATGGTTGCGGCTTGCGCGAGGGAGACGGCGCGAAAGATTGATGACACGGTGCTCATCCTTTCTGATCTGAGGCGATAGACCGTCGCCGCCCGGGGCTAGGCGCGGCGACGGTCCGGCCCGCTCAGCGCGAGATCGTGCCGGTGCGGGTGTAGGTGTTGCCGGCCGGGCCGGTACGGGTGACGTTGCGCGTGCAGCTTCCGTTGGCGCAGCTTCCCGTCGCGGTGACGTTGGAGGTGCCCCGCGGACCGCTCGCCGTCGCCGACCGCGTCCAGGCATTGGCGTCGACTGCGGTGGCAACCGACAGGGCGCCGATGACGAGGGAGCTGAGGAAGAACTTGTTCATGGTCGTCGTCTCCTTTGTGGGGGCTGCCGTGAGCGCGAGCCGTGCGGAGGAGACTGCGGCTGCGGCGTGTGCATCGCATTGCCGGCGCGAAACGATTGTTATGGCTTTGTCGGCTCCGTGTAACACTATGTAACAGGTGGGCCCGCGCCCTTGCGTGACGCGTGCCGTTGCCCACAATGCAGCCATGAACACGCAAGCGGCCACGATTCTCATGGTGGAGGACGATCCCGAGATCAGCCGCCTCGTTGCCGACTTCATGCGGCGCGAGGGGTTCGAGGTCGCTTGCGTCGCCGACGGCAAGGCGATGGACAATATGCTCCAGCGCCTGCGGCCCGACATCGTCATCCTCGACCTAATGTTGCCGGGCGAGGACGGGCTTTCGATCTGCCGCCGCTTGCGCGCCGACGACTCCCTCCCGATCCTGATGCTGACCGCCAAGAGCGACGAGATCGATCGTGTCGTCGGCCTCGAAATGGGCGCCGACGATTATCTGACAAAACCGTTCGGTCCGCGCGAGTTGCTGGCGCGGGTTCGCGCCATCCTGCGCCGGGCCAACGGGGCGCCGGCAAAGCCGCTGGTCCGGCGCTTCGCGTTCGACCGTTTTGTCATCGATCTCGATTCACGCAGTGTCGAGATTGTCGAGAGCGAGGTCGTGGCGCTGCAATTGACCAGCGCGGAGTTCGACCTGCTCGGCTGCTTCGTGCAGCGCCCGCGCCGGGTGCTGACGCGCGACCAGATCCTCGACTGGACGCGCGGACGTTCGGCCGAGCCGTTTGATCGCACCGTGGACATGCTGATCTCGCGGCTGCGCAAGAAGCTCGACGGCGCTAGCCCCGGCTCGAACCTGATCACGACGGTGCGCAACGGCGGCTATCTGTTCACCGCGACCGTCAAGCAGGTGTCGTGATGCTGCGCGTCACGCTCGCCGCGCGCCTGGCGCTGATCGGACTGGTGGGATTCACGGTGGTCGTCACCGTCATCCTGGCGATCTTCTACCGGACCACGGTGCATGAGAACGAGCTGACGCGGCCTTCGCCTGCGCGGCTCGATGCACTGGCAACGCTGCTCGAGCGCACGGCCGGCGACGCGCGGCAGGCCGTTCTCGACGCGGTGTCGTCGCCGCAATTCATGGCGCGGATCGTGCCGTCAGGCGCACCGGTCAGCGGCGAGACGCCGCCGCAGCAGGAGCAGTTGCGCGAGACCTATGCGGCCGGCCTTGCGGGCCGCCCCGTCGAGATCGTATCCCCGCCCGATCATCGCGCGAATAGATTGTTTCCCCGCCTCGCGCGGCTGATGGCCAATGCGGTCGAGTTTCGCATCGGCCTGCGCAGCGGCGATCTGCTGGTGATCGACGCCTATACCCGCCTGCCGGTGACCCCGTTCGGCCTGCCCGTCGGCTTCGGCGCGGGCCTGTTCGGCTCGATCGTGGCGCTGCTGGCGCTTCTCGTCATGCAGCGCGAGACGCGGCCGCTGGCGCGGCTTGCCGCGGCCGTCGATCGTGTCGATCTGTCGGCCGATCCGCCGCCGCTGCCGGATGCGCGGCGCAGCGCGCCGGAGATCCGTGCTGTCATCGCCGCGTTCAACCGCTTGCAGGCGCGGCTCGCCGAGATGCTGCGCGCGCGCATGACGCTGGTTGGCGGCATCGCCCATGACGTCAGGACCTTTGCGACACGGCTGCGGCTGCGCGTCGAGCACATCCCCGACGATGCCGAACGGCGGCGGGCGGTTGCCGATATCGACGACATGATGCGGCTGCTCGACGACGCGCTGCTGTCGACGCGGGCGGGCGCCGGCGGGCTGTCGCAGGAAATGGTCGAGCTGGCTGCGCTGATCGCCGTCGAGGTGCACGACCGGCGCGTTCAGGGCAAGCCGGTCGATCTGGTCACGGACGAGCGCGCCCGGAATTGTGTCGTGCTCGGCGACCGGCTGGCGCTGCGGCGTATCCTCGCCAACATCATCGACAATGCGCTCGCCTACGGCCATGCGGCGGATGTGCGCACGGCCCTGAAGGACGGTGCCGTCGTCGTGTCGATCGACGACGAGGGGCCGGGCATTCCCGCCGATCAGCGTCAGACCGTGCTGGAGCCGTTCCACCGGCTGGAGAAGTCGCGCAATCGCGCGACCGGAGGCGCCGGCCTCGGCCTCGCCGTGGTCCGCAACCTGGTCGAGGCCCATGGCGGCACGATCGAGATCGGCGCGGCCCCGGGCGGAGGCTCGCGCGTCACCGTCACGCTGCCGGTCTTTGAACCGGCCTAAAGCGTTTTCGAGCGAAGTGGATGCCGGTTCGCGTGAAGAAAACGCGTCAAAACAAGAATCGGGGCGTCAAGCCGCCACCACCGCCGGGATCGGCAGTGCCGTCACCGACTTGATCTTCTCCATCGCGAAGCGCGAGGTGACGTTCTTCAGCGGCACCGCACTGATCAGCTTCTTGTAGAAGATGTCGTAGGCCTGCATGTCCGCGACCACGACGCGCAGCATGTAATCGACGTCGCCGGCCATGCGATAAAACTCCATCACCTCCGGCATGGCGCTGACGGCCTCGGCGAATTTCTTCAGCCAGGCGTCGGAATGATCGGAGCTTTCCACCGACACGAACACAGAGATGCCGAGCCCGATCTTGTTCTGGTCGACCAGCGCGACCCGCTTCAGGATCACGCCATCGGCCTCCAGGCGCTGGATGCGCTTCCAGCACGGGGTCGAGGACAACCCGACGCGGTCGCCGATCTCGGCAACGGACAGGGAGGCATCTTCCTGGAGTACCATCAGAATCTTGCGGTCGATGGCGTCGAGGCGGCGGCTGGTCTCGGGGATCTGGACGGCGACGTCAGTCATTTGAAGAACTTTGTTCCATTTCAGGGGCCGATTTCCCTGATATAGAGAAAATCTTTCCACAGCAAGCCCATAATCTCGGCGTAACGGTGGAATCGCTCTAGGGTTGGCTACGCAAAAACTCTTCAACTTCAATGCGTTGCGGGGCAGCCAGGCCCCCGCCGTGGCGGGTGCATTTCAGTGCTGCGGCGGCCGCGGCGAATCGCAGCGCCTCCCGCACTCCCTTACCCTCGGCGAGGCAAAGCGCGAATCCGCCATGGAAGACGTCGCCGGCACCGAGCGTATCGACAGCCTGGACCGGGAAGGCCGGGGTCTCCTCGAGCGCGCCCGCCTGGTCCAGCCAGATCGTGCCATGCGGGCCGCGGGTGGCGGCGAGGAAGGCCGGCGTCAGGCCGGACAGGCGCCTCAGCGCCGCGCCGTCATCGGCGATGCCGGCCGTCTCCTGCACCTGTTCGCTGGCGAACAGCAGGTGCGAGGCAGCGGTGAGCAGTTCGTCCTGCAACGACATCGCGCGGTCGACGCCGACGATGACGGGAATGCCGCGCCGGCGTGCCTCGGTGCAGAGATCGATGCAGAAGGTGCCGCAGCGGCTCTCGATCAGGACCGCCTGGCAATCGGCGAGCAGCTTGTCGGCGTCGGGCAGCTTCACGTTCCACAGCCCGGGATCGCGATAAATGGTGAGCGTCCGCTCGCCGGAGGGCTCGATCATGATTGCGGAGACCGGCGTGGCCAGACCCGGCATGCGCACGATGTGCGTGGTGTCGATGCCGTCTTGCGCCATCTGCGCGAGAATGAAATCGCTCGACGTCTCCCGCGCATCGCCCATGGGACCTGCGAACGCGACGCGGCCGCCAAGTCGTGCCGTCGCGATGGCTGCATTGAGCGCATTGCCGCCGCAGATCTCCGCCAGATGCGTGGCGTTCGCCTTGCTGCCGCGCGCGGGCACGGCCTCGACCCGGAAGGTGAGGTCGCGCACGGGAATGCCGATGCAGAGGATGCGCGGCGCGGTCGCAGGTAGCGCCATCGGCGGTCAGCTCTTGTCGTGCACCCAGCGGCCGAGCAGGTGATGGGCGATGGCGAAGGGATGTGGGCCGGCGAGCCCGTCGGGATGCGTCCGCGTCAGCATCTTGGCCGCCTCCTCGCGCGTGAACCAGCGCGCGTCTTCCAGCTCGGAGTGATCGACGACGATGTCCTCGCTCACGGCCCGCGCGCTGCAGCCGATCATCAGCGACGACGGGTATGGCCAGGGCTGCGTCATGTAATATTGCACGTCGGTGCAGCTTATGCCGGACTCTTCGAGGATCTCGCGGCGCACAGCGTCCTCGATCGTCTCGGCCGCCTCGACGAAGCCGGCAAGGCACGAAAACATGCCGGGCGGAAACTGCTTCTGGCGGCCGAGCAGGCATTTGTTACCGGACGACACGTGCATGATCACGACGGGGTCTGTGCGCGGAAAATGCTCGGCCTTGCAGCTCGGACAGTCGCGCTTCCAGCCGCCTTCCTTCATCGCGCTACGCGTGCCGCAATTGGCGCAATAGCCGTGGCGCTGGTGCCAGCCGACCATCGACTTCGCCATCGCCACGGCCGAGAGCTCCTCGGGCGGGATCGCGCCCTGCATCGCCATGCCGCGCAGCTCGGTGACGGTGTAGTCCTCGCGGCCGATCAGCTGCTCGGCGGCGGCCTGCGACATGCCCATGCCGAACATTGCCGCGCCGTCGCGCAGGCCCAGGAAGACTGTGCCGGGATTGGCGCCGCATTTCAGCGCCTCGTCGATTCCCAGCAGCGCGCGCACCTTGTCGCCCTCGCGCTTCACCAGCAGCGAGTCGCGATAGACGACGTAGGCGCGCGAGGACGGCTTCTGTTCCAGCGCGAACAGCTTTTCGTCGTCGCGGCGCAGATGCGCGGCGCGGTCGAGGACGTTGGTGACGAAGGCCGGCTGCCCCAGCGGAAATGCGTCGAATGCTGACATTGTTGTTCTTTCAACCCAACCAGATTTTTCGGCGAAGCGCGCTGATGAAATTCTGCACCTCCGCGGCGTCATGCGCCAGCGGCGGCATCACGCCCCACACCGGTCGCGGCCAGGCCGCATCACTGGTCCGCCGTGCGATGATGTGGACGTGCAGCTGCGGCACGAGGTTGCCGAGCGCGGCGACATTGAGCTTGTCGCATTTGGTGATCTCCTTCAGCGCGCGCGAGACGCGGGAGATCTCGGTCATCAGCTGCGCCTGCTGCACCTCGTCGAGATCGATGATCTCGACCGCATCGACCCGCCGCGGCACCAGCAGCAGCCAGGGATAATGCGCGTCCTTGATGACCAGCACCTTCGACAGCGGCAGATCGCCGATGTCGATGGTGTCCTCTTTCAGGCGGGAGTGCAGCGACCAGGCGGGTTCGGGCATATGCGTTTCCGGATGGCCCGACGGGGAACGGGCTTGTTTGGTGCGACCATACGACAGCGATTCCGATTGGGGAAGGATTGGGCCCCGCTACTGCTGCATACACGGTCGTCGTCCCGGACAAGCGCGCCCCAAGTGCGCGCAGATCCGGGACCCATAACCACAGGGAGTGGTTATTGCGCGAGCCGGTAGCTCCGAATCTTCGCCAAACTCGATCCTGTGGTTATGGGTCCCGGGTCTGCGCTGACGCTTGCCCGGGACGACGACCGAGTTTGTGGTGGCGCAGGCGGCCCTACCCCTCCGCCAGCACCCGCGCATTGGCGCGGACCGAGGCTTCGCTGACGCGGATGCCGAGGCCGGGGCCGTCGGGCACCACGACGTGGCCGGCGCGGTTGGCGACGCGCTCTTCCAGCACGTCCTCGGTCAGCACGTGGTGCGGCATGTAGAATTCGCAGCCGAGCGAAATGCCTGATGTGGCCGCGATCAGCTGCGTGCCGGCGGCAAGGCCAATGCCGCCTTCCCACAGCGTGCCGCCATAACCGGGCAGGCCGGCGATGTCGGCGATCGCCATGATCGCCTGCGCCTCGAACAGGCCGCCGGCCTTCATCAGCTTGATCGAGACCGCATCGGCCGCTTCGCGGCGCACTACCTCCATCATATCGCGGCGGTCGAAGCAGCTTTCGTCCGCGAGCACGGGCGTCTCCAGCGCCGCGGTGAGCTGCGCCATCACGTCGAGATATTTCCGCGGCACGGGCTGCTCGATGAAGGTCGGCGCGAACTCTTCGACATCGCGCAAGATCTTGATGGCGTCGAATGGTGCCAGCGCCTGGTTGTAGTCGACGCGCAGGTCGACCTTGTCGCCAAACTCCTTCCGGATCGCCTCGAGGTGATCGAGATCCTCGCGATGCGGCTTCACGCCGGTCTTGACCTTGTAGATGACGTTCCCTTCGGGAACCATCTTTTGCATGCGCTCGAGATCGGCGGAAAAATCCGGATCGGCGATCGAGAAGGAGAGAGGGATGGTGTCGCGCACCCGGCCGCCGAGGAGGTCGGCGACCGAGAGCCCTGACGATTTGCCGACGATGTCGAGCAGCGCCATCTCGATTCCGACCTTGGCTTCGGCATGTCCGACTAGCGCGCGGTCGAGCTCGGCCATCAGCGCGCGGATTCGGCGCACCGGCTTGCCGAGCACGATCGGCCGCAAATAGATGTCGAGCGCGGAGAACGCGGCCTCCGGCGTTCCCGTAAAGACCTCCCACGGCGCTGCCTCGCCCCAGCCGACCACGCCGTCGCTCGAGGTGAGCTCGATCAGCACGCGTTTCACCGTGCCCTTGACGTTGCCGACGCCCTGCAGGCGCGCCATCTTGATCGGGCTTTCGATCAGGAACAGCCTGATACGTTCGACGGTTGCTTCGGTCATGTCAGGCCTCCATTGACGTGCCAGACCTGGCCGGTGACGTAGGACGCCTTCGGGGATGCCAGGAAGGCGATGATTTCGGCGACTTCCTCTGGCCGCCCGCGGCGGCGCATCGGAATCAGTGCTTCGGTTGCGGCGATTTGCTCGGGCGACAGCCGGCTCTCGCTTGGTTTGTCCTTGACGATGAGACCGGGGGACACCGCATTCACAGTGATGCCGTCCTTGGCGAGCTCCATCGCGGTGAGCCGCACCAGCGCTTCCAGCGCGGAGCGGCTCGCCGCGGTCGCGGCGAACGGCGCGAATTCGGGTCGGATCGCATGTGCGACGAAGGAGGACACTGCGACGATCCGCGCGTCGTGCCCTGCGCGCAGCAGCGGCAGTGCCGCGTCGACGAGCCGCGTGAAGGCCAGCGCCGATTCATCCATCGCCTGCCGGAACTCCTCCGCCGGCGTGCCGATGGCACTGCCGCGGCGGGCATGGCCGCCGACGAGAACCAGTCCGTCGAGCCGGCCGAAGGCGGCTTGCGCTGCTGCGATGGCGTCGGTGACCGCCGCTTCCTCGGCGAGATCGCCGAGGCATTTTGCGACCACGGCACCTTTCGCTTCGGCTTCCGCCGCGGTGGCGTCGAGACCTTCCGCGTTCGACCGCGTGTGCAGCAGCAACGCGGTGCCTGGCGACGCCAGCAGTTCTGCGGTGGCGCGGCCGATGCCGCTGGCGGTACCGGTGACGAGATAGGCGCGATCGATATTGGACATCACGGTGTTGCGTTGGCCGGCGGCAGCGCGCCGGTGCGGTGGAAATGGCTGAGGAAAGCGCGCGTTGCGGCTTGTTGCGGATGGTCGATCACCTGCCGCGCCGGGCCTTCCTCGACCACGATTCCGTCGCGCATGAAGATCAGGCGATCTGCGACCTCGCGGGCAAACGCGATCTCATGGGTCACGATCACCATGGTCATGCCTTCGGACGCGAGCCGCTGCATCACGTTCAGCACCTCGCCGACGAGCTCGGGATCGAGCGCCGAGGTGGCTTCGTCGAACAGCATGACGTCGGGCTCCATCGCAAGTGCCCGCGCGATCGCGACGCGCTGCTTCTGTCCTCCGGAGAGCGTCGCGGGATATTGATCGGCTTTCTCGGCGAGGCCCACCTTGGCAAGCTGAGCCCGTGCGAGCTTTTCCGCATCGGCCTTGGCCATGCGCCGCACCGTGACCGGGCCCTCCATTACGTTCTGAAGGGTCGTCATGTGCGGGAACAGATTAAAATGCTGGAACACCATGCCGGTGGTTGCGCGGAACTTTGCGAGAGTCTTCACATCGGGGAGCTTCGCGCCCTCGCCGAATGCAAAGCGGGTGTCGCCGACGCGGACGCTGCCGCCATCGGGCACGACCAGCAGATTGATGCAGCGGAGCAGCGTCGATTTGCCCGAGCCTGATGGCCCGATCAGCGCCACGACGCCGCCCTTGGCGACGTCGAGATTGATGTTCTTCAGGACCTCGTTGCTGCCAAAGCTCTTGCGCAGGCCCCGGATCTCGATCTTCGTTGTATCGCTCATTCGCTCACCGCCAGTCGCTTCTCGCCGCGGCGGACGATGATGGTGAGCGGGATCAGGATCGCCGCATAGGCGACCGCAACCGCCGTGTAGGTTTCCAGCGGCCGGTAGCTGTCATGGGCGGCGACCTGGCTCTGATAGACAAGGTCCGGCACCGCCAGCACCGAGACCAGCGACGTGTTCTTGAACTGGATGATCGACTGGTTCATCAGTGCCGGGATCATGCGCTTGATCGCCTGCGGCAGCACGATGCGACGCATGGCCTGGCTCGGCGTCATGCCGAGCGCGGCGCCGGCCTCCGACTGGCCGCTGTCGATCGAGACGATGCCGCCGCGGATGATCTCCGAATAGAACGAGCCGCCATAGAGCGAGAGCGCCAGCGCCGAGGCCGTGATCGGCGTCATCTCGACACCGGCGAGAATCGGCAGCGCGTAATAGAACCAGATCAGCTGCACCAGGATCGGCGTGCAGCGGAACGCCTCGATGAAGGCCAGCGCGGTCAGCCGCAGCGCCCTGAAGCGCGACAGGCTGCCGAACGCCCCACACAGGCCGAACAGCAGTCCGCACACGACGATGACCACGGTGAAGCCGACAGTGACGCCGAGCCCGTTGAGAAAGAGCCAGCGATAGCTCCAGAGGATGCCGAAGTCCCACTGATACATGCGTGTCTTAACTCGTCGTACGCCCTAGCCGCTGGCATTGTCGTTCCGGGGCGATGCGAAGCATCGAACCCGGAACCTCGAGATTCCGGGTTCGCCCTGCGGGCGCCCCGGAATGACAGTGTGAGAATTTACAGCGAAACGCCCGGCGGAATGTCCGCTTCGGTCACGCCCACGAGCTCCATATTCGTGATGATCGCGTTACGGATGAAGCCGAGGCCCTTGTTGAAGTCGATCCAGGTGTTGACGTAGTCGCGCCAGGTCTTGTCGCTCTCGCGGCGGAAGCCGGCGTTGGACGTGGTGGCAAAGATCGGCGTCGGCAGCACGAACTGGCCGAGCGAGGGGTTCTTCTTCAGCACGGTGAGCGACAGCATGGTGATCAGGCACTGCGCGTCGACGCGGCCGGTCTGCAGCGCGGCGGTGGCATCATCGGCGGTCTTGAGCCTGGTGATCTGCGCCTTCGGCGTCAGGCGGCTGACGACCTGGTCGTGCGAGGAGCCCTGGTCGACCGCGATCTTGATGTCGGGCGAGTTCAGTTCGGCCCAGCTCTTCGGCTTGAAGTCCTTCTTGCAGAGGATGCCGAAGGCGTTGTTGAAGACCGGCACCGAGAAGTCGATCACCAGCGCGCGCTTCGGCGTCGGGTTGAGGCCGAAGAAGATGTCGATCTTGTTGGACTGCAGGTCGAGCACCGAATTGCCCCAGGTGGTCTCGGTGATCTCGAGCTCGGCCTCCATGTCGTCGGCAAGCCCCTTGGCAATGTCGATGTAGAAGCCCTTCCACTGGCCGGTCGCCAGATCCTTCATGTAATAGGGCGCGCCGCCGCCGACCGCGCCGATCCGCATCTTCTTGGTCCGGCGGATGCGGGCGAAGGTCGATTCGTTCGGATCGGCGGTCTGGGCCACGGCTGGCGCGGCCAGCGCGGCCGCAGTCACGGCACCAAGTCCGACAATCGATGCAACATCACGACGTGTAACCATTGGGATCAATCGCTTTTCTGGTTGGGTGAGTTCCGGCAGCGTTCTTAGCAAGGTGGTCCCGGCAGCGAAAGCACAGCCTATCGGCTGGGCAGGCCGAAAATTGCCCGGATGCTGGGCAAACTCAATCCGCTCGCGCCGATACCCGCTTGCTTTCCGCTCCCTTTGGCCCCAAATAGGGACCGGGAGATTGGCGGTGGACGAGCCACTCGCCAACCGGGTCAGGTCCGGAAGGAAGCAGCCCTAACGAGGTCCGGATCGGGTCGCTCGTCAGTCTCCTACCTGTTTTTCCGAGCGAATTGCGCCGGCGGGCCTTCCCGCCAGCGCGCTCCTTTCCGCAAAAGCCGGCCGAGAGAGATTTCATTGCGGATCGACCGATGACCGACGCTGGCGCCCCTCCAAACCCTGATAGCGCCGGCCCGGCTGGCAACGCGCCTTACCGGGTCTTGGCGCGGAAATACCGTCCTTCCAGCTTTGACGACCTGATCGGCCAGGAGGCCGTGGTCCGCACCGTCTCCAACGCGTTCGAGACCGGCCGCATCCCGCAGGCATGGATCCTCACCGGCGTCCGCGGTGTCGGCAAGACCACCACTGCGCGTATCCTGGCCCGTGCGCTCAACTACGAGATGCCGGACGGCTCGGTGCAGGGCCCGACCATCCACATGCCGACGCTGGGCGTGCATTGCCAGGCGATCATGGAAAGCCGGCACATGGACGTGCTGGAGATGGACGCGGCCTCGCATACCGGCGTCGATGACGTCCGCCAGATCAATGACAGCGTGCGCTATGCGCCGGCCAGCGCCCGCTACAAGGTCTACATCATCGACGAAGTCCACATGCTGTCGACGGCGGCGTTCAACGCCTTCCTGAAGACGCTGGAGGAACCGCCGGAGCACGCCAAGTTCGTGTTCGCGACGACGGAAATCCGCAAGGTTCCGGTCACCGTGCTGTCGCGCTGCCAGCGCTTCGACCTGCGCCGCGTCGAGGCCGACGTGCTGATGAAGCACCTCGCCAACATCGCCGCCAAGGAAAGCGTCGAGATCGAACCGGAAGCGCTCGGCATCATTGCGCGGGCGGCGGAAGGCTCGGTGCGTGATTCGCTGTCGCTGCTCGACCAGGCCATCGCGCATGCGGCGGGGCAGGTGAAGGCCGACGCGGTCAGGCAGATGCTGGGCCTTGCCGACCGCACCCGCGTCATCGACCTCTTCGATTCGCTGGCGCGCGGCGACATCGCGGCAGCCTTCAAGGAATTCCGCGACCAGTACGACGTCGGCGCCGATCCGATCGTGGTGCTCTCGGACCTCGCCGAATTCGTCAATTTCGTCACCCGCGTGAAGATCGTGCCGGCGACGGCCGACAACGTCGCCTATGGCGAGACCGAGCGCGTGCGCGCGAAGGATTTCGCCTCGAAGATATCGATGCGCGTGCTGTCGCGGATATGGCAGATGCTGCTCAAGGGTATCACCGAGGTGCAGGCCGCGACGCGTCCCGCGGCGGCCGCCGAGATGGTGCTGGTGCGCATCGCCTATGTCGCCGACCTGCCGACGCCGGACGAGGCGATCAGGATGCTGGAGCAGAACGGCGGCGGCTCGCCGGTCGTGAACGGCGGCGGTGCTGCGCGCAGCAGCGGGTCGGCCGCACCGGTTGCTTCTGCATCGCCCGTTGCGTCCGCCGCGCCCGTTCGTATGCCGACATCGTCGCCGACCGCGTTCGGCGGCGCGGTCCGCCCGCAGATGGCGGCGCCCGCGCCTGATCCGCAAGGTGTCGCACCCCAGCTGCGTATCACCAGCTTCACCCAGCTCGTGGCGCTCGCCGGCCAAAAGCGCGACCTCATGACCAAGGGCGCGCTCGAGGGCGACATGCGCCTCGTCCGTTTCGAGGAGGGCCGGCTCGAGGTCGCGCTCGAGCCCAACGCCTCCAAGACCATGATCTCGGAGCTTGCGAAGAAATTCGAGCTGTGGACCGGCCGGCGCTGGACCGTGATCGTCTCGAACGAGCAGGGCCAGCCGACGCTGCGCTCGGTGAACCAGGCCGCCAAGCAGGAGCATGCGCGTACCGCCGAAGCCGACCCGCGCGTGCAGGAGGTGCTGTCGCGCTTCCCCGGTGCGAAGGTCGTCGAGGTCCGCAGGCTTGCCCCCGAGGCGCCGGAATCCAATATTAACACGGACTATGGCAGTGATGATCCGCCCGACGGTTCCGACGGCGACGATCTCTGAGCCATTCTTTCCAAGGACAGGCACCGATGGCTGATTTTCTCGGCATGATGAAGCAGGCGGCGCAACTGCAATCCAAGATGCAGGAGATGCAGGAGCAGCTCGCCAATGTGGAGGTTGAAGGTATCTCCGGCGGCGGTCTCGTCGCCGTGCGCATGACCGCCAAGATGGACGTCAAGGGCATCAAGATCGATCCCTCGCTGATGAAGCCGGAGGAGCGCGAGGTCCTGGAAGACCTGCTCGTCACTGCGCTCAGTGATGCCCGCCGCAAGGCGGAAACTGCGGTGCAGGACAAGATGCAGTCGCTCACCGGCGGGCTCGGCCTGCCGCCGGGGCTGTTCGGCCAGTAACATGGGCGCGGTTGCAGGTCCCGAGATCGAGCGGCTGGTCCAGCTTCTCGCGCGGCTGCCGGGCCTCGGCCCGCGCTCCGCGCGGCGCGCGGCGCTGCACCTGATCAAGAAGCGCGAAGCGCTGATGATGCCGCTGTCGTCCGCCATGCAGGTCGCGCTGGACAAGGTCCAGGTCTGCAAGACCTGCGGCAACATCGACACGCAAAATCCCTGCACGATCTGCACCGACCCGAAGCGTGATCCCGCGATCATCGTCGTCGTCGCCGACGTCGCCGACCTCTGGGCGCTGGAGCGGGCCAATGCGACCCAGGGGCGCTACCATGTGCTGGGCGCGACATTGTCGCCGCTCGACGGCGTCGGCCCGCAGGACCTCACCATCGACGCGCTGGTTGCGCGCGCGCATGCTGCCGAGGTGCACGAGATCATCCTGGCGCTGAATGCCACCGTCGACGGCCAGACCACGGCGCACTACATCACCGACCTGCTTCAGGACGCCAACGTAAAAGTAACCCGGCTCGCGCATGGTGTGCCGGTCGGTGGCGAGCTTGATTATCTCGACGAAGGTACGCTATCGGCCGCCATGCGGCAGCGGACCCTGTTCTAGCCATCAGACTTCACGGAACGGACGACATGACGAAACTTTTCGCCACACGCTTGGCTTTGGCCGCGACGATGATGCTGCTGGTGACCCCGGCCATCTCCGCGCAGCAGGACGATGCGGCGCCGCCACCGTCCAAGCCCGGCAAGCCGATCAACACCGGCGACGTGCTTTCGGGCGAATTGAACGCAATGAAGGTGCGCGACGTCAAGAACGCCGGCAAGCGCGTTGCGATGTACCAGATCACCTCCGAGCCGCGCCGCCTGCCGGCGCCGAACGGGCTGTGCAACCTCGAGACGGGTCCTGAGACCTTCCAGCTCGTCACCTCCAGCGACGCGCAGGCCGCGCAGCTGAAATCGTTCGTCGGCAAGGAGATCTCGGTCAAGGTCGACGAGGTCGCCTGCGCCAGCGATCCCGGCCAGATGAGCGAGGCCGTGATCACGAAGTGGAGCCTGATCAAGAGGCAGTAAGCGACAGGCGAACTGCCGTAGGGTGGGCAAAGCGAAGCGTGCCCACCGCTTCTTTTGAATTCCTAGAGGGATGGTGGGCACGGCGCGTCGCGCCTTTGCCCACCCTACGAGACCTCTACACCCTGACCGGCCCCAGCGCCTCAAAGTGCCCGCGCTTCTGCAAATACGTCAGCAGCATCAGGCTCGGGATCGCCACCACCACGCAGATCACGAAGAACAGCGGCCAGCCGGTGGTCTCCGCGACATAGCCGGCGCTCGATGACAGATAGGTCCGCCCCACCGCCGCGAGCGCGGTTAGCAGCGCATATTGCGTCGCCGTGTGCAGCGGGTTCTGGCACAGCGCCGAAAGATAGGCGACGAAGATCACCGTGCCGATGGCGCTGGTAAAATTCTCGGCGCAGATGGCGAGCGCCAGCGCCCATTGATTGGTGCCGACCACGGCAAGCCAGGAGAAGGACAGATTGGCGAGCGCCTGCACCACGCCGCCGATCCAGAGCGAGGTCGCCAGCGAGTAGCGCCGCGCGACGAAGCCACCGGCAAACCCGCCGATCAGCGTCGCGGCAAGGCCAACGCCCTTCACGATCGCCGCATAGTCGTTGCGCGTAAAGCCGAGGTCGATCACGAACGGCGCCGTCATCGTGCCGGAGAAGGCGTCGGTGAACTTGAACAGCACCACGAAGGCGAGCGCCGCAGCTGCGTCCTTGCGCGTCAAGAATTCCGAGAAGGCGCCGATCGCCGCATGCAGCACGCGGGTAAATGCGGTCTCTTTTTGCGTCGCCGCCTCGGCCCGCACGGATTGCTCGGGCTCGGTCGCGACCAGCGCCGTGATCGTCCCGATCAGCACCATCGCGGCCATCACCACATAGCCCCACATCCAGGCTGAGGTGCGGGTGATGCCGGTGCCCTCGAAACCGGAAACGATGAACAGCGCACCCGCGGTCGAGACCAGCATGCCGAT
Organism: Bradyrhizobium iriomotense; assembly: GCF_018129405.1. GTDB lineage: Bacteria > Pseudomonadota > Alphaproteobacteria > Rhizobiales > Xanthobacteraceae > Bradyrhizobium > Bradyrhizobium iriomotense_B. Next base: position 21,134 of record NZ_JAFCLP010000013.1, read on the forward strand.
GCGATAGGCGGCGACGTAAGCCGCCATGCCGGCAGCCTGCTCGCTCTCGGGCAGGCTCTCGACGCGGAAGGCATCGACCACGATGTCCTGCGTCGACGACGTCGTCGCCACCAGCAGCGCGCCGAGCGCAACGTAGAACGGCGAGCGCGCGGGGTCGGTCATCGCCAGCAGCAGGATCGCGACGATCAGCAGCAGCTGCGAGAACACCAGCCAGCCGCGCCGCCGCCCGAAGGCGCGGGTGAACAGCGGCACATGCAGCGCATCCACCAGCGGCGCCCACAGGAACTTCAGCGTGTAGGGCGTGCCGACCAGCGCGAACAGCCCGATGGTCTTGAGTTCGACCCCGGCCTCGCGCATCCACACCAGCAGCGTCGAGCCCGACAAGGCCAGTGGCAGCCCCGAGGAGAAGCCGAGGAACAGCACGATCAGCACCCGCGGTTGCAGGTAGACGGCAAGGCTCTCGCGCCAGGAGGGCGCAGGGGCAGCGGTCGCGGCGGAGGAGGTCGCGTCGGGAGCGGTCATGGGGTGGTGTTAGCAGATTCTGGCCGTGATGCCTCGTCTCCCTCTCCCCGTTCTTACGGGGAGAGGGCGGGGTGAGGGGCCTCTCTCCACACGTGAGATGGCCGTGAGACCTGTACCCCCTCACCCGAATTCGATCTGCGATCGAATTCGACCTCTCCCCGCAAGCGGGGAGAGGTAAGAAATCTCACTCCCCCGCCTGGAGCTTCCTCGGAAACAGTTCGCCCGCGCCCGTCGCCACCAGCCGCGGCCCTTCCGGCGCATCGCTCTTGCTGAAATCGAGCTCCTCGATCCTCCCTGCGCGTTTCTCGATCTTGTCGGCGGAGATCAGGATCTGGCGGACGTCCTCGTTCGCGTCGGAGAAATGTTTTTGCAATTTCAGCACGCGCTCGCGCAGGCGTCCCAAATCGTCGCCGAGCTTGATCACCTCGGTCTGGATCTGGTCGGCGGCGTCGCGCATGCGCGCGTCCTTCATGATCTGCTGCATCACCTGGATCGCCAGCATCAGCAGCGAGGGCGACACCAGCACGACGCGGGCACGGTAGGCCTTCTGGATCACGTCGTCGAAACCGTCATGGATCTCGGCATAGACCGATTCCGACGGCACGAACATCAGCGCCATCTCCTGGGTCTCGCCGGTGACAAGGTATTTTTCGGCGATGTCGCTGACATGCTTCATCACGTCGCCGCGCAGGCGCTGCGTGGCCACGCGGCGTTCCTCATCGGTGCGGGCGTCGTGCAGCGCCGTCATCGCCTCCAGCGGGAATTTGGCGTCGATGCAGAGCGGGCGCTGGTCGGGCAGGAACACGACGCAGTCGGGCCGCTTTCCCGTCGAGAGCGTGAACTGGAACTCGTAGGAGCCCTTCGGCAGACCATCTTGAACAATGGCCTCCATCCGCGCCTGGCCGAAGGCGCCGCGCGACTGCTTGTTGGCGAGCACGTCGCGCAAGGTGGTCACCTGCGTGGTGAGGTCGGTGAGGTTCTTGTGCGCGTTGTCGATGATGCCGAGCCGCTCGTGCAGGGCGCGCAGGCTCTCCATGGTGTTGCGGGTCGAATGTTCCATGGACTGGCCGACGCGATGGGTGACCGAGTCCAACCGCTCGTTGACGGCCCGCGCCATCTCGGCCTGCCGGCCGGCCAGCGCCTGGCTCATGGCGTCGACCCGGCCCGAGGCCTCGCTCTGGGCGCGAAGCACCTGGGCGAGGCGTTCCTCGAGCTCGTCGGCCCGGATCGCATGCGCCATGGCGAGTTCCGCACCCCGCCGTCCCGAGCGGGCGATCACGACGGCAATCACGACCAGCAGGATGAGGACGAGCGCGCCGAAGCCGATCAGCGCGTCGATGGTGCGCACCGGCCAGTCGCCGAGCATGACAATGATCTCGTTCATGCCAGCTCTTCTAACCGATTCGCAGTCGGGCGCGAACGAAGAGAGAACACTGTCGGTTAACCGCCCCCTATTTTTTATGGTTAACAAAACCTGAAGCTTTATCGTTAGCGGAGCGTTAACGGGGTTCCTCGCCGCATTGACCGCATCCGGCGCGGGGCTTAAATCGCCGCCATGGCCCTACGAGAAATCATCATCCTGCCCGACAAGCAGCTGCGCCTTGTCTCCAAGCCGATCGAGAAGGTCACCTCGGAGATCCGCAAGCTTGCCGATGACATGTTCGAGACCATGTACGACGCGCCCGGCATTGGGCTGGCGGCGATCCAGGTCGCGCAGCCGCTGCGGCTGATCACCATGGATCTCGCCAAGCGTGACGAGAGCGGCGAGACCAAGCATGAGCCGCGCGTCTTCATCAATCCCGAGATCCTCGCCTCGTCCGAGGAACTCTCGGTGTACGAGGAAGGCTGCCTCTCGATCCCCGAATATTACGAGGAGGTCGAACGGCCTGCGAAGGTGCGCGTGCGCTTCACCGATCTCGACGGCAAGGTGCACGAGGAGGACGCCGAAGGCCTCTACGCCACCTGCATCCAGCACGAGATCGACCACCTCAACGGCGTGCTGTTCGTCGACTATCTGTCGAAGCTCAAGCGCGACCGCGTGATGAAGAAGTTCGAGAAAGCCGCCAAGCGCGCGGGCGAGTGAGTCTCTCTGTCGTTCCGGGGCGATGCGAAGCATCGAACCCGGAACCTCGAGATTCCGGGTTCGGCTCTTCGTGCCGCCCCGGAATGACGGTCACATTGATTGCGTCCTTCGCAGGTTTTTTGATGCCCCTCCGCCTCATCTTCATGGGCACGCCCGATTTCTCCGTGCCGACGCTGCTCGAGCTGGTCGCGCATGGCCATGAGATTGCGGCTGTCTATACGCGTGCGCCGAAGCCGGGCGGACGGCGCGGCCTGCAATTGCAGCCGACCCCGGTCGAGGAAGCCGCGCGAAAGCTCGGCATTCCCGTGCTGACGCCGAAGACGTTGAAGACGCCGGAAGCGCTCGAGGAGTTTCGCGCGTTCGATGCCGATGCGGCCGTGGTCGTCGCCTATGGCATGATCCTGCCGCAGGCGATCCTCGATGCGCCGAAGCTCGGCTGCTACAATCTGCACGCTTCGCTCCTGCCGCGCTGGCGCGGCGCCGCCCCCATCAACCGCGCGATCATGGCAGGCGATGCCGAGAGCGGCGTCATGGTGATGAAGATGGATGTCGGTCTCGACACCGGCGACGTCGCCATGGCCGAGCGCCTTCCAATCACCGACACCATGACCGCGCGCGACCTGCATGACCGTCTTTCCCGCCTCGGCGCCGACCTGATGGTGCGCGCCATGGCCGCGCTCGAACGCGGTGGGCTCCAGCTCAAGACGCAGAGCGAGGACGGCGTCACCTATGCTGCCAAGATCGACAAGGCCGAGGCACGGATCGACTGGAGCAAGCCTGCGCGCGCGGTGCTGCGCCACATCCACGGCCTGTCGCCGTTTCCCGGCGCCTGGGCCGAGCTCGAGAATGCGCGCGTAAAGATCCTGCACTGCGAGCTGGCGAAGGGGGCGGGCGCGCCCGGCGAGGTGCTCGACGACCTCCTCACCATCGCCTGCGGCGAGGGCGCGATCCGCATCATCGAGCTTCAGCGCGAGGGCAAGGCCCGGATGCAGGCCGCGGACTTTTTGCGCGGTGTGCCGCTGAAGGCCGGCGCCAAATTCACCTGACGCTGTCATACCCCGCGAAGGCGGGGTATCCAGTACGCCGAGGCTTTTGAAATTGAACCGAACCGTCACGGCGTACTGGATCGTCCGCCTGCGCGGACGATGACACCGGGAAAGATGCCCCGCTACAAGCTCACCATCGAATATGACGGCGCGCCGTTCTTCGGCTGGCAGGTGCAGGACACGCTGCCGTCGGTGCAGGGCGCGCTGGAAGCGGCCGTGAAGGCGATGACCGGCGCGGATCTGCGGGTGCATGGTGCGGGCCGCACCGATGCCGGCGTGCATGCGCGCGGCCAGGTCGCGCATGTCGACGTCGAGAAACAGTTTCCGCCCGGTCGTTTTCGCGACGGGCTCAATGCGCATCTGCGCCCGCATCCGATCGCGGTGCTCGAGGCGGAGATCGTGCCTGATACGTTCGAGGCGCGCTTTTCGGCCGTGAAGCGCCACTACCGCTACCGCATCGTCAACACCCGGGCCAATCTCGCGCTCGACGTCGGCCATGCCTGGCGCGTGCCGCGCCGGCTCGATGCCGAGGCGATGCACGCGGCGGCGCAGCGCCTGCTCGGCAAGCACGATTTCACCACCTTCCGCCACACCGAGTGCCAGGCCAAATCGCCGGAGAAGACGCTCGACCAGCTCGACGTCATCCGCGACGGCCGCGAGATCACCGTCATCACCTCGGCGCGGTCATTCCTGCACAGCCAGGTGCGCTCGATGGTGGGATCGCTGGTCTGGGTCGGCGAGGGCCGCTGGACCGCGGACGATCTCTCCGCAGCCCTCGCCGCCCGCAACCGTACCGCCTGCGGCATCGTCGCTCCCCCGGACGGGCTGTATCTGATGAAGGTGGACTACTAAAGCATGATCCGGAAAAGTGCGAAGCGGTTTTCCGAAAAGATCATGCGTAAACAACAACCTAAAGCGCGATGACGATTCATCCAGATCTCATCGCGCTTTAGATCGGACAAGCAAAAAAGCCGGCGCTCGCGCGCCGGCTTTTTTGATTGATGAAGGCGACGCCGTCAGTTCAGCTTCTGCCGAACCTCGTTGATGCCCTTGGCGAGCAGGTCGTCGGCGACCTGGCCCTTGACCGACTGCGACAGGATCGTGGAGGCGGCCTGGACGGCGGCTTCCGCGGCTGCGGCGCGAACATCGGCCAGCGCCTGGGCCTCGGCGAGCGCGATCTTGCTCTCCGCGGTCTTGGTGCGGCGGGCGACGAAGTCTTCCATCTTCGCCTTGGCGTCGGCCGCGATGCGCTCGGCTTCGGCCTTGGCGTTGGCGATGATGTCGGCAGCCTCGCGCTCGGCGGTGGCGCTGCGCGCCTTGTAGTCGGCGAGCACCTTGGCCGCCTCCTGCTTGAGGCGCGCGGCGTCGTCGAGCTCGGCCTTGATGCGGGCGGCGCGATGATCGAGCGCGGTCATCGCCGACTTGAAGACCCCGAGATAGGCGAACACGATCATCAGGATCACGAAGGCGACGGCGACCCAGGTTTCAGGATCGAAGAACATATCGACTAACCCTTCAAGGACGCGTCAACGGCGGCATTGACCGACGCGGCATCCGGAATGACGCCGGTGAGCTGCTGCACGATGGTGCCTGCCGCATCGGCCGCGATGCCGCGGACGTTGCTCATGGCGGTCGTGCGGGTCGAGGCGATGGTCTTTTCCGCCTCGGCGAGCTTGGCCGCCAGCTGCTCTTCCAGGGCCTTGCGCTCGGCGTCCGCCTGCGCATTCGCCTTGTCGCGGGATTCGTTGCCGATCGCCTGCGCCCGCGAACGCGCCGAAGCGAGCTCGCTTTCATAGGCCTTCAGCGCAGCCTCGGACTGGTCCTTCAGCTTCTGCGCTTCGGCGAGGTCGCCCTCGATCTTGTTCTGACGCGCTTCGATCGCACCGCCGACCTTCGGCAGAGCGAGCTTGGACACGATCACGTAAAGCAGGACGAAGAAAATCGCGAGCGACACCAGCTGCGAAGCAAAGGTGCTGCTCTCGAACGGCGGAAAGCCACCGCCGTGATGACCGCCATCGGCTTCGGTGTGGGCGCCCGCCGCCGGACTTTTCGCCCCGCCATGACTCTCGGCCATGGAGTACTCCCGTTGCTGTCACGCGCCGCTTCGGATGAAGCGGCGCGAAAGAAGTCGTTCTCAGAAAACGAACAGCAGAAGCAGCGCGATCAGCAGCGAGAAGATGCCGAGCGCTTCGGTCACGGCGAAGCCGAAGATCAGGTTGCCGAACTGGCCCTGAGCGGCCGACGGGTTGCGGACGGCTGCGGCGAGGTAGTTGCCGAAGATCACGCCCACGCCGACGCCCGCACCGCCCATGCCGATGCACGCGATGCCCGCGCCGATAAGTTTAGCTGCTGCCGGATCCATTTTAGACTCCTTGGAAGAAAGATTGGGTTGTGGGTGGAAATTCCCCGGACCGCTCAGTGTCCCGGATGAATGGCGTCGTTGAGGTAGATGCAGGTCAGGATCGCAAACACATAGGCTTGCAGGAACGCGACCAGAATCTCGAGAGCGTACAGCGCGATCGTGAGTGCCAGCGGCAGCACGCCGCCGACCCAGCCGATGGCGCCGAGGGAGAAGCCGAGCATGGCGACGAAGCCCGCGAACACCTTCAGCGCGATGTGGCCGGCCAGCATGTTGGCGAACAGACGAATGCTGTGCGAGACCGGCCGCAGGAAGAACGACAGGACCTCGATGAACATGACCAGCGGAAGGACGTAGCCGGGGACGCCGTGAGGAACGAAAATCGAGAAGAATTTCAGGCCGTTCTTGGCGACGCCGTAGATCAGCACGGTGAAGAAGACCAGCAGCGCCAGCCCTGCGGTGACGATCAGGTGGCTCGACACCGTGAAGGTGTAGGGGATGATGCCGACCAGGTTCGAGACGCAGATGAACATGAACAGCGAGAAGATCAGCGGGAAGAACTTCATGCCTTCTGCGCCGGCCGTCGAACGGATGGTGCTGGCTACGAACTCGTAGGAGATCTCGGCGACCGACTGCAGGCGCCCGGGAACCAGCTGCGTGCCGCTGGCAAGCATCAGGATCGAGATGATCGCCACCGCCACCAGCATGTAGAGCGACGAATTGGTGAAGGCGATCGTGTGATTGCCGATATGGCCCAGGGTGAAGAGAGGCTCGATGTTGAACTGGTGGATCGGGTCGATTTTCATCAGCGCGGCATCTCTTGGTCTGCCGGGCGATGCCGGCGGGTCTCGGTCTGCCGGCCGGGCCGGCCCGTACCGGCAAGACCGGCACGATCATTCCTCTCCTGCGGATCGCCTTACGAACCACCGCGCCTGTTTTGACCCGCGCCCGCCGATCTCACCACATTCACCACGCCGGCCACGAAGCCCAGCAGCAGGAACACGATAAATCCGAAGGGCGACGTCGACAGCAAGCGGTCGAACCCCCAGCCAATCCCCGCTCCGACAACGACACCGGCGACCAACTCGGAGGATAACCGAAAACCAAGCGCCATCGCCGAGGCTCTGGCCGCTCTGTCCTCACCGTCACCTGCGGGTTGCTCGGTCTTGATCCGGCGGTCGCGAAATTCGGACAACCGCTGATCGAGATTTCCGAGCCGTTCGGAAAGCGCAGCTTCCTCGGACGATCTATCGCGATCTCCATTCTCACCGTGTCCCGTGCTCTGTGCCATGCGACAAAGACCCGAAACGCTGCGGCCAAATGGAAATTACGCCCGCCACCCTCAAAAGCCGCGCGGACCATACTGATGGCCTATAATCAAGTCAAGCCAAGTCACGATTGCGTCGCTTTCCGCTATGTAGCTGATTTGCTTGATAATATTGGCGTGTGCGGCAGCGCTGCGCACAGCGTGACGCCGCACCGCAGCAGCTCTCCTCTTGATCGATGGATGTGGCCGCCATTTCGCCGCGCTGCCGGGATCAAACCGGCAGGCGGGATCGTTGATTTCGGACGGTGTTTTTGGCGGCGGATCGCCGCGCCGCGGTGTAGAATTGCGGGACGTGCCACCTGCGCGTCGTGGCGGAGAGCGCGATGAGACCAGTGACGTCATCCACAGCATCATGGCTCGCGGCGTCGTTCGCCGCTGTGATGGCCGTCAGCGGCAGCCTGGTGGCCGCGCAATCGGCGCCCGACAGCGAAAACGGCCGCTACACGATGACGCCGATCCCGGAGGGTGTGCTGCGGCTCGACACCCGCACGGGAACGATGTCGACCTGCACCAGGAATGGGACCGGCTGGGCCTGCTACGCCGTGCCCGACGAGCGCGCCGCGTTCGATGCCGAGATCGGCCGGCTCCAGGCCGAGGTCGAGAAGCTGAAGGGACAGCTCGCGGCCGGGCCGGCCGTGTCGGGCAAGATCGACGATGCGCTGCCGAAATCCGACCCGCTCAAGAAGCCGGAACCGAAGGTCGCCGAGGGCGACCGCAAGATCGAGATCCCGCTGCCAAGCGATCAGGACCTCGATCGCGTGATGTCGTTCCTGGAAAAGGCCTGGCGCCGGCTGATCGATATGGCCAACCGGGTGCAAAAGGACGTGTCGGGAAAGATTTGAGTTTGTCGTCCTGGCGAAAGCCAGGACCCATACGCCGCGGCCTCTCGGTTCAATTTCGATGCCCGTTGCCACCTTTCGCTGTCACGCGCATTCGGGGTAATGGGTCCTGGCTCCCGTGCGCAATTGCGCACAAGGCCAGGACGACGTTACGAGAGGCCCTCTATGACATCAGGCAAATCCGTAACCCGCTCGGCGCCATCGACGGTGCAAGTCACCACCATCTCATCGTCACTGCTGACTGTGCAAACACCGGGCCGCGGCTTTACCGACCTCACCAGCGAAGCCGCAAAATTCATTGCCGAGGCCCACGCACGCGAAGGCGCGTTGACGCTGTTCATCCGCCACACCTCGGCGTCGCTGACGATTCAGGAGAACGCCGATCCTTCCGTGCTCGTCGATCTCACCACCGCGCTGTCCCGGCTCGCGCCGGAGAACGCCGGCTGGACGCACGATACCGAGGGGCCGGATGACATGCCTGCGCACGTCAAGACCATGCTGACGCAGACCTCGCTGCAGGTCCCGGTCCTGAACGGCAGGCTTGCGCTCGGCACCTGGCAGGCGATTTATCTGATCGAGCACCGCGCCCGCCCGCACCGGCGCGAGGTGGTGCTGCAATTCATCGGCAGCAACCAGTAGAGCGTTTTCGAGCGAGGCGGAAACCGGCCGCGCGAAGAAAGCGCGTCAAAACAAAAAGCTCTGGTCCAAAACAAAACCGGCCGCGGAGACCGCGGCCGGTTCGTGTCGTTTGGGTTCGCTGGCTTCGATCAGGTCGCCTTGATGTCGGTGTCCTTGGTCTCGGGCAGGAACAGGAAGCCGACCACGGCGGTGATCACCGCGAACACGATCGGATACCAGAGACCCGCATAGATATCGCCCGTCGAGGCCACGATCGCGAATGCGGTCGCCGGCAACAGTCCGCCGAACCAGCCGTTGCCGATGTGGTAGGGCAGCGACATCGAGGTGTAGCGGATCCTGGTCGGGAACAATTCGACCAGCATCGCCGCGATCGGCCCGTAGACCATGGTGACGAAGATCACCAGGATGAACAGCAGGCCAATGATGGCTGCGACCTGCGGGCGGAAGATGTCGAACGGATTCGACATCTTCACGATACCGGCGTCGCCCGCCTTCGGATAGCCGGCCGCCTGCACCGCGGCGAGCACCGCGGGGTTGCTGTCCTTGGCGTTGGCGTAGGCCACGTCCTTGCCGTTGACGACGACCTTGACCCCGGAGCCAGCCGGACCGGCCGTCGTCGAATACTTGACCGACGACTGCGACAGGTAGGCGCGCGCGGTGTCGCAAGGCGCGGTGAAGACGCGGGTGCCGACCGGGTTGAACAGGTCGCCGCAGCCTGCGGGATCCGCCACCACGTCGACCTTGACCGACTCAATCGCCTTTTCCAGCGCCGGGTTGGCGTTGCTGGTGATCATCTTGAAGATCGGGAAGAAGGTCAGCGCCGCGATCAGGCAGCCGCCGAGGATGATCGGCTTGCGGCCGATTCGGTCGGACAGCATGCCGAACACGATGAAGAAGCCGGTGCCGAACAACAGCGACCAGGCGATCAGCAGGTTGGCGGTATAGCCGTCGACCTTCAGGATCGATTGCAGGAAGAACAGCGCGTAGAACTGCCCCGTGTACCAGACCACGCCTTGGCCCATGGTGCCGCCGAGCAGGGCGAGCAGCACGAGCTTGCCGTTCTGCCAGTTGCCGAAGGCTTCCGTCAGCGGCGCCTTCGAGCTCTTTCCCTCTTCCTTCATCTTCTGGAAGATCGGCGATTCATTGAGGCGGAGCCGGATCCAGACCGAGATACCGAGCAGCAGCACCGAGACCAGGAACGGGATGCGCCAGCCCCACTTCGCGAAATCGGCTTCGCCGGTCGCGGTGCGGGTGAACAGGATGACGAGCAGCGACAGGAACAGGCCCAGCGTCGCCGTGGTCTGGATGAAGGAGGTGTAGTAGCCGCGCTTGCCGTGCGGCGCGTGCTCCGCAACATAGGTCGCCGCACCGCCATACTCGCCGCCGAGCGCAAGGCCCTGGGCGAGGCGCAGCGCGATCAGGATGATCGGGGCTGCGATGCCGATGGTGGCCGCGTTGGGCAGCAGGCCGACGATGAAAGTCGACAGACCCATGATCAGGATGGTGACGAGGAAGGTGTATTTGCGGCCGACGATGTCGCCGATACGGCCGAACACGATCGCGCCGAACGGACGCACCAGGAAGCCGGCGGCGAATGCCAGCAGCGCGAAGATGTCGCGGGTGGCGGGAGGATAATCCGAGAAGAACTGCACGCCGATGATCGAGGCGAGCGAACCGTAGAGGTAAAAATCGTACCACTCGAAGACGGTACCGAGCGAGGAGGCGAGAATGACGAAACGTTCGTCCTTCGTCATCCCTCCTGCGCCAGCCTGAGATACAGCCATTGTCGACATATTGAGTCGCTCCCCGAAAATGCGTTTCCTCGCGCCCCGGGCGTCCGGATGTGCCGGATCGACCCAGGTCTTGCCTGCAAGGTAACATCGGCGTGAAACCCGCCCCAATACGACTTTCGGCCTTGCGCACTGACGCGCACCTGACCGCGCGGTATCGGGCGCCGGTGCGCGCCGTGAAGGCTTGCGGATTAACCCCTTTGCAGCAAAGGGATAATGTGCACTTGCATGCCACGGCCGGGCAGGGAAGAATTGAGGTGCCGCGGCATCGACTCGCCGGCCGGTTGCGAACGACAGCAAGAGAACGATGAACGCTCCCTCGACCCATCTCGTCATTGCCGATGACCATCCCCTGTTCCGCGACGCGCTGCGGCAGGCTGTGGCGAGCGTCCTGACCTCGGCCAGGATCGACGAGGCTGGATCGTTCGAGGATCTGACCAAGCTGCTGGAGCAGACCTCCGACGTCGACCTGATCCTGCTCGATCTCTCGATGCCCGGGATCTCCGGCTTCTCCGGCCTGATCTATCTGCGCGCGCAATATCCGGCGGTCCCCGTGGTGATCGTTTCGGCCTCCGACGACAGCGCCACGATCCGCCGCTCGCTCGATTTCGGCGCCTCCGGCTTCATCCCCAAGCGGTTCGGCGTCGAGACGCTGCGTGACGCCATTCTCAAGGTGATGGAAGGCGACGTCTGGGTTCCCGCCGACACCGACCTGTCCGCCGCTGCCGACCCCGACATGACGCGCCTGCGCGATCGCCTGGTCACGCTGACCCCGCAGCAGGTCCGGGTCCTGATGATGCTGTCCGAGGGACTGCTCAACAAGCAGATCGCCTACGAGCTCGGCGTCTCCGAAGCCACCATCAAGGCGCACGTCTCGGCGATCCTGCAGAAGCTCGGTGTCGAGAGCCGCACCCAGGCGGTGATTGCGGCCGCGAAGATCGCCGGCGGCCAGTGGAAGCAGGGCACGCCGACGGGGTAGTCCGGCTACAATGTCTCCAGCAGACCGTTGGCCGCGCTGATATCCGCCGTGTCGGAGCCTTCGACGAAACCTTCAAGCGCCGCTTCGAGCAACAGCTTTGCGTCTTTGCAGCTGCGCCGTTCAGCAAGAAGCCGCGCAAGATCGATCGCTGCGCGCAGCTCCCAGGCTTTCGCGCCCTTGCGGCGGCCAAGCTCGAGCGACTGCATCAGCAGACCTTCCACGTCGCCGGTGCTTGGCGCCGGGAGCGACAGCAAGACCTTGGCCTTCATCCGCAGCAGCTCGGGCATGTAGAGATGATCGCCGCTCTGCTCGACGAGGCGGGTCGCGTCGTCGATCAGGCGCGCGCTCTGCTCGACCTGTCCGAGCGCCAATGAGCCTTGAACCAGCGCGATGTTGAACGTCGTGGTGAGCAGCTCGTAGCCGGCATCGTGAAGCTCGCGCAGGCTGGCTCTTATCGTCTCGACGCCGCCGGCGGCGTCGCCGCGCCGGATCGCCAGCTCGCCTTTGACGCCCCGGCCGACCGCGAGATAGGGGCCCATCGAGCGCGACTCGGCATGTGCGATGAAGCGGTCGATGTTCTCTTCGGCATCGTCGAGCTCTCCGCTCCAGAGATCGATCGAAACCGCCCAGATCAGCGCGATGCAGAGCGTGATCGGATGGTCCATCTGGGCGGCCTCGGTGACCGTCTGCCGCGCCAGCTGCCGCGCGTCCGCGGGCCGGCCCTGCAGCCAAAGCTCCCGTGCCAGCGAGATGCCGGCCCGGTTGCGGTGATCGAAGCCGTGGACCGTGCTGATCCGCTCCGTGCCGGGCCCCTGCCAGGCCGCCTGCAGCATGTTCAGCGCGTCACGATGCTCACCGGCCAGATGCAAGGACACGCCCAGGAGGGAATGGGCGAGGGCAATCGAGGCGGCATCGCCCAGCGCCTCGGCAACCGTGAGGCTCTGCCGCGCGTAACCAAGCGCGGCGTCGAACTGTCCCATCCGCTCGTGGAAAATGTGCATCCGGCCGAGCAGCTGAAGCTGGTTCGGCGCGTCGCTGCGCGCCTGCGCGATCGCGAGACCCCGGCGCAAGGCCGTGCGCGCCGCCTCGCTGCCGCCGCGCGTGAACATCGACGTCAGGCCGAGAGCGGCCTGGATGTGCATCTCCTCGGCGCTGGCGCGCGAGGAGGGATCGATCGCAAGCAGCGCCCGTTCCGACCAGCGCCGGCATTCGATCAGCAGCGACATCGCGAGAAAGATCGGGGCTGCAGCGGCAGCCAGCGCTATACCGATGTTCGCATTGCCATTCGCGCCAAAACACCAGTCCAGAGCGGCGCGCACGTTGTGAAGCGCTGAGAAATGGATCGCGCGTTCGTCGGCGCTCGGCACCGTCGCCCATGTCGTGCCGGCCTGCTGCAGCCATCGCCGGTAGTAGGTCGCGTGGCGAGCCGAGAGTGCCGCGTCGTCAGGCTCGACCTCGAGCAGATAGGCGCGTGTCGTGTCGAGCAGACGGTAGCGCATCATGGCACCGACCGGTCGCGGCGCGACCATCGACTTGGCGACGAGGCTGTCGATGGCGTCGAACAGCCGCGCGCGGTCGACGTGCTCGTCCGGCACGACCTCGAGCGCGGCGTCGATGGTGAAATGTCCAGCGAAGATCGCGAGCCTGCGCAGCACGAGACGTTCGATGTCCGACAGGAGCCCGTAGCTCCAGTCCAGCGTCGCACGCAACGTCTTCTGCCGCGGCGGCGCGGTGCGCTGACCCTGCCAGAGCAGATTGAGGCGCTCATCGAGCAGCGCCGCCGTCTGCTCCAGGCCGTAGGCCTCGACCCGGCCGGCGGCGAGCTCGATCGCCAGGGCCATGCCGTCGAGCTTGCGGCAGATGCCGGCGACGAGCGCGGCGTTGCCGTCGTCGAGCGCAATCTGCGCGCCGGCAGCGGTGGCCCGCTCGATGAAGAGCTGAAGCGCGGGATAGGTCTGCGCGGCCGCCGCAGTCAGTCCGGCACTGTCCGGCGGAACGGCAAGGGGCGCCAATCGATAGACCTGCTCGCCTTCGACACGCAGGGCTTCGCGGCTGGTTGCGAGGATATGGACATGTGGCGCGGCGTGGAAGATTTCCGCCGCCAGCGGCGCCGCCGTGGCGATGACGTGTTCGCAATTGTCGAGGATCAGCAGCATCCGCTTCTCCCTGAGATGCGCGAGCAGCGCGGGCAGGGGATCGTCGGCCTCGGCCGGCAGGCCAAGCATCAGCAGGATCGACGTGATCACGAGCTGGGGATCGTTCAGAGCAGCAAGATCGACGAAATGTGCGGCGTCGGAGAAATTTTCGAGCAGGTCGTGAGCGATCGCCACGGCAACGGCCGTCTTGCCGACGCCGCCCGGGCCGGCGATCGTGACAAAGCGGGCCGTGATGAGCTTGTCCGAGATGGCGGCAACGGCATCGTCGCGTCCGACCATCCGTTGCAGCCGGTTCGGCAGTTTTACTGGCGGCAGCTCCATCCGCGGTGCGGGGCGCGGCTTCGCTGCAATCTCCGTTTCCGCGATCGGTGCCACGAAGCAATAGCCGCGGCCCGAGAGCGTGGTGATGTAGCGGGCGCCGTCCTTGCCGTCGCCGAGGACTTTGCGAAGCGCCGCGATGTGAAAGCGTAAGTTCGCCTCCTCGACGGCCATGCCGGGCCAGACCTGCGCCATCAGGTCCCACTTGCTGACGACCTCGTTCGGCCGCGACATCAGTGCGATCAGCGTATCGAAGCTCTTGGCGCCCATCGGCAGCGCGACGCCGTCGCGCATCACGAGCCTCTCATGCGGCCTCACGGTGAATGGCCCGAACGACAGTGTCGTTGCCGCGGGCGCGGCCGGTTCAGTCATCACGAAATCTTGCTCATTTGGAAAACCGGATAACCAGCGGACGCCGATCCGGCAAGACCGGCTTTGCATCGGCATCAGACCGCGTATGCAGGCCTCCAGACCGGGTTCCCTGACCGCCTCACAACTTCTCACAAGTCCCAACGGGTGTCCTGCCGGGGCGGCTGGTAGTCAGTTGCGCGACGGCAAGGAGACTTTCATGACGCAAGCGGCAAAGCTGCTCTACACGGCCAGGACCCGCACCAGCGGCGGGCGGCAGGACGGCATGTCCCGCAGCTCCGATGGCCGCCTGGATGTCAGATTGTCGCCGCCGGGTGGTGCCGGCATCGGCACCAATCCCGAGCAATTGTTCGCGGCCGGTTGGTCAGCATGTTTCGAAGGCGCCATGGAGATCGCGGCGCGCAAGCGGAAAATCGTGCTTCCCAGAAAAAGCGCAATCGATGCGGAAATCGATCTTCTTGTCGATGAAGGCACATATGCGCTTCGGGCGCGACTCAATGTCAGCCTGCCGGGTCTCGATCGCGAGGTCGCGCGCGACATCATCGATGAGGCGCACCAGACCTGTCCCTATTCCAAGGCCGTACGCGGCAACATCGACGTCGCGGTCGCGCTGACCTGACGCACCATCACTAGCCATCAACGAGGTAGCAACATCATGAAGCAGCTCATCGACCAGCACCGCCGCAAGTTCTTTGGCGTCGCCGCCGGGACGGTCGCCGTCGGTCTCGGCGTCCTCGACCTCGCCCGCGCCGAAACGGAGGCGCCGCGCGCCTCCACATCGAATGCGTCGTTCGGCCCAATCAAGCAAATCGAGGCCGGCGTCCTCAATGTCGGCTATGTTGAGGCAGGTCCGTCGAACGGTCCTGTCGCGATCCTGCTGCACGGCTGGCCCTACGACATTCACGCCTTCGTCGACGTCGCGCCGATCCTGGCGAAGGCCGGCTATCGCGTGATCATTCCTTATCTGCGCGGCTACGGCACGACGCAGTTCCTGTCCAGCGAGACGCCGCGCAACGGCGAGCCGGCCGCGATGGCCGCCGACATCATCGCGCTGATGGACAAGCTCGAGATCAAGAAGGCCGTCGTCGCCGGCTTCGACTGGGGCGCGCGCACCGCCGACATTATCGCCGCGCTGTGGCCGGATCGCTGCCGCGCACTGGTGTCCGTCAGCGGCTATCTGATCTCCAGCCAGGCCGCCGGCGGCGCCCCGCTGCCGCCATCGGCCGAGTTGCAGTGGTGGTACCAGTTCTATTTCGCGACCGAGCGCGGCCGCGCCGGCTACGAGAAATACACGCACGATTTCGCCAAGCTGATCTGGAAGCTCGCCTCGCCGCAGTGGAAGTTCGACGACGCCACCTTCGCCCGCAGCGCGGCGGCGCTGGACAACAAGGATCATGTCGCGATCACGATCCATAATTACCGCTGGCGGCTCGGACTTGCCCAGGGCGAGGCGAAGTATGAGGAGCTCGAAAAGAAGCTCGCGGCAGCTCCCGTCATCAGCGTGCCGACGATCACGATGGAAGGCGACGCCAACGGCGCGCCGCATCCTGACCCCAGCGCCTATGCCAAAAAATTCTCCGGCCGCTACGACTTTCGCCTGATCACAGGCGGCATCGGCCACAATCTGCCGCAGGAAGCACCGCAGGCCTTTGCCAAGGCCGTCATCGACGCCGACGGCGCCTGAGGACTTTTTCAGTTCCTCGGTCCAGCGCAGCTGGACCGAGGACGTTCCGCGATCCCCGTTTGAAGAAACATCATGACGCCTGTCGAACCTGAAACGAAAAAGCGCTCCTACGCTACGGTGATCACGCTTGCCGTGCTCCTTCTCGTCGTTCTCCTGACTTGCGTGCCCAATTTGGTATCGATCGCCATTGCCGAAGAACCGGCGCAAAACAACACGGCTGATGCCTCGCCGATCTTCGGCGTCACGATTCCGGCCGGCTACAAGCAGTGGGAGCTGATCGCCCCGGCCGAAGAGGCGGCACCGCTCGACGAGCTTCGCGCTGTCCTCGGCAACCAGACAGCGATTGACGCCTATCAGGCCGGCAAGCTGCCGTTTCCGGACGGCACCATTCTGGTCAAGCGCGCCTGGAAGCGGAAACATTCGCCGGAATTCGCATCCGCGACGATTCCCGGCGCCGCCACCACGGTCCAGGTGATGGTCAAGGATTCCAAGAAATACGCCTCGACCGGCGGCTGGGGTTTTGGCCGGTTCATCAACGGCAAGCCGGTCGACGAGGCCCAGCACCGCACCTGCTTCGCCTGCCACGAAGCCCGCGCCAGGAGCCGCGATTATGTCTTCACGCGGCTCGCGCCGTGAGACCATGCGGAGGATAGCTTGAAGACCTGGTTCGTCAGCGGCAGCTCTCGCGGCCTTGGCCGTGCCATCACGGAAGCGGCGCTCGCCGCGGGCGACCAGGTGGTTGCCACTGCGCGGACGCTCGGACCGCTCGAATCGTTGCGGACACGTTTCGGCGAAAGACTGCGGCTCGCAACGCTCGACGTCACCGATGAGGCTGCCGCGCAGGCGGCCATCGGACTTGCCGTGACGACGTTCGGCGGCCTCGACGTGGTCGTGAACAACGCCGGCTACGGCGATCTCGGATCGGTCGAGGACACGAGCCTGGACTCGTTCCGGCGGCAGATCGAGGCCAATTTGATGGGCACTATCATCGTCACCAAGGCGGCGATTCCGGTGCTGCGCCGGCAGCGCCGCGGTCACATCATGCAAGTCTCGTCCGTCGGCGGCCGGATCGGTGCCCCGGCACGCGCGGCCTATTCGGCCGCGAAATGGGGAATCGAGGGCTTCTCGGAGTCGCTGGCGCGCGAGATGGCGCTGATCGGCGTGCATGTGACAGTCGTCGAACCCGGCGGCTTCCGGACCGGCTTTGCCCAGGCCGCGCACGCGACCGGCGAAGGGCGTCCGGAGTACGATGCCGTCGTCGGTGCTGCCGTCAGGATGCAACGCGACTATGACGGCCGCCAGCCGGGTGATCCGGCCAAGGCCGCCGGCGTGGTTCTGAAGCTCGCCGACATGGATCGTCCACCCCTGCGGATCGCGCTCGGAAGCGATGCCGTCAACGCCGTCGCCGCGACGGACAGGCTCCGTCTCGAAGAATTGGAGAAGTGGCGCGCCCTCAGCGTATCGACGGACTACTGAACGTCGGTGCGCTTCATTCCGCCGCCACCATCTGCTGCGTGCGCCACTGGCCGAGCAGGGCACGGAGCGAGGCCGGCTTCACCGGCTTGTTGAGCACCGCGATCTTTTCCTCGCGCGCGGCCTGCTGCACGGCGGGGCTGCGGTCGGCGGTGATCAGGATCGCTGGAATGGCGTCGCCAAAGCGGCGGCGGACGTCGCGGATCGCGGCGATGCCGTTGCCGCGGTCGAGGTGATAGTCGACGAGCAGGCCGGTGACGCGCTTGCCGGCAGCCTCGATCGCGGCGATCGCGGCTTCGGGATCGGCGACGGCGATCACTTCGGCGTCCCAGGCCTTCAGGAGCGTGCGCATGCCGTCGAGGATCGCGGCATCGTTCTCGATGCAGACGATCAGCGCGCCCGCGATCGGCGTGCGCGCCAGCGGCGTCGCGCTGGTGACGGCGGCCGTGAGCGTGATCGCCTTCGCCGTCGGCACCGTCACCGAGAAGACAGAGCCGCCGCCGACATTGGAGTCGATGGCGATGCTGTGGTTGAGCACGCGCGCCAGCCGCTCGACGATCGAGAGTCCGAGGCCGAGGCCGCGCGCGATCCGCGCGCCTTGCTCCAGGCGGTGGAATTCCTTGAAGATCTCGCCGCGCTTGACCGGCGGGATGCCGACGCCGGTGTCGTAGACGCAGATCTTGAGCGCGGCGCCCTGGCGGCGGCAACCGACCAGCACGCGGCCGCGCGGAGTGTATTTGATCGCGTTGGAAATCAGGTTCTGGAGCAGGCGCCGCAGCAGCAGCCGATCCGACTGCACCGGCAGCGAGCAGGGCACGAAGGCGAGATCGAGGCCCTTGGCGCGCGCGATCGGCGCGAACTCGATCTCCAGCGAGCGCATCAGGTCGGCCATCTTGAAGCTCGAGATCGAGGTCGCCATCGCGCCGGCGTCCAGCCGGGAGATGTCGAGCAGCGCGCCGAGGATCTCCTCGATCGCCTGGAGCGATTCGTCGATGTTCTCGACCAGCCGCGTCTCCTCGCCGCTGTGCTGGCGCTCGACTAGGCTGGTGACATAGAGCCGCGCCGCGTTCAGCGGCTGGAGAATGTCGTGGCTCGCGGCGGCGAGGAAGCGCGTCTTGGAGATGCTGGCATCTTCCGCCGTGCTCTTGGCGAGTGCGAGTTCCGAGTTCAGCCGGGTCAGCTCCTCGGTGCGGTCGCGCACGCGCTTTTCCAGCGTCGCGTTGGCGCGCTCCAGCGCTTCCGCCGCCTCGAAGGTCGGTGTGACGTCGGTGAAGGTGATGACGAAGCCGCCGCCGGGCATGCGGTTGGTGAGCACCTCGATCACCATGTGGCGTTCCGGCAAGCGCTCGAGATAGGGCTCGCTGTCGGTGGTATAGGCCACGAGCCGCTGCTCGATCATCGCCTCGCGGTCGGCCTGATTGTCCGGATCGCTTACGCCCAAGAATTCCAGGATTTCACGCAAGGGCGTGCCGAACTGGATGAAATGCGGGGGAACGTTGAGGAGATCGCCGAACTGCCGGTTGGAGCAGATCAGCTGCAGGTCGGCATCGAACACCGCGATGCCCTGGCGGACATGGTTGAGCGCGGTCTGGAGGATCTCGCGGTTGAAATGCAGCGCCGCATGGGAATCGTCGAGCAGTTTTAGCGCGGCTTTGGCGGAGACGGTGCGCTTGCGCAGCAGCAGCGACATCACGAGGCGCGAGGACGCAGCTCCGATCGACGAGGCGATCAGGTGCTCGGCGTGTTGCAACAGCTCGAAATCGGCGGGTGCCCCGGGCTCGAGCCGCACATTGCGCCGCGCCGAGAAGGCTTCGAATGAATGCCGGGCGCGGTCGGGCCCGAGATATTGCGCCACCGTGGTCTGGATGTCCTGCACCGTGACGGTGGTGCGCCAGCGGCGGAAATTCGGGGCGATCGGGGCGAGCGTGTTGGGCACGAACAGATCGGCCTGCACCAGCTCGATCGACGACGGCCGCCGCGCCAGCGAGAGCAGCACATAGGTGAGGATGTTGAGCGACAGCGACCAGATCACGCCGTGCATCAGCGGCGGCAGGTCGGCGCCGAACAGCGCCTGCGGCCGCAGCGCCTCGATTCCGAACGGGCCGTGCTGGAGCAGCAGGATGCCCGTCGTCGAGGAATCCATGAAGCTTGGCATGAACAGCGTGTAGAGCCACACCGCAAAGCCCACCAGCATGCCGCCGATCGCACCGCGCGCGGTCGCCCGCCGCCACAGCAGCCCGCCGAAGAAGCTCGGCGCGAGCTGGGCGATGGCGGCGAAGGAGAGCAGGCCGATCGCGACGAGCTGGGTGTTGCCGAGTGCGCGATAGTAGAAATAGGCCATTACCATGATGGCGAAGATCGCGAGCCGGCGCGAGCGCAGCAGGAAGTCGCTGAAATCGGCGCCGCCGGTGCGTCCCTCCGGCCGCCGTTGCAGCACCAGGGGTACCACGAGGTCGTTCGAGACCATGATCGAGAGCGCGACGCACTCGACGATCACCATCGCGGTCGCCGCCGACAGGCCGCCGACGAAGATGGCGACGCTGAGCAGATCCGCGCCGCCCTCCATCGGCAGCGCCAGCACGTACATGTCAGGGTCGGCTGCGCCGAACGGGAAGGTAACGAGGCCGGCGAGCGCGATCGGGATCACGAACAGATTGATGGCGACGAGGTAGAGCGGGAACAGCCAGCGCGCGCGACCGACCTCGGCATCGCTGGAATTCTCCACCACGCTGACGTGGAACTGGCGCGGCAGCAACATGATCGCGCACAGCGACAGCAGCGTCATGGTCAGGAAGTTACCGATCGACGGCGAATAGTTGATCGTGCGCACCGCCTCCGGCGTTCTCATCGCGCGTTCGATCAATTCATGCGGGGAGAACATCCAGAAGGTGACGAAGATGCCGGCGGCGAGGAAGGCGACCAGCTTGACGATGGATTCGGTCGCGACCGCCAGCATCAATCCGTGCTGGTGCTCGGTCGCGTCGGTCTGCCGCGTGCCGAACAGAACCGCGAAGGCCGCCATCGCCAGCGTCACCATCAGCGCCACGTCGCCGAGGATTGGGATGTGGGAGAAGGCCTGGTCCTCGCTCAGGATCGTCTCCAGCGAGGAGGCGACGGCCTTGAGCTGGAGCGCGATGTAGGGCACCGAGCCGATGATCGCGATCAGCGCCACGGTCGCCGCCACCGCCTGGCTCTTGCCGTAGCGCGCGCCGATGAAGTCGGCGATCGAGGTGATGTTGTGGGCTTTCGCAAGCTGGATCACGCGGCGGAGCACGCCGGCGCCAAGCCCGATCATCAGGATCGGGCCGACATAGATCGCAAGGAAGTCGGTCGAGGTGCGGGTGGCGAAGCCGACCGAGCCGAAGAAGGTCCAGGAGGTGCAGTAGATCGCCAGCGACAGCGGATAGATCAGCCCGGACGCGCGGCCGGGTCCGGCCAGCGAGCGGCGGTCGCCATGGCTCGCCACCAGGAACAGGAAGCCGATATAGCCGAAGGCGGCGGCGATCACGCCCCAGTCGTGCAGCATGGCGAGCGCGCTTCTCCCTGGGCGCCAGCGCGCCCGGCCTCATTTTCCCTGTAAATCTAGCGCGTTGCAGGGACGCAGGCGACAGCGAAATGCCGTGCCGGGGGAGGAACTGGGGTTGTCGTTAAGGTGCAAACCCCAACGTCGTCCTGGCCTAGTGCGCAATTGCGCACGGGAGCCAGGACCCATAACCACAGGACGTGGTTATGGGCACACTGGTGGCCCCAGCGAGGCGCAACAATCCGCAGTCGGGGTAATGGGTCCTGGCTTTCGCCAGGACGACAATCACTCCGCCGCCAGCGATTTCTGCTTGAGCGGCAGGCCCAGGCGGTCCCACACCTGCAGCAGGGCTTCGGCGAGCTGATCGATCAGGCCGTCATCGTGATAGGGCGAGGGCGTGATGCGCAGGCGTTCGCTGCCCTTTGGTACAGTCGGGTAGTTGATCGGCTGGATGTAGATGCCGTGCTCTTCGAGCAGGAGGTCGGAGGCCTGCTTGCACTTCTCGGGATCGCCGACGAACAGCGGCACGATGTGGGTGTCGGTCGACATCACCGGCAGGCCGGCGGCGCTAAGGATCGCCTTGACGCGGGCAGCGCGGTCCTGGTGGCGCTCGCGCTCCCAGTTCGAGGTCTTCAAATGCTTGATCGCGGCGGTCGCGGCCGAGCAGATCGCCGGCGGCAGCGCGGTGGTGAAGATGAAGCCCGGCGCGTAGGAGCGCACGGCGTCGATGATCTGGCCGTTGGCGGCGATGTAGCCGCCGAGGCAGCCGAAGGCCTTGGCCAGCGTGCCCTCGAGGATGTCGATGCGATGCATGACGCCGTCACGCTCGGCGATGCCGCCGCCGCGCGGGCCGTACATGCCGACCGCATGCACCTCGTCGACATAGGTCATCGCGCCGTATTTCTCGGCGAGATCGCAGATCCTGGCGAGCGGAGCGACGTCGCCGTCCATGGAATAGAGGCTCTCGCAGGCGATCAGCTTCGGCCGGTTCGGGCCCGCAGCCTTCAACTGCGCTTCGAGATCGGCGAGGTCGTTGTGGCGAAATACGACCCGCTCGCAGCCGGACTGGCGGATGCCCTCGATCATCGAATTGTGGTTGAGCTCGTCCGACAGGATCAGGCAGTTCGGAATGAGCTTGGCGATGGTCGCGATGCCGGTCTGGTTCGAGACATAGCCCGAGGTGAACAGCAGCGCGGCTTCCTTGCCGTGGAGATCGGCGAGCTCGGCCTCGAGCTGGACCAGCGGATGATGCGTGCCGGCGATGTTGCGGGTGCCGCCGGCGCCGGTGCCGACGCGCGTTGCGGTCTCGACCATGGCGCCGACCACCTTCGGGTGCTGGCCCATGCCGAGATAGTCGTTCGAGCACCAGATCACGACGTCGCGCTTGCCCTTGGGAGAATGCCAGACGGCATGCGGGAACCGGCCCGCCGTGCGCTCGAGATCGGCAAACACGCGATAGCGTCGCTCGGAGTGGAGACGATCGAGGGCGGAATTGAAGAACTGGCTGTAATCCATCGGCAAAACCTAAGACGGAACCTGACCAAGGGGCGGCATCTTCTTAGAGCTTTTCCAGCTCCAATGTCTATGCGCTATCCCACATCTGGCCCTGGTGGGCATTTGGGCAAAATGCCCTATCGTGCGATTTGAAACTTGATCCCGATCAAGTTCGGGCGAGAGGTAACAATGCTGCTTTGCAGCATCCGCCGGGGTGCGGGTCTGGCCGGCCCTGGTCTTCCTTCGCGGCTCGGCACGCGCTTTCCTTGACCGCGGCCGCCGGCTTTACCCGCTCCGATTCCCGCAGCACATGCGCCGTTGGCCCGGCGCGCATGCTCGAACCAGGCCTTCGAAAGGACCTCTCCATGAAGCGCGTGATGATCCTCAACGGTCCCAACCTCAACATGCTCGGCATCCGCGAGCCGCACATCTACGGCACGACGACGCTCGCAGAGGTCAACGCGAGCTGCGAGGACGCCGCCACCAAGCTCGGCCTCAAGCTCGCCTTCCACCAGTCCAACCATGAGGGCGTGCTCGTCGATTTGATCCAGTCGGCGCGGCAGGATGCCGATGCCATCGTCATCAATCCGGCGGGCCTGTCCTTCACCTCGGTCTCGATCATGGACGCCATCAAGACGTTCGAGGGCCCGGTGCTGGAGGTGCACATCTCCAACATCCACGCCCGCGACGAATATCACCGGCACTCCAAGATCTCGTTCGTGGCAACGGGCGTGATCTGCGGGCTGGGGCCGTTCGGTTACATCGCAGCGCTGCACGCGATCGCAAATATGAAGTGAGTTGCTAGCCGCGGCGAAGGTCTGCTCCCTCGCCCCGCTTGCGGGGAGAGGGTTGGGGTGAGGGGGACTCTCGGCGGGGACGGTGAGAGTTGGACTCGCGGAGAGTCCCCCTCACCCGGTCGCTTCGCGACCGACCTCTCCCCGCAAGCGGGGCGAGGTGAAGCACCACTCACGTCGTCCGGAACTGCAGCACGCCGTCCTTCGTCTCGGCCGTCAGCCGGCCCTCGACGATCATGTAGTTGACGTGGGCGACCAGCTCGCCGGCGGCAAAACCCATCTGGTGTTCGTCCAGCACGTGCTTGTTGAACACCACCGGCACCAGTTCTCGCGAGGTCTTCGGCTGCTCGCGGCAGGCGTCCGCAATCAGGCGGCAACGCTCCTCGTGGTGGTCGGCGAGCTGCTTGATGCGGGTCTTGAGGCCGTAGAACGGCACACCGTGGCCGGGCAGCACCAAGAGGTCATAGGGCAGGGTGGTGGTGAGGCTGGCGAGCGAGGCCAGATATTCGCCGAGCGAATTCTGGTCGGGCTCGACCGCCCACACGCTGACATTCGGCGAGATCTTGCTCAGCACCTGGTCGGCGGAGAGGAACAGCTTGTCGTCGGCGCAATACAGCATCACCTGGTCGAGCGCGTGTCCGCCGCCAGTGATCACCTTGAAGCGGCGCGGGCCGATCACGATCTCGTCGCCATGCGAGATGCGGCGGTAGGACGGCGGCAGCACCGACACCTGTTTGAGATAATCCTGGCCGCGGCCGAGCAGCTTTTCGGTCAGCGACTCGTCCATGCCGTGACGGCGGAAGAACAGCCGCTGCGCGTTGCGACGCTCCTCGGTGCCGCGGTTCTGGTGATAGACCGATTGCAGATATTCGACCTGCGACATCACCAGCGGGCAGTTGAAGCGCTCCACGATCCAGCCCGCGAGCCCGACATGATCGGGGTGCGAATGGGTGACGATCAGGCGCGTGATGTTGACGCCCTTCAGCGGACCATCGAACAGCTTCGTCCAGGCCTCGATCGTCTCCTCGTTGCCGAAGCCGGCATCAACCATCGCATAGCCGTCGCCGTCGGCGAGCAGATAGATGTTCACGTGATTGAGGCGGAACGGCAGTTTCAGCCGCGCCCACAACACGCCGGGCCTGACCTCCACGACCTCCTCATGGCCGGGATGCTGTTCCCAGGGATAGCGCAGGGCCTCGGCCGAGGACTGCACGGTGTCGGTTTTCGAATGCATGCACTATCGGTACCTGCACATGGGGCGGGACGCCAGCCGAAAAAGGACAGGCCGTGGTCTCCGCATGGCGGTCATACCGGCCGTTTTTCCGTAGCCCGGATGGAGCACAGCGCAATCCGGGACTTTCTCTCGTGTGGGACCATCCCCGGATTACGCTGCGCTCCATCCGGGCTACGGGGCCGCGGGCTGGCGTCCTTACGCCGCCCGCATGTTGTTGAGGAACGCGTCGATCTCTCCGCGCAGCATGTCGGCTTCGCGGCGGAGCGCGTCGGAGGCACCCAGCACCTCGCTTGCCGCTGCGCCGGCCTCCGCAGAGGCGGTAGAGACGCCGACGATGTTGCTGGAGACCTCGCTGGTGCCGCCGGCCGCATGCTGGATGTTGCGGGCGATCTCGCGGGTGGCCGCGCCCTGTTCCTCGACCGCGGCTGCGATCGTGGTGGTGACGTCGTTGATCTCGCCGATGATCCGGCCGATGCCCTGGATGGCGCCGACTGCGGAGGTCGTGACCTGTTGCATGCTGGCGATCTGGGTGCGGATCTCCTCCGTCGCCTTGGCAGTCTGGCTCGCGAGGCTCTTCACCTCGGAGGCGACCACCGCAAAACCGCGGCCGGCCTCGCCCGCGCGGGCGGCCTCGATGGTGGCGTTCAGCGCGAGCAAATTGGTCTGCGAGGCGATGGTCTGGATCAGGTCGACGACGACGCTGATGCGGCTGGCGCTGTCGGCGAGGCTCTGCACCGTGGTGTCGGTGGCGCCGGCCTCGTCGACCGCCTTCTTGGCGATCGCGGCCGAGGTCACCACCTGCTTGCTGATCTCCTCGATCGAGGACGACAGCTGCTCGGTGCCTGACGACACCGTCTGCACGTTGACCGAGGTCTCTTCCGCGGCGGAGGCGACCGCGTTCACCAGCGCGTTGGACTGGTCGGCGGTGGTCGACATGCTCTGCGCGGTCGACTGCATCGAATTGGCCGATTGCGCCAGATTGTCGAGCGCGGTGCGCACGGTGCCCTCGAACTCGGCGATCCTGGCTTCCATGCGCGCGGCCCGCTCGGCCTTGGCGGCGCGGTCCTTGTCCTGCTCGCCGGCGAGCGCGCGGGCCTCGACCATGCTGTCGCGGAATACGGTCAGCGTGTCGGTCATGGCGCCGATCTCGTCATTGTGCTTCGAGCGCGCGATCTCGGTGTCGAGGTCGCCGGCCGAGAGCTGCTGCATGGCGCGCTGGAGACCGGTGATCCGGCGCAGGATGTTGCGGCCGACATAGAGCCAGACGAACAAGGCCGAGCCGACCAGCATCAGCGCGCCCAGCGCCAGCATGACCGTTGTGGCGAGCGAAATCTCCTGCCGCGCCTGGAAGGTCGAGACGTTGGTCTCCTTCTGCACGCCGTCGACGAGCTGCTGCACGCTGATGCCGAGGCCGACATTGAGCTTGCGCGTCTCGTCCAGGATGGTCTGGCCGTAGTCGATGGAGTCGAGCTCCTTCTCACGCAGATTGAACACGCCGGTCTTGCCGGTGCCGAGCGCGAGCAGCTTTTCCGCCGTCGCGCGCAGCATCTTGTTGCCCTCATTGTCCGGCAGCAGATCGAGGTTCGACCGCAGGCGTCCCTGGGCGGTCTTGAACTCCTTCTGGATGTCGTCGAGCTTGTCGCTCGTGTTCGCCGACAGCGCCGCGCTCATGTCGGCGGCTGCGAGATTGCCGCTGGCGACGACGTTGCCGAGCTGGCCGACGGTCTGCGCGGCATCGGTGGCATCTTCGGCCGACAGGTTTGCCGAGCCGAGAATGGCGTTGACCCGGGTCTGCGCGTCCAGCATCGCCGGACTGGCCGCGCCGACGAACGCGCCCTGGGCGCTACGCAGCGCGTCATATTGCTTGTCATGGAGGGCCGCGATGTCCAGCCGTTCGCGGGCGGCCTTGGCCAGGCTCTGCGCCGCCTCGTTGATGCTCTTCATCGTCTCGCTGAGTCCGGCGACGACGGCCTTGTCGCCGCCGAGCTCGATGATCTCGTTGAGCTTCTGCTGCGTCTGCTCCTGCAATTCCCTGAGCTTCTTGGTGCGCTCGTTCAGGGCTTCCTCGCTTTGAGCCGCCAGCAGGGCCGGTCCCTGTGCTGCGAGGCTCGCGCTGAGAGCCGACAATTGCAGGCTCGCGGCAAGGCGCGGAATGTCCCGCCCGCTCAGTTCAATCATACGTCCGCCGAGATTCTGCAGCGCCAGGCCGGCGCCGGCTGCGATCACGAGGCCCATGCCCGCGATCACCGCGAACGCCGTGAACAAGCTTCCGCGCACGCCCCATTGTGGCTTTTTGAAACGAGGCTTGAATCGACCAAGCAAACGGCCAGCGCCCAGACGGATCGCCATCGAAATTCCCCCACGCTCTTGCTTCTGTTTTGTGGCGGGCAGTATCGGCAGGGCCGGTTAAAAAATCGCAATTGGTGCAATTGCTTGCATTTGGTTCCGCACAGCGAAAAAAAGAAGGGCCGGCGAGATCGCCGGCCCTTGGTCAGGATAAGATCTTGCTAACCGATCAGTAGCGCGCGACCGCCGGGCTCGCCCAGTTGAAGCGGTAGTTGAGGCCGGCCTTGACCGTGTGGTCGTCGGTGGTGAAGCTGCCGGTGCCCGCCAGCGGACCGCCGGTGAAGCTCGCGTCGCCGAAATTGTAGTACTGGTACTCGGCCTTGGCCGACCAGTTCGGGGCGAACATGTATTCGAGGCCGGCGCCGACGGTGTAGCCGTTGCGGTGATCGCCGGTGATGACGAAAGCGGTCGGCACGCCGCCGACGGTCACCTTCTCGTTGTTGTCGGAATAGGCGTAGCCGCCCTTCACGTAGACGAGGCCGGGGCCCCAGGTGTAGCCGACGCGGCCGGTGATCGAGCCGAGGCCACGCTGGTCGTTGGTGTAGGCGACGCCGCCCGGGAACACCGCACCGACGCTGCCGGACAGCCAGGAGTACTGGCCTTCGACGCCGACCACGAAGTTCGGGTTGAACTGCCAGTCCGCACCGACCTGCACGCCGCCGAGGAAACGGCCGTTGCCGTTGTTGCCGGTGGAGAGACCGTTGAAATTGTTGTCGCTGGAGAAGGCGCCGCCGAGATGGCCACCGACGTAGAAACCGGTCCAGTTGTAGATCGGCGCGACGTAGGCCGGCGCCGGCGTCTTGTAGTAGTTGCGGTTGCCGAGATCGGCACCGAGCGCCGGCGCGGCAGCGCCCGCCACCAGCAGCGCCACGGTCGCAAACAGAATCTTCTTCATCGTCTTGAACTCCAACACGTAAGGTCCCCGGCTGGCGCGCTTTCCGCGCCGTCGTTGGTTTTGCAGATAGCTCGCTTTTGATGATAATGCTGTCACAACCGTGGCACAGCGGCAGCCAACCTAACTTATTGGGCTGCAATTGATTTTTGTGCTTAATGCCAGCTTAAGAAATGCTGAAGGAAGGCTTAATTCCGCGGCTGCCGGCAAGCTTGCGCGCGTCTTCCGTTAACCAAGACGCCGCAGCACCTCGTCGCGCATCTGCGCGCGGAACGCCGCGCGCCTGGCCGGCCGATCCTCCTCGCGCACGTCGTGGCGATCGAAGATGTCGAACTTCTCCAGGATCGGATAGCGCTCGCTCGCCATCGCGAGCACGCGCAGCACCTTGGTCGCCGACGGGCTCGGGCCGCTCACCTCCCAGCGCCGGATGGTGTCGGCCCCGCCCTTCTCCGGCAAGCCGCAGAGCTTGGCCATATCGGCTGCCGTCAGCTTGCGCTCGATGACGTCGGAAAGGTCGCTGCGAAGCTGCTTCAGTTCGGGGCCGGTCATGTCACTCGCGTCCAGGAGGTCATTCAGGCAATGCACTAGCGCTGATTCGGGTCCATCCGAAGGCGGCGCGCCGCGCTGCGGCACCTTCGCGCGCGCACGGAGTTATGAACGACAGGCCTATGGAAATTGTCCGATGCATGATCAGATGAGCAAAGGGGCATCCCAACGACGGAGGGATCAGCCATGACCAGCATCAGGCTCGCCATCGCCGCATTCATCACTGCCGGACTGCTCGCTGCGCCCTTCGCGGCCGAAGCGAAGAAGGCCCGCTCGAGCCGACATTATTACAACACAAGCGTGGTGGGTCCGACCTATAGCGGTGCCGGCGCGCCAATTGCACAGCCCAGGGCGGCTTACGGCTCGTCGGGACAGACGGTCGGCACGGTCACGGCGCCGTCGATCGGGTCGTACAATTGGCCGTCGGTCGGGGTGACCAACGCCGTTCCGACCTGGAGCAACACCACGAGATAAGCGCGCCTGTGCGGGTCAGCGCGTCCCGGTCGCGAGGTCCGAGAGCAGGTACAGCGCGATCAGCAATGTTGCGACCGACAGCATCGTCGTGACCGAGACCGTGGCCGCGACAAGCTTCTCCTCGACCTTGTGCTCGTGCGCCAGCACGTACACGGTCTTCGCCGTCGGCACGGCCGCGCATATCACGGCGGCGACGGTGTAGAGCGCGTTGAGGCCGGTGATCACACAAAGTCCGTAGACGATCAGCGGCATGGCCACGAGCTTCACGGCCGCGAGCGCGAACGAGGCCTTCAGGCTGGAGCGCAGGCCTTCGACCGACAGGCCGAGCCCGATGGCAAACAGTGCGCAGGGCGTCAGCGCGGCGGCGATCATGTTGAGATAGGCGGCGACCGGCGCCGGAATCGGCAGGCCCGTGATCGCCCAGACGAGACCGATAAGCGTCGACAGTACCATCGGATTGAGCAGGATCTGCTTCGCGAGGCCCGCGGACTGCGCGGACGACCCGCGCGCGTCCCTTTCCAGCAGGATGACCGTGATGGGAAACATCACGGCCGCGACGAACACCGTCGCCACCGCAGCCGGCAGCACGGCGGGCTGGCCGTAGATCGCGTGCAGGATCGGCAGCGCCACGAAGCCGGTATTGGTCATCGCCGCCGCCATGCCATGGATCGTGCTGCTGGCGAGATCATGCTTTCCGCCGGCGCGGACCGCCAGGAAGACCAGGGCAAAGCAGATGAGGGAGCCGCCGCCGAACGCGAGCAGAAAGCGCCATTCCAGCAGATTGCGCGCCGGCTCCTGCGCGATCGTGACGACCAGCAGCGCAGGCATTGCCACGTTGTAGGCGAAGTGCACCAGCGCGTCGGCCAGCGATCG
The DNA here is from genome assembly GCF_018129405.1 of Bradyrhizobium iriomotense. Lineage (GTDB taxonomy): Bacteria > Pseudomonadota > Alphaproteobacteria > Rhizobiales > Xanthobacteraceae > Bradyrhizobium > Bradyrhizobium iriomotense_B. The sequence goes on from NZ_JAFCLP010000013.1 coordinate 50,894, forward strand.
CGAGAGATAGCCGAACTCGCCGGCCAGCCAGCCGGTGACGATGATCGCGAAAACGGGAAGAACGAGGCTCGCGACTTCCATCCGGCTTCCCCCTTGCTGCCAATGGCCGCAACAAGAGGTTACCCCGGCGATGGAGTGCCGTCACTGCCTTGCGTGAGCTGCTTCCGGCTCGAAAGTGGTAGCGGGGCGCCGGCCTAGATCCCGCGGCCGGTCTGTTGACCGATCACGCAGCGCCATGCCGCCAGGCGCTCGGCCGGATGCTGGTTCATCCATTCGGCGAGCTGCGGCGCGCCCATCAGGCAGGACTGCACCGAGACTTGCGCGAAGTCCGAGGTGGTGACGATCTGCTCGTGGCAATTGGTCGGAGAGGCGAGACTGCAGAGCACGGCAATGATCTTGATCACGACAGATTACCCCCCTCGCGGCCGATGAACGGCCGACCGATCGCCGGCTTTCCCCGCCCCTCATTGGCCGGATCAGCCGGCGGGAAGATGCTGTCGTAGATGGCGCGTGCCTCCGCGATGAGGCGTGCTCGCTCGCGCTCGGACTTGGAGACAAATCGAATAACTTCGCCCATGTTGGCTCCGAATATCGGTGTGTGAGTCCGTCATGAGATGACGTCGATCATTCAATGGATAGCTATGGTGCCGCCTTCGGCTTTGAAGCGGCGGGCCGATCACGACCGGATAAAAAGCGTGTGACCGCGCTCCGAAGAACCCAACTTCCCGGAGTGTCTCACACGCTGGGTTGTGAAGCCGTTCACCACGTCACGTTCGTTGTACGGATCTCGCCGGCGCGCGAACGATTGCTGGTGTCAGCCTACCCCTTGCTGCCATCAGCAAGGATCGTCCACGAAGCAAATGCTGCTCGATCGAATATGTTTCGATTCCTGCAGCGTGCAAGTTTTTGGAACGATCACGAAGATTGACGAACGATGACAAGCCGCCTCAGGCCGCCGGTGCGCGCTCCTTCCGCCCCGGCACCGCCGCCAGCAGCTCACGCGTATATTCATGCTCGGGCGCGGCGAAGAGCTGCGCGGTCGGCTTCAGCTCGACGATGGCGCCGCGCTGCATCACCGCGATGCGGTCGCAGATTTGCGCAGCGACGCGCAGATCGTGGGTGATGAACAGCATCGACAGGCCGAGGCGCGCCTTGAGGTCTTCGAGCAGCTTCAACACCTGCGCCTGTACGGAGACGTCGAGCGCCGAGACGGCTTCGTCCGCGACGATGATCTCCGGCTCGAGCGCGAGCGCGCGGGCAATGCCGATGCGCTGGCGCTGGCCGCCGGAGAATTCGTGCGGATAGCGTTCGAGTGCGCCGGCATCCAGGCCGACCATCTTCAAGAGGTCGCGGGCGCGGTCGAACGCCACCCTCGGATCGGTACCGGCAGCGATCGGGCCGTCGGCGATGATGTGGCCGATCTTGCGCCGCGGATTGAGCGAGGCGAACGGATCCTGAAAGATCATCTGGATGCGATGGCGCTCGGCGCGCAGCGCCTTGCCCGAAAGCTGCGTGAGATCGGTCTCGCCGATCCGCACCGTGCCGCGGTCGGCTTCGATCAGCCGCATGACGAGGCGCGCCACCGACGACTTGCCGGAGCCGGATTCGCCGACGAGGCCGAGCGTCTCGCCCTTGAGGATGTTGAAATTGACCGCGCGCGCCGCATCGACGCGGCGGTCCTCGCGAAACCAGCCACCTGACGTGACATAGGTCTTGTCCAGCCCGATCACCTCGACGGCCCTGGCCTGATCGTCGAGGGGGCTGCGCGCCGGTGGATCCATCGACGGCACGGCGGCGAGCAATGCCTTGGTGTAGTCGTGCTGCGGCTTGCTGAAGACGGTGGCGGCGGGACCTTCCTCGACGACCTTGCCGTGGCGGAGCACCACGACCTGGTCGGCGATGTCGGCGACGACACCGAAATCATGGGTGATGAACATCACCGCCATGTTGCGGTTGCGCTGGAGGTTGCGGATCAGCTTCAGGATTTGCGCCTGCGTGGTGACGTCGAGCGCAGTGGTCGGCTCGTCCGCGACCAGCACGGCCGGCTCGAGCGCGAGCGCCATCGCGATCATGGCGCGCTGGCGCTGGCCGCCGGAGAGCTGGTGCGGATAGGCGCGCACGATTCTTTCAGGGTCGGGCAGGCCGACCTCGCGCGCCAGCGCCAGGGCTCGCGCACGCCGCTCCTTCGGCGTCAGCAGGCCGTGCGCCTCGAACATCTCTGCCATCTGGTCGCCGATCCGCATCAACGGATTGAGCGCGGTCATCGGCTCCTGGAAGATCATCGCCAGCCTGCGGCCGCGCAGATCGCGCCAGCCGTCGTCGTCGAGCTTGAGCAGATCGCGGCCTTCGAACTGGATCTCGCCGGAGGCGACCGACACCGTATCCGGCAACAGGCCCATCAGCGCATGCGCGCACATCGACTTGCCGGAGCCGGATTCGCCGACGACGCAGACGATCTTGCCGGGCCGCAGGTCGAGCGAGACGCCGTCGACGGCGAAGGGACGCTCGGCGCCCTTGGGGAGCGCGATCCTGAGGTTCTTGATCGAGACTGCGGGAGGAGCGGTCATCATCAGCGGCCCTCCCGCGACAGGCGCGGATTGAGCGCGTCATTGAGGCCTTCGCCGATCAGGTTCAGGCCGAGCACCGAGATCAGGATGGCGACGCCGGGGAATACGGTGATCCACCAGGCCTGCCGGATCACAGTGCGGCCGGCGCCGACCATGTAGCCCCATGAGATCAGATTGGGATCGCCGAGGCCGAGGAACGCCAGCGAGGATTCCAGCAGGATCGCGGTCGCCACCATCAGCGAGGCCAGCACGATCACCGGCGACAGCGCGTTGGGCAGGATCTCGCGCAGGATGATCCAGCTGTTGCTCTGGCCGGTCACGACGGCGGCCTGGACATATTCGCGCGTGCGCAGCGACAGCACCTCGCCGCGCACGAGGCGCGCGACCGGCGGCCAGCTCACCACCGCGATCGAGGCCACGATCGAATAGATCGAAGGCTGCAGGATCGCGACCAGCACGATGGCGAGCGCGAAGCTCGGGATGGTCTGGAAGAATTCGGTGAAGCGCATCAGGGCGTCGTCGACCTTGCCGCCGAAATAGCCGGCCATGGCGCCGATGGGAACGCCGACGACCAGCGCGACGAGCGTGGAGACGAGGCCAACAAGGAGGGACACGCGTGCGCCGAAGATCATGCCGGCGAACACGTCGCGGCCGAGCGCGTCGGTGCCGAGCGGCACGGTCGAGAGCGTAAAGGGCGGCAGGAACGGCCGCTGCACCATGCGCCAGGGCGAGTTCGGGAACAGCATCGGCCCGAATACCGCGACCGAGATCGCGAGCAGGAGGATGATGAGGCCGATGACGCCGCTGGGGCTCTTCAGCATCGCTTTCCAGAACTGTTTCATGTGGCGTATTCGATGCGCGGATCGACCAGGCGATAGACGAGGTCGGTGATGAGGTTGAAGATCAGGACCATGGCCGAGCAGATCACGAACACGCCGAGCAGCAGATTGTAGTCGCGCTGCAGCAGCGCGTCGTACATCAGCCGCCCGATGCCCGGCCAGGCGAACACGGTCTCGGTGATGACCGCGCCGCCGATCAGCGTGCCGGAATGCACGCCGGCGAGCGTCACGACCGGCAGCAGCGCGTTGCGCAGCACGTGGCGACGCTGGATCACGGCATCGGAGAGGCCCTTGGCGCGCGCGGTCTTGACGAAGTCGAGCCGCTTCACCTCCAGCATCGAGGCGCGCGTCATGCGGGTGTAGGTCGCCATGAAGAACAGGCCGAGCGTCATCGCCGGCATGATCAGGTGCTTTGCGACGTCGACCGCATGGGCAAGGCCCGTGAGGTTGGCGCCGACCGTCTCGTAACCGAAGCTCGGCAGCCAATCCATGGTGACCGAGAACAGCAGGATGCCCATCAGCGCCACCCAGAAGATCGGCATGGCGTAGAAGATCAGCGCGAACACGGTGATGCCGGTGTCGAGAAAGGTTCCGGCAAAGCGCGCGGCGAAGGTGCCGAACAGGATGCCGAGCGCAAGTGAGATCGCGAAGGCGGTCAGCGTCAGCAGCAGCGTCGCCGGCAGCCGTTCGCCGATCAGCTTGGCGACCGGCGCCTGCTGGCGGAAGGAGAAGCCGAGGTCGAGGGTTGCGACGCCCTTGACGTAGATGAAGAGCTGCTCGGGCAGCGGCTTGTCGAGGCCGAACTTCTCTCGGAGCTGCTTGACGAAGACCTGGTCACTGGCGCCGGCCTCGCCCGCCATCACGATCGCGGGGTCGCCCGGCGCGAGCCGGATCAGGAAGAAATTGAGGACGACGATCGCGAGCAGGACGATCACGCCCTTCACGATACGCTGAGCGACGAAGGAGAGCATCTAGTGAGTCATATTGGTGATGTGACCTGGAGCCACGGAGACGGAGTGACTCCCTCGCCCCGCTTGCGGGGAGAGGGTTGGGGTGAGGGGGACTCTCCGCGAGCGTATCAGCAGTTGGACTCGTGGAGACTCCCCCTCACCCGAATGTGCGCTATGCGCACATTCGACCTCTCCCCGCAGGCGGGGAGAGGTGAAGAAGGAAGGGCTCACTTGTCGAGCCATGCGTCCTTGAAGCCGTCATTGACCCCGATCCCCGTGGTGATCAGGTTCTTGACCTTGCAGCGCGTGATGGTCGGGAATTGCAGCTCCAGCATCCAGGCCACCGGCACGTCCTCGACCAGGATCTTCTGCGCCTTGTCGTAGATCTCCTTGCGCTTGGAATCCGGGGTTGCGGTCGCGCCGTCGGCGAACAGCTTGTCGATCTCCGGGTTGGAGTAGCCCTCGACGTTGTTGAAGACCTGCCCCTTGGCGATGTTGCTGGAGATATAATTGCGGCCGACGCCGAGCGCGGGATCGCCATACTGGTAGAGATAGGTGAAGGCGATGTCGTAGTCCCAGTCGCCGATCTTCTGGTTGCCGCCGGCAACGTCGGTGGCGATCGTCTCGATGTTCATGCCGACGTCCTGAAGGTTCTGCTTCACCGCCTCACCCCAGCGCTGCCACGTCTCGCCATAGGCGAGCGGCAGGAGGCGGATCTTCTCGCCCTTGTAGCCGGCTTCCTTCAGCAGCGCCTTGGCCTTGGCCGGATTGTAAGGGTATTTCGGCACGTCATCGGTGTAGAACTTGATGGTCGAGGCGGACGGGCCGGTCGCAACCTTGCCGAGTCCGTTCCAGATCACGTCCTTGGCGAAATCGCGGTCGATCGCATACATGATCGCCTGCCGCACCCGCTTGTCGGCGAGCGGACCCTGGCGGTTGTTCAGCCATAGCCAGGCCAGCGGCGAGAAGAACTCCCAGCCGGCGCCGGTGACGCAGGTGTCCTTCAGCTTGGAGAGCCGCGGCACGTCGAAGTTCTCGACCGAGCCGCCGGGCAGCACGTCGACCTTGCCGGTCTCATAGGCCACCGAGCGCGCGGCGGCGTCGGGGATGATCTGCCAGTAGATCTCGTCGATATAGGGCTTGCCCTTCTCGTGATAGTTCGGGTTCTTGACCAGGCGGATGAACGAGCCCTTCTGCCACTCCTTGAACATGAAGGGGCCGGTGCCGACGGGCGCGTTGTTGTAGGGGTTGGTCTTCCAGTCGGTGCCTTCATAGAGATGTTTCGGCACCATCGGCATCGAGCCGACCTCGAAGATGCCGAGGAACGGGCCGAACGGCTGCTTCAGCGTGAAGACCACGGTATAGTCGTCCGGCGTCTCGATCTTGTCGACTTGCGCCAAATTGGTGCGGGCACGCGCATGCGTCTGCTTCAGCATCTCCATCGAGAACAGGACGTCGGCGGCGGTGAAGGGCTTGCCGTCATGCCAGGTCACGCCCTTCTTGAGCTTGAAGGTGTAGGTCTTGGCGTCCTCGCTGACGCTCCAGCTTTCGGCAAGTTCCGGCAGCGGCTCGAGCTTCGGGCTGTAGCGCAGCAGGCCCTCGAAGATGTTGCCCGAGACCATCTGGGTCGGGCCGTTCTGGACCTGCGCAAGCATCAGGCCGGGCGGCTCGGGCTGGATCACGGCATTGATCACGCCCCCCGTTTTCGGCTCTTGCGCCAGCGCCGGGGCCGTGAGGCCGCAAGCGAGGAGGAGACCAAGCAACACTCGTTTTGGCATATCGTATCTTTCTCAAGCGCGGCCAGCCGCAAACGCTTCGCGACGTCCTCGCGCGCAAAGCGACGGCCGGCCCTTCCCAGTCCCCATCCGGTTTCGAGGCTCACACAGTCTCATTCGGCGCCGCAAGATGAAAGTCTCGACAGGGTTCGCACAAAAAATGTACAGCGCGTCCTGTTTTCACTTGATTCATTGGCGTGTCACGGAGACAAGTCCGCCATGGACAATGCCACGCGCTCCGAACGGTCCCGCAACGCTGCGCTCGAAGCGGCCATCGCCATCATCGCGCGCGACGGGCCCGGCCGGCTGACGCTCGATGCGATCGCGCGTGAGAGCGGCCTCAGCAAGGGCGGGGTGATGCACCAGTTCCGCACCAAAGAGGCGGTGCTGAAGGCATTGCTCGAGCGGCAGATGGCGCATTTCGAGGAGTTCTCGACCCATTATATGGCGAAGGTGCGCGCGACCTCGGCAAATCCCAATCTGGCGACCCAGCTTGCCACGATCAGGGAAGCGGCGACCTCACCGAATTCCGCCGCGCTGGCCCTGGTTGCGGCCATGGTTGAAAATCCCAACCTGATGGCGTTGCCGCGCGAACTCGAGACGAAGCGGATGGCGGCGATCAGGGAAGAGGCTGCCGACCCTGATCTCGCGATGCTGCGCTGGGCAGGAGCGCTCGGACTGCTGTTGAGTTCGCTGTTTGGCATGTCGCCGCTCAGCAGCGAGGAGCACCAGCGATTGTTCGCGCGCTTGCTCGACGATGCGCAGTGGACCGGCCTCGAACAGCCGGCGACGAAGCGTGCTGCAAAATCGGGAGCGGCATCGGCGGCAAAGGCTGCAACCCCGCGCAAGCGCGCCTGATTCAGCGTTAACGAATTCCAACCGGACGCTGCCTAATGCCGCGCCTGCGGCCAAATGCGTCAGGTCGCCGTTTTGAGACTTTACAAACCAACTGGTCGGTTTTATAAGTGGAAACACTGAGACGGCCCAGGGCATCCGAAAAGGCCCCGGACGATGCCCTTGGGCCGGCAATGGTGAGCGCCGCAGCCGTGTCTGGTCCCAAGCGCGGCTGCGGTCGTCACCGCATCTTTAAAGGTTGGCCTTCCAAAGAAGCCGCAAGAGGAGTCTGGAATGGATCGCTCGATCGCCCTGCGCGGTCTGGGAACGCTGGTGCTTTGCCTCACCTCAGCCGGCTGTGCCTCGGTCGCGCCCGTGCCCTATTCGGAGATGGCGTCCTCGGCCTACATGGCTCCGGACAAGTCGGATAGCTCCGGCCGCGTGCCCTACCGCTATTCCACGCCGGTCGATTGGCGCTCCTATAATAAAGTGATCCTCGATCCCGTCGTGGTCTACCGCGGCAGGGATCACCAGTTCGGCGACATGTCCGACAAGGACAAGGCGACGCTCGCCGCCTACATGCAGAACTGTTTCGGCGATCGGCTGCGCGGCCGCTTCGCGCTGGTGCGCGAGCGCGGGCCGAACACGCTGCGGATCAGGCTGACGCTGACCGGCGCCGTCACCAACACACCGGTGCTCGGCACGCTCTCCCGCTTCGACATGGCCGGCGCGGTCTACAACGGCGTGCAGGCGGCCCGCGACGGCGAGGGCATGTTGACCGGCTCGGTCATCTACGGCGTCGAGATATTCGATGCTTCGACCTCGCGCCTGCTCTCGGCCTACGTCACCAAGCAATACCCCGGCGCCTACGACATCAAGGCCAGCGTCGGCGCGCTCGCGGCCGCCACCGCCGGCCTCGACAAGGGCGCCGACGCGCTGATGGCGCAACTGAACTGACGCGGTACCCCGCTCAACGAAAGGCATGCAGATGAACCTTCTCCTTCGCTTCGTGCTGCGCGTGGCGATTACCGTCGTGATGATGATCATCGGTGGCCGCGCCGGCGCGGCCACCCCGACCGATCCCAGCGGCACATGGCTCGTCGAGGACGGTCGCGCCCGCATCCGCCTCGAGCGCTGCGGTCCGGCGCGCGACCGCATCTGCGGCTTCATCGTCTGGATGAAGGAGCCGGCCGACAAGCGCGGCCAGCCCTATCGCGACAAGGAAAATCCCGATGCCGACAAGCGCGCCCGCACGCTGCTCGGTCACCAGCTCATCATGGGCCTGCAGGCGACGCCCGAGGGTCGGTTTGCCGGCGACATCTACAATGCCGAGGATGGCAAGTTCTACTCGGTCTCGCTTTGGCGCGATTCGGCCGATCGCTTGAAGCTGAAAGGCTGCCTCATCAAATTCCTGTGCCAGACTCAGACCTGGCAGCAGACCCTCGACGTTCTGCCCGGTCAGCTCGTCGGCCTGACCGGCGATCTCAATGGCCCACGCGCCGACAAGGAGTGGGCGGCGGCGCCGGCACCGAAGCCGATCCAGGTCAAAGCGAAGTAGCCGTCAGGGCGTCCGCAGCGCCCGTCGCAATTCGTCGAGCGCGTCTGCCAGCTGCTCGCGATGCGCGATGTCGTCCTTTGGCATGGCGGCGACGCTGCAAGCGAGCTCCCGCAGGATGCCGGCGAGCAGTCCGAAATTGATGTGCAGATGCACCGATTTGCGTTCGTCGGCCGCGCCCGGATGCTGCAGCACGAGCGCAACGCCGCTGCCGTCGAGTCGCGCCTCGAAGCGGGATGAATGCTCGAAGGTGCCGACATAGAACTTGTCGGGATATTCGAGCGCGACCTCTGCCTTGTCGGGGACCGGCCTGGACATGTGAGCCTCATCGATACCAAGCCATTGTGGCCTGGAATAAACCCGGCCGCCTTGCGATAGGTCAGAGGCGAGGGCGGCGCCCGAATTTGATCCGGATCAAAGCCCGGCAGGCGCTTCTGCGATCCAATAGCAACTGGCGGGATGTCGTGTTGCGCGTCCTGGTTCTTGCAGACGTGAGACGATCGATGGACATGCACGCCGTGAATATCGCTGCGGGCGACGACAGCGGACCCGATGTCGCCGGACCGGAGGTGGATGAGGGCATGCAGCACTGTCTGCAATTGCTCGTCGATGCCGGCCTGCGGCCGACCCGCCAGCGCGTGGCGCTCGGCCAGTTGCTGTTCCTGCGCGGTCACCGTCACGTCACCGCGGAGAGCCTTTATGAAGAGGCGATGGCCGCGAACGCCTATCTGTCGCTCGCGACCGTCTACAACACCCTGAACCAGTTCACGGAAGCCGGCCTGTTGCGCCGGATCGCGGCCGACGGCATCAAGTCGTTCTTCGATACCGACACATCGGTGCATCCGCACTTCTACCTCGAAGGCGAGGATGTGCTGGTCGACGTCGCCGACGGCCTCGCCTTCACCAGGATGCCCGAGGCGCTTCCCGGCCACGAGATCGCGCGGCTCGACGTCATCGTCCATCTGCGCCGGAAGAGCGTGGCGTAGCACCGCCTCACCGCAAGCCCGCCCGCCGGAATCCCTCCAGATAGTGCTCGCGATCGGCGTCGCAGGCCCACGGCAGTTGCGTCGCGATCCACTGCAGCGAGATGCCCGGCTGGGTGCGGCGGAGCTCGCCGAGTGCCATCTCCGCAAGCGCGCGATCGCCGCTCATGCCGGCCGAAACGGCGAGAACGCGGTAGGCGCCGGTGAGGTCGCCGCGATGGCGGATCGCCTCGCGCGCCAGCGCGATGGCTTCGTCATACTGCCGCTCGGTGAAGCGCGCATAGGCCGCGATGCCGTGATAGATCGCCAGCGACGGATCGCGCGGTGAGAGCCGGATCGCCTTCTGCGCCGCCGCAAACGCCTCCTTCGACCGTCCGGCATAGGACAGCGCCAGCGCGTGGTAGCCTTGCGCCAGAGAGAAGTTCGGATTGAGCACGAGGGCCTGCTCGAACTCGGACAACGCGTCCGCAAGCCTGCGGGTCGAGAAGTAGACGCTGCCGAGCGCGGCATGCGCCCAGGCATCCTCATGGTCGCAGCGCACCGCTTTGAGCGCGGCGGCTTCCGCGGCCGGGGCCACCGCGGCCAGCTCGGCCCAGCCGAGATGCACGCCGAACATGTCATTCACGGCCAGCAGCGACAGCGCCTGGCCGTAATTCGGATCGATTGCGATCGCGCGCTCGAGCAGCGCCTTCGCGGCCTCGTGGTCCTGCCGGGTGACACGCCAGTAATGCGACAGCGCGCGCATCAAGAGGTCCCAGGCGTCCAGGCTCGCGGGCGGCTTGCGATGGCTGCGAAAATTCTCCGCGGCGTGGATCTGCGGCTCGATCGCCGCGACGATCGCGTTGGTGATCTCGTCCTGCACGGTGAAGACGTCGACCAGCTCGCGGTCGTAGCGCTCGGCCCAGAGATGGCTGCCTGACGTGGCATCGTTCAGCTGCGCGGTGATGCGCACCCGGTTGTCCGCCTTGCGCACGCTGCCTTCGACGATGTAGCGGACGCCGAGCTCCTCGGCGATTTGCCTGATATGGACGGCCCGGCCCTTGTAGGTGAAGGACGAGTTGCGGGCGATCACCATGAACCAGCGCTGCTTCGACAGCGCGGTAAGAATGTCCTCGCTGATCCCGTCGCCAAAATAGTCCTGTGCGGGATCGCCGCTCATGTTCTCGAAGGCGAGCACGGCGATCGCCGGGCGGTCCGTCGCTGCGCGCACCGTTGCGGGTTCGGCGGGTGTCGGCGCGGCTGCCACGTCTTCCCGGACATCGCCGACGAAACGGAAGCCCTTGCGCGGAATGGTCTTGATCAGCCGCTGGGTCGCGCCGTCGTCGCCCAGCGCCTTGCGCGCGGCGTTGATGCGGCTGTTCAGGGCGGAATCCGAGACGATGCGGTCGCTCCAGATCTGGCTGATCAGGTCATCCTTGCTGACCACCCGGGCGCGCTCCGCGACGAGGTAAAGCAGGAGATCGAACACCTGCGGCTGCAACGACACGGCCACTCCGGCGCAGGTCAATTCGCGCAGATCGCCGTCCAGCACGTTGTTTTCAAAGCAAAATCGCACGTTTCTGTCGTCTCAAGCAAAAATCAAAGTCGTCTCAGGCGAAAATCAACCCTCCGCGAAAGCCGGGGGACGTCCGATCCGGCATGGTGCGAAGACCAAACAGTGCCGATGCCTCGGCACAACGGAGCGTTCTATGACCCAACTTGATCACCAGGTTCATTCCATCGGCCCGGAGGTTGCGGGCTCACGCATTTTCAAGTTCATCGCCTTTCTGTACGGAATTGCGGCATATCTCGTCTTTTTCGTCACCATTCTCTACGCCATCGGCTTCGTCATGGGGGTGATGGTGCCGAAGACCATCGACACCGGAGCAGAAGCGCCCGTCGTTCGCGCGGTCATCATCAATCTGCTGCTGATGTCGCTGTTTGCGGTTCAACACAGCGTGATGGCGCGACAACAATTCAAGGCGTGGTGGACGCAGTTCGTCCCCAAGCCGGTCGAGCGCTCGACCTACGTGTTGTTCGCGAGCCTGTCGTTGCTCCTCCTGTTCTGGCAGTGGCGTCCGCTGCCCGCGGTCATATGGGAGGTCGAGAACCCCGATCTTGCCGTGACGGTGGTCACGCTGTCCTTTGCGGGCTGGGTGCTGGTCTTCACCTCGACCTTCATCATCAACCATTTCGAATTGTTCGGCCTGTCTCAGGTGGCCGATCATCTCGTCGGCAGGGAAGCCGCACCGCCGCGTTTCAAGACGCCGCTGCTCTACAAGTTCGTCCGTCATCCGATCTATCTCGGTTTCATCATCGCGTTCTGGGCGGCGCCGGTCATGACTGTGGGACATCTGCTGTTCGCGGCCGTGACCACGCTCTACATCTTCGTCGGCATCGCGCTGGAGGAGCACGACCTCGTCGATCTCTTCGGCGACGAGTACCGGCAGTACAAACAACGGGTGTCGATGCTTATTCCCTGGCGCAGATCAGTATAGTCTTCGCCTCGCGCCATGCGTCCACCGAAAGGAGGACGCGTGGCGCCCCGACACGCGATATCGATCCTTCATCATGGAGACGACCCAAATGAAACATGTCGGAAACTGCTTCTGCGGCGCTGTCACGGTCGAGGTCACGGGCGCGCCGGAGGCGATGGGTTATTGCCATTGCCGCTCCTGCCGGTCCTGGTCCGGCGGACCGGTGAACGCCTTCAGCCTGTGGAAGCCCGAAGCCGTGCGCGTCACCGAGGGCGCCCAGCATGTCGAGACCTTCGCCAAGACGCCGCTCAGCCAGCGCAAATATTGCAGGAAGTGCGGTGGCCATCTCATGACCAATCACCCGCCGCTCGGTCTCGTCGACGTCTTCACCGCCACCCTTCCCACGCTCGCGTTCACGCCCGGCGTCCACGTCAATTACGCCGAGACCGTGCTGCCGATGCGCGACGGCCTGCCCAAGCTGAAGGATTTCCCCGCCGAGTTCGGCGGCAGCGGCGAGATGATGCAGGAGTAGGGGTGCTCTTCGCCTCTCCCCGCGTGCGGGGAGAGGCCGGATTGCATCGAAGATGCAATCCGGGTGAGGGGGAATCTCCGCGAATCCAACTGTCAGTGCCCTTGCGGAGATTCCCCCTCACCCCGACCCTCTCCCCGCAAGCGGGGCGAGGGAGATGACTCACCTCATCCCCGCCCGCCGCAATCCTTCCAGATAATGCGCACGGTCCTCTTGCCGCAGCATCGGCAATTCGCGCGTAATCCAGGCGAGCGAGATCCCGGGCTGGGTGCGGCGCAGGCCTTCCAGCGCGGACGCCGCGAGCTCGGGATCTCCCGACATGCCGGCGGCGGCGGTCAGCACGCGATGGGCGCCGACGAAATCGGCGCGCTGCCGCATCGATTCCCGTGCCATCTGCATGGATTGTTCGTAGTTGCAGCCGATGAACTGGGCATAGGCGGCAACGCCGCAATAGATCGCCGCGAGCGGATCGCGCGGGCTCAGCCGCAGCGCGCGGCGCGCGGCGGCATCGCCGTCCTGCCATCGTCCTGCGTAGCACAGCGTCACGCCGTAGAAGGCGTGCGCCATGGCGAAGTTCGGATTGAGCCGCAAGGCCAGCTCGAACTCGGCCAGCGCATCGTCGAAGCGGCGGCGGAACAGATAGGTATAGGCGAGGCCGAGATGGGCGAAGGCGTCCTCGCGATCGGCCTCCACCGCGGCGAGCGCCGCGCGTTCGGCGACCGGCACGGTCGCGGCCAAGTCGGCCCAGCCCATATGCGCGCCGAAGATGTGACTGGTCGCGAGCAGGCCCAGCGCCTTGCCGTAGGCCGGGTCGATCGCGACGGCCTTCTCGAGCAGCCCCTGCGCCGTCGCATTGTCCTCGCGGGTGATGCGCCAGTAATGCGACAGCCCTCGCATCAACAGGCCCCAGGCGTCGAGGCTGCCCGGCGGCTTCTGCTGGGCACGAAAGCTCTCGGCGGCATAGAGCTGCGGCTCGATCGCGGCGACGATCGCCTCGGTGATCTCGTCCTGTACGGCGAAGATGTCGGCAAGCTCGCGGTCGTAGCGCTCGGCCCAGAGATGGCTGCCGGTCGAGACGTCGTTGAGCTGGGCCGAGACGCGCAGCCGGTCGCCGCTCCGCCGCACGCTGCCTTCGACCACGTAGCGCACGCCGAGCTCGCGCGCGACCTCGTGGATGTGAACGGCGCGGCCCTTGTAGACGAAGGAGGAATTGCGCGCGATGACGAAGAACCAGCGCAGCTTCGACAGCGCGGTGATGATGTCCTCGCTGATGCCGTCGGAGAAATAATCCTGCTCGCGGTCGCCGCTCATGTTGGTGAAGGGCAGCACGGCGATGGCGGGCCGGTCGGGCAGCGCGAGCGCAGGCTGCGGCGCCGGGGTGAGGCGACCGAGCTCCGGCGGAACCGTGCCAAGCTGTGTCTGCACGTCGCCGACGAAGCGAAATCCCTTGCGCGCGATGGTACGGATCAGCGCCTGGTTCGCGCCGTTGTCGCCGATCGCCTTGCGGGCCGCGTTGATCCGGCTGGTCAGGGTGGATTCGGACACGCTGCGCCCGTGCCAGATCTTGTCGATCAGCTCGTCCTTGCTGACCACCCGGTCGCGATTCTCCATGAGATGGACCACGAGATCGAAAACCTGCGGTTCCACGGCAACGGGAACCTGCTCGCGGCTCAGCTCGCGCAGGTCAGTGTCGAGAAGATGATCCCGGAATAGAAACTGCACGTCGAAACTCAGATCTCACGGCGGTATCGGGCAATAAAAAAACAAAATGGATTTCGACTTGAAGTCTGTGTGTCGACCGAGCGGTCTGCCCGGTTCACCACGATCGCGTGATGGCAGCCATGCGGTTTTCGAGGAGGAATAGAACCCGAAATGAGAATCAGGCCGTTTCGGTCGGATTGTCGCGGGCACTCATGGGTCGAGCGCTGATCGCAGCCCGGATGAGCGGAGCGACATCCGGGACGACTATCGCCGTCATCCCCGCGCAACCGCGAAGCGGTTGTCGCTGGAGGCGCCCGAGCATAGCGGAGGCCTCGAAGGATGACGGAGCGCGGGGCGGCGCGATCGTCGTAACGGCCGCTGAACATGTGACGAACGGTGAATGTCCATTGCCGAACACTGCGACCTGCGTAAGCTGCCCGCATACAGAACAACAGCCACGAAGAAACGCCCATGCCCGCTCTTCACGCCTCGACCACCGTGCTCGACTCCATGCTGTTCCGCGATGCCTTCGGCACGCCCGAGATGCGCGAGGTGTTTTCCGACGTTGCGCTGGTCGCGCGCTATGCCGAGGTCGAGGTGGCGCTGGCGAAGGCGGAGGCGGCATGCGGCGTGATTCCGCAGAACGCTGCCGACCAGATCGCGGCGAGGACTAACGTCGCGGCGCTGGATTTCAATCTGCTCAGGCAAGAGACCGACATCGTCGGCTATCCCATCCTTCCTTTGGTGCATCAGATGGTGAAGCAGTGCGGCGAGGCCGGCCGCTACGTGCATTGGGGCGCGACCACGCAGGACATCATGGACACCGCCGTGGTGCTGCAACTGCGCGCCGCGCTCGAGATCGTCGAACGCGACATCGCCGGGCTGCGCAAGATCCTTGCCGATCTCTCGAAGCGCTATCGCGACACGCCGATGGCGGGCCGCACCCATCTGCAGCAGGCGCTGCCGGTCACCTTCGGCTACAAGACCGCGATCTGGCTCGCGATGTTCGACCGCCACGCCGAGCGCCTGGCACAATTGAAGCCGCGCGTGCTGGTCGGCCAGTTCGCCGGCGCCGCCGGCACGCTGGCCTCGCTCGGCGACAAGGGGTTCGAGGTGCAGGAGGCGCTCTGCGCCGAGCTGAAGCTCGGCGTTCCCGCCTCGACCTGGCACGTCGCGCGCGACGGCTTTGCCGAGGCCGTGAACTTCCTCGCGCTCGTCACGGGCTCGCTCGGCAAGATCGCGCTCGACATCATGATCATGGCCTCGACCGAGTTTGCCGAGGTTTACGAGCCCTTCGTCAAGGGCCGCGGCGCCTCCTCGACCATGCCGCAGAAGCGCAACCCGATCTCCTCGGAGCTGATGCTTGCGGCGTCCAAGGCCGTGCGCCAGCACGCCGGCCTGATGCTGGACGCGATGGTGCAGGATTTCGAGCGCGCCACCGGCCCCTGGCACGCCGAATGGATTGCGATCCCCGAAAGCTTCGTGCTGACCGCCGGCGCGCTGCACCAGGCGAAGTTCGCGCTCGCAGGCCTGATCGTGGACGAAAAGAAGATGAACGACAATCTCGCCGTCAGCCGCGGCCTGATTGTGGCCGAAGCGGTCATGATGGGGCTTGCGCCGCAAATCGGGCGGCAGGAGGCGCATGACGTGGTCTATGACGCCTGCCGCGAGGCTAACGACAAGGGGATCAGCCTCGCCGATGCGCTGTCCGCAGATTCACGGATATCGAGCCGCATCGACCGTGCCACAATCGAGGCGCTCACCTCACCGAAAAATTACCTCGGGCTTGCGCCCGCCATGGTCGATCGGGTGCTCAGATCCTCAACGCGTTGAAAACCAAGATGCGTGAAACCACGTATCTTTCCCGTCTCGCAAGGCGCTCGCATACTTGTGTCTCGCGATGCTAGGCTTAGATTGAACGAGAGACTTTCGGCAGAGGACCCGGCATGACCGATCAACGCATCACCGCCACTCCCATCGATCCCGCGAAACTCGACCGGCTGGCCGAGGTGGCGGTGAAGGTGGGCCTGGGCTTGCGGCCGGGACAGGATCTGCTGCTGACGGCGCCGGCGATCGCGCTGCCGCTGGTGAGGCGGATCGCCGTGCATGCCTACAAGGCCGGTGCCGGCATCGTCACGCCGATCCTGTCGGACGAGGAGATGACGCTGGCGCGCTATCGCCACGGTCACGACAACAGTTTCGATCGCGCCGCCAGCTGGCTCTACGAGGGTATGGCCAAGGCCTTCGCGGACAACACCGCACGGCTCGCCATCGTCGGCGACAATCCGATGCTGCTGTCGGGCGAGGATCCGTCCAAGGTCGCACGCGCCAGCAAGGCCAATTCCATGGCCTATCAGCCCGCGCTGGAAAAGATCGTCAATTTCGACACCAACTGGAACATCATCGCCTATCCGAGCCCGTCCTGGGCCAGGCAGGTCTTCCCCAATGATCCCGAGGACGTCGCCGTCGGCAAGCTCGCGGAGGCGATCTTCGCCGCGTCCCGCGTCGACCGTGAAGACGCCATGGGCAATTGGGCGAGCCACAATGCGGTGCTGCGCGAGCGCACCAACTGGCTCAACGGCCAGCGTTTTCGTGCGTTGCAATATTCGGGCCCGGGCACCGACCTCACCATCGGGCTCGCCGACGGCCATGAATGGGAAGGCGGCGCCTCGCTGTCCAAGAACGGCATCAGCTGCAACGCCAACATCCCGACCGAGGAGGTCTTCACCACGCCGCATTGCCGGCGCGTCTATGGCCATGTCGTGAGCTCGAAGCCGCTGTCCTACCAGGGCACGCTGATCGACAATATCGCTGTGCGCTTCGAGGACGGCAAGATCGTCGATGCCAAGGCCTCGCGCGGCGCGGAGGTGCTCAACAAGGTGCTCGACACCGACGAGGGCGCCCGCCGGCTCGGCGAGGTGGCGCTGGTGCCGCATTCCTCGCCGATCTCGCAGAGCGGATTATTGTTCTACAACACGCTGTTCGACGAGAACGCCGCCTCGCACATCGCGCTCGGCCAGTGCTATTCCAAATGCTTCGTCAACGGCGCCCAGCTCACGCCGCAGCAGATCGCCGCGCAGGGCGGTAACCAGAGCCTGATCCATATCGACTGGATGATCGGCTCGGCCGAGACCGATATCGACGGCATTCTCGCCGACGGCAGCAAGGTCCCGGTGTTCCGCAAGGGCGAGTGGGCGAAGTAGCCCGTGATCGTGCCCCGGAGCTCTTCACCTCTCCCGAAGGGAGAGGTCGGGTCGCATCGTAAGATGCGATCCGGGTGAGGGGTTCTGGTGTCACTGATCGCCGCGGCCCCTCACCCGGATTGCTGCGCAATCCGACCTCTCCCCGTCGGGGAGAGGTGAGCGTCCTCGCGACAGTCCCTCCTGCCTCTCACGCCGCCGCGTTGCGCAGCATCGGGTTGTTGTCGATGCTGAAACGGTTGAACAACGTCGTGAACGGGGTGCCGTCGGTGGTTCGCACGATGGCGTCGGAGGCGGCGACCGCTTCGTAGAGCGCGCCGACGGGATCGTCCGGCTCGGCGAGGTCGAGGCTTCTGCGGATGTCCTCGCGGGCCTCGTTGATCTCATCCTCGTCGTCCAGTGTCGCCTCCAGCGCATCCGCCGCGCGCCGCATCTCCAGGAGGTCGCCGCCGGCGGAAAACTTGAGGATATCGAGCCAGTAGGGGCGAGCGATGACGAGCTGGATCAATGCCTCGAAGCTCTCCGCGATGATTCCCGCGCGGCCCTCCGATGACACGTAGAGCACATTCTGCGACGGCAGCAGCACGAACGCGCCGCCGGAGCCGTCGCTGCCGATCTGCCGCGGGCTTTCTATGCCGTCGATGGTGAACCAGGGCTCTTCGTCCTGCGCGAAGGACACATCGAAGCCGCCGAGCCGGGCGACCACGTCGCCTTTGGCTGTCAGAGCCTCTGGGCTGAGGGGCATCGGTGTGGCTCCTTTTTGCTTCTTCGCGCACTTTGTCGCACCCCGGAAAAGATCGGTTCATGTGCGCGGATTTGCAGGGAAATCGTGACGTTAGCTGCTTCGCACCTGCAACTTGCGGATGATTGTCGGGGCCCGCGTAAGAAAGAATTAAAAGCCGGCCACTAGCGTTCCAAACATCTTTCAATCCGGGCCGAGACCCGGCCATACATATTAATATCCCTGGGGAAGTAGATGTCGCGTTCATTGATTGAAATCGGTAGTTGCAATGTGGAGCTCGAGCTGCGGCCGATCGAGCCGTCCTGGATCATCGAAGGCAATCCGGTGTCGCGCTCGCACGTCCTGTCGACCAGTGCCGACGGCACCGCCCAGACAATCATCTGGCATTGCACCGAAGGCCGCTTCAACTGGTACTACGACATCGACGAGACGATCATGATCATGGAAGGATCGATCGTGCTCGAGAGCGATGGGCTCCCGCCGAAGCGCTATGGCCCCGGCGACGTCATCTTCTTCCGCGACGGCGCGCATGCCAAATGGCATGTCGAAGGCCACGTCAAGAAGATCGCCTTCTGCCGCAAGACCAATCCGGTGATGATCGGTTTCCTGATCCGCGTCGTCAACAAGCTCAAGAAGATGTTCGCCTTCAGCGGCGAGCGCCGTCCGGCCTCGCTGATGGGCGCCGGCTAATCATCCAACAACGGTTTCAAGGACGCTTCCCAGCGGCCACGACGAAGAGGGGTCGGGATCAACATCCCGGCCCCTCTTCTCGTCAGGACATAGACGCTGTCACGACGGCAGATCGAGCCGGTAGAATTCGGTCGCGGTCTGCGAGAACAGTGCCGTCTTCTCGGCCTCGCTCAGGGGCGCGGCGATCCGCTTGAAGGCATTGAAGATTACCTGGTAGCTGCACTGGCCCTTGTCCGGCGGAAAGTTGCTCTCGAACATCGCGCGCCTCACGCCGAACGCCTCGATGCAGGTTTCTACATAGGGATGCCAGGCTGCGGCGAGCTCCTCGGATGACGGTGGCCTCTCGCGCAAATGAAAGTCGTAGCCGAGCAGGCACATCGCGAGGCCTCCGAGCTTCACCACCGCATTCTCGCATTTTGCGATCTCCCGGATCGAGGCGCGCCATTGCGGAAACACCTCTTCGCGCCGTCCCGCGAAGCGGCCGACGCCCGCCGGCCCGCCGCAATGGTCGAGCACGATCCTGGTGTCGGGGAAGGCGCGCGCCAGCTCGGTCAGTTCGCCGATCTGCGGATGAAACAGCCAGGCATCGAAGCTGAGGTTCAGCGGGGCGAGATGGGCAAAGCCTTTGCGGAAGACCGGGTCCTGCAACAGGCCTTTTGGCCGGTTGGCATACATGCCGGCGACGACGGGGTCTTCGTCCCATGCCGAGGAATGCCGGATGCCGCGGAAGCGGCCGTTGCCTGCCGCGATCTCGGCCTCCAGCACCGGTTTGACGGCGTCACCCAGCAGCAGATTGGCGTGGCTGACGATGCCGGCGCAGATCGCGGCTTTGCCGTAACCGCCGCTCGCACTCATCGCCGCAACGCCGTTGGCGAACTCGACCTCGCCGACCGGCCGGAATGCCTCGGGTCCGTGCGCGCGATACATCGAGCGGCAGTCGACATAGACCGTGGCGATGACGTTGTGGCCGGAGGCGATGTCGGAGGCCATCTCCTCGATCAGATAGCGGTGCCCGCGATTCCAGAGATGGTGGTGGGGATCGACGATCGGCCGCAAGGGATCGATGATCTCCTCCTGATGCAGCGCGAGCCAGTCCTCGCGCGGCTCGACGAACAGTCCGCTCGTGTTGGCGGGCATACCGCTTGCGGTCATCGGCGTTCGCTCCCTCAGTATTTTGTGGCGGGAGCCTAGCAACTCGTCCTTGCATCCAGCAGCGCGCGGCGCGCAACCGCGCCCTTCGTCTCGAGCACAGCGGCGCTGTCGTCAGGCCTTGCGCCGCTTCGCCTTCACGTCGACGACCAGCCGCCAATCGGTTGCGGTCGCAGGCTTGACCTCGCCGAACCAGTGGAAGGAGTCGTCGGTGATCTCGGTAAAGCTCCAGCGCGTCTTCTCGCCCGCATCGGTCGTGCCGTCCTGCACGATGTCATCGCCGCGCGGGCGGCCGATCTGCTGGCGGAACACGCCGCGGCCGGGATCGAACCAGGAGATCCGCCACGCGGACATGGCGGGATCATAGACCCGCAGCGTTGTGCCGTACCAATTGCCGGCAATCGGAAAGGCCGGCGTGTTCGCGGGCCGGGGAATGATCCAGACGTCCTGCACGGCGCGTCCCTCCAGAATCCAGCCGAAATGGATTTCGCCGGGCGCTGTGTGCTTCGTTCCATCGGGTCCGTGGGCCGTGATCTCGGCCTCCCAGTCGCCGACAAAGCGGCCGTAAAGCTGGAGCGCCGCCGCGTGCTCCGGGTTCGGTCCATCGGCGTGCAGCAGTCGCGCAAAGTCGGTCATGTCGGTCTCCTCTGGCAGGAGATCAGCACCAAAGGCGACAGCCGGCTTGGAGAAAATTGCGCGTCAGACGCCGTCGAGGATGATCACCGTCGGCGTCGTCGGCAGCCCGTCCCGCGACATCCGGAACGAGCGGTCGATGCGCCGGTCGATCTCGAACTGCTGGCCGATCCGGCGCATGAAGTCGTCGAGCGGGGTGGCGAAGCGGTGCATCGGCAGCACCACCGAGGCGCGCAGCCGCCTGGTGATCTCGGAGATGCCGTCGAGCGACATGGTATAGGTGCCGTCGATCGGCACCATCACGATGTCGAGCCGCCCGATCTGGGCGAAATGGCTGTCGTCGAGCTTGTGGTGGAGGTGACCGAGATGGCCGATGCAGAGGCCGGCGACCTCGAAGATGAAGATCGAGTTGCCGTCGCGAATCATGTCGGTGCCGGCATCGTCGCCGAAATAGCGGCGGATGTCGGTGGTGACATTGCGGATGAAAGTGTCACTGATGCGCTCGGAGACAATAGCCGGCTTGCCGTCCTCGCCCCAGCCATGCAGCACATGGGGAATGCGCTTGTCCGGAAATAAGGAGTAGTGCGTGCTGTGCGCCCGGTTCATGGTGACGACGTCGGGCAGCCGCCCGACTTGATAGGCGCCGCTATAGTCGGTGGCGATGCGCAAGCCGCCGGGCGTGTCGATGAAATAGGTGGAGTGGCCGGCATAGGTGATCTCGACCTCCGCAGCCGTCGTCGCCTGCCTGAAGGCGACCGGAATGACCTGCGGCGCGGCATTGGCCATCGCCAGACATTCGCTGCGCTGGGGCTGCTGGGCGAGGGCAGGTGAGAGGAATGCGCCGAACAGCGCCAGAGCCGCCGAAACCAGTCGCCACATGAATCCGTCCCCGATGACGTCCGGGGAAGTCTAGCGTGCAATGCAGCGCGTGGCCAATAGGACGCGATCAATAGCGCGTCAGTGTCGCACCTATTATTGGCGCCTTGGGCTGAACTTCCAGGTGACGGCGACGAGGCTCGCGGTGATCAGGCCACTGATCAGGCCGGCCAGCGGCAGGGCGAGCAGCAGAGCCGCACTCGCGGCCCAGCCGATCGAGGAGAAGGCTTCGGCGAAGGTCGCCAGCCGCGACGAGGTCTGGCGGCGGCGGAATTGGCTGCGTCGGGCCTGGACCCGGAACCAGAGCTGAATTGCGGTCGCGGAGGCCGCGCTGACGATGAGGGCTCCGGCACTCACCACGGCCTGGAACGGTGAGGCGAAAGCGAGCGCGGCGACCAGCGGGCAGAAGATGGCGGCGATTGCGATCAGCACCACCTCGATCTTGGCGCGGATGACGCTCGACGGCGTCAGCGGCGCGGTCGCGACCAGGTCGGGAGCGTCCTCGCCGGAGATCGTCAGCCAGGCGAGCCCGCCGGCGAGCTGTCCCGCCGCCATCACGATCACGGGTGTGATCAGCGTCAGCGCCGCCGAGCTTTCGGCGAAATTGCGCCAGAGCAGCAGCGCCGGCGGCACCAGATAGAGCAGCTGCATCAGGGTCTGCGAGATCAGCCAGGGATCGCGCCAAAGCAGCGCGAATTCCTTGCGCCGCAGCGCCTGCTGCCGCGATCCGCCGCGGAACGCGCGCTGCTTCGCGCTGCTGCGGCCGGACCTGCCGTAGGCGGCGGCATCGATCGCAGTGTCGGCAAAGTGGCCCGAGAAGACCGCCATGACGCTTCCGAGCAGCACGAGAGCGAGCGCGAGGAGCAGCAGCAGCGCCTCGTTGTCGCCCATCGTCGCGCGTGCCGGCCACCACCAGATGCTGTCGACGTCTGGGGCGTGGGCGGCCATGCTGCCGGAGGTCAGGATGGTGAAGCGCGACAGCGTGCCATAGGACATGATCGCGGCGACTTGCAGCGCAATCACGAAGCCGGCGCCGATGATGGCGGCGAGGATTTGCGCGACGAGGCGCGTCCGCGCCGGGCCGATCAGGCGGAACAAGAGGATGGTGACGGCGATCGCGATCGCCGCGGCCGACAGTCCCATCGCGACCACGACGCCGAACGCCGCGAGCCAGCGCGGCCCGCCGCCGATCACGAGCACGTCGATGAAGGGCGTCGAGAACAGCAGCGCCATCGCGGTGACCGTGAGCGCGATCGCGGCGATGCGGACCGAGAACAGATTGGCCAGCGTCGCGGGCGAGGACATGATGAGGTCGAGATCGGCGCGGGCGTAGAACACCCGCGTCACCGATTCGATCGCCTGCGACAGCATCAAGGTCCAGGCCAGAAAGATCGTCGCCGTGATCACGATCAGCGAGGATTTGTCGAGCGGCAGCTGCAGATCGGCGAAGCGGCCGATCACCGCCCAGGCCGGCACGTGCAGGAGCGCTGCGAAGAACAGCAGGCCGATGACGGCGGCGCGCGCCCGCGTGCGCCGGCCGCCGGTCATCATGGCGAACCATTCGCGCCAGGCGAGCCTGAGCTCGTGGCGGGCAAACCAGGACAGCGCGGTCGCCGAGCTCATGCGGCTTCCTGCAGCGTCACCAGCGCAATGAAGAGATCTTCCAGGCTGGTGTCGGCATGGCCGTTCTGCTGGCGCAGCTCGGTGAGCGTGCCCTCGGCGACGAGGCGGCCCGAGGCAATCACGCCGATGCGGTCGGCCATGCGCTCGGCGACCTCGAGGATGTGCGTGGTCATGATGACGGTGCAGCCGGCGCGGACACGCTCGCCGAGCAGGCCCTTCACGTGGCGGGCGGAGACGGCGTCCAGCCCCGTCAGCGGCTCGTCGAGGATGATGAGGCGGGGGTCGTGCACCAGCGCGCCGGCCAGCGCCACCTTCTGGCGCATACCCTTGGAAAAACCCTCGCAGCGCTCGTGCTGGTGCGGCTCGAGCCCCAGCGAGCTCAGCAGCTCCTCGGCGACCGGTTCCGAGACCGACGGCGCGATGCCCCAGAGCCCGGCGACGAATTCGAGATATTCGAGCGGGGTCAGCTTGTCATAGATCATGGGCTCGTCGGAGACCCACGCCATCACCTGCTTGGCGGCGACGGGGTTTGCCAGCGCATCGATGCCGAAGATCGAGACCGCGCCGGCATCGGGCCTGAGCAGGCCCGCAACCATGCGCAAAGTGGTGGTCTTGCCGGCCCCGTTGGGGCCGACCAGGGCATAGAACTCGCCGGCGTGAATTGTGAGATCGAGGCTGTCGACCGCCAGACGGTCAAAACGCTTCGTTAACCCTCGGACTTCCAGCGCCGAGTTGTCCGGCTTCATGACGACCTTACCATCCGGTTTTGCATCGCCCGCGACCTTGACTTGAAGATGTTTCGGCACCGTGAATCTACGGCCGACAAATTCCGGCATCCGGATTGGACTAAAGGCAAGTCACCGTTTGTTGACAGCGCGCGGGCGTTCAGGCTGAATTGATTTCGGACAAATGGCGCTAACGCGGCGAAACGACTGCGTAGCGACTGGACACAAGATGCAGAGAGGCGGTCGGAAGAACCGTTGGTTGCATCGGGAGGATGCGCGGCGATGCTGGATTTCGTTCAGCAGCTGGTCAGCGGTGTTGCGCTCGGCTGCGTCTACGGCCTGATCGCGCTCGGCTTCGTGCTCGTCTACAAGGCCACCGAGGTCGTCAATTTCGCCCAGGGCGATCTGATGATGCTGGGCGGCTTCTTCGCCTTCACCTTCATCGGCATGATGGGCCTGAACTACTGGATCGGCTTTGCCGGCGCGGTGGCCGCCATGGCGCTGTTCGGCATGCTGGCCGAGCGCGTGGTGGTGCGGCCGATCCTCGGCTATCCGCAATTCTCCATCATCATGGCCACGATCGGCCTCGGCTATTTCCTGCGCTCGATCGCCGGCATGATCTGGGGCACCGACGATCTGAAGATCGAGACGCCGTTCAGCCAGGGCGTGCTGCGGATCGGCTCGCTGGTCCTCGCCTACGACAAGCTGTCCGTGATCGCGGCGACGATGATCCTGTGCACGCTGCTCTATCTGTTCTTCAACAAGACCACGCTCGGCACCGCGATGCGCGCCAGCTCCGAGAACATGCTGGCGGCCTATTACATGGGCATTCCGGTCAAGCGGGTGGTGTCGATCGTCTGGGCGATCAGCGCGGCGGTGGCGACCTGCGCCGGCGTGCTGCTGGCGCCGATCACCTTCATCCATTCCAATGTCGGTCTCGTGCTCGGCCTCAAGGCGTTTCCGGCCGCCGTGCTCGGCGGCTTCGGCTCGATCCCGGGCGCGGTGGTCGGCGGCGTCCTGATCGGCGTGATCGAGAGCATGGCAGGGTTCTACCTGCCCGAGGGCTGGAAGGACGTCGCGCCCTACATCGTGCTGCTCACCGTGCTGCTGCTGAAGCCCGAAGGCCTGTTCGGCCTTCACGTCCGCAAGAAGGTCTGAACGCCATGCGCTTCCTGTTCAAGACCGACTACGAGGACGACATCAAGCTGATTCCCCATTCGGGCTACGTCGTCACCTACGGCATCCTGCTCGCGCTGCTGCTGATCGCGCCCTACGTGCTCTCCAGCTATCTGATGAGCCAGCTCGTCTTCGTCTGCATCTACGCAACCGTCGGCGTGGCGCTGCTGATCCTGACCGGCTTCACCGGCCAGGCCTCGCTCGGCCACGCCGCGTTCCTCGCGATCGGGGCCTACACCGCGGCTTACTTACAGAAATACAACGTGCCGTTCCCGGTCTACTTCCTCGCCGCCGGGCTGTTGACCGGCATCATCGGCGCGATGGTCGGCTTTCCCGCGCTGCGCCTCACCGGCATCTATCTCGTCATCGCCACCATCTCCCTTGCCCTGATCGTCGAGGAGATCCTGGCGCGGTGGGAGAGCGTCACCAACGGCAATGAGGGCATGCGGGTCAAGACGCTGTCGCTGCTCGGCGTCACCGTGCCGCGCGACAGCCCGACCTTCTATTATCTGTGCCTTGCCGTGCTGGTGCTGACCATCGTCGGCACGCTCAATTTGCTGCGATCGCCGACGGGCCGCGCCTTCGTCGCGATCCGCGACAGCGAGACCGCGGCGCGCAGCATGGGCGTCAACGTCGCGCTCTACAAGGTCAAGTCGTTTGCGATCTCGGCCGCGATCACCGGCTTTGCCGGCGTGCTGTTCGCGCACAAGCTCTCCTTCATCTCGCCGGAGATGTTCACGCTCCAGCTCTCGATCGAGTTCATCATCGTGATTCTGATCGGCGGCACCTTCAGCCTGCACGGCGCGGTGCTGGGCGCGATCTTCATCGTGATGATCGATCCGTTCCTCACCTACCTCAAGGACGACATGCCCGGCATCATCGCCGGCGTCGCCGCGACATTCGGGGCGAGCTCGGCGACTGCAGGCAATATCCAGTCCAAAGTCGCGGCCTTCGCCTCGCTCAACGGCCTGAAGGGCGCGATCTACGGCATCATCATCGTATTGTTCGTGCTGTTCGAGCCGCTCGGACTCTACGGCCGCTGGCTCAAGATCAAGCTCTTCTTCCAGCTGTTCCCGCTCTACAAGCGCGCCACCTTCAAGCGGCAGAAGATCTATGTGAAGTCGGAGCGCAACCGATGAGTTATTTCCGCGCCGAGAACCTGTCGCTGCATTTCGGAGGGCTGAAGGCCGTCGATGCGGTGTCGTTCGCGGTGGAGAAGGGCGAGATCCTCTCGATCATCGGCCCCAACGGCGCCGGCAAGAGCTCGATCTTCAACCTGATCTCGCGGATCTACCGGCCGACCTCGGGCCGCATCTTCTTCGAGGACCAGGACATCACCGAGCAGCCGCCCTACGACATCGCAAAGCTCGGCATCGCCCGCACCTTCCAGAACATCGAGCTGTTCGAGAACGCAACCGTGCTGTCGAACCTGCTGGTCGGCCGCCACCGCCATTCGACCACGCAGCTCTGGCAGGAGCTGCTGTTCCTGCCGAGCGTGCGCGCCAGCGAGAAAGTGCACCGCCGCCGGGTCGAGCAGGTCATCGAGCTCCTCGATCTCGAGCCCTATCGCGACAAGCTGATCTCGGGCCTGCCTTACGGGGTGCGCAAGGTGATCGAGCTGGCGCGCGCGCTGTGCTCCGAGCCGAAGCTGATCCTGCTCGACGAGCCGTCCTCCGGCCTCAATGTCGAGGAGACCGACGACATGTCGTTCTGGATCCGCGACATGAAGAGCGAGCTCGGCGTCACCGTGCTGATGGTCGAGCACGACATGTCGCTGGTGAACCGCGTCTCCGACCGCGTCATCGCGCTGAACTACGGAAGGGTGCTCGCCATGGGCTCGCCCGCCGAGGTGCAGCAGCATCCCGACGTCGTTGCCGCGTATCTGGGAGCCTGACGCATGGACGCCGCGGCGACCCCTGACATCATCCTGAAGCTCTCCAACATCGAGAGCTATTACGGGCCGATCATGGCGATCCGCGGCATCTCGCTGGAGGTGCCGCGCGGCCGCATCGTCACGCTGCTCGGGGCCAACGGCGCCGGCAAGACCACGGTGCTGAAGACCATCTCCGGCATCCTCGATCCGCAGAAGGGCGCGATCGAGTTCATGGGCAAGCCGATCCAGCGCATGGAGGCCGACCGGATCGTGCGGCTGGGCCTCAGCCACGTCCCTGAAGGACGTGAGGTGTTCCCGTTCCTGTCCGTGCGCGAGAACCTGATGATGGGCGCCTATCCGCGCCGGGACCGGGACGGCGTCGCCGAGGACATGGAGCGCGTCTATGGCTATTTTCCGCGGCTGAAGGAGCGCATCAACCAGCCGGCCGGCCAGCTCTCCGGCGGCGAGCAGCAGATGCTCGCGATCGGCCGGGCGCTGATGAACCGGCCGACGCTGCTCTTGCTCGACGAGCCCTCGCTCGGCCTGTCGCCGCTGCTGGTGAAGGAGATCTTCACCATCATCCGCCGGGTCAACGAGGAGCAGGGCATGTCGATCCTGCTGGTCGAGCAGAATGCCAAGGTGGCGCTGGAAACCGCGCATTACGGCTATGTGCTCGAGATCGGCCGCATCGTGATGAACGACAGCTGCGACCGCTTGATGCATTCCCAGGACATCCAGGAGTTTTACCTTGGCGCCAAGGAAGCGGGTGCTAGAGGCGAACGGCGCTGGAAAAAGAAGAAAACGTGGCGTTAGATGGTAATCCCTCCAGCGCATAGACCGCCGCAAGGCAGGCAGCGGAGGGAAAGGCGACAAGGAGGAGACGCGCATGGCCCGACCGGCGGTGCTGACGGTCGCTGATACGATCGCGAAGAGCTTCCTGCGCGCCGCGGAGACGCGGGGCGATCGGCCCGCGATCCGCGAGAAGAAGTTCGGCATCTGGCAGCCGACCAGCTGGCGCGAGTGGCTGGAGATCTCGAAGGAGATCGCCTACGCGCTTCGCGCCATCGGCTTCATGCCCGGCGACGTCGCCTCCATCATCGCCAATGCCGTGCCCGAATGGGTCTACGCCGACATGGGCATCCTGTGCGCCGGCGGCGTCTCTAGCGGAATCTATCCGACCGATTCCTCATCCCAGGTCGAGTATCTCGTCAACGATTCCACCACCCGGGTGATCTTTGCCGAGGACGAGGAGCAGCTCGACAAGATCCTCACCTGCCGCGCGCGCTGCCCGTCCCTGCACAAGATCATCGTGTTCGACATGGAAGGCCTCAGCGGCTTCTCCGACGACATGGTGATGTCGTTCGACGAGTTCCGCGCGCTCGGGCGCAACCACATGGTCGGGCGCGAGGCGCTGTGGCAGGAGATGATCGATAGCCGCAGCACCGGCGATCTCGCGGTGCTGGTCTACACCTCGGGCACGACAGGCCCGCCCAAGGGCGCGATGCACGCCAACCGCAGCGTGACGCACCAGATGCGGCACGCCAACGACTTCATCCCGGCGCGGGAGGACGAGGACCGGCTGATCTTCCTGCCGCTCTGCCACGTCGCCGAACGCATCGGCGGCTATTACATCTCGGTCGCGCTCGGCTCGGTGATGAATTTCGCCGAAAGCCCGGAGACCGTGCCGGACAATTTGCGCGAGGTGCAGCCGACCGTCTTCCTCGCGGTGCCCAGGATCTGGGAAAAATTCTATTCCGCCATCACCATCGCGCTGAAGGATGCGACCCCGCTGCAGCAATGGGTGTATCGCCGCGCCATCGACATCGGCTATCGCATGGTCGATTGCCGGCTCGAGGGCAAAGCGCCGCCGCTGTCGTTGCGCATCGCCAACCGATTTGCCTACCAGTTCGCCTTCCGCAACATCCGCCGCATGATCGGGCTCGACCGCTGCCGCATCGCCTTCACGGGTGCAGCGCCGATCGCGCCGGAGCTGATTCGCTGGTATCTCGCGCTCGGCATCGACATGCACGAGCTCTACGGCCAGACCGAGAATTGCGGCGTCGCCACCATGATGCCGGCGGAGCGGATCAAGCTCGGCTCGGTCGGCACCGCCGTGCCCTGGGGCGAGGTCACGCTGTCGCCCGATGGCGAGATCTTGATCAAGGGCGACTTCCTGTTCATGGGTTACCTAAACCAGCCGGAGAAGACCGCCGAGACGATCGATCCGCGCGGCTGGCTGCACACCGGCGATGTCGGCACCATCGACAACGAAGGCTTCGTCCGCATCACCGACCGGATGAAGGACATCATCATCACCTCCGGCGGCAAGAACATCACGCCGTCCGAGATCGAGAACCAGCTCAAATTCTCGCCCTACATCTCCGATGCCGTCGTGATCGGCGACAAGCGGCCGTATCTCACCTGCCTCGTGATGATCGACCAGGAGAATGTCGAGAAGTTCGCGCAGGATCACGACATCCCCTTCACCAACTATGCCAGCCTGTGCCGGGCGACGGAGATCCAGGACCTGATCTGGCACGAGATCGAAGCGGTCAACGCCAATTTCGCCCGCGTCGAGACCATCAAGAGGTTCTATCTGATCGAGCGCCAGCTCACGCCGGAGGACGAGGAGCTGACGCCGACCATGAAGCTGAAGCGCAGCTTCGTGAACAAGCGCTATGCCGCCGAGATCGACGCGATGTACCGCGAGCGCGCGGTGGCGTGAATCATTTGAAAAAGCGAGGGAGCGATGGCCCTGCCCTTCGCAGAATACGGGCCCAAAGGAGAGGAGACGTCAATGTCGAAATCGTTCAGGGCGGTCGGCCTTGTGGTGGGCGCGGTGGTGCTCACGCATCTGCCGGCCGTAGCGCAGACCAAGGTTACCAATCAAGGCATCTCGGCGACCGAGATCATCATCGGCACCCATCAGGATCTGTCGGGTCCGGTCAAGGGCTGGGGCGTGTCGGTATCCAACGGGATGAAGATGGCGGTCGAGGAGATCAACGCCGCCGGCGGCATCAACGGCCGCAAGATCAAGATGGTCCTCGAGGATAGCGGCTACGATCCGAAGAAGGCGGTGCTGGCATCGCAGAAGCTGATCGAGCGCGACAAGATCTTCGCAATGATCGGCCCGATGGGGTCGCCGACCGTGCTCGCCGCCCAGGATGTGCTGTTCGACGCCGGCGTGCTGCAGCTGTTTCCCCTGAGTTCGGCTGAATTTACCTTCAAGTTAGATCCCAACAAGCCGCAGGAGCGGCTGAAGTTCGCCAATCTCGTTCCTTACGTCGAGAGTACCCGCGCTGCGCTCAAATACATGGTGGAGATCAAAAGCCCGAAGAAGCCCTGCATCATGTATCAGGACGACGAGTACGGTAAAAACGTGCTCGACGGTTTCACCCAGCAGCTCGAGGCGATGAAGCTCCAGCCGGCCTCGGCCACGAGCTTTAAGCGCGGCGCCTCCGACTTCAGCGCACAAGTAGCCAAGATGAAGTCCGACGGCTGCGACCTCGTCGTGCTCGGCACCGTGATCCGCGAAACGATTGGCGCGATGTCCGAAGCCAAGAAGCTCGGCTGGGACGTCACTTTCCTTGGTGCCACGCCGACCAACGTGATGGAAGTGCCCGCCCTCGGCAAGGAAGCCGTCGAAGGTCTCTACGCCGCCAGCGGCTTCGAGATTCCCTACGAGGACACGGCCAAGGACAAGGTCAAGGATTGGCTCGTCAACTACAAGAAGACGTTCAACACCGATGCCAATACGCAAGCCATCATCGGCTACAATGCGGTGATGACCTTCGCCTTCTATGCGCAGAAGGCGGGCAAGGATCTGACTGGCCAGAAGATGCTCGACGCGCTGGAGTCCGGCGACAAGTTCCAGGACATCTTCAATTCGCCGCCGACGGTGTTCTCGAAGACCAACCATCTCGCCACCACCATCACCCAGGTCCAGCAGGTCAAGAACGGCCGCTGGGTGCTGGTGAAGGACAATCTGATGTTTTGATGGCGGACACTCTCGCGGCGCGAACGGTGCACCCTCTCCCCCTGTGGGAGAGGGTGGATCGCCGCGAAGCGGCGAGCCGGGTGAGGGGTTTCTATCCTCGCGAAGAGTCTTGCGCGTGGTCAGAACCCCTCATCCGGCGCTTCGCGCCACCTTCTCCCACAAGGGGAGAAGGAAGAAAGTGCGCGCGGAGAGAGTCCTACGACCCCCCGCCTGCCGTCCCCGAATTCACCGGGGCCAGCTCGTCTTCCCGGCAGCGCCAGCCGTCGGCGGCTTTGACGAAGGCGAAGGTTCGCTGGATCCTCAGCCGGCGCGTGACGTTGAAGGCGTCTGCGGAACGCTCCTTGTTGCCGGCGCCCGGTTGCGGACGGCCCGTCCTGGCGTCCCAGCAAGTGCCGGTGCAGCCGGAGGCGACCTTGCTGCAGGTGGTGAAGGGGGCCAGCACCACCATCTCGATCTCGCCCGTGACCTGCGCCTCCTGGTCGGTCACCTGGCTGTCGATCGCGTAGACGCGGTTGATGCGCAGGAAATTGCCGCAGGAATTGGCGGCGTGGATCCGCGCTGCGCAGAAATCGACGGCATCGGTGTCGGGCGAGTGGGCCGCAACCTGCCGGCCGAACACCTTTTTCGGATCGCCCTTGGCGGCGCGGATGTCGTCGGCCTTGCGCGTGAGGTAGTCGGCGAGACAATCTTCCGCAGACTCGAGCTCTTGCAGCGGCACGTTCTCCTTGCCGACGAGATTGCATTTGCGATCGCGCTCTCGCGTCCACCTTCCGTATTCGGCGAAGGCAAAGCGCGCCGCGGTCGGATCCAGCTTGCCGATCAGGCCGAGCACCTGGCCATTGAGCTCCGTTTCGGCAAGCGCCAGCGACGGGTCCGCGCAGATCACCGCGCCCGCGGCCGTATTCGCGGCGAGACAGTCGAAATCGGGATCGCGCAGGATCGCGGCGCGCTCCTCGGTCACCTTGAGCAGGCACGCCTTCACCTGGTCGAACTCGTCGGCGCGGATCGCGGTCTGGCCGACGATGCCGCAACTGAGATTGCGCTGGCGGCCCCAGATCGCGTTCTCCTCGATCGCCGGCAGGCGATCGGGCAGGCGGGCGAGCCGCGCCTCGTTCGCCATGCTCAGCTTCGCGGCGGCTGCGGCAAGCTCGGTGTCCCCGCAGAACAATTGATTGCCGGGATCGCGAATCTGCTGGCAGTTGTTCCGGGCGAACAGCGGCAGCCTGTCGGCGACGGCGCGGTCGGATTGCGCGGACGCGGGCGCCGCCGCAAACGCCAGCAGCGCAAGCACAGACAGCACGATGAACCGCATTCCGGTCGCCCCCGCAAAGCCCGCGGCCATGCTAGCGTCCCGGATCGCGCGGTGGAATGGGTTTTTGCTGGGTGCGGACCCGTAGCCCGGATGGAGCGAGTCGCCTCGTAGCCCGGATGGAGCGCAAGCGTAATCCGGGGCCGGTGCCAGTGGTAAGAGTCCCGGATTTCGCTTCGCTCCATCCGGGCTACAAGAGGATCAGTGCGCCTCGGCAGGCGCCATCGACAGCCGCACCGGCTCGTCGACATATTTCATCACGGCCGACTGGTAGAGCACGAACAGCGGCTGGTAGCTGCGCGCAGCGTCGTCCTCGACCATCGCCATGCGGCGGTTGTCGAGCATCAGCCAGTGGCCGTCGAGCTTTGCGGCCACAACCGCGTGGTCTTCGCCGGCCCTGACGTCGCGCACCACGACGATGCGAAGGTCTTCGGTGGCGATGCCGGCAAGCCGCAATGCCGCCAGCTTGGCGATGGCATAGTCCTCGCAATCGCCGGCGCCGCGCGCGAAGGTCGCAAGCGGCGAGCTCCAGACGTCGTCGGCGCCGTCGTTGGCGGCGTGGATGGCGAGATTGATGGCGCGGTTGGTCTCGCCCAGCCGGGCGCGGCCGTCGCGGGTACGAGCCTGGTCGACGATGGCGAGCAGCTTGAGGGCCGCGGGCGAAGCGCAATTGTCGCGGTCGCCGTCGCACAGCGCGAGCTGCACCATGTCGTCGTCGAGCCTGGACTTCAGCGCGGACCATTTCTGCTGGAGGCCGCCGGACGAGATGGCGAAGGCGAACACGCCGAACGGCTCGGCGGATTTGCGCACGAGGGCACCGGCGCCCGGCGACAGCAACGTGCCGGCGCGAAGCTCGGCGGCCGATCCGAGCAGGACCAGTCCGCACAGGACAAGGATTGCGCGCCAGGCGCGCGAGCGAGCAGCGGTCTCCATCTGACATCCCCTTCCGGCTTCGCCCAGGTCTGATCGACCTCGACGTGCCGGGCTTTGTTGCTTTCGCGGAGATAGTGCGAGACGGGCCGTTTTGTTCTGCTTAACGCGCCCTGCAGGGGTCCCAAAACCGTGGGACAGGCTGAAACAAGCCCGCCCAAATTGCGTAAAATCTTACGAATCGGCGGCTACGAGGTGTCCGCCGGCGGCGAAGACGGGTCGATTGCAATCGCAGGTTGCGATGGCCCCGATTCTGCGTGCTATGGCTAACAAGTCCGCGATTTCACGGGGTCTGTTAGTTAGGTCACAGATTTAGTTCCGTATTTGCCGCAGGATGCCGCGGGGAACCCCGCAGAAAAGATGACGTGAGTATCTGCTGTCTGATCTATACAGCAGGTTACTTTGGATGCTTGGAAATGTTCGCAAAAAAGCCGAATTCGACTTCAGAATACTGTAGGTATTACTTCGCTTCCTTGCTGGAAGCGCGGTTTTCCGGGCGTCCGTAGGGCCAAGTGATGCGAAATCACACAAGCAATAGATGGTTTCGCTAAGGACTTGGTAATGCTAAGCAAGCTTAGGCGGTCGATACTTTCATAATTATTAACCCTTTTACGGTGCCCCGTTGAATTACGCTGGCAAATTTGACGCCGCGATTCCCTTCCACGGCGAAGGTTCCCACTCGCCCGCCTATGTCCATGTCGATTCCTTCACCGCCAAGGCGCACGGTCATGTTCCCGATGGCGCTGTCGTTGTTCCCGACCCGAACCTGATCTTCAACGGCGAGTTCAAGCGCTCAGGTCCCGACCTCGTGCTGTCCCATGAGGGGCGCGACTTCGTCGTTCACGATTATTTTAGGGGCGACAAGCGTGCTGCTCTCGCTTCGTCCGATGGCGCCCACCTTACCGGCGACGTCGTCAACGCGCTGACGGGCCACGTTCAGGTTGCCCAGGCTGCGCAGGGCACGGCCGCGGGCCAGGTCATCGGCCACGTCACAAAGCTCTCCGGCAGCGCGACCGCGATCCGCAACGGCGTCTCGGTCATCCTCAACAACGGCGACAATGTCGAGAAGGGCGACGTGGTGTCGACCGGCGCGGATTCGACGCTCGGCATCACCTTCATCGACGGCACCGTGTTCGGCCTGTCCTCGAATGCGCGGATGGTGTTGAACGAGATGGTCTACGACCCCAACGGGTCGAACAACTCCTCGCTGCTGAGCCTGGTCGCAGGCACCATCACCTTTGTCGCCGGCGAAACCGCCAAGCACGGCGACATGAAGGTCGACACGCCGGTCGCGACCATGGGGATCCGCGGCACCGCGGTGCTGACCCAGATCAACTTCGTCGTTCCCGCCGGCGGCGGCGACCCGCAGCCGCAGGCGAGCTTCCAGGTGCTGGTCGAGCCGAACGGCACCACGGGCTCCTACATCCTGTTCGACAAGATCACGCTGCTGCCGATCGCGACGGTCAACCAGGCCGGCCAGATGATCCAGATCAGCGGCGGCAACGTCTCGATCAGCAACGCGCTGATGTCGCCCGACGTGCAGAAGCTGATCACGGACGTGTTCACGCTGAAGTTCACCGACAACAACAGCAACACCAAGCTGACGAACTACACCGACACGATCACGCCGACCACCCAGGATATCGTGTTCAAGTCGGGGTCGGGCGACGTCGTGATCGCGACCTTCACGAACCTCAATCGCGCCGGGCCGGAAGGGCCAGGCGAATCCACGTCGACCGCGACTCGTATTCCCGGCCAGCCGCTGGCGCGGAGCCTCGACCTCGGCGGCAACGTGACGACGGCGTTCTCGCTGAGCGAGCGCGCGGGCACCACCGGCGACAGCACGCATTCCGATACGATCTCCGGCCGGATCACCTTCGTCGATCAGAATCTCGGCGACCGGCCGACGGTGAGCATAAGCCTCGCCGAGGCGCCGAACTACGTCTACAAGAATGCCGGCCAGCAGGACGTCACCGGCTCGCTCAGCGCTCTCCAGAAGCAGGACATCGCGGCGACGCTGATCCAGATCAGCGTCGCCCCCGATGGCGGCAACAACAACAACGGCTCGGCGGTCTGGACCTACACGATCCCCGACAACGTGTTCGATTTCCTCGCGGCCGGCGAAACGCTGACGCTGACCTACATGGTCCGCGTCGACACCAATTTCCAGGTCAACCCCGAATCGGCGTTCATCCCGATCACCATCACGATCACGGGCACCAACGACAAGCCGGTGATCACCAGCAGCGTTCCGACCATCACTTTCGAAGGCGGCACCAGCGTGCCGGGCGGACCGCTCATCAGCGATGAGGCGACCTCGGGCACGCTGAACTTTGCCGACGTCGATTTGACCGACACGCACACGGTGTCGGTGGCGCTGACCAGTGCGACGCTGCCTGATGGAAGCACCGTTCCGCCGGGTCCGCTTGCGGCGTTCCAGAGCGCGATGTCGGTTGCGATCGCGTCGGGGGCCGACAGCACCGGCGATGGCACCGGCACCATCAACTGGTCGCTGGCCGACCTTCCGGTCTACCTCGCCGACTTCATTCCGAGGGGCGAGGTGCTGACGCTGGTCTACACCGTGACGGTCACGGACGCGCAAGGCGCGACCGCGCAACAGACCATCACCGTCACGATCACCGGTACCGATGCCCCCGCCGTGGTGTGGATCGCGACCGAGAAGGAAGGCGCTCCCGCCGGCGGCTTCTGGAAAGACGCGGCGAACTGGGCGACCGGCACCGTTCCGACCATCGACGACGACGTCATCGTCATCACCGATCAATTGCACGGACTGACGCCGTCTTTTCCGGCGACGATCGACGCGCCGGCCTATGCCAAGTCGGTCACGATGAATGATTTCGGCGGTCCGCCGCCGCAACTGATCAACAAGAGCTCGCTGACCATCGCGAGCTCGCTCGACATGAGCGCGGACTCGATCTTCACCAACGCCGCGACCGGCACGGCGTCGGTCGGCGGCCTGGCCGAGATCCTTGACACCAGCGTATTGACCAACGCCGGATACCTGACGCTCAAGGCCGGCGGCGATTTCGCCGTCGGCACCACGATCACCAATTCCGGTACGCTCGAACTGTTCGGCGGCACGCTGAAGACGCTGGCCGAGATCCACAATGCCGGCGGCACGCTGAAGACCGATGCCGGCGCGACGCTGATCGTCGATGGCACGACGGTCGACGGCGGCACCGTCACCATTCTCGGCACGCTGGAGCTCGACGGCGTCAGCCTGATCGAGAACGGCACGCTGAACAATTCGGGCACGGTCAACGTCAAGGGCACCGCCGAGTTCGCCGGCGAGACCGTGGACAACGCGTCGAGCGGTGTGATCGAGGTGCTGGCAAATGGCTGGCTGACGATCCATCAGGATTCCAGCGTCACCAATGCCGGCCAGATCACCATCGACGCCTCCGGCAGGCTGGTCGTCAACAACGCGACGATCGGCGGTGAGGTGATCGGCACCTTGAACGGCGGGGGCGAGGGTGGCCCCGTCTTCAATGCGGGTCTTCAGGGCGCCGGCACGATCACCAACGATGGTGAGATCGATCTCACCGGCGGCGCCGTCCTGAGCGGCGGCATGCTGAACAACAATGCCGTCTTCAACGTCAGCGGCACCGGCAATGCGCTGAGCGGGGAGACCGTCACTAACGCCGGCATCATCGAAGTGCTGGCCGGCGGCGCGCTCGCGATCGATCTGGGCTCGACGGTCGACAATTCGAGCGGCAACGTCGTCATCGACGGTAATGCCGCGCTGACGCTCGACGACGCCACGATCAGCGGCGGCGCGATCAAGGGTGCGGGCACGATCGAGGTCGCCGGTGCCAGCCGCATCGACGGCGGGGCGACGCTGAGCATCAGCACGGTCACCGTCGACGCCGAGCTGACGCTGGACGGCGTCACGGTCTCCGGTACCGATATCACCGACAATTCCGGCATCGTGGTGGGTGGCACCGTCAAGCTCAAGGACGGCGCAAAGATCCAGGGTGGCCCGGTCACCAACCTCGGCACGCTCGAAATCGCCGGCGCCGCGATTCTGCTCAACGATGTCGTGACCAATACCGGCACGGTGACGGTCGACGGCGGCCAGACGCTGACGCTCTCCGGCACGGAGATTTCCGGCGGCGCCATCAACGGCAGCGGCACGATCGACGTCGCGGGCGCCAGCAAGATCGACGGCGGCGCCACGCTGAGCACGAGCGCGGTCATTGCCCATGCCAAGCTGACGCTGGACGGCGTTACGGTGTCAGGGACTGATATCACCGACTACGCCGGCGTTGAGCTCGACAACCTCGTCAAGCTCAAGGGCGGCGCCAGCATCCAGGGCGGCGCGGTCACCAACACCGGCACGCTGGAGATCGCGGGCGCGGCGACGCTGCTCAACGACGTCGTCACCAACGCCGGCGCGGTGACGGTTGACGGCGGCGCAGCGCTCGATCTCGTCGGTACGGTCATCGACGGCGGCACGCTGACGATTGCGGGAACGCTGGTGTCGACCGGCACCAGCGCGATCGACAATACCACCGATATCACCAACACCGGTACGATCACCGTCACCGGCGGCACGCTGACGATCGATCCGGCCACGATCCACGCCATCACCAATCACGGCCTGATCGAGGCAGTGGCCGGCGGCACGCTGAAGCTGACGGCCGCCATCATCACCAACACCGGCGGGACGATCTCGGTTGACGGCACATCGAAGCTCTATCTGACCAACGTATCGATCAACGGCGGCAGCCTGAGCAATGCCGGCAATCTCTACAGCGTGTCGGGCTTCAACACGATCACGGCTGGCGTCACCAACACCGGCGGCACCATCGAAGTTCAGGCCGGCACGCTCAACCTCGCCGGCGGCATCACCGGTGTCGGCACGCTGATCATCGACGACGGCGCGACGCTCGAGCTCGGCGGCGCCGATGCGCAGACTGTCACATTCACCGGCGGCACCGGCACGCTGCAGCTCGACAAGGTTGCCGGCCAGAGCTTCACCGGGACCATCGCGGGCGAGGCGGCGGCCGACGGCACATTCACCGTCACCGGCGATGCCGATATCGCGGCGTCGGCTGGCGACGCACTCGACTTCACGGTGTCGACGGGGGCGAATGCCAGCGTCGCGCTCACGCTGACCGGCACTCTCGCGGGTGCGACCAATGGCATCGGCGTCACTCAAAACGGTGTCGGCGACGTCTCGCTGACCGCGACCGGTGACGTCACCGGCTCCGCCGGCCACGGCATCTGGTTGAGCGACGGGTCGACCGGCGCCGGCAACATCACGGTCAACGATCTCACCGGCAAGGCGACCGGCACCGGGGCCGGTTCGGTCGGCGTCCTCGTCGAGAATTCCAATGCCGCCAATGCCGGCGACATCTCGATCACACAGCTTGGCGGCGCCGTCGGCGGCGCCTACGGCATCGATGCCCTCACCCGGGGCAGTGGCGACATCACCATCGACGCCGGTGGTATCATCACCGGCAGCTCGATCTACGGCATCCGGTCGCGCAGCTATGGCACCGGCAACCAGACCGTCACGACAGAGGCCGGCAGCGTTCTCACCTCGGGCAGTTCCGGCATCGTCGCCGTCAATCGTGCGACCTCGATCGGTGCAGCGGCCGGTAGCACCATCACGATCAACGCCTACGGCACGATCAACTCCGGCAGCAGCCCGAATCTGAGCGGCAATTCCCCGGCCGGCATCCAGACCGGCTACACCGGGGCCACGGACGGCGTCAGCGCCAACACCGCCGTCAACGGCTCGGTTGTCGTCAACAACCATGCCAACATCACCGCTGCCGCGGGCTACGGCGTCCACGCCTATAATTACGGGAATGGCGACGTCACCGTGAACGACGCTGCCGGCACCACCATCATCGGTGCCGAGATGGGTATCCTCGCCCAGGCGCTCAGCGGCGGCACCGGCAACATCGCCGTCACGCTCGGCGCCAACGCCGCGGTGACGGGCACGACCAGCTACGGCATTCTCGCCTACAGCATCGATCAAGGCGACATCAGCGTCACCCTGGCGACGGGCGATCACGTGACCTCGGGCAGCTCCGGCGTCGTGGCGGTCAACTATGCGACGGCGATCGCAAGCGGGGTGGGCAGCACGATCTCGGTCGTGGCGCACGGCTCCATCCACTCCGGCTCCTCGCTGAACAGCGACGGCAGCACGCCGGGCGCGATCATCGCCGGTTACAGGCCGGCTGGCACCTCGACCTTCTCGAGCGCCGTCTACGGCAACGTGACCGTCACCAGCGATGCGACGATCACCGCGGATGCCGGCTTCGGCATCGACGCGTTCACCTGGGGCGTCGGCGACATCACCGTCACGACCGGCGCGGCCTCGCAGATCACCGCCGCAGGTACCGCGATCGGCGCCTTCAATCACGGCGGCGGCGATGTGACCGTCACCAATGACGGCTCCGCCACCGGCGCCGTCGGCCTGTCCGCTTTGGCGGCCGGCGCGGGCGACGTCACCATCATCAATCACGGCAGCATCACCGGCACGAGCCTCGCAGGCATCAGCGTCACGCAGAACGACGCCGATGCGGCCGGCGATCCGGTCGCGACCGGCTCGACGCATATTACCAACAACGGCTCGGTCGTGGGTGCGGCCGGTCATGCTGCGATCTTCATCCAGGAGAACGCCACCGGCTCGGCGACGATCGACAATACCGGCACGATCGGGCCGGCCGCCGCCTCGAGCGTGACCTCTGCGACCTATGCGATCGTCGAGACCGGCGGCGCCATCACCATCAACAACACCGGCCACATCAACGGCAACATCTCCGTCGTCAGCGCGACCTTCTACAACAACGCCGGCGGCATCTGGACGGTGTCCGGAACGAGCGTGTTCGGCAACGTGTCCTCGATCGTCAACGGCGGCGAGATCGATCTGCTCAACGGCGCCTCGATTTCCGTGGCCGGGCCGGGCATCACCAATTCTAACGAGATCGAAAGCTGGGGCACGGCGTCGATCACGGGCGACATCACCAACGCCGGCACCGGCTCGATCGAGGTCCACACCGGCACGCTGACGCTGTTCGGCACGCTGTCGGGCTCCGGCTCGGTCACGATCGACGCCGGCGCGACGCTCGAGATCAAGGACGCGGTGGCCCAGACCATCACTTTCGCGGGTGCCGGTGCCGAGCTCGAGATCGACACGACAACCTTCGGCGGTTCGATCGCCGACTTCGCCGCCAACGAGAAGATCGATCTGTCGACGTTCACCTGGGACGCCGGGACCACGGCGGTCTACGATTCCGTGACCGGCAATCTCGTCGTCAGCGACACGCATGGTCACAGCTTCACGCTCAAGCTGATCGGAGACTACAGCGAGGCGCATTTCATCACCAGCAGCGACGGCGCCGGCGGCACCGTCGTCGAGATCGCCTCCGATCATTGGACCAACCCTGCCGGCGGCGACTGGAATACGGCGTCGAACTGGAGCCTGGGCGTGCCGGCGGCGAGCTACGACGTTCAGCTCGACGCGCCCGGAACCTACACCGTCGACAGTACGACCAGCGTCACGATCCAGAGCCTCACGGTCAATTCGGGCGTGACGCTGCTGACGGAGCCCGGCACCGTGTTCACCGTCAACGGCGACGTCGTCCTCGACGGCCTGATCGAGGCCGGCCCGTTCTCCGAAAACAACATTTCGAACATCGACATCAAGGGCAACGTCACCGGCACCGGCGCGATCGAGTTCTCCAACAAGGCGGTCGTCGAGATCGAGGGCTCGGTTTCGGGGACGCTGGTCAATGGATCATTCTCGGGAATCGTCGTCTATTTCGACAACGGACTCGGCACCCTGATCCTGGACGATTCCAAGGATTTCCACGGGCTGATCTCGGGGTCTCCGCACGGAGCCCCGCTCTCGTCCAACAATCTGATCGACCTGAAGGACCTCGCCTGGACGTCCACGATGTCGGCGCAGGCCGACTACAATTCGGATACGAACATCACCACGGTCGGCTTCTACAACGGCACGACCACCGTCACCCTGTTGTTCCTCGGCAGGGACCTGAAC
Organism: Bradyrhizobium iriomotense; assembly: GCF_018129405.1. Lineage (GTDB taxonomy): Bacteria > Pseudomonadota > Alphaproteobacteria > Rhizobiales > Xanthobacteraceae > Bradyrhizobium > Bradyrhizobium iriomotense_B. Next base: position 92,044 of record NZ_JAFCLP010000013.1, read on the forward strand.
TGGCATCTTCAGAGCGACGGTCAAGGCGGCACCACCGTCTACGATCCGCTCGCCGACACGCCCATGACGATCGAGAGCGGCACGGTGCTGACCCTCAGCGAGGCTTCGTCACAGGACGTGACCTTCGCCAACAACAGCGGAACCACCGGCACGCTCGCGATCGAGCACGCCGCCGATTTCACCGGCGTCATCAACGGCTTTGCCGGCGACGGCACCGTCGCCAATTCGGATCTGCTCGACCTCAAGGACATCGACTTTTCGCACCTGACCGGGGTGAGCTGGACCGAAAACGCCGACCATCTCGGCGGCGTGCTGACGCTGAGCGACGGCGCCGACACCGCGAACATCAAGTTCGCCGGCAGCTACAGCATCGACAGCTTCGAGTTCGTCAGCGACGGCAACGGCGGTACGCTGGTCGTCGATCCGCCGACGGGACCGACCCTCGTCGGGACCAGCGGACAGGACCAGTTCGCTTTTGCGAATTCGACGCTTCCGGTGCAGAGCACGATCGTCGATTTCGAGCTGGGCCAGGACAGGATCGACCTGCGCGAGTTCGCCAGCATCAAGTCCTTCAGCGACATCGTCATCACGCCGCAGGCGGGTGGCGCGCTGGTCACGCTCGACGATCACCAGTCGATCCTGCTGAAGAATCTCGTCGCGAGCAGTCTGCACGCCAGCGATTTCATCGTTGCAAACCACGCCTGAGGTTCGGCGGCGGCACCTCGTCCGCGGCGGATTCCAGTACCAAAGGCATAGCCGATTGCGTATTGTCGGCCCGATATCGGCCGAAGGCGGGCCGCGGGAAACTCGACCAGCATGAGACGTCTCAGGATCTTGCGGCGGTGGTTTGCGCAGAAGTTCGGCTTTGCGCGGCTGATGTGCCTTGCGCTGCTGGTCATATTCGCCGGTGCCCGCCTCTGGGACCCGCCGCCGATCCAGGAATTGCGGCTGCGCACCTTCGACATGTTTCAGCTGATCGATCCGCGCCACAAGACGATGCGGCCGGTCGCCATCGTCGACATCGACGACAAGAGCCTCGCCAGGCTCGGCCAGTGGCCATGGCCGCGGACGCGGATCGCCGACCTGATCCAGAACCTCACCAGCAACGGCGCGGTCGCGATCGGCTTCGACGTGGTGTTCTCGGAGCCCGACCGGCTCAACCCGGACCTGGTCGCGGGACAGATGCGCTATCTGGACGATGCCACGCGTGCCAGGCTGCGCGAGCTGCCGAGCAACGACCAGATCCTCTCGGAAGCGATCAGGCGCTCGCGCGTGGTGCTGGGCGAGACCGGGCAGTCTGAGATCACGTCGGAGATCGACAAGACGCTTCCCTTCACAGGGGTGGCGACGGTCGGCGAGGAGAACGCCGAGAAGTTTCTGTTCGAGTTCCCCGGCCTGTTGCGCAACGTGCCCGTGATCGAGAAGGTCGCCGCCGGTCGCGGCCTGTTCACGATCAGGACCGAGCGCGACGGCCTGATCCGTCGCGTGCCGATGGTGATGCGCGCCCAGGGCAACATCATGCCCTCGCTCAGCCTGGAGATCCTGCGGGTCATCACCAGTACGCCGACGCTGCTGGTCCGGACCGACAAGTCCGGCGTGCGGGCCATCCGCCTCAAGGGCGTAGAGATCCCCACCGACAGGAACGGCCAGCTCTGGGTGCATTACGCCCGATATGATCCCTCGATCTACGTCTCGGCCGCCGACGTGCTCGACAACACGGTGTCGCCGAGCAAGATCGCCGGCAAGCTCGTGCTGGTCGGCACCTCCGCGGTCGGCCTGAACGACATCAAGACCACGCCGGTATCCCGGGCCATGCCGGGTGTCGAGATCCACGCCCAGGTGCTGGAGAGCGTGCTGAGCGGCGCGGTGATCTCGCAGCCGAACTACGCGCTCGGCGTCGAGCTGCTCGCCGCGCTGTTCATCGGCCTGCTCGTCATCATCTTCACGCCCAATCTCGGCCCCGTCCGCCTCGTGTTGGCGGGCGCGATGTTCGCCGCGATCCTGGTCGGCACGTCCTGGTTCTTCTATTTGCAGTACCGCTATCTCATCGATTTCACCTATCCGCTGCTCTCGACCACCGCGATCTACCTGACGCTGATCTTCGCCAGCTTCGTGCGCGAGCAGCGCCAGCGCGTGCAGATCCGCGGCATGTTCGCGCAATACATGTCGCCGGTGCTGGTCGAGCAGCTGGCGCAGTCGCCGGAAAAGCTCGTGCTCGGCGGCGAGGAGCGCGAGATGACGATCATGTTCTCCGACGTGCGCGGCTTCACCACCATCTCGGAAAGCTACAAGCAGGATCCGCAGGGGCTGATCGCGCTGATGAACCGCTTCCTGACGCCGCTGACCGACGTCATCATCGAGCGGAAGGGCTACATCGACAAATACATGGGCGACGCCATCATGGCGTTCTGGAATGCGCCGCTCGACGATGCCGAGCACGAGGTCAACGCCTGCGAGGCCGCGATCCAGATGCTCGAGAAGATCGACGAGGTCAACAAGGAGCGCGAGCAGGAGGCCGCCGACGGCGGCCACGTCTACATCCCGCTCAATGTCGGCATCGGCCTCAACACCGGCATCGGTGTGGTCGGCAACATGGGCTCCGACCTCAAGAAGAACTATTCGGTGCTCGGCGACAGCGTGAACCTGGCCTCACGCCTGGAAGGGCAAACCAAGGAATACGGCTTCCCGATCATCGTCGGCTCCAGGACCGCGCTCGCGGCCAAGGACAAGTTCGCGATCCTCGAGCTCGACTTCATCATGGTCAAGGGCAAGACCGAGCCGGAAGTGATCTACGCCATCGCCGGCCGCGAGGACGTGATGCATTCGGCCGCCTTCCAGCGGCTGCGCAACATCACCATCGAGATGCTCGGCTGCTACCGCAACCGCGACTGGCAGGGCGCAATCAATGCGATCGAGCGCGGCCGCAAGAGCGAGGACGCCGACACGCTGGAAAAGCTGTTCAAGCTCTACGAGGCGAGGATCAAGGATTTCCAGATCAATCCGCCGCCGGAGGACTGGACCGGGGCGTATGCGCTGCTGACGAAGTAGTGGTCACACACTCGCTGTCGTCCCGGACAAGCGCGCCTGAAGCGCGCGCCGATCCGGGACCCATAACCCCAGGGAGGAGTTGCGGCACGCGATCGGCAACCGCGAGTCTTCGCCAAACCACTCCCTGTGGCTATGGGTCCCGGGTCTGCGCTGGCGCTTGCCCGGGACGACAGGGATGTTTGACGCGTCAGTGTGCGCCAAAAAGCAACTCTCGTAGGGTGGGCAAAGGCGCGTCAGCGCCGTGCCCACGTCTGCTCTTCCTCGTCGTAGCATGGTGTGGGCACGCTACGCTTTGCCCACCCTACGACAGCGGCGCTTGTCGCCCCTCACTCCACCCCGATCGTCGTCAGGTCCTGGAACCAGTGCTGGGCCTGCACGAACTGCTTGATCTTCGGCGACAGCGCGTGCGGGTTGGTGTCGTGGACGACCCAGACCAGCACGGCATCGTCGACGATCAGCGCGTGCGCCTGGGCGAGCAGCTCATCCTGCTTGGCGCTGTCGAAGGTCTGCTTGGCCTCGTCGATGAGTGCGTCGACCTTCGGGTTCTTGTAGCCGCCCCAGTTGACGCCGACCGGCGCGATCTGGCCGGAGTGGAAGAAGCGGACGATGGCGTAGAGCGGGTCCGAGGTGACATAGGCGATGTTGTTGGCGGTGATGCCGGCGTTCATCTCGTCGGCCGCGCCCTTGCGCCAATGCGTATAGAGCGTCTCGAGCTCGACCACCTTGAAGTCGATGTCGATGCCGATCTCTTTAAAACTCTGCTGCAGGAACTCGTTCATCGGCAGCGACAGCATCTGGCCGGTGCCGCCTTGCGCGATGATGAACGTGGTCTTCAGCGGCTTTGCCTTGGAGTAGCCCGCTTCCTCCACCAGCTTTTTCGCGGCGGCGAGATCATATTTCAGCTCGAAGCTGGGCTTGCCGAACCACGGGCTGGAAGGATCGACCTGGCCCTTGGCGGGCTTGGCGAGGCCGTTCATCAGGCCGACGACTTCGTCACGGTTGATCGCGAGGTTCAGCGCCTTGCGCAGGCGGATGTCGGTCCAGGGCGAGCCCGGCAGCACGCTGAGGTGATAATTCCACACATGGGGCGTGACGTTGTCGACGAGCTTCATGCCGGCCGCTTTCAGCTGCGGCACGGCATCCGGCGCCGGCGTCTCGATCAGGTCCACTTGTCCGGCGAGCAGCGCGTTGGTGCGCGTCAGCGCTTCCGGCATCGGCACCAGCACGATCTTGTCGACCTTGGGAATGCGCTTCTTGTTCCAGTAGTCCGGATTCTTGCTGAGCTCGGCGAGCTCGCGCGGCACCAGTTTGGTCAGCTTGAACGGGCCGGTGCCGGAGGGCTGGCTGGCGAACTTGTCCCAGTCCTTGCCGAGCTTTTCGTACTGCGCCGGGCTCGAGACCAGGAACCACAGCATCTGATAGGGGAAGAAGGAATCGACCGTCTTGGTGGTGATCTCCACCGTGAAGTCGTCGATCTTGGCGTAGCTGGCGACGGAGGGAAGGCGAGTCTTCACCTGCGCGCTCTGCCGCTTGTCGAATTGCGGCGCCTTGTCGTTGAGCACCTTGTCGAGATTCCAGATCACCGCATCGGCGTTGAAGTCACTGCCGTCGTGAAACTTCACGCCCTTGCGAAGCGTGAAGCGCCATTTGGTCTTGTCGGCATCGTCGACCTTCCATTCGGTGACGAGGCCCGGCACCAGCTTGCCGGGGCGATCGGCGACGTCCATCTCCCATGCGACCAGCGGATCGTAGATCGTATAGGCCGTGAACTGATAGGCGCCGGCACCGCGATCGGGCTGGCCCGTCGTCAGCGGAATGTCCGCCATCGAGATGCCGTAGCGCACCACCGTTTCGGCGCGCGCCGAGATCGCGGAAACTGCCAGCGCAAGCACGGCAAGACAGGTCGATAGACGAATACGCATGGCCCAAAGCTCCCAGGAGATTTCGGGGCCAAACTTGCAATCTTGATGCCAGAATAGGCAGCGCGCCGGTTTCGTCCGTGCGTTATCACAAGGACTTGTCGTCGCAGGAGCAATTTGCAGAATAAGTTTCTCTTTGGCATAGCCATTGCATACGATTGCATCAAAATTAATCATCGAAAGCCGAAGAAGGATCGAGGCGATGCTTATCAAGAACAAGAAGACACGGGTGGCGCTGATCGCGCTTTTGGCACTTGGCAGCGCGGCCGCATGGCCGCGCGTGGTGGCTGCAGAAACCGTGCTGCGCATTGGCATGACGGCTGCCGATATTCCGCGCACCCTCGGTCAGCCCGATCAGGGCTTTGAAGGCAATCGCTTCACCGGCCTCACCATGTATGACGCGCTGACCGGCTGGGATCTGTCCTCCGCCGACAAGCCCAGCGTGGTGATTCCCGGCCTTGCCACCGAGTGGAAGGTCGACGATGCCGACAAGACCAAATGGACCTTCAAGCTGCGTCCCGGCGTGACCTTCCATGACGGCTCGCCGTTCAATGCCGACGCCGTGGTGTGGAATGTCGAGAAGGTGTTGAAGCAGGACGCGCCACAGTTCGACGCCAGCCAGGTCGGCGTCACGGCCTCGCGCATGCCGACGCTGGCCTCCGCAAAGAAGATCGACGACATGACGGTCGAGCTCACCACCAAGGAGCCCGACAGCTTCCTGCCGATCAACCTCACCAATTTGTTCATGGCGAGCCCGGCGAAATGGCAGGCCTTCTACGACAAGGCTGAAGGCACTGACGCCAAGGCGAAGTCGCAGGCCGCCTGGACCGCGTTCGCCAAGGATGCCTCGGGCACCGGCCCGTGGAAGATGGCGAGCTTCACCCCGCGCGAGCGGCTCGAGCTGGTCAAGAACGCGAGCTACTGGAACAAGGATCGCGTGCCCAAGGTCGACAAGATGGTGCTCTTGCCGATGCCGGAGGCGAACGCGCGCACCGCGGCGCTGCTCTCGGGTCAGGTCGATTGGGTCGAAGCACCGGCGCCGGATGCGCTGCCCGAGCTGAAGCAGCGCGGCTTCAAGCTCTACGCCAATGAGCAGCCGCATGTCTGGCCGTGGCAGTTCTCGCGCGTCGAGGGCTCGCCCTGGAACGACATCCGCGTGCGCAAGGCCGCCAATCTCTGCGTCGATCGCGAAGGCCTCAAGGACGGTCTGCTTGCGGGGCTGATGGTGCCGGCGTCCGGCACTTTCGAGCCCGGCCATCCCTGGCGCGGCAAGCCGGGCTTCGAGATCAAGTATGACAAGGCGGCTGCGCAAAAGCTGATGCAGGAAGCCGGCTTCGGTCCCAGCAAGAAGCTTGCGGTCAAGATCCAGACCTCGGCGTCCGGCTCCGGCCAGATGCAGCCGCTGCCGATGAACGAATATCTCCAGCAGGCGCTCGCCGAGTGCTATTTCGACGTGAAGCTCGACGTCATCGAGTGGAACACGCTGTTCACCAACTGGCGCCGCGGCGCCAAGGACCCCAGCGCCAACGGCTCGAACGCGACCAACGTCACCTATGCGGCGATGGACCCGTTCTTCGCGCTGGTGCGCTTCCTGCAATCGAGCATGGCGCCGCCGGTCTCGAACAATTGGGGCTTCATCAACGATTCCAAGTTCGACGAGCTGGTGAAGAAGGCGCGGCAGACCTTCGATCCCGCCGCGCGCGACGCCGCGCTCGCCGAGCTGCACGCGGCCTCCGTCGATGACGCTGCCTTCCTCTACGTCGCCCACGACGTCGGCCCCCGCGCCATGAGCCCGAAGGTGAGAGGCGTTGTGCAGCCGAAGAGCTGGTTCATCGACTTCTCGCCGGTGTCGATCGCGCAGTAATCCACCGGCTTGCTGAGTGCACCCTCTCCCCTTGTGGGAGAGGGTGGCTTCGCGACAGCGAAGCCGGGTGAGGGGTCTCTCTCCGCGAGTGACCCTCTCACTTGAATTATGTGTCCGCGGATAGAACCCCTCATCCGGCGCTTCGCGCCACCTTCTCCCACAAGGGGAGAAGGGAAGAAAAAGAAACAACGTGCTCGCCTATACCGCCAGACGCATTGTCTATGTCGTCCCGATCGTCATCAGCGTGGCGCTGGTGTGCTTCCTGCTTGTGCACATCACGCCGGGCGATCCGCTCGTCGCTGTGCTGCCGGCCGATGCGTCGCAGGAGCTCGCGGCGCAGCTGCGCGCCGCCTATGGCTTCGATCGCCCGCTGCCGGTGCAGTTCGGGCTTTGGCTGCTGCGTGCCCTTCATGGCGATCTCGGCAATTCCATCGCGACGGGACGCCCGGTGCTGGCCGAAGTCATGCGCGCGGTCGGCAACACCGTCACGCTCGCGATTGCGGCCGCCATCATCGGCTTCACCATGGGCATCCTGCTCGGCCTGATCGCCGGCTATTTCCGCGAGACCTGGATCGACAAGGTCGCGACCTCCTTCGCCATCGCCGGCGTCTCCGTGCCGCATTACTGGCTCGGCATGCTGCTGGTCATCATCTTCTCGGTCCAGCTCAACTGGTTGCCCGCGGTCGGCGCCGGCCCCAGCGGCTCCAACTCCTGGGCCTGGGACTGGGCACACCTGAAATATCTCGTGCTGCCGGCGATCACGACCTCGGTGATTCCGATGGGCATCGTCACCCGCACGGTGCGCGCGCTGACCGGTGATATCCTGTCGCAAGACTTCGTCGAAGCACTGCGCGCAAAAGGCCTGCGCGAAACCGGCGTGTTCCGCCATGTCATCAAGAACGCCGCACCCACCGCGCTCGCGGTGATGGGGCTTCAGCTCGGCTACATGCTCGGCGGCTCGATCCTGATCGAGACCGTGTTCTCCTGGCCGGGCTCGGGCTTCCTGCTCAACTCGGCGATCTTCCAGCGCGACCTGCCGCTGCTGCAGGGCACGATCCTGATCCTGGCGCTGTTCTTCGTCTTCCTCAACCTGCTGGTCGACATCGCGCAAGCCGCGATCGACCCGCGCATCAAGCGGGGCTAGCCAATGAGCGAGCTTCCGTTGTCCGCAACCGCCGACGCCGCGCTGCAGGCCGCGCCTGCGACCAAGGCGCGCGGCTATTGGGCGACCGTCGGCCGCCGCATCATGCGCGACAAGGTCAGCATGGCCTGCGCGCTGGTGCTGCTGCTGATCTTCCTTTCCGCGATCCTTGCGCCGTGGCTCGGCCTCGAAGACCCCTACAAGGGCTCGATGATCCGCCGCCTCCGTCACATCGGCACCGTGGGCTATCCGCTCGGCACCGACGAACTTGGCCGCGACATGCTGGCGCGGCTGATCTATGGCGGGCGGCTGTCGCTGGTCATCGGCATCCTGCCCGTCATCCTGGCCTTCTGCATCGGCACCTCGCTCGGCATCGTCGCCGGCTATGTCGGCGGCAAGCTCAACACCGCGATCATGCGCACGGTGGACGTGTTCTACGCCTTCCCTTCCGTGCTGCTGGCGATCGCGATCTCCGGCGCGCTGGGGGCCGGCATCCTCAACTCCATCGTGGCGCTCACCATCGTGTTCGTGCCGCAGATCACCCGCGTCGCCGAGAGCGTCACCACGGGCGTGCGCAACATGGACTTCGTCGAAGCCGCGCGCGCCTCCGGCGCCGGCGCCTTCACCATCATGCGCGTGCACATCCTCGGCAACGTGCTGGGTGCGATCTTCGTCTATGCCACCAGCCTGATCTCGGTCTCGATGATTTTGGCGGCCGGTCTGTCTTTCCTCGGTCTCGGCACAAAACCGCCGGAGCCGGAATGGGGCCTGATGCTGAACACGCTGCGCACCGCGATCTACGTCAACCCCTGGGTCGCGGCCTTGCCGGGCGCGATGATCTTCGCGGTCTCGATCTGCTTCAACCTGCTCTCGGACGGCCTGCGCAGCGCCATGGACATCAGGAATTAGCGATGATGATGCGGAAGCACACTGTTGCGGCGTCCTCCGTACACCTCTCCCGGAGGGAGAGGTCGGATTGCATCGAACGATGCAATCCGGGTGAGGGGTTACGCTCCACCGGGAATGCCGCTCCCCCTCACCCGCGCCTTCGGCGCGACCTCTCCCCGATGGGGAGAGGTGGGAGGTCGCGGCCATGAGCGAGAGCAACACTTCTGTTGCCATGCTGGAGCAGGTCGAGGACGTCGGCGGCGTCGCGCAGCCGCTGCTCCAGGTCAACGGCCTGACGAAGCATTTCCCCGTGCGCGGCGGGCTGTTCGCCGCCAAACGTACCGTGCGTGCCGTCGATAATGTCACCTTCTCCGTCGCCAAGGGCGAGACGGTCGGCATCGTCGGCGAGTCCGGCTGCGGCAAGTCGACCACCGCGCGCCTCTTGATGCATCTGATGCCGCGCGATGACGGCGACATCATCTATGACGGCATGACCGTCGGCCAGTCGCTGTCGCTGCGCGAGCTGCGCCGCGGCATGCAGATGGTGTTCCAGGATTCTTACGCCTCGCTCAATCCACGTCTCACCATCGAAGAGTCGATCGCCTTCGGCCCAAAAGTCCACGGCATGGCCGATGGCACGGCGCGGGCGCTGGCCCGCGAGCTGCTCGGCAAGGTCGGCCTGCGCCCCGAAAACTTCGCCAACCGCTATCCGCACGAGATTTCCGGCGGCCAGCGCCAGCGCGTCAACATCGCACGTGCGCTGGCGCTGTCGCCGCGGCTGGTGATTTTGGATGAGGCCGTCTCCGCGCTCGACAAATCCGTCGAGGCGCAGGTGCTCAATTTGCTCGCCGATCTCAAGCGCGAGTTCGGCCTGACCTATCTCTTCATCAGCCACGACCTCAACGTCGTGCGCTACATCAGTGATCGCGTGCTGGTGATGTATCTCGGTGAGGTCGTCGAGCTCGGCCCGGTCGACCAGGTCTGGGACAACCCGGCGCATCCCTATACGCGTGCGCTGCTCGCTGCGATGCCGTCCTCCGATCCTGATAGCCGTACCGAGAAGCCGCCGATCACGGGCGATCCGCCCAATCCGATCGATCCGCCCCCGGGCTGCCGCTTCCACACCCGCTGCGCGTTTGCGGAGCCGCTCTGCGCAAATGCCGCACCAAAGCTCACGGCCGTCGATACAATGGGCCACGAGGCCGCGTGCTACATGGCGATCCCGGGTTCAGGCCATAGCCGCGCGCCCGCAGGGGAAACAGCATGACAAGACCGACACCAAAAGAGATCAAGCCCATCGCGCAAATCTCGGGCATTCCCGTGGACGATGAGATTGCAACGCGCATCTCCAACTCCATTGGACCCGCCTTCGAGGGCTTTGCCGCGATCGCCGGCACGCTGCCTTTCGACCTCGAGCCGGCAACTTATGTGGTTGCGCAGACGCAGAAGGTGTCGAAATGAGCCTTGTGCCTGCCTTGATGACGCTCACCGAGGTCGCGCGCGCGATCGCGATGAAGCAGGTGTCTTCGCATGAGGTCACGCGTGCGCTGCTGCACCGCATTGCGCAGTGGCAGCCGCATCTCAACGCCTTCGTGTCGATCGAGTCGGAAGCTGCCCTGAAGGCGGCCGAAGCTGCCGATGCCGAGCTCGCCAAGGGCAATGTCCGCGGGCCGTTGCACGGCGTGCCGCTCGCGCACAAGGACATGTATTACGATGCGGGCCACGTCGCGACCTGCGGCTCGCTGATCCGTCGCGATTTCGTCCCGACCGTGACGTCCACCGCCCTGCAGCGGCTGAAGGACGCCGGCCAGGTCCGCCTCGGCACGCTGCACCTCGCCGAATTCGCCTATGGTGCGACCGGGCACAACAGCCATTATGGTCCGGTGCGCAATCCCTGGAACGTGGCGCACATCACCGGCGGCTCGTCCTCGGGCTCCGGCTCGGCGGTCGCAGCGCGCTTGACCTATGCCGCGCTCGGCTCCGACACCGGCGGCTCGATCCGCATGCCCTCGCATTTCTGCGGCGTCACGGGACTGAAGACCACCTGGAGCCGCGTCAGCCGCGCCGGCGCCATGCCGCTGTCGCAATCGCTCGACACGGTCGGCCCGCTCGCGCGCACCGCGGAGGATTGCGCGCTGCTGCTGGCGTTGACGGCCGGCCCGGATCCGGAGGATCCGACCGCGAGCCACGAGCCTCTCTCGGACTACGTCGCCGCGACCAAGGGATCCCTGAACGGCCTCAAGATCGGCGTGCCCGAGACCTACTATGTCGACGATCTCGACAGCGAGGTCGCGCGCGTGCTCGACGAGACCATTGCGGTGCTCAAGCGCGAGGGCGCCGACATCGTCAAGGTCGAGCTGCCGGACCAGCGGCAATTGCAGGCGGCGAGCCAGCTCGTGCTGGCCGCTGAAGCCGCCGCCTTCCACAAGCGCTGGCTGATCGAGCGTTCGCAGGATTACGGCGCGCAGACATTGATGCGCCTCCAGAACGGCCTGGCCGTTCCCGCCATCACTTACCTCGAGGCGATGCGCTGGCGTGGTCCGGCACTCGCCGCGCACAATGCGGCGACGGCGGGCGTCGACGCGGTGATCGCCCCGGCCTCGCCGGTGCCGGCGCCGTCGATCGAGGAGAGCGACGTCGGCGGCGGACCGAACGCGCCGGCGCTGTTGCAGCGGCTGACGCTGTTCACCCGTCCGGTCAACTTTTTGGGCCTGCCGTCGCTGACCGTGCCCTCGGGCTTCACAAAGAGCGGCCTGCCTGTCGGCATGCAGCTGATCGGCCGCTCCTTCGATGAGGCGACCTTGCTCACCATCGGCGCCGCCTTCCAGCGTGCCACCGACTATCACGACCGGATACCCAAACTGCCGTCATGACAAAACTCGTCGAGATCTCAGGCCTCAACATCCGCTTCACCGGCGAGCGCACGGTCTATGCCGTGAACGATCTCAATCTCTCGCTCGGCAACAGTGAGGTGCTTGGCCTGCTCGGCGAGTCCGGTTCGGGCAAGAGCGTGACCCTGCGTGCCCTGATGCGGCTCTTGCCGAAGAAGCGCACGCAGATTTCGGGCACGGTCAACGTGATGGGACAGGATGTGCTCGCCATGAATGACGAGCAGCTTTCGTCCTTCCGCGGCCAGACCGTCTCGATGATCTTCCAGGAGCCCGCGCTCGCGCTCGATCCGGTCTACACCATCGGCGCGCAGATCGCCGAAAGCGTGGTGCGCCACGAGGGCAAAAGCTATGCGGAGGGCAGGGCGCGGGCGCTGGAGATGCTCGAGGTCGTGCGCATTCCCTCAGCCAAGCGTCGGTTAGATGCCTATCCGCACGAGATGTCCGGCGGCATGCGCCAGCGCGCGATGATCGCGCTGGCGCTCGCCTGCCGGCCCAAGATTTTGCTGGCGGACGAGCCGACCACCGCGCTCGATGCCACGGTGCAGATCCAGATCCTCTTGCTGCTGCGCGAGCTGCAGCGCGAGTTCGGCATGTCCGTGATCTTCGTGACCCACGACATCGGTGTGGCCATCGAGATCTGCGACCGCGTCGCGGTGATGTATGCCGGCCAGATCGTGGAGCAGGGGACCTTGCGCGACATCGTCCGCACCCCCGTGCATCCCTACGCCAAGGGCCTGCTCGCCTCGACCATCCACGGAGCGAAGCGCGGGGCACGGCTGGAGACCATCCCCGGCACGCCGCCATCGCTGGCCGAGAAACCCCACAACTGCTCCTTCGCCCCCCGCTGCGCCGCGGCGCAGCCGCGCTGCCTGGAGCAATTGCCAGGGAATGTGGAGGTAGGACCGGGCCGGGCGGCGCGGTGCGTGCTGGCGGAGCCGGTGGTGGTGACTTAGTTCGTTCTCCAGCTCAAGGCGAGCTTCCTTCAAAATTCCCCCACGACATCACCGACTTGTCACAGTTCGCCGGGCGCTGACCGCTGGGCGCACCTCTACTGTGCATGGGGTTGTTTTCGACTTTTTTGTCGGGGGTGGCGCGGCGCGGCCGCAAAGGTATTCAGACCTCATTCATCCCGGTTCCGGTTCCATGCGCCCGTTCACGCCAGAGGGACCTCACTTATGTACATTTCCAATGAAGGCCTGCTCGTCATCCTGTTCGTCGGCCTCGTCGCCGGCTGGCTCGCAGGCAAGGTGGTGCGCGGAACCGGGTTCGGCATCATCGGCGACATCGTGGTCGGCGTTGCCGGCGCGCTGGTTGCGAGCTTCCTGTTTCCGAAGCTCGGCATCCGGCTCGGGACCGGCCTCGTTTCGGAGATCGTCTACTCCGCCATCGGAGCGGTCATCCTGCTGCTGGTGGTGCGCCTGGTGCGTGGCGGCGGCCGCCTCTAGCGTCCCGATTCGGACTTTCAGCCTCGTCCTTTCCCCGGGAGGGGCTGAAAGCCTGCAAGAAAAAGCCGCAAGCCTGTGAAATTCCGGACTTGCGCGGAAGGCCGGTCGGGGTAGATGTGGCTCATCAGGGTCCTGGATTAATTCGACTGCGTTGGACGAGCGGAAAACGCGATGTTAATCCGGGTCAAGTACTCCTGAGATTGCCTTTGAAATCAGGGGCTTTGTCCCCTCACCCGAAAGAGAACAGACTGATGGCAGCCGCACCTGGCGTTCGCCGTTCAGAGCTCGGTGACGCGCTGCGCGCCTGTCGCACGGCGTTCGTCGGCGTCGGCCTGATGAGCTGCGTGATCAACCTGCTCTATCTGACCGGGTCGATCTTCATGCTGGAGGTCTACGACCGGGTGCTGCCGAGCCGCAGCGTTCCAACCCTGGTCGGCCTCATCATCCTCGCCAGCTTCCTCTACATGGCGCAGGGCGTGCTCGACATGATCCGCAACCGGATCCTGGGGCGGATCGGAACCGCGCTCGATGATGCCCTCAACAAGCGCGTGTTCGACACCATCGTGCGCCTGCCGCTGCTGGTCGGGAGCCGCAACGAGGGCCTGCAGCCGCTGCGCGACCTCGACAATGTCCGCTCCTTTCTCGGTGGCATGGGACCGAGCGCGTTCTTCGACCTGCCCTGGCTGCCGCTCTACCTCGCCATCTGCTTCGCGTTCCACGTCATGATCGGGGTGACCGCACTGGTCGGCGCCATCATCCTGGTGGGCTTGACGCTGGTTACCGAATTCATGTCCCGCCAGCCGGCGAAAGAGGCGATGGGCCTTGCCGCGCAGCGCAACGATCTCGCCCAGTCCAGCCGCCGCAACGCCGAGGTGATGGTGGCGATGGGCATGAGCGGCCGGATGAACCAGCGCTGGAGCGAGGCCAACGAAAAATATCTCGCCGGCAATCAGCGTGCCAGCGACGTCGCCGGCGGCTTAGGGGCGGTCGCAAAAGTGCTGCGCATGATGCTGCAATCGGCGGTGCTCGCCGTCGGCGCCTATCTCGTCATCCACCAGGAGGCGACCGCGGGCATCATCATCGCCGGCTCGATCCTCTCGGCCCGCGCGCTGGCGCCGGTCGATCTCGCGATTGCGCACTGGAAGTCCTTCGTCGCGGCACGTCAGAGCTGGCAGCGCCTCACGCGCCTTCTGGAGCAGATGCCGGCGCAGACGATGCCGACCCAGCTGCAGGCGCCGACCAGCCGCCTCTCGGTCGAGGGCATCGCCATGGTGCCGCCGGGCGACCAACGCCTCATCGTGCAGGACGTCACCTTCGCGCTCGACGCCGGCAACGGTCTCGGCGTGATCGGGCCGAGCGGCTCCGGCAAATCCTCGCTGATCCGCGCGCTCGTCGGTGTCTGGCAGCCGGTGCGCGGCAAGGTGCGGCTCGACGGCGCGGCGCTCGACCAATGGTCAAGCGACGTGCTCGGGCGCCACATCGGCTATCTGCCGCAGGACGTCGAACTGTTCGGCGGCACCATCGCGCAGAACATCAGCCGGTTCGATCCCGAGGCCACCTCCGACGGCATCATCGCCGCCGCCAAGGAGGCCGGCGTGCACGAGATGATCATCAAGATGCGCGAGGGCTACAACACGCAAGTCGGCGAGCAGGGCACAGCGCTGTCCGCAGGACAGGCGCAGCGCGTGGCGCTGGCGCGCGCGCTGTACGGCAGCCCGTTCCTGATCGTGCTCGACGAGCCGAATTCCAACCTCGATACCGAAGGCGACGAGGCGCTGACCCGCGCCATCCGCGCCGCCCGCGAGCGCGGCGCCATCGTCGTCGTGGTGGCGCATCGCCCCATCGGCGTCGAGGCGGTCGACCAGATTCTGGTGCTGCGCGAGGGCCGCATGCAGGCGTTCGGCCCGAAGGAGCAGGTGCTCGCTCAGGTGCTCCAGCCACGGGTGACACCGCCGGCACCGATCAAGGTCGTCAGTGAAGGCGGAGTGACAAAGTCATGAGCACGATGGCGATCGGCGGTACGAAGCCCGCCGCCAAGAAGACCGTGCGTGATTCCATCACGTTTCACCTGATGCTCGGCCTCGGCATCGTGCTGGTCCTCGTCGTCGGCCTCGGCGGCTGGGCATCGACGGCGCTGATCTCGGGCGCGCTGATCGCGCCGGGCCAGATCGTGGTCGAATCCAACGTCAAGAAGGTGCAGCACCCGACCGGCGGCGTGGTCGGCGAGCTGCGCGCCCGCGACGGCGACGTGGTCAAGGCCGGCGACATCGTGGTGCGGCTCGACGACACCGTGACCAGGGCGAACCTCGCCATCGTCACCAAGAATCTCGATGCCGCGCAGGCGCGCACCGCGCGGCTCCAGGCCGAGCAGCGCGGTCTCGACAAGATCGAGTTCCCGCAATCCCTGCTCGATCGCGGCAACGATCCCGATGTCAAGGCGCTGCTCTCCGCCGAGTCCAAGCTGTTCGACGTCCGCGTCAACGGCCGCGCCGGCCAGAAGGCGCAGCTCCGCGAGCGCGTCCTGCAGCTCAACGAGGAAATCGAGGGCCTGTCCGCACAGGAGACGGCCAAGGACAAGGAGATCGCGCTTGTCCAGAACGAGCTCACCGGCGTCCGCGATCTCTATGACAAGCGTCTGGTGCAGATCTCGCGCCTGACCCAGCTCGAGCGCGACAGTGCCCGCCTCAACGGCGAGCGTGCGCAGTACATCGCCTCGCGCGCACAGGCCAAGGGCAAGATCACCGAGACCGAGCTTCAGATCATCCAGGTCGACAAGGACATGGTCAGCGAGGTCTCCAAGGATCTGCGCGAGACCAACGACAAGATCGGCGAGCTGATCGAGCGCAAGGTCGCCGCCGAGGACCAGCTTCGCCGCGTCGACATCCGCGCGCCGCAGGACGGCATGGTGCTGCAATCGACGGTGCATACCGTCGGCGGCGTCGTCACTGCCGGCGACACGTTGATGCTGATCGTGCCGCAGGCCGACGACCTCCAGGTCGAGGCCAAGGTCAATCCGGTCGACATCGACAAGCTCCAGATCGGCCAGAAGACGCTGCTGCGCCTGTCCGCCTTCAACCAGCGCACCACGCCCGAGCTCAACGGCGTCGTCAGCCGCGTCTCGCCCGACGTCACCACCGAGCAGCGCACCGGCCAGAGCTATTACACCATCCGCGTCTCGATGCCGCCGGAAGAGATCGCCCGCCTCGGCGACGTCAAGATCATCCCCGGCATGCCCGTGGAAGCCTTCGTCCAGACCGGCGACCGCACCATGCTGTCCTACCTGATGAAGCCGCTGCACGACCAGCTGATGCGGGCCTTCCGCGAGAAGTGACGCGCGAAAGCGCGTCATCCCGGAGCGCGCCTGGCGCGCATCCGGGATCTCGAGCCGCACACTCGCTGTCATCGCCCGGCTTGACCGGGCGATCCAGTATTCCAGAGACCGTTGTGATTGAACCGAGACGCCGCGGCGTACTGGATGCCCCGGTCAAGCCGGGGCATGACAGCGGTGTGTTGCGGGATCTCGTAGGGTGGGCAAAGGCGCAACGCGCCGTGCCCACCGTCTTTCATACGACGAGCATTTTGGTGGGCACGCTTCGCTTTGCCCACCCTACGGCACTCTCTTCAGAAGTCAGAAGCAGAAGTGGTGGGTTACGCTGCGCTAACCCACCCTACGGCACCTCCTTCTTTGCTATAGTTCGGCTCAAGCCCCCAGCAACCCGGCGGTCGAACAATGCAGTCCCCTCCGTCCATCGCCACCAAATCCTTCTCCGATGCGTCTCTTGCCGTTGCCCGGCTCGAAGAGATCTACGAGCGCAACACAAAGTTCCTGCGCGACCGGTTCGAGGCCTATGTTGGCGGCGAAGCCGTCACCACGCGGGTGCGGGCCTACTATCCCTTCGTCCGCCTCACCACCGCGACGCATGCGCGGCTCGATTCCCGGCTGTCCTACGGCTTCGTCGCCGGACCCGGCGTGCACGAGACCAGCGTCACGCGGCCGGATCTGTTCCGCGCCTACCTGACCGAGCAGATCGGTCTGTTGATCCAGAATCATGGTGTGCCGGTCGAGATCGGCGAGTCGACCGAGCCGATCCCGATTCACTTCGCCTATCGCCGCGACATCAACATCGAGGCCGCCATCACGACCAGCGAGAACTCGCCCGTCACGCGCTCGCTGCGCGATGCGTTCGACGTCCCTGACCTTGCCACCATGGACGATGCCATCGCCGACGGCACCTTCGAGCTCCAGGCGGGCGCGCCCGAGCCGCTGTCCCTGTTCCGCGCTGCCCGCGTCGACTACTCGCTGCGCCGGCTCTACCACTACACCGGCACCGATCCCGAGCATTTCCAGAACTTCGTGATCTTCACCAACTACCAGTTCTATATCGACGCCTTCGCGCAGCTCTGCCAGCAGCGGCTTCAGGCTAGTGAAGCCGGCCTCGAAGCCTTTGTCGCGCCCGGCAACGTCATCACACGCGCCGGTGGCGCGACGACGGGGGCCGCGCCCGCCCGCACGCCGCAGATGCCGGCCTTCCACCTGGTCGAACCCGATTATCGCGGCATCACGCTGATCAATATCGGCACCGGCCCGTCGAATGCGCGCAACGTCACCGACCACGTCGCGGTGCTGAGGCCGCACGCCTGGCTGATGCTCGGCCATTGCGCGGGCCTGCGCAACACGCAGCGGCTCGGCGACTACGTGCTCGCGCACGGCTATGTGCGCGAGGATCACGTGCTCGACCGCGAGCTGCCGCTCTGGGTCCCGATCCCGGCATTGGCCGAGATGCAGGTTGCACTCGAGGAGGCGGTCGAGGACGTGACCGGCCTCGAAGGCTTCGAGCTCAAACGCCTGATGCGCACAGGGACTGTCGCGAGCGTCGACAACCGCAACTGGGAGATTTCCGGGCCCGAGGTGATCCGCCGCATGTCGCAGTCGCGCGCGGTCGCGCTCGACATGGAATCGGCTGCGATCGCCGCCAACGGTTACCGCTTCCGCGTCCCCTACGGCACGCTGCTGTGCGTCTCCGACAAGCCGCTGCATGGCGAGATCAAGCTCGCGGGCATGGCCAGCGAATTTTACCGCCGCCGTGTCGGCCAGCATCTCGAGATCGGCCTGAAGGCACTGGAGCGGATCAAGCAGCAGGAATCCGAACGCCTGCATTCGCGAAAGCTGAGAAGCTTTGCCGAAGTGGCATTCCAGTAAAGGACAACAGAACTGTCGTACGAACGCTGACGTCTCCGTGAGCACCGCGTCCCGGAATAACGCTGCCGAGGCAGGGTTATCAATTCGTCCGGGGCGCGCGAAGCAGGACAGGAGACGAAGATGTTCACTGGGATGATCAGGCTCGTCACGCTAGGTACATTTGCGGCAGCCCTGTTGAGTTTGCCGGCGTTCGCGGCGGGCGGTGGTGGAGGAGGCGGTGGCGGTTCCGGTTCTACCGATCCTTATGCCGGCGCCTATTCGGATCAGAAGCCGCAGGCGACCTATCCGAAGCGGCCAGGCGCCAAGGCAACCCAGAAGGGTAAGAAGCAAGGCAACCAGTCCAGCATTGGCGATCCCGCTTTCGCCGCCGGCTATCGCGCCGCCTATGATACCATCTACGAGCACAACGACTATGCGGCCGCGATCGCGCAGTTGAAGTCGCTCGGCCATGACGACCATCCGAACGTCGCCAACCTCATCGGCTACTCCTACCGCAAGCTCGGCGACTACGAACAGTCGCAGGTCTGGTACGAGCGCGCCTTGCAGGCAGATCCGAACCACGTGCTGACATGGCAATATTATGGACTGTGGCAGCTCGAGCGGGGCAACCGCGAGCAAGCGCTCTATCACCTCGGTCGGATCGCATCGATCTGCGGGACGGACTGCGAGGAATATCGATCGCTGGCCGCGGCACTGGACAAGCCGGCCGGAACGGCGCTCGTTTACTGAAGTCGGAGCGTGGCGGGCTGACGGGCGCGCTGTTGAAGAGCGTCGTATGACGGCCATGTCACCGGCGCGGGTGGTGACAACGCGTCAGATTTTCAGCATTGTCCCGTTCGGGGGCGCGAACGGGACAATTGGATGCCGCTGACGCGCGACAGGATTATCGGCCACGACCTCGAACGTCTGGCCTTTCGCTTCACCATGCTGAACGATGGTGACGTCGTGGATTGCCAGATCTCCGACGCCGCGATGGACGAACTTGCGGGCATGCAGGGCACCGAGAGCAGCGCGCGGCAGGCGCAATTCCTCTCTCTGCGCGAAACCATCGAACGCATCGCCTCGGACCTCTACGACGAGGCGCCGAGGGTGCAGGGCTACGTGGTGCGGATTTTCATGCGGCATTTGGGGCGGTAGGGCACAACGCTTCCACGATGTCGTCCTGGCGAAGGCCAGGACCCATTACCACCGGCTTACGTTATTAGAAGAAGCTGTGGCACCACTGTCCGCATAACGCTCATTCGGGGTAATGGGTCCTGGCCTTCGCCAGGACGACACCGAATGTAAGGCGCGGCCGCACCGTCTCCCTCGACGCGAGGAGCCCGCTATTCCTCCAGCTTCCTCAACAACAACCTCAGCGCCGTCGCAGCAAACACCTGCATGTTCGCGAACCGGTCGTTGCTGCCTGTCTCCAGCGTCATCACCTCCGCTGCGGGCCCCGCGACGGCCATGCAGCTATGGCCGGCGGCATCACCGTAGCGGTTGCCGGTAGGGCCGGCTGCGCCGGTCTCGGACAGGCCCCAGTCGCAGCCAAAGCGGCTGCGCATCTGTTCGGCCAGTAATTGCGCGTAGGGCTCGGACGACGAACGGAAGCCCTTCATTCCTTCATCCGAAATATCCATCAGCACGCGCCTGGCATCGCGGGTGTAGACCACGGCGCCGCCGAGGTAATAGGCGGAGGCGCCGGGCACCGCGAGCAGGCTGGCCGAGATCAGTCCGCCGCCGGACGATTCCGCCACCGCAATGGTCTGTTTGCGCGCGATCAGTTTTGCCGCGACCTGTTCCGCAATGCCGATGAGCTCTTTCATCCCTGAGACCCCTTATTCCTTCGCAACCGAGCTCAGCCTTCCTAGCATATGACAGCAGGCTTGGCCGAGTTGCGAGCGACGGGCAGGCCTGCTTGAATGGTGGGGTACAAAAAGAGACATGCGAGGAAACGTGAGAAGGGAGACGTCATGGCGTCCCTGATCGCCGGCGGCATCGATTGCGACGTGCATCCGGCTGTGCCGCATCTGACCAGCCTGCTGCCGTACCTGAACGACTATTGGCGCGATCAGGTGACGACGCGCGGCATGGTCGATCTCGTCTCGCAATCCTATCCGAAGAACTCGCCGATCACGGCGCGTCACGACTGGCGGCCCGAAAGCGGCAAGCCGGGCGAGAGCCTGGAGGCCATGCAACGTCATGTGCTCGATCCCTTCCAGCTCAAGCATGCCATCTGCAATCCGCTCTACGGCGTGCAGATGGTGTTTTCGGAAGATTTGCAGGCCGCCTTTTGCCGCGCGCTGAACGACTGGCTTGTGAAGGAATGGCTCGATCGCGATTCACGACTGCGCGGCTCGATCGTGATCCCCACGCAAAGCATCGAGAAGGCCGTCGCCGAGATCGAGCGCTGCGCAGAGGACAAGCGCTTCGTGCAGGTGCTGATGCTGGTGATGGGCGACACGCCGCTCGGCAAGCGCGCGCTGTGGCCGATCTATGAAGCCGCGGAACGGCTCGACCTGCCGATCGGCATCCACGCCGGTTCCGCCTATCACAATCCGCCGACCGCTGTGGGATGGGGGTCCTATCACATCGAGGACTATGTCGGTCAGGCCCAGGCGTTCCAGACCCAGCTCACCAGCGTGATCGTCGAGGGTGTGTTCGCCAAATATCCGCGGCTGAAAATGGTGATGCTGGAATCCGGCGTCTCCTGGATCGCGCCGTATCTCTGGCGGCTGCACAAGTTCTGGCGCGGGGTGCGGATGGAGACACCGTGGGTCGATCGCGCGCCGCTGGAACTTGTGCGCAGCAACATCCGCTTCTCGTTACAGCCATTTGATGCGCCGCCGGAACCCGAGACATTAATTCGCCTGTTTGAGCATATGCAGTCGGACGAATTGGTCTTATTCTCTACGGACTATCCGCACTGGCAGTTCGACGACCAGGACGCGCTGCCCGAAGGTCTGTCCCCCGATCTCGTGCGCAAGATCATGATCGACAATCCGTATGCAACCTATCCCCGCCTGAAATGAGCCCGCTGCCAAAGGAGGCAAGGCGATGAATGTCCAGTTCCGCGAGAGCCAAGAAGCCGCTTCCCCACTGACCGTCAAAACCGCGATCGCCGACTGCGACATCCACCCGGCACGCGCCACCCGCACCGAGCTCTATCCCTACCTCGCCAAGCGCTGGCAGCATCATCTCGAGATCTACGGCGTCCATGCCTATCAAGGCATGATGGAAGGCCCGCCCTATCCGAAGGCCCAGCCCAACGCCTCGCGCCGCGATGCCTATCCGCCGGAAGGCGGCCCGCAGGGCTCCTCGCTCGCCTTCATGCAGAAGCAATTGCTCGATCCCAACAATGTGCAGCTTGGCGTGCTCAATCCGCTCAACACCGGACAGGGCATCCGCAATCACGAGCTCTCAGCCGCGCTGTGCTCGGCGATCAACGACTGGCAGATCGACAAATGGACCAGCAAGGACAAGCGGCTGAAGGCGTCCATCGTCGTCGGCAATGAGGATGGCCTGTCGGCCGCCGCCGAGATCCGCGAGCGCGCCGGCGACAAGAATTTCGTGCAGGTGCTGCTGCTCAGCCGCAACGTCGAGCCGCTCGGCCAGCGCCGGTACTGGCCGATCTACCAGGCCGCGGAAGAGGCCGGTCTTCCCGTCGGCGTCCACGCCTTCGGCTTCGGCGGCAACCCGATCACGCCGTCGGGCTGGCCGAGTTACTACATTGAGGAGATGGTCGGGCATTCGCAGTGCCAGCAATCGGCGCTGGCGAGCCTCGTGCTCGAAGGGGTGTTCGAGCGCTTCCCGAAACTGAAGATGGTGATGATCGAGGCCGGCTTCGGCTGGGCGCCGTCGCTGGCGTGGCGGCTCGACAAAGCCTGGCAGCGGCTGCGCAGCGAGGTTCCGCATGTGAAGCGCCCGCCGTCGGAATACATCCGCGAGCAGGTGTGGTGGACGACGCAGCCGATGGAGGATCCGGAGCGGCGCGAGGATCTGTTCGACGTCATCAAATGGGTCGGCTGGGACAAGCTGCTGTTCGCGACCGACTATCCGCATTGGGACTATGACGAGCCGTCGCGCGTGCTGCCGGCGGGCGTCAGCGAGGCCAACCGCGAGGCGTTCTATCTCGGCAACGCGAAGAAGCTCTACGGAATCAATTGATGGCGCGGCATGTGATCGCGCCTGTGGATGAGCTTCCGCCGGGCACGCGAAAATTCCTGGAGATCGACGGACGGCCGATCGCGGTCTTCAACATCAAGGGCGAATATTTCGGCCTGATGAACCGCTGCCCGCATCAGGGTGCGGCATTGTGCGAGGGCCCGCTGATCGGCCTCGCCCAGTCGAGCAATCCCGGCGAGATCGAATACACGAAACTCGGCGAGATCATCCGCTGCCCCTGGCACGGCTGGGAGTTCGACATCCGCACCGGACAATCCTACTGCGATCCCCGCCGCTTCCGCGTGAAGGCCTATCCGGCTCAGGTCGAGCCCGGCGCGCGCGTGGTGAAGGGACCGTATGTCGCCGAGACTGTCACGGTGAAGGTCGAAAGCGACTACGTGGTGGTGGAGCTGTAGTCCTCACCGCGCCGGAGCTGCGCTCCCTCGCCCCGCTTGCGGGGAGAGGGTTGGGGTGAGGGGGAGTCTCCGCAGGGACGGTGAGAGTTGGATTCGCGGAGAGTCCCCCTCACCCGGAATCCGCGCTTTCAGCGCGCATTCCGGCCTCTCCCCGCAAGCGGGGAGAGGCGAAGGAAGAGACGCCCCGAAATGACCCTCAATGCCCCGCAACCGGCTCCGCCGCCACATCATAGGTCGGCACCGCATTGCCGCCGCCGCGGTAAACGATCGAGGCCGCGATGATGCCGAGGAGCGCGGCGAACATCAGCCAGGCGCCGGGCGCGGCCTTGTTGCCGGTGTAGTCGATCAGCCAGGTCGAGGCGAACGGCGTGAAGGTGCCGAACAGCGCAGCCGCAAGCGCGAAGGCGAGCGAGAAGCAGGTGGTGCGCACATGCGCAGGCACGATCTCGACGAGGGCGCCGAGCATGGTGCCGCTGTACATGCCGAAATAGAACGAGAACATCATCTCGACGGCGAGCAGCTTGCCGAAGGTCGGCGCGGCCACCAGCCAGGACAGCGCCGGGTAGGCGGTCACCAGGGCGAGGCCGGCGATCCCGAGCAGCACCGGCTTGCGGCCGATGCGGTCGGACAGCGCGCCGCCGACCGGATTCCAGATGAAGTTGGTGACCGCCACCAGCAGCGTCACCAGCAGCGCGTCATGCGTCGACAGCTTCAGCACCGTCTTGCCGAAGGTCGGCGTGTAGACGGTGACGAAATAGAACGTCGTCGTGGTCAGGATCGCGATCATCATGCCGAGCAGCACGATGCGCCAGTTGGCGAGCGCGGAGGCGAACACCTCGCTGGCCGTCGGGTGCTTCTTCATCGCGAGGAACGCCGGGGTTTCCTCCAGCGTGCGCCGCAGGACAAAGATCAGCGGAATGATCAGGCAGCCGACGAAGAACGGAATGCGCCAGCCCCAGGACGCGACCGTGTCGGCCGGCATTATCTCGGAGAGGACGTAGCCGAGGATCGAGGCGACGAAGATCGCGACCTGCTGGCTCGACGACTGGAACGAGGTGTAGAAGCCGCGATTGCCGGGCGTTGCGATTTCCGCGAGATATACTGAGACGCCGCCGAGCTCGACGCCGGCGGAGAAGCCCTGCAGCAGGCGGCCGATCAGCACGATGACCGGCGCCGCAATACCGATGGTCGCGTAGCTCGGGCAGAACGCGATGACGACGGTGCCGAACGCCATGATGCCGAGCGTGACGATGAGGCCCTGGCGGCGGCCGATGCGGTCGATATAGGCGCCGAGCACGATGGCGCCGACGGGGCGCATCAATGCGCCGAGCCAGAACACGCCGAAGGTGTTGAGCAGCGAGGCGGTCTCGTTGGTCGAGGGGAAGAACGCCTTGCCGATCGCGGCGGCGTAGAAGCCGAACAGGAAGAAATCGAACTGCTCGAGGAAATTGCCGCTGGTGGCGCGCAGGATCGCGCCGATGCGCGACTTGATCACGGGCGGATTGGTTGAGTTGGCTGGTCCAGCCATGACGTTGCTCCCCTTGGAAAGACGTGGCCGGACCGGAACTCATTTCACGGCAAGGCGACAGATTGAAGCTGCGACAATCTGTCATACCCCTTCCCGCGCGAGGGCTGGGGAGTCAACCGGTTTTCCGGAGGAAGCTGATGATTTTTCAGGCTTTATTTTGCGTTGCGGCGAGGATCCATTGGCGGAACGCGGTGAGCTTCGGCGCCTCTCGACGGCCGTCGGGAGAGACCAGATAAAACCCCGCATCCGCCGGCAGCGCGATCTTGAACGGGACCACCAGCCGGCCCTTGGCGATGTCGTCCTGGACGTAGGAGGTCCGTCCCATCGCCACGCCCATGCCGTCGATCGCCGCCTGCACCGTCATCAAGGTCATGTCGAAGGTGATGCCGGGCTGCCGGGAGATGCCGGCCGAAAGGCCCGCTGCGGTCAGCCAGAGCCGCCAGTCGTCACTGACATTGGTGTGCAGCAGCACGTGGTCCTTCAGATCCTCCGGACGACGTAGCGGCTTGTCACCGCGCAGCAGCGAGGGGCTGCACACTGGAAACAACTCGTCCGCCATCAGCCAGTCGGCGCGCAGGCCCGGCCATTGGCCGCGGCCGTAGCGGATCGCGACATCGACATTGTCGCGCTGGAAGTCGACGAGGCTGGTCGAGGTGGTGATGCGGACGTCGATGCCGGGATGACTCTCCTGGAAATCGGTGAGCCGCGGCAGCAGCCACTTTGCGGCAAGCGAGGCGATCGTCGAGACCGTCAGCACCTTGTCGTCGTCCTTGCGCAGGAGACGGTCGGTGGCAAGGCGGAGGTCGTTGAAGGCGGCGCGCACGCCCGGCAGGTAGTCACGCGCCTCCGGCGTCAGCGCCAGGGCGCGGTTCTGCCGGATGAACAGGCGGATGCCGAGCTCCTCCTCGAGCCTGCGGATCTGATGGCTGATCGCGGTCTGGGTCACGTTCAGCTCGCTGGCCGCCAGCGTGAAGCTGAGATGGCGCGCGGCGGCCTCGAACGCCCGCAATCCGTTGAGGGAGGGCAATCTGGCAGTCATCTGGCAGCAGGATGCATGACGTTATTTCATGCGAAAGGGTACAAATTGTCGTTTGTCGCAGCGCACTCGGAAGCAGATATTAGCGGTCAACTTAGCTCCAGGAGCTGAAAATGTCTACTTTGACTGACAATTCGATGACAAATCATCATGCGCACGGTCTGCTCTACCAGATCGGCGAGACCCTTCATGTCTGGCACGAGCGCTACCGGACCCGGCGCGAGCTGACCCACTGGACCGCCCGCGATCTCCACGACGTCGGGCTGTCCTGGAGCGACATCGCCTACGAGGCCGACAAACCCTTCTGGCGGGCCTGATTGGCCGCCAGGCCGGCGCCGCCTGACTTTGGGGGCGCTGGCGGTCCCTTTTTGTGAAGGGCTTGTGCCATGAGCACTCTCCGCCTCGAAGACCTGAAGCAATATTCGGATACGCTGCGCACCCGGCACGGCGAGGTGCTCAACGTCCGCTTTGTGGAGCCGCGCGATACCGACGAGCTCCAGCACTATTTCCGCTCGCTCTCGACCCACTCCCGCTACAATCGCTTCTTCGGCGCCATCAGCGAATTGCCGAAGGGCCTGCTGCACGATTTCCTCGAGGTCGGCGAGCGCGAACGTTTCACTGTCGTCGCGACCATGATGGTCGACGGCTTCGAGACCATCGTCGCCGAGGCGCGTTACGCCTTGCATGCGGACACCGCGACGCTCGAATTCGGCCTGTCGGTCGACGACCGCTGGCACGGCCGCGGCATCGCCACCGCGCTGATGAAGAACCTCGAATGTCGTGCCGCTGCACTTGGCGCCGAGCACATGTTCGGCGACACGCCGCGCTCCAACGAGGCCATGGTCTCGCTGGCGCGCAAATCCGGCTTCGCTTTCGTCAATCATCCCGATGACTGGAAGCTGGTGCGTTTCGACAAGGAGATCAGCGTCGCGCCGAAAGACATTCCCTGTGCGAGCTGGCGCCTCGCCGCCCTTTCCCGTCAGGCCGACAGCCCCTCAGCCTCGGCCTGACACTCTGCAAGCCCGGCCTGGCGCAGCCAGAGCCGGGCATTTTTTTGCCCTCATTTGGCATCGTCGTCGGTGAAGTCGGTCGAGGTGGCGACCGTCCGCCAGCCCGCCAGCTCCCGCGCAACAAAGATGTTCTTCGCCTCGATCCGCTCCACGGTGTCGCTGCCGAGCGGCAGGCGCAGCGGCGGATCCCTGGCATCGACCAGCTTCAGGAAGGCCTGCGCCAGCTTGCGCGGATCGCCGCGCTGGCCGCCATTGACGTCGGCCGCGTGCGCGCGGGTCCTGCCGACACTCTCGTGATAATCGTCAATCACCTGTGCGGTGCGCGACAGCGAGCTCTCGTCGAGGAAGTCGGTGCGGAAGAAGCCCGGCTCGACCACGGTGACCTTGATGCCGAGCGGCGCGACTTCGCCGGCCAGCGCCTCGCTGATTCCCTCGACCGCGAACTTGGTGGCACCATAGACGCCCCAGCCGGGATAGCCTGTGTAGCCGCCGACCGACGAGATGTTGATGACGTGGCCGGAACGCTGGCGGCGCATATGGGGCAGCACTGCGCGGGTGACACTGAGCAGGCCGAACACGTTCGTGCCGAACAGCTTTTGCGTTTCCGCATCGCTGGCTTCCTCGATTGCGCCCAAGAGGCCATAGCCGGCATTGTTGACGAGGATGTCGATGCGGCCGAAGCGCTTCACGGCCTCGCCTGCGGCCTCATGTGCTTCCGCCTCACTGGTGACGTCGAGCCGGGTGGCCAGCAGCCGCTCGTGCGTGCCGAGCCGCGCGGTGACGGTCGACGGGTCGCGCGCAGTGGCGACCACGGCATCTCCCGCTTTCAACGCGGCTTCCGCAATCAACGCGCCAAATCCGCGGGAAGCTCCCGTGATGAACCAGACACGCATGGTGTTGCCCTTTCCATTTGGGCCCGGTGATGTGCCGAAGCCGATGGGCAAGGTGTAGCGGCTCGCCATAGCTGAGATAATCCGCTATATACTCCGCAAGCTCTTGAGTAAAATTCATCAATGCGGATCGACCCGTCCGACCTCGCGACCTTCCTCGCCATCGCCCGTCACCGCAGTTTTCGCGCGGCGGCGACCGAGCTTGGCGTCACGCCCTCGGCGTTGTCCCATGCCCTGCGCACGATCGAGGAACGGCTCGGCCTGCGGCTCGTCAACCGCACCACCCGGAGCGTGGCACTCACCGAGGCCGGAGAACGCCTGTTCGCCCGCATTACGCCCGCCTTCCGCGACATCGACGACGCGCTCGAGGATCTCAACAATTTTCGCGGCAAGCCCGCCGGCACGCTGCGCTTCACCGCTGCGCGCCAGTCCGCACAGCTTGTGTTGCTGCCGATCGTGACGCGCTTCCTGAAGGAATTTTCCGAGGTGAGCGTCGAGATCGTCATCAACGATTCCCTGATCGACATGGTCGCGGCCGGTTTCGACGCCGGCGTACGCTTCGGTGAGACCATCGCCGCCGATATGATCGCCGTGCCGATCGGTCCGCGGCACCGCTTTGCCGTGATCGGCGCGCCCGCCTTCTTTAGGACGTACAAGCAGCCCGCCACGCCGCACGACCTGAAGGGCCTGCCCTGCATCCGCTACCGCTTCACCTCAGGCGCGCTCTACCACTGGGAATTCGAGCGCGGCGGCATCGAGCTCGCGATCGACGTCACCGGGCCGCTGACCATGAACGACCAGGACCTGATGGTCGATGCGGCGCTCGATTGCGTCGGCCTCGCTTACGTCTTCGAGCAGCAGGTCGAGGGGCTGCTGGCCAAACGCAAGCTGGTGCGCGTGCTCACCGACTGGTGCCCGGCCTATCCCGGCTTCTTCCTGTACTACCCAAGCCGACGCCAATTGCCGGCCGCGCTGCGGGCCTTCGTGGATTTTGCGCGGGCGCCTGCGAAGTAGCCAGCTGCGTAGCCCGGATGGAGCGCAGCGCAATCCGGGATTCGTGCCACAAGCGCAGGCGGCCCCGGATTGCGCTTCGCTTCATCCGGGCTACGGATACGCTACTTCCCCGGAAACACCGCCTTGCGCTTCTCGATGAAGGCCTGCACCGCCTCCTTGTGGTCGGCGGTCGTGGTCAGGCGCACCAGCCGCTCGGCCTCGTGATCCCGGGCGGTTTCGAAGTCGAACAGCAGGGCTTCGTCGAGATTGTCCTTCATGTAGCGCAGCGCCAGGCGCGGGCCTTCGGCGAGCGATTTTGCCAGCGCGAACGCTTCGGTCTGCAATTTGTCGTCGGGCACGACGCGGTTGACGAGGCCGATCGCTTCGGCGCGCGCGGCGTCGACGCGATCGCCGGTGAACATCAATTCGCGCGCCCGTGCGGTGCCGACGAGCCGGGTCAGCAGCCAGGCGATACCATAGTCGCCGCTGAGCGCGATGCGGGCATAGCCGGTGGCGACGAAGGCCGATTGCGCGGCGATGCGGATGTCGCAGGCCATGGCGATGGCAAGCCCGGCGCCGACCGCGGGGCCGGGCAGTGCGGCGATGGTCGGCTTGCGCACCGATACCAGCGCGCCGGTGAGCAGCCGCTGCCGCTCCTGCAGATCGGCGATGCGATCGTCCAGCGACATCTCCAGCTTTTTGGGGTCGCGATGCGCGCCCATGCCCTTGACGTTGCCGCCGGCGCAGAACGCCTCGCCCGCGCCGGTGAGCAGCAGCGCGCCGACGTTCGGATCCTCGGCGCAGGTCCGGATCATGGTGCGCAGCGCCGGCGTCAGCGCATCCGACAGCGAATTGCGCGCCTCCGGCCGGTTCAGCGTGATGACAGCGACGCGGTCGCGGATGACGCAGAGGAGTTCGCTGGTGCCGGTGTCGATGGTGGTTTCCGTGGTCATGTCGCCTCCCCTCATATCTGTTGTCATTCCGGGTTCGGCTCTTCGAGCCGCCCCGGAATGACAAATGCAATTCAAAACTTCTCCACCCAGGGCCGCAGCTCCAGCTCCCAGCTCCAGGCGCTGCGCGGCTGCTGCAACACGTTCCAATAGCTCTGCGCGATGGCATCGGGGTCGAGCATCGAATCCGGTTTGTCGGCTGGTTCGGTGCGCGCTGCGCTGCGGATGCCGCCGTCGATGACGAAATGCGCGACATGGATGCCTTGCGGCGACAATTCGCGCGCCAGGCTCTGCGCCAGCCCGCGCAACGCGAACTTGCCCATCGCGAACGAGGCCGACTGCGCATAGCCCTTGACGCTGGCCGAAGCGCCGGTGAACAGGATCGCGCCGTGCTGGTTCGGCAGCATGCGCTTGGCCGCCTGCTGCGCCACCAGGAAGCCGCCATAGGCGCTGACCGCGATCGCCTGCGCGACGTCGGCCGGGATCAGATCCACGAACGGCCCGCGCGTGCGGCCGCTGGCATTGTAGACCACGAGATCGGGCGTGCCGATCTCGCGCTCGACCAGGCCGAACAGCCGCTCGACCTCGTCAGGCTCGGTGGCGTTACAGGCATAGGCTTTCGCACCGGTCTCGCTGCAGAGCGCGCCGAGCTTTTCGATCTTGCGCGCGGCCAGCGCGACGCGGATTCCTTGCGCGGACAGCAGCCGGGCCAGTGAGGCGCTGAGGCCTTCGCCGGCGCCGACGATGAGCGCGATCTTGTATTTCGGGTGTTCCATGGCGTGATCTCTCAGGACGGGGAGCCGCTGATCTATGCATGCGCCGCGCGGACAACCAGCCAAGAACCGACGGCCAGCCGATCACAATTCCGCAGAGCGAATTGCTCCTTCACGGCGATCACGCCTCCCTGACAATTTGCGGCTTTATCGCGCTTCCTGACAGGAGCATGATCGACATCATCCAAAGCGGCAAGCGCCAAAACAGTGCAAAATGTCCGCGGGACGGAAACGAAGAGGACGATCATGCACAAGCCGGCCCCAGCACAGCCAAAAAATGCCTCGGCCGAGCAGTCCGGCCTGCTGGCACCCGATACCACGGGCATGAATTTCTACCGCGCCGATCCGGCGCTGACGGACCTGCTCCGCATCCATCTGCCGGATAATCTGTTCCGCCACATCGAGCCGCATCTCGATCGCCTCGGCGAGATGGCCGGCGGCGTGCTCGACGAATGCGCGCGGCTCGCCGACCGGCACACGCCAGTGCTGCACCAGCGCGACAAGTTCGGCCGCGACGTGCAATGGATCGAATATCACCCGGCCTATCGCGAGCTGGAGAACGCCGCGTTCGGCCAGTTCGGCATCCATGCGCTTTCGATCCGCAAGGGCATCATGGGCTGGCCGGACAAATATCCTGTCGTCGCCAAGCACGCCTTCACCTTCCTGTTCAACCAGACCGAATTCGGCATGGGCTGTCCGATCAACGTCACCGACGGCTGCGCCAAGCTGCTGGCGAATTTCGGCAGCGAGGCGCTGAAGGAAAAATATCTGGACGGCCTGACCTCGACCGACATGAGCAAGCTGACGCAGGGCGGCCAGTTC
The DNA here is from genome assembly GCF_018129405.1 of Bradyrhizobium iriomotense. GTDB lineage: Bacteria > Pseudomonadota > Alphaproteobacteria > Rhizobiales > Xanthobacteraceae > Bradyrhizobium > Bradyrhizobium iriomotense_B. The sequence continues at coordinate 123,004 of NZ_JAFCLP010000013.1, forward strand.
ATGACCGAGAAGGAAGGCGGCTCCGATGTCGGCACGCTGACCACGCGCGCGGTGCAGGAGGGCGACCATTGGCGTCTCTATGGCGAGAAATGGTTCTGCTCGAATGCCGATGCGAAAGTCGTGATGCTGCTGGCGCGTCCCGAAGGCGCCGGCCCCGGCACGCGCGGCGTCGGCCTGTTCCTGATGCCGCGCTTCCTCGACGACGGCTCGCAGAACCACTACCGGATCGTGCGCCTCAAGGACAAGCTCGGCACGCGCTCGATGGCATCTGGCGAGATCAAGCTCGAAGGCGCGATTGCGTACGCGGTCGGAAAGCTCGACCGCGGTTTCGTGCAGATGGCCGAGATGGTGAATTCCTCGCGGCTGTCCAACGGCGTCAAATCCACCGCGCTGATGCGCCGCGCCTATCACGATGCGCTTGCCGTGGCGACCAACCGCGTGGTGTTCGGCCAGCGCATCATCGATCTGCCGCTCGGCCGGCGGCAAATGCTGAAGATCATGCTGCCGGTCGAGCAGGGGTTGTCGATGAGCTTTCTCACCGCCGACGCGCTCGACCGTGCCGAGGCCGGCAGCCAGGATGCGGCGGCGCTGTTGCGGATCCTGACCCCGACGCTGAAATTTCGCGCCACGCGCGATGCACGAAAGGTCTGCGGCGATGCGCTCGAGATGCGCGGCGGCATCGGCTACATCGAGGAATTCGCCACCGCCCGCCTGCTGCGCGATGCGCATCTCGGCTCGGTCTGGGAGGGCACCGGCAACATCGTCGCGATCGACGCGCTGCGGCGCGCGGTCGGCCGCCACGGTGCGGAGTCTGCGCTCGCCGCCGATCTGCATGCGCGGCTCGATGACAGCGCCTCCGTGCCGCAGGCCTGGCGCGACAATCTGCGCGGCCTTGTCGATCGCGCGGTCGCCTTCGCGCGCGAGGTTGCGGGGAAATCCGAGAACGAGGCCGATGCGAGGCGTGCGACGAGCCTGCTCTATCATGTCGCCAGCGCGGTGGCGCTCGCCTGGGAGGCGCATCGCATTCACGAGATCCGCGGCGATGCGCGCCGGCTGCTGCTGTCGCGGCTGGTGATCGACCATCGCGTGACGCCGAGCGATCCGTTCCGGCTGACGGAAAATGCTGTGCAGGCGAAGATCGCCGCATTGCTGCTCGGCGATCGCGATGCTGGCATGAGCGAGGTTGGCGAACTGGTTCTGACAGCGTAGGCTGCGCTCCGCGATCAAAACAAGAAACGCGATAGGGAGTGTTCGATGAAGGCCGCCGTCCTCTATGAAGTCAACCAGCCGCTGGTCATCGAGGATGTCAGCCTGCCGAAGCCCGGCCCGCGCGAGGTCCTGATCCGCACCGCGGTCGCCGGCCTCTGCCACTCCGACTTGCACTTCATGGAAGGCCTCTATCCGCATCCGCTGCCGGCGGTGCTCGGGCATGAGTCTGCCGGCGTGGTCGAGCAGGTCGGCTCCGATGTCACCTATGTGAAGCCGGGCGACCACGTGGTCACCTGCCTGTCGGTATTCTGCGGCACCTGCGACAATTGCACCACCGGCCGCACCGTGCTCTGCACCGATGCGACGGTGAAGATGCTGCCGGGTGTCTCCAACCGGATGCAGTGGTCGAAGCCGGAGAAGCTGCACCAGTTCCTCAATCTCTCCTCCTTCGCCGAGCAGATGCTGGTGCACGAGAACGCCATCGTGAAGATCCGCAAGGACATGCCGCTCGATCTCGCCGCGCTGATCGGCTGCGGCGTCATCACCGGCTATGGCGCGGTGGTGAACACGGCGAAGGTGACGGCCGGCGAGACCGTGGCGGTGATCGGCTGCGGCGGGGTCGGCATGGCCGCGATCAACGGCGCGCAGATCGCGGGCGCCGGCCGCATCATCGCCATCGACACCAATCCGGCAAAGCTCCAGCTTGCGACCAAGCTGGGCGCCACCGACATCATCAATCCCGCCGACGGCGACGTCGTGAAGCAGGTCCGCGACCTCACCAATGGCGGCGTGCATCACGCCTTCGAGGTGCTCGGCCGCAAGGAGACCGCGGAGCAGGCGTTCGGCATGCTCGCCGCCGGCGGCACCGCCACCATCGTCGGCATGATCCCGTTCGGCCAGAAGATCGAGCTGCACGGCTTCGATTTCCTGCGCGAGCGCAGGATCCAGGGCTCCTCGATGGGCTCGAACCATTTCCGCGTGGACATGCCGCGCCTGGTCGATTTCTACCTGCGCGGCCGGCTGCACCTCGAGGACTGGATCTCGGCGAAGCTGAAGCTGTCCGAGATCAACGAGGGCTTCGCCAACATGAAGGCCGGCAAGACGCTGCGCAGCGTGATCGTATTTGATAGCTAGCCGCTTTCACCTCTCCCCGCTCTTTGCGGGGAGAGGTCGGATCGCCTCCGGCGATCCGGGTGAGGGGCTGTGCAGGGCGGTGCCATGCAATTGGTCTCTCCGAATCCCTGATTGATTAGTCGGTAAGCTTCGAGCGTGCGGCCGGCAGTGTGCCATGCCCCTCACCCGCCGCCTGCGCTGCGCTCCGGCGTCGACCTCTCCCCGCATTGCGGGGAGAGGTGAAAACCTCACCGCGACACGTGTGCCGACACCGCCAGCCATGTCCCGTTCTTCTTCGCCCAGCAATCGGTATACCGCCCCGTCGCCTGCTGACCGTCCGACGTGGTGTAGCTGGTCGCCGCGTGGATGATGGCGAAGTCGCCCATGATGCGGATGATGACGTCATACGCATGCAGGTTGCGGATCGCGATCGGCCGCGCCGTCTGCTCCAGGAAGGCGGCGCGATCGACCAGCGTCTTGTCGGGATTGGAGCAATAGAACTCCGGCGCCAGGATCTCGTCGAAGCGCTTGACGTCGCAGTTCTGCACCGAGGCGACGTAGTCGCGGTTGAGCGCGGTGAGCTGTTCGAGATCCTGGCTCATGGTGTGTTCTCCCTCCCTGTCATTCCGGGGCGCGCGGAGCGCGAACCCGGAATCTCGATGTTATCTTACTCCGTCATTGCGAGAAGACCGTAGCCCGGATGAAGCGCAGCGCAATCCGGGGGTGTCTTTCCGCGGAGAGGCTGTCCCGGATTTCGCTGCGCTTCATCCGGGCTACAGGAATCCTCGAAAGCATCAATCGTCGAACATCTTCGGCGGTTTGAACCCGCCGAATTCGCGCTCGATCAGCTCGGCGAGCTTGAGCGGCGTGCGATCTTCCAGCCACGGGCCGACGATCTGGACGCCGACGGGCAGGCCGTCTTTCGACAGACCGAGCGGAACGGCCGTCGCAGGCAGGCCCGGAAGCGTTGCGACGCCCGGCCAGGCGAGCTGGTCGGAATAGGGATAGTCCGTGCCGTCGATGCTGATGCATCGCAGGCTCTGTTCCGGCGAATGATCGTGCGGAAAGGCCGGCGTCGGCATGATCGGGCAGATCACCGCGTCGAAGCTCCTGAACAGCGCGCGCCATCGCGCACGCAGGCCGGCGCGCGCATTGGCGTCGAGCACCCAGGCGCGGTGGCTTGCAATCGTGCCGCGCAGTCGCTCGGCGCCGAGGCTCCGGTCCTCCGGCGACAACTGGCTCGCCCGTGCCTGCGATTCCGCCAGCTCCTCGGGCAGGAAGAATGCGCCGAGGAAGCCCAGCAGCATGCGCATGTAGAGCCGTGACGTCTCCGCGAAATCCGGCAGCAGTTTGCTCTCGCGCGCGACAGTCACGCCGGCCTTCGCGAGATCGGTTGCGAGCTTGTCGATCGCGCCGCGGACATCCCGGTCGGTCGGCAGCAGCGGATGGCTGTCGATCACCAGGACACGAAAATCCCGCAGCGACTGATGTCGTGCAACCGGCAGGTCGAGCTTGTAGGCGACACCGGCGTCCAGCGGATCCGGTCCAGCCATGACGTCGAGCAGCAAGGAGAGGTCCGCAGCGGTGCGTGCCATCGGGCCGATGACGGCGAGGTCGCCTTCGCGCGGAAGGGCCGGAAACGGCGGCGGGGTCTCACCGCGCGCCGGGCAGAGATTGATGGTCGGCTTGTGCGCGAAGATGCCGCAGTGAAATGCCGGCACACGCAGGGAGCCGCCGATGTCGGAGCCGGTGGCGAGCGCGCAATAACCTGCGGCAAGAGCTGCCGACGATCCCCCGGACGATCCACCCGGCGTGCGGCCGAGATCATAGGGGTTGTTCGTGGTGCCGTAGATGTCGTTGTAGCTCTGCCAGTCGGCGAGGCCGACGGGAACGTTGGTCTTGCCGAGGATCACGCCGCCGGCCTCTTTGATGCGGGCGACCGGCAGTGCGTCTTCCGCCGGCCTGAAATCCTTCTGCGGCACAAACCCCCAGGTCGTCGGCAGGCCGGCGATGTTGAAGGATTCCTTGATCATCAGGGGCAGGCCGAGCAGCGGCTTGCGCTCGCCGCGCGCCAATGCGGCGTCCGCCTCGCGCGCGGCGCCGAGAGCGCGATCGAAATCCCGGACGCAGATCGCGTTGATCTTGCCGTCGTGACGCTCGATACGGGTAATCGCGTCCTGCGTGAGCTCGACCGCCGAGACCTTCTTCGCGCTCAATGCGGCCGACAGCTCGACCGCGCTCTTGAAACTCCATTCCGATCTGGCCACGGCGCTTCTCCCGCTCTGGTTGTTCGGGGATGATGCGCAGTTTAGCCGAACGCTGCAACCGCTGATTGATGGCGATTGATATGTCTCAAGTTGTCATCGCCCGCGAAGGCGGGCGATCCAGTATTCCAGAGACGGTTGTGATTGAACCGATAGGTCGCGGCGTACTGGATGCCCCGCCTTCGCGGGGCATGACCGCAAGTGTGGGGCAGCTACGCCGCCCCGATCACTATCCCCACCGCCAGCACGATCGCGCCGCCGAGAACGATCTGGAACACGGCCTGGAGGAACGGCGTGTCCATGTAGCGCGAGCGGATGAAAGCGATCGCCCACAATTCGAAGAACACGACGACGCAGGCGATCGCGGTCGCGATCCAGAACGCATTGGGCCAGCTGTCGGGCACCAGATACGGTGCGGTGTGGCCGAGGCCGCCGAGCGTCGTCATTGCGCCGCAGGTGACGCCGCGCAGCCAGGGCGAGCCGCGCCCCGTGAGCGAGCCGTCGTCGGACAAGGCTTCCGCAAAGCCCATGCTGATGCCGGCACCGATCGAGGCGGCGAGGCCGACGAGGAAGGTCTGCCAGTTCTGATGCGTGGCGAAGGCCGCCGCGAACAGCGGCGCCAGCGTCGAGACCGAGCCGTCCATCAGGCCGGCGAGGCCCGGCTGCACATATTGCAGCACGAACATGCGCCGGCGCGTGCGGTCTTCCTCGGCGCGCACGTCGGGCTTGAGGATCTCGTCGGTCAGCCGGGCGGCGGTGTGCTCGTGGTTCTTCTCGGCCTCGGCGAGGTCGCCGAGCAGCCGGCGCACATTGACGTCCTCGGCCTGCTCGGCGGCCTTGGCATAGAAGCGCTCGGCCTCGAGCTCCATGGTCTCGACTTCCCTGCGGATGGTGTCGAGCGGCAGGTTCTTTGTCAGCCAGATCGGCCGGCGGCGCAGGAAGCCCTTGACGTCCTCGCGGCGGATCGGCGGCAGATGCTGGCCGAAGCGCTGCTCGTACAATTCCAGCAGCATGTGGCGATGGCCGCGCTCCTCCTCGGCCATCTGCTCGAACAGCTTGGCCGAGTCCGGATAACGCTCCTTCAGATCCTCGGCGAAGGTCATGTAGATGCGGCTGTCCTCCTCCTCGGAGGAGATTGCGACCGCCAGCACCTCGCGCTCGGTCAGATCGGCAAAATTCTTCACGGCGGCCCTGTTTTACTAGTTTAGAACTATTCTAAACTATATAGGGCGCCGCGGTTTCCGGGTCAAATCAGGCCGTGCCGGCCTTTGCGAGGAAGTCGAGCAGCAACCGGCTCACCTCGGCCGACTGCTCCTGCTGCACCCAATGGCCGGCGCCGTCGACGAGATGGCAGCCGAGCATCTTCGTGCAGCCGCGCCCCTGCATTGCCTCGAACACGCCGGGGCGCTGATAGGTGCCCCAGTCCTGCTTGCCGGAGATGAAGCAGGAGGGCACGTCGATGCTGCGGCCCGCGAACAATTGCATCTCGCTGTTGAGCATGCCCGACGTGCCGTAGCGATACCATTGCAAGCCCCCCTGGAATCCGGTGCGGCCATATTCGGCGCTGTAATAGGCGAGGTCGCTGTCCGGTAGCCATCGATTGGCGGCGATGGCGGCGGGCGAGGGCATCTCCTTCGCGACCGTCTCGGCCATGGTCTCACCGGCGTCCATCACGTAGTAGGTCGGCAGCTTTGCCAGCTCGTCTGCGGACCACGCCTTGAGCGGATACGGCTTGTTGTCGGTCCAATCCGCGCTCTTGTGATGGTAATAGGCGCGCAGGAAATCGTGCACGCCTTGCGGCGCGTGCTGCATGTCGGCATTGGCTTCGCGCGTCGCGTAGTACCATTGATAATGCTTGCGCGGACGCGGCAGCGCGGCGAGTTCGCGATGAACGGGGTCTTCCGCCGCGAGCTTTGCCGGTGCATCGACGGTGTTGAAGGGCAGCGTCGGCGCTCCGCCGAACGGTGCGCTCATCAGCGTCACCGAGCGAAACACGTCGGGCCGGATCAGCGCGCACCACGCCGCGACCGGACTGCCGAAATCATGCCCGGCGAGATCGACCTGCTTGTAGCCGAAGGCCGACACCAAAGCGAGCACATCGCGCACGAGGTTGAGGAGAGAGAACGGCGCAAGGTCGCCGTCATAGTCCGCGGTCCATCCGGTGGTGCGGCCATAGCCGCGCTGGTCCGGCGCGATCACGTGATAGCCGGCCTCCGCGAGCGCCGGCATCACCTTGCGCCAGGAGAAGGCGAGCTCGGGAAAGCCGTGCAGCAGCAGGATGCAGCGACGGCCCCTGGTCTCGAAGCCGGCTTCGAGCACATGCATGCGCAAGCCGTTGATGCCCTCGACATGACGCGAGCGGATGCCGGCAGGCAGGGGGACGGCGGGGAGTGTTGTCATCGCTTTCTCCACCCGGTTGGAATCGTAGGGTGGGCAAAGCGAAGCGTGCCCACCATAAGGAGTGGTGGGCACGGCGCGCAAAGCGCGCGCCTTTGCCCACCCTACGGCATCTCGGCTAAGTCACACCGCGAAACATTCGAACGCGTTGCCCTTGCGCTTGATCTTCCCCACCGACGGCGACGGAAAATGCGCCGTGCAGCACAGCGTGTCGGTGTCGCAATAGCGCTCGAGAAAACTGCGGCGCGTCGTTGCCGCCTTGGCCGGGTCGACGTCGAACTTGATCGACAGCTCCGGATAAAGCGTCTGCAGCGGCGAATGCATGAGGTCGCCGGAGAACACGGCGTCGTCCTTGCCGCGCCCCATCGTAACAGCGATATGGCCCGGCGTGTGACCGGGCGTCGGCAGGATGCGGACGTGATCGCCGATCTGGTGATCGTTGCTGACAAGCTCGTGCCTGTTAGCCTCGACCACCGGCAGCACGCTGTCGGCGAAGGGTGGCACTTCCGCCTTGGCGTTCTGCTCTGTCCAGTGGTCGAATTCCTGCTTGGCGAAGATGTAACGCGCCTTGGGGAAGGTCGGCACCCAGCGCCCGTTCTCCAGCCGCGTGTTCCAGCCGACGTGATCGACATGCAGATGCGTGCACATCACGAAGTCGATGTCGCCAGGCGAGAACCCGGCTGCCTTGAGCCCGCTCAAATACGTGTCGTCGGTCTTCATGTTCCATTTCGGCCGATTGGGCCGCGGCTTGTCGTTGCCGATGCAGCTGTCGACCAGGATGGTGTGGTGCGGCGTCTTCACCACATAGGATTGGAAGCAGAGCAGCAGCACGTCGTTGTCGTCGAGCGCCTTGGCCTGCCGCATCCATGCCCGGTTCTCCGCCAGCACCTCGGGTGTCAGTCCCGGCAGCATCTCCAGCGCCGGGACGAACGAGGTTTCCTGCTCGATGATGCGATGGATGGTGAGATCGCCGACCGAGAACTTCAGGCTCATGGACACTCCTTGCAGGTTACGCCGCCGGCGGCACCGAGATATTCACCGATGGCCGCTCCAGCATCTTCTGATGGAACGCGTCGAGCTTCGGATAGGCCTTGCGCCAGCCGCAATCGGCGAAGCGGAAATCGGCATAGCCGAGCACGCAAACGAGGCCGATCTGCGAGATGTCGAACGGACCGTTCAGCACGTCGGGCATGTTCTCGAAGCGCGCCATGCCGGTCCAGGCCCTGTTCCAGTGATCGTCCGACCACGCCTGCCATTGCAGGCCCTGCGGCCGCACCATCTTCTCGTAGCGGCACAGCAGCATGGAATCGAGCATGCCGTTGATCAGGGAGTGATTGGTCTTGGCCTTCCAGCGCCGCGGGCCGTAATCCGGGATCAGGCTGCCGCCGGCCATCTCGTTGAGATATTCGACGATGACGTAGGAATCCAAAATGACGTTGCCGTCATTGGTGATCAGCACCGGCAGCTTCTTCAGCGGCGTGATGCGCGAATAGTCCTCATTGGCCGTGCCCGGCGCGACGGTCGCGGGGGTCAGCTCGATCTTGTCGATCAGCCCGAGCTCGATCGCGGCAATGCGCACCTTGCGGGCAAAGGGCGAGGCGGGGGAGAAGGTGAGCTTCATGGCGAACATCCCAAAATGAAAGTTGTGGTTCGTCATTGCGAGGAGCGAAGCGACAACATTGCGAAGCAATCTTGCGCTGGAGCGACGAAGCAATCCAGAGTGTCGCCGCGGAGGGATTCTGGATTGCTTCGCTTCGCTCGCAATGACGGGGAGAGGGCGGAGGCCTTACGCCGCGATGATCTCCTGGCGCTGCTCGCCGAGGCCCTCGATGCCGAGCGTCACGACGTCGCCGACATTGAGGAAGGTCGGCGGCTTCATGCCGAGGCCGACGCCGGGCGGGGTGCCGGTGGTGATGATGTCGCCCGGCAGCAGCGTCATGAACTGCGAGACATAGGAGATGCACTTGGCCATGGAGAAGATCATGGTCTTGGTCGAGCCGGTCTGGCGGCGCTGGCCGTTGACGTCGAGCCACATCGACAGGTTCTGCACGTCCTTGATCTCGTCCTTGGTCGCGAGCCACGGTCCGACCGGGCCGAACGTGTCGTGCGACTTGCCCTTGGTCCACTGGCCCAGACGCTCGATCTGGAAGGCGCGCTCGGAGACGTCGTTGCAGACGCAGTAGCCGGCGACGTGGTTCAGCGCGTCGGCTTCCGAGACGTACTTGGCGCGGGTGCCGATGATGGCGGCGATCTCGACCTCCCAGTCGAGCTTGGTCGAGCCGCGCGGCTTCTCGACCGCATCGTTCGGGCCGGACAGCGAGGTGTTGGCCTTCATGAAGATGATCGGCTCGGTCGGGATCGCAGCGCCGGTTTCCTTGGCGTGGTCGCTGTAGTTGAGGCCGATGGCGATGAATTTCGAGATCCCGGTGACCGGCGCGCCGAACCGCGGCTTGCCCGAGACGGCGGGCAGCGAGGCGGGGTCGAGGGCCGCCAGCTTCTTCAGGGACTCCGGCGAATAGGCCTCACCCGTGAGATCCTTCACATGCGCTGACAGGTCGCGCAACTGGCCGGATCTGTCGATCAGGCCGGGCTTTTCCGCACCCTTTTCGCCATAACGAACAAGCTTCATTCTCGTTTCTCCCTGGAGATTGGACCGATCGGTTAATAGCTTCATGGAACAGGGCGGCGGGAAATTCAACCGCTCAAAACGGGTCGCATTGCAGCCCTTACTTTGTAGGGTGGGTTAGCGAAGCGTAACCCACCTCTTTTCTTTCCGAGGGGGATAGACCGTGGTGGGTTACGCCCAGCGGACTGCGCTGCGCGCAGCCGCAGGTCTAACCCACCCTACGAAGCCTACGACCCCAGCGCCACAAACCTGAACGCGTCCTCGTCGCGCCTGATGTGCCCGGCCGAAAAATGTCCGCCGATCACCAGCGTCTCCGTGTCGGCAAAGCGGCCGAACAACTCGGCCCTCGTCGCGGCTGATTGCCTCTGGTCGGAATCGGCGGTCGAGGACCAGTCGAGATGCGCCATCTGGCAGGGATGATGGGCGACGTCTCCGGTGAGCAGGCCCTGCTTGCCGTCGGATTTGATCAGGATGCTCATATGGCCGGGGCTGTGGCCCGGAGTCGGGATCATGCTGATCTCGTCAGACAATTGGTGATCGCTCGGGATCAGATCGGCCCGGTCCGCATCGATAATCGGCTGCACGGAATCGCCAAACACGGCGGCCTTGTCCGGTTCGATGGAATGGTCGCGCCAGTGCTCGTATTCGGTGCGGCCGAAGACGTAACGCGCCTTGGCAAAGGTCGGCACCCATTGGCCATCGACCAGCTTCGTATTCCAGCCGACGTGATCGACGTGGAGATGCGTGCACAGCACCGTGTCGATGCTATCAGGGGCAAAGCCTGCCGCGGTCATGGTCTCCAGGAATGGCGTGGTGCGGTTGTTCCAGGTCGGGACGCCGCGGCCCTGCTTGTCGTTGCCAAGGCCGGTGTCGACCACGATGCGGCGCGTCGGCGTTTCGACCACCAGCGAATGGATCGACATCTTCAGCCGGCCCTCTTCGGTGGCGAAATGCGGGATCAGCCAGGGCAGCTTGCGGATTTCATCATTGGTCGCCAGCGGCAGGATGAAGCGGGTCGAGCCGACCGTCTCCAATTCCACCACCTTGGTGATTTTAACCCTGCCCACCTTCCACTGCATCGGGCGCCTTCCCATGTTCTTGTTTTGGTGACGAAACATGCGGTGTTTCCGCCGTCAAGCGCAATGGATCATCTGGTGCGATGCGGCGTTATCGCGGGAACCCAAAGAGAACCCAAAGAGAAAGCGACGTCAAAAGAGGCTGCCATGCCAGAGCTTGCAATTTCCGCCGAGAAAGTCGCCTTCATCATCGAGAAGGCGCGCGAATTCGACGTCAAGGAAGGGGATTCCGATCCCGATTCGGGCTCGAATCCGAGCGATGATGACGCGGTCGATGTGCTCGAGGATGACGGCTCCGATCCCGTCGGCCGCGAGCTCGGCGGCTTCATCGTTGCGCTGAACGAGGACGAGCAGGTCGATCTCGTTGCGCTGACCTGGCTCGGCCGTGGTGACGGCACGATCGACGATTGGGACGATCTGCGTGCCCGCGCCGTGGAGGCGCGGTCCGAGTATCGCAAGCCCCGGCACGAAACGGTGCAATATCTGCTCGGCGAGCCGATGCTGGGCGATCTGCTCGCCGATGGTCTCGATGCCTTCGGCATCGACTGGACCGACGAGCGCCTCACCGCCGATTCCTCCGATCCCAGCGAGCGTGACGAGGACGAGCCGACGAAGCAGCGGTGATCTTGCAAAGCGCTCTCTCCCCGCAGCAGCGGGAAGAGAGCAAAGGGGCGTTACAGCGTCCCCGGGAAGGCGCCTCCATCGAGCAGAATGTTCTGCCCGGTGATGAAGCCTGCCTTGGCGCCGCAGAGGAAGGCGCAGGCATAGCCGAACTCGTCGGGCTGGCCGAAGCGGCCGGCCGGGTTGAGCTTGGCGCGCTCGGCCAGGATCTGCTCGGGCGTCGTGCCGCGCTTGTCGGCTTCGGCCTTCGCGGTGCCGGTCAAACGGTCGGTCTCGAACGGGCCCGGCAGGAGGCCGTTGATGGTGACGTTGTTGATCACCGTCTTGCGCGACAGGCCGGCGATGAAGCCGGTGAGGCCGGCGCGCGCGCCGTTGGAGAGGCCGAGGATGTCGATCGGCGCCTTCACCGCGGCCGAGGTGATGTTGACGATGCGGCCGAACTTGCGCGCCATCATGCCGTCCACGGTCGCCTTGATCAGCTCGATCGGGGTCAGCATGTTGGCGTCGATCGCCTTGATCCAGTCGTCGCGGGTCCAGTTGCGGAAATCGCCGGGCGGCGGGCCGCCGGCATTGTTGATCAGGATATCCGGATCGGGGCAGGCCTTCAGCACCGCCTCGCGCCCGGCCGGCGTCGTGATGTCGCCGACGATCTCGGTGACCTTCACGCTAGGATAGGCCTTGCGGATGTCGTCGGCGGTCTTCTTCAGAGCTTCGGCGCCGCGCGCGGTCAGCGTGACGTCAACGCCGGCTTCGGCCAGCGAGATGGCGCAGGCGCGCCCCAAGCCCTTGCTGGATGCGCAGACGATGGCGCGGCGACCTTTGATCCCAAGATCCACTGTTTCACTCCCGTAATGTCAGGCAGGTTTTGGACGGGCCGCACTCTAGCCAACTGTGACGCCGCTGATAAGGGAGGCGCCCGCATCAAAATGCATGCACGCCCGCGCGGCGATGCAAATGCGCCTGATCAGATGTGCCGCTCCTGCTTGAGGCGGTCGATCACGGACGCCGCCTCCGGCGGCAGCGACTTGAAGCCCATCTGGCCGGCGGCCGAGAACAGCGGCCGCAGATGCGAGCCGGCGAGGAACGGCGGCTGGTGGTTCACCGGCACGATCCGGTCGAACACCAGCACCAGCGTGGTGGCGACGAGGCCGACCCTGGCGGCGCCGAGCGCAGCGCCGCCGAGCCGGTCGCCGATGCCGGCCTCGCCGATGGTGTCGTTCAACGCGACGCGGCCGATACGGCCGAACAGCATGCCGACGACGACGAAGATGCCGAAGAACCAGATCCAGTTCTGCAGCAGTGGCGAATTCGGATTGCCTGCGATCTGCGGCGCGATCAGCGGCATCAGCGCGACCGCGATCGGCGCAGCGATGAGATAGGCGAGGATGGTCATGCCGCTGCGGAGCAGGCCGGTCCTGAAACCCAGGCCCACCGCGACGGCGAGCGCGGCATAGACGGTGAGATCGAAACTGTTCATGAACACAACCCTGGCTAGATGGAACGAATGAACGCCGGGCCGGTCATTCCGGTTTCAGATCGCTAAAATCGTCTGTATTGATGGCTTCAAAAGAGCAGGGGTCACGCGCAAGGACATCGTCATGTCAGGCCTATTCGACGTCAGTAAAGAAACCATCCTCGTCACGGGCGCGAGCCAGGGACTGGGGCGGCAGTTTGCCCGGGTGCTGGCAGCGCATGGCGCGGCCGTCGTGCTGGCGGCGCGGCAAACGGACAAGTTGAAGAGTCTGGAACAGGAAATCCGCGGCAAGGGCGGCCGCGCCGCCGCCGTCGCCCTCGACGTCACCGATACAGCTTCCATCACGAAGGCCGTCGATGCGGCGGAATCAGCGCTCGGGCCCGTCACGGTGCTGATCAACAACGCCGGCATCGCCATCGAGAAGCTCGCGACCGAGCAGACCGAGGCCGATTGGGATGCCGTGATCGGCGCCAATCTGAAGGGCGCTTATTTCCTTGCGACCGAAATCGCCCGCCGCATGATCGCGCGCAAGCAGGACGGCAACATCGTCAACATCGCCTCTGTGCTCGGCACCGGCGTGCTGAAGGCGGTCTCGCCTTATGCGATCTCCAAGGCCGGCATCATCCAGGCGACGAAAGCGATGGCGCTGGAGCTCGCGGGACAAAACATCCGCATCAACGCGCTCGCGCCCGGCTACATCGACACCGAAATGAACCACGCGTTCTGGTCGACGCCCGCAGGCGAGCGCCTCGCCAAACGCATCCCCCAGCGCCGCGTCGGCGCCGAATCCGATCTCGACGGCGCGATCCTGCTGCTGGCCTCGAAGGCGTCGCGCTACATGACGGGGAGCGTGGTGACGGTGGATGGCGGGTTCTTGCTGAATTGAGCCCAACTGTCGTCCCGGACAAGCGCAGCGAAGCGGAGCGCAGATCCGGGACCCATAGCCACAGGACGTGGTTTGGCGAAGACTCGGAGTTACGATCTCGCCCCACACAACTCCCTGTGGTTATGGGTCCCGGCCTTCGCCGGGACGACAGCGGAGAATGAGGCGGCTATATCGCAATTCGCCGGGACGACACCGTTGAGAGAGCGTCGCCTAACTCGCCCGCATCTCCGCACCTATCATATCCGCCGCCTTCTCCCCGATCATGATCGTCGGCGCATTGGTGTTGCCGCCGATCAGCGTCGGCATGATCGAGGCGTCGACGACGCGCAATCCCTCCACCCCGCGCACCTTCAACGCCGGATCGACCACGGCCATCGCATCCGTGCCCATCCTGCAGGTGCCGACGGGGTGATAGACCGTGTCGACCCGCTCGCGCAGCACGGCGCGGATGTCGTCGTCGGTGCGCACATCGGCGGTGAACATGTCCTTCTTCTGCAGCGCGCGCAGCGCCGGGGTCTCCATCAGCCGTCGCGTCGTCTTGAAGCCGGCGACCATCGCCTCGAGATCCTCCGCCTCACCCAAAAAGTTCGGATCGATCATGGGGGCTGCGAGCGGATCGGCGCTTTTCAGCCATACGCTGCCGCGGCTCTTCGGTCTGAGCAGACAGAAATGGCATGAGAAGCCCGCCTCCTTGTGACGCTTGCGGCCGTGGTCGTCGAGCATCGCGATGACGAAGTGCAGTTGAATGTCGGGTACGTCGAGGTCGGCCTGCGTCTTCAGGAAGCCGCCACACTCGGCGAAATTGGTGGTCATCGGTCCGCGTCGCTCCCTGCGGTACCGCTGGATCGCGCGCAGCAGGGATGGCAGCCGACTGATCGACGAGTGAACGAAGTGCGGATAGTCGGAGGCGTAGACGAACACGAAATCCGGATGGTCCTGCAGATTGCGCCCGACGCCCGGCAAATGATGCACGACGCCGATGCCGTGCTCGCGAAGCGCCTTGCCGTCGCCGACGCCCGACAGCATCAAGAGCTGCGGCGACTGGAAGGCGCCGGAGGAGAGGATCACCTCGCGTCGGGCGCGCAGCTGCTTCTTCTGCCTGTCCTGCACATATTCGATGCCGACTGCGCGTGCTCCTTCGAACAGGATTTTCGTTGCCTGCGCCCCCGTCTCGACCCGCAGATTAGCGCGCTTGTCCATGTGGGGATCCACATAAGCGCGCGCCGCGCTCCAGCGCTCGCCATGGTGCTGCGTCACCTGGTAGCTGCCGAGCCCTTCGTGGTCCTCTTCATTGAAGTCCTCGCGGATGCGGAACTGCGCCTCGCGCGCAGCCTGATGGAAGACGTCATGGATCGGATTGTCCGAGCGCAGTCTGTTGACATGCAGCGGGCCGCCCTTGCCGTGAAATTCGCCGTCGAAATCGGCGTTGTTCTCCGAGCGCTTGAAGTAGGGCAGCACGTCTGCATACGACCAGCCGGAATTGCCGAGCGCGGCCCAGTGGTCGTAGTCCCATTTGTGGCCGCGGATGTAGACCATCGCGTTGATCGCCGAGGAACCGCCGAGGCCCTTGCCGCGCGGTTGATAACCGATACGGCCGTTCAATCCCTTCTGCGGCACGGTATCGAACGCCCAGTTGGCCGCGCTGTATGGCAAAGCGAGCCCGAATGGCGTGGTGATCCGCCAATTGTCGTTCCGCCCGCCCGCATCGAGCAGCGCCACCGAGGTCGCCGCATCCTCCGACAGCCGGCCCGCGACGGTGCAGCCGCCGGAGCCTGCGCCCACGACGACGAAATCGAATGTGTCAGTCAATGTTGTTTCCCCCTTATTGTCATTCCGGGGCGCGAAGCGAACCCGGAATCTCGAGGTTCTCTGGTGCGCAAGTGCGCACCAGAGTTCGCTTCGCGCCCCGGAACGACGCCCCCCTACGACATCAACCGCATCAACTTCTCCAGCCGCGCGATCTTGCCGCCATAGGGCGGATAGAGATCGGCGAGGCGGTTGAACTTCGAGCGATAGAACACCGGCTTCAGCTTGCTGAACGTGCGAAAGCCCCATTCGCCGTGATAGACGCCGGTGCCGGATGCACCGACGCCGCCCATCGGCTGGTTGATCTGCGCAAAATGAAACAGGCAGTCGTTGACGGTGACGCCGCCGGAGATCGTGCGCGCCAGCACCTCGTCGCGGGCCATGCGGTCCTTGCCGAACCAGTAGAGCGCAAGCGGCCGGTCGCGCGCGTTGACGAAGGCGATCGCCTCGTTCGCATCGCGAGTGCCCAGCACCGGCAGCACGGGGCCAAAGATCTCCTCCTGCATCACCGCCATCGCGTCCGTCGCACCGAGGATCAGCGTCGGCGGGAATTTGCGGTGCGCCTTCCAGTTGGGATCGTCCGCCTTCGCCGGTTGCAGGATTTTTGCGCCGCGCTGGGCGGCATCGGCCACGAGTCCCTCCAGCCGGGCATAATGACGGTCGGAAATAATAGACGTGTAGTCCCTGCTCGCGGAATCGGCGCCGAACATGCGCCGCATCTGCGCGCGCACCTTCTCGGCGAAGGACTGCACGGAATTTTCCGGCACCAGCACGTAATCCGGCGCGATGCAGGTCTGCCCGGCATTGAGCAGTTTTCCGTAGGCGATGCGCTCGGCAGCCTCGTCGAGATCAGCCGATGCATCGATGATCGCGGGCGACTTGCCGCCGAGCTCGAGCGTGACGGGCACCAGATTGCGTCCCGCGGCCTCCGCGACCAGCCGCCCGACCCGGGTCGAGCCGGTGAAGACGAGATGATCGAAGGGGAGGCTCGCAAAGGCTTTTGCCACGTCGTCCTCGGTGCCGGTGACCAGCAGCTCGGTCGCATCGAACCTTGCGGCAATCGTCTCCTTCAGCAGCGCGGAAAAGTGCGGCACCAGCTCGCTCGGCTTGATGATGGCGCGGTTGCCGGCGGCGATGGCGCCGATCGCGGGCGCGAGCGTGAGCTGGAGCGGATAATTCCAGGGCGCGATGATGCCGACGACGCCGAGCGGCTGCGCCATCAGCCGGTTGCGCGCGGGCAGGAATTGCAGCGCGGTGGCGACGCGCTGCGGCGCCATCCAGCTCTTCAGGTGCTTTGTCGCGTGCCGGATCTCGCTGTAGACCATCATCGCTTCGGCGATCGTGGTCTCGACCGCCGAGCGGTGGCCGAAATCGGCCGAGATCGCCTGCCGGAAGCGCTCTTCATTGTCGGCGACGACGGTGCGCAGCCGCGCCAGCCGGTCGAGCCGTTCAGTCGTCGTCGCGGCCGGCTCGGCCCGCGACCGCGCGACCATGGCATGGAAGCCATCCGCCAGCGCTCCGACCGGAGCGCTCGTCAGGGATTGATCCAAGGGACGATCCAGGGCGTGGTCCATGGCGTTCTCCCCTCAAAGGGCGTTTGCCCCGATTTTTGTTGCCGCAAGCTGGCCCTTTGCGGAACTTCTGGCAAGTCTCCGCCAAATCGACCGGAATCCGGTCCATCTGCCTGTCATAAAGTCGAAAAAAACGCGACCCAGCCCTTTCCAAAGGCAGCCCGCCTTGATACATACCCCCCGCACCCGACGGGCTTCGCCCCGGGATTGTCTTCCAAGGAAGCCTTTGGGACGGAAGAAGAAAGCCACGCGAACAGCGCCGGCCTCAACCCACCGTCCCCGGCATTCTAGCGAAGGCTAAGCAACGGTTTAACGCGGGGTGGAGCAGCCCGGTAGCTCGTCAGGCTCATAACCTGAAGGTCATAGGTTCAAATCCTATCCCCGCAACCAAATAAACCTCTGATTTCATGAGGTTTTGGAACGCCGCCCTCCGGGGCGGCTTTCTTGCTTTTAGGGGCGGTCTCCGCGCCACCCTTCTATCAGTCGCCATCCCTGCGCTTGCGGATTCCCATCGAAGCTTTGGTGCAATGATTTGTAATGTATATTCTCATCGCGCCGACGGGAGATTGGCATGCACACGGAGATCGAAAAGCACCGGCAGGCACTGACGGCGCTCTGTCAGCGGTACGGCGTGGTGCGGCTCGAAGTATTCGGTTCGGCCGCACGCGGCGCCGATTTCGATCCTGCAATAAGCGATGCCGATTTCCTCGTCGCGTTCGGCGAGGACAGGGGCCTCTCGGCGTTCGACCAATTTCTCGGCTTCTCGGAAGCGTTGCAACGGCTGCTCGGACGGCCTGTCGATCTCGTGGAAGCTTCGGCCGTCAAAAACCCCTACGTGCGTGCAACGATCGAACGGTCGAGAGAGCTGATCTATGCAGCGTGATCCGCGCGCCTGTCTCTGGGACGTGCAGCAGAGCTCGGGCCGCCGGACAAATGAACGTACTGCAGGTTCATGGGCTCACGGATTGAGTGCACTGTCAGCCTAATTGCATCTTTCTATATTCCCGCAACTGCGAGGTCGATTGGCACCCGCTCGGAGGCGAGGCGTCAGCGAAAGTCAATTGCGCTGCAACTTGATCTTCCATGAATTGCGCAAGACGTGCTTGAAACCACTAGCGCAACCATTTTGTCGGGTTCCGGCGACAGTGCCGGACTTAATGGAGCGCTCGGGACGCCCCCTCAAAACTCCTTGATCACCTTCCCGTCCGCTCCCACCAGCGTCGACGGCGCCTCCCCGAACACCAGCCCCTCCGGCTGAAACTTGATCGTCTTGCCGCCCTCGACGAACTCCGCAAAATTCCTTGGCGTTGCCGAGTGCACGCCGTTCGCGAGAAAGTCACTGGTCTCGTAGCAGGTGTCGGGCTTGCCGCCGGAGCCTTCGCCCAAGAATTTCTGGAAGTTCTGGCTCGTCACCTTGGCCTTCTTGCGGGCCGACCAGTTGGTGTAGCGGCGGTAGAGCTTTGGCATGATCACCGGGCCCTTGTCGGTCGCGAGCACGCCGGTCTCGCCCACCCCGGGCTCGCGCAGGTCGAAGTCGAAGGCAGGAATCGTCTTCGCGAGATGCTTCCAGACCGGCAGCTTCTTTGCGCGCGCGGTCTTGGCCAGGGCAAGGAAGGCCGTGATCTCGTCCTCGTTCATCGAGGAGTAGAACGTCGGATAGGCAAAGCCCTGCGCGACCAGCCAGTGGTTGATGTCGACCTTTTCGCCCGCGACGGTCACCTCGATGTCGCCGACCAGCCGGCCATAGGTGTCGAACACCTCGTTCGGCGCATCGACATGGGTGAACACGCGGCAGGCAAGCGCGGCTTCGCCGCTGCTGCCGAGGAAATCGTGCAGCACCTTGCTCGCGGTGGCGCCGAGGAATTGCCGGTAGGAGTGGGTGACCTCGTGATAGGCCTGCTTCTTGGCATCCGTCAGCCCCTTCTTCTCGGCGGTCGAGAGCGGCGACGGCATATAGTGCAGCTCCGGCGCGTCGATGCCCTGGAGGCGAATGGTGAGCTTGCCGTTCTTGATCGGGGGCGTCGATGTGCGGCCCTTGACCTTGGCGCCCTCGAAGACGTGGGTCGGCTGGAACGGTGCCGTGTCGCTCTTGCGGAAGCGGATCGCATCCGGCGCGATGGTCACCACCACCTTGGTCGTGTCGGCGTCCGACCGGCCCGCCGGCCAGAACTGTTTGACATCGATGGTGCCTTCGACCTCCAGCAATCCCACGGGCATCGGCCGCTCCCTGTCCAACGCGCGCGACGGTCGCCTTCACGGAGGCGACTCGCACACACACTGAAGGGCAGCGGATCATCTTCGTGCGACAGGGCCGTGACGGGAGGTGGGACAGGGGCGACCCGTTACGGCCCCGGCAGACAAAATGCCCGTGCGCCAGTAGCGCACGGGCATCGATGATTCTCTTAACGAAGCAGAATGGTTCTGATCAGGACCTGTGCGGGCAAACCATCGTCAGATTGAGCAGCGTCGGCGCCTTGTCCTCGCCATTGCGATATTCCCACTCCAGCCGGATCTCATGCCGGTGAGCGTATGCATCGCTGGCTGCATGGGTGATGATCTTCGTCTTCATCGGGATCGGCGGCTCGGAGTTGAAGCATTTCCGGACGCAGGCATCGAGCAGATCGCATCGCGTCAGGGGAATCACGCCGGGCTCGTCCTTGGAGAGGGGGACCGTATTCGGCTGGGTGCTGAGATCGACGCGGGCTCGGCCCTTCTCCTTGTGCCAGTATTTGGCGCTTCCCTGCGGCCACTTCGAAGGCGGGTTCAGGATCAGGTGGTACTGGCCGTATTCCAGGGTCGGTAGGTCGATGTCCTCCGATGCCTTGAGCTTGGCGACGCTCTTTTTCATGTTCGCCAAGGGATAGTAATTGGCGTTCATCAAGTCTCGAAATGCTTTGCCGCTATATACCAGTCCGGCCATCGCCTCTTTCCCCGATATGTCTGTTTGTCAAAACCTGTCCCTGGCTGCCCGAAATACGCAGCGCGTCACGACCGATCACACAATTTGTTGTGTGCAGTCACGCTACCACCCAAGACTGCGCTTCGTCCAGCGAGCCACCATCCGGTAACATCGCGTATCTCGCAAGCCCAATTGCCATGCATTCCTCTATGGGTAATGTACGTCCAAACGCCTTGCGGGCGTTGGAGCGGGACTGCCGCGGCAGTCGTTGAAGGCGCTGGAATGCATTGCTTCGCGTGTCAGTCGGCGATTGGTCCGGGCGACAGCTGGTGCTCCAAATGCGGGGCGGCGGTTCGTCAACGCGTCGATCCAGACAGCGAACGACGGTTCGTGACGATCCTTCGTGCCGACGTCGTCGATTCCACAGGTCTTGTTGCCGAACTGGAGCCGGAGGAGGCGGTGTCGCGCCTCGAACCAGCTCTTGCGGCGATGCGAGGCGCGGTGCGTCAGTTCGGCGGCATCGTCAGCAAGGAGCTGGGCGACGGGGTGGCCGCGGTATTCGGCGCCCCGATCGCCGACGACAACCATGCGCCCCTGGCCTGCCACGCGGCGATCGAGCTTGTCCGGCGTGTCAGTAGCTTGGGCGATCCCGGACTTCAGGTCCGAGTCGGCCTGCACTCCGGCCATGTGGTGGCCTACATGGTCGCCAACGAGTTTTCCAAGGTCTACGAGATCGGTGGAGCCGCCCAGCATCTAGCCGCGCGGCTCGAGGCGGCGGCCGAGGCGAACCAGATCTACGTCTCCGAAGCCTGCCAGGAGCTCGCGGACGGGCATGTCCGATTTGAATTCCTGGGCCGCAAGGCGCTCCGTGGCTTCGGCGAGCCCTTGCCTGTGTACCGCGTCATGGGGGCCAGCGATCTTTCGAGCTGGCGGGTCAGGCGTGCGCGCAGTGTCTCCCGATTCGTCGACCGTACGACGGAGCGGGCATTGCTATGGCGTACTACGGAAAAGGTCGCCGCTGGCCGGCAGACGGTCCTGCTGATGGGTGACGCCGGCATCGGGAAGTCGCGCCTTGCACATGAGTTCGCGCAGGACCTCCGGGCTGGCGGCTGGCGGCTGGTCGATGCCGAGTGCAGCCCGAACCTCCAGGGCGCGCCGTACAGCACCCTCAAGCGCCTGCTGCTGTCGATCCTTGATCAGAGCAGGGTTGACGATCCCAGGGACGCGCTGCCGACGGTGCAGCAGCGAGCCGTCGACGCGGTGCTGGACCTGCCGATTTCCGATCCGCACTGGGACGAACTGGAGCCTCACGCGCGCGGCCGCGCGATTTCGGAGGCAAGCTGCGCGATCGTCGAGAGCGTCGCCCGTCACCAGCGCACGATTCTTCTGATCGAGGATGTGCACTGGATCGACCGGGCCAGCGATACGGTCGTGGCCACCCTGTCCGCGCTGCAATGCCCCGATTTGCTTGTGCTGCTGACGACGCGGCCCAATGGAATGCCAGTGTGGATCGCGCGCTGTCACGCGGAAATCGTGGCGATGCGGCCTCTCGACGACGATTCGGGGCTGGCCATGCTTACGGAGATGCTCGGCCCCGCCACGACGAACGCAGAGCTGAAGAACCGGATCATCTCTCATACGGCCAACGTTCCGTTGTTCATCGAGGAAGTCTGCCGCAGTTTGAAGGACAGCGGCATGCTTCTCGGCCAGTGGGGCGACCTTTCCCTGGCGCGTCCTGTCGACGAGCTCGGCATCCCCAGCAGCATTCAAGGTGTGATCGCGGCGCGACTGGATCGTGTGTCACGACAGGAGCGATCGCTGCTCCAGATCGCAGCGGCGCTCGGACCGCGGGCAAACCAGGCCATGCTGCGGAAAGTTGCGGCCTTGCCGGAAGACGTCCTGCAGGATTGCCTCACTGCGCTCGACCGGGCCGAACTGCTCGTCAGGATCGATAGCGAGCTGGAGGACTCGCTCGAATTCCGGCACGAGATGGTCAGGCAGGTGACCTACGATTCGATGGTCGAAAAGGTGCGCGAAGGCATCCATGCCAGCATTCTCGCGGCTCTTGAGGGCGACGAAGCGTGGACCGATGGGCCGGACGCGCTCTGCTATCACGCCACAAGGGCAAAGGATTGGCAGAAGGCGTTTCACCATGGCAGGAGCGCCGCTCGAAGATGCCTGGCTCGCTCAGCCTATGCCGACGCGGTCGATTATTTCGAGATCGCGATGGAATCGCTCGACAAGACCGCGGCGACGCACGCGAGAGAGACGGACGCCATCGACCTCCGGATGGAGGCTCGTTTGGCTTTTGCCGGATCAGGGCGCGTCGCGGAAGCTCTGGATCTGGGAAGCGAGGCAGAACGGCGAGCCGATGCGATCAACGATATCGGACGCAAGGTCGCGGCCATGACGATGAGGGCGGGTGCGCAGAACTTCTATGGAACGCCGGTCGAAGCTGTCGCGATCGGTAAGGACGTCGTGCATCTGGCGGAAAGCTCGGGCAATCCCGCCTGGCGGAATCTCGCGCAATATGGTCTCGGGCAAGCGTATTTTCTGGCCGGCCGCTACCACGATGCCGAGACGATGCTGGCCACGGCCCGCGCCCATCTCGCGGGTTCGGCAGCGAGCGCCCCGATCGGTACGACGCCGCGATCCTTGCTCCTGCTCTGCTGCATGATGAACAGCATTGCCAACACCGTCATGGGCGAGCTCGATGCCGCCGGACGGCTCCAGCAACAGGCCGCCGCGATCGCCGAGGAGACCGGCCGTCCCTACGACCGCGTCGCCGCCGCCTATAGCGGCGGCTGGCTGAAACTCGGGCGGAACGATCCGGCGGCGGCCGCTTCGATTCTCGAGGAAGGCTTCGTGCTGGCGCAGAAGCACGGCATCCGGCTGTTCGTGCCGGTGCTGGCCTGCCACCTCGGCATCGCCTATCTCGAGCAGGGGCTGTTCGACCGGGCGCGCGGCATGCTGACCGAGGCGCGCGAGGAGGCGAAGGCGGTCGGCTATACCTCGGCGGTGCTGCGCAGCTCGATCTATCTTGCGCTCGCGACCCATCGCCTCGGCGATGTCCAGGCCGCGCAGAACATGCTGCGCGAGGCGCGCAACACCGCACGCCAGCAGGGGTTTTCCGGCCTCGAGGCCGAGGCCCTGGTCGGCGAGGCCGTGGTGACGCCGCCCTCGGACGAGGCGAACAAGGCGGCGGTCCTGGCCGCCCTGCGCGCCGCGATCGCGATCGCCTCCGACAGCGGCGCGCTGCCGCTGCAGCAGAAGGCCGAGGCGATGCTGAACGAGATGCTCGCCCGCGGCGACGAGCTGACCTGACCTTTGGTGCTCAGCGGTTTGGCGTGCGATCGTACCGCACGTTTTTCCTGCCCGAATGGGCGTTTTTATTTCGCAATGATAACAACGGCTTAGCGTAGCGGTTCTACTGTGCATGGGGTTGTTTTCGATTGTTTTTGAGCCGGCCGCCACTCCGGCACGGCCCGGCGACGACAAAGTCCCTTGCGCAGACACAGCGGTCGGCTACCGTGGGCGGGCAGCTGGCCACTGGGTCAGGTGACCTTTTGATTCGCATTTTTTAGTATTCCATTTCGCTGGCGCCGCCATGGCGCGACGCCCACCCGAAGAGGCGGGGCCATGATTACAAAGGACCAGTCGGCACTCCTTGCGCCGATCGAGCGCGACCTGCGGCTCGATCTCTTCCGGGGCATCGGGCTGTGGATGATCTTCCTCGACCACATCCCGCACGACGTCGTGGCCTGGCTGACGCTGCGCAATTACGGCTTCAGCGATGCCGCCGAGTTCTTCGTCTTCATCTCCGGCTATCTGGTCGGCTGGATCTACGGACCGATCATCGCGGGGGGCTGGTTTCTCGCCGCGCTCAAGCGGCTGTGGCGGCGGGCGGCCGAGATGTATGTCGCCCACATCATGCTGTTCCTGCTGTTCACGGCGCAGATCGCGCGCACCGCGCGCCGCTTCGACAATCCGATGTACGAGCACGAGTTCAACGTGTTCAACTTCCTGTCGCATCCGGACGAGTTGATCGGGCAGGCGATCGTCCTGAAGTACAAGCCGGTCAATCTCGACGTGCTGCCGCTCTACATCACGCTGGTGTTCGCATCGCCCTTCATCGTCTGGTGCCTGGTGCGGCGGCCGAACCTGACGCTCGCCGGCTCCGTCGTGCTCTACGTGCTGTCGCGCTGGTTCGACTGGAACATCGCCTCCTATCCGCCCGGCACGAAATGGTACTTCAACCCGTTCTGCTGGCAGCTGATGTTCGTGTTCGCGGCCTGGTGCGGCATCGGCCGGATCGAGACGATCGCGAAATGGGTCTGGTCCAGGACGACGATGGCGCTCGCTGCGGCGTGGCTGGTATTCGCGCTGCTGATCGTGATGACCTGGCATATCCACGCGCTCGAGGCCCTGATCCCGAAATGGATGATCAAGCTGATCTACCCGATCGACAAGACCGACCTCGACATGCTGCGCTTCACGCACTTCCTGGCGCTGGCGATCTGGGTCACCTATTTCATCTCGCGCAAATGGCGGGCGCTGCATGCGAACTGGCTGCGCCCCGTGATCCTCTGCGGCCAGCATTCATTGCCGATCTTCTGCCTCGGCGTGTTCCTGTCGTTCTCGGCGCACTGGATCCTGACGCAGTACAGCAAGGGAATCTGGGAGCAGCTCGCCGTCTCCATCGCCGGCATCGTCATCATGGTCGGCGCCGCCTGGCTGCTCGGTCGGGCCGAGCGCGTGCCGAACCTGTTCGTGAAGGTGACGGAGGTCGAGGAGATGGCGGCCGAGAGCAGCGCATCGGCTGCAACCGCCACCGCAGCCCCTGCGAGCCGCTGACGCATCGCGACGCCTGCCTTTCATGGAGAGGTCCAACGGAGAGCTCAATGTCCAGACGTTTGTTGACGATCGCCGGCACTCTCCTGTTTCTCGTCTGCGGCGCATCGGCACAGCCGCCGTCGCCGGAGGCGATGAGCGCGGCGCGCAAGCTCGTCGTCACCTTGAAGATCGCCGACCAGTACCGCGCGCTGCTGCCGCAGCTCCTGCTCAAGCTGCGGCCCGTGGTCTCGCAGGACAGGCCGGAGATCGAGCGCGACTACGATGCGGTGACGGCCCCCGGCTCCGAGATCTATGCTCCGTTCGTTGCGTCCATGATCGACCAGATTGCAGCGCTCTATGCCCAAGCTTTCACGGTGGACGAGCTGCGCCAGATCGACACCTTCTACGCCCAGCCGGCAGGCCGAAAGTTCCTGGAGAAGTCGGATGCGCTGGCCCAGGCGAGCGTGCAGATCAGCCAGGACGTCAGCCAGAAGGCCGCCGACGAATTGAAGCAGCGCCTCATCGAGGCGCTGCGCCAGAAGGGGCACAAGCTCTGAGCCGCGCGCCCCGCGCCTAGGCGAGAAAGGCGCGAAACCGGCGCAGCGCGATCAGGAAGAAGACGACGCCGATCAGCGTGAGCGCGACGAGTTGCGGCCAGACCGCCTCGAGGCCCGCGCCGCGGAACAGGATGGCCTGCGCCAGCATCACGAAATGCGTGTTGGGCGCGGCCAGCATGATGTCCTGGACGAATTGCGGCATGCTCTCGCGCGGCGTCATGCTGCCCGACAGGGTCTGCAGCGGCAGCAGGATCATGATCAGGAGCAGCCCGAACTGCGGCATCGATCCCGCGACGGTGGCGAGGAAGATGCCCATACTGGTGGTGGCGAACAGCTGCAGAGCCGCGCCGACGAGGAACAGCGCCACCGATCCGTCGATGGTCACCGCCAGCCATCCCTTGACCACGAGCAGGATCGACAAGGCGGAGGCGATCAGCACCACCGCTCCCATCGACCAGACCTTGCTGACCATGATCTCCAGCGGCGTGACCGGCATCACCAGAAGGTGCTCGATCGTGCCGTGCTCGCGCTCGCGGATCAGGGCGGCGCCGGTCAGGATGATCGAGAGCATGGTGATCGAGGTGATGATGTGGTCGATGGCGCCGAACCATGATTTCTTCAGCTCGGGATTGAAGCGCGCGCGCAGCGCCAGCTCGATCGGCGCTGCCTGCGCATCGCGCGTATGCGCCAGGAATTCGGCGACCTCCGCGCTGACGATCTGCTCGACATAGCCGCCGCCGTTGAAGGCCTGCGAGATCCGCGTCGCGTCGACGTTGAGCTGGATCGTCGGCGACTTCCGCGCCAGCAGGTCGCGCTGGAACTCCGGCGGAATGTCGAGCGCAAAGGTGTCGAGACCGGCATCCATCCTCCGGTCCATCTCGTATTGCGAGATCAGGCGCGGCTCGGAGAAATAGGGCGCGGTGAACGCCATCCCGATCCGGGTCGAGACCGGCGAATGATCCTCATCGACGATGGCGATCGCGGCGCGGTTCAGCGTCTCTGGAAGGGCCTTTGCCCCGGCATAGACCGCCAGCGTGAAGGAATAGACGATGAGCACGAGCAGCATCGGGTCGCGCACGAGGCCGCGCAATTCCTTGATGCCGAGCTGCAGCACGTTGTCGAGGCGCATGGTCAGCGGGCCTGTTTCTTCAGCAGCATTGCGCCGGCCGTCACCAGCACCGGGACCATGATGGCGAGCGCCAGCAGATCATTGTGCAGGGTGTCGAACGCCAGGCCCTTGGAGAAGGTGCCGCGCGAGATCGTGACGAAATAGGTGGTGGGATAGAGCCGGCCGACCAGAGCGCCCAGTCCCTGCAGCGACGAGACCGGATCGATCAGCCCGGAATACTGGATGGCCGGGATCAGCGTGAGCAGCACCGTACCGAACAGTGCCGCGATCTGGCTGTTCATGAAGGCCGAGATCACCAGTCCCATGCCGGTCGTGGCCGTGACGTAGAGCAGGGCGGCGAGCGCATAGGCCGCAAAGCTGCCGGTGAAGGGCACGCCGAACACGACAAGCGCGAAGCCGACGAGGAGGAGGAAGTTGCCGAATGCGAGCACGACATAGGGCAGCTGCGTGCCGAGCAGGAATTCCAGCCGCGTCACCGGCGTCACGTAGAAATTGACGATCGAGCCGAGCTCCTTCTCGCGCACGACCGCGAGTGCGGCGAGCACCGCCGGGATCATGATTAGCAGCAGCGGGATGATGCCCGGCGCCATGGCGACGACGCTTCTGACATCGGGATTGTAGCGGTAACGCAGCTGGAGCTGGTAGGAGCCGGCAATCGCCGCCTCGCCATAGAGCTCGCGGCCTTTCTGCGCGAGCCAGGTCGCGTGGATGGCCTGGGCATAGGAGCGCAGCGTCTCCGCGCGCGTCGGGTTGGCGCCGTCGACCCAGGCACCGATCTCGACATGGCGGCCGCGGCTGACATCGCGGCCGAAGCCGGGCGGCAGCTCAATGGCGAGGCCGATCTCGCCGGCGCGCATGCGGCGGTCGAGATCGGCGTAATCGGTGATTGGGGATTTTTCGGTGAAGTAGCGCGACCCCGCGATCTGGAGGCTGTAATCGCGGCTGATGGCGCTGTCGTCGCGGTCGAGTACGGCGAAGGTCAGGTTCTCGACGTCCATGCTGATGCCGTAGCCGAGCACGAACAGCAAGAGCACGCTGCCGAGGATTGCCAGCGTGGCGCGGATCGGATCGCGCTGCAACTCGAGCGCCTCGCGCCGGGAGTAGGCGAGCATGCGAGTCAGATTGAACGTCGCGCTGCGCTTGCGCGGAAGCACGGCAGCCGTCGTCGTGGGGGTGGGCGATGCGGCCGCCGACGGCCCGATCGGATCAGTGGTGTCGGCGATCGCCTCCTCCAGGCAGGCGATGAAGGCCTGCTCGAGCGTGGCGGTGCCGCGCGCGGCCACGATCGCGGCAGGCGTGTCCGACGTCAGCACCTTGCCCGCATGCATCAGCGAGACCCGATCGCAGCGCTCGGCCTCGTTCATGAAATGGGTCGAGACGAAGATGGTGACGTTGTCCTTGCGGGAAAGCTCGGCGAGAATCTGCCAGAAGCGGTCGCGCGCCACGGGATCGACACCGGAGGTCGGCTCGTCGAGGATGAGGATGTCGGGCGCGTGGATCATCGCGACCGCCAGCGACAGCCGCTGCCGCAAGCCAAGCGGCAGCCCATCGGGCAGGGCGTCAATCACGCCCGCAAGATCGAACCGGGTAATCATCTCGTCGATGCGCGCGGCGATGGTCTCGGGCGGAAGCTCGAACAGCCGTGCATGCAGATCGAGATTCTGTGCGACCGTCAGTTCCGAGTAGAGCGAGAAGCCCTGCGACATGTAGCCGATGCGGCGGCGCACGGACATGTCGCCGGCATCGATCGGCTTGCCGAACAGCCGAGCGTTGCCTCCACTCACGGGCAGCAGACCGGTCAGCATCTTCATGGTCGTGGTCTTGCCGCAGCCGTTCGAGCCGAGGAAGCCGAAGATCTCGCCCTTCCTGATGCGAAAGCTCACGTCGTCGACGGCGACGAAGTCGTTGAACCGCCGGGTCAGATGGTCGGCCTCGATTGCGATCTCGTCATGGTCATTGCTGCGCGGAGGAATGACGACGCTGGTGTGGCTGCTGCGATCCTCCTCCGGCAAGAGATGGATGAAGGCATCGTCAAGTGTATCGGCACCGGTCTGCCGCAGCAGCGCGGCGGGCGTTCCCGTCGCCAGCACCTGACCGGCATTCATCGCGACGAGAAAGTCGAACTGCGCGGCCTCCTCCATATAGGCGGTCGAAACGATCACGCTCATGCCGGGCCGGCTGCTCCGGATCGAGGCGATCAGCTCCCAGAACTGGCGCCGTGACAAGGGATCGACGCCGGTGGTCGGCTCGTCGAGGATCAAGAGCTCGGGATCGTGGATCAGGGCACAGCACAGGCCCACCTTCTGCTTCATGCCGCCGGAGAGTTTTGCGGCGGGCCGGTCGGCAAAGGGGGTGAGCCCGGTGTCGCGCAGCAAACCCGCGATGCGCCTGCGTCGCTCCGCCTTGTCGTGTCCGAACAGGCGGCCGAAGAAGTCGATGTTCTCGAACACCGAGAGCGTCGGATACAGATTCTTGCCGAGCCCCTGCGGCATATAGGCGATGTCGGGGCAGACGTTGCGGCGATGGCGTGCGCTCGCCATGTCGCCGCCGAGCACATGGATGCGTCCCTCCTGGATGGCGCGCGCGCCGGCGATCAGGGCGAGCAGGCTCGACTTGCCGACGCCGTCGGGGCCGATCAACCCGATCATGCAGCCGGACGGGAGGTCGAGCGTGACGGCATTCAGTGCGCGGGTCTTGCCGTAGCTCAGGCCCACGCCTTCGAGATGCACCACGCTGCCGGGCGCGGCAGGTAGCTCGGCTGTGGCTGCCGCGCTCATCGGGTCAGCTTGATCTTGAGATTGTCCGGCCATTGTGCGGCCGGATCGAGCTGCACATAGGCCATGCCGGGCAGGCCGGTCTTCACCTGCTCGATGTGCTGGCGCAGGAGATCCGGCGCGATATGCGCCTTGATCCGGAACATCAGCTTCTGACGTTCCTCCTCGGTCTCGACGGTCTTGGGCGTGAATTGCGCGACGTCGGCGACGAAGGTGGCCTTGGCCGGAATCACGTATTGCGGGATGGCGTCGAGCACGAGACGAACCTCGGTGCCGATCGCGACACGGCCGGCATCCGCCGTCGGCAGGAAGAACGTCATGTAGACGTCGCCGAGATCGACCATGTTGAGGACACGGCCGCCGGCCGCGAGCACTTCGCCCGGCTGCGACACGCGATACTGAACGCGGCCATCGCGCGGCGCCTTCAGCACGCTGTCGTTGAGGTCGGCGTTGATGCTTTCGATCGCGGCCTTGGCGGCGTCGACCGAGGCGCCGGCATCGATCACCATGGCACGTGAGGAACTGATCGCGGCTTCCGAGGCCGCAACCTGGGCCTGGGCCGCAGCAAGCGCTGCCTTCGCAGTGGCATTGGCCGAGCGGTCGTCGTCCAGCACCTGCTGCGACACCGCATTCGTCCTGATCAATTGCTCGGAACGATCGAGCTTGCGGCTCGTGGTGTCGAGCTGCGCGACGCGCTGGTCGACCACGGCCTCCGCTGCCCTGTGCTCGGCCTCGCGCTGGTTCACCAGGCTCTTCGCGGTCTCGACATTGATGGACGCGCGCTGCAGCTGCGCTTCGGCCTGGCGGCGCTGCGCCTGCAATTGCTCGGTGTCCATGCGCGCCAGAACCTGGCCCGCCCGCACGAAATCACCTTCGTTGACCAGAATCTCGCGAATCCGGCCCGGTGTCTTGGTGGCGATGTCGATCTCGACCGCCTCGATGCGGCCGTTGCCGCGGGAAAAGCCTGCCGGCAGTGTATTGGAATCGCGGTGCTGCCAATAATAATAGCCGCCGCCTGCAAGGAGGATGACGATCGTGGCGACGACACGCCCCGGTGTGAAGTTCATCTGTTCATAACGCCGTGAGGCGGCGCCCACATGTTGAGACACGAACGCCCGGCCGCGATTTGCGTGGACGGGCGGCCTCACCATTGCAGCGATTTTTGCATCGCAACTTGATGCAGATCAGACAGCGGCGCAAGGTGTGCCTGTCTCTATTTTGGGCGGCTCGTTGCGATGGCCCGTCCGCCTCGGTCGATCAGGCGGACGGCAAGCCTTGTTGAGCGAGTCGTCGTCGATTCACAGATTATCCGAACTCACTTCAGCAGCGGGCAGCCGCCATCCTTCAGCGGCCGGAACGCCTGGTCCGCCGGGACCTCGGCGAGCAATTTGTAGTAATCCCACGGCCCCTTCGATTCCTCGGGCTTCTTCACCTGGAACAGAAACATGCTGTGCACCATGCGGCCGTCTTCGCGCAGCACGCCGTTGTCGGTGAAGGCGTCCTTCACCGGCAGCTCGCGCATCTTGGCCATCACCGTCTTGGTGTCCTTGGTGCCGGCCGCCTGCACGGCCTTGAGGTAATGCAGCGTCGCGCTGTAGGTGGCGGCCTGGTTCATCGTCGGCATGCGCTTGACGCGCTCCAGGAAGCGCTTGCCGAAGGCGCGGGTCTTGTCGTTGAGGTCCCAGTAGTAAGCCTCGGTGATGATCAGGCCCTGCGCGAGCTTCAGCCCAAGGCTGTGCACGTCGGAGATGAACATCACGATCGCGGCCAGGTTCTGGCCGCCGGCGACGATGCCGAACTCGCCGGCCTGCTTGATCGCGTTGATGGTGTCGCCGCCGCCATTGGCGAGCCCGATGATCTTGGCCTTGGAGGCCTGGGCCTGCAGCAGGAAGGACGAGAAGTCCGCCGTGTTGAGCGGGTGCTTGACGCTGCCGACCACCTTGCCGCCGGCGGCCTTCACGACGTCGCCGGTGTCGCGCTCGACCGAATGGCCGAACACGTAATCGGCGGTGAGGAAGAACCAGGTGTCGCCGCCGTTCTTGACGATGGCGCTGCCCACCGTGTGGGCGTTGGCATAAGTGTCGTAGGTCCAGTGCGCGGTATAGGGCGAGCACGATTTGCCGGTGATGTCGGAGCTCGCCGCGTCCGTCACGATCATGATCTTTTCGTATTGCTTCGACAGCTCCATCACCGCGAGCGCGGTGGCCGAGGTCGGCAGGTCGATGATCATGTCGACGCCTTCGGTCTCCCACCATTTGCGGGCGATGGTGGAAGCGACGTCGGGCTTGTTGAGCACGTCGGCCGAGACCATGTCGATCGGCTTGCCGAACATCTGCCCGCCGAAATCCTCGATCGCCATCCTGGTGGCCTCGACATTCCCCATGCCGCCGATGTCGGAATAGACCGAGGAGAAGTCGGAGAGCACGCCGATCTTGAGCGGGGTCTGCTGGGCGGAGACGGGAGCGATCAAGGCAGCCGACAGCAAGCCGGCCGCAGACACGAGGGCTGCGATGGGTCTCATGGATATGTTTCCTCTTATGCGGGACTATTCTGTCCCTTTGTCCGACAAAGTTAAGTCGCGGTTCCGCAAGAGTCAATTTGCTGCACTTGCGGCATGAATGACGCAGTTTGACGCGCTTTCGGATCGACCCTATAGTTTGTCCGACAAACGCCATTGGGGGCTATCGTTGCCTGTTGCGCCGCTGTTCCGCCCGATCGATGTCGCGCCGGCCTATCAGAAGGTCGCCGACGCGATCGAGCGCGAGATCGTCAATGGTCGGATCAAGCCCGGCGATCCCATCGGCACAGAGCACGACCTGGTCCGCCAGTTCGGCGTCAACCGTTCGACCATTCGCGAAGGCATCCGCGTGCTGGAGGAGGGCGGGCTGATCCGCCGCGATTCATCGCGCCGCCTGCACGCCTGCCTGCCGCGCTACAGCAAGCTCGCGAGCCGCCTCAGCCGCGCTCTGGTTCTGCACGAGGTCACCTTCCGCGAGCTCTACGAGGCCTCGATGACGCTGGAGATCGCCAGCATCGAGGGTGCGGTCGAGCGGGCGAGCGAGGAGAACCTCGCCGAGCTCGCCGACAATCTCGCGCGCAGCGAGGCGGTCGTTGGCAATCCCGCGATGCTTGCCGAATGCGACGCCGAATTCCACGTGCTGGTCGCCAAAGCCTCGCAGAACCGCGTGCTTCAGCTCGCGCGCGAGCCTGCGGCGCAGCTGTTTTATCCGACCACCGAGATGATCGTGACCGGTGTCGCCGAAGGCGGCCCGCGCCTCGTCGCGGCGCATCGCCACCTCATCGACGCGATCCGCCGGCGTGACCGCGAAGCCGGGGTGCTGTGGACCCGCAGGCATCTGCAGGACTGGCGGCGCGGCTTCGAGAAGATCGCCTCGCTCGATCGGTCGGTCGAGCACATGTACATGGAGCACGCGCAGGCGGTCCGGCGCAGATAGCGCCGCATGATCCGGAAAAGTGTAAGGCGGTTTTCCGATAAGATCATGCGCAAGAAAGACAAGACGCAAGATTTCAGACAAGAAATCCAACCAATAAAGACATCACACGGAGGGATACATGACCGGCGACACCGCAGCCACCATCTCGAAAGCGCGCGAGCATTCCATCGGCGATCTCCTGCGCCGCTCTGCAGGCCGCGAGCCGAACAAGCTCGCGGTGAGCTGCGGCAATGTCAGCTGGACGTTTGCCGAGATGGACGCGATCTGCAACCGGCTCGGGCGCGGCCTGCTCGGCCTTGGCATCAAGAAGGGTGATCGCCTCGCGGTGCTCTCGCGCAACTCGCACGCCTTTGCCGCGCTGCGCTTCGCGGTGGCGCGGATCGGCGCGGTGCTGGTGCCGATCAACTTCATGCTCAATCCGGACGAGATCAATTTCATCCTGAAGAGCTCCGGCGCAAAGCTGCTCGCGACCGGGCCCGATTTCGTCGAGCCGGCGAAGGCCGCAAGCGCCAAGGATTGCGCGGTCGAGAAGATGATCTGGCTACCGGGCGAAGATCCCGCCACCGCTCCGGCCGGCCTCACCACCTTCGACGAGCTTCTTCATCCCGACGGCTCGTTCCTGGAAGCATCGGTGGACAGCCGCGATCTCGCGCAGATCGTCTACACCAGCGGCACCGAATCGCTGCCCAAGGGCGCCATGCTGACCCATGAAGCCGTGATGTGGCAGTATGTCAGCTGCGTCATCGACGGCGGCATGAGCGCGGAGGACAAGTTCCTGCATGCGCTGCCGCTCTATCACTGTGCGCAGCTTGACGTGTTCCTGGGGCCGCAGATCTATCTCGGCGCTTCCGGCGTGATCACGGGCAAGCCGACGGCCGACAACATCCTGGCGCTGATCCAGGCGCACAGGATCACCTCCTTCTTCGCACCGCCGACGATCTGGATCGCGATGCTGCGCTCGCCGAACTTCGACAAGACCGACCTGTCGACGCTGCAGAAGGGCTATTACGGCGCCTCGATCATGCCGGTGGAGGTCTTGCTCGAACTTCAGCGCCGCCTGCCCGCCGTAAAATTCTGGAATTTCTACGGCCAGACCGAGATCGCGCCGCTTGCGACCGTGCTGCGGCCCGAGGACCAGCTGCGCAAGGCCGGCTCGGCCGGCAAGCCGGTGCTCAATGTCGAGACGCGCGTCGTCAACACGGCGATGGAGGACGTCAAGGTCGGCGAAGTCGGCGAGATCGTGCATCGCTCGCCGCATCTGCTCTCCGGCTACTACAACGATCCGGTGAAGACCGCGGCGGCGTTCAGCGGCGGCTGGTTTCACTCCGGCGATCTCGCCACCGTCGATGAAGAGGGCCACATCACGGTGGTCGATCGTGTCAAGGACATGATCAAGACCGGCGGCGAGAATGTCGCGAGCCGCGAGGTCGAGGAGATGGTCTACCGCATTCCAGGGGTTTCCGAGGTCGCCGTGGTCGGCCTGCCCGATCCGCGCTGGATCGAGGCGGTCACCGCCATCGTCGTGGTCAAGACCGGGGAAAAGCTCGACGAAGAAACCGTCATCAAGCATTGCGCCGGCCAGATGGCCCATTTCAAGGTGCCCAAGCGCGTGATCTTCGTGGATGCCCTGCCGAAGAATCCGAGCGGCAAGCTGCTCAAGCGCGAGCTGCGCCAGCGCTTCGTCGGCGGCGAGACGCTCGACAAGGCGGTCCAGAAGAGCTTTGGGACATAGCAGGCGCCGTTCCGGCGCCGTCGCGGCGGAGCCCGTCTATTCGGCCCCGCCGGCCAGCTTCCTGACATCGTCGGGCGTCGCTCCGAAACGGCGGCGAAACGCGCGATGGAAGTAGGAGACGTCGTGAAATCCCGCGAGGTGCGCGATCTCGATGATTTTGCGCGAGCGCAGGCCCGGGTTCCGAAGCAGCCGCTCGGCGCGCAGCAGACGTTGCTCGAGCAGGAAGCCGCTATAGGTGATGCCGGCCTTCTCGAACAGCAGCTGGATCGTGCGCGGGCTGATGCGGTGCGTGGCCGCAAGGTCGGACAGCGACAGTGCGGCGCGATCCAGCTGCGCCAGAATATCGGCCTTGATGGCTTCGAAACGCGCTGCCGCAAGGCCGCGCAGTCGCGCCTCCTCGGCGACATCGCCGCGCGCTCCGATCATCAGCACGGAGAGGTCGAACAGGTGCTGCGAGACTGCATCCAGCTCCGCGGGCGCGAGCTTGTCGGCATGCGCATGCGCGAGGTCGTAATACCGCAGGAACATCGACGTGATCGGATTGGCGCCGGGGATCGACCGCGCAATCAGGTCCTCGGCATTCGGGCACGCGCGCAGCAGTGCCTTGCGCGGCAGCAGCGCCGTCTGGAAATTGCCATGCGTCGTCTGCGTGATGCGGGCGCCCTTGATCGAGGGATCGCCGATCGTGACGTCGCCGGCCGCGATCTCCAGCGGGCGTTTTCCCATCGCCCCACTCAACGCCGAATTGGGCGACATCGTAATGATCAACTCGTCGTTCGTCCCCAATGACACGAAAGACATCGGCGTGCCGAACGAGGCCGAGAGTCTGAGGCGGGGAAGAATCGCCGGCGCAATGGTCCGGTGGACGCGCCCTTCGCCGACCGGCACGAAATCGACATTCGCCACCTGACGGCAAAACTGCTCGCGCCATCTTTCATAGGCCGGACCGTTCGGGTCGCCATCGAATGAGAGTTGCGGCTGGATCATCGGTCGAGTGGGGGTCGTTCGCTGAGCGATTTGCTAAAGCCAGTATCCTCGCCGTCAGGCCAGTGCGCTGCAACGAGAAAAGAGCTGGATTGCGTGATAAGTCACTCGCCACGGCGCGTTGAGACCGTGACCAGGTGCCGCAGTCTGCCGGTTGCCCGGATTGACGCGTGAATTGTGCCAGCATTTCCCGCGACGATTGGTCTCAATACTTCTTCACGGCTGCTCCGAAGGCCAGCCACAGCGCGATCGACGCAAGGCCAAAGCCGCCGAGCAGCAGGAAGGTCGGGCCGTAGCCGATCCATTGCGCGATCCAGCCGCCGAGCGCGGGACTGAGGCTGGCACCGACGCCCTGCACCGTGATCACGGCACCCTGGCCGAGATTGATGCGGCCGGTGCCGTTGAGCGAACGCGCGATCATGCCGGGGACGGCGACCGTTTGCAGTCCGGTGCCGATGCCGTCGAGCACCTGCATCGGCACGACGCCCCACCAGCCCGAGACGAAGAAGGCGAGCACGCCGCGGACGGGCAGGAACATGAAGGAGACCAGGATCACCGGCCAATAGTTGCGCTTGCCTGCGACCTGCATCGCGATGAGCGAGGTCACGATCATCACGCCTTGCGCGATCACGACAGTGGTCGCGACGAAGCTCGGTCCGTTGGCCTGTTCTTCAGCCACGGCCGCAAGTCCATAGAGCGGCACGATCGCGGCATTGCCGAGATGGAACAGAGCCAGCGCCAGTGCCAGCACCAGAAGCGGCTTGTGCTTGAGCAGGACGGACATGCCGTCCGGCGGAGCCTTGCTGTCGTCCTCCCTGCTGCCGCGTGCGGCGCGATCATCGATCGATTTCGCCGGGATCATCAGCACGCAGGCGATCGCAATGGCGCCGAACACTGCCGCCAGCACGAATACGGCGACATAGCCGAACTTGTAGCCGAGATAGCCCGACAACGCCGCGCCGACCATGTTGCCGGCGTGGTTGAAGGCCTGATTGCGGCCGTTCAGCGCGTTGAAGCCTTTCTGCCTGGCAATGCCGAGCGTGATTCCGGTGACCGCCGGCACGATGGCGGCGCTCGCGAGCGATTGGGCGATTTGCGAGAAAGTGACGGCCCAGAAATTTTGCGAGACCAGGATGATCGCGGAGGCCGCGACCACGCAGATGCCGGGAATGACGACCCACATGCGCTTGTTGCGGCTCGCATCGATGAAGCCGCCGATCGGCGTCGTGATCAGCATGCCGGCGATATTGCCGATCGTCAGCGCGGTGCCGATCAGCCCGCTCGCCCAGCCGCGCTCCTGCAGGAATACGCCAACGAAGGGGCCGATGCCGGACTGCATATCGGCCATAAAGAAATTGACTGCAAATAGCGGCCAGGTGCGGGTTGTTGAGTGGCGCGATGTCATCGAGACGCTGAAAATGTTCCTGCCGTCGAGAAGGTCTCGTGCAAAGCTGATCGTGATGACCGGCCAATTGCGCCGGCATGGACCAGAACGTAACCTGCGCTGACAGCGTTGGTTCCTCGCCACTTGCGTCGGCGCGACGATGTCGCATCACGCCGTTCCGGCCTCTTTCGGATCCTGACCATGCCCCTCTGGACCTGCGAAACCTGCGGCGCGCAATTTTCGGACAGCGGACGCCCGCCCGAATCCTGTCCGATCTGCGAGGACGAACGGCAATTCGTGAACTGGAAGGGGCAGACGTTCCTGACGCGCGAGGCGTTGGCTGAACGTCACCGCGTGGTCTGGCGCGACGATCTGGGCCTCACCGGTCTCGGGCTCGAGCCGAGCTTCGCCATCGGCCAGCGCGCGCTGCTGGTGCCGCTCAGCGAGGGATGCATGATGTGGGACTGCGTGCCGCTGGCGACGCCGGAGGCGATCGCCCATGTCCGCTCGCTCGGCGGGCTGCAAGCGATCGCGATCTCGCACCCGCATTATTATGGCGCGCTCGCCGACTGGAGCGAGGCGTTCGGCGGTGTGCCGGTCTATCTGCACGCTGACGATAGTCAATGGGTGACGCGTCCGCATTCGTCAATCGTGCACTGGACCGGCGATCAGCACCGCATCTCCGACGATTTGCTGCTGCTGCGCACCGGCGGCCATTTCGCCGGCGCCACCATACTGCACTGGGCACGCGGCGCGGAGGGCAGGGGCGCTCTGCTCACCGGCGACATCGCGCAGGTGACGATGGACCGCCGCTTCGTCAGCTTCATGTACTCCTATCCGAACTACATGCCGCTCAACGCAGCCGCAGTGAGGCGGATCGCTGAGGCCGTCGAGCCGCTCGCCTTCGACCGCATCTATGGCGCCTGGTGGGGACGCAACATCGCCAGCGGTGCCAAGGCTGCATTCGCGACATCGGTGGCGCGATATATCGCGGCCATCGCCTGAGACCCGGCGCGCCGATCGGATTTATCTTGCCGGTCGATAATAAATGTACTAAACGTACAGTTATTGAGTGTGGCGCAATGGCGCGTCTGCAGCCCGGCATGATCGATGCATCGCCGTTGCCGCGGCGCGTTGTGAGGCCGCGCGAGCGAGGGGGGACGATGGCTGAGCGCGACTACGAGATCTTCGAGGCCGGCGACGTCGTGCTCCAGTCCGGCGCCGTCTTCCCCAAGCTGAAGCTCGCCTACAAGACCTACGGCATGCTGAGCCCGGGCAGGGACAACGTCATCCTCTATCCGACCTCGTTCAGCGCGCAGCATGTCGACACTGAGTGGCTGATCGGGCGCGACGGCGTGCTCGATCCCACGCGCTACTTCATCGTGATCCCGAACCTGTTCGGCAACGGCCTGTCGTCCTCGCCATCGAACTCCGCCGCGCCGTTCCCGATAGTCACCTATCACGACGCGATCGCCGTCCAGCATCGCCTTCTCGCCGAGCGCTTCGGCATCACAAAGCTCGCGCTGGTCTATGGCTGGTCGATGGGCGGCATGCAGGCCTATCACTGGGCGGCACTGCACCCTGATATGGTCGAGCGCGCCGCGGTCGTCTGCGGCAGCGCGCGTTGCGCGCCCTACAATCACGTCTTCCTGGAAAGCGTGAAGGCGGCGCTGACAGGCGATCCCGCTTTCCGGGACGGCCGTTTCGTCGAAAAGCCCGTCGCCGGCTATCGCGCCATGGGGCGCGTCTATGCCGGCTGGGCGATGTCGCACGGCTTCTATCGCGACGAGCTCTGGCGCGAGGCCGGATTCACGTCGCTGGAGGATTACCTCGTCCGCGGATGGGACGCGATCTTTGCCCGGCGTGATGCCAACGATCTCCTGGCGCAGGTCGGCATCTGGCAGCGCGGCGATATCAGCCAGTGCACGGCCTTCGGCGGCGATCTCGATCGCGCGCTTGCCGCGATCACGGCGCAGATGCTGCTGATGCCGGGCGCGACCGATCGCTATTTCGACGTCCGCGACAACGAGGACGAGCTCGGCAAGCTGGTCAACGCAAAGTCAGCCGTGCTGCATCCGATCCCGTCGCTGCACGGCCATCGCGCCGGCAATCCCGTCAACAACCCGCGCGACCAGGCCTTCATCAAGGCCGAGATCGCAGCGCTCCTCGCCAAGTAACACAGGCATCCGATCATGACCGACGCGACCGTTTCAGATCCCGGCCATCGCCTGAAGCCGCTGAGCCCAGCGATGCTGCGCGAATTGTCGGCGCGCTCGAATCTCAGGGGCGCTGCGCAGAGCCTTGGTCACTACGGCGTCATCGTGCTGGTCGGCGCGCTGATCTGGAAGGTGTCCTCCAGCCATGGCGTGCTCTGGGCGCTGCCGCTGATGGCGGTGCAGGGCTATGTCGTCGCCTTCCTGTTCATGGCGGTGCACGAGACCGCGCACAAGACCGCGTTCAAAAGCCGCAGCCTCAATCTCGCGGTCGGCTATCTCTCGGCCTTCATCATCGGATTGCCGTACGAATATTACTGCCTGTTCCACTGGGATCATCACCGCTACACCCAGGATCCGGAGAAGGATCCCGAGCTGATCGTCGGCGTGAAGCCGGCCTCTGACACACAGCTCGCGATCGCCTATAGCGGCCTGCTCCAGGTCGCCGGCCGTCTGCGGCTGATGCTCGGCCATGCCGCCACCGGCAAGGTCGTCGTGCCCTGGATTCCCGAGAACAAGCGCGCCACCATCGTGGCCGAGGCGCGCGCCTGTGTCGCGCTCTATGCGTTGCTGTTTGCGCTCTCGCTCTGGTTCTCCTCAGCGCTGCTGCTCTGGGTCTGGATCGTGCCGCTCGTGATCGGGCAGTTCTTCCTGCGGCCCTATCTCTATGCCGAGCACACCGGCTGCGACAGCACCCGCAGCGCCTTTCAGAACACCCGCACCACCTATACCGGCGCCATCGTCAAATGGTTCGCGTGGAACATGCCCTACCATGTCGAGCATCACGCCTATCCCTCGATTCCCTTTCACGCCCTGCCGAAGCTGAACGCGATCGTCGACGGCGAGATCGTCTATCGCGGGCGCGGCTACATCCAAACGACGCGCGAGACCTGGGCCTGGTTTCGCCGGCAGCGGCAGGGTAGCTAGCCAAACGCAAAACTCCGGCCGCGATGCGACCGGAGCTTTGTCGTGAAGGCGAGATATCAGTAGATCCCGTAGGCGCAGACATTCACGACGCGGACGCGCAGACCGTGGCGGGTCTGGACGACGCGCTCCTCGTAACAGTTGCTGACGCCAGTGTTGACGTAAATGCCGCCGAAGCCATAGCCCGGGCCCCAGCCGTGACCCCAGTGATGATGGAAGCCATGAGCCGAAGCGGCGGTGGGCGCGAGAGCAGCAGCGCCGAGCGAGCCGGCAGCGATCAGACCAAGAGCAAGCTTACGAAACATCTTCATTCTCCAGTGTGGCGCGAGGCCGTTGTTGTGTCCCTGCATCTCGGTCGGCTCGAACCGCGAATGCGTTCACGGCGTGACCTGAGAATCGTGTTTCAGGATTGTTTCGTCGGCTGCGGGAAGGTGCGCCGCGGTCAGGCTTTTCGCGCCGCGCCATAGCGCGCGGCCATCGCCCGGGTCATCTCGGCCATCTTCTCGCGGAGGTCGGCCGGCTCCAGCACTTCGGCCTCGGGGCCGAGCCGCAGCAATTCGGCTGCGGCGTGCCATGACGTCTTGCCGGTCGGCACCCGCGCGATGCGCCAGCCGTCCGCGTCAGTGGTCTCTTCGATCTCCGTGCGCGCCTTGACGTAAGGCTGGCTCAACGCGTCCAGCAGCTTGACGCCGAATGGCGACAGCCGGACGACCGCGACATTGGGGTGCA
This sequence comes from Bradyrhizobium iriomotense, assembly GCF_018129405.1. GTDB lineage: Bacteria > Pseudomonadota > Alphaproteobacteria > Rhizobiales > Xanthobacteraceae > Bradyrhizobium > Bradyrhizobium iriomotense_B. Next base: position 163,660 of record NZ_JAFCLP010000013.1, read on the forward strand.
TCTCGGCTTCGAGGCGAAGTGTCGCAGCCTGCCAATAGGCGGCGAGATCGAAATCGGCGGGACGAGCGAAGCGGTCGTCGAGCGCGGTGCAGTCGAGCACGCGCGCCACGCGATAGGTCCGCACGGTGCCGTCGACTTGTCCGGCGAGATACCAGCTGCCGCCCTTCAGCACGAGGCCGAGCGGCGCGACACGGCGCTGCTTCTCCGCGCGCCAGCTCCGGTAGCGGATCTTGATCAGCGTTCCGCGCAGCACCGCACCGGCGATGCTGCGCAGATGCTTCGGCTCTTCCGCCTCGCCGAACCAGCCCGGTGCGTCCAGGTGAAAGCGCTCCTGCATCCGCCCGGCGTCCTCGCGCAGATTCGCGGGCAGCGCGGCCATCAGCTTGTTCTGCGCGGCGATCATCGCCGCATCGAGCCCGAGCGCCGCCGCCGGTCCCGGCAGTCCGGCCAGGAACAGAGCTTCCGCCTCGTTCTGCGACAGGCCGTTCAGCCGGACGCGATAACCGTCGAGCAGGCGATAGCCGCCCTCCGCACCGCGGTCCGCATAAACAGGAACGCCGGAGGCCGCGAGCGCGTCGATGTCGCGATAGATCGTGCGCACCGACACCTCGCAGGCTTCCGCGAGCTCGGGCGCGGTGACCTGCCCCCTGGCCTGGAGGGTGGTGAGGATCGACAGCATCCGGCTCGCGCGCATGATTTCCTTAAACCATACCTGACACAGGATGTCAGGTATGGGCCGCTACAAGATGCGCCTTGCCAGACGGCACCCAGGAGACCCGCCATGACCGATTCCCACCGCATCACGCTGTATTATTCGCCGCAGACGCGCGCCACCGGCACGCGGGTGTTGCTGGAAGAATTGGGGGCGCCTTACGATCTACACGTCCTCAACATGAAGGCCGGCGAACAGCGCCAAGCCTCCTATCTCGCCGTCAATCCACTGGGCAAGGTGCCGGCGGTCCGCCACGGCGAGGCGCTGGTGACCGAGCAGGTCGCGATCACGATCTACCTCGCCGATCTCTTCCCGCAGGCCGGGCTGACGCCCGCGCTGAACGATCAGCTGCGCGGCCCTTATTTGCGCTGGATCGCCTATTACGGCTCATCGTTCGAGCCAGCCTTGATCGACAAGTTCATGCAGCGCGAGCCGGCGCCGATCACGCAATCGCCCTATGCCGATTACGACACCATGTTGGGTGCGCTCGAGGCGCAGCTGTCGAAGGGACCGTATCTGCTCGGCGAGCGCATGACGGCCGCGGACGTGTTGTGGGGCGTCGCCCTCAGCTGGACCATGATGTTCGGCATCGTGCCGAAGAAGGACGTGTTCGTCCGCTATGCCGAGCGCATGACCTCGCGGCCGGCATTCCAGCGCATCACTGCGGCGGATGAGGAGATGGCCGCGCAGCATGCCAGGGCGGCTGGGGCCTGAGCGGGCGCCTCAATCTCCGCTGTCGTCCCGGGCAAGCGTAAGCGCAGACCCGGGACCCATAACCACAGGGTCGAGTTTGGCGAAGATTCGGAGTTGCCAGCTCTGCGCTAAAACCACTCCCTGTGGTTATGGGTCCCGGCCTGCGCCGGGACGACAGCGAGTATGCAGCGAGCCGATCGCCCCTCAAAACTTCGGCGCCCGCTTCTCCGCGAACGCCCTGATGCCTTCCTTGATCTCGTCGCCGCGCATGCTGTCGCGGTGGCGCTGGTCGGCGGCAGCTTCGTCCAGCTCGCCGCGGGCGAATTCGTTGATCGCGCGCTTCATGCCGCGCATCGCCTGCGGTGCGTTACCGGCGAGGATGTTGGCGAGCTTGTCGACCTCCTCGTCGAGCGTCTCTTCCGGCACCATGGCGGTGAGATAGCCGATGCGCAGCATCTCCGGGGCGGTGATCTTCTGCGCGGTCAGGAACAGCTTCTTCGCATTGTCGACGCCGAGCCGCGTCACGTAGCGCTTGATGCCGCTCCGGTAGTAATGCAGCCCGAGCCGCGCCGCCGGCATGAACATCTCGGCGGTGTCGACGCCGATGCGGAAATCGCAGGCGAGCGCGAGGTCGGTCGAGCCGCCATAGACGCCGCCATTGAGCCGGCAGATCGTCGGCACGCCCAGATCCTCCAGCCGGTTGACGACCACCTCGAAGGCGGAGCCCGCGCTCTGCTGCTCGTTCGCGCTCACCGCACGCTCGGCGACCGAATTGAGATCGTAGCCGGCGGAGAAGGCGCGACCCGTGCCGGTCAGCACCAGCACGCGGATGGCAGGATCGGCCTCGACAGCGTCGAACAGTCTGACGAGCTCGCCGAGGTCCTCGGCCTGGAGCCGGTTGAGATGTTTGGGCCGGTTGAGGCGGATGGTGGCGCGTGCGCCGGTGATTTCGAGCACAGGGCTGGATGCCGCGTCGGTGATATCCGACATTCTTGTCTCCTTTTATTTGTTTTCGAGCGCGCGGCGTTTTGCTTCCGCATCGATGGTCTCGGCGAGATCGGGATGCCGCGCCATCAGCACGCGGAAGTCGACGAGGTCGAGCACCAGCAGCCGCGACACCTTCGTGGTCGAGACGTTGGCGCCGCGCAAATTGTTGCCGAGCAGCGCCATCTCGCCGAAGAAGGCGCCCTCGCCGAGCTGCACCTTCTTGCCGGGCAGGTCGACCTCGACCTCGCCGGCGGCGATGAAATACATGCAGTCGCCCTGCGCACCCTTGCGGATGATCATGGTGCGCGCCGGCAGCTCCATGGTCCGCAGCATGTGGGTGACGTCGGCGATGGCGGCAGGTCCGAGCGCTGCGAAGAACGGCACCTTGCTGACGGATTCCCAGGTCTTGAGGAAATTGTCGCGCCGCGTCTCCGCGGCAAAGCCGGTCGCCAAAATACCGGTCCAGAGGCCGAACACGCCGAGGCCGGAAATCATCACCAGCGCCGCCACGATGCGACCCAGCGGCGTGACCGGTACGACGTCGCCGTAGCCGGTCGTGGTGAGGGTTACGACGGCCCACCACAATGCGGCCGGAACGCTGCCGAACGTCTGCGGCTGCACGTCCCGCTCCAGGAAATATTCGGCGACGGAGGCGAGGAAGACCACCATCAGGAAGATCACGAGCACGCTGACCAGCGGTCCCGATTCCAGCACCAGCACGCGACGGAGCTGCCGCAGGCCGGGAATTCCCGGCACCACCTTCAGCACCCAGAGCACGCTGAGCAGCCAGGCCGTCTTCGGCTCGACGCCCAGAACCAGCGCAACAGGCACGGCCAGCGCCCCGATCGCGTCGACGATGCCGGCGGAGGAGGACATGTAGAGCGCAAGGCGCCCCGTTCGCGCCATGTGGCGCAGCCGGACCAGCCATTCGAACACGAAGTAGGCGAGACAGGTCCAGAGCAGGCCGCTGACCCAGCCGCTCGCCTCATTGGCTCGGTTGTCCGTCAGCAGCACCATGCTGAGTACGCCGACGCCAACGGCCACATAGGCCGCCTTGGTCATGTTGCGGCCGGCTGTGGCGGCCGCAAACTGGGCCAGAGCGGTGATCAGCGGCTTGGACATGCGGGAAGGCGGCTCGGTCCTGGTTCTTGCAGGCCCGGATGGGGCCTTGGCGCGCCAAAGTGCCCGCCCGGACCGGGGCCGTCAACGACGGGCGCGGGCTGCAGGGTCTTCGAATCGGCAGACAAAGGTGGGGGCGGCGGCCGGCCGAGCCGTTACCTGAAATGCGGCGGCTCGTCGTAGCCGCGGCGGCTGCTGAAGAAGAGCAGGACCATCAGGCCGATGCCGACGATGACGGAGAATCCGGCCCCCAGGGCGAGGGCCACATAGCCTTCCGTCGGGATCGGCTCGCCTTCGACCGCCATCGCGGAATAAGCGAAATAGCCCACCGCCGCCAGCATTCCCAGGAGGAAGATCATCAGGAGTATACGCATGGTGCGTTTCTCCGGTTGTATCCGGTAACCAACGGTTGCGGGTCGAGCCGGTTCCAGGCGGGGTGCCGACCGATGGAGCGGGAAACTTACGGCAGGGCCATCGCTTATGGCGTCTCGGCGGCGGTCTGCGCGCGCCTCGTCCTTCGAGACGATGTCGCGACTTCAGTCTCGTGCCCCGGACGCAGCGCAGCACCACAAGCGCGTTTACGCGCGTCTTCGACGCGCTATGGTGATGCGCTGCAGAGCCGGGGCCCACGCAGCAGCGCACGGTGCGGCTTCCTGGGTCCCGGCTCAGCGCTGCAACGCCTTCGGCATTGCAGCTTGTCCGGGACACCAGAGTGGCGTGTTGTCCAGCCCGTGCGATCAAGCGCTCTGCGCGGTCTTCACCACCACGACATTGCTCTCGTCGAGCGGGGGCGCTGCGGCGTCGCGCGGGGCCTTCTCGGCTTCGCCGGCGTGGCGCTTGAGGTAGTCGCGACGCATGCCGATCTCGTCGCGGACGAATTCGTAGCCGAGCTTGAAGGTGTCGAGCCCGTCGGTACTGATCGTACCGTCCCTGAGGCCGATGACGGCGCCCCGCAAGATACCTTCCAGCTCGTCCTGCAGACATTCGAGCTGGTCCAGCGAATGGGCGTGCTCGATGCGCTCGCCGATATCGAGAATGGCGGTGGAGAGCTCGCTGGCCTTCTCCGGCGCGATCCTCGTGATCTTGGCGTAGATCGCGGCGAAGATCGTGCCGATGACGCTGAGCGCGGCGGCGCCCAGATACATCATGTCGCTGTACTTATCCATGAACGACTTGGTGTCGTCGTTGATGTAGTCCGCCGCGCCCTGATGCGCCATCACGAAGGCGTCCTTCTCGACGGAGGCCGGCTCGATTCTGCTGGCGAAGCCACTGTCGAGCCCGAGGGCGGACTTGTTCTCGTAGATGGTGCGCGCCAGCTCGCCCGCCGTGGTCACCGACATCCGGGATTGCGTGACCAGCAGCCATTCGAGCCCGATCGTCTCGAGATCGTCGTCGGGAATTTCAGGCGAGGCCGACAGCATGCCGGCCGTCAGCGTCTCCTCCGAAATGCCGGGGAATTTGCGCGCCAGCGCCTTGACCTCGTCGATCGCGTTGAGCGTGAAGCCGCCGCGTTTGGCGACCTGCTCATAGCTCTTGTCCCGCACCGCTTTCGAAGCGTGGACGATGGCGATCACCGCACCGAAGCCGTTTGCCGGCGCCAACAGCTTGTCGAGCGTTGCGCCCTGCGGCGCCATCTGGACCTTCGCGGCATCAGGCCCCTCGGGAATGTCGAGAATGCCGCGGACGAAGGCGAGCGAGGATTCGTTCTCGGCGAGGACGGCGACCTTCTTCTTCTTCAACTCGGCGAGCGACTTGATCTTCCTGTTGCCGGGTCCGAGCAGGAGCACGAGGTCGTGCTCGAGGATCGCGAGCGTGCGCGCCCGCAGCGGCACCTTGGCGTCGGTGCGCAGCACGGCGAGGTCGGCCTGCCGGCGGTCGAACTGCGCGAGTGCCTTGGCGTTATCGCCGCTATTGACGATCTTGATCCGGAAGCGCGAGGCGTTGTTCTTCAACACCGTGGCGAGCTTGGCGGCGAACAGCGCCTCGTCGCTGTTGGGGGCGCCGACGGCAAAGGTCAGCGTCTCCGAATTGTGCAGCATGGCACGGCCGCCCCAGACGGTGGCAAGCGACAGCAGCAGGGTCAGCACGACGTAGAGCAACACCTGCTGCTGATTGGTCTTGATCACCTTGGGGCGCCGCGGCGGCGGCTCGGTCGGCGACGAGGTGGGGCCTTCGGTACTCATGGCAGCACTCTTGGCCTTATTCTTCGGTGGCAGGCGGCTCGCTGGTGTGATCACTGCGGGCGCCCTGTAATTCGTAAACGCCTGAAAAAAGAACGATATTCTCTGCCACCAATGATATCTCGAAGGTCGCGGAATGCAAATTTCGAGCCGGAGGTAACCTTACTCGACGCGGGCGCGGCGATTGGTCATCCTATCACCAGTTAGCCACAGTTTGCGATTTTCCGGTTCCCCCCGGCTGCATTCCGCCGCGGGAGATGTCATAAATTGTCCGTCCCGGCGATTTGACCGGTCCAAGAAGAAGTTGCGCTGAACGCTCCAATCTTTCTTGTCACGTCAATGAGGGCGTCAGCTTTGTCGTTTCCTTCCATGTCCTCGGCGGTTCCGGTCGAAGCGCTCATTGGCTGGATGCTGCTGCTCACCTTCAAGCACATCATCGCCGATTTCGTCCTCCAGACTGCCTGGATGGCGCATGGCAAGGACCAGAAGCACGGCTGGGCCCTGCCGCTGCTGGTGCATTGCCTGGTTCACCTTGCGGTCGCGCTGCCGCTGATCGTGATCGTCGCGCCGAAATTCTGGTTCGTGGCTTTCATCGACTTCCTGATCCACATCACGATCGACCGCGCCAAGGGATTCGTCTCCGCCAATTTCGGGGTCGACCTTTCGCATCCCTGGTTCTGGACCCTGATCGGCGTCGACCAGGCGCTGCACCACCTGACCGGTTTCGGCCTTTCCATCTTCATGGCGGCGAACTAACTGCTCACATCCGTCATTCCGGGGCTCGCGAAGCGAGAACCCGGAATCTCGAGATTCCGGGTTCGGTCCTGCGGACCGCCCCGGAATGACGGACGAGGCAGAGGGCGCTCTGGAATAGCTGCTTGGCCTTCATGGTTCGAGACGCGCCGTAAGGCGGCGCTCCTCACCATGAGGATTTGGCATTTCGCCGCGAACCAAGACCTCATCCTGAGGGCCCGCCGAAGGCGGGCGTCTCGAAGGATGGCCGCAGGGAAGCTGCCTGACGGGTCCCTCTGATTCGCGGCCATGGCGCGAGGGAACCCCGGGTGACTACCGCCCAGCGTGGTTAACCTTTCATTAGAGAATTGCGCTGCATCTTCCGCACACGAGGGAGAACTGCAATGTTTTCAAGCCGCGACGCCTTTGAAAGCGATTTCTGCCCGGTTCGCGACGAGCTCCTTGGCGAGATGTATCGCGCCAGCGAGAGCGGCCTGCCGAGGCTGGTTGAGAGTGTTTCCCCTGACGCACGCGCCCGCCTGGCGCTGTTCTGCTATCGCCGCAGCCATCTGCACTCGCTGGCGGTCGCGATCGCAGCAAGCTGCAGCGAGCGCGACCTGATCGAAAACGGCGGCCGTGTCGGCTCGACGCTCTACGCGCTGTCGCGTGAGAGATCGGCCAAATCGTCGCCGTCGCTGTCGGGTGGCCGCAAGCCGATCACGCTGTCGACCAAGCCGCTGTCGGTGCTCGCACCGCTCGATGACGAAATCGACGACGAGATCAGCGAAGCCGTTCCCGCCTAAATCGGTTCGATCGCCGGAAGCTTGAACTTCCGCCGCGCCATCGCGCATTCGGCGTCGCCGGGCATGCAGGTGCGGCACACCTCCGGCCGCATCTCGTAGATGCCGCAGGCTGTCATCTTTCCGATCTCTCCCTGCAACGCCGCGCAGCGATCGCCCTCGCAGCGCATGCCGGATTGCCGCGCGTTGACCAGCGCTTCCGGAATCGCGGCAAGCTCCTCGTCGCTCTCGATCGAGAAGCGCGGCCAGTTCTGCGAATAGCCGCAGCAGGCGCCGCAACTCTGGCAGCAGCTCGACAGGTCGATCTCTTGCATCATCGTCACGTGTCCTTCGGCGGGCCCCAGACCAGGCTCTGCCGCCATCTCGCGCGCAGCACGTCGCGCCGCTCCGGATATCTTTCATCGAGATAAGTCGCGTCTACGACGCGGTCGGTGCGGAAGCTGCGGAAATCGCTGCGCAGCTCGCACCAGGCCGCGAGCAGGCGCACGGCTTCGAGATAGCCGACCGAGATCGGCCAGATCATGCGTTCGCTGGCGCGGCCCTGCTCGTCGCGATAGCGCAGCATGATCTTCTTGCCCTCGTGGATCTGGGTGCGCGTGCGCACCATGTCGAGGCGATCAGGCTCCCTGTTCCAGCTCGGTCGCGCGCGGCTCGCCGGTTCCAGCACGAAGGGGCGCAGGCGCTCCGGCACGGTGTCGGCGATCTTGGCCATCAGGTCTTCGGCCGCGCGCGCCAGCGCAGAGTCGGCATGGCCCGCAACCCATTGCGCGCCGAGCACCGCGGCCTCGATCTCGTCGGGTGTCAGCATCAAAGGCGGCAGGTCAAAACCCTTTTCCAGGATGTAGCCCATGCCGGCCTCACCGCGGATCGGCACGCGCTGGCCGATCAGCGTCGCGATATCGCGGTAGATCGTGCGCTTCGAGGTCTCGAGCTCGGCCGCGATCGCGTCCGCCGTCAGCGGCTTACGCGTGCGCCGGAGCACCTGGATGATCTGAAACAGCCGGTCGGCGCGTCTCATGACAATTCTCTTCTCGGGACGGATCAGAAATCGGCGCGCGGCTGCTGACAGGATGTTGGCAGCAGGGGGGTTCTATACCGGGACAACACATCGACTGAAGAGGATTTGTCCATGATCACTCCAATCCATCTCGGCCTGGCCGGTCCGCTGTGGCGGGCGCAGCTCTGGCAAGCCCAAATATTGCAGGCTTGGGCGTTTGGCCGCCTCGTTTCGCTCGATCTCATGGCCGTTGATCTCCGATTTGCACTCGCAAGCGTGGTGACACGCTCGCTGACCCAGGCCGCGGACGCACTGGTCCGCCACGTCATGAGCCGCGCCTGGCAGGGGGCCCGTTTCGCAGAAGATATCACGGCTGCTGCCACCATGGTGGCAGCAGCCCGGCACTAGGTTCCATCAAACTTGGCAGGTTCAGGAGAGCTTTCATGATCACGCTTTACGGCTTTGGCACCGGCTTCGGCCTGCCGGAAATCAGCCCCTTCGTCACCAAGACCGAGGTGCAGCTCAAGATGGCGGGACTGCCCTACCGGAAGGAGCGCGCGATGCCGCCCGCCTCCCCAAAGGGGCAATTGCCGTTCATCGACGATGGCGGCGAGGCGGTGGCTGATTCCACCTTCATCCGCGCCCATATCGAGCGCCGCTACGGCTTCGATTTCGACGCCGGCCTCTCCTTGGCTGAACGTGCACAGGCCTGGGCGTTCGAGCGGATGATCGAGCATCATGTCTATTGGGCGCTGGTTGGCGCGCGCTGGGTCGATCCGGTCAATTTTGCCAAGGGGCCTGCGCATTTCTTCGACGGCGCACCGGAGCACAACCGCGAGAAGCTGCGCGAGGACGCGCAATTCCGCGTCGCCGAGAACTATCTGCTCTCCGGTCTCGGCCGCCACGCTCCCGATGACGACGTTGATCTCGCCGTGCGCTCGCTGTTCGCGCTGTCGGTGCAGCTCGGCGACAAGGCCTATCTGATGGGCAACAAGCCCTGCGGCGTCGACGCCACAGCCTTCGGCGCGCTCGCGGGGATACTGACGCCGTTCTTCGAATCAGGACTACGGCAGCGGGCGGAAGGGTTTCCGAACCTCACGGCGTATGTCGACCGCATGATGGACAATTACTATCCAGAGTTCGCCTGGACCCCGCTGCGGCAGGCTGCTTGAGCGCTCACGCGGATCGAATGAAAAAGAGCCGGCCCATCGGGCCGGCTCTCGTCGTCTCAAAACTGTCGCTGCGCCTACTTCACCAGCGTGTACTTGCCGTTCTTCACGGTGAGCAGGATGCGCGAGCGCTCGTCGAGGCCGTAACGATCCTTTTCGGTGAAGTTGTAGACGCCCTGGCTCGCCGCCAGTTCCTTCTCCGACAGCAGCGCCTGGCGGATCGCTTCGCGGAATTCCGGCGTACCGGGTTTTGCGGTTTTCAGCGCGGTCGGGATGATGCGCTTCAGGATCTCGAACGCATCGTAGGAATGGCCGGCGAACTGGCTGCGGCTGTTCGGGCCGTATTTGGCTTCATAGGCCGTGTTGAGCGCGAGGCCCGGCTTCTTGGTGGCGGCCTCGTCCGGCTGGTCTTCGGGGTCCATGACGGGACCGGAGGCCATCAGCACGCCCTCGGCCGCTTTGCCGGCGATGCGGATGAAGTCCATGCTGGCGGCACCATGGGTCTGGTAGATCAGGCCCTGATAGCCGCGCTCGCGCAGCTCGGTCTGCGGCAGCGCGGCTGCGGTGCCGGAGGCGCCGACCAGGATCGCGTCGGGATTGGCGGCGACGAGCTTCAGCACCTGGCCGGTCACCGAGGTGTCCGGGCGGGCGAAGCGCTCCTCGTCGACGATGGTCATGCCCATCGGCACGGCCTGCGCTTTCAGGTCGTTGAACCAGAGGTCGCCGTAGGAGTCGGAATAGCCGATATAACCGAGGGTCTTGATGCCCTTCGACTTCATGTGATCGTACAGCACCTTGCCGACGATCGGGATCGGCTGCGGCATCGCCACCGACCACTTCATGCGCTCCGGCGTGATCGGGAAGGGCGCCAGACCAAAGTGCGGGATGCCGGCTTCGTTGGCGACGTTGGACACCGCGATGGTCGGCGGCGTCAGCGCCGAGCCCATGATGATGTCGGCCTTGGATTCCGTCACGAAGCGGCGGGCGTTGGTGGTCGCCGTGGTGGGATCGCCGCCGTCGTCGAGCACGATCACCTTCAGCGGCACGCCGCCGATCTCCTTCGGCACGAATTCCAGCGCGTTGCGCTCGGGAATGCCGAGGGCCGCGCCCGGGCCCGTGGTGGTGGTGGTGATGCCGATGGTGATTTCGCTGGTCTGGGCCAGCGCGGGCAGCGCTGGCAGGGCGAGCGTCGCCGCGGCAATGGCGGCGGTCAGGTAAAAGCGTTTCATCTATTTATTCCTCCCTTGACGTGTTTCCTTGAAAGCAGAAATCGGGGGGTAATTCAGCCCCCTCTTTTGGTGATGCGGCGATTTAGCTTCCCGTGAATTTGGCGACCATTTCCCCAGGAAACGGTGCTGATTTGAGCTTGTCGGGGTTGTCAGGATCGCGGCCGACCAGGACGCGGGTCTCGAACCCCTCGATCGCCAGCGCCTCGCCCTTGTAGACGTTGTGCTTCACCTCGAAGCTCGAGCGCTTGATGCTCTCGATTTTCGTCTCGATGGTGATCCAGTCGCCATAGGTCGAGGGGATGTAGAACTTGGCCCGCGTATCGACCATGGGAATTCCCACCAGGCCGTATTTGCGGACCAGGTCCTGCTTGGAGAAGCCGGCGACCTCGAACAGGGTCGAGGTCGAATCGTCGAACATCGCGAAATAGCGCGGGTAATAGACGATGTTGGCGGGGTCGCAGTCACCCCACTGGATCTGGACCTCGCGCCGGTTCACGAACATGCGTTATTTATCCATTAGCGCTGAGCCACACCTCTCCCGGAGGGAGAGGTCGAATTGCGCAGCAATTCGGGTGAGGGACTGCGGTCCCTCGAGAGGGCAGGGCCCCTCACCCGGCGCTTCGCGCCGACCTCTCCCAAAGGGAGAGGTAAGGTCGAGATCGCTGCTGCGATACGAATCATCACTTATTTCGGCGCCATGCGCAGCGAGCCGTCGAGGCGCACCACTTCGCCGTTCAGGTAGGCGTTTTCCACCATGTGCAGCGCGAGCGCGGCGAACTCGTCGGCCTGGCCGAGCCGGCGCGGGAACGGGATGGCGGCGGCGAGCGAGTCCTGGGCTTCCTGCGGCAGGTTCGCGAGTAGCGGTGTCAGGAACAGGCCGGGCGCGATGGTGAGCACGCGGATGCCGAACTGCGCCAGCTCGCGCGCGATCGGCAGCGTCATGCCGACGATGCCGCCCTTGGAGGCCGAATAGGCGGATTGGCCGATCTGGCCGTCATAGGCGGCGACGGAGGCGGTGTTGATGATGACGCCGCGCTCGCCGGTCGCCTGCGGCTCGAGCTTCGACATCTCGGTCGCGGCGAGGCGCAGCATGTTGAAGGTGCCGATCAGATTGACCTTGATCACCTTGTCGAAATCGGCGAGCGCCATCGGGCCGTCGCGGCCGACGACGCGCTTGGCAACGCCGATGCCGGCGCAATTGACCAGCACGCGCGCCGGGCCATGGGCCTTGTTGGCCTGCGCGATCGCGGCTTCAGCGGACGCGGCGTCGGAGACGTCGCAGGTCACGGCGACGCCCTTGATTTCGGCGGCAACGGTTTCAGCGAGCTTGGCATTGAGGTCGCACACCGCGACCTTGGCGCCCTGCGCCGCCAGCTTTCGCGCGGTCGCAGCGCCCAGTCCTGATGCGCCGCCGGTGACGATGGCTGCCTGATCCTTCAACAACATGGCGTTCTCCTTTGGCGGTGGTTTCTTACCCGACCGATATCACACGGTCCGACGGATTGGCAGCGTAGAGCTCGTCGATCAAGGCGGTACGATGCTCCAGCACCGCGCGCTGGTTGATCGAGCCCTTGTCGGTGACCTCGCCCTTGTCGATCGAGAGCGGCGTGTCCATCAGGATCGCGCGGGTGATCCGGGTCGAGGATCCCGTGGCTTGGCTGAGGAAGCGCGTCAGGCGCTCGCGAAATGCCTCGCGCACCAGCCGGTCGCGCGTGGCGACGACGAGATCGTCCGCCGGCAGCGTCGGATTGATCAGGCGGCAACCGTCGAGGTCGAGCACGACCAGCGCGGAGACCTCGTCGCGGTTGATGCCGGCGATGACGACGTCGCGCACCAGAGGCGCGCAGGCCGCGGTGAGGCGCGCGCGCAGGGGGCCGACGCTGACCCAGGTGCCGCTGGCGAGCTTGAAGTCCTCGCTGACGCGGCCGTCGAAATCGAAGCCGGCGTTGAAATCATCGGGATCGGCGGGCTTGAGCGCATCGCCCATCTTGTAAAATCCTTCCTCGTCGAAGGATTTTGCGGTGATGTCGGGTTGGCGCCAGTAGCCGGGCATGACGTTCGGTCCCTTGGCACGGACCTCCAGCTTGCCGTTGTTCGGCACCAGCTTGGCGTCGTTCCCTGAAACCGGCAGGCCGACATGGCCGGAGCGGCTGGTGCGCGGATTGACCGACATGAAGAACGGCGCGGTCTCGGTGGCACCAAGGCCGGTCAGCATCGGCACGCGATAGCCCTTTTCCTTCACCGCGAGCTCGTCGAGGCTGTTCCAGACGAACGGCGACAGCGCCGCGCCGGAGAAGAACATCGCATGCAGCCGGTCGAAGAACTTTGCGCGCAGGCCCTGGTCGTCGCGCAAATAGGGCAGCAGCGATTCATAGCCCTTGGGCACGTTGAAATAGACGGTCGGCGAAATCTCCTGGAGATTGCGCACGGTCTCCTCGATGCCTCCAGGCACCGGCTTGCCGGCATCCAGATACATCGAGCCGCCATTGTAGAGCGTCAGCCCGATATTGTGGTTGCCGCCAAAAGTGTGGTTCCAGGGCAGCCAGTCGATGATGACGGGCGGCTCGTCCTTGAGGAAGGCGAGCGTCTCGCGCAGCATCACCTGGTTGGCGCAGATCATGCGCTGGGTGTTGATGACGGCCTTGGGATTGCCGGTCGAGCCCGAGGTCAGCAGGAATTTTGCGATCGTATCAGGGCCGATCTTGCCGTGCACCGCGTCGAGATCGCCGCGGATCGGCGTCGCCATGAGATCGGCGAGCAGGGTGACGTCGCGGCCCGGTACGGTGCCCCAGGATGCCGCGATCTCGGTGCCGAGCGAGACATTGGCGGCAAGCGCGTCGGCGAACTTGTCGGCGTCCTCTGCGAAGACGAGACCCGGCGTCAGCAGCTTCATCAGATAGGACAGCTTGCCGTAGTCCTTCGACACCAGCGAATAGGCCGGCGACACCGGGCAGAACGGAACGCCGGCATAGAACGCGCCGAAGGCCAGCAGCGCATGGTCGATCGAATTGCCGGAGAGGATCACGACCGGCCGCTCGGCCGACAGACCGCGCGCAATCAGGCTTGAAGCGATGTGCCGGCTCGCGGCGAGCAGCTCGGCATAGGTGATCTTGCGCCAGCCGCGGCCGCCTTCGCGCTCGGCCATGAAGACGCGGTCCGGCGTCGTCGTCGCCCAATGATGCAGGCGGTCGGTGATGCGGACCGGATAGTCGCCGAGCGGCTGCTTGGGCCGCAGATAGATCGTGCCGTCGTCGCGCCGCTCGATGTTGACGACGGGATCGCCGAACGAAATGGGCCGCAGCGGAGAATTGCTCGCGCCGCGCTCCATGCTGGAAGAGGACGGCTGCGCGCTCATGACTTTACGCTCATGACTTGGGCTTCACCTTGGCGGTCTTGTGCTCGAGGAATTCGCGGATCCTACGCTTGGCCTCCTTGTCGCTCTGCGCGACGGTGGCCATCAGCGATTCCATCAGCAGGCCGGTCTGCGGATTGGCTTCCGCGATCATCGGCAGCGCCTGGAGCACGGCGAAATTCGTCAGCGGCGCGTTGGAGGCGATCTTGGTCGCAAGCTCCAGCGCCTTGCCGAGCCCGTTGCCGGCCTCCGTCAGATATTGCGCAAAGCCGTAGGAGGCGCCTTCGGTCGCGCTATAGACGCGTCCCGTCAGCATCATGTCCATCATCCTGGCAACGCCGATCAGCCGCGGCAGCCGCACCGAGCCTCCGCCGCCGACGAAGATGCCGCGCTGCCCCTCCGGCAGCGCGAAATAGGTCGAGGGCTCGGCGACGCGGATATGCGCGGCGCAGGCAAGCTCCAGCCCGCCGCCGATCACGGCGCCCCTGAGCGCCGCGATGACAGGCACGCGGCTGTACTGGATGCGGTCGAACACCCGGTGCCACATCTGGGAATGAAGGAGCCCGCCGGTCGCGTCGTGCTCGGTCAGCTCGGACAGGTCGAGACCACTGGAGAAATGGTCGCCGATGCCGTGGATGACGACCGCGCCGATGTCCTCGGGCAGGGAGGCAAAACACTCGCCGATTTCCAGGATGATGCCGTCATTGAGCGCATTGCGCTTGGCCGGCCGGTTCAGACCCACGGTCAGAACCCGGTCCGCCCGCTCGATCCTCAAAAGCCCGGAGGCGCCCGCGTCAGCGGTCTCGGCGTTTCCCTGTGTCATTTGCGTCCTTGTCAGAATAGTTATGTTGTATAACGAATTTTGGAGGAGTCAAGGTGGGGGGCCTCCCCGGCGGCGGGGCCGCTACGCGAGTCTCGGCTCCCGCAGGAACGGGTAACCGCTCCGTGTCATCAGCCCATCGCCACCTGGTCGCCCTTGGTCCCGTGCTCGCGTTGGTCGAGCCACATCGTGCCGAGCGCGAACGCCAGCCACCCGAAATTGTAGGCAAAGCCCATGATCAGAACGACCCAGCCGGGAATCGGCCCGACGGCCGCGCGATTAATAAGTTCCGTCAAGGTCAACGCAGGCGCCGGATGGATCGCAATCTTGCCGCAATAGGCGGTCGCCTGGATGGCGAGGATCCAGACGTAGTTGCGACGCAACCGCCGTCCGGCCGCGCGGACAAACGAAATGTGATGGCGGGGCGCAGTGTAGTCGCGCGCGAGAACAGCCTTCCAGCCATCATCGTGCGTTTCACCGGTGAAGATTGGCGCATAGAAATTCCTCTCCAGCCAACGAGCCCGGGCACGCCAGACATTGAAATAGCGATAACGCCGCGCCTCCATACCAAGGAACACGGCAAGGAGCAGTCCGACGAGTACGAGTGGCAGAGGCGAAGCTTCCGGGCTCGAAAAGGTCGTCGACAGTGCGATGCCCATCGTGACGATCGCCCAATTGGTCGTGTTGTCGAGCCGCGTTCGCCAGATCGTCGATCGATAGACCTCGCCGCGGTAGAGATGAGCGATGGCGCCCATTTCGGCGGAGTCGAAGGTTTGTCGGGGGGCTGGTTCGCTGGAAGCCATAAGTGACATGGTGGGACTCCCGTGGTCTGCACAACTTGGCGCAGATCGCATTCTGAACCAGGTCCGCCCCGGGGCAAAGACCGATTCCTCACTCCACCTGATGCACGTCGATCACCACGCGATCCGCGTAGCGTGCGGCGGAGCCGACAAAGATGTGCTGCATCAGCCAGCGATACTTTTCGTGCCCCGTTTCGAATTTCGGCACGGTACGGCAATAGATCAGTTGCGGGTCGACCGGCTCGCCGCGCTTCAGTCTCCGCAGCAGTTCCACCGGCCCGAAGCGGATGCCCTTGTTCTCCACGTAAACGGTGGCGCCGTCGTCGGTCTCGAAGGCGTACTTGGCTTCGAGATCGATCAGCTCGTTGGGGCGGATGGTCTGGAAGTCGGCGCCGAACGGCAGCACCTTGCCGGTGACCTCGCCTGTCACTTCGCCGCCGATGATCGGAATGATGCGGCGGACGCCGATCCCGGTCTCACCGGCGGTGATGACATCGCCGATGCGCGCGGTGATGGTGAAGACGTATTTGGTTTCGAGGGTGGGTGTCATCGCTTATCTCCAATCAATGGCGCCAAGCGCAGTGCCCTTCCTTCTCCCCTTGTGGGAGAAGGTGGGGCGAAGCGCCGGATGAGGGGTTGTCTCCGCGAACGCAGATGCGCGTGTGGAGAGAGACCCCTCACCCGTCTCGCCGCTTCGCGGCGAGCCACCCTCTCCCACAAGGGGAGAGGGGACGAGAGCTCGCCGCTCCATCTACGCTAATGCGCCATCATCCGCGTCGGCAGCCATGTCGCCAGCAGCGGGAACGCGATCAGGATCACCAGTCGCACCAGGTCCGTCGCCACGAACGGGATCACGCCCTTGAAGATCGTGGAGAACGACACGTCCTTCACCACGCTCTTGATGACGAAGACGTTCATGCCGACCGGTGGGTGGATCAGGCCGAGCTCGACGGTCATCACGATGATGACGCCGAACCAGATCGGGTCGAAACCGAGATGCGTGATCACGGGGAAGATGATCGGCACGGTCAGGATGATCATCGCCATGGCGTCCATCAGGCAGCCGAGCACGAGATACATCACCATGATCAGCGCCAGCACGCCGTAGGGTCCGAGGCCGAGGCCGGTGAGGAATTCCGTCACCTTCTGCGGCGTCTGCGTCACCGTGAGGAAATAGCCGAAGATCAGCGCGCCGATCAGCACGGTGAACACGGCGGCCGCGGTGCGCGTCGCCTGCAGCAGCGAGGCCAGCACCTTCTCGCGGTCGAGCCGTCCGGTGACCATGCCGATGATGAAGGCGCCGGTGGCGCCGACGCCGCCGGCCTCCGTCGGCGTGAAGCGCGGCAGGAAGGGCAGACCATAGAGGCCGCCGATCACGAACACGAACAGCAGCACCGGCGCCCAGATCTCCTTCAGGCCCGCAAAGCGCTCGCGCCATGGCAGCACCTTGCCCTTGGGCAGGAAGTCGGGCCGGAAATATCCGATCAGGAAGATCGTGATCATGTACATGGTCATCGCCAAAAGGCCCGGGATGATGCCGGCGATGAAGAGTTTTCCGATGTCCTGCTCGGTGATGATGCCGTAGACCGCGAGCACGGTGGAGGGCGGCAGCATCGCGCCCAGCGTGCCGCCCGCCGCGATCACGCCGGTGGCGAAGGACTGCGGATAGCCGAAGCGGCGCATCTCCGGGTAAGCGACGGCGGAGAACGTCGCGGCGGTCGCCACCGACGAGCCGCAGATCGCGGCAAAGCCGCCGCAGGCGCCGACGGTGGCGATGCCGAGCCCGCCGCGCAAATGCCCGACGAAGCCGTTGGCGGCGCGGAACAGCTCGCGGCTCATGCCGGAATTGCTGACGAAGGAGCCCATCAGCAGGAACATCGGGATGACGCCGAAGGTGTAGTCGGTGACCGTGCGCATCGAGGTCTGGCCGACCAGCTTCAGCGCCGGTGTCGCACCGACCAGATAGGAGAAACCGGAGACGCCGACGAGGCCCATGGCCATGCCGACGGGCACGCGCAGCAGCATCAGGACGAACAGGGAAACGAAGCCGATAACGGCGACGGCATCGGTGCTCATGATTACTCCGTCGCCTTGATTTTGGGGTCGTGCATCTCTTCGGGATGGAAGATCAGCCGGTAGGTGCGGATCGCGATCAGCAGCACGGCGGAGACGTCGCCGATCCAGGCGATAGCGAAGAACGGCCAGGTCGGCATGTGCATGTCGAAGGTCTGGACGTTGTCGTTGTAGGTGCCGCGCACCTTGTCGAACAGCGTCCAGGTCTGCACGGTGACGACGAACAGCAGCACCAATGTCGCGAACACGTCGATCCAGCGCTGATAGCGCGAGCTGACATTGCCCCAGACGAGGTCGACCGTGATGTGGGTGCCACGATAGGAGGTCGCCGCGATGCCCCAGAAGATCAGGATGCCGAGCAGCATGCGGCCGATGTCGAACGAGTCAGGGATCGAATAGTTCAGCGTGTTGCGCAAGAGCACCGACAGGAAGATGTCGAGCGCGACGATGCCGACAAAGCCGGCCGCGATCCATTCGATCGTGTCGATAAAGCGATCCATCCAGGCGCGCTTCATGGGGGTGTCCTGTGTGATGTCATTCTCGCTCTCGACCCAGCGCGCTCTTCGCCTCTCCCCGCTTGCGGGGAGAGGCCGGAATGCGCGCGGAACGCGCGGATTCCGGGTGAGGGGGACTCTCCGCGAGTCCAACCGTCACCGTCCCCGCGGAGACTCCCCCTCACCCCAACCCTCTCCCCGCAGGCGGGGAGAGGGGGACGAAGCAGCGTGCGCTCCTCACCTTCAACCCGCTTCCAGGACAACGGCGACGAGATGCCCCTCGCCGCCGTGTTCCGTTCGACGCGCGGCTATTCGGCCAGCGCGTTGTACTTCTTCAGCGAGGCCTTCAGATCCGCCAGCGCCGCGTCGGGATCGGCACCGGTCTTCTTGGCGCCGTCACCCCAGGTCTTCACCAGCGGCTCGGCCGCCTTCTTCCAGGCGGCGACCTGCTCGGGGTTCAGCTTGTAGACCTCGTGGCCGGATTCCGCCTTGATCTTGTCGATGCCGGCATCCTCGAACTTGCCCCAGTGCTCGCCGACCGCGCCCGCCATCTCGATCGTGCAATTCTTGTCGATCGCGGCCTTCTGCTTGTCGGACATCGAATTGTACTTGTCCTTGTTGATCACGAACACGAAGGTCGTGGTGTAGAGCGGCGCCTCCATGTCGTACTTCGTCACCTTGTCGATGCCGAACAGCACGAGGGAGCCCCAGGGGAAGGTGACGCCGTCGGCGACGCCGCGCTCGATGATGTCGCGCACTTCCGGTGCCGACGACTGCACATTGGTGCCGCCGAGCGAGGTGACGAAATTCGCCATGGTGGCGTGGGCGGGGCGGATCTTCAGGCCCTTCACGTCCTCCGGCGTCACGATCTTCTTGGTCTTGGAGTGGAAGGAGGAGGGCGAGTGGACGAAGGCGAGGCAGTATTTGACGTCCTTCATCTCCTTTTCGGCATATTTGCGGTACCAGGCATCAAGCCCCATCGATCCGCCCTTGGCGTCCGAGATCAGGAACGGCAATTCGCCGGCGCCGATGATCGGGAAGCGGCCGGGCTGGTAGCCGGGATTGACATAGGTGACGTCGGCGATGCCGTCGCGGGCCATGTCGTAATGGTCGAATGCCTTGCCGAGCTGCTGGGCCGGAAACACTTTGCCCGTGATGGTGCCGCCGGAATCCTTGTTCACCGCGGCCACCCAGTCTTCCAGGGATTTCTGCAGCGGATGCGAGGCCGGCACCCAGTGTGAGACCTTCAGGTCAATTGTCTTGTCCTGCGCGAACGCAGGGCTCACGCTTGCTGCCAGCAGCAAAGCCAGACAGGCTTTTCTCATCACGCGTCTCTCCCTCTTTTTGACGGCGGGCTTCGTTGGCCCGGCCTCTTTAATTAACATGTTATCTAATTGGCCGGCGCGTTCAAGCCGGAACTGACGCTTCGTCTACGTCAGCCATGTTGCATGGATTTGTCGCGATCAGCGCGACGCGCTCTCCCTTTTGCCCAACAATTATATGATATAATTATCGTCTGCGGATCGGCGCGACAAGCGCGTCCGCGCCGCACCCTACAGAATCGGGAGGAGCAGTATTGCGGACAAAAGTCGCAATCATCGGGGCCGGGCCGGCTGGATTGTTGCTTGGGCAACTGCTGCATCGATACGGCATCGACAATTTCATCCTGGAGCGGCAGAGCCCGGACTACGTGCTCGGCCGCATCCGCGCCGGTCTGCTGGAGGAGGGAACCGTCGCGCTGCTGGACCAGGTCGGCGCCGGCACGCGGGCGCACGCCGAAGGCCTGGTGCATGAAGGCATCGAGCTCGCTTTTTCCGGCAGCCGGCACCGCATCGACATGAAGGCTGCGACCGGCAAGACGGTCATGATCTACGGCCAGACCGAGGTCACGCTCGACCTGATGAATGCACGCAAGGCCACAGGCCTTACCTCGGTTTACGAAGCCAAGGACGTGCAGCCGCATGATTTCGACGGCAGTCACCCGCGCGTTACCTATGTCAAAGACGGCGTCACCCACACGCTCGATTGTGATTTCATCGCCGGCTGCGACGGCTTTCACGGCGTCAGCCGCGCCAGCGTGCCGGCCTCGGCGATCGAGGAGTTCGAGCGGGTCTATCCGTTCGGCTGGCTCGGTATCCTCTCCGAGACGCCGCCGGTCAGCCACGAGCTGATCTATTCCAACCACGCGAGAGGCTTTGCGCTCTGCACCATGCGCTCGACGAAGCGCAGCCGCTACTACGTGCAGTGCTCGCTCGACGACCATGTCGACCAATGGCCGGATGATCGCTTCTGGGACGAACTGAAACGGCGGCTCGACCAGGAGGCCGCCGACAGCCTCGTCACGGGTCCCTCGATCGAGAAGAGCATCGCCCCCTTGCGCAGCTTCGTCGCCGAGCCGATGCGCTTCGGCAAGATGTTCCTGTGCGGCGACGCCGCCCATATCGTGCCGCCGACCGGCGCCAAGGGGCTGAATCTCGCCGCCAGCGACGCGCATTATCTGTCGAGCGCCTTGCGCGAGTTCTACGACGAGAAATCCAGCGCCGGCATCGATGCCTATTCCGCCACGGCGCTGGCCCGCGTCTGGAAAGCGGTCCGCTTCTCCTGGTGGATGACCTCGATGCTGCACAAATTCCCCGACACCGGCACCATCGGCGCCCGCATCCAGCTCGCTGAGCTCGACTACGTCACGCAGTCCCAGGCCGCGATGACGTCGCTGTCGGAGAATTACGTGGGGTTGCCGTTCTAGAGCGGCACCGCCGTTTTGATCAAGACTGTCATGCCCCGCGAAGGCGGGGCATCCAGTACTCCGAGACAGTGCGGCTAGAACCGAGCCGCTGCGGCGTACTGGATGCCCCGCCTTCGCGGGTGATGACAGCTGTGGTGAGGCGACAGCGCAGCCCATTTCAAACACCCGCGCAAACCCCGTTTAAAACTTTGTAGGCGGTGAAACCGTCATCCACATCGCGTTCAATGGCCTCAGCCACATACACGCGAGACAGCCATGACCTCCACCGACATCCCCGACGGCTTCGAGCCGCTCTTTCGCAAGAGCCCTCTCACCGAGCCCTGGGAGCCGCTCTATGCGAAGAAGACCGACAAGGCCGTCATCATCGGCCTGCGGCTGGCGAAGCCACATACCAACGGCCGCGGCCTGATCCATGGCGGCCTCATCACCGCGCTCGCCGACAATGCCATGGGCTATAGCTGCGCGCAGGCGACGGGCTGGACCACGTCGTTCGTGACGGTCTCGCTCTCGGTCGATTTCGCCGGCTCTGCGGAGATCGGCCAGTGGTGTTCGATCGAGAGCGATGTGATCAAGACCGGCAAGACGATCTGCTTCGCGCAAGCCCTGGTGAAGGCCGACGACGTCGTGATCGCGCGGGCGAGCGGGACGTTTCGCGTGGTGCCGAAGAAGGGTTAGTTGTCGTTCCGGGGCGGTGCGAAGCGCCGAACCCGGAACCTCGAGATTCCGGGTTCTCGCTTCGCGAGCCCCGGAATGACAGTGATCACCCGAACCTCCACTCCGCCGTCTCCACCACGAGATCGATGAACGCGCGCACCTTGGCCGAAAGCAGGCGCGAGGTCGGGTAGACGATGTGGATCGGCAGCGCCGGCTGCTCGTATTTCGCCAGCACGATCTTCAGGCGTCCGCGCTTCAGCCCCTCGGCGGCCTGATAGGCCAGCACCCGCGTCACGCCGCCGCCGGCCTCGGCATATTGCAGGGCGGCATCGGCGCTGTTGCTGGTGAAGCGCGGGGTCGGTGTCACCTCGATGTCACGGCCGTCCTGCACGAAGTGCCAGCTGGCCGATGGGCCGAACTGGATGGTCTGGTGCGCGGCGAGCGCTTCCGGCGTCTTCGGCTCGCCGTGGCGCTTCAAATAGACGGGCGCGGCCACCACGATCCGTCGCATCTCGCCGACCTGGCGCGCCACCAGCGAGGAATCGGCGAGGTGGCCGATCCGCACCGCGGCGTCGACGGCATCTTCCACGAGATTGACGAAGTTGTCCGACAGCCTGAGCTCGGCGGCGACTTCGGGATAGCGCTTGAGATAAGCGGTCATCACCGGCCCGACATGCAGCCGGCCGAAGCCGACCGGCGCCGACACCACCAGCCGTCCGCTCGGCCGGTTGCGCTCCTCGCGCGCGGAGCCGTCGGCCTCCTCGACATCGGCGAGGATGCGCCGCGCGCGCTCCAGATAGCGCGTGCCGACGTCGGTCAGCGTCACTTGCCGCGTGGTCCGCTGCAGCAGCCGCGCGCCGAGATGCTCCTCCAGCGCCGCGATCAGCCGCGTCACCGCCGAGGGCGACAGCTTGAGCTTGCGCGCTGCCGGCGCAAAGCCGCGCAGATCGGCGACGGTGACGAAGACGTGCATGGCTTCCAGGCGGTCCATGGACATTATTGCATATATCGCAATGATGAAGTGTCAAGACGGTCAATTGTTTTAAACGCTGAAGGAGCCATGTTAAACCGCGAAAGACGCAGGAATGAGCCGGAATTTCAGGAGATGTTCCGATGACGGCAGGACACACCTATGCCAGCGACGTGGCCTTCTCGCCGGCGGTGAAGGCGATCCAGGCCCGCAAGGGCTCGCGCGAGGCCTATGCGCGTAGCGAGCAGCGCGGCTGGCGCACGGAGGTCGACGACAACCTCGAAGCCTTCCTGGCTGACGCCAACAGCTTCTACTTCGCAACCGCCTCGGCCGACGGCCAGCCCTACATCCAGCACCGCGGCGGGCCCAAGGGATTTCTCAAGGTGCTGGACAAGCAGACGCTCGCCTTCGCCGACTATGCCGGCAACCAGCAGTTCATCACCCAGGGCAATCTCTCGGAGAACCCAAAGGCCTACATCTTCGTGATGGACTACGCCCATCGCCGCCGGGTGAAGATCTGGGGCGAGGCGCGAATCGTCGAGGACGACGAGGCGCTGACGACGTCGTTGATGCCGAAGGGCTACCGCGCGCGGCCCGAGCAGGTGATCCTGTTCAAGATCGCGGCGTGGGACACCAACTGCCCGCAGCACATTCCGCAGAAATTCGACGCCCCGGATGTCGCGGCAGCGCTGGCGGCGCGCGATCAGCGCATCGCGGAGCTGGAGGCGGAGGTGGCGGCGCTGAAGGGGGAGAAGGCGGCGACTAGGTAACGAGGCCGCCGCCTCCGCTATGTCCGCATCCTCCGCTGTCATGCCCCGCGAAGGCGGGGCATCCAGTACGCCGCGACGGCCCGGTTCAGACGCGGCCGTCTCTGGAATACTGGATCGTCCGCCTTCGCGGACGATGACAGTCGAGTTTGTAGCGGCGCCCCGGACCTACAACACGCTCGCGCCTTCGTGCTGGAAACCGAGATAGCTCGCCGCAACCCGCTCGTTCGCCGCGATGTCGCTGGCCTTGCCGCTCAGTACGAACTCGCCGAGCTCCATCACATAGGCCTGGTCCGCGATCTTCAGCGCGGCTTGTGCGTTCTGCTCGACCAGCAGCACGGAGACGCCGCTGGCGCGAAGCTCGGTGATGATGCGGAAGATGTCGGCGACGATGATCGGGGCGAGGCCGAGGCTCGGCTCGTCCAGCATCAAGAGCTTCGGCTCGCCCATCAGCGCGCGGCCCATTGCGAGCATCTGCTGCTCGCCGCCGGACAAGGTGCCGGCGAGCTGCTTGCGGCGCTCCTTGAGCCGCGGAAACAGCGCATAGACCCGCTCGATCGAGGACTTCGCCCGGCTCCGCTCGATGCGGAAGGCCCCGAGCTCGAGATTGTCCTCGACATTCATGGTCACGAACAATTCGCGGTGCTCGGGCACGAGGCCGAGGCCCATCGCGACGCGATCCTCGATGTCGAGCCGGGCGAGATCCTGGCCGGCAAAGGCGACGCGGCCCTTCAGCGGCAAGATGCCCATGATGGCCGAGAGCAGCGTGGTCTTGCCGGCGCCGTTGGCGCCGACGATGGTGACGATCTGGTTGGCGCCGACCTCGAGCGAGACCGAGCGCACGGCCTCGACCTTGCCATAGGCGACATGGGCATCGGTGACGGACAACAGCGCGCTCATGCCGCCACTCCGAGATAGGCCTTGATCACTTCGGGATTGGTCTTGATCGTGGCGGGCGTGCCTTCCGCGATCTTGGTGCCGAAATCGAGCACCACGATGCGGTCGGCGAGGTTCATCACAAAGCCCATGTCGTGCTCGACCAGAAGGACGGACATTCCGCCGTCGCGCAGCTCGCGGAGCAGCGTAGCGAGGCGCTGCTTCTCCATGTGACGCAGGCCCGCCGCCGGCTCGTCGAGCAGCAGCAGCATCGGATCGACGCACAGCGCGCGGGCGATCTCGACGATGCGCTGCTGGCCGAGCGAGAGCGAGCCCGCGAGCTGGTGCATCTGCTCGGTGAGGCCGACGCGCTCGATCTGGCGGGCGGCTTCCGCGAGCAGCTTCGCCTCGTCAGCGCGATCGAGCCGCAGCATCGAGGCGATCGGGCCGGAATGGCCGCGCAGATGCGCGCCGATCGCGACATTCTCCAGCACGGTCATGTCGGGGACCAGCTTGACGTGCTGGAAGGTCCTGCTGATGCCGAGCTTGACGATCTCCTGCGGCGGCGCCTTGTCGACCTTCTTGCCGAGCACCGAGATCGAGCCCGAGGTCGCCGACAGCACGCCGGTGATCAGGTTGAAGGTGGTGCTCTTGCCGGCGCCGTTCGGTCCGATCAGCGCGACGATCTCGCGGGCCTGGACGTCGAAGGAGACGTTGTTCACCGCGACCACGCCGCCGAATTGCTTGCGCGCTTTTTCAACCTGAAGCAGGACGCCGGCCTCGGCGGGCGCGCGGCTGCGTTGCTCCAGCTTCAACGAGGTGTCCGGCTTTCTGCCGCTGGTGCGCTCGGGCAGGAACGACATCAGCCAGGGCCACAGGCCGCCGGGGGCGAGCTGCAGCAGCGCCACCAGCATGATGCCGAACACGATGGTCTCGACCTGGCCGGAGCCGGGCAGGATCAGCGGCAGATAGCTCTGCAGCACCTCCTTCAGCACCACGACGATTGCCGCGCCCAGCACGCCGCCCCAGACATAGCCGGCGCCGCCGACCACCGCGATGAAGAGATATTCGATGCCGGCCTGCGCGCCGAACGGCGTCGGGTTCACCGCGCGCTGGAGATGCGCGTAGAGCCACCCCGAAAGGCCGGCGAGCACCGCGGCATGGATGAACACCAATAGCTTTGCCCGCGGCGTGTGCACACCGAAAGCCTCGGCCGCGACGTGTCCGCGGCGCAGCGCGCGGATGGCGCGGCCGGTGCGGGAGTCCAGGAGGTTCATCGTCAGCAACGCGGAGAGGATCACGGCGACCCAGATCGCGTAATAGATCGAGCCGGGCGAGAGCATCTTGAACGCGCCGATCGACAGCGGCGGGATCGCCGAGATGCCGTCGTTGCGCCCAAGGAACTCCAGCTTGCTGAAGAGATAGAACAGCCCTAACCCCCAGGCGAGCGTGCCGAGCGGCAGATAGTGGCCCGACAGGCGGACCGTGATCAGCCCGAGCAGCACCGCCAGCGATCCGCTGACCAATAGCGACAGCGGCAACGTCAGCCAGGGCGACAGGCCGTAGGCCGTCGACAGCACGGCAGTCGTGTAGGCGCCGAAGCCGACGAAGGCCGCCTGCCCGAACGAGGTGAGGCCGCCGACGCCGGTCAGCAGCACGAGGCCCATCGCGACCAGGGCCGCAAGGCCGATATTGTCGAGCAGCACGATCCAGAACGGCGGCATGCCCGGGACAAACGGGATCGCCGCCATGACAAGCGCGAAGACGAGGATGGGAAGCCGGCTCTGCATGCGCCTCAGTCCTTCTCTTCCTCGACCGCGGGCGCGGCGAGCGAGCGCAGCAGCAGCACGGGGATCAGCAGCATGAAGACGATCACTTCCTTGTAGTTGGAGGCATAGAAGGACGAGAACGCCTCGACGATGCCGACGACCAGCGCCGCGACGGCGGTGAGGGGATAGCTGACGAGCCCGCCGATGATGGCGGCGACGAAACCCTTCAGGCCGATCAGGAAGCCGCTGTCATAGTAGAGCGTCGTGATCGGCACGATCATGATGCCCGACAGCGCGCCGATGACCGAGGCCAGCAGGAAGGCGATCTGCCCCGACAGCGTGGTGCGGATACCGGCGAGCCGCGCTCCCAACCGATTCACCGCGGTCGCGCGCAGCGCCTTGCCGTAGAGCGTCAGGCCGAAGAACAGCCAGAGCCCGACGATGAAGGCGATGGTGATGGCGTAGACGGTGATGCTCTGGCCGGTGAAGCGCAGCGCGCCGGCGGTGAAGGCGCCGGACAGCACGGCAGGTCCGCGCTGGCCCTCGGCGCCGAAGAACAACAGGCCGAGGCCCTGCAGCGCAAGGTGCACGCCGACGGATGCGATCAGCAGCACCAGCACGGAGGTGTGCGCCAGCGGCTGGAAGGCGATGCGGTAGAGATAGAGGCCGATCATGGCCACGATCACCAGCGACAGCGCGATGCAGACTGCGACCGGCGGCTTCTGGGCGGCGAAATAGATGGTCAGCGCCAGCACGATCGCCGGCAGCACGATGTTGGTGATGAAGCTGCGGACGACCAGCCGCCCATGCAGCGCCTTGCGCGCCACGAACAGGTCGAATGCGAAGGCGCCGATGCCAAGCGCGAGCGCAAGCTTCGCCGTGCCCGGCATCTGGCCCGCGGCCAGCGAGGCGTAGGTCAGCGCGCCGTAGGTGACGAATTCGCCCTGGGGAATGAGGATGACGCGGGTGACGGCGAACACCAGCACCAGCGCCAGGCCGAGCAGCGCGTAAATTGCGCCATTGGTGATGCCGTCCTGCACCAGGAACAGCATGATAGTGGTGTTCAAGACCGGACGCTCCCCCTCAAGATCGAGGACAGGCCTCCGCAATTGCGGTGGATGGTCCCCTCACAGCCATTGAAATACGCTGACGATATTTGATATGGTCCATAACAATTATCAAATATAACATCAAGGGTGGGGAACGACCCGCCCCGAATTTAGCGGGATTACGAGCACGAGGCGATGACCGTTTCCAAAACCGCTGAAAAGTCTTCCGAAAAGCCTGCCGACGCGGCCAAGGGCCGCAAGGACGCGGGCGAGCCGCAGGCTGAAGCCCTCCAGCTCGGCGAGCTTTCCGAGCAGCTCGGCTATGTCCTGAAGCGTGCGCAGCTCAAGGTGTTCGAGAACTTTTTGCGCTGCATGGCCTCGCTCCAGCTGACGCCGGCGCAATTCTCGGTGCTGCTGCTGGTCGAGAAGAACCCCGGCCGTAACCAGACCGAGATCGCCTCCACGCTGGGCATCCTCCGCCCGAACTTCGTGGCCATGCTCGACAACTTGGAGAGCCGCGACCTTTGCGCGCGGATCCGCTCCACCAACGACCGCCGCTCGCACATCCTGGTCTTGACCGACAAGGGCAAGGCCGTGCTGGCGCGGGCGAAGAAGCTGGTTGCGACCAAGCACGAGGCGCGGCTGAACGATCTGCTCGGCCAGGCCAACCGTGAAGCCCTGCTCGGGATGCTCTCGAAGATCGCGAACGAGTTTTGAGCCTCCGCTGTCATCGCCCGGCTTGACCGGGCGATCCAGTATTCCAGAGACGGCACGGCTGGAATCGAGAAGCCGCGGCGTACTGGATTCCCCGCTTTCGCGGGGAATGACACCGTTGTTGGGGCAGCGACCCTCAATCCACCAGAATCACCCTGATATCATTCACGTTCGTCAGCGTCGGGCCGGGCAGCAGCAAATGCGCGCGAACCCGGAATGACGGTGGTCGGGACAAGCCCGGCCGTGATGGCAGCGTGCGAGCACATGAGCTCCGAGGGACCTCGAGCGGAATGATGCGTTGCATCTGGAAGATGATGCTTGAAACGTCATTTTGCGCGCTCTAAGCTTGGTAAATCAAGCGCTGTAACTGCCACGGACAGTGTGCCCCGTGATCACCGCCGCGCAGCTTCGAGCCGCCCGTGCTTTGCTCAGGATTGACCAGCGCGAACTCGCGCAGCGCTGTTCGCTGTCGCTGCCGACGATCCAGCGCATGGAGGCCTCCGAAGGGGTGATCCGCGGCAATGTCGATTCCCTGGTGAAGCTGGTTGAGGCGCTGTCGCTTGCCGGCATCGAGCTGATCGCCGAGGGGGCGGTGTCAGGCGCCGGGGGCCGTGGTGTGCGGCTGAAGTCTCCACCCCCGAGCGCAGGCGGCCAAGAGCGATGACGACGCGCACGCAAATCATGATCCGGGAGCGGCCATGATCGCTGTGGCGCTATGGTCAGTGGCGGCTCTGCTGGCGCTGGCGCCCGCGGGGGTCGTGCTGTCGACGCGCCCGCGCGGCTCGATCATCCTTTACGGCGGATGCCTGATCGCCACATCGACGCTGTGTGTCACGGCGCTGTCCGATCTGCTCTATGTCCCTCAACTGACGCCGAGCGCGACACTGCCGATCGGCCTGCCCTGGCTCGGTGCCCATTTCCGGCTCGATGCGCTGTCCGCCTTCTTCCTCGTCGTCATCAATCTCGGCGGCGTCGCTGCGAGCCTTTTCGCGCTCGGTTACGGCCAGCACGAGGACTCCCCCGGCCGCGTGCTGCCGTTCTATCCTGCCTATCTCGCAGCGATGAACATCGTCGTGCTGGCGAACGATGCCTTCAGCTTCCTGGTCGCTTGGGAATTCATGTCGCTGACCTCCTGGGCGCTGGTGGTGTCGCATCACCGGGAGGCCGAGAATATCCGCGCCGGCTACGTCTATCTTCTGATGGCGAGTTTCGGCACGCTGGCGCTGCTGCTCGCGTTCGGCCTGCTCGCGAGCGGCGCCGGTTACGATTTCGATGCGATCCGAGCCTCGCATCCTTCCGCTGCAGTGGCCGGCATGGTGCTGATCCTCGCGCTGCTGGGCGCCGGCTCCAAGGCTGGCCTGGTACCGCTGCACGCCTGGCTGCCGCTCGCCCATCCCGCCGCACCCAGTCACGTCTCCGGCCTCATGAGCGGCGTCATGACCAAGGTCGCCGTCTACGGCTTCGTGCGCATCGTCTTTGACCTTCTGCCCGAGCCGGTGTGGTGGTGGAGCATGGTGGTGTTGCTGGTCGGCGGTCCGACGGCGACGCTGGGCGTGCTCTATGCGCTGATGCAGCGCGATATCAAGCGCGTGCTCGCCTATTCAACGATTGAGAACATCGGCATCATCTTCACCGGCCTCGGGCTGGCACTGGCTTTCAAGGCGGAAGGGCTCGACTGGGTGGCGGCGCTGGCTTTCACCGCGGCGATGCTGCACGTCTTCAATCATGCGCTGTTCAAAAGCCTGCTGTTCTTCGGCGCCGGCGCGGTGCTGGGAGCAACAGGCGAGCGCGACATGGAGAAGCTCGGCGGGCTGATCCATCGCATGCCGAAGACGGCGTTCGCGATGCTGATCGGCTGCGTCGCGATCTCGGCATTGCCGCCGTTCAACGGCTTCGTTTCGGAATGGCTGACCTTCCAGGCGATCCTGCTCTCACCGCAACTGCCCTCCTGGGGCCTCAAACTGGTGATTCCGGCGGTCGGCGGCTTGCTGGCGCTCGCGGCCGCCTTTGCCGCGGCCTGCTTCGTCAAGCTCTATGGCATCAGCTTCCTCGGCCGGCCGCGTTCGGATGTCGCGGCGTCGGCGCATGAGACCGACCGCTTCTCGTTGACCGCGATGCTCGTGCTTGCCGCTTTCTGCCTCATTGCCGGTATCCTGCCCGGGCTGTTCATCGATGCGCTGGCGCCGGTGAGCAAGGATATGGTCGGCAACATCATGCCGCATCAGGTCGGATTGCAGTGGCTCACCATCGTGCCGATTGCGGAAAGCCGCAGCTCCTATAACGGTCTTCTGGTGTTCGTGTTCGCAGCACTCTGCGGCACGGCGGCGGCATCAGCCATTCACCGTCTCGCATCCGATCGCTTGCGCCGCGCACCGGCCTGGGATTGCGGCTATCCCGATCCAAACCCGGCGATCCAGTACTCGGCTTCCAGCTTCTCGCAGCCGATCCGCCGCGTGTTCGGCAGCGTCATCTTTGCCGCGCGCGAGATCGGCGAGATGCCGCCGCCGTCCTCGCCGCGTCCTGCTCGGCTCCGGGTCGAACTGCACGATCTGATCTGGGATGCGTTGTACGCGCCGATTGCGATGGTCGTCGGCTTTGCGACGGACCGCATCAATATCCTCCAGTTCCTCACCATCCGCCGCTACCTGACGCTGGTCTTCGTGGCGCTGATATTGCTGCTGCTGGTGGTGGCACTATGAACGCGCTGCGCGACATTCTCTCCCAGGGCGCCCAGATGTCGCTGGTGCTGGGGCTCGCGCCGCTGCTGACGGGTTTCGTGCGCAAGGTGAAGGCGCGGCTGCTGCGCCGGCGAGGGCCGCCGCTGCTTCAGCCCTATCGCGATCTCATTCGCCTGATGCGCAAGGACGTCGTGCTCGCGGACAATGCATCCTGGCTGTTCCGCGTCATTCCCTATCTGATCTTCTCGGGCACCTGGGTCGCCGCCTCGCTGGTGCCGACTTTCGGCAATGGCCTGTTGTTCTCCTGGACCGCCGACCTCATCGCCATCATTGCGCTGCTCGGCAGCGCCCGTTTCTTCCAGGCGCTCGCCGGCATGGATGTCGGCACCGCCTTCGGCGGCATCGGCTCCAGCCGCGAGGTCATGATCGCCTCCCTCGCCGAGCCCGCGATGCTGATCACCGTATTCTCGGTTGCGATGATCGCCGGCTCGACACAGCTCGCCAACGTGGCCGAGTTCATGGGCTCGGACGCGGTCGGCTTGCGCGTGTCGCTGGGCATGGCGTTCGTGGCACTGACCATCATGGCGCTGGCGGAAAATGCCCGTATCCCCGTCGATAACCCCGCCACCCATCTCGAGCTCACAATGGTGCACGAGGCCATGGTGCTGGAATATTCGGGGCGGCATCTCGCGCTGATCGATCTGTCGTCACAGCTCAAGCTCCTGCTCTATGTCTCGCTGATCGCCTGCGTGTTCCTGCCATGGGGGATGGCGACTGCGGACGCGAGCGTCGCCAGGCTCGTCTTCGGCGCGCTGCTCTATCTCGGCAAGCTGACGGTTCTTGGCTTTTTGCTCGCCGTGTTCGAGACGTCGATCGCCAAGATGCGCGTGTTCCGGATTCCGGAGTTCCTGGGCGCAGCGCTGATGCTGGCGTTGCTCGCCACCCTGTTGCGCTTCGTGTCGGGGAGCCTCTGACAGATGAGCAGCCTGCAATTCGACATAGCCCACCTGCTCGCCGGCTCCCTCGTGCTGGCGAGCTTCATGATGCTCTACCAGGACCGGCTCTATGCGCTGCTCAACGTCTATGCGCTGCATGCCGGCGTGCTGGCGCTGTCGGTGGCCTGGCAGGCCTATGTGCAGCAAGCGCCGCATCTCTATGTCACGGCGCTGATCGCGCTGGTGTTCAAGGCCATCATCATCCCGGTGGCGCTGCATCGGATCATCAAGCGGCTCGGTATCCACCGCGAGATCGAGAACGTGATCGGGATCGGGTTGACCATGATGGCCGGCATCGGCCTCGTCGCACTGTCGATGGTGGTGATGCTGCGGGTGACGCCGGGCGCAGATGCGCTCGCGCGCGAGGACCTCGCCTTCGCGCTGTCGGTGGTGCTGCTGGGGCTCCTGATCATGGTGACGCGGCGCAACGCGGTGAGCCAGGTCGTCGGCTTCATGTCGCTGGAGAACGGGCTGGTGCTGGCGGCAACCGGCGCCAAGGGCATGCCGCTGGTGGTCGAAATCAGCGTCGCCTTCTCGGTGCTGATCGCCTTCATCGTGATCGGCATCTTCCTGTTCCGCATCCGCGAGCGCTTTGACAGCGTGGACATGCAGGCGCTCGATCGTTTCCGCGGAGAGCGGCGATGAGCATCGACGTCCTCGGCGCCATCCTCGTGATCCCGGCCGTCTCGGCGGCGCTGCTGGCGATTTTGCCGGGCTATAGGCAGACGGCGAAGCTGAACGTGGTGGCAGCACTCGCGACCTTCCTGACCTCGCTCTCGCTGTTCGTGGTCGAGCCGGTGTCGGGGCAGTATCTGTTGGTGGACGACCTCAACAAGGTCTTCATCGTGTTGACCACCTTCGTCAGCTTCACCACATCGGTGTTCAGCGCGAGCTATATCCAGCACGAGATCGAGATCGGACGCCTGACGCCGACGTTCCTGCGCTTCTATCACGCGATGTATCAGACGCTGATGTTCGCGATGAACCTCGCGCTCGTCGCCAACAATATCGGCCTGATGTGGGTCGCAGTTGAAGTGGCGACGCTGACGACCGTGCTGATGGTCGGCATCTACCGCACCCACGAGGCGCTGGAAGCGGCCTGGAAATACTTCATCCTCGGCAGCGTCGGCATCGCGCTGGCGCTGTTCGGGACCATCCTGGTCTACATGGCGGCGCGCCCGGTGGTCGGCGAGGGGCTCGACGGCATGGTGTGGACGGTGCTGGTGAAGCACGCCGCACAGTTCGACCCGGCGCTGCTCAACGTCGCCTTCGTCTTCCTGCTGCTCGGCTACGGCACCAAGGTCGGCCTCGCGCCGCTGCACGCCTGGCTGCCCGATGCCCATGCGGAGGGCCCGACGCCGATCTCGGCGGTGCTCTCGGGCCTCCTGCTCAACGTGGCGCTCTACGCGCTGTTGCGCTTCAAGATGATGCTCGCGGTCAATCCCGCGGCCATCGCGCCGGGGCCGTTGATGGTGACGATGGGCCTGATCTCGGTGATCTTCGCTTCGCTGATGCTCTACCGCCGCCGCGACATCAAGCGCATGTTCGCCTACTCCTCGATCGAGCATATGGGCATCATCGTCTTCGCCTTCGGTATGGGCGGACCGCTCGCGAATTTCGCCGGCCTCCTCCACATGACCATGCATTCCCTGACCAAGTCGGCGATCTTCTTCGCCGTCGGCCACATCGCGCAGGTCAAGGGCACGCAGAAGATCGCCGACATCGGCGGACTTACGGTGACCAATCCCGTGCTCGGCTGGGGATTGATGCTCGGCGTCATCGCCATCGTCGGGTTGCCGCCGCTCGGCATCTTCATGAGCGAGTTCCTGGTGGTAAGCTCGACCTTCTCGCACGCGCCCTGGCTGACGGTCATCCTGGTGCTCGGCATCATCATCGCGCTCGGCGGCCTCCTGCTGCGCGTCGGCTCGGTGATGTTCGGCGAGCCCAAGGGACCTACCGCGCCGGCGGAGGCGTCCTATGTGCCAATGTTTACGCATCTCGCGCTGGTGCTGATGGCCGGCCTTTACCTGCCGCCGGGGCTGGTCACCGGCTTCCAGAACGTCGCGAAGCTCCTAGGGTAGGCCATGGGCATCCTCGACAGCATCCCCCATGTCAATGCGGTGTCGTCGCACCGACCCTGGCCGCGCGCGGTCGTGACGGAGGCGGGCTGGCAGGCGGCGATCGATCGACTGGTCGGGGGAGGCCTCACACTGCTAGGCTTCTGGGGCGAGCCTGCGGCAGTGCATTTGGCGATGCTCGACGGAGGCTCGGCCGAGATCGCGGTCGTGACCTACGCGTGTACCGCCGGCACATTTCCAAGCGTCGCCAGCAGTCATCCGCCAGCGCTTCGGCTGGAACGGACCATCCATGATCTGTTCGGGCTTGTTCCGACCGTCGCTGGCGATCTGCGGCCATGGCTCGATCACTACGTCTGGGGCAAATCCTATCCGCTCTCCGGCCGCAATGCATCGCGCGACGTGCAGCCGTACCAGTTCCTTCCGGCCGAGGGCGAGGCGTTGCATCAGGTGGCGGTCGGCCCCGTCCATGCCGGGATCATCGAGCCCGGCCATTTCCGCTTCACCGCCAATGGCGAGCATGTGGTGCGACTGGAGCAGTGGCTCGGCTACACCCACAAGGGCATCGAGTCGCTGATGCAGGGCGCGAGCCTCGAGGCCGCGGCAAAGCTCGCCAACCGCACCTCCGGCGACAGCGCGGTGGCCTACGCTTTCGCTTTTGCCCGCGCGGCGGAAGCCGCGCTCGACATCGAGGTGCCGCGGCGCGCGACGTGCTTGCGGGCGCTGATGGCGGAATTGGAGCGGCTCGCCAATCATTTCGGCGACATCGGCGCGATCTGCAACGACGCCTCGTTCGCGCTGATGCACGCCCAGACCGGCATTTTGCGCGAGCGGACCCTGCGCGCTGCGGATGCTGCGTTCGGCCATCGCCTGATGATGGACGTCGTCGTGCCCGGTGGCGTGGCGCGCGACATCGCGCCGGACGGTATCCCGGCGCTGCGAACGCTGCTTGCTGAAATCAAGAAGGTATTCCCGCGCCTGATCGAGCTTTACGACAACACCGCATCCTTGCAGGACCGCACCGTTACCACGGGCATCGTGAAGGCGGACTATGCGCGGCAGTTCGGCGCCGGCGGCTATGTCGGCCGCGCCTCGGGCCGCAATTTCGATGCACGACGCACGCTCGCTTACGCGCCCTACGATCAATTGTCGTTCGAGGTGCCGGTGCTGGAAGCCGGCGATGTCAACGCACGGGTCTGGATCCGCATCCGCGAGGTCGAGCAGAGCGTCGAGCTGATCGCGCAGATCCTCGACCTGATGGAGCCGGGCGAGATCAGGACCGCTCTGCCGGCGGGGCGCGGCGCATGCGAAGGTCTGGCGCTGACGGAAGCGTTCCGCGGCGACGTGCTGGTCTGGCTGCGGCTCGATGGCGAGTTGCGCGTCGAACGCTGCCACCTGCGCGACGCCTCTTGGTTCCAGTGGCCGCTGCTGGAAACTGCGATCGAGGGCAACATCATCGCCGACTTTCCGCTCTGCAATAAGTCGTTCAACTGTTCCTATTCGGGCGCGGACCTCTAAGCCATGCGCAAGACCCTGCTCGAAAGCCTCACCCATGGCTCGCTCACGGAGCCCGCGCCGGCACCGGACGAGTCAGCGCTGGCGGAGCTTGCAACGAAAGTCGACCGCGCGGCCCAGGCCAGGCTTGGGCGTTCTCTTGCCATTCGCGAGGTCGATGCCGGGTCCTGCAACGGCTGCGAGCTGGAGATCCACGCGCTGTCCAACGCCTTCTACGACATCGAACGTTTCGGCCTGCGCTTCGTCGCCTCGCCACGCCATGCCGACGTGCTGCTGGTCACGGGTCCGGTGACGAAGAACATGCGGCAGGCGCTGGAGCGGACCTACAACGCGACGCCCGATCCGAAATGGGTCGTCGCGGTCGGCGGCTGCGCGATCGATGGCGGCATTTTCAGAGGCAGCTACGCCTGCGTCGGCGGCGTGTCCGAGACCGTTCCGGTGGATCTGCACATCAAGGGCTGCCCGCCGTCGCCGACGGACTTGTTGAAGGGCCTGCTGGCGCTGCTGGAGCACGTCAGCGGCAAGCGGTAAGCCGCGCTCACACACTCCGTCATTGCCAGCGTACTGGAATCCGCGCCCGCGATGGCATCGAACAAAGCGAGTCCTAAAGCGCGATGAGATTTGGATGAATCGTCATCGCGCTTTAGGTTATTGTTTGAGCATGATCTTTCCGGAAAACCGCTGCACACTTTTCCGGATCATGCTCTAATCCACCAGGATCACCCGGATATCGTTGACGTTCGTCAGCGTCGGGCCGGGCTGCAGCAGATCGCCCGTGGCCTCGAAGAACGTCGTCGCGTCGTTGTTGTTCAGATAAGCCTGCGGCTGCAGGCCTTGCGCCTTCATTTTCGCGAAGGTCGCAGCGTCGATCAGCGCGCCGGCGGGGTCGGTCGGGTGGCCGGCGCCGCCATCGGCGCCGTCGGTGTCGCCGGCGAGCGCCGCAATACCCGCCGTGTCCTTTAAGAGGCCCGCCAGCGCCAATGCGTATTCCTGGTTGGGACCACCGCGCCCGTTGCCGCGCACGGTCACCGTGAGCTCGCCGCCGGAGAGGATCGCGATGCGCTTGCCTTGCGCACGCGCCTCGAGCGCCAGCCTGGCGTGATCGGCGGCGACCTCGCGCGCCTCGCCCTCGAGATCGGCGCCGAGATCGATGGTCTCATAGCCGGCCTCTTGAGCGAGCTTCACCGCGGCGTCCAGCGATTGCTTGGGCCGTGCGATCAGCTCGAACGACGCGCGCGCGAAGGCGGCATCGCCGGGCTTGCAGCTTTCATTGGCGGGATCGTCGAGCGCGCGGCGCACGGCGTCGTCGATGTCGAGCTTGTACTTCGCGACGATCGCGCGCGCATCCGCCAGCGTGGTCGGATCGGGCACGGTGGGGCCGGAGGCAATCGCGGAAGGATCGTCGTGCGGCACGTCGGAGATCGCGAGCGTGACGATCTCGGCGGCGTTCCTGCCCGCGCGCGCGAGCCGCCCGCCCTTGATGCGCGAGAGGTGTTTTCTGACGACGTTCATCTCGCCGATCGGCGCGCCCGAGCGCAGCAGCGCCTTGTTGACCGCCTGCTTCTGCGCGAAGCTGATGCCGTCCACGGGCGCGATCCAGTTCGCCGAGCCGCCGCCGGTGAGCAGCACCAGCAGCAGATCGTCAGGGCGAGCCTCGCCTGCGAGCGCGAGCGTATCGGCCGCGCCCTTGAGGCCCGCCTCGTCGGGTACGGGATGGCCGGCCTCGACCACGCGGATGCGGCGCGTCGGCACGCCATAGCCGTGGCGCGTGGTGGCGATGCCGACCAGCCGCTCCGGCGCGAGTTCTAACGTTTCGAGATAATGCCGCTCCGCGGCCGCGGCCATCGCGCCGGCCCCCTTGCCGGCGGCAAGGCAGATCACGCGCCCCTTGGGCGCGGGGCGCAAGTGAGGCGCCAGAATCGTATTCGGATGGGCGGCGGCAACGGCGGCGTCGTAAAGCGCGCGGAGCAGGGGACGTCGGTCGGTCATGACGATGGCCTCAAGCAGACTCTTGGCGGCGGCGGGGCCGCCAGTCACATGCCTAGCGCATCGGGCGCGAAAGCGTAAGCAGGCTTTACCATCATTCGATTGTGCAATCGCGTGATCATAATCGCCGCGCAAGCAAAAGCCCCCTGCGATGGTCTCGCAGGGGGCCGCTACGTCGTTGTCTATTTCGGCCTAACCGGAGACATCGCCGTTGATGACGTCCCCGAATCGCTCCCAGCTCTCACCCTTGAAGCGCATCAGCTGAAGTTGCGAGATCGGAGCGAAGTCGCTCGGACTGGTATTGATCTTGACTCCCGGCAACAGGCCGATGAGTTCGACGTCCTTCAAGCTGGCCGCCTGTTTCATCACGTTCTGGCGCGTCAGGTCGTCACCGCAAGCCTTCAAGACGCGCACAAGTCCTTGCGACACGATGTAGGCGTACATCACATTGAAGTCGGCGCGATTGGCCTCTGGATAATATTTGTCGAGAAACCCGTTCCAGGCCTTGACCGCGGCATCGTCTTTCCATTGCGGATCAGTGGGGTCCTTGAGGTAGATGGATGAGATGATGTCTTGCGCGTTTTCGAAGCCGGCAGGCTTGATCACGCTTCCGATCTGGGCCGAGACGTTGTTGAGGAAGTGCAGCGGCTTCCAGCCGATCTCGGCATTCTTCTTGATCGCCTGCGCCGCGAATTTCGGCGTGCTGATGTTGAAGAACACGTCGGCGCCGGTCGCCTTGAGCTTGACGATGTGGGAGTCGATGGTGGGCTCCGAGACCTCATAGCTTTCCTCGACGACGATCATCGAGGCGGCCTTGCTGCCGAGCCCGTCCTTGAAGCCTTTCAGATAGTCCTTGCCGTAATCGTCGTTCTGATAGAGCACGGCGATCTTGGCGTTCGGATGGTTCTTCAGGATGTATTTCGCGTAGATGATGGATTCGCTCTGGTAGTTGGGCTGCCAGCCCATGGTCCAGGGAAACTCCTTCGGATCATTCCACTTGGTGGCGCCGGTGGCGACGAACAGTTGCGGCACCTTCTTCGAATTCATGTACTTGTGGATCGCCGAATTCGGCGGCGTGCCGAGCGAGTTGAAGATCAACAGCACCTCGTCGCTCTCGACCAGCTTGCGCGCCTGCTCCACCGTCTTCGGCGGCGAGTAGCCGTCGTCATAGGAGATGAAGTTGATCTTGCGGCCGTTGATGCCGCCTTCCGCATTGATCATGCGGAAATAGGCTTCCTCCGTCTTGCCGATCACGCCGTAGGCGGAAGCCGGTCCGCTGTAGGGCATGATGTTGCCGACCTTGATCTCGGTGTCGGTCGCGCCGGTATCGTACTTCTTCTGGGCCGATGCAGTGGAGGCCGAGGCCGCGATGAGCGCAAGCGCCAGTGACGCGGCCGCAAGTTTGCCGGTGACAGCGGGCATTCCTATCTCCCTGATTTTCTTGATGAGTGTGCGTCATTTTCTTTTTTGGCTTCTTGGCGACGCGGCGGCGATTGAATACGATTTGCGTTGCGGCATCAAGGAAAAGCCCCTGCGAGGAGGTCGCAGGGGCTGCTTCTTTAGTAGTCATGGTCGGCCATGCCGGCCTTTCAGCCGCTGACGTCGCCACTGAGGACGTCGCCGAACAGCTCCCAGCTTTCGCCCTTGAAGCGCATGAGCTGCACCTGGGACAGTGGAGCAAAGTCGGTGGGGCTGGTATTGGCCTTGATGCCCGGCAGCAGGCCGGCGGCTTCGAAGTTCTTGATGCTGGCTGCCTGCTTCATGACATTGGCGCGCGTCAGATCGTCGCCACATGCCTTCAAGACGTGCTCGAGGCCCTGGGCCACGATGTAGCCGTACATCACCGCCGAATCCGTTCGGTTGGCTTCGGGATAGTACTTGTCGAGGAACGCATTCCAGGCCTTCATCGCCGGATCGTCCTTCCATTGCGGATCGGTCGGATCCATGTAGTAGTTCGAGGAGATGATGCCTTGCGAGGCCTCGAAGCCAGCCGGCTTCATGACGCTGCCGATGGAGACCGAGACGTTGTTGAGGAAGTGCATTGGCTTCCAGCCGATCTCGTGCATCTTCTTGATCGACTGAGCCGCAAATTTCGGCGTGGTGACGTTGAAGAATACGTCGGCATCCGTTGACTTCAGCTTGACGATGCTGGAGTCGATGGTCGGCTGCGCCACCTCGTAGCTTTCCTCGACGACGATCATCGACTCTGCCTTGGTGCCTAGGCCGTCCTTCAGGCCTTTGACATAATCTTTGCCGTAGTCGTCATTCTGATAGAGGATGGCTATCTTGGCGTTCGGCTTCTCCTTCAGAATGTACTTTGCGTAGATGCGGGCTTCGGTCTGGTAGTTCGGCTGCCAGCCCATAGTCCACGGGAAATTCTTGGGATCATCCCATTTGGTGGCGCCGGTGGCGACGAACAGTTGCGGCACCTTCTTCGAGTTCATGTATTTCTGGATCGCCGTGTTGGGCGGCGTGCCGAGCGATTGGAAGATCAGCAGCACCTCGTCGCTCTCGACCAGCTTGCGCGCCTGCTCCACCGTCTTCGGCGGGGAATAGGCGTCGTCATAGCTGATGAAGTTGATCTTGCGGCCGTTGATGCCGCCCTCGGCGTTGATCTTGCGGAAATAGGCCTCCTCGGTCTTGCCGATCACGCCGTAGGCGGAGGCTGGTCCGCTGTAGGGCATGATGTTGCCGATCTTGATTTCGGTGTCGGATGCGCCGGTATCGTATTTCTTCTGCGCGAACGCGGTCGTGGACAAGGTGGCAGCGAGCACGAGGGCAGCCGAGAAGGCCCCCAATCGCACATGCATTGCAGGCATCTTGATCTCCCTAGGTAGGTTTGAATGTGCCGTGTTCTTGATCGGAAGCGATCGTTGCGCGTCGCTCCGGCACACATTGAATACCCTTCCCGGGCGACCAGCAAGGAGAACGCCCCGCCCGAGCTGTCGCAGCGGGACCCTCTTTTTTCGAGACGATGTGGAATATTCTGGCGCGCGAGATGGGATGCGCCATCAATCAGCTACGCAGAAGTTGTTCTGTGAAATGGGAGCTATTCTTAATTGTGAACTTGCAGGCTCAGTGGTTCATCTCGCTCGAGATGATGTCGCCGAACAGCTCCCATTTCTTGCCCTTGAAGCGCATCATCTGGAGCTGCTCGATCGGGGCGAAATTGTCAGGTGCGGTGTTGATCTTGATTCCGGGCAGCAGCGTGTCGGGCTCGAAATCCCTGATGCTGGCGGCCTGCCTCATGACGTTCTCGCGGGTGAGATCGTCGCCGCACATCTGCAGCACCTTGACCATGGTCTGGGCTGCGGCATAGCCGAATACCACGCCGGCATCGAGCTTGTTGGCCTTGGGCTCGTACTGCGCGAGGAAATTGTAGAACTTCTTCATGCCGTCATCGGCGTTCCATTGCGGGTCGGAGCCGTCCTTGGTGTAGGTGGCCGACAGGACGCCTTGCGAGATCTCGAGGCCCGCGGGCTCCAGCACGCCGCCGACCGAGGTTGAGACGTTGGAGATGATGTGGAGCGGGTGCCAGTTGATCTCCGCCGCCTTCTTGATCGCCTGCGCCGCAAATTTCGGGGTGGTGATGCTGATGAAGACGTCGGCGCCCGAGGCCTTCAGTTTCACGACGTGCTCGTCGATCGCGGGCTCCGAGGTGTCGTAGCCGTCTTCCAGCACGATCATCGAGGCCTTGGGCCCGAGGCCCTCCTTCAGTCCTTTCAGATAGTCCTTGCCGAAATCGTCGTTCTGGTAGAGCACGCCGATCTTGGCGTCCGGCTTCTCCTTCATGACGTACTTGGCGTAGATGCGCGCCTCGCTCGCGTAGCTCGGCTGCCAGCCCATGGTCCAGGGATATTGCCTGGGGTCGTTCCACTTCGAGGCGCCGCTCGCCACGAACAACTGCGGCACCTTCTTCTCATTCATGTATTTGCGGATCGCGCCATTGGTGGAGGTGCCGAGCGAGCCGAAGATCAAGAGCACCCCGTCGCTCTCGACCAGCTTGCGCGCCTGCTCCACCGTCTTCGGCGGCGAATAGCCGTCGTCGTAGGAGATGAACTTGATCTTGCGGCCGTTGATGCCGCCCTCGGCATTGATCTTGTTGAAATAGGCTTCCTCGGTCCTGCCGATCGCGGCATAGGCGGAGGCCGGCCCGCTATAGGGCATGATGTTGCCTATTCTGATCTCGGTATCGGAAGCGCCGCTGTCGTATTTCTTTTGTGCCTGTGCCGGGCTGCTCATCGCAGTGCACAATGCGAGTGCGGCCAGGAGGGCCGCAACCTGAAATCGAACGGCAGTCATCTTTCTCCTACCCCGGCTGGATCGGCGCCGCATTGAACAAGATTGACGGGCAACGTCAACAAAAAGCCCCCGCGATCGCTCGCGGGGGCCTATCGATGCCAGGACTATGACGTCAGCGTGTCACTCGGAGGCGACGTCGCCGCTGATGATCTCGCCGAACAGTTCCCACTTCTCGCCCTTGAAGCGCTGCATCTGCAACTGCGCGATCGGGGCGAAGTCGGTGGCGCTGGTGTTGATCTTGACGCCGGGCAGCAGGGTGTCCGGGGCAAAATCCTTCAGGCTCGCCGCCTGCTTCATCAGGTTGGCGCGGGTGAGGTCGTCACCGCACATCTCCAGCACCTTGGCCAGCGTCGAGGCCGCACCATAGCCGTAGACCATGGCGGTGTCGGACTTGTCCGCGCCCGGCATGTACTTGTCGACGAACTCGTTCCACTTCTTCATGCCGGGGTCGTTGTTCCACTGCGGATCCGTGGAGTCCTTGGCATAGGCCGCCGACAGCACGTCCTGCGAGGCCTCGAAGCCGGCCGGCTTCATCACGCTGCCGACCGAGATCGAGACGTTGGTCAGGATCTGCAGCGGCTTCCAGGTGAGCTCGGCGGTCTTCTTGATGGTCTGCGCCGCGAATTTCGGCGTCGCGTAGATCAGCAGCACGTCGGGGTTGGCGGCCTTGATCTTGACGATGTGGCCGTCGACCGACGGCTCCGAGACCTCATAGCTCTCTTCCATGATGATCATGGACGAGGCCTTGGCGCCGAGGCCGTCCTTGGTGCCCTTGAGGTAGTCTTTGCCGAAATCGTCGTTCTGGTAGAGGATCGCGATCTTGGCGTTCGGCTTCTCCTTCATCAGCCATTTCGCGTAGATCTGCGCTTCGCTCTGGTAGGAGGGCTGCCAGCCCATGGTCCAGGGGAAGTTCTTCGGGTCGTTCCACTTGGTGGCGCCGGTGGCGACGAACAGCTGCGGGATCTTCTTGGCGTTCAGGTATTTCTGGATCGCCGTGTTCGAGGGCGTGCCGAGCGGGTTGAACACGGCCAGCACTTCGTCGCTCTCGACCAGCTTGCGGACCTGCTCGACCGCCTTCGGCGGCGAATAGGCGTCGTCATAGGTGACGAAGTTGATCTTGCGGCCGTTGATGCCGCCCTTGTCGTTGATCATCTTGAAATAGGCTTCTTCGGTCTTGCCGATGATGCCATAGGCCGACGCCGGACCGCTGTACGGCATGATGTTGCCGATCTTGATCTCGGTATCGGAAGCGCCGGTATCATATTTCTTTTGGGCAAATGCCGCGCCGGAGTTGAAAGTGAAGGCTGCCGTTGCCGTGACCAGCGCGGCGGCTCGCAGTGTTCTTCCAAAAGACAATTCGGGTCTCCTTTGTACGATTAGCGGGTTCAATTCTTTCTGAGCTTTCCAGCGAGTTGCTGGCCCAGGATTGCGATCTGCCTTGCGCCATGCGGCACGAGGTAGATGACGAGGAACAACAGCACGCCGAACACGGCGCCGGAGAGGCCCTTCGAGATGCTCTCCGCCATGTTCGGCACGAAGATGATGAAGGCTGCACCGACGAACGAGCCGGGCAGCCAGCCGACGCCGCCGACCACCATGCCGAGGAACAGCGAGATCGCGAGCGTGATGGTGTAGCTGTCGGGGGCCACGAACTGCACCGCGATGGCGCCGAGCGAGCCGGCGATACCGGTGATCGCGGCGGACACGCCGAAGGCCAGCGTCTTGTAGAGCGCGACGTTGACACCCATCGAGGAGGCCGCGATCTCGTTGTCGCGGATCGCCATGAAGGCGCGGCCGGAGCGGGAGCGCAGCAGGTTCACCGAGAAGATGTAGATCGCGATCGTCACGACGAGCGTGAAGTAGTACAGCCACATGTCCTGCGACATCGGCAGGCCGAACGGCGCGTCGGGCTTGGTGACGACAAGGCCCTGCACGCCGCCGGTCCAGTGCTCGAGGAAGTTCAGCTTCAGGAGCTGCGGCATCGCGGTGGCGAGCGCGAAGGTCGCGAGCGCGAGATAGACGCCCGACAGCCGCAGGGCCGGTTTGCCGAACAGGTAACCGAATCCGAAGCAGACCACGGCGGAAATCGGAATGGTAAGTGCGTAGTTGATGTTGGCGTGCTCCATCAGCACTGCCGAAGTATAGGCGCCGACCGCGTAGAACGCGCTC
Source organism: Bradyrhizobium iriomotense (assembly GCF_018129405.1). Classification (GTDB taxonomy): domain Bacteria; phylum Pseudomonadota; class Alphaproteobacteria; order Rhizobiales; family Xanthobacteraceae; genus Bradyrhizobium; species Bradyrhizobium iriomotense_B. Next base: position 207,082 of record NZ_JAFCLP010000013.1, read on the forward strand.
TGGCCGAGCGAGAACTGGCCCGAGCCGCCGGTCAGGATGTTCAGCGCCAGCACGGCGAGCCCGTAGATCAGGAGCATCGTCATCTGGAAGATGACGAAGTTCTTGACGAAGACGGGCACGATCACGAGCGCGGCGAGCACCACCAGCGAGGTGCCGGTGCCCAGCGTCATGGCCCGCTTCGGAACGGCCTCGACCGCCTGGTGGCCTTCTGCAACGACTTCTTCTGCAGCGCTCATGATCAAACTCGCTTGACGATGTGCCGGCCGAACAGGCCAGCGGGTTTGACGACCAGGACGGAGATGATCAGCGCAAGCGCGATCGGAAGTTTCAGCTCGTTGCCGACGCCGGGGATGTAGGTGCCGGCGAGGTTCTCGAAGATGCCGACCAGGAAGCCGCCGACCACCGCGCCGAACGGGCTGGTGAGGCCGCCGAGCACGGCGGCGGCGAAGCCGTAGATCAGGACGCCGCCCATCATGTTGGGCTCCAGGAACACCACGGGGGCGATCAGCATGCCGGCAATCGAGCCGATCGCCGAGGCCATGCCCCAGCCCAGCGCGATCATCCAGCTCGTGTTGATGCCGACGAGGCGCGCCGATTCAGGCACCGAGGCGGCCGCGCGCATCGCAAGGCCGATGCGGGTGTACTGGAAGAAGAAGTAGAGGCCGAGCAGCAGCAGCACGGTGACGCCGATCATGCCGGCCTGGTGGGTCGAGATCAGCTGGCTGCCCAGGAACGGCGCGGAGCCGAACGGGGTCGGGTACTGCTTGATGGTGAAGTCCCAGATCAGGCCGGCCGAGGAGTTGATGATCGCGAACAGCGCAATGAAACCGGCGACGTTGGTCAGGATCGGCGCCTTGGCGAGCGGCTTGAACAAAATGCGCTCGATCGCGATGCCGCCGATGAAGGAGAACGCCAGCGTGATGACGAAGGCGGCCCAGTAGGAGATGCCCCACTGCATCAGCTGCCAGGAGATGAAGGTCGAGAACATCGCCATCTCGCCCTGCGCGAAGTTGAGATGGTCGATCGCCTGGTAGATCATGACCACGGCGAGCGCCATGCAGGCGTAGATCGCGCCCGTGGCGATGCCGGCCAGGACCTGGTTGGTAAACAGCTCCATTGTCCCGGCTCCCTCAGTAACCCAGATAGGATTTGCGGATTTCTTCGTTGTTCGCGATGTCCTTGGCATTGCCCGACATCACGATGCGGCCGGTCTCGATCACGTACGCCTGGTCGGCGAGCTCGAGCGCGAGCTGGGCGTTCTGCTCGACCACCAGGATCGACACCTTGTCCTCGCGGTTGATCTTGCCGAGGATGCCGAACAGGTCGCGCACCACCAGCGGCGCGAGGCCGAAGGAGGGCTCGTCCAGCAGCATCAGCCGCGGTCGCAGCATCAGGGCACGGGCGACCGCGAGCATCTGCTGCTCGCCGCCGGAGAGCGTGCCGGCCTGCTGGGTGTGGCGCTGCTTCAGCACCGGGAAATGCGCATACATGCGCTCGATGTCGGAGACGATGCCGGCGCTGTCCTTGCGGGTGATGGCCCCGAGCTGGAGGTTCTCCTCCACCGTCATGGTGGTGAAGGTGCCGCGGCCCTGCGGCACATGGGCGATGCCGAACCGCACGATGCTCTCGGTGGAGCGGTTGTTGAGCGGCTTGCCGTCGAACTCGATGCCGCCGGTGGAGCGCACCATGTTGCAGATCGCGCGCAGCGTCGTGGTCTTGCCGGCGCCGTTCGCACCGAGCAGCGTCGTCAGCGAGCCCTCGTTGAGCGAGAAGGACAGGCCATGGAGCGCCTGGACCTGGCCGTAATAGGCGCGCAGGTCCTTGACGTTGAGCAGCGTCGTCATTGGTCCTTGCTCCCGAGATAGGCCTTGATGACGTCGGGGTCCGCCTGCACCTGGCTAGGCGTGCCTTCCGCGAGCTTCTTGCCGAAATTCAGCGCGACGACGTGGTCGGCGATCGACATCACGAGGCCCATGTGATGCTCGACCAGCAGCACCGTCATGTGGCGCTCGTCACGGATTTTGCGGATGAGGTCGCCGAGCACGTAGACTTCCTCATGGTTGAGGCCGCCGGCGGGCTCGTCGAGCAGCAGGATCTTCGGGTCCGCCGCCAGCGCACGCGCCAGCTCGACGCGCTTCTGCGTGCCGAAGGGCAGGCCGGACACGGTGGTATGCGCGACGTCCTCGAGGTCGAGATAGGCGAGAATCTCGTGCACCTTCTTGTTGACGCTGGCCTCGCTGCGCCGCACCCACGCCAGTTTCAGGGAGTCGCTGACGATGTCGCTGGAGGTCTTCGAATGGGCGCCGACGCGGACGTTGTCCATCACCGAGAGGTTCGGAAACAGTGCCACGTTCTGGAAGGTGCGGCCGATGCCGATCTCGGCGATCCGGTGCGGCGGGCGCGACAGGATGCTGACGCCCTCCATCAGGATATCGCCGGATGACGGCTGGTAGAGTCGCGAGAGGCAGTTGAAGAGCGTGGTCTTGCCGGCGCCGTTGGGGCCGATCAATCCGAGGATCTGGCCCTTGTGCATGTCGAAGGACACGCCGTTGAGCGCGATGATGCCGCCGAACACGACGCTGACGTCGCGAACCGCGAGCAGGGGCGATGTACCCTGTGCGAGCTGTGCCTGCGTCATCTCGTCTCGCCCACACTGATCAGTGGGCGAAGGGGCGATGCGAACCGCTCCCTGTGATGACAAAGGCTATCTGAATCCCTCGGCCACACGCGCAACTTTTCCTCCTGATTTCAGCTTTTTGCTGACTTCTTTTTTGGAATGCGGCATCAGACCACCGAGTGCCGCTTCGATGTTCCTTACCATCGCAAGCAGACGCGGTCCAATGTCGTTGATCAAACGCTCTTCCGTGAAACGGAATGCGGGCGCGCCGCAATTGAATGCGTAAGGTCCGGTTCCGTCGTTGAGCTTGAGCGCGACGCCGGCGGCGCCGATGTCGTCGTGCCAATCGCCGACGGAAATCGCAAAGCCGTATTTCGCGACGGTCTCGCCGGAACGTTCGAGGCCGTCGCGCATCTTGGGCCAGCGGCTGCCGTAATGTTCGCGCAGGATGCGGGACACCTCGGTGCGATTGTCTTCGTCGAGCGCCCAGAAATAGGCCCGGCCCATCGCGCTGGTTGCAATCGGCACGCGCGAGCCGACGTCAAGTTGAACGCCGACCGTCTCGCTGCCGCGGCTCTGTCCGAAATAGATCATGCTGTGACGGTCGCGGCCGCCAACAGCGACGGCGCCGCCGGTGGCGCGCATCACTTCCTCGCGAAACGGCTCGGACAAATGCCGAACGCCGAGATTGGCGAGCGCGGCGTAGCCGAGCGACATCGCGGCGGGCGCGAGCTGGTACTTTTCGAAGCGGGGAACCGGCGTCAGGTAGCCGAGCTTGGTCAGCGTATAAGTCAGCCGCGATACGGTCGGCTTGGGCAGATTGGTCCGCGCCGCGATCTCCTGATTGCCGAGCAGGCCGTCATTGGGTTGGAATGCGCGCAATACGTCCAGTCCGCGGGAAAGCGCGACGACGAAATTCCGATCGGTCGCAGTCTTCTTTCCTGTACGCTTCATCCCTGATCTGCTTCTTGCGCGGAGTCGTTGACAACGTCCGTGCTTCAAAATAACCCTGCCGTCAAGATGCGGAATTAAATTCCGCACCGCGAAATCGAACAAAAGTAAATCCCCACCAAGGAGGGACACCGTGAGCGAAGTGGTCAAGCTTGAGCGTCATGACGAAATCGGGATCGTCACGGTCAATAGCCCTCCGGTCAATGCGCTGAGTGCCGCGGTTCGCGGCGGCATCCTGGAATGCATCAAGGCTGCGGTCGCCGATCCCGCCATCAAGGGCATCGTGCTGACATGCGCCGGCCGCACCTTCATCGCCGGCGCCGACATCACCGAATTCGGCAAGCCGCCGAAGCCGCCCGCCCTCAACGACGTCCTTGCCGAGATCGAGAATTCGCCCAAGCCGGTCGTCGCCGCGATCCACGGCACCGCGCTCGGCGGCGGCCTCGAGGTCGCGCTGGCCTGTCATTTCCGCGTTGCGGTGAAGGAAGCCAAGCTCGGCCTGCCCGAGGTGAAGCTGGGCCTGTTGCCGGGCGCCGGCGGAACCCAGCGCCTGCCGCGCGCGGTCGGGCCCGAGCTCGCGGTCAAGATGATCGTCGGTGGTGACCCGATCGGGGCTGCGGAAGCGCTCAAGAACGGCCTGATCGAGGAGATCATCGAGGGCCCGGCCTCCGGCGGCGAGGCTTTCGTCCGCAAGCTGCTGGCCGAAAAGCGTCCGCTGCGCCGCCTGCGCGACGACGATTCCAAGATCGCGGTCGCCAAGGCCGACCGCTCGATCTTCACCAATGCGGTCGCCGCCATGACCAAGAAGTCGCGCGGTCTGGAAGCCCCGTTCGCGGCGGCCGACGCCGTCGGCTACGCCATCGACCTGCCGTTCGACGAAGGGCTGAAGAAGGAGCGCGAAGGCTTCCTCAAGCTCGTCGCCAGCGACCAGTCCAAGGCGCAGCGCTATGCCTTCTTCGCCGAGCGCGAGGCCGCCAAGATCGCGGGCGTCCCCGAAGGCACCAAGTCACGTCCCGTGAACCGTGTTGCCATTCTCGGTGCCGGCACCATGGGCGGCGGCATCGCGATGTCCTTTGCCAATGCCGGCGTTCCCGTCACCCTGATCGAGACCGGCGAGGAGCAGCTCAAGCGCGGCATGGGCATCATGCAGAAGAACTGGGAAGCGACCGCCGCGCGCGGCGGCATCCCGGCCGATGCGCCTGCCAAGCGCATGGCGCTGATCAACGGTGTGGTCGGCATCGAGAATGTCGGCGATGCCGACCTCGTCATCGAAGCCGTGTTCGAGACCATGGCTGTGAAGAAGGAGGTGTTCGGCAAGCTCGACCAGTTCGCCAAGCCCGGCGCCGTGCTCGCCTCCAACACCTCCTATCTCAACATCGACGAGATCGCGAAGTCGACCAAGCGTCCGCAGGACGTTTTGGGCATGCACTTCTTCTCGCCGGCCAACGTCATGAAGCTGTGCGAGATCGTGCGCGCCGACAAGACCGCACCGGATGCGCTGGTGACCGCCGTCACCATCGCGCGCAAGATTGCAAAGGTGCCGGCCGTGGTCGGCGTCTGCGACGGCTTTGTCGGCAACCGCATGCTGGCCCAGCGCGGCAAGCAGTCGGAGAAGCTCTTGTTCGAGGGCGCACTGCCGCAGCAGGTCGACGCCGTCGTGACGAAGTTCGGCATGCCGATGGGGCCGTTCGCGATGGGCGATCTCGCCGGCCTCGACATCGGCTGGCGCTCGCGGAAAGATCGCGGCATCAAGTCGGAGATCGCGGACGCGCTGTGCGAAGCCGGCCGCTTCGGTCAGAAGACCGGCAAGGGCTATTACAAGTACGAAGCCGGCTCTCGTGCGCCGCTGCCCGATCCTGATGTCGAGAAGCTGATCGACGAGACCTTGCTGCGTCTCGGCCGCAAGAAGCGCGCCGTCAGCGAAGAGGAGATTTTGGAGCGCATGATGTACCCGATGATCAACGAGGGCGCAAAGATCCTCGAAGAGGGCATCGCGGCGCGTCCCTCCGACATCGACGTGGTCTGGCTCTACGGCTATGGCTGGCCGATCTACCGCGGCGGCCCGATGTTCTGGGCCGACAGCGTCGGCCTCAAGCACATCGCCGATCGCCTGTCGTTCTACGCCAAGGAGACCAACGACCCGAGCCTCGAGCCGGCGCCGCTGCTGAAGAAGCTTGCGGCGGAAGGCAAGACCTTCGCCTCGCTCGCGGCCGCGTCGAAGGCGGCGTGATGGTTGGCGTCGTTCCTGGGCGATGCGCAGCATCGCACCCGGAATCTCGAGATTCCGGGTTCGATGCTTCGCATCGCCCCGGAATGACTGAGAGTGCGGTTTAAGGAATCCATGACCCATCCCGGCGAACAGTTTTACCCCGAGGGCGTGCGGTGGGACGACACCATCGTCCAGGGCTCGCTGCCTGACCTCTTGTCGAAAGCCGCCGCCGAATACGGCCCGCGCACCGCGCTGGAATTCCGGGAACGTCCGATCACCTACACCGAGCTCGCCGCGATGGCCGAGCGCGCCGCGGCGGCGTTTCTGCGCGAAGGCATCGGCAAGAACAGCTCCGTCGCGCTGTTCCTCGGCAACACGCCGGACCATCCCGTCAATTTCTTCGGCGCGCTGAAGGCGGGCGCCCGTGTTGCACATCTGTCGCCGCTCGACGGCGAGATCGCGCTGACCCACAAGGTCTCCGATTCCGGCTCGCGCCTGCTCGTCACCTCCAACCTCCAGGCCTTGCTGCCGACCGCGCTGAAATTTTTGGAGAAGGGCCTGATCGACAAGCTCGTCGTCTGCGAGGACGATAATTGGGGCAAGGTCGGCACGCCGCAGGCGGCGATTCCTGATGATCCCCGCATCGTCACCTTCAAGACCTTTGTCGAAGGCGCCACAACCCCCGCGCAATGGCCGCAAGTCACGGCCGACGACGTCGCGCTGCTGCAATATACCGGCGGCACCACCGGCCTGCCCAAGGGCGCGATGCTCACCCACGGCAATCTCACCTCGGCGGTGTCGATCTACGACGTCTGGGGCAAGCCGGCGCGCGCCGCGCGCGGCGATGTCATCGAGCGCGTGATCTGCGTGCTGCCGCTGTTCCACATCTACGCGCTCACCGTCGTGCTCTTGTCCTCGCTCAGCCGCGGCAATCTGATCTCGCTGCACCAGCGCTTCGACGTCGAAGCCGTGATGCGCGACATCGAAATCAAGCGCGCGACCTACTTCCCGGGGGTGCCGACGATGTGGATCGCCATCGCCGCGCTCCCCGATCTCGACAAGCGCGACTTCTCCTCGCTGGCGACGATCGGCTCCGGCGGCGCGCCGCTGCCGGTGGAGATCGCGAACTTCTTCGAGCGCAAGGTCGGCAAGAAGCTGCGCAGCGGCTGGGGCATGACCGAGACCTGCTCGCCCGGCACCGGCCATCCGCCCACGGGGCCCGACAAGCCCGGCTCGATCGGCCTGATGCTGCCCGGCATCGAGCTCGACGTCGTTGCGCTCGACGATCCCAAACGCGTGCTGCCGCCGGGCGAAGTCGGCGAGATCCGCATCAAGGGCCCCAACGTCACCAGGGGCTACTGGAACAAGCCGGAGGGATCCGCGGACGCCTTCGTCGACGGCCGCTTCCTCACCGGCGACATCGGCTATGTCGACACCGACGGCTATTTCTTCCTGGTCGATCGCAAGAAGGACATGATCATCTCCGGCGGCTTCAACGTCTATCCGCAGATGATCGAGCAGGCGATCTACACCATTCCCGGCGTGCACGAGGTGATCGTGCTCGGCATCCCCGACCAGTATCGGGGCGAAGCCGCAAAAGCCTTCATCAAGCTCAAGCCCGACGCCAAGCCGTTCACGCTCGACGAGCTGCGCACCCAGCTTGGCGGCAAGCTCGGCAAGCACGAGCTGCCGGCCGAGGTCGAGTTCGTCGCCGATCTGCCGCGCACGCCGGTCGGAAAATTGTCGCGCCACGAATTGCGCCAGCAGCAGAAACCGTCACAATCCACCAAAACCGCATCAGGAGGTCGCTCTTGACCGACGCCGTCATCGTTTCCACCGCCCGCACCCCGATCGGCAAGGCCTATCGCGGCATGCTCAACGCCACCGAGGGCGCAACCCTGCTCGGCCACGCCATCGGCGAAGCCGTTGCCCGCGCCAAGGTCGATCCGAAGGAGGTCGAGGACGTCGTGATGGGCGCGGCCCTCCAGCAGGGCGCGACCGGCGGCAACATCGCGCGCAAGGCGCTGCTCCGCGCCGGCCTTCCCGTCACCGTCGCCGGCACCACGATCGACCGCCAATGCGCCTCGGGCCTGCAGGCGATCGCGCTCGCCGCGCGCTCGGTGATCTTCGACGGCGTCGAGATCGCGGTCGGCGGCGGCGGCGAGTCGATCTCGCTCGTGCAGAACGACAAGATGAACGGCTTCCACGCCCAGGACCCGGCGCTGCTCAAGATCAAGGGCGAGGTCTACATGCCCATGATCGACACGGCGGAGATCGTCGCCAAGCGCTACGGCATCTCGCGCGAGAAGCAGGACGAATATTCGCTGGAGAGCCAGCGCCGCACCGCCGCCGCCCAGCAGGGCGGCAAGTTCAAGGACGAGATCGCGCCGATCACGACGCAGATGGCGGTCACCGACAAGGCGACCGGCGCCGTGTCGATGAAGGAGGTCACGCTGTCGCAGGACGAGGGACCGCGCCCCGAGACCACGATCGAAGGCCTCGCCGGCCTCAAGCCCGTGCGCGGCGAAGGCTTTTCCATCACCGCCGGCAATGCCAGCCAGCTCTCCGACGGCGCCAGCGCCTCCGTGATCATGAGCGACAAGGAAGCCTCAAAGCGCGGCCTCAAGCCGCTTGGCATCTTCCGCGGCTTCGTCTCGGCCGGCTGCGAGCCGGACGAGATGGGCATCGGCCCGGTGTTCGCCGTGCCGCGCCTGCTCAAGCGCCACGGTCTCACCGTCGACGACATCGGCCTCTGGGAGCTCAACGAAGCCTTCGCGGTGCAGGTGCTCTATTGCCGCGACAAGCTCGGCATCGACCCCGAGAAGATCAACGTCGACGGCGGCGCGATCGCGGTCGGCCATCCCTACGGCATGTCCGGCGCGCGCCTCACCGGCCACGCCCTGATCGAGGGCCGCCGCCGCAAGGCGAAGTACGCGGTCGTCACCATGTGCGTCGGCGGCGGCATGGGCGCTGCGGGGTTGTTCGAGGTGTTGCAGTAACCGCTGTCGTCCTGGCGAAAGCCAGGACCCATACTCCGCGGCCGGGGTAAGGGGCACAGACGGCAATTGCCTTCGCAAAACGAAGGCCGGTGGTAATGGGTCCTGGCTTTCGCCAGGACGACGAGGAAACAGGAGGATCCGATGGATCTCGCATTCACGAAAGAAGAGCAGGCGTTTCGCGAGGAAGTGCGGTCGTTCTTCCGCGATAACGTGCCGCCGGATACGCGGCGCAAGCTGGTCGAGGGCCGCCACCTCACCAAGGACGAGATGGTGACGTGGTGGCGCATCCTCAACAAGAAGGGCTGGGGCGTCAGCCACTGGCCGACGCAATATGGCGGCACCGGCTGGACCTCCGTGCAGCACTACATCTTCAACGAGGAGCTGCAGTCCTATCCGGCGCCGCAGCCGCTCGCTTTCGGCGTCAGCATGGTCGGCCCTGTCATCTACACCTTCGGCAACGAGGAGCAGAAGAAGAAGTACCTGCCGCGCATCGCCAATGTCGACGACTGGTGGTGCCAGGGGTTTTCGGAGCCCGGCTCGGGATCTGACCTTGCCTCGCTGAAGACGAAAGCCGAGCGCCGTGGCGACAAGTGGGTCATCAACGGCCAGAAGACCTGGACCACGCTCGCCCAGCACGCCGACATGATCTTCTGCCTCTGTCGCACCGACAACAATGCCAAGAAGCAGATGGGCATTTCCTTCATCGTGTTCTCGATGAAGTCGAAGGGCGTCACCGTGCGCCCGATCCAGACCATCGACGGCGGCCACGAGGTCAACGAAGTCTTCTTCGACGACGTGGAAGTCCCGATCGAGAATCTCATCGGCGAAGAGAACAAGGGTTGGGACTACGCAAAGTTCCTGCTCGGCAACGAGCGCACCGGCATCGCCCGCGTCGGCGTTTCCAAGGAGCGGCTGCGCCGCATCAGGGATCTCGCCGGCAAGGTCGAATCCGCCGGCAAGCCGATCATCCAGGATGCCGCCTTCCGCGAGAAGCTGGCCGCGTGCGAGATCGAGCTGAAGGCGCTCGAACTGACGCAGCTCCGCGTCGTCGCGGACGAAGGCAAGCACGGCAAGGGCAAGCCCAATCCGGCGTCCTCGGTGCTGAAGATCAAGGGCTCCGAGATCCAGCAGACCACCACCGAGCTCTTGATGGAAGTGATCGGCCCGTTCGCTGCTCCTTTCGACGTGCACGGCGACGACGGCTCCAACGAAGCCATGGACTGGACCGCCCAGATCGCGCCGAGCTACTTCAACAACCGCAAGGTCTCGATCTACGGCGGCTCCAACGAGATCCAGCGCAACATCATCGCCAAGGCGGTGCTGGGGCTCTAAACGTCATTCCGGGGCGCGCGCCAGCGCGAACCCGGAATCTCGCGCCACAACCTCTGGATTCCGGGTCCCCGCGCTATCGCGCGTGTCCCGGAATGACGAAGCAAAAATTCCGGGTACGAGGAACCAAAAAACATGGATTTTGATCTGTCCGAGGAGCAGCGGCTTCTCAAGGAAAGCATCGACGGGCTGCTGACCGATTCCTACGATTTCGAGCAGCGCAAGAAGTACATGGCGGAGAAAGGCGGCTGGAGCAAAGCCGTCTGGCTCAAGCTCGCCGAGCAGGGCCTGCTCGGCCTGCCCTTCAGCGAGGCCGATGGCGGCTTCGGCGGCGGCGGTGTCGAGACCATGATCGTGATGGAAGCACTCGGCAAGGCGCTGGTGCTGGAGCCGTATCTCGCCACGGTCGTGATCGGCGGCGGCTTCCTGCGCCATGCCGGCACCGATGCGCAGAAGGCTGCGCACGTGCCCGGAATCATCGACGGCAGCAAGACGCTCGCCTTCGCCCAGCTCGAGAAGAACTCGCGCTACGACCTTTTCGACGTCTCGACGACCGCGAAGAAGAAGGGCGACGGCTGGATCATCGACGGCGAGAAGTTCGTCGTGCTCAACGGCGAGAACGCCGACACGCTTGTTGTCACCGCCCGCACCAAGGGCGACCGCCGCGACAAGACCGGCATCGGCGTCTTCCTGGTGCCGGCGAACGCCAAGGGCGTCGCGAAGAAGTCTTACCCGACCCAGGACGGCCTGCACGCCGCCGACATCACCCTCACCGGCGTCGAGGTCGGCCCGGATGCCGTGATCGGCAACCCCGAGGATTCGCTCGCGCTGATCGAGCGCGTGGTCGATGAGGCCCGCGTCGCGCTCTGTGCCGAAGCGGTCGGCCTGATGGACGAGTCGCTGAAGACGACCGTCGAGTACATCAAGACCCGAAAGCAGTTCGGCGTCGCGATCGGCTCGTTCCAGTCGCTCCAGCACCGCGCCTCCGACATGTTCGTCGCGGCCGAGCAGGCGCGCTCGATGTCGATGTTCGCGACCATGGCGAACGATTTCGAGAACGCCAGGGAGCGCACCAACGCGATCGCCGCGGCCAAGGTGCAGATCGGCAAGTCGCTGAAATTCGTCGGCCAGCAATCGATCCAGCTTCATGGCGGCATCGGCATGACCATGGAGGCGAAGATCGGCCACTACTTCAAGCGCCTCACCATGATCGAAAACACCTTTGGCGACACCGACTATCACCAGCGCCGCGTCGCCGACGCCGGCGGGTTGATCTAGCCGCACGACGGCTGTCATCCCCCGCGAAAATGGGAATGACCCAAAAGCGAAAGCCCCGGAGACATCTCCGGGGCTTTTCTCATTGATCTTACTCGTTCCACCACAGTCACCGCTGTCATGCCCGCGCAGGCGGGCATCCAGTACGCCGCGGCGGATGTGATGAGAGCGAGCTCTCCAACATTGGCCTCTGGGATACTGGATCGCCCGGCCACTTCAGTGTGGTTCTATCTATCGGCTCACTGCGTCGCCCTTCAGGGCTCTTTGTGGATCCCGCGCATCGCGGTTCCGGCATCAGGATGACCGTCCGCCTTGCGATAATCAAGCGCCGTCGGCCGCTCGCAGTTGCAAAGGCGCGGCGCGCTGCTGTCGCTTTCTTCCCCTCTCCCCTTGCGGGAGAGGGTGGCTCGCCGCTTAAGCGGCGAGACGGGTGAGGGGTTCTATCCGTGAACTCAAATGAGTGTTGAACTCGCGGAGAGATACCCCTCATCCGGCGCTTCGCGCCACCTTCTCCCGCAAGGGCAGGGCTGTCCGGGGAATGATTCACTGTGTCGCAGCGCATGCCCGGCTATTCCAGCAGGAAGCAGGTACT
>NZ_JAFCLP010000014.1 GCF_018129405.1 Bradyrhizobium iriomotense
GTCATGATCAGAGGCCTCACCCAGTTCCACGCCATCAAGCATGGTTGGAGCCTCCGAAATGTGTGAATCTCGTAGCCTTGTGGGAGAGGGTGGCTCGCTGCGTAAGCAGCGAGACGGGTGAGGGGTATCTCTCCGCGAGCGATTCTTTTGCAGCGGAATCCGCTGATGCAACCCCTCATCCGGCGCTTCGCGCCACCTTCTCCCACAAGGGGAGAAGGGTAAGCGGCCGCTATGTGGTTGATCGATGCCGTCTAGATCATGCCGAGCACGATGGCGCCGACGAAGGCCATGGCGAGGTAGGCGGTGATAACGCTCAGTCTCCCGGCGAACGTCATGAGGTCGCTTCCTCCGTGCGCGCTGCTTGGCGCGCGGCCTTATGGTTAACAGAAAGTCTCTTTTCGAAAAAGTCAGCCTCGCTGTCGCTCGTCATCAGCAGCAGTCGGCGCTGCCGCGCCCGGTATGGTTAAAGAACACTGAAATCAACGTGTTGAAGAGTCTTTAAGTAAATTCACCGAACGTGCGCGCATGACGCGCGGAGTTCGTTTGTATCTCGTCGGCTCCATCGTCCTTGTTTCGCTAGCGGGTTGCGGACGCGGCTTCTTCCAGGCCGAACGTGAACCATGGCGGACCGAGGCGGAAGCCGCATGCCTGAAATCCGGCGCGGTCAAGGAGAGCGCGGACATCGTCCGCATCGACCCGATCTCGGGGCCCGGCATGTGCGGCGCCGAGTATCCGCTGAAAGTCGCCGCCATCGGCGAGGCCTCCAGCAGCTACGGCTTTGCCGACGAGACGTTGCGCCCGCCCGGCAGCATCGGCAACCAGCCGCGCTGGCCGGTGCAGCCGCAGTCGAATTACCCGCAGAGCCAGAATTATCCGGCATCGTCCTATCCGCAGCGATCGAACTATCCCGAGAGCACAGTGCGCCAGCCGACCGGCTATGGTGCGCCGTCCGGGCCGATGTCGCTCAACGCGCCCGGCGTCGCGCCGCAGGAGGACGAGATCGACCTGCCGCCCGAGGGCATCGATGCCGCCGGCGCGGCGCGCTACATGAATGCGCCGAGCTATCCGGCGCGGCAGCCCGGTCCCGCGCCTTATTCGCAGCCGCCGGCACAGCAAACGCTGCCGCGCCTTGGCCCCGCGCAGGGCAATCCCGTCACCGCCGTCGGTCCCGTCGCGATCAAGCCGACCGCGACGCTGGCCTGTCCGATCGTGTCCGAGCTCGACCGCTGGCTCGCCGACACCGTGCAGCCCTCGGCAATGCGATGGTTCGGCACCCGCGTCGCCGAGATCAAGCAGATCTCCGCCTATTCCTGCCGCGGCATGAACGGCAATTCGCACGCCCACATCTCCGAGCACGCCTTCGGCAACGCGCTCGACATCTCCGCCTTCGTGCTCGCCGACGGCCGCCGCGTCACCGTGAAGGACGGCTGGCGCGGCATGCCGGAAGAGCAGGGCTTTTTGCGCGACGTGCAGTCGGGCGCGTGCGCGCATTTCACCACGGTGCTGGCGCCGGGCTCGAACGTCTATCACTACGATCACATCCACGTCGATCTGATGCGCCGCGCCAGCCGTCGCCTGATCTGCCAGCCCGCCGCGGTGTCGGGTGAAGAGGTCGCCGGACGCGCCCAGCAGCGTAACCCCTATGCCGGCAGGCGCGATCCCTATGTCACGGGCTCGCTGGGTACGCGCAAGAGCACGCGCAAGCAGGAAGAAGACGAGTACGCTGACGATTGATAGTCGCGTAGCCCGGATGAGCGAAGCGATATCCGGGTACGGTGTTCCCGCATGTCGCTTCGCTCATGCGGGCTACGGACGCGCTGCTCTACGGAGCTAGAAAATCATTTCGCGCCGGGCTTCGACGGTGCAGGGATCAGCCCCATGCAGAGCTGCACTTCGCCGGGGACGTTGTAGGTGCGCATGATATGGCGGCTGTCGCGCAGGCCGGTCGCCTCACGTTGCACCACGAACATCCAGAGTGCGTGACCTGCTTCCATCACCAGCCTGCGCCTCGCTGTCGAGGCCGCAGTCCCCGTGGCGGCGTGAGCGGTGTCGAACTCGCGCAAACGCGCTAGCGCCTGTTCGAGCGTGCGGCCCATCCGCCCAAGCGCCGACGCCTGTTCCTGGACGATCTCGTAATGGAGGAAATCGACAGGCGGGCGAAGATCACGGGACATGCCGCAAATATAACGCAGTGGGACCGGCCTGCGCAACGCGCGCTACTTCGCCCGGTACGCCGCCAGGAACATCCGCGTCGCGCTGTCGACCACCTCGGTCATGCGCTCTTCCGACGGTGCGGGCGCGGCCTGGAAGACGAAGGGCAGGAACAGCGAGGCCTTGCACAGTTCCATGAACTGCGACGCCGCAAGGTCGCAATCGTCGATCTTGAGATCGCCGGAAGCGACATGGATTTTGAGATAATCGGAGAGGCGGTTGATGGTCTTGTCCAGCACCCGCGCATAGTAGCGGCGACCGACATCGGGCATGCGTTCGGCGATCGCCATCACGGTGCGGATCGCCGATCCGCCGCCGGGCCGGCAGAGCAGGTGGATGTAGGCCCGGCCGAACTCCTTCAGCGTGGTCTCGGCGTCACGGGCGGGATCGAAATTGAACACGACCTGGCCGTGCTGGAGCGCTTCCTGCTCGAGGATGGCTTCGAACAGCGCGCATTTGTCGGCGAAGTAGACGTAGAGCGTGCCCTTGGAGACCTGCGCGGCGCGCGCGATCTCGCCCATGCTGGCGCCGTCGAAACCCAGATCCATGAACACCTTGCGGGCCCCGTCGAGAATCTGACGGCGCTTGGAGCTGTCCTCCTCCTGGATGACGTGCAGACGTTCGCTGGCGGCTACAACCATTGGTTCAGGGTCTCGGAAGGTTTCTGGACGAGGTACCGACCTATGAAACGCAAATAAAGGATTCGGGCCAGTAGGGTCCGGTCCGGGATAATATGTATATTGACCGAACCGTTCGGTCAATGATATTTGGAATGAGCGAAAGGAACCGGTCGAGGACGGCCGTCGTTGGTCGCGCTTTTTTTGGGAGGTCTTGATGGCCGTATCGAGAGACCAGGCTGCGCGCGTCATTCGCCAGGAAACGGTGGAGACGGCGAACGATGAAGCTGCGGCCGAGAGGCCTGCGGTCCTCGCCGAGCAGTTGCGCTCCCACGTGGCCGAGGAAACCAAGCGCCGCAGTGAGGCGCCGGAGAAGCCCGTGACCGACAAGCCGGCCGCGCCTGCTGCTGCCGGCGCGCCGAAATCCGGCAAGCGCAAATTCGTCCTGATGGGCGTCGGTCTCGTGCTGGCGCTCGCGGCTGCGAGCTATGCCGGCTATTACACGCTGGTCGGCCGCTTCTATATCTCGACCGACGATGCTTATGTCCGCGCCAACAACACCATGCTCGGCGCGCGCGTTGCCGGCCACATCTCCTCGATCCTTGCCGGCGACAACACCATTGTGCGCGCCGGCGACATCCTCTTCCGCATCGACGACGGCGACTACAAGATCGCGGTCGATTCCGCGGCGACGAAGATCGCGACCCAGCAGGCGACCATCGATCGCATCGGCCGCCAGGTCGCAGCCCTCGACAGCCAGGTCGCGCAGGCCAAGGCGCAGCTCGTCTCCGCGGAAGCGGGCCTCAAGCGCGCCGACCTCGACTATGAGCGCCAGCAGGCGCTGAGCAGCAAGGGCTTTGCCTCGCGCGCCACCTTCGAGAGCTCGGAGGCCGGCCGCGACCAGGGCGCCGCCGCCGTCAAGGCTGCGCAGGCCGCCTATGACGTCGCGGTCAGCAATGTCGATGTCGCCAAGGCGCAGCAGGCCGAAGCGCAAGCGCAGCTCGCCGAGCTCAAGACCTCGCTCGCGAAGGCCGAGCGCGATCTCGCCTTCACCGCGGTGCGCGCGCCGGTCAGCGGCACGTTCTCCAATCGCCTGGTCAACGCCGGCGACTTCGTCGCGGTCGGCCAGCGGCTCGGCAACGTCGTGCCGCTCGACGAGGTCTATATCGACGCCAACTTCAAGGAGACGCAGCTCAAGCGCATCCGTCCCGGCCAGCCGGTGACGATCAAGGTCGATGCCTACGGTATGCGCAAGTTCTCCGGTGTGGTCGACAGCATCGCGGCGGGCGCAGGCTCGGTGTTCACGCTGCTGCCGCCCGACAACGCCACCGGCAATTTCACCAAGATCGTGCAGCGCGTGCCGGTCCGCATCCGCGTGCCGAAGTCGGTGGCGAAGCAGAACCTGCTCCGCGCCGGCATGTCGGTCTACGCCACGGTCGACACCAACAAGGGCGCGGCCGACGCCGACAGCGAGGTCGATCTCGACGATCCCACCATGATCCATCCGCAGTAGCCACAACCCGAGCGCTGCGAGGTCAGACCATGGCCAACGCCACCACCGCTTCACCCGCCATGATGGCGAACCCCGCTTCGGAGCGCATCGCGCCGAAGCGGCTGTTCGCGTTCATCATCATGGTGTTCGGGATGTTCATGTCGATCCTGGACATCCAGATCGTCTCGGCGTCCTTAAGCGAAATCCAGGCCGGCCTGTCGGCGAGCTCCAGCGAAGTCTCCTGGGTTCAGACCGCCTATCTGATCGCCGAGGTCATCGCGATCCCGCTATCAGGGTTCTTGTCGCGCGCCTTCGGCACGCGGCTGCTGTTCGCGATCTCGGCGGCCGGCTTCACGGTCTCGAGCCTGCTCTGCGGCTTCGCCACCACGATCGAGGAGATGATCCTCTGGCGCGCGCTGCAGGGTTTTCTCGGCGCCGGCATGATCCCGACGGTGTTCGCCTCGGCCTACACCGTCTTCCCGCGCACGAAATTCCACATCGTCGGTCCCATCATCGGGCTTGTCGCGACCTTGGCTCCCACGATCGGGCCGACGGTCGGCGGCTACATCACCGATGCGATGTCGTGGAACTGGCTGTTCTTCATCAACGTCGTGCCCGGCATCGGCATCACCCTGGGCGTGCTGGCGCTGGTCGATTTCGACGAGCCGCATTTCGAATTGCTCGACCGCTTCGACTGGTGGGGCCTGTTGTTCATGGCCGGCTTCCTCGGCACGCTGGAATATGTGCTGGAGGAAGGTCCGCAATATGAATGGATGCAGGACACCTCGGTGGCGATCTGCGCCTGGATCTGCGCGATCTCGGCGATCGCCTTCTTCTGGCGCGTGTTCACGGCGGCCGAGCCGATCGTCAACTTGCGCACCTTCTCCAACCGCAATTTCGCGGTCGGCTGCGTCCTGCAGTTCTGCATCGGCATCGGCCTCTACGGCCTGACCTACATCTATCCGCGCTATCTCGCCGAGGTGCGCGGCTACAGCGCGCTGATGATCGGCGAGACCATGTTCGTCTCGGGCATCACCATGTTCCTGGTCGCCCCGCTGGTCGGCCGTCTCATGGTCAAGATCGACATGCGCTACATGATCGCGTTCGGCCTCATCGTGTTCGCGATCGGCTCGTACCAGATGACCTGGATCACGCGCGACTACGATTTCTACGAGCTGCTGGTGCCGCAGATCCTGCGCGGCATCGGCATGATGTTCGCGATGGTGCCGACCAACAACATCGCGCTCGGTACGCTGGCACCCGACCGGGTGAAGAACGCGAGCGGCCTGTTCAACCTGATGCGCAACCTCGGCGGCGCGGTCGGGCTCGCCGTCATCAACACCGTGCTCAACGATCGCACCGACCTGCACATCACGCGCCTGCAGGAGCGCGTGACCTGGGGCAACGCCACCGCGACCGAAACGCTGACCATGCTCCAGCAGAAATTCCAGGGGCTCGGCGATTCCGCGCTGATGGCGATGAAGCAGCTCAGCCAGATCGTGCACCGCCAGGCCGTGGTGATGAGCTTTGGCGATGCCTTCTTCGTGCTGACGGTGTTCTATCTCGGCCTCAGCCTGCTGGTCACGCTGCTGAACAAGCCGGCCTCGCTGGCCGGCGGCGGCGACGCGCATTAGGCGACCATAGGGCGAGCAACACACTCGGTGTCATCGCCCGCGAAGGCGGGCGATCCAGTATTCCAGAGGCCGGCGTTAAGGAGCTCGGTCTCACCACATCCGCTGCGGCGTACTGGATGCCCCGCCTTCGCGGGGCATGACGCGGAGGTTGTGGCGGCGATCCGGGCCAAGGCACCCCGCACTAATTTGCAACACTCGTCCGTGATCTTGCGCGGGGCCCGTTGCAAATCGCCCGTGACACATCTATAAAGCGTCCCTCATTCATTCGAACCGGGGAGATTTGCATGATTTCGTCGCTTTCGCAGATCGTACGCCCGCGCTCGATGATCTCCTGGTTCGGTATGTACGCGGCCTGTTAGAGGCCTCTTCCGCCAGCTTCGATTGGGCCAAGGTTTCGACCAGGCGTCCCGATCGCTCCGCTTCCCAAGTCAAAATCAGTCTTACGTGACGCCGTTCAGGCCTTCGGGCCGCTCTGCGTCCATCGATGGAGCCGGCCCGCGCGAAGCGGCCGGATGATGCCATGACCGCTCTGTCAAAAAAGCCCGCGGCGATACGCGTGGTGCTGCCCTTCGTGTTCAAGCACTGGCTGAAGCAGCCGGCGCGTACGCTGGTCGTCGCCGGCGGCCTCTTGGGCGCGACCGTCGCCGACCTGTTCATGCCGGTTTTCTCCGGACAATTGGTTGATGCGTTGACGCGCGGCTCGTCCGACCCCGACGCGCGCCACGCCGCGCTGGTCGCGTTCGGCGCCATCGTGGCGCTCGGCGCAGCCTCCGTGGTGCTCAGGCTGATCGGTCTCCAGGCGATCGTGCCGTTCACGCTGAAGACCATGACGGAGGTGGCGCAGGATGCGTTCATGCGCGTGCAGCGTTTCTCGACCGACTGGCACGCCAACTCCTTTGCCGGCTCCACCGTGCGCAAGATCACGCGCGGCATGTGGGCGCTCGACCTGCTCAACGACACCATCCTGATGGCGTTGGCGCCGTCCTTGCTGGTGCTGATCGGCTCTGTGGTCCTGATCGGACTGCACTGGGCGTCGCTCGGCGCGGTGATCGCGGTGGGAGCGCTCTTTTACGTCACCATCACCGTGCTGTTCTCGACCCGGTACATCGCGCCGGCCGCGCGCATCTCCAATGCCTGGGACACCAAGGTCGGTGGCACGCTGGCGGACGCGCTGACCTGCAATGCCGTGGTGAAATCCTTTGGCGCGGAGGCGCGTGAGGATGCGCGGCTCGCCCGCGTCGTCAACCGCTGGCGCGTGCGCGTGCGGCGGACCTGGTTCCGCTACAACTACACGGCCATGGCGCAGCTCGCGCTGCTGCTGGCCTTGCGCGCCTCGGTGATAGGCGGCTCGGTGCTGCTGTGGATCTCGGGGCATGCCTCGCCCGGCGACGTCACCTATGTGCTGACGAGCTACTACGTCATCCACGCCTATTTGCGCGACGTGGGCATGCACATCAACAATCTGCAGCGCGCCGTGAACGACATGGACGAACTGGTGGCGATCCATGACGAGCCGATCGGGATTGTCGATGCCGCGGGCGCGCGGCCGATCGCGATCGAGGGTGGCGAGATCGTGTTCGACGACGTCACGTTCCATTATGGCGGCCATCGCGCGCCGCTGTACGACGGCTTGTCGGTCAGGATCCGCGCCGGCGAACGCGTCGGTCTCGTCGGCCGCTCCGGCTCCGGCAAGACCACCTTCGTCAAGCTGGTGCAGCGTCTTTACGACGTCACGGGTGGCCGCGTGCTGGTCGACGGGCAGGACATCGCGCTGGCGACGCAGCAATCGCTGCGCAGCCAGATCGCGATCGTGCAGCAGGAGCCGATCCTGTTTCACCGCTCGCTCGCCGAGAACATCGCCTACGGCCGGCCCGGCGCCAGCCTCGAGGCGATCGAGCAGGCGGCGCGGCTGGCGAACGCGCACGACTTCATCCTGCGCCTCCCGAAGGGCTACGGCACCCTCGTCGGCGAGCGCGGCGTGAAATTGTCCGGCGGCGAGCGACAGCGCGTGGCGCTGGCGCGCGCATTCCTGGCGGATGCGCCGGTGCTGATCCTGGACGAGGCGACGTCGAGCCTCGACTCGGAATCGGAGGCGCTGATCCAGCAGGCGATGGAACGGCTGATGAAAGGCCGTACCTCGATCGTGATCGCGCACCGGCTGTCGACGGTGAAGAGCCTCGATCGGATCCTGGTGTTCGACCGCGGCGAGATCGTCGAGCAAGGCACGCATGCTCTGCTCGCGAACAAGCCGGGAGGCATCTATCGCGGCCTGTTCGAGCGCCAGGTGGTGGAGCTCGGGCAGATCGCAGCAGCGGAATGACGCGCGGCCTGCGGACGGAGGAGAACGTCCGCAGGCCGCGAAGGATCAGGGCAGGGATGGACTGACATGAAAGATCTGACGCGCGGCTCCATCGTGGGCCACATTCTGAGCATGGCGCCACCGATCGTGGTTGGCATGATCACGATCATGATCTGCCAGCTCGTCGACCTCTACTTCGTCTCGAGCCTGGGCGAGGCTGCGATCGCGGGCGTCGCCGCAGCCGGCAACGCCGGCTTTCTCGTCAATGCCCTAATGCAGGTGCTCGGCGTCGGCACGGTTGCGTTGGTGGCGCATGCCGTGGGCCGCAAGGACCGTGGCGATGCCAATCTGGTGTTCAACCAGTCGGTCGTCCTGTCGGTGCTGTTCGGGCTGCTGACACTGGTTGCGGGTTTCGCGCTGTCGCGTCCCTATATGCGCGCGGTCGCGGCCGATGAGGCAACGGTCGAAGCCGGCACCGTCTATCTGCTCTGGTTCATGCCGGCGCTGGCGCTGCAATTCGCGACGCAAGTGATGGCGTCCGCATTGCGGGCGACCGGCATCGTGCGGCCGAGCATGCTGGTGCAGGCGCTCGCGGTGGGCATCAACATAGCGCTGGCGCCGATCCTGATCTCGGGCTGGGGCACCGGGCATCCGCTTGGGGTCGCCGGGGCCGGCCTCGCAAGCTCGATTGCCGTCTTCATCGGCGTGCTGATGCTGCTCGCGTATTTCCTGAAGCTGGAGCGCTACGTCGCCTTTCATCCCGCGCAATGGCGGCCTCAGCTTCGGCAGTGGAAGAGAATCCTCAATGTCGGCCTGCCCGCTGGCGGTGAGTTCGTGATGGTCTTCATCATCATGGCCGTGGGCTATTATGTGCTGAGCGTTTTCGGCCCGGCGGCGCAGGCCGGATTTGGTATCGGCACGCGTCTCCTCGGCCTGATCCAGATGCCTGCGCTCGCCGTCGCGCTGGCTGCGGGGCCCATCGCCGGCCAGAACTTCGGCGCCGGCAATGGCGCGCGTGTGCGGGAGACCTTTGTCAAGGCGGCGCTTGTCGCGACTGCCGTGATGATTGTCTTCCTGATCCTCGCGCAGCTCGCGCCAGGTCTGTTGCTTGCCGGCTTCTCGAATGATCGGGAGACGATGGCAGTTGCGTCGCTCTTCCTGCGCATCGTCTCGTTCAACATGGTGGCGCAGGGGCTGATCTTCACCACCTCCAGCACGTTCCAGGGGCTCGGCAACACCAAGCCCGTGCTGGTGACCTCGGCAATGCGGGTCCTCACCTATTCCCTGCCGTCGATCTGGCTCTCGACGTGGCCGGGCTTTCGGATGGAGCATGTCTGGTATTTGTCGATCGCGACGACGACGCTTCAGGCCGCGCTGAGCGTGTGGTTGCTACACCGCGAGTTCGGCAAGCGTCTGGCGCCACTGCGGCACCCCGAGGTTCCGGTGCAGATGGAGGCTGAGCCTGAAGCGCCTCCCGCGCGTGCACCGGCGTAGCGATGGCTGATTGTTGTGTTGGCGTGCGCGTCAGTGCGCGCCAAGACTGTTCCAGACGAGGGTGAGCCCCGACAGGAACAAGAGGCCGAGCACGACATCGCCGAAATGCTTGTCGTTCAGCGCGCGATAGACGCGCGCGCCCGCCCATGCGCCGATCAGCGTGCCCGGAAACGCGACAGCTGCGAGCCAGACAACCTTGAAGGCGACGAGGCCCGACGCCGTCTGCAACGCCAGGGCGGTGGCGAGCACCGTGAAATTGAAGAGCTGGAAGATGCCGCGCCGCTCGTGCTTGTTCCAGCCGCGGATGTTGGCCCACAGGATCGGCAGCGGCCCGGATAGTCCGGCAAGTCCGCCCAGTATGCCGCCGGCAAAACCGATCGCGCCGTCGGCGATCCGGCCGCCGAACTTGACGGCGAGCGACCTCTTGTTGAAATACAGTGCGCTCGAAAAGATCAGGATCAGCACGCCGACGCTCAGCTTGAACGCTATTGGATCCGCGGAGGCGACCATCATGGTCCCGAGCGGCACGCCGATCAGTCCGCCGATCAGGAACGGCCAGACCAGCGAAAGATCAAAACTCTTCCACATCGACGGCAGTGTCGAGGTCTGCGCGATCACCGAGCAGATCAGCACCAGCGGAACCGCGAGCGAGGGCGGCAGAACGTAGAGCCAGATCCCGAGCGCCATCAGCGCCGTTCCGAATCCGGCAAGGCCCGAGACAAAGCCCCCGGCCAATGCACCGAGCAGCAGCAGCGCGTAGGTGGTCGTTTCCAACAGACTGTCCTTGAAATGGGCGATCCCGAACTGTTGATCGCCACTGCCCGCATAGCACAGCCGCGGCCATCGAGGTCAATTTCAAAACCGCACGCAAGCGTGATCCCGGAGGGCGGGCATTCGCGGAAGACGCGCCTACATGACGCCCGTACTTTAATCTTGGGGCCTGCCGGGCGTCACGCCGCACCGTCCCTGATGAGATGATGGAGCATGATCATGACCCGCATGAACATTGCCGTTGCGGCCGCGCTGTTATCGGCCGCCGCCCTGACACCGACATTGGCGCAGGCGCAGTTTTCCGAGCCTGCAGCCTATCAGGCCGCGCATCCCGACCGCGATGTGCTCAATGGCGGCCAGCTCACGCCCGCGGGGCGCGCAGCCCGTGGCGAGGCAGTGGCCCCGAGCGAGGCCTATGCGGCTTATCCGTCAGCCGTTGCGCCTGCCGTCCGCCCGCGCCATCGCCGGCATCATCAATAAGAGACTTATTGTTTGAGCATGATCTCCGCGCAAACGCGTTCCGCCTTTGTCGCGAGGGAAAACCGCTGCGCACTTTGCGCTAACGCGGCCCTTCGGGTCCGGATCCTGCGCTAGACGATCTGCCTGGTGTCGGCGGGCTTGTGCAGTGCGCCGATCAGGATGCGCAGCGCTTCCGTCAACTCGGCCCTGTTGCGCGCCGCGCCCAGCGAGACGCGTGCGGCATGTGGGGCCGTCCCATCGACGGTGAAGGCATCGCCGGCCACGATCGCGAGTCCATTCCGCAGCAGATGCGCCGCGACGTCGGGGTGTCCTTCCGGCAACCGCAGCCATAGATGATGCGCCGCAGACTTGGCGAGGAATTGAAAGCGTTTCAATGCACGCTGCGCGAGCTGCTGACGCCCGACCGCCTCGTTGCGAATGGCAGTGATGATGCGGTCGGCGATGCCGGTCTCGATCCAGTGCGTCACCAGCGCGACCATCAGTGGCGCCGGCATCTGCACGGTGGCCTGCAGATGGCCGCGCATCTGAAGCTGAGTGTCGCCGTCAGGCGTCACCAGATAGGCGACACGCAGTGCAGGTGCGATGCATTTTGACAGCGTGGTCGCGAGATAAGTCCGGTCCGGAATGAGGTTCGCGATCGGCGAAGCCGAGCGATCGAGCAGCCCGTAGGCGTCGTCCTCGATCAGGACCGTATCGGCATCGCGGATGATCCTGGCGATGGCATTGCGGCGCTCGGAAGACAGCGTTGCCGTGGTCGGATTGTGCAGCGTCGGAATGAGATAGACGGCCTTCGGCTTGTGCGTCCGGCAGGCCTTTGCCAGCGCATCGGGCAAGATGCCGCCGTCATCCATGGCGATGCCGACGAGCTTGACGCCGAGCCGCGCGGCGGCGGCCTTGATGCCGGGGAAGGTGAGGGCTTCGGTCAACACGATGTCGCCGGGGCGCGCGAGATGGGCGAGCAGGTTGAACAGGATCGTCTGCGCGCCGGGAAAGATCACAAGCCTGTCGGCGTGCGCGTGCGGGACGCGTGCGCGCATCCAGCGCGCTGCGACCTCGCGCTCATGCACGCTGCCGCCGGGCGGCTGATAGTTCAGGAACGCGGTCAGGCCCGATTGCGCGCGGAGGGCTTCCAGCCCCGCGACGATGCGCTCGTCGAGCTGTGCCTCGAGCGGATGCGGCGGTACGTTCATCGAGAGATCGATCGCGACCGGATGCGGCAGGTCGACTGCGCGGCGTGCGCTGGTCTCCGACACGAACGATCCCTGGCCGACGCGGGCCTCCATGATGCCGCGGCGCCGCGCCTCGGTGTAGGCGCGCGTCACGGTGGTGAGGTCGATGCCGAGGGCTTTTGCCAGCGCGCGCTGCGTCGGCAGTTGCTGGCCGCGCACGAGTCTCCCGGCGGCGATGTCGGCCTCCATGGCGTCGACGATGCGCTGGTAAAGCGGCCCGCTCAGCTCCGAGATTGTAGGAGTCCAATCCATGCAATTTAGGCCAATATCCTTTGAATGTATGGATGCAGGATATTATTGTATGGATCATCAGAACGGAAGAGGTGTCGTCATGACGACCGGTTCAGTTTCCCTGGCAAAGGCGATGTGGCGCGGTTTTCGCGGCAAGTGCCCGAACTGCGGTGAAGGACACATGTTCGGACGCTTCCTGAAAGTGGCCGAGGCTTGCGATCATTGCGGCGAGGAGCTGTTCCACCAGCGCGCCGATGATTTTCCGGCCTATCTGGTGATGGTCGTGGTCGGTCACCTCGTCGTGCCTGCGATCCTCGCAATCGAGACCGCCTATGCGCCTGCGGTGTGGCTGCAATTGGCCGTGTGGCTGCCGGTGACGCTGTTCGCTTCGCTTGCGTTGCTGCAGCCGACCAAAGGCGCCATCGTCGGCCTGCAATGGCAGCTCGGCATGCATGGCTTTGAGGCCGGCAAGTTGCGGCGCGAGGCAGGTGCGCCGGTCTTGGCAAAAGTGAATACGCGCGCGGCCTGAAGCGACGGCGTTTACATCGCGCGACGGCGCCGGAGGCGCTGATGAAGACGCTGCAGGAGATCGTGGCGTAAGCAGCGGCAAAAAATGGTGAGGGGTCCGATGCGGTCAGCATCGAACCCCTCGTTGCTTCCTAGTTAAGACGCGCTTTCCTGACGCGAACCGGAACTCCACTTCGCTCGAAAGCGCTTTAGAATATCAGCCGGCCTGTAAGCCGGGTTCTGTAGGGCACCGCCCGCTTGCGCGAGCGATACGTGACGGCCATTCCTCTGGGACCATGTTTGCACATGGCCTCGAGCAACCTACCCGGACGGCGGGCCTGACATCGCCCCGCGGCGTTGTCGCTTTCGCGAACAGCCCGCTACGCCGTCCCTATTCGGTTTTGCTCCCGGTGGGGTTTACCATGCCGGCCCCGTTGCCGGCGCCGCGGTGCGCTCTTACCGCACCTTTTCACCCTTACCTGCCTACGCAGCTTACGCTGCTACGGCACGGCAGGCCCGCGGGCTTGCCGCGCCAAAGCCCCGAAGGGGCGACGGCGGGCGGTTCGTTCTCTGTGGCACTTTCCCTGGGGTTGCCCCCGCCGGATGTTATCCGGCACCGCATGTCAAGGGAGCCCGGACTTTCCTCCCCGGCGGCCTTTCGGCACCTGCCGGAGCGGCCGTCCGGCCGACTGACGGGACTACGCATGGAGCATTTGTGACGGTTCCGTCAAGCCGAGATCACAGCGCACGCGGCCTGCAAATAATTTATCCTGAAGATGTCGTTTGGAGCGCGCCCCGTTCGACTGGATGTCGGCGACACAGCCGAACAACAGGAGTGAAGCGATGCAGTATCTGCTGATGATCTACCAGAACGAGGTCGAGTACGCGAAGAACGATGCGGCGACCAGCCAGAAGATGCTGGCCGAATATCAGGCCTTCACGCAAGCCATCGTCCAGAGCGGCAATTTCAAGGCCGGCGACCGGCTTCGGCCGACAACCACCGCCACGACCGTGCGCGTGCGCGACGGCAAGACGCTGACGACCGACGGCCCGTTCGCGGAGACGCGCGAGCAGCTTGGCGGCTATTACCTCGTCGAAGCCAAGGATCTCAACGCGGCGATCGAGATTGCGGCGCGGATTCCCAGCGCACGCATCGGGTCGATCGAGGTGCGGCCGATCTGGGTGTACGACAAGTGAGCACTGTCGTTCCGGGGCGGCCCGAAGGGCCGAACTATGGTGCGCAATTGCGCACTAGAGAACCTCGAGATTCCGGGTTCGTGCTTCGCACGCCCCGGAATGACGTGCAAAGCATCATTCAATGACCCCGAGCGAGATCGAAACCATCTTCCGCGACGAGGCGGGGCGGGCGCTGGCCACGCTGATCCGCCTCGTCGGCGATTTCGATCTGGCCGAGGACGCGCTGCAGGACGCATTTGCGGTCGCGCTGGAGCGCTGGTCGTTGTCCGAGGTGCCCGACAACCCGCGTGCCTGGCTGGTCAATGTCGCCAAGCACAAGGCGATCGACCGCATCCGCCGCCAGGCCGTCTTCCGCGGCAAGCAGCAGGCGCTGGTGCATGAGCTCGAGCTGAACACGCTGAGCGCCGACGAGGCGACGGCAACGCTCGACGACGACATGCTGCGGCTGATCTTCACCTGCTGCCATCCCGCGTTCGCGCCGGAGGTCCGGGTGGCGCTGACGCTGCGCACCGTGTGCGGGCTCTCGACGGCGCAGGTGGCGCGCGCCTTTCTCGTCGGCGAGGAGGCGATGGCGCAGCGGCTCGTCCGCGCCAAGCAGAAGATCAGGCTTGCCGGCATTCCCTATGAGGTGCCGGAGCGCGAGGCGCTGGCGCCGCGGCTCGATGGCGTGCTCGCCGTAATCTATCTCGTCTTCACCGAAGGCTATGTTGCAACGTCAGGCGCAGACCTGATGCGACCGGATCTCGCCGTCGAAGCCATCCGGCTCGGCCGCTTGCTCGACCGGCTGATGCCTGATCGCAGCGGCATCAAGGGCCTCCTGGCCCTGATGCTGCTGCACGATGCGCGCCGCGCCGGCCGCAAAACCGCCGCGGGCGACATCGTGCTGCTGGAAGAGCAGGACCGCACGCTCTGGGATCGCACGCAGATCGAGGAGGGCCTGCGTCTGGTTGACGACGCGCTGCGCATACCCGGCCGGCCGCAACCCTATGCGGTGCAGGCCGCGATCGCCGCGCTGCATGCGCGCGCGCCGAGCTTCGAGGCGACCGACTGGCCGCAGATTGCAGGGTTGTACGAGGTGCTGCTGCGCATCAATCCGTCGCCGGTGATCGAGCTCAATCATGCCGCGGCGGTGTCGATGGTCGACGGCCCGGCACGCGCGCTCGATCTCGTCGATGCGACCGCGGCGCGCGGCGGACTCGATGGCTATGAGCTGCTGCCAGCGGTGCGCGCGGATCTGTTGCGACGGTTGGGGCGGAAGGACGAGGCGATGGAGGCGTATGTCGCGGCTACGGCTGCGACACAGTTGGAGCCGCTGCGACGGTTGTATGCGCGGCGTATGAGGGAGATGGACAACTAGCACCGTCATTCCGGGGCGATGCGAAGCATCGAACCCGGAATCTCGAGATTCCGGGTTCGCACTTCGTGCGCCCCGGAATGACGGCTGGCGCCGTCACTTCGACGCGACCGGCGTCCCATCCGCCGGCAGGCTCGCCAATAGCGCCTGCAATGTCGACAGCGTGGAGTGATCCGCAACACCGTCGAGCCGCGCCGGGCGGAAATGGCGCTGGAAGGCGGTGATGACCTCCATGGTCGCGGCGTCGTATTTGCCGGTGAGGGGAACGCCGTAGCCGTATCTGGCGAGCGCCTGCTGCATGCTCAGCACCGCGTCGCTGATGGTGCCGAGCATCAGGCTCTCGCCGCGCACGACCGGTGCGGGCGTCACCCAGTGACCGACGCCGGAATTGGCCAGCGAATGCCACGGAAACTTTTCGCCGGGATCCTTCTTGCGCGCGGGGGCGACGTCGGAATGGCCGAGCACCCGGTGCGCAGGTACCTTGCGGCGGAGTATGATGCCGCGGCACAGCGCGATCACGGCCGCGATCTGGCGCAGCGGAAACTCCGGATAGCCCCAGTCGTGGCCGCGATTGACGATCTCGATGCCGATCGAGCAGGAATTGACGTCGTCCTCGCCGGCCCAGGACGAGACGCCGGCGTGCCAGGCGCGCTTGGCCTCGGGAACGCATTGCACGATGCGGCCGTCCTCCAGCACGACGTAATGCGCCGACACTTCCGTGCCCGCCGTGCACAGCCGCGCCAACGCACCCTCGACGTCGGGCATGCCGGTGTAGTGCAGCACGATCATGTCCACCTGCCGCCCCTTGTTGCGCTCGCCATAGTTCGGCGAGGGGATGATGTCCGAGACGATCGAGGAATCCGGCTCGAACGTCCGCATGTTCGCCGCGGCCTTGGGAACCGGGAGAACGCGTTGACGCTTCGAATCAGTTCCAGACGGCGAACCGGACGACATAAGCAGCTCAAGTCGGACAGGAGAGTGGGCCAAGCCCTTCTCTTTACTATTCCTTTACCCTCCGCTGTGCGCAATCGCGCGACGCGGTTAACGGATGCATTTTAGACAGGGTGTGTGGATGAGGCATCACCATCGCCTCACCTTTTCGACTTGTAACGAGCCGATCAACGCTTTCTTAACGCTAAGGGCCGTTACTGAGAGATGAAGAGCCGACCCGCGTCCGGAGGCGGCCAAAGCGTATTTTGGCTCGAAATCCCATGGCTGCCCGACAAATTCCACTGGGAACTCTGGGTTTGCGGCCCGGGACGATCGGGCTCGGTAACCATGTTGGACTGGGACTTGGTCGTGGAACCGCCGCGACGCGGAATCATTCGAGGCGTTATGGGCTGGTTCGCCCCCGATCTGTCATGGTCGTTCGGCAGGCGTGGCGCATGAGCACCGCTCCTCACATTCCCGTGCTCGGCCGCGAGGCGATCGAACATCTCGCCCCGCGCGCGGGCGGCATCTATGTCGACGCCACCTTCGGCGCCGGCGGCTACAGCCGCGCCATCCTCGACGTGCCGGGAACCCGGCTGATCGCCATCGATCGCGACCGCACCGCGATTGCAGGCGGGGCCGAGCTGGTCGCGCGCGCCGCGGGCAGGCTGACGCTGGTCGAGGACCGCTTCTCCAATCTCGCCGAAGTTTGCGCGGCGCAAGGCATCGATGGCGTGGACGGCATCGTGATGGATGTCGGCGTGTCCTCGATGCAGCTCGATCAGGCCGGCCGCGGCTTCTCGTTCCGCCTCGACGGCCCGCTCGACATGCGCATGGGGCAGGCGGGACCGACCGCGGCCGATGTGGTCGCGCGTGCCTCGGAAGGCGATCTCGCCGACATCATTTATCTCTTCGGTGAGGAGCGGCAGTCGCGCCGCATCGCGCGCGCCATCGTCGCCGACCGGCAGGAGACCCCGTTCACGACCACGCGCGCGCTCGCCGATCTCATCGGCAGGATCGTGCGCTCCAAGCCCGGCGACATCCATCCCGCAACGCGGACGTTCCAGGCCCTGCGCATCTTCGTCAACGAAGAGCTCGACGAACTCCAGACCGCGCTCGCGGCGGCCGAGCGCGTGCTCAGGCCCGGCGGCCGTCTCGTCGTCGTCTCGTTCCATTCGCTGGAAGACCGCATCGTCAAGAATTTCCTCTCCGAGCGCTCGAAGACTGGCGGCGGCTCGCGGCATCTGCCGGAGGTGGCGCAGGCTGCGCCGAGCTTCCAGCTGCTGACCCGGCGCCCCGTGGTTGCCGGCGAAGCAGAAGTCGCGAACAATCCGCGCGCGCGTTCCGCCAAGCTGCGTGCCGCCGAGCGCACCAATGCGCCTGCGCATGGCGACGACGAGCAATCGTCCTGGCCAAAACTCTCCGACGTGATGAGGGGAGGCTAGCGCATGCGCATCATCCACCTCCTCGTCATCGGCGCGCTGATCTTCGCGGCGGCCTATGTCTACCGGATCAAGATGGACTCCACCGCGCGCACCGAGAAGGTGCTGCGGCTGCATGCGGAGATCCGCGAGCAGCGCGACGCGATCGCCGCGCTGCGCTCCGAATGGGCCAAGCTCGATGCGCCCCTGCGCCTGCAAGGCTTGTCCGAGCGGCATCTGCCGCTCAAGCCGGTCAACGGCACGCAATATGACTCGCTGAAGAATCTGCCTGAGCGTCCGCCGCGGATGTTCAGGCCCGGCGAGCCCGACCCGATCGGCGCCATGCTCAACACCATCGAAGCCGCGAGCGATCCCGACACCGTGACGGGCTCCGTGCCTCAGCCCGAGGACAAGCAATGAGCCCGGCAACGCCTGCAAAGCCCACGGAAAAGCCGACCGAGCCTTGGCGGCAGCGGCTGATCCGCAGCCTGCTCTACGGGCGCAATGTCGACCGCGCGGCCAAGGCGCGCGCCCGCGTCGGCCTCGCCATGCTCGCCTTCGCGTCGGTCTATGCCCTGATCGGGGGCCGGCTCGTGATGTTCGCGATCGGCGCCGACGCGCACAGTGCGCGCCGTGCGGCGTCGCAGGAGGTGGTCGCGACCGCGCGGCCCGACATCGTCGACCGCAACGGCGCCATCCTCGCCACCGACGTCAAGGCCTCGAGCCTGTTCGGCGAGCCGCGCCGCATCATCGACAAGGACGAGGCGATCGAGCTTCTGACCGCCACCGTGCCCGACCTCGACGAGGCCGAGGTGCGCGAGCGCCTGAAGACGCGCAAGGGCTTCGTCTGGCTGAAGCGCGAGGTCACGGCGAAGCAGCAGCAGGACATCCACAAGCTCGGCATTCCCGGCATCGGCTTCCTGCGCGAGAACAAGCGCGTCTATCCGACCGGCAACGAGGTCGCCCACCTCATCGGTCTCGTCAACATCGACAACCAGGGCATCGCCGGCATGGAGAAGTGGCTCGACAATCAGGGCCTCGCCGATCTCCACCGCGCCGGCTTCGCCACCGACCGGCTGCAAAAGCCGATCGAGCTGTCGATCGACCTGCGCGTCGAGCACGCGCTGCGTGACGAGCTGCTCAAGGCCAAGGACAAGTTCCACGCCAAGGCTGCCTCCGGCATCGTCTCCAACGTCAAGACCGGCGAGATCGTGGCGATGGTGTCCCTCCCGGATTTCGACCCGAACAATCCGAAGGAAGCGCACGATCCCGATCGTATCAACCGCCTGACCACAGGCGTCTACGAGATGGGCTCGACCTTCAAGGCGTTCACGCTGGCGATGGCGCTCGACTCCGGAAAGATCAACCTGAACTCGTCGTGGGATGCGCGCGGAAACCTGCACTACGGCAAGTTCACCATCCACGACAGCCACCCGCTCGGACGTTTCATCAACACCAAGGAAGTGTTCACCTTCTCCTCCAACATCGGAGCCGCGCGGATCGCGCTCGGCCAGGGCGTCGAGGCGCACAAGGCGTTCCTCGCCAAGATGGGGCAGTTGACGCGGCTGCGCACCGAGCTGCCGGAGAGCGCAGCGCCTCTGATCCCGCGCCGCTGGGGCGAATTGAACACGGTGACCATCGCGTTCGGCCAGGGCATGTCGGTGGCGCCGCTGCAGGCGGTGATGGGCATCAACGCGCTGGTGAACGGCGGCTATCTGATTCCGCCGACCTTCATGAAGCGTAGCGAATCCGAAGCGGCCGCGATGGCCAAGCGCGTGATCAAGACCGAGACCAGCGACAAGATGCGGTTCCTGATGCGGCTCAATGCCGAGATCGGCACCGCCAAGACCGCCGACGTCAAGGGCTATTATGTCGGCGGCAAGACCGGCACGTCCGAAAAGGTCATCAACGGCCGCTACGCCAAGAAGCGCGTGCTCAACTCCTTCACCGCGATCATGCCCTGCGACGATCCGAAATATCAGATCCTGGTGATGCTGGACGAGCCGCAGGCGATTCCGGAAACCAAGGGTTTCATCACCTCGGGCTGGAACGCGGTACCGACCGGGGGCAAGGTCATCGAGCGGATCGCGCCGCTTCTGGGCGTCGAGCCGCGGTTCGACCTGCCGCCGTCCGAGCGCCTTATTCTTGCAGCATCCAGGACAACCCAGTAATCAACCGGGGTGGCCGTCGCCGGTGCTGATTCGGCTTTTCCTGACGATTCGGCTTCCCCGGCGCGGCATGTCGACTGGAACACCATGAAGCTGCGCGACCTCCTAGGTCAGGATGTTTTGGGCAATGATGCCGCAGTCGAGCCCGCTGTCGCGGCGCTCGAGGTGACCGGCGTTGCGCTCGACAGCCGCCTGGTCAGGCCGGGCGATCTGTTCTTTGCGCTCGCGGGCAGCAAGACCGACGGCGCCCGCTTCATCGATGCCGCGATTGCGGCTGGCGCGGTCGCCGTGGCCGGAGAGCACGCGCCGGCCGTCTGCAAGGTGCCGTTCATCGCGGTGGCCAATCCGCGCCGCGCGCTGGCGCTGGCCGCGGCAAGATTCTTCCCGTCGCAGCCCGCGACCATCGCCGCGGTGACCGGCACCAGCGGCAAGACCTCGGTCGCCGCGTTCACGCGGCAGATATGGGAGCGGCTCGGGCACGCCTCGGCCAGCATCGGAACCATCGGTCTCGTGTCGCCGAAACGCACGGTCTACGGCTCGCTGACGACGCCGGATCCGATCGCTCTGCACCGGCAGTTGGATGAGATCGCGCGCGAAGGCGTCACGCATCTCGCCTTCGAGGCGTCCTCGCACGGGCTCGACCAATATCGTCTCGACGGCGTGCGCGTCTCCGCCGGCGGCTTCACCAATCTCTCGCGCGACCACATGGACTACCATCCGACCGTCGCGCATTACCTCGCCGCAAAGCTCCGCCTGTTCCGCGAGCTGATCCCACCGGGCGGTGCTGCCGTGATCTCGGCGGATCACGATTGCTCGGCGGAAGCGATCGATGCCGCGAAGTCGCGCGGGCTGCGCGTGGTGGCGGTCGGACGCAATGGCGATGGAGCAGGCGAGGGCATTCGTCTCACCGAGGCCGTCGTCGAAGGTTTCTCGCAAAAGCTGACGGTCGAGCATCGCGGCAAGAGCTACGCGATCCGGCTGCCGCTGGTCGGTGAGTTCCAGATCGAGAATGCGCTGGTGTCGGCCGGTCTTGCCATCGGCACCGGCAGCGATGCCGCAAAGGTATTTGCCAGCCTCGAGTATCTCGAAGGCGCCAAGGGCCGGCTTGAACGCGTCGGCGAGCGCAACGGCGCGCCGATCTTCGTCGACTACGCGCACAAGCCCGACGCGCTGGCGAAGGCGCTGCAGGCACTGCGGCCTTATGCGAAGCGCAGGCTGATCGTCGTGTTCGGCGCCGGCGGCGATCGCGATGCCGGCAAGCGCCCGATCATGGGCGGGATCGCGGCCGAGAACGCCGACGGCGTCATCATCACCGACGACAATCCGCGCAGCGAGAAGCCGGAAGTGATCCGCGCTGCGATCCTCGCCGCTGCGAAGGGCGCCCGAGAGATCGGTGACCGCGCCGAGGCCATTCGCGTCGCGATCGAGGAACTGGAAGACGGCGATGCGCTGCTCATCGCCGGCAAGGGACATGAGACCGGGCAGATCGTCGGCAGCGAAGTGCTGCCCTTCAGTGATCACGAGGCGGTCGCCGCCGCACTAGCGTCGAGGATTGCATGAGCGCGCCAATTTGGACGGTTGCCGAGGTCGCGCGTGCGCTTGGCGTAGCCGGATCATTTCCTGATACGCCGATCGACTTCGTCACCCAGGACAGTCGGCTGGTAAAGCCGGGCAGCCTGTTCGTCGCCCTCAGCGGCACGCCGAGTGGCGGCTTCATCTCGGCCTTCGCCAGCGCGCGCGACGGCTGGGAGTTCGCGGACAAGGCGGAAGCCGCAGGCGCGGTTGCGATGATCGTGCCGCACGAGATCGCGGGCATCCGCATCCCCCAGATCGTCGTGAAGGACACGCTGATCGACGGTCTCTGGGGCCTCGCGCGCGCGGCACGCGCGCGCTTCCATGGGCCGGTGATCGGGCTCACCGGCAGCGCCGGCAAGACCAGCACCAAGGAATTCCTGGCGGCCTATCCCGACGCCTATGCGAGCCCGTCGAGCTTCAACAATTTCTGGGGCGTGCCGCTGACGCTGTGCAATGCGAAGGCAGATGCCAGCCTCTGGGTCGTCGAGATGGGCATGAACCAGACCGGCGAAATCGCGCGGCTGAGCGAACTCACGCGGCCGACCGTCGCGCTGGTCGTCAACGTCCAGCCCGTGCATCTGGAAAAGCTCGGCTCGCTCGAAGCCATCAGGCGCGAGAAGGTGTCGATTGCCGTCGGCCTGCCCGAGGACGGCGTGTTGGTGCTGCCCGCCGGGATCAAGGCGTCGGAGTGGAAGGGCAAGGTAGTGCGCTTCGGCGAGCATGCCGAGGTGCACGAGGTCGCGCACGCGCCGCACGGCGAGAGCTGGCAGGTCGTGGCCATGATCGGCAAGAAGGAGATCGCCTTCAGCCTGACGCCGGGCGCGCCGCACCGCGTCCAGAATGCGCTTGCCGCGCTCGCCTCGATCCGTGCCGCAAACCTCGATGCGGCGACGCTCGCGATCAAGCTCGACCGGGTCGGCATCATGACCGGCCGCGGCGTCGAGCAGGCGGTCGGCGGCGTCACCGTGATCGACGACAGCTTCAACGGCAATCCGGCCAGCGTTGCTGCGGCGCTGCAGAGCCTGCAGGCGCGCCACATGACCGGCGGTCGCCGCATTGCGGTGCTCGGCGACATGCTGGAGCTGGGCGATGACGCACCGAGCTACCACACCGGCCTCACCAGGCATCTCGAAGGCATCGACGGCGTCTACTGCGTCGGCCCCCTGATGCGCCACCTCTATGACGTTCTGCCGGCTGGCAAGGGCCTCGGCTGGCACGACGATCCCGCCACGCTGAAGCCGGGTGAGGTCGCGAACCTGCTGGAGGCAGGCGATGTCGTGGTTGTCAAGGGCAGCAAGAAGATGTTCTGGGTCAACAAGTTTGTGCCGGGCCTAGTGGCCGCCTTGCAGGCAAAGGCGTAAACTGCTTGGAAGGCGCTGTTCCCAATCCCACCGTTTGCGGCACCAAGCCATTATTTGTCCCAGAGGTCGCCCGACCCATGATGAAGCGAATGCGCGTAAGGCATGGTGAGGCCAAGGGCCAAGACCGCGTGCGAAAGGCGCCATAGGACCGTCTGAATGTTTTACTGGCTGATCGAACTCTCGAATACATTTCCGAGTCTGGGTGCGTTTCGCACCCTCCTGAACGTTTTCCGCTACATCACCTTCCGCACCGGCGGCGCCATCGTCACCGGCGCGCTGTTCGTGTTCCTGTTCGGGCCCTGGATCATCGACCACTTACGCATCCGCCAGGGCAAGGGCCAGCCGATCCGCACCGACGGCCCGCAGTCACATCTGAGCAAGAAGGGCACGCCTACCATGGGCGGCCTGATGATCCTGTCCGGCCTCACGGTCGGCACCGTGTTGTGGGCCAATCCGCTCAATCCCTATGTCTGGATCGTGCTCGCCGTGACGCTCGGCTTCGGCTTTGTCGGCTTCTATGACGACTACCTCAAGGTGACCAAGCAGACCACGACCGGGTTCGGCGGCAAGCTTCGCCTGCTGATCGAGGCGGCGATCGCGCTGGTCGCCTGCTATGCGCTGGTGCGGCTGAACCGCGATCCCGCATCGACCGCGCTGACGATCCCCTTCCTGAAGGACACCGTGCTGCATTTCGGCTGGTTCTTCGTCGTCTTCGGTGCCTTCGTCATCGTCGGCGCCGGCAATGCGGTGAACCTCACCGACGGCCTCGATGGCCTCGCAATCGTGCCCGTGATGATCGCGACCGCGAGCTTTGCGATGATCGCCTATCTCGCCGGCAACGCCGTGTTCGCCGATTATCTGCAGATCAAATATGTCGCCGGCACCGGCGAGCTCGCGGTGCTCTGCGGCGCGCTGTTAGGGGCGGGCCTCGGCTTCCTCTGGTTCAACGCGCCGCCGGCCTCGATCTTCATGGGCGACACCGGCTCGCTCGCGCTCGGCGGCATGCTGGGCGCGATCGCGGTCGCGGTAAAGCATGAGATCGTGCTCGCGGTGATCGGCGGCCTGTTCGTGCTGGAGGCGGTTTCCGTCATCGTGCAGGTGGTCTCGTTCAAGCTGACGGGCAAGCGCATCTTCCGCATGGCGCCGATCCATCACCATTTCGAGCAGCTCGGCTGGACCGAGCCGCAGATCGTGATCCGGTTCTGGATCATCTCGGTGATGCTGGCGCTCGCCGGCCTGTCGACGCTGAAGCTGCGCTGATGGTGGTCGCCGTAATCCAATTTTGCTGTCATTCCGGGGCGACGCGTCAGCGTCGAACCCGGAATCTCGAGATTCCGGGTTCTCGCTTCGCGAGCCCCGGAATGACAGGGGCCCAAGCATGATCCCCGTCACATCCTTCGCCGGCAAGACAGTCGCGGTGTTCGGCCTCGGCGGCTCGGGGCTCGCCTCCTGCCATGCGCTGAAGGCGGGCGGTGCCGAGGTGGTCGCCGCCGACGACAATGCCGAGAACGTCGCCAAGGCCGCGCAGGCCGGTTTCATCACCGCGGATCTGCGCAATGTCTCCTGGGCCAATTTCGCCGCCCTCGTGCTCGCGCCCGGCGTTCCGCTCACCCATCCGGTGCCGCACTGGAGCGTGCTGAAGGCGCGCGAGGCAGGCTGTGAGGTGATCGGCGACATCGAGCTGTTCTGCCGCGAGCGGCGGCGCCACGCGCCGGACGCGCCGTTCGTCGCCATCACCGGCACCAACGGCAAGTCGACCACGACGGCGCTGATCGCACATCTCACGAAGGTCGCGGGCTACGACACCCAGATGGGCGGCAATATCGGCACCGCGATCCTGTCGCTGGAGCCGCCGCGCATGGGCCGCGTCCACGTCATCGAGATGTCGTCCTACCAGATCGACCTCACGCCCTCGCTCGATCCCTCCGTCGGCATTTTGCTCAATGTCAGCGAAGACCATATCGACCGGCATGGCACCATCGAGCGCTACGCCGCCGTGAAGGAGCGCCTTGTCGCGGGCGTGCAGGCGGGCGGCACATCGATCGTCGGTGTCGACGACGGCTATTGCCGCGATGTCGCCGACCGGCTCGACCGCGCCGGCAAGAACGTGGTGCGCATCTCGGTCAAGAATCCCCTCGCCACAGGCATTTACTTCGAGCACGGCAATATCGTGCGCGCCTCGGGCGGCGCCCGCAGCGAGGTCGCCGCGCTCGGCGGCATCGGCTCGCTGCGCGGCCTGCACAATGCGCAGAATGCGGCCTGCGCTGCTGCGGCTGCACTCGCGATGGGTATTAGCCTCGATGTGCTGCAGAACGGCCTGCGCAGCTTTCCGGGCCTTGCGCATCGCATGGAGCAGGTCGGGCGCCGCGGCAACGTGCTGTTCGTCAACGACTCCAAGGGCACCAACGCGGACGCCACCGCGCATGCGGTGTCGTCCTTTGCCGACATCTTCTGGATCGCCGGCGGCAAACCAAAGGCAGGCGGCATCACCAGCCTGACCGGTTTCTTCCCGCGCATCCGCAAGGCCTATCTGATCGGCGAGGCCGCGCAGGAATTTTCGGGCACGCTGGGACAAGTGCCCCACGAGATCAGCCAGACGCTGGACGTTGCGGTGGAGCACGCCGCGCGCGATGCGGAACGTTCCGGCCTCGCCGACGCCGTCGTGCTGCTGTCGCCGGCCTGCGCCTCTTTCGACCAGTACCGCAACTTCGAGATCCGCGGTGCGAAGTTCCGCGAGCTGGTGCAGACGCTGCCGGGTGTGAAGCCGGTGGTGTGAATACGCCGACATTAACGCCCCGGGTGGAATGACGTATGAGCTTGCTGGGCGCCTGGCTGATAGACGACACCGACAAGGTGGCGCTGGCCCGCTTGGGAGATGTCCTGCTCGAGTTCGATGAGAATGGCGGGCTGCGCTACACCATTCGCGAGCAGGGCAAGCGTCAGATCATCAATCTTCGATACCGAGTAGAGGGCTCGACGATTGTCACCGACCAGCCCTCGGCGCCACAAGTTGAACGCACCGAATTCTCGTTCCCCGAGGATGGCGTGCTGACCCTCGCCTTTGGCGGCGTGCCGTATCGGTTCGTCAGGGCATCTGGGCCGTAGTCCGGCACGAACTCTTCCCTCAAAAGTTACCGATCCCATTAACCCCCCGGTAACCAACCTCGGCGACCAATGGACGGACCTCTGTCCGAAAGCGGCCGCCCATGCTCTCCCGTGAAGAACGCACCCCCTTTTCCGAGTGGTGGTGGACCGTCGACAAGCCGCTGATGGGCGCCATCCTGGCGCTGATGCTCACCGGCGTGATCCTGTCGTTGGCGGCGAGCCCGCCGGTTGCGACCCGCATCGGGCTCGATCCTTTCCACTTCTTCAGCCGCCACGTGATGTTCCTCCTCCCGTCCTGCCTGGTGCTGCTCGGGGTGTCCTTCCTGTCGCCGCGCGCAATCCGCCGCTCGGCGCTGATGATCTTCACCGTCAGCATCATCCTGATCGTGGTGACGCTCGCGATCGGCCCCGAGGTGAAGGGCTCGCGGCGCTGGATCACGCTGCTCGGCGTCAACATCCAGGCCTCCGAAATCGCAAAGCCGTCCTTCGTCGTCATCGCGGCCTGGCTGTTCGCGGAATCGACCAAGCGGCCGGAGATGCCGGCGACCTCGATGGCGCTGGTGCTGCTGTTGATGCTGGTCTCGCTGCTGGTGATGGAGCCGGATTTCGGCCAGACCATGCTGATCCTGATGGTGTGGGGCTCGCTGTTCTTCATCGCGGGCATGCGCATGATCTGGGTGTTCGGGCTTGCAGGCGCCGCCGCGGCCGGACTGTTCAGCGCCTACCTGTTCGTCCCGCACGTCGCGGGCCGCATCAAGCGCTTCATGAACCCGGCCTCGGGCGACACCTTCCAGGTCGATACCGCCATGGAGGCCTTCTACAACGGTGGCTGGCTCGGCCTCGGGCCGGGCGAGGGCATCGCCAAGCGCAGCCTGCCGGACAGCCACACCGACTTCGTGTTCGCGGTCGCCGCCGAAGAGTTCGGCATCGTCCTGTGCCTGGCCATGCTGGCGCTGTTCGCCTTCGTCGTCATCCGCACGCTGTCGCGCGCCTATGCCAATGAGGACATGTTCTCGCGCTTCGCGGCCTCTGGGTTAGCGATCCTGTTCGGCGTGCAGGCGGCGATCAACATGTCGGTGAACCTGCAGCTCATCCCCGCCAAGGGCATGACGCTGCCGTTCATCTCCTATGGCGGTTCCTCGATCGTCTCGCTCGCCTATGGCGTCGGCATGATGCTGGCGCTGACGCGGCTGCGCCCGCGCACCGAGGTCGAGGCCAGCGGCCATGCCGAGGCGATGCGGAGTTACGCGTAGTCTTCGTCATTGCGAGCGCAGCGAAGCAATCCAGAATCCCTCCGCGGGGACAGTCTGGATTGCTTCGCTGCGCTCGCAATGACGGCAAAGGCCTTGTAAAAGGGCGCTTATGGACACCTCCCCCCTGATTCTTCTCGCCGCGGGCGGCACCGGCGGCCATCTGTTTCCGGCCGAGGCGCTCGGCGTCGAGCTGATCCGGCGTGGCTTTCGCGTCCGCCTCGTCACCGACGAGCGCGCGCTGCGCTATAGCGGGCTGTTCAGCAAGGACATGATCGACGTCGTCAGAAGCGAGACCGCGCGTGGCCGCAATCCGTTGCAGCTCGCCTATGCCGGCCTCACGCTCGCCCTCGGCACGCTGTCGGCCTACGGCCTGATCAAGCGATTGAAGCCGGCCGCCGTCGTCGGCTTCGGCGGCTATCCGACGCTGCCGCCGCTGGTCGCCGCAAAATTCGCAGGCGTCCCCGGCATCATCCACGACGCCAATGCGGTGCTCGGTCGCGCCAACCGGTTCCTGTCGAGCCGCGTCCGTGCCATCGCGACATCCTTGCCCGGCGTGCTCGATCGCGATCCGGCGCTGTCAGGCAAGACCACGACGGTCGGCACACCGATGCGGCCCGCGATCCTCGCGGCGGCTGCCGTGCAATACACTGCGCCGGAAACCAACGGTCCGCTGCGCCTGCTCGTCGTCGGCGGCAGCCAGGGCGCGCGCATCATGGCCGACATCGTCCCGGGCGCGATCGAGCGACTCAAGCCAGCGCTGTGGAGCCGCCTCATCCTGACCCAGCAGGTGCGCGAAGAGGACACGGCGCGTGTCCGCGCGGTGTACGACAAGCTCAAGATCAAGTTCGAGCTCGCGCCGTTCTTCACCGATTTACCGGCGCGGCTCGCCTCCAATCATCTGATCGTGTCGCGCTCCGGCGCCGGCACCGTCGCCGAGCTTGCCGCAATCGGACGGCCCTCGATCCTGGTGCCGCTGCCGGGCTCGATCGACCAGGATCAGTTCGCCAATGCCGGCGTGCTGGCCAAGGTCGACGGTGCGATCCGCATCCCGCAGACCGAGTTCACCTCCGACCGCCTCGCCGCCGAAATCTCCGCTTTCGCCGCCGAACCGGCACGCCTTGCCGCGATGGCTGCGGCCGCGAAGGGGGCGGGGCGGCTCGATGCCGCCGAGCGGCTGGCCGATCTGGTGGTCAAGATCGCGGGACTCTGACGCGAAAAAGCCCTTGTCATGGCCTTCCAAAGCGGGGCATCCAGTAGGAAGGGCGCGCGGCTGATTTGGCCGTGACCTTCGCCAGATGCCGCCTTTCCGGCGGCAAGGTCAGGGAACAGAGCATGAGACTGCCGCGCGAGATCGGACCCATCCACTTCGTCGGGATCGGCGGGATCGGCATGAGCGGCATCGCCGAGGTGCTGGTCAATCTCGGTTACGC
The DNA here is from genome assembly GCF_018129405.1 of Bradyrhizobium iriomotense. Taxonomy (GTDB): domain Bacteria; phylum Pseudomonadota; class Alphaproteobacteria; order Rhizobiales; family Xanthobacteraceae; genus Bradyrhizobium; species Bradyrhizobium iriomotense_B. Next base: position 28,760 of record NZ_JAFCLP010000014.1, read on the forward strand.
CGTGCAGGGCTCCGACGCTTCCGACAACTACAATCTCGACCGCCTGCGCACGAAGGGCGCGAAGGTTTCGGTCGGCCACAAGGCCGAGAATGTCGACGGTGCCGAGGTCGTCGTGGTCTCCACCGCGATCAAGCGCGACAATCCGGAACTGATGGCGGCGCGCGAACGCCGCATTCCCGTGGTGCGCCGCGCCGAGATGCTGGCCGAGCTGATGCGGCTGAAGAGCTGCGTCGCCATCGCCGGCACCCACGGCAAGACCACGACGACCACGATGGTCGCAACGCTGCTCGATGCCGGCGGGCTCGACCCCACCGTGATCAACGGCGGCATCATCAATGCCTACGGCTCCAACGCGCGGTTAGGTGCCGGCGACTGGATGGTGGTGGAGGCCGACGAGAGCGACGGCACGTTCCTGAAGCTGCCGACCGATGTCGCGATCGTCACCAATGTCGATCCCGAGCATCTCGACCACTTCAAGACATTCGAGGCCGTGCAGGACGCGTTCCGCCATTTCGTCGAGAACCTGCCGTTCTACGGCTTTGCCGTGATGTGCATCGACCATCCCGTGGTGCAGAGCCTCGTCGGCAAGATCGAGGACCGGCGTATCATCACCTACGGCGAGAATCCGCAGGCCGATGCGCGGCTGGTCGATCTCACCGCGGGTGGTGGCGGCTCGAAGTTCAAGGTCGTGATCCGCGACCGCAAGACCGGCGCTACGCATGAGATCGCCGACCTCGCGCTGCCGATGCCGGGTCGGCACAACGCCTCGAATGCGACGGCTGCGATTGCAGTCGCTCACGCGCTCGGTGTCTCGGACGAGGCGATCCGCAAGGCGATCGCAGGCTTCGGCGGCGTCAAGCGCCGCTTCACCAAGACCGGCGAATGGAACGGCGTCACCGTGATCGATGATTACGGCCATCACCCCGTGGAGATTGCAGCGGTGCTGAAAGCGGCGCGCGATTCCTACACCGGCAAGGTGATCGCCGTGGTGCAGCCGCATCGCTACACCCGCTTGCAGTCGCTGTTCGAGGAATTCTGCACCTGCTTCAACGACGCCGATGCGGTTGTCGTCGCCGAGGTCTATGCCGCCGGCGAAGCGCCGATCGAAGGCATCGACCGCGATCATTTCGTTGCGGGCCTGCGCGCGCATGGTCATCGCGAGGTGATCCCGCTGCCGGCAGCAACAGAGCTCGCCGGCATCGTCAAGGGACTGGCGAAATCCGGCGATCTCGTCGTGTGCCTTGGCGCCGGCAACATCACGCAATGGGCGTATGCACTGCCCGGCGAATTGAAGGCGCTGGGGTAGGGCGGTGAGCTTCCCCGACATCACACCTTCACTCAAAGCCGCGATGCCCGAACTTCGCGGCCGGCTGCTCGCCAACCAGTCGCTGGCCGAGCTCACCTGGTTTCGCGTCGGCGGCCCCGCACAGGTGCTGTTCACGCCGGCGGACGAGGACGATCTCGCCTACTTCCTCGCGCATCTTGCTTCCGACATCCCCGTCTATGTCATCGGCGTCGGCTCCAATCTGATCGTGCGCGATGGCGGCATTGCCGGCGTCGTGATCCGGCTGGCACCGCGCGCCTTCGGCGAGGCGACCGCGAGCGGCGACATCGTCACCGCAGGCACTGCCGCGCTCGACAAGCGCGTGGCTGAGGTGGCAGCAAGCGCCAATATCGGCGGGCTCGAATTCTATTTCGGCATTCCCGGCACGATCGGCGGCGCGCTGCGCATGAATGCGGGCGCCAATGGCGGGGAGACCAAGGACGTGCTGATCGAAGCGCGCGGCGTCGGGCGCGACGGCACGAAGCACGTGTTCTCCAACGCCGACATGAAGTTCGTCTATCGCAACAGCGGCGTCGATCCCTCCATCATCTTCACCTCCGCGCGTTTTCGCGGCGAGATCAGGGATACTGATGCAATCCGCGCGCGCATGGCGGAGGTGCAGAGCCACCGCGAGAGCGCGCAGCCGATCCGCGAAAAGACCGGCGGCTCGACCTTCAAGAATCCGCCCGGCCATTCGGCCTGGAAGCTGGTCGATGCCGCCGGCTGCCGTGGCCTGCGCGTCGGCGGCGCGCAGGTGTCGGAGATGCATTGCAATTTCCTGATCAACACCGGCGATGCCACCGCCCACGACATCGAGACGCTCGGCGAGACCGTGCGCGAGCGAGTGAAGGCGAATTCGGGAATTGAGCTGCACTGGGAAATCAAGCGGATCGGGATTCCCGCGTGAGTGTCATTCCGGGGGCGCGAAGCGCAACTATGGTGCGCAATTGCGCACCTGAGAATCTCGAGATTCCGGGTTCGATGCTGCGCATCGCCCCGGAATGACAACTGGATAGGTAACTGAAGACATGCGCATCACCATCCTCTTCGGCGGCTCCAACCGCGAGCGTCTGGTTTCGGTCGCCTCGGCGCAGGCGTTGCATCAGGCGCTGCCGGAGGCTGACCTCTGGTGGTGGGACGTCGAGGACAAGGTGCATGTGGTGCAGTCCAAGCAGCTGCTCGAACATGCCCGCCCGTTCGAGGACGAGTTCAAACCCGGCACATCAGGCATTCCGCTCGCGCAGGCGCTCGACCGGGCCAAGGCGGAAGATCGCGTGCTGGTGCTCGGCCTGCATGGAGGAAGCGCGGAGAACGGCGAATTGCAGGTGATGTGCGAGGCGCGCGGCGTGCCGTTCACCGGCTCGGGCTCGGCCTCCTCGCATCTCGCCTTCGACAAGATCGCGGCCAAGCGCTTCGCCGCGCTCGGCGGCGTCACGCCGCCGGCCAACGTTGCGCTCGAAGACATCGACGAGGCCTTCGCCGAATATGGCCGGCTGATCGCAAAGCCTGCGCGCGACGGCTCGAGCTACGGCCTGATCTTCGTCAACGCCAAGCAGGATCTCGTCGCCGTCCGCAACGCGGCCAGGCACGAGGAGTACGTCATCGAGCCCTACATCGCCGGTGTCGAGGCAACCTGCGGCGTGCTGGAGCGCGCCGACGGCTCGATCATCGCGCTGCCGCCGATCGAGATCATTCCGGGCGAGGGCAATTTCGACTACGCCGCGAAATATCTATTGAAGTCGACCCAGGAGATCTGCCCCGGTCGTTTCGCCCCCGAGATCACCGCCGCGCTCAAGGAGCAGGCGATGCTGGCGCACCGGGCGATGTCCTGCACCGGGTATTCCCGGTCGGACTTCATCGTCTCGGAAAGGGGCCTTGTCTACCTCGAAACCAACACGCTGCCCGGGCTGACCAAGTCGTCGCTCTACCCCAAGGCGCTGAAGGCGGAGGGCATCGCGTTCGTCGATTTCCTGCACGGCCTGGTCGAGCTCGCCGGGCGGGGCGTGCGGAAATAGTTAGGACTGGTTAACGGCCGGGCGGGCGAAACGGCCCGATTTGGGGCCCAAATCCGGTAAAATGCCGGACATCGCGGCATAAATGCCTCACATGGCTGGGCAAAAAGCGTCCGGCGTTAACGAACTTTACCTTTTGTTTACCAGGACATCCGAAGGTTAACGCTGGCGGCGCATATGGCGCTTTGGCTGCCGGCGCGTGAGCTGTGGCGGGTGATGTCACCCTCCAGCGAACGCTTTGAAGGGGAGAGGCTTCTTCTGCTGAAGACCAGCACCCGGCCCCGGCACCGAGACGTCATGTTCGCCAGGATCCGCGCGATGTCGCGGGCAAACTGTTGACGAGCTCGTGCAATGGATGGAGCAGGAAGCCTCACCCGGTCGCTTTTCAGATCGCTGAGGCCCCAAGCTGACCTGAAGGCGGCCGCTATCGGAGCGGTCGTGCTTCTGCGCGAGTGGGTGCAGGACAAGCGTGACGAGAAGCGCGCTGCCGCCAAGATCAAGACCAAAGCCAGGGCCAAGGCCGTCGTCGAGCGCGAGCCGCCGCCGCGCGTGGTCGCGCTGGTCGAGCGCTATCTGCCGCGCCGGGTCGGGATCACCATGACCGTGCTGCTGCTGATCGGGAGCTGCGGCTTCGGCATCGTCAGGGGCGGCCATCTCCAGGACTTCATCACGGCGGTCAGCGACGCCCGCAACGCCATGGCCAATTCCGCCGGCTTCCGCATCACCTCCGTGGTGATCAACGGCCGCAAGCAGCTGACCCAGGACGAGATCCTCGCGATCGGCGGCGTCAGCGGCCGCTCCTCGCTGCTGTTCCTCGACGCCGACGTCGTGCGCGAGAAGCTCAAGGCCAATCCCTGGATCGCGGATGCGACGGTGCTGAAGCTCTATCCGGGTCGGCTGATGATCGACATCACCGAGCGCCAGGCCTTCGCGCTCTGGCAGGAGGCCGGCCGCCTCTCCGTCATCGCCGATGATGGCGCCGTGCTCGAGCCTTACGTCTCGCGCCGCTTCCTGTCGCTGCCGCTCGTGGTCGGCAAGGGCGCCGACACCCAGGCCCGCGATTTCCTGGCGCTGCTGGCGCGCTATCCGCAGGTCAATGCGGTGACCAAGGCCGCCGTCTATGTCGGCGAGCGGCGCTGGAACCTGAGGCTGAAGGACGGCCTCGACATCCGCCTGCCCGAGCAGGACGTCGGCAACGCGCTGGCGATGCTGTCCAGGCTCGACAAGGAAGACCGGCTGTTCTCCCGCGACATCGTCGCCGTCGACATGCGCCTGCCGGATCGGCTGGTGGTGCAGCTGTCCGACGACGCCGCCAAGGCGCGCGAAGAGCAGTTCAAGGACAAGAAGAAAAAGAAGGCCGGGGACGCTGCATGACCGGTCTTGATCGCACCCAGACGCCGAAGACGCGCCAGATGCCGCACAAGCGCGGCGGTCTGGTCGCCTGCCTCGATATCGGCACCAGCAAGATCGCCTGCATGATCGCGCGGCTGAAGCCGTCGGCGCCGAGCGAAGCCTTGCGCGGTCGCACCCACGCGGTGGAATTGATCGGCTACAGCCAGATCCAGGCGCGCGGCATGAAGGCCGGCGCGGTGATCGATCTCGGTGAATGCGAGCAGGCGGTGCGCCAGGCCGTCGCGCTGGCGGAGAAGATGGCCAAGGTGCGGGTCGAGTCCGTGCTGCTCTCGGTGTCCGGCGGCCGGCTCTCCGGCCAGCTCGTCGAAGCCGCCGCCGACATCCGCGGCGGCGCCGTGACGCCCGCCGACGTCAGCCGCGTCACCTCCACCGGCATGCGCCACGCCACCGGCGAGGGCCGCACCGTGCTGCACGCGCTGCCGGTTGGCTACACGCTCGACGGCGTCAAGGGCATCCGCGATCCTCGCGGCATGGTCGCGCACCAGTTCGGCGTCGACATGAACGTCGTCACTTGCGATGCCACCGTGGCGCGGAACCTGATGCTCGCGGTGGAGCGCTGCCACATCAATGTCGAAGCCATGGCAGCGAGCCCCTATGTCGCCGGATTGTCGGTGCTGACCGACGACGAGGCCGATCTCGGCGCTGCCGTCGTCGAAATGGGCGCCGGCACCACCACGATCGCGGTCTATTCCGGCGGCCGTTTCGTGCATGCGGCCGGTTTTGCGGTCGGCGGGCAACACATCACGATGGATCTTGCGCGCGGACTCTCCGCGACCATTGCCGATGCCGAGCGAATCAAGACGTTATACGGGACCGTCATCACCGGCGGATCGGACTCGCGTGAGCTGATGTCTGTGCCGACAGCCGGTGACGAGCAGGATCTGCCGCAGATCGTCTCCCGCGCCACCATCGCCAATATCGTCAAGCACCGTGCCGAGGAAATCTTCGAAATGGTCCGGGACAGGCTGAAGGATTCGCCGTTCGCGTCAGAGCCCAACGGCCGCGTCGTGCTCTCGGGTGGTGCCTCGCAGCTGACCGGTCTCGTCGAACTCGGAACACAGATACTCGGCCGGCCCGTGCGGGTCGGACGTCCCCTCGGCTTCGGCCGGCTGCCCAACGAGGCGAAGAACGCCGCGTTCGCGGTGCCGGCCGGCCTCCTCGTCTACCCGCAATATGTTCACCAGGAACATGTCGAACCGCGGCATACGCGGCAGCAGGTCAGGACAGGGACCGGCGGTTATTTCGGAAAGGTGGGACGATGGCTACGCGAGGGCTTCTGATGACTCCTTTCCGCAATTTCCCATTTTCACCAACTCCCGCGGCCGCCGGCCGGGGCGAACCCACGCGCGCGTGATCGAGAGGCAACCATGACCATCAGCATCAATGTTCCTGATATTCACGAACTGAAGCCCCGGATCACCGTGTTCGGCGTCGGCGGCGCCGGCGGCAACGCCGTCAACAACATGATCACGGCGGGCCTGCAGGGCGTCGACTTCGTGGTCGCCAACACCGACGCGCAGGCGCTGACGATGTCGAAGGCGCAGCGCATCGTGCAGATGGGCACGGCGGTCACGCAGGGCCTCGGCGCAGGTTCGCAGCCGAACGTCGGCGCCGCTGCGGCGGAAGAGGTGATCGACGAACTGCGCGACCATCTCTCGGGCGCCAACATGGTGTTCGTCACCGCCGGCATGGGCGGCGGCACCGGCACCGGCGCTGCACCCGTGATCGCCAAGACCGCGCGCGACATGGGCATCCTCACCGTGGGCGTCGTCACCAAGCCGTTCCACTTCGAGGGCGGCCGCCGCATGCGCACCGCCGAAGCCGGCATCAACGAGCTGCACAAGGTCGTCGATACGCTCCTGATCATCCCGAACCAGAACCTGTTCCGGGTCGCCAACGAGAAGACCACCTTCGCCGACGCCTTCGCGATGGCCGACCAGGTGCTCTATTCGGGCGTTGCCTGCATCACCGACCTGATGGTCAAGGAAGGCCTGATCAACCTCGACTTCGCCGACGTCCGCGCCGTGATGCGTGAGATGGGCAAGGCGATGATGGGCACCGGCGAAGCCTCCGGCGACAAGCGCGCGCTGACCGCCGCGGAAGCTGCGATCGCCAACCCGCTGATCGACGATAGCTCGATGAAGGGCGCCAAGGGCCTCCTGATCTCCATCACCGGCGGCAAGGACCTCACCCTGTTCGAGGTCGACGAGGCCGCGACCCGCATCCGCGAGGAAGTCGACCAGGACGCCAACATCATCGTCGGCGCCACCTTCGACGAAGCCCTCGACGGCCTGATCCGCGTCTCGGTCGTCGCCACCGGCATCGAGCAGGCTGCGATCGCCCGCAACAGCCAGGCGACCTCCGCTCCGGTCGCGAACGCTGCGCCGCAGGTGCAGCAGGCTCCCGCAGCTCCAGCCGCGGCCGCCGAGAGCCGTCTCGCCGACCTCACCGCGCGTCTGCGCGCTGATAACCAGCGTCTGGCCGAACGTGCCCAGAAGCTGGAAGCCCAGGTCCCGGCCTCCGCTCCGGCTCCGGCTACTCCGCGCCCGAACGTCGAGCGCGCGGCGCTCGCCGCCATCGCGGCTGCCGTTGCTGAGGTCCCGCAGGCGCCAGCGCCGCAGACCTATGGCGACGTCACCGTGCGGCCGATCGCGCAGAAGCCGACCCTGTTCCCGGAGCCTGACATGGCCCCGGTCGCGATGCAGGAGCCGATGACGCCGGAAAACTTCATCCCCCCGCAGGCCGAGCGTCCGCCGGTCCGTGCGCCGAGGATGCCGCGGATCGACGAGCTGCCGATGCCGGCCCAGGCCGAGCTTCGTCAGGCCCGCGGTGAGGTGGAAGAAGAGGCCCCGCAGAAGAGCCGCCTGTCACTGCTGCAGCGCCTTGCCAATGTCGGCCTCGGCCGCCGCGAGGAGGAGAGCGAGCCGCCGGTGGCCGCTCGCACCGCCGGTCCCGCCATGCCGCCGCTGCCCGAGCGCCGGGCGCAGAAGACCGTGGCGCAACAGATCGCGGCTAGCGAGCCGGTATCGGAGTATGCCCGACGTCCCGCGCCGCAGGGCCTCGACATGCATGGCCGTCCCGCGCCTGTTGCGCCGGCGCCACAGGGTGACGACCATCTTGATATCCCGGCTTTCCTGCGGCGGCAGGCGACCTGAGGATTGTTACAATAAGGCAGACGAAAAAAGGTCCCGGCGAGAAGCTTGCCGGGACCTTTCCTTTGCTCCCGGAAATGACCGGATTGCATAGCCAAGCAACTGATTTTAAATCATTAATTATGTATTCGGTGGTTCAGTGAACCCGCCGGCAGCGGCCCAAAACCTCGGCCCAATTTGGTTAAGCCTTGGCGCGAATACGGCAGGTTTGGGGTAACAATCGGTAAAAAACCGTGAGTTGGCGCTGTTTGAGGCAGCAACTATGGTTTGCCGTGACTTGGGGATACGGATTCGCACGACGGTCTAGGCCGATCGGTTGGGTCGAGTATAAGTCGCAATGGGTCGTAGTGGGGCGGGTTCCTGATGAAATTTAGCCGGCAAACAACGCTTCGTGCGCAAGCCACCGTGGCCGGCGTCGGCGTTCATTCCGGTCTTCCCGTCACTCTCACGCTTGGGCCTGCGCCTATCGACGCGGGTTTTATTTTTGTCCGCACGGGCCTCGAGGGAAGTGACCGCGAAGTTCAGGCGACCGCCGATCAGGTGATCGCGACCGACCTCGCCACCGTCCTCGGCGATCGTAACGGTCCGCTCGTCTCGACCGCCGAGCATGTGCTTGCTGCACTGCGCGGCATGGGCGTGGATAACGCCACGATCGAGCTCGACGGGCCGGAAGTGCCCATCATGGACGGCAGCGCCGCGGCCTTCGTTGCCGCCATCGACCAGGCCGGCATCGTCACCCAGTCCGCGCAGCGCCGCTTCATCCAGGTTTTGAAGCCGATCTCGGCCAAGATCGGCGACTCCTTCGGCGAGATCCGGCCCTATGCCAACGGGTTCCGCGCCGAGGTCGAGATCGACTTCACCAATCCCGTCATCGGCCAGCAGAGCTACGCACTCGAGCTCAACCCGGAACGTTTCCGCCGCGAAATCGGCCGTGCCCGGACCTTCGGTCTGATGTGCGACGTCGCCCGGCTCTGGAGCGCGGGCTATGCCCTCGGCGCCTCCTTCGACAACACCGTCGTGTTCGACGAGGAGCGGCTGCTCAACACCGAGGGCCTGCGCTACGCCGACGAATGTGCCCGTCACAAGGTGCTGGACGTGATCGGTGACCTCGCGCTGGCCGGCCTGCCGCTGCTTGGCGCCTACCGTTCGGTCCGTGGCGGCCACAAGCTCAACCACGCCGTCCTGACCGCTCTGCTTGCCGACCGTACCGCTTGGCGCGTGGTCGAGGGCGAGGCGGTGCGTCGCACCACCCGTCCAGTGGGCGAAGTCGGTCGCGGCATTGTCGGCGGCCGGATCGCTGCGGCCTACGGGCCGGACGTGTCCTGAAGGGACCAGCCGCCGCGGGCATATGACGGCAACCTGCCCCGGGAAACTCCTGGTAACCATGATCGGCTAGCATTGCGGCATGTTCGCCTTAATCCGGGCGAAATGCCTGCCTATCCGGTCGGTTAAGGATCGTTTTTGGATACACCGGCGTGGTCGCATGGCAGGCACCACGCACCATTTCGCGCCCATGACGGGATTCATGGGCTGGCGGGCACTGCATCACAGGGCGTCAGGGCAAAACTCATGTCGGCACAGCGTATGACGCGCGGATCTCTTTCGATTTCGCCAAAGGCCTCGATTGCGGCCCGTGGGCTGCTCCAGGCTGTCACCTTCGTCCTGCTCGCGCTGCCGCTGGCCGGCTGCGGCACCGGCGACCTCTGGGACAAGTTCACCGCCAAGGACGACACCTTCGTCGAGGAGCCCGCCGACAAGATCTACAATGAGGGCCTGTACCTCATGAACGAGAAGAAGGACATGAAGGCGGCGAACAAGAAGTTCGAGGAGGTCGACCGCCAGCATCCTTATTCCGATTGGGCCCGCAAATCGCTGCTGATGTCGGCCTACGCCTCCTACCAGGGCGGCGACTATGACGGCTGCATCGGCGCCGCCACCCGCTACGTCACGCTGCATCCCGGCAGCCCGGACGCGGCCTATGCGCAATACCTGATCGCCGCCTCGCATTACGACCAGATCCCGGACATCAGCCGCGACCAGAGCCGCACCGAGAAGGCGATCGCCTCGCTGGAAGAGGTGGTGCGCAAATATCCGACGTCCGAATATGCGACCTCCGCCAAGGCCAAGATCGAGGGCGCCCGCGACCAGCTCGCCGGCAAGGAAATGAACGTCGGCCGCTACTACATGCAGAAGCGCGACTACACCGCCGCGATCAACCGCTACAAGGCCGTCGTCACCCAGTACCAGACCACGCGCCACGTCGAGGAGGCGCTCTACCGGCTGACCGAAGCCTATATGGCGATCGGCATCGTCGGCGAGGCGCAGACCGCGGCCGCCGTGCTCGGCCACAATTTTCCTGACAGCCGCTGGTACAAGGACGCCTATAATCTTGTAAAATCGGGTGGTCTCGAGCCGAGCGAGAATCAGGGGTCCTGGATCAGCAAGACCTTCAAGAAGATGGGCCTCGGCTAGGAAATTTTGGGGTTCCATGCTGGCGCGTCTGTCGATCCGTGACATCGTCCTGATCGAACGGCTCGATATCGAATTCGCCACCGGCCTTGCCGTTTTGACCGGCGAAACCGGGGCGGGCAAATCCATTCTGCTCGATGCCTTTGCGCTGGCGCTCGGCGGCCGCGGCGATGCCGGCCTCGTGCGCCACGGCGCGGAGCAGGGGCAGGTCACCGCCGTCTTCGATATCCCGAAGAATCACCCCGCGACGAAGATCCTGGCCGAGAACGGGCTGGACGACGCGAGCGTTGCAGAGTCTTGCGAGATGATTCTGCGCCGGGTCCAGCTCGCCGACGGCCGCACCCGCGCCTTCATCAACGACCAGTCGATCAGCGTGCAGACGCTGAAGGCGGTCGGCACCGCCTTGGTCGAGATCCACGGCCAGCATGACGAGCGCGCGCTGGTCGATGCCGCCACGCATCGCCGCCTGCTCGACGCCTTTGCCGGCCTGGAGAAGGACGTCGCAGCGGTCGAAGAGCTGTGGGACGCCCGCCGTACCGCCAATACCGCTCTGGAAGAGCATCGCGCCGGCATGGAGCGCGCCGCGCGCGAGGCCGACTATCTGCGCCACGCCTCCGACGAGCTGAAGCAGCTCGCGCCGAAGGAGGGCGAGGAGACGTCGCTGGCCCAGCGTCGCACCACGATGATGCAGGGCGAGAAGATCGCCTCCGATTTGCGCGAGGCGGAGGAGGCGGTGTGCGGCAACCATTCGCCGGTCGCGGCCCTGTCGGCGGCGGTGCGCCGGCTTGAGCGCCGCGGCGTCAACTCGCCGGCGCTGGTCGAGCCCGCGGTGAAGGCGATCGACGCCGCAATCAACGCGCTGGAGGAAGCCGACCAGCATCTCCAAGCCGCGCTGGCCGCGACCGACTTCGACCCGGCCGAGCTCGAACGCATCGAGGAGCGGCTGTTCGCCCTGCGTGCCGCCTCGCGCAAATATTCGACCCCGGTCGACCAGCTCGCGGCGCTCGCCGCCAAATACGCCGCCGATGTGGTGCTGATCGACGCCGGTGCCTCGCAGTTGAAGAAGCTGGAGCAGGCCGCGATCGAGGCAGATAGCCGCTATGCGGCCGCCGCCAAGAAGCTGTCGCTGGCGCGGCAGAAGTCGGCGGAAAAGCTCAACAAGGCCGTCAATGCCGAGCTCGCCCCGCTCAAGCTCGAACGCGCCAAATTCATGACCCAGGTCGAGACCGACGAAGCCACTCCGGGCCCGCAAGGGTTCGACCGCGTCGAGTTCTGGGTGCAGACCAATCCGGGCACCAAGCCGGGGCCGCTGATGAAGGTCGCCTCCGGCGGCGAGCTGTCGCGCTTCCTGCTGGCGCTCAAGGTCGTGCTGTCCGATCGCGGCTCGGCGCCGACGCTGGTGTTCGACGAGATCGACACAGGCGTCGGCGGTGCGGTCGCGGATGCCATCGGCGGGCGCCTGGCGCGGCTTGCCGGCAAGGTGCAGGTGATGGCCGTGACCCATGCCCCGCAGGTTGCCGCGCGGGCCGACCAGCATCTGCTCATCTCCAAGGACGCCCTCGACAAGGGCAAGCGCGTCGCCACCCGCGTCAATGCGCTCGCCGCCGAACACCGCCGCGAGGAGATCGCTCGCATGCTCGCCGGCGCCGAGATCACGGCCGAGGCGAGGGCGGCCGCGGAGAGGCTGCTGAAGGCGGCGACGGCTTGATTCACTTGTCCCGGACGCGGCGCAGCGCATAGCGCTGCTCCGCAGAGCCGGGACCCAGAATGCCGCCGCATGGGCCCCGGCTCTGCAGCGCACCGCTGAAGAAGCGCTGCGCTGCGTCCGGGGCACGAGACTTTTACCGCCTTTACCCTCCCGCCCGCTCCGTCGTATCCAAGCACCATGGCAAGAGCAGCAAAATCCAAACCGCTTCGCGACGTCGCCGACCTCACCAAGGCACAGGCCAAGGTCGAGCACATGCGGTTGTCGCTCGAGATCGAGGGGCACAATGAGCGCTACTATCAGGAGGATGCGCCCACCATCACCGACGCCGAGTACGACGCTCTGCGTCAGCGCCTCGATGCGATCGAAAAACGCTTTCCTGAATTCGTCGACGCAGAGTCGCCCTCGCAGAAGGTCGGAGCCGCACCGTCCGGGCGCTTCAGGAAGGTGCGGCACTCCGTGCCCATGCTGTCGCTCGACAACGCCTTTGCGGAAGAGGACGTGCGCGACTTCGTCGGCCGCATCGTGCGTTTCCTGAAGCTCGACGACGACAAGGTCAATTTCTCCGCCGAGCCCAAGATCGACGGCCTCTCGATGTCGCTGCGCTATGAGGGCGGCGAGCTCGTCACTGCGGCGACGCGCGGCGACGGTGCGGTGGGCGAGGACGTCACTGCCAATATCCGCACCCTCGAGGACGTGCCGCAGAAGCTGAAGGGCCGCAACGTTCCCGACATCTGCGAGGTGCGCGGCGAAGTCTACATGACCAAGAAGGCCTTCCTCGCGCTCAACGAGCGGCAGAAGGCGGCGGGCGACACCATCTTCGCCAATCCGCGCAACTCGGCCGCAGGCTCGCTGCGCCAGAAGGATCCGGCCATCACCGCCTCGCGCCCCCTAGGCTTCTTCGCCTATGCCTGGGGCCAGATGAGCGCGATGCCGGAGGAGACGCAGAGCGGCATGATCGGCTGGTTCGAGCGCTGCGGCTTCAAGACCAATCCGCTGACCAAGCTGTGTCACTCGGTCGAGGAGCTGCTCGCGTTTCATCACTCGATCGAGGAGCAGCGCGCAAAACTCGACTACGACATCGACGGCGTCGTCTACAAGGTCGACCGCATCGACTGGCAGGAGCGGCTCGGCTTCGTCTCGCGCACGCCGCGCTGGGGCATCGCGCATAAATTCCCGGCCGAGCGCGCCATGACGGTGTTGCGCGACATCGAGATCCAGGTCGGCCGCACCGGCTCGTTCACGCCGGTCGGCAAGCTCGAGCCGGTCGGCGTCGGCGGCGTGATCGTGCAGAACGTCACGCTGCACAACGAGGATTACATCAAGGGCATCGGCAACAAGGGCGAGGTGCTGCGCGAGGGCCGCGATATCAGGATCGGCGACACCGTCGTGATCCAGCGCGCCGGCGACGTCATCCCGCAGGTGGTCGACGTCGTCCTCGACAAGCGGCCTCGCGGTGCCAAGGAATTTCAGTTCCCGAAGAAGTGCCCGTGCCCGCTGCATACCGATGTCACGCGCGAGGAGACCGCGACGGGCGAAGAGGGGTCGCGCGCCCGCTGCACCGGCGAATTCGCCTGCCCCTATCAGAAGATCGAGCACCTCAAGCTGTTCGTCTCGCGCCGCGCCTTCGACATCGACGGTCTTGGCGAGAAGCAGCTTCAGTATTTCTTCGACGAGGGATGGGTCAAGGAGCCCGCCGACATCTTCACGCTGGAGAAGCGCAATTCGAAGCTCAAGCTCGAGGAGATCGAGGGCTACGGCGCGACCTCGGTGCGCAACCTGTTCGGGGCCATCGAGAGCCGGCGCAAAATTGCGCTGGAGCGCTTCGTCTATGCGCTCGGCATGCGCCATGTCGGGGAGACCACGGCGCTGGCGCTGGCGCGCGGCTACGGCTCCTGGGACGCCTTCCATGACGCCTGCCTCAAGGTCGCCAAGGGCGACGAGGAGGCGATGGCAGATATGGATGCGCTCGACCAGATCGGCGACACCGTGATCAAGAGCATCGCCGATTACTTCGGCGAGAGCCACAATCGCGGCATCGTCGAGCGCCTGACCAGGGAGGTCGAGATCGTCGATGCCGAGAAGCCGAAGAGCAACTCGCCCGTCGCCGGCAAGACGGTGGTCTTCACCGGCTCGCTGGAGAAGATGACGCGGGATGAAGCCAAGGCGACCGCGGAGCGCCTAGGTGCCAAGGTGTCGGGCTCGGTGTCGAAGAAGACCGACCTCGTCGTCGCCGGCCCCGGCGCGGGCTCGAAGCTTGCGGAAGCCAACAAGCACGGCGTCAAGGTGCTGACCGAGGATGAGTGGCTGAAGCTGATCGGGGAGTGATCGTTGTTTTTTCCTTCTCCCCTTGTCCGAGTCGGGCCACCTTTGGATATGGCTTGCTTGCTTCCTCTGTGAGATGGCAACGGCCCGGTTTGGTGAGGAGCATGCTTCCCAGATGAGGTTCGGCTTTCACCAAATCCCCGGGATGAGCCGCCATCGGACGCGCGCGGCGTAATCAGAATAGCCCGCAAGCTCTGCCTGAAGAATTCGATCCTCCGTAATAGTGCGATAGAGCAGAAACGGCAGGCTGAAGATCACAACGAGCACGGCCGCGAGCCAGGACCCGAGTGCGGGTCCGCTTGCCGCTATGATCAGAATCCCGGCAGTGTATCCGGGATGGCGGACGAAGGCGTAGGGTCCCGTGGTGACGACGTACTGGCCGCGGTCGGTCTGGATGCGAATTGCAGAGGAAAAAAACCGATTCACGCGCATGGCCCATAGTGCCAGAGCGTAGCCGGCTGCGAACGTGAACAGGCAAATGCCTTGCAGCCAGCCGGGCACGTCGTCGCTCCAATGCAAACGACCACGGTCGAGCCCTGCAACGATCCAATGCATGAACAGAACGAGCGTGAAGACCCTCAACGCGAGCGGCGGCTTCTTGCCGCCCGGCCGCATACGCTCGCGCAGGAGGTCCGGATCGAGCGCCGCAAACGAAACGATCATGACAACGGCCAGGATTGCAAGATACGCCCAAAAGCCCGGGATGGCGACCGTGCCGGCCGCTGCGAACAATGCGGCGGCCGCCGCGACCACGAACAGACCTGCCGTGAGGTAAGCCGAGACTGGCATCCGCTACTTTACCATTTCAGAGGAGGCGAAGTAGTGCCACACGTCACCCCGGATTCCGGCCAGTGGCCTATGGCGCCGCGCACCGCGTGCCATGCCTCACATCATCCCCGCCTCTTCCTCCTCCGCCTGCTCGATCAGCGCCTCGCTCACCACGACCTCGCGGCGGGGGACGACGAAGATCATCGTGCAGGCGCAGAGCAGCGAGATCGCGAGGACCGCCGAGGTCAGCGGCAGGGTCGTTGTGGAATGGCCGCCGAGATAGGCGCCGAACTGCGACATCAGCGCGCCGAGGCCCTGTTGCAGAAAGCCCATCGCGCCCGACGCCGTGCCGGCGGCCTCGGGGCGGACGCTGATGGCGCCGGCCGCGGAATTTGCCATCACGATGGCGTTGCCGGCCATCACGATCATCTGGGTGCCGAACAGCCAGAGTGGGGCCGCGTTCAGTCCCGTCAAGCTCCAGAGCAGGTTCAAGATGCTGCCGCCGAGCTGCAGCGCCAGCCCGAACCAGATCAGCTTCTCCAGCGAGTGGCGCGGCGCAAAGCGCACGCAGAGCAGATTGCCGACGAGAAAGGCGAGGCTGCTGGTGGCAAACCACGCACCATATTCGACGGTGGTTCGGCCCATCTGCGTGACCACGATGTACGGACCGCCGCCGGCGAAGGTGAAGATGATCTGCGAGGCGAGCACCTGGCACAGCACGTAGCCGACGAAGGCGCGGTTCCTGATCAGGCTGCCGACATCGCCGCGAAAGCCGCTGCCGGCCGCACGGTCGCGGCGCGTCTCCGGCAGCGCGAGCGCGATGCCGATCGCGACCGCAAGAGAGCCTGCGGTGATCGCGTAGAAGATCGCGCGCCAGCCGAACGCGGTCTCGATCAGGCCGCCGGTCAGCGGCGAGAGCATCTGTGCGATCATCATGACGGCGATGACGAGGCTGATCATGGCGCCGATGCGCTCGCGCTCGTAGAGATCGCGGATAATGGCGCGGCTCACCACCATACCGGTAGCCCCGCCGAGAGCCTGGAAGAAACGCGCTGCGATCAGCTGAGGCAGGCTCTCGGCGAAGACGCAGCCGATGCTCGCCGCGACCATCAGCGCGAGCCCTGCCAGCAGCACCGGGCGCCGCCCGAACTTGTCGGACAGCGGGCCCATGATCAGTTGCGAGCAGGCGATGCCGACCATGTAAAGCGACACCGTCATCTGCGCGATCGAGATGTCGCTGCCGAAATTCGTCGCCAGCACGGGGAGCGCCGGAACCAGCATGTAGAGCGAGATCGGCGCGACGCCCGTCATGCAGACGAGCAACAGCAGCATCGCGCGCGAGCTCGCGATGTCTTTCGTTGCCGCTTCCGGCGGCCTGCTGATCATGCCGTGCATAAGTGTCCGTCTTTCGAAGTCGAATCGACTGTAGCGTGCTCACGCAAGACGGATATCGGCGTTTCGGAATGCGGCTATTCGGATTTTGGGACGGTTATGATTGCAGCGCGATGGCGACCGATTGGGCGCACATCTCGTTCCACAAGTGCAATGTCATTCCCCGCGAAAGCGGGGAATCCAGTATTCCAGAGACGGAAGTGGGATACGGAGACGCTGCGGCGTACTGGATGCCCGCCTTCGCGGGGCATGACGGCTGTGGGTGAGGGGGCAGCCTTGCGCAAATCGCGTAGCGCTATGCGCGCTACGCCTTCAGCTCCGCCGTCGCCTGATCGAGCCAGGCCCTGGTCGCCTCGTCCAGCGCCGGTCGCACCTCGGCCCGCACGCGCGCATGGTAGGCGTTGAGCCAGTCGAGCTCGTCCTTGCTCAGCATGGCGACGTCGATCAGCCGGCGGTCGATCGGCGCCAGGGTCAGCGTCTCGAAGGCGTTCATCGGCTTCTCGGCGCCCTTGATGTCGGCGGCGACGACGAGCTCGAGATTCTCGATGCGGATGCCGAAGCCGTCGGTCTTGTAGTAGCCGGGCTCGTTGGAGAGGATCATGCCGCGCTTCAGCGGCGTGATGCCGAGCTTCGAGATCCGGGCCGGCCCCTCATGCACCGAGAGATAGCTGCCGACGCCATGGCCGGTGCCGTGCTCGAAATCGACGCCGGCGGCCCAGAGATATTGCCGCGCCAGCGTGTCGAGCTGTGCGCCGGTGGTGCCGTCGGGGAAGACCGCGCGCGCGATGGCGATGTGGCCGCGCAGCACGCGGGTGAAGCGGTCGCGCATCTCGTACGTGGGTTCGCCCACCGCCATGGTGCGCGTGACGTCGGTGGTGCCGTCTTCATATTGCGCGCCGGAATCGATCAGCAGGAGATCGCCGGGCGCGATCCGCCGGTTGCTCTTGCGGGTGACGCGGTAGTGCACGATGGCGCCGTTCGGGCCGGTGCCCGAGATGGTCGGGAACGACACGTCCTTGAGCGCGCCGGTGTCGCGGCGGAATGTCTCCAGCGCCTCGACCGCGTCGATCTCGGTGAGCTTGCCGCTTGGTGCTTCGCGATCGACCCACGCCAGGAAACGCGCCAGCGCCACGGCGTCGCGCACATGGGCCGTCTTGGTGCCCTTGATCTCGGTCGCGTTCTTGACCGCCTTCAACAATGCAATCGGGTCGCTGCCGCGCACCGGCTTGCCGCCGGCGCCCGCGATCAGCCGGCTCAGCGCCTCGGCCGCAGTCGCATTGTCGAGCGCGATCGCCGCGCCGCTTTTGGCGAGCGCCATCAGCGTCGGCGCCATCGCATCGGGCTCGCGCACGTCGGCGGACTGTTCGAGATGGTCGCGCGAGAGGTTGGAGAGCTTGCGGTGGTCGATGAAGATGGTGGGGCGGCCGTCCTTCGGCACCAGCGCGTAGGACAGCGGCAGCGGCGTATGCGCGACGTCGGCGCCGCGGATGTTGAAGGTCCAGGCCACCGCATGGCTGTCCGACAGCACCAGCGCGTCGGTGCCGAGCTTGGCGATCTCGCCCCTGATCTGCGTCAGCTTCTCGGCCTCGGTGACGCCGGCATGCTGGAGGCTGTGCACGGCGACGGGGGCCAGCGGCGGCTGCGGCCGGTCCTGCCAGATCGCATCGACCGGATTGCCGTCGACGGCGACGAACTCGGCGCCGGCCTTGGCGCAGGCGGCGGACAGGCGCTCGGCTGCCGCAAAAGTGTGCAGCCAAGGATCAAATCCGAGGCGATCGCCCGCCTTCAGATGCGCCGACACCCAGCTCTCCGGCGGCGGATCGATCAGCGATTCCACCGCCCAGGCCTTGGCATCGACCTGCTTGGCCGCCTGGAGCGTGTAGCGACCGTCGACGAACAACGCGGCCTCGCGGGCCAGCACCACCGCGAAGCCCGCCGAACCGGTGAATCCGGTCAGCCAGGCCAGCCGCTCTTCCGACGGAGGCACATATTCGTTCTGCTGCTGGTCGGCGCGCGGAATGACGAAGCCGGTCAGCTTGCGGCGGGCGAGTTCTTCGCGGAGTGCGGCAAGGCGCGCAGTCAAGGCGACGCCGGCCTCGGGCTCCTCGAATGTCTGGAAGTGCGCTTCGAACATGTGGATCACTCTAGGATCATGGGCATCGGTCCGCAATCTAGACGCATTTGCATCGCATCTGGCATGGACTGTGCTTGAAAATGTTCCATTCGAATTGAGTGGAGTAAAGGATGCGGCAGTTGCGCTTCGTCCGGATAACAGGGAAATTCGAGCAAGTGGTTCATCTCAACGGCGAGGGGACACACGATGCCAGCGTTCACGTTTGAGAAGATCTCGCCGCCGGTGCGCCGCGCCCCGGCCGCAACGGCACCGAAGAAGCCGCGCGGCCTCATCAGCCAGATGATCGACCGTTTCGCCGAGCGCCGCGCGAGACGCGCCCTGCGGGGCAAGCGCGTCGTGCGCCGGGACGACAAGCCGGCGGAGTAGCGCGGCAACGGGCATGTCGTAGGGTGGGCAAAGGCGCCCTTGCGCCGTGCCCACCATCCTCCACGGTTATCGATCGTTATGGTGGGCACGCTTGCGCTTTGCCCACCCTACGGCACCTCGCTTACCCCACCTTCCTCAGCAACAAACTGCTCCACCCCTCGATCCTCAGATGCCGCACCGGCACGAGGCCGCGCGCGCGATAGGCGGCGATCACGGCGGGGGCCTGGTGCGTCAACAGGCCGGAGAGGATGACACGGGCGCCGGGCGCCAGATGCCGCGCCATCGGGCTCGCCAGCTGCCGCAGCGGGTTGGCGAGGATGTTGGCCAGCACCAGGTCGAACGGGCCGGCCTTGGCAAAATCCGGCGCGGCGAAGCCGGTGGCGCGGATCACCCGCACATGATGACCGACTTCGTTCAGGGTCGCGTTCTCGGCGGCGACCCGCACCGAGGGCGGGTCGATGTCGGAGGCCAGCACCGCGCGGTGCAGTGCTTTCGCCGCCGCGATGGCCAGCACGCCGGTTCCGGTGCCGAGGTCGAGCAAGCTCCTCGGGCGGGAACTCTTCAGGACATGGTCAAGCAGGAGTAAACAGCCGCGCGTGGTGCCGTGATGGCCGGTGCCGAAGGCGAGCGCCGCCTCGATCTCGATTTTGAGCTTGTTCGGCGCCACGCGGTCGCGGTCATGGCTGCCGTGCACGACGAAGCGCCCGGCAGGCACCGGGACCAGATCTTCCAGGCTCGCCTTGACCCAGTCCTTGGCCTCGACGGTGTCGAAGGCAAGCGTGTCGGCGATCTCATTTCCTGCTGAATTTGCAACGAGTTCGCGTAAGCCCGCCTGGTCCGGCGCCTCAGCGAAATGCAGCGTGACGTCCCATTGGCCGTCCGGCCGTTCGAACGCGGCGACCGCTGCGTCACCCTCGAAAAAAACCTCGGTGAGCACGTCGACGACACGCCTTGCGGCGGCCTCGGTGCCGATCGAGAAACTGGCGCGGTGGGTGGGGGAAGGCTGCATTCTCAGGGTTCCATCGGCTCAATTTTTGGAACTTTTGCGTGCAATTTTCCGCATAACTTGAAGCCCAGGATTAACTGGACCGAAGGTCGCACCCCGTAGATTTTCGGCTGTTGGGGCTGACCAACACAGCTTGTGATTGAAACGGAGGCACGTCTTGAAGCGCATGGTTTTGAAGTTCTGGTCCGACGAATCCGGTGCGACCGCAATCGAATACGGCCTGATCGCGGCCGGTATCGCGCTGGCGATCATCACCGTGGTGAACAGCCTGGGCAGCACGATGAACGATAAGTTCGGTTCGATTAGCAGCTCCTTGAAGTAATTTCCGCCTCCGATTTCCAGCGGGGGCCATTTTCTTCATAGATGTCCAGACGAGCGCCCGCGCGGGGAATTGCCCTCGGCGGGCGAGTTCGTTTTGGGGGCCTGGCGATGTCCACAGGCCGTCAGCCCTTTTTCAGGGCGTCATCCACCGGCTCATCCCCTCGCTGTCCCGTGGTTGTCCACCGCCTTTCCCCCATCATGCCCGGATCGGGTTCCTTGCCTGACCGGTAGTGTCTCAGTTTGAAATTCTGTGAAAGTTTTCGCAGGCAATCCCGTCGTTATCGGCATCGTGCCGCGGCCAATATCCCGGCTGACCGCGAAGAGCTGGAGCCAAGCTAACGGCGCGTGCCGCTGAGCAATCAGGGAATGCGGCGATGTGCTTGAACAGCGTCAGCGGATGCCAAGTAAACTGACACAGAATGGCCCAGCATAGGGTTGCGCCAACTAGAGCTGATATTGCAGCAACCAGCGCATAGTCAGCCCGGGGCGGCTTTGGAGGCCTCCAGCCATGAGGCTCCCATCTCCGACGCCATCGCCTCGAATCTCCCATGGTCCGCTCCCTTGCGAAGCTTACCGCCAAGCATATCGATTGCCATCCTTCACAAGACACCCGGACTGGAAAAGCGCCATCAATGCCCCGACGCCCTAAAGGCGAGAAGCGTCCCGCCTGACCACAGGCATCTCGACAGCCTGTCCACAGCCCATCCACAGACCTATCCACGGCTTCCGAACAGCGCGCGGTGGTCCCGCAGGATCACGCGCGCCGCGTTGTGGCCGGGGGCGCCGGTGACGCCGCCGCCGGGGTGGGCGCCGGAGCCGCAGTGATAGAGACCCTTCAGGGGGCCGCGATAATCGGCATGGCCGAGCATCGGCCGTGCCGAGAACAGCTGGTTCAGCGTCAGCGCGCCGTGGAAGATGTCGCCGCCGAGGAGGCCGAACTGCCGCTCGAGATCGAGCGGGGAGAGGATCTGGCGGCCGAGCACGCTCGACGCAAAACCCGGCGCGTAAGCATCCACCGTTGCGATCATGAGATCGGCGACCTCGTCGCGATGGTCGTCCCACGATTTTCCGTCGGGCAGCTCCGGCGCGACGTGCTGGCAGAACAGGCTCGCGACATGCTTGCCGGCGGGCGCGAGCGTGTCGTCGAGCGTCGAGGGGATCAGCATCTCGACGACGGGCTGTCGGCTCCAGCCCTGCGCGCGCGCGTCGAGATACGCGCGATCCATGTAGGGAAGGCTTGGCGCCAGGATGATGCCGGAGGTGAGGTGATCCCCCTCGCCTGGTAGCGCCGTGAAGGAGGGCAGGCGGTCCAGCGCTACGTTCATGCGGAAGGTGCCGGAGCCGTTCTTCCAGTGCCTGATGCGGGCGAGGAAGTCCTGCGGCAGCGCATCGGCCGCGATCAGCCGCGTATACAGCAGCTTTGGATTGACGTTGGCCGCGACATATTTCGCGCGGATCGTCTCGCCGTTCTCCAGCACCACGCCGACCGCGCGATCGCGCTCGACGATCACCTCGCGCACGCCGGCATCGGTGTCGATCGCGACGCCACGATCCCTGGCGGCGCGCGCCATCGCTTGCGTGATCGCGCCCATGCCTCCGATGGCATGGCCCCAGACGCCCTTCTTGCCGTTCACCTCGCCGAAGGCGTGATGCAGCATCACATAGGCCGAGCCTGCCGCGTAGGGGCTGGCGTAATTGCCGACGATGGCATCGAAGCCGAACAGCGCCTTGATCAGATCATGCTCGAACCGTTCGTCCAGCATCTCGCCGGCCGAGCGCGTGAACAGATCAAGCAGGCTGCGGCTCTGCTCCAGCGTCAGGCCGCGCAGGATATTGGCGCTCTGCAATGCGTTCACGGCTTCGCGGATCGCATTCGTGCCAAAACCGTCGAGCAGGTTCGGCGGCGCGCGCAGCACGAATTGCCGGAGCACGTCGGCGATCTCTTCCAGCTCGCGCGAGAAGCCGTCGAGCGCCTCCGCATCATGCTCGCTGAGCCGCGCGACTGACGCTTTGGTCCGTCCCTCGCCGATGAGGAGATAGCTGCCGTCAGGCGCGGGCAGGAAGTTCTGGGCGCGTCGTTCGACGACCCGCAGGCCCTGTTCGGCGAGCTTGAGATCACTGATCACCTGCGGATTGAGCAGGCTCACGGTGTAGGCCGCGACCGAATTGCGAAAGCCGGGGTGAAACTCCTCCGTCACCGCCGCCCCGCCGACCACCTTGCGCCGTTCGACCACACGCACGCGCAGGCCCGCCGCCGCGAGATAAGCCGCGCAGGTGAGGCCATTATGGCCAGCGCCGATGATGAGGACGTCGGTTTCGATCATGAGAGATTCGAGTTGTTCTGCCTGCTGTCATTCCGGGGCGCGCATAGCGCGAACCCGGAATCTCGAGGTTCCGGGTTCGATGCTCCGCATCGCCCCGGAACGACCCTCTAATATCAAGCATTGGTTGCTGCAACATCACGAGCCCCTTTATTGCCCGTTCAGGCGCCTTGTGCTCCATTGCGCGCGGTCCGGCGCCCGCCGGGGTTTGAGCCGGAGCTTCCATGGATTCGATCGTGCAACCCGCCGCCACGGAGCAGCCGTCGTCGTCGCGCAACCGGCTGCTGCTGACGGTCTATACCGCTGCGATCTTCGTCAGCGCGCTGCTGCTGTTCTCGGTGCAGCCGCTGTTCACGAAGATGGTGCTGCCGCGGCTCGGCGGCTCGCCGGCGGTGTGGTCGGTGGCCATGGTGTTCTTCCAGTCGCTGCTGCTGGCGGGCTATGCCTATGCGCATCTCTTGATGCAGGCGAGGAACCGGATCGTTCCGGTCGCGGTGCATCTGGTGCTGCTGGTGCTGGCCTTCGCCACGCTGCCGCTCGGCATTGCCTCCGCCTACGGCGAGCCGCCGGCCTCGGGCTACGCGTTCTGGTTGCTCGGCCTGTTCGTGGTCTCGATCGGCCTGCCGTTCTTCGCGCTGGCCGCCAACAATCCGCTGCTGCAGGCCTGGTTCGTCCGCACCGGCCACCCCGCCGGGCACGATCCCTATTTCCTCTATGCTTCCTCCAACATCGGCAGCTTCCTGGCGCTGCTGTCCTATCCCTTCCTGCTCGAGCCCATGTTCTCGCTGCACACGCAGAACCGGTTCTGGACCGCGGGCTATGGTCTGCTGATTCTCCTGATCGGCGCCTGCGGCGTGCTGCTGCTGCGATCGCCGAAGCTCACTGTGGCCGATACGCGAACCGAGGATGTCAACGCACCGGCGCCCGGCCTGCTGACGCGGCTGCGCTGGATCTTCCTCGCCGCGGTGCCGTCAGGCCTGCTCATCGCGGTGACCGCGCACATCTCGACCGACGTCGCGGCGGCGCCGCTGCTCTGGGTGCTGCCGCTATCGCTGTACCTGCTGACCTGGGTCGTGGTGTTCCAGTCGCGGCCGCTGCTGCCGCACAAATGGATGCTGATGCTCCAGCCGGTCGCGATCGCGGGCGTCGTCGTCCTTTTGGCGTTCGGCGGCGAGCAGAACCTGCTGCTGACGCTCGGCGGTCACCAATTGTGCTTCTTCGTCATCGCCATGGCCTGTCACGGCGAACTGGCGCGGACCCGGCCGGCCGCCAAATATCTCACAGGCTTCTATGTCGCGCTGTCGTTCGGCGGCATGGTCGGCGGCCTGTTTGCCGGCCTCGTCGCGCCCTTCACCTTCTCCTGGATCGCCGAGTACCCGATCCTGATCGCGCTCGCCGCGCTGTGCCGACCGTCCGCCAGCGAGCGCCTCGCCGGCATCGTCAGATGGTACTGGCTGGCGCTCGCCGCGCTCGCGGTGGCGCTCATCGCGCCGTCCACGACCACGGGCGAGCTCTCGACCTGGTTCGAGGATCACCGCGTCTGGGTCGCCGGCTCCGTCGGCGTGCTCGCCGCGCTGCTGACACTGGCGCTCAATGCCAGCCGTTGGAAGATTTTTGCCACCGTCGCGCTGGCGCTGGCGTTGATCCGGATCTATCCGGCGGACGAGGGCCGCGTCACCACCGTGCGCAGCTTCTTCGGCGTGCACAAGATCGTGGAAACGCCCGGCGGCTATTTCCACGTGCTGATGCACGGCACCACCATCCACGGCGCCGAGCGCTTCCGCAACAATGACGGCACGCCGGTGAGCGGCCGGCCCGAGCCGATCACCTACTACCACAAGGACGGCGGCATCGGTCAGGCTGTCACCGCGATCCGCGAGCGCAAGGGCGCGCCGCTCAAGGTCGCCGCGATCGGCGTTGGCTCCGGCACGCTCGCCTGCGCCGCCGCGCGGGGCGAAGACTGGACATTTTTCGAGATCGACCAGTCCATGGTGGATGCGGCGCGCGATCCGAAGAACTTCCGCTACATCTCGAGCTGCCTGCCGGACCTGAAGCCGGTGATCGGCGACGCGCGTCTCACCTTCGCCAAGGAGCCCGACGGCGCCTACGATCTCATCATCGTCGATGCCTATTCGTCCGATGCGATCCCGATCCATCTTGCGACCGAAGAGGCGATGAAGATCTACAAGGACAAGCTCGCGCCCCATGGTGCCGTGGTGATGCACGTCTCCAACCGCCATCTCGATCTCGAGACTGTCGTGGTCGGCATCGCCGACGCCAACGATCTCAAGAGCTGGGTCTTCAACGAGGATTCGGGCCGCGATTCCGACTACATCTTCTCGACCGACGTCGTCATCTCCGCGCGCGAGGAGGAAGACGTCGGCAAGCTCGCCGCCTCAAAATCGTGGGAGCAGACCGAAGCGGACGACCGGGTGCGGGTCTGGACCGACGATTACTCGAACATCCTGGGCGCGCTGTATCGGCGTTTGAGGGATGGGGAGTGATGGTCCGTAGCCCGGATGGAGCGAAAGCGTAATCCGGGAACTGCGTCCAACGCGCGAGCGGCCCCGGATTGCGCTGCGCTCCATCCGGGCTACAAGGCGACGGGACGCTAAGGCTCCACCGGCGTCCCCGCCGGCAGCGCAATTCCCTTCTCGCCGGCGACCTGCCGCAACAGGTCCGGATTGTCCGAGATGATCCCGTCGACGCCGGTCTCGATCATCCGCGCCATGTCCTCACGCTTGTTGACCGTCCAGACCACCACGCGCAGTCCGAGCGCATGGGCTTCAGTGACCAGCGCCGCGGTCACGTCGCCGAAATAGGGCGACCAGATCGCACCGCCCGCGGCCTTGATGGTTCGCGGCAGCGAGCCGCCGTGATCGGCCGGGCTGAAACCCGCGGTCCAGCTCGTGGCCTTGTCGAGCGCCACCGTCGGAGCCGAGCCGCGCTGGAGCGTCAGGTACACCGTCGGTATTTTTGGTGCCTGCTGCTGCACGAGCTGCAGGGTCCTCCAGTCGAACGACTGGATCATGACGCGATCGGAGAATTTTTCGGCCTCGATCAGCCGAAGCAACGTGGTGACGAATCCTTGCGGATCGAGGGATTCGTCCGGATGGTTGGGATCGATCTTGGTCTCGATGTTGAAACGCACATTGGTGTTGCCGGACTTGCGCACCAGCGCGAACAGCTGCTTCAGCGTGGGGATGCGTGTCCCCGGCACGGCGCGCTGCTCGGGGAATTGCTTCGCGTAAGAACTGTCTGGCCGGATCTGGCCGACGTCGTAGGTCCTGACGTCAGCGAGCGGCAGCCTGACGAAGGGCGTTCCGGGCGGTGCAATGTAGGCGCCGCGCGCATCCCGTGCGAGATCCGGATTGAGCCCGCGTTCATGCGAGATGACGACCTCGCCATCGGCGGTCACGCCGACGTCGAGCTCCAGCGTGTCCACGCCCATCGACAGCGCGTTGGCGAAGGCGGGCAGGGTGTTCTCCGGCAGCAGCGCCCGCCCGCCGCGATGCGCCTCGAGATCGAAGGCCATCGCTTCTCCTGCAATGGCTTGTCCCACGGCGAGAACCGAGAGCACGGTCAGGATTGTCGTGGCACGTGACGGCATGGCGCCTCGACCGGCGAGGGCGGCTAATGGCGGCCGCGTCAGTTCTGATAGTAATAGCCGCGCGGCTGATAATACTGGCGAGGCTGCTGCTGCTGATAATAGTAGCCCTGCTGGCCATAGCCCTGGTCGTAGGTCGGCTGCGGCAGTTGCTGATAGGCCTGCGTGCCATAGGGGCGAGTGATCGGGCGCGGTGCCGGATAGCGCGCGCCGGTGTCGCTGCCATCCGCCGGATAGATGTAGTTGTCATCCTGCGGCATGTAGCGGCGCGCGGGCTGCTGCGGCAGTGCGAGATTCACGGGATCGCCTGACGTGGCGTATTGCTCTTCGGCAGGCTGCTGCGGAGCGCGGGCCACGGCAGTGTTGGTGCGACCGCGCGGATTGCGTGCGAGTGCCACCTGAGCCGAGCCGGTCAGCGTCACCGTGGTGTTGAGCACGCCCTGCTGCTGCACCAGCGCGTAGAGTGTCGAGGCATTCTGGCGCGACAGGCGCACGCAGCCATGGGACGCCGGCGAGCCGAGCCGGCCGACCGAGTCCGTGCCGTGGATGGCGTGCCCGACCTTGGTGAAGAAGATCGCGTGCGGCATCGGCGCGTCGTCGAATTCCTTGGAGAAGTGATCCTCTTCCATGCGGAAGGCGCGGAAGGCGCCGTTCGGCGTTTCGCGCGAGGGGATTCCGGTCGACACCGGCCAGTGGTAGCGCGCGACGCCGTCGACCGCGACGGTCATCTGCTGATTGTCCTTGTCGACGGTGATCTCGACCTTGGCCTGTGCGGTGCCCGCGCTCAAAAGCATCAGGGAGGTGAAAGCGATAAAAAATGAACGCATCTGAAAACGCATTTGAGTTCTGGCCTCCGGCCTGTTCACGCTAGCGCCGCGGCTCTCCGTCCCCCGGCGTGCAATATGCCTGCAATCCGGCTTCCGTTCCAGCGGCCCGCCCGCCCATCGTTAACGCGATGCCTGATGTAAGCAAGGCCGCTTTGTGCCGCGCCGTTAGCTGCGATGCTGACATTTTCGCGAGCGGACATGCGTTCACATCGCCGACAATTCGTCACAAAGGCGCAACCATTTGGCCGCGCGGTGCGTTGATGATGGCCTGCCGATTGGCCGCTTTCGCCGTCGTTTACCCCTTTACTTCCCCTGGGACTGAAGATGAACAAAGCCCGTGTTACCGCCGCCGTCCTGCCGGCCGGCTTCCCCGTCCGCCTGCTGTTCGCAGCCGCCGCCGTTCTGCTCGCGCTGCTGGCGTTGCCTCAAGCTGGTCATGCTCAAGGCATCGTGCGCGGCGCCCAGGAAGGCTCCTATGAAGGCAACCGGATCGCCGGGCCCGTGGGAGGCGTGGTTGGTGGCGCGGTTGGCGCCGGTGTCGGCGGCGCCGTCGGTGCGGTGGAGGGCGTGCTCGGCATTCCCCACCGCCACTATCGCCACTGCCGCGGTTACTACGATGGCTATCACCGCTTTCATTGCTATCGGTGAAGACTTCCGTAGCCCGGATGGAGCGAAGCGCAATCCGGGGCCGCTGGAGCCTGACGTGACGCCGGTCCCGGATTACGCTGACGCTCCATCCGGGCTACGGCACAGCAATCAATTCTTCAGCCGGTACCCGGTGCGGAAAATCCACCAGATCACGCCGAGGCAGACCACCAGGAACGCCAGCGTCATGCCGATGCTGACGGACACGCTGACGTCGGCGATCTCGTAGAAGCTCCAGCGGAAGCCCGAGATCAGATAGACGACCGGGTTGAGCAGCGCGACCGTGCGCCAGCCCGCCGGCAGCATGTCGATGGAGTAGAAGCTGCCGCCGAGGAAGGTCAGCGGCGTCACCACCAGCATCGGGATCATCTGCAGCTTCTCGAAGCCGTCGGCCCAGATGCCGATGATGAAGCCGAACAGGCTGAACGTCACCGCCGTCAGCACCAGGAAGGCCAGCATCCAGACCGGATGATGGATGTGCAGCGGCACGAACAGCCCGGCGGTCGCCAGGATGATCAGGCCCAAAATGATCGACTTGGTCGCGGCGGCGCCGACATAGCCGAGCACGATCTCGAAATAGGAGATCGGCGCCGACAGGATCTCGTAGATCGTGCCGGTGAATTTCGGGAAGTAGATGCCGAACGAGGCGTTGGCGATGCTCTGCGTCAGCACCGAGAGCATGATCAGGCCCGGCACGATGAAGGTGCCATAGCTGACACCCTCGACCTCGCTGATGCGCGAGCCGATCGCGGCGCCGAACACCACGAAATAGAGCGAGGTCGAAACCACCGGCGAGACGATGCTTTGCAGCAGCGTGCGCCAGGTGCGCGCCATTTCGAACAGGTAGATGGCGCGGATGGCGCGGTGATTCATGACGTCCTCACGAGGTCGACGAAGATGTCCTCGAGCGACGATTGCGTCGTGTCGAGATCGTTGAAGCGGATGCCGGCGTTGCGGAGGTCGCTGAGCAGGCTGGTGATGCCGGTGCGCTCGCCCTTGGTGTCGTAGTCGTAGACCAGCGTCGCGCCGGAATCGCAGAGATCGAGCTCGTACTGGCTGAGGCTCTCCGGCAGCGACGAGATCTTGTTCTGCAAGTGCAGCGTCAGCCGCTTCTTGCCGAGCTTCTGCATCAAGGTCGTCTTGTCCTCGACCAGCACGATCTCGCCCTTGTTGATGACGCCGATGCGGTCGGCCATCTCCTCGGCTTCCTCGATGTAATGCGTGGTGAGGATGATGGTGACGCCGGACTGCTGCAGCGTGCGCACGACTTCCCACATGCCCTTGCGCAGCTCGACGTCGACGCCGGCGGTGGGCTCGTCCAGGAACAGGACCTGCGGCTCGTGCGACAGCGCCTTGGCGATCATCACGCGGCGCTTCATGCCGCCGGAGAGCGTGATGATCTTGTTGTCCTTCTTGTCCCAGAGCGAGAGGTCCTTCAGCACCTTCTCGATGTGATCAGGATTCTTCGGCTTGCCGAACAGCCCGCGGGAGAAGCTCACGGTCGCCCACACGCTCTCGAAGGCGTCGGTGTGCAATTCCTGCGGCACGAGGCCGATCAGCGAGCGCGCTTTGCGGTAGGAGGTCTGGATGTTCTCGCCGCCGACGAGGACCCGGCCCTCGCTCGGGTTGGCGATGCCGCAGATGATCGAGATCAGCGTGGTCTTGCCGGCGCCGTTCGGCCCGAGCAGCGCAAAAATCTCGCCGCGCTTGATATCGAGATTGACGTTCTTGAGCGCCTTGAAGCCGGACCCATAGGTCTTCGACAGATTGGCGACGGAGATGATGGAGGACATGATGGCCGCAAGGCTGGGGGCAAAGGCTGGGGGAGGGAGGCTGGAACCTGCCGGGAAGGGCGGGTCAGCGGAGCCCTGAGATAGGAATGCCCTTGCCCGGTCGCAATTGGCTGGAGAAAAATGGTCTCAAAACAGGCCCTTCGGTGGCAGGTTCCGGGCAAGTGTTGCGCAACCGCCACGGGTTGCTGCTAAGATTGTCGCTCACGCGGCTCTTTGTTGCGTCTGCGAGCGGGCCGTGGCTACGATTCCGGCCAATCGCGAAGCGTATTGTCCCCAGGGAAAACATCGATGAGACCGAACGGCCGTCACACCGCCGGCGCCAGCCAATTGCCCGCCCTCCGCGCGTGGGCGATCTGTCTGCTTTTGCTGTCAGCTGTTGCCATCAGCCCGTCCACCGCCAAGGCCGCGCCGACCCAAGCCGCGGCCGCGACCACGCATGTCTATCTGCTGCGCGGCGTGCTCAACATCTTCTCGCTCGGGCTCGACACGATCGGTGCCCGGCTCCAGGCGCAGGGCATCCCGGTGACCGTCGCCAATTTCGTCTCCTGGTCCTCGCTCGCCGATGAAGCCGCAACCGCCTACAGGGCCGGCCGCATCAAGACCATCATCCTGGTCGGCCATTCCTCCGGCGCGACCGCGCTGCCGGACATGATTGCCAAGCTCAACCAGCTCGGCGTGCCCGTGAAGCTCGCGATCGGCCTCGACTCCGTGTTCAAGACCAAGCTCTCGACCGGTGCCGAACGCTACATCAACATCTATATCGGCGACGGCCCCGGCGAGCCGGTGCGGGCCGCCGCAGGCCTGCGCGGCAAGCTCGACAATGTCGACGTGCGCGGCACCGGCGTCGGCCACATCTCGATCGACAAGAACGAGGCGATCCAGCGCCGCGTGATCGCCGAGATCGACGCCGCGATCATGCG
This sequence comes from Bradyrhizobium iriomotense, assembly GCF_018129405.1. Lineage (GTDB taxonomy): Bacteria > Pseudomonadota > Alphaproteobacteria > Rhizobiales > Xanthobacteraceae > Bradyrhizobium > Bradyrhizobium iriomotense_B. Next base: position 59,260 of record NZ_JAFCLP010000014.1, read on the forward strand.
CTCGCGCGCTCCGGCGGCTCCCGTTGCGGAGCCCGGCGCACCGCGGTCCGCGCGTGCCGCGGCGGCAACGGCTCCGGCGAGGAACTGAGCGCATCGCTCCGTGCCCGGGTCGTGTGATGGCGCCTAAGCGGCCGTCACACGCACCGGCATGCTCTCCAGCCCGCGCAGGGAATTGTTCAGCCTGCGTTTCGGCTCGGCCGCGAGCTCGATCGTCTTCACGCGCCTTGCGAGCTCGCTGAAGATCAATTCGCCTTCCAGACGCGCGATCATCTGGCCGACGCAGGCGTGGATGCCGGCGCCGAATCCGACATGGCCGGTCGCGACCCGCTCGACCTCGAAGCGATCGGGTCCGTCCCACCGCACGGAATCGCGATTGGCCGAGGCCATGAACAGCAGCACCTTGCGGTGGGCGGGGATCACGCCGCCGCCGATCTCGACGTCACGCGAGGTGGTGCGAAAGAACGTCTGCACCGGTGAATCGTAGCGCAGGCCTTCCTCGAAAGCATTGCGTGCCAGCTCCGGCTTGTGATGCAGCTTGCGATATTCGTCCGGATGGGTGGCGAGCGCGAGCAAGGTGTTGCCGATGCCGTTGACGGTGGTGTCGATCCCGGCAGTGAGGAACGGCCGCACCAGATGCGTCGCCTCGTGCTCGCTAATCTCGCCCTCGTCGGCCGCCTGGTAGATCATCATGCCGAGGCTGTCGGGCCGTAGCGCATCTCGTGCGCAGCATTCCATGATCCAGCTCTGCGCCGCGAGGCCTTCCTTTCGTGAAGCCGCGAGTATCCCGTTCTCCGGGCCGAAGCTGTTGAACACGAACGTGCTCCAGGCCAAAAGCTTCTCGCGGCCGTCCGGCCGGATGCCGATCGCATCCGGAAACACCTTCATCGGATAGGCTTCCGCAAGATCGGTCACGGCATCGAACGTGCCCTTGTCGATCAGCTCCGAGACCTTCTTCTCCGCCTCGCGCTGAAACGTTTCGCGCAGCTTCCTTGCGACGCCGGGCGACAGCGTGCGGCCAAGAACCCGCCGTCCCTTGTCATGGTCGGGTGGATCGATCTGCAGCGTCAGCGGTTTTGGCAGCGCCGGGTTCATGCCGTGGAGCCCGACGCCTTCGCCGCTGATGAACGTCTTCCAGTCCTTCAGCGCCGGCTCGACCTCGGCATAGCCGGCCATCGCCCACACGCCGTACCGCTCCAGTTCGAACACAGGCCCGAGCGCGCGCAGCGCCTGATAGGCAGGATAGGGGTCGATCAGGAAGTCAGGCGCAAACGGGTCGACCGGGCTGGATGCAATGCCGCTCATGGCCAGCTCCGCTTCTATGGCTTGCTAAGCGGGCACTGGCCTTCGTTCTCGGCGCGGAATGCGTCCTCGCCCTTGATGGTGGCAACGACCTTCAAGAGATCCCAGGCTGACTTCGATTCCTCCGGTGCCTTGACCTGGAGCAGGTAGAGCGGGTGGATCTTGCGTCCGTCCTTGCGGATATAGCCCTTGCCGAACAGCGGATCGTCGGTCGCAATCTCCTTCATCGCGGCGACGACAGCCTTGCCGTCCTTGGCGCTGCCGGCCTTGTCGACCGCCTTGAGGTAGTGGATGACCGAGGCATAGACGCCGGCCTGCATGTCGTTCGGATAGGCCTTCGACGGAATGCGCTCGGCGAAGCGTTTTGCGAACGCCCGCGTGCCGTCGTTGAGATCCCAGTAGAACGGGTTCATGATCTGCGCGCCCTGCGCAAACTTCAGCCCGAGCGCGGGAAGGCCGTTCATGCCCAGAATCAATCCGACCAGCTTGTGATCCCTGGTCAGCCCGAACTCGGCGGCCTGTTTCATCGAGGTGATGGTGTCGTCGCCGGCATTGGCGAAGCCGACGACGTTCGCGCCCGATGCCTGGGCCTGAAGCAGGAAGGAGGCGTAGTCGGCCGTCCCCAGCGGATGCCGCACGCTGCCGAGCACCTCGCCGCCCGACGCTTTCACGGCCTCGGCGGCCTGCTTCTCCAGATCGTGACCGAAGGCGTAGTCGGCCGTGATGAAGAACCACTTCTTGCCGCCCTGCTGAACGATCGCCTTGCCGAGGCCGCGACCGTAGGCATAGGTGTCGTAGGTCCAGTGCACGGTATTCGGCGTGCACTTCTCGCCGGTCAGCAGCACCGTGCCGGCGCCCGATCCGACGAACACCTTGTTCTTCTCTGCGCTCATGCCGGCCACCGCGAGCGCGATCGACGAGTTCGGAATGTCGAAGATCGCATCGACGCTCTCGTTCTCGTACCAGCGCCGGGCGATGCCAATTCCGATATCGGTCTTGTTCTGATGGTCGGCCGCGACGACCTCGACCGGCTTGCCGGCGGCCTTACCGCCGTAATCCTCGACCGCCATTTTGGCGGCGACGACCGAGCCGATGCCCTGATAGCTCGCGAACGGACCGGATTGGTCGTTCAGGATGCCGATCTTCACGACGTCCTGCGCGAACACCGGCGCCGTGGTCAGCATTGCCGCCAACGTGCACAATTTATGCAGGAATTTGCTGTTCATTGTGTCCCTCCCATGGGCGGTCTTGGTGCCGCTTAATAATAGTTATATTTTATAGCTATTTTTGAGAGTGTCAATTCGGCCCGCCCAGGGATTGCAAATCATGAGCTCGAAGACCCCGAAATCCGGAGCCAAATCTGCTGAGCAGCAGGAGAAAACGCTGGATCTGAGTGCGCTTCAGCGCACGCCCGGCTTCATGCTGCGCCTCGCGCAGTTGAAGTTCTTCGAGGGCTTCTACGAGGAGTTCGCGGCCTTGGGCCTGACGCCGGCGACCTATGCGATCTTCGCCGTCATTCGCGACAATCCCGGCGTGCCGCCGAGCAGCCTTGCCAGCCTGCTTCGACTGCGCCTGCCGAACCTGATCAAGATCCTGAACGAGCTCGAATCGTCCGGCTTCATCAAGCGCAACCGCTCCAAGGCGGACCGCCGTGCGGTCGAGCTCATGCTCACGGCAAAGGGTGCAAAGCTCATTGCCGAGGGGGCAAGGCTGACGGAGCCGTATAATCGGAAGATGCTGGCTCCGCTGAGCGAGGCCGAGCAGCGCACGTTGCTCGACCTCTTGAACCGGATGCTGCCGCTTTAGGCCGGCGCGCGATGTGGCAATCGACGCTCGCCACTGCTCACGTCACTTCAGGAACGCGCGAATGCTCTCCGCAATCTCCTTCGCATGCGTCTCCAGCGCAAAATGGCCGGTGTCGAAGAACTGCACGACCGCATTGGGGTTGTCGCGCTTGAACGCTTCGGCGCCGGGCGGAATGAAGAACGGATCGTTCTTGCCCCAGACCGCGAGGAACGGCGGCTTGTGCTTGCGGAAATACTCCTGGAATGACGGATAGAGTGCGACGTTGCTCTTGTAATCGCCGAACAGGTCGAGCTGCACGTCGTCCGAGCCGGGACGCGCCAGATAGAAATTGTCGAGGTTCTGTCCGTCCGGCGACACCGTCGTCGGATCGGGGACGCCATGGGTGTACTGCCAACGCGTCGCCTCCGGCGTGAGGAAGGCACGCAGCGCCTCGCGGTTGTCGGGCGAGGGATCCTGCCAATAGGCCTTGATCGGAGTCCAGCCGTTGCTGAGGCCGTCCTCATAGGCGTTGCCGTTCTGCGAGATGATCGCGGTGATCCGTTCGGGGTGACGCAGCGCGAGCCGGAAGCCGGTCGGCGCGCCGTAATCGAAGACGTAGATCGCGAAGCGATCGAAGCCGATCACTTCGGTGAAACGCTCGATCACCTGCGCGAAATTGTCGAAGGTGTAGCGGAAGCTTTCGCGCGCCGGCATGTCGGACTGACCGAAGCCGGGAAGATCGGGCGCCACGATGTGGAATTTGTCGGCGAGCAGGGGGATCAGGTCGCGGAACATGTGGCCGGCGCTGGGGAAGCCGTGTAGCAGCAGCAGCTTCGGCGCACCTCGAGAGCCGGCCTCGCGATAGAACACCTTGAAGCCATCGACGTCGGCGGTGCGGTAGGTGGTCCGGGTCATGACCGTCTCCATATGGTAACCTGTTAATAGCCTAAATACAGGTTATGATTCGCTCGCATAACTTGTCAATACGCATTTTACAGGTTACTAAAGGCGGACATGTTTCGCCGGCCAAGGACCGCTCGTGGACAGACCGCCCGCCATGTTCATCGCCGACTCGCTCGGCCTCGATTTTCTCAACTCGGTGGCGACGCCGGTCGATACGCCCGTCGATTGGCTCGACCATGGCGACGGCCTGGTCGACTGGCTGGCACAGGCCAAATTGGTGCCGGCGGAGGAGCTGGATGCGCTGAAGGCGCGCGTGAGGCCGGGTGAGCTCGACAAGGTTGCCGATCAGGCCCGCGCCTTGCGCGAGTGGTTCAGGGGCTTTGTGCTGGAGCATGCGGGCCGGCCGCTGACCGGCAAGGCGCTGCACGAGCTTGGTCCGTTGAACAGCATCCTGGAGCGCGATGCGGCGTTCCTGCAAATCGCGCCTCGTCACGGCCAGGATGGTCTTGCGCTGCATAGGAAACGGCACTGGCAATCACCGGAGTCCCTGCTGCTGCCCATCGGCGAGGCGATGGCGAAGTTCGTCTGCGAGGAAGACTTTTCCGACGTGAAGGCGTGCGAGGGCCACAATTGCACGATGCTGTTCGCCGATCACACCCGCCGGCGCGCACGGCGGTGGTGCATCATGGCAGTGTGCGGCAATCGCGCCAAGCAGGCCGCACATCGCAGCCGGCTCAAGGGCAGGCAGTGACGGGCCGGGAGCATGCCCGTCCGGTCACGGAGCCTTGATGCGCGCGGCGGTGCGTCGCGCCCCGGTTCCCGCGCCCCAAAATCCGCCAAATCGGTCGTCACTAAGCCGGTTTGGGAGAGGCCCTTGCCTCCCGTGGTGGGACTGCTGAACTGATGATTGATTTGAGGCGGCTAGTCGTGCTGGCAGCGGTTGCGCTGCTCGCCTTGAGCAACGGCATAGCCGTGGCCTCACCCGCCAAGTCGAAGCGCCCGGCCGTGACGGCCACAGCGCCGCCTCCCGCTCCGCCCGCCGAGCCGCTGCCGCCGCCGAAAATCTACCTGTTCCGCGGTGCCATGGGGCCGATCTTCTCGACCGGCATGGACCGGCTCAGCGAGAAATTGACGCAGGCCGGCTTTTCGGCCGACGTTTATGAATTCACGATCTGCCGGCTGATCGGCAACCGAGCCATCGCCAGCTACAAGGAGAGCCCGGCGCCGATCGTGCTGATCGGCCACTCCATGGGTGGGTTGTGCTCGGTCGTCATCTCCGAGATGGCGGCCAAGGAGAACATCCCGATCAGCCTCGTGATTGCCATCGATCCCGCGCACGCGACCGGAGACGTGCCGCTCAATGTCGAGCGCTTCATCAACATCTTCCTGTCCGACAGCGTGCTCGGCGGCGGCGACGTCGTGGCGGTGCCCGGCTTCCGCGGCCATTACGCAAGCTACGATCTGAAAGAGAACAGCCGCGTCTCGCATATCAATATCGAGAAGTCCGACGACATCCATCGCCAGATCGTCGAGATGGTGACGCAGCTGCCGCGCATTCCGCCGCAGGCCCAGGCCGATGCCGTGCCGCTGCGCTATCTCGTGCCCGCGGATACGCTGGTCGAACTGTGGGATAGCGGCGTGCGGGTGCCGGTGCGCCGCGGCGACACCCTGGAGAGCATCGCTGCAGCCAATCGCGTGCCGCTGTGGACGCTCGCGCAGAGCAACTCGCTTGCAGAGAACGCGCAGCTCACCCCGGGCCAGACCATCATCGTCCCGCGCCATCTGACGCCGCCGGAGCCTCCCGCCGCGTTGGCGACGCCGCCGCCCGCCGGGCGGAAGTAAAGCAAGAGCGGTTTCAGCAGATCGAGCTCACACCAGGAGATCGTGCGGCAAATGAGGCCCGCCTGAGCCGCCCACGCCGTGAGCGCCATCGTCCAGCTGCGGGACCTCGCCCGCTTCCGCGGCGCCACCATGTCCGTAGGCATGTGCCACGCCTTCATGATGATCGGGCGGCGCCGGGAGATCGTCCACAAATGCGATGCCCGACTTCTCGATTGCCGGAGTCAGGAACTTGAAGGAATCGCCTGGTCCGGACGGATGGGCCTGCGCGTTTCCGTGTGGAGTGCCGTCTGCCGCAGAATGAGGTTGGTCATTGGGCCTGTCGGACGCCTCCTTCGAATCATGATTGTGCTCGCTTCCGTGAGATGGAGTCGAATGAGCGTTGCCGCCGTTCCCAAGGCCTTTCTGGGTGGCGCTATCAAGAAGCGCACTGGCGGTATCGGCAAGGCTGGCATGGCCATGAGCCTCGGCAGCCTTGCCGTGATCTAGATGCTGGTCGATGGCAAGGAGCGCATCCGGCGTGCTGAAAGCTGTGGCTTGATTTTGCTCCGTGATGCCGGTTGCGCCGATTCCGCTTGGATGGATGCTGTCGTCGGTCCGGGGTGGTTCGAAGACAAATTTGAAGGGCTCCATCGATAGCGAATGGATTGTCGGTTCCGAGAGGCCGGCGAGTGTTGCAGTCTCGTCCGGGGCGGAAGCGGTGATCTCGTTGCTCCACCCGCTGTGATCCCGATCGATATCGAAAGGATAGCTCACATCGATTGCGGTCGAGCTTCCGTCCAGGGAAACAGAGCCGCTGCTGTCCGTCACCTCGGTGGAGGCGTCGGAGGTACTCAATGTCACGACCGCCGCATCGCCTAGCGTGGCCGCGGTCGGATCGAGGGTGTCGCTCGCCGCCAGGACCGGCGCTGCGGCTTGATCCACGATGAAGTCCGACGAATCGATGGTCGCGACGCCCTGGAGATGAACTTCCAGCAGGCTGGAATCGCCGATCTGGAGGGTTTGATCGGTCGGATTGACATACACGATGGTTTCGTTGGCCGAGCTGTCGTAGATCCAGGCGATGGTGTGGGGCGGCACGGACGAGCTTGTCGAGCTCAATGCCAGGATCACGAAGCCGAGCGCGCCGAGCGCCGTCAAATCGATCTTGTCGCTTCCCGATCTGAAATCGGTGATCGTATCGAACCGGCCGGCTCTGGAATCGACCGCCGACAGATAGACGAAGACGTCATCGCCGTTGCTGCCCGTGAGCTGGTCCGCGCCGAAGCCGCCGATGATGGTGTCGTTCTCGTTGCTGCCGTCGATAGTGTCCTGCCCGGAGCCGCCGTAAATGAGGTCGGCCCCGTTGTTGCCCTTGATCGTATCGTCACCGGATCCGCCGAAGATGGTGTCGTTCACGCCGGTCCCGTTCAGAGTGTCGTCGCCGGCGCCGCCATAGACGATCTGGGAAACGCTGCCGCCACCGGCGACGCTGTCGTGTCCAGGCGTGCCATAGACGAACGGGGGATCGGTTACAACGGTTGATCCCGTCGCCAGATTGTCGAAGTCGTTGGGGTCCGCGTCGCTGGCGCCATGGATGGCGACCGTCACCTCTTGCGTGGTGCCGTCGATCGCCGTGACCGTGAAATGATCGGTGAGCGTGTCGCCGACATCCAGCGCGTCCACCACGGCGTTGTTGTTGTCGAGCGTATAGGTCCATAGCCCCGACGCGGTCATCGTGAAGGTGCCGTAGCCGCCGTCGCTGACCCTGGGCGAGGTCACCGCCGTGAAGGTGTTGGCCGGATTGTCGAGGTCGGTATCGGTGAGCGTGCCGGTCGCGACGGGCGTACCGGAGGCGATGCCGCCGGCTTCGAGCACCGACCCCGCCGTCGTTCCGGAAATGAAGGCGGCGTCATTGCTGCCGTTGATCGTGATCGTCACCAGCTGCGGCGTGCCGTCGACCGTGGTCACGGTGAACTGATCGTTCAGCGTATCGCCGACATTGAGCGCCTGCACGGTGCCGTTGTTATTGTCGAGGGTGTAGGTCCACGTGCCCAGCGCCGTCATCGTGAAGGTGCCGAAGCCGCCCGCGCTCGTTCTTGGCGTCGTTACCGGGGTGAAGGTGTTGGCCGCATTGTCAGGATCGAGGTCGGTCAACGTTCCGGTCGCGGTCGGCATGCCGGGCGTACCATTGGCCACACCTCCGGCCTCGATCACCGCGCCGGTCGCCGTTCCGGAAATGACCGCCCCATCGTTGCTGCCGTTGATGGTGATCGTCACTGTCTGTGCGGTGCCGTCGGCCGAGGTCACCGTGAAACTGTCCGTCAGCGTGCCGCCATTATTGAGCGCCTGCACTGCGATGTTGTTGTTGTCGACCGTATAGGTCCACACGCCCGCCGCGGTGATGGTGAAGCTGCCATAGCTTTGCGCGCTTGCCGTCGGCGCGGTGACCGCCACGAATGTGTTGGCGGGATTGTCGACATCCGCGGCGAGAAGTGTGCCCGTCGCGACCGGCGTGCCGGACGAAGTGCCGCCCGCCTCGACGACTGAACCGGTCGTGGTCCCGGAGATGATTGCGGCGTCATTCGCGCCGTTGATCGTGATCGTCACCAGCTGCGGCGTGCCGTCGATCGTGGTCACGGTGAACTGATCGATCAATGTATCGCCGGCATTCAGCGCCTTTACCGTACCGTTACTATCGTCGAGCGTGTAGGTCCACACGCCGCCGGCGGTCATCGTGAAGGTGCCGTAGCCGCCCGCGCTCCTCGTCGGCGAGCTGACTGTCGTGAAGGTGTTGGGCGGATTGTCGACATCAACGTCTGTAAGCGTGCCGGTTGCGCTCGGCGCGCCCGGCACCGAATTGGCGACGCCGCCCGCCTCCACCACTGTGCCGGCGGCGTTGCCGGAGATGATGGCAGTGTCGTTGACGCCGAGGATGTTGACGACGAATGTTCGGCTCGTCGAGAACCCGCTGTCCGAGACCGTGACGACGAAACTCATGGTCGTCGGCGACGACAGGGCATTGATCGCATCCGCATTCGGAACAAAAGTGTAGGCACCGGATGCGCTATTGAGATAGAGGGTGCCATACGCACCGGTCTGCGAGAGATCGTAGGTCACTCCGTCCAGGACCGTGGTGCCGGCCGTCCCGCCGCTGAGGCCAAAGGTGAGGGCGGAATTGATCGGGCTGCTGGCGGTGAAAGTACCGGTTGTCGCGCTGAACGTGTCGTTGAATGCGATCGTGTCGATTTCGGTGGGCCCGCCCGGCACGTTCAATGACGGCGGCGGGCGTACGATCAAGGGAATGTCGGCCGGCGACAGTGGCGGAAGCAGGTTTAGCGGCGCCGGCGCGTTATCCGAGTTGAAGTTGATGTGTTGCAGCGAGGGGGCGATGACGCCAGGTGGCGTACTGGATCCTGTCGGGCCTCGCGTGAGATTGGCGAGCACGTCCTGTTGAGCTGCGTGCAGCTCCTCCATGCGAGCAGCGCTGTTGGCAACCTGGTTTACGATGACCGAGGAGCCGATTCTGTTCAGGATGACGGTTTCGCCTGGATCATCGACGATGATGTGCCGCGGCACCCGCTCCTTGGTGATGAGCTCGAAGGCGCCGTGCTGAAGGTCCTTGTAAGTGAGCGTATCGTTATCAAGAAACGCGGCGTCCGGGTCCGCGCCTTGCGCTTCTTTCACCAACGAAAAAGTCAGTGCCGCCATCGTCAGGATACCGAAGCCGGTCGCATGGGAGCGGCCGCGAACGCTGCCAAGGGGTGTGTCGACCGTCAGGGTGCCGCTGTTTGCCAGTCGGCCGGCCGCGAACGCAAAGCTTCCGCCGGTGACCGCAACGACCGTCGAACGCGAAGTGGCGTCGGATTCGGAGGCGAACTCGCGCAGTTCGACGCGAGCTCCGCTGGCGACGTTGAATATGGTGTCGTCGAGAAGCCGAATCCCGATCTGCGCATCCGCAGCCGTTTCGATCACGTCATGGCGGCAAACAAGGTCGCCAATGCTGACCTGTGTTGGCGCGCCGCCGGCGCGCGTCAGGGTGACGCATCCCGACGCGCTCTGAACGATACCGATGATCTCGAGGGGTAATGCCTTAGTGACCCCATCCTGGGGTCCAACGCCAAAAGCAACTGACATGGCCGTGGCCTCGCGCGCCGAATAATTCGGGCTCGGCGCGGTGCCGTGGTCTTCTTGTCGGTTTTGCTACACCACGGGCGCAATTTTTGGCGTTAGCAACCCCAGGCCTGCACGCCGATGACGTCTGATAAAAAATTGCATCTCTATAGGTATGGCCAAGATGATGGCAGGTTCAGCGGAGATGCCTCTCCGCGACAGCAATTTGCGCTCTCAAGAAGTTGACGGTTGAGCTAGGCGGAACCTAGCCCACTTTCGCTGGCCAGGCAAACGGCTTGGGCCTAAGATCACGCACGGAAGAATTGCTTTTTCTGGAGGACCGGTCCGTTAGGATCGATCCAGGTTGTAGATACTGACAATGCACGAATTGCGAGCTTGGTCGCGGCTTATATAGCTCCCATCAAGCGCCACGCAGATCTTCTCGGAAAGGGTGGGTCATGTGCAGGCATACGATTGCAGTTTTTGTCACTGGTTTCATTTGGGCCTCGGCGAGCATTCTTGCTGCGCCAGCGCAGGCTCAAGTCAATCCCATGACACGCGGCCCCGAGGACGTTGTGCCGAAACCCATCGGCAAGGTCGTCGCCGTTGCAGGTTCGGTCTCGATCGAGCATGCAGGCGCGGTCGTCGTCCAGGCGAAGCTCGGCGATCCGGCCGCGCAAACCAAGGTCGGCGATGCCGTCTATCTGCGCGACGTCGTGCGAACCGGGGCAGACAGCCGGGTCAGCATCAATTTCAGCGATGGCTCGTCGTTCAATCTGTCGAGCAACGCGCGTATGACCCTGGATGAGTACGTGTACGAGCCGGACGGCAAGTCCAACGCGACGTTCTTCAATCTGGCCAAGGGAACGGCGACCTTCGTCGCCGGCCAGATCGCGAAGAGCGGCGACATGAAAGTCGACACGCCCGTTGCAACGATGGGAATCCGGGGCACCACGCCGCATATCGAAATTGCGGATGACGGTGCGGTCAAGTTTTCGACCCTCATCGAAGAGGGCAAGAGCAAATTAGTGAAGAAGCGCGTGACGACTGCAATGCCCGAGCAGGGGAGCGGTCCCAGGCCGAACATCTGCAGAGGATGCTGACGCGACACGGACATGACGATCAGGGCCGCCATCATCGATAGCGTCGCGCCCATTCTCGTGCTGCTGTCGCTCGGTTCGCCGGCGGTCGCGCAGCAGCCGCAGAAGAAAAGTCACCTCCAGAGCATTGAGCAGTGCAACGGCACGGACCGCATTCCGGCCCAAGCCCGGATCGCCGGCTGCACGGCGCTCATCGACTCGGGCGATGCCAAGCCGGAGTCGCTGGCTGTGGCTTACAACAATCGCGGCAACGCCTATGCCGCAGCGGCGGAGTACGACCGCGCGATCAGCGATTTCAATCGGGCGATCGAACTCGCCACAGGCTATGTCAAGCCGGTGAACAATCGCGGCGTCGCCTATTTGAGGAAGGGAGCCTATGAGGACGCGGTCAAGTCCTTCGACGAGGCAATCAGGCTCAACCCTGCCTATGGCAGCGCCTTCGCCAACCGCGCCGAAGCCCACCTGAAGCTGAACCAGTATGATCGGGCCGCGCGGGATTTCGACGAGGCCATCCGGCTCGATCCGAATCTGACGTGGGCTCGCAGCGGACGCTGCTGGGCCCGAGCGATCATCGGCGAGCTGCAGGCCGGCCTCGATGACTGCGACAGGGCGATACAGTCGGGATCGAACGATGCCGCGACTTACGATTCACGCGCACTGATCCATCTGAAGATGGGACAGCTCACTGCTGCCATCGACGACTACAGCTCCGCGCTGCGCCTGGCGCCAAACCTGGCAAGCGCGCTCTACGGACGCGGACTTGCCAGGCTCAGGCAGGGCGACAACGCCGGCGGCGATCGCGACGTCTCGGCAGCAAAGCTCATCAACCTCAAGGTCGCCGACGAATTCGCCCGCTACGGCGTGCAGTGACGTCAGAATTAGCCAGCCGAAATTCGCGTTAGCCCACTAGACGTTCGAGCCGTGGATCGCGTCGATCACGGCATCCGTCACGTCCTTTGTCGTCGCCTTGCCGCCGACGTCAGGCGTCAACACGCCCGCCGCGCAGACGCGCTCGACCGCCGCCATCAGCCGGCTGGCCGCATCCTTCTCCCCGAGATGCTCGAGCATCTGCGCGCCGGTCCAGAACGTCGCGACCGGATTGGCGATGCCCTTGCCGGTGATGTCGAAGGCCGAGCCGTGGATCGGCTCGAACATCGAGGGGAAGCGGCGCTGCGGGTCGATGTTGCCGGTCGGCGCGACGCCGAGGCTGCCCGCCAGTGCACCGGCGAGATCCGAGAGGATGTCGGCGTGGAGGTTGGTTGCAACGATGGTGTCGAGGCTCTTCGGATGCAGCGTCATCCGCACGGTCATCGCATCGACCAGCATCTTGTCCCAGGTCACATCGGGGAATTCGCCGGCGACCTCTGCGGCAATCTCGTCCCACATCACCATGCCATGGCGCTGCGCGTTCGACTTGGTCACGACGGTCAGGAATTTGCGCGGACGCGACTGCGCGAGCTGGAACGCATAGCGCATGATGCGGGTGACGCCGACGCGGGTGAACACCGCGACCTCCGTGCCGACCTCTTCCGGCAGGCCCTTGTGGGCACGGCCGCCCATGCCGGCATATTCGCCTTCCGAATTCTCGCGCACGATCACCCAGTCGAGATCGCCGACGCCAACATTGCGCAGCGGCGAGGCGACGCCCGGCAGAATCTTGGTCGGCCGCACATTGGCGTATTGGTCAAAGCCCTGGCAGATCGGCAGGCGCAGGCCCCACAGCGTGATGTGGTCGGGCACATCGGGGGCGCCGACCGCGCCGAAATAGATCGCATCGAACTTCTTCAATTCGCTGAGACCGTCGGCCGGCATCATCACGCCGTGCTTCTTGTAATAGTCCGAACCCCAATCGAACGTCTTGACGTTAAAGGCGAGGTCGCCGCTACGTTTTGCGAGCGCCTCCAGCACACGGACACCGGCCGAGATCACCTCGGGGCCGATGCCGTCGGCGGGAATGGCAGCGATCGAATGGGTGCGCATGGGAAGGCTCCGTTTGAGAGATCAGTGGGATTGCGGGACGGGTTCGACGGGCGCGGTTTTCGCTCGCGACAATAGCAGGGTCAGGGCCGCCGAGAGAACGAGCAGGCCGCTGACGAAATAGAGGCCGCCGACAAAGCTGCCGGTCTGGTCCTTGATCCAGCCGATCATGGCGGGACCTGCGAAACCGCCGAGGTTGCCGATCGAGTTGATGGTGGCGATCCCCGCTGCGGCCGCAGGGCCGGACAGGAACAGCGTCGGCATGCTCCACAGCGGCGGCTTTGCGGAGGAGATGCCGATGTTCACGAGCGTCAGCGCGACCAGCACCGCGACCACGCCCGTCGCGAGCCCGGCATAGGCAAGGCCCGCGGCGGCGATCAGGCAGGCCCACACGACGTGCCAGGTGCGCTCGCCGGTGCGGTCCGAATGCCGCGCCCACAGAATCATGGCGACGACGGCGGCGGTTGCCGGCAATGCATTGAGGAAGCCGACCTGGAGCGAGGACAGGCCGAACTGCTTGATGATCTGCGGTGCCCAGACGCCGAGCGTGTAGAGGCCGGCCGAGGTGCCGAAATAGATCAGCGACAGCGCCAGCACGCGCGGATCGGCGAGCCCGCGCCAGATGCTGTGGCTCGCGGTCGCGGCCTTGCTGGTGGTTTCCACATTCATGGTCTCGACCAGCCAGCGCCGCTCGTCATCAGCGAGCCATTTTGCCTTCTCCGGGCGGTCGGTCAGGAAGCCCAGCACGACGAAGCCGAGCAGCACGGCCGGCAGCGCCTCCAGCACGAACAGCCATTGCCAACCTTTAAAGCCGAGCAGTCCGTCCATCTCCAGCAGCGCGCCCGAGATCGGCGAGCCCAGCACGGTCGAGAGCGGCGCCGCCGCCATGAACAGTGCGGTCACCGCCGCGCGCTGCCGCGCCGGGAACCAGTAGGAGAGGTAGAGGATGATGCCGGGAAAGAAGCCGGCCTCGGCGACACCGAGCAGGAAACGCAGGACGTAGAAGCTGGTCGGCCCTTGCACGAAGGCCATCGCGACGGAGACGAGGCCCCAGGTGATCATCACCCGCGCGATCCAGATCCGCGCGCCGATCTTGTGCAGGATGATGTTTGAGGGCACCTCGAACAGGAAATAACCCCAGAAGAAGATGCCGGCGCCGAAGCCATAGACCGCGGGCGACAGGCCGATGTCCTTGTTCATCGTCAGCGAGGCGAAGCCGATATTGACGCGGTCGATGAAGGCCACGAAGTACAGCAGCATGATGAAGGGAACGATGCGCAAGGTGATCTTGCGCAGCACGCGCGTCTGAATCTCGCTCGCCACCCTGGCCTCCCGGTTTTTCGTTGTGCGGCAGCGACCCTAGGCGGGGAAAGGAGATGAACTCAATTGGCGCTGGTTTATACAAAAAAATGATATAATCCTCGCCGGGCGAGACGAGAGGACACTGGATGGAATTGCATCAGCTTCGATGCTTCGTGGCGGCGGCCGAGCAGCTGCATTTCGGCCATGCGGCGCAGCAGCTCCAGATGCTGCCCTCCGCGCTCGGGCGCCAGATCAGGCTGCTGGAGGAGGATCTCGGCACGCGCCTGTTCGCGCGAACCACGCGCGCGGTGTCGCTCACGGAAGACGGTGCGACGTTGCTGCGTGATGCCCGCGCCATCCTCGCCAAGGTCGAGGCGGTCGAGAACAACTTACGCAATCGCTCGCGCGCGGGGACCGCGCGGCGGCTGCGGGTCGGCGCCATCGACAGCGCGGCGGCGGGATTGCTGCCGCTGCTCTTGCGCGACTTCCGCGACAAGCATCCCGACATCGCAGTGCAGCTGCTCGAGGACAAGACCGTCCGGCTGCTGCCGAAGATTTTGACCGGCGCGCTCGATCTCGCCTTCGTCCGCCCGCCCGACAACGCGGACAAGCGGCTGGAATTCCGCGATCTGCTCCAGGAGACCGCCATCGTCGCGTTCCCGCAGCGGCACACGCTCGCTGCACGCAAATCGGTCACGCTGGCGCAGATCGCCGACGAGGCGATGCTGGTGCCGGACCGCCGCTCGCGGCCGCACAGCCACGACCTGACCATCAAACTGTTCGAGCAGGCTGGGCTGACGCCGCGCATCGTGCAGGTCGCCGACGAGAAGCAGACCATCATCAATCTGGTGGCAACGAAGCTCGGGGTCGCCATCGTGCCGCGCTGGACTACGCGGATGGCGGTCTCAGGCGTCCGCTTCGTGCCGCTGCAGCCGAGGCAGAGCGGGCCCGTCGGCCGGCTGCCGCTCGCCGCCGCTTGGTTGCGCGGCTCGCGCGATCCGGCCCGCGATGCCATGCTGGCCGTTCTGGAGGCCCGCCTGCGCAGCTATGCGCGGGAGGCGTGAGAGGCTATGACATCGGCCTGGACAGAGGGATGGTGATGACGGATCAGACGGCTTCGAGCGAATTGCGGGTGGCCATTGCAGGGTTGGGCTCGATCGGTACCAAGATCGCGACCGCGCTCGATCAGGGTGTCGAGGGCCTGTCGCTCTCGGCCGTGGCGGTGCGCGACCCCGCCAAGCATCAGGCCTTCATCAACGGCCTGCGCCGGCCGCCACAAATCATGCCGATCGATCAGCTCGGCGACGTCGCCGACATCGTGGTCGAATGCGCGCCGGGCAGCCAGCTGCGTGCGATCGTCGAGCCTGCGGTGAAGCGCGGCAAGGCCGCAGTCGTGGTCAGCGTCGGTGGCCTGCTCGACAATTTCGATCTCGTCGATCTCGCCCGCGCCAATGGCGGCCGCATCATCGTGCCGACCGGCGCGCTGATCGGCCTCGATGCCGTCAACGCCGCCGCGATCGGTACCATCCATTCCGTCAAGATGGTCACGCGCAAGCCGATCGACGGGCTGAAGGGCGCGCCGTTCATCGTCCAGAACAACATCGACATCGACAAGCTGCGCGAGCCGCTGAAGCTGTTCGAGGGCAGCGCGCGCGAAGCGGCGAAGGGCTTTCCGGCCAACGTCAACGTCGCCGTTGCGCTGTCGCTGGCCGGCATCGGACCCGATCGCACCCAGATTCAGGTTTGGGCCGACCCCACCGTCACGCGCAATGTTCATCGCATCGAGGTCGAGGCGGATTCGGCGCGGTTCTCGATGGGCATCGAGAACATTCCGTCCGAAAATCCCAAGACCGGGATCATCACGGCGCTGTCGGTGATCGCGCTGCTGCGCAAGCAGCGCGCCACGCTGTGTGTCGGGACGTAGCTCTTACGCCCCCGTGACGCGCCAGATCACATTGCCGACGTCGTCGGCCATCAGCAGCGACTTCTTGTCGGGGCCGATCACGACGCCGACCGGGCGGCCGTAGGATTCCTTCTCGTCCGGGGACAGGAAGCCCGACAGGATGTCGCGACCGGGGCCGGAGGGCCGGCCGTTTTCGAACGGGATGAACACCAGCTTGTAGCCGGACAGCTTGCTGCGATTCCACGAGCCGTGCTGGCCGATCACCATGCCGTCGGGGAAGCCGGGCAGGGTGCCGGCGGGCATCCAGCACAGGCCGAGCGAGGCGGTGTGGCCGCCGAGCGCGTAGTCCGGTTGGAGCGCCTTGGCGACCATCGCCGGGTCCTGCGGCACGCGATCGTCTACCGTCTTGCCCCAGTAGCAATAGGGCCAGCCGTAGAAGCCGCCATCGCGCACCGAGGTGAGATAGTCGGGCGGCGTCTCGTCGCCGAGCCCGTCGCGCTCGTTGACGACGGTCCAGAGCACGCCCGTGTTCGGTTCCCAGGCGAGGCCGACGGGATTGCGCAGACCGGCACCGAAGATGCGATGCGTGCCGGCGGCGAGATCGAGCTCGTAGACCGCAGCGCGGCCTTGCTCGACCTCCATGCCCATCTCGGCGATGTTGCTGAGCGAACCGACGCCGGCATAGAGCTTCTTTCCGTCGGGGCTGGCAAGCAGGCTGCGCGTCCAGTGTCCGGCCGGCTTGAAGGTGGTCAGCCGCTTGCCCGGCGCAGTGATGCGGTCGGCATTGGCGACGTAAGGGAAGGCCATCACGCCGTCGGTGTTGCCGACGTAAAAAGTGTCGCCGACCAGCGCCATGCCGAACGGCTGGTTGAGATTCTCCATGAAGGCGCCGCGAACTTCGGCGACGCCGTCACCATCCTTGTCGCGCAAGAGCGTGATGCGGTTGGCGGAGACGCCGAGCGCCGCGGCGCGCCGCATCGTCGCCTGCATCGCGTAGTGAAACACGCTGCGTGGGGCGCCTGCGATCTGCGTCGCCTCCGCGATCAGCACGTCGCCATTGGGCAGCACCTCGATCCAGCGCGGATGGTCGAGGCCGGTCGCGAACGCATTGACCTTGAGCCCGGGCGCGACCGTCGGCTTCTGGCCCTCGCTCCAGCCGCGCGCGCTCGGCATTTTCAGCGTCGGGATCGCGCCTTGCGGTTTCGCTTCGGGAATGGCGGGCGTTTGGCCCCAGGCCGGCGCGGGGTCGGTGCCCGAGAGCTTGCGCCATTGCAGCGCGATGCCGCCGAGGAGAGCGACGAACTGCGCGAAGATACTGGAAAAGGTCATGAGAAGCCCCTGTCGAACCCTGAGGCACATTTCAACGCCGGATCGCCCAAACCCCGCGCGGGCTCAGGCCTGATCGTCGACCTCTCCAGATCCACGATGAATGTCGTCGTGCCTCGTTGCGCGCGCATCCAACTGGTTGGCGGTAAAAAGGTCAACGTCGCGGAACTCGACGGCCGCCTATTCCCGCGGAATGGCAGATGACCAAATTTGCATGGAGAGCAGAGGACCTGTGCCGCGCAATGAGTTCCCGTAGCCCGGATGAGCGAAGCGATATCCGGGTCAACTGGTCCCGCATGTCGCTTCGCTCATGCGGGCTACAGGTCTTGCGCTTGGGAGCTCACCGCGGCGACAGGAACGGAATGATCATCGGCACACGGCGGCAGTATGCGCCGTAGGCGTCCTCGCCGAGCTCCTTCGACAGGAACACCTCTTCCATCCGGCCCTTCTGCCACATGCCGAGCGAGATCAGGATCGCGCCGAGGATCGCCGTCACGGTGCCGACCGCGATGCCGGTCGCGAGCATGCCGGCGATCAGGCCGGTGTAGATCGGATGGCGCACGATGCCGTAGGGGCCGGTATCGATGACGCGGTGATCTTCCTTGTGGGTGATGGTATTGGACCAGAATTTTCCGAGATGCAGCCGTCCCCACCAGGTGAAGGAGATGCCGGCGAGCACGATCAGCGCCGTGATGTAGACAGCCGTGTTGCTGAAGACCCAGAGCGGCTTCTCGTTCAGCACTTCCGCGGTCCACGGCGTGAACAGGATGCCGCCGACCAGGATCGGGATGCGATAGCGGCCGGATTCCAGCGTCAGCACCTGCTTCTGGGTGCGGCCCTGCCAGAACGAAGCGCCGACCCAGCTGGCGAGCCAGGCGAGCCAGATCAGGGCGAGCAGTTGCGTCGGCCAGGTCGTGGTCCAGCCACCCCAGGCGACAGAGAGAAGCTTGCTGAAATCGAAGGACATGAAGGTTCTTTGCGTTAGGCGGCGGCTTCAGCCCGCGCGCGAGGACAGCGCGTGATGCTCGATGGCGCCGGAGGGCTGCTGGCCGTTGCGGGCGAGCAGATGGGTGATGGTTTCGCGCAGGACCGGCTCGATCGGGCGCGGCGAATAGCCGAGCTCGGTGCGTGCCTTGCCGATCGAAAGATCGCTCGCGGCCAGCGCGATGCGCACGCCCTCGGCGGTGCCGTTGGGCGGCCGGCGCGTGAAGTTGTCGGCCAGATATTCGAGCATGATGCCGGAGAGCTCGGCGACCTTGCCGGGCACGACGACCGGGAACTGGCGGCGGCCGCTCATCGCCGACATCATCCGCAGGATCCGCCCGAGCGGGACGCAGTCGCCGCCGAGGATGTAGCGCTGGCCGATGCGGCCGCGCTCCATGGTCAGCACGAGGCCCGTCGCGACGTCGCGGACGTCGACGAGATTGACCAGGAAGTTGAGATGCGGCTGCACCTTCTTCTGCAGGAAGTACCAGAGCATCGCGGTCGGCGGCGTCAGATTATGGTCGGCGGCGCCGATCGGCATGGTTGGCGTGCCGATCACCAGCGGAAAGCCCTCGGCCGCGGCCTTGGCGGCATGATGTTCGGCGAGCGACTTCGAGCGCGTATAGGCGCCCGGCATCGCGTCGGCCGGCTGCAGCGCCTCTTCGGCGGGAACGCCGTTGAGTTCGGTATAGGGGAACAGGATCGATTCCGTCGAGCAGTGCAGGAAGCGCGACACGCCGCGCTTCATCGCGGCCGCCAGCACGACCTCGGTGCCGCGGCAATTCACGTCGTGAAAGTCCTGCTTGTTGGCGACCCACATGCCGGGCAGGCCGGCGAGGTGATAGACCTGATCGACGCCGGCCAGCGCGGTATCGACCGCGGCGCCGTCGAGCACCGAGCCATGAACATAGTCGACGTCAGTGTTCGTCGCGGCCGGCGGCCGGACATCGAGAACGCGTACCCGCTGCCCACGGGCGCGGAGCGCTTCTACGAGATGATGTCCGATGAAACCGCTGCCACCGGTAACCAGTACGAGAGCCATGAAGAAGGTTTGCTGTTTCGCTTCTGGAGCTATCGGGTTGAAAGGGAATTGGTCGGAAGAGGCGCCAGAATCGCGGCAAGGTCGCGACGGAAGCCCAGTGCAATGAATAATTTTGCCATGACAAACATCGGTCCCAGCAAAAGATGCGAGGGAAACGTGAACAGCGAGGCCTCGCGCCCCTCAAAAACCTTGTGGCCGATGGTCTGCGCGGCCAAGCCGAGCGCGACCAGGGCGGCAAAAATCGCCCACATCGTCACGGTACTGACTTGCGCCGCGATGGTCGACGCGATCGAGAACAGCACGATGGAGACGGCCAGAATGCCGGCCCCGAGCGCCGCATCGAGCAGCAGCCAGTAGATCAGGACCGGCAAGGCCAGGATCACCGCCAGGCTGAGCTCGAACCCGAACAGCGGGACCTTCACCAGCGTCAGCGGCATCACCGCGCCCGTGAACAGCAGGAGGATACCCACCACATGCATCGCCGTGTTCCGGGGATCGCGATGGTACTCGACATAAACGGCAAGTTGGCGTTGAAAAAAGCCACCCATCTTGGTCTCATGCAGCACGGGGTCGGGGAAGGACGAAAAAAGCCTATAGCACCGGATAGAGCGGTGCACAAACCGGCACTATTGTCGCGCAAGACCATACCGTCGCGCTGTGGGACAGATCACAAAACGGTCAGGACTTCAAAGGGTTCCGTCGGACGCTTGGGAGCGTCTGCTTACCGCTTCTTGGCGGGCTTTTTCGCCGCAGGCGCAGGTGTCGCAGCCGGATGCGCGGGCGCGTCCTCCGGCAACTTGGCATAGGTCAGGATCTGCAATTGGCCGTTGACGGCCGAGGTCGGCTTGGCCCGGTCGAGCAACTGCTCCTCACCGAGACCGATCGGATGCAGCCGCTTGGTCGAGATCTTGAACGTGTTCACCAGCACGTCGCGGATTGCGTCGGCGCGGCGCTGGCTCAGGATCGCGTTGGCCTCGCGCGTCTTCGAATTGGATTCGACATGGCCCACGATCAGGAAGGTGTAGGGCAGCAGCGAGGAATGAACCAGCGCGTCCGCGATGCGGCCGACGGTCTGGTAGGACGCCGGCTGGATGATCGGCGTGTCGGCATCGAACTGGATCTGCGCGTTGAAGGCGGGCAGGCTCGCGAGGTCAGGCGCGATCAGCGGGCGGTTCACCGGACCGGGATCGTTCTTGATCCTGGCCTTGGCGCGCTCCATCACCTGCTGCTTCAGCGCGGGAAGGTCGACCTCGGCGGCCTGTTCGAAATGGTTGAGCTTGCCGACGATGTCATCGCGGGTCGGCGCCGCCGTCTGTGCGGCAGCAGTGCCTGCAAGCAAGGCGAGACCGAGCGCGACGCATAGTCCGGCGGTAGAGAGCCTCTTCGCGCGCATCAGCGATACCCCGCGTCGTCGACGGCCTTCAGGCAGTTGTTGCTGATGCCCTTGGGCGTCGAGACCAGGCAGGGGATCGACTTGCTGGTCTCCTTGGTCGAGCCGCCGCAGACCTTGACGATCTCGCGTTGGCAGGCGTTCGCCACCGTGACGCGCGCGGCGACGCGCTTCTGGATGGCGTCGAAGACGCCGAGATAGTCGCTCGCGCACTGCGGCGAGAGCACGTCGCGGTTGCGCGACAGGCACTCCTTCAGGCGGGTCGAATCCGGATTGACGCCGCGGCAATTGGCGACGATTTCCGCGCCGCAACTCGCTGCCAGCTTTCCGATCGAATCGCCAAAGCTCATGGTCTCCGCCGCCGCAAGCGACGGCATAACCAATGCCAGCACGATCAATGTGATGGAGCCCCGGACCATGGGTTTATCTGATACGGGGAAGTTCGCGGTGGTCAAGGGGCGTTCGGGGGAGAACTGTCGAGAGTCCGGCGAGTGCGGCGAACAGTCCTCACTCGGCGGCGTCGGTACGGGCCGGAAATTCGATCTCGGCGACCAGGTGGTTCCTGAGGTCCTCGGCAACCTCCGGATCAGCCTTGAGCTCGTCCAACGTCCTCGGCGGGGGAAGCTGGCGGCCGTCCGCGCTCAGCTCCTGCGCATAGAAGGCGAGCGCCTCGGGCGCATTCTCCAGGGCCTCGTCGACGTCGTCGCCGCCGGAGATGCAGCCCGGCAGGTCGGGAAACCACAGGCTGACGGCGTCCGGGTCGGCGTCCTCGATGATGGCAACGTAGTGAGGCATGGTTGATCCGTTCGCTGGGACGATCTAAGATTGTGCGTCAATTATTTAGCATCATTGCACAAGGTGGGGGGAGTCGGTGGCGAAGAAGGCGAAGCGCGCACTGAAGGGACTCCGATATCAACGAGCGCACAGAGACGGAGCTCTCAAGACTATTAAGCGAAAGATCGAGGAGACCTTTGACCTCCCGACTGGAAGCGTTCTCCTGATAAAGCCAAACGGCAAAGTTATGAGAGCCGACGCCACGGTTGGCCGATTGCGGAAGTCTTGGGCCTGAGGTCACGCCCGTTGCACAAAACTGTCCACGACCTTTTTCTCGCCGGCCTTGTCGAAGGCGATGGTGAGCTTGTTGCCGTCGATCTTGGTGACGCGGCCGTAGCCGAATTTCTGATGAAAGACGCGGTCGGAGAGCGAAAATTCCGAGGTCGTGCCGGTCGATTTGGCGACCAGCTCGCCCTCGATGGTCAGGGGACCGCGGCGGCGCGAGGAGAAGCTGCCGAAATCGGGGCCTGATGACGAGGAGGACGAGAACGTCGCGGCCTCTTCCTCGAAGCCGCCGCTTCGACCGCCGCTATTGCGGCCGCCGCCGCGGTTGCGGTTGGCCTGCGCGCGCTGCCAGCCCGGCGTCGTGTAGCTGGAGCCGAACGCCTCCATGTCGTCGAAGCGCGAGGCGCCGTAGCCGCCGGTGCCGCCCCAGGCCGAGCCGCCCTTGGATTCCGTGATCTCGACATTGGCCGCGGGCAATTCGTCGAGGAAGCGCGAGGGGATCGTGGTCGACCAGGTGCCATGGATGCGCCGGTTGGTCGCGAAATAGATCATGGCGCGGCGGCGGGCGCGGGTCAGGCCGACATGGCCGAGCCGGCGCTCTTCCTCCAGGCCGGCGCGGCCCTGTTCGTCGAGCGTGCGCTGGCTCGGGAACAGGCCTTCCTCCCAGCCCGGCAGGAACACGTTGTCGAATTCGAGGCCCTTGGCCGAATGCAGCGTCATCAGCGACACCGCGTCGTCCTCGGCGCCGCCGTCGCGGTCCATCACCAGCGAGATGTGCTCGAGGAATCCTTGCAGGTTCTCGAACTCCTCCATCGAGCGCACGAGCTCTTTCAGATTCTCCAGTCGGCCCGCGGCGTCCGCCGAGCGATCCTTCTGCCACATCTCGGTGTAGCCGCTCTCGTCGAGCACGATCTGGGCCAAATCAGTGTGCGCCGTGACCTCGCGCTGGGCGCGCCAGCGGTCGAACTGTGCGACGAGGTCGCGCAAGCTCCCGCGCGCCTTCGGCTTCAGCTCGTCGGTCTCGACCACGGCGCGCGCCGCCTCGAACAGGGGAATGCGGCGCTTGCGGGCGTGGTCGTGCAGCATCTGCACGGTGGCATCGCCGAGACCGCGCTTGGGCGTATTGACGATGCGCTCGAAGGCGAGATCGTCCGCCGGCGAATTGATGACGCGCAGATAAGCCAGCGCATCGCGGATTTCGGCGCGCTCGTAGAAGCGCGGGCCGCCGATCACGCGATAGGGCAGGCCGAGCGTGACGAAACGGTCTTCGAACTCGCGCATCTGGTAGGACGCGCGCACCAGGATCGCGATCTCGTTGAGCTTCTCGCCCTGGCGCTGCAGCTGCTCGATCTCCTCGCCGATGCCGCGCGCTTCCTCTTCGGAATCCCACGAGCCCGTCACTGTGACCTTCTCGCCTTCGACGTCCTCGGTGCGCAACGTCTTGCCGAGCCGGCCTTCATTATGTGCGATCAGGTGCGAGGCGGCGGCGAGGATGTGGCCGGTGGAGCGGTAGTTGCGCTCGAGGCGGATCACCTTGGCGCCGGGAAAATCGTGCTCGAAGCGCAGGATGTTGTCGACCTCGGCGCCGCGCCAGCCATAGATCGACTGGTCGTCGTCGCCGACGCAGCAGATGTTTTTGGTCTTCCCCTTCTCCCCGCTTGCGGGGAGAAGGTCGGGATGAGGGGGAGTCTCCACGAGCTCGGTCTGCGGAGAGTCCCCCTCACCCGCATCGCTCTGCGATGCGACCTCTCCCCGCAAGCGGGGAGAGGCGAAGGTAGACGACGGCGCCTGCGACAGCAGCCGCAGCCACAGATATTGCGCGACGTTCGTATCCTGGTACTCGTCGACCAGGATGAACTTGAAGCGCTGCTGGTATTGCCTGAGGATATCCGGGTGCTCGCGGAAGATGCGGATGTTCTCCAGCAGGAGATCGCCGAAATCGGCGGCGTTCAAAATCTTCAGCCGCTCCTGATAGCTCGTATAGAGCTTGCCGCCCTTGCCGTTGGCGAACATCGCGGCTTCGCCCGAGGGCACCTGCGACGGCATCAGGCCGCGATTCTTCCAACCGTCGATCAGCCCGGCCAGCATGCGCGCCGGCCAGCGCTTGTCGTCGATGTTCTCGGCCTGCAGCAGCTGCTTGAGCAGCCGGACCTGGTCGTCGACGTCGAGCACGGTGAAGTTCGATTTGAGCTGCGCCAGCTCGGCATGGAAACGCAGGATGCGGCCGCCGATGGAGTGGAAGGTGCCGAGCCACGGCATGCCTTCGACGGCGTGGCCGAGCATCTGGCCGAGCCGGTGCTTCATCTCGCGCGCGGCCTTGTTGGTGAAGGTCACCGACAGGATCTCGGCGGGGCGGGCGCGGCCCTGGCTCAGGATATGGGCGATGCGTGTCGTCAGCACGCGCGTCTTGCCGGTGCCGGCGCCGGCCAGCACCAGGACCGGACCGTCCAGCGTCTCCACGGCGTCACGCTGCTCCGGATTGAGCCCGGAGAGGTATTTCGGACCCACCGAGGCGCGTGCACGCGCGGCGATGCCGCCGGCTGCGGGCTGGTGGTCGGGTACGCTGGTGATCTTGCTCGGCTCGGTCATGCGAATCATTTGGCCCCACGATGGCACCGCGGGGTGACGGGAGGGAGCCTTCTTAACAGGGATTGCTGCCTATATGGGGCGGCGATGCGGGTTTTCCACGTACGCGGCAGGCCGATTTGTTCCTGCGGCAGGCGCGAATTTCGCCGTTATACGTGCCGGAACCATCGTTCCCGCGTCGAGATTGTCTGGCAGGTGGCGCGGCCAGCCGTGCCGAGAGACATCAAGACGAGGGTTTGACCATGCTAGGCTGGGTTGTGACGTTTCTGGTTATCGCACTGATCGCCGGCATCCTGGGCTTCGGCGGCATCGCCGGCGCCTCGATCGAGATCGCCAAGATCATCTTCTTCATCGCGGTCGTCCTGTTCCTGGTCTCGGCCGTGGTCGGCCTCGCCCGCGGCCGCAACAGGATATAGGTGTTTCCCTGCGGCCCATCCTTCGAGACGCCCGCCTCCGGCGGGCCCTCAGAGCGTGAGAATGATTCGCTTTTGCCGGGCGAGTTTCACCATGATGGGCGGGAAGGCGGCGAGCGTGAGCGATGCGGTTGAGGAGCCCCGGGGGAGCGCGATCTGGCCCGCCCCGGCGATGTCGGGCCAGTGCTGCGGGGCGTTGTGATCGCCTGGTGACCTGGACTGCTCTTCATGCGGCGACCTGCGCCTTGGCGTGCAAGGCGAAGAAGCGCATCATATTGTGAGCGAGGGCGAACCACAGTAGATGGATACGCGCCTTGATCTTGCCGCGCAGCGATAGCTGGCGCAGGCCCATGCGACGGGCGTGGGCATTGATGCATTCGTGCTCGGCGCGCAATCGGTAGAATGCCTTGCCGTCCTCGCTCTGCATGCGTTTACGCCAATCCGCGACGCCGACGCCGTCATCCCTCTTCGGCGCATAGGGGTCGGTGCCGTGCTTGGTTTGCCCAGCCGGGCACCACAGCTTGATGTTCTTGGCATGGGCCCACTCGATGTCATCGCTCTTGGTGAAGCCGCCATCGACCAAATAGTCGGCGGGCTCGTAGCCTTCAGCCTGCACCGTCTCGATCCCCGGTCGTGCCAGGCCGCGATCCGAGCCGCTGGTATCGCTGTCGATCGCAACGATCAGCTGAGGTTCCGGCGCCGATATGATCTGCATGTTATATGCCGGGCGCCATCCTCCATCGGCCATCTTCATCACCCGCGCATCGGCATCGGTGGTCGAAGCGCGCGGCTCCTTCTGCTTGGCCACCTGTTTCTTGTTGGTCTTCTCGCGCCGCTCCCGCTCGGCCTCCAATTCCTTCATGCGCTCCTGCGCCGCCGCGATCCGCGCCTCGCGCTCGCGGGCGCCACGCTCCTTGGCTGCGCGCTGACGACGATCGCCGGCCGCCGGATCCGTCTCGACTTCGGCGCGCAGGCGCGCCACTCGCGCCTGCGCCGCGGTGAGGAGATCATCAAGCCGCGGACGCCGACGGAAGGAACTCGCTCCGGCACTTGCACGCACCCGCAAGCCATCCTGCGCCAACGTGTCGAGCGACACCAAGCCGGCCTCCATCATCGACGCCACGCCCTGCGCCAGCAGCCGCTCCAAAACTGCCATATGTGCAATCCGGAAGGTCGACAGGCTGTGATAGTTCATCGACACCCCGCCGCATAACCAGCGATAGACCAGATGATCGCGGCACAGCCGGTCCAGTTGGCGGGCGCTGCCCACCCCATCGACCGTGGCCCACAGCCACAGCGCCAACATCAGTTCCGGCGCTGCCGGCGGATGTCCGGGCCGCCCCTCGCGCGCCTTGATGACGTCGTGCAACGCCGATAGATCCAGCCCCTCGACGAATGCCCAGACTGAGCGCACCGGATGATCATCGGCAATCAGGTCGTCCAATGCCGCCACCTGCATGCCGATCTGACTGCGTTCCGGCACCCGCAGCCGCAGCGCACCGCGGCCTTCGGCCTGAGGTCTCTCCTGCTCGGGCAACCCCTCGAACAATTGCTCGTCAGCCATCGTCAGCCCTGCTTCGCGCGCAACCCCACCGAATCACAGCATCGCCGCCGTGGCAAATACTGATTCCTACCAAAAGAATCTCACGCTCTCAGGATGAGGGCGGAGTGTGCGACAGCAGTTTCGACGGGCAGAGATGCTGCTTAGCCTCATCCTGAGGAGACCGCTGGAAGCGGTCGTCTCGAAGGACGAGGCTAAGCGCTCAGGCCGCTGCTAAGATTCTCTGCGCGATCGCGCTGAACTTACCGCTTCGAGGGCATCGCCACGTTGCGGCCGATGCCCTCGGGCCGCGGCAAGACACTGTGAGCCCTGGCGATACCTGCAATGCGCTGCTGGATGTCGGGCGGAAACGGCGCAACGCGCCGCGCCTCCATGTCCATGTGCAGCGACATGTTCTCCGAGGTCGCGGACAGCCAGCCCTCGGTGCCGTGCCTCATCTCCTCGAAGGTGTGCAGCCGCTTGTCGTCGGCTTCCAGCAGCCACACCAGGATCTGCACGGGATCGCCGAGATGGATCTCGCGCAAGTACCGCACATGGCATTCGGCGGTGAAGCTCGAGCCCCCTCGCTCCTTCATGTAGGCCGGCCCCATCCCGAGCTCGAGCCAGAACTCGTCGATCGCCCGGTCGAACATCACGTTGTAATAGGCCATGTTGAGATGGCCGTTGTAGTCGATCCATTGCGGCTCGACCTGCATGATCGAGGAGCGGAACGGCTCCGCATTAGGCGCTGTGGCGGCGGTCTCCGGCATGTGTCCTTCCCAAGCTATGCGTCCGGTCCCTTGACTTGACCGGTTATATGTCCTTTGCCACGGTTGTTCTGTCGGAGGAAATTTCCGTGGGTACGACCATCACCAATAATCCGCCGCGGCCGGAGCCGAAAGCCCTCGCGAGCGCGCTGGAACAGCTTGCCGCACGCTTCGGCAACCGCCTCATCACCTCGCAGGCCGTCCGCGAGCAGCACGGCCATACCACCACGTGGATCGTCAACCAGCCGCCGGACGGCGTGGTGATGGCGCAGGAGACCGCCGACATCCAGGACGTGGTGCGGATCTGTGCCAAGAACCGCGTGCCCGTCATCGCCTTCGGCACCGGCACCTCGCTGGAGGGCCAGGTCAACGCACCCGCGGGCGGCATCTCGATCGACCTGCGCGACATGAACAAAGTGCTCGCGGTACACGCCGAGGACCTCGACTGCGTGATCCAGCCCGGCGTCACCCGCAAGGCGCTGAACGAGCATCTGCGCGACCAGGGCCTGTTCTTCCCGATCGATCCCGGCGCGGACGCCTCGCTCGGCGGCATGGCCTCGACCCGCGCCTCCGGCACCAATGCGGTGCGCTACGGCACCATGCGCGACAGCGTGCTGGCGCTGAAGGTGGTGCGCGGCGACGGCGAGATCATCACCACAGGCACGCGCGCCAAGAAATCGTCCGCGGGCTACGACCTCACGCATCTGTTCGTCGGCGCCGAAGGCACGCTCGGCATCATCTCGGAGCTGACCATCCGCCTGCGCGGCATCCCCGAGACGATTGCGGCCGGCGCGGTGTCGTTCGAGACCGTGCACGGCGCGTGTCAGGCCGTGATCCTGGCGATCCAGACCGGCATTCCCGTCGCCCGCATCGAGCTGCTCAATGCCGCGCAGGTGAAGGCCTGCAACGCCTACTCGAAGCTGACACTGCCGGAGACGCCGCTGCTCTTGATGGAATTCCACGGCAGCGAGATCGAGGTCGCCGAGCAGTCCAAGGCCTTCGGCGAGATCGCAAAGGACTGCGGCGGCGGCGAATTCTCCTGGACCACCAAGCCCGAGGATCGCACGAAACTGTGGCAGGCGCGGCACGACGCCTATTGGTCGGTGAAGGCGCTGCGCCCCGGCGACAGCATCGGCGTGGTCGCAACCGATGTCTGCGTGCCGATCTCGCGGCTTGCCGACTGCGTCAGCGAGACCGAGGAAGATCTCAAGCGGCTCAACCTGCTGTCGCCGATCGTCGGCCATGTCGGCGACGGCAATTTCCACTGCTCGCTGGTCTGCGACACCAACGACGCCGACGAGATGGCGCGCGGCGAGGAGTTCATGCACCGCCTGGTCGAGCGCGCACAGGCGATGGACGGCACCTGCACCGGCGAGCACGGCATCGGCCAGGGCAAGCAGAAATACCTCAAGGCCGAACTCGGTCCCGAGGCGCTGGATGCGATGCGGGCCCTGAAGAAGGCGCTCGATCCGCTCAACATCTTCAATCCCGGCAAGATCGTGCCGGAGGTGTAGCGCGGACCGGGAACTTTCGGCAGTCCCGCCGGTTCCAATTCCCGACAAATTTCCGATGCCTCATGGCGCGGCTTCTTTCGGGAGGATGTGATGTTGCGACCGGTCATTGGAATTGCCGTGATGGCGCTTGCCTGCATGCTGGCAGGGACGGCTCTGGGCAAGGGCGGTGGTGGTCACGGTGGCGGCCATGGCGGTGGTCACGGCGGCGGGCATGGCGGCCATCATGGCGGTGGCCATCACGGCGGCGGCCATTTCCGTGGCCACGGCTTCGGGCAGGCGCATGGGGGCGGCCATCATGGCGCGATGCGGTTTGCAACCGGCGGCCGACACGGTTCGAATTTCGGTCAGATCCGCAATGCGTCCGTGCGCCCTGCGAACTTCCGCAATGCTCTCAACCTGCATTCCAGCGCTTTCCGCAACGGTCGTCTGATCAGCAACCCGGCAGCGCGGGCGCAGATTGCGGCTGCGGCTGCCTTGGTTGGCTGGCATGGCGCCGGCAATGGATGGTGGCAACATCCAGGCGGCTTCTACGGCTGGGTCGGACCGCTGTTCTGGCCGTTCGCCTATAACGATCTCTACGACTACACGATCTGGGGCGACGGTCTCGGCTTCTGGGGCTACGGCTATCCGGACATCTATGCCGGCCTCTTCGGCCCCTACGGTTATGATGGCCTGTCGGCCTATATGCCGCAGCCCCCGCAGGGCCGGCGGCGGGCCCGAGGTGTTGCGCTGGATCAGCTGTGCGGCAGCGACCGGCGCGCGATCGTCGGTCTCCCGATCGACCAGATCGCCGCGGCGGTGCAGCCGACCGAGGCGCAAGGCGCCAGTCTCGATGCTCTCGGCAATGCCTCGATCGACGCTGCCGCGCTGATCCGCACATCCTGCCCGACGCAGGTCGCGGCGACGGCTCCCGGCCGGCTGGCGTCGATGCAGCAGCGTGTCGAGGCGATGGTGAAAGCCGTCGATCTCGTTCAGCCCACCCTCGACAGGTTCTATGGCTCGCTCACCGACGAGCAGAAGGCGCGGTTCAACGCGCTGGCGGAAGATCAGCGTCGCACAACGACTTCCAACGGCAGCGGGGGAGGATCGCTAGTGCAGACTTGCGCTGCGCCTGCCGCGCTCGATTGGCCTGGCACCGACATCGAGGCCCGGCTTCATCCCAACGACACGCAGCGCGCCGCGCTACAGGTGCTCCAGGATACCAGTGCCAAGGTCGGCGCATCGCTCAAGGCGGCCTGCGAGCCGAGCGACGTGATGACGCCGCCGGCACGAATGGCCGCGGTCCGCAAGCGGCTCGATTTGATGCTCGATGGCATCAAGTCGGTGCGCGCGGCGCTGGAGGATTTCTACGCCACGCTGACTGACGAACAGAAGGCGCAGTTCGAGGCCATCGGACCACGTCGGACGTCCTGAACGCGTATGGAGCGTGACGGAAAAATCGCCTCGCCGATCTCGATGGCCATCTCTATGCTGGAGAAAGGGCTGAAGCGCGGCAAGATGACGGCTCGAAGATCGCGGATGGTGAGGCGATGAAGTGGTTCGCGCGCAGGACGCGACAGGACATCTGGGATGAAGCCATCGAGGCGCCGCT
The DNA here is from genome assembly GCF_018129405.1 of Bradyrhizobium iriomotense. Taxonomy (GTDB): domain Bacteria; phylum Pseudomonadota; class Alphaproteobacteria; order Rhizobiales; family Xanthobacteraceae; genus Bradyrhizobium; species Bradyrhizobium iriomotense_B. The sequence goes on from NZ_JAFCLP010000014.1 coordinate 89,672, forward strand.
CGGCGACATCGAGGCCGCCGCGCGGATTCGTGCGATTTGCGAGGCGGCGGCCGCGAGCGCGGCGGGGTCTGCGCGCAACGACAAGCACGAAAGCGCGCGCTACGAGCGCGCGGCCAAGGTCGCGATGGAGATCGCGATGAAGATCTCGGATGGACTGATGCGCGATGATGCGGTCCATCGCATCGTCGATCTCTGCATGGAGGCGGGCGATCTCAAGACCGCGCAGATCCTGTTTCGCGCCATCCATGCCAGCTGGATCCGCGAGACCGTGCAGCGGGATTATCCCGTGTTGGCCTAGAGCGTTTTCGAGCGAAGTGGATACCGGTTCGCGTAAAGAAAACGCGTCAAAACAAGAATCCCGAGCCCCGTTCCGATTCCATCGGAACGGAAATGGCTCTAAGGGCGTGAACTCGTAAATCCGGTAAGCGAGGCCCGCATTGCTGGCGTCAGATGGCCGCCTCGGTCTGCGGGTCGAAAACGTGAAGCCTGGAAGGCCGCATGGCAACGCGCAGCTTGTCGCCCACACTCACCCCAGCGGTCGGCTCGACGCTCGCCACCATGATACTCTCGCCCACCTTCATATCGAGCAGGATTTCCGAGCCGAGTTGCTCGACCACCTCAATCACAGCATCGAAGCATGGGTGGCCGAGATCAGCGCCACCCGCCACGGTGAGGTCCTCCGGCCGCACGCCGAGCATGACCTCGCGTCCGATACGGCCGCGCAGCCGCTGCGCGGTCTCGTCCGGCAGCTTGATGCGCAGGCCGGAGTTCTCGGCGATCAGCGATCCGTTCGCCTCGGTCACCGTAACGGCCGCGAAATTCATGGCTGGGGAGCCTATGAAGCCAGCGACGAACTTGTTGGAGGGATGATTATACAGTTCGAGCGGCTCCCCCACTTGCTGCACCACGCCGTCTTTCATGACGACGACCCGGTCACCCAGCGTCATAGCCTCGACCTGATCGTGAGTCACGTAAATGGCTGTGGTGCCGAGACGCAGATGCAGCTTCTTCAGCTCAACGCGCATCTGCACCCGCAGTTTGGCGTCGAGGTTCGACAGTGGTTCGTCGAACAGGAACACGCGGGGGTGGCGCACGATGGCACGGCCTAACGCCACACGTTGACGCTGACCGCCTGAGAGCTGGCGTGGCCTGCGCGTGAGCAATTCGCCGATGCCGAGGATGTCAGCCGCCTCCAGTACGCGCTTGTTGATTTCCGATCTTTCGAATTTACGCATCTTCAGGCCGAATGCCATGTTGTCGTACACGGTCATGTGCGGGTAGAGAGCGTAATTCTGGAACACCATGGCGATGTCGCGGTCCATGGGCGCCAATTCATTGACCACGTTGCCGTCGATGGAGATATCGCCGGAACTGATCGTTTCGAGCCCGGCGATCATCCTGAGCGTCGTCGTCTTGCCACAGCCGGAGGGGCCGACGAACACCATGAACTCCTTGTCGCGGATCTGCAGGTTGACGTCTTTGACGGCGTGCACGCCGTCAAAGAATTTGTTGATCCCCTTGAGGACGACCTGGCCCATTCGCTGTCAGCCCTTCACTGATCCGGTCAATCCCGCGACGTAGTGCTCGACGAAAAACGAATAGGCGATCGCAACCGGTATCGATCCAAGCAGGGCCCCAGCCATCAGCGGCCCCCAGTAGAATACATCGCCGCGGATCAGCTCCGACGTGACGCCGACCGGCACGGTCTTCTGCTCGGGCGAGGACAGGAACACGAGCGCATAGATGAACTCATTCCACGACAGCGTGAAAGCGAAGATGCCGGCCGAGAGGATGCCCGGGATCGCCACCGGGATGACGATATAGAGCATCGCTTGCCAGCGCGAGGCGCCGTCAATGCGCGCGCATTCCTCGAGCTCCTTCGGGACCGCCTTGAAGTAGCCCATCATGATCCAGGTGCAGAATGGAATAAGAAAGGTCGGATAGGTCAGGATCAGTGACCAGGGCGTGTCACCCAGCCGATAATTGCGTATGATCTCAGCCAGCGGAATGAACAGCAACGTCTGAGGCACCAGATAGGTGATGAAGATGGCGGTGCCCAGGCTGCCGGCAAAAGGAAAGTTCAGCCGCGACAGAGCATAGCCGGCGGCTACACCACACACGAGCGAGATGGCGGTTGACGCAAGCGCGATGAATGTCGTGTTCCAGAGCCACGATGCGAACAGCGTCTCCTCGAACAGGTACCTGACATGGTCCGCGGTCGGTTTCCAAGTCCAGAACGGATTGTAGTTGATCGAATTCCACGGCCGGTAAAGCTCTCCGTCCGGCCGCACCGAAGTGATCACCATCCAGTAGAACGGGAACAGCAGGAAAAGCAGGAACAACGCCATCGGGACGTAGAAGAACACCCACTTTCGCCACCTTGCGCCTTCGATCATGGCTCAGCGAACCTCCACGCGGCGGATGTACAGAAGTTGGACGATGACGACCAGAAACAGCACCGGAAACATGGCGAGCGAGATGGCGGCGCCCTCGCTCAAGAGGCCGGTGCCGATTCCGATCTGATAAGCGTAGGTGGCGAACAGGTGCGTTGCGTTGGCCGGTCCGCCGCCCGTCATCACATAAACGATCTGAAAGTCGGCGAACGTCTGAATCACCGAGAACAGCATCACGACCATGGTCACGGGCAGCAGCAGCGGCCAAGTGATGTGCCAGAATCGCTGCCACGGCTTGGCGCCGTCGATGGCGGCGGCCTCGTTGAGTTCAGGGCTGATGGTCTGCAAGCCCGCGAGCAGGCTGATGGCGAAGAACGGCACCCCGCGCCAGATGTTGACGATGATAATCGAGATCATGGCGAGGTCCGGATCGCCCAGCCAATTGATCCGACCGGTGATCAAACCGAGATGGTAGAGGAGCCAATTGAGAACGCTGAACGTCGGGTCGAACATCCACTTCCAGGCGAAGGTCGAGAGCACCGTCGGGATAATGAACGGCAGTAGGATGAAGGCACGGGCAAGCGCCTTGCCACGGAAATTGCGGTTGAGCAGCATGGCCAGCCACAGCCCGAGCCCCAGCTTGAAGACGGTGGTTACACCCGTATAGAGGAAAGTGTTGTAGACGGAGGTGCGAAAGATCCCGTCATTGAAGATCTTGTAAAAGTTGGCGAGGCCGACGAAGTCGCCGGGCATGCCGACACGCGAGCTGGTGACCGACAGCAAGATTCCTCGCATGAAGGGATAAGCAATGAACATGCCGAGTAGCACGATGGTCGGCACCAGCAGCACGAATGCCAGCCAACGCTCGTCCTCGAGCAAACGGTGTCGCCGGGGAGGGGGCGCCTCGCGGAGCGTGGTATCGGAAACCGCGCTTATCGCCATGTTCGATCCTCGTCGGCCGAAAGACTCCTTGCCCCAGGAAAACGGGGAGGGACGGCAAGTCTCAGGCGTAGACCTTCTTGAGCTCGGCCTCTGCCCTCTTCACGGCATCCTCGGCGGGCATGCCTTGGACGGCCTTTGCGTACATATCAATGATGATGTACTTGGTTACGACCTCGGCTGCCTTGCGCGTAGAGGGCCCTTCGTAGCCAGCGAAGCGCCCTGTGCGCGCCGCTTGCTTGTAGGGCAGCATGATCGGGTCGTCGCCCCACAGCTTGTGCTTTTCCCAATCCGTGGTCGGGCCGACCGAGAAGCCCTTCTGGGAGACGAACCACTTGTTGTAGACATCCTTGGAGTGAATCCAGCCAAGGAATTTCTTCGCTGCATCCTGGTTCTTCGAATAACCCATCAGGAGGTTCGAGAACGGGACGTGATAGCTGAACTGCCCGCCGGGGCCCCTGGGCAGCGCGGCGTGCAGGATGTCGTCCTTAAGTTGCCCGCCTGCCTCCGTCTTGTAGGTATCCGGCTTGCGCAGAGCCTCGATGTAGATCGAGGCGCCATTGAGCGTGGCGCTGCACGTCCCGGACAGAAAAGCGCGGTTGTTGTTGGAATCGTCCCAGGCGAGCCCGCCTTCATCGTGGGCGTCCTTCCAGAAGGCGACCATGAACTTCACCGACTCGACCGTTGCTGGGCTGTTCAACACAACCGTCTTGCCGTCTGCTTCGACCTCTTTGCCACCCCAGGACCACAGGTAGGGGTAGGCGAAGGCGGGCGCATCGCCGAAGGTGTGACCCAGCGTTTGGCCGATGGGCCGTCCCTTTGCCTTCAGCTTCTTGCCGGCCTCGCGATACTCTTCCCATGTCTGGGGAAATTTTCCATCCGTGTAGCCGATCTCGGCAAACCAGGACTTTCGGTATGCGATCTGCAGGCCGACAATGCACCACGGCACTGCGATCCATTTCTTGCCGTCATTGGCGACAGCGCGGGATGTATCGTAGAAGCCGCCCTGACTCTTGCCGAGTTCCTCAGCGATGTCGCTGACGTCTATGACGCTCTCGCCGTAAAGTTGCCCCCAATTGTTGAGGACGCAGACGACGTCGGGGCCTGACCCCGACTGGATCGCCGAGGTGATGCGGGCTTGGATGTCGTTGGCGTTGATGGTCTCGATATTGAGCTTTATGCCGAGCGCTTTCTCGCACTCCTTTGCGATTTCGTTGCGCAGCAGCTGATCTGACGCCGGAACGAAGTCGGTCCAGCGCAGCCAGTGCACCGTGGCGGCTTGCGCATAGGCGGGCGCCCTACCAACCGCCAGGATGCCGGCCATGCCGCCGGCAAGCGCGGTACCGCCCTTGAGGACGTTACGTCGGGTTACTGTCGTCATGCATCCCTCCTCGATGTGTCCGAGCTGATGCCCTACGGCCAGTCTTGCGCCGGCTTGGAGTCCCTTTCAGTCGAGTACGTCTCCGTGGTTCAACACATGCGCGCGTTGATGCCTGCGCATTGCATTGGCTCTATGATCATTGGTGGTGTTCCGCTTGCAGCGCCGGGGTGGCCAGTTCGCCGCGAACCAGGGGGCGTTCTTCGCGGTGCAGCGGCGCGATTGCATCGCTCCCAATCGTAACGGCCATACGACCGGCGGCCTGGATCATGTCGGCGCGGCGGCCAGCGCTTGAGCCCTACCGTCATAACGATCCCTCCCGCGCAGCGACGGTATAGCCGCGGCCAAGCGGGTTTTCCCCGTCTTATATGAAGTTCGGTACCGGAAGCTGGCGCGACGTCATTCTCGCCCGTCGCAGCAGGAAATCAAGTGCTAGCTTTGACGCGGAGGCCACGGTCTCGCTCCGTGAACTGGCCGGCGACCAAAAGCATCGCCCCCTTGGGCGGCGGACCGCGTGAAGGCGACTATTTCGCCAGCTTGCGCACCGCTTCGTCCACGCTGTGGAAGACGTGCTCGCGGGGCAGGGCGTCATACAATCTGAAACGCTCGAACGCGTCCTGCGCGCGCACCGATTCCAGCCGTGCCAGCGCGACGGTGACGCCCTGTTCGCTGCACGCCTTGAAGACCTCGAGCAGGATCTGCGCGGCGGTGAAGTCGATCTCGACCATGCCGCTCGCTTCCAGCACCAGGAGTTGCGGCGTCGCCGTGCCGAGCACCCTCGCCACGTCGCTGCGGAAGCCTGGTGCGTTGAGGAACGACAGCGGCGCCTGCAGCCCGATCACGACAACGCCGTCGATGCGCTCGCCGCTGATGTGCGGATGGGCCGGCCACCAGATCGTGGTGCCCGGCACGCGCTCGAACTCGACCAGCCGCGCCCGTGTCGTGCTCCAGATGCCGTGCAGCAGCGACAGCACGATGCCGAGAAACGCGCCCTGCTGGATCGGCAGCACGATGATCAGGGCGGCGGTCGCGACGATCAGCAGGAATTCGCTTCGGGATTGGCGGTAGATCGTCAAGATCTGCTTCGCGCGGACGATGCGCAGCGCGACGAACAGCAGAATGCCGCCGAGCGCCGCGTCCGGAACGTGCTGCAATAGTCCGGTGCCGAATGCGAGCAGCGCCAGCACGATTGCCGCCGCCGCAAGCCCCGCGAGCTGCGATTGTCCGCCGGTCTCGGCGACGATCCCCGTGCGCGGCGGGCTGGCATTGACCGGAAACGCGCCGAACAGGCCGGACAGCACGCTGCCGGCGCCTGCGCCGAGGAAGTCGCGGTCGACGTCGGCAGGCTTGTCGGGATCGGACGGGAACGAGCGCGTGGTCGCGGCGGTCTGCACCATCACCACGACCGTGATCACGAAGGCGAGCGATACCAGATGCACCCAATGCTCCGGCGCAAGCTCGGGCAAGGTGAGCCGCGGCAGCGTCCCCGGCACGCTGCCGACGACGCTGACGCCCTTGCTTTCGAGGCCGAGACCGATCACGGCCAGCGTCGCAGCGGCGAGCCCGATCAGCGCGCCTGGAATCTTCGCGCTGATTGTCTCGGAGACGAAGACCGTCGCGAGCACGCCGAGGCCGATGCACAGCGTGAAGGGATTGCTGCGGCTAAGCTCGCCGGCGAGCACGCCGATGCGATCGAGCGTCGGCCCGCTCGGCGACTTCAGTCCCAGCACGCCGGGCAATTGCGACACGATGATGTGAACGGAGATGCCGGCGAGAAAGCCCACCATGACCGGCACCGACAGGAGGTTGGCGATGCCGCCAAGGCGGAAGGCGCCGCCGGCAAGCATCATCGCGCCGACCATCAGCGCCAGCGCAACCGCGTAACCCTGATATTCCGGCGAGCCAGCCGCGGCGAGCGCCGCAAGCCCGCCGGCGAAGATCGGCGTGATCGTGGAGTCGGCGCCGCAGGAGAGAAAGCGGTTGCTGCCGAGCAGCGCGAAGCCGAGCGAGCCGGCCATGAACGCGAAGAAGCCGATCTGCGGCGCAAAACCGCCGAGCCGCGCCGTGGCCATCTGCTCGGGGATCGCAATCGCCGCCAGCGTCAGCCCCGCCATCAGGTCGCCCGGCAGCGAATAGGAGGCGAGCGAACGGAACAGCGGCCATGCGTGCTCATTTGAGCTCTTGGCGTCGGCGTCGTGCGGCATCGAGGTCCCCGGAAAGCCTGTGTCGGTCGATTAGACTACAGCATTTCCGGATTGGAAGGCGGTAGACGCAATCTCTCTACATCCGTCGTCATTGCGAGCGAAGCGAAGCAATCCAGAATCTTTCCGCGGTGGGACTCTGGATTGCTTCGCGGAGCCTGTCATCGGGCCGCGCTTCGCGCGGACCCGTTGGCTCGCAATGACGGAGGACATATCTGTCCTCCGTATCGCGTGAGGTCCTCTCAGTACCGGCCACGGTCGTTGTGATAATCGCCGCCGCGGCCGCCACCACCCAGGCCCATACCGATGCCAATCCCAAGGCCGATGCCCTGCATCACGGCGGCAGGAGGCGGGCCGCGATCCGGCGGCGGTGCGCGCTCGTAGACCACGTCTTCAGGCGGCGGCCGGCGCGGCTTCGGCGGCGTCTCGACCACCTTGCGCTTCGGCGGCGTGTCGTCGACGCGCTTCTTGATGATTGGCGCCACGGCCGGGTTGACGGGGCTCGCCGGAGGCGTGGGCGTCGAGCACGGGCAGGTCGGCGCCATCGCGACGGCAACCGGAGCGGGGGCGGCCGCCGCAGCCACGGGCAGCGCATAGTTGCGGTTCTGCACGCGGAGCAGCAGCCTGCGCGCGGTTGCCGCGAGATCGCTGTTGTCCCAGTTCGCGAGGTATGCCTCGAACGAGGCGCGGGTGTTGATCGCGACCGCGCGCTCCCAGGCCAGCATCTGGCGCCGGCGCTCCACCACCGTGCGCAGGCGCGGCGTGCGGGCGTCCTGCGTGTAGAGCTCGATATAGGCCTGATACGCCTCCACGGTGTCGTCCGCGATCACGAGTTCATAGGCGGCCCTCGGCTCCTTGCCCTGCAAATCCTTGCGCCAATCGGCGACGCTGCGCGTGCCGCTGGCGAGCGCCATGGCGGAGGCGCCCGGCAGAGCAGGCTGACCACTGCTCTCGCCGCCGAAGAACCTGAAATCGGTCGTCAGCGACGAGCTTTCCCAGGGGATCTGCCGTCCGTCGGTCGATTGCGCCACCGCGACGCGGATGCGCTTGAACACCTCCTCGATCGGCAGATTGGGCTGCTTGGCGATGGTCAGCGCGGCCGTGGTGTAGGGGCTGTCGATGCCGTTGCCGTCCTCGGCTTCGGCGCCGGGTGAGGTCGAATAGGAAATGAAGGAACCGGGCGCGCCGGCCTTGGTGTCGACGATCGCAAGCCCGTGGCCGGCGCCGCCGAGCGCGGGGAACGGGTTGTTGCGGCAGGCATCGAGCATGAAGATGCGCGCCCGCGTCGGCAGCGCGCCGAGCGTGTTGAGCATGTCGTTCAGCCGCACGCCCTGGAGCGGAATGTCGGCCTCGCGCTTGGGATCGAGGTCGACGGGCACGAGATAGTTCTCGCCGTCGATCTGAAGCCCGTGGCCGGCATAGAACACCAGCGCGACGGTGTCGGCGCCGCTGGCGCTGACCTTGCCGGCGAAGTCCGAGATCGCGGCGCGCATCTCGTTTTGACCGAGGTTGGCTGCCGACGTGACGGTGAAGCCGGCATTGCCGAGCAGCTCCGTCATGCCCTTGGCATCGTTGGCGGCGTTGGGCAGTTCCGGCACGGTGCGATAGGCGGACTGGCCGATCACCAGCGCAAGCCGCGCTTCAGCCGCGGCATCGGTCGGCATCGTCAGTTGTGTGAGAGCAAGAAGGCCGGACGCAAGCAGCAAATTGGAAAGGACTGGACGGCGCATGATGTCACCTCCATCGGCAATGCGCGCGATGATGCCACCTTTTCTACGTCCGGACCATGACGCCGTCTGTGCGCTGGCTCACGCTTGGCGTGCGACAAATCGGGCAGGATGTCTGCCCGGCTGGCGCGTCCGGCCGTAGCGCGTCACGGCAGTCCGCGGTCCCAGGGCGTCACGGGTGCAAAGCGCGCCGCGAGAAAGTCGATGAAGGCGCGCACCTTGGCCGGCGGGCGGCGGTCGGGCAGGTAGACCGCATGCACCGCCGACGTCTGGATCTCGGGCTGGTCGAGCGGAAGCGCGACGAGCGCGCCTGAGCGCAGATCGTCGGCGATGATGAAGGTGGGCTGTCGCGCGAGGCCAAGGCCGGCCAGCGTTGCCGCGCGCAGCGCATCGCCATTGTTGGCCCGCAAGGTGCCGCTGACCTGGACGCGGATCTCGCCCTCGACGCCGAACAGCCATTCCGCCGCGCTCGCCTGCTGCGAGAGCGTGTAGCCGAGGCAATTGTGCCCGGCGAGGTCGGCGACGGTGCGCGGCGTGCCGTGCCTGGCGAGATAGGAAGGTGCGGCACAGACCACGAGGCGGTTCGGCGCGAGCTTTCGGGCCACCATGCTGGAGTCGCGCAAGCTGCCGATGCGGATCGCGAGGTCCCAGCCTTCCTCGGCGAGGTCGACGAGGCGATCGTTGAGACCGAGCTCGACGGTGACCTCGGGATGGGCTGCCGAAAACTCCGCGATCGCAGGCGCAATCTGCCTTGTGCCGAACACGACGGGGACGTTGACGCGCAGCAGCCCGCGCGGCTCGACGCGTTCGCGCGCGATCGCGGCGTCGGCGGTCTCCATGTCGGCGAGGATGCGCTCGGCGGATTCCAGATAGCTCCGTCCGGCCTCGGTGATGGAGAGCCGCCGGGTGGTGCGGTGGAACAGTTTTGTGCCGAGCCGCACCTCCAGCGAGGCGACATGCTTGGTCACCATGGTCTGCGACAGGCCCATGGCCCGGGCCGCGCCGGAGAGGCTGCCGGCCGCGGCGACTTTCGCGAAGACCTCAAGGCTGGTCAGACGGTCGAGCAAACCTATCTCACTCTACAGGTGTGAAGTATATTTCGAAAATAGCAGATTATCATCGAACTGAGAATAGATCATGTTGCGCCGCAAAGGAGACCCGCCATGATCGATTCCCGTACCGCCCCGTACGCCGCGCTGGTGCTGCGCGTGACCCTGGGCGCGCTGTTCCTCGCCCATGCCAGCCTGAAGCTGTTCGTGTTCACCCCGGCTGGCACCGCAAAGTTCTTCGGCAGCCTCGGCTTCCCGCCCGAGCTCGCCTATCTCATCATGACCGTGGAAGTGCTGAGCGGCGTCGCGCTGATCCTCGGCGTCTGGACCCGCTATGCGGCACTGGCCGGAATCCCGATCCTGCTCGGTGCGATCTTCACGGTGCACGGCGCGGCCGGCTTCTTCTTCACCAATCCCAAGGGCGGTTGGGAATTTCCCGCCTTCTGGGCGATCGCGCTCGCGGCGCAGGCCCTGCTCGGCGACGGCGCCTGCGCGCTGCGTCCCTCGCGTGATGTCCAGGCTGCGGGCGGCCAGCTCAGCGCCGCGCATTCGCGCTGACATCACTGCATTCGCTCAAGCCTTTAGAGCCGCGGGATCACGATCCCGCGGCTTTCGTTCGTCTGCTTCGTACCAATCCAATCAATATGCGTTCGGCATTGATCCATACCTGAATTGGATCGATCCCTCTCAATCCTGCATGGCAGGACTGCCGTGCGGGATGCGCGAAAACACCGATAAATAAAGGCGTTCCGTCGCGGTTTCTGCAGAGCGCCTGTCGCTCGCGCCATCGCGACGCCGCCGGCCGCATCCCTTGCCTGTGTCGTCGCTTTGGCCATACAGTCGAGCCAACACGCCGCGGCAACGATCGCGGCTGCAAGAAGAATAATTGGGGAGAGACCGCACCATGACCATCGTGCCCGTGAACCGTCGCGCGTTCATCAAGTCATCGGCGGCGGTCACCGCCGGCCTCGTGCTCTCTCCCGCGATCATCGGCCGCGCCGAAGCTGCGACGCTGAAGCTGAAATGCTCCTCCTCGCTGCCGAACGATCCCAAATACGCCAATGGCCGCGTCTATTACGACAACCTCGTCAAGAATTTGAAGGGCAACGGGCTCGGCGAGCAGGTCGAGGTCGCCTTCTTCCCGGACAACCAGCTCGGCCAGGAAATCGACGTCATCAATTCCGTAAAGCTCGGCGTCATCGACCTCATGGTGTCGGGCTCGTCGATCTCGGCCAACCTGGTGCCGCTGGTCGGCACCTTCGACCTCGGCTTCCTGTTCTCGAGCTTCCCGCAGCAGACCAAGGCGTTCGATTCCGGCGCCGCCAAGCCGATCGAGGACGCCCTGCTCAAGGGCGGCAACATCCGCATCATTGCCTGGGCCTATAATTTCGGCTCGCGCAGCGTGCTGGCGAAGAAGCCGGTGAAGACGCCGGAGGATCTCGCCGGGCTCAAGATCCGCACCCTGCCGAACCCCGTCATCACCGAATGCCTGCGCCTGATGGGCGCGGCCGCAACGCCGCTGGCGTTCGGCGAGATCTACACGGCCTTGCAGGCCGGCGTGCTGGACGGACTCGAGCACGACCCGCCGACGATCCTGGCCAGCAAGTTCTTCGAGACGGCAAAATCCTATGCGCTGACGCAGCACAATTTCTCGCCGCTCGCGATCTATTTCAGCGACATGACCTACAACCGCATGGATCCGAAGCTGCGCGAGGGCTTCCTCGATGCCGCGAAGAAGGCCGCGGTCGACACCCGCGCCCACGGGCTCGCGGTCGAGAAGGAGGCGCTGGCGGCCTTGACCGAGAAGGGTGTGACGGTGGCCGAATGCGACCGCGAAGCCTTCAAGAAGCGCGTCGCGCCTCAATACGAGAACTTCATCAAGGCGCGGCCGGAATCCAAGCCGGTCATCGACATGATCCGCGCGACGCAAGCCTGATGGCCAAGTCAGAAATGGCGATGACAGCCGCCGTGCCCCTCTCGGGCGGCCGCCACGGCAGCATGGCACTTCTGCTTCGCGTCAGCGACGCGATCGCGGCCATGCTGCTCGCCGCCGACCTCGTGGTCGTCTGTGTGTCCGTGCTGTTGCGCTTCTTCTTCAATGCGCCGGTCGAATGGTCCGACGACGTCGCGCGCGGATTGATGGTCGGCTCGGCCTTCTTCGGCGCGGCGAGCGCGCTCGCGCGCGGCGAGAATGTCGGCGTGTCCTTCTTCCGCGATCTCCTGCCGGCGCGGCTGCGCACGCTGGTCGATGCCGCCAGCGCGCTTCTGATCGTGCTGATCTCCGGCTACGTCGCCTATCACGCCATCAAGCTGGGCTCGCTGACGGCGGGACAGACCACCGGCTCCGGCCTGCCGCTGGAGCTGACCTTCTACCCGATGGGCATCGGCGCGCTGTTCATGACGGTGTTCGCGATCGACCATCTCTGCGCGCGGCCGCTTCCTGATATCGTCAGGGGCCTGGTCGCGATCATCGTCGTGAGCGGCCTTTATCTCGCCTGGGATTATCTGTCGCCGGCCTCGGTGCCGTCGGCGGGCACCTTGATGCTGATCGGCTTCTTCGCGACCCTGTTCGGCGGATTGCCGATCGGCTTTGCGCTGGCGCTGGCCGCGCTGATCTTCATCTGGGTCGAGGGCGCGCTGCCCGGCGTGATCTTCGCCCAGCAGATGGCGCGCGGTATCGACAATTTCGTGCTGCTCGCGATCCCGTTCTTCATCCTCGTCGGCTACCTCATGGAAGCCAACGGCATGTCGGTGCGCCTGATCGAGCTGCTGCAGCGCGCGGTGGGGCGGATGCGCGGCGGCCTCAACGTCGTGATGGTGGCCTCGATGGTGCTGTTCTCGGGCATATCAGGGTCGAAGATGGCCGATGTCGCCGCGGTCGGCTCGGTGCTGATCCCGGCGGCGCGCCGCTCCAGGCAAAATCCAGGCGGCGCGGTGGCGCTGCTCGCGGCCTCCGCGGTGATGGCGGAAACCATTCCGCCCTGCATCAACCTGATCATCCTCGGCTTCGTCGCCAACCTGTCGATCGGCGGTCTGTTCGTCGCAGGCCTGTTGCCGTCGGCGCTGATGGCGGCTGTCCTCATCGCGGTCTCCATCATCTTCGGCAAGCGGCCGATGGCGGCGGCGGACGTCGAGCCGCAACTGCCGGTATCGGGTCTGTGGAGCGGCGCGATCGCCTCGTTCGGCCTGATCTTCATGATCTTCTTCGGCTTCAAGAGCGGCTTTGCCACGGCAACCGAAATCTCCGCCTTTGCCGTGGCCTATGCGCTGGTCGTCGGCAGCGTGGTGTTCCGTGAGCTCAGCTTCAGGACGGCCGCGCACAGCTTTGTCCAGGCCGCGACGCGCGCGGGCCTCGTACTCTTCATCGTCGCTGCCGCGCAGTCGCTCGCCTTCACGCTGACCCTGCAGCAGGTGCCGCACGCGGTCGGCGATTTCATGCTGGGGCTGTCGAAGACCTCAGGCGTCTGGCTGTTCATCCTGCTCGCCATCGTCGTGCTGATCGTGATGGGCTCGGTGCTGGAGGGCGCCGCCGCACTGATCATCTTCGGGCCGCTGCTCTTGCCGGTGGCGGTGCAGCTCGGCGTCGATCCCCTGCATTTCGGTGTCGTGCTGGTCATCGCGATGGGCATCGGCCTGTTCGCTCCGCCGCTCGGGCTCGGGCTCTACGGCGCCTGTCTGATCGGCAACGTCCCGATCGAGCAGACGGTGAAGCCGATCATGGGCTATCTGGGCTTGCTGTTCCTCTGCCTGCTCGTCATCGCCTTCGTGCCATGGCTCTCGACCGCGCTGCCGCGGGCATTCGGCTACTGAAGGAGTCTTGTCGTGAAGGTCCTGCTCGCGCACACGCCGGAGATGCGGCGCAATTACTACGGCGATCGCAGCCTGAACGGCCTGCGCGCGACCGCCGAGGTGATCCTGCACGAGAGCGATGAAACCCTGGACGCCGCCGGCCTCGTGCGCGCCGCGGAGGATGCCGACATCATCGTTGCCGATCGCATGACGGAAGGGCGCGGCGAGATCTTTGCGCAACTGCCGCGCCTGCGGGCCTTCGTCCGCTGTGCGGTCGACATCCGCAACGTCAACGTGGACGCGGCCTCGGAGGCCGGCGTGCTCGTAACCCGCGCCGGCCCGGGCTTCGTGCAGGCCGTCGCCGAGCTCGCGCTCGGCTTCATGGTCGATCTCTCCCGCGGCGTGTCGCGGACGACGGCGGACTACCAGGCCGGCCGCAAGCCCGAGGCGCGGATGGGCCGCCAGCTCGCCGGCAGCAGGATCGGTATCATCGGCTATGGCAGCATCGGGCGCTATCTCGCCGAGATCGCAAAGGTGCTGCGCATGGAGGTGCTGGTCTCCGATCCCTTCGCAACCGTCAGCGATGGCGCGATCCGGCAGGTCAGTCTCGACGAGCTCCTCGCTGCGTCGGACTATGTCGTCTGCCTCGCCATCGCCAACGAGCAGACCGAGAATTTGATCGGAGAGGCGGCACTGGCGCGCATCCAGAAGCATGCCGCCTTCGTCAATCTCTCGCGCGGCAATCTCGTTGACGAGGCCGCGCTGGCCCGCGCGCTGCGCGAGAACCGGATCGCCGGTGCCGCGATGGATGTCGGCCGCGCCCCCGACCAGATGCCGACGCCGGAGCTGGCGAGGCTTCCCAACGTCATCGCGACCCCGCATGTCGGCGGCCTGACGCCGCAGGCGATCGAATACCAGTCGCTGGAAACCGTGCGGCAGGTGGAAGCGATCGTCAGGGGCGAGGTGCCGCAGGGCGCCGTCAACGCCGAGCGCTGGACACGGCGACCGTGAAGCGGCCCTACAGCCGGTCCACCGCCTTGAACGTTCCGTCCTTCTGGATCACCGTCAGAAACACCTTCGGCGGCGTGTCGATCGAGCGCATGCCGACGGTGACGATGCTGCCGCTGATGTCGAAGCGGCCGATCTCGTTGACGGCGCGCAAGAGGCTCGCGCGCGTCGGCTGCGGTCCTGCCTTTTCCAGCGCCGCAGCGGTGAGGCGGCCGGAGAGATAGCCTTCGAGCGACACGAAGTCCGGCGTCAGCGTCGGGTCGAATGCCTGCTGCGCCGCCTGGTAATCGGCGACGAGCTTGAGCGAACGATCCCAGGGAAACGGCACGACCTGCGAGACGATGACGCCTTCGCCGTCGGGGCCGAGCTCCTTGGCGAGCGCATTGGCGCCGACGAAGGAGATGTTGACGAAGGTCGGAAAAGAGCCGCTGCGGTGCGCGAGCTTGATGAACTCGGCGCAGGGCCCGTAGGTCCCGACCATGACGATGGCCTCGGGCTCGGCGCGCTTGATCGTCCGCCACGCCATGCCGACCGCGCGGGTGTTGCGCTCGAAGGTGCCTTCGGCGGCGAGCTCGAGGCCGCGCTTGGCGAGCGCGCGCTTCACGCCGGCAAGGCCATCGCGGCCGAAGGCATCGTCCTGGTAGAAGATGCCGATGCGGGTGAACTGCCGATCCTCGGTGAGGTGCTTGACCCAGGCCTCGGCCTCCGCGCCATAGCTCGCGCGGATGTTGACGACGTTGGCAAGCTCGAGGTCGCGCAGGAACTCGGCGCCGGTGAACGGGCCGATGAAGGGGATGTTCCGGGAACTGGTTATCGGTATCGTCGCCATCGCGGTCGGCGTGCCCACCGCGCCGATCAGCGCGAACACTTTGTCGTCCTCGATCAGCCGCAGCGTCTGCGCGACCGAGCGGTCGGGATCATAGCCGTCGTCACGGCTGATGAGCTGGAGCTTGCGACCGTGGACTCCGCCCTTGGCGTTGATCTCGGTGAACGCCGCGACGATGCCTTGCCGCATGCGCTGTCCGAGTGCGGAGGAGGGGCCCTCGAGCGCGGCCGCCTGGCCGAACAGGATTGCATCGTCGCTGACGCCGGCCTCGCCGCCTTTCGCCGGCAGCAGGCTTGCGGCCAGCAATGCGATGGTCAAGGCGAGGCATGTCGCGGATCGCGATCGGGTCATCGGGATGCTTGCCGGGTGCGGGATGAGCGTGTTCGAAACAATAGTTCTGCAGGCTGAACAGCTCGCTAACCGGCGCCGCATCGATCATCCGTATGACTCCGGGTAAAACCGGCAAGTTATTTCCAGTCTGCAGCGACTTGCAGGGCAGTCGTTAACTAAGCCGCGCATTGCGGGGCGCTCTTGTTCCGAAATTGTGCAGTTCTTAACCTCGATCCTTGTCCGATAGTGGTTCCGGCGGCTCAACCAGAAGTTCGGGCCGCCGCGCGATGGGGACGTGCGGATCAAGATGGGCGGCCGCGATCAGAACGATCAGGATCGGAAGCGTAAGACCGGATGGTGGCGTGCCGCGCCGCTGCTCGGGCTCTATCGCCCTGCGCTGGTCGCTGTCGCCGTCGGGCTTCTGTTCTCGATCGTGGGCGCCGCCGCCGTCGCGCGCTGGGAAAACCGCGTCAATAGGATCGAGTTCGAGAACGCGGCCGAAACCGAAGCGATCGTCATGCAGAACGGCATGGGCGAGTACATCTCCAGGCTCGTCGCGCTGCGCACGCTGTTCGAATCGACCAACGAGGAGATCACCCGCAGCGAGTTCGAGACCTTCAGCGCGCGCCTGTTCGAGCGCCATCCCGGCATGCTGCGCATCGCCTGGCTGCCGCGCGTGAACCGCAAGGAGCGGGCCGAATACGAGGCCGCCGCGGTCGCGGACGGCGTGTCGGGCTACCGCATCAAGGCGCTCCAGGGCGATGCCTTCGCAGCCGCGCCGCAGAGCGACGAATATTTCCCCGTGTTTTACTCGACGCAGCCGAAGACGTCACAGGTCTACGGCATGGATTACACGAGCATCCCGGAACGCCTTGCGGTGCTGGAGCGCGCCCGCGACAACGATCGCTTTGCGGCGATCCGCACCCGTCTCTACGAACCCAAGGAGGGCGGCCGGCTGCCCGACGTCCTCGTCGCCATTCCCGTCTACGCCAAGGGAACCTCGCGCGACACGGTCGCGGACCGGCGTCGCAATCTGGCCGGCTTCGTGGTCGGCGTCTTCGATCTGCCGCTGCTGATCCAGTCCATTCGCGTGACCACCGGTGCCAGCCCCGCGGTCAGCGTGAACGTCTATCCGCCCTTCACCGGCCAGATCGTCAGCCTAGAGGACATGCTGCCGGACTATTCGTCCGCTGCCACCGCGCCGCAGTCGATGCGGGACGTCGCGCGGACCTTGCATTGGTCGGGCGGTCTCAAGATCGGCGATACCGACTGGCAGGTGCGCGCCATGCCGACGGCCGGCGGCGCGCTGGAGACGGCCTATGATCGCGCGGTCGCGGTCCTCATCGTCGGCATGCTGCTCACGCTGTCATTGTCGACCTATCTCATGCTCGCCAGCCGCAATTCGCGGCGGCTGTCGCTGGCGAACCGGCGGGTGCTCGAGCTCGCGCAGACCGACATCCTGACCGGCCTGCCGAACCGCGCCTTCTTCCTCGCCCGGCTCGACGAGCTCAACCGCCAGCTCGACGATAACGGCGCGACCTTCTCGATCCTGATGCTCGACCTCGACCGCTTCAAGAACGTCAACGACTCCCTCGGACACGGCGCCGGCGACGTGCTGCTGCGTCAGGTGGCGCAGCGGCTGAAATCCGCGCTGCGCGCCACCGACGTGCTGGCGCGGCTCGGCGGCGACGAGTTCGCCGTCATCCAGGAAGCTTGCGAGGATCAGCGCGCCGGCTCGACCGAGCTCGCGGCACGGATCGCCAAGCTCGTGGCGCAGCCGTTCCTGCTGCCCGGTCACCGCGTCGAGATCGGCACCAGCATCGGCATTGCGATCGCGCCGGATCACGGCACCGACCAGGAGCAGCTGCTGAAGAAGGCCGACCTTGCGCTCTACCGCTCCAAATCGGCGGGCCGCAACTGCTTCACCGTCTACGACGAGGCGATGTCGGCCGAGCTCGAGGCGCGCAACACGCTGGAAGGAGATCTGCGCGACGCCATCGCGCGCTGCCAGCTCGAGGTGCACTACCAGCCGTTCGTCGATGCCACGAGCGGGGCACGGCGCGGCTTCGAGGCGCTGGTGCGCTGGCGGCATCCGAGCCGCGGATTGATCCCGCCGGATCAGTTCATTTCGCTGGCCGAGGAGACCGGCCTGATCGTTCCGCTCGGCGAATTCGTGCTGCGGCGCGCCTGTGCGGATGCGGCCGGCTGGCCCTCCGACCTGATGGTCGCCGTGAATCTCTCGCCGATCCAGTTCAAGGAAGCCGAGCTGTTCGAGATGATCTGCGCGGCGCTGGCGGATTCCGGCCTGTCACCCGAGCGGCTGGAGATCGAGATCACGGAATCGGTGCTGCTGGAGCGCGGCGTCGAGAACCACGCCTTCATGGAGCGGCTGAAGAGCGTCGGCATTGAGCTGGCTCTCGACGATTTCGGCACGGGCTATTCGTCGCTCAGCTATCTCACCGCGTTCCCGTTCGACAAGATCAAGATCGACAAGTCGTTCATCCGCAACCTCACGCACCAGCCGCGCTCATCCGCCATCATCTCTTCGATCGTGACGCTGGCGCGCGGGCTGGACATGTCGGTCACCGCCGAGGGCGTCGAGACGGCCGAGGAGTTCGAGCGGCTGAGGGCGCTCGGCGTCAATTTTGCCCAAGGCTATCTGTTCGGGCGTCCGCAGCCGGTCGACGAGATCGCATTCGACGAGTCCGTCCAGCCTTCGCAGCTCGACGCCGCCTGAGCTTACCGCCCGACGGGCATGCGCGAAAAGCGCTTGACCCGGACACCCTCAGATGGTCCGAAGGATCGTCTAGGGATGAAATAAAAAATGCGGCTTCCGTTCTTCTACGGCTGGGTCGTGGTCGCCGTGACCTTCGTCACCATGGCCATCGGCGTCAACGCACGCACGGCCTTCTCATTGTTCTTTCCGCCGATCATCTCCGAATTCGGCTGGGAGCGCGGCATCACCGCGGGCGCCTTCTCCTTCGGCTTCGTGGCCTCCGGCGTTGCGAGCCCGTTGATCGGCCGTCTGATGGATCGCGGAGGTCCCCGCGCCGTGATGGAGCTCGGCGTCGCGCTGATGGGTGGTGGACTGCTGCTGGCACCGCTCACCAGCCAGCCCTGGCATCTCTATGTCACCATCGGCGTCATGGTCGGCGCCGGCAGCGTCTGTCTCGGCTATTCCGGCCAGTCGCTGTTCCTGCCGAACTGGTTCATCCGCAAGCGCGGCTTTGCCATCGGCATCGCCTTCGCCGGCGTCGGCATCGGCTCGGTGACGCTGCTGCCATGGGTGCAGCACATGATCGAGCAGACCGGCTGGCGCACCGCCTGCACCGCGATGGGCCTGCTGGTCCTGATCGCGCTGGCGCCGATCAATCTGCTGCTGCACAAGCGCCCCGAGGATATCGGCCTTCAGCCGGACGGCGATGCCGCACCTGGCGCAGGCACGGCAAAACCGATCTCCAACGTGGTCGATCCCGTCTGGGTCAACACCGAATGGACGCTGAAACGCGCCGTCGCAACCGCGCGGTTCTGGTGGATTGCGGTCGGCTATTTCTCCGGCCTGTACATCTGGTACGCGGTGCAGGTGCATCAAACGAAATTCCTACTCGATATCGGCTTCAGCCCTTCTGTCGCGGTGTGGGCGCTCGGCATCGTCAGCCTGCTCGGCATTCCCGGCCAGATCGTGCTCGGCCATGTCTCCGACCGCATCGGGCGCGAGTGGGTCTGGGCGATCAGCTGCGCAGGTTTTGTCGTCTGCTTCGGCGCGCTGATCGCGCTGAAATATCTGCCGTCGCTCTGGCTCGTCTACGTCATGGTGTTCACGCAAGGCGCACTCGGCTATGGCCTCACCTCGATCATGGGCGCGGTGGTGTTCGAGATTTTCCAGGGCAGGCACCAGGGCAGCATCTTCGGCACCATCATGCTGGCGGCCCTCGCGGGCGGTGCGGCCGGTCCATGGGTCACGGGCTTCCTCTACGATCGCGCCGGCGACTACACGCTCGCCTTCGCCATTGCGATGGTCGTGAGCGGCTTGTCGGCGCTCGCGATCTGGCAGGCGTCGCCGGGCAAGGTGCGTGCCGTAGCCGGGCGGCTGCACAAGCTCAAACCGGCATCCGAATAGGTTCCGGACGCATCAAGATATCTTCGCTTTTTTCGCCGAACGTTAAGCATGTCGCGTCTTGGCCGAACGCGGAATGATTGCAAGAACGTCTTGGACACCATCGGAGCGTTAAACCTCTCGCCGATTCCGCATTTCCCGATGCCGCCGGGTCAGACGATGTTCGCCTCCGATCGCCTTGTGACAGACATTCCGGACCTGCTGCGCGCCGCGCTCGAACGCGCCGACGACGGCATCGTCATCGTCGACGAGGCGCATCGCATCACGCATTTCAACCCCGCCGCGGAGCGGATCTGGAAGCTCGCCGCCACCGCGGTGCTCGGCCGCGATGCCGCCGTTCTCACCCTCAGATGTCTCGAGGCCGGTGCGGCCGCGGATTTCCGCGAGGAGATCAGCCTCGTGCGGCGCGACGGCAGCCGTATCAAGGCGCTCGTGTCGATGTCGTCGGCGACGGTCGACGGCGCGACCCATCGCATCGTGTTCGCGCGCGACGTCACCCTCGATGCCGAACGCGGCGCCAGGATCGGGCTTCTCCACGCGGTCTCCGACCAGACCACCCGCGTGGTGATCGTCACCGACGTCGAGCAGAGCATTGTCTACGTCAATTCCGCGTTCACGGCGCTGTTCGGCTATACCAGCGAGGAGGCCGAAGGGCGCCGCGCGGGCGAGCTGATCGCCGGCCGCCACACCGATCGCAAGGCCGTTGAGAACCTCGTCAAGCGCCTTGTGACCGACGGCCACCCCGGTGAGGTCGAGGCGCTCGTCTACGACAAGGACGGCGAGGAGATCTGGGTCTCTGCCCGGATCGACGCCTTCCGCGACAAGAAGGGCCGGGTCAAGCACATCTTCGCGCTGCTCGAGGACATCACCGAATCCCGGCAGCTGCGCTCGCTGCAGCAGCTGATCATGGCGGCGCTCGCCGACGAGGCGCCGATCACCGAGATTGCCGATCGGCTGTGCCGCCGCGTCGAGCAGATCGCGCCCGGCGTCGTCTGCTCGCTGCTGCACGTCGATGCCGCCGGCCTGCTCCATCCGCTGGGCGGTCCGAGCTTGCCCGAGGACTATTCCCGTTCGCTCGACGGCATCGCGATCGGTCCCGAGGTCGGGACGTGCGGAACCGGAGCCTTCTACGGCATTCCGGTTCTGGTCGCCGACATCGATGCCGATCCGCGCTGGCAGCCCTACAAGGCTCGGCCGCTCGAAGTGGGCTTGCGCGCCTGCTGGTCGACGCCGATCAAGGCCAAGGACGGCCGGGTCATCGGCACCTTCGGTTTCTATTATCGCGAACCGCGGGCGCCGAGCAGATGGCACCGCCAGATCGTCGATGCCTGCGTCAACCTCGGCGCGTTCGCGATCGAGCGCAAGGAGGCGCGCGCCGAAATCGCGCGGCTCGCCTATCACGACATGCTCACCGGCTTGCCGAACCGTGCGCAGCTGCGGCACCTGATCACGACTGCGATCGATGCCTGCCCGACCGGCAGCCATGTCGCGCTGGCCTTCCTCGACGTCGATCATTTCAAGGACGTCAACGACACGCTCGGCCACGCCGCCGGCGACGAGCTCCTGATTCAGCTCGCGCAGCGCCTGCGCGAGCATATCGGCCCCGAGGACATGCTGGGACGGCTCGGCGGCGACGAGTTCGTCATCCTGCTGCCGCAACGCAACGCCGAGGCCGCCGAGCGCATCGCGGCCGGGATCACCGAAGCGCTGGCCGCGCCCTTGCGGCTCGGGTCGAAGCACATGCAAATGTCGGCCAGCATCGGCATCAGCCTCTATCCCGATCACGCGACGGACATCGACACCTTGATGCAGCAGGCCGATGCCGCCATGTACATGGCCAAGCAGGCCGGCCGCTCCACTCATCGCCTGTTCAGCGCCGAGATGAATGGGCTCACCGAGCAGCGGCTGGCGCTGATCGCTGCGCTGCGCCGTGCCATCGCGGAAAGCGCGCTCAGCCTCAGCTACCAGCCGCAGATCCGCAGCTGCGACGGCGCCATCCACGGTGTCGAGGCGCTGGCACGCTGGCATGATGCCGAGCTCGGCGACGTCTCGCCGGCAAAATTCATTCCGCTCGCCGAGGAGTGCGGCCTGATCGAGCAGATCGGCCTGTGGTCGGTGCGCGAGGCCTGCCGGCAGATGGCGAGCTGGCGCGGCGCCGGGCTCAATATCCCCAGCGTCTCCGTGAACCTGTCGCCGATCAATTTCCGCAACGTCACGCTGGCCGCGCGCCTCAAGGACATCCTGGCCGAATACGATTTACCGCCGGACGCCTTGATGCTCGAGATCACCGAGGGCGCGTTCATGCAGGACAGCGTCGCCGCGCTCGAGACCATGAACGCGATCCGCGAACTCGGCGTCGGGCTCTCGGTGGACGATTTCGGCACCGGCTATTCCAGCCTCAGCCGCCTCGCCAATCTGCCGATCTGCGAGCTCAAGATCGATCGCAGTTTTATGCGCGATATCGAGCGTGACGCTGGCGCGCTCGCGATCGCCACCGCCGTGGTGCGCGTCGGCCAGGGCCTCGGCATGACCGTCGTCGCCGAAGGCGTCGAGACCGAAGGCCAGCGCCGGACGCTGGCCGAGCTCGGCTGCGACGTCGTGCAAGGCTTCCTCTACGCCCCCGCGCTCGCCCCCGTCGCCTTCGAGCGCTGGCTGATCGAGCATTGCGCCGAGCAGGCGAGGGCGATGCTGGGGCGGCTGGATGTTGCGGTGGTGGAACGCGAGGCGGTGAAGCGGTCGGCTTAGGCCGTCTGCCTATCAACCCGGCGGCGTCATGTGACTGATGACTACGTCCGCTTTGCTTCTATAGCGACCAAGTTCGTGCGGCAGCGCCGTATATCGCGATGGGCCAATTGCCGACAAAATCTAGGTTGTCA
Source organism: Bradyrhizobium iriomotense (assembly GCF_018129405.1). Taxonomy (GTDB): domain Bacteria; phylum Pseudomonadota; class Alphaproteobacteria; order Rhizobiales; family Xanthobacteraceae; genus Bradyrhizobium; species Bradyrhizobium iriomotense_B. The sequence goes on from NZ_JAFCLP010000014.1 coordinate 112,305, forward strand.
GATTTCCCCGCTTCGGGTCGAAACAAGCCGAATGGAGGCAGGACCTTCTATGTTGGCGCTAACATAGTTTTGCGCGGCCGAGATGAGAGTTTCTACGGCGGATCGATTGTACGAAGGATGCTTCGGATTTAGGTGCAAGCCAGTTTCGACGATCATCACCTGGGTAATCCCGGAGGGTAGAACTTCAACGGCGAATGATACGAAAGATACGTGCGGAGCCTTGAATGACATTAGAGTAACTTTCCCTGACGTCGAACGTAGGTGATGCCCCAGCCAAGGCCTAGTGTGGCGGCGACAAGCGAGCCGAGGAGTACCCCCAGTTTCGCCGCCCTCAATAATCCTTGATCGGAGAAGGCGAGCATCGAGATGAAGATCGACATGGTAAAGCCGATCCCAGCCAGCAGGCCGACCAGACAGACGCCACCCCACGAAACGCCAGGAGCAAGGCGACACCAGCCCAGTTGTACCGCGACCCAAGTCGCGCCGACGACGCCAAGCGGTTTCCCAGCGACCAAGGCAAGCGCAGTGCCCATCATCACCTGATGGCTCCCAGCGGAGAGATCAGCGCCCGCTAGGCTGACGCCGGCATTCGCCAGCGCGAAGATCGGCATGACGACGTAAGCCACCCACGGATGCATTGCCATCTGCACCCGCGACACCGGCGGCAATATCTCGCGGTGAGCTACGCGAAGGTCTCGCAGCGGTTGCTCCAACAGGTGCGGATCCATTGCCCTCACCGCATCGCTACTTCGCAACTGCTTGAGCACTCGCGACACTACTTCCAGCGGCGGCTCCCGCATTGATATGGCGCGTGCCGGAGTTATCAGCCCGAGCACGACACCTGCAAGGGTTGGATGGATCCCGGCTACCATGAACCCAATCCAAACCAAAGAACCGGGCAGTACGTAAAAGGGCGCAGAACCGATCCCAATCCGCTGACATCCCAAAACCGCGAGAACGCCAATTGATGCGATGATGAAACCGCCAAGCTGAAGGCTGGCGGTGTAGAAGAGGGCAATGATCAGTACCGCAATGATGTCGTCGATGATCGCCAGAGCAAGCAGGAAGACCCGCACATTGACCGGAATCGTTCGTCCAAGCAGCGCGAGCATCCCAACGGCAAAGGCGATGTCTGTCGCGGTTGGCACGGCCCAGCCTTGCGCTTTAGCCGAATCGCCATTGAGGCTCAGATAGATGAGCGCGGGGACGATGACTCCACCAGTCGCCGCGACCAGCGGCAGAATGGCTTGGTCGAGTTTGCTCAGTGCGCCTTCATGAACCTCGCGCCGAATCTCCATGCCCACAACGAGAAAGAAGACTGTCATCAGCGCGTCGTTGACCCAGAAGTGCAGCGACCGGGAAAAGATGTGTTCCCCGACACCGATTGTGAGCGGAAGATTCCAAAAGGCATGATAGCTATGTGCGAACGGAGAGTTGGCCCAGATCAGTGCAGCGGCGGCGGCAACGAGAAGCGTGGCACCACTGACTGCCTCGACATGCAGGAACCGATGAAGGGTGCCGAGGGCCTGTTCCGCCAGCCGCTGGGCTCTCGGCAGATCGTCAAATGAAGGGCTATCGTTCATGGGGCGCACGCTTTCCGCGTGGCGGCCCGACCATCGCTTGACCTGTCGCTGCTCAATGCAGCGAGCACCCGAACGCCGTTATACATCGGGATGGCGACAATTCAACCTTGGAAGAATGACCGTCGCTAATGCCTATTTTGGGTCAGAAACGGTGCTCGACTGAACGCCCCCCGGTAGGTCGGCTAGACGACGTTGATCCGCATCAAACACCGCCGCAGCGCAGTTCTCTACGCTTTAGTGAAGCCATATCGGCGACGATTGCAGCATGCTTCCCTTCACGCTTGAGCAGTTCTCAACGTCTTCGCGACCTGCAAGGCGGTCTTGCCCGCGCAGGTTGTGGCTTGCCTGCTCGACGAGGCAAGCCTGACGCCCTCAGTCGAATTGCGTCAAGGATCGCCACCAGTAGCAGCGACCGCGTGGTATTTGGAAAGCCACTCCTGACAATGAGCGACCGATATCATGCCTTCAGGCGATAGGATGTGGAAGGCAGTTGTTGCAGGGTTGTGCGGAAGCATCGCGCATTCCCTGCTGATGTATTTCAAATCTTGGGCTGGACTGCTTCCGTCATTCCAGCCCTACGAAAGTCTCCAGGCGACGCTGAGCCATGTAACCGGCACTGCAATCCATCCGGTGGTGCCTTGGCTACTTTCATTCCTGAATGGCTCAACCTTCGTCAGTTTCATCTTTGGACATCTTTATCGATGGCTGCCAGGCAACGTCGGTGCTATCAAAGGAATGATATACGGCGTGCTCGGATGGGCGATTATGGGACTGGTGTTCTTTCCTATGATCGGCCTTGGGCTATTCGCACTCCAGGTTGGACTTGGCATTTCACCCGCACTGTTCTCGCTGGCAATGCTCCTAATCTACAGTGTAACACTGGGCATGGTTTACGGCGCACTCAATTCCTGACTTGTTTGAATGTGATCAGCGCATGTCCAGCACCAGTACCGCGTCCCGCTCATCCGGTCGCGCCTGGCTCGTCCTTGGCGCCGAGCACGCCGAGCCGCTCGGCGATCCTGACCATTTCGACCACCGAACGGACCTGAAGCTTGTCCATGATCGCGCTCCGATGCGCCTTGATGGTCCGCTCGGTACTGCCGAGCTCGCGCGCGGCATGCTTGCTCGTCTTACCCTGGACGATGATCTGGAAGACTTGCCGCTGGCGCGGGGTGAGCGTCGAAAGCCGGTCCCGAAGTGCTTCCAGCTCGCCGTCGAGTTCGCGCGCATTGCGATGCCGCGCGATCGCGCGTGCGATAGCGCTTAAGAGATCATCCGCGCCAACAGGCTTGATGAAGAAGTCGTCCGCACCCGCCTTGATCGCCTTCACGGTGATGCTGACATCAGGATAAGCGCTCAGAAAGATGATGGGCAATGTCGAGCCGCGCTCGGTCAGGCGGCTCTGCAACTCGAGCCCGCTCATGCCCGGCATCCTGACATCCAGAAGAATGCAGCCCTTGCTTTCGTCGGGCTGCTGCTCCAGCAATTGCTGCGCCGATGCATAGGTGGCGACGCGGTATCCGCTTGCCTCTAGAAATTGTTGGATGGCCGATAGGTACGATGCGTCGTCATCCACGACATGGACAATGCCGGGCAATGAATTCTCCTGAACGAAAAGTAGCTGCTGTGCTTGCTTTTCTTGCTGTTGGTGCAGCGCCTTCTCGTCCGGTTATTCCCGGATCGCGTCGCTCTTGAATGGCAGTTACGTCCTGGCATCGCGAGGTGCAAATTAAATCTGGTACAACATGCGGCGGTGGACGTTGAGTGTGTCCTTTTGATCGCAAACGCGCGCGGACGCGAGCCTAGTTCGACGAAAGTCCGGTCCTCCGCCGCAAATCCGTAATTGCACGCAGAAAGCTGTCGGCCGGCGTCGTTTCCGGATCGATCAGCCGGTGCAGGCGAAAGCCGTCTTCGAGCGCGAGCACGACGGAGGCCATCCAGGGCGGGTTCACCGTGTCGCCCTTCGCGTTGCCCTTCAATGTCGCCTCGACGATGTCGGCGACGAGCTTGCGCCGCGCGCGCAGGCGTTTGGCAAGTTCCGGCCGCCGCTTCTCGGCGCGCGCGACGTAGAGGATCATCTCCATGTGAAGGAGGGGCGCGCGGCCGAGCGGATCCTGCTTGCTGCGGTCCATCGACTTGAGTGCCGCGATGAAATCGTCGAGATTGTCGTGCTGGGCGAGGATGTCCATGTTGCGGCGGATCGACTGCGCGACATGGTCCTCGAGCATGGCGATGATCAGCTCGTCCTTGCTCTTGAAGTTGGAATAGAACGCGCCGCGGGTGAAACCCGCCGCAGCCGCGATCGCCTCGATGCTGGCGCCGCCGATGCCGTCCTCCTCGAACACGCGCGCGGCCGCCTCGAACAGCCTGTCGCGCGTATCGTCCCTGGTCGGCCTGGTTCTCACCCTTGACATCGGCGCAGCTTAGGGCAGAATGCAACTCGATACAACAATGTATCGAGTTGACAATAAAAGGGGATGGTTACGCCGCGCGGGCAGGGGCTGCCGGCGTATTCGTGTCATGCGGCAACCGGTTTGAGGTCACCATGAACGAGCAAGTGCAGAACGCCGGCGGTGATCCGCTGTTCAATCCGCTGTCGCCGGACTTCATCCGCGATCCCTATCCGCACTACGACCGGCTGCGCGCAATCGACCCGATCCATGTGACGCCGTTCGGCCAGTTCGTCGCCAGCCGCCATGCCGATGTCAGCCTCGTGATGCGCGACAAGCGCTTCGGCAAGGATTTCGCCGAGCGCTCCAGGCGCCGCTACAGTGAAAAGATCATGGACGAGCCGGTCTTTCGGAATCTGGGCCACACGATGCTCCAGGCCGATCCGCCGGATCACACCCGTTTGCGCGGCCTCGTGGTGAAGGCCTTCACCGCGCGGCGCGTGGAGGACATGCGGCCGCGAATCCAGGAAGTCGTCGATCAGACCCTCGATGCGATGGTCGATCGCGGCCAGATGGACCTGATCAGGGATTTCGCCTTCCGTCTGCCGGTCACGATCATCTGCGACATGCTTGGTATCCCGGAAGAGCACCGCGAGGGGTTCCACAAGGGCTCGAGCGATGGTGTGCGGATCCTGGATCCTGTCCCCTTGACGCCGGACGAGATCAAGCAGGGCAACGCGCGCAACCTGATGGCGCAGATGTATTTCCAGCAATTGTTCGAACTGCGTCGCCGCAATCCCGGCGACGACCTCACCACGCAGCTGGTGCAGGCCGAGGAGGACGGCAACAAGCTCACCAACGAGGAATTGACCGCGAACATCATGCTGCTGTTCGTCGCCGGGCACGAGACCACCGTCAATCTGATCGGCAATGGCTTGCTCGCGCTGCACCGCAATCCGGACCAGCTCGCGCTGCTGAAGGCGCGGCCGGAGCTGATGACGAACGCGATCGAGGAATTTTTGCGCTACGATTCCTCGGTGCAGATGACCGGGCGGGTCGCGCTGGAGGACATCGAGGATCTCGGCGGCAGGCAGATCCCCAAGGGCGAGACGGTGCTGTGCCTGCTCGGCTCGGCCAACCGCGATCCGGCGGTCTACCCCGATCGCCCCGACCGGCTCGACGTCACCCGGGCGAACGTCAAGCCGCTGTCGTTCGGCGGCGGCATCCATTTCTGCCTGGGGGCCCAGCTGGCGCGGATCGAGGCCGAGATCGCCATTGCCACGCTGTTGCGGCGGCTGCCCAACCTGCGCATCGACGACGTCGAGAACCCGAAATGGCGGCCGACCTTCGTGCTGCGCGGCCTGACGCAGCTTCCGGCGAGTTGGTAGGAGTCGGCATCGCCTCTGCAAGCGCAGACCCTCATCCTGAGGGCCCGCGAAGCGGGCGTCTCGAAGGATGGCCGCAGGCGAGAACCGGGCCTCCATGGTTCGAGACGGCGCTGCGCGCCTCCTCACCATGAGGGTCTCCCCAGCGTTAACCTCCGCGCGCAACAGTCGCTGTGACTTCGCCACACTTCCCTCTATATAAGGGGCTGTTCCGGCGCGCCTGAAGCCTCAAGGCCAAGGTTTGCAGGGGCCAAGGTTTGGCCCGGGTGCCGGTTTGGCCGAGGGGAGACCCGTGCAGACGACGCTGCTCGGATTGGCGATTGCCTTCATCTTAGCGCTGCTGGCCGCGCTGATCGGGCCTTACTTCATCGACTGGAACCAGTTCAGGCCCCAGTTCGAGGCGGAGGCCGGCCGGATCATCGGCGTACCGGTGCGGGTGGCGGGCGAGCTCGACGCGCGGCTCCTGCCGGCGCCGACCTTGCGGCTGCGCTCCGTGACCTTCGGCGGCAACAACGATCTCGGCCGGCTGCGCGCCGACAAGCTCGACGTCGAGTTCAGCCTGGGCTCCCTCATGCGCGGCGAATGGCGCGCCACCGAGCTGACCGTGGGCGGCATGGCGGTCGATCTCGGCCTCGATGCGCGCGGGCGGGTCGACCTGCCGTCCACCGCGAGCGGCAGCTTCAACCTGGCCTCGCTCGCCATCGAGCGGCTGAATCTCACCGGGCGTGTCGCGCTGCATGATGCCGCCAGCCGTTCGACGCTGGAGCTGACCGACATCGCATTCTCCGGCGACGTCCGCTCGCTCGCCGGCTCGGTGCGCGGCGACGGCAGTTTCAAGGTATCAGGCACGCGCTATCCGTTCCGCATCTCCTCCGGCCCGAGCGCCGACGGCAGCGCCACGCGTCTGCATCTCAACGTCGATCCCGGCGAGCGCGCGATCCTGGCCGATCTCGAAGGCGTGCTCGCCTTCGAAGGCCGCCAGCCGAAATTCGACGGCGCGTTGACGCTCGCCGTGCCCGCGGCGAAGAAGCCCGGCGAGGCGGGGCCGACGCCGTGGAAGCTCACCGCAAAACTCAAGGCCGACCCGGCCGGCGCCAGGTTCGACCAGATCGATGCGAGCATCGGCACCGATGACAACGCATTGAAAGCCGGCGGCGTCGGCGAGCTCAGGTTCGGTGCTTCGCCTTTGCTGCGCGCGGTGCTGTCGGCCCGCCAGATCGATGCCGACAGGCTGGCGGCGAAAAACGATTCCGAGCCGCTGCGCATCCTGCCGGCGCTGCGCGCTGGCCTCGCCGCGATCCCGCAGGCGCCGATCCCGGCGCAGATCGAGTTCAACTCCGACCAGATCATGCTCGGTGGCCGCCCGCTCCAGAACATCGCGGCGGAGCTTGCGACCGACGGCCGGTCCTGGACCTTCCGGCGGCTCGAGTTGCGCGCGCCGGGCATGACGCAGCTCTCGCTCAACGGCGCGACGCCGGGCGCCGACAGTTTCAGCGGCCGCCTCAACGTCGAGTCGTCCGATCCCGATACGCTGGTGGCCTGGCTCCAGGGCCGCAGCGAGATCAACCGCCGCAGCACGCGGCCGCTGCGCCTTGCCGGCGACGTGACGATCGCCGCCAACCATCTCGCCGTCGACAGGCTGAAGGCCGAGATCGAGGGCGGTGCCGTCGAGGGGCGAATTGCCTTCGTCCAGACCGGCGCGAGCAAGGGCTCGCGGATCGACGCCGAGCTGAAGGCCGACCGGCTCGATCTCGATGCCGCCGCGAGTTTTGTCCGCGCGCTGGCGGGGCCGCAAGGTGAATGGCCGGAGGAAGCAAAGCTGTCGCTCGATGTCGGCCGCGCCATCTCTGCCGGCCAGGAGCTGCGGCCGTTCGCGGCAAAGCTCGGCTACTCGCCGGCGTCGCTGTCGCTGGAGCAGTTGCGGTTCGGCCAGACCAGCGGCGTGACCACGGAAGCGAGCGGCAGCTTCGACCGCACCAGGGCCACCGGCAAGCTCGCGCTGAAATCCTCAGGCAACTCGCTGCGCGAGCTCACTGCGCTGATCGAGCCGCTTGCGCCGTCGGTGCGCGCGCGCTTCGATGCGCTCCCGGCACTGCCGGGCGCAACCCGCCTGAAGCTCGACCTCAGCCTCGACAGGAGCGCCGAGCATGCCGATCGCAGCGACGCCCGCGCCGTGCTCGATCTCGACGCGCCGCAGCTCAAGGCCAATGCGACGCTGGCCGCGCAGACACCGGTAGCAGCCGTCAACGGCATCGATCTCGACAAATTGCGGAGCAGCGACTTCACGCTGGATTCCAAACTGTCGACCCCGCAGGCCGGCGCATTGCTGGCCCTGCTCGGGCTCGATCGCGTGGTGGCCGCAGGCGAGGGCGCTTCGCAGTTCGAGGGCCGCTTGAGCGGTGCCTGGCGCCGGCCGCTGCAATTGAACGCAAAAATCAGTGGCGGCGGATTGGATGCGGATGCGCAAGGGACTGTCGAACTGTCGGAGCCCAAGGCCAGCGTGAATCTGCGCGTGCGCAACGTCAACCTCGCGCCGCTGTTCGGGACCGGTTCGGCCGACAAATCCGCGCAGAGCGTCAGCCTGTCCTCGCGCCTCACGCTCTCCGGCAACCGCCTGACCTTCGACGATCTCGACAGCAGCGCAGGCAGCTCGCGTCTGCGCGGGCGTCTCGCGGTCACGCTCGATCAGGAGAAGAGCGTCGACGGCGAGGTCGGTCTCGATACGCTCGACCTTGGGCCTGCGTTTGCGATGGCGATCGGCGCGGCGGGACGCGATGCGGGCGAGCCGCTCAGCGCGGGGCTGCTCGGTGGCTGGCGCGGCCGCATTGCCTTTCAGGCGTTGCGCGGCACGATGCCCGGCGGCATCGAGCTGCGCCCGTTCGGCGGCACGATCCGCAGCGACGGCCAGTCGCTCGCGCTCGATGGCCTCAAGGGCGGCGTCGGCGGCGGCGAGATGTCGGCGAGCTTTGACGCGCGCAATGGCGCCAATGGCCTGGCACTGAACGCGCGGATCGAGCTCGGCAATGTCGATGCGACCGTGCTGCGCTACCGCGATCTCGCGCTGCCGAAGGGACGGGCGTCGGTGCAAATGGCACTGACCAGCCAGGGCCGCAGCGTCGCGGCGCTCACCGGCGCGCTCGCCGGCAACGGCACCGTGACGCTCGAATCCGCCGAAATCTCCGGCCTCAATCCGCGCGCCTTCGAGATTGCCATCCGCGCCAGCGACGGCGGCCAGGTCAGTGACGACAACCGCCTGCGGCAGCTGGTCGAGCCGGCGCTGGCGGCCGGTCCGATCGCGGTCGCCTCGGCGCAGATCCCGTTCACGATCCGCGACGGACGGCTGCGGGTCGGCGCGACGCCGCTGGAGGCCAAGAACGCGCGCGCCATCGTCTCCGGCGGCTACGACATTCCCGCCGACCAGGCCGACATCCGTGCCAGCCTGACGCCGATCATGACCGGGCTCTCCGGTGCACCGCCCGAGATCCAGCTGTTTGCGGCAGGTCCCCCCGATAGACTGAGCCGCACCGTCGACCTCGCGCCGCTGTCGTCATGGCTTGCGGTGCGCACGATCGATCGCGAGACGCGCCGTCTCGATGCGATCGAGCGCGGTGAGCCGCCGCCGGCAACCGCCGCGCTGCCGACGCTGGTCTCTCCGGATGCCGCGCCCGAGCAGGTGCCGGCCAATGTGCCGCTGCCGGGCCAGGACCCGCGCCGCGCGCCGCCGCCCAAGAAGGCCGCGCCGACGCCGAAGGCGCCGCAGGCCGCGCCCGCCGCGCCAAGCCCTCCGCTCACAAGCCCTCCACTTGCGAGCCCGCCGCTCGCAAGCCAGCAGGTCGCGCCATTGCCGCCGCCGATCGAGGTGCGGCCGGCGCCGGGCCCTCCGCCCGCAAAGCCCAAGCCGAAGCCGCCGCTGGTGCTGACGCCGCAGAATCCGTGATGCGACGGTGCTCCCCGCAGCGCTCGATGGTCACCTCTTCCTAGCGGGAAGAGGTGTAGCAGCTTGCCGGCCGGTTAACGCATTCCCTCGCATTTGAATGAATTTTCGTCGGCAAAACTGATTTGCCGATTTTACCGAATTCTCGCGTTTCATCTCTAGCGTTGGATCCCAGAGGAATTCGGCGTCGCGCCGAGCAGGCGGGACGACTCGCCAAAGAACGACCAAGAACTGGGGTATCGAGATGAACGCGGCGAAATCGCTTCTACAGGATCTGGACGACGCGATCGCGCGCGGCACCGACGAAAGCCGGGCACGCGCGTTGTGGCATGCGACCGACATTCTGATCACCGGCCGCTACAGCGACGACGAGATCAGCATGTTCGGCGAGGTGATCGGCCGGCTCGCCGACGAGATCGAGGTCGCCGCCCGCGTGCAGCTGTCCGAACTGATGTCGGCCTGCGACCACGCTCCGCTCAACGTCATCGAGAAGCTCGCCTTCGACGACGCCATCGAGGTCGCCGGCCCCGTGCTGCGCGATTCCACCCGGATCGACGAGAAGGTTCTGGTCGAGAGCGCCCTGACCAAGGGCCAGGCGCATCTGCTCGCGATCTCCCAGCGCCAGTCGATCGGCGAGGCCGTGACCGACGTGCTGGTCAAGCGTGGCAACCATGAGGTCGTGACGTCGGTTGCGAAGAACGAGGGCGCCCGCTTCTCCGGCTCGGGCCTGCTGCACATGGTCCGCCGCGCCGAGGGCGATTCGATCCTCGCCGAGCAGCTCGGCCTGCGCAAGGACGTGCCGCGCCACATCTTCCAGCAACTGATCTCGAAGGCGTCGGAAGACGTCCGCCGCCGCCTCGAGACCGAGCGCCCCGAGATGATGGCGCAGATCCAGAGCTCGGTGACCGAGGTCACCGGCGATCTTCAGTCCAAGTTCGGTCCGTCCTCGCGCAGCTATTTCGTTGCCAAGCGCGTGGTGACGACGCAGTACCGCCAGGGCAACCTCAACCAGGATTCGATCTCGAATTATGCGCGCCAGCACCGCTTCGACGAAGTGCAGATCGGCCTGTCGCTGCTGTCGGCGCTGCCGGTCGACGTGATCGAGCGCGCGCTGATGGACCGCAACCGCGAGATGATCCTGGTGCTGTGCAAGGCGCTCGACTTCTCCTGGGACACCACCATGTCGCTGCTGTTCCTCGGTGCCAAGGATCATCTGATCACCGCGCGCGACCTCCAGGACAATGAGCGCGAATACGGCCGGCTCAAGATCGAGACGTCGCGCAGCATTCTGAAATTCTACCAGTCGCGCAAGAACAGCGCGGGTGCCGATTCCGCTTCGGGCCGTCAGCCCGAGCTCCAGGTTCACTGAACAGGTTCACCGAGCGGGAATTCGAGAGGGGAGTATTTGCAGATGTTGCCTCAATTCGGCACCGCGGTTCGCAAGAAGAGCCTCGACAAGGTCGTCGCCACAGACATCGGCGGCGGGGCACCGGACAAGGCCTCGGTGGACGCCGCCTGGCTCGTGCTCGAAGCCGCCAACGACCTCGGCGACCACGCCGCGATCGAGGCCTGCCGCCGCGTCATCGATGCCGAACTGAACGGCACGGTGGCCCGCAGCTCGGACGTCGATCTCGTGGTGGGATATTTCCGGTAAGATTTTCGTAGCCCGGATGGAGCGAAGCGCAATCCGGGGTCCTTCTCGCGCGGACACGGTGGTCCCGGATTACGCTGCGCTCCATCCGGGCTACACACCGTCATTGCGAGCGCAGCGAAGCAATTTCTCTTACACGGTGATCAACGTCTTGATCGCGCGCCGCTCGTCCATGGCGCGGTATCCCTCGGCCACCTCCGACAGCGGCAGCTTGAGATCGAACACCTTGCCCGGCTTGATCCTGCCGGCGAGGACGCGGTCGATCAGGTCCGGCAGGAAGCGGCGGACCGGCGCCGGCCCGCCGAGCATGCGTCGCTGCGCGAAGAACATCGCCTCGCCTTCGAAGGTCACGCCGTGAGGCACGCCGACATAGCCGATCGACCCGCCGGGCCGTGAGCAGGCGATCGCCTGCGTCATCGATTGCTGCGTGCCGACGCACTCCAGAACGGAATCGGCACCGACGCCGCCGGTGAGATCCTTGATGCGGGCAACACCTTCTTCGCCGCGCTCCGCCACGATGTCGGTGGCCCCGAACTCTGTGGCGAGCTTCTGCCGCGCCGCGTGCCGGCTCATGGCGATGATCCGCGCCGCGCCCATCTCCTTGGCCGCCAGCACGCCCATCAACCCGACCGCACCGTCCCCGACCACGACGACGGTCGACCCTTCGCCGACGTTGGCAGCGTCGGCGGCATACCAGCCGGTGCCGAGCACGTCGGAGGTCGCGAGCAGATGGGGAATGAGATCGGCCGATGGAAGCTCCGCGGTCGCCACCAGCGTGCCGTCCGCCAGCGGCACGCGCGCGAAGGGGGCTTGTGCGCCGGACATGAACTCGCGCTGCACGCAGGAGGAATGGAAGCCGAAGCGGCAATGCGGGCAGGTGTTGTCGGAGATGCAGAATGAGCCGACGACGAACTGCCCGGGCCGCACCGTCTTCACCTCGCTGCCGACCTCGACGACGACGCCGCAATATTCGTGGCCCATATGCGCGGGGCCGTCGGTCGGCTGCAGGCCGCGATAGGGCCACAAATCCGAGCCGCAGATGCAGGTCGCCGACAGCTTGATGATGGCGTCGGTGGGCTTGAGAAGCTTTGGGTCGTCGACCGCTTCGCAGCGAACGTCGCCGGGACCGTACATGAGCGTTGCCAGCATGGTCGTATCCTTTCGGGGTTTGAAAGCCGCGGTCGTCCGCAGCGTCCAGATAGCGCCCCGCGCGCAACCCGATTAGATGGAATAGTCCGCTTGCATTGATCGACCTCGGGCATAAATGGTGGGTTTCAGCGGCGGACAACCATGGCCAGGCACGATTTCAACGATCTCTTGTGGTTTCTCACCGTCGCCAGGGAGCGCAGTTTCACCAAGGCGGCCGCCAAGCTCGGTATCGCGCAGTCGACGTTGAGCCACACCATCAAGCGTCTGGAAGACCAGATGGGTATCCGGCTCCTGACGCGCACGACTCGCAGCGTCGGTCTCACTGAAGCGGGCGAGCGCTTGCGGCTGTCGATGGCGCCGCGCATTGCCGAGATCGAGGCCGACATTGCCGACCTCATGGCATTCCGCGACAAGCCCTCGGGGCGGATCCGGATGACGATTTCGGACCATGCGTTTCACAGCGTGGTGTGGCCGAAGTTGCAGCCGGTCCTGAAGGATTACCCGGACATCAAGCTCGAGGTCAGCCTCGACAGTGGATTTCGCAACATCGTCGAGGAGGGATTCGACGCCGGCGTCCGCCTCGGCGAGAGCGTCGAGAAGGACATGGTCGCGGTGCGGATCGGACCGGACTGGCGACTGGTGGCCGTGGGCTCACCCGGCTACTTCGCCGAGCACGGTGCGCCGACGCACCCCCACGAGCTCGTGCGGCACAATTGCATCAACCTGCGCATGGAACGGGCGGGCGGGCTCTATGCGTGGGAGTTCGCCAAGGCAGGCCAGGAGCTTCGCGTCCGCGTCGACGGACAATTGACCTTCAACAATTCCTACGCCCAGGCTGACGCAGCCCTGAAGGGATACGGCATCGCCTATGTGCCGGAGAACATCGCACAGCAGCACATCGCATCCGGTGACCTCGTACTGGTCCTTGACGATTGGTCGCCGACGTTCGACGGCTACCACATCTACTATCCGAGCCGCCGCCAGAACGCGCCCGCCTTCAAGGTCATCGTCGACGCGCTGCGCCATCGCGGCGAGTGATGGTGGCGGCGAAGGCGGCCGACATGCAAAAAGGCCCCGCCGAAGCGAGGCCTCCTTGTACGTGCGCTGGCTCGCATCAATCGTCCCAATGATGATAACGACGGATCACGACGCCGCGGTCGTAGTCGCGGTCGCGATGGTACCAGCCACGATGCCAGCCGCGGTCATGCTGGTAGATGCGCGCGCGGGGGCCATCATAATAGTCCCTGTCGCCGCCGACATAGACGCCGAAGCCGGCCGCGTTGGCGATGGTAGGGGTACCGATTGCAAGCGTCGCTAGCGCTGCAAGAGCGTAAGTCAGCTTCTTCATCTGTTCCTCCTTGGTCTGCATCGTCGCCTGGTCAACGGCTGCCGCCAGTACCTGTTGCAGGAACAGCAACGAAACTTTCTTGAATGGCTGTTCAGGTCGGTTGCATCCAAGCGCTTCATCGAAGCTCCTGACGGAACCGTGCCAGGCGACAGGACGCAGCCAACCATGCCCCTCGAAAAGCGGGTGCCATTGTACTTCAGCAACGTAAGGCTGAGATTCCCTTGATCTAGATCAATCAGAACGGGGGCCGTTCCGTTTCTCCTACACCTGAACACGGAATGGGCTCGATCTCGTCGCGAGCAGGGAGCGTCTGATACCAAGCATCAAGTTCACCCATCCGGCGCGTGCAACGGCTTTTCGACACCAATCGCTGAACCCAATACGTATTGCTCACACCCATTCATGGAGCGATGCCATATGCGACAGCATGCAACTTGCTTCACCTTGACTGTGGCCGGGCTGCTCTGCGCGCCCGGATGGGCGACAGCACAAACTGCGCCTGCAGCCCCCACGTTGGGCGCAACTTCGCGCGCGCCAGGGGAGAATTGCTTTTAGACCGGTGCGGACGAACGCGTGACCTTCCGCGAGCAAATTTCGAAAAGGCTTAGCCGAACTCCCAACAGGAGACGCTGACATGACGAGAGGCCTAAGACTGGTTCAGATCGCGGGGGTGCTCGCAGCAACCATAGCGCTGGGCGCGGAAGCAGCTGTTGCGCAAACCGCTCCGCCGGCGCCATCGATGAAAACAATCGGCACGCCCACGGCCGCAGCCAAGCCAGACATCGTGCCCTCCCTGTTCGTGTTGAATTCCCGCGGCGCGACGCTGCAAGGCGATACCCTGACGCTGACCGGCGTGACACCGAGCGCCATCATATTTGCCGATCGGCCGGTCAGGGCGGCAGGCCACCAGCCGACCGCTGACGTCATCGCGGAATGGGGATCGGGTGACGACAGCTTTGCCAAGAATCCTCCGAACGCGACCGTATCGGTGCTTGGCAAGGAGGGTTCCGTGAAAGACGCCGTCGTCGTGCTGAAGAATCCGAAGCTCGAGGGCGACAAGCTGACCTTCAATGTTCAGATCCTCGAAGGTGATCTCGCCGGCGCGGATGGCGGGGCTGCCCTCTTCATCGACATCATCGGCCGCCCGTTCACGCCGCTGTCGTTTGCGGGCGTAGCGCGTCGCTCCGCGTTTCGCGGTGCGATGTATGCCGGCGCCGTGGGAGCGGCGGCATACGCAGCGCCCTATGCGTACGGCTACGGCCGCCCCGCCTGCGGCTATTACCCTTATCCACCTTGCTATTGAGGCGAGTGAGAGGGCGACGCGCGGGCCCTGTCAATGAAAAGCGACAACAGTTTTCGATATCGAATCCCAAGGAAGTCCATCCCATGAGCATCACCCGTCGCAACGTCATGATTGGCAGCATGAGCCTGCTCGCCGGCACCTCGATGAGCGCACCAACTCGCGCCGAGCTTGGTGAACTTCTCGGCATCGGCGAGGGACTTGAGGATTTCGCGCTCGCCACTGATGCCTACATCTACGGCTATCCGCTGGTAACGATGGAGATGACGCGCAGGGTCATCACCAACGTCGCGGCACCGGAGGGGACAAAGGCGCCGATGGGGCAGATCATCAAGCTGCGCCAGTATCCGAATGCGTCCTTCCGGGACGTGACTGCGCCGAATGCGGACACGCTTTACACCACCGCCTTCTTCGACGTCGGCAAGGAGCCGTGGGTGCTCAGCCTCCCCGACATGAAAGGCCGCTATGCACTCTTTCCGATGCTGGACGGCTGGACCACGGTATTCCAGGTGCCTGGCAAGCGAACCACCGGCACCGCCGCGCAGACCTACGCCATCACCGGACCCGGCTGGAAAGGCACGCTGCCGGCCGGTGTCAAGGAGTACAAGTCGCCCACCAGCATCGTGTGGCTGCTCGGCCGCATCTACTGCACCGGTACGCCGGAGGACTACGCCGAAGTGCACAAGTTGCAGGACGAAGTCAAACTCGTGCCGCTGAGTGCCTACGGCAAGCCCTACACGCCGCCGCCGGGCACGGTCGATCCGTCCCAAGACATGAAGACGGCAGTGCGCGAACAGGTCAACCGCATGGACGCGACGGCCTATTTCACACTGCTTTGCAAGCTGATGAAGGACAACCCGCCGGCGGCTGCGGATGCGCCTCAGCTCGCCAGGTTCGCCAGGATCGGCATCGTGCCGGGACAGGATTTCGATGCAAGCAAGCTCAAGGCGGATTTCGTCAAGCGCGTCCCGGAAATCGCCGTTGACCGGATCATGCTCCAGTTCAAGATCAACAAGGAGGTGAAGGATGAGAATGGCTGGGGATTCACGACCAAGACGGGCATCTACGGCACCGACTATCTGATGCGGGCGCTGGTCACTGCCATCGGGCTCGGCGCAAACCGGCCGCAGGATGCCGTCTATCCGACTTCATTGAAGGATGCGGAGGGCCGAAAGTACAACGGCGCGAACAAATACGTCATGCGCTTCCCCAGGGGACAGTTGCCGCCGGCGCAGGGTTTCTGGTCGGTGACGATGTATGACGCCGACTATTTCTTCGTCAACAACCCGATCAACCGCTACTCGATCAGCGCGCGGCAGAATCTGAAATCCAACCCTGACGGCTCGACCGACCTCTACATCCAGAAAGACTCGCCGGGGAAGGACAAGGAATCGAACTGGCTGCCGGCACCGGCAGGCGACTTTGTGCTGATGATGCGGCTGTACTGGCCGAGCGAGAAGAATCCCTCGATTATCAACGGATCATGGAAGATTCCGCCGGTGAAAAAGGACGGGGTCGCGTGAACCTCACCACGCTTGCGTTGGGGGATGAAAGCCCCCGGCGCGCCGCGATGGCCACAGCGGCGGCCCGTGAAGCAACTAGAAGAGGAGACGTTCAAATGCTGACGAAGCGCGATCTTCTTCGTTCCGCCGCCCTCGCCGCGATCACCGCCTCAACGGCAAAATCCGTCCCAGTACATGCGCAGACAAGCACCGATCGTCCGGGCTTCTTCAAGGCAAACGACATTGCCGAAGCCGGCTTCATCTACGGCCTGCCGATCGTGATGAACTACGCCGTCATGTACGCGTACGCCGTCGATCGCAATTCCGGGCAATTCAAGGCGCCATTCAATCAGATCAAGAACGAGCCCAACGTATTCACCTACAAAGACACTGCCATTGTCACGCCGAACAGCGATACGCCCTATTCGTTCGTGTGGATGGACCTCCGGGCGGAGCCGGTCGTCCTGTCCGTTCCGGCAGTAGACCCCAAGCGCTACTATTCGGTCATGCTCTGCGACGGCAATACCTACAACTACGGCTATATCGGCAGCCGTGCCACGGGAAGTGAACCGGGCGACTACATGGTGGTGGGGCCGGACTGGAAGGGCGCGACCCCACCCGGGATCAAGAAGGTGTTCCGGTCAAGCACACAGTTTTCAGTGGCTGGCTATCGCACCCAGCTTTTCAACCCGGATGATCTCGACAACGTCAAGAAGGTGCAGGACGGATACAAGGTACAGACGCTTTCCGCCTATCTGAAACAACCGATCACGACTGCCGCGGCGACCGTCGACTTCCCAAAGATCGACAAGGAGCTCGTGAAAACGAACTTCTTCGAATACCTCGACTTCGCGCTGCAGTTCGCGCCCGCCCAGGAGAACGAGAAGGAGATACGCGCAAAGCTTGCCGCCATCGGCGTCGGGCCGGGCAAGACCTTCAACTTCAAGGACCTGCCGCTGGAACAAAAGCTCGAAGTCGGTCTCGGCATGAAGGAAGGTGAGCGCAAGATCGATGAGGCCGTCGCGACGGTCGGCAAGGATGTCAACGGCTGGCGGATCAGTTCGTTGCCGGGCGATAGCGCGCACTACAATGGCGACTGGCTGAAGCGCGCCGTCGCCGCCAAGGCCGGTATCTACGGCAATGATGCCGTGGAGGCGGTATATCCGCTCACGCGCAGCGACAGCGATGGCCAGACTCTCGATGGCAGCAAGCACAATTACACGCTGACCTTTGCACCGGGTCAGCAGCCGCCGGTGAATGCCTTCTGGTCCATCACAATGTACGACGGCAAGACGCAGTTGCTCATCGAGAATCCGATCAACCGGTATCTGATCAATTCACCGATGCTGCCGGCCATGAAGACGAATCCGGACGGGTCGTTGACGCTGTACATCCAGAACAAATCTCCAGGCGTCGACAAGGAAGCCAATTGGCTGCCGGCCCCGAACGGCCCGATCTATCTGGTGATGCGGCTCTACTGGCCAAAGACAGAACCACCCTCGGTCCTGCCCGCGGGCGAAGGCACCTGGCAGCCGCCCAGAATAAAGAGGGTTTGATAGAGGTGCAAATAGCTGCCGGCTTATGGGTCCCGCCGCTGGTGTGCGGCGGGACCGGCGTGACACCGATGCAAGTCAGTCCGTCGATCAATGGCCGCGACGAGGTGAATGGAGATTACCTAGGGCGCCTTTAGGTGCTTATCATCCTGACGCTCTACCCATCATTACTTCTGAGCGTGTCGAGGCGCGATGAGTTTTGCTTCGCTCTACCCGTCCTGCGAGGATGCGCCGTTACTGTCGAATACGATAGATCACGACGTCCTCGCCATGATGCGTCGTGCTCTTCTCGAGGATGTAGTTCGCCTTCTCCAGCACGCGGCGGGACGCGCCGTGTCCGACGAAGACGAGGCCGATGAGGGACGGCAGCTGGAGCTGCGTCAGCCCGATGTCCGTCAGCGCGATCGCAATCTCGCTCGCAAGTCCCTGGCCCCAGAGGTCGCGCTTGAAGGTGTAGGCGATCTCGATCTCGTCGATGTCGTCGACGAGGATGTGCCGGATGCCCGCCCGTCCGGCGAATGTGCCGTCTTTCGTTCGCAGCGCCCAGAGGCCAAAACCGTGCCGGTCCCAATGGGCCATGTTGACGTCGAGATAGGTCTTCGTTGCCTCCGCCGAGCGCAGCCCGCCGAGATAACGCGACACTTCGGCATCGAGATGCAGCGCGACCAGGTCTGCGAGATGACTTTCGTTCAGCCTTTCGGCGATCAATCTGCTTGTGCTGAAGTGGTCCATGAAAATAGATCGCCGCTCTGCGTTGATCGCGTTGTCGCCGATTATCTCTTCCGGTTCGTGTTCAAAGCCGCGTTCCTGCTGCTGGTGACGCGGCGCACGTGCGCTGACACCTCTTTCGGCGGCTTCAGGAAACGCGATAGCAGGGTTCGAAGATGGTTGACGCTATGCTCGATGTCCAACGTCGGCGAGCGGATCGGCATCGCACGCATGCCGTCGATGATTGCGAGCAGAATGTTGGCGGTGGCAGTCGGGTCCAGCCCCGGATCGATCTGCCCTTCGCGTTGCGCCTTGCCGATAAAATCGACCAGCAGATTTCGCAGTTCGCTGCCGTGCTTCTCGACAATCTTTGCGAAGTGGGGGTTTCGGGCGGCCTCCGCCAATGCATCGAGGCTGAGGACCTGGGCTGTGCGATGGCGCAGGCTGCCTTGCTCGAGATATTGGATCAGGGCCTCGATGAAGTCCGGCGCCGCCGATATCTTGCCGAGCTCCGCCGCCGCACGCGTGAGGCCGATATCGACCATGGCCTCGACGATCGCCTCCTTGCTCGGAAAGTAGTGATACAGATGCCCCGGGCTGATCTTCGCCGCGGCGCAGATGTCCGTCGTGCTCGCCCCGTGAAAACCGTTCTTGATGAAGCAACGAAACGCCGCGTCGAGGATGTCCCGGCGCTTCTGTTCGTGTTTGACGGGGTCCACTTTGCGCACGATCGGCGTCTCCAATTCTGACACTGGCTTACCACAATTTGACCGCAGCGACGTCAAAAATAGAGAGGTAACTCTATTATTCTTGACAAGCCGTTCGGATCAATTATTAGAGAGATAAGTCTAATAATCGTTGCGAGTTCCTGTGGTGCGTATCTCTACCCGTTTCTGCTGGGCGGACGTGACCACGATGGCGTCGCTGACGCTGATACTCGCGGGCTGCGCGGCAGCCCCGCTGGATCGCGCGGGCTCACTTCGAAGTTACGACCGCCTGTCGGAGGCCGATGGCCTGGTCACCAAGGCGCAGATCCGGGCAAGCAAGAAGGATCTGCTCGCTGCAAAGACCGTTCGGATTGCTCCCGCCATGTTTCCGGCGCGGGCCGGGGTGCCTCTCAACGAGAAGGAGCGGGCTTTGGTCGCGAATGCGATCAGCCGCGAGCTCTGCCTCAGGCTGAGCGAGAAGTTTCGCATCGTCTCGAGCGACGACGACGCCGACCTGACGATTCAAGCCACGGTGACTCATGCAACGCCGACCGGTGAGACCGCGGCGGGGGCCTCGAAGGCCGCCGCGGTTGCAAAGACCGTGGCGTTGCCCGGCGTGCCCGTGCCGGTGCCGCGACTGCCGGTCGGTCTGGGCAGCCTTTCCGTCGAGGCCGAAGCACGAGACTTCGCCGGCTTCCAGAAGGCGGCAATGGTCTGGGCGCGCGGAGCCAATTCGATCACCAATTCGCCGCGGATCGCCAACGAGGGCGACGCCTACGACCTTGCATCGGATTTCGGCGCGGATTTCTCCAAGCTCGTTCTGACGGGCGAGTCTCCTTTCGGAGGATTGCCTGCGTTGCCCCCGGTCGAGAGCGTGGGGCCACGTTTCGGCGGCGCGCCAAAATACGTCGCCTGCGAGCAATTCGGCAGATTTCCAGGTGTGACCGGGTTCGTCGGTCAGCAGCTCGGCATGCCGCCGTCATGGACGGACTCCGGCGCAAAGCCACAGCCGACGCCAATCAACGAAGGACAAACGGCCTCCCGATGAAGCGCTTTCTTCTGACCGTCCTGCTTGCGACTCTCGGGCGCATCCTCATCACGCTCATCGCCTTGTCGGTGACCTCGCTTTTCCCCGGCTGAAGGACGCAGGACCCAACCATGGGAAACAATCCCCGACGTCCTCTTTTCGTGGCCGATGCTGCCTGGCAGCGGTCGCAACTGCCGGCGAGTCACGAGAGCGGCAATGCAGAGGCAATCTTCGACGCCGATTTCTGGATTTGGATCGCGCTGGCGTTCCTGCCGACGGTCCTGGGCTTCCTGTATCTGCTCTTCTTTGCCGAGGTCTGACGTCACCACACATCAGGTTGCGTAATCGTGCGTATCGAGTTCCGCGCCTTGTTGGCGCGCCATGCCGTCCTGCTCATGCTGTCCGTGCTCGGCGGATGTGCGACGCTTGCCAGGGACGATGTCGCTGACAGCCGCGCCGCGCAACGGCAGCCCGGCTCAAGCACCTTGCATGACTATCTTCCAGTCCATGATCTGCCGCCTCAACGCGATGAGCCTTTGATCCCCGCCGGGGAGCAGGACAGGATCAAGACGGAATTGATCGCAGCCCAACGCCAGGCGCAGCGCGTCAGCGCCAAACCGAAATAGAAGTCCGCAGGATGGGTAGAGCTCTTGCGAAACCCATCATTGCTTCGGAGCGTGTCGAAGCGCGATGGGTTTCGCCTCGCTCTACCCATCCTACGACGGTCCAACCGGCCCAGGTCGCGCGCCCCTCAATAGCAGGGCGGGTAGGGGTAATATCCACAAGCACGTCGATAGCCGTAGGCACCATAGGCCCCATAGGCTGCGGCTCCCGCCGCTGCCGCACCATAGTAGGCGCGCCGATGGACCCTGCGATTGACACCTGCAACGCTTCCGGGCGTAAGAGGACGCCCGACGCGGGCCTCGGCTGTGTCAGCTGACACGGTCAGCGCATCCACCGGCGAGTAGCGGAACGACAGGGGCGTTGCCGTGAACAGCACGGCGGTCACGAACAGTCCAAGCAGCTTGGCATGTCTGATCATGTGCTCTCTCCCTTTGCAGGACGACGAGACAACGTGACATGCCGATGAGCCCTACCATTGACCGAAATCAAAGGTCGAACTTCCGGGTGGAGCGCAAGCAACGCGCCGTGGTGACGCTCTTGGCAGAATGCGCCGTCTATCGGGCAGGCGGCATCTCGCCACGCTGCGCATTACCGAACGCCTTCACTCCAGCCACTCGTCAGCGCGAGGACGTGCCATAATCGCTATCCGTCCTGTCGCCCGAATCTCAATCCAATATAATCGGGACATCCAAAACCCTGATTGGCGCAATGCACTACACGGCTGCTTCGCATAATCCACGCCTCACGGGATGAAGCGTGTGCGGCGTCGATGATTTTCGGGATGATGCCATCATGCCAGTGTTTTGCCCGACGGCGCAACCGCCCATGGTTCGTAGCCCGGATTTCGCGGCGTTCCATCCGGGCTACCGCCGGATGAGTTTCGCACATCCGTAACCCATTGATTTCACAACCCCCGTCTACTGTGCATGGGGTTGTTTTCGCTGTTTGAGTTTTGAGAGAGGCTATCCCGCGCCCAGCGCCACCGCGACGTTGTACGTCACGAGGCTCGCCGCATAGGCCAGCACCAGCATGTAGGTGAAGGTGACGGCCATCCATCCCCAGCTTCCGGTCTCGCGCCGGATCACGGCGAGCGTGGAGGCGCATTGGGGAGCGAAGATGTACCAGGCCAGCATCGACAGTGCGGTGGCGAGCGACCATTTGGTCGCCAGCACCTGGCCGATCTGCTCGGCGGCTTCCTTGCCGCCTTCGATCGAATAGACCGTGCCGAGCGCGGCGACCGCGACCTCGCGGGCTGCCATGCCGGGGATCAGCGCCACCGCGATCTGCCAATTGAAGCCGACAGGGGCGAGCAGCGGCTCGAGCGCCTTGCCGATGATCGCGGCGAGGCTGAAGTCGATCGCAGGCTCGGTGCTGCCCGCCGGCGGCTGCGGGAACGAGGCCAGGAACCAGATCAGCACCATCATCGAGAAGATCGTGGTGCCGGCGCGCTGCAGGAACATTTTTGCGCGGGTGTAGATGCCGATCGCGATCGATTTCAGCCTGGGCAACTTGTAGTCCGGCAGCTCCAGCATGAAGGGCGCCGGTGCGTAGTCGCGGATCATGAAGAACTTGATCACGAACGAGACGGCAAGCGCGCTGACGATGCCGGTGACGTAGAGGCCGAACATCACGAGGCCCTGCAGGTTGATGAAGCCCCAGACGTCCTTCGCCGGGATGAAGGCGGAGATGATCAGTGTGTAGACCGGGATGCGCGCCGAGCAGGTCATCAGCGGCGCGATCAGGATCGTGGTCAGGCGGTCGCGCTTGTTGTCGATCACGCGCGTCGCCATGATGCCGGGAATGGCGCAGGCAAAGCTCGACAGCAGCGGAATGAAGGCGCGGCCGTGCAGGCCGGCGCCGCCCATGATGCGGTCCATCAGGAAGGCGGCGCGTGCCATGTAGCCGAAATCTTCCAGCAGCAGGATGAACAGGAAGATGAGGATGATCTGCGGCAGGAACACGATCACGCTGCCGACGCCGGAGATCACGCCGTCCTGAAGGAAGCTCTGGAGCAGGCCGTCGGGCAGGGTGGCTTTCACGAGCTCGCCGAGCGCGTCGAAGCCCGACTTGAGCAGATCCATCGCCGGCTGCGCCCAGGCGAACACTGCCTGGAACATCACGAACAGGATCAGCGCCAGCACAATCAGCCCGCCGACGGGATGCAGCACCACGGCGTCGATCCGCGCGGTCCAGGTGTCGGGGCGAGCAGGCAGGCTGACGCAATCGGCGATGATGCGGTCGGCTTCGCGCTGGGTGGCGCGCAATTCGGAGACACTGAGCGCGCGCCAGCTGTTCTCCTGCGGCTCGGCGGCAAGCTTTGCGGAAATCTCGTCGGTCAGCGCCAGCAGGTCGGCGGTGCCGCCCTTGCGCACCGCGATCGAGGTCACCACGGGCACGCCGAGCTCCTTGACGAGCCGCTCGACGTCGACCGTGATGCCGCGGCGGCTCGCGATGTCGAACATGTTGAGGACGAGGATCATCGGCCGTCCCGTGCGCTTCAGCTCGAGCAGCAGGCGGATGGTCAGGCGCAGATTGGTGGAGTCGGCGACGCACAGCACGAGATCGGGCACGATCTCGCCGGAGGCCTTGCCGAGCACGAAGTCGCGGGTGATCTCCTCGTCCGGGCTGCGGCCGCGCAGCGAGTAGGTGCCGGGCAGGTCGACCACGGAGACCTGGCGGCCGAGCGGGGTGACGAAGAAGCCTTCCTTGCGCTCGACGGTGACGCCGGGATAGTTCGCGACCTTCTGCCGGCTGCCGGTCAGGGCATTGAACAGCGAGGTCTTGCCGCTGTTGGGCGTGCCGACCAGGGCGAGATGCAGCAGGGGTGCTTCCATGGGATCAAGGGCCTTGGGGGCAGTTATCCGGTCGCTGATTAGGCGACGATGATGGCCATGGCTTCGCGCCGACGGACCGCGATCGTAATGCTGTCGACCCTGACCGCGATCGGGTCGCGCCCGACCAGCCCCTCATGCAGGACCTCGACCCGGGCCCCCTCGACGAAGCCGAGCTCGATCAGGCGGCTCTCGAGCTCGATGTCCGAAAGCGCCGAACCCGTATCCTTGGTGGAAAGGTGCTGAATGACGCCGGTATAGCCGCGTAGGGCCAGACCCAGCGGCATGTGCGGGCGCTTTTCATCATGGTCGGTCATGCCCTGTATTTTCAACGCAGGGCATTGAGGTCAAGCGCACTCGGCGGCTGAAACTGCACCTTAGAGTGATTTTAAAGTACAGGCGCCGTGGTCGCGCCGAAAACACGCCCCGGCGGCTACTGCGCCGGGACCTTGTCCGGCTGGGTGGCCATGGCCCGGCTCTTGAAGTAATCGAGCACGAACAGCCGGATCGCCGAGGACAGGTTGCCCTGCTGGCGGTTGCCGTCGATCTCGCCGACGAGCTCGGACAGCGTCATGTTACGCAGACCCGAGATCTCCTTCATGCCGTTCCAGAACGCCTCTTCCAGGCTGACGCTGGTCTTGTGGCCGGCAACGACGATCGACCGCTTCACGACGGGCGACTTCATGGCTGCTCCTCGCGATCGATCCGATGCTGGTCCAGATGCGCCTTCGCCTTGTCCGTGCGCGTCTCCTCCGCCGACCGCTCCGCCTTGGTGCGGCCGAACTTCGCCCGGTTGACGTCCGCCTGTTTCGCCGAAGCTTCCCGCTCGGCGCGCTTCCTGAAACGATTCAGGTTGATGACGTTCCCCATGCCGCGTCTCCATCATCCGATCCTCGGCAGGCGGGATGAAATATTCAGGGGGCCGCATTGCGCCCCAAAAGACTTGATGGTCATTCGCTCGTCCTCGTCAATCGGCCCCTCGGGCCATCAAACGATGAATTTCGCCCCGTCAAGGGCGGTGGGGCTGCGTAACACGCCGCCCCGCCGGAACATTGACGGTAATCAAATCCCGCCCCCAAAACCGCATATTTCTGAGCGTCCAGCGTCCGTATCATTACGGATGACTATCGGAATTCGGAAACCTAGCCCGGGCTGGTCATCTTCTCCGGGCGCACCAGGCGGTCGAATTCGTCCGCCGAGACGAAACCGAGCCGCAGCGCCTCCTCCTTCAGCGTGGTGCCGTTGGCATGGGCGGTCTTGGCCACCTTGGCGGCATTGTCGTAGCCGATCTTCGGGGCCAGCGCCGTCACCAGCATCAGCGAGCGTTCCATCAGCTCCCTGATGCGCTTTTCGTCGGCGCGGATGCCGCTGACGCAATGCTCGGTGAAGGAGCGCGCCGCATCCGCCATCAGGCGGATCGAGTGCAGCATGTTGTAGGCCAGCACCGGCTTGTAGACGTTGAGCTCGAAATGGCCCTGGCTGCCGGCGACCGTGATCGCGGTGTGATTGCCGAACACCTGGCAGCACACCATGGTCATCGCCTCGCACTGCGTCGGGTTGACCTTGCCCGGCATGATCGAGGAGCCCGGCTCGTTCTCCGGCAGGATCAACTCGCCTAGCCCGGAGCGCGGACCCGATCCGAGCAGGCGGATGTCGTTGGCGATCTTGAACAGGCCGGTCGCGACCGAATTGATGGCGCCGTGCGCCAGCACATAGGCATCGTTCGAGGCCAGCGCCTCGAATTTGTTGGCGGCGCTGGTGAAGGGCAGTTTCGTAATCCCGGCCACGTGCTTTGCGAACAGCTTGGCAAAGCGCGGTTTCGAATTGAGGCCGGTGCCGACTGCGGTGCCGCCTTGCGCCAGCGGATAGAGATCCTTCACCGCGACCTTGAGCCGTGCGATGCCGCTTTCGACCTGCGCGGCATAGCCGGAGAATTCCTGGCCGAGCGTCAGCGGCGTCGCATCCTGGGTATGGGTGCGGCCGATCTTGACGATCCTCGAAAACTCCTTCTCCTTCTTGCGCAGCGCGCGCAGCAGCTCACCGAGCGCAGGGACGAGATCGGCATTGATGCGGCTTGCGGCCGCGATATGCATCGCGGTCGGAAACGAGTCGTTCGACGACTGGCTCATGTTGACGTGATCGTTGGGATGCACCGGCTTCTTGGCGCCGAGCTCGCCGCCGAGCAGCTCATTGGCGCGGTTGGCGATCACCTCGTTGAGGTTCATGTTGCTCTGCGTGCCGGAGCCGGTCTGCCACACAACAAGCGGGAAATGATCGTCCAGTCTGCCCTCGATCACCTCGCGCGCGGCGCGGATGATGGCATTGGCGCGGCGCTGATCGAGCAGGCCGAGCTCGAGATTGGACTGCGCGGCCGCGAGCTTGACGATCCCGAGTGCATGCACGAGCGAGATCGGCATGCGGTCCGTGCCGATGCGAAAATTCTGGCGCGACCGCTCGGTCTGCGCCCCCCAATAGCGATCGGCGGGCACTTCGATGGGACCGAAGCTGTCGGTCTCGATGCGGGTTGCGGGGCGGGCGGTCTTCGAGCGGGAAGCTTTGGCCATGAGCACATCCATTCTGCCGCGCGAAACGCCGCGCGGCCTCTTGATGCGCTCTTCTATACAGGCAGTTCGACCGGGCGCGATGGCTCCGCGCGACAGCCTAGATCATTTCTTGCGGAAACGATCGAGCCGCACGACCTCGGCACCGCCCTGGCTCGGCGGGGTCGGCTCTTCCGCGGTCTCCGCCTTCTCGGCTGCTGCGGCGGCGGGCACCGCTACGGCCGAAGGAGCAGGGGCCGCCGGCAGATTTTCCGGCGCGACCTCGGCGACATCGGACGTGTCGAACTGGAGGCCGAATTTCACGGAGGGATCGAGGAAGCTCTTGATGGCGCTGAACGGCACCACCAGCCGCTCCGGAATGCCGCCGAAGGACAGGCCGACCTCGAAGCGGTCTTCGAGCACGGTCAGATCCCAGAACTGGTGCTGGAGGATGATCGTCATCTCCTCCGGATATTGCGCCAGCAGCCGCGACGACAGCTTCACGCCCTCCGCCTTCGACACGAAGGTGATGAAGAAATGGTGCTCGCCCGGCAGGCCATGGACCGCG
Source organism: Bradyrhizobium iriomotense (assembly GCF_018129405.1). GTDB lineage: Bacteria > Pseudomonadota > Alphaproteobacteria > Rhizobiales > Xanthobacteraceae > Bradyrhizobium > Bradyrhizobium iriomotense_B. The sequence goes on from NZ_JAFCLP010000014.1 coordinate 139,105, forward strand.
GCATCGGTCAGCACCTTCCGCAGCACGCCGCGCAGCGCGTCGCGGGCCAGCACATCGTATCGGATATGATCGGTCGCCATGGTGGTCCTGTTGCATTCCAGGAGTTGGGCCCTGCCGGCCCGACTCGCCAAGCCGCAATAGTACCGCGCCTGACGGATCAGCAGGAGTCCCCGCCGGAGAGGAAATAGAAGGCAAGTGGAGGCTTCTGTTGCCAGGTGCCTCCGAACCCCGCCTAGCGGAGCTTAACCCGCTAGGACTTTAAAGTGGTCTTTCAAACTGCGTTACGCAGCCTGAGCAACCGGAGCAAAGTTGTCGTTGGCAACTATTGCAGTAGCCCGATAACGGCGGAACAATACCGGGAAAAAGCACGCCCTTTACGCCCTCGTCGATCCTATTTCGCCCCCGCCAAAGCCCGCTTGTGGGGCCAGCCCGATGGTGGGCTTTGGTGGAGGCGCCGGGTACCGCCCCCGGGTCCGAATGGTTTATTGCGACGACCGTTTATTTCCATAGCCGGCGAACCGGCACGCCCAATATAGGGGGCAAAGGTTTCAAAAAACAGAGGTTTCGAGCGGCGATGTGCGGTTCCCTTTGGATAGGTTCCGGATCGCCACAGGGCCCGATCTTGGCCGCGCCGCGGCCGCCGTTCTAAGCTCCTGAGATGTCCACCGATTCAGCACCGGCCGTCGAAGAGCCGGATCAGCCAGCCTCAGTTGCCGCCCCGCCCAGCCTGACCGCGCTGTTCGTGGCCTTTGCCCGGATGTCGCTGGCGGGTTTCGGCGGGGTTCTGGTGTTTGCGCGGCAGGCGATCGTCGAGCAGCACCGCTGGATGACGGCCGACGAATTCAACGAGACGTTTGCGCTCTGCCATTTCCTGCCCGGACCCAACATCGTCAACCTGTCGATGGTCTTTGGCGCGCGGCTGCGCGGGATCGCCGGAGGTGTCGCCGCCTTTGCCGGGCTGCTGCTGCCGCCGACGCTGATCATGACCGTGCTCGCGATCGCCTACGCCCGGCTCGGCGACCTCGAGGTGCTGCGTCGCATCCTCGCGGGCATCTCCTGCGCCGCGGTCGGTCTGTTGATCGCGGTGGTCTTCCGCATGATGACCCCGGTCCTGAAGCGGATGGAGGCGGTCGCGCTGATCCCGATGCTCGGTGTCTTCCTCGCCATCGGCGTGCTTCGCCTGCCACTCCAGGCGGTGCTCCTGGTCGCGATCCCCGTGAGCGTCGGCGCCACCTTCCTCGTGCGGCGGAAGGTAGCAACGTGAACGCCGAGAACCCGGTCTGGGCGCTGATCTCGACCTTCGGCCTGATGTCGCTGTTCGCGGTCGGCGGCGCCGCCGCGGCGGTGCCCGAGATGCAACGCATCGCGGTCGACGTGCATCACTGGATGACCGACAAGCAGTTCACGGATGCCTATGCGATCGCGCAACTCTCGCCAGGTCCAAACGTCCTTATCGTGACGTTAATCGGCTATGCCGTCGCCGGCATCCCCGGCGCGCTCGCGGCAACGCTGGCGATGTGCCTGCCGACCGCGCTGGTTGCCTATTATGTCAGCCGTCTTCTGAACCGGCCCAGCCAGTCGCGCTGGCCGGCCCTGATCCAGGCTGCATTGGTTCCGCTCTCGATCGGATTGATGGCGGCGAGTGCCCTGATCCTGGCTCAGTCGACCGACCGGACGATTGCTGCAGTGCTTCTGACCGCGATGGTTGCGGTGATCGCATCGGTCTCGCGCATCAATCCCCTCTGGCTCCTGCTCGCTGGGGGCTTGTTGGGTTTTGCTGGCATTGTGTGATGAAAATCGCTAGGCAGTGCTGCGGCCCGGGGGATCTCTTTCCAGCCGATTTAGAACAACAGTGCTCGTGACTTACGGGTCGCGGAGGAGACATGCATGGCCGAGACGATGGGCCACTCAGCGACAGCCACCCGAAACACCAAGGTGGTGATCGGTTTCTGCCTGCTGGCGATAGCGCCGCAGATCTTCGAATTCATCTGGTCGATCGGGACCATCTTCGGCTGGGGCGCGGGACGCGGCCCCGCCACCGTCCTGATCAGCCACGCCACCGCGCTGGTCGCGGGCGCTCCCGCAACCCTGATCGGATCGGCCAGTGGTGAGACCAAGAAGGCGTCCTCCGATGTGCTGCTGGCGCTGATCTATTCCTATCCGATTTTCGCGGTGGCGATCGTCACGCTGTTCATGACCGTCCGGTCGGCGCAGGACTATGTCGGCGGGGTTATCCTGATGGCGCTGGCCCTGTTTGCGCTGTGGGCCTCGAGCGATTTGCAGGGCATGCGCGGCTTCTCCTTCGGCGCCGGCACGGCGCCGCGGATGTTCGGCGGGCTGCTGGTCGCCTTGTCGGCCGGCATCGCCCTGACCGGCCTTCTGGCCGACGGGCCGGGGATGTCCCATTATGCCTGGCGCGGGCCGATGTTCGTGATGGCTGCGATCCTGTTCTTCGCGCTGGCGATCCGGCCACTCGGTCTCGTGGTGACGGCCTTCGCGAGCTTCATGATCGCAGCGACAGGGTCGCATGAGACGCGCTGGCTGGAGGCCGCCATCGTCGGCGCCTGCCTGACGCTCGGCTGCGCGATCCTGTTCCCCTACGTGCTCGGGCTGCCGATGCCGATGTTTCCGCGTTTCCTGATCCAGTGAGGGCGTGATGGATATTTTTGCCAACCTCGCTCACGGCTTTGCCGTCGCGCTCTCTCCCATCAACCTTCTGATGTGCCTGATCGGTGCCCTCGTCGGCACGCTGGTCGGCGTTCTCCCTGGTATCGGCACCATTGCGACGGTCGCGATGCTGCTGCCGATCACCTTCGGTCTGCCGCCGGTCGGCGCGCTGATCATGCTCGCCGGCATCTATTACGGCGCGCAATATGGCGGCTCGACCACGTCGATCCTGGTCAACATTCCCGGTGAGGCGACATCGGTCGTCACCGCCATCGACGGCCACCAGATGGCCAAGCAGGGCCGTGCCGGCCCGGCGCTGGCGATCGCGGCGATCGGCTCGTTCTTCGCCGGCTGCGTTGCGACCGTGCTCATCGCCGTTCTCGGCGCGCCGCTCACGAAGCTCGCGCTCGCGTTCGGTCCGGCCGAGTATTTCTCGCTGATGGTGCTCGGCCTGATCTTCGCGGTCGTGCTGGCCAAGGGCTCGGTGCTGAAGGCGATCGCGATGATCGTGTTCGGTCTCTTGCTCTCGATGGTCGGCTCCGACATCGAGACCGGCGCCTCGCGCATGGCCTTCAACATTCCGGAACTGGCCGACGGTCTCGGCTTTGCGACGGTGGCGATGGGTGTGTTCGGCTTTGCCGAGATCATCCGCAATCTCGACCATGGCGCCGAGATGAACCGCGACCTCGTGCAGCAGAAGATCACCGGCCTGATGCCGACCAAGAAGGACCTGGTCGACTCGACGCCGCCGATCCTGCGCGGCACCGTGCTCGGCTCGATCCTCGGCATCCTGCCGGGTGGCGGCGCCGTGATCGCCTCGTTCGCGGCCTATACGCTCGAGAAGAAGCTCGCCAAGAACCCGTCACGGTTCGGCCGCGGCGCGATCGAGGGCGTTGCGGCGCCGGAAAGCGCCAACAACGCGGCGGCGCAGACCTCCTTCATCCCGCTCCTGACGCTCGGCATCCCGCCGAACGCGGTGATGGCGCTGATGGTGGGCGCGATGACCATTCACGGCATCGTGCCGGGTCCGCAGGTGATGCAGAAGCAGCCCGACCTCGTCTGGGGCATGATCGCCTCGATGTGGATCGGCAATTTGATGCTGATCATCATCAACCTGCCGCTCGTCGGAATCTGGGTCCGCCTGCTGCGCGTGCCCTACCGGCTGATGTTTCCCTCGATCGTGATCTTCTGCGCGATCGGCATCTACTCGGTGAACAACGCACCCGTCGACGTCATCCTCGCCGGCGTGTTCGGGCTCGTCGGCTACTGGCTGATCAAGCACGATTTCGAGCCGGCGCCGCTGCTGCTCGGCATGGTGCTCGGACCGCTGATGGAGGAAAACCTGCGCCGTGCGCTGCTGATCTCGCGCGGCGACTGGAGCGTGTTCCTGACGCGTCCGTTGTCGGCGGTACTGCTGGCGGTCGCGGCGAGCCTGTTGATCCTTACGGTTCTGCCGGTGCTGCGTGCCAAGCGCGACGAGGTGTTCACCGAGTCCGAGAACTGATCGCGCCTGCGTCGTCGCGGCGCCCTGCGTCCGCGCGCCGCATTCGGAAGTCGAATCGACTTGTGTGACGGCTTCGTGAAATGAAAATGCCGGCCTTTGGGCCGGCATTTTTGTTTGTGTCCCGAGGGACCGACAAAGGGGAACGACATGATCTTTACTCGCGCGCTCACGGGCGCATGTGCCGTGGTGCTCGCATCGCTGTGCGCCTTTGTTGCACCCGCGAAGGCGCAGACCTATCCGACGCGCAGCATCACCATGATCGTGCCGTTCGCAGCGGGCGGGCCGACCGATGTCATCTCGCGCATCGTCACTGCGCATATGGCGCAGACGCTGGGGCAGAGCATCATCATCGAGAACGTGGTCGGCGCTGGCGGCACCACCGCGACCACGCGTGCGGCGCGTGCCGCCAATGACGGCTATACGCTCATCACCGGGCATATGGGTACGCATGCGGCGTCCGTGCCGCTCTATCCGAAGCTCGCCTATCATCCCGAGAAGGATTTCGAGCCGATCGCGCTGCTCGCGGGCACCCCGATCCTGATCCTTGCGCGCAAGGACTTTCCGCCGAAGGACCTGAAGGAGTTCGTCGCTTACGTGAAGGCCAATGCCGAGAAGGTGAACGCGGCGCATGCCGGCGTCGGCTCGGTCTCGCACGTCTCCTGCGAGCTCTTGCACTCCATCCTCGACGTCAAGCCGGTCGGCGTGCCCTTCAACGGCACCGGCCCCGCGATGAACGCGCTGGTGGCGGGGCAGGTCGACTACATGTGCGACCAGATCGTCAACGCCGTGCCGCAGATCAACGCCGGCACCATCAAGGCCTATGCGATCGCAACGCCGGAGCGCAATCCGTCGCTGCCGAACGTGCCGACGACGGCGGAAGCGGGCCTGCCCGCATTCCACGCTCAGGCCTGGAACGCAATGTTTGCGCCCAAGGGAACTTCGCCCGCGATCATTGCGAGCCTGAACGCCGCCGCCATCAAGGCGCTCGACGACGAGACCGTGAAGAAGCGCCTGCTCGAGCTCGGCAGTGTCATCCCGGCGCCCAAGGACCGGACGCCCGAGGCCCTGGCGACCCTCGTCAAGAACGAGATCGCGAAGTGGAGCCCGGTGCTCAAACCGGCAACTTAACCAGCACTTTCAAGCCGATAGGCGAGGGGCGGAACGCTCAGTTCCGCCCCTTGTCGTTTGCCGCGGGAACGCTCACCTTTTCCGGGGTATAATCTGTGGGAGCAGCGAATCGCCGCTGTCGCAGCGAGGGGGCGGCCGTTAAGTTCGCCGCCTCCCCAAAGGCTCTATCGCACATGCACCAATATCAGGACCTGCTCGAGCGGATTCTCTCAGACGGCGCCGAAAAGACCGATCGGACCGGCACCGGCACGCTGTCGGTGTTTGGCCATCAGATGCGCTTCAACCTGTCGGCCGGCTTCCCGATGCTGACCACCAAGCGGCTGCCGCTGAAGGCGATCGTGCATGAGCTGCTGTGGTTCCTGAAGGGCGACACCAACATCAAATATCTGCGCGATAACGGCGTCACCATCTGGGACGAATGGGCCGATGCCAATGGCGATCTCGGCCCGGTCTACGGCCATCAATGGCGCTCCTGGCCCACGGCCGACGGGGGCAGCATCGACCAGATCGCCAACGTCATCGACATGATCAAGCGCACCCCGGATTCCCGCCGGCTGATCGTCACCGCCTGGAATCCGGCCGATGTCGAGAAGATGGCGCTGCCGCCCTGCCACCTGCTGTTCCAGTTCTATGTCGCGAACGGCAAACTGTCGTGCCAGCTCTATCAGCGCTCGGCCGACGTCTTTCTCGGTGTGCCCTTCAACATCGCATCCTATGCGTTGCTCACGATGATGGTGGCGCAGGTCACCGGCCTGAAGCCCGGCGACTTCGTGCACTCGCTCGGCGACACTCACCTCTACTCGAACCATCTGGAGCAGGCGCGGCTCCAGCTCACGCGCGCGCCGCGCGCGCTGCCGGTGATGCGGATCAATCCCGATGTGAAGGACATCTTCTCCTTCCGTTACGAGGATTTCGAGCTCGTCGGCTACGATCCGCATCCGCACATCAAGGCGGAAGTCGCGGTGTGACCGGAAATGAGCCACGAGCGGGCGACCTTCCTCGAACTTGCGCAGAAGCGTCTTGACGAAGCCCGATTGCTCCTGGTGAACGGCTTTCCGTCCGGTGCTTACTATTTGTCGGGCTATGCAATCGAGTGCGCTCTGAAAGCGATTATTGCTGCGCAGTTCCGCGCCAATGAAATTCCCGACCGACGGCTGGTCGAACGGGTCTATGTCCACGATCTTAGCAAGCTGCTAAGCCTCTCGGGTCTTGAGGACGAGCTTGAGGTCGAAATGGAAGGTGCCCCGGGGTTGCGTGAAGCATGGTCGACTATCACGAAATGGTCGGAGCGGGCCCGTTACGAGATTTGGACGCAGGAGGCTGCTTCCGCTATGCTGGAAGCCGTCGGGGGTGATCAAGGGTTATTGCGATGGCTGCAGAGTCGCCCATAGAGACCAAACTCGAAGTCTCGATCGAGCTCGCGCAGCGCTTGATTGGACAAGCGGCTCCGTTGCTCGCGGCCTATTGGGAGTTTCAAGAAGAGGCGGACTGTTGGAGGTTGGTGCTCGTACCTTCTTCCCAAAATGAGGAACAGCGCTTGATCAAGCAGGCTACAGAACTGCTGATTGAGGCACCTTATCGTTCGGCCTTCTCGCTCTCTGATGTCGCGGTCGACAGTCGACAGATCGGTCGGGCGCAGGTCTTGGGAGCCTATATTCGTGTTAAGCCCTATGTGGGACGTCGGATCGACACGACGTTCACCGGAGGACAATACTTTGAGAGTGTCGTTCCGGTCTATTTGGCCCAGGAACTACTGACCCACGTGCAGGTGGCTTAGCCCCCCGGATCGAGCCACGAAATGTCACTGAACATCCGCCGCGCGCGCCTAGGTGAAGCCGGGCTCGTTCTCTCCTTCATCCGCGAGCTCGCCGAGTACGAAAAGCTGTCGCACGAGGTCGAGGCGACCGAGGCTGACATCGCGGAGGCGCTGTTCGGCGAGAGGCCGCAGCTCTATTGCGCGATCGCCGAGTGGAACGGCGAGCCGGTCGGCTTTGCGGTCTGGTTCGCCAATTTCTCCACCTTCAGCGGCCGCCACGGCATCTATCTCGAAGACCTCTATGTGCGGCCGTCGCATCGGGGCAGGGGCCTTGGCAAGGCGCTGCTGGTCTATCTCGCCCGGGAATGCGTCGACAACGGCTGGTCGCGCCTGCAATGGGCCGTGCTCGACTGGAACGCGCCGTCGATCGCGTTCTACAAGTCTTTGGGCGCCGTGATGATGGACGACTGGACGCTGTGCCGCGTCACCGGTCCGGCGCTGCGGCGGCTTGCCGGGAGCACGTCCTGATGGAGATCGTCTTCGTCGTTGCGATTGCGGAAAACGGCGTCATCGGCGCCGGCAACGCGATCCCGTGGCGCTTGAAATCCGACATGGCGCGCTTCAAGGCGCTCACGATCGGAAAACCCGTGATCATGGGGCGCAGGACTTTCGAATCCCTGCCCCGCCGTCCCCTGCCGGGCCGCACCAATATCGTCATCACCCGCGATGCGGACTATCGCGCCGTGGGCGCCGTCGTCACGACATCGGCAGCGGATGCGGAGGCGGTCGCGCGCGGCGATGCCCTGCGGCGTTCGGTCACCGAGATCGCGGTGATCGGCGGCGCCGAGATCTTTCGGCAATGGCTCGATCGCGCCGATCGCCTGGAAATCACCGAAGTGCATGCGCGGCCCGACGGCGACACCCATTTCGACATCGATAAGGCAGAATGGGATGAGGTAGCGCGGATCCGTCATCCTGCCGGCCCCGACGACAGCGCCGACTTCTCCTATGTGACATATCGTCGGCGGTCGCCCCATTAACCGCATTCCCCAATGTTTACATTGACTTTTTCGTGCCCGAGCATAGCTCGAAAGGCAGCCAAGGCTGCGTTGTAAGGGACCTGCCTGTCCCCTATAAAGCCGGACCGGACAAAGCGGGCGGGGGCAATTCCACCCTGCCGAGGAGAGCGTCGAATGCCGTGGAAGAATCAGGGCGGTGGCCCGTGGGGCTCGGGTCCGAAAGGGCCATGGGGCTCAGGCCCGCAACCGGTCGGGCCGAGGCCGCCGGATCTGGAAGACCTTCTGCGGCGCGGCCAGGACCGCCTGCAGCAGATCATGCCGGGGGGCTATTTCTCCGGCGTCGGCATCACGCTGATCATCCTGCTCATCATCGCATTCTGGCTGCTGTCGGGCTTCTTCCGCGTGCAGTCCGAAGAGCGCGGCGTCGTGCTGCGCTTCGGCAAGCATGTCCGCACCGTGGACCCCGGCCTGAATTATCATCTGCCCTATCCGATCGAGACCGTGCTGCTGCCGAAGGCGCTGCGCGTCAACACCACCTCCATCGGCATGACCCTGATCGACGATCCGGCGCGGCGCGGCCGCTCCATCCGTGACGTGCCGGAAGAGAGCCTGATGCTCACCGGCGACGAGAACATCGTCGATGTTGACTTCACCGTGCTCTGGCGCATCAAGCCCGATGCCGGCGGCGTCGGCGACTTCCTGTTCAACATCCAGAACCCCGAAGGCACCGTGAAGGCGGTCGCCGAGAGCGCGATGCGCGAGGTGATCGGCCGCTCGCAGATCCAGCCGATCCTGACCGGCGCCCGCAACACGATCGAGCAGCGTGTGCAGGAGCTGATCCAGAAGACGCTCGACAGCTATGGCGCGGGCATTCTCATTACCCAGGTGCAGATGCAGAAGGTCGATCCGCCCGCGCAGGTGATCGACGCGTTCCGCGACGTGCAGGCGGCGCGCGCCAATCAGGAGCAATTGCAAAACGAAGCCCACACCTACGCCAACCAGGTGGTGCCGCAGGCGCACGGACGGGCGGCCAAGATCCTCCAAGACGCCGAAGGCTACAAGGAGCAGGCGGTCGCCGAGGCCAAGGGCCAGAGCGCGCGCTTCCTGAAGGTTTACGAGGAATACAAGAAGGCGCCCGACGTGACGCGTGAACGGATCTATCTCGAGACGATGGAGCGCGTGCTCGGCGGTGCCGACAAGCTCGTCTATGACGGCGGCCCCTCGGGCCAGGGCGTCGTGCCCTTCCTGCCGCTCAACGAACTGACGACCAAGCGGCCGCCTGCCGCCGGCCAGCAGTCGGGCGGAGGCAGCCGATGAGGTCTCCGGTCACAGGTATCGTCACGCTGCTCGGTCTCCTGCTCGTCGTGATCATCGGCTACATGTCGCTGTTCACGGTGCAACAGACCGAACAGACCATCGTGCTGCAGTTCGGCAAGCCCGTCGACGTCGTCACCGCCCCCGGCCTGCACTTCAAGGCGCCGTGGAATTCGGTGATCAACATCGACAAGCGGATTCTCGATCTGGAGAACCCGTCGCAGGAAGCGATCGCGTCCGACCAGAAGCGGCTCGTGGTCGACGCCTTCGCGCGCTACCGCATCAAGGACGCGCTGCGCTTCTATCAGAGCGTCGGCTCGATCCAGGCTGCCAACATCCAGCTCACCACGCTCCTGAACGCGGCGCTGCGCCGCGTGCTCGGCGAGGTCACCTTCATCAACGTGGTGCGCGACGATCGCGAGAAGCTGATGCTGCGCATCCGCGACCAACTCGATCGCGAGGCCGATGGTTACGGCATCCAGGTGGTGGACGTCCGCATCCGGCGCGCCGATCTGCCGGAGCAGAACAGCCAGGCGGTCTATCTGCGCATGAAGACCGAGCGCGAGCGCGAGGCGGCCGAGTTCCGCGCGCAGGGCGGCCAGAAGGCGCAGGAGATCCGCTCCAAGGCCGACCGCGAGGCGACCGTGATCATCGCGGAGGCCAATTCGCAAGCCGAGCAGACCCGCGGCGCGGGCGATGCCGAGCGCAACCGCCTGTTCGCCGAGGCCTACAGCAGGGATGCCGACTTCTTCGCCTTCTACCGGTCGATGACGGCCTACGAGACGGGCCTGAAGTCGAGCGATACCCGCTTCCTGCTGCGGCCGAATTCGGATTTCTTCCGGTATTTCGGTAACCCGGCGGGCAAGACGGCGACCGAGACGCCGGCGAAGCCGTAAGCTAGACAGGGGGCGGCCGTTCTGGCCGCCCTTCGTCCAGACAAGAACAGCACCACGGGAGGTTCCAATCCGATGAGGTCCATTGCGTTCGCCGACTTCCTCATCGGCTTGGGCATCCTGTTCGTGCTGGAAGGCTTGATGTTTGCGGCAAGTCCAAACTGGATGCGCAAGGCCATGAAGAGTGCGATGGCCACTCCCGACAACGTCCTGCGGGCAGTCGGGATCGGTTCGGCCGTCGCGGGGCTGATCCTGATCTGGGTGATGCGGCGTCCGGTTTAACCGCAGAGCCAACGCCAAAGTGAAGGCGACAGGCCGGTTTTCGCCATATTATCCGGGTCTTGAGACCCGTTAAGGTCCGCGCTTGCGCCGCGCCCCCGTTCGAGCGCAGTCTGGCGCCGAATCCTTATTTTCTCTGGAGATCACAATGACCGCTGCCACCATTGCCCCGACCCGCTTGCGCCATGGTGTGCGCATTGGGCTGGCCGCGCTCGCCATCAGTGCTTTCGGTGCGCTCGGCAACCCGGCCCAGGCGCGCGGACCGGAGGGCATCGCCGACGTCGCCGAGAAGGTGATCGACGCGGTCGTCAACATCTCGACCTCGCAGACCGTCGAGGCCAAGGGCGGCGCCAACACCATGCCGCAACTGCCGCCCGGCTCGCCCTTCGAGGAGTTCTTCGACGACTTCTTCAAGAACCGCAGGGGTCCCGGCGGCGGCAGCAAGGGCGGCGACAGCGGCAGCGGCCCGCCGCGCAAGACCAATTCGCTCGGAAGCGGCTTCATCATCGACACGTCGGGCGTCGTCGTCACCAACAACCACGTCATCGCGGACGCTGACGAGATCAATGTCATCCTCAACGACGGCACCAAGATGAAGGCGGAGCTGGTCGGCGTCGACAAGAAGACCGACCTTGCGGTGCTGAAGTTCAAGCCGACCAAGCCGCTGGTCGCGGTGAAGTTCGGCGACAGCGACAAGCTGCGCCTCGGCGACTGGGTGGTCGCGATCGGCAATCCGTTCAGCCTGGGGGGAACGGTGACGGCCGGCATCGTCTCGGCCAAGAACCGCGACATCTCTTCCGGTCCCTATGACAGCTACATCCAGACCGACGCCGCAATCAACCGCGGCAATTCCGGCGGCCCGCTGTTCAACCTCGAAGGCGATGTCATCGGCGTCAACACCCTGATCATCTCGCCCTCCGGCGGCTCGATCGGCATCGGCTTCGCCGTGCCGTCGAAGACGGTCGCGGGCGTCGTCGATCAGCTCCGCCAGTTCGGCGAGCTGCGCCGCGGCTGGCTGGGCGTGCGCATCCAGAGCGTCACCGACGACATTGCCGAGAGCCTCAACATCAAGCCGCCGCGCGGCGCGCTGGTTGCCGGCGTCGATGACAAGGGCCCGGCCAAGCCGGCCGGCATCGAGCCCGGCGACGTCGTCGTCAAGTTCGACGGCAAGGACGTCAAGGACCCGAAGGACCTGTCCCGCGTCGTCGCCGACACCGCGGTCGGCAAGGAGGTCGACGTCGTCATCATCCGCAAGGGCCAGGAAGAAACCAAGAAGGTCACGCTCGGCCGCCTGCAGGATCCCGAGAAGGTGCAGGCCGCGGTGAAGACCGACGAGCCGGCGCCCGAGAAGCCGGTGACGCAGAAGGCGCTCGGCCTCGATCTCGCGGCGCTGAACAAGGACCTGCGCACGCGCTACAAGATCAAGGACAGCGTCAAGGGCGTGGTCGTCACCAATGTCGACGCCAATTCGGATGCCGCCGAAAAGCGCCTCTCGGCGGGCGACGTCATCGTCGAGGTGGCGCAGGAAGCCGTCTCCAGCGGTGCCGACATCCAGAAGCGCGTCGACCAGCTCAAGAAGGACGGCAAGAAGTCGGTGCTGCTGCTGGTGTCGAACGCCGACGGCGAGCTGCGGTTTGTGGCGCTGAGCGTGCAGTAACTTCATCCGTCATTCCGGGGCGATGCGAAGCATCGAACCCGGAATCTCGAGGGTTCCGGGTCTAGTGCTTCGCACCATCCCGGAACGACGAGTGTGTCAGGTCTCCACGAACTCCTCGCGCCGATACCCCTGCGCATAGAGCAGTGCGGTGAGATCGCCGTGGTCGATCCGCGCCGCTGCCGCGGCTGCCACAGCCGGCTTGGCGTGATAGGCCACGCCCAGCCCCGCCGCCTGGATCATCGCGAGATCATTGGCGCCATCGCCGACCACGACCGAGTCGACGTCGTCGAGATCGAACAACTCCATCAGATCCACCAGCGTCGCCAGCTTCGCGGCGCGGCCCAGAATCGGCTCCTTGACCTCGCCGGTGAACTTGCCGTCGCGCACGATCAATTCGTTGGCGCGGTTCTCCTGGAAGCCGATCTTGGCGGCGACCGCGCTCGTGAACAGCGTGAAGCCGCCGGAGACGAGGCAGGTGTAGGCGCCGTGCGCGCGCATGGTCGCGACCAGCTCACGGCCGCCCGGCGTCAGCGTGATGCGCTTGTCCAGCACCTCGTCGACGACACTGGCGGGAAGGCCCTTCAGCAGCGCGACGCGCTCGCGCAGCGCCGGCTCGAACTCGATCTCGCCGCGCATCGCGCGTTCGGTGATGGCCGCGACATGGGCCTTCATCCCGACCAGGTCGGCGAGCTCGTCGATGCATTCCTGGCCGATCATGGTGGAATCCATGTCGGCGAGAAAAAGCTTCTTGCGCCGGAAGCCGGCAGGCTGCACCACGATATCGATGGGCAGGTCGCCGCGAAGCTCGCGGAGCCGCTGCTCGATGGCGTGACGGTCGCCTTCGAGGTTACTGTCGGCGCCGAAGGGGATGTCGGCCGCAACCCCGTCGAACAGCCAATGCGCGGGAGCGGCCTGAGGCAGCACGGCGCGGGCGCCGTCGACGATGGTAGAGTCGAGCGCGGGATTGTCAGGATTGCAGATCAGCGTGGCGACGAGGGACATTTGAGGTTTTCGTGAGCAAGGGGCATTCGAGCAAGGCGGTGCTTATCGCAGGCCCGACCGCCAGCGGCAAGTCGGCGCTGGCGCTCGAGCTTGCCCTCAGCGCGAGCGGCACCGTCATCAACGCGGATTCCATGCAGGTCTATCGCGACCTCCGCATCATCACGGCACGTCCGACCCATGGCGATGAGGCGCGCGTTCCGCATCGTCTCTACGGCCATGTCGATGCGGCCGTCAATTTCTCGGCCGGCGCGTGGGTTGCTGACGCTGCAAAGGCGCTCGAGGAGGCGCGGGCCGAAGGCCGTCTGCCGATCTTCATCGGCGGCACCGGGCTCTATTTCAAGGCGCTGACGGCGGGCCTCTCCGTGGTGCCGCCAATCCCCGCCGAGCTGCGCGAGGACGTGCGGGCGCGGCTGGAGCGGAACGGCGTCGAGGCGCTGCATGCGGAACTCGCTGCCCGCGACCCGCGCGCGGCCGCGCGATTGAACCTGCGCGACCGCACCCGCATCGCGCGCGCGCTCGAAGTGGTCGAAGCGACCGGCCGTTCACTGCTGGATTGGCACCAGGAGGGCCAGCCGCCGCTGTTGCCCAGAGACAGTTTTCGCGCGCTATTCCTCGCCCCCGAGCGTGACGACCTCTATGCCCGTATCGACGCCCGCTTCGATGCCATGCTGGGTGCCGGCGCGCTGAGGGAGGTCGAGCGGCTCGCCGCCCGCGGTCTTGATCCGCTGCTGCCGGCGATGAAGGCTCACGGCGTGCCGGCCCTGATCCGGCATCTGCGCGGTGAGCTCGGCCTGGAGGAGGCCGCCACGATCGGCCGCGCCGACACCCGCCACTACGCCAAGCGCCAGTTCACCTGGTTCCGGCACCAATTGCCGGAATTCGAATGGGTGAAGCCCGAGGAGGCGCGGGGATGGCTCGCGGCGGCCATGAGCGCCGAGCGGGACCCCGGCTGACCGTCATTCCGGGGCGCCCAAAGGGCGAACCCGGAATCTCGAGATTCCGGGTTCTCGCTTCGCGAGCCCCGGAATGACGTCGGGGGCAAGAACTGACGCGCATTTGTGCCGGGTTCCCGAATTTACCTCTCGCCCAACCCCGGGAACACCGCTACACTGCCAAAATCGCGCGGGAACGGCCGCATTGCCTTGACATCCGGGCTTTGGCCGCTATGTTTCGCGCAACCTTTGGGAAGCCGGGCGCCTGCCATGCGTAACATTATTACCAAACTCCTTATCGCCGTCGTACCCAGGCACACCGCCGGGGATGGCTAGCTGCCATCCACAAGACAGGCGGTGTGCATGGGCCCTCTTCGGGGCCTTTTTTATTTCCCGAACCCAGAACGAAGCCGCTGACAACAGCGCATCCGGAGCAAGCCAATGAGCGACAAGAGCCACGATCCGAACCAGATGACCGGCGCCGCGATGATCGTCCGCGCGCTCATCGATCACGGCGTGACCGACATTTTCGGCTATCCCGGCGGCGCGGTGCTTCCGATCTACGACGAGATCTTCCAGCAGAGCCAGGTCCAGCACATCCTGGTCCGCCACGAGCAGGGCGCGGGCCACGCCGCCGAGGGCTATGCGCGCTCGACCGGCAAGCCCGGTGTTGCGCTGGTGACCTCCGGACCCGGCGCCACCAACATGGTGACGCCGCTGACCGATGCCCTGATGGACTCGATCCCGCTGGTCTGCATCTCCGGCCAGGTGCCGACGCATCTGATCGGCAACGACGCCTTCCAGGAATGCGATACGGTCGGCATCACGCGGCCCTGCACCAAGCACAACTGGCTGGTGCGCGACGTCAACGATCTCGCGAAAGTGCTGCACGAGGCCTTCTATGTCGCGACCTCGGGCCGTCCGGGCCCGGTGCTGGTCGACGTGCCGAAGGACGTGCAGTTCGCGACCGGCACCTATCATCCGCCGCGCAAGTCCGACGTGCACCGGTCCTACGCGCCGCGCGTGAAGGGCGATGCGACGCAGATCCGTAAAGCGGTCGCGCTGCTCGCGAACGCCAAGCGTCCCGTGATCTACAGCGGCGGCGGCGTGATCAATTCCGGCCCCGAGGCGACCAGGCTGCTGCGCGAGCTGGTCGAGGTCACCGGTTTTCCGATCACCTCGACGCTGATGGGCCTCGGCGCCTATCCGGCCTCGGGCAAGAACTGGCTCGGCATGCTCGGCATGCACGGCACCTACGAGGCCAACATGACGATGCATGATTGCGACGTCATGCTGTGCGTCGGCGCGCGCTTCGACGACCGTATCACCGGCCGCGTCGATGCGTTCTCGCCGGGCTCGAAGAAGATCCACATCGACATCGATCCGTCCTCGATCAACAAGAACATTCGCGTCGACGTGCCGATCATCGGCGACTGCGGCAACATCCTCGGCGACATCCTCCAGGTCTTCAAGGCGGAGGCGAAGAAGCCGGACGTCAAGTCGTGGTGGCAGCAGATCGCGCAGTGGCGCGCTCGCAACTCGCTCTACTACAAGAAGAGCAACGATGTGATCCTGCCGCAGCACGCGATCCAGAGCCTGTTCGAGGCGACGCGCGGCAAGGATACCTACATCACGACCGAGGTCGGCCAGCATCAGATGTGGGCGGCGCAGTTCTACGGCTTCGAGGAGCCGCATCGCTGGATGACCTCGGGCGGTCTCGGCACCATGGGCTACGGCCTGCCGGCCGCGGTCGGCGTGCAGGTTGCGCACCCGGACAGCCTCGTGATCGACATCGCGGGTGACGCCTCGGTGCAGATGACGATGCAGGAGATGTCGACGGCGGTTCAGTACGAGCTGCCGATCAAGATCTTCATCCTCAACAACCAGTACATGGGCATGGTGCGCCAGTGGCAGCAGCTGCTGCACGGCAACCGCCTGTCGCATTCCTACTCCGAAGCGCTGCCGGATTTCGTCAAGCTCGCGGAAGCCTATGGCGCCGTCGGCCTCCAGGTGCACAAGCCGGGCGATCTCGATGGCGCGATCCAGGAGATGATCTCGGTCAAGCGCCCGGTGCTGTTCGACTGCCGCGTCGCCGCGCTCGAAAACTGCTTCCCGATGATCCCCTCCGGCAAGGCGCATAACGAGATGCTGCTGCCGGAGCAGGCCAACGACGAGGCGACGGCCAAGGCGTTCGCCGGTGGCAAGGCGCTGGTGTGAGGCCATGTTCGACCTGAAGGAGCTCGAGCGCGCACATGCGATCGTGGGGCAGGCGGTGCCGGCAACGCCGGCGCATGCCTGGCCGCTGCTCGCCGGTCGGCTCGGCACCGAGGTCGTGGTCAAGCACGAGAACCACACGCCGATCGGCGCCTTCAAGGTGCGCGGCGGCCTCGTCTATCTCGAACGGCTGAAGCGCGAGCGGCCGGACACGCCCGGCATCATCTCGGCGACGCGCGGCAACCACGGCCAGAGCCTGGCCTTTGCCGCGGGGCGCCACGGCGTGCCGGCGGTGATCTATGTGCCGCGCGGCAACTCGGTCGAGAAGAACCGTGCGATGAAGGCCTTTGGCGCCGAGCTGGTCGAGCATGGCGAGGACTTTCAGGCGGCGGCCGAAGAGGCCCGGCGGCGCGCCCAGTTCACCGGCCTGCACATGGTGCCATCGTTCCATCCGGATCTCGTGCTTGGCGTCGCCACCTATGCACTCGAATTGTTCAGGTCCGCGCCTGACCTCGACATCCTGTACGTGCCGATCGGGCAGGGCTCCGGCATCTGCGGCTGCATCATGGCGCGCGACCTGCTCGGCCTGAAGACCGAGATCGTCGGCGTGCAGTCGACGGAAGCGCCGTCCTATGCGTTGTCGTTCGCGGCCGGCAGGATCGTGACGACCGAGACCAGCAACACGCGCGCCGACGGCATGGCGACGCGCATTCCGGACGCGGATGCGTTCGCGCTGATCCGCAAGGGCGCCTCGCGCATCGTAGAGGTTACCGACGACGAGGTTGCCGCCGCGATCCACGCCTACTGGACCGATACGCACAATCTGGCCGAAGGCGCCGGCGCTGCCGCGCTCGCCGCGGCGCTGCAGGAAAAGAGCAAGCTGAAGGGCAAGCGCGTCGGTCTCGTGCTGTCCGGCGGCAACATCGATTTCGATCTGTTCAAGCGATGGGTGGTCGCATGATGACGCGAGTGCTCGCCACATACACCACTGTCATCGTCCGGCTGGACCGGACGATCCAGTACGCCGCGGCAGATGTGAGACTCACGATGCCGGTGATTACTGGATGCCCCGCCTTCGCGGGGCATGACAAGAAAGAATAGAGGGAACGACAATGAACCAGCCCGCATCCGCCTACTTCATCGAGGACCGCCACGATCCCAACGAGACGCACACGCTTGCGGTGCTCGTGCAGAACGAGCCGGGCGTGCTCGCGCGCGTCATCGGCCTGTTCTCGGGTCGCGGCTACAACATCGAGAGCCTCACGGTCTCGGAGACCGAGGCCCAGAAACATCTGTCGCGCATCACCATCGTCACCACGGGTACGCCGATGGTGATCGCGCAGATCAAGAACCAGCTCGACCGCATGATCCCGGTCTACCAGGTCGTCGACATGACCCAGACCAAGCGCTCGATCGAGCGCGAGCTGGCGATGGTGAAGGTGCGCGGCCAGGGCGAGCACCGCGTCGAGGCGCTCAGGCTGGCGGACGCGTTCCGCGCCCGGGTGATCGACGCCACCACCGAGAGCTTTGTGTTCGAGATCACAGGCAACACGGACAAGATCAATCAATATATCGATCTGATGCGCCCGCTCGGCCTTGTCGAGGTGTCGCGCACGGGTGTTGCCGCGATCGGTCGCGGGCCTGAAGGGATGTGAGCCATGCTGGCGCGCGACTGGTACTACAACGAGCGGAACCGGATGGGGATCGAGCCCGCGGTGGCGTCGATCTACGACAACCATGACGATGCCGATCTGCGGGCGCGCGCCGCGCTGAAAATGCTCGGGGTCCAGCGTGGCTGGCGCATCGCCGACATCGGCTGCGGCAACGGCGTGCTCGCCACCGAAGCGGCGCTGATGGGCGCCGAGGTCGACGCCATCGACATCTCGCCGGCGATGCTGGCGCTCGCCGAGATCTACGCACGCGACCGCAAGGCGCCGGTGCGCACCCAGTCCGCCGGCCTGCTCAGCTTCGCCTATCGGCCGGAATCCTATGATCTCATCGTCAGCGAATTCACGCTGCACCATTTGCCGGATTTCTGGAAGGCGGTGGCGATGTCGCGGATCTATCGCGCGCTGAAGCCGGGTGCGAGCTTCTACTTGCGCGACATCGTCTATGCGTCGATGCCTGACGCCCTCGATCGCGACGTCGAGCAATGGGCCGACTTCCAGATCAAGAATCACGATTTCTCGCGCGAGGGCGTGGTGACGCATATGCGCGACGAGTATTCCACCTTTGGCTGGGTGATGGAGCGGATGCTGACCGACGTCGGCTTCACGCTGATCTCGGCCGACTACCACGCACCGATGCACGGCACGTATCTGCTGCGGAAACCGAAAGCCGGCGAGCAAGGCTAGACAAGAACAACAAGCAGGGCTGCACGACAAAGCAGAACCGGAAACAACAATGAAGCCGGCCGACATCTTCATCGCCGTCATGGTGGCGATCATCTGGGGGTTTGCCTTCGTGGCGAGCCGGATCGCGCTCGACGAGCTTTCGCCGGAGCTGATGACGGCGTTGCGCTTTACGATCGCTGCGGTCCCGTGCCTGTTCATTCCCAAGCCGAAGGTTGCCTGGTCGCTGCTGATCGCGATCAGCTTCACACTGTTCCTCGGTCAGTTCCTGTCCCAGGCCTATGGCATCGCGCACGGCGTGCCGGTGGGCCTGACCAGCGTCGTCGTGCAGAGCCAGGCGCTGTTCACGATCGGCTTTGCCGCGCTCGCGTTCGCTGAGCGGCCGACGCCGATGCAGACGCTGGGCATCGTCGTTGCTGCGGCCGGCCTTTTGATGATTTGCGGCACCGTCGGTTATGATTTCAGCGTTGCCGCCTTTGCGGTGCTGATGATTTCCCCGGTCAGCTTTGCCGTCGGCAATCTATTGCTGCGCGGCGCCCGCGGCGCGCCGATGTTCGACCTGTTTGCCTGGCTGTGCCTCGCCTCGGCCGTGCCGCTGTTCGTGCTGGCGCTGATCGCGAACGGACCGGCGTCGACCTGGACGTCGCTGACGCACATGTCGCTGACATCGGTTCTCTGCATGCTGATGCTCGGCGGCATTTCCACCAGCATCGCCTATTGGCTGTGGGGCCGCCTCTTGCGCGACTATCCCGCAGCCCAGGTGGTGCCGTTCGCACTGCTGGTGCCGTTCGTCGGCTCCGCCGCTTCCAGCATCGTGTTCGGCGAACGGTTCGGCCCGCTGCGCCTCGCCGGCATGCTGACCGTGATCGGCGGTATCGCCGTGATGGTGCTGGCGACGCGCCCGCAAGTCCTGCCGAAGACCGCGTGAGGTGAGCATGGCCTACTCGCTGTTCTATGCCTTCCTCGCCTTCATGGTCGTGATGTACTTCACGCCCGGGCCGAACAACATCATGCTGCTGTCCTCGGGCCTGACCTATGGCTTCCGCCGCACCATCCCGCACATCGTCGGCATCGTCATCGGCTTTGCCTTCATGGTCGCCACCGTCGGCCTCGGGCTCGGCACCGTGTTCCTGGCCTATCCGATCCTCCAGACCATTCTGAAATATGCCGGTACGGTCTACCTGATCTATCTTGCCGCCGTGATCGCCATATCCGGTCCAACCAAGCCGGGCGAGGAAGATGGTCGCGGCCCGATGACCTTCTGGGGCGCGGCCATGTTCCAGTGGATCAACGCCAAGGGCTGGGTGATCGTGATCGGCACCATCACCGCCTACGCGGCGATTGCCCAGTTTCCAATCAACATCGTGATCCAGACCCTGATCAGCCTGCTCGTCGGCACGGTCTCAACCGTGGTCTGGGCGCTGTTCGGCACCGCATTGCGACCGATCCTGACCTCCGAGCGGCTGGTCCGCGCCTTCAATATTCTGATGGCGATCCTGCTGCTGGCCTCCCTCTACCCCGTTTTCATGGATGCATGATGTCGCGGATTTCCATGCAGAAACGGGTTTCCCTCAGGGCTGAAAATGCTCTAGACAGCCCCCGAAATCCGCAAATTCCACCCTTCGGACACTGACCATCGGCCGATTTCGGCCCTGAACGAGGAAACGACCTATGCGTGTTTATTACGATCGCGACGCCGACCTGAACCTGATCAAGGGCAAGAAGGTCGCCATCGTCGGCTATGGCAGCCAGGGCCACGCCCATGCGCTCAACCTGAAGGATTCCGGCGTCAAGGAAGTCGCCATTGCGCTGCGCAAGGACTCGAGCTCGGTGAAAAAGGCGGAAGCCGCCGGCTTCAAGGTGATGGAAGTCGCCGAGGCCGCCAAATGGGCCGACCTCGTCATGATGCTGACCCCGGACGAGCTCCAGGGCGACATCTATCGCGAGCACCTGCACGACAACATGAAGAAGGGCGCCGCCCTCGTGTTCGCGCACGGCCTCAACGTCCACTTCAACCTGCTCGATCCGCGCGCCGACCTCGACGTGCTGATGATCGCGCCGAAGGGCCCCGGCCACACCGTGCGCTCCGAGTATCAGCGCGGCGGCGGCGTGCCCTGCCTGATCGCGATCGCCAAGGACGTCTCGGGCAACGCCCATGACCTCGGCCTGTCCTACGCCTCGGCTGTCGGCGGTGGCCGCGCCGGCATCATCGAGACCACCTTCAAGGAAGAGTGCGAGACCGACCTGTTCGGCGAGCAGGTGGTGCTCTGCGGCGGCCTGGTCGAGCTGATCAAGGGTGGCTACGAGACCCTGGTCGAAGCCGGCTACGCGCCCGAGATGGCCTATTTCGAGTGCCTGCACGAGGTGAAGCTGATCGTCGACCTGATCTATGAAGGCGGCATCGCCAACATGAACTACTCGATCTCCAACACCGCCGAGTACGGCGAGTATGTCACCGGTCCGCGCATCATCACGGACGAGACCAAGAAGGAGATGCGTAAGGTTCTGGCCGACATCCAGGGCGGCAAGTTCGCCCGCGACTGGATGCTCGAGAACAAGGTCAACCAGACCTCGTTCAAGGCGACCCGCGCCAAGCTCGCTGCGCATCCGATCGAGGAAGTCGGCGCGAAGCTCCGCGACATGATGCCCTGGATCAAGAAGGGCGCGCTGGTCGACAAGTCGAAGAACTGACGGTACCGCCGTCGTCCCGGGGACGTGACGAAGTCGCGTCCCCGGACCTCGATCCATGTTCGTTCGTTCCTTGAGTTTGTCCCGGCAATGGCGCGGTGAGGCACCTGCTCAGCGCGATTTCGTCGACCATGCGCGGAGCTTGCTTCTGCTGAAACCGACTTCGGTTTGTGCGGGGTATAGGGCGCT
This sequence comes from Bradyrhizobium iriomotense, assembly GCF_018129405.1. Classification (GTDB taxonomy): domain Bacteria; phylum Pseudomonadota; class Alphaproteobacteria; order Rhizobiales; family Xanthobacteraceae; genus Bradyrhizobium; species Bradyrhizobium iriomotense_B. Next base: position 160,698 of record NZ_JAFCLP010000014.1, read on the forward strand.
TTCCGGGCCTCTCCGAGTATTAGGACACCGTTACTGACGTAATTTCCGTACCAATACGGAGTCGAATTGCGATAGCCCGGTCAACCAAATCTTAGCGCGACCGAGCGATGGTGAGCCATTGCTCGTACCGCAGATGGACAATGCTGAACGCTTGGCGAAGGTTGACCGGATCGCCGGGATCGTCCGTCACGGTCCTGGGCTCGGTGTTTTCGCTTGTCGTCGTCACCTTGTTCCTCGTCGATCTCGGCATCCGCTATCGCGAGGCGGTCGCATTAGCGAAGACCGACACTCTCAATCTCTCGGCCATTCTGGCCGAGCATGCTGCGGTGACGTTCGAAGACATCGATCGTGTGCTGCTCGAGGCGCAGGCGGTCCGCAAGGACGCCTTGTCCGGAAGATACGCCGATCCTGGTGCAGCCAATCTTGCGCTGCGCCAGTTGGTCAAGAGCTCGTCGATTTTGGTCGCGGTCGGCTGGACCGATGCATCCGGAGCGGTCGTCGCGCATTCCTACGACCACGCGCTGCCGCGCAGCAACATCTCCGACATGCCGCACTTCATCGCGCAGCGCGACGGCGCCGGCACCGGATTGTTCGTTGCGCCACCCTTTCGTTCCGCAGGTGGCGACAAATGGTTCACTGCGGCGTCACGCCGGTTGAACAATCCGGATGGGAGCTTTGCCGGCGTGGTGACTGCGCCGCTGGATCAATCCTTTCTGCTGAAGATCTATCGCAAGATCGATCTGGGCGCCGACGGCTCGGTGGTTCTGTTCCATCGCGGCGGACGGATCCTTGCGCGGGTACCGGAACAGAAGGGTGCTGTGGGCATGTCGGTCGCCGGCGGCCCGCTGTTTACCCAGTATCTGCCGGTTTCCGAGACGGGTTCATACGAGCTCGTGAGCCCCATCGACGGCATCGGGCGTATTGCGGGCTACAAGGCCGTGTCCGGCCTGCCGCTGGTTTTGGCAGTGACTTACTCGCGCAGTCACGTGCTGCAGCCCTGGTACCGGCATCTCTACACCTTTGGTCCGCTGGCTGTCGCGATCGTCGCCATCATCCTGATCGGCACACTCCTGCTTCGGCGGCAAACCAATGCGCTTGCGGCTGCGGGTGCCCGGTTCGATGCAGCCCTGAGCAACATGCCGCATGGGCTCAGCATGTTCGACGCCGACGAGAGGCTGCTGGTCGCCAACAGCCGCTATCACGACATGTATGATATGACGGCGTCGCAGCTCAAACCTGGAACGCCGCTCAGCAGCATCATCGACCACTACAAGGCGAGGGGAGCCGAACTCGATGCAGAGGAGTTCCTCGATGGCGCAAGGCACCGGACGTCGCTGAATCTCACACTCGCCGACGGTCGCATCATCTCGATTCTCCGTACGCCCATGGCTGATGGCGGCTGGGTCGCAACCCATCAGGACATCACCGAGAAGCGGCGAGACGAGATCCTGCTGGCCGAAAATGCCGCCGAGCTGAAGCTCATCAATGCCCGGTTCGATGTCGCGATCAACAACATGAATCAGGGCCTGTGCCTGTTTGATGCCGACAAGAACCTGGTCGTCTCCAACAGCCGCTACCAGCAGATGTACGATCTGCCGGACGATCTGGTGCAGCCGGGCACGCCGCTGCACCGAATATTGCAGCACTATGCGGATCGTGGCGAAACGAGCTCGCTAACGGTCGCCCAGCATATCCAGATGATGCCGACCCAGCGGCAACAGGAGTATGCGCTGAAAGACCAGCGCCAGATCCTGATCCAGCGCAAGCCGCTGCCGGATGGTGGCTGGGTCGCGACGCACGAAGACGTCACTGAGCAGAAACGTGGCGAGCAAATGCTGGCTCAGAAGGCCGCGGAGCTCCAGGCGATCAACGTGCGTTTCGACGCCGCACTGAACAACATGTCCCAGGGGCTCTGCATGTTCGATGCGGACCAGCGGATCGTCGTGTCGAACGCGCGCTACAGTGAGATCTACCACATTGACCCCGATCGGATCAGGCCAGGAACGACGCTGGCGCAGATCCTCGAGTTTCGTCGCGAGCATGGCACGCATTTCGTCGACGTCGCGCCGGATGTCTATCTCACCCAGAACGTGAAACAACTCAGCGAGATCCGGGAACTCGCCGACGGAAGGGTGGTCGCGATTGCGCGTCACATGATGCCCGATGGCGGCTGGCTCACGACCCACGAGGACATTACCGAGCGGGCGCGAAGCGAGAAACGCATCGCATATCTGGCGCAGCACGATCTTCTCACGGGTCTTGCGAACCGCGCCGTGTTCTCCGAAAAACTGGACGAAGCTGCAAAGCGGCTGCAGCGCCACGGCACGACGTTCACCGTCCTGATGCTGGATCTCGACAGGTTCAAGATCGTCAACGATACGCTCGGTCACGCTGCAGGCGACCAGCTGCTGGTCGAGGTCGCGCGGCGGCTGGGGTCATCGCTGCGGGACACCGACGTGCTGGCCCGTCTCGGCGGCGACGAATTCGCGATCATCCAGGAGAACGAGAAGAATCAGAGCGAAGGCGCGATCGCGCTGGCGCTGAGAATCATCGAGCTGATCGATCATCCCTTCGATCTCGACGGCAATCGCGTCAGTGTCGGCACCAGCGTCGGAATCGCCTTCGCGCCGGAGCACGGCGTCGACGCGGACACCTTGCTGCAGAAGGCGGACGTCGCGCTTTACGTGACGAAATCCGCCGGCCGAAACGATTTTCGCATCTTCCAGCCCGAAATGACGGAAGCTGCCGACACGCAGAAGTCGATGGAAGGCGAGCTGCGGGAGGCAATGGCTCGCAACGAGCTGGAGCTGCACTACCAGCCGGTCATCGATGTTCGAACGCGCCGGATGACGGGTCTGGAATGCTTCGTGCGCTGGCATCACCCGTCGAAGGGCATGCTGGCGCCTTTGGAGTTCCTCGGCGTCGCGGAGCAGGCTGGACTGATGTTGCCGCTCGGAGAATGGATCTTGCGGCAGGCCTGCCTGGACGCGGCGGCCTGGCCGCCACACATCCGGGTCGCCGTCAACATGAGCGCCGCCCAGTTTCACCGGGGTAACATACTCGACGTCGTGCTGTGCGCGCTGGTCGAGTCGGGATTGTCGCCGGAGCGTCTCGAGCTCGAAATACCGGACTCTGCGCTCCTGGACGGCAATCTGGCGGCCCATCTGCTCACGGTCCGGCAATTGAAGAACCTCGGCGTCGGCGTCGTCCTCGACAATTGCGGTGTGGGCTATTCCGCGGGGAGCTACCTCCAGAGTTTCCCGTTCGACAAGATCAAGATCGACCGGGCGATCGTGCAGGGCTGCACGACGCGAAGGGATTGCGCGGCGGTCGTCGCCTCTGCCGTGGCTTTGGCGCGGGGTCTCGATGTCGCCACGGTAGGCAAGGGGGTCGAGACCGCCGCCCAGTTCGAGGCCCTGCAAGCGGCGGGCGTGGACTTCGTCCAGGGATATCTGTTCGGGCGACCCGTGCCGAACTCCGAAATCTGCTTCGATGCGCCGGTGCCGGCGCAACACGTCGCGTGATCTCATGACCACCGCAGGAACAACTCCATCGCCGGTGCGGGAGATGAATCTGGAGAACAGCCTGATCGATCAACTCGAGATCGCACTGGCGAACCCGGAGCTGTCGAAGCGCGCCGAGCTCCTGCGGCATGTCGCCGATCTCTTCGTGTTCGGCTCAGGCAAGTTTACCGACGAGCAGATCGAGCTGTTCGACGAAGTGATGAGCACTCTCCTCAAGCACATCGAATGCACCGCGCGGGCGGCCTTCGGGAGCAGGCTTTCCAGATTGCCCGACGCGCCGCGGCGGACGATCCGCTTGCTGGCATTTGACGACGCACCAGAGGTGGCGGCGCCGGTCCTGGAGCACTCGCCACGGCTCGACGAGGCGAGCCTGGCGGAGAATGCGCGGACCAAGAGTCAGGATCACCTGCTGGCCATCGCCGGCCGTATCCGGCTGAGAGAGCCCGTCACCGATGTCCTCGTCGAGCGCGGCAACAACGCTGTCGCCCTGCGGACGGCCGGCAACGGCGGAGCCAGCTTCTCGGCCCAGGGAATGTCTGGGCTCGTCAGGCGGGCGCGGGACAATGGCGCGCTCGCCATGTGCATCTGGGCTCGCCCCGACATCCCGCGCGAAACCCTGCTGAAATTGTTCGTTCATGCCTCCGAGATGGTGAGGCGCAAGCTGGAGGCGGCCGATCCACGCCAGGCGGCTCTCATTCGAAGCGCCATCGCGGAGGGCTCCGATGAGCTGCAGTCCATGGCGCGGGCAGGCTCAAGCGAGCATGCCCGGGCGTTGGCCGAGGTGAGATCCCTGCATTCGGGCGGGCAACTCGACGAGGCGCGCGTGCTCGGCTTCATCGGCGAGAAAAGCTTCGACAAGACCGCGGTTGCGCTGTCGCTCATGACCGATCTGCCGATCGGGGCGATCGAGCGCGCGCTGATCCGCTCCGAGCCCGAGCAGATTCTCATCCTGGCGAAGGCGATCGGCCTCTCCTGGGATACGACGAAGGCGCTTCTGACGTTTCAGCCCGGCTCGGCGCAGGAGTCGCAAGAGCGGTCGAAAGAGCGATTGGAGGAGTGCTTTGCGAGCTTCCTCCGGTTGAAGCCAAATACCGCGAAGGCTGCGCTCCAGTTCTACCGGCTTCGCGAGCGGGCCGGCCGGGATCCTGTTTACTAGCTGAGCCGGGTAAACTGCTGCGCCTGCTTGAGCGTTGGGCGGCATTGCGCACCGGCGCCTTCCCCTCTACATGATCGCGGGAAACTCGGGGAGGAGACCATGCGGTCTGTCGTCGTTACAGGCGCGTCCACGGGCATCGGCTGGGCCATTGCAAAATTCCTGATCGGGCGCAGCTATCGTGTCTTCGGCAGCGTCCGCAAGCAGGCCGATGCCGACCGGCTCCAGGGGGAGTTCGGTGCCAACTTCACGCCGCTCCTGTTCGACGTGACCGACGAGGCCGCTGTCCTCGCTGCTGCGCGAAAAGTCCGCGAGGCGCTGGGCGGGGAGACGCTGGCCGGCCTCGTCAACAATGCCGGCATCGCGGTCGCCGGTCCCGTGCTCGAATTGTCGGCGGATGATTTCCGCCGCCAGATGGACATCAACGTCATCGGTCCTGTGATCGCGACACAGGCGTTCGGGCCGCTGCTCGGCGCCGATCCCTCGTTGAAGGGGCCGAAGGGCCGGATCGCGATGATCAGCTCGGTTGCGGGCAAGAACGGCAATCCGTTGTCGGCGCCTTACTGCACCTCCAAGCACGCCGTCGAGGGCTTGTCGGAAAGCCTGCGCCGCGAGCTGATGCTGTTCGGCATCGACGTCATCATCATCGCCCCCGGCGCGGTCAAGACGCCGATCTGGAGCAAGGCCGAACAGATCGATCTCTCCGTCTACAAGAACTCGCCCTATCTGCCGGCGCTGAACAAGGTCATGGCCTTCATGATGGAGCTCGGCGCGAAGGGTCTGCCGGCCGAGCGCGTCGCCGAAATCGTGTTCGAGGCGCTCACGGCGACGCGCCCCAAAGTGCGCTACCAGATCACGCCCGATCCGCTGCGTCATCTGATCGGCGCCGTGCTGCCGAAGCGGACGCTCGATCGCATCATTGCCAAGCGGCTCGGGTTGCTGCCGCAGGGGTGACCGCTGTTCAGCTCGCCTCGGCCGTCCGCCCACGCGGATTGGCGGCCATCGCGATCAGCCGCAGCGCCATCACGACGAGCAGCGGAAGCAGGAAGGCGGCATAGAGCGGCATCGCCGGCACGCGCTTGCCGAACGACACCATGAACTGGAACCAGAGGTAATAGCCGCCCACAAGGTGCAGCGCGCGAAAGGCGCGCGGCCCGAGCAGCGCGGCGGTGCGGTCGAACGAGGTCGCGCTCATGACAATGATAACGGCATAGCCGATGCCGCCGAAGATGTAGGAGGCCGCCGAGGTGGCCTCCGCAAAGCCGGCCGGATCCATCCTGGCAAAGGCGGCGATCGCCACCGCGTGGATGGCGTGGGAGGCGGCGAAGCCGAGGCCGAGATAGCGGCGATTGCGATGCTGCCAGCGCGTCCAGGCATTCGGCCATAGCCGCGCCAGGGCCGCGGCACTGAAGGCGAGGCAGAACAGCATGAGCGAGCTTCGCGCCGTGAAGCGGATCACCATCCGCACGCCCTCGACCTCGAAGTGCCGCATCGCGGCGATCCCCAGGCTCAGGGCGATCAGGCTCACGACGAGCGCGGCCAGCAGCCGCCAGCCTTCCAGCCAGCCTTGACGTTGCGACATGGCGATCTCCTTGCTCGATGTAAGCATCGATTACATTTGGGGATCGCGCATCGTCAATGGTGTAATCACTGCTTACATTCACGATGGAGTGATGCTAGAAGGCGCCATGTCCGCCCGTCCGACCTCCAAGCCGCGCGCCCGCCGCCAAACGGCTGAAGCCCGGCCGTACCATCACGGCGACCTCCGCCGCGTGTTGGTCGATGCTGCGTTGCAACTCGCCGCGGAAGGCGCCGACGTCTCGGTACGCGAGGCCGCGCGCCGGGCTGCGGTGTCCCCGGGGGCGCCATTCCGACACTTCCCCAATCGCGATGCGCTGATGGCAGCCGCGGCCGAGGAGGCGCAGCGGCGCTTCCGAACCGAGATCGAGGCGGCGCTGGGCGACGCTTCGGCCGCCGACCCGCTTCTGCGCTTCCGCGCCTTCGGCCTCGCCTATTTGCGCTGGGCCATGCGCAACCCCGCGCATTTCGAGATCATCTCCACCGGGCGCTATTTCGCCCATGGCAGCTCGCCGGAGCTGACGCGCGACAACGCCGAGCTGATAGCGCTGACGGAGCAAATGCTGGCTGACGCGGCGGCGCAGGGCCTGCTGCGGTCGGCCGACCTCAAGCGTATCCAAATCGCCGGCCGCGCCCTGGTCTACGGCTTTGCCCGGATGAATCTCGACGGCCATTTTCCGCGCTGGGGCGTCGAGGAGGGGGAGATCGAGCGGATGGCGGAAGGGGTGATCGATCTCTTCATCGCCGGGATCGCCAGGCCCGATTAGCCACGAGCCAACATTAAGCGAACGTCGAATTGCGGCGCGCGTTGCCTGTCCTTGACTGTTCCGTTACAGTTTTATGACACGGTGCAGGCTTCCGGCTGCGCCGGACGCCTTAGCCGTCTTGAGGGCCGGCCAGAGGGCTTGGTATTCCCGCGCCGGACCAGAGTTGCGTGCCGTCGATGGCGTCCGCGCCCAATCCAGGTCCTTCTGCCACCACCGCCGTGCTGGCGAGCGTCGCCGCGCTCGGCATCTGGCGGCTGCTCGCCGTTGCAACGCCGCATCTGGCGGCGCTCGCGCTGATGTACGAGACCGAGACCGATTTCGGCTCGCGCCTGTCCTTCGCTCTCGCCTGGGGCATCCTCAACTTCTTCTGGATCACGCTGCTGCGCCGACCGGCGCTGTCGGGCGCGCTGTCGCTCACCATGGTCGTCGTGCTGGTGCTGCTGTCGCGGCTCAAGCATGACGTTGTGCAGATGACGGTCAACTTCATCGACCTGATGATGATCGACCGCGACACGGTTGCGTTCCTGTTCACGATCTTCCCGAATTTGCGCTGGTCGGTGATCCTGGCCGGCCTCGTCACGCTGCCGCTGATGTACGCGCTGTGGTGGCTCGACCCGTTCCGCATCCGCCGCCTGCCGGCGTTCGCCTGCAAGCTCGCCTGTCTCGCCGCGCTCGTCGGCTACTCGCTCTATCATCCGGACGAGGCTTGGCGCGGCTATTACGACGACGGCTATCTCTCGAAATTCTTCCGCTCGGGCGTCAGCGCCGTCTCCGACTTTGCGCAGTACGGCTTCATGGAATCGGCCGCCTCGACCAACGAGCGGCTCAACATGCCGCTGGTCGATGCCTGCCACCCTGCGGGCCGCCGGCCGAACATCATCATGATCCATGATGAATCCAGCTTCGACATCCGCGCCGCACAGGGCATCAAGGTGCCGCAGCGCTATGGCGATCATTTCAAATCGTGGGACGGCAAGCAGCGCTCGTTCCTCGCCGAGAGCAATGGCGGGCCGAGCTGGTTCACCGAATACAACGTGCTTGCAGGGCTCTCCTCGCGCTCGTTCGGTCGCTTCGCCTATTTCGTGACGCGTATCGCCTCGAGCCGCGTCGAGCGCGGCCTGCCGTTGGCGCTGCGCCGCTGCGGCTACGACACGCTGTCGCTCTATCCCGCCTATGGCGGCTTCATGGGGGCGCGCAGCTTCCAGATGACGACCGGCATAGAGCGCTTCCTCGACTCTCATGATCTCGGCGCCAAGGACGTCGAACCCGACAGCTTCTTCTACGACAAGGCGCTCCAGCTGATGGGAGAGCGGACGCCGAACAAGCCGCTGTTCACCTTCATCTATCTCGGTGCCAATCATTTCCCCTGGGAGACCCGCTTCCGTCCGGACCTGCTGCCGAACTGGCGCGCGCCGGGCAATGTGGCGTCCATCGACGAATATCTGCGCCGGCAGGCGATGAGCGCCGAGCAGTACAAGGCGTTCGTTGCCGGCTTGAAGAAGACCTTTCCCGGCGAGCCCTTCCTGATCGTGCGCTATGGCGATCATCAGCCCGAATTCGCGCCGAACCTGCTCGAACCCGGGCTCGACGAGGGCGCGATCGGCAAGAAGCTCGACGCTTACGATCCGCGCCTCTACGCGACCTATTATGCCATCGACGCCGTTAATTTCGAGCCGGTCAAAAGCGAGGCCGTGATGGACACGATCGACGGCCCCTATCTGCCGCTGGTGATCCAGGAAGCCGCCGGCATCCCGCTCGACCCGTCCTTCGCCGAGCAGAAGGCGATCATGCTCCGCTGCAAGGGCATCTTCTATGGCTGCAAGGACGGCGCCGAGGCGCGGCGGCTGAACCGGCTGCTGATCAATGCGGGGATGATCCGGGGGCTGTAGCGGCTCTGACGCGCGTTGCCAGGACGACACCGAGCAAGTGGCGGGGAGCTACCGCTTGCCCACCTTCTCCCACAGCCACTTCGCCACCGCATCGGGCGAGGAGTTCGCGTCATTGCCGCTGGCGCGCAGGTTCGCTTCGCGCATGGTGGCGATGTCGATCTTGCCGAGCAGCGGTTGCAGCGCCGTCTTGAGCTGCTCGTCGCCGGCGCGTTTCGGCGCCAGCAGCAGGATGGCGTCATAGGGCGGGATCGCATGCTTGGGATCGTCGAGCGTGACGAGGTCGTATTTCGCGATCAGGCCGTCGCTGGTGTAGCCGGCGATGACGTCGACCTCGCCGCTGGCGACGGCCGCATACATGAAGTCCGGCTGCATCTGGCGCTGGGCGCGGAACTGGAGCCCATAGGCCTTTTGCAGGGCCGCCCATTCGGGGCGCGAGAAGAATTCGTAGTCGCCGGCAATCGACAGCGTCGAGGCATGTGCCGCAAGATCAGTGATGGTGCGGATTCCGAGCGCCTCGGCGCGCTTCCTCGGCATCACCAGCGCATAGGCATTCTCGAAGCCGAGTTCGCCGAGCAGGGTGATGTTCTGCTTTGCGAGCTCCGTCTTCAATTCTGCGACCAGCTCGGCGCGCGGCTTGATATCGGTGCGATGCAGCTGGTTGGCCCAGAGCGTGCCGGAATAATCGACACAGAGATCGATGTCGCCCGCCTTCAGCGCCTCGAAGATCACGCTGGAGCCGAGGCCGGACCGCGCCGTGGCCGAGAGGCCCGCCGCCTGGAGGCGGTCCCTCATCAACGCCGACAGCACATATTGCTCGGCGAAGGTTTTTGCGCCGACCACATAGCCTGACGATGAGCGGCCCATCGTCGGCACCAGCGTTGCGGCGACCAGTGCCGCGATTCCCGCAGCGCCAAGCCCGGAGCGCAAGCGGCTGCGGTGGCGCAGGCCGCTCTCGATCAGGCCGAGCAACTGGTCGACTGCGAGCGCGAGCAGGGCCGAGGCGAGGCAGCCGAACAGCACGAACACCCAGTTCTGGGTCTGCAGCCCGGCGAAGATGTAGTTGCCGAGGCTGGTCTGCCCGATCGGCGTCGAGAGCGTCGCGGTGCCGATCACCCACACCGCGGCGGTGCGGATGCCCGCCATCATCACCGGCAGCGCCAGCGGCAGCTCGACCATGACAAGCGACTGCCGTGCGGTCATGCCCACGCCCTTGGCAGCCTCGATCAGCGCGGGATCGATGCCGTTGAGGCCGGTGATGCCGTTGCGCAGCACCGGCAGCATCGAATAGAGCGCCAGCGCCAGCATCGCCGGCAGGAAGCCGAAGGCGGAGAAGGAAACGCCGAACCAGGCGAGCGTCACGGAGGCCGCCAGCAACAGCAGTGGATAGAACAGCGCGAGCAGCGCCAGTCCCGGCACGGTCTGCACGATGCTGGCGAGTGCGAGCAGGATGCCGCGCGGCGCCGGACGGTTGCGCGTCAGGATCGCCAGCGGCAGGCTGACGGCGAGGCCAAGCGCGAGCGCGGCAAGGCTCACCCGCACATGGTTGCCGAGATAGTCTGCCAGATGCGACAGCGCCTCGCCCCAGCGTGGATCGGTGAAGAGGCTCATGCCGCACCGCTCTTCGGCAGCAGCGTATTCAGCCGCTCGACCTGGCGCCGCGGCGTGCGCAGCAGCTCGAGCACGTAATCGTCGCTGCTGCTCGAGAGCTCCGCAGCCGTACCCTGCGCGAGCAATCGCCCGCCGCGCATCACTGCGATACGGTCGGCGAGCAGGATCGCCTCGGTCATGTCATGTGTGATCATGACGGAGGTCAGGCCGAGCTTGCGGTGCAGGTCGCGAAAATCTTCGCCGAGCGCATCGCGGGTGAGGGGATCGAGGGCGCCGAACGGCTCGTCCATCAGCACGATGCGGGGTTTGGCGGCGAGCGCCCGCGCCACACCGACGCGCTGGCGCTGGCCGCCGGAGAGTGCCTCGGGCAAACGGTCGCGATGCGATGCGCGGTCAAGCTGCACGAGCTCCAGCAACTCGTCGACGCGCCCAGCGATGGCCGCTGCTGGCTCGCCCAGCAGCTTTGGCGTGATCCCGATATTGTCGGCGACACTCAGATGCGGAAACAGCCCGCCGCTCTGGAAGACGTAGCCGATCCGGCGCCGCAGCGCGACCGGATCGACATTCCGCACGTCTTCCCCTTCGACCGTGATGGTGCCGCCATCGGCCTCGATCAGCCGGTTAGCGAGCCGCAGCAGCGTGGTCTTGCCCGAGCCGGAGCCGCCCACGATGGCCAGAAATTCGCCGTCGGCAATGTCGAGCGAGACGCCGTCGACGGCTGTGAGGGAGCCGAAGCTCTTGGTGACCTCATGGTAGCTGATCGCCAGCTTGGCAGGCATCGCGGGTCGGCTCAAGGGAGGGGAAGGGGACGGCAAGTCCCCATGCGTAGCACGCTTGGCGGCTTGATTGAACTTGGCCGCGCGAGAGGCTAAGGCATCGGCCAGAGTTCGGAGGAAACATATGACAACGCCAACGGCGGTGGCGCTGGAAGATGCCAAGGTTGCGTTCCGGCTGGGGGACGGCCGGGTCTATACGGCGGTGGAGAAGGCGCATCTTACGGTCGCGCAGGGCGAGTTCGTCGCCATCGTCGGCCCGACCGGCTGCGGGAAATCGACGCTGCTCAATGTCGCCGCGGGCCTGCTCAAGCCCGCAGCCGGCAGCGTCAGGATCTTCGACCAGCCGCTGACGGGGCTGAACCGGGAGGCCGGCTATTTGTTCCAGGCCGACGCGCTGTTCCCCTGGAAGACCGCGCTCGACAATGTCGCGATCGGGCTCGAGATCAAGGGCACGCCGCGCAGCGAGGCGCTCCCGCAGGCGCAGAAATGGCTGACGTCGGTGGGCCTCGGCGCCTTCGCGGGCCGCTATCCGCACATGCTCTCCGGCGGTCAGCGCAAGCGCGTGGCGCTGGCTCAGGTGCTGATCCGCGATCCAAAAATCCTGCTGATGGACGAGCCGTTCGGACCGCTCGATGCGCAGACGCGCCAAGTGATGGGCAATCTGCTGCTCGACCTCTGGAACGCCGACCGCAAGGCCGTGCTGTTCGTGACGCATGATCTGGAAGAGGCGATAGCGCTCGCTGACCGCGTCGTGATCATGTCCGCGGGGCCGTCCTCGCGCATCATCGGCGACTGGCGCGTCAGCCTGCCGCGCCCGCGCGACATCTTCGAGGTGCGCCTCGACAAGGAGTTCCACGCACTCCATCGCGAGATCTGGAGCGTGCTGAAGGACGAGGTGATGAAGGGCTACGCGCAGTCCACCCACGCGGCGGAGGCGGTCTGATGTCGCGCCCGACGCTGTTTGCGCTGCAAGTCCTGGTCGCGGTCGTCTGCATCGTGCTGTGGCAGGTGCTGTCGACCGTCCCCGTGTTCGGCAAGATCCTGCTGCCGCCGTTCTTCTTCTCCAATCCGTTCGACGTGTTCAGCCAGATCGTGAAATGGTTCGCGTCCGGCGTGATCTGGAAGCATCTCGGCATCACGCTGGCGGAATCGATCCTCGCCTTCGTGATCGGATCAGCCGGTGGTGTGCTGGTCGGATTCTGGTTCGCGCGCCAGCCGCTGGTGGCCGCGGTGTTCGACCCCTACGTCAAGATGGTCAACGCGCTGCCGCGCGTGGTGCTGGCGCCGATCTTTGCGCTCTGGCTCGGGCTCGGCATCTGGTCCAAGGTCGCGCTCGGCGTGACGCTGGTGTTCTTCATCGTCTTCTTCAACGTCTATCAGGGTGTCAAGGAAGTCAGCCGCACCGTGCTCGACAACGGCCGCATGCTCGGCATGAGCGAGCGGCAGTTGATGCAGCACGTCTATTGGCCGTCGGCCCTGTCGTGGATGTTCTCCTCGCTGCACACCTCGGTCGGCTTCGCCGTGGTCGGTGCGGTCGTCGGCGAATATCTGGGATCGGCCGCCGGGCTCGGCTATCTCATTCAGCAGGCCGAGGGCGTGTTCGACGTCGCCGGCGTGTTCGCCGGCATGTTCGTGCTGTCGGCCTTTGTCATCCTGATCGACTATGGGGTGACGCTGGTCGAGCGGCGCCTGTTGGTGTGGCGGCCGACCGCGTCGGATGGGCGCGGCTAGGCCGCCTCGGTTGCTGCTGACATTTATGTGATTGGCCGGCCGGAATAGAACGCGCGCCCACGCGTCAAACCCCCATGCAACCACCCGCATGGGAGTTTTCGATGTCGCTTTCACAGTTTCGCCGCGCCGTAGCAGCGCTCGCTGGCAGATGTCGATGGCCCAGGCCCGGCCTCGGCACGGCATTCCTTGCCGCGCGCATTCTCGTTGCGTTCGCGGTGCCTCCGCTTGCGTTCGCGCATGAGTCCCATCCTGCCGCCCCGCCGGCTGCGGTGAGTGCAGAAGAACGGGCGTTCCTGGAAGAAAACGAAGCCGCCATGACCAAGATGATGAACGACATGGCGGCCAAGCCGACCGGCGATGTCGATCGCGACTTCGTTGCAATGATGACCCCGCACCATCAGGGCGCGATCGATATGGCGGTGACCGAATTGCGCTACGGCAAGAACGAGCAGCTGAGGCGCATCGCCCAGGAAATCATCGTCGACCAGATGCAGGAAATCGCGGCCATGAAGCTCGCCATCGGCGAGCCCGCCACGGAAACCACGCCTGCTCCGACCCAGTCGCCACCCGCTCCCGTCGCAACCGGTCATCATCATCCGGGCATGCAGATGGATATGTCCAATGGAATGAAGAAGTAGGAGCCGCAGATGACCACGTCACGAAGCAATATGATGAAGAGCTTCTTCCTGGCAGCCACGATGCTCGCCACCGGTTCTGTCGCATGGGCGGGGCAGGCACCGGGCTCTTTGTCTACCCCCGATATTCCGATCAGTCACCACGACCGCGTCTACGCCGCGGAACAGTTCTCGAATACGGTCTCGGTCACCGATCCCGTCGACAACAGGTTGCTTGGCGTGATCCGGCTCGGCGACCCCCAGCCCGGCAATTTCAGCCCGCTCTACAAGGGCCAGGTTCTCGTCCATGGCATGGGCTTCTCGCCCGATCACAAGACGCTCGCCGTGGTCTCGATCGGTTCGAACTCCGTGAGCTTCATCGATACGGCGACCAACGCGGTCAAGCATATCACTTACGTCGGACGGTCGCCGCACGAGGCGTTCTTCACGCCTGATGGCAAGGAAGTCTGGGTCACCGTTCGCGGCGAGAACTACATCTCCGTCATCGATCCGATCAGCTTCAAGGAGAAGACCCGCATCACGACGCCGAACGGGCCGGGGATGCAGATTTTCTCACCCGACGGCAAGTACGGCTACATCTGCTCGTCCTTCAATCCCGAGACTGATGTCGTCGCGGTGGCCGAGCACAAGATCATTGCGAAGGTGAAGCAGGAAAGTCCGTTCTGCCCGAACATCGCGGCGACGCCGGATGGAAGCCAGGTCTGGTTCACGTTGAAAGATGTGGGCCGGACTCAGGTATTCAACGCGAGGCCGCCCTTCAATGCGATCAAGACCATCGACACCGGTCCGATCACAAATCACGTCAACTTCGCGCATACCGCCAAGGGCACGCTTGCCTATGTCACTGTCGGTGGCCTGAACGAAGTGAAGGTGTTCCGCACCGACGACTTCTCGCAGGTCGCGACGATCCCGGTCGGTAATTTGCCGCACGGGGTGTGGCCGTCCGGCGACGGCACCCGCATCTATGTGGGGCTGGAGAACGCCGACGCGCTTGCGGCTATCGATACGGCAACCAACAAGGTGATTGCCAACGTTCCGATCGGCCAGGCACCGCAGGCGATCGCCTTCGTTCCGAACGCCGCGCCGGATCCGGATGACCGCCAAAACCTGCAGGCTCTCGGCGTTGCCGGCCAGGTCGCTCATCTGGCACTGGTATCGAAGGGCGACGCAGGCGGCGGGAAGGCGCCGACCAGCGTGTCGTTGTTCGATCAGGGCCTAATTCAGGTCTTGCAAGCTTCGGTGACGGGGCTTCAGCCCAGGCAGAAATATGTGCTGGCGCTGGCGGACCATGGCGATGGCAGCGGCCCGCTGCAGCCATTGGCGGCGTTCATGACCAATCCGGCCGGATCGGCCATCGTCAATGCTGCCGGTCCAATCCGGCAGATCGTCGACCAGTCGGCCGCGGCTGCGAGGCGATACCTGGTGATTGCGGCAGGCGATGCGGCCATGCCGGGTGAGGCCGTCCAAATCGAGGCGCGATGACGTTCGGCGGGCGGCAACCGGGATGAGGCGGAGCGCGTCATGAAGGATATGCTGGTTCAGGTCGAGCCGCTGATCCCCGCGCTCCGCCGCTATGCGCGTGCACTCATGCGCGATCGCGCGGCGGCTGACGATTTGGTCCAGGACTGCCTGGAGCGCGCCGTCAGCCGCTGGCATCAGCGGCGCGACGGCAGCGTCCGCGCTTGGCTGTTCACCATCCTCCACAATCTGGCGGTCACGCAATTTCGCCAGGCCACAGCGCGGGGCAGGCATATGCCGATCGACGATGCAGGCGAGCAGGAACTTGTCAGTGCGGCAGCGCAGGAGCAGAGGCTGACCTATCAGGATGTCCTGAGCAAGCTTGCAAAACTCCCGGATGAGCAGCGGACCGTGCTGTTGCTGGTCGCGGTCGAGGATCTTTCCTACGCCGACGCTGCGGCAGTTCTCAACGTCCCGATTGGTACGGTAATGTCACGCCTGTCGCGCGCGCGAGAGAGGCTGCAACAGGAGGTGGATGGCGTTGCGCCGGGAAATGTCGTGGCACTGCGGAGCTTGAAATGAACCAGCGACCGATCACCGAGGATGATCTCCACGCCTATGTCGACCAGGCGCTCGAGCCCGAGCGTCGCGCGGAGGTCGCATCCTATCTGGACGATCATCCTGATGTCGCCAGCCGCGTCGCGGCCTTCGTCACCCAGGGCGAGCAGTTGCGTGGTGCGCTTGCGTCGATCGCCGAGGAGCCGCTGCCGGCGGAATTGAATTTGTCGCACATCCTCGAAAGCCGGAAGCGGCGTCCCCTGCGAGCGTGGGGGGCGATCGCTGCGATGCTGCTTCTCGGCATCGGCGGTCTCGGCGGATGGACCATGCGCAGCGTGTTGCAGGATGGCCCGAGCGGACTGTCTGCGTTGGCACAGGAGGCAGCCTATACCTATGGCGTTTACGCACCGGACCGGGTGCGGCCGGTCGAGATACGTGCGTCCGACAGCGCCGAGCTCGTGCAATGGGCGTCCAACAGGCTGAAGCAGCCGGTTAAGGTTCCCGATCTCTCCGTCTCCGGTTATCGGCTGATGGGCGGCCGCGTCGTCGCCACGTCGCATGGCCCGGCCGCAATGTTCATGTACGACGACGATCATGGTGACCGACTGGTCGTGCTGACGCGGCCGATGAGCGGCCGCAATCAGGATACGCCGATGATGCCGCAGTCGACCGGCGACGTCGCGGGCTTCGCCTGGGCAGACGGTGGCCTGGGCTATACCCTCGTCGGCCAGCTTCCGACTGACACCCTAAGGCCGATCGCGAACGAGATCCGGAAGCAGGCGCGTCCGATCTAGCGGCGAAATTCGCGGAACGCGCCCGCGCATTGGCGAGAGTGCCCCATCGCGCGAAAGCCTAATCCAGCAGCTTGGTGTCATCCGGCGCCTGCGGCGGCGTCTTGATCGCGATCGCCTTGACCTGGCCGCTGGTCGGCTTGGTGCCGCCATGCGGCGTGCCCTTGGGGATGATGACGAGGTCGCCCGGCTTCACCGCGACTTCCTTGTCGCCGAGCCAGATCGTCCCGGTCCCGTCCAGGATGTACTGGATCTCGTTGGTGTTGGGATGCATGTGCTTCGGCACATTGCCGACCTGGATCGAGACGGTGGCGCCGTCGGCGCCCATGAACATCTTGGACCGGTAGCCGACATTGTTGGCGGGGCCGAGCGCATCGCCCTCCATCTCGCCGGTGTGGATGAGCTGCGCGGTGATGTTCTCGGCGGCCAGCGCCGGCCGGAGCAGCTGGTTCGCGCCGCATCCGGCGGCAAAGGCGGCGGCGAGCGACAGCCCGGCAACAAGGCGATTCATGGATGATCCTCCCCATCAGGAATTGTTCTTGTTCAGCCATGCTATTGCGCCGAAAGGCCGATGGCCAGCCCACTTAGGCAGTGCTTCTCAAGCCAGTCCCGCTGCTCTATGGTGCCGCCGGCCGAACGGAGGAAACCAATGAAGAACACGATTGCCAGGCTCGCCGGCGCGCTGCTCGCGCTGACGCTCACGACCTCGCTTGTCGCAGCCCAAAGCAAGGTCACCGTCGCGGTCGGCGGCGGCTCCTGCCTGTGCTACCTGCCGACGGTGCTGGCCAAGCAGCTCGGCGAGTACGAGAAGGCCGGCCTCAATGTCGAGTTGGTCGACCTCAAGGGTGGCTCGGACGCGCTCAAGGCCGTGCTCGGCGGCAGCGCCGACGTCGTCTCCGGCTATTTCGACCATTGCGTCAACCTCGCCGCCAAGAAGCAGGAGCTGCAGTCCTTCGTGGTCTATGACCGCTATCCCGGCCTCGTGCTGGTGGTCGCGCCCTCGCGCACCAATGACATCAAGTCGGTCAAGGATCTCGCCGGCAAGAAGGTCGGCGTCAGCGCACCCGGCTCCTCCACGGACTTCTTCCTGAAATATATGCTCAAGAAGAACGGGCTCGACCCCACCAGCGCCGCCGTGATCGGCGTCGGCCTTGGCGCCACCGCAGTCGCTGCGATGGAACAGGGCCAGATCGACGCCGCCGTGATGCTCGACCCGTCCGTCACCGTGCTCCAGGGCAGCCACAAGGATCTGCGCATCCTCAGCGACACCCGCACCCAGAAGGATACGCTCGAGACGTTTGGCGGCGAATATCCTGGTGGCGCGCTGTACTCGACGGCGGCCTGGGTCAATGGCCACGAGAAGGAGACGCAGGCGCTGACCAATGCCATCCTGGCCACGCTCGCCTGGATCCATTCGCACTCGCCCGAGGAGATCATGGCGAAGATGCCGGAGGAGACGGTCGGCAAGAACAAGGACCTCTATCTCGCCGCGCTGAAGAACACGATTCCCATGTTCTCCGAGACCGGCAAGATGGACCCGAAGGGCGCCGACGCCGTGCTCGCGGTGTTCAGCGTCGGTTCGCCCGAGGTGGCCAACGCCAAGATCGACGTCAGCAAGACCTTCACCAACAAATTCGTTGACCAGGCCAAGAAAACCACCGGGAGCGCCAAATAGCTGACGCGAAGGCGTGGTACCAGGCGTCATGACGTCACCGGTCATTCATCGCGTCACGACGCTTGATCTTGCCGTGCGGCCGATCGTCTGGCCGTTCGCGGAGGAACGGCGCGCCGAGATCGCGGCGCATTTCGCCGAGAAGCAGCGCGAGCGGCCGAAGATCTGGAACGGCCGCGTCCTGCTCGGGCGCGATGCGGTGTTCACCGACGGGCATCTTTCTGCGACCTATTTCGAGACCGATTTCGCAAGCTTCCTCGCCTGGCGCGACTGGGGCTTTCCCGACAAGGCCGTGTTCAACGGCTTTGGCATGGGCGCGTTGCGCGCGTCCGACGGCGCCTTCATCATGGGCGAGATGGCGCCCCACACCGCCAATGCGGGCCGCATCTATTTCCCCTCGGGCACGCCCGACCTCGACGATGTCAGGGACGGCACGCTCGACATTCCCGGCAGTGTCGTCCGCGAACTCGGCGAGGAGACCGGCTTGACTGCGGCCGACTACCGGGTCGAGCCGGGCTGGCATTGCGTCGTCACCGGCCCCTCGATTGCAATGCTGCAGGTCATCAACCTGGATGTGCCCGGCGATGTGGCCCGCGCCCGGATCGAGGCCAATCTTGCGCGCGAGACCGAGCCGGAACTGTCGGCCATTCATCTCGTGCGCGGGATGAGCGATCTCACGCCGGCTATGCCGCGATTTGTCACGGCCTTTGTCGAGCAGCAGTTCGCCTCGCGCTGAGCGCGAGGCTTGACATCGCCGCGCGCAGCCCATGTGATGGGCAAAAAAGCAATAGCAACAAGAATGCGATGCACAATCGTCCAGGGAGGTTTAGATGCGCCTGCGCATGGCTGCCCGCTCGGTACGTGGGCTGTTGGTCGCGATTGCCGCGACGGGCTTGATGGCTTCGGCCCAGGCCCAGGAGAAGAAGATCAAGATCGGCGTCATCTATGATCTGACCGGCCCGCTCGCCGGCGGCGGTTCGGAGCTGCAATATACCGGCGCAAGGATCATGCTGGATCAGTACAGCGCGAAGAACGTCGAGGGCTACAAGATCGAGGCGATCTATGCCGATGCTCAGAGCAAGCCGGATGTCGCCATCAATGAAGCGGTCCGTTTGATCGAGCAGGAAAAGGTCGACATGCTGCTCGGCTTCTTTTCCTCGGCGCAGTGCGTGCCGGTGGCCGCGCGCGTCGAGCAGCTGAAGAAGTTCATGTGGATCACGACTTGCATTTCTTCCGCGGTGCTGGAGAACAAGAATTACAAATACGTGTTTCGCCCGCAGGCCTCCGGCGATCAGTTCGGTATGATGACGATGGACTTCATCGCGCAGAACACGAAGGAAAAGTTAGGCAAGGATCCGAAGGACCTGCGGGTCGCCATCATCCATGAGGACGGCGCCTACGGCGTCGACGTTGCCAAAGGCAATGAGGCCGGGGCCAAGAAGGCCGGTTTCAACATCGTGCTCAGGGAAGGCTATTCGGCGACGGCCCCGGATTTGTCTGCGCTGGTCACCAAGCTGAAGCGAGCCAAGCCGGATGTGATCTTCCACACCGGCTACAATCCCGACATCACCCTGTTGCTCCGGCAAGCCCGCGAACAGGGGCTGAAGTTCGGCGCACTGGTGGGACATGGCGCCGGCTACGGGGTCTATGAGAAGCTAAAGGAAGGCCTGGGCGCCGATGTAAACTACGTCTTCAACACCGATCCGATCTCGATCTGGCTCGCCAACCAGAAGAGCATGGATGCGAAGCTGCCGCCGATCATCAAGGCGGTTGGCGAGGAGTTCGACAAGCGCAAACCGGGCGTCGCCATCCGTTCGGCCCATGTCGGCATGGCTGCGTCCAACACCTACTTGTTCCTGACCGACGTGCTGCCGCGAGCGATCAAGAAATATGGCGGCATAGATCCCGAATCCCTGCGCAAGGCAGCACTCGACACCGACATACCCGAAGGCGGCACCATGCTCGGCTTCGGCGTCAAATTCCACGGCGAGGGCTCGCCAATGGCCGGCCAGAACGAGCGCTCGTTCCCCGTCGTGATCCAGTACGTCGACGACAAGTCCTATGTGGTGTGGCCCAAGAGTCAGGCGCAGCGCGAAGCCGTGCTGCCGCTGCCGAAGGGCACCACCTACAGCAACCAGTAGCGGAGTGCTCCGGTGTTGGAAGTCAGCGGGCTGGTGAAGCGGTTTGGCGGCTTCACCGCCGTGAACAACGTGTCGTTCAGGGTCGACCAGGGCGAGATCCTCGGCCTGATCGGCCCCAACGGCTCGGGCAAGAGCACGATCTTCAACATGCTCTCCGGCACGCTGGCTCCGACCTCGGGCTCGATCCTGTTTGCCGGCCACGAGATCGCGGGCCTCGCGCCGCACCGGATCATCAATGGCGGAATCGGGCGGACCTTCCAGATTCCGCGGCCGTTCCGCCGCCTCTCCATTTTCGAGAACGTCGCGCTCGCCGGCTTCTACGGCCAGGGCCGCCACAGCCGCGCCAGGGCCGAGGCGGCGGCCGAGCGCTCGCTGGCGATGGTCGGCCTGCCGACCGACCGCCATGCCAGCGTCGATGGCCTCGGCGCTGCGGGGCTGAAGAAGCTTGAACTCGCGAAGGCGCTCGCCACCGCGCCAAAGCTGCTGCTCGCCGACGAGAGCCTCGGCGGTCTCGACGAGGCCGAGATGGATCAGGCCGCCGACATGCTGCGCAACATCCGCGACGAGCTCGGCATCACCATCATCTGGGTCGAGCACATCATGGGCGTCCTGATGCGCGTCGTCGACCGCGTCATGGTGCTCGATCACGGCGAGAAGATCTCGGAAGGGCTGCCGAGCGCGGTTGCCGGCGATCCGCGCGTCATCGAGGTCTATCTCGGCACCGATGCCGAGACCACGCAGGCCGCGGCCGCCGAAGCGCGCCGCCGTGCGGGAGGCTAGCCGATGCTGGAGCTCCGCGGCGTCAATGCCGGCTATGGCACCTTCCAGGCGCTGTTCGACGTCAATCTCGACGTGAAGGCCGGCGAAGCCGTCGGCGTCATCGGTCCCAACGGCGCCGGCAAGACCACCTTGATGCGCGTCATCTCCGGCCTGATCCGCCCCTCGCGCGGATCGATCAAAATGGAAGGCGTCGATGTCGTCGCGACACCGCCGCACAAGATCGTTAGCCTCGGCATTGCCCATGTGCCGGAAAACCGGCGGCTGTTTCCGCAGCTCACGGTCGACGACAATCTCAAGATGGGTGCCTACATGAAGGAAGCGCGGGACCGCTACGCCGAACGGCTGGAGGTGGTGTTTGACCTGTTCCCGCGCCTGAAGGAGCGCCGCCACCAGATGGCCGGCACCATGTCCGGCGGCGAGCAGCAGATGTGCGCGATCGGTCGCGCAATGATGTCCAATCCAAAGCTGCTGCTGCTCGATGAGCCGTCGGCCGGACTTGCGCCGGTCGTGGTGCAGCAGGTGTTCGAGCTGGTGAAGCGGATCCGCGCCAGCGGGCTGACGGTGCTGATCGTCGAGCAGAACGTGCAGCAGGTGCTGAAGGTGGTCGACCGCGCCTATCTGATCGAGGCGGGCACGATCCGGGCGTCCGGCACCTCGGCCGAGATGCTGGCGAGCGACACGGTCAAGGAAGCTTATCTCGGGGTGTGATGGGCATGCAGGCGTTCCTGGACATTTTCGACATCTATCTGCTGGAGGCCGTGATCAACGGCATCCTGCTCGGCGGCGTGCTGGCGCTGCTCGCGCTCGGGCTCAACCTGATCTTCGGCGTCATCGACGTGACCTGGATCTGCTACGCCGAGCTGGTGATGATCGGCATGTACGCCATGTACTTCATGGTGCAGTATTACGGCGTCAGCTATTTCGTTGCTGCCCCGTTCACCATCCTGCTGGTCGCCGTCCTCGGCGCGGCGCTGCACTACCTCGTGATCGCGCCGCTGCTGACCGCACCGCCAATCAACCAGCTGCTGGCAACCGGCGGCGTGCTGTTCGTGCTGCAGAGCTTTGCCACCGTCGCCTTCGGCATCGACTTCCGCAATCTCGGCATCCGCCTGCCGGTGCTCGCCTTCGGCGACATGAACTTCAGCTACGCACGACTGCTGTCGTTCGTGGCCGCGCTGTTCGGCATGGTCGCGGTCTATCTGTTCATGACGCGCACCTTCACCGGCACCGCGATCCGCGCCATCTCGCAGGACCGGCAGATCATGGCGCTGATGGGCGTCGACACCAAGCGGATCTATCTCATCACCTCGGCGCTCGGCGGCGCGCTCGCCGGCCTCGCCGCCTGCCTCCTGGTGCTGCAATATGACGTGCATCCCTTCGTCGGCCTCTCCTTCGGTCCGATCACCTTCCTGATCTGCGTGCTCGGGGGGCTCGGCAATTTCATCGGCGGCTTCATCGCCGCCTTCGTGTTCGCCGAGATCATCTCGCTCGGCGGCCTGTTCTCCGACCTCGAATGGGGCTATGTGCTCGCCTTCGCCTTCTTCATCGTCATGATGTTCATCCGGCCCGCGGGCCTGCTTGCGAGGCGCCGATGATGGGGCAGGGACGTCTTGCTGCATGGGGGATTGGGCTCGCGGCGCTGGTCGCGCTGCCCTTCGTCTATCGCGATCCCTATCATCTGCACATCCTGGTGCTGATCCTGATCTGGTCGTTCGCCTATACGTCGTGGTCGATGATGGGGCGGTTTGGCCTCGTCTCACTCGGGCATGGCGGCTTCATGGGCATTGGCGCCTATGTCACCGCGCTCTTGTGGAATCACCTGGGACTGTCGCCCTGGATCGGCATTCCCATCAGCATGGCGGCGGCCGGCACGCTGGCGCTGATCGTCGGCTATCCCTGCTTCCGCTTTCGCATCACCGGGCACTATTTCGTGCTGGTGACGCTGGCGCTGTCAGGCATCGTGCTCCAGGTGATCACGGCGACGCGCGATTACACCGGCGGCTCGCTCGGCTATACGCCGAACCGCGCCTCCGGCAACAGGCTGCTGGCGCTGCAATTCGACGACAAGACGACCTGGTACCTGATCGCGCTTGCGGTCTGGCTGTTCGGCATCGTGGTCTGGCACTGGGTGGACCGCAGTATGGCGCGCTATGCGCTGGAGGCGATTTCGGAGGACGAGGACGCTGCGGCTGCTGCCGGCGTCGACGTCACCGCCGAGAAGCTGAAGATCACGCTGCTCAGCGCGCTGATGACGGCGCTCGCCGGCGCGATCTACTGCCAGTACCAGATGTTCATCACCCCCGACACGGTCAGCGGCATCGCGGTGTCGCTGCAGATGGTGTTCGCCGCGATCGTCGGCGGCCTGTTCGTCTCGCTCGGGCCGACCGTCGGCGCCATCATCACCATTCTCCTGGCCGAGACGCTACGCATCGGTTTCGGCACCAAGGCGGTCGGCTGGGACAACCTCGTCTACGGCGTGCTGCTCGTGCTCTTCATCATATTCCTTCCCAAGGGCATCCTTGGTAGCTTGCTCGACCGACTGAAGCCGCAACGCAAGGTATCCCGCGCTCATGAGCAAGAAGCCGTCCAAATCGTTCGCCCAGGAGCTTGACCGCTACATCACGCCATTCCGCTACGATGGCTCGGGCAAGTTTCACCTCAAGGCGCACAGGACCGACGAGAAGGGCGATCTCGACAAGGAGAAGGCGCAGGCGATTCTCGACGCCAACAAGAAGCGGCTGATCGAATTCCAGGAGAAGCTCTACGCCCAGGATCGCTGGTCGCTGCTGATCGTGTTCCAGGCCATGGACGCCGGCGGCAAGGACAGTGCGATCAAGGCGATCTTCGAGGGCATCAATCCGCAGGGCTGCGAAGTCACGGCCTTCAAGGCGCCGAGCAGCAAGGAGCTCGACCACGACTTCCTCTGGCGGCACGTCGTCGCGCTGCCCGAGCGCGGCCATATCGGCATCTTCAACCGTTCCCATTACGAAGAGTGCCTCGTCACGCGCGTGCACCCGGAGATCCTCGCCAAGGAGAAGCTGCCGCAGAAGCTCGTCACCAAGAACATCTGGAAGGAACGGTTCGAGGACATCTCCGCCTTCGAGCGCTATCTCTGCCGCAACGGCACCGTGGTGCTGAAGTTCTTCCTCAACGTCTCCAAGGACGAGCAGCGCGAGCGCTTCCTCGACCGGCTGGAGGACCCGGCCAAGCAGTGGAAGTTCTCGATGGACGATATCAAGGAGCGCGCGCTGTGGCCGCGCTACCAGGCGGTCTACCAGGACATCGTCCGTCACACGGCGAGCTCCCATGCGCCCTGGTACGTCGTGCCCGCCGATCACAAATGGTTCGCCCGCGTCGTGATCGGCTCGGTGATCAATGCCGCGCTCGAAAAGCTCGACCTGCGCTTTCCCCGCGCCGACAAGGCCTCGCTGGAAGAGTTCGAGCAGGTGCGCAAGGCGCTGGAGAAAGAGGGGACGGGAGGCAAGAAGAAAGCAAAGTGACAGCCAAGGGGACCACGAACTGCAAGAACGTCAACTTCGCGCTCCAGGGCGGCGGCGCGCACGGCGCCTTCGTCTGGGGCGTGCTCGACCAGGTGCTCGAAGACGGCAGGCTCGCGATCGAGGCGATCAGCGCGACCAGTGCCGGCGCCATGAATGCGGTCGCGATGGCCTCCGGCATGGCGCACGGAGGTGCGGAGGCCGCGCGGGAGAGCCTGCACGCATTCTGGTACGAAGTGTCGCGCATGGACATGGCGTACGATTTGATGTCGCCGCTGAACCAGTGGATCCAGGCCCTGAAGCTGCCGCCGGAATATCATCCGGTCCACGCCGTCATCCACACGCTGACGCACACGCTGCCGCCGGGCCTGCTCAATCCCTTTCATTTCAATCCGCTTCGCTCGCTGCTGCAGCGTGTGGTCGATTTCGACCGGCTCAATTCCTCGCCGGAGGCGCCGCAGCTGTTTCTCAACGCCACCAACGTCCGCACCGGCAAGATCAAGGTGTTCCAGAGCCCGCTGCTCACGGCGGAAACCGTGCTCGCCTCGGCCTGCCTGCCGCCTTACTTCCAGGCCGTCGAGATCGACGGCGAGCATTATTGGGATGGCGGCTATCTCGGCAATCCCGCGATCTATCCGTTGATCTACCGCAAGGGCAGTCACGACGTCATCATCGTGCAGGTCACGGCGATCAGGCGCGACGAGCTGCCGACCAGTGCAGCCGATGTCCTCCACCGTATCAACGAGATCAGCTTCAATTCGTCCCTGATGCGCGAGATGCGCGCGATCGCCTTCGCCACGCGGCTGATCGACGACGGCGAGCTCGACAGCGACAAGCATAGCCGCATGTACATGCATTGGATCGGCAACGATCAGTTGATGTCGCAGCTCGGCACGGCCACGCAGTTCCACCCCGAATGGAGCCTGTTGTGCCGCCTGCGCGACGAGGGCCGCGAGGCGGCGCGAAGCTGGCTGGCGCGAAACTTCGACCAGATCGGAAAGTCCTCGACCGTCGACCTGGCAGGCATGTTTCTGTAGGCCACTGAGCCCGGCCATCGACAAAAAGTGCGAAAACAACCCCATGCACAGTAGCCGAGGATAGCGGAATCAATGGCTTGGCGGTCGGTCGCTGTTGTTCGGATTTAAAGGATTCAATTTGACCCGTCGGGCAAAACAGGGGCATGATGTCACCATGCCCCGCTGTCTCCTCAATGTGCGCGACGCGGCGCGGAAGCGCTTCCTATTCGCGAGCACGGCGCAGCGGTTCAGGGAACTCGCGCGTTCAAATGTGATCCTTCAGTCATCGATCCTGCTTGACAGTTTTGTGTCTCAGGAGGAGCATCCCAGCGGTCGCGAATACGCGACGCGTAACGTCCACCTCATGAGCAAGGGGAGGTCTATGACACCACCTCCGCAAATCCAGCCGCGTTAATTGCGATGGAGCTCGTTCGGACTATCGCATAGCGGCGCAAACCGCGAACGGCACGCCGGGTCAAGGTTTAGCGGGCTGCATCAGTGAGGCATAGCCCCTACCTTCCCGGCGCTGTAATTTTGATACGCTCGCATTGCGCAGACCTGACGAGGTCGCGCCGGGCATTGACATCATGTCTTCTCCCTCCTCCTCTTCGCCGTCATTCCGGTGTCCTCCCGGAATGACGGGAGAGGTTTTGGCGTGAGCATCGTGTTCCATCGGTGCATGCCTTCAATTCGGCATTTCGCTGGGTCGGAAGCGGAGTTGCATTGCGGCAAATGCCAAGAGAATGTCGCCTCAAAGGCCAACTTCCGACACAGGGCCGGGGCGAATAGCGGTCATCCGACATGACGCATGCGCTTCGGCGGCGACTCCCGTCGCCGCCGGCGCATTCATTTTTTTCAGGGAATCCGCGTGTCGCATAAGCTTGTCCCGGCGCTTCTCGCAGCGCTCTTCCTCGCCATCGTGTCTTTCTCCCCGGCGCGCGCCGAGCAGCCCGCGCCGGACGTCAAGGGTGCGACCGCGCTGTCGCCCGATGAGGCAAAGCGTGCACTGGAAACCCTTCAGGACGACAAGAAGCGCGCGCAGATGATCGACACGCTGCGCGCAATCGCCAATGCGTCCGGTCAGCAGCAGCCGGCGCCCGAACAGAAATCGCCGATCCCGCTTGCGGCCGACGGCCTCGGTGCGCAGCTCATGCTCACGGTGTCGGAGGAGATCGGCGAGATCTCGCGCGATGTCGCCGACATGGCGCGGACACTGACGAATTTTCCGGCATTCTATTACTGGATCATGCGGACCGCGAACGATCCTGCCGCCTACAATCTCCTGATCGAGATCGCCTGGAAGCTCGCGCTGGTGTTCGGCTGCGCCTTCTCCGCGGAATGGGTGATCTTCCGCCTGATCCGGCGTCCCGTTGTCTTCCTCGAAGGACGCGTGCCGCAAACCGCACGTCTTCCTGTGCAGGCGCTCCCGATTGCCGATCCGCCGTCATCGGTCGCCGACGTCACTCCCGCGCTCGAATTGCACAGGCACCGTCACAGCCTCGCGCGCGTCTGGCAATTGCTGCTGCGGCTGCCTTTCGTGGTCGGACGGCTCGCGCTCGAGCTGCTGCCGGTGTTCATTTTCGTCGGTCTGGCGACCGCGCTGCTCGGAACGGAGATCGGCGAACCCGCCACCGTCCGCCTCGTGATCCTCGCGGTCGTCAACGCCTATGCGTTCTCGCGCGGGCTCATCTGCGTCATCCGTGCCCTGGCGGGACCGTTCGGCCTGTTTCCGGTCCGGGCCGAGACCGCGGCCTATATCGAGATCTGGGCCCGCCGTATCGTCGGTGTCGGCGTCACCGGTATCGCCTTCGCCAACGTGGCACTGCTGCTCGGCTTGCCCCGCACCGGCTATGCCGCGCTGTTGCGCATGGTGATGCTGGTCGTGCATCTCTTCGTCGTCGTCATCATCCTGCAATGCCGCCGCCAGGTTGCCGACGCCATTCGCGCGCCCGCCGAACGGCAGGGCATTGCGGCACGCCTGCGCAATCGCATCGCCGGCGGCTGGCATTATCTTGCGATCGCGCTCGACCTCGCGCTGTGGGCGGTCTGGGCGCTCAACATCCGCAACGGCTATTCGCTGCTGCTGCAATATTTCGTTGGGACAGTCGTGGTGGCGCTGATGACGCGCGTCACTATCATGGTGACGCTGAGCCTGATCGACCGCGGTTTCCGCATCAATCCGGAGATCCTCCAGCGCTTTCCGGGACTGGAGGTCCGCGCAAACCGCTATCTGCCGCTGCTGCGCAAGATCGTCTCGGGCGTGATCGCCTTCATCGGCTTCGTGGCGGTGCTCGAGGTCTGGGGCGTCGACGCCATCGTCTGGTTCTATGGCGGCCAGATCGGCGGCCGGCTGATCTCGGCGGTGGTGACGATCGGCATTGCGGTGGCTATCGCTGCGGCCATCTGGGAAATCAGCAATGCGCTGCTGGATCGTCAGATCAATGCGCTGTCCAGGGACGGGCACTATGCCCGCGCGGCGCGCCTTCGCACCTTCCAGCCGATGCTGCGCACCGCGCTGCTCTGCCTGATCGCCACCGTCGTCGGCCTTACGGCGCTGAGCGAGATCGGCGTCAATGTCGCCCCGCTGCTGGCGGGCGCCGGCATTGTCGGCATCGCCATCGGCTTCGGTTCGCAAAAGCTGGTGCAGGACCTCATCACCGGCCTGTTCCTGCTGCTGGAGAACACGGTGCAGGTTGGCGACACCGTCAGCGTCTCGGGGTTGACAGGCGTCGTCGAGAACGTCTCGATCCGCACCATCCGCCTGCGTGCCGGCGACGGCGCGGTGCACATCGTGCCGTTCAGCGCGGTCACCACCATCACCAATGCCAGCCGCGGCGCCGGCAACGCCTCCGTCAGCGTCAACGTCGCCTACAAGGAGGACACGGACCGCGCCGGCCAGATCCTCAAGGACATCGTCGACGAGATGCGGCGCGAAACGGACTTCCGCGCGCTGATCCGCGGCGATCTCGAACTGTGGGGCATCGACAAGGTCGATGGCGCGATGGTTTCGATCGTCGGCCAAATCCGCTGCACCGAGGCCGGCCGCTGGCCGGTGCAGCGCGAATTCAACCGCCGCATGAAGCTGCGCTTCCAGCAGAACGGCATCGAGGTTGCCTCCGCGACCCAGACCATTCTGATGCAGATCGCGCCGCCGGCAGAGGGGGCCGCCAATCTGACGCCGCGGCGGGCGGCCGGATAGAAGCTCCGCAAAATTCCAGCTTGCCTGCGCTCGTCCGGCAGCGTTCACTCCAGCCTCAGCCCGCTGACAACATGCGGGCGGCAAAAAAGGGTGGAGACGATGATGCGGGGGCTGTGGGCCGGATTTCGCGGTCATGTGTTCGTCATTTGCGCGTTGATCGCGGCGTGGGCCGCACCGGGCAACGCGCAGCCGTTTCCGTCGCGCCCCATCACCCTCGTTGTGCCGTTCGCGGCGGGCGGCCCGACCGACACGCTGGCGCGGATCCTGTCAGAGCGGGTCGCGACCGAGCTGCACACGACGGTCGTGGTCGAGAACGTGGCGGGTGCGTCCGGCAGCATCGCCGGTGCCCGCGTCGCACGCGCGGCCCCTGACGGCACCACCATCACCATCGGCCATTGGGGCACGCATGTGCTGAACGGCGCGATCCTCAAGCTGCCCTATGACGTGGTCGCCGATTTCGAGCCGGTTGCGACCATCGCGATGGGCACGCAGCTCATCGTCGGCCGGAAGTCTCTCGAGGCGAACAATCTGAAAGAGATGATCGCGTGGCTGAAGGCCCACCCCGGCAAGGCCACCGCGGGGACGGCTGGCGCTGGCACCGGCGCCCATGTCGCCGGCGTCTTCTTCAAGGAGAAGACCGGGACCGACTTCCAGTTCGTGCCCTATCGCGGCGCCGGGCCGGCGATGATCGATCTGGTCGCAGGCCAGATCGACATCATGTTCGACCAGGCCTCGAACTCGCTGCCGCAATACAAGAACGGCGCCATCAAGGCGTTCGCCGTGACCTCGCCGACACGGCTTGCATCTGCACCCGACATCCCGACTGTCGACGAGGCGGGCCTGCCCGGGCTCTATATTTCCTACTGGCACGGCATCTGGGCACCGAAGAACACGCCGAAGGAGATCATCACGAAGCTCAACGCGGCCATCGTCGCCGTGCTTGCGGATGCTTCCGTCAAGCAGCGCTTTGCCGAACTCGGGCAGGAGATACCGCCCATAACCCAGCAAACGCCCGCAGCGCTCGCCGCCTTCCAGAAGGCCGAGACCGAGAAATGGTGGCCGATCGTGAAGGCCGCCGACATCAAGCCTGAGTAGCATTGCGACGTTAACCTTTTATCGCGCGATGCCGTTCTCTTAGGCAAGCCTCGCTGCGGTGCGAGATCACAATCGAGCCTTGAGTTTCTACGTCCTTGATCTCAGGGGGGCGGTGGCCGACAATGCCTGCGGTTCAATAAGAAACTCCCTGGGGGAATTCGTGAATAGACCTGCTCGGGTCAGCGCCCATTCGACATCATCCGACGCCGCGCACGGCATGACGCTGCTGCGCGACCCCTTGCTCAACAAGGGCACTGCCTTCACGGAAGCGGAGCGCGCCGCGCTCGGCCTGCGTGGCCTGCTGCCGCCTTGCGTGCTGACGATCGAGGCACAGGTCGAACGCGTGCTGATCAATCTGCGTGCGCTGCCGACCGACCTCGAAAAATACGTCGCGCTGAACGCGCTGCATGACCGCAACGAGGCGCTGTTCTTCCGCGTCGTCGTCGACAATATCGACGAGATCCAGCCGATCATCTACACGCCGACCGTCGGGCTCGCCTGCCAGAAATACGGCCTGATCTTCCAGCGGCCGCGCGGCATGTTCATCTCCTCGCGCGATCGCGGTCAGATCGCCGAGATCCTGAAGAACTGGCCCTATCCGGCCAAGCTGATCGTCGTCACCGATGGCGAGCGCATTCTGGGACTTGGCGATCTCGGTGCCAACGGCATGGGTATTCCCGTCGGCAAGCTGTCGCTCTATTCCGCCTGTGCCGGCGTGCATCCCGAGCACTGCCTGCCTGTTGTGCTCGACGTCGGCACCAACAACGAAGAGCTCTTGAACGATCCGTATTATCTCGGCCTGCGTGAGCGCCGGCTCACCGGTGAGGCCTATGACAGCTTCGTCGACGAGTTCATGACGGCTGCGCGCAAAACCTTTCCCGACGTGCTGATCCAGTTCGAGGATTTCGCCAATCATTCGGCGTTCAAGCTGCTGCACAAATATCGCGACGAGACCTGCGTCTTCAACGACGACATCCAGGGCACTGCGGCGGTGGCGCTTGCCGGCCTGTTCTCGGCCTTGCGCGTCTCCGGCGGCAAGCTAAAGAATCAGAAAATCCTGTTCCTCGGCGCGGGCGAAGCGGCGACCGGCATCGCCGATCTCGTGGTCTCCGCCATGATGGCGGAGGGGGCCACGGAAGCCGAAGCGCTCCGTCGCAACTGGCTGGTGGATTCCCGCGGCCTCGTGGTCGGCGGCCGTGAAGGCCTCTCCGGCCACAAGCTGCGCTATGCCCACACCGGCCAGGCGCCGATTGCGGACTTCCTCACCGCGATCAAGACGCTGAAGCCGACGGCGATCATTGGCGTCGCCGCAGTCGGCGGCGCCTTCACGCCCGAGGTGCTGAAGACGATGGCCGAGCTCAACGAGCAGCCGATCGTGTTCGCGTTGTCCAACCCGACCTCGAAGGCGGAATGCTCGGCGGAGGACGCCTATCGCTACACCGAGGGCCGTGCGCTGTTCGCCTGCGGCAGCCCGTATGATCCGGTCACGCTCAGCGGCCGTACCTTCGTGCCGCGCCAGGGCAACAACTCCTACATCTTCCCCGGCGTCGGCCTCGGCGTGATCGCCAGCCGCTCCAGGCTGGTGACGGACGAGATGTTCATGGCGGCCGCGCATGCTCTGGCCGATTGCGTCGGCAAGGAGGACCTCGCCCAGGGCAGCCTCTATCCGGCGCTGCCCCGCATCCGCGAGGTCTCGGTCCGCATCGCCGCCGCGGTGGCCGACGTCGCCTATCAGCGCGGCCTCGCCGACGGACCCGCGCCCAATGACGTGAAGGCCCTGGTCCAGTCGCAGATGTACGAGCCGAAGTACTGAGGCGTCCGCGACGGTCTTCATAGGGCTGATCTGTCCCGATTCGGGACATCCACTGTGATGGAATCGTCACAGCCGGCGCGAAACGATGGCGGCCGCACGGCCGCTTTTGTTCCGACAAGGTTCTGCCCCGATTGCCCACCGAAACTTGGGTTGTTCGGAGGGCGCATCATGTCTCGCATTGCAAGTGCCGAAACTGCCCGAATGTCGCTGGCAAGCTCGAGCCGGTTGCTGCTCGCGATCCTGGGTGCCGCATCGCTCGCTGCCTGCGCGCAGTCACCGGTCGGCCGCCAGAAGGCCGATCTCGCCGGCACAAGCCGGCAGGCCGCGATCGAGCGGCCGCACAGGGTGGCGGCATTGCATCCGCGGCCGATCAGCCGGGCACGTGTCCCCGACGGTGAGGCAAAGCGAACCGCTTCGCATGGCCTTGCCAGCTTCTATTCGGACACCGAGACCGCGAGCGGCGAGAAGTTCGACAAGAACGAACTGACCGCGGCGCATCCCACCCTGCCGTTCGGCACCAAGCTGCGCGTCACCGACGTGTCCTCCGGCCGCTTCGTCACCGTCAGGGTCAACGATCGCGGCCCCTTCGTGCGCGGGCGTGTGGTCGACATCACGCCGTCCGCGGCCGAAGCGCTCGGCATGGTCGACAAGGGCCTTGCCAATGTCCGGCTCGACGTCGTGCGATGAGACGCGTTTCGCGCGTATGAGGCGCCGCGCTTAACCGGCTGTTAGGCGCTTCTCAAGCACCATGGCTGCCCAAACAATTCGGGGCTCCAATTTGGGGGCTTTTGGGGAGGCGGGCGCTTGAACACGATCCAGTATCTCGAAGATCAGGCCGCGCGTGCCGAGCGGCTCGCCAAACGGATCACGGATACGCTGGCGATCGAAAAGCTGCTGACCTTCGCCGGCGAACGCCGCCGCGAGATCGAGGTCATCACCGGCAAATATCGGCGCGCCTAACTCATACGAAAAGCGCCGCGGACGCGGCGCTTTTTTGTTGGGCGCGATTTGAAGCGTGCGAGCGCGATCCGCGCTCAGCTATGGCTCTCGACGAAATCGCTGAGATAATCGGGCAGCTCTATGCCATCGATGTCGCAGCGCGCCTGGATCGCGTCGGCGACATCCGTCGAGATGTCCTTCATCCAGTGCTCGAGCGTGTTGAACGAGATCACCTTGATGGGATCGTTGAAGCAACCGGCGACCAACTCGCCGATCGCGGCATCGAGATCGCTGCGCTCGATGCGGATTTCAGTCGCTCTATCGAGGCGGTCGACGACGACGAAGAGGGTTTGGTCCGCGCCATAGGGCACGACGGGGGATGCAACGCCAGCTTCTAGCATGTGAGGCGCTCACGATTTGACTTCCGATCTCCGACAACGGGAAAAACCGGAAGAAGGTCCCTACGCACGTGCTTGTGAAGGCCGTCAGAGAAATTCTCTCCAGCGCGACAGCTCGATGACGTGCTCGGGAGAGAGAACGGCGGTAACCAGTGGCGGCTGCGGCGCCGTGCGGATCTCATAGAGGTGCCGGGTCGCCGCGGGCTTCTTCATGAAGGCCGAGATGCACTCGTCGAGCGTCCCCTCGCTCACCTGGTAGGGCACGCGGTCCGGGCGGCGCTGGTTGGCAAGCGACGGCCATTTATGCAGCGCTGCAAGCGCGCCGAAATCGACTTTTGACTCCGCAACAACGTCCCCCATCGTCCCGCCTCACGCAAAAAGAACCCCAGCGCGCGGTCTTGCGCGCCGGGGCCTACACCTTGTCGCTGCATCTCAATGCCACGCTCAGACAACGCGGCAGCCGGGAATTGGTTCCCGGCCGATCCGTTGCTCCTCAGCTCGCAGCTGCCGCGATCTTGTGCCCCGGGCTGGCATCACCGTGACTGCGCTCATCACCGCGACTGACCTCCGGCGGAAGTCCGGCGAAGCGCCGCAGGGCTTCGGCCATCTGCACCCGGCCCGGCGCGCCGGTGATCACCACGTCGACCATCGTGAAGGACGAGTGGAAATGGCCGCGCGCCTTGAGCTGCTCGACCGGAACGCCCGCAGCCTGCATCGCCTCGGCATAGGCGATACCCTCGTCGCGCAGCGGATCGAACTCGCAGGTGACGACGAAGGCCGGCGGCAGGCCCGCGACCTTGCCGCGCAGCGGCGAGACGCGCGGATCGGTGCGGTCGGCCGGCGAGCAATAGAGATCCCAGAACCAGTACATCAGCGAGCGCGTCAGGAAATAGGCGGTCGCATTGTCGTTGTAGGAGGGCCGGTCAAACGTGCAGTCGGTGACCGGACAGATCAGCAACTGGCCGGCGATTTCAGGACCGCCACGGTCACGCGCGATTTGGCAGGTGACGGCGGCGATGTTGCCCCCGGCGCTCCAGCCGGCGACGAGCACCGGTCCCGGTCTGCCACCGAGCTCGGCGGCGTGCTCGGCGATCCAGCGCGTTGCCGCATAGCCGTCCTCGGCCGCGGCCGGGAAGCGATGCTCCGGCGCGTGGCGATAGCCGACGCTGACGAACATCATGCCGGTCCTGCGCACCATGTCGCGGCAGAACGGCTCGTCCGACTGCTCGTCGCCGAGCACCCAGCCACCGCCGTGGAAATAGACCACGACCGGATGCGGGCCTGCTGTCGCTGGCTTGAAGACCCGATAGGGCAGCGGACCGTCGGCACCGGGCAGGGTGCCGTCGACGATCTCGCCGATCGGCCGTCCGGCGGGACGGCCCTTGTTGAACTCGTTGACGAAGGCGCGCGCGCCCTCCGCGCCCATCGACTCGATCGGCGGCAGGTTGAGCGTTGCCAGCAGGTTCAGCGCCAGCCGCACATCGGGTTGCAGGCGCACCACCTCGCCGTCATTGCATTGCGCGGCGCCATTGGGGCCGGTGAGCCTGAAGCCGAGCATGCCGCGGCTGACCACCTCGTCGCAGATGCTGCGATAGGGGCCGACGCCGCCGGTATAGGGCATCAGGCCCTGCACCTTGCCGGGCACGTTGGCGCCGGTGTACCAGGTGTTGGCGAGCCGGTGCAGCGTCAGCATCGAGCAGTCCGCCATATGCCGGCCCCAGGCGGCTTGCGCCGTCTCGGTCGGCTCCATCGTCGTGAAGCCGGCGTCGCGCAATGCGGCCAGCCGGTCAACGACCCAGTCGACATGCTGCTCGATCGACACCGCCATGTTCGACAGCACCGACGGGCTGCCGGGGCCGGTGATCATGAAGAAGTTCGGAAAGCCTTCCACCGTGAGCCCGAGATAGGTCTGCGGCCCCTGCGCCCAGACGTCGGTGAGCGACCTGCCGCCGCGTCCGGTGATCGGATGCACGGCGCGGATCGCGCCGGTCATGGCGTCGAAGCCGGTCGCGAACACGATGACGTCGAGGTCGAAGCTGCGGCCGTTCGTGGAGATGCCGCTCGCGGTGATCGCCTTGATCGGCTCATGGCGCAGATTGACCAGTGTAACGTTCGGCCGGTTGTAGGTGGCGTAATAGTTGGTGTCGAGACAGGGACGCTTGGCGCCGAAGGGATGGTCATGCGGCGTGAGTGCCGCGGCGGTCTCGGGATCCCTGACGGCGGCGCTGATCTTTTCGCGGATCAGGTCCTGGACGATCTTGTTGCCGTCGACGTCGACGGCCTGGTCGGCCCAGAGCTGCGTCAGGATGTGGACGAGGTCGCCGGCCGCCCAGGCCCGTTCGAACCGTTCACGACGCTCGGCATCGCTCAATTGCCAGCTCACGACCGTCTGCTGCGGATAGGGCACGCCGGCCATCGACTGGCGTGCCTGCGCGCGATAGTCCGCGCGATCGCCTTGCAGCAGGCTCATGCGGTCGGAGGGAGCGGGGCCGTTATGCGCCGGCAATGCAAAATTCGGCGTGCGCTGGAACACGGTCAGATGCGCGGCCTGCTCGGCGATCAGCGGGATCGACTGGATGGCCGACGAGCCCGTGCCGATCACGGCGACACGTTTGCCCGCGAGATTGACGCCGTCATGCGGCCAGCGCCCGGTGAAATAGACCTCGCCCTTGAAGTCCTTGACGCCGTCGATCTCCGGCGGCTTGGGCGCGGAGAGGCAGCCGGTGGCCATGATGTAGTGGCGGCAGGAGACAGGTGGCCCATTGTCGGTGGTGAGCTGCCAGCGCTCGGCCGCCTCGTCCCATCTGGCCTCGGTCACCTTCGTCCTGAAGCGGATGTCGCGCCTGAGATCATAGCGGTCGGCAACGAAGCCGAGATAGCGCAGGATCTCGGGCTGGGTCGCGTATTTTTCCGACCAGGTCCAGGCCGCCTCGAGCTCGGGATCGAAGGTGTAGCTGTAGTCGATGGTCTGGATATCGCAGCGCGCACCGGGATAGCGGTTCCAGTACCAGGTTCCCCCGACATCGCCGGCCTCTTCGAGGGCAACGGTCGTGAACCCGGCCTTGCGCAGGCGATGGAGAAGATAGAGGCCGGCGAACCCGGCGCCGACCACGGCGACGTCGACCTCTTGGGCTGTTCCACTCGCCGCTTTGGACTCACGCGCAGCGACCATTGCTTCCTGCATGGCATTTCCTCCCGTGCGTTTTGTTTTGCCGGCAGGCTAGCCCTGCAGGCTCGGCTTGTCATCAGAGCAAGTGCAATCTTCGGTAGTCGTTTGCGGCTTCACGGTGGCGGCGCGAACGTTGCTCCAATGCACGCATCGCGATGCACAATGGCCGTGATTACCCGGGCTAATCATGCCTGATCCCTCTGTGTATGCTTGCGATTACAAGCCACGCGTGCCGGCCGGGCGTCATGACAGAGTTGAGTGAGCGGACCAAAGCCAACATGGACGTCGTCCTGGAGGAGACGTGCCGCCAACTGCCCCATGGCGGTGATCATGACAGCCGCAGGTTCATCGCCGAGCGCCTGATCGAGGCGGCGCAGTCGGGACACTCCACGCTCGGTGAACTCGGCATCATCGCCCGCCGCGCGCTTGCGGAGATTCTCGCCAAGGGCGGTTAGCTGGGAGCCGCGAGACTTGCCTCTTCGCGCGTCGCGGACATAACCTTGCAGGAAACCTTTTTGCGCATCGAGATCCCCCAAGATGCGGTCCCTGCTTGCGCTCGTTACGGCTTCCGGATTCCTTTGCCTTGCCGGCCCGGCCGCAGCCCAGCCGGTCGGACAGTTTCCGTTTGCGCTGACGCGCGAGGGCCAGATGCTCGGCGGCGTCGAAGGCGAGGTGGCCTTCTTCAAGGGGCTGGCTTATGCAGCTCCGCCGGTCGGGCCGCTGCGCTGGCGTCCGCCGGAGGCGACCGAGGAAAGCTCGGAGATGCGCACCGCCTACGAGTACGGCGCAGCCTGCCCGCAGTCATCGCTGCCGAACGCGCGCGAGGATTGCCTCACACTCAACGTGTTTCGTCCGTTCGGCGTCGACGGCCCGTTGCCGGTGATGGTGTTCGTCCATGGCGGCGGCTTTGTCAGCGGCACCGTGAACGATCCGCTGTTCGACGGCGCCAGGCTCGCGCAGGCCGGCCTCATCGTGGTCACCGTGAATTATCGTCTCGGCGTGCTCGGCTGGCTCACTCATCCCGCGCTGTCGGAAGGCGGCTCCGGAAATTACGGGCTGATGGATCAGGTCGCGGCGCTGCGTTGGGTGCACGACAATATCGCGGCGTTCGGTGGCGATCCCGGCAACGTCACTCTGTTCGGCAGTGACGCGGGTGCGACATCGATTGCGTTGTTGATGCTGTGCGGCGAGGCGCGCGGCCTGTTTCAGAAAGCCATTTTGCAATCGCTGCCCGGCCGCGTGCGCCTGCTCTCGCGGCAGGAGGCGGAGGCCTTGGGCCTGCAATTCGTCGCGACGCTCGGGCAGGATGGCACCGACCCCCGCGCGATTGCGCCGGCGCGGCTGCTTGCGGCCGAAAGCAAGCTGCTCGCAAGATCTCCGCACGGCTTCGCGCCGGCCATCGACGGGGGTCTCGTGACGGAAGACGTCGCCGCAGGCTTTGCGGCCGGACATCAAGGCCGGATTCCCCTGATCATCGGCGCCAACGATGACGAGACGGGTTTCGACAGCGAGCCCGAGATCGCGGAGGCACTTGCATCGTCGGGTGCGACACCCGAACAACTGCGCAAGCTCTATCTCGACCTCGCCAGGCCTTCGGACCTTGCCGCACGAGTCTACACCGACAAGGTGTTCTCCGAGCCGGTGAGGCTGCTGGCGCGCCTGCATGCCGCGACCGGCGCGCCAACCTTCCGCTATCGCTTCGCCTATGTGCCGGAGGCCCGGCGCGCCAATCCCGAGGGCGGTCACGGACGCGAGTTGCAATTCATCTTCGGCGCGGAAGGCGTCCCCGGTGCCGGCATCCTGTCGCGGCGCGACCGCGAGGTCGCAAGCCGCATGCGCGCCTACTGGATCAACTTCGTCAGGAGCGGCGATCCCAACGGTCCTGACCTGCCGCGCTGGGACGCGGCGGCTGGCAGCGATCGCCTGCTGCTGATGACGAACGATACCATCGCGAGCGGCGACGATCCCCTCGCGGAGCGTCTCGACCGGCTCGCGCGCTAGCGCGACAAAAGAGTTGGACTTAGGCCGCGAGCTCGACGCGCGGCGCCGGGCTCAGCCGGTCTTCCTCGAGATAGTCCATCGCACCGTCCTTCTCGACGGCATAGAATTGCTGGCCTTCCCGCGACTTGAAGGCGGCGCGAACGACGCCGCGGCGGCCCTTGTCACTGTTGACGACGTCCCCCAGCGCAAACTTCCTCATCTCACGTCCTCGTCTTCTGGCCGACTCCTTTGGCCACGGCGGGGATTTTGGAAGGCAAATCGTTAACGACTTGCTAACCATACGGGTTTGCCTATGCTCGCCGCCGGTCGCCTGCGGCCGCTACGCGCGTATGTTGTCTTTGAGCCGAGCCTTTACCCATGACGCGATTTCCGACCCTCTTCCTGTCGCATGGCGGCGGCCCCTGGCCCTTCATGGAGGACCGGCGGGTGCAATATGCAAAGACGGCCGAGGAGTTCGGCCGGCTGCCGCAGCTTCTCCCGGAACGGCCGAAGGCCGTGCTCGTCATCACCGGCCATTGGGAGGCCGACGCCTTCACCGTGTCGACCTCGGCGCATCCGCCGATGGTCTACGACTATTACGGTTTCCCCGAGCATACCTATCACCTCAAATATCCCGCGCCGGGCAAGCCCGAACTCGCAGCGGAGGTGAGGGCGCTGCTCAAGCACGCCGGGCTCGATTGTCGCGAAGATCCCAATCAGGGTTTTGACCACGGCACCTTCGTGCCGCTCGGCCTGATGTATCCCAGCGCCGACATGCCGATCGTGCTCTTGTCGCTGAAATCGAGTTACGATGCGGCCGAACACATCAAGGTCGGAGAGGCGATCTCATCGCTGCGTGACGAGGGCATTTTGATCGTCGGTAGCGGACTCACCTATCACAACATGCGCGGCTTCAACCGGCCGGAGTCGAAGCCGGTCTCGTATGATTTCGAGGCCTATCTGAACGAGGCGATCAGCAACCCCGATGCGGTGCGCCGCAACGCGATGCTGGTCGACTGGGAGAATGCGCCGAGCGCACGCCTTGCGCATCCGCGCGAGGACCATCTGCTGCCGTTGATGGTGGCGGCCGGCGCCGCCGGCAGCGACGTGGGCAAGCGTGTTTTTGTCGACGAAGTCGCGGGCGTCGCGATGGCGTCGTATGTGTTTGGTGGGTGACTCTTCCTTCTCCCCTTGTGGGAGAAGGTGGCGCGAAGCGCCGGATGAGGGGTATCTCTCCGCGAGTCCAACTCTCATTTGAATTTGCGGAGAGATACCACTCACCCGTCTCGCCGCTAGTGCGGCGAGCCACCCTCTCCCACTGTTCAGACCGGGGAGATGGTGGACGGGTGTTCGGAGACATCGTGGACACTTTCTGGACTCCCGTCGAGAGGCCGGA
>NZ_JAFCLP010000015.1 GCF_018129405.1 Bradyrhizobium iriomotense
ATCGCCGACAAGGGCTCCTACGTCTCCTATCTCGAAGGCTGCACCGCGCCGCAGCGCGACGAGAACCAGCTGCACGCGGCCGTGGTCGAGCTCGTCGCGCTCGATGACGCCGAGATCAAATATTCGACGGTGCAGAACTGGTACCCCGGCAATTCGGAAGGCAAG
Source organism: Bradyrhizobium iriomotense (assembly GCF_018129405.1). Classification (GTDB taxonomy): domain Bacteria; phylum Pseudomonadota; class Alphaproteobacteria; order Rhizobiales; family Xanthobacteraceae; genus Bradyrhizobium; species Bradyrhizobium iriomotense_B. The sequence goes on from NZ_JAFCLP010000015.1 coordinate 166, forward strand.
GGCGGCATCTACAATTTCGTCACCAAGCGTGGCGACTGCCGCGGCAACCACTCCAAGATCTCCTGGACTCAGGTCGAGACGGGATCTGCTATCACCTGGAAATATCCGAGCTGCATCCTGCGCGGCGACAATTCACGTGGCGAGTTCTACTCGATCGCGATCTCGAACGGCTTCCAGCAGGTCGATTCGGGCACCAAGATGATCCATCTCGGCAAGAACACGTCGAGCCGCATCATCTCCAAGGGCATCGCCGCTGGCAAGTCGCAGAACACCTATCGCGGCCTCGTCACCGCGCACCGGAAAGCCACCGGCGCGCGCAACTTCACCGCCTGCGATTCGCTGCTGATCGGCGACAAATGCGGCGCGCACACCGTGCCGTACATCGAGGCCAAGAACTCCTCGGCAACGTTCGAGCACGAGGCGACCACGTCGAAGATCTCCGAGGACGTGCTGTTCTACTGCATCCAGCGTGGCCTTTCGCAGGAAGAAGCCGTCGGCCTCGTCGTCAACGGCTTCGTCAAGGACGTGCTGCAGCAGCTGCCGATGGAATTCGCGGTCGAAGCGCAGAAGCTGATCTCGATCTCGCTTGAAGGGAGCGTCGGATGACCATCTTCGAACCCAACAGGCAAGGAGAAGTGTGATGACGGCGCTCCTGGACATTCGCGGGCTCAAGGCCGAAATCGACGGCCGTCAGATTCTCAACGGCCTCGACCTCACCGTGAACAAGGGCGAGATCCACGCCATCATGGGCCCGAACGGCGCCGGCAAGTCGACGCTGTCCTATGTGCTGTCGGGCAAGCCGGGTTACGAGATCACCGGCGGCGAGGTGTTCTTCAACGGCGAGGACCTGCTTGCGATGGACCCCGATGAACGGGCCGCCAAGGGGCTGTTCCTGGCTTTTCAATACCCGCTCGAGATCCCCGGCGTCGCCACGCTGACCTTCCTGCGGACCGCGCTCAACGCCCAGCGCAAGAAGCGCGGCGAGGACGAGCTGTCTTCGCCCGACGTGCTGAAGCGGGTGCGCGAGCTTGCCAAGCAGCTCAGCATCGACCCGGAGATGCTGAAGCGGCCGCTCAATGTCGGCTTCTCCGGCGGCGAGAAGAAGCGCAACGAGACGCTTCAGATGGCGCTCCTGGAGCCGAAGCTGTGCGTGCTGGACGAGACCGATTCGGGCCTGGACATCGATGCGCTGCGCATCGTCGCCGACGGCGTCAATCGCCTGCGCGCGACCGACCGTGGCATGATCGTGATCACGCACTACCAGAGACTGCTCGACTACATCGTGCCTGATGTCGTGCACGTGCTCTCGGCGGGACGCATCGTCAAGACCGGCGGCAAGGAGCTCGCGCTCGAGCTGGAGGCGACGGGCTACGCGCAGTACCAGAGCGAAGCGGCGTGATCCCATGAATGCCGAGATCCGTCCCGTGAAGACTGCCGCCGAAATCGGCCTTGCCGATCTGTTCGCGGCTGTGCGCAAGGACCTGCCCGGGGGGAGCAGCATCGAGGCGATACGGTCTGATGCCTTCGATCGCTTCGCGGCCCAGGGGTTGCCCAATTCCCGCGTTGAGGCGTGGAAGTACACTGACCTACGGCGCCTGGTGCGAGATGCCAAGCCTCTGGCGTCGCGGCCTGATGCAGCCGCCAAAACCGCGGCCAGCGGGGCCGGGGCGGTGTTCGCCGGTCTCGACGTTCGGCGGCTCTTGATTGTCGACGGCGCCTTCGTGCCCGAACTCTCCGATCTCGCTGCTCTCGAAGCCGGTGTCGCCATTCGTGCGACGGTCGAGGCTCTGGGGACGGAGGAAATGGTTCTCCCATTTGGCATGGCTGGGGCCGATCCGGTTGCGGCGCTCAATACCGCGCTCGCCGGCGACGGCGTCGTGATCACGGTTGCCGCCGATGTCGTCGTGGAGCGGCCGATCCATCTCGTCTTCGTGACGACGGGTGCTGCGCCGGCGGCGATGTTTACACGGTCGCGGCTGGAGCTTGGTAACGGTGCCTCGCTGACGCTGGTCGAGACGCATGAAGGACCGGATCAGTCCGACTACCAGGTCAATGCGGCTTTGCAGATGGACGTCGGTGACAAGGCCAGCCTGGATCACATCAAGATCACGAGCGAAGGTGCGGCCGCACTGCATGTCACGACGCTGGAGGCGTCGATCGGTGCGGGCGCGAACTACCGTGAATTCGGGTTCACGACAGGCGGTGCCGTGGTGCGCAACCAGCTCTTCCTGAGACTCGCCGGCGAGGGGACCATCACCAGCGTGCACCAGGCGAGCCTTCTGTCCGGCCGCCAGCATGCCGACATCACGCTCACCGTCGATCATGCAGCCGCAGGCTCGCAGAGCCGCGAGGTGTTCAAGGCGGTGGTCGACGACGAGGCACGTGCGGTGTTCCAGGGCAGGATCACGGTGCATCCCGGCGCACAGCAGACCGATGCCAGGATGATGGCGCGGGCGCTGCTCCTGTCCGACGAGGCCGTCGCCAACTGCAAGCCGGAGCTCGAGATCTTCGCAGATGACGTGCAGTGTGGGCACGGCACCACGACGGGCGCGCTGGACGATCAGCTGAAATTCTACCTGATGGCCCGTGGCATACCGGAGAAGGAAGCCGAAGCGCTGCTGATCCAGGCCTTCGTCGGCGAGGTGATCGACGCCGTCGCGCGCGAGGATCTGCGCGATGCATTGTCGCGGACGATGCACGATTGGCTCAAGGGACGGGAATAAGGTCATGCATCCGGCGGTGAGCAATGGAAGCTATGACGTCACCCGCGTTCGTCAGGATTTCCCGATCCTGTCGATGCAGGTGCACGGCAGGCCGCTGGTCTATCTGGACAATGCGGCCTCGGCCCAGAAGCCGAGGGTGGTGCTCGACCGGCTGACGCAGGCCTATACCAGCGAATACGCCAACGTCCATCGCGGCCTTCATTACCTCGCCAACGCTGCCACCGAGGCCTACGAGGGGGCGCGCGACAAGGTCGCGGCGTTCCTCAACGCGGAGCGGCGTGAGGAGATCGTGTTCACCCGCGGCGCCACGGAGGCGATCAATCTCGTGGCCCAGACGTTCGGCCGCGAGCGCATCGGCGAGGGCGACGAGATCGTGCTTTCGATCATGGAGCACCACGCCAACATCGTGCCGTGGCACTTCCTGCGGGAACGACAGGGCGCCGTGATCAGATGGGCGCCGGTCGACGACGACGGCAATTTCCTGATCGAGGAATTCGAGAAGCTGCTGAACGCGCGGACCAGGCTTGTCGCGATCACCCAGATGTCGAACGTGCTGGGCAGCGTCGTCCCGGTCAAGGAGGTCGTTCGCCTGGCGCATGCGCGCGGGATTCCCGTCCTGGTCGACGGCTCGCAAGCGGCAGTCCACATGGATGTCGATGTCCGAGATATCGACTGCGACTTCTACGTCATCACCGGGCACAAGCTGTATGGGCCGACGGGCATTGGCGCGCTCTATGCCAAATACGAGCATTTGGCGGCCATGCCACCCTTCAACGGCGGCGGAGAGATGATCCGTGAGGTCTCCTGCGACGCCGTCACCTATGGTGAGCCACCGCACCGCTTTGAAGCCGGTACGCCGTCGATCGTGCAGGCGATCGGCCTCGGCGCCGCCATCGACTATGTCGAGTCGATCGGCAAGGAGCGGATCCGCAGGCACGAAGGCAGTTTGCTCGCCTATGCCCAGGAGCGGCTGCGCGGGATCAATTCGCTGCGGATCATCGGGACGGCCGCCGACAAGGGGCCGGTCGTGTCGTTCGAGATGAAGAATGCCCACGCCCATGACTTTGCAACCGTCATCGACCGCTCCGGCGTTGCGGTGCGGGCAGGGACCCATTGCGCGATGCCGCTGCTTGACCGCTTCGGCGTGACCGCGACCTGCCGCGCCTCCTTCGCGCTCTACAACACCATGGAAGAGGTCGACGCCCTGGCCGAGGCCTTGGTCAAGGCCCAGGAGATGTTCTCATGAGCGACCAGATCGCTACCAAACCACGGCCTGTGGCCCGTATCGTCTGCGATGCCCATCGACGCCGTGCGGTGCGGAACATGGAGCGGCGGTTCACCGGCGAGTTTTCGCCCGGCGAGCCGGTCCGCGCGGCGGCCCTGATCAGGAACGACGGCATGTATCCGCACAAGGACATCGGCGAGCCGCTGGTGCATCCCGGCGACGCCGGCGTCGTTCGCGAGAGCTGGCGCTTCCTCGGCGAGGTCTACTACACGGTCGAGTTCGTGGCCCGCTCGGTGTTCGTGATCATGCAGGGCAGCGAGATGAAGCGGATGGGAACGGCGTTCGACGTCGCCTGAGGCCCGGCGGATATCACACTGTTTCCGCTAGTGTGGCCGTCGCATCAGCGTGCATCCGCTTGACCATCGACCGGAAACCGTTCGACCGCTGGGGCGTCAGGTGCTCGCCGAGCCCGAGCCGTTCGAACAACGCGAGGGGATTCTCGCCTGAGATCTCCGAGGCCGGCCGTCCCGACAAGAGTGCGATCAAGATTGCAACCAGGCCGCGGACGATGTGGGCATCGCTGTCGCCGATGAACGTGAGGAACGGTTGCCCGTTCTGGTGCGCGATGGTGGTTGCCAGCCAGACCTGGCTGACGCAGCCTTGCACCTTGTTGGCATCCGTGCGCTCCGTTTCGGGAAACGGTGTCAGCTTGCGACCGAGCTCAATCACGTAGCGATAGCGGTCGTCCCAGTCCTCGAGCAGGGAGAAATTCTCGATGATGTCGTCAATCGGCGCAGGCTGAGATGGGGTCATGGACGGTCTCCGGGATGGGGCGGCGTCAGCCAAGGGACGTGCGGGCGAGGCGCGAGGCCTTGCCGCGGGGAATGCCGCCGGCGAGCGCCCGCTCGACCGCGTCGCAAACCGTATCAAACGAGATCGGCTTGCCGATGATGCCGTGCGCGCCGCGTTCGAGAGCGTGCCGAGCAGCGGCGGCACCGTCGCTATCGGCGATGACCAGGATCGCGGCGCTACTGAACCGCGTAGCTAGCACGGCCGGGAGCAGGTCCCGCTGGCCTTGCAGGAACGAGCTCCCGAGCAGCACGATATCGGGCGCATCCGTGACGGCAGCCAATGCCTCGTCGAGGGATGCGAACGCGCAGGTCCGGTAGCGATCGCGCAGGATGAAGTCTAGCGCCGATCGCACCACCTGTTCGCGCTCGATCACGAATACGGTCGTCGGCTCGCCGGTTGGGTGAAATCTCGTCTCGGACTGCATGAGCGCCTCGATGCGTAGGTGAGAGGCATCAAGCAAGCTCCATACCGCGGCGCGGACCGGTGCTGTCGTGCAGGAAAGTGCATATTCGGCGCCATTTGGCGACGCGCGCATTGTTTTGTTTCGAACAGCCGTCCGTGCACGCACATGTCGGCATGAAGCGATGTCGGGTTTGCAACAAAGGTGCGGCGCGGCGCTATCTCTCTCCAATCGCTTCATTTTTCGTAATCGGCGGGCGCTGGCACACTCGTTGCAAAAGTCCTTCTGCAAGGCGACCTCGCGCAAAGAGATCGCGAGAGCGGCGCGCCGGTTGAGGGCAATCGGCCGAAGGAGAGCAGAGTGACTGAACCGGGACAGGTCGCGTTGTGAGGCCTGTCGATCGTCTATCAGGCGCTTCGGAGGAGGCGTCCGACCCCTCGCACAGGGATAACCGAAGGATATTCGTATGAGCCTAGCAACCACCCAGAGCGTCGCGGAGATCAAGGCCCGCAACAAGCAACTGATCGACGAAGTCTTGAAGGTCTATCCGGAGAAGACTGCCAAGCGTCGCGCCAAGCACCTCAACGTGCACGAGGCCGGCAAGTCCGATTGCGGCGTCAAGTCGAACCTGAAATCCATCCCCGGCGTGATGACCATTCGCGGCTGTGCCTATGCCGGCTCCAAGGGCGTGGTGTGGGGGCCGATCAAGGACATGATCCACATCAGCCACGGCCCGGTCGGCTGCGGCCAGTACTCCTGGGCCGCACGGCGCAACTACTACATCGGCACCACCGGCATCGACACCTTCGTCACGATGCAGTTCACCTCCGACTTTCAGGAGAAGGACATCGTGTTCGGCGGCGACAAGAAACTCGCCAAGATCATCGACGAGATCCAGGAGCTGTTCCCGCTCAACCACGGCATCACTATCCAGTCTGAATGCCCGATCGGCCTGATCGGCGACGACATCGAGGCGGTGTCGAAGGTGAAGTCCAAGGAGTATGACGGCAAGACCATCGTCCCGGTCCGCTGCGAAGGTTTCCGCGGCGTCTCGCAGTCGCTCGGCCACCACATCGCCAACGACGCCGTGCGCGACTGGATTTTTGACAAGGTCTCCCCGGATGCCAAACCGGCGTTCGAGTCCACACCCTATGACGTTGCGATCATCGGCGACTACAACATCGGTGGCGACGCATGGTCCTCGCGTATTCTGCTCGAAGAGATGGGCCTGCGGGTGATCGCGCAGTGGTCTGGCGACGGCAGCCTCGCCGAGCTGGAGGCGACCCCCAAGGCGAAGCTCAACGTGCTGCACTGCTACCGCTCGATGAACTACATCTCCCGTCACATGGAAGAGAAGTTCGGCATTCCCTGGTGCGAATACAACTTCTTCGGCCCCTCCAAGATCGCGGAATCGCTGCGCAAGATCGCCAGCTTCTTCGACGACAAGATCAAGGAGGGCGCGGAGCGCGTCATCGCGAAATATCAGCCGCTGATGGATGCGGTGATTGCGAAGTATCGTCCGCGCCTCGAAGGCAAGACCGTGATGCTGTTCGTCGGCGGCCTGCGTCCCCGCCACGTCATCGGGGCCTACGAGGACCTCGGCATGGAGGTCGTCGGCACCGGCTACGAGTTCGGCCACAACGACGACTACCAGCGCACCGCCCAGCACTACGTCAAGGACGGCACACTGATCTATGACGACGTCACCGGCTACGAGTTCGAGCGTTTCGTCGAGAAGATCCAGCCGGATCTGGTCGGCTCCGGTATCAAGGAAAAGTACGTCTTCCAGAAGATGGGCGTGCCGTTCCGTCAGATGCACTCTTGGGACTATTCCGGTCCCTATCACGGCTACGACGGGTTCGCGATCTTCGCCCGCGACATGGACATGGCGATCAACTCCCCGATCTGGAAGAAGACCAAGGCACCCTGGAAGGATGCCCCGCGGCCGAGCCTGATGGCGGCGGAATAAACAGCAAGGCCCGACTCCTCCCGTTCGGGGAGGAGCCGGGGCAGGCGATCGAACACGACATCCAACCAAGGTGCCACGATGACACAGAATGCCGAACACGTGCTCGATCACTTCGAGCTGTTCCGAGGTCCCGAATACCAGCAGATGCTGGCCAACAAGAAGACGCTGTTCGAGAATCCGCATGATCCTGCGGAAGTCGAGCGGATCAGGGAATGGGCCAAGACGCCCGAATACCGCGAGAAGAATTTTGCTCGCGAGGCCTTGACCGTCAACCCCGCCAAGGCCTGCCAGCCGCTCGGCGCGGTGTTCGTGGCGGTCGGCTTCGAGGGCACGCTGCCCTTCGTGCACGGCTCCCAGGGCTGCGTCGCCTACTACCGCAGCCATCTGTCGCGGCACTTCAAGGAGCCGAGCTCCTGCGTCTCCTCCTCGATGACCGAGGACGCGGCAGTGTTTGGCGGCCTCAACAACATGATCGACGGCCTCGCCAACACCTACAACATGTACAAGCCGAAGATGATCGCCGTCTCCACCACCTGCATGGCGGAAGTGATCGGCGACGACCTCAACGCCTTCATCAAGACAGCGAAGGAGAAGGGATCGGTTCCGGCGGAGTACGACGTTCCCTTCGCCCATACGCCGGCCTTCGTCGGCAGCCACGTGACCGGCTACGATAACGCGCTGAAGGGCATTCTGGAGCATTTCTGGGACGGCAAGGCCGGCACCGCGCCCAAGCTCGAGCGCAAGGAGAACGGCAAGATCAACTTCATCGGCGGCTTCGACGGGTACACCGTCGGCAACATCCGCGAGATCAAGCGCATCTTCGAGCTGATGGGAATCGAATACACGATCCTCGCCGATAACAGCGACGTGTTCGATACCCCCACCGACGGCGAGTTCCGCATGTATGACGGCGGCACCACGCTGGAGGACGCGGCGAACGCGATCCACGCCAAGGCGACCATCTCCATGCAGCAATACTGCACCGAGAAGACGCTGCCGTTCATCGAAAACCACGGCCACGAGGTCGCGGCCTTTAACCACCCGGTCGGCGTCAGCGCCACCGACGACTTCCTGATGACGCTGTCGCGCATCAGCGGCAAGCCGATCGCGAAGGCGCTGGAGCAGGAGCGCGGCCGGCTCGTCGACGCCATGGCCGACTCGAGCGCGCATATCCACGGCAAGAAGTTCGCGATCTACGGCGATCCGGACCTCTGCTACGGGCTTGCGGCCTTCCTGCTCGAGCTCGGCGCCGAGCCGACCCATGTTCTCTCCACCAACGGCAACAAGGCCTGGGCGGAGAAGATGGAGGCGCTGTTCGCCAGCTCGCCGTTCGGCAAGAACTGCCATGCCTATCCCGGCAAGGATCTCTGGCACATGCGCTCGCTGCTGTTCACCGAGCCGGTCGATTTCCTGATCGGCAATACCTACGGCAAGTACCTTGAGCGCGACACCGGCACGCCGCTGATCCGCATCGGCTTCCCGGTGTTCGACCGCCACCACCACCATCGCTATCCGGTGTGGGGTTATCAGGGCGGCATGAACGTGCTGGTGAAGATCCTCGACAAGATCTTCGACGAGATCGACAAGAACACCAACGTGCCCGCCAAGACCGACTACAGCTTCGACATCATCCGCTGATGTCGCGAAAGATCTGCCGCCGCCGGAACGGCGGCGGCAGGGGACAAGTCTAGCCAGCGCGATCGAGACTGCGGGGCAAGAGCGCTCGCGCAGCGGGTCCAGGAACGGGAGAGACGAATGAGCTCGCTGTCGGCCACCATCCAGGACGTCTTCAACGAGCCGGGTTGCGGCAAGAACGCCAACAAGACCGAAGCCGAGCGTAAGAAGGGCTGCACCAAGCAGCTCCAGCCGGGCGGGGCCGCCGGCGGTTGCGCCTTCGACGGCGCCAAGATCGCGCTCCAGCCCTTCACGGATGTTGCCCATCTGGTCCACGGCCCGATCGCCTGCGAGGGCAACTCCTGGGACAACCGGGGATCTGCCTCTTCAGGCTCCGATCTCTGGCGGCGCAGCTTCACCACCGACATGAACGAGACGGATATCGTGTTCGGCGGTGAGAAGCGGCTCTACAAGGCGATCAAGGAGGTCATCGAGAAATACGATCCCCCGGCGATCTTTGTCTACCAGACCTGCGTGCCCGCAATGATCGGCGACGACATCAACGCCGTCTGCAAGGCGGCGGCGACCAAGTTCGGCAAGCCGGTCATCCCCGTCAATTCGCCGGGCTTCGTCGGCCCGAAGAACCTCGGCAACAAGCTCGCCGGCGAGGCGCTGCTGGAGCACGTGATCGGCACCGAAGAGCCGGATTACACCACGCCCTACGACATCAACATTATCGGCGAATACAATCTGTCCGGCGAATTCTGGCAGATCAAGCCGCTGCTCGATGAGCTCGGCATCCGCATCCTGTCCTGCATCTCCGGCGACGGCAAATATCGCGAGCTTGCTTATTCGCATCGCGCAAAAGCAGCGATGATGGTGTGCTCCAAGGCGATGATCAACGTTGCCCGCAAGATGGAGGAACGCTACGGCATCCCGTTCTTCGAGGGATCGTTCTACGGCATCCAGGATTCCAGCGATTCCTTGCGCGAGATCGCGCGCATGTTGATCGAGCGCGGCGCACCGGCGGAGCTGATGGACCGCACCGAGGCGGTAATTGCGCGGGAGGAGGCCAAGGCCTGGGCCGCGATCGAGCGCTTCAAGCCACGCTTCAAGGACAAGAAGGTGCTGCTGATCACCGGCGGCGTGAAGTCGTGGTCGGTGGTTGCGGCGCTTCAGGAGGCGGGGCTCGAGATCGTCGGCACTTCCGTGAAGAAGTCCACCAAGGAGGACAAGGAGCGGATCAAGGAGCTGATGGGACAGGACGCCCACATGATCGAGGACATGACGCCGCGCGAAATGTACAAGATGCTGAAGGACGCGCGCGCCGACATCATGCTGTCCGGCGGCAAGTCGCAGTTCGTCGCACTGAAGGCGGCGATGCCGTGGCTCGACATCAACCAGGAGCGCTGCCACGGCTATATGGGCTATATCGGCATGGTCAAGCTCATGGAGGAGATCGAGAAGGCGCTCTATAATCCGATGTGGGCGCAGCTCCGCCGTCCGGCGCCATGGGACGATGCGGGCGTGAACTGGCAGGCGAAGGCGATCGCGCAGATGGATGCGCAGGCAGCCGAGATCGCCGCCGATCCGGCGCTCGCCGAGGCCGCGCGGCGCGCCAGGAAGATCTGCCACTGCAAGACCGTCGACCTCGGCAGCATCGAGGATGCGATCGTCGCCCACGGCCTCTCCACCGTCGACGGGGTGAAGGAGCATACCAACGCCTCAGGCGGCTGCGGCGCCTGCAAGGGACGGATCGAGGACATCCTCGCTGCGCAGCCGGCGCCGGTCCTCCAGGCGGCGGAATAGGGCGCAGCCGATGGCGATCGTCACGACCTCGAAGAAGGCCTGCTCGGTCAATCCGCTCAAGATGAGCCAGCCGATCGGCGGCTCCTTCGCCTTCATGGGCCTGCGCGGCGCGATGCCGCTGCTGCACGGCTCGCAAGGCTGCACCTCGTTCGGCCTGACGCTGTTCGTGCGGCACTTCAAGGAAGCCGTGCCGATGCAGACCACCGCGATGAGCGAGGTCGCGACCGTGCTCGGCGGTTATGAGAATGTCGAGCAGGCGATCCTCAACATCTACAATCGCACCAAGCCGGAGATCATCGGCATCAACTCGACCGGGGTCACCGAGACCAAGGGCGACGACGTCGAAGGCTTCATCCGCCTGATCCGGCAGAAGCATCCGCAACTCGAAAGATTCCCGCTGGTCTACGTCTCCACGCCCGATTTCAAGGACGCTTTCCAGGACGGCTGGGAGAAGACCGTGGCGCGCATGGTCGAGGTGCTGGTCGATCCCGTCGAGGCGGGCACTGCACGTGACCCGGTTCGCGTCAACGTCCTGCCGGGCTGCCATCTTACGCCCGGCGATCTCGACGAACTGCGCACGATCATCGAGGATTTCGGGCTCAAGCCGTCGTTCTTGCCGGATCTTGCCGGGTCGCTCGACGGCCACATCCCAGACGAATTCACGCCCACCACGATCGGCGGCATCGGGGTCGACGAGATCGCGACCATGGGGCAGGCGGGCTGGACGATCGCGATCGGCGCGCAGATGAAGCGCGCGGCGGAAGCCATGCAGCAGAAGACCGGTGTGCCGTTCCGGCTGTTCGAGCGGCTTTGTGGCCTGATCCCCAACGACGAATTCATCGCCTTCCTCAGCGAGATCAGCGGCCGGCCGGTGCCGTCAAAATATCGCCGCCAGCGCGGCCAGCTTGCGGATGCGATGCTTGACACGCATTTCCACATCGGCGGCCGCAAGCTTGCGATCGGCGCCGAGCCGGACCTGCTGTTCGATCTCTCGAGCATGCTGCACGAGATGGGGGCCGAGGTCGCGGTCGCCGTGACCACGACGGTCTCGCCTGTGCTCGAGCGCGTCAAGACGCAGGAGGTCCTGATCGGCGACCTCGAGGATCTCGAAGAACTCGCCAAGGCCCGCGACTGCGATCTCCTCATCACCCATTCGCACGGCCGCCAGGCGGCCTCGCGGCTGAAGATCCCGTTCTATCGCGCGGGCTTTCCGATGTTCGACCGGCTTGGCGCCGGGCACCAGCTGTCGGTCGGCTACCGCGGCACGCGCGATCTGGTGTTCGATCTCGCCAATCTCGTCATCGGCGACCGCGAGGCCAACCACCAGCCAACGCCCGATACCTGGCGGACCACGGAGAGCGGCCTTGAGGTCGTCCCGCCACAACTGCATTGACGCAAGAAGAGGGACCAGACCGATGAAAGTCGCATTTGCCACCCAGGACCTGAAGCGCGTCGATGCGCATTTCGGTTGGGCCAAGAACATCGCCATCTACGACGTCAATCCGGATGGCCATCATTTCGTCGAGGCCATCCAGTTCGACGGCGATCTCAAGGAGGACGGCAACGAGGACAAGCTGGCGCCGAAGATCGAGGCGATCAAGGATTGCGTGATCCTCTATGTCGCAGCAATCGGCGGCTCGGGCGCCGCGCGGGTCGTCGCCAACAACATTCACCCGATGAAGGTGGCGCAGCCCGAGGCGATCGACGACCTCTGCGTCAAGCTCGAAGACGTGCTGAAGGGTTCGCCGCCGCCGTGGCTGCGCAAGGTGCTCGCCAAAGGGCAGGAACGCAGCTTTGATTTCGAAGACTGAAGGAAACCGCCATGACTGAAGCGGCTGAACTGATCCAACCGGACGCCGCGGCCGAGACGCCGTTCGTCAAAGAGCTCGTCAAGATCTGGCGGGCCCAGGACACCCATGGTGCCTGGGAAGGCAAGAAGGACCTCGACCTGCTCGAGCCCTATATCCTCGACAAGGAGAAGCGCCGTGCCCTGCCGATCGTCGGCGATCCAGATCCGGACACGATCTGGCGAATGGAGCTGTTCTTCAACGCGGTCGCGCTCTCGATCGAGAAGGCGACCGGCGTGATGATCTCGCCGATGCTGAAGATGCACCATGAAGGCTTCGGCCGCATGGTCCTCATCGGCGGGCGGCTGATCGTCGTCAACAAGCAGCTCCGCGACGTGCACCGCTTCGGCTTCGACAATCTCGGCAAGCTCGCGGCCGAAGGCGACAAATACGTCGCAAGCGGGGTCGAGATGATCCGCAAATTTCCAGATGTGGCGAACTATTGAGGTTTGAGCATGAGCGATCTTGAAACCCTGAAGGCCGAGATCAAGAAGTTGTCGGCCAAGGCCACGCAGGCCAAGATGGACCTCCACGATCTTTCGGAGGAGCTTCCGATCAACTGGACCTCGATCCTGAGCGTGGCGCAGAAGGCCCACGACGCCTTTGCCGAGCTCGAGCGCAAGCGCGAGGACCTCAAGACGCTGGAAAAGGCATAACCGGACCCCGACCATGTCCTACGCAACACGCGACGGCCGCGACTGGAAGCCGGACTATCTGGTGTCGATCGATGCCCAGAAGTGTATCGGCTGCGGCCGTTGCTACAAGGTGTGCGGCCGCGAGGTCATGACGCTCAAGGGCATCAACGAAGACGGTGAGATGATCGACCTCGATGACGACGATGACGAGGTCGAGAAGAAGGTCATGGTGATGAACGACGACGGCGCCTGCATCGGCTGCGGTGCCTGCGCGCGGGTCTGTCCGACCAACTGCCAGACCCACGCTCCCGCGGCCGCCTGAGGCGTGCGGGACCAGCGATGAGCAAGACCCGGTTCGCCAGGTACAATATCGGCCAGGTGATCCGCCACCGGCTCTACGCGATGCGCGGTGTCATCTTCGACGTCGATACGTCGTTCGCTGGCACGGATGGCGAGCCAGTGCCCGACGGCGCGGCGACGGGCCTGGTCTACCGGCTGTTCGCCGAAGACGATGAGGTCCCCTATGTGGCCTGTATTGCGGAACGCGACCTGGAGCCCGATGATTCCGGCGAGCCCGTCAGCCATCCTGGGATCGGGGCCATGTTCGAGGTCGGCGAGGCGGGCGGCTATCGCCGGCGCAGGCACGTGATGAACTGACGCGAGACGGGCGCCGCGGCACGGTCTATTCGATCCCCTGCTCGCGCGCCTTCATCATCGCAGCGATCCGGAACCGTTCGTGGATGGCGACCGGATTGGCGAGCATGTCGGCTTCCGCCTGCTTGAATGCGGCGAGCACGATGTCGGCTTCCTGGCGGGTCAGGGGTACGCGGCCGGCCATGTGGGTCGCCTCCGGCGCGGCGGTTCGGATCGCGCGGCGATACGGGTGGTCCTTCACCTCGATCAGCTCGTTCGCCTCGAGCTTGCCGCCCAGTGTGATCGCAAGTCCAACCACCTCGAGCTTGCGGCCGTCCTGCGTGGTCTTGACCAGTATCGCCATCACGGCACCATTGGCATGGCAAAGCCGGGACGGGGATGTGCGTCGTAATAGTCGGGTCGTTCCGGCCAGCCGCCTTCGGCGATGAACTTGAACGCGATGATCTTCACCGGCGCACCTTGCGAGCAGGAGACCTCGGCGAACTTGATCTCGCGTGGGCCGGGGCCGGCGGAAAAATCCGCTACCACGGTGCCGTCCGCTTTGCAGGCGCGGGCAAAGCCCGGCGTGCCGACGCTGCTTGCGGGCACGGGATTGGCCGCGAAGACCGCGCCGGCAGCATCGCCACTGAACGCGGGGCTGGCGAATTTGAAGGTTGCCAGCACGCCGCTGCGATCGACCGGGCGATCGGCGGTGATCGGGCGCGCGACCGAATAGACGGTCAACGTGCCGCCATCGAGCAACGCCCTGATCTCGTCTTCCGAGCAGGCGGTGAATTCGGACGCGACGTTCATGTCATTCTCCATGCCAGCGGGCCTGACTGGACAACATCAATTTCCATGCCACCTCGCGCGTGCGTGCCGAGGGCCACGACGTCGCCGAATCCGAGTGAATCGGCCTGCAATCTGCGCCGGTATGCCGAGCTAGGTCGGGTCGTCGTAGCAACGGCGTCGTTATGTCGGATTCCGTACAGAACAAACGGGACGCAGCGCCTAGCGCGATTCTTGCAGCGTTCGAGATATCCGACCGCAAACGAGGACAGCATGGACCAGAATACCGCCTATGCGATCTGCGCTTTCAACGACATTCCGAGCCAGCGGGCGATCGGCTTCCATCTCATGATCGTCGGCGAGGACGGCGCACCGCGGCCCTGGCCGATCGTGATCGTGCGTTGGGGCAAGCAGGTGTTCGGCTATCTCAACCGTTGCCCACACAATGGCGTGAACCTGGACTGGGAGCGCAACCAGTTCCTCGACGGGAATGGCACTCGGCTGCTCTGCGGCAAGCACGGCGCCACCTTCGAGCTCGGCACCGGCCATTGCGTGGACGGGCCATGCAAGGGCGAGAGCCTGACGCCGATCGCACTTGCTGTCCTCGACGGCGATATCTGCATCACCGGCGTGACGCTGGTCGAGGACGACGAGACGGCCTGCGAAGAGGAAGTCTGACGCGGATGCGTCAGACCGGGCGGTTCTCGTTGCGGTTCTTCACCGGCTCCATCTTGGCGACGCCTTCCTCGAAGGAGATCTCGGTATAGGAGCCGTCGAGATCCTTTGCGGCGTCGAGCAGGTAGTCGAGCTTGCCGGCGGTATCCAGCTTCTTGATGTCGTTCTTGTCGACGCCGGCAAGGTCCATCATCTCCTTCCAGACCGTCGATTCATCGCAGGGCAGCACCCGGAACTCGATGTCGCCGATCCTGGTGCGGTATTTCGCCAGGAAGTCGATGTTGTTGCAGAACATGAAATAGCTGCCCTTCGGGCTGAGCGCGCCGTCCAGCACCTTGGCGACGTCGGCGAGATAGGCAAAGGAGTGCAGGTACCCGGCGAGCACCGGAATGGTCGGTTCGCCCTCCTGCGCCACGGTCAGCACCTGCTCGATCGAGTAGTCCGGCGGACGTTTTTCGTCGGCGACCTGGGCCTGGAATTTCAGCGCGATGTCGCCGCGAAAGCCGAAGCGCCCGGGCTTGGTGGTGTCGCCCTTCAGCACCGCGTTCAGGAGCCGGCCCTCCTTGTCCAGGCGGCCAAGGGCGGTGTTGTCGATCGACGTCATGGATTTCTCCTGGTCTTGTTGGCAGCGCGGCTGTCGGCCGGCGCGAAGGTTTCGATGGCCCTTATGCAAGGAGTTTGCCGACCGCACGCGTATGCGTCCAAAGTTCGAATGCAGCGGGAATCCGGACTGCTTTAGTGCGGCCGTTGTGCATCGCCCGGTATAGGTTTGCCATTCCCCCTGTCCCGGCGTCGCCATGGTCGCATGTCGCAAACCCGACAAGCGTCGCAAAGACAACAGGCTCGGCTATCGCGAAAACGCAGCGGTTTCAGACATATGCGCTCTGGCACGGGACTTGCGATCTCTCATTGCGACAGACCCAGACAGCGAGGGCGAGCGATGATCAACCTGACGGACAGCGCGGTGAATGCGGTGAAGACTGCGATCTCCTCCGCGGCACAGCCGGCGAGCGGCTTGCGCATCATGGTCGAAACCGGCGGCTGCGCCGGCTTCAAATACATGATGGGTCTCGCCGAAGAGGCCAAGCCCGACGACACCGTGATCGAGCGAGGCGGCGTGAAGGTGTTCGTCGACAATGCGAGCCACGAGCATCTCAACGGCACCACGATCGACTTCGTCGTCGCACTGGAAGGCTCCGGCTTCACCTTCGACAATCCCAACGCGAAGTCGAGCTGCTCCTGCGGCAAGTCGTTCAGCTGAACCATCCCCTTCGATCCAATCCGCAAGAAAGAGAAATCTGAAATGCTCGTCGAATCCGAACATCTCAAGCAGGCGCCGGCCGCCGAACCCGGCGATCGTGAGCGCATCATTCGCGCCGTGCTCGACGAGGTCAGACCTAATCTCAAGCGGGACGGTGGTGATTGCGAGCTGCTCGAGATCGACGGCAACAAGATCATGGTCAGGCTCACCGGGGCCTGCGTGTTCTGCAAGCTCGCGAGCGCGACGCTGGAGGGCATCCAGGCTCGCCTGATCGAACGGCTCGGCGAGTTTGTCCGTCTGATTCCCGTTGCCGGAGCGGCCAAGCCCCGTCACTGAGCAGGCCCCGACACCGAGAGAGGGATTCCGTGCGGCCGATCTACCTCGACAACAACGCGACGACCCGCACGGACCCATCCGTCGTCGCGGCGATGCTGCCGTTCTTCTCCGAGCAGTTCGGCAATGCGTCCTCAGTGCATGTTTTCGGCAGTGACGTCGCGCAGGCGGTGAGGGAGGCGCGGCGCAGCGTACAGGGCCTGATCGGCGCAGCGTTCGATCACGAGATTGTCTTCACCTCGGGCGGCACAGAATCCGACAACGCTGCGATCCTGTCGGCGCTCG
The DNA here is from genome assembly GCF_018129405.1 of Bradyrhizobium iriomotense. Classification (GTDB taxonomy): domain Bacteria; phylum Pseudomonadota; class Alphaproteobacteria; order Rhizobiales; family Xanthobacteraceae; genus Bradyrhizobium; species Bradyrhizobium iriomotense_B. Next base: position 17,216 of record NZ_JAFCLP010000015.1, read on the forward strand.
CCGTGCAGGAGGGGCGCGACGAGCTCGTCACCACCGCGGTGGAGCATCCTGCCGTGCTGTCGCTGGTCGAGGATCTCGCCCGCCGCGGCATCAAGAGCCATCTCATCCCAGTGGATACACGTGGCCGCCTGGACATCGACGCCTTTCGGCGTGCGCTCGGCCCGCGCACCGCGATCGCGTCCGTGATGTGGGCCAACAACGAGACCGGCACGGTCTTCCCGGTCGAGTTCCTGGCCAAGATGGCCCGTTCAGCCGGCGCACTGTTTCACACCGATGCGGTGCAGGCCGTCGGACGGATTCCGATCGACCTCAACGCCACCGAGATCGACATGCTCTCGCTCTCCGGCCACAAACTGCACGGTCCCAAGGGGATCGGCGCGCTTTATGTGCGCAAGGGCACGAAATTCAAGCCGCTGATCCTGGGCGGCCCGCAGGAACGTCGCCGCCGCGCCGGCACCGAGAACGTTCCCGGCATCGTCGGTCTCGGCAAGGCAGCCGAGCTCGCCGCGGCGCAACTGGAGCAGGAGCGAACTGGGGTCGCTACGCTACGCGACCGGATGGAGCAGGGGATCCTTCAGCTCGGCCACTGCATGGTGCTCGGCGACGTCAAGAGCCGGCTGCCGAATACGTCGAACATCGCGTTCGAGCACATCGAGGGCGAGGCGATCATCCACCATCTGAACCGCGCCGGCATTGCTGCCTCGTTGGGATCGGCCTGCGCTTCCGGATCGATGGAGCCATCGCATGTGCTGCGCGCAATGAACGTGCCGCCGCAAGCGCTGCGCGGCGCGATCCGCTTCTCGCTGTCCCGCGAAACCACGGAAGACGAGATCGACCGCGTCCTGCACGTGCTGCCGGATATCCTATCGAAACTGAGAGCATTGTCTCCTTCGTGGCAAGAGCGCGCGAGCGACACCTCTCTTACCGAGGAGCTCAGCTCATGAAAGTCATGATTCGTCGTTCGCCGGAGACCGGCCTGTCGATCTATGTGCCGAAGAAGGATCTCGAGGAGCCGATCGTCGAATCCGAGCATGAGACGCTGTGGGGCGGCTGGATCAAGATCGCCAATGGCTGGGTGCTCGACTTGCCGCAGATGGCCGCCGATACCAACCTGCCGATCACCATCAACGCCAGGAAGCGCGGCGGAGAGGGAGACGAGTGATGAACGCACCGGTTCCGCAGATCGACTTTGCCAACCCCGCAGATGCCGAAGCCATCCTTGGCGGCGTTGTCGCGCGGCTGCGCCGTGGCGACGTGATTCCCTATCTCGGGCCAGGTGTCGCCGAACTCGCCGTGCCTTCCGTGCCGATGAACCCGGAAGCGCTCGCGGCATATTTCGGCACCAAGGTCGCGTTGCCGCGCCGTGCCCGCGGCAATGCCTGGGCCTCTGCGCAGCACATCGAAAGCACCAGGCACCGAGCCACCGTGACGGCGCTGATGGCGGATGCGTTTGCCAGTCCGGTGGCACCGACGGCGCTGCATCGCCATCTCGCCACCATGCCGCTGCCGCTGATCGTCGACAGCTGGTACGACGGCGCGATGCGAAGTGCACTCGCGGAGCGCGGCGATTGGGGCGAGATCCAGGGCATCACCCGCGCCGGCATCGGCGAGGACCGCTGGTACCGGTTCTACGCTGCCGCCGGCCAGGAGGTTGACCGCACGCAGGCCAGGGACTGGACCACGATCCTCTACAAGCCTCACGGCAGCGTTGCGCCGGCGAAGAACTTTCTGATCTCCGATGCCGACTATGTCGAGGTGCTGACCGAGATCGACATCCAGACGCCGATTCCGGACGAGGTGAAGGCGCGGCGCACGGGCCGCAGCTTCCTGTTCCTCGGCTGTCGCTTCAACGACCAACTGCTGCGCACCTATGCGCGACAGGTCTCGAAGCGATCGACCGACACCCACTATGCCGTTGTCGAGCCCGACGCGCTGTCGAAGAACGAGCTGCGCTTCCTGGTGAGCCAGGGCCTGACTCCACTTGCAATCCCGCTTGTGCGCGCAATCGAGATCGTGCTGGCGGGCTGAATCCTCCATCGAGTCGTCGATCTGACGATCTCCGCGCGAATGGTCTTCGCGCGGAGATCGCGCGTGCATCGACGCATCTCATCGACGATGTCGCGTCTGTCACCTTTCCAACATGCGTTGACAACCCGACACTCTTCCGTGAGTGCGCTAACCCCTTGAAGCAAGCGAAGAAAGTCGCGGGCGCGGCGATGGCATGCGGGTTGCTAATACCTTTCTAGAACGACTCTTAGGACGCTTCTCGAAATCCGAGCCCCGCAAAATCTGTTCGGCTTGCAAGGAGAACTGAGCACATGGACGTTTCAGCGCAACACGACGCGAGCAGCAGCGGCAATGTCGACGACGTCGGCGAGATCATGCAGGCCATCGCCGAGCACAAAGGCTGCGGTACGACGGGCGGCAGTGGCAAGGCAAGCTGCGGATCGCAGGCCGGCCAGGGTGACCTGCCGACCGAGATCTGGGAGAAGGTAAAGAACCATCCCTGCTACAGTGAGGAGGCGCATCATCACTACGCGCGTATGCATGTTGCGGTCGCGCCGGCCTGCAACATCCAGTGCAACTACTGCAATCGGAAATACGACTGCGCCAATGAATCGCGCCCCGGCGTGGTCAGCGAGAAGCTGACGCCCGAGCAGGCCGCCAAGAAGGTTTTGGCTGTGGCCTCCACCATCCCGCAGATGACCGTGCTCGGCATTGCCGGCCCCGGCGATCCACTTGCCAACCCGGAGAAGACGTTCAAGACCTTCGAGCTGATCAGCCAGACCGCGCCGGACATCAAGCTCTGCCTGTCGACCAACGGGCTCGCTCTGCCAGACCACATCGACGCGATCGCAAAATTCAACGTCGATCACGTCACGATCACGATCAACATGGTCGATCCGGAGATCGGCGCAAAAATCTATCCCTGGATCTTCTACAAGCACAAACGCTACACCGGCTACGAGGCCGCCAAGATCCTCACCGATCGGCAGCTCCAGGGCCTCGAGATGCTCACCGAGCGCGGCATCCTCTGCAAGATCAACTCGGTGATGATCCCGGGGATCAACGACCAGCATCTGGTCGAGGTCAACAGAGCCGTGAAGTCGCGCGGGGCCTTCCTGCACAACATCATGCCGCTGATCTCCTCGCCCGAGCACGGCACGGTATTTGGTCTGAACGGCCAGCGTGGCCCCACGGCGCAGGAGCTGAAGGCGCTGCAGGATTCCTGCGAAGGCGAGATGAATATGATGCGGCACTGCCGCCAATGTCGCGCCGACGCGGTCGGCCTGCTCGGAGAAGACCGCAGCGCAGAGTTCACCACCGAAAAGATCATGGCGATGGAGGTGAAATACGACGCCGATACCCGCAAGGCTTATCAGGAAAAGGTCGAGGAGGAGCGGGTCGCCAAGGTCGCGGCCAAGCAGGAGGAACTCGCCGAGCTCGCGGGTGCATCCAGCGATATCAAGGTGCTGGCCGCGGTTGCGACCAAGGGTTCCGGCCTGATCAACGAGCATTTCGGCCATGCCAAGGAGTTCCAGGTCTACGAGCTCTCCACCGCAGGTGCGAAATTCGTCGGTCATCGCCGCGTCGACCTCTATTGCCAGGGCGGCTATGGCGAGGAGGACAGCCTGGAGACCATCATCCGCGCCATCAACGACTGCCACGCGGTGTTCGTGGCCAAGATCGGCGGCTGCCCGAAGGGCGACCTGATCAAGGCCGGCATCGAGCCGGTCGATCAATACGCCCACGAGTTCATCGAGAAGTCCGCGATCGCATGGTTCAAGGCCTATCTCGACAAGGTCAACAGCGGCGAGATCGAGCACGTTGAGCGCGGCGATGCCGCCATCCGCCAGGGTGCGCTGATTTCGGCAGCTTGAGGAGAGACTGATGCCGTTCAAGATCATCGCCTCGCAGTGCACGAGCTGCTCGGCCTGCGAGCCGGAATGCCCGAACGTCGCCATCCGCGAGAAGGGCGGGACGTTCGTGATCGATCCGAAGAAGTGTACCGAGTGCATCGGCCATTTCGACGAGCCGCAATGCGTGGCGGTATGCCCGGTCGACAATACCTGCGTCATCGATACGTCACTGCCGCGCTACCAGGCGCCTGCTTGAGGGGGATGGGATGAATTTCACGATCACACCGGCGGCGCAGAAATTCATGCGCATGATGCTCCGCGTGGATGGTGCTGCGGGAAGCGGCTTCCGCCTCGCAGTCAGCCCGGGTGGCTGCTCGGGCCTCGCCGCCGACATCCACGTGCTCGCCGAGCCCCGGGCCGGCGATGCCGTGGTCGAGCGCGACGGCGTCAAGCTGTTCCTGCCGGCTGAAAGCCGGCTGCTGCTCGACGGCGTGACCATCGATTTCGCGGATACGCCGACCCAGACGGGGCTCGTGTTCCACGATCCGAAGCAGGTTTCCTGCGGCCACCATTGAACAGACGCAAATGATGCCCGACACGTTCGTCAGCCCGCAGGTCGAGATCAACGAGGCGCTCGTCACCAGCGCCTTGCTCGGCCGCGGGCTGCCGAGCGAGGCCGAACACCATTTGTGGGAGGCGGGTCTGTCCTATCACCTGGACGACATCGCGGAGCGCCATCTGCGTGAAGCCGAGGCACTCGCCCCCGGCCACGCCGCGGTGCTGATCGGCCTCTATCGGTTCTATTTCTACAAGGGACGTCTCGCCGAGGCACTCGATGTCGCCCGGCGTTGTCTGCTCAAGGCGGCTCAGGAGAACAACCTTCCTGCCGATTGGCGCTGCGTGCGGGCGGGCGACGCCGAGTTCGGCCGCTATGAAAATATCCTCGCGCGCTTCTTCCTGTTCTCGCTGAAGGGCTACGCCTATCTGCAGATGCGCCTGGGGCAGACCGAAGAAGGGCGGATCGCGGTCCGGAAGCTGCTCGAACTCGATCCCACCGACAAGATCGGTGCCAAGGTCCTCCTGGGCGTGCTCGACCGGATGGGGCAGGACGATGAATGACGACATCGACGAAGCCCTCGACTGGCAGGGCAACCAGGTCGACTGCGCCGGATGCGCGCATCTGGCGCTGAACGGTACCGGCGGCTGCCGGATCAGGCACGCCTGTGTCAACGATCGCTATGCCCGCCGGATCGACCGCTTCTTCAACTGGAATCCCGGTCTCGCCGACGGCTACCTCGGCCATCCGCATTTCGAGGTGCGCGCGATCGCGGCAAAATTCGCCAATCTGTTCCTGCTTCCGCCGCTGCTCGACGACGCCGATGAGACCGTGCGCTGGAACGCGGTTCGCCGTTTGCCCAAGCGCTACGCGCTGCAACTGCGCAAGGATCCGCATCGCGAGGTCAGGATGCGGGTGGCCACCCTGATCGAGGGCGACGTGCTGCTGCCGATGGCCTCCGACGAGGACTACTATGTCCGCCTCGTCGTCGCGCGCAGGCTGGCGCCGCTGTTGCTCGGCCGGATGATCAATGACGAAGAGACGGAAGTCCGCCGCGTCGTGGCCCGGCGTGTTCCGGACGAATGGCTGCTCGGCATGATCGACGACCGCGACGCGGCCGTGCGGCTGGAGGTCGCGCAGCGCTTGTCGCCTGAGCTTTTGGCGCTCATGCGCCGCGATCCGGACTGGCGCATCCGCTACGAGGTCGCGAGCCGCGTAGCGGCCGGCGAGCTCACGGGGCTTGTCGAGGATCAGGACAGTCTGGTGCGCGAGGTTGCGCGATCACGCATCGCTGTGCGGATCGAACGAGGAACGGGGACATCCGCATGAGCAACATCGTCCGTGACAGCGACGTCGTCGAACTGACGGCACCGCCGTTCTTCTCCTTCGGCGAGAAGGTGCGGGCCAAGCGCACCATCCGCAATGACGGCACCTATGCCGGCAAGGAGATTGGTGACGTCCTCGCCAAGAAGGGCGAGATCGGCTACGTGGTCTCGATCGGCACGTTCCTGCAGCAATTCTACATCTATGGCGTCGAATTCCTCGAAAGCGGAAATCGCGTCGGGATGAAGCGCAAGGAGCTCGATCCCGTCACCCCGCGCGATGCGGTCGAGGATATTCCGCTGCCGGAGGCTGCATCATGATGATCGAACCCAAATTGCCGAAATATCAATGGGGCCAGCGCGTGAAGGCGGCGGTGGACCTGCACAATGACGGCTCGTTTCCCGATGCGCCGGCCGAGGGTCTGCTCGTCGGCGTCGGCCACACCGGGGAGATCGTGCAAGTCGGCCGGCATACCGACGCCAATCTGCCGATCTATCTCGTCGAGTTCGGCGAGCGGCTGGTGGTCGGCTGCCTCGAAGAAGAAATCAGTCCGCTGTAGGGATGCCACAATGAATGCTGCAGTCCTCAGACGAACCGATGCCGCTGTGCCGGCACATCCGAACGAGCTCGATTGCAGGCGAATCGAGCGCGCGTTGAGGTCGCGGCAGCGTTATCGCTACGTTTCGCCGAACGTCGCGGGTGTCGCCGGCGGCTATCTGATCCAGAGCCCCTGCTGCTCGCGGAACATCGACGCCGAGGGGGGCGTGATCGAAATCGCGCTGCTGCACTACGATGGCGCGAGCGCAACCTGGCATCTGCTCCGCAAGGATCACGAACGGGGCGTCTGGATGCTGCACTCGACACACCAGCGGCTGAACTCGGTGACGGAGGTGCTGAACGCCGATCCCGAACGCGTGTTCTGGCAGTAGGGGGAGCGGGATGGCTTTGGCAGCGCACGAACTGACCGAGATCGAGCAGGCGCTCGCCGCACCGGATGCGGCGCCACAGGTCTTCTCGACCCTTCGTCGGAGGTTTCCACATCTCGCCTGGATCCGCTGCGACGCCTCCGACGTGACGGAGACGCCATTCCGCAGCCTTGGGGCGTTCGACCTGCATCTGCTCGACAGCGCCGATCACTGCGCGCAGATCACCGACGATCCGGCGCGCGCGACCGGCATCGTGCTGGCAAAGCGGGCGGTCAAGTCATGACGGAACCGGCTCTCGTTTATGACGACGTTGCGGAGGCCGCCGAGGCGCCGGTCGAAGCCGGCCATGACTTCATTCCGCTGTCCGACCCCGATATTACGCTGGCCGAGATCGGGGCGGTGGATGCCGTCCTGCGCTCGCCGCGGCTCTCCAATGGCCCGCTTACCGAAGCGTTCGAGGAGGCTTTCGCCGCCTATGTCGGCCGCGCCTATGCGGTCGCAGTACCGAGCGGCACCATCGGCCTTCTGCTCGCCCTGAAAGCCTACGGCATCGGCGCCGGCGACGAGGTCATCGCCTCAGCCTACTCGTTTCGCGAGACCGCGCATGCGATCAGCCTTACCGGCGCACGGCCGGTGTTTGCCGATATCGATTATTGGTCGGGCAACCTGGCGCCAGTGAAGGTGGAGGAGCGCATCACGCGGACGACGCGGGCGATCCTCGCCGGCAATACCAATGGCCATCCGGCACCCTGGTCGGAGCTCCGCGACATCGCGACCCGGCACGGTCTCGTCCTGCTGGAGGATTCCACCGAGGCGATCGGCTCGCGCTACAAGGGCTCCCTGGTCGGTAGTTTCGGCGACGTCGCCGTATTCGATTTCGCGCAGCCGTCGCTGCTGACTTGCGGTGAAGGCGGTATGGTCGTTACCGACGACATCGACCTTGCCGTGACGTTGCGGCGTCACCGCGCGCACCGGCTGAGCGAACGCTCCTCGGTCGTGGTCGGCTCGGCGGCGCCCTACCAGGCCGGGATCAGCGATCTCGCGGCCGCGCTCGGGCTGGCACAGCTGAAGCGCATCGACGAGATCATCGAACGCCGCCGGCTGGTCGAGCAGCTCTATGCGACGCATGTGCAGTCCTTCGAGGGCATCAAGCCGCCCTATATCGCGCCCGATGTGACCGAGGTGAACTGGTTCCTCTATCTCGTGCATCTCGGCACCCGCTTCACCCGGTCGAGCCGGGATGCCATCGCCGAGGACCTCCGGGTCGAGCAGGTCGAGGCCGCGGCCTACAGCCATCCGCTGCATTTGCAGCGGCATTATTTCGACCTCGGCTATCGCCGCGGCGATCTCCTGGTGACCGAGAAGATCGCGGACCGAGCGGTCGCGTTGCCGTTCCACACCCATCTGACCGACGGTGAGATCGAATTCATCGTCGAGACCATGAAAGACGCCTCGATCAATGTGGGCGCAGGCGCGGCGATCTACTGAACCACAGACACGCACAACAGAGAGGATGAAGATCATGACCACACTGACCGTCATGCCTGAAGGCAGGACCATCGAGGTTACGGAAGGCACGACGCTGCTCGCCGCGCTGCTAGGCGCCGAGATCGCGATACTCCACAAGTGCGAAGGCCAGGCCAAATGCGGCTCATGCCATATCTTCGTGCAGGAGGGGCGCAAAGGCCTGTCGAAGATCGCAAAGCTCGAGAACGAGAAGCTCGATTCGATCGTTGGCGTCGGCTCGAAATCGCGGCTCGCCTGCCAGGCCACCGTGCTCGGCACCGAAGACGTCAAGATCGAGCTGCTCGGCTTCTCGTCGGGTCTGTGAGCGCGGGAGCGGGACGATGGACACGCAGAACGTCATTCTTCACGTGCGCTTTGCGCCGAACGGCACCGTGGTCGAGATCAGCGAGCGGCCGGAGGGCCTCACGCCTCAGGCCTGGTTCAACTTCCTCAGCGACAAGGCCGGCGACGTCTACCAGGCGCTCGCGGGCGGGCGGGGCGTGTTCCGGCTGACGCGCGATGAGCTGACGGCGCTGAAGCAGGCGGCCACACCGGCGGCGGCCTGACCCGCGGGAGGAGTGCCCCATGGGCCCGGAAGAGATTGACGTCTTCGTCATCTGCGCGAGCGACGAGATCGAGCGCGGCGGCGCGAGGGCCTTCAGCCTGTCTCGATTTGATGCGTCCGGCGAGAGCCGGCCGTTCCCGATCGTCGTGATCCGGACCCACGACAACACCTATGTCGGTTATGTCAATGCCTGCCCGCATGACGGGGTCTGGCTCAATATTGGCAGCGGCGAGTTCTTCACGCAGGACCGCGCGTTCCTGAAATGCGGCCGCCACGGCGCCACGTTCGAGATCGACAGCGGGCTCTGCATCGATGGACCCTGCAACGGCAGGAATCTCCAGCCGATCGCGCTGGCCGTGATCGACGGCGAGGTCTGCCTGTGCGGCGAGCGGCTGGTCGAGGACGACCGCCCGTTCAATGCTTTCGACGATCATGACGAGACCATGGAAATCATGATCCATCCGGATTAGCGGGGGGACCGGTTGTGACCGTTGCGCAACTGCTCGATCGACTGAAAGGATTGCCGGACGATGCTGTGGTGCTGATGGACAGCGGCGACGGACTTTCGCGCGTATCCACGCTGGAATTTGTCGCCGATCAAGGCCCAGGGGCGCCGGCGGAGGTTATCCTGTCGCCGAGCATGGACGAGTAGGCGCGCGCAGCGGAAGGCATCGGCATGAGCGATACGGCGGTGACTGTTTCAATGTTCGAGCGGATCGGCGGTCCTGTTGTCATCGACCGCCTGGTGGAAAGCTTTTATCGCCGGATGGACGAGGCTCCCGAAGCCACCGGCATTCGCGCCATGCATGCGGACGACCTGACATCAACCAAGCAGGTGCTGAAGCGCTACCTCACCGAATGGACCGGCGGCCCAAAGCTCTATTCGCCGGAGAAGGGCCATCCGCGGCTGCGCCAGCGTCACATCGGCTTCCCGATCGGCAGCGCCGAGCGCGACGCGTGGCTGCTCTGCATGCGCGGTGCGCTGGCGGAGACGGTTGCCGACGAATCGGCGCGCGGGGAGCTCGATGCCGCACTCACCAAGCTCGCGGATTGGATGCGCAACCAGGCCGGAAATCCGCACGACGCGCGCGGCGGGCCAGCCTGAAAGGGGCGCAGCGTCAGTCCGACAGCGGCAGTCCAAAAAACTCTTCCTCGGCGCCGCCCCAGGCCTTGTGCAACGCAAGGCCGCTCTGCCACTTGCCCATCTCGGTTTCGGTCGCCGCCCGGTGCGTGATCTTTCCCTCGGGCCGCTCGGCCAGCAGGAAGGTCTTGCCATTGCGGATGAAGCGATTGAGGTCCTTGGTGTCGGTTGGCCGCACGACGCAGCGCGGCGCGTCGTCGATGAGGATGGTTGTCGGCAGCATCTCGCGGGGCTCCCTCAATCCAGCGGCGGTCCGAGATCGTCGTCGGCCTTCTTCTTTTTCTTCTTCTCGGTCTTCGCCTGGGCATAGGCGCCGGCGTTCTTCAGCTGGATCGGTTTCTGCCCTTCGACATATTGCGAGATCCAGAACAGGGTCCGTTCCAGTGCCGTCGCCGCCGCGTCCTCGCGATAGTTGCCGCGCTCGTCGCAGCCAAAACCCTGGGTGGCTTCGGGATATGTGAAGGCGCTGACGTCGGGACGCCAGGCGCGGAATTGCGTGATGGCCTCCGGCGGCAGCTCCGGGTCGCTCTCGCCGAAATGCAGGAGCGTCGGCACCTTGCGTTTTTCGCGATAGTCGGCGACGGTCCCGTGGCCGTCGTAGCCGATTACGCAGGCGATGCCGCTGACCTTGTTGGCCGCGGTGTAGGCGAGGTCGCCGCCCCAGCAATAGCCGACGACCGCGACCTTGCCGGCGCTCTTCACCGCGTCGACGGTCGTCTGGATGTCGGAGATCGCCTGCTCGTTGCCGATCTGCGCGCTGATGGCTGCGCCCTCGGCCTTGCCGCCCTCATCGTGACCGAGACTGACGCCCGGCTTCACCCGATCGAACAGGGATGGCGCGATCGCGACATAGCCTTTGGCCGCGAAAGCATCGGCGACCTTGCAGATCTCGGGCGTGACGCCGAAAACGTCCTGGAGGACCACAACGGCGCCCTTGGGTGTGTCCGCGGGCTCGGCACGATAGGCGGAGAAACTCGCTCCGTCGCTGGCGGTCAGTTCGATCATTGCATCCTCTCCTCTCCGGTGGCCTCTGGTTGTTTCCTAGAGCAGGCCGAGCTCGAGCTTGACGTCGTCGGTCATCCGCGATGTGTCCCACGGCGGATCGAACACCAGCCGCACCGCGACCTTCTCGACGCCGCCGACCTCGCTCACCGCCTTCTCCACCCAGGACAGCATCTCGCCGGCGACCGGGCAGCCCGGCGCGGTCAGCGTCATGTCGATCTCGACAAGGCCGCCGTCCTTCGGCTCGATCCGGTAGATCAGGCCGAGGTCGTAGATGTTCACGGGGATTTCGGGATCGTGAACGGTACGCAGCGCGGCGATGATGCCGGCAGTCAGCGCCTCGTTGTCGGCAAGCTCTATGGTCGTCATCGCCACCTCACTGGAGCCCCTCGGCGAGCGCCGCAACGACCGGCCAGCCGACCGCGCCCGTGGGGTCAAGCCGACGCAGGGCGGCGAGCAGTTCGTGGGCCTGCTTCTGTTCGTCCTTGCGCAGATGAATGAACGCGAGCGCCTTCAACGTATAAAGCGCGAAGCGGCCGGCGCCGTCGGGCAGCTCGGCCTGCGGTTGCCAGCTTCGCCAATCGGAGCTCCAGCCGGCCTGATGCGCGGCCTCCCGCAAGCCGCGCTCGGCGATGTTCTGGGCCTCGTCGAGACGGCCGCGATAGGTGTGGGTCTTGTAGAGGCAGAAATAGACCGCAAGCTCCGTTGGCGCCGCATCCAGGGCCTGGCGGAAGATGCGATCGGCTTCGAGCGGGTCGCGCCGATAGCTGACCACACCCTGCTGCAGCAGCGAGTCGATTTCGGGCGCGAGCTCACCGAAATTGATGCCGTCGGAATCGACGAGAACGGCCGTCATGCGCCGCTCGCCGTCGTCGGGATGCGGCGTCGAGCGTCGAGGCCGCTGGAATTTGTGTGGGACAATTTCAGTTCCTCGTCTTGCGTATCGGAACACGGGCGTACCCCTACGAAGCAAAAGCCGGGCCGGACGAGAAACGCTGCGAAAGCGCTTCGATTCGAGGTGCCGCGAGGCATCGCCGTCGCGTCCGGGGCGAGGTGATCCGCGTTCGTCACGTCATCGACATGGACACGCGCGGCGTTGTCGGAAGTCGGACATGACGTTGGCGCCAAGCAGGCAAGTCCCTATGAAAGCAGGGGTTCCGGAACTGGTTTGGCGCTTGCATGGAGCCGTCCCGGAGCAGGAGTGTGCGACATGGCGATGGCGGGACCGGACATTGAACAATTGATCAGGGAAGCGTTTCCGGACGCCGATGTGATCGTGACCGACCTTGCCGGCGACGGCGATCACTACGGCGCACGCGTGGTCTCGCAGGCGTTTGCCGGCAAGAGCCGAATTCAGCAGCACCAGATGGTCTATGCCGCCCTGAAGGGACGAATGGGCGGTGCGCTGCATGCGCTCGCGCTCGAAACGGCGGTGCCGACATGAATAGGAAAGGATGAAGGCATGAGTGAACCGACCGAACGACGCATCAAGGACATTATCACGGGCAGCGACGTCGTGCTGTTCATGAAGGGTGTTCCGGCCGCGCCACAATGCGGCTTCTCCGGAACTGTTGTGCAGATCCTGACCGGTCTCGGCGTGCCCTTTACGGGCATCAACGTGCTCGCCGATCCTGACATTCGCGAGGGCATCAAGTCGTTCTCGAACTGGCCGACCATTCCCCAACTCTACGTCAAGGGAGAGTTCCTCGGCGGCTGCGACATCGTGCGCGAGATGTTTAAGCTGGGCGAGTTAGCTGCGGTGCTGAATGACAAGGGCGTTGCGGTGGCGGTGTCATGAGCGACGGAATGACCGAAGAGTTCGAGCTGCCGCAGCTTTATCGCCATCACGTCTTCGCCTGCCACACCCAGCGCCCGCCGGGCCACCCGCGTGGCAGCTGCGGCGCGGCCGGCGGCGGCCCGTTGTGGGAGCGGCTCGGCAAGGCGATCGAGACGAAAGGACTCACCGACATCGGTTTCACCGCATCCGGCTGTCTCGGTTTCTGCGGAGCGGGTCCGTTGATGGTCGTCTATCCCGACGGTGTCTGGTACCGGCCGACCACGCCCGAAGACATCGACGGGATCGTCGAGGAGCACCTGCAGCAGGGCCGTCGCGTCGATCGCCTGGTCATGGTGCTCGCGCGGAGCTGAGCTTCACGACTCCGCGCAACGCGGCATCGCCTCCGGCCGCGTGCAGCCCTGGAGGTCGCCTCGCGCGCCGCCGAGCAGCGACGGAACCGGCTCACGGTCGAAGCCGGCGCATCTTGTGCCATCGGCTTCGATCAGCGGACGCCGGATCAGCAAGGGATCGTCGAGCATCAACGCGATCGCTCCCGCCGCGTCGATCTCCGCCGGCTTTACTTCGCCGGATTTGATCCGCGGCGCGACCGGGTTGAACCAGGACGCGGTAGGTGTCGCACCGAAGAAGGCGAGCAGACGCTCTGCGGTCCAGGGCTCGGCCAGCAGGCTCTTCGCGATCACCTGATGGCCGGCCGCTGCCAATGCGCGGATCTGCCGGGCGTTGGTTCCGCAGCCGGGCTTCTGGTAGAACAGGACTGTCGCCACGTCCGGGCTCCTATTTCATCATGCCGAGCTGGATCAGCGGCGCGGCGCCGCCGCGGCCGAGGATGGTGTCGACCTTCTTGCGGACGCCTTCCAGCGTCAGCGGTTTCACCACCGCGCCGTGGGCGCCGGCCTTCATGGCTTCGACCGCGGTAGTCTCGTCGGACTTGTCGGTGACGACGAGAATGCGCACGCCCGGAAATCTGGTGCCGAGCTCGCCGATCAGGGCAGAGCCGCGCGCCTTCAGGAAGGAGACCCCGAGCAGCACGACGTCCGGCTTCAGCCAGTCGACGCCCTTGGCATAGGCTTCTTCCGGCGTGGCGAGCTCGTGGGTCTCGATCTCGTCATGCAGCATGAACTGGAGCGCCGCGCGGGTGATCTCGTCCTCGTCGACCACGAACACGCGCCGCTGGTCGACGGCCTTGGCTGTCTCGACACCGATCTGCATCTGTCGTTCTCCTCACATCGCTTCGAAAGAGAGTTAGCAATTTCCATTCCGCATCCGCGCAGCGGCAATCGCGGTGCATTTGCACCGCTTATCGCTGCGATCGTTGTCCGGTTCCTGACAGTGGCCCTACCTCTGTAGGGTTCGACACAGCTTCTGTCGGTCGCCCGCGTCGAAATATTTCCCGAGCGCGATCAGCGCTTTAGTGCGCGCGCAGCGAATGGCACGCCAGTTGCTATTTGGATGCAGCAACGACGAGTGAGGGCTGAGAGCACGCCGACGCCGCTGGCGAGCGATGTTCTCCTTCCCGAACCCCGCGGGCCCACGCTTCTGAGAGAGAAGCAATCTCGCGCGAGAAGCGCGGAGTCATTGGCAATCGGTTGATGGAGAGCAACATGTCTTCACTGAGACAAATCGCGTTTTACGGCAAGGGTGGTATCGGCAAATCGACGACGTCGCAGAACACGCTCGCGGCGCTTGCCGAGATGGGTCACAAGATCCTGATCGTCGGCTGCGATCCCAAGGCGGACTCGACCCGCCTGATCCTGCATGCCAAGGCACAGGACACCATTTTGAGCCTGGCGGCCAACGCCGGCAGCGTCGAGGACCTCGAGATCGAGGACGTCATGAAGGTCGGCTACCAGAACATCCGCTGCGTCGAGTCCGGTGGTCCGGAGCCGGGCGTCGGCTGCGCCGGCCGCGGCGTCATCACCTCGATCAACTTCCTGGAGGAGAACGGCGCCTATGAGGACATCGACTACGTGTCCTACGACGTGCTCGGCGACGTCGTCTGCGGCGGCTTTGCGATGCCGATCCGCGAGAACAAGGCGCAGGAAATCTACATCGTGATGTCCGGCGAGATGATGGCGATGTATGCCGCCAACAACATCTCCAAGGGCATTCTGAAATACGCCAATTCCGGCGGCGTCCGCCTCGGCGGCCTGGTCTGCAACGAGCGCCAGACCGACAAGGAGCTGGAGCTGGCGGAAGCGCTGGCCAAGAAGCTCGGTACCCAGCTCATCTACTTCGTGCCGCGCGACAACATCGTGCAGCACGCGGAGCTGCGCCGCATGACGGTGCTGGAATATGCACCGGAATCCAAGCAGGCGGATCACTATCGCAACCTCGCGAACAAGATCCACAACAACGGCGGCAAGGGCATCATCCCGACCCCGATCAGCATGGACGAGCTCGAGGACATGCTGATGGAGCACGGCATCATGAAGGCGGTCGACGAAAGTCAGATCGGCAAGACCGCGGCCGAGCTCGCCACGGCCTGACCAGGTTGCCGGCCTCCCTGCTCCCCGGGGAGGCCGGCACTTCTCGATGACCCCAGCGGCATAACCGACGGAGCCTTCCGTGACTGCGGCGCGAGCGAGTACGATCGAAGCGACGATGCACCTCCCGGTAGGGCTCGAAGTCGATCGGCCGCATGCCGGAATTGAGTTTTACCGCCTGCTGACGGGCTGCGATCCGGCGGAAGCCGATATCAGCGCCGACGATAATTTCGACCGCCACGTGTTGGCCTCGATCCTGGCCGCAGCCGTGATGGATGGGGGCTCGATTGCGGAGCGCGCCGGCCTCTCCGCGCAGGAGCTCAACGACCTGCTCACCGGCTGTTTCCCGTCGGCCATGGTCCGCGCCTTCGCGTGGATACCAAAATCGATCTCCGAGATCGACGACGAGACGATCATGGTGCGCGATCTCCTGCTCGCGCAGCGTTCGACCGAAGGAGATGTCGGCCATTGGCTGGCGGCGATGGTGGCGCGGCGCGCGATGGAGCCGAACCATCTCTGGGAGGATCTCGGCTTGCGCGAGCGGGCGGAACTATCGCGCCTCCTGATGCGTCATTTCGCGCCCCTGGCGGCTCGCAACACCAGGAATATGCGCTGGAAGCGCTTCTTTTATCGCATGCTCTGCGAGGATGACGGCTTCGTGATGTGCACGACCCCGGTCTGCACGCAATGCAACGATTTCGACCTCTGCTTCGGCGAGGAGAGCGGCGAGAGCCGCATGGCCGAGCGCCGGCGGGAATTTTTGCGCGGCGGTGATGATCATGCCGATGCCGGTGGCAGGTCAGTGTGAGATGATCATGGACGTTTCCGCTCAAATGTCTTTCCTCGACGCGGCGGATCTGTCGCCGTCGACCTGCGATGAGATCGGCGAGGACAGAGCCGTCACGTCGCGTCGCCTGCGCGATGTGGGCCTGCGGCCAACGCGTCAGCGCGTGTTGCTGGGAGAATTGCTGTTCGGCCAGGGTGACCGGCATGTCACTGCCGAGATGCTCTTTGCCGAAGCGACGGCAGCCAATATCCAGCTCTCATTGGCGACGGTCTACAACACGCTGAACCAATTCACCCAGGCCGGACTGCTGCGCCGCATCGGGCCGGATGGCTCACGCTCGTTCTTCGACACCAACACGACGGTCCATCCGCATTTCTATCTTCACGGCGAGGACAGGTTGATCGACGTGCCGGAGACGCTCGTTCTCGAGCAGGTGCCCGAGCCTTTGGCGGGCCACGAGATCTCGCGGCTCGACATCATCATCCATATCCGCCGCAAGCCTGCCGACATCTGACACGCCCGTCTGACGCTGTCGCATTTGCGACAAAGCCGGCGGGCGCCGATAAGCCCATCAATTTCAGATGCTTGGCGGTCGTTCTGTAGATGGCACGGGGGTTGCTGAACTCCTGATCGGAATGAATGATTGGAGTACGCGGATGGCGCTTTCCGGCCCAACGACCCGATCGGACGGGGTTCAGCCCCGACCCATCGTCCTCAACGACACCACATTGCGCGATGGCGAACAGGCGCCCGGCGTTGCTTTTACCACCGCCGAAAAAGTCTCGATTGCCCGTGCGCTGGCCTCCGCCGGCGTCACCGAGATCGAAGCCGGCACCCCTGCGATGGGTCATGATGAGGTGAGCGCGATCCGCGCCATCGTCGAGGCCGACCTGCCGGCAACCGCGATCGGCTGGTGCCGGATGCGGACCGCGGACGTCGATGCCGCCATCGAGGCCGGCGTCTCCATGGTGAATGTGTCGATTCCTTCATCCGACGTGCAGATTGCCGCCAAGCTCGGCGGCGGCCGGCCAGCGGCGCTGGAACAGGTGAAGCGGGTGGTCGGCTATGCCCGCGACAGAGGCCTCGATGTCGCGGTCGGCGGTGAGGATTCCTCGCGCGCCGACGTCGATTTCCTGGTCGAGCTGATCGCAGCCGCAAAAGCCGCGGGCGCGCGCCGCTTCCGCATCGCCGATACGCTGAGTGTGTTGGATCCGGACGCCGCCTTTGCGCTGATCGCCGCGCTACGAGCCACGACCGACCTCGAGCTCGAATTTCACGGCCATGACGATCTCGGTCTGGCGACCGCCAACACGCTCGCCGCAATCAAGGCCGGCGCGACCCATGCGTCCGTTACCGTGATCGGTCTCGGTGAGCGGGCCGGCAATGCTCCGCTGGAGGAGGTCGCGGTCGCGCTGAAACAGCTCTACGGTCGTGATACCGGCGTGGTTCTGTCCGAATTGGAGAATGTCGCGGCCGTGGTTGCAGCCGCAGCCGCGCGCGCGATCCCGCTCAACAAGGCAATCGTCGGCGAGCACGTCTTCACCCACGAATCCGGCATTCACGTCGACGGTCTCCTGAAGGACCAGCGCACCTATCAGGCGCTGGATCCGCGACTGCTCGGCCGATCCAACCGCATCGTGATCGGTAAGCATTCGGGGCTTGCCGCGATCACCGCGCTGCTGGGCGAACTCCAGTTGTCCGTCAGCACGGAAGAAGCAAAGTCCGTTCTCGCCCGAGTCCGCCAGCATGCCGTCGAGCACAAGGGCGCGGTTGCGCACGAGACGGTGGCGGCGATCTGGCGCGAGGTGCGTGATCGCTCGCTTCTCAATTGCGCGTGAGGGTATCATGGCCTGTGTCGTCGACATTCCGCTCGCTGAACCGTCCCCTCCCGGACCGGCAAAGCCGTCCTTGCTGAAGCTGCTCCGCGAGGACATCGGCTGCGTGCGTCAGCGCGATCCCGCCGCGCGCAGCCAGCTTGAGACGCTCCTGACCTATCCCGGCATCCATGCCGTGATCTGGTATCGCATCGCCAATCGGCTGTGGACTGGCGGCTGGCGCTTTCCGGCGCGGCTCCTGTCCTGGTTCGGGCGCTTCGCGAGCAATGTCGACATCCATCCCGGCGCGCGCATCGGCCGGCGCTTCTTCATCGACCATGGCGCCTGCGTCGTCATCGGCGAGACCGCGGAGCTCGGTGACGACGTCACGCTCTATCACGGCGTCACGCTCGGCGGCACGTCGTGGTCTCCCGGCAAGCGCCATCCGACGCTCGAAGATCGCGTCGTGGTCGGGGCGGGCGCGAAGATCCTCGGGCCGATCACGGTCGGCGCCGGATCGCGCGTCGGAGCCAATTCAGTGGTGATCGATAGCACCCCGCCCGACGTCACCGTGGTCGGAATCCCCGCACGCGTGGTGCGGCCACAGCTCAGTCATCGCCGCGTGGTCGGCAAGATCGACCTCGATCATCATCTCATGCCCGATCCCGTCGGCGACGCCATCGAAGTGCTGCTCGACCGCGTCGAGTTCCTGGAGGCGCGATTGACCCACATGCAGAGGCGCGTCAAGGACACCGGCGCGCCCGCGATGCAGAGCACGACCGGTATGGCGCCGCAGAGTCTGATGGAGACCGACAATGGCTGATGGAATCCTCGCGCAACTCAACAAGGCCTCGGCGGCCGAAGAGTTCTTCACGCTGCTCGGCGTCGATTACGACCCGGGGATCGTCAACGTGGCGCGGCTGCACATTCTGCGGCGCATGGGGCAATATCTTGCCGCAGAGGACTTTGCCGGCGCGACCGACGAGACCGTGGCGGAACGGTGCAAGACCGTGCTGGAACGGGCCTATGCGGACTTCGTTGCATCCTCGCCGATCGACCAGCGTGTTTTCAAGGTCCTGAAGGACGCCGTCGCCCCGCAGCCGAAGCAGACACCGACATTGGTGCAGATTGGAACGCTGAAATGAATCCGCGCTCTGTCGCATTTGCGACGCGTGTCGCAGCGGCGTTGTCGGCTCCACTGCCTGAAGCGGATGCAAGCGATACCGTCGCTCTTCTAAGTCTCTGTATCGACGTCTGATTTCCATCCTTCGCGCAGTTGGTACGACACTTGCTGTTTGTCCTGTGAACCAAGTCTGAAGACGAGTCCTGGAGAAGCGCATGCACATCGTCGTCTGCATCAAGCAGGTCCCTGACTCCGCGCAGATTCGCGTGCATCCCGTGACCAACACCATCATGCGTCAGGGGGTGCCGACCATCATCAACCCCTACGATCTGTTTGCGCTGGAAGCCGCACTCGAGCTGCGCGACCAGTTCGGCGGCGAAGTCACGGTGCTGACCATGGGACCGCCCTCGGCCGAGGACAGTCTTCGCAAGGTGCTGACCTTCGGCGCCGACCGCGCCGTGCTGCTGACCGACCGCTTCTTTGCCGGCGCCGATACGCTCGCCACAACCTATGCGCTGGCCACCGCTATCCGCAAGATCTCGACCGAGTTCGGCGCGCCAGATCTCGTCTTCACCGGCAAGCAGACCATCGACGGCGATACCGCGCAAGTCGGTCCCGGCATCGCCAAGCGGCTCGGCCTGTTGCAGCTCACCTACGTCGCCAAGATCAGCGCGCTGGACCTTCAGGCCCGTACCATCGACGCAGAACGGCGCTCGGAAGGCGGCGTGCAGATCCTGCGTACCAAGCTGCCGTGCCTCGTTACCATGCTGGAGGCGACCAACCAGATCCGCCGCGGTGCGATGGCCGACGCCTTGCGCGCCGCACGTGCGCCGATCGTGAAATGGAGCGCGCAGGATGCTGGCGTCGAGGACATCTCGAAGTGCGGCCTACGCGGCTCGCCCACCATCGTCAAGCGGGTGTTCGCGCCGGCCGCGCGCAGTGAGAAGGCCGAGCTAATCGAAGGCGGCGAGCAGCCGGCGGAGGCGGTGATCGACGCCATCTTCAAGCGCCAGCCGGGGCTCGAGACCGAGCTCGCGGCGTTGGCGCGCGGCTATTGAGGCGAGGGGAGCAAGCATCATGAGCACCGCACCGAAAACCACAGCTCCCGCTGCCGGCCGCGCTGCGACCAAGAAGGAGCTACCCGAGCACTTCAAGGCCTACAAGCACGTCTGGGTCTTTATCGAACAGGAGCGCGGCCAGGTTCATCCCGTCTCCTGGGAGCTGATGGGCGCCGGCCGCAAGCTCGCCGACAAGCTCAAGGTCGATCTCGCCGCCGTCGTGGTCGGGCCGGAAGGCGAGGCGACACAGAGCGCCGCCGCGGAGTCGTTCTGCTATGGCGCCGATCTCGTCTACATGATCGCCGACAATCTGCTCGCCGACTATCGCAACGAGTCCTACACCAAGGCGCTGACCGACGTCGTCAATACCTACAAGCCCGAAATCCTGCTGCTCGGCGCCACGACGCTTGGCCGCGATCTCGCGGGCTCCGTGGCGACGACCTTGCTCACCGGCCTTACCGCCGACTGCACCGAGCTTGACGTCGATGCCGACGGCTCGCTCGCCGCGACGCGCCCGACCTTCGGCGGCTCGCTGCTCTGCACGATCTATACGCTTAACTACCGGCCGCAGATGGCGACGGTGCGCCCGCGCGTGATGCCGATGCCGGAACGCAGCGCGCGCCCCGTCGGCCGCGTCGTCAGCCATCCGCTCGGACTCGTCGAGGACGACATCGTGACGAAGGTGCTGTCATTCCTTCCCGATCGCGATTCCGCGAAATCTAATCTGGCTTATGCCGATGTCGTCGTCGCAGGCGGCCTTGGGCTCGGATCGCCGGAGAACTTCCAGCTGGTGCGCCAACTCGCCACCGTGCTCGGCGCCGAATATGGCTGCTCGCGGCCGCTGGTGCAGAAGGGCTGGGTCACCTCCGACCGGCAGATCGGCCAGACCGGCAAGACCATCCGGCCCAAGCTCTACATCGCTGCGGGCATTTCCGGCGCGATCCAGCATCGCGTCGGCGTCGAAGGCGCCGATCTGATCGTCGCCATCAACGCCGACAGGAACGCGCCGATCTTCGATTTCGCGCATATGGGCATCGTCGCCGACGCAATCCGGTTGCTTCCGGCCCTGACCGCGGCGTTCCGCGCCCGGCTGTCACCGCATTCCCGCGACCGGATCGCGAGCTAGGATAAGGAGAGGCGCCATGATCGAGGAGAAATTCGATGCCATCGTCGTCGGCGCCGGCATGGCCGGCAATGCCGCGGCGCTTACGCTCGCCCAGCGCGGCCTGAAGGTGCTCCAGCTCGAGCGCGGCGAATATTCCGGCTCGAAGAACGTGCAGGGCGCAATTCTCTATGCCGACATGCTGGAGAAGCTGATCCCCGATTTCCGCGAGGACGCGCCGCTGGAGCGGCACCTGGTCGAGCAGCGCTTCTGGATGATGGACGACCGCTCGCATACGGGGCTGCACTATCGTTCCGACGATTTCAACGAGGAGAAGCCGAATCGCTACACCATTATCCGCGCCCAGTTCGACAAATGGTTCTCGCAGAAGGTCCGCGAGGCCGGGGCCACCGTGCTGTGCGAGACGACGGTGACGGAGCTGGCGCAGGACGCTTATGGCAAGGTGATCGGCGTGCGCACCGACCGTGCGGACGGCGAGATTCACGCCGACGTCGTCGTGCTGGCTGAAGGCGTCAACGGCTTGCTCGGCACGCGGGCCGGCCTGCGCAAGCGACCGACGCCGGACAAGGTGGCGCTCGCCGTGAAGGAGATGCATTTCCTGCCGCGCGAAACCATCGAAGCCCGCTTCAATCTCAAGGGCGACGAAGGCATGGTTATCGAGGCCGCCGGCACCATCTCCCGCGGCATGACCGGCATGGGCTTCATCTACGCCAATAAGGAATGCATCTCGCTCGGCATCGGCTGCCTCGTCGCAGACTTCCAGCGCACCGGCGAGACGCCGTATGGCTTGCTCGATCGCTTCAAGCGGCACCCCTCGGTCGCCCCGCTGATCGAGGGCTCCGAGGTGAAGGAATATGCCGCGCATCTCATTCCCGAAGGCGGCTTCAAGGCCATTCCGCAGCTCTACGGCGAAGGCTGGGTCGTGGTCGGCGACGCCGCCCAGCTCAACAATGCCATCCATCGCGAAGGCTCGAATCTGGCGATGACCTCGGGCCGGATCGCGGCGGAGGCGATCTTCCAGGTGAAGTCGCGCAAGGATCCGATGACGGCGGAGAATCTGTCGCTCTACAAGACCATGCTGGACCAGTCCTTCGTCATCAAGGACCTGAAGAAGTACAAGGACATGCCTGCGCTGATGCACACCCAGTCGCAGAACTTCTTCCTGACCTATCCGGAGCTCGTCTCGAAGGCGATGCAGAATTTCCTGCGCGTCGACGGTACGCCAAAGGTCGAGAAGGAAAAGACGACGTTCAAATCGTTCATCAAGGCGCGCTCCTGGAGCGGGCTGTTCGGCGACGCCTTCCGCCTCGCGCGCGCCTGGCGATGAGACAAGGAAACGCAACACTAGCGATGGAGACCCAAACCATGTCGATCGAGCCATCCGTACGTGTCGAGGACAAGCTGTTCTACAACCGTTATCTGGTCGATGCCGGGCGGGCCCACATCAAGGTGCGGCCGCATACGACGCCGTCGCCGGAGCTTCTCAGCATGCTGAAGGCCTGCCCGGCACGCTGCTACGAGCTCAACGACAAGGGCCAGGTCGAGATCACCGTCGACGGCTGCATCGAGTGCGGCACCTGCCGCGTGATCTGCGAGGGGAGCGGCGACATCGAGTGGAGCTATCCGCGCGGTGGTTACGGTGTGTTGTTCAAGTTCGGCTGATCCATGAAGCTCAGCGCCCGCAACATTCTCCCGGGGCGGATCATCGCCGTCACCAAGGGGACGACGACAGCCCATGTGAAGATCGAACTCGCCCCGGGCTTGGTCGTATTTTCCGCGATCACCAACGAGGCCGTGGACGACCTTGCCCTGAAGGTGGGCGACGTCGTCTCGGCCGTGATCAAGTCATCCGACGTGATGATCGGTAAGTAACGCCGCGGGTGCATCGGCGGCCAGGCGTGCCGCGCGTGCACGCTTCATGCGCGATGACAGGTCCTGCCACCAGCCCTCGATCGCGCTTCGTTCGCACAAGAGGCTGGTGCCGATACCGCCGGTAAAATCGTTCCAGGCGTCCAGGCATTTTTCCGGCACCGCCGTCAGCACGGGGATACCGGCGGCGATGGCGTCGGCCAGTTCGTCGCGGAGGCCTTCGCCGGCCGCTTCCTGCTTGGAGAACTTGTTGATCACGACGAGATCGACATCCGCCGCGATCGCGCGTGTGACGGCGACCGCCGCTTCGGCCAATCCCGCAGCGTCGAGCTTGCAGGCCATCGCGCCCGAGCCGAGCGGCTGGCAGATCGAGATCTCGCGGCCGGTCATGAGGTCGACCGCCTGCATGCCGACCTGACAGCCGGCGCCGTCCTTGATGTTGCGCTGGACGACTCCGCCGATCCGTTCGCCCGATCGCGTCAGTGTCTCGGCGAAGTCGGCGAGCAAGGTATCGACGTCGTCCTGCGAGCGGTAAAGGATTGCGGCGACGCGGTTCGGGTCGATGTCGTGGAAGTCGATCGGCATGGAAGTCATCCTCGTCCGGTTTCCTACGCTCTTCCGTCGTGGCGAGCAATCTCCGTACCGATCGCGGTTCCCGGCTGGCGGTATCGGACGGAGGCTATGCAGCGGGCCGGAGCCGACGACGCGGCCTTGCTCCATCAGCACCAGATGATCGGCAAAGCGCTCGATCTCAGCCATGTCGTGGCTGATATGGAGCACCGGCAGCGACAGGCGGCCGTGCAGCCGCTCGAGGAACGGCAAAATCTCGTTCTTGGTGGCGCGGTCGAGCGCGGCGAGCGGCTCGTCCATCAGCAGCAGTTTCGGCTGTGACAGCAGCGCGCGGCCGATCGCAACGCGCTGCCGCTCGCCGCCGGAGAGGCGGTGCGGCGAGCGATCGAGCAGGGCGGCAAGGCCGAGCAGGTCCACGACCTCGTCGAAGGCAATCTGCGCGCCCACGGCCTTCGGCGCACCGAACAGCAGATTGCGACGGACCGAGAGATGCGGAAACAGGCTGGCTTCCTGGAACACGTAGCCGATCGGCCGCCGGTGCACGGGTAGGAACGAATGATGGTTCTGCCAGATTTCACCATCCACTGCGCAAAAGCCGTCGGCCATGCGCTGCAGGCCGGCGATGCAGCGCGCTACCGTGGTCTTGCCGCAGCCGGAAGGGCCGAAGATCGCGGTAACGCCGGTAGCGGGCAGGCTGAGTTCGGCATCGAGCATGAAATTGCCGAGCCTGCCGCGGAAGGCCGCGTTGATGCGACCGGGTTCGGCCGTCCTCATGCCGCAGCCCTCGCAGCGCGCTTGTCGACCAGCGTCATGGTCAGGATCACGGCGAAGGCGAAGATCACCATGAAGCCTGCAAGAATGCTCGCCTCGCGCCAGCGGGAGGTCTCGACATAGTCGAAGATCGCGACCGACAGCACCTTGGTGCGGCCGGGAATGTTGCCGCCGATCATCAGCACCAGGCCGAACTCGCCGACGGTGTGCGCGAAGCCGAGCACGGCGCCGGTGAGGAAGCCGGGCCTCGCCAGTGGCACCGCGACGGTCCAGAAGGTTCGCCAGGGCGAAGCGCGCAAGGTGGCGGCGACCTCGAGCGGACGCTCCCCCGTGGCGGAGAAGGCGTTCCGGATCGGCTGCACCACGAAGGGCATCGAATACACCACCGAGCCGATGACCAGGCCCTCGAAGGTGAAGGCGAGCGTGCGTCCGCCCCAGAAGCTTGCGATCCATCCGCCCGGTCCGTCGGGGCCGAGCATGACCAGGAGATAGAAGCCGAGCACGGTCGGCGGCAGTACGAGCGGCAGTGCGATGATGCTCGCGGCAATCTCGGTCCACCAGCCCTTGGCGTGCGCCAGCCACCAGGCGAGCGGCGTCGCCAGCACCAGCAGGATCGCGGTCGAGATCGTGGCGAGCTCGACCGTCAGCAAGACCGACTGGCGGATCTCCGGTGACCAGATCTCCATGCGCGTCAGCTCTGCCCGTCCAGCACGTAGCCGTATTTCTCGATGATGACGCGCGCCTCGGGACCCTTGAGGAAGGCGATGAATGCGCCGGCGGCGTCGTTCCCGGCACCCGTCTTGAGCAGCACCGCGTCCTGGCGGATCGGATTATAGAGCGCCTGCGGCACCACCCAGCGCGAGCCGGTATCGCTGCCTGTCAATTGCGACAGCGCGACGAAGCCGACCTCGGCATTGCCGGTCTCGACGAACTGATAGGCCTGGGTGATGGTCGCACCCTCCACCAGCTTCGGCTTCAGGGCGTCGTACAAGTTCAGCGACTTCATGGTTTCCACGGCGGCGAGCCCGTAGGGCGCGGCGGCCGGATTGCAGATCGAGAGCTTTGCGAAGGAGGCCGCCTTCAGCGTCTCCTCGCCCGTGACGATGCCGGGCGACTTGCTCCACAGCACGAGTTTGCCGATTGCGTAAGTGAAGCGGCTGTCCACGACGGCAAGGCCGTCCTCGACGAGCTTCTTCGGTCGTGAATCGTCGGCGGACAGGAAGACCTGGAACGGCGCGCCCTGCGTGATCTGGGTGTAAAACTGTCCGCTAGCGCCGAAGCTCAGCACAGCCTCGTGTCCCGTCTTCTGCTTGAAGAGGGCAGCGATCTCCTTGGCGGCATCGGTGAAGTTGGCGGCCACGGCGACGTTGGTTTGCGCGGCTTGCGCTGGCGCGCATGCGAACAGCAGCCCGGCGACGACGGCAATCGAGTGAAACAGTTTCATGATGAACTCCAGCGGACGGTAACCGCCTCCGTGCCAGCCTGATTGCTGCGAGGCGACGGCCATGATGGGCTCAGCAATCGGCGTGCCGGATGCGCCGACCAGAGTCTGGTGCGCGCCTTGCAGAAATGTGCGTCAAAAGCGGAGCTTCCCGCCCCTTGCGGCAGCGGGACCGATGATCCGTGTCGGGTTTGCGACAAGGTCGTCGGCTAGCCGACAGCAATGAAGGGAAGGCACGATATGGCAACCGTGGCATCGCGCGCCGAGCTCGAGCGTCTGTTGGAGGATGACGTGCCCTACGGCGATCTCACCACCGGGGCGCTCGGGGTAGGCGCGATCAGGGGCGTCATGCAGTTCGCCGCGCGCACGCCGATGGTGCTGGCGCTCGCCGAGGATGCCGCCGCGATCATCACGCTCGCTGGCTGTGAGGTGGAGCTGTTGGCCGCATCCGGCGCGACGTTGAAGCAGGGCGACCCGATTCTCGAGGCGCACGGTCCGGCCGCGAGCCTGCTGCGGAGCTGGAAGGTCGCGCAGACCCTGATCGAGATCTGGTCGGGTGTCGCCAGTGAGACCCGCGCCATCGTCGACGCGGCGAGGGCGGTCGCGCCGCAGATTCCGGTTGCCTGCACGCGCAAGAACGTGCCGGGCACCAAGCGCTTTGCGGTCGCAGCGGTGCAGGCCGGCGGTGCCGTGATGCACCGCCTCGGCCTGTCCGAGACCGTGCTGGTGTTTGCTGAGCACCGCGCCTTTCTCGGTGAACTGCCGTTGTTCCAGGCAGTCGAGCGGTTGCGGCGGGCGGCGCCGGAGAAGAAGCTGGTGATCGAGGTGAAGACCGCCGATGCCGCGCTTGCCGCGGCGGTCGCCGGTTTCGACGTCATTCAGGCCGATAAGTTTTCACCAGCTGACATCGCCGCGGTGGTCAAGCGCATCGCATCCATGGCCTATACGCGGGCCCGTCCGATCATTGCTGCCGCCGGTGGCGTCAACGCGGCGAATGCTGCGGACTATGCGGAGGCGGGCGCCGATGTCCTTGTCACGTCATCGCCCTATCTGGCCAAGCCGAAGGACGTGCAGGTGCGGATCGCGGCTTGCCGACAATAAGAGAGAGCGTCCGCAATCGTAGGTCTAACGATGTAGCGGACCCTCAACTCGAACCACCGACAAGCTGCCAAGAGGTGATGTAAAGTCACAGTCCGCAGCGTGCACCGGCTGAAGCTTGCTGTGGTTTGCGCCAGCTTGGCTGGAGCCGCAAGGGCATCTACTGGAGCGGCGGTATTGCGTTCATCGCCAATGACTGTGATCTCTGGCGATTGCCGCGTTGGGCTCCGCGAGAGCCGTGATATGCCGAGGAAAAACACCGACGGAGTTCGCGAGCTCGTCGATTTCCCGAAGTTGGGTAAGGGCTTAGTCTTGCCTGTTAGGCCGCTCCTCCTCCCGAGTCCGCCATCGATGTGTGCCCCCAGATGATGAGCTGACCCGTCTCATCGCGAGTGAACGTATGGTCGGACGGCACGAACGTCGTCGTCGTGGTTTCCTCGACGAGCGCTGGGCCTGGAACTAACGATCCGATCGGAAGCCGGTTTCGATCGTAGACGTTGCAGGCGACCCAACCATTCTCCCTTGCCAGGAAAACGAAGCGTTGGGCCTTGAGGGCACTGTCGAGCGTGTTTTGCGAATCGCCCCGGATGTTCGGCAGGCCGATCACTTCGCTGAGCATTTCGGTTTGCAGATGAAGCGTCGTAATCTCGGCTGTTGCGGTCGTCAACGCAAACGAAAAAGCCTTCCGATGGGTGGCATGGAAGTCGGATAACAGTTCCTCGGCACTGCCGCCGGAAATGGCCACGGAGACGCTGTGCTCCTGGCCGTGATATCGCATCTCGGCATAGCGATGGAATTTCAACTTGGCCGTGTCGGTTCCGCCGAAATATGCGATGGCCTCCTGTTCGAGCTCCGCGAACAATTGCGCAATCGAATCCATTTCCTGCTCGCTGATCCTCTTCAACACTGTACGCCTGATGTCGGCGCGTGGCCGCGCCGCAAGCATTCCCCAGGCAGAGAAGATACCGGGATGCGTGGGAATCACGGTCCGCTTGACGTTCAGTTCTCGCCCGAGGCTGGCAGCCAGCAGCGGTCCTGCGCCTCCGGATACGATCAATACGAGGTCGCGCGGATCGTGTCCCCGCTGTATCGTGATCAGCTTCAGTACGTTGGTCATGGACTCTTCGGCCACCTTGACGATCGCAAGCGCGGCCTGTTCGATCGAGAGCTTCATCGGCAGGGAGACACGGGCGATCGCCGCACGCGCACGATCGACGTCGAGCGGCATGCGGCCGTCGGCGAAGGTGAGCGGGTCCAGAATTCCGAGGGCCAGTTTGGCGTCCGTCACCGTCGGGTCGGCGCCGCCTCTGCCGTAACAGGCTGGCCCTGGGCTGGATCCCGCACTTTGGGGGCCGACCCGCAGCCTGCCGCTTGGGTCGAGCCAGGCTATCGAGCCCCCGCCGGCCCCGACCTCTACGATATCAACGACCGGGACTTGAATGGTGTAACCAGGGGAGCTTCGGGTCTTCTCGAGGCGATATTCTGCGTCTACCTTGGGCTGTCCCGCCTTGATCAGCGAGCATTTCGCGGTCGTGCCGCCGACGTCCAGGTACAGAACGTCAGTTTCGCCGATCTCCGATCCGATACGCGCCGCGCCAGCCACGCCGCCGGATGGACCGGATTCGACCAACGTGAGGGGAGCCGTTACCACCTGTTCGAAGCTTGCGATGCCGCCGTTCGATTGCATCGCATAGGTGGGGCAATTTATCCCCTTCCTTCGCAGCGCGATATCGAGGTTGTCGAAATAACTTCTGATGATGGGCTGAACATAGGCATTGAGCGCGACCGTGTTGGATCGCTCGTATTCCCGCCATTGCCGCGAGATTTCGTGGCTGGCACAAACTGATATCCCAGGCAGCTCCTTGCGCAGCAATTCCGCGCATTGCTTCTCGTGGGTGGGATTGGCGTAGCTATGAAGGAAGATGATCGCGACGGCCGCAACCTGCTGCTCGCGGCATTGCCGGACGCAGCGCGCGACATCCTCCTCATCCAGGGCGTGCAGGACCCCGCCCGATGCACTCATGCGCTCTCTCACCTCGAATCGCAGGTGACGTGGTACCAAGGGCGCCGGAGTCCTGGTGCGCAAATTGTACAGATCGGGGCGGTTGCCCCTGCCGATTTCGAGCACGTCACGGAAACCAGCCGTCGTAATCAGCGCAGTCTTGACACCTTTGCGCTCGGTTATGGCGTTGATGACGGTTGTGCCGCCGTGAACGAAGAAGCCGATGGCGTCGACGCCCAATCCGGATCGCTCGGCCATGGCGATGGTGTCGAGTACCCCGACGGATTGGTCATCGACGGTTGTCAGGCTCTTCGAGAAGACGACTGCGCCACTGGTGTCGTCATAGGCGATCAAGTCGGTAAAAGTGCCGCCCACATCCGTGGCAAGGCGAATCATGTCGTGGACCCCTGGCCAAGTGTCATTGCTGTCTTCCGTAAATGCGCTGTGCATCTTCCCGGGAGATCAATCCGCTCTCGATGTCGGCCGTCACCATTGCGGGGGCCCGGTCCGATGGTGCTCCCCAACCGCCGCCGCCGCCCGTCACGATCTTGATACGGTCCCCCTGGCCAACTGGTTTGGTCGGCGATCGTCCGAGCTTCAGGACGCCTCCGTCGGGCTTCACGATTTCAAGATAGTTGACCGATCCGCACTTGCCGCCGTCCATTGGCCATGGCGGCGTGACCGTCCGCCCAAAGCCGCAATAGACCTCGGCGCGCTCGGCCAGGATCCGATACTCCCTCACCAAACCGTATCCGCCACGAAAGCGGCCGGCACCGACACCGCCTTCGACATTGAAGCCGTAGCGTTCGACCAGCAGCGGAAACTTGGCTTCGATCAGTTCGACGGAATAGTTGTAAGTATCGCCGTCGGTCAGCGCGATCAACGCATTGGCGCCGTCGCTGTCGTGACAAGCGCCCCAGCCTCCGTGCTCGGGTTCGATATGGACGAACAAGTCGCCGGCTTCATCATGTCCGGCGATGTAGGTGACGCAGAGACTGGTGTAGGAGCCGGCGGAAAATCGTTCGGGCAGGATCGGCGCCAGTGCCTTCCAGACCAGCTCGGACGCGTGCACCGACCCTTCGTAATACCAGCCGGTGGGAGACGGCCGCTCAGCGGTAAACAGCGTGCCTTGCGGGGCCGAGATCGACAATGGGCGAAACCAACCTTCGTTCGAGGGTTCGTAGGGCGCGACCAGGGCTTTGAAGACGGTCTTCACTGCGGAGTGCAGTGCGCCGCGGGCGCAATTGATCGGACCGGTGCATGCCGAGGGGCAGCCCGTGAAGTCGACCTCCATGCTGTCACCGTCGATACGGACCGCAACCCTGACCTCGATGGAAAGCGGACTGACGCCATCGCCGTCGATCACGTCGGTGGCGATGTACTCGCCATTCGGCAGCGATCGGATGAGTTTCCTGGCTCTGGTCTCGGAATCTCGCAGCAGCTGATCGAACGAAGCGAGCAGTGTGTCGGCACCGTATCGACCGACCACCTCCTGCAGCCTCTGATCGGCGATCCGGACGGTGGCGAGCTGGGCATGGAGGTCGCCGATGGCCATATCGGGAAGCCGGGCGTTCTCGCGGATGATCTCGACGATGCTCTCGACCAAATGACCTCTTTCGGCGATCTTCACGCAGGGCAGTCGTAGCCCTTCCTGAAAGATCGAGGTCGCATCGGGCGGCAGGCTTCCCGGAATCGCGCCGCCGACGTCCAACCAATGCGCGACATTGATGGCGAACGCGATCAGTCGGCCTTCGGCGAACACCGGACGCACGATCGCGAAATCACAGGCATGGGTGCCGCCGCGAAAGGGGTCGTTGGTGACGATTACATCGCCGGGAAAAATCGACCCACCGAACCGGTCGATGACGCTGCGGATCTGCGTGCCGAACGTTCCGGTAAACAGCGTAATCCCGTTGGTCTGCGCGATGAGCTCGCCGTGCGCATTGCAGATGCCGCAAGCGAAATCCAGCACTTCGTAGATCACCGGGCTCATGCTGGTCTTCGTCATCACGATCGCCATTTCATCGACGACGGAGAGCAGCTTGCCTTGGATGATTTCGTAGGTGACCGGATCGAACGGCGCGGCGGATACGCTGGTTTCAATGGCCAAAATGCGTCACTTTCAAATTCTGTGCAGCCGTGCCGTGCGGTCGCACCAGATTGTCGACCCAGGCCTCGGCGATGTGGGGAAGGCTGAGCTCACCCTTGCGGTCCAGCAGCAGTTCGAGCACCCGCGGCGGCGTCAGCGGCAGTTCCTGGACACGCTTTCCGGTTGCGTTCGCCACCGCGCAGGCGATGGTCGCGCCGACGTTCAGGATCGGCACCTCTCCGGCACCTTTGGTGCCAAGCGGTCCGACCGACGGCGCGCCTTCGTACAGGCTGATCTCGACCGGCACGACGTCGAGCGCCAGCGGCAGGCGGTACGTCTCGAAGCCGTTCTGGCAGACGCGGCCACTTGTGCCGATCGTTACCTCTTCATGCAAAGCATAGCCCAGGCCTTGCACGACCCCGCCCTGGATCTGGCCATGGATCGCACGCGGATTCAGCGCGCGGCCGACATCCTGCACGACGCGATAGCTCAGCACCTCGACATGTCCCGTCTCGGGATCGACCGCGACGTCGCAGTCATGGACCGCGAACACCGGGATATCGATCGCGTCGATGAAGTGTCCGGCGACACAACCGGGCATCGCCGGCACGCCCGCGCCCGTGAAGGCGCCAGTGCCGGAAACCGGACCGAGTTGGGCCTGTGCGCGGGTTGCGACGTCAGCGATTGTACGACCAGAGCCGGGCGCGCCGGCGATCTCGATCCGCCCCTGGCGCATCACGAGGTCTTCGGGCGCCGCTTCGATCATCTCCGAGGCGACCTTCAGCAGCTTGGTTCGCACCTCCTGCGCTGCCGAAAGGCTCGCCGCGCCGAGCGACACTGTGGTGCGACCGCCGCCGACACCGACGTCGTAGCCGGCCGCGTCGGTATCGGCCGCGCGCACCACGACGTCGTCGGGCTTGAGGCCGAGCGTGCCGGCGACGATCTGGGGAAGGCTCTGCATCATCGAGCCGGAACCGATCTCGACACCCGATGTCACGAGCGTGGCTGTCCCGTCGGCGTTCATGTTGACAGTTGCGGCTGAAGGGCCGACGAACACGAACCATGTGCCGACCGTGGTGGCGCGTCCGAACAATCGGCCGTCGGCCAGCTTGCGGGAGGGCACGGCCGCTTCGCGCAGCGTATCCATCCGATCGAGCATCGGGCCGAGCACATTGCCCTCGAACACCTGGCCGGTGGCGCCCAGGTCGGCGTCGCCGAGCACATTGCGGCGGCGGAAGGCGAGGGGATCCATGCCGATTCGCGCTGCGATCTCGTCGGTGTGCCGCTCCAGCGCGAAGGTGCAATAGACACCATTGCAGCAGCGGAAGGCACCGTTCGGTGCGGTGTTGGTGTAGACCGCGCGCGAGACCAGGCGCGTCGACCCGAGTCGGTAGTTTCCGCCAAGCGTATGGGCGGTCATCGTGGTCAGGAAGATCTGCTCGCCGCCATAGGCGCCGCAATCCATCAGGACGACCGCTTCGCGTCCGACGATCTCGCCATCGCGCGTTACTGCCGAGCGAATGCGAAGCTCGGCGTTCTCGCGGAACAGGCAGGTCAGCATCTCCTCTTCGCGCGAATTGACCAGCCGCACCGGTTGTCCGCTGGCGCGCGCGAGCAGGGCCGCGAATGGTTCGATGGCGAGATCGAATTTGAGGCCGAAGGCCCCGCCCACCGGCGGCACTGTGACCCGTACCAGCGAGGGGGCAACGCCGAGGATCCGCGCGGTCGCATTGCGGATCGTCCAGGGAACCTGGGTCGAGGTCTCGATATGGAACCGCCCGTCCTCATAGCTCGCGACCACCGCGCGCGGCTCGAAGGTGACATGGTTCTGACGGCCGACGCGGAATGCGCTCTCGATGATTTCGACATCGGGAAGGGCGAAGGCGCCGTCGACGTCGCCACGCACCACGGTAGCCTCCCAGGCCACGTTGCCCGCACGCGCGCCGCCTTCGAACAGCACCTCGTAGTCGCTCCAGTCGGGATGAACCAGCGGCGCGGCCGGTGCGAGGGATTCCGCCATGGTGAGCACGGCCGGCAGCCGCGCGAACTCGACATCGATCGCCGCAAGCGCAGCCTGCGCCTGTGCAAGCGTGTCGGCTGCGATCGCCGCCAACGGCTCGCCGTCATAGCGGATCACGTCGCGGGCAAATAGCGGGTGATCGGCGATACCGATCCCGATCTTGCCGGGAGCATCCGCCGCGGTGACGATCGCGCGCACGCCGGGCAGGCGTGCGGCACGCGACGTGTCGAGGCGGACGATGCGCCCTGAGGCCACGTCGGCGCGCAGTACTGCCGCGTGCAGCATCCCGGGTAGGTAGCGATCCATGGTGTAGCGCGTGCGGCCGCGCAGCTTGTCACGCGCATCGCGGCGGCGGAAATCCATGGTGGCGGAGATTTCGGACATGGGCAGCCCTCGGTCATTTCACGGCAAGTGCGGACAGCGTGGCGTCGACGATGCGCTCATATCCGGTGCAACGGCAGATGTTGCCGCTCAGCGCAGCGCGGATGTCGTCGCGCGTTGCTTCGGGGGAGGTCGCCAGAAGATGTGTCAGGGTCACCACCATGCCCGGGAAGCACATGCCGCATTGGACTGCATCGCAGGCTTCGAGCGCGACCTGGATTGCGGTCGGCGCACCGCCAGTGCCAAGACCCTCGATGGTTCGGATATCAGAACCCTCGGCGAGCGCTGCCGGCATCAGGCATGATGGGGTCGGCTTGTCGTCGACCAGCACCATGCAGGCACCGCAAAAGCCTTCGCGGCACACCGGCTTGGTGCCGGTGAGATGGAATTCCTCGCGCAGGATGTCGACCAGTGGGGTCACGGGATCGGCGGCCGAAGTGCGGCGGTCACCATTCACGATCAGGCTCAGGGCCATGTTCACCTCCGCAATCTCGTTCAGGCGCCAAGCGCCGCGGCAGTCGCTCGCCGGACGAGGCCGGGCAGCACACTGACGCGATACCAGGGGGGAACCTCGACGCTCTCGCGGCCGACGAATTCACCAGCCAGATCGGCGGCGATCTCCGCGGCCCGTGCGGGGTCGAGTGGGCGGCCAAGCAGAGCTGCTTCGAGCCGTCCCCAGCGGCGTGCGACCGCTTCGACCGAACCGATCGCGATCCGCGCCGCACGTACATGGTTCGTCGCATCGACATCCAAGGACAGGCTCACGATGGCAACTGGATAGTCGCCAGCCTTACGCAATGGCAGTCGTGCATGCGCAGTCTTGTGCCGGGATCGCGGCACCACGATCTTGGTAAGCAGCTGGCCTGGGGCCAATGCCGATCGCTGCGTCAAGAACGCCTTGAGGCTCATGCGTTCGCGGCCGCTTCGGCTCGAGACCTCGGTCTGGGCGTCGAGGCAGAGCAGGGCGGGCACGCAATCCGCCGCGGAAAAGTCCGACGTCGCAAGATTGCCGCCGATCGTCGCCAGCGCCCGGATCGCCGGGTTCGCAGACCGGCCCGCGGCCGCCGCGAGGACCGCGAACTCGGGCAGATCGGCCACAGCCGAGGCCAGCGCGGCGTGCGTGACTGCCGCACCGATTTCGATCGCATCGGCGCCGATCCGGATCTCGGTCAGTTCGGGAATTTTCCCGATCGCAACATGGCGGGCCTTGAGCGGTTGGTGCCGGATCGGCGCGCGCATGATCCAGGTGCCGCCGGCAAAGGCCGCGCCTTCCGGGCCGTAGTCGTTCAGCGCGTCGAGGGCTGCGGCCAATGACGATGCGATATAGAATGTTCCAGTCGCATCGCCTTGTGCGAGAGGTCCAGTTGTCATCGGCGTCGCTCCAGTCGCAGGCGATCGAGCAGCACACCGATGATGACGATGGCGCCGAGCACGACCATCTGGATGTAACCGTCGATGCGGGTGAGATTCATGCCGTTGGACAGGATCGTGACGAACAGGGCGCCGAGCACGGCGGTGCCGACCCCGCCACGTCCGCCTGCCAGGCTCGTTCCGCCGACCACGGCGCCGGCGATAGCCTGCAATGATAGCGAGCCGCCGAGATTCGGTTCTCCCGAGCCGGTGCGCGCGGTCATCATGATCGCGCCGAGCGCGGCGAGCGTCGAACACAGCACATAAGTCGCGACCAGGATCCGCTTGACCGGCAGGCCGGCGACTGCCGCGGCGCGTGGGTTGGTCCCGATGATGTAGAGCGAGCGGCCGAACACCGTGCGGCTGAGCATCAGGTGCAGCGCCAAGCCAATGGCCAGTGTGATGATGATAGCCGCCGGGATGCCAAAAATGCTGCCGCCGTAGAAGAGCTGCGAGAACAGTTTGGGCACCCCCTGGACCGGACGTCCGGCGGACAGGGTGGTCGCGACGCCGATCGCGATGTTGTAGCTGCCGAGCGTTGCAACGAACGGGCTGACGCCGAGCAGCGCGATGACCACGCCATTGAACAGACCGCAGGCGATGCCGAGGCCGAAGCCGGTGCCGAGCCCGGCGAGCACCACGATGGAGGGATCATGGCCGGTTGCCGTGGCGCCGGCCATCGCCAGCGCGGTGCCGACGCTGACCATCGAAACGGCCGGCCCAAGGGCGAGGTCGAAGCCGCGGGTGAGGATCACCACGGTCTGCGCCATTGCAAATAGCGCCAGATAACTGGTCTGCTGCGCGATATTGAGCAGATTGGCCGGCGAGAGCACGCTGCGATCGACGGCTGCAAAGCCGAGCAGCAGCACGACCAGCGCGATCGGCAGCACCGCGCGCCACAGCCATTCGCTCGAAAACGAGTTCTTGTGGCTGCTCTGCTCGGTTGTCATGGACAATTCCAGGTCAGACACGGGCCTTGCTCCGTCGGCTCAGTTCATCCAGCGCCACAGCCGCCACCATGATGACGCCGAGGAAGACCGGTTGCAGGCGGGAGTCGACATGCAGCAGGTTGAGCGCATTGCCGAGAATGGTCAGGAACAGCGCGCTGATGGCCACAATCTCGACGCGGCCGACACCGCCTCGCAAGGAGACGCCGCCGATCACGGCCGCAGCAATCGACTGCAGCATCATGCGGTCGCCACCAAAGCTAGCCTGGCCGGAGCCAACCTGTGCGGTGAGCAGGATACCGGTGAGGGCTGCCAGCACGCTTGACACGGCGTAGGTGCCGACGATGTGGCGCTGGATCGACACGCCTGAGACGACGGCGGCATCGACATTGCCGCCGATCGCATAGACGTAGCGGCCGAACAGCGTGCGCCGCTGCACGAACATCATCGCGGCAATGACGGCAAGTGCAGCGTAGACGGCGGTCGGCAGGCCGAACAGCTGTGCGCGGCCAAATCCCTTCACGAAGCTGTCGGGCATGCCATAAGCCGGGATGCCGCTCGTGATCATGAGACCGACGCCGGCAGTCGCCGACATCGTGCCGAGCGTGACCACGAATCCGGAGACCTTCAGCTTCGCGACGCAGAAGCCGTTGACGAGCCCGACCGCCAGCCCGCAGCCGATCCCTGCGGCGGCCCCGCTTGCGATGATCAGAGCGGTGTTGCCGGGGAATGCCGCGGCGGTCGCTGCCATGGTCTTGGCGGTCACCACGCTTGCCAGCGCGACGACCGCGCCGACCGAAAGGTCAAAGCCGCCCGCGACGATCACCAGCGCCTGGCCGCAGGCGACGATCGCCAGCAGTGAAGCGTTACGCAGGATGTTGAGGATGTTGATGAGGCCGTAGAACTGGGGATCGATTGCCGACATGCCAACGACGAGGGCGACCAGCAATGCCGGCAGGAGTCCGATCCGCCCGACGATGGATCGGCCGAGAGTTATCGACCGTCGAGGCATTCCGGCGGTCACAACCGCGCTCATGCGACCTCCGCGACAAGATGCTCTCTAAAGAAGCTCGCCAGCACGTTCTGCTCGGTCTTCTCGGCCCCCGTCAGCTCTGCGGCGATCCGACCGTGGTGCATGACGTAGAGCCGGTTCGACAGCGCCAGCACCTCCGGCAGCTCAGACGACACCACGATCACGCCAGCGCCGGCCTCAACCAGGCGCTTCATGAATTCGTAAACCTCGAGCTTGGCGCCGACGTCGATACCGACGCTCGGCTCGTCGAACAGGAACACGCTCAGCTCGCGCGTCAACGCGCGGCCGAGCATCACCTTCTGACGGTTGCCGCCGGACAGGGCGCCGGCGGTCCGTTCGATGTTCGGCGGCCTGAGCTGCAACTGCTCCATGACGCGTTGGATCGTGGTGCGTTCCACCGCCTGCCGCAGCACGCCGAAGCGGGCGAAGGCGGGCAGGTCGAGCACGGTCATCGATGCGTTCTCGCGGATCGGGCGCGACAGCGCGAGCCCTTCGGCGACCCGGTTGGCAGGGAAGTAGGCGACGCCATTCCTCAGGCTTCGCCGTGGCGCGGGAAAGTCGTAAGGTAGGCCGTCGATCCGGATCGTGCCGGAGACGATCGGTTCGATTCCGTAGATGGCGCGGATCAGCTCGGACTTGCCGCAGCCGACGAGGCCGGCGACGCCGGTGATCTCACCGGCGCGGGCGTGGAAGTTCACATCGCGCACGCTTCCGTCGGCCAGTGTCAGGTTCTCGACGTCGACCATGACCTTGTCCGGCTTGTGCGTGATGGTCGGAAACAGCAGGTCGATTTTGCGGCCCGTCATCAGCTCGACCAGCTCGCTGTCGGTCGAGGTCGCGGCATCGAGGGTGCGGATGTGGCGGCCATCGCGCAGCACGGTCACGCGGTCGGCGAGTGCGCGGATCTCGCGCATGCGGTGCGAGACGTAGATCAGGCCAACATTTTGGCTCTTCAGCCGGGCGATCAACTCGAACAGCCGGCTGGTTTCGCGCTCGGTCAGCGACGCCGTCGGCTCGTCGAGGATCAGGAGGCGCACGCGGCCGAGCAGCGCCTTGGCGATCTCGGTCATTTGCTGGTGCGCTCGTGAGAGGTCGTCGACCCGCTGCGAGGGATCGAGATCGAAGCCGAGCTCATCGATCAACGCGGTCGCACGCTTGCGCATCTCGCGGGCATGCAATATGCCGCCGCGAGTGACCTCGCGGCCGAGGAACAGGTTCTCTTCCACCGTGAGGCTTGGAACGAGCGAGAACTCCTGAAACACCGGACTGATGCCGATCGACCGGGCTCGCTGCGGCGTAAGATGGCGGATGTCCTCACCGCCGAAATGGAATGTGCCCTCGTCGGGCGGGAACGTCCCTGACACCACGTTGATCAGGGTCGATTTGCCGGCACCGTTCTCGCCGAACAGCACGTGCAACTCGCCGGCATGGACATCGAGATCGACCCGGTCGAGCGCACGAACACCGGTGAATCGTTTCGAGATGCCGCGCAAGGCGAGCAAGGGTTCGGCCGGTTTCAGGTCAGCGTCGAGGTCCATCTGCTCTCCACGGGCGTTGAATGAGGCGAGAGCGCAGGTCTCCCGCCTCGATGATTTGCCGGCTACTTGGCCTTGACCGAATAGACCGGCTTCCAGTTGCCCGGTGCCAGCACGAGGTCCATCTGCAATTTCGGAACGGTGGTCTTGTCGACGGCCGACGCCAGCGGCTGGGCGAGGCTCATCACCGGCTTCTTTTCGATCAGGCGCACGGCCTGGTCGACCGAGACGGCGCCTTCTCCGACCGGGTACTGCGTCGCAAAGGCAAGGACATCGCCGCGGTTCAGCGCGTCGAGCATCGCCTGGTTCTCGTAGGAGGACATGATCTTCATGTCGCTGCGGCCGGCTTCGGCGACCGCGCCGATGGCGGCTTCCGCGGTCGGGGCGGTGCCCCAGATCACATTCATGCTCGGGTAGGCCTGCAGCGCGTCCTGGATCAACTGCAACTGGACCGCGACGCCGGAGTCGCCGAACTTCTCGGCCAGGACCTTGGCGTTGGGATTCTTCGCCACCGCTTTCTTGAAGCCTTCGTTGAAGGATTCCGCCCAGCCCGAGCCGGCCGGACCAGGGAAGGTCACGATGTTGAGCTTGTCGCCGGGCTTGGCCTGCGCGAGCAGACCCTCGCCGGTGACCTCGCCCATGGCGACGAAGTCGACATAGATCGCGGCAGGCAAGGCATTCGGTGGCAGCGGGTTGGCGACGCCGACCACGGGCACACCCTTGGCCTTGGCCTCCTCGAACTTCTTGCTGAGGCCTGCACCCGAGATGGCACCCACGATGATCGCGTCGGGACTGCTCGCCATGCAGTCATCGAACTGCGAGAGCTGCTTGGGCAGATTCTCGTAGCCGCCGGCTTCATAGAGCGTCATGTTGACGTTCATCGCCTCGGCCTGCTTGACGATGCCGTAGGCAACAGCGACCCAGAAACTGTCCTTCATATGCGGAAACAGGACGCAGAGCTTGTAGGGCTTCTCGGCCTTCGCCAGTGCCGTGTACTCGGCCGGCTTCGGTGTGCCTGAGGAGGCATCGTAGACCTTCATGGGGAACCACGGCGTCTCGGCCGCGGCGGGCGCCGTCGCGGCGAAGGCGAGGCCTGCGGCGATGCCGAGGGTGGAGCAGATCGGCCGAAACCGCTCGATGGAAAGGCACGTCGCATGAGTCATAGCTCTATCCTCCTGGTTCGAATGAAAGGGTGAGGGCCGACGGCTTCGGTTCCTCTGTTGCAGGCAAGTGCCACGCCGCCCTTGGGCGACGCGTCGTCGACGGGGATCAGCCCGTTGCCCAATTTGCGACCGAGCGCCGCTCGAAGACTTCGCGGAACTGGCGTGTGGATTCGGGAAGGAGGGCGCCGCTTCCCCAATCGAGGATCACGGCGTGCTGGCGGATGACATCGAGGGCATCGATCTCGCCGCCGCGAAAGCGCTGCGCGACGAGTTCCGGATCGAGCCTGACCTTGGCGACCCGCTCCGCCCTGATCCTGGCGCGGAGTGCGTCGGTTGCCGTCTTGTCCACCTCGTACTCGCAGAGTTCGGCGTCGATGATCTGCACGACGACGCCATAGTCCTTTGCGGCGCGCTCGACCGAGACGTAGTCGTCCTTGATGTCCTCGATCACGAGGCGCGGATCGCGGTCGAGCGGGTCACCGAAGCCGCCGCCGCCTGCGGTCGGCCGGGAGAAAACGTCGCCTTCGCCGATCGGCACGTCGGAGAAGATCGAGCCGAGGCGTTCCTCGCTCGCGCTGCCTTTGCGCTTCAGCGTCAGCCCGTGTGGCATGGAAGGCAGACCGCCCTCGATGCCCCACACCACGGCGCGTTCACGGTCGCAGATGTAGGAGATCACGGTCTTTTCGGCCTGCAACATGCGCGAGGTCTTCATCACGCCGGCGCCGCCGCGCCATTTGCCGGGGCCGGGTGAGTCTGTCAGGATCTCGCACTTCGTGGTCAGGATCGGATTGGCGCGCTCCTGCCCTTCGACGGGCTGCGACATCAGTCCGGTGCCGAAGCAGGCGGTGGTGACGTTGCTGCCGTCCTTGCCGTTGCGACCGCCCCAGCCGCCCGGCAGCCAGTCGTAGAACATGAAGATCGGTTTGTCGGCGCTACGGCCGTCGAACCCGCCGGTGAGCAGATATTCGAGATTGAAGGCGCAGGCGAGCGCGCGCTCGGGCATCAGTTTCGACCACATCTCGTAGATCGAATTCATGATCTTCTCGAACGGCATCAGGAAGCCAGTGACCGCGATCGGCCACTTCGCGTCGACGATCGAGCCTTCAGGAGCGACGATCTCGAAGCAGCGATAGAAACCGGAGTTAAGCGGTAGGTCCGGGAAGAAGGTCTTCATCCCGGCCGCGACGGCCGAGAATGTCGCACCGAACGCGGAGTTGTAGATGGAGCCTATGGTCGGGTGGCTCCCGGTGAAGTCGTAGATCGCCTTGTCGCCCTTGATCGTCATCTTGATGCGGATCGGGATCATGCCTTCGCCGCCGGCCGGGTCGCGATCGATGAAGTCGACCGTCTCCCATTCGCCGTCGGGCAGCGCGGCGATACGCTGGCGCGCGGAGCGCTCGACATAGTCCTGGACTGCGGCCAGACCCGCCTCGACCGTGTCGCGGCCATATTTGTTGACGAGTCGCAGGATCTCGCGTCCGCAGACGGCAGTCGCCTCGGCCTGCGCCTGGATGTCACCGATGATGGAGGCGGGATCGCGTGTGTTGGACGCGATCAAATGCGCGACGTCCTTACAGAACCGTCCCTTGTCGAACAGCCGGATCGGCGTGATGCGCAGGCCTTCTCGGAACATGTCGCGCGCCGCGACGTCAAATGAGCCGGGAACGCTGCCGCCCATGTCG
Organism: Bradyrhizobium iriomotense; assembly: GCF_018129405.1. Classification (GTDB taxonomy): domain Bacteria; phylum Pseudomonadota; class Alphaproteobacteria; order Rhizobiales; family Xanthobacteraceae; genus Bradyrhizobium; species Bradyrhizobium iriomotense_B. The sequence continues at coordinate 58,292 of NZ_JAFCLP010000015.1, forward strand.
GACCAATGACCGTTGGACTGGCTGAAGGCGATGATCTTGCCGTCGGCAAAGATCGGGCGGATCAGCCGCACATCGGAGAAGTGGGTGCCGCCGGCATAGGGATCGTTGATCGCGAACACATCGCCTTCATGCATGTCGCCCTCGAAGTGGCGCATGACGTCCTGGCAGGTGAAGTGCAGCGTGCCGACATGAACGGCGATGTCCTGATTGCCCTGGGCTGCGCATTCGCCCTTGGCGTCATGCAGGGCGCTGGAGAAATCGCGATTATAGATCACGAAGGAGTAGCAGGTGCGCAGCACCTGCTCGCCCATCTGGTCGACGCTGGTGATGAAGGAGTTTTTCAGAACCTCGAAGGTCACGGGGTCGAGCGGGAGATCTCCTGCCATGGCTCATTCCTTCACGCGGATGATGATGTTCAGATATTTGTCGACCTCGGCGCTGGCGCCGGGCGGCACGACGGTGGTCGCGTCGACCTGCTCGACGATCGCGGGCCCTTGGAAAGTGAAGCCGCAGGGCAGGTCGTCGCGGGCATAGACGGGCGTATCGAGGCCGTTACCCTCGAACCACACCCTGCGGCGGCTGACCGGCTCAGGGATCGCACCGGTCGGCTTGTGGACGGCGAATTCGGCCTTGGGCACGACGCCGATCGCCTTCAGGTTCAGCCGGAAGAAGCTCACGGGCGAGTCGTCGCGACGGAAATTGTATTCGCGCTTGTGCTCGGCATGGAAACTCTGGACCAGGTCGGAGATCGCGCCGATCGGGCGCGGTGCCTGGACCGCGAGCGAGCGCCATTGGCCGCGATACATCATGTCGATCGAACGTTGCAGCACGATGTCGCGCTCTGCGACGCCCTCATGGGTGAGCCGGGCGAGCGCTTCCTTCTCCAGCGCGCCGAACTGCGCTTCGATATCTGGGGAGTCGGCTTCGTCGGCGCCGACCATGCAGCTCTGCGAGAAGTCGTGCTGCATGTCGACCAGCAGGCAGCCGAGCGCGGAAGTGACGCCGGGATTTGGCGGCACGATCACGACGGGGATCGCAAGCTCGCGCGCCACGTCGACACCATGGAGGGCCCCGGCGCCGCCGAAGGCAACCAGCGCAAAATCGCGCGGATCATAGCCGCGACTGATCGAGATCAGCCGGACCGCGTCCGACATATTGGCATTGGCGACCTTGACGATCGCGTCCGCCGCCTCATGCAGGCCGAGGCCGAACGGCTTTGCGACGCCTTCCTCCACGGCCTGGCGGGCGCGGGCGGGATCAAGCTTGACTTTGCCGCCGGCGAGGTCGGTGCCGAGCCGGCCCAGCGTGACGTTGGCGTCGGTGTTGGTTGGCTGGGTGTTGCCGTTGCCGTAGCAGGCGGGGCCCGGATAGGCGCCTGCCGATTGCGGGCCGTTTCGCAAGGAGCCTGCCGGATCAGTCCAGGCCAGCGAGCCACCGCCGGCGCCGATGGTGAGCACCTCGATCGAGGCAAAGCGGATCGGATAGCCGAACTCGATGTACCAATCCTTGGTGATGCGTGAGTGGCCTTCGTAGGCCAGCGACACGTCGGTCGAGGTGCCCCCCATGTCGAGGCCGATTGAATTGGGATAGCCGCAGAGGCCGGCGATGTAGCGGCTGGCGATGGCGCCAGCGGCAATGCCGGAACCCGCGAGACGGGCGGCGAAGTCCTTCACGGAGGCCGGCGTCATGACGCCGCCGCCGGTGTGGAGCAGCAGGAGATCGCGGGTGTATCCTTCATCGGCGAGGCGGTCGCCGAGCCGGCTCGTGTAGCTGACAACGACCGGGCTCACGACGGCATTGGCTACTGTCGTCGAAAAGCGTTCGTGCTCGAAGATCTCGGGCAGGACTTGCGAGGAGATCGAGACGGGTACGTCGGGCATCTCAGCAAGCAGGATATCGCGCATGGCGCGTTCATTGGCGCCGTTGAGATAGGCGTTCATGAAGCATACGGCGACCGCGGCGACGCCCCGGCGCTTGAGAATCCGCGCGACGTTGCGTGCTGCTTCGACGTCGAGCGGCTCGATCACCGCGCCGCCCGCATCAACCCGTTCGGGCACGGTCAGGCGGTCGCGCCGCGGCACGTAAGGTCGCACAACATCCTTGTAGGTATCCCAGAGATCTTCCTTGTTGGCGCGCCGGATCTCGATCACGTCGCGGAAGCCCTGGGTCGTCACCACGGCGGTGCGCGGCAGCCTGCGTGTGATCAACGCGTTGGTCGCAACCGTGGTGCCGTGCGAAAACAGGGCCACCTTGGAAAGATCGATGCCGGCCTTGGATACGCCGCCCATGATCCCTTCGATCGGGTCGCGCGTGGACGAAGTCTTTTCGATGCGGATGAGGCCGGTCGCCTCGTCCATGATGCAGATGTCGGTGAAGGTCCCCCCGACATCGACGGCCACACGAAGGTTCTGCACCATGCGTCTTCCTTTCCGGCAAGCGTTTCGCCGATCATAGGCAGACCGGCGGCTTGGGCGCTTGACGCTGAGTGCAGGAAGATTTGTGCGAGAGAGCGAACCTCGCCCGTGCCTGGATCGACGGCTGGTTGCCTAAGGATCGGCCAGACTGGTGCGGCGTGGGGCCGTCAGGACGTCGGGATGCGTGAGGCCGCGCGCGCTTCGCTCGGGGTGCACCCGAACCGGCCGCGATAACTCCGGCTGAATTGCGCCTGGTCGGAGAATCCCCATTGATAGGCGATTTCTGAAATGCTCTTGCGGCAGTTGGGATCGCGCAACAGGGTATCGCACATCGACAGACGCTGATTGCGGATATAGGCACAGACCGTCAGGCCTTCGCCTTCGAAAATCTGGTGCAGATATCGAAGCGAGATGCCGCAGCCGTCGGCGATGGTCTGCGGCGTGAGCCGCATGTCTTCGAGGCGGGTTCGGATGAAATGCTCGCAGCGGAGCAGATGGCCGTTACGCACGGAGGACGAGTGGCCGGTCAGGACGCGGTCGTCGGATTCGATGGCCATCGCCAGGAGCTCAACGAGGTGCTTGCCCATCATCGTGCGCGCCATCTCGTCCATTTCGCTGATGCGTTCGCCGGCAAGGCGCAGCGTGTCGACGAACAAGGCGCCGACGCTGCGGCTCGCATCGAACTGAAGCGTCGCGAGACGCTCGGGGCGCGAGATGCGCGCACGCAGGACCGCGCTTGGAATCTTCAGAACCCACAGCGCCGTCGTATCCTGATGACTGAACTCGTATGGCAGATGGCTGCGCTCGATCAGGAACGCGCCTGGTCGACATTGCACAACCTTGTTGTCCTGTTCGAAGCGGATTTCGGCGAGCTCCGGCACCGTGATCAGGAAGGATTCTTCGCGCTCGCCCTGGAGATGCCGTTCATGGCGTTTGTAGAGCAGGCCATTTGCGATGTTGCGGGATACTGCAACGGGCCCCATCGCCCAGGCGCCGAGGCGCGCATCAAAATCGCGGCCGCTCGGAAAGCGCAAGTCCAGTGAGAAATAGGTCCTGGAGACGATGTCCTGCCAGTATTGCTGCCGGCTGTGCGCTGGAATGTCGTTGGTCGCGTAAGTGACTTGCATTGCTGCGCTCCCCGCTACCGGCTGCTTCTCCGGCCGCCAAGCCCATGGTGAGTGTGGCGAGGACGGCTGGATCGCGTCAAGTCGAATGAAACGGAAACAGATATCTCAGATTACGATCCTCTCCTCGGCGTGATGCCGGTGGTCGACGCCGATTGGCGGTCGGCCGGGACCTACGCCGGCCACCGCGAAGCGCATGAAATCTCGGAATGCCTTCGCGGCTTCCGACAGCTTGATGTCGCGGCGCCAGGCGAGGCCGATGTCCATGGTCGGTATCTCGTCCTCGATCACCCGGGTCTCGATCCGCTGTCCTTCCAGCGACCAGGGCCGGTAGATCAGGTCCGAGAGGATTGCGATGCCCATTCCCCCGGCGACCATGGAGCGCACGGCCTCGACCGAAGACGTGCGGAAGATGGTCTTTGGCTCGAGTAACGCGTTGTTCCAATAGCGCATCGAGGTGTGCTTGGCTTCGTCCACGGTGAGCATGACGTAGGGATACGTCGCGATTTCGGCGAGGCGGACGTGCTCGGCGCGGGTGAGCGGATGATCGGGAGCGAGCCACAGGCGGCGGGGCGAGCGCAACAGCGTTTCGCTGCCGAGCATGGCGTTGTCGCGCAGGTTCGAGACCAGCATCACCGCGAGATCGAGCGCGCCGTCCACAAGAGCACGTTCGAGCACGTCGCGCGGGGCCTCGAACAGCTCAATCGTGATGCCCGGGAAGCTCGCCTGAAAGCGCATCTGGTGGCGAGGCAGGAAATAGCCGGACACGGTGTAGGTGACACCGATGCGAACCGTCCCAAACAACGGGCCCGCGGACATGTGAGTGCCGCGGACGGCCTCGGCCACGGCTGCCAGGATCTGCCGGCCCTGGGACAGGAAACGGCTGCCTTCCATGGTCACCGTGACGCCGTTGGGCGCGCGCTCGAGGAGGCGCGTGCAGACGGTCGCTTCGAGCTGCTGAATCGCTGCCGTGACCGCGGATTGCGAGACGTTGAGGGCCATGGCCGCCTGGCTGATGCGGCCGGTTTCGGCCGCGGCGACGAAATAGCGGATCTGTTTCAGTGAAACTGACATCGCGGTTGATCCGATGTTTGCACAAGTCGTGCGCAGTTGAGCGTTACTCCTCAGCCCAGCGGCATCCGCTGCAACTCTCGTGCCGAGGGTCGGAAAGATAACGGTCGCGCCACGTTAGATTTAGGGGGCGATCACGGACAGCCGCAGGTTTGAGGACCGCACCATGCGTTAGCACCCCGGCCATCGCTGGCCGAGGTGTAGCAAATGTCGTGCAATCGGCGCAGCTTACGTCAGCGCGTTGCGCAGCTTGCCAAGCAGCTCCGCACGGCTCTTGCGTGCTGCCAAGGCTTGATCCATCCCGACCTTGACGAACCGCACCGGCGTATTCGGCTGAAGTTGGCCGATCAGGTCCATGTCCGCGGAGATGACCGTACCGACCATGAAGTAACCGCCGCCCGAAACCGCGTCGCGATGCAGCACGATCGGCTCGGTGCCGCCGGGAACCTGGATCGAACCGTAGGGATAGCAGGCGTCGGTGATGTTGGATGGATCGGAGCCGGCGCCGAATGGCGGCTCGCGCGGCACGAATTGAAGCGCCTTGCCGCCCTTGAAGCGATAGCCGATGCGATCCGCCTCCGGTGCGACTTTCCACGTGTCGGCGAAGAAGTCGTTGCCGGCCGCCTCCGTAATGCGGTGCCAGTAGAGGCCCGGCATGACGCGCAACTCCGTCGGCATTGCCGTTGGCAGGCCACGCAGGTCGTTCGCGACCACGCGCCCGTCCTTGACGGAGGCCGCAGCCTTACCGACTGGCAGTTCGTCGCCAGCCTCGAGCTTGCGCCCCTTGAACCCGCCGAGCGCGCCGAGCGCGTAAGTCGAGCGCGAGCCGAGGACGACCGGCACATCGATGCCGCCGGCAATGGCGATATATCCGCGTGCGCCCTGTTTGAGGAAATCGAAAGAGAGGACCTGGCCGCGCTTGACCTTGAAGCTCGTCCAGGTTTCGCGCGGCTCGCCATCGAGCTTCGGCGGCAGCTGGGCGCCGGTAATCGCGACGGTCGCATCTTCGGTGAATTCGAGCTCCGGCCCCATGAAGACGGCTTCCAGGACCGCTGCGCCTTCTTCGTTGCCGACAAGGAGGTTGGCGGCGACGAGCGCATGACGGTCCATGCCGCCGGAGAGGGGGATACCGATGTGATAATAGCCGGGACGCCCGAGGTCCTGGACGGTGGTCGCAAGACCCGGCTTCAAAACCTTAATGGCCATGGAGGACTCCATCGAGCTTGCGGTTGTAGGCATCAATGTCACGGTTGAACTCGGTCAGCGAGAACGAGACGTCGCGGATGACGGGTGCGAAGCGTCCGGCGTCGACATCGGCGACCGCCGCGTCATAGGCCGACCGATCGATTGGTTTCCATTTCACGATGTCGCCTGGCCGGAACAGGCACATGAAGTCGCGCAAATAGCTGATCTTCTGATTGGGGTCGTAGATCGGCATCGGCGTGATGCCGAACATCTGGTATCCTCCGGCTCCGCGCACCGAGTAGATGCAGGAGAAGCATCCTCCATGACCGATGGTGAGCTTTGGCGTATCGGTGCGCGGGCGCAGGTATTTCGGCGCCTGGATCTGCCGCTGGCGTTCGACCATCTGGTAGAGGAAGGGCAGGCCGGCGACGAAGCCGACCATGGAGACGAACCAGGGTGCGCTGGAGTGCGCCTTGATGAAGGCATCGACGCTGTCGAGGCCATTGATCTGCGCGGCATATTCGAGATCGGTGCCGTTCGGATTTTGATGGCGTTCCCGGAAGCGCATCAGGGTCTCGTGCGTCCAGGGATCATTGTAGAGCACGGGGATTTCGATGATCCGCGTCTTGATCACCGGCTCGGACTTTTCGGACGCGGTGTCCAGCCGCTTCAATTCCGCGAGGAGATCATCGGGCTTGATCTGATCGGGATCGAACTTGACCTGATAGGACGCGTTCGCCGGGCAGATCTCGGTTACGCCTTTGATCTTGGCGTCGCGCACGGCGTTGGTGATGAAGAGACTCTTGAAGAAGGCCTCGAGCGACATTGCCTCGCCGACTTCGGCGAAAATGTGCTCGTCGCCGCCGAAGGAAAATCGAGTTTGCATGGCTAGCAGCCTCCTGTTGTGGGCGGGGCAGGTTCTCTCGCGATCATAGGATCGCTCTTGCGACCGGTGACGCTTGGTCCGTGATGATGCTCGATGCATGGAGCTCCAGCCACGGTTCGAGCCAGGCGGTATGAAATCGTCCGGCCTGTACGTCGGCATCGCGGGCGAGCGCCTGATGCAGTGGTTTCGTCGTGGCAAGGCCTTCAACGCTGAGCTCGGCAAGCGCGCGCGAGAGCTTTCGTATTGCGTTCGGCCGATCCTTGTCGTGCACGATCAACTTGCCCAGCAGGCTGTCGTAGAAGGGAGGCACGGTATAGCCCTGATAGAGCATGCTATCGAAGCGCACGCCGTCACCGCCGGGGATGCTGAGCGCGCTCACCGTGCCCGGATTCGGCATGAAATTCCTGGTGGGATCCTCGGCATTGATGCGAACCTCGATCGAATGTCCGGTCACGCGGACGTCGTCCTGGCGGACGCGCAGGGGCTCGCCGCCGGCAATCCGGATCATCTCGCGAACGAGATCGATGCCCGTCACCATTTCGGTCACGGGATGCTCGACCTGGATGCGGGTGTTCATCTCCAGAAAATAGAACTCGTGGGTCCTGTCGTCGTAAAGATATTCGAGCGTCCCGGCGCCGCGATAATTGACAGCCTTGGCGAGCGCGATCGCAGATGCGCAGAGTTTTTCACGGATGGCCGGTGTCAGCGACGGTGAGGGGGCCTCTTCCCAGACCTTCTGGCGGCGGCGCTGCAACGAACATTCGCGCTCGAAGCAATGGATGACGTCGTGTCCGTCGCCAAGCACCTGCACCTCGATGTGCCGCGCGCCTTCGATCAGTCTCTCGATATAGAGCCCGCCGTCACCGAAGGCGGCAAGCGCTTCGGCCTGTGCCTGCGGCATCAGATGATTGAACTCGTCCGCCGACCGTGCAACGCGGATGCCACGTCCGCCGCCGCCGGCGGCCGCCTTGATCATGACGGGGAAGCCGGTGGTCTCGACCAATGCGAAGGCGGCTTCCGTCGACTCGAGGCGCCCCCGACTGCCCGGAACGGTCGGCACCCCGGCCGCAGCAGCGGCCTCGCGTGCTGCGACCTTGTCGCCCATGAGCCGGATCGATTGTGCGGTTGGGCCAACGAAGGTCAGATGCGCCGCCTCGACGGCCGCAGCGAATTCGGCATTCTCCGCCAGAAAGCCATAGCCGGGATGGACGGCATCGGCCCCGGTGGCCTTGGCCGCGGCGAGGATGGTCGCCTGGTTGAGATAGGACTTGGATGCCTGTGGCGGGCCGATTTCGACCGACTCGTCCGCGAGCCTGACCGCGAGCGAGTCCTTGTCGGCCATGCTGTAGACCTGAACGGTCGCGATACCGAGCTCGCGCGCCGCGCGGTTGATACGCACGGCGATTTCGCCGCGATTGGCTATGAGGAGCTTTTTGATGGCCATGAAGGGAACGGGCGGTCTCAAACGTCGATTTCGGCGATGGGCTGGCCAGCCATCACGGCTTCCTCGTTCTCAGCCAGGAACCGCAGGATCTTGCCGGTAGTGCCGGCCTTCACCTCGTTGAAGGACTTCATCACCTCGATGAGGCCAATCGTGTCGCTATCGGCGACGACATCTCCGTCGTTCTTGTAGGCCGGCTTGTCGGGCGCGGGCCGGCGATAGAAGATGCCCGGAAGCGGCGAGAAGATTTGCTGTGTTGTCATGCTGTCCTCGTGATGTCTTTGCTTGGGATCTTGGCGCGCCAGCTCAAGGAGCGGTCAGATAGGGACGGACCGCTTCGCGAACGGCCGCGGCGATGGCGACGGCGTTGGGGGTGTCGGAGTGGATACAGATTGAATCGGCGCCGACCACAATGTCGTTTCCGGCCACCGAGCGCGTCTTGCCTTCATTGACTGCTCTTGCGCAGCGGGAGGCCGCATCGGTCGGATCCTTGGCCTCGTGCTCGCGCGTGATGATCAGGCTGCCGTCGGCATTGTAGTCGAGATCGGCGTAGTACTCGGCGACGAAGGTGTGGCCACGCCGCTCGTAGACCTTCTGGTGCAACGTGCCCTTCATGCCGAGCAACGGCACCCTATAGACGTCGGCCGCGTCCGCCACGGCTTCGGCGATCTCCTCGTTGCGCGAGGCCATCCCGTAGAGCGCACCGTGTGGCTTGATGTGATTCAGTGCCATGCCCTCCGCATCCAGGAACGCCTTGAGCGCTCCGATCTGATAGAGCAGACAATTGGCCAGCTCCTCACGGCTGATCTTCATCTCCCTGCGACCGAAGCCCTGCAAGTCCGGCAGCGAGGGGTGCGCACCGACCTTGACGCCGAACTCCTTGGCGAGCCGCACGGTCTTACGCATGTGGTTGAAGTCCGAGGCATGAAAGCCGCACGCGACGTTTGCGACGTCGATATGCGGCATCAGCGCCTTGTCGTCGCCCATCTTGTAGAGGCCATAGGCCTCGCCCATGTCGCAGTTGATCACGACCATCTCCTGATTTCCTCCCAACAGCGCTTGCGTTGATCCGAGGTGAACCTCCCGGGGGCTTGCCCTTCGGGAGGCGCGTTGTCGGTTTACTTGGACACCAGATAATCCAGCGGGATCTTTTCCGAGATCGTCCACTGATCGATCACGCGCGGCTTGCCGGCTTCCGTATCGACGATCAGGTAACGACCCTGGTTCTGGTGGTGGATGTCCTTGGTGAACGTGCGGGGCCCGAACAGCGTCGGTTCGCTGGTCATCTTCTCGAGCTCGGCCACGACCGGCGCGGCGTCCGTCGACTTGGCGCGTTCAACCGCCTTGGCCCAGACGTCGATCAGGACATAGCCCGGATAGACATATTGGCTGGATGGATCACCGCCGGTGACGTCCTTGTACTTCTTGTTGAACTCGTTGACCTTCGGGTTCGGATCGTCGCCGTAGACGGAGCCTTGCACGGGAACATAGAAGTTCGACAGGTCGGGCACGGCGTTCAGCCAATAGCTGCCGTCGACGCCGGATCCGTTGACGATCATCGACTTGATGCCGGCGGCGCGGATCTGCTTGATGGCGGAGACGGCGCCCGGCATCATCGTGCAGAGCATGATGGCGTCCGGTTCCTTGGGCAGGCTCTTGATGCGCGTGATCTGCGAGGCGATCGAGGCGTCATCGTTCTTGAAGGTGTCGCTGCCGGCAAGCTTGGCATCCTTCAGGCGCGGCAGCATCCAGTCGAAGCCGTCGCAGATCCCCTTGTTGTAGACGGTCCAGCTATCGAGCAGGCGGTAGAAGTTACGTGCGTTCTTCTTTTCGTAAGCCCATTCCGCCATGGTCGCGCCCTGCACGGCCGCCAGCACCGAGGCCGAGAACGAGAACGGACCGACGCCGGGAATGCCTGCCTTGATGGATTCGGCGCACAGGAAGAAGGAGACCTTTCCGGCGGCCTGTGCCTGGAGAGCCGCGGGCGCGCCGAAATCATAGTCGCAGGAGACAATGACGAGGTCGGCGCCCTGGTCGAGCACGGCGAGGCCGGCCTTCGCACCTTCCGCCTGATCGGTCTTGGTGTCGGCGAAGACAGGCTTGATCTTCTTGCCGAGCAGGCCGCCGGCCTTGTTGATCTCGTCGATCCGGATCAGAGCCGCATCCTGCGCCGGCTTGTCGTAGGCCTGCATGAAGCCGGATGCGGCCGTTGCAAATCCGACGACGATTTCGTTAGCCGCCTGGGCGGGTGTGAACCAGAGCATGGATGCGCCGGCAAGAACACCGAGTACTGATCTGCAATGCATGAGCAACTCCTCTGATTTGTACGAAAGGACGTCAGTTCAGTTCTTTCAATGCCGTCTGTGCAGGGCGCTGCAGGCGCCGCTGCAACGGCCATCCGCGCCAGCGGAATTCCAGGTTGCGGGTCAATCCCGTCGGCAGGTACATCAAGATGACGATAGTGATGATGCCGATCGCGATTTCCTGGACACCGTTCGGCAGCGCAACCGTGTGGCTACCGAAGCTGACGCCTTTCTCCAGGTTGCGGAACAGCTCGATCAGGACCGACATCGCGACCACGCCGACGACCGCGCCGGTGAGGCTATACATGCCGCCGACCACCAGCATCGACAGGGTGACGAAGGTCGTCCGGAGATAGAATGAGCCGGGATTGACGATGCTCAGGAAATGCGCGTAGAGCGCGCCGGCAAGGCCGATGATGAATGCGCTGACGACGAAGGCGATCAGCCGTTCGCGAACGATATCAATGCCGGAGGCGCTTGCCGCGACCGCCTCGTCACGTGTGGCGCGCAGCGCCAGCCCCGAGCGCGAGATCGCATAGAGATAGGCAATCACGATGGCAACGGCCGCGCCGATCCATCCGGTCCAGACATTCATGGTGGGCGGAATGCCGACGATGGAGCCTTGGCCGCCCGTGACGGAATCCCAGTTCGAATAGATGTTGTTGACGACACCGAGCAGGCCAAAAGTCGCGATAGATGCGGCAATGCCCGACAGCCGCATGATGATGCGTCCGATGATCAACGCGATCAGCGCTGCGAAAAATCCCGAGATCGGCGTCGCGATCCACATCGGCAACTGCGTATGCAACAGCCAGACGGGAAGTCCCTTGAGCGTGATCGATTTCATCACCGGGGGGATGGTCAGCCAGGCGGTCATATAGGCGCCGAGGCACATGAAGCTGATGTGACCGAACGACAGCAGGCCTGAATTGCCAACGAAAGCGTAGAGGCCGACGACGATCATGATGTTGATGAACATCTCGACGGCCGTGCGGTTGAAGGCCCGGCTGCCGAAATAATAGGTGAGGGCGGCCATGACGAGCAGCGCCGCGATCAGCACGATCGGCGTGAGGATCGTTTGCCGGATGACGGAGGGCCGCTGCGACATCGATCAGACTCTCTGCTTGGCGGATTTCGGTGCGAATAGGCCCTGCGGCCGCACCAGAAGGACGACGATGACGGCGCCATATACAAAGGCGTCGCGGAACACCCGCGCGTCGTGCGGTAGGGTGGCCTGGAACACGACGCTCGCCGCGCCGATCAGAAAGCCGGCGGCAACGGCGCCGGGAATGCTGCCGAGACCGCCGATCACGGTTGCGATGAACGCGATCAGCATCACATTGGCGCCCATGCCGATGTCGGCGGTGCCGGAATTGGTGGCGAGGATCAGACCGATCGCCGCCGCCAGCATGCCGCTAATGGCGAAGGCGAGCAGTATCACCCCGTTGGCGCGGACGCCGAGCATGCGCGCCATGGTGAAATTCTCGGCTGCTGCACGCATCTCCAGGCCATAACGGGTGCGCTTCAGAAAGAGCACCAGCGTGGCGAGCACGATCAGCGTGATAATGATGGTCACGACCTGGAGCATTGGGATGTGGGCGCCCAGGAATTCGACCGGCAGGCCGAGGCTCGGCCACAGCGTGACCGATTTCGGCCGGCTCGAATACAGCATCAGCAGAAGGTGGCGGATGACGAAGCCAAGCGCGAATGAGGCGATCATCATCGTCGCGGGATTGGTGTTGCGGAAGCGGCGGAAGACGATGAGCTCCGATAGAACCGACAGCGCAGCGCCGATCAGCAGCAGAAGCGGGATCAGCAGATAGGATGGCAGTTGACCGGCAAACACGATCGCCGCCGCGTCGGTCGAGGGCCACAGCATGGCGAAAACGCAGAAGGCGATGAAGTCTCCGTGCGCGAAGTTGACGAGCCGCATCACGCCGAAAATCAGCGCGATGCCGAGCGCACCGAGAGCGTACAGGCTGCCGAGGCTCAACGCGTCGAAGACGATCTGGAGGACCGCTGTCATCTCAGTGGTCTCCAAACCCGAAATAGGCCTGCTTCAGGCGGTCGTCCTTGACCATGTCGGCGGCCGCCCCCTCGAGCACGATACGGCCGCCCCGGACGAGGACCATTCGTCCACCCGTCATGAGGGCGCGCGTCGAACTCTGCTCGACGATGAGCAGGGTCAGCTTGCGCTGGGCGCGCAGCCGCACCAGAATCTCGTAGACTTGGTCGATAATCTTCGGCGCAAGCCCGAGCGATGGCTCGTCGATCGCCATGATGCGGGGCGCGGCCATCAAGGCGCGACCGATGACGAGCATCTGCTGCTGGCCGCCGGAGAGCATCCCTGCGGGAGTATGGCGGCGCCCGGCCAGCATCGGGAATTCCTCGTAGACGGATTCAAGGTCGTCGGCGATCTTCCTGCGGTCGGTCCGCATGCCGGTACCGACCTTCAGGTTCTCCTCGATCGTCAAGTCGCCGAAGACATTGCGACCTTCGGGCACCAGCGAAAAGCCGCGTCGCGCGATGTCCTCGGGCGCGGCGCCCGTTACCTTCGCGCCGTCGATGGTGATGGAGCCCGATCCTGGCGGCACGACGCCGGCGATAGCGTTGAGCAAAGTCGATTTGCCCGCGCCGTTCGGGCCGGTCACGAACAGGACCTCGCCCTCGTCGATATTGAGCGTGATGCCGCGAAGGGCCGTCAGGCGCCCATAGCTGACCGTGATGTCGTTGACCGCGAGCAACGTCATGATACGGCCGCCTCTTCGGAGGTAATCGGCGGAATCAATTCGTCGCGTTGTGTGCCCATATAGGCGTGCCGCACCTCGTCGCTGTTGCGAATTTGCGCGGGAGAGCCGACCTCGATGATCTGTCCGGAATCGAGGACGAAGATGCGTTCGCAGAGTTCGAGCACGAGGCCGATATTGTGCTCGATCAGCAGCACGCCGACGTTGAGCTCTCGGGCGATTCGCCGGATGATGGCGGCCAGATCGTGGCTCTCGTGCTCCGACATTCCCGCTGCGGGCTCGTCGAGCAGGAGGTAGCGCGGCGCGCACATGATGGCGCGGCCGATAGCGACGCGGCGTTCGTCGGTGTAGGGCAGGGCGCCCGCGACGGTGTTTGCGAGATGAGAAATGCCGAGCCAGGCCATCACGCGATCGGCTTCCGCGATCGCGTCGCGACGGGTCTGGCCAAGGCCTACGCCTGTCACCTCGAGGTTGTCGATGACCGGGAGGTCGCGGAAAAGGCGACCTGATTGGAATGTGCGTGCAACACCCGTTCGTCTGAGCTTGTGCGCCGCAATGCCGTTGATCGGCTCGCCTTCCAGTTCCAAGGCGCCAGCGCCGACCGGTTGGAAGCCTGTCAGCACATTGACAAGCGTGGTCTTACCGGCCCCGTTGGGACCAATCAGGCCGGTGATGCCCCCGCGCGGCACGGCAAGCGTCACGCCCGACAGCGCTTTCAAGCCTTCGAATTGGACGCTGACATCGCGAGCGACCAACTCCAAGCCATCAGACATCTATCAGCGCCTTCTCACCCACGAACCGATGGATTGATTTTTCCGTTCCACCGGGGGATTGTAAAATTCGAAATATCGTTCACTGATATCGGAAATTTTGATGTCTCTGACGTTCCGTCAGGTTCGGCACTTTATTGCAACGGCTGAGACAGGACAGGTTTCGGCTGCGGCGGCAGCTCTGAACGTGACGCAGTCGGCAGTCACGGCGTCCATCAAGGCGCTCGAAGCCGAGCTCGGGCGCAAATTGTTCGATCGCCACTCGAACGGCGTGACGCTGACCTTTGACGGACAGGAGTTCTTGCAGCGCGCCCGCACCATCGAGGCCAGCGTGTCCGACGCGATGCGGGGGCCGCATCGCTGGGGATCACAGGTTGATGGGACGGTCGATGTGGCGGTCAGCTATACGATCGCCGGATATTTCCTGCCGCCGCTGTTGTCGCGCTTCTGGCGGTCCTTTCCAGGGATCACGGTGCGTCTGCACGAGTTTCAGCGCGATGCGATCGAGCAGAGCCTGATCAGCGGCAGTGTCGATGCGGCGGTGATGCTGGTCTCCAACCTGCATGATCGACTCTCTATCCGGTCTCGTCTGTTGCTACGCTCGCCCCGCCGCCTATGGACCTGCGCCAATCATCCTCTGCTCCGAAAGGACAGTATCAAGCTGGAAGATCTGGCGAGCGAACCCTATCTGATGTTGACCGTCGACGAGGCCGAGCGCTCCGCCATGCGCTACTGGCAGCACACGGCGCGCGTCCCAAACGTCATCTTCCGGACCCTGTCGGTCGAAGCTGTTCGCAGCATGGTCGCGACCGGTATGGGAATCACCATTCTCTCTGACATGGTCTACCGGCCCTGGTCGCTCGAGGGACATCGCATCGATCTCAAGACGCTCGATGACGATGTCCACACCATGGATGTCGGGCTTGCCTGGAAGAGCAAGGCAGAGCTATCTCCGGCGGCGCGTGCGTTCTGCGAGTTCGTCGCTCATTCCTATCCCGGATCGGAACCGGTCCAGTTCGACTGACCGGGCCGCTCGTGCTCGGCGAGGTGGAGCGTCGTTGCAACGGGCTCGCACTTGCACAGTTTTGCTACACGTCGACACGAATTGCGGCAATCTTCGCTGCAATAACGCGCTTGACTTCGCTTTCGATCTCAACGACCGTATCGTTCAAGCGTTGGGCAGCTCAGCCCGTCAACGCGACGAGTTCAAATCATTTCCAACACCACGCGCATCTCGCGTGTTCGGTTGGCGGCGAGGGCGCCCTCGGCTTAACGGCCGGCGGGCGCTTTTTTGTTTTGGATTGAGTTATGGCGCGGACGCAGTATCGCATCGGTGTGATGTTCTCGACGACGGGGTCGTACAGCGTCGTCGCGCGTTCGATGCTCAATGGGGCACTGCTCGCATTCAACGAGATCAACGCCGGCGCTGGTGCTATCGCGCTGGAGCCGGTCGTGGTCAATCCGACCGGCGATCTCGCCCGGTACCGGGCGCTCAGTCACGAACTGCTCAATTCGGGGATCCGTCAGGTTGTCGGCTGCTACACCTCGTCGAGCCGCAAGGAGGTCATTCCTTGCTTTGAGAAGTTCGACGGCCTGCTCTGGTATCCGTCGCACTACGAAGGGTTCGAGAGCTCCGATAACGTCATCTACACCGGCGCCGCGCCCAATCAGCACGTCCTTCCGCTGGTCGATTATCTCGCCTCACGCGTCGGCGGCCGCGCCTTCTGCGTCGGCTCCAACTACATCTGGGCGTGGGAGAACAACCGCATCTTTCGCGAGGCGTTGACGGCGCGCGGCGGTACCGTGCTTGCCGAGCGCTATCTCTCGGTCGGCGACACCGAGGTCGACCAGGTGATCGCGGCGATCATCGACCAGCGCCCCGATTTCGTCTTCAACAATCTGATCGGCACCAGCGCCTACGCCTTCTTCCGCGCGTTCCGTGCAGCCTGCCGCGCGCAGGGCATCGACCAGGCTGCGGAAATCCCGGTTGCGAGCTGCACGCTGTCGGAACCGGAACTGCCGGAGATCGGTCCTGATGCGGTCGATGGACACCTGTCCTCGAGCGTCTATTTCTCGTCACTGAACTCGCCCGAAAACGCTGCCTTCATCGGCGCCTATACGCGCTCCTTTCCGGATGGACCGGTGTCCTCGGCCGATGCCGAAGCCTCTTACATCGCCGTCAAGCTGCTCGCCGCGGCCTTGTCGCAGGCCGGCACCGACGATGCCCGCACGGTGCGGGCTGCCGTCGCCGACCAGCGGCTGCGCGCGCCGCAAGGGGAGGTTCGTATCGACCGGCAGACCTTTCACGCCTGGCTCACGCCGCGGATTGGCCGCTCGGCCGCCAACGGGCAATTCGAGGTGCTGCTGGAATCCCGCGAGCCGATCGCGCCCGATCCCTATCTCGTCCAGTCGTCGCCGCGCTTTGCCAGCGCAATGCGCTCTCCGCTTTTGAAAGTGGTGCAATCATGAGCTCTCGACTGCTACAGAACTTCAAGGGCGGCCGCGCCATCGTCGTCACACGGCGAGGGGGATGGGAGAGCACGCTCGAAACCACGCTGGCCAAGCTCGGCGTCTCGACCGAATATCCTGAAATCATCGACGGCCGCGCCCTGATCGACGCTGCGAGCCTCCAGGCCGATCGCGACATCCTGTTCGTCGACGGCGATCTCGAAGGCGCGGTTGCGATCGAGATCAACCCGGCCTCGCGGTTGCCGCCGGTACCCGTGATCGGCCTGGTCGGCGTCGAGGCGCCGAGCCGACTGAAGGCGCTGGTCAATCTCGGCGCGACCTCGTTCCTGCGCAAGCCGGTGCATGGCGGCGCGGTCTACACATCCCTGTTCATGGGCATCAACCAGTTCCTGCTGCGCGCCGAGATGTACGAGCGCCTGCAGGGCCTCGAGGAACGCCGCCGCGGCCGCCGCGCGGTGATCCGGGCCGTCATCCTGCTGATGCAGCAGGACAGTCTCGACGAGGAGGGTGCCTATTCCCAGCTCCGTCGCGAAAGCATGCACGCGCGGCAGAACATGGAACTCTATTGCGAGGAGTTTCTGAGCAGGCGGGCGAAGCCGCCCGACACGTCCGGCCGCACGACCGGCATCATGCTGCAAGGCGGCAACAAGCAGGCCATCTAGGAGAAGCAAAATGAGCAAGTCTGTATTGCGGGGGCTGCGCGCCGCAGCCCTCACGGGGACGCTTGTCCTCGGATTACATCAGGCGCTCGCAGCGGAAAACCCGATCAAGCTCGGCGTGCTGGAGGATCAGTCCGGCGATTTCGCCGCGGCGACGATAGGCAAGGTCCACGCCATCCAGCTCGCCGCCGACGAGATCAACAAGGCCGGCGGCATCATGGGCCGGCCGCTGGAGCTCGTGGCCTACGACACTCAATCCGACAACACCCGCTACCAGGAATTCATGCGGCGCGTGCTCCAACGCGACAAGGTCGACGTCGTGTTCGCGGGCTTCTCCTCGGCCTCGCGCGAGGCGTACCGTCCGATCGTCGACCAGTTCAACGGCTTCGCCTTCTACAACAACCAGTACGAAGGCGGCGTCTGCGACGGCCACATGATCGTCACCGGCGCCGTGCCGGAGCAGCAGTTCTCGACGCTTATCCCCTACATGATGGAGAAGTACGGCAAGAACGTCTACACGCTCGCAGCCGACTACAATTTCGGCCAGATCTCGGCGGAATGGGTCCGCAAGATCGTCAAGGAGAACGGCGGCAAGATGGCCGGCGAGGAGTTCATCCCGCTCGGCGTGTCGCAATTCTCGCAGAGCATTCAGAACATCCAGAAAGCCAAGCCCGACTTCGTGGTCACGCTTCTGGTCGGCACTGCGCAGGCCTCCTATTACGAGCAGGCGGCCTCCGCCAACGTCAACCTGCCGATGGCATCCTCCGTCAACGTCGGTCAGGGCTACGAGCACAAGCGGTTCAAGCCGCCGAGCCTGAAGGACATGTACGTCACCACCAACTACATCGAGGAGATCGACTCCCCGAAGAGCAAGGAGTTCTACGCCAAGTTCAAGGCGAAATTCCCGAGCGAGCCCTATGTCAACCAGGAGGCGGAGAACTCCTATCTCGCCGTCTATCTCTACAAGCAGATGGTGGAGCGGGCGAAGTCGACTAAGCGCGAGGAGATCCGCAAGGTGATCGCGATGGGCGATGTCTGCATGGACGCGCCGGAAGGCAAGGTCTGCATCGACCCGAAGAGCCAGCACATGTCGCATACGATCTACCTCGCCAAGGTCGGTGCCGATCACTCGATCTCCTTCCCGAAGGTCTGGGAGGACATCAAGCCGTATTGGCTGGGTGAAGCCGGCTGCGATCTCACCAAGAAAGATCCGATGGCGCAGTACACGCCATCGAATCCCCCGCCGAAACCCTGACCCGGCGGCTGGTCGCTCCGGCCCTCGCGGCGGGCCGGGGCGATCACGGATACCTCACCGCGTCTCCCCACACATCGGTTGATTCATGGATATCGCGACCCACGTTTTCTCGGCGCTCTATCAATTCGGCGACGCTTTTGCGTTCCTGGTGCTCTCGGCCTGCGGGCTCGCGGTGATCTTCGGCATGATGGGCGTGATCAATCTCGCCCATGGCGAGTTCATCATGTGCGGCGCCTATGTCACCGCGGCGACCGTGCATGCCGGCCTGCCGTTACCGCTGGGCATTTTGGCCGGGACGATCGTATCCGCGCTTGTCGGCGTCGTGGTCGAGCTCGCGGTCATCCGCCATCTCTATGACCGCCCACTGGATACGATCGTCGCCACCTGGGGGCTCAGCCTGATCGCAACGCAGGGCACGCTGATCATGGTCGGCTCGACCATGGCCGGTGTCGGCACGCCCTTCGGCAGCTTTCAGGTCGGCGACTACTCCTATTCGATCTACCGCATCGTCCTGTTCTGCGCCGCGCTCGGCGTGCTCGCTGCGCTCTACGCGCTGTTCAACTGGACGCGCTTCGGTGTGCTGGCGCGCGCCACCATCCAGGTGCCGCACATGGCGGCGGCTCTCGGCGTCGATACGCGCTTGATCTACAGCCTCACCTTCGCCTGCGGCGCCGGGCTCGCCGGCCTCGCCGGCGGGCTCTACGCGCCGACCATGACGCTGGTGCCGACGATGGGGGCGACCTTTATCATGGAGGCCTTCGTGACCGTGGTGATCGGCGGCGCCGACGTCTTCCTCGGCACGGCGCCGGCCGGTGGGGTCCTTGCGGTGGTGAAATCGGTAATGACGTCCTGGCAGGGGCAGCTGTTCGGCCAGATCGGCCTTTTGGTTGCCGTCATCATTGTTGTCCGGGTTCTGCCGAAGGGCATCTCCGGCTTCGTGCTGCGCGAGCGCACCTGACGGAGTGATGGCGTCGTGACCGGTTTCCTCTCGCTGTTTCGCCGTCTCGAAGGCCCGCAGACCGTCGGCCGCGGTCCGGGCTTCTGGAGTCTGTTCGCGCTCGTGCTCGCCGTCGCGCTGGCCTATCCGCTGTTCAGCGACGGGTACACCGTCGGCAACACGGTGTACTTCTTCGTCTGGGTCTTCATCGCGCTCAGCCTCTGCGTGATCTGGGGCTATGGCGGCTCGCTCTCCTTCGGACAGACCGCGTTCTTCGGGATCGCGGGCTATGGCTATGGCGTGCTGACGATCAATTTCGGCTCCGCTTACGGCTTCACGCTGCTGGCGCTGGTGATTGCGGTGGCGATTGCAGCGCTGGTCGCGGTGCTGCTCGGCTATTTTATGTTCTTCGGCCGCATCGCCGGCGTCTTCCTCGGCATCGTCACGCTCGCGGTGACGCTGATGCTGGAGCGCTTTATGGCGCAGACTGCTGGGCCGGAATGGCACATCGGCAGTGCACGGCTCAACGGCTTTAACGGTATGAGTGCGATGCCGCCGCTCACCATCCCGTGGCCGGGTGAGCCGATCGTGCTGTTCGCCGATGTCGGCCTCTACTACCTCGTGCTCGGCCTTCTGGTCTTTGTTTATCTGGCCTTGCGCATTCTGATGAACTCGTCGTTCGGCAACATCATCGTCGCGATCCGCGAGAACCCAGAAAGGGCCGAGATGCTGGGCTATGACGTGCGCAAGTACCAGCTCATCACCTTCGTCATCGGCGCCGCGCTCGCAGGACTCTCCGGCGTGCTCTACACGGTGTGGGGACAGTACATCACGCCGTCCAGCATGGGCATGACCGCGGCGGCGCTGCCGCTGATCTGGGTCGCGGTCGGCGGCCGCAGCGATCTGACGTCCACGGTGATCGGCACGCTGGTGGTGCTGGCCGCGTTCCAGGCGCTGACGATCTACGGCAGCCAGTACGCGCTGGTCTTCATGGGCGTGCTGCTGGTGCTCACGGTCCTGATCGCGCCCAACGGTCTCGTGCTCGGGGTGATGAACTGGCTCGGCCGCATCGCCACCCGCCTCACGCAGAGGGCCGGCTGATGTCGCTGCTCGAGCTGCGCAAGCTGAACAAGCATTTCGGTGGCCTGCACGTGACCAATTCCGTGGATCTCACGCTGCGGGCGGGCGAGATCCATTGCCTGATCGGCCCCAACGGCGCCGGCAAGAGTACACTGTTCCGCCTGATCCTCGGCGAGCATCATCCCGGCAGCGGCGACATTCTCTTCGCCGGAGAGAATATCACCGCGCTGAAATCCTTCGCACGGATTCACCGGGGCCTCTCGGTCAAGTTCCAGGTGCCCGGCGTCTTCAAGGGCTTGTCGGTCCGTCAGAATCTCGAAATCGCCCTTCAGAGTCGGCACCGCGGGGCAGAGCTCGACGCGGAGATCGGCCGGCTGCTGGCCTTCCTTGGCCTCGAATCCGAGCAGACGCAGACCGCAGGCAATCTCAGCCATGGCCAGAAACAATGGCTCGAGATCGGCATGGCGATCAGCCTGAAGCCGCGCCTCCTGCTGCTGGACGAGCCCACCGCCGGCATGTCGCCGGAGGAAACCCACATGACCGGCGAGATGGTGCAGCGTCTCAATGCCGACGGCATGACGGTGCTGGCGATCGAGCACGACATGGCCTTCGTGCGCCAGGTCGCGCACCGCGTCACCGTGCTGCATCTCGGCCAGGTCTTCGCGCAGGGCTCCATCGACGAGATCGTGGCCGACGAGCGCGTGGCGGCGATCTATCTGGGGCAGGCCCATGCTTGATACGCCGCGCAAGGAAGTGATCCTTTCGACTCTTGGTTTGCGCGCCGGCTATGGTGGCAAGCCGGTGCTCCAGGGCCTCGAGATCGAGGTGCGGGAAGGCGAGATCGTCGCCGTGATCGGACGCAACGGCGTCGGCAAGTCGACGCTGATGAAGAGCCTGATCGGGCTCGTGCCGGCGATGGGCGGCTCGATCGTCTATCGCGGCGAGGCGGTGGAATCGCTGCCCGCGCACAAGCGGGCGCGTCTCGGCATGGGCTATGTACCGCAAGGGCGCGACGTGTTTCCGCGCCTGACCGTCGGCGAGAACGTCGCTGTTGGCGCTGCGATCAAGGGCGGCGGCATTCCCGAAGCCGGCCGGCGCAAGATCGTCGAGGCCTTTCCGATCCTCGAAGAGCGCTGGCATCAGCGCGCCGGCACCATGTCCGGCGGCCAGCAGCAGCAGCTTGCGATTGGCCGCGTGCTGATCGCCGATCCCAATCTGATTTTGCTCGACGAGCCCTCGGAGGGCATCCAGCCCAACATCGTCCAGGACATCGCGCGCAACATGGTCGAGCTCAATCGCAGGACCGGCGTGACCATCATCCTGGTCGAGCAGAATCTCGACATGATCCGCGCCATGGCGCAGCGCTGCTACGTCATGGACAAGGGCCGCATCGTCGCAAACCTCGATCGCACGGCGCTCGACGACGCAGCCGAGATGCGCCGTCATCTCGCGGTTTGAAGATTGACGCCAACGACAGAAGGAGAAAAGCAAATGTCCTGGCAGAAAGACTCCATCATGGCCCGCAAGGGCGTCGCCAAAGGCGAGCGCGGCACAATGTACACCATCACCGAGAGCGAGCAGGGCAAGTACCACTATGTCTACGGCCCCTATGTGAAGCCGGTGCTGACCGTCGATCCCGGCGCCGTCGTCTCCGCAGAGACCCATGACGCGTTCGAGGGCGCCATCAAGAAGGAGACCGACAGCCCGTCGAAGATCCTCAACTTCCCGTTCCTCAATCCGCAGAACGGGCCGATCCACGTCAACGGCGCCGAGAAGGGCGACACGCTGGCGGTCTACATCGAGAGTATCGTGCCGCGAGGGCCGCAGCCGCGTGGGACCACGGTGATCATGCCGGAATTCGGTGGCCTGGTCAGTACGGGCAACACGGCGCTGCTCAACCCGGCGCTGCCGGAGCGGGTCAAGAAGCTCGAGATCGACGCCAAGACCGGCACCAAATGGAACGACAGGATCACGCTCCCCTATGAGCCCTTCATCGGCACCATCGGCACCTCGCCGGAGATCGAGGCGATCTCCTCGCTGGTCCCCGACTATTACGGCGGCAACATGGATCTGCCCGATATCGGCGTCGGCGCCGTCATCTACCTGCCGGTCAACACCAAGGGCGCGCTGCTCTATCTCGGCGATTGTCATGCCGCGCAAGGCGATGGCGAGCTCTGCGGCGTCGCCATCGAGCATCCGACCGTTACCACGGTGCAGGTCGACCTCATCAAGAACTGGACCATCGCTTGGCCGCGGCTGGAAACGAAGGACTTCATCATGACCATCGGTTCGGCCAGGCCGATGGAGGATGCGGCCCGCATCGCTTATCGCGAGCTGTGCCGCTGGATGGCGGCCGATTACGGTTTCGACGAGATCGATGCCTACATGCTGCTGACCCAGGCTGGCCGTGTCAGGCTCGGCAACATGGTCGATCCCAAATACACGTTGGGCGCCTCCATCAAGAAGTCCTATCTCGCTTGAGGCCGATCGGAATGTCTACCCTTCACAAGGTCGCCGCCGTCCAGTTCGAGCCGACCATGTTCGAGCAGGCGCGCAACATCGCGCGCCTGCTCGAGCTCTGCGAGCGGGCGGCGTTGGCGGGCGCAAAGCTCATCGTCACGCCGGAGATGGGAACGACGGGCTATTGCTGGTTCGACCGGGCCGAGGTCGCACCGTTCGTCGAGACCATCCCGGGACCGACAACAAATCGTTTCGCAGCGCTGGCGCGCAAACATGGCTGCTACATCGTGGTCGGCATGCCCGAGGTCGACGAGGACAACATCTATTTCAATGCGGCCGTCCTGATCGGGCCTGACGGCATCGTCGGCCGTCACCGCAAGACGCATCCCTATATCTCCGAGCCGAAATGGGCGGCGGCGGGCGATCTGCATAACCAGGTGTTCGAGACGCCGATCGGGCGCATCGCGCTGCTGATTTGCATGGATATTCACTTCGTGGAGACGGCGCGGCTGATGGCGCTCGGCGGCGCCGACGTCATCTGCCACATCTCGAACTGGTTGGCGGAGCGCACGCCGGCGCCTTACTGGATCAGCCGCGCCTTTGAGAACGGCTGCTACGTCATCGAAAGCAACCGATGGGGAATCGAACGCACCGTACAGTTCAGCGGCGGCAGCTGCGTGATCGCGCCGGACGGGCAGGTGATCGCCGTGCTTGACAAGGGCGACGGCGTGCTGCTCTCGGAGATCGATCTCGATGCCGCGCGGGCGCGCCGCGTGCTCGGCGAAGCCGTTTTCGCGCAGCGCCGGCCCGAGCTCTATCCGGAGCTCTTGACCGACACATTCAGCTGGAACCCGTGCGATTTCTTCGGTCTCTATGGTCATGAGCCGTGGCCGGCCGGAAAGACATCGCAGGTCAGTGTCGCGCAATTTTCACCTCGCGATGACATCGACCAGAATCTCACGGAGATCGCGGCATTCGCGCGCAAGGCCAGCGCGGAAGGCGCGGATCTCGTCGTGTTCCCGGAGCTCGCGGTGACCGGTCTCGGCAATCCCGCAAGAACGGCGCAGCCAATACCTGGCCCGGCGACCGATTGCCTTGCGGAACTCGCCGAGGAGCTGGGTCTCTATCTCGTCTGCGGCCTTGCGGAGCGCGCCGGCGACACGCTCTACAACAGCGCCTGCCTTGTCGCGCCGGATGGGGACATCTCGGTCTATCGCAAGACGCATCTCACCGCTGACGAGCGAAGCTGGGCGACGGCCGGAGAAGGCTGGACCGTCGTCGACACCTCGGTCGGCCGCATCGGGCTGTTGATCGGTCACGACGCCTCGTTTCCGGAGGCGGGCCGGGTGCTCGCGCTACGCGGTTGCGATCTCATCGCCTGTCCTGCCGCGATCAAGGGACGCTTCAGTTCGTCGCATGCCGGCACGGAGGTCGAACAGCCGAAGCCGATCCCGACCGGCCCGGATCCGCATCACTGGCATCATCTCCGCGTTCGCGCGGGCGAAAACAATCTGTTCGTCGCCTTCGCCAATGTCGTCGATCCCAAGCGTGGCTATCCCGGGCTGAGCGGCGTATTCGGGCCTGACACGTTCGCGTTTCCGCGACGGGAGGCGATCGCGGCCGGAGGCACAGGGCTTGCAACCGCTTTGGTCGACACCACCAATCTCGACAGCGTCTATCCGACCAATGTGGTGCGCCGAAAGGATCTGGTGTCGATGCGCATGCCGCACAGCTATCGCGGATTGGTCAAAGTGGCTGCGAAGAACTACTGAACCAAGAAAAGGAAGCCGACCATGGATTTGGGACTTAAGGGCGCCAAGGTTCTCGTCACCGGAAGCACCAAGGGAATCGGCCGCGCGATCGCCGAGACATTTGCCGCCGAGGGCGCCGATGTCGGTGTGTGCTCGCGCAATCTGGCCGAGGTCGAAAGCACGGTCGCTGCGCTCAAGGCCAAGGGCGTTGCAGCCTATGGCGGTGCGGTGGACGTCGCGGACGCAGCCGTCCTGAACGCCTGGGTTGGCGATATGGCGGCAAAGCTTGGCGGCGTCGATGTCGTCGTCGCCAATGTCAGCGCGCTCGCGATCGGACAGGATGACGAAAGCTGGCAGAAGGAGTTCTCGACCGACATGATGGGCACGGTGCGGCTGGTGAATGCAGCCATGCCGTATCTGGAGAAGAGCAAGGCCGGCGCGATCGTCACCATCTCCAGCGTCTCCGGTCGCGAGGTCGACTTCGCCGCCGGTCCCTACGGCACCTTCAAGGCAGCGATCGTCCATTACACGCAAGGGCTCGCTAATCAGCTCGCGGGAAAGGGCATCCGCGCCAATTCGGTCTCGCCGGGCAATACCTATTTCGAGGGGGGCGTCTGGAACATGATTAAGGACAACAACCCCGAGCTCTACAAGACCGCGCTGGCGCTCAATCCGACGGGACGGATGGGCACGCCGCAGGAGATGGCCAACGCGGTGGTATTTCTCGCGAGCCGCGCGGCGAGCTTCATCACCGGGACGAACCTCGTCGTCGACGGTGCCTTGACGCGCGGCGTGCAGTTCTAGCCTGGCGAGGGCGCAATCAGGGCATGCGGGATTAGGACGCAGTGGACGCCCTTGTTGCCGTCGACCATCTGCGTAACCTGAGGTCGGCACGCAATCGTGCGGAGCGCATATGCATGCTGCGTGCTGAGGCCGCTCCTCTCGCGAATAATCCGAAGATGTGATTTTCGCTTCCAATTCATGCACTCGTCTAGGGCCATGTATGCGCGCATTAGCGTGGCTCCGCTGATCCAACTGAGAGCTCTTGGAGCGCGATTGGCAGCGCTTGCGCTGCCAATCGTACAATCTCGAACGCCCATAGGATTGCCTGCGAACTCATACCCCTGACTGGGCACCGAGGTCCGTGTCCCGAATTTCGTCGGCGCCTTGGCGATGCAGGTCAGGTTGCTTGAACTTGTCGCGGCAGCCGGCCGGTCACTTGGCAAATTCGATGGATAGTTTGTTGCCAGCAAAGGCGATACACGCTGCTTCGGCATCTTGATGAGTTTGGCGCAAAATTCTGTCGTAGCGACAACAATTTGGCGGCCATCGATGCGGTGTCCGTGCGAACTAGATCAAGAGTGGCCTGTCTCTTGCTGTGGGTATGATGGTTTGTGATAGACGTCATACCGTAAGGCTCGGGTAGATGGAGCAATTGACGAGGTTGTCTTTGCGCGCGGTTGAGCCGGGCACGCTCCTGCTGTTCGGCGGGCTCGTCGCGGCCAATGTCGCGGCCTGGGCATGGGCCTTCGCCGTGTTCGCAGACCGGCCCGCTGTCATGGCGACCGCGCTGCTCGCCTGGGTGTTCGGCCTGCGCCACGCCGTGGACGCCGACCATATCGCGGCCATCGACAACGTCGTGCGCAAGCTGATGCATGCCGGCGGCGCGCCGCGGACCGCGGGCCTCTATTTTGCGCTCGGCCATTCCACCGTGGTCGTGATCGCGACGGTGCTGCTCGCCGTGAGCGCGGTGAGTCTTGGCGGCGACAGCCTGCTCAAGAGCATCGGCAGGCTGATCGGCACGTCGGTCTCCGCGATCTTCCTGCTGCTGATCGCGGTGCTCAACCTCATCATCTTCGTCAGCCTGTGGCGCACCATGCGCGCGCTGCGCGACAGCGGCGTCCACGACGCCGAGAAGATCGACACGCTGCTGGCCGGCCGTGGCTTCCTCGCGCATCTGCTCGCGCCGATGTTCCGCATGGTGGCGAAGTCCTGGCATATGTATCCGCTGGGCTTCCTGTTCGGGCTCGGTTTTGACACCGCGACCGAGATCGGCCTGCTCGGCATCTCCGCCACCGAAGCCGCGCGCGGCCTGTCGCTGTCGCATGTGCTGGTATTTCCAGCGCTGTTCGCCGCCGGCATGGCCCTGGTCGACACCGCGGATTCCGCGCTCATGGTCAGCGCCTATCGCTGGGCCCTTGTCGATCCCATGCGAAAGCTCTGGTACAACCTCACGATCACCGGCGCCTCCATCGCGGTCGCGCTGTTCATCGGCGGTGTCGAGGCGCTTGGCCTGATCGGCGAGCGGTTCGGGCTGCCCGGCGGGCTCTGGACGCTGGTCGATCATCTCAACGACTCCCTTGCCAGTTTCGGCTTTGCGGTGATCGCGCTGTTCGCGGTCGCCTGGCTTGTATCCTTCCTGCTGTATCGCGCTGCGTCCAGGGGCGAGGGCTGGTCGTGCGCCTTCGTCCGCGCCGAGCCCGAAATGTTGGAGTGCGCGGATGCGGTCGAGGTGGCCTAGGGCTGCCGCACTCGGCCGGCAGTGTGGCAGGGTTTCGGCGCTAAGCGCCTGCGTCCTCTTGATCGATGGCGCGCGCAGCTTTGCGCATGACGGCGATCACACCAACTTGCCGCCGGTCCAAGTGACTCCTGACGACACCCCGCGGCAGAAGCAACACTCATCGACGCGCCGCCCCAAACGAAACGCCGCGCCCACGAGCCGCATCGTGGTCCATCCGGTCGTGACATCAGTCGCATCGGACGGCCGCGGCACGGCCTCCGGCCCGGCCGTCGCGCCGAGCATGGCGAGCCAGTTGACGGTGTCGGGTGAGGCGTTGAACGCGCGACCGGTGGCGCGCCCCGGCGAGGTGCTCGAAGCCGTGCCGGGGCTGATCGTGACCCAGCACTCCGGCGAGGGCAAAGCCAACCAGTATTTTCTGCGCGGCTACAATCTCGACCACGGCACCGACCTCGCCATCTATGTCGATGACGTCCCGGTCAACATGCGGACCCACGCGCATGGCCAAGGCTATGCCGATCTCAACTGGCTGATCCCGGAAACCATCGGTGCGATGGATGTTCGCAAGGGGCCGTATTTCGCCGACGAGGGCGATTTCGCATCCGTCGGCAGCGTCCATATCGGCCTGATCGACCGCACCGAAAAGGGCCTTGCGCAGGTGACGGCCGGCGGCTTCGGTTATCGCCGGCTGCTCGGCATGGACTCCGCCAAGGCCGGCGACGGCTCGCTGCTAGTTGCCGGCGAAGTCGGCACCTACAATGGTCCTTGGGACAATCCGGACAATGTCCGCAAGCTGAACGGGCTCATGCGCTACAGCCAGGGCACCGCGACTGACGGCGTGTCCGTCACCGGCATGGCCTATGTCAACAGATGGAATTCGACCGACCAGGTGCCGCAGCGCGCGCTTGCGGCCGGCCTGCTCGGCCGGTTCGGCTCGGAGGATCCCACCGACGGCGGCAACACCAATCGCTTCGCGCTGTCGGCGCGCGTCGCGCAGAGCGACGATGCGGGGTCGTGGAAGGCCAATGCCTATGTCGTGAAGAGCCAGCTCGATCTCTTCAACAACTTCACTTATTTCCTTAGCGATCCCGTGCTCGGCGACCAGTTCCACCAGCACGACGACCGCGTGATGGCCGGTGCCAACGTGGCGCGCACGCTGAGCGGCTCGTTTGCGGGTCTGCCGATGCAGACCACCTTCGGCCTGCAGTCGCGCTACGACGCGATCGACCTGGCGCTCACCGGCACCTTCCAGCGCAACTTCCTTGCCAATGTCCGCAGCGACAGGGTCGGCGAGGGCAGTGTCGGCGTCTATGCCGAGAACACGGTGCGCTGGACCGACTGGTTCAGGACCACGCTCGGCTGGCGCGGCGATTATTACGCCGCCAACGTCACCTCGCTGTTCAACTCCAATAATTCCGGCCGCGCCGATGCCGTGCTCGGCAGCCCGAAATTCAGGATGGCGCTCGGCCCCTTCAACCGGACTGAATTCTTCTTCGGTGCCGGCTACGGCCTGCACTCGAACGACGCCCGCGGTGCCACGACGACGGAAGATCCGGGCGATCCCGCGACAAGAGTCTCCCCGTCGCCACTGCTGGTGCGCACAAGGGGCGCAGAGATTGGCGTCCGCAGCAGGTTCATTCCCGGTCTCGACAGCTCGTTCAGCGTCTTCATCCTCGACCAGGATTCCGAGATCCTGTTCTTGGGCGACGCCGGCGACACCGAGGCGAGGCGCGCCAGCCGCCGCTATGGTTTCGAATGGACCAACCATTACCGCCCGCGATCCTGGATCGACATCGACGCCGATCTGGCGATGACCCATGCACGCTTTCGCGGCTATGACGGCGACCAGGCTGCGGTCTATGCCTCGCTGGCCGGCTATCCGGAGGCGCAAGCAGGCAATGCGCCCGGCCGTTACATTCCGAACGCGCCGCCCATGGTGGCATCGGCCGGCATCACACTCGGCGAGAAGACGGGCTGGTTCGGGACGTTGCGCTGGCGCTATCTCGCCGCCAGCCCGCTGACGGAGGACAACGCGTTCCGCTCGTCTGCCACCAGCATCTTCAACGGACGCCTCGGCTACCGTGCCGACAATGGCTGGCGTATCCAGCTCGACGTGCTCAATCTGTTCGATACGAGAGCCAACCAGATCACTTATGTCTATGGCTCCTTGCTGAAGACCGATACGCTCTACACTCTCTGTACGTCAGGCGCAGCGCCCATGGCCGTGTGCCGGAGCGGCGTGATGGACTATTTGCTGCATCCGGTCGAGCCGCTGACGTTTCGCGTCACTGTGGCCGGGACGTTCTAGAAGAGGCACGCCGTGCAACCAGGAGCCGAGGACTTGTCGATGAACAACGGTCCGGATCTCGCCGACTTTACGCTGCATCCGCAGCGCGACGCGGTGCTGAGCGAGGTGCACGCCCGCCCGTTCACGCGGCTGACCGCCCCGCTCGGCGTGCTGCGCTTTGCATTTCTCAGCCAGGGCGATGTCGCCGCCGGCGATCGGCAAAGCTTCGCGGCGTTTTGTGCGGCGCAAGGGCTACCCACACCGGAGGTCTCGGCCAAGCACCATCAGGTGACCATCGGCGCAATCATGCTGCGCTGGGAGCAGCATTCCGAATTCACGACGTTCACTTGGATCTGGAGCCGCGCGAGCTCCGCGCAGCCGTTCGGTGCCATGGACAAGGAGCTTGCCGCCTTGATCCGCGCGCTGCCGCAGGCCGGACAATTGCTGGTCGCGCTCAAGCTGGAGGTCGAGCAGACGTCGGCCGCGGTCGAGCGCGCCGAGCAGCTGTTCGAGAGGGGCAGCCTTGCCATGGCCACTGTGCGCAGTGGTCCTGCCGTCGTCGCCTCCGACTTCCGCGCGGACGAGCAGGGTTTTGTGCGTATCCTGGTCTGCAACGACGGCCTGTCGCCGGGCCGTCTGGGCGCGCTGGTGCAGCGCGTGCTGGAGATCGAGACTTATCGAACGCTGGCTCTGCTCGGCCTGCCGGCCGCGCTCGAGCTGGCGCCGTCGGTCGATCATATCGGGCGCCGGCTGGTCGATGTGCTCGAGGAGATGCAGGGCTCGGCGGATCTCAAGCTCAACAACCACCTCTTGACCGAACTGACGGCGCTTGCCGCCACGCTCGAGCGCGGCGCGGCCGGTAGCCTGTTCCGGTTCGGAGCCAGCCGGGCCTATTACGACATCGTGCAGGCGCGCCTTGCGGTGATCGAGGGCGGCGAGATCGCGGGCTATCCGACCTGGTCGTCGTTTCTTGCCCGCCGGATGGCGCCGGCGATGCGGACCTGTGCTGCGCTGGGGGATCGCCAGGCCGATTTGTCGATCAAGCTCGCGCGCGCCGCCGATCTCCTGCGCACCCGTGTCGACGTCGAGCTCGAGGAGCAGAACCGCGACCTCTTGCGTTCGATGAACGAGCGCACCAAGCTGCAACTGCGCCTGCAAAGCACCGTCGAGGGCCTGTCGGTGGCGGCGATCGGCTATTACGTCGTCAGCCTGTTCGGCTATCTTGCCAAGGGCGCGCATGACGGCGGCCTGCATGTCGAGCCGTCGCTGGCGACCGCCTTGTTCGTGCCGGTGGCGGTCGGCTTGGTCTGGATCGTCACGCACCGGATCCGCCAGCGGCATCTGAAGCACGACGGGGGCACGTCGGGCGGACATGATTGAGTTCCCTCAAGCCGGGGCCTTGCTGTTGTGCTAGGAGCGGCCGATGCTCGGGGGCTTTGGGATTGGGGCCTTCAGGAGGAGCCATGAGCCGATCGGATGGGATGACCAACGTGCTTTGGCTGCAGGGCGCAAGCTGCGGCGGCTGCACCATGTCGATCCTGGAAAGCGGCGCCTCCGGCTGGTTCGACGAACTCAGGCAGTTCGGCATCAACCTCTTGTGGCATCCCTCGGTCAGCGAGGAGACCGGCGAGGAAGCGGTCGAGGTGCTGCAATCGGTGCTGGACGGCGACGTGCCGCTCGACCTGCTGCTGCTCGAAGGCTCCGTCGCGCGCGGCCCGAACGACAGCGGCCGCTTCAACATGCTGGCGGGTACCGGCCGCTCGGTCTATCGCTGGATGCTCGATCTCGCGCCGCGGGCGGACTATGTGGTCGCGGTCGGAAGCTGCGCCGCCTATGGCGGCGTGCCGGCGGCGGGCATCAACCCGACCGACGCGGTCGGCCTGCAATTCGAGGGCACCGAGTCCGGCGGTGCGCTCGGTGCCGGCTTCCGCTCCCGGCTTGGCCTGCCGGTGATCAACATCGCCGGCTGCGCGCCGCATCCGGGCTGGATGATGGAAACCATTTTGGCACTGACGGCCAAGGACCTGTCCGCGACCGATCTCGATGGCTACGGGCGGCCGAAATTCATCGCCAACCATCTCGCCCATCATGGCTGCTCGCGCAACGAGTTCTATGAGTTCAAGGCCAGCGCCGAGACGATGTCCGAGCGCGGCTGTCTGATGGAGCATCTCGGCTGCAAGGCGACGCAGGCGGTCGGCGACTGCAATCAGCGTTCATGGAACGGCGGCGGCTCCTGCACCAAGGGCGGCTATGCCTGCATCGCCTGTACCTCGCCGGGCTTCGAGGGCGCGCAGAATTTCCTGGAGACCGCCAAGCTTGCCGGCATCCCCGTCGGCCTGCCGACCGACATGCCGAAAGCCTGGTTCGTGGCGCTCGCCGCCTTGTCGAAATCTGCAACGCCGCGGCGCGTGCGGCTGAACGCGACCGCCGATCACGTGGTCGTGCCGCCCGGCCGCCCGACGGGCAAGCGCACCCCATGACCCGGATCACGATCGGTCCGTTCAACCGCGTCGAGGGCGATCTCGAGGTGCGGCTCGATGTCGAGGGCGGTCGCGTCGCGCGGGCCGAGGTCACAGCGCCGCTCTATCGCGGCTTCGAGCAGATCCTGGAAGGGCGTCCGCCGCTTGATGCGCTGGCGCTGGCGCCGCGAATCTGCGGCATCTGCTCGGTCTCGCAATCGGTGGCGGCAGCAGTCGCGCTTCGCCACGCCATGGCGATCGATGCGGCGCCGAACGGGCTGCTTGCCACCAACATCGCGCACGCGGCCGAGAATGCCGCAGATCACCTCACGCATTTCTACATCTTCTTCATGCCGGACTTCGCCCGCGAGGCCTATGCCGCGCACCCCTGGCACGAGGCGACCCGTGAACGTTTTGCGGCGACGCGCGGCAGTGCCTCGCGCGATGCCTTGCCGGCGCGGGCGCGGCTGCTCGAGACCATGGGCATCATTGCCGGCAAATGGCCGCACAGCCTGGCGTTCCAGCCCGGCGGCACGACGCGGGCGATCGATCTCGGCGAGCGCGTGCGGCTATTCTCGATCGCTGCAGCCTTTCGCTCGTTCCTGGAGCGCATTGTCTTCGCGGACACGCTGGACAACGTGCTGGCGATCTCGACCGCCGAAGAGCTTGATCGCTGGCGGGACGGCCGCGGCGGTGATTTCTCGCACTTCCTCCGGCTCGCGGACGTGCTGTCCCTGAGCGAGCTCGGCAAGGGCCCGGGACTGCTGATGAGCTATGGCGCCTATCATGGCGCCGAGGGCGAGCTGTTTCCGCGTGGCCTGTTCGGGCCACGCGCCATGATCGAGCCGCTGCCGCTGGCGCAGATCACCGAGGACGTCTCGCACGCCTGGATGCGAGATTCATCCGCTGATCCCGCGCACAGCACCACTGTGCCGGACCCGGACAAGGCGAGCGCCTATAGCTGGTGCAAGGCGCCGCGGCTGTCCGGCCAGCCGATCGAGGTCGGCGCGATCGCGCGCCAGACGGTGGCCGGGCAGCCGTTGATCAACGACCTCGTCGGGGCCGGCGGCACCAACGTCCGCAACCGCGTGATCGCGCGACTGATCGAGCTCGCGCGCATCGCGCTCGCGATGGAGCAATGGACCCGCGCGTTGAAGCTGTCGGAGCCCTTTTGCAATCCCTCGCAGGCGATGCCTGACGGCCCTTACGTCGGACTGGTGGAGGCCGCGCGCGGCAGTCTCGGGCACTGGATGGCAGTGCGTGACGGAAAGATCGAGCGCTACCAGATCATCGCACCCACCACCTGGAATTTCTCGCCGCGCGATTCGTTCGACATCGGCGGTCCCCTGGAGCAGGCGTTGGTCGGCACCGATGTCGGCGACGCCGGACCGCGTGCCGTCGCGATCCAGCATATCGTCCGCTCGTTCGATCCCTGCATGGTGTGCACCGCGCACTAAAGCATGATCCGGAAA
Organism: Bradyrhizobium iriomotense; assembly: GCF_018129405.1. Lineage (GTDB taxonomy): Bacteria > Pseudomonadota > Alphaproteobacteria > Rhizobiales > Xanthobacteraceae > Bradyrhizobium > Bradyrhizobium iriomotense_B. The sequence continues at coordinate 91,580 of NZ_JAFCLP010000015.1, forward strand.
AGTGCGAAGCGGTTTTCCGGAAAGATCATGCGTAGACGACAACCCGAAGCGCGATGACGATCCATCCGAATCTCATCGCGCTTTAGGAAAGATATTTCCGGCGAGATGCCGGAAACTTCGTTGCCGCCTGCAAATCGAGTTGTTTCCGCTTCTCGTCGTTTCAGCGCTTTTGCGTATCGCCTGTGCGCGGAATTTGAATCCCAACATTCTGGAATCGTTTCACTTTTGAATCACTCCAGGCTGTTGGCCTGCTTCTTGCTGTCCTTCGGCATCGAAAAGTCAAAGCCGAAGACGGGAGGATTCATGGGCGCGGCGACGGAGACGTTTTACAGCGTGATCAGGCGGCAGGGGATCACGCGTCGAAGCTTTCACAAATTCTGCAGCCTGACCGCGACGAGCCTCGGGCTCGGTCCGCTGGCGGCGAGCCGCATTGCGAATGCGCTCGAGACCAGGCCGCGCGTGCCCGTCATCTGGATGCACGGCCTCGAATGCACCTGCTGCTCGGAGAGCTTCATTCGCTCCGCGCATCCGCTGGTGAAAGATGCCGTGCTGTCGATGATCTCGCTCGACTATGACGACACCATCATGGCCGCCGCCGGTCACCAGGCCGAGGCGATTCTCGAAGAGACTCGCGCCAAGTACAAGGGACAATACGTTCTCGCGGTCGAAGGCAATCCGCCGCTGAACGAGGGCGGCATGTTCTGCATCGACGGCGGCAAGCCGTTCGTCGAGAAGCTGAAGGTGATGGCCGAGGACGCCATGGCGATCATCGCCTGGGGCGCCTGCGCCTCCTGGGGCTGCGTGCAGGCGGCCAAGCCCAATCCGACCCAGGCCACCCCGATCGACAAGGTCATCACCAACAAGCCGATCATCAAGGTGCCGGGCTGTCCGCCGATCGCGGAAGTCATGACCGGCGTCGTCACCTTCATCACCACCTTCGGCAAATTGCCCGAGCTCGACCGCCAGGGCCGGCCGAAGATGTTCTACTCGCAGCGCATCCACGACAAGTGCTACCGACGCCCGCATTTCGACGCCGGCCAGTTCGTCGAGGAGTGGGACGACGAGGCCGCGCGCAAGGGCTATTGCCTCTACAAGATGGGCTGCAAGGGCCCGACCACCTACAACGCCTGCTCGACGGTGCGCTGGAACGGCGGCGTGTCCTTCCCGATCCAGTCGGGCCATGGCTGCATCGGCTGCTCTGAGGACGGCTTCTGGGACAAGGGCTCGTTCTACGACCGCCTCACCAACATCAAGCAGTTCGGTATCGAGAAGAACGCCGACCAGATCGGCATGGCGGCGGCCGGCGCCGTCGGAGCCGCGGTCGCGGCGCATGCGGCGGTGACGGCGGTGAAGCGGCTCGCCAGCAAGCGCGAAGACGCCAAGCAAGATCATTAATCGATTTCAGGAAGCGCAAACGATGGGCATCCAGACACCTAACGGGTTCAAGCTCGACAATTCCGGCAAGCGCGTGGTCGTCGATCCGCTCACCCGGATCGAAGGTCACCTGCGTGTCGAGGTCAATGTCGACTCCGACAACGTCATCCGCAACGCGGTCTCCACCGGCACGATGTGGCGCGGTATCGAGACCATCCTGAAGGGCCGCGATCCGCGCGACGCCTGGGCGTTCACCGAGCGGATCTGCGGTGTCTGCACGGGAACCCACGCGCTCACCTCGGTGCGTGCGGTCGAGAACGCGCTCTCCATCACCATTCCGGACAACGCCAACTCGATCCGCAACATCATGCAGCTCTGCCTGCAGGTGCACGATCACCTCGTGCACTTCTACCACCTGCATGCGCTGGACTGGGTCGACATCGTCTCGGCGCTCAAGGCCGATCCGAAGGCGACTTCGGTGCTGGCGCAGTCGATCTCGTCCTGGCCCTTGTCCTCGCCCGGCTATTTCAAGGACCTGCAGATCCGGCTCACCAAATTCGTCGAGTCCGGCCAGCTCGGTCCGTTCAAGAACGGCTATTGGGGCCATGCCGCCTACAAGCTGCCGCCCGAAGCCAATTTGATGGCGGTCGCGCATTATCTCGAGGCGCTCGATTTCCAGAAGGAGATCGTGAAGGTCCACACCATCTACGGCGGCAAGAACCCGCATCCGAACTGGCTGGTCGGCGGCGTGCCCTGCGCCATCAACATCGACGGCACCGGTGCGGTCGGCGCCATCAACATGGAGCGGCTCAACCTCGTCTCCTCGATCATCGATCGCTGCATCGAATTCACCGAGAAGGTGTACTTGCCCGATGTCGTCGCGATCGGCTCGTTCTACAAGGACTGGCTCTATGGCGGCGGCCTGTCCGGCAAGAGCGTGATGTCCTACGGCGACATCCCCGAGACGGCCAACGACTACTCGGCGAAGAGCCTGAAGCTTCCGCGCGGCGTGATCCTCAACGGCAATCTCAACGAGGTGCTGCCGATCGATCACGGCGATCCCGAGCAGATCCAGGAGTTCGTCACGCACTCCTGGTACAAATACCCCGACGAGTCCAAGGGACTGCATCCCTGGGACGGCGTCACCGAGCCGAACTACGTGCTCGGCCCCAACGCCAAGGGCACCAAGACCGACATCAAGGAGCTCGACGAGGGCGGCAAGTACTCCTGGATCAAGGCGCCGCGCTGGCGCGGCAACGCCGTCGAGGTCGGGCCGCTCGCGCGCTACATCATCGGCTACGCCCAGAACAAGCCCGAGTTCAAGGAGCCGACCGAGAAGCTGCTCAAGACGCTCGGCCTGCCAGTGTCCGCCCTGTTCTCCACGCTCGGGCGCACCGCCGCGCGCGCGCTGGAATGCGAATGGGCCGCGCACCAGATGCGCTACTTCCAGGACAAGCTGGTGGCGCGCATCAAGGCCGGCGACAGCTCCACCGCCAATGTCGAGAAGTGGAAGCCCGAGAGCTGGCCGAAGGAAGCCAAGGGCTATGGCTTCACCGAGGCGCCGCGCGGCGCGCTCGCGCACTGGATCAAGATCAAGGAGACCAAGATCGACAACTACCAGTGCGTGGTGCCGACCACATGGAACGGCTCGCCGCGGGATCCCAAGGGCAATATCGGCGCCTTCGAGGCCTCGCTGATGGATACGCCGATGGCGAATCCGGAGCAGCCGCTCGAGATCCTGCGCACCATCCACTCCTTCGATCCGTGCCTGGCTTGCTCGACCCATGTGATGAGCCCGGACGGCCAGGAGATGGCGACCGTCAAGGTCAGATAGGGAGGGGACACCATGATGGATGCAGTTGCTCCGACCTCCGAAGCCAAGCCGGACCTCACGGCGATTGCCGCCGACGCCGCCGGAGAACAGGCGGTGGGCCGGCCCACCGTCTACGTCTACGAGGCGCCGGTGCGGATCTGCCATTGGGTGAATGCGGTCTCGATTCTGGTCCTGATGGTGACCGGTTATCTGATCGGCACGCCGTTGCCGACGGTCGCCGGCGAGGCTTCCGACAACTTCGTGATGGGCTATATCCGCTTTGCCCATTTCGCGGCGGGACAGGTGCTGGCGGTGTTCTTCCTTGCCCGCATCCTGTGGGCCTTCGTCGGCAACCACCATTCGCGGCAGATCTTCTACATTCCCGTGCATCGCAAGCAGTTCTGGAAGGAGGTCCTACACGAGATCCGGTGGTACGCGTTCCTGGAGCGCGAGCCGAAGATGTATGTCGGCCACAATCCGCTGGCGCAGACCGCGATGTTCACGGGCTTCACCCTGTTCGTGGCCTTCATGATCATCACCGGCTTTGCGCTGTACTCGGAGGGCACCGGGATCGACAGCTGGCAGCACAAGCTGTTCGGCTGGGTGTTCGCGATCTGGCCGAACAGCCAGGACGTGCACACCTGGCATCATCTCGGCATGTGGGCGCTGGTGATGTTCGTATCGGTGCACATCTACGCCGCGATTCGCGAAGACATCATGTCGCGCCAGAGCATCATCTCCTCGATGGTCTCCGGCGAGCGGCAGTTCCGCGACTGAAAAGAGAAGTGAGACCGATGCCGACATCCTCACTAGACAACCGTATCCTGGTGCTCGGCATCGGCAACATCCTGTGGGCCGACGAAGGTTTTGGCGTGCGCGCGGTGGAGGAATTCCACCGCCGCTACGTCGTGCCCCCCAATGTCACCATTCTCGATGGCGGCACGCAGGGGCTTTACCTCGTCAACTATCTCGAGGAGGCCGATTGCCTGATCGTGTTCGACGCCATCGATTACGGGCTCGAGCCGGGACGGTTGAAGCTCGTGCGCGATGACGAGGTGCCGCGCTTCACCGGCGCGAAGAAGATGAGCCTGCACCAGACCGGTTTCCAGGAGGTGATCTCCGCGGCCGACCTGCTCGGCCGCTGCCCGGAGCATCTGGCACTGATCGGCTGCCAGCCGCTCGACCTGGAGGACTGGGGCGGGCCGCTGACGCAGCCGGTGCGCGATCAGATCGCGCCGGCGATCGCGCTCGCCTGCGAGGTGCTGGCCGGGTGGGGCGTCGCGGTGACCCTGCGCAACGAGCCGTTGCCGGCCTCGGAGCGCCTGCTCGCCAACGACATCGACCATCTCAGCTACGAGATGCGGCCGGCCTGACCGCTTTCGGAGAAGATCGCGATGTGCCTCGGCCTGCCGATGACGATTGTCGAGACGGATGGTGTCTCTGCCCTGTGCGAATTCCGCGGCGAGCAGCGTCGCGTCTCCATGCTGCTGCTGTCCAGTCCTCCGGTCGGCGCCAAAGTGCTGGTCTATATCGACACCGCGATCCGGTTGCTCGATGACGCCGAGGCGCGCCTGATCGCGGATGCGATCGAAGGCCTCGGCGCGGCACTCAACGGCGAGGATTGCGACCGCTTCTTCGCCGACCTCATCGACCGCGAGCCGCAGCTCCCCGAGCACCTTCGGCTCGACTAGGCGCTGCCGACCCCTCGCATCAAGCGCCGCGACAGCAGGGCGCGAACCGGGCTTGCGGGAGCCGCAACGCGGCTGGAAGGTGGCTTTCTATCTGTAAGGATAGCTCTCAGACGATATGGAAAGTAACTTTTCATTGGAGCTTGCCTTGCCTTCCGCCTCAGAAAATATCTGATCCAGATCAACGAGATAAATCCGGAAAGGCGATAGTCGATCCTGGCACGTGCCTTGCTAACCTCTAATCCGAGCAGAATCATAAGCTTGTCAGGGGAGGTCTGATGGAATTCCAGGAGGGAAGGCAGGATCTGGCGCGGCGCGGCCTGCCCGAGATCGATGTCGCGACGGTCGATGGGTTTCTCGGCGCGGCCGACGGGGCCGGCGCGGTCGCGGTGCTGCTGTCGGCGGGCGACCCCAAGCGCTTCCCGGAGGCCATCGACGTTGCGGTGGTGCTGCCGGAGCTGATCGACGCCTTCCAGGGACGGCTGCGCGGTGCGGTGATCGCGCGCGCGGCCGAGAGCGAGCTCGGCCAGCGCTTTGGCGTGCGCGTGCAGCCGACGCTGATCTTCGTCGCCAAGGGCGAGACGCTCGGGCTGATCGCCAAGATCCAGGACTGGTCGGTCTACATCGATCGCATCACCAAGCTGATCGACCGTCCGCGCGGACACAGCGCGGCCGTCGCGGCCACCATCATTCCCCAGCATCGCGGACAGGGTGTCGAACTATGAAAGCCGGTTTCTGGACTGCGCCGGAAGGCGCCGAGCAGCCGATCAGCGTGTTTCCGATCGGCGAGGAAAGTCTCAATGCCGCGAGCGGCAGCCTGACGGCGGCCGGCGCCCTCGCCAAGCTCGCCACGCTCGACAGCGCGGAACTCGCGAGGAGCTGCCCCAATGCGGTGGAGCTGCTGTCGAAGGTCGCGGATGTCATCGCCGGGCAGAAGGCCGATGCGCCGACGCAGCTGTTCCGGCTCGGCAATCTCAACGATCTCGAGCGCCGGCTGATTGCCGACGTGCTCGGCGAGGGCGAGGTGGCTGGCGTCGTCGCGCTGCCGGACGGCTCGCTTGCGCAGATTCAGGAATCGGTGCTCGCCGGTCTCTGGCGTATCAGGATCGAGACCGACGGCCATCACGAATATCTCGAGGTCGGCGCGATCCCCGAGATCGTAAGGCGCGCGGCCGCCGATCTGACATCCGCCGATTTCGAGATCGGGCAGCCGCCGGAGGGCGCCATGAACGTGTTGCCGGTGCTCGCCGAGATCCGCGAGCGGGCGCTGGCCTGGCGGCCCGGCATTCGCTCGCAGATCATCAATTTCACGCTGCTGCCGATGAGTCCCATCGACATGAGCTTCCTGCAGGAGACGATCGGCAACGGGCCGATCCAACTCGTCTCGCGCGGTTACGGCACCTGCCGTGTGCTTGCGACCGGAATCCGCAACGTCTGGTCGGTGCAGTTCTTCAACGCCATGGACACCATCATCCTCGATACGCTCGAGGTCGGTGGCGTGCCCACGGTCGCGATCGCGGCGGACGAGGATTTCGAGGACTCGGCCGAACGCCTCAAGGAAATCATCGAGGCCTATTTCAAATGAGCGGGTTCGAGAATTTCGGCGTGCGCCAGGATGTCGCCGAGCTCACGCGGCTGGAATGCGGCATCTGCTGGACCGTCTATGATCCCGTCGATGGCGATGAGGTGGCGCAGATCGCGCCCGGCACGCCATTCGCGGCGTTGCCGGAGGACTGGCACTGTCCGAACTGCGATGCTCCCAAATCCAAATTCATGGCGATCGAGTCATGATGAGCGAGGCGCACAGGCTGCCGACCGACGCCGATGCGGCTATATGGGGCGCGCGGCTGGCCGAGGCCTATCGCGAGATCGGCGCGCGGGCGATGCGCGATCTGCCGATCTACAACGATGCGCTCGGCGTCGAGGCGGTCGGCTTTCGTGTTTTCAACGGACAGATCGTCGGCATCATGGTCACGCCGTGGTTCATGAACGTGGTGATGCCGGCGGACCAGATGGCGCGGGATGCCATCGGCGCAAGCCTGCGCGTCCATCTGCCCGCCGGCGACATCGAGTTCGCGCTCGGCGAGGTCCAGCCCGTGGGCCGCATCGCGAGCTGCTCGCTGTTCTCGCCGATGTTCGCCTTCGCCGACATGGCGGCGGCGCTTGCAACGGCCGAAGCCGCGCTTGCCGAGCTGATGCTGCCGGCCGACAGCGACGAAGCGGTCCGTCGTCGCGCCCCCGCGACGCCTGCGATCGACCGGCGCAATTTCCTGCGTGGCGTTCTGACGGAGCGGGGCGGATGAACCTGGCCTTCCGCAACGAGATCGCCATCACGGTGCTGCTGTCGGGCGGTGCGATCGCCGACGTCAAGGTCGAGCCGCGGAGCCGGCCGCCGTTGACGCGTCTGTTCGCGGGAAAGCCGGCCGCCTCGCTGCTCCCGGTGCTGCCGCGATTGTTCTCGCTCTGCTCGGCGGCGCACCAGGTGGCGTATCGCTCGGCGGTCGAAGCTGCGCGCGGCGAAGATGCTGCGCCCGCGACAGTGCGGCGCCGCGTCACGGCCGTCATTGCCGAACGGCTGACGGAATTGTTGCGAAGCCTGTTCGTCGGACGGTTCGCGCTCGACGGCGCGAGAGCTGCGTCCGTGCGCGCGATGATGCAGGCGGGCGCGGTGCTCTGCGGTGGCGTCGACGAAAGCGGGTCGGACACGCCGCGGCGCGAGGCGGTGCGTCAGATCAAGTCTGCTCTCGGCGAGCTCGGGATCGCGGGCGAAGATCCGGTGCCCAGCAGCATGCTCGCAGCGTATCTCGCCGGCCTCGACGGTGAGGCATTGTCGCCGCCGATGGCCGAGCAGTCATTCCTGACGATAGCCGATGATCTCGACATCATCACGCGGCTGTCGCGTGAGGGCGCGGACTTTTCCGATGCGCCCGACCTCCATGGCCGGATTCCGGAGACCGGAGTCTGGGCCCGCAGGGTTGGGCGGCAGCCGGTCGTGCCGTTGGGCGCCGGCGCTGCCGAACGTCTCAAGGCGCGGATCGCCGAGGCCGGCCGGCTCTGCGCCTGGCTCGATGGCAGCGGGCAGGATCACGACGACGGCGCCGTTGCCAGCTATCGTCTCGGCACCGGCAGGGGTGCGGCCGCGGTCGAATGCGCGCGCGGCCGGCTCTACCACGCCGTCGAGCTCGACGAGGGGGACCGCATCGTCCGCTTCGAATTCCTGGCACCGACCGAATGGAATTTTCACGCGCGCGGGCCGCTGGTCCGCAGCCTCAAAGGCGCGGTGCTCGCTTCCGGGCGGCGGGGACAGGATGCGGTGCGTGCGCTGGTCGATTCCTTCGATCCCTGCGTCGGCTTCAGCCTCAGCTTCCGCGAGGCCGCCCATGCATGAAATGGCGCTGTGCGAGGGCATCATCGGGATCGTGGAGGACGAGGCGCGCAAGCGCTCGTTCTCGAAGGTGAAGGTGGTGTGCCTCGAGATCGGCGTGCTCAGCCATGTCGCGCCGGAAGCGATGCAGTTCTGCTTCGAGGCCGTTGCAGCGCGCACCATCGCGCGAGGCGCAAAGCTCGAAATCATCGAGACGCCGGGGACCGCCTGGTGCATGGCCTGCTCGACCAGCGTCGAGATCAAGCAGCGTTACGAGCCGTGTCCGTCCTGCGGCAGCCACCAATTGCAGGTGACCGGCGGCGAAGAGATGCGTGTGAGGGAACTGGAGGTCGATTGATGTGCACGGTCTGTGGCTGTAGCGACGGCAAGACGTCCATCGAACATGCGCATGATCATCATCATGGGCATGACGGGCATCACCATGATCACGACCATGCGCACGATGGGCATCACCACCATCATCATCACGGAGATCACCATGGTCCGGGCCATGATCACGTTCCCGCGGATGCCGGCCTGCTCGATCGCGGCGCCAATCCGGCCGGGCAGACGATTGCCGGCTTGAGCAGCGACCGCATCATCCAGGTCGAACGCGACATTCTCGGCAAGAACGACAGCCTGGCCGCCGCCAATCGCGCCCGATTCCGTGCCGACGAGGTGCTCGCCTTCAACCTGGTGTCGAGCCCCGGCGCCGGAAAGACCTCTCTCCTGGTCCGCGCGGTGTCGGAGTTGAAGGACAGTTTTCCGGTCGGTGTCATCGAGGGCGACCAGCAGACCTCCAACGACGCCGAACGCATCCGCGCCACCGGCGTCGCGGCGATCCAGGTCAACACCGGCAAGGGCTGTCATCTCGATGCGGCCATGGTCGGCGAGGCCTACGACCGGCTGCCTTGGTTGAACGGCGGCCTCCTCTTCATCGAGAATGTCGGAAATCTGGTTTGTCCCGCGGCGTTCGACCTCGGCGAGGCCTGCAAGATCGTGGTGTTCTCGACCACCGAGGGTGAGGACAAGCCGCTCAAATACCCCGACATGTTCGCAGCCTCGTCCTTGATGTTGATCAACAAGATCGATCTCGCGCCGGTGCTTGATTTTGATCTCGCCAGGACTGTCGAATATGCGCGGCGGGTCAATCCGAAGATCGAGGTGCTGACGGTGTCGGCGCGTACGGGTGAAGGATTTTCGGCCTTCTATGCCTGGATCCGCAGGCGCTGGGCGAAGCTGAAGCAGACCGAAATGGTGGCGCAGGGATGATGGGCGGCAAGGCCACGGCACGAGACGGCAAGAGGCTGCGTCTGCACGTGCGCGGTGCCGTGCAGGGCGTCGGCTTTCGTCCCTATGTCTATGGTCTCGCCACCCGGTACCGCCTCGGCGGCTTCGTCGCCAACGATCCGCACGGCGTCGTCATCGAGGTCGAAGGCGAGCGCGCCTCGGACTTCGTCGCGGCCCTGCCGCTGGAGAAGCCGCCGCTCGCGCGGATCGACGAGATTTCGGTGCAGCCGATCGGCGCTGTCGCGGGCGGCGCGTTCTGCATCCGCGCCAGCGAGCAGGGCAGGGTGTCGACGCGGATCGTCGCGGACGCCGCGACCTGCTCGGACTGCCTGGGCGAGCTGTTCGATCCGGCCAGTCGCTTCCACCTCTATCCCTTCGTCAACTGCACCCATTGCGGTCCACGCTACACCATCGCCGAACGGCTGCCCTACGATCGTGCGACGACCGCCATGAAGCGCTTCGCCATGTGCGCGGCCTGCGCCGCCGACTATGCCGATCCGGCAAGCCGCCGCTTCCATGCCGAGGCGATTGCCTGCCCGCAATGCGGCCCGCGGCTCAGCCATGGTATCGCGGAGATCGCGGCTGCGATCGCCGCGGGCAGCATCGTGGCGATCAAGGGGCTCGGCGGCTATCAGCTGCTCTGCGATGCCCGCGACGATGACGCCGTAGTGCGGCTACGGCAACGCAAGCATCGTGACCGGAAGCCGTTCGCCGTGATGGTGGGCTCCAAGGGTGTGGTCGCGGAGATCGCTGAGGCCAATGCTGCCGAGCTTGCATTGCTCGAAACGACGGCGCGGCCGATCGTGCTGATGAATTCGCACCGGCGCCTCGCGCCCACGATCGCGCCAGGACTGACGCGAATTGGGGTCATGCTGCCGGTCAGCCCGCTGCATCACCTGATTTTCCATGTCCTGCAATCGGCGCATCCCCGCAGCGGCGAGAGCTGGGTCATCGTTGCGACCAGCGCCAATCTCGGTGGCGAACCGCTCCTGATCGACAATGACGAGGCCGAGCGGCGTCTTGCCGGCATCGCCGACCTCATCGTCACCCACGACCGCGACATCGTCACCCGCGCCGATGATTCCGTCGCATCGGTCGTGGCGGGCCGGACGCAATTCATCCGTCGCGCCCGCGGTTACGTGCCCGAGCCGATCCGCCTCGCGCGCTTCGTGCCACCGATCCTTGCCGTCGGCGGCAGCCTGAAATCGACCGTGACGGTCACGCGGGGCAACGAAGCCTTCGTCTCCCAGTACATCGGCGACCTCGACAGCGCGGAAGGCATCCGCTTCTTCGAGGAGACGGTGGATCACCTGCTGTCCACGCTGGACGTCGAGCCGATCGCCATCGCCCATGATTTGCATCCGAACATGGCCTCGACCCGTTTTGCCGAGGCCAGCGGAAAGCGGCTGATCGCGGTTCAGCACCATCATGGCCATGCGGCCTCGGTGATGGCGGAGCATGGCATCGCCGGACCGGCGCTGGCGCTGGTGCTCGACGGTTTCGGTTATGGTAGCGACGGCGGCAATTGGGGCGGCGAGCTCTTACTATGCGAAGGCGCGCGCTTCCGGCGGCTCGGACATCTCGCGCCCATGAAGATGGCGGGCGGCGATCGTGCCGCGCGCGAACCGTGGCGCATGGCCGCCGGCGTCCTGCACACGCTCGAGCGCGACGAGACGATTGCGACACGCTTTGCGACGCAGCCGCAGGCAGCGCGTCTCTCCGTCCTGCTCGGGCAGTCAGGCGTACCGCTGACGACCAGCGCTGGCCGGTTGTTTGACGCGGCGGCAGGACTGCTCGGCCTCTGCCCGGTGCAGAGCTACGAGGGCGAGGCCGCGATGAAGCTGGAAGCGCTGGTGCGCACGCCGCGTATCGCGCAAGAGGGCTGGACCATCGACAATAACGTGCTGTCTCTGCGTCCGTTGCTTGAGCGCCTGGCGATCGACCGGATAGATCCGATCAGCGGCGCCGAGCTGTTCCATGGCACGTTTGCGGCCGCCTGTGTCGACTGGATCGTGCGTGCGACGCGCCAGGCCGGGATCACCACCGTCACCTTGAGCGGCGGTTGCTTCCTCAACGCGATCCTCGGCGCCGGGATCGAACGCGGCTGCATCGCGGCCGGCCTCACGCCGCTGCTGTCCCGCCAGGTGCCGCCCAATGACGGTGGCCTCAGCCTGGGGCAGGCCTGGGTCGCCGCCCTCCAACTCCTCGAACACCAAGGCCTGGAAGGAAACGCCTGATGTGTCTCGCGATACCCGCTGAGGTCACGAAACTCTTGCCCGACGCGATGGCCGTAGTCACCATCGACGGCGTCAGCAAGGAGATCTCGGTCGCCTTGATCGAGGACCTCGCCGTCGGCGACTACGTCATCATCCATGTCGGCTACGCCCTCACCAAGATCGACCCAGAGGAGGCGCGGCGGACGCTCGAATTGTTGCGCGAGCTCAGCGCCGAGGGACAGGAAGTTGCGCCATGAAATATGCCGACGAGTTTCGCGACAAGGAGATCGCGCTCGGGCTCGCCAAGGCGATCCGCGCCGAGGCCCATCCTGAAAGACCTTATCGCTTCATGGAGTTCTGCGGCGGTCACACGCACGCGATCTCGCGCTACGGCCTCGAGGACATGTTGCCGAAGAACGTGCGGATGATCCATGGTCCCGGCTGTCCGGTCTGCGTGCTGCCGGCCGGCCGCATCGACATGGCGATCCGGCTCGCGATGCGGCCGGAGATCATCCTGTGCGTTTATGGCGATCTGATGCGGGTGCCGGGCTCGCAGGGCGCTTCGCTGTTGAAGGCGAAGGCGCGCGGAGCGGACATCCGCATGGTCTATTCCACGATCGATGCGATCCGCATCGCGGAGGAGAATCCGGGGCGCGAGGTCGTATTTTTCGCCATCGGCTTTGAGACCACGACGCCGCCGACCGCGGTCATGATCCGCATGGCCGAGAAGAAGCAGCTCGCAAACTTCAGCGTATTCTGCAACCACGTGCTGACGCCGCCGGCGATGCAGAACATCCTGGAGAGCCCCGACATCCGCAACATCGGCCGGGTCGAGATCGACGGCTTTGTCGGCCCCGCGCATGTCTCGACCATCATCGGCACCGCGCCTTACGAATTCTTCGCGGAAGAATTCGGCAAGCCGGTGGTGATCTCGGGCTTCGAGCCGCTCGACATGATGCAGGCGATCCTGATGCTGGTGCGTCAGGTCAACGAGAACAGGCACGAGGTCGAGAACCAGTATAGCCGCGCCGTGACCCGCGACGGCAATCTGCGCGCCAAGGAAGAGGTCTCCGACATCTTTGAGCTGCGCGACCAGTTCGAATGGCGCGGGCTCGGTCAGGTGCCCTATAGCGGGCTGAAGTTGAAGCGCGCTTACGCCAAATACGATACCGAGGTTCGCTTCGACATGAACGAGCTGCGCGTCGACGACAATCCGGCCTGCGAATGCGGCGCTATTTTGCGCGGGGTGAAGAAGCCGGTCGACTGCAAACTGTTCGGCACCGTCTGCACGCCGGAGACGCCGATGGGGTCCTGCATGGTCTCGTCCGAAGGCGCCTGTGCCGCGCACTGGACCTATGGACGCTTCCGCGACCATCAGCAGAGGCGGGCGTCATGAAGTCCTATCAGCGCAAGCTTGATATCAAGAACGGTTGCGTCGATCTGTCCCACGGTTCGGGTGGGCGCGCCATGGCGCAGTTGATCTCAGGCCTGTTCCACGAAGCTTTTGGCAATGAATGGCTGGCGCGCGGCAACGACCAGTCGGCATTCAACGTCGGTGCCGGACGCATGGTGATGACGACCGACGGCTATGTGGTCTCGCCGCTGTTCTTTCCCGGAGGGAATATCGGCTCGCTCGCGGTGCACGGCACCGTCAACGACATCGCCATGGCCGGTGCAAAACCGCTCTATCTCTCGGCAAGCTTCATCATCGAGGAGGGGTTTCGGTTCGCCGACCTCAAGCTGATCGCGGAGTCCATGGGGCAAGCGGCGCGCGAGGCAGGCGTCCACATCATCACCGGCGACACCAAGGTGGTCGAGCGCGGCAAGGCCGACGGCTTGTTCATCTCGACCGCGGGGGTCGGGGTCGTGCCCGACGGGCTCGATCTCTCGGCCGAGAACGCGCGGGTCGGCGATCGCGTTCTGATCTCGGGCACGCTCGGCGATCACGGCGTTGCCATCATGTCCAAGCGGCAGAACCTGGCCTTTGAGACCGAGATCGTCTCGGACTCGGCGTCGCTGAACGATCTCGTCGCTAAAATGGTGCAGGCCTGCGGCCGCGGCATCCGCCTGATGCGCGATCCCACGCGTGGCGGGCTTGCCGCCACGCTGAACGAGATCGCCCAGCAGTCCGACCTTGGCTTCCGTCTCCAGGAGGAGGCGATCCCGGTGAAGCCGGGCGTGGCCGCGGCCTGCGAGCTGCTCGGGCTCGATCCGCTCCATGTCGCCAACGAGGGCAAGCTGGTCGCTATCGTCGCGCCGGAGGTTGCCAAAACCGTTCTGGCCGCGATGCGGGCGCATCCGCTCGGCCACGAAGCCGCCGACATCGGCGAGGCCGTGGCCGACGACCATCATTTCGTGCAGATGGCAACGAGCTTTGGCGGCGGGCGGATCGTCGACTGGCTGTCGGGCGAGCAATTGCCAAGAATCTGTTGAGGAATCTGCTGAGGCCGACGATGCGCATCCTTCTCCTGTCGCATTCCTTCAACAGCCTGACGCAGCGGCTTCACGTCGAGCTCAGCGAGCGGGGCCATGGGGTCTCCGTCGAGCTCGACATCCATGCCGACGTCACCCGCGAGAGCGTGACGCTGCATCGACCCGATCTGGTGATCGCGCCTTTCCTGAAGCGGGCGATCCCGGACGACGTCTGGCGGAGCGTGCGTTGCCTGATCGTCCATCCCGGCCCGCCCGGCGACCGCGGTCCGGCCGCGCTCGACTGGGCCATTCTCGAAGGCGCGGCCGAGTGGGGCGTCACGGTGCTCCAGGCGGACGGCGAGTTTGACGCCGGGCCGGTCTGGGCGTTTCGCACTTTCCCGATGCGGCGCGCAGCGAAGTCCAGCATTTACCGCAACGAGGTGACCTCGGGCGCGGTCGAGGCGGTGCTCGAAGCCGTCGCGGCGATCGAGGCCGGAAGAGCGGCTCCGCTGCCGATGCGCGCGGACGACCCGCGCATTCGTGTCCGGGGACCTTGCCGTCAGGCGGACCGGACGATCGACTGGCAGCACGACACGACCGCGACCGTCCTGCGCAAGATCGACAGCGCCGACGGCATGCCGGGCCTCCTCGACAGCTTGTTCTTCCAGGACGTCAGACTGTTCGATGCGCATGAAGCGCACGACATCTCCGGTGTGCCCGGAACCGTCGTCGCACAATGCGACGGTGCGCTGGCGCGCGCCACGGTCGACGGTGCGGTCTGGATCGGCCATGTCAGGCGGCTCGCGCCGAAGAGTCTGAAGCTGCCGGCGGCAAAGATCTTCGCCGCGGAAGCCGCACATCTGCCGCACCGGCCCGGTTGCGGCTATGCACCGATCGAATATCGTGAGCATGGCGAGGTCGGAAAGCTCAGCTTCTCCTTCTACAACGGCGCCATGAGCAGCGGCGACTGCGAGGCCCTGCTCGACGCCTATCGCGCCGCGCTGGCGCGGCCGACCAAGGTGCTGCTCCTGACCGGCGGCCCTGACTATTGGTCGAACGGCATCCACCTTGCCGAAATCGAGGCGGCCGGAAGCGCTGCGGATGAGTCCTGGCGCAACATCAACGCGATCGACGACTTTGCCCGCGCGATCATCGAGACCACCGACCGGCTGGTCGTGTCGGTCATCAGAGGCAATGCTGGGGCGGGCGGCGTGTTTCTGAGTCTTGCCGCCGACGAGGTCTGGGCGAGCGACCAGATCGTCCTCAATCCGCATTACAAGGACATGGGCAATCTCTACGGCTCGGAGTACTGGACCTATCTGTTGCCGCGCCGTGCGGGGCTAGCGAACGCGAGCCGGATCACGCAATGCCGGCTGCCGATGGGGGTGGAGGAGGCCCAGCGTCTCGGCATCGTCGATCGCATCCTGTCGGGCGTGGAGCTTGCGGACGCAAGCCTCATTGAGCGCGCCGCAGCCATGGCGTCGGATACCGGCCTTGCCGCGCGTCTTGCCGACAAGCAGGAGCGGCGCTCGGCTGACGAGGCCGCGAAGCCATTGCAGGCCTACCGCGACGAGGAGCTGCGGCAGATGAAACAGAATTTCTACGGCTTCGATCCGAGCTACCACGTCGCACGCTACAACTTCATTCACAAGGTGCCGAAATCGCGCACGCCGTTGACCATCGCGAACCACCGGTCAAGGCGGGTGTCCGAGCGGCCTGTTGCCAAGGCGGTGCCGTCATGAGCGCTCAGGGGACCGTTCTCGTCGTCGACGACGAAGTGCGCTCGCAGGAAGCGCTGCGACGCGTGCTCAGGGAAGACTTCGAGGTGCTCTGCGTCGGCAACGCAGCCGACGCGGAGAAGCTGCTGGAGGGGGAGATCGTCCACGCGATCCTTTGCGATCAGCGGATGCCGCACGAATCCGGCGTGAGCTTCCTGAAGCGCGTGCGGGAGCTCTGGCCGGATCCGGTGCGGATGATCATTTCGGGCTATTCCGACTCCGAGGAAATCATTGCAGGACTGAACGAGGCCGGCATCTATCAGTACATCACGAAACCCTGGCAGCCGGACCAGTTGGTCGACACCGTCAAGGAAGCGGTCCAGCTCTATCGATTGCAGAAGGAGACCGAGACCGCCGGCGTCGACGTCAAGGCGACGTCGGGTCACATCAAGAAGGTCGTCTCCGTCAAGCGCGGCGTGGCCAAGCAGCTCTACGACTTCGACCGCATCGTGCATACGACGGAAAGCCCGATGCACAAGGTGATCGAGCTCGGCCGGCGCGCCGCCGACTACGACATCTCGGTCCTGATCACCGGCGAGTCCGGAACCGGCAAGGAGCTGCTGGCGCGCGCCATCCATTACGGCTCGGCGCGGGCCAGCAAGGCGTTCGTGGTCGAGAACTGCGGCGCACTGCCCGACGAACTCCTCGAAAGCGAGTTGTTCGGCTGCAAGAAGGGCGCCTTCACCGGCGCCTACCAGGACCGCATCGGCCTGTTCGAGGTCGCGGATGGCGGCACCATCTTCCTCGACGAGATCGGCGAGACCTCGCCGGCGTTCCAGGTGAAACTGTTGCGCGTGCTCCAGGAGAGCGAAATCCGGCCGCTCGGCGCGCAGCGGGTGCGCAAGGTCGACGTCCGCGTGGTAGCCGCCACCAACAGGGATCTCGAGGCTGAGGTCGAAGCGGGCCGCTTCCGGCGCGATCTCTATTATCGCCTGGCGGCGTTTCCCGTTCACATGCCGGCGCTGCGCGAGCGCCCGATGGACATTCCTCTGATCGCCGAAGGGGTGCTGTCGTCGGTCAAGACCTCATTCAACCGGCCGAGCCTGCGCTTTGCGGCTTCGGCCCTCGAGGCGTTCGTCAAATACCACTGGCCGGGCAATGTGCGCGAGCTCCAGAATGAGATCCAGCGCATGGCCGTTCTGGCCGATGCCGACGAATTGCGCGCCCCGCCGCTGCTCGGCCGGCGCAACGGCAAGCAGCCAGCCATGGCGGTCCATGGCAAGATGAACGGCTCGGCGACCCTCAAGGACAAGGTGGAAGATCTCGAGAAGTCGGTTATCATCAGCTATCTGGAGCGGTACGAAGGCAATATCAGCCGGGTCGCGAGCGAGCTTGGGCTGTCGCGCGTTGGTCTCAGGAACAAGTTGTCCAGGTATGATTTGAGAAAAAATGCCAAAGGCGACGCATTCTCCTGAAGCAGGCGAGACGGAATCGCTGCTCAAGCTGATCACCAATCGCGGTGCGATCGAGTTCGATCACGAGCGCGAGGGCGCCTGGATCGAAGTCATCCGTAAGATGGACGAGGTCTATTCGGACCTCCTGCGCTACGAGGTCGACCTCGAGCACAAGAATGCGGAGCTCGAGGAGGCCCAGGCCTTCGTCACCAACGTCATCGAATCCGTCTCCGACATCCTCATCGTCTGCGACGCGAAGGGACTCGTGCAGCAGGTCAATTCCGCGTTCCAGCATACGCTTGGCCGCAGTGTGACCGATATCGTCGGCAAAAACATCGCCGATGTCATCGACGACGCCGATAATGCCAGACTGGTGCCGCTGCTGAAGCCGCGTGGTGCCTCCGATGTCGTCGACGGCGAACTGCGGTTTTCGAGCGAGGGCGGCAGCTCGGATCTGTTCGCCATCAACAGCTCCCCTCGTCACGATCATCGCGGTCGCTTCATCGGCGTAGTGCTCACGGGGCGCCCGATCGGCGAGCTTCGCCGCGCCTATGAGGCCTTGCACAAGGCGCATCAGGAATTGCAGCGCGCTCAGCGTCAGTTGGTCGAGCAGGAGAAGATGGCGAGCCTCGGCCGCCTCGTCGCCGGCGTCGCGCACGAGCTGAACAATCCGATCAGCTTCGTCTATGGCAACATCCACACCCTGATGCGCTATCGCACTGCGATCGTCGCCTACCTCGACGCAGTCCACGGCAATGCGAAGGGGGGCGATCTTTCGGCGCAAAGGAAGAGCCTGCGCATCGATGAGATCCTGGACGATTTCGGTCCGCTGATCGAAGGCACAATGGAAGGCGCGGTTCGCATCAGCGATATCGTGAAGAACCTGCGCCGGCTGTCCTTCAGCAAGCTCGGCGAGGTCGAGCGGGTCAACATCGAGCGTCTGATCAACACCGCCGTGCTATGGGCTGTGCGCACCAAGCAGATTCGCATCGACCTGCAGATGGAAGTCGAGCCGGAACTCTGGATTTCCGGCAACGAGGGGCAATTGCACCAGGTGATCGTCAACCTTGTGGAGAATGCGATCGACGCGATGCGCAGCACCGAATTGCCTCGGCTGGTCGTCTCGGCGGTGCGCAAGGGTCGCGAAATCCTGTTCCGGATTTCGGACAACGGTCCGGGAATCGACAAGGATCACATCAGCCACATCTTCGAGCCGTTCTTTACCACTAAGCGGGTCGGCGAGGGCACGGGGCTCGGCCTGTGGATCAGCTATGGCATCGTGCGCGAACATGGCGGCGAGCTCCTTGCAGCGAACGACCCGGACGGTGGCGCGACCTTTTCTTTTGTGCTGCCGGCAGCATAAGCCGCTGACGGCAATCATGCACGAAGCGACCTCCCATGAAGCTGACCGGAGGCAGCCCATTGCATCCTTGAATGGATGCAATCGTAGCGCTTCCAATTTGAGCCGGCGGTTCACGGTCTATTGACTGTCGGATCATTCTTCCGAAGACGAGCCCATTCTGCTTCTCTTTGCCGCTCGTGCGAGCGGCCTTGCGCTTCCTGACCAGCGATCATTTTTATTCTGGTTGAACGGAACGTTCGCTATGGATGTGCGTCTTCAGCCGGATAGCTCAGACGGCCGCTTGCATGCTCACTCCATCGGATATACCTGAGGCTAAGTCATTGAAATATCTATTTTCAGAGTCTCGAGATTTTTGAATGGCTGGCACTGAACGCGGTCCCGCGGTTCGTCGTCAACGCGCGCCTACGACGATAGAGGCGAAGCGCTAGTCTAACGCGTAAGTCGCTGCGCAGGAACGCCGTCGCTCAACCAACTTGACCGCGAAGTCGCGCTGGTCGAGGTCGGTGGAGTTTTCGGAGCAGGCCTACGAACTGATATCGACCGGCGACATGAGCGTGTCACAGGCGGCCTTCCACGTCGCGTATGGTTCCGCCCACTTTGCGACCATTTTTCGCAAACGTTTTGGCATCTCACCCGATCGCCCGCGTCGATGGCGGGTGGTACATGGCCAGCAGTTTGTAGGTCTCCTAATCTTGATCGAAAGCGAGAGTCCGGCGAGCGAAAGCCTGTCCCTAGGTTGCACGCGGGCGCTGTGCCAGTAACGAGTTCGGCGGCACTTCTTGCCGCGCGCTGGAAGCGACCGTCAGTGCGACCAACCTGCTCAATGAGAAATATGTCTGCGCTTGGCCTCCGCCAACCAGTGCTCCTGATGAGTCGCTCGAACGAGCGTGGCCACGGCTTCCTTGAGGTCGTGACGAGCGCGCAACGGACCTGAGGATCGGGCATGAAGCACGTGACGGACATCCAGATACGACAATACGCGGTCGAATTCGGCACGCGTCAAACCGAGGTGCAGAGGAAATTACGCGAAGAAACCCTGGCGCTGCCCGAAGGCACTATGGTGACATCGCCCCCTGCCGGCCAGTTGCTCGCTTTCTTGATGAAGACAATCGGTGCGAAGCGGGCGCTGGAGATCGGCACCTACACCGGCTACAGCGCGCTTGCCATGGCACTCGCGTTACCGCCGGACGGCCGGCTCATTACGCTGGATGCCAGCGAAGAATGGACAGCGATCGCACGCTGTTACTGGCGGAAGGCGGGGGTGACAGACCGCGTCGCGCTTGAGCTCGGCGATGCCATCGTATCGCTCGAGCGCCTTCTTGGCGATGAAGGCGAGGGAGCGTTCGATTTCGTCTACATCGATGCCGACAAGGAAAACTACGACACCTATTACGAGTACAGCCTGCGTTTCATCCGGCCGGCCGGACTGATTTGTTTCGACAACGTGTTCTGGGGGCGATCGGTCGCCGATCCTCAAGACCACAGCTCAGAAACCGTGGCTATGCGCCGCCTCAATGTGAAGATCCGTGACGATGAGCGGGTAGACATGTCCATGTTGCCGCTTGGCGACGGGATGACCCTGGTTCGCCGCCGATCGTGAGCGGCTGCTTTCGTAAGCCGCGGTTGGATCCCGAAGCTGGAATAATCGTGATGAGCAAACAGGGACCTACCGGACCGATTGACGATCGCCGGGGCGATATCGGGGCGTAACAGATATTCCATCCACAACGAACACCGGAGCGCAGCATGGCAACTCCACTTATCTGGATAGACGAAGAAGTGCAGACGGAGCCTGCGCTCGCTCGTCCAATTCCCTTTGTCTTCAAGACAGCCGGTGAGACGATGCTCGCGCTCGGGCAGATTGCGACCCTGGGCGATGGTGCGCTTGCGGACCTTGCGGATCTCACGGCCGATTTCTTCGAGAAGCGAACGGAGGGGCCGGACGTTCTCGTTGGCGCTCTACCATTCGATCGAACGCAGCCATCGTATCTTGTTCAGCCCGAACGCGTTCTTCGCGTCCAGGGGAAGCATGACATCGGCGCCATCCCCGGCCTCGGCGGTGGCGCATCATCGCATGCGGTCGCCGCCAGGATCCTGTCGGTCGATCCGGACCCGGCTGCCGCCGAGTTCGCCAATGCCGTTGCTGTCGCTCTCGATCAGTTGAACGCGCCGGGGGCCACCTTGCGCAAGGTCGTCCTGTCACGCAGCCTGAAAGTGACGGCGAACCGCGATTTCTCCGCGGCCGACCTGATGCGCAAGCTTTCCGCGGACGAAAGTGTCACGGTTTTTGCGACCCCTTTGCCGGCACGTTCGCATAGGCTCCGCAGCCTTATCGGCGCAACGCCGGAACTCCTTCTCGAGAAGCGGGGCGGGCATATCGTTTCTCATCCGCTCGCCGGCTCGGCCCGTCGCCATCGTGACACGGAGGAGGACCGCCAGGCTGGCGTCCGACTTCTCGCCTCCGACAAGGATCGCCGCGAGCATGCAATGGTGGTCGAGTCCATTCTGGATATTCTCGCACCGTATTGCGTCGATCTTTCGGCACCCGAAGGCACCTGTTTGCGGGCAACGGCAAGCATGTGGCATCTCGGCACGCGTATCGTTGGGCAGCTCAAGGACGCTTCGCTGTCATCGGCCCATTTCGCCGGCCTCCTGCATCCGACGCCTGCGGTCTGCGGCCTGCCGCGCAATCTCGCAAACGACCAGATCGTGAAACTCGAGCCCTATGATCGGGAGTTCTACGCCGGCGCCGTCGGCTGGTGCGACTCGGCGGGTGACGGGCGCTGGCATGTATCCATCCGTTGCGCCGAACTCGACGGCAATCATGCGCGGCTCTATGCGGGCGCCGGCATCGTGCCGGGATCGACGCCGGAGGGCGAGGTGATTGAAACCTCCGCCAAGTTCCGCGCAATGCTGGATGCCTTCGGCATCGATGGCGGCAGGTTTGACGAGTGAGGCCCACCATGCTGGAGCTGAAGCAAGTCTGGCCGGAGAAATATGCTCAGCGCTATCGCGAGAAAGGCTATTGGCGCGGAGAAACCATGTTCGGCTTTCTCGCGCAGCGCGCCCGCGAGACCCGCGATCATATTGCCGTCATTGGCGGCGAGCAGCGCTGGACCTATGCGGAGCTGCTTGAGCGGGCCAATGAAAACGCCGCCCGCTTCCTCGCGCTCGGGCTTCGTCCCGGCGAACGGGTTGTGGTGCAATTGCCCAATATACCGGAATTCCTGTCCGTCGTTTTCGGACTTTTTCGCGCCAATCTCATTCCGGTTTTTGCGCTTCCTGCCCATCGCGTCACCGAGATCTCGCATTTCGTGGAGAAGGCGCAGGCGAGCGCTTACGTGATCGCGGCCGGGGATGGAGGCTTCGACTACCGGGTCCTCGCCCGCGAGGTGCGGGCGCGGACTGTCGGCCTTGGCCATGTCGTGGTGATTGGCCAAGCGGAAGAATTTCGTGCGCTTGACGATATACCTCGCAGCGAGCAGGCGCTTCCACCGCTTCCTTCGCCGGCCGCAGTCGCTCTTCTGCAGATATCGGGCGGCAGCACGGGCCTGCCGAAGCTCATCCCGCGCACGCATGACGACTATATCTACAGCTTCCGTGCCAGCGCCGATATCTGCGGCCTGGGCAAAGACAGCATCTTCATGGCGGCCTTGCCGGTCGCCCATAATTTTCCGATGAGTTCGCCGGGCGTTTTCGGTGCTCTCTATGCCGGTAGCCGTATCGTCATGTGCCCGTCTCCCGCTGCGGAGACGGCCTTCGCTCTGATCGAACAGGAGCGTGTGACGATGACCGGCGTCGTCCCTCCGCTGGCGCTGTTATGGATGCAAGCAGCCTCGACGTCCAAGTATGACATCTCAAGTCTCGAAGTCCTGCTCGTCGGCGGCGCGAAATTCATTCCCGAGGCGGCTTCCCGCGTCCGGGCCGCGCTCGGCTGCACTCTGCAGCAGGTCTTCGGCATGGCCGAGGGGCTGGTGAATTATACGCGACTCGACGATCCCGACGACATCATCGTCAACACGCAGGGCAGGCCGATCAGCCCCGACGACGAGGTGCTGATCGTCGACGATCACGGCAATCCGGTTGCCGCCGGCGAGCCTGGTCAGTTGCTCACACGCGGACCCTATACCATTCGGAGCTACCACAACGACGATGCCGCGAACGCGCGTGCCTTCACGCAGGACGGTTATTATTGCACGGGCGACATCGTTTCGCGCACGGAGGAAGGCTATCTCGTGGTGCAGGGACGAGCGGGAGACCATATCAACCGTGCAGGTGAGAAGGTTTCCGCCGAAGAGATCGAGGATCATCTTTTGGCTCATCCCGGCGTCTTCGATGCGGCGGTGGTTTCGATCCCGGATCCCTATCTCGGCGAACGAAGTTGCGCTTTCATCATTGCGAAAGGGGAGCAGCCAAGAGTGGTGGCGCTCAAGGCGTTCGTGCGCGGCCGTGGTCTCGCCGAGTTCAAGGTGCCCGACCAGATCATCTTCGTCGATGCCTTTCAGACGACGGCGGTCGGCAAAGTCAGCCGCAAGGTGCTGCGTCAGCAGCTTCGCGAGCAATTTATCAACACCGTAGCGACGGAGGCCTAAGATGAGGCTGCCGAAAATAGCGAGCTACGAGCTTCCTTTCGTCGCACAGATTCCACTCGCACGCGCCAAATGGGCTTTCGATCCCAACCGTGCCGCGTTGCTGATCCATGACATGCAAAACTACTTCGTCACTGCTTTCGAACCGGACGCTTCGCCGATTACTCCGGTCATTGCCAACATCGTTCGCCTGAAAACTGCGGCGGTGATGGCGGGAATGCCGGTCTTCTATACGGCGCAGAACGGTAACCAGGATCGCCGCGACCGGGGACTCCAAGCCGATCTTTGGGGACCGGGGATGACCACCATGCCGGAACATCAGCCCATCATCGATCTGCTGCGTCCGGCGGCGGACGATATCGTTCTCGTCAAGCATCGCTATAGCGCCTTTCAGAAGAGCAATCTTGCTGATCTGATGCGGGTGCGCGGCCGCGACCAAATCGTCATCAGCGGGATCTACGCGCATATCGGTTGCCTGATGACGGCAGGCGAGGCATTCCAGCGAGACATCCAGCCGTTCTTCGTCGCTGATGCGACGGCCGACTTTTCGCGTGAGCAACACGATATGGCCTTGAGCTATGTCGCCGCGACTTGTGGAATTCCCTTGTCGGCCGAGGCGCTCATCTGCGCGATGAAAGGGAGGGCGAACGCATGACGAAGCCGCTCAGCCTCGACCTCATGCGCGAAGACGTCGCCGGCATGATCCATATCGACTCCGCGGAGATCGGTGACGATGACAATCTGATTGACCTCGGACTCGACTCGATGCGTGCCATGAACCTGGTGCTGCTCTGGCAGGAACGGGGCGTGGATCTCGACTTCTCCCAAATGGCCACGTGTCCGACGCTCGCCGGCTGGTGGCAGCTCGTCAAACGGCGCATGAACGAGATCGTGGAGGCACGATCATGACGGCAGAGAGCGTGAGGGTCGCCCCTGATCGGCCCGTGCGCGAGCTTGCCTTGACGCAGGCGCAATCCGGTATCTGGTTCGCACAGAGCATCGACCCGACCAATCCCGTCTTCAATACCGGGCATTATGTCGAAATCGATGGAAAGCTCGATGTGGCGGCATTCGAGACCGCGGTTCGGCAGCTAGCGATGGAGGCCGATGGCCTGTCCGTTCGCATCACCGGCAAGGGTGCGCAGATCGTCGAGGAGCGCAATCGACCGCTGCTCGAAGTGGAAGATATGGCACTTCGCAGCGATCCGATGGGTTGTGCCCTGACGGCCATGCGAGCGGATATGAACGGTCCTCTCGACCTGGCAAACGGGCCGCTTGCGCGGCAGATGCTCTTTCGTCTCGGCGCAGAACGTTACGTCTGGTATCAGCGCATGCATCATGTGGTGACGGACGGGTTCGCGACAGGTCTCGTCACGCAGCGTATTGCGGAGATCTATAACGCTGCCGTCGCCGGCGGACCGAAAGGCGCAGAACTGACCGCTCTCAATGTCGCCGTTGACGAAGAGAAGGCGTATCGAGGATCGGAACGGTCCAGGCGGGATGCGGGCTATTGGCACGAAGCCTTGCGCGATATGCCGGAGGTGGCGGGTCTGAAGGCGGGGCTGGCGCGCTCCGCGTCATCCTATGACCACGTCGAAAGAATGCTCGCACCAGATATTTGCGACAGCCTGCTGCGCCTTGCTCGCACGACCCAAATTTCCTGGGCAGATGTTCTGACGGCGCTGGCCGGGGCCTATTTCGCCCGTCATGTCAGGCGCAATGAAGTCACGATCGGCGTGCCGTTCATGGGGCGTTTCGGTTCGCCGGCGGCTCGTGTTCCGACGATGCTGATGAACATATTGCCGCTGCGTCTCGACGTCGACGAGGAGGGAGAGCTTGTCCATTGGCTCGCGAAGGCGGCCGGCCGAATGGCGCGAGATCGCCGCCATGGGCGCCATCGCAGCGAACAGATGCGTCGCGACCTCGGACTCCTTGGCGGCCAACGGCGGCTCTACGGTCCTCTCGTCAACATTCTGCCCTTCGATGCACTCCCAAGGCTTGCTGGCCTGGAAACAAGGCTTACCACTCTGGGAACCGGGCCGGTTGACGACATCACCTTCACCTTTCGCGGCGATCCGGCTGCCTGGTGTCTCAGCCTTGAAGTCGATACCAATCCCATTCTCTGCGAAGCGGGGGAGACCGAGAGCCACGCCAACCGCCTTGCGAATTTCGTCGGCGCGGCCGTCGAGGCGGCCCTTGCGGGCCGGTCGCTGCGCGAGGTTGCAACGGTCACAGATGAGGAGCGTTGCTGGCTGCTCGGGCGTCTGAACGATACCGCACATCCGGTCACAGGCAGGACGCTGTCGCAGCTGCTGGAAGACAGCTTCGTTTCTTTTGCCGACAGGCAGGCGCTACGCTTCGGTGGCCGCTCTCTCACGTATGCCGAACTTGATCGCCGTACGGCGGCGTTGGCGGAGGCGCTTGTCGAGCGCGGCGCCGGACGGAATGCGATCGTGGCCGTGTCGCTGCCGCGGTCACTCGATCTTGTCGTGGCGCTGATTGCGATCCTGCGCGCAGGTGCGGCCTATATGCCGCTCGATCTCGGCCATCCGCGGGAGCGGCTGGACAGGATCCTGGCGTCGTCGCGCCCGATTCTCGTCCTTGGTGCTGAGGACAGCGAACCGCTCGGTACAATCGAGATGTTTTCGCCGCCTGCCTGGCCGACCGTGCCGCAGGGTCGCGCTCTTGGGCAGACAACCGGTGAGAGTGCGGCCTATGTGATCTATACGTCTGGCTCCACCGGCGAGCCGAAGGGCGTCGTGGTCGAGCATGCGGCGATCATCAACCGGCTCGAATGGATGCGGCAGCATTACGGCTTCAGCTGTGACGATGTCATCCTGCAAAAGACCCCGATGACCTTCGACGTTTCCGTTTGGGAATTCTTCCTTGCCTTCCTTTCTGGCGGAATCCTCGTGATTGCTCCGCCTGACGCGCACAAGGACCCGAAGGCGATAGCGCAGATCATCCGCGACGAGAGGATCACGACGATCCATTTCGTGCCCTCGATGTTGTCGGCCTTTCTAGCGGAGCCCGGTTCGCGCGGTATCGCGATGAAACGGGTCTTCTGCAGCGGCGAGGAGCTCACGGCCGATCTGCGCGATCGCTTTCATGAGCGGATGGCAGCGGAGCTCCACAATCTCTATGGTCCGACCGAAGCTGCGGTCGACGTCAGCTATTGGCCGGCCGTCGTAGGCGATTCCTCGCGCCCGGTCCCGATCGGCTACCCGGTCTGGAACACACGTCTTTACGTGCTTGATGACCATCTGCGACCTGTGCCGGTCGGTGTCGAGGGGCATCTCTACCTTGCCGGAGTTCAACTGGCGCGCGGATATCTTGGCCAGAAGGAGCTGACCGCGAAACGCTTTGTCGCCGATCCCTTTCATCCCGGACAGCGGATGTACTGTACCGGCGATCTCGCGCGTATTCGTGCGGATGGCGCGATCCTCTATCTCGGACGTTCCGATCATCAGATCAAACTACGCGGCCTGCGCATCGAACTCGGCGAGATCGAAGCGGCGATCCTGTCTCATCCGGTGGTGACACAGGCGGTGGTTGTCCTGCGGGAGGATCAGGCGGGAGAAAAGCGCATCGTTGCCTATGCGACCCTGGAAGGCGGTGAGGCGGACAAGGGAGCCGAGGATGACATTCTCGCCCACGCCAAACGCTTTCTGCCGGACTACATGATGCCCTCGGCGGTCGTCGTGCTCCAGGCGCTACCGGTGAGCACCAGCGGTAAGCTCGATCGCAGGCTGCTGCCGGCACCTGTCTTCGCCGGCGGCCGCGGCCACGCGCCTGCCACGGACAATGAAAAGCTCGTTGCGATGCTGTTCGAGCGGCTCTTGGAGGCTGAGGGGCCGTTCCAGGTCGATGATGATTTCTTCGATCTCGGCGGGCATTCGCTCCTGGCGGTGGAACTGATGCTGCACCTGCGCGAAACGACCGGTCATGAACCAGGCATCGGTATCCTGTTCGAGCATTCCACCATCGGCAGGCTGGCGAAATATCTGGATCAAGGGCTAGCGAGCGAAGGCGCGGGACTGCAGCCGTTGGTCAAGCTCAACGCGGCTGACCGGGGCAGGGCACCGGTGTTCATGCTCCACCCGGCCGGCGGGCTTTGCTGGTGCTACAATGGACTGGCCCGAGCGCTCGGTGTCGACAGGCCCGCCTGGGGCGTTCAGGCTCTGGCGCTCGATCCTGATGAGCAAGCGCCGGGAAGCCTTGATGATATGGCACGCGACTATGCGCGCCGCATCGCGTTCATCGCAGACCGACAGATGATTCACCTCGTCGGCTGGTCGATCGGCGGTATCCTTGCGCAGGCGATCGCGGTGCATTTGATAGAGATGGGGCAGAAGGTCGGCGTTGTTGCCATGCTGGACGCTTATCCCTGCGATTGCTGGCGCGATGAGCCAGATCCGGGGGCGGGTGCCGAATTGAAGGCACTGCTTGCGATCGGCGGCCACGATCCCGACGGACTGCCGGAACTGCCGCTGACGCGCGAGGCGGTCATGACTTTTCTTGCCGAGAGCGAAAGTCCGCTCGGTCGGCTGCCCGCGGCGGCGCTCGATGGCATGGTCCGGGTGGTGGCTCTCAACAATCGCCTGGTGCGTGGGCATCGCCATAGCCGCTACGATGGTCCGGTGTTGCACTTTCGGGCGGCCGGGGATCAAGCCAGAGACCGGACAGGCCTTCGGCCGGAAAGCTGGAGGCCCTACATCGGTTCACTCGATATCCGGGATGTCCCTCTGGTTCACGCACACATGACGGGCGCCGAAGCCGTGCTCCATGTCGCGCCGATGTTGAATACCGCGCTTCTCGAGCACGAGATGGGAAGAGCAAAGGGAGATGAGCCGTGAGCGAGTTCGAGGGCAAGACGGTGTTCTTGACTGGCGCAGCCGGTGGAATTGGGCTTGCGGTGGTCAAGGCGTTGTTGCGGGAGGGCGCGACAGTCTTTGCCACCGATCATTCGGCGGGCACGCTGGTCGAGCTTGCCTGCGACAATCTCTTCGCTCGTTCGCTCGACGTGACCAATGGCGCCGACGTGGAGCGCGTTATCGGAGAGATGGACGCGCAATGCGGTGGCATCGACTTCGGCGTCAATGTCGCTGGCGTGCTTGCCACGACCGCGGTCGTGGAAACGAGCGACGCAGAATGGGAGCGAGTCTTTGCTGTCAACGTGGCCGGGGTGTTCCATGTCTCCCGAGCGCTTGCCCGCCGTATGGCGCCGCGTCGCAAAGGCAGTATCGTCACGGTAAGCTCCAATGCCGCGGGCATTCCGCGCAAGAATATGGCGGCTTATGCAGCCTCGAAAGCGGCTGCGACCATGTTCACCCGTTGCCTCGGCCTGGAACTGGCCGAGTATGGCATTCGCTGCAATATCGTGGCTCCCGGATCGACGCTGACGCCGATGCAGACGGGCATGTGGAGCGACGAGCGCGGTGGTGAGCGGGTGATTGAGGGCTCCCTTGAGAATTTCAAGACCGGCATTCCGCTTCGCAAGCTTGCGACCCCTGAGGATATCGCCAATTCGATCCTGTTCCTGCTATCGGAGAAGGCAGGGCACATCACGATGGCCGATATCTATGTCGACGGAGGCGCAACGCTGCATGCATGAGAAAGCCGTGAGAGAGACCCCAGGGAGCGCGCCAACGCGCAATGACCTGGCGGGCATGTCGGTCCCTGAATCGCTGGTCATGCCGGGTTGCTCAAGATTTGCGTTGCGCTCGTCAGAAACGGGGCTCCGTTACGAGATCTTCGTCTATGTCCCGGAAATCGAGCCACCCGTCGGCGGCTTTCCGGTTATCTATGTGCTGGACGGCAATTCGGATTTCATCACCGTCGCTGAGACCGTGCGGCGTGTCTCTCGGCGTCCAAAGGCGACCGGCATCGTTCCGGCGATTGTCGTCGGCATCGGCTATCCCAATACGAATGGATACAATACCAACCGCCGCCATCTGGATTTCACGCGCGGGCCCGCGGATGCGAGCGTATTTCCGGACAAGGCGATAGATGGCTGCGGCGGCCAGGCCGCCTATATCCGCTTCCTTGGAAATCAGTTGCTGCCGCATGTCCAGTCGCGGCTCAACGTTGATCCCGACCGTCGCATTCTTCTGGGACACTCTCTCGCCGGCTATTTCGTGCTGGACCTGTTGTCGCAGCAGCCGGACATGTTCAACGGCTATATCAGCTTCAGCCCCTCGGTCTGGTGGGACAGAACAGGCCTGTCGCGGGCGTTGGCGTCAGCGAACGCCATCACGCGGCCAATCCGCCTCTTTACGGCGGTCGGCCGCTGGGAGCAGGAACTTGCGCCATGGCAGGCGATGGAGAACTTCGGCAACCAGTATCATGATATCCGCAAAGCTCGCCGCATGATCGACAATGCGCGCGAAATTTCAGGTGAGGTCAGTGCGGCGTTCGGCGCGCAGGCGCATGTGCGGTTTGAACTCGGCGAGAACGACGATCATGCGACCATCGTCACAGCAATGCTTTGTCATGCCCTCCGTTTCGCCGGAACCGCTTTTGCTCCGTGAGAACGGATATTTGCAAGGTTGGCGTCCGCAGCGATGCGCTTGAACGGGCAGCTGACGCCCTCGAGGATGTGCTGTCCGCCCGGCGACAGCGGAACGACATGTTCGTCGGTCCGGTGCAAGCCGCTTTTGCCGCAGTAGAGGCAGAAGCGTCTCGGAATCGTTGCCCCACCCCGGTCAAGGAGGCGGCGCCATGTGTCCATGGGGCACGATTGTTTCTGGACGTTGTGCTCTTGTGCGCAATCATCATGAGCAAGTTTAGAAGTCATTTAATCTGAGCGTTCGATCGTAGCCCCCTGCCGAGCGGTGAGTCTAAGTTGTACCCGTGCCTCATGTTTGAGGTTCGCCATCGCAGGCCTGAGATGCGGTGGTTTTGAGAACGGGAGAATTGTGACGGGACCGATGGCCACCGAAGGAGTGGATCTGAATGAGCGGCTGATAATGATGTCGGGCGGGTTCGTCCTGGCAGCTGGAATCAACCGCTTCGATCAGCCCAAGCGGGTCAATACGGCCCTGCCTGCGGGTATCAAGACCGTGGTGCTCTTGAGCGGCCGTTTGCAGATCAGCGTCGGCGGTGGCCGCGGGCGCGAGGTCTGCGGGCCGACCGTGCTGCTGATCCGCAGCTCGGCGGATGCCGAGCGAGACCAGGTCTTCGCGGCCAATGCGCCGATCCGCTACCTGATCGTGCAGATGAACGAGAGCATGCTCGGCGCCGAGATGGCGGATGCGCTCGACCGGTCGTTTGCCGCGATCGGAGGCGCAAGCCATCGCGGTGCGCAGCTTGCTTCCTGTCCGGCCAGCCGCGCGCTGCAGGTGCTGGTGTCGCAGATCACGAACTGTCCGATCCGTGGACCCGAGCGCGAGCTCTATCTTTGCGGTAAGGCGATGCAGCTCGTGGCGCTCGCGATCTCCTCTTGCACCACCCAGGCGGGCGATGCCGACAGCCGGCTCGCGGCGCGCGATGTCGAGCGCATCCGCAAGGCGCGCGATCTGCTGGTGGCGTCCATGCGCGAGCCGCCAAGCCTCGACGCGCTGGCGCAGCAGGTCGGCCTCAATGTGAGGAAGCTTTCGTCCGGCTTCCGCCAGGTCTATGGCGCGAGCGTGTTCGGCTTCCTTCAGGAATATCGGCTGGAGCAGGCCTACAAGCTGATCTCGACCGGCGAAATGAGCGTGTCGGGAGCGGCCTTCCACGTCGGCTATGGCGCCGCCCATTTCGCCACCATCTTCCGCAAGCGCTTCGGCGTCTCGCCGAGCAGCATGCGTTGACGGCAGGACTAGGCACATCCTGTCCCAGTTTTTAGGTCTCCTAACTTTGAGCGAAAGCGAGAGTCCGGCGAACGAAAGTCCGCCCCTAGGTCCAGTTGTTCCATCGTGCAACACCGGATGCAGCGCGGCGCGGGGGGCCGCGGCGAATTCTTGGACTGGTTCTTGGACGATGGGGATGATGACAGTTTCTCGCGGAAAGTGGATGCTTTATGCCTCGGCGCTGGTTGTCGCGGGCCAGTGGCCTGGTGTCATCCATGTCGCTCATGCGCAATCGACAAATGGGGCAAGCCTCCCGCCGGTCGTGGTCGAGAGCCCTGTACCGCGGGCTCCGCGCCGTCCGGTGCGCGCCACGACCGTCGCGCCGCGCACAGCCGCCACGAGCCAGCCGAAGCCGGTCGCAGCATCGGTTGCACCGAAGGAAACGGCGCGCGGGCCGGTACGAGGTATCGTCGCTCATCGCACTGGCACCGGTTCGAAGACCGACAGCTCGATCATGGAGACGCCGCAGTCGATCACGGTGGTGACGCGGGAGCAAATGACCACGCAAGGCGTCCGCTCGGTCGCCGAGGCCCTGCGCTACGAGCCAGGTGTCGTCGCGGAGAGCCGCGTCGGCGACCGCTTCGACAACGTGTTCATCCGCGGCTTCGGCGGCTTCGGCGCCAATGCCAACTATCTGCACTTCTGGGACGGCCTGCGCCTTCCGCGCGGCGTGTCCTATGCGATGCCCTCGGTCGATCCGTATCTCCTGGAGCGGGTCGAGATCCTGCGCGGGCCGGCCTCGGTGCTCTACGGCCAGAACAATCTCGGCGGCATGGTCAATTTGATCAGCAAGAGCCCGTCGGCGACGCCGCAAGGCGAGGTGTTCACCCGCTTCGGCGATCACAACCGCATCGAAGGTGGCTTCGATGTCAGCGGTCCCATCACCGAGGATGGGCAGTTGCTCTATCGGCTGATCGGGCTCGGCCGCAAGGCCGACACCGACGTCAATTACACCACCACCGAGCGCGAGTTCATCGCGCCGATGGTCACGTGGCGTCCGACGGCCGATACCACCTTCACCGTGCGCGCCGTGCACGACCGAGATCCCTCGACCTACCAGCCCAACTGGCTGCCGGCCCTTGGCACGCTCCAGATCAACCCGAACGGACAGATCCCGCGCAACTTCTTCGCGGGCCATCCGGACTACAACAGCTACAGCCGGACGCAGGACTCCATTGCCTACGAGTTCGAGCATCATTTCGACGCGATGTGGACGGTCCGCCAGAATTTCCGCTACATGAACCTGTCGAGCGACTTCAAGGCGCTCTCGGTGACCGGCTTCGGCGCGGGCTCGACTTGCGGTGCGGGCACCACGGCCAATGTGTGCATCGGCCGCTCGAGCACGCACTACATCGAGAATCTTCAGGCTGCGACCATCGACAATCAGGCCGAGGCGAAGTTCGCCACCGGCTGGCTCCAGCATACCGTGCTGGCTGGCGTCGATTTCCAGAAGAGTTCGTCGGATGCGACCTTCGGCAACGGCGCCACCACCTATGTCAACTATCTCAATCCGAACTATGGCACGATCGCCGCGCCGGCTTTGACGACGCAGACGCTCCAGGAGCGTGAGCAGACCGGCGTCTATCTCCAAGACCAGATCCGGCTCGGCAAGCTCGCCGCCGTGATCGGCGTCCGCAACGATTGGGCCAATGCGACCTCGGACACGCGCACGATCGCGACCGGCGTCTACACCAACCGCAGCCATCCGTCCGATTCCGCGACGACCTGGCGCACCGGCCTGACCTATCTGTTCGACAACGGCTTCGCGCCTTATGCCAGCTATGCGACCTCGTTCGAGCCGACCATCGGCACGGACTACACCGGCGCGGCGTTCGTGCCGACCACCGGCCAGCAATATGAGGTCGGCGTGAAGTACCAGCCGAATGGCTTCAACGGCTTCTTCATGCTTTCGCTCTATGACATCACGCAGAACAACGTGCTGACCATGGATACGGCGCATCTCTACGCCAACTATCCGGCCTGCACCCAGTCCGGCGCCAACTGCCAGATCCAGCAGGGCCAGGTGAGCTCCAAGGGCATCGAGTTCAGCGCCAAGCTGACGCCGATTCCCGGCCTCGACATCATCGCGGCCGCCGCCCACAACGACATCGAGATCACTAAGAGCACGCAGGTGGTCAGCGGCATCTCGATCCAGGGCAAGGTGCCGGTCGGCGCGCCCGCCAACACGGCGTCGCTGTGGGCCGACTACACCATCCAGAGCGGCCAGATGACGGGCTTCGGCTTCGGCGGCGGCGTCCGCTATGTCGGCGAATCCTTCGGCGACAACATCAACTCCATGGCGATGATCGTGCCGGCCTATATCCTCGCCGACGCCATGCTGCACTACGACCTCAACGGCCTGTCGCCGCAGTTGAAGGGCTGGAAGCTAGCGTTGAACGTCACCAACCTCCTCGACAAGACCTATGTGTCGGCCTGTGCCTCCGCGACCCAATGTTTCTATGGCAATGGCCGCTCGACCATGGGAACGATCCGATACCAGTGGTAGGGAACAACGACAGGCCGATCGTCAACGCCATGCTGCCCGGTGCTTCGGTGCGCGACATGCGCTCGACCGGCGGGCACGACTATCGGATTTTCGTCTGGCAGCCGGAGCCGCGGCCGCGCGGATCGCTGCCAGTGCTCTATTTGCTGGACGGAAATGGCATGTTTCCGATCGCGGTCGCCGCGCTCGCGCTCCAGTCGCGTCGCGCCGAGCGCACCGGCGTGACGCCGTCCGTCATCGTCGGCATCGGTTATCCGACCGTGCACTGGCTTGATGCGAAGCGGCGCACCTACGACTACACGCCGCCGGTCGCGACCGATCGTCTGGCGCAGCGGCCAGGCAACCGCGCATGGGACGCGACTGGGGGCGCGGATGCGTTCCTCGATTTCATCCAGCGCGAGCTGGCGCCGGCCATATCGGACGAGTTCACCATCGATCCCGACCGCACCGCGTTGTTCGGCCACTCCTTTGGCGGTTTGCTTGGGCTCTACGCCCTCTTGACCCGGCCGGCGCTGGTCCGTAGCTACGTCGCGGCCAGTCCGTCGATCTGGTTCGCGCCCGATGCGCTCACGGGGCGGCTGAAGACCTTTGCGGCGCCTGGCCTGGCGCGTCGCCGCGTGCTCGTCACAGTCGGCAGCTTGGAGCAGGGCGGGATGTCGTCGGGTGACGCCGATGCCGACGATTATGGATCATGGATGAGGCGCAACCGCATGGTCGATAATGCCCGCGAATTTGCCGGCGCGCTCACGCGGACCGCGGACGCGTCGCTCGACGTCTCGTTTCGGATGTTTGGGGAGGAAAACCATGCCTCTGTCGTTCCATCCGCCATCAGCCTTGCGCTCCGATTTGCGCTGCCGCCGAAGTGAGATCATGCGCCGTTTTGTGACCATCGCTCTTGCTGTACTCGCAACTGCGCACCTCGCATTCTCGCCGCAGCTGGCTACGGCGGCGGACGAGCCGATCGTCGTCACCGATATCACCGGACGGACGGTCACTCTTCCGCGTCCGGCAAAGCGCGTGCTGCTCGCGGAGGGCCGTCAGCTCATCGCACTCTCGCTGCTCGATCCGAAGCCGGTCGATTTTATGGCGGCGTGGCTCGGCGATTTCCGCCGCAACGACAGCGAGAGCTACGCGCAATACCGCCAGAAATTCCCGGAGATCGACCATGTCCCGGTGCTCGGTATCGGCAGCGACGGCACGTTCCCCGTCGAGCGCGCCATCGAGATCAAGCCCGACGTCGCCGTGCTCGGCGTCAGCTTTGCGCCCGGCGGGCGGGCCAACGACGTGGCGCGGCAGCTCGAAGCTGCCGGCATTCCGGTCGTGTTCACCGACTTCTTCGTCGCGCCATTCGAGCATACGGTGGCGAGCGTGCGCGTTCTTGGCCGGGTGATCGGGCGGGACGCGCGGGCCAACGAATTTGCCGAATTCTACGAACAGCACATGAGGCGCATCGCGGAGCATGTTGCGCACTCCGCCGGGCCGCGTCCACGCGTGCTGCTCGAGACGCATGCCGGAGCCACCGATTGCTGCTACGCGCCGGGTGCCGGCAATATCGGTAGGTTCGTTGCGTTTGCCGGTGGCGACAGTATCTCGGCCTCGGTCGCGCCCGGGCCGACGGCGCAGCTCAGCCTCGAATATGTCATTTCGGCCAATCCCGACGTCTATATCGGCACGGGCGGTGCGCACCTGAGAGCATCGGGTGGGCTCGTCATCGGTCCCGGCTTCGACGCCGCAACCGTTCGCGACCGGCTTGCCGCGGTGGTGGCGCGGCCGGGCTTCGCCGGGCTCAACGCCGTGCGCAACGGCCGCGTTTACGGCCTGTTCCACAACATCATCGCGACGCCGCTCAACGTCGTCGCGGCCGAAGCACTGGCGCGCTGGATCAACCCGCAAACTGCACGCGATATCGATCCGGATGCGACGATTGCGGAGCTCAATGCTCGCTTCCTCGCGGTGCCGTTGCAAGGTGTGTACTGGATCGATCAGAAATGAGTGCCATTTCGCCGAATCTCGACTTGGGTCGGGGGGATACATCGCCCGACCTGCAGGCGAAAACGGCTGCCGCGTATCGCGCGCTGATGCGGCGGCGGCTCGCCTGGCTTGCGCTATTGGCGCTGGTTGCGCTCGCGGCTTTCGTTGCCGATCTCGGCACCGGCCCGTCGCGGCTCGGGCTTGCCGGTGCGCTCGGTGGCATCTTTCGGCCGGACTCGCTGGCCGCGTCGGAGGCCGCGATCCTCTGGGAGGTTCGCCTGCCGCAGGCTGTCCTGGCGGTCCTGGTCGGGCTGGCGCTCGCGACCGCGGGCGCCGAGATGCAAACGATCCTCGATAATCCGCTCGCAAGTCCCTTCACCCTCGGTGTGTCGTCGGCGGCCTCATTCGGCGCGGCGCTGGCGATCGTGCTCGGTATCGGCATTCCCGGCGTGCCGCGGGCCTGGCTGATCTCGGCCAACGCCTTCATGTTCGCGACGATCGTCGTCCTGGTGTTGCAAGCGGTGGTGCGCTGGCGCGGCTCGGGTACGGACATCCTTGTGCTCTGCGGCATTGCGCTGTTCTTCACCTTCAACGCGCTGGTCGCGCTGACGCAGTTTCTGGCGAGCCAGCAAGCGCTTCAGCAACTCGTATTCTGGACCATGGGCAGCCTGTCGCGCGCGAGCTGGGACAAGCTGGGGGTGCTCGCCGTCGCGCTCCTCGCCACCTTGCCGTTCGCCTGGCGCGCAGCCTGGCCAATGATGGCGCTGCGGCTCGGCGAAGACCGCGCGCGCAGCCTTGGCATCAATATCATGTGGCTGCGCCTGATGGCGCTGTTGCGCGTCAGCCTGATGACCTCGACTGCGATCGCCTTCGTCGGCACGATCGGCTTCGTCGGGCTTGCGGGCCCGCACATCGCACGGCTCGCGATCGGTGAAGATCACCGGCTTCTGTTGCCCGCAAGCGCCTTGACCGGGGCAGCCATCATGTCGCTGGCATCGGTCGCGTCCAAGACGATCATTCCGGGCGTGCTGCTTCCGATTGGGGTCGTCACCGCGATGGTGGGGCTCCCCGTGTTCTTCTCGCTGATCTTCAGTCGGCGCCGGACGGTCTGACAATGGCCGGCCTCGACATCGAAAATGTGCGGGCAGGTTATCGCGGGCGCGAGGTGCTGACGGGCCTGTCGCTGCCGCCGATCGAGCAGGGGTGTATCACTGCGATGGTCGGGCCGAACGGCGCAGGCAAGACCACGCTTCTGCGTGTGCTCGCGGGGCTGTTGCCGGCCACCGGCAGCGTGCGGCTGGATGGATCAAACCTGCTGGATACTCCGACCGCCGAGCGGGCGCGCAACGTCGCCTTCATGCCGCAGTTCGTGCCGCAGCGGCTATCGCTGACGGTCGTCGAGGCCGTCATCGCGGCCCTGCGCGCCTCGCCGATGGATACGGAGAGGACAAGTGTCGATGCGCAGCAGCGCGCGCTCGAAGCGCTGGATCGCCTGAAAATCCTCGATCTTGCGCTTCAGCCGTTCGACACGCTTTCCGGCGGTCAGCGTCAGTTGGCCAGCCTCGCGCAGGCGCTGGTGCGGCAGCCACGGCTGCTGCTGTTGGACGAGCCGACCAGCGCGCTGGATCTACGCTATCAGCAACAGGTAATCGGCAATGTGCGTCAGGAGGCGCGCAAGGGCACGATCGTGATCATGGTGCTGCACGATCTCCAGGCCGCGGCATCATGGGCCGATACGGTGACGGTCTTGAGCGGGGGGCGGCTGTTCGCGCATGGCCACCCACGGGATGTTATCACGACGCCGACACTGAGGCAGGTCTATGGCATCGACGCCGTCGTCGAGCAGACTGCGCGTGGCGGCGTTCACATTCAAGTCGAATAATGTAGCTGTGGGTTGTTTGCCTGGCATTGCTGTGAAGGTGAGTGGTCGTCGTGGCCCCGCGGCGCGATTGCATGAAGTGATCCGATTTCATCATGTCCCTCACGCTCTATTGAGGCGTTTCCTTAACGATGCTCACGTTGCGGCGCGTGTAGCTTACTCGTCGGGACGTTGGATCAACGCTGACTTCATTGCTCAGGCTGTTTGCCAGTTCCGATTGAATGTGGGTCGTTCTTAGCGTTCTCTTGGTGTGTTCGGGGCGCAATGTGAATGGAGGCGGGAATGGCTCCAGCGGAAAAGCACCAATTTTCAGAGGAACCGAGTGGACGCCGCCGTGCGTGTGCACTCGGGCTTTGGTGTGCATCATGTGTGCACTGAGAGTTCAGGTCTGCCATTTAGGCTTCCAAATAAGGGGTTTCATTCTGGAAAGGGGCAAAATATATCAAGACTCACCGCTGGATTTCCCAATCGGTCAAATCCCTTACCGGGTCCAAAGGCGCAAAAATAGATCACCGAAATGAATGACTTAGGCCGAAAATTCTCCACGGCCCCCATGATGGATTGGACCGATCGCACGCGAGCGAATCAAAAAGTCCTTGCGGCACAAGGACTTTCTCAAAATTCAAAAATGAGCAGATGTGCGATGTAGTATTTTCGTCGTACCTAGCTCGCAAGCTGACGACATTCCTTAAGAGCGGCAGCGCGCCGGGCGTCGAGGTAATCGGCCAAGTCCTGAAGGTGGACGCCCTTGGCACACTTTTGACTCGCCTCCATGCGGACGAGCGGGATCATGATTTCGCCTGCGCCAACCTTCCGAATGAACTTCGCCGGATCGAGATGCGAGAAGTAGTCGCGGCACAGTTCTTCCAC
This sequence comes from Bradyrhizobium iriomotense, assembly GCF_018129405.1. Lineage (GTDB taxonomy): Bacteria > Pseudomonadota > Alphaproteobacteria > Rhizobiales > Xanthobacteraceae > Bradyrhizobium > Bradyrhizobium iriomotense_B. The sequence continues at coordinate 129,916 of NZ_JAFCLP010000015.1, forward strand.
CGGGATAATGGCTTTGCCACCGTACTGCGCCATAAGCAGAAAAGCGGTGTTGAGGGTCGGGGAGTGGGTAGCTGCTTTGCTCATGAGATGGATGCTAATTCGGCGCAGCGGCGACTCAAGCTGTTCTGGTCTCCCTTACGACGCACTCGCGAGCGGCGTACCCGCGCCTTCGTTAATTGCCGACGCATTAGGCCGCGCCGGAGCGCAGGGCCGCCGCCAGGCACTACCTAATGCCACGCTCCTTCACGTTATCAGCTTTCCAAGTAGTGCCGATGCCATTTGATCTGGCTTTCACTGACCTGATAGCGCCCGTCCATCATTGCAGCCTTATCGCGGTCAGCACCCACGATTACACGACCCAACTCCTGAATGCGGTCGAAGCACTCAAGGATCTCATTTGAGCGTTCCAGTATGCCCTCGCTGGATATGGGTTCGCCTTTGTACGTGTACATATGTTCGACCTCATCCAACAACCTTTTGTAGTCCGTAAGGATCGGCCTCATGAACATCAACGCGACATCCTCGACTTCGGGAGGAACGTCTTTATCGCCAAACAAAAGCTTGGCGAGTTGAAGCGCTGATTCCCACGCCCCGCTTTCCCTCCCCTGCACCAATCGCTCCTTCATCAATTCGACGAAGCTCGCCTTGCCATACTGGAACGGCGCGTGGGGCCAGCCGTTCTGGATGTAAAAATCATACATGCCGTGCGGAAACAGCGAACGGATAGTCTTGTCGGTCGCGATTTTATTTATCTCCACCGGACGAGCCGCAGCCAGCTTGTTGCTCAGATAAGCGAACATGATCTCGGCGATCTGGCGAACTGAATAAACGCCCTGAGATGCCTCACCCAACAGCGCAGAGATCATAGTTAGTTCAGCCTTGGTGGCGAACTTTTCCAGCCATTCCGTTGAGGCCCGTCGCAGACGCACGTCAATGGGATGCGGAGGTTGCGTCAGCTTTCGAGCGTTTTCGAGCGCCACCCTGTAGCGGTGTATCCAGTACTTCGTGCGGCTTGGCGGCTCCAGGAACACGTCGCCATAAGCCACCTCCAGCTCCCGCGCGAGCCATTCCTCCTGCTGACGCTTGAACACGCCGATGCGAGCGTCGTGCAACATCCCACCGAGGTCCTTCAAGACCGGGTGGGTCCGCGCCCTGACGCCGAACATCTCCTCCAGCTTTGTCTTCTCTGCGTCTCCTTCAACGATGTAAGGAGCCTGGTCTACCCAGAAGATGATGGGTGCAGGATCTCCAATGCGGAACAAGCGCTGCCGGTATGTATCAGGCACAAGCCCGGTCAGGTCGTAGCCTTCTGCATTTTCGAAATGCAGAAAAGAGCTAATATTGAAATCAGCATCCATCTCGGGCAGATACATTGAGTTGCCCGCCAGGAAGACGGGCACGCCGATTGAATCGACTGATGAAAGTCGAATAGCAGCACACACGGCTAGAGCTTCGGGTATCACAGATTGATGCCTGTGCGCTTGTAGACTCGCTCTACACACTCATAAATGAGTCCGTAGTGCTGGCTGATGTTTATCGGCAGGAGTCGATAGGTCTCAACGACCTTGGTCAGTTCTTTCAAGGCCTCCATCACGTGGGGTGTTCTCGCGTACTCTTCTGGGATGACGACACCCAGCAGATTTTCCTTTTTAAGCGGGATATCCTGCTCTACCTGAAGTTCAATTACCGCACCCCGATCATCGCAATCGGTGGTCGAGCCTTCCTTGTACAGTTTTGAAACCGCCAGCACCTTGGCATGGCTCATGTCGAGCAAATGCTCTTCCTTGAGCTTCCTCTGGTCATTGGCATCTCGGTCCACGTACCGGCGCGGCGTCTCGAAATAAAGGGAAATGAGCCGACCGATCTGGTCCTGATCGGTGCCGACGTTGAAATCATCCAATTTGAAGGCGGTGAGATAGTCCGGCATCCTTCCCCGTTCGAAGGCGCCCGTATCGAACGGATGTATTCGCTTCAGCGGCGGTGGGGTGCTGAAGCGCATCACGAACACAGATGGCAGTTGCCACGACTCCGGGTTCAGCGCGTCCTTGCCCTTATAGGCAGCGCGGCCGACAAACAGGTAACACAGCTTCTCGCCTTTGAAGACGTTGCACTTCACAGCGAGAAGCTTCTCTTCCTCCAAGATCGGAATCAGGTGGCTCGAAGCCGTACTGTGAATCCAGGGAGGGCTCTTCGGAACAGCCAGGTTGCTGTTCGTTAGAAAGTCATGGAGGTTTACTTCTCTCGGTTTGACGACCATCGGCCAGTCCATAAGCTGCGGCAAATCACCGTGCTGCCAATCTATCAAAATCGGTTGAGACAAGTAGCTTCACAACCCGCTATCCCCACTACTCAACCGAAATGTCGGGCTATCCCGTGGGCGATTAGCACCACCGTGCCGAGAGGCACGAGTACGCCGGCCAGGACGGCCAACAGCATGAGGACAAACCCCCGGTCCCGGCCAAAGGCTCGAACAACGGTCTCGGACTGAGATAGGATTCCACCCATCCCTACCGTGAATCTTGCCAGGGTCGGTTCATGCTTTTGCGTGGCTTTAGCCATGCCCGTCTCCGAAAGTGAGCCTCCGGGATATTCCCGGCCCGTACCGTACGACCATTCCCCGGCCGTCAACCGCTAACAACGCACCACGACTAGCCCCATCGAGTTTGCAGTTTGGAAAAACCTCTTTGACGCTTCATCCAACACCAATGGTTATTTCATCAAATCGCAACGCACCAGCCGCGTAGGGCTCCGGAAAGCGCCTTTTATTCTCGTTATTTCAACGGGTTATGCGCGCTCCAGGAGTGCTTAGAGCAAGCTAGCAAACCTGCTGTCCAAATTTTGGAAAAGTCGTCCGAAACTACGGATTCGTCGGGTGGGGCTGATCGGCCGGAGCGTCAAACGCCCAGCCATCCGCAACGCGCGATGACGTGTCCCGGCCCGTGCTGGATGATGTCCGCAGGATGCCCGGCCCGGTTCGTGGAACGATGGATCGTGTCCGTCTGATCTGTGCAGCACGACCACGGCCATCGGACAGTACGGCGTCGGCGATCCCATCGTTGATCCGTTGCAGGCCGGGGCAGGCGAGCACGGCCGTTACCCGTCTCAGGAGCGCTCATAGACCATGCCGTTCATTCCAGGCCGCAACGGTTAGGCCAACAAACATAGAGCGTATCGTTACCGGGGCGGCTTCAACAACTCTGGCAGCCGGGAGATTGCCTTTGCAATCCGCCTTGCCTCATCGCGGGAGAGAAATTGGTGGGCATACTGGTAGCCGGTGCGGTGCAGGTCTTCGCGGTGCGGGACGCCGCAGATGAAAAAGCCGCTGGCATCCTTCACTTCGAACCCGTCTTTCCGCTCTTCCATCGCCCATGGCGCTGGGAAGCGCCTCACCACTTCCTTCCGCCCAGCACCCGCTTCTTGGTCTCAGGCGGGTTAGCCTTCTTCATCTCGTCGCGCTGAGCGACGAGCTGATCCACCTTCGCTTGCATGCGAGCCAGAAGAGCTTCGGCCGAGGCTGTTCCTATCCCGGCTCGTTGAAGTTGGAGGATTTCCTTACGCTGCCGGCCAATCTGCGCGCGCATACGATCGATCTCGGAGCGGACATATTCGAGTGTGGGCATGACCAAACCTATCGATCGCTCAAATAGAACAAAATAAGAACACAAGTCAAGACTAACGGTTGCGAAGAGCCGATCGAGGTTCGCATTCCCGCGTGCAGATGGGCACAAGCCGGCAGCTCCACCGAGCATTAACGGTTAAGCTGTTATTGCCGGTGATGGACGACCGAGGTCATCGAGGGTGCGACGCGGGGACGATCATGGCCGAAACGCAGATTGAATGGACCGACGCCACCTGGAACCCTGTTGCAGGCTGCTCAATCGTCAGTTCCGGTTGCACGAATTGCTACGCCATGGAGATGGCGAGGCGCCTTCAGGCGATGAATGTCCCGAAATATAAGGGACTCACACGCCGTAGTGGAAAGCGAACTGTTTGGAACGGAGTTGTCCGAGAGGACAAAGCGGCTTTGGATATTCCATTGCGCTGGAAGAAGTCGCGGAAGATTTTCGTAAACTCGATGTCTGACCTGTTTCACGAGCGAGTCACGGATGCGTTCATTCAGAAAGTATGGGCGGTGATGCGCGCTACGCCGCATCATCACTATCAGATACTCACCAAACGTCCGGAGCGGATGGCTGCGCTCGTTCGCTCGAAGATCGACGAAGTCTTACCAAACGTGTGGCTGGGCACCAGCGTAGAGAATGCCGACGTCAACGATCGTATCAACCACCTCCGCACCGTGCCGGCCGCAATTCGCTTCATTTCATTTGAACCGCTGATCGGTTCGGTTGGAGCTGTGGACCTTCGCGATATCCATTGGGCCATCGTGGGGGGAGAGAGTGGAAGGTCAGCTCGTCCGATCCGCGAAGAATGGATCGATGAGATCTTCGATTCTTGTGCATCGCACAACACTGCGTTTTTCTTCAAGCAGTGGGGGACATGGGGGAAAGACAACAAGCGCCGTTCCAAGAAAGCTAACGGCCGTGTATATCGCGATAAGGTTTGGGACGAGATGCCGAAGGCTTCGCTCGCGCTCTGAGAAAGATGCCTTGGGTTACCAGCATTTTCTCAGGGGACAATGTCGAAGAAACCATATTCGTGGCTGACGGGTGCCGTCCTTGAGGAGCACTCAAGGCGCAAGCATAAGGTCGTTGGCGAATATATTGCGCGATACCTGGCGGTTCGTTGTCAGTTGCCTCAGCAATCTCGATTTCGACTTGCCATCGTCGATGGTTTTGCGGGTGGCGGTCGATACAAGTGCGGCAGTCCGGGTTCGCCACTTATCTTCATAAATGAGCTGCGTGCTGCAGCGGAACAGTTCAACATTAAGCGTCAAGCCGAGGGGATGTCTCCGCTTGACATCGAATGTCTACTCGTCCTGAACGACTTTGACGAAGACACCATCGAACTGCTGAAAAAGAACGCCGCCCCCCTGATCGCCGAAATCAGTGCAAATGTGCCGAGGCTGCACCTTCGCGTCGAGTACCGGAACGAGAAATTTGATGAACTCTATCCCGAAGTGAAGCAACTGCTAGAGCGCGGTAGCTATCACAACGTCCTATTCAATCTTGATCAGTGCGGCACGGGAAGTGTTGAAATAAACACGATTGGTAACATCGTTGCGTCGTTCACATCGGTAGAAATTTTCTATACGTTCGGTATTCAAACGCTTCTCACGTTCCTACATCAGACTGATCGGGCTACGTTAGCCAAGCAGCTAGCACCATTTGGCGTTAACGCGAGTGACCTGTCGCAGCTAGATGGCCTGATGAGCAAGGATACGTGGCTAGGAGCGGCCGAGCGTCTCGTATTTGAGTCCTTCCGGAAGTGTGCGAGCTACGTTAGCCCGTTTTCGATTCATAACCCTGACGGCTGGCGCTATTGGCTCATTCATTTCGCAAACTCGGTTCGCGCTCGCCAGGAATACAATAACGTGCTGCATCAGAACAGTAGCACCCAAGCGCACTACGGCCGTTCGGGTTTGCACATGCTATCCTACGACCCTAGCGAAGCGGACAGCATGCTATATCTGTTCGACGAGACTGGAAGGGCCGAGGCGCGAAAGCAGCTTCATGATGACATTCCACGGCTCATCACAAACTACGGCGACGCAATTCCAGTTGGCGACTTTTACGCGAGTATCTACAATGCGACGCCGGCTCACATGCTCGACATTAATTCAGCGATCATAGAAAATCCGGACCTTGAGGTTATCACCGAGCAAGGCGGTGGCGAGCGACGCAAAGCCAACACGATCAAAACCGGCGATATACTGCGACTAAAGCAGCAGCGCAGTTTTTTCCCGATCTTTTTCAACGACCAGAACGGGCGCGGAAAGAAGTGAGCATGCCGTTTCAAAGCGCTCGATGGCTCGCCCTGAATGACTGATAATCGTAACACGCGGGTTCTCGTCGTCGCTGCCGCGGTCTTGGCGTTAGTGTTGGGCTTCGCGTACGGGGCTACGTTCAGTGGCGGATGCGAGCTAGTTAAAGATGCCCCATTTGGGTGCGTTGAATGGTGGCTCGCTCGTTATCAAACACTCATTGCAATGTTTGGTGCAATTTTTGTTGCGTGGTTGAGTGTCCAGCCGGTTCTAAGGCAGCTCAAACTGTCGTCGTTGCAGACCGCAGTTGCTTTGCAGCAGGTTCATGCGGATCGCGAAAAGCGGCTGGAGAATTGGTTCAAGCCGGAGCTGGCGGTACTCGAAAAGCTGTCCGACGATCTCGTGAGTGGTTATTATCGCAACGAGGATGACCACGCCGTTCTTCCTCATTGGGTATGGAATCTGAACCAGACAGTTGACAGCACCCGTGATCGTCTAGTTCAGCGGCAGATCAAGAATATCGGGTCTACTGAGATAGCGGCGCATCGTCAGAGCCTAATAGACATCCTAAAGCGGCTCAGCGATTGTATGTCGGATTATAATGGATCGGTTTACGGAGACGATCCTGAATACGACCTTTCCGACGAGGATCGGGCGAAGATTTACGAAGCCGAAGAGAGGGCACGCCAAGATTTGCCGTCTCGCATTGATGAGGTCTCAGTCGCGATCCGCAAGTTCGGCGAAGCTGTAACGGCAGAAGTCCACGATGTTCGTAAGAGACGCCGCTTCTATGATCAGGTATTAGCAAGTTCCGACTCTCATGAGCTAGGTAGTTAGCCCCGCAGTATTTCGGGCGCATCGCGCCCATCCCGGATCTGGCCCTCAGTCACTCAGGAGACCGCGTTGCTCGCTTTCAAGCTGACGCATGAGGATGGAAAATCGAGCGTCGATCTGGCTTGCCACCGCGCGGGGATCGTCGGCTCCATTAATCGTCCAGTGATTCTGGATGGTAACAGGTCCTGGGGTCGTCGTGTTCTCGCTCGAACTCGCGACCGCCGACGCGCCATCCGAGGTCAGACGGCGCAGCGTGTCGTTGGGCTCGATGCGTCCGGACATGCCGGGCACGAAAAGCTCGGGGCCTTGCTCGCCGACAAGATAAGGCTTGCCGAAGCTCACAGGCCCGCCCATAGCGCGAGCGCCAGCGATGGGCGCAGGGGCGGCACCGCCCGCCGGGGCTCCCTTGCCCCCGCCGCCGCTGCTAAAGACGCCCTTGATCGCGCTGCCCAGCGACATCGCCTTGTCGATGGCTGCGCCGAAGAAGCCAATCAGGCTTTGGATCGCGGAGATGACCGACCGCACGCCCGACGCTGCAACGCCGCCAACGGTCTGGCCCCACTCGCGCCACTTCGCATTGGTCGCGTCGAGCGGACCGAGCAACTGCGACATCCAATTGTAGACCGAGGCCAAGCCGTCCGAGATTGCCTTCACGGCCGGACCGGCGGGGCCGAGACCTTCCATGAAGCCCTGACCGAACCCCGCGAAGAACTCCTTGATGCCCGCCCAATTGTTGTAGACCCACACGCTCAAAGCCGTCAGCGCTACGACCAGCGCCGTAATGATCAGACCGACCGGGTTTGCGACGAGCGCCCACATGGCGACACCGATGGCCCGCATAGCGGCCAGCGGAAAGAGCAGGATCGACCGGCCCAGGGCGAGCAGAGAGCCACCGAGAGCCGACAGGGTCGCCGCTGCCCCGAGCGCCGTCAGCATGTGGAAGCCCAGTGCCATCGCCGCCAGACGGCCTACAGCGGCAGTCGCCACGCCAGCGATGACGCCGCCGAGCATAACGAAGCCACGCGCAACCAGACCCACGGGAGTGAGCAAGGCGGTTAGCGCAAACGCGCCTACGCGGCCGACGGCACCGAGCGCGAGCGCCAGCGGACCGGCCGCTGCGGCTGCCGTCGCAAGACCGATGCCCAGCCGCAGCACGGCCGGGTTCGATTGTGCGAGAGATTTGAGCCCTTCGGACACGCTTTTGAAGAGGGTGGTGATCTCGGGCAGCACCGCCCGGACCAGAGTGTTGCCCAGCGACTGCCACGCCGCGTCAAGCTCGCGGACCGCTTTCGACAAGCCCTGATTAGCGATGTCGAAGGTCTTCGCGCTATAACCGGGCGCGTTCGTGTTGATGTCGTTCAGGATGCCTTCGAGGTCAGCCTTCAGAAGGGAGAGCATGCGAACCGACTGCCGCCCTTCGAAGATGCGGGCGAGGTCGCCTTGCGTCGCGCCTTTCTTTTTCAGGTCGATCAGGAGCTTCGTGAGGTCTACCTTGCTGCCGGCCATCGTGAATGCAGCATCCACCGCCTGCAGCACGGACTCGCGGTCCTTCGCCGCTTCCGATCCGAACTTGGCAACGACCGCGTCATAGATTGCCTTGCGCTGCTTCTCGGTGTTACCTTCGTTGCTGGCCAGCGCCGCGTCGATATCCTTCTCACTACCAGCCATGTCGAAGCCGTTGGCGCTCAGCCCGGCGGCGACACCGGCGCCGGTTCGCTTGCCCCCAGATACGTAGTCGCCGTAGTCGAGACCAAGGCGTGCCATCGCTGCCCGGCCTTCCTTCGTCGGCTTGAGCAGGCGCACATATGCCGAGCGAAGGGCAACGCCCGCCTCGGGGCCAAGCTGCCCGGCCTTGTTCAAGGCGATGATCAGTGCGTTGGTGGACTCAATCGATTCGCCAGCGGCCGATGCGGCGCTACCGACGAATTTATAAGCCTCCATCATGTCTTTCATTGAAGCGCTGGTTGCGTTGGCGCCATAGGCCAGATTGTCGGCGATGCGGCGGCTGCTAGCGGAGGCATCCTCAACGGTCCTCATGCTCAGTCCGTATTGCGTCACGATCTTGCTCACGGCGCCGGCAACTTCGGCAGCCGGCATGTCGCCGACAATCGAGCCTTCGAGGATCGAAGCGATTGATCCCTTGGCGCCCGGCACTGAGAAGCCGGCCTTCAGCATCTCATTGAGGGCCTTCAGGGTGTTCGTCGCGCTCCCGTACTTCGCGGCGATCGAGTCGGCAAAATTCTCGATTTCTAGACGTTCGGAATGCGAGACGCCGCCCAAAGCCTCGGTGAAGTTGCCCGCCCTGTCGCGCTCAAGAGCGCTGCGGATCATGCCGATGGCGGCGAAGCCCGTGGGCGCGGTGACACCCATGGCGAGGTTGCGGCCTTTGCTCTGGACCCGCTCCAACTTTTTCGCGGTCGCATCGATATGCTTTTGCGCGGCAATGAACGGCGCCGAGACGCTTTGCCCGATCTTCGCGACCGTCGCAGCCAAGCTGTTGACTTGCGCCTTCGTAGCACTGACGGCAGCGCCGAGGCTGGGATTGACCTTACCACCGATATTGACAAATACGGAAAATTCTTGGGCCACGATTCTTACCTAAATGAGCGCGTAGCTCCGTCGAGCATAGCAACGACCAAATCCCCAGCACGTTGCGCGTCGTCCGGTTCGAGGTGCCGAATAACTTTTCTCGGCACGTCGTACACCTTCGCCAAAGAGCGGATCACCTGCTCGGGCGAGTTGGTTCTGAAGCTCGCAACGGCGCCGAACGACGCTACCGCAAGCTTGTCGTGGCGCTCCCCGTCGATTTCGACGGGTACGGTCAGCGTGATCTCTGCGGGCACGGGCATGTGAGTCACCCTCGCGGCCAAATGTGGTCTTCACCTGAGAACGCAGGCGGGAGCCGCACCGATGACAGAGGTTCTTCGCTCCGGCCGGGACGGAATGACACGCGCTCGATAACGACCTCGCGATCTTCAAGAGTGGGGGTGATGGTGAGCACGCGACCATAGTAGTCGTGCTGGACCGCCGGGACCGGGATTGCCTTGCCGTCGCGGCCGATGCCTGCCTCCCGAACTACTTCATGCGGGGCTTCATACTGAAACTTGGCCGTATCCGTATCGCGCGGGGAGCCGGGGTAACGATAGACCCAGCACTTCCGTACCGCGCGGCGCTCGCCGGCCGGGCGGTCGGGGCTCCTTCGGTGGATCGCGTCGTATGCCACGACGGGTTCGACGACGGGATTGGAGCGCAGCGCTGCGTTCACGGCCGTCGTTTCGATGTCGAGCGCTTCAAGGTTCGCGATCACTTCCGCGACGCGAGCAGCGGCGGTGGCGTATTCCGCCAACAGCTTGGCGGCTTCCTTGGTGTTCGCCTTCCGCGCGGCTTCTGCACGCTGGCGCAATGAGTCGTCGGCGGCAACCTTGGCGGCGGCCTCCTCAGCCGCGATCACGTTCGGAAGTTCGACGGTCAGATGGTTGGCGCGGGCTTCAAGTCGCATGATTGCGCGCTTGATCGCTGCGGCGTCAGCGTCAGCCTGGGCGTGCTGGCTATCGTTCATGACGGCAATGCCGGCAAGTACGCCTTCTTGCTGCGCGCGGTGTGCGGCAATCTCAGATTCAGCCCGCGCGATCTCGGCGCGGATCGTTGCGGAGGTGATGGCGGTCTTGGGTGAGAAGAACTTGGCGAGCAGGTTCATGATCAATCTTTCTGAGTCCTGGAGTTGTGCCGGGCCTGCACGGCGGCGACCGCCGCATCGTGCGCTCTTTGCATCCGAGCGTAGGCGGCAGCGCCTTCGGCGCGCTTGTGGTTAAGCTCGCGAGCGAGTGCGTCGTACTCGGCTTGGACGCGATCGGCTTCGCGCTTCGCGACTTTGTATGAGTCTGCGGCGGACGCTGCCGGGGGATTCGATGTCGCGGCGGCCGGCATCGCAGGTCGCGCCACCCGGGGAGTCGACGGTGCTGCCGGTGCCTTCGGAGCGGGCTTCGGCGCGACGGCCGCGAGCGCTTCGCCAATGCCGAGCCAACGATGAAACGCGGTGCTCTCGCGCATCGTGGCGAATGCGGTGGCGTGAGGCATGCCGTGGCGCGCCTTGAACTGCTCATCGGCGAGCCCGCGGCGAGCCGCAGCGAGGTCGCCGGATGCAGCCATGAAGTCGGCTTGAAGTCGGCCAACGCGGCTCATTTCGAGCCCCCAATCTTGTGCTGCGCAAGCCACGCATCGAACGCCGTGACGCTATAGCGGCACACACCCGAACCGACCTGGATGAACGCGGGACCGATTCCGCGACGCGCGTAATTCGCGAGCGTGTTCGCCGAGAAGCCGCCGCGTGCGGCGATCTGGCGGCGAGAGAGGAAGACCTCGGACATTTTTGACCTCAAAGAAGTAGCGGCGAGCGGAGAGAAAACTGGCTAAAAAGAACGCTCGCCGCTCTTGTCGTTTCTGCTTTGTCAGAGCGGCGGTGACATGCGCACAATGCTCAACCCGCTCAATCCGCAACAGCCGATTACGGTATCTTTTAAGCGGCGGGCACAGCGCGCTTCACGTTGTCGTTGGCGACACCCGCCATGCGCCTGTCGTGTTCGGCCAGAATGGCGGCGCGTTCGTCCGCCCGCATGCGGAGCAACTTTTGCTCGGTGTGGATGTCAAGCAAAGCGCACCACGTCTGCGGGATATTCATTCGCATCTTGAGGGCGAGCGCGGTGAGTTCGCCAGCGAGCGCCGGGGGAAGCGCTTCGAGTTCGGGCACGGGGCAAAGTTGAAATCTGAGAGTCGTCAGCAACGCGGTCAAACTCTCTAAACCCGGGTTATTTTTTCTTCTCCACCCCTTGATAGTCGGGATTTGCACGCCTGAAAGTTCGGAGGCGTCGAGATACCGCATGCGCTGCCGACCAAGCTCTGCGAACACAAGCCGCGCAAAGGGTCCGATATGGTTTTTGGGCATCGTCACTCCGCGCCTGTTCCGATGCGGGGGCAGGTCGCGCTTGGGCCGGCGCGTTGAGAAGCCCTCGGGATAGAGCGGGGTGGCGTCCATGTGTGAAACCTCGGTGGGGCGATGAAGATGCAGGAGGGTTTCACGCAGGGGGTACCAGACGTGAGTCAGGTTGAGTCGCCCATGCCCATTACACTGCGCTCCGCGTATTTCGCAGAGCGAGAACAACAACCGACCTTTGGGGATATTTCTCTGCGACTAGGCCGGGCTCGCACGTCACCCGCATGGGGGAGGGCCCTGGAAGGACCCAAAGTGTTGCAGATTTGCATGCCTCGAACTGAGGTCAGGTGAGCAAGGAGCTAGAGCCGCCCGATATCCGCTGTCTGCCGATAGCGGCACAATAGCGGACATCGCCGGATGCCGCAGATGGGCCACAACCGGAAGTGATGGACTTGCGCTACAGCAATGATGGCGGATAGGTGATAATTCTGGCAGCGGCGTCACTAGCCGCTCTTCTTGCGAGCCATTCGTATGCCCAATCAGATTGCAAGGACTGTCAGTGCGATGTTGATCGGCCCTGATGACAAAGTGCTTCTTGGTTTGCGTGCGCCCACGAAAAAGGTCTGGCCAAGCCATTGGCACACTATCGGGGGGCGGGTTGAAAACGGTGAAAGCCTCGATAATGCGCTGATCCGCGAAGTTCAGGAAGAGGTGGGAGTTACGCCAACTCAATTTAAGATCATAGCGACAGTTAGAGAGCGGCAGCCGGAGATCTTCGGAGATGCGTTTCATTCCGTTTATGCTGTCACAAGTTGGCGAGGCGGTGACCCAACCAACGTCTGTGACGAGCATACAGAATTGAAGTGGTTCAGCATCAGTGAAATGCGTCTCCTGACGAACATCGTAGACCCCAACTATCCATCCCTTGCCGAGATAGCCATGGGGGCAGCCTTTAAGCCCGCGCGCTAACCTCCGTTATTGAGGAGGTGAAGAGCCTGCGCATGAAGACCGGCAGTTGCCGAAGCTAAAACCGGGCCACCCTCCTCAGCCCGCCCGCCATCAATCCGAGTCACCACTCCGCCCGCCTTTTCGATGATCGGGATCAACGCGACGATATCGTAGGGTTGGAGCGAAGGTTCGACGGCGAGGTCAATACGGCCAGCCGCGAGCATTGCCGTGGCATAGCAATCGCCGCCGTAGCGGGTCATCCGGACCGAAGCGGCAAGGCAATCGAAGCCCTGCTTGAGCTCTCCATGATAGAGCTCAGGCGAAGTCGTATGCAGGATGGCCCGCGACAGCGTGCCGACGTCTCGCGTGGACAGCCGTTGGCGCTTGCCGGCGTGTTCGCACCAGGCCCCATCGGCGGTGGCCCAGAAACGCTCCCTCGTGAAGGGCTGGGTCATCATTCCCTGTTCGGCTCGGCCATCGACGGTGAGACCGATCAGCGTGCCCCAGACAGGAAGGCCGCAGATAAAGGGACGAGTCCCATCCACCGGGTCCAAGACCCAGCGGCAAGAACCGCTTCCGGTTAGACCGAGTTCTTCGCCCAGAATGGCATGGTCGGGATATTCGGCTTCGATCGCTGCTCGAATCGCAATCTCGGCTTCCCGGTCAGCGTCGGTCACCGGGTCGAAGTAACCCTCCCCAGTTTTGGAATCGACGGCAAGGTCGGTTCGAAAGCGCGGCAAGGTTTCGCGATCGGCGATATCTGCCAATCGATGAAGGAAATCGGCGCTCGGCAGTTTTGGCATCAAATATCTCCATTCGTGGACGATCACGGCCGCTTTATTCGGATGGCCGTCGAATTACACGCTAAACTTGCATAAAGGGTCCGGTGGTGATCCTGAAGGTCATCGCCGAGAACCCCGCGAGACCCGGGCGAGACCAGAAGAATGGATACCGTGAAGGGTGGCTGCGATGTCTCAAACCGGTCACAAGCCGCCCTTTGTGGTCCAGGTCAATCTGGTCGGTTAGTCTCCCTAAAGCCGACGTTGTCACGTGCTGACCGGAAGTCCGCCACGGGCCAATGGGCGGCGACATTCACACCGCCGCCGGGAGAATCTCCCCTTGCCGCAGCCCAATGGCGAACTTCATCGGCGTAACCACAAAATGAGGATGCCCATTGCGATCGGAGCCAGTCCAAAGGCCAGCGCAGCCCAGAACTTGGGCTCCTGCAGGATGTCGAAGAAGTCGAGCATGTTGTGCAACGATAGCGGGTCTTGAACCCCTGGTCCCGACGCGCTCGCTAGTCATCGAGCTTTTCCGACGTGATCGCGCCGGTCTTGGCGTCGGCGTGAAATTCCATCCTCTGGCCATTCTTGACGCCTTCACCTTCCCATCGGCCGTCGTCGGCTTCTATTTTGGTCACCTGCGTGTAGCCCGACTTAAGAACCTTCTCGATCACTTCCTGAGCCGGCATCCAGTCTGGCCCCGGCTGATCGGCTCTCGCCAAGTCCAGCGCACCGACTGAAAGGGTCATGGCGAAAATGGCAGTCGCTCTATTCATGACAAAACTCCTGTTATCTTACCGAGCCTCACTTCTTGTCCGATTTTTTCTTGGCTTTCGACTTTTCCTTAGCCTTGAGCACGTCCGCTTGGCTGCGATACGCCTTGGCCATATTTAAGAAGTTCTGCGAGAGTTCGGCATCAGAGTAGGCCCGCGCCATACGCTCAGCCGTTTCTGCCTGTTTCCGGAAAAACTTGGCTTGCTTCACCATCGCGCGCTCCGCCCCCCTCGCAGGAGTGCGAGAAAGTTTGTTCGAGGCCGGGATCAATGGCCCGATACCGCAGAAATCATAACACCAGGACGGGCCGAATGGGAATTGAGGATAGTTTTCCGGAGGTGTAGCCTGCCATTTTGTCAGCTTTGGCAAGCAGGCGCCGCGCTTAGCAGGAACGCCAGTCATGAAGAACGCAGCCGTTGGGGCGTGGGTGGTTTTGCGAATTACAAGATGGATAAGCTGGATAAGTTTCTTGGCGTATTCCTTCGCCACGACGCTCGACCGTGAAAGCTATCTTAATCGCTTCGGCCAGCCTCTGCCTTCCACTGAAGCGTGGCTGTTTGGCTTGGCTTTTGCCGCCGTGGCTGCGGGGTTCTTCGAACTGATGATGCGCGAACGGGCAGGGATCGCCAGACCAGACTACTTCCGTCTGAAGCCTCCGAGCGCGCCTCATTAAGCTGAGGCGCCACACTGGCGAAGGAACAAAACCGCCCTTGCGTTAATGGGCTCCCAGCGCGGCCAAGCGTCGAGTAGAGGTAAGCCATGGGCCACGACGAACTAGTGATTATCGTCAGAGTGGCAGGTGCCCTCCTGATCGGCGCCATGATTGGATTTGAGCGTTCGTTTCACGGCAGGCCAGCGGGCTTTAGAACCCATTCGCTGGTCTGCATTGCCTCAGCAATACTGATGATTGTCACAGTGTATCAGCACCAGTGGATGACCTTGCTTGAACACGACGCCATCCGGACTGACCCAACCCGCATGGCGCAGGGAATTATGACCGGCATCGGCTTTTTAGGCGCTGGGGTCATCTTCAAGGAGGGGCTGACCGTCCGGGGATTGACAACGGCCGCGTCCATCTGGGTGACGGCAGCGATCGGGATTCTGGTTGGAATTGGATTCTGGTTTGCGGCGTTCGTTGGCGCTGTTGCGACCCTTATGGTGCTCGCGTTATTCAGGGTCATCGAGGCGCGATTGCCGAGTGAGTTCTACGCCCACCACATGCTGCGCTTCGCCCGAGACAACGTTATGGGCGAAAGTGAGATCCACAAGATGATCGGGGCTCACGGCTTTACGATCGCCAACCTGTCATCCCGCCTCAGCGAGGGCGGGCAGCAGTTCGAATACCGGATGACCATCAAGAGTCGCGACAGGGCTAATGCGGAAAGGCTGGCCAAGCATTTGCGCGGCTTGCCCGAGGTAGTTGAGTTTCGCATTACGCCAACCGGGGACTAGCCACCGAGTGGCTTATTGCTACCTAGGGTGATACCCTCAGCGCTGAGGGTACCGCACAACAGTATTCTCCCGATGACTCAATCCCGTTCCCACCTCCGTTTCCCCCTTGGGAGCGGGTTTCTTTTCAAGGGTCCTGAGTCGATCTCGCGGGTGTCATAAGTGCGGCGCGGGGCTATTTCGGAAATAGCTTGTCACGAATGTAGCGCGATGTTGGCGTCAGCCTGATGCCACGCGGCTTGCGCCATGCCGCCTTGTCGATCTCGCGCTTGTCGCCAATCTTCAACGGGCCGGAGACCTTCTTCGCGATGAAGATGGCATCACTCATCCTGCGCCCCGATCGGCGGTTCTTCGCCTTCACTTCTTTCCAGAGCCTCACAGTGCCGAGTTTGAGCTTCGGCAGCTCTTCCCCGATCTCGCGGCGTAGGCATTTCCTCTCGCTTTCACCCAGGTGTTTGCGGCCACCGGGAAACATCCAAAGCTTGTCGCGCCGGCGCCTGACAAGGAGCACGCGCCCTTTCCTCGCGGCGACTAATTTTGAAGATTTGGCCATCCAGGCTCGACTCAAAATGGTTGCGGCGTCATTGTACTTCACCATTGTCGAGCTTCAACGACGCGGCCTGCGATAGTCCGTCCCTGTCCAGAAGAGCCACGGAAAAACCCCGCCTCCAAGAGGAGACGGGGTCTAAGTCAGAGGGAGGTACTCGCTGGCCAGCGCGTACCCCCGCACCAAAGCTACCACAAGAAGGGTGCGCAACAATAGGCAGTTTGACGGGGAAGTCTGGGGCGCATCCGCTCGGGGCTGCCGCGCTGCTCATTGGTCATGTCGGTTTGCTTGAGCCCGTTAAGCGCGCCGTACTTCGAAGTATGTTTTGCCTCCGCGCTCGAAGCCCGCCCCTTCATAGAAGTGCAGGGTTGTCTCACGCCTCGAACCTGTCGCCAAATGAACCTTATAGCAATCAGCCCGCGTGGCGATATCCAGAGCATGGGCAAGAACCCGTCGGCCTAGCCCACGCTTTCGGTATTCTGCGTGGGTGACCACATTTTCAATCACCCCATACGATCTACCGCCGCGAGACAGGTTCGGCACAATCGCGAGAGTGCATGAAGACACAAGCAGTTCTGCTGTTTGCGCGACGATCACGGTCATGAAGTCGGATGTAAGCAAGGTCGTCCAAACGCGCTCGGCTGTGGCCGCCTCTAGTTGAGGTTCGTGGGGATGAAGATGCTGGTAAAGCTTCAACACGTCAGGCAGATCGCGTTGCGTCGCTGAACGGACAATGACTTCGTTCATTCAATAACCCACCGACCGATAAGGATTGGCATTGCGGGGAAGGCCTTGATTAGCCGGTCAGCGCTTTCTGCATAAATATTCGATGCTGCCCGGGTGGGTAGTCGTCGAGTATGCCAAACGCGCTGTAGCCAAGCCGTTCGTAAAATGCGCGTGCTTGAAAGCTGTACGTATCCAACCACGCTCCACGACACCCCCGGGCAATCGCCTCCTGCTCCGCTTGGAGCATTATTCTTCTACCAAAGCCGATGCCGCGCAGGCTGTCTGGCACGAATAGAAGACCGACGTGCATGAATGAAAAATTCGTCGCTCCCCACAGACCGCCTATGATTTCGCCGCTGTCTTGGTCAGATAGAATAATTACCAAGGGCCGGTGGCTTTCCGGCTGACTGGCGCGGCTGTTGTTGAATGCAATCAAAGGTCCCACGATTGCCTCCCGTATGCCGGCCTCGGGAGCGTCGGTCATCGTGAGCTTTGGTCGCATCGAGTTCTGCCTATTATCACGTAGGGATTTCGGTGATGAAGCGACGATAGCTCGTTCTACGAAAGGTTGCAAAGATTAGCTCATCTTGCGGGGAACAGCGCTGATGGGATCTAAGCGGAGAGTAATCGCGAACGGCATAGGCGCGATACTAACAATGCCGCCCCACTTACAGCAACTCACTCAGTGCTCGCCGGACGGTCTGAATCGCAGCTCCGGGGCAAGATTTGACTATGAGACCACGGCAGGGTTTACCCCAAAGAGCCGACACCAAGGCGAGCAGTGATCTTCGACGCTAAGGGCCAATTGCGGAAAAGGACTGCTCGGTTGTAGGCTCAAAGTTGACTTGGCCTCAGCGAATCTGAATCCCGATGGAAATGAGAAAGCAATTGCTGTCTGAGTTGGCCGATCGGCTTGTTATGACGGCACCAGACCGGATCGTCCGCGTCGCTATCGACGGTGTAGACGGGGCCGGAAAGACTACATTCGCCGACGAACTCGGAAGCGTTGTTGCGACTAAGGGCCGGCCCATCATTCGAGCGTCGGTGGACGGATTTCATAATCCCAAGGCGGTCAGATATCAGTGTGGGCGACACTCGCCAGAAGGCTTTTTCAAGGACTCGTACAATTACCCGGCATTGAAGCAATACCTGCTAGACCCGCTAAGCCCCGGTGGCTCTCGCAGGTATCGTCGAGCATTTTTTGATCACGTGACCGATGACATCGTACCTGTCAATGATCTGGAGGCACCGCCGTCTTCCATTTTGCTGATAGACGGCATCTTTCTCCATCGGCCCGAATTGCTCCCGTACTGGGACGCTTCGATCTTCCTCCGAACAGACTTTACTGTATCCGTTGCGCGGTGCGCTTCGCGCGACGGTTCGTCGCCCGACCCTGCGGCTCAATCGAACCGACGGTACGTTGAGGGACAGCGGCTCTATCTTCGAAGCTGCCAGCCCGAAGCGAAGGCCACGATCGTAATCGATTACAACGACCTTGCGATCCCCTCGATTGTGACGTGAGCAGTTCAAGCGACAAGATCGGCTGTGGGTGAGTCACCGCTTGGAAGTTGGCCGGAGACTTCCGGTCTGTCCCGCTAAGCGGACCTCAGCGAGGCGCCCACTTTGGGGCGCCGATAACTAGGGTCGAGGTCACGCCCCGATCAGCTTCGCGAATGCCATACCAGCACCGAACAGCGCCGCGCCAGCGACCATCCCGCCAACGGGGAACAGCCAGAGCGTCCGAGCATCCTTTGCGATCAAGACGCGCTGCTCAGCGGCGAACTTGCGAGTCTCTTCCTGCATGCGCTCGATACGCGCGACCTGCTCTTGTTGGTCCATCAACGTCGTGTCCGTCATGGGGTGTCCTTGACCATTGGTCCAACTTGGGCCGTTCTGATGGTCGGTAATACTTCTAACAAAACCCTCAACGAAAGTGGACAAAGTGGACATTCCCCCTAAGGGTCTTGTCCATCTGTCCACTTTGTCCACTCCCCACACCCCTTTGGGGGTGGTGTGGGAGTAGACACCGGACCGTTGGACATTTTGGACAAATGTCCACTCTGTCCAATTTGTCGACTCACCCCAGGACCGGCCAAATCAGTGATTTGTTTTGGGAGAGGGATGCGCCAGCAATCATGTTTTCGTCCCTCGCGGCATCAAGGGCACGGTCGAAGGCTTTGTATTTCGCCGAGTCTGTCTTTTCCGGGTTGCCGGTGATGTACCGGCGCATGAAGTTGTTCCGAACCTCGGTGACACTCACGGCTTTGACGGTCGGACCTTCGGGGATTTTGTAGTCCTGACCATAGCTTGCCAGCGCCTCATTGAACGACTCGGTGAAGTCGCGCGGAATCTTGCTCTTCACTTTGGCCACCACTGCTTGCGGGGTGGCTTCTCCGGCATCGTCTGAGAACTCGATATATCCGGCGGTCATCGGGTCTCCATCTTCGTCGAGACCAAGTACATGGCTCCGTACTTCGAATGATCCCAGCGAACCGGTACCGCCGCGCCGAGACTTAGTCAGCGCTAAAGACCGTTTAGAGGTCTTGCCAGATACATCAGTTACTCCAAGCACCGAAAGGATTGCATCGGCCCCAGCACCGTATGCCGAAGCGCCGCGAACGCCGGTCTCGGCGTTCTTCCCGTGGTGGGCAATAGGCATGACCAGCACGTCGTTGGCGTTGCCAACTCGGGCCAATTCTTTCATCAGGCGCGCTGCTTCAGCGTTGTCGTTTTCGTCGGCGATATTGAAACAGGCCGCAAGAGTGTCGATCACAACCAACCGAAGATTGGCGGCGAATTTATCGGCGCACTCCCACGATGCCTCGGCAACGGCATGTTCAAGCCAAATGATGATGTTGTGCTGTGACAGTCCGGCCGGGGGCTCGCTGACGAAGAACGGAATCTGGCCGGCGTGGCCGTCCTGAAATTTCCCCGCGCGGGCCGCCTCGACCCGCGAGTCAATCTCGCCACCGCCCTCAGCGGCAATCCAGAGAACCCCGCCCGGGCGCACGCGGCGGCCGAGAAACTCTTGGTCGAACACCAGAGACAAACATAAGTCAGCGCCAACGAAGGTCTTGCCCGCCGCATATTGTCCGGAGAGCAGCGCAATTCCGGTACGGGGGAGAATGCCCTTCACCAGCCATTGCGGCGGTTCCGGCGAGGTCGCTCCGATGGCCCGCAGCGATACGGTGTTGACCGGACTGGGCTGGGGCGCGGGAAAGATCGCGATTTTCGCCATCTGTCAGGCTTTCTTTTTCATAGCGGCGGTAATGACCCGGCTCGCCAATGCAGCTTCTTCGGGGTCTTCGAGCGGCACACCGACAAGCGGGGCGAGCCAAAGCAGAGCTTCGGCATTGGTCACACGGCGTGCTTCCATGACAACATCGATCGGGGTATAGCCCTTGGGGCCATCGCCAAAGTCTACGATACCGTCCGATTTGAACGACAGGTTCGGCTTGCGCAAATGGAGCGCTCGCCCGGTGCTAGACGGCCGCCACTCGGCGACGGCCTTGAAGCTGCTTCCGGCGCGAAACCAGCGCTTCAATTCGAGTGCGGGCACCCAGGCGGCAAGGTTCGCCAGCGCAGCGTCATTCACCGCGCGGAAGAGGGACGCCGCGTCAGAGCCGCCGGGAGATGCAACGGGCTGCTCGACGGCCCCGCCGCATGACTGCCGGCGTTCCAGAAGGGTCCAGCCGAATGAGCGAAGGATTTCTTCCATCGCGGCGCGGTGCTCATGGGTGAGCACCGGAAGCGCTTCAAGCGGGGTGTCTTCTAACGTCGCGTCAGACCACCAATAATAAGGGTGGCCAGTGTCCGGATGAATCGAAGGCGGAATCACAGTCTGACGACCACCACTCAGGAAATCGAGCAGGCGGATTCCGTTGGCATCGTTGTAAGGCCGGGACTTCATCGGCACGATAGAACGATAGAACGCGGTGAGGCCTTTCCGGCCGATCTTGACGACGACGGCCGGCGGCAGCACCGAGAGGATCGGATCAATGATCGCGTCGTAACCGTCGATATCGACAGCAACTAAGCCGCCGAATCCGGTGGCGACCCCGACGCCCATTGCCGGGGCGCGAGAATACCCAGCGACAAAAAAGGACGTCGGCGCTTCATTGCAGTACTTCTGCCATCCGGACAGAGCGGGGGCCTTGCCCGCGCCGAGTTTCGGGACATCAGGCGGCAGGATCGGCAACGGCGAATAGCCGAGCGCGATAAGGGACGGAGCGGTCTGCGCGAAGGGAGTTTCAGGCATGAGCGCAGACCCGAGATGCGTGACGATCGGTCGAGCGCATCCACTCATACACGGCCATCAAGCGCTTACGGGGCGTTCCTTCCTTGAACGGCCCGGCGACGAGGCGAACCATCTCCACATCGAGCAGTTCGTAACAGAGGCCGTCGCGCGGGTAGAAGATCAGGTTCGTCCAGCCGTGCTTGGGGCTGTGACGCGCGACGATCCTAACGGTCGCATCGGGATTCTCTGCGAAATAGTCAGCGCTCGGCTTGAGGTGACGGGGATTCGATCGCCCCCATTGCCGCGCCTCGAATGCGCTATTGTAGGTCTTGTCATCGTCCTTCATATCGACTTCCTTCCAGCCCGCCGCGCCAACGGCGGGTTTGTCTTTGGCTATGCGGAGGGCTTTCCACCCGGCCTGACGCTATTGGCATGCATCCATTCTGCGATAGCCTCGCGGCGGTACATCGGCGTTCGGCCCACCCTGATGTGGCCGGGCGCGCGCTGCTGCCGCCGCAGAAGTCGTGCCCACGACACCGACTTGCCGACGAAGTCGGCGAACTCAGCCTCAGTAAAAAGAAAGTCGTCATTGGTCATGACTTGCCTCGGATTGTTTCGGGTGGTCGGAATCTGGCAGATTTTGTCACTTGCTGAGGGGTCGGTTCGGTATCCCTTGCCAAAAATCCTCTTGCTCAGGGCAAACATCTGTCGACCACGCGGCATGACCGCGTGTCGGAAGGCGCAAATCGGGAGGGAAAGTAGTGGCGGCCGGTCGGGAACGGTCCGCCTAGGAGGCGGGGCGAGCCGACAAGTCTATCGCCTGATAGCGGCGGCGCGCGCGAGCCATTGTGGACTCGGTCGCCTTCATTTTCTCGATATCTGCCTCGAAACTCTCGAAGATCGGAAGGTAGACCTCGCCGCCCTGGGGCGCTCGCTTCATGGCGATGGCAAGCCGGTCGAGGCAGCGTTCGAGCAGATCAATAGTGATCGGCTCATCGGCAGAAATCTTGCCGATAGGGCGGGTGCGGCGGTCACGACCATGGTCGCGAAGTGCCTTCACACAAAGCTCAATGTCGCTCGGACCAAGCAACACTTCCTCCTGGCCTTCGAGGCAGTCCGCAAGCGCGTGAGCATGTTCAGGGGAGCCAATTTCAAAATCGTCGATATTCACGGTGATGCTTCTCTCAATTGATGAAAGGGCGTGCGTCAGCCCATCCGTTGGCGCCCCCGCCAGCGGATTCGGTAGGATCGGATCGAGGCGGTGTCGGTGGCGGTCGGTCTGGTTAAGCCGAAACCGGCGTCACGCCGAGCGCTCCGGCGCGCGATCATTGGAACTGGCCGCCGCTCGGTTCGTAAGCCACGCCTCGATCTCTGCCGCATCGAAGAATCTGGCGCGACCGATATAGATGGGCGCAGGCATGCCCTGTGTGCGTTGCTTGACGTGCCGCTCGAAAGTGGCCTTCGGCATATCCAGCCGTTCCCGCACCGTTTCGGATTTGATCAGTTGTCTCATTCTACACCTCCTGAGACTTGATGGTGGCTCAAGAGGTACCGGGAACTACCACTCAATTGCGAGGTAAAAGGAAGCCGACGGACCTTACCCCAAAATCGACGGATGGTCCGTCGCTATCCGTTGCGCTGAAACTTTTGCCAAGCCTTACGCACCGTCTCGCTGTTGAGGTACGGCAACGATTCCGCGACAGCTTCGATAGCGGCGCCGACCTTCTTTCCGTTTT
Source organism: Bradyrhizobium iriomotense (assembly GCF_018129405.1). GTDB lineage: Bacteria > Pseudomonadota > Alphaproteobacteria > Rhizobiales > Xanthobacteraceae > Bradyrhizobium > Bradyrhizobium iriomotense_B. The sequence continues at coordinate 152,760 of NZ_JAFCLP010000015.1, forward strand.
CGATTTGGCGGGCAACCGCTGCGCCGATGGAAAGATTCCGCCAATCTCGTTGGAACGCACCGATCGGATCGGCCTTCCCGTCGCCTCGCCAGATTGCGCCAAGTTCTTCGGGGCGGAATGTGATGGGATGAGCCGCGTCAACTCCGGCACGCATGGCTTGTGCGGCAACATCCGCGAGACCTGCCGCGAAACGGTCGATCTCTGCCTGGATTACATGTGGCACGGCGCGCGAGTGCTGACGTGCAAGGCTGTAAGCCCGCCACGCCGCTGCGACGTTGCCCGTCGATATGAAGAACGTAGTCAGGTCCGTGATTTCCGAAGCGACCAGATCGGGGAGGGGGGACATCGTCAGGCGCTCATTGGCATTGAGACAATGGGAAGCCACTTCCAACCGGCGTATTTGTCGCCGGTCTGCCGGAGGTGTGTGTACCGCTTGAGGCTCGTCCATGATCGATGCCCTGAGACGGCCGCGACATGCGGGATGTTGAGCCCGGTTTCAAAGAGACGGGAGATGCCGTCGTGGCGTAGGTCGTGGAAGTGAAGTCGTTCTTCGTCGGGCATATCTTCGGTGTTGATCCCGAGAAACAGGCAACCCCGCGTGAACGCAGCACCGATCGCGTCAGTCGAGTAGGGGAAGATCCGATCATCGACGCGAGGCATCGCCCTTACGATGGCAAGTGCGGGCGCCGGCAGATCGCACCATGTATCGTTGCCGATCTTCTGGCCTGGATGCTTCATGTCGCGAACGAGTACCCGCGAATGCGACTCGTCGAAATCGGCCCACTCCATTCGAGTGATTTCTTCCTGCCGTCGCGTCGAGAAGATGGCAAACGCGGTGATGCGGTCCATTGGCGAGGATTCCCGCCGCCGTCGCGTCCGATCTCCGAAGTGCGCCATGATCAAGTCGAGTTCGTCCAAGGACGGCCTACGGTTGCGCTGTTTGGATTTCCCAGTAAGCCCCAAACGACCCGTGACCGTGAAGGCGTCCGCCATGGCCTGCGGGTTTAGCGGGTACTTCCATGCAGGGGCGGCGACGGCGAAGACGGCGCCAAGGTGGCTGAGATAATTTGCAACCGTTGCTGGGGTGCGGCTCCCATCAGCTCCCAGCTCTTTCGCAAACGCTACGATGTCGTCGCTCCCGACCTTCTCGCAATCCATGTTTGCGATGTCGTATTCCTTGATGGACTTGAGAACTTGCGCTTTGGTGCGGCCGATCTTCTTCAGGCTTTCGTCCGTATAGCGATCGATCGCCTGCGCGAGCGTGACCCGTTTGGACCCAGCTCGCTCGATTGCCCCAGGAACGGCCAGTTCCGTCTCGCGCTTCTTGATCCAAGAATCAGCCGCCGCCCTGCGGTCAAACGTCTGCGCCTCCCGCAGCACGACTTTGCCGCCCCTTTTCTTAAGGACTTGGGCCGTGTAGCCAGTGGTGCCATCTTTACGGCGGCGAGCAACTATGGTCCCCATCGGTACGACATTCCTTTTTGAGTACGACATTGTCGTACCAAACCGAGAAAAACAGTCAAAGTCGGTCAAGGATAGTCTACATATAGTAGGTGATCAAGCTGCCGATTTGATGGTGTGCTGGAGTTATATCGTTGTTATATAAGGGAAATTTATCTAAATTTAGTCCTTCTAGATTTAGTGTAGCCCCCATGATGGACTGGACTGACCGGCATTGCCGGGTGTTCCACCGTCACCTCACCCGACGGACGCTGCTCTATACGGAGATGCTGACGACCGGCGCCGTCATCCACGGCGACCGGGAGCGGCTGCTCGGGTTCGATGCAATCGAGCACCCGGTGGCGCTTCAGCTCGGCGGCTCGGATCCGCGCGAGCTAGCGCGGGCCGCGCGGATCGGCGAGGAGTTCGGCTATGACGAGATCAATCTCAATGTCGGTTGTCCGTCCGACCGCGTGAAGGACGGCCGCTTCGGCGCATGCCTGATGGCGGAGCCGGAGCTCGTGGCGCGGTGCGTCGATGTGATGAAGCGGGCGGTTGCCGTGCCCGTCACGGTGAAATGCCGTATCGGCATCGATGATCAGGATCCTGAAATGGCGCTCGATACGCTCGCGCGCGCGGTGGTTGCGTCCGGCTGCGACGCGCTGATCGTGCACGCCCGAAAGGCCTGGCTCAATGGATTGTCGCCAAAGGAGAACCGCGACATCCCGCCGCTTGATTACGATCGCGTCTATCGTCTCAAGCGCGCAATGCCGGACGTGCCTGTCATCATCAATGGCGGCATCCCTGATATCGACGAGGCGAAGGCGCATCTAGCGCATGTCGACGGCGTGATGCTGGGCCGCGCCGCCTATCAGGAGCCCTGGCGGCTGCTCGCGGTCGATCACGAAATTTTCGGCGCGCCGGCGCCGAACGCGACAATGCAGGACGCGCTTGCGGCGATGATGCCCTACATCGAGGACCAACTCGCGCGCGGCACGCGGCTGCACGCCATCACGCGGCATTTCGTCGGCGCATTCCACGCCGTTCCCGGTGCACGTGCGTTCCGCCGGCATCTCGCCGAGCAGGGTGTGAAGCCGGGCGCAGGTCTCGACGTGCTGCGCGATGCGATCGCGCGCATTGGTGCGCGCGTGCCGGCGGAGGCCGCTGCTTAGCCGCGCTAATACAAAGAAGGAGCCGGGTCAGAAGATCCGGCCCCCTCAGTCGATCCGCAATCAGCGGAACAGGTCGAAATGATAGTTCACGCCGACGCGGAAGGTGTGGAATTTCGCGGCATTCCAGTCCGGCAGATCGTCGTGCTTGAACTCGGTGTAGAGATACTCGGCCTTGGCCGACCATTTGGGCAGGAACGCCCACTCGACGCCGCCACCTGCGGTCCAGCCCATTTTCATCTTGTTGATCGGGCCGTCCTTCAATTCGCCCGCAGCAAGACCCGCGGTTCCGAAGAACAACAGCCGTGAATCCATCGTGGCGATGCCGGCGCGGGCGCGGCCAGTCATGAACCAGGGGATGCTGACGGCTGCGCTGTTGAGGGCATCGTGGTTCTTGATGTCACCACCCTCGAAGTCGTTCTCGATGCCGACCACGAACATCGGCGAGAGCTGATAGTTGTAGCCGATCTGCACGCCGCCGAAGGCGCCCTTGACCTTGCCGCCGCTCACGCCGACGAGGTTGTTGAAGGCATCGTCGCCGCTCTCGCCATAGCCGGCGTTGAGGCCTGCATAGAGGCCGGTCCACGAATAGACCGGCTGCGGTGCGGTGTAGGCGGCGGAGGGCGCCGCATAGCGCGGCGACAGGTCGGCGGCGCCGGCACTGCCCGCGGCAACCGTCGCGGCAAAGGGCAGGGCGCGCATCAGGCGACGTAAGGCGGCTCTGGCAGTCATGACTCAAATCTCCCACTTGGCCGCTTCCGGCGGGAAGCAGCGCTTGTCCAACCCCGATCCGGGAATGTCACGTTTATAAACCGACCAGGCGGTTTGTAAATAGCGCAGATGCCACACCTCTGCGCATTCGGGCGGGCCGCCTATGACCGTGGTTGGGATGGAAGGATCAGTCGATCGCGGTGCGCGAGCGGCGATGGCTGCTCTGCAGCTCGGGATAGCCCGTGAGCATCAGCTTGTCGGCGCGCACGCCCCAGCTCTCCAGGCGGTCCAGGAAGCTCATGCCGAGCAGATTGGTCTTCATCTGGCCGCGCTGCACGACGAGGGCCGGCACCGATTTCTCGACGAGATGGCCGACGGCGAGACGATCGAGCGTGAGCCGGGCCGCCTTGGTGTGGCCGCCCGCGGTCTCGAGGTCAACGTCGTATTCGAGCATTTCGAGCGGCAGCCCGATCGCTTTCGCCGTTTCCCAGGTCAGCACCACGGAGGTCGCGCCGGTGTCGATCACCATCGGCGCGGCGACGCCGTTGATCTTCGCGCGCAGCGCGAATTCGCCGCCCTGGCCGCGCGGGATCTGCACGGCGGGGGGCGGGGTGGCGGTCTGTCCGCGGAAGATGTGCGAGACCTTGTGGCTCGCGCGCGCGATCTGATCGGGGTCGCCATAGGCGACGACGGCACCGGCTGTGCCGGCGAGCATGATGAGGACGAGGAGGAAGCGGATCATTGCGCACCTCCGCAACCGCGCAGGTCGATCAGGTGCGTTTCGGCGATCCCACGATCGGCTGCAAACCGGCGTCCGCCATGCGGGCCGGCAACAGCGCCATGACCGAGAGCCGTTCCGCGCTCTCCATGGCGTGCCAGCGCGCGATCTCCGGCAAGGTGCGGCCGCAGCCGAAGCACAGCTTGGTCTTGGGATCGATCATGCAAACGGCGACGCACGGCGTTTCTTTGCTCATTCGGACATAGTGGAGGATTGTCGGGCATGTCTGCAAGCATCTGGTTAAGAGCCCGTGCCCGCACTCATGATCGGCTTGTGGCGCGGACGGCGTTTCTCGTCGGGCACGACGGAACCTTCAGGCTGGAGCGGCGGAGAATCGTCCGACAGCGGCGCCAGCGCGCTCATCACGCGCTCCGGCGGGAAGGTGACGATCACCTCGGTGCCGATGCGCAGCTTCGATTTCAGCGTGAACGTGCCGCCATGCAGGTCGATCAGGTTCTTGGCGATCGGCAGGCCGAGGCCGGCGCCCTGTTCGGCCGACTTGATCGAGTTGGAGCCCTGGCCGAAGGAGGCGAGCACGACCGGGATCTCGTCCTCGGGGATACCCGAGCCGGTATCCTTCACCGAGAGATATTGTCCGCCCGAAGCGGTCCAGCCGGCCTTGAGCCAGATTTCGCCGCCTTGCGGGGTGAACTTGATCGAGTTGGAGAGCAGATTCAGCACGACCTGGCGGATCGCACGTTCATCCGCCCAGAGCCGCGGCATCGCCTGCTCGAACACCTCGTGGATGGTGATGCCGCGGCTGGAGGCGCGCAGCTTCATCAAATGATGGCAGTCGGCGACGATGCCGACCAGCGACACCGCTTCCTCGTTGAGCTCGTAGCGGCCGGCCTCGATGCGCGACAGATCGAGGATCTCGTTGATGAGATTGAGCAGGTGCACGCCGGAATTATGGATGTCCGCCGAGTACTCCTTGTAGACCGGCACCGCATGCGCGCCAAAGATCTCGCTCTTCATCACCTCGGAAAAGCCGAGGATGGCGTTGAGAGGCGTGCGCAGCTCGTGGCTCATCTGCGCGAGGAAGCGCGACTTGGCGACGTTGGCGGATTCGGCGCGGTGGCGCGCTTCGTCCGAGATCGCCTTGGCTTGTTCCAGTTCGCCGATCAGCGCGTCCTTCTCGGCACGCGCCTCGAGCGTCGCGAAGGTCGAGGAGTGTAGGCGATGTGCCAGCAGCACGAAATAGCCTTCGGCCGCGATCGCGAGCGCGGCCAGGATGTAATTGTCCAGCGAGCCGGTCATCGCGAAGCTCAGCGCCATCGCGACCGCGACCGGTGCGGTGGCGGCAAGGGCGGCGATCGGCAAGTTCGCGGCCAGCATGCTCGATACTGCAATCACCAGCAGCATCAGGAACATCATCAGCGTTTCCGTGACCATGTCGAGCACGGGATGGATCAGGATCGCCATCCAGCACAGGCCATAGAGCAGGTCGAGCACGACGAAGCGGGTCCGCCAGGCGCGCGTCGCCGCGGGCGTGGTCGGCTCGACCAGGAAACGCCGGCAACTGCGGATCATCGCGCCGTGGATGCAGAGCATGCCGACGGTCCAGAGCGCGGCCGGGATCGGCTGCATCCACAACCCGAACAGCACGCCAGTGGCGACGACCAGCAGCATCACGACGTAGGAGGCCGACAACCGCGTCTGCGCATATTGGCGCAGCATCTCCGCGTCGAAGGCCGGCCGGGTTCCGCTGGTCGACGTTAACTTATCGCGCGCCTCGCGCACCCGCTGCGCCGCAGCCCGTCGGCTGCTCGCCGATGGAGCGCTCACCGGCTCGGCCGGAAGCTGCACTACCTCAGGCTTTTCAGCGGGGTTACTCATCGAACAACAACGATTCCTGCCCGCGCCGGGCGCGGGCCTTCTGCATTGTCTATCTCTGGCAAGAAATCCTTAAGAGGTGACTTAAGGAGCTAAAGAATTACGTTAACCCGGCGTTAATTTTAGAGCCGGCCCCGCGCCGTCAATGCAGTGCCGCGTGCTGGGCGACGTAGACCGCAGCTCCCGCCAGATAGCCCGCCAGTGCGGGAGGCGCGATGCGGCGGGCGTACCAGAGGAACTCGATCCGCTCGAGGCCCATGGCGGCAACGCCTGCGGCCGAACCGATGATCAGGATCGAGCCGCCGGTGCCGGCGCAATAGGCGATGAACTCCCAGATGAAGCTGTCCGGCGGATAATGCGCAAGGTCGTACATGCCCATGGTGGCGGCGACCAGCGGCACGTTGTCGATGATGGCGCTGAGCAGGCCGAGCACGACGACGATGAGATCCTGGCGGCCGATCGCGGTATCCAGCCAGCGCGCCAGCATCGACAGCAGGCCGGCGTGCTCGAGGCAGGCGACCGCAAGCAGGATGCCGACGAAGAACACGATCGAGCTCATGTCGATCCGTGCCAGCGCGTGCACCAGCGTGAGCGGCTGGCGCACGTGCTCGTCCTTGTGGCGATGCATGATCTCGCCGACCAGCCAGAGCACGCCGAGCCCGAACAGAATGCCCATGAAGGGCGCCAGATGCGTGACCGCCTTGAACGCGGGCACCGCGATCAGCGTGCCGAGCCCGAGATAGAACATCAGGTTGCGCTCGAACCGGGCGACGGCCAGGAGTCCGTTGTCTTTCGCCGGCGGTGCGATGGTCTTGCCCCTGAGCGAGAAGCTGATGAACGCGAGCGGCACGAGCAGATTGAGCAGCGAGGGCAGGAACACCGCGCTCATGATCTTGAGCGGCGAGATCTGACCGCCGATCCACAACATTGTCGTAGTGACGTCGCCGATCACCGTCCAGGCGCCGCCGGCATTGGCGGCGATGACGATGAGGGAGGCGAACAGCAGGCGGTCGTCGCGGCGGGCGATCAGCTTCTGGATCAGCGAGATCATGACGATGGTGGTCGTCAGATTGTCCAGGATCGCGCTGAGGAAGAACGTGACGAAGCCGATTAGCCAGATCAGCGTGACCTGGCTCGTGGTGCGGATCAAGGAGGTGATGACCTCGAAGCCGTCATGGGCGTCGATTACCTCGACGATCGTCATGGCGCCGATCAGGAAGAAGACGATCTGCGCGGTGGAGGCGACGGATTCGTCGAGCTGGCGGCCGACCAGCGCGTGGTCGCCCGTTGCGATCGCGTAGATGCTCCACAGCAGCCCCGCGCCGAGCAGCGCGGAGGCGCTCTTGTTGACGCGAAGCGGGTGCTCGAGCGCGATCGCCGCGTAGGCGAGGACGAAGATGGCGGCGATCGCGATCAGCAAGGTCGTTTTCAGATCGTCAGGTGTCAGCGATTGAGGCGCGCGAGCAGGCTCGACGTATCCCAGCGCTTGCCGCCCATCTTCTCGACCTCGGCGTAGAACTGGTCGACCAGCGCGGTGACGGGCAAATTGGCGCCGTTGCGGCGGGCTTCGGCCAGCGCGATCGAGAGGTCCTTGCGCATCCATTCGACCGCGAAGCCGAAATCGTACTTGTTCTCGTTCATGGTCTTGTAGCGGTTTTCCATCTGCCAGGACTGCGCGGCGCCTTTCGAGATGGTCTCGATCACTGCGGCGACGTCGAGGCCGCTCTTCTTGGCGAAATGGATGCCCTCGGAGAGACCCTGGACGAGGCCGGCGATGCAGATCTGGTTGACCATCTTGGTCAGCTGGCCGGAGCCGGCGGGCCCGAGCAGCTTGCACATCCGCGCATAGGCGCCGGTGATGATCGGCTCGGCGCTGGCATAGACATCCTCAGCGCCGCCGCACATCACCGTCAGCACGCCGTTCTCGGCGCCGGCCTGGCCGCCGGAAACCGGCGCGTCGATGAATTTGAAGCCGGCCTTGGTGGCGGCCGCGTCCAGTTCGCGCGCGACCTCGGCGGAAGCGGTGGTGTGGTCGACGAAGGTCGCGCCCTTCTTCATCCCGGCAAACGCGCCATCGGCGCCGATCGTGACCGCGCGCAGGTCGTTGTCGTTGCCGACGCAGCACATCACGAAATCCTGGCCCTCGGCGGCGGCCTTCGGGGTCGCCGCGGTCTTGCCGCCGAACTTGTCCGCCCATTCCTTCGCCTTGGCCGCGGTGCGGTTGTAGACGGTGACCTCATGGCCCCCTTTTTTCACGAGGTGTCCGGCCATGGGGAAGCCCATCACGCCGAGACCGAGGAAAGCGACTTTAGCCATTGTGGTACCTTGTCCGTAGTTTGGGTTTTACGGTTGTAGCCGGGCGGGGGGCGCCCAGGCGGCATCTTCGGGGTTCCGCCCTGGAGCGGATCGGGCGCACCATAAACCCTTAAGGCCGGAGGGCAACGGCTTCGTTTGGCGCCCTCCTGTGCTAGGATGGCGGACCTCAAGAACTTCAAAACAAGGGAGCGAAACATGGGTGTGGGTTTGGGCGGCGTGAGCGTTGGCGTCCTCGATCATTTCAACATCCGGACCCGGAATCTGGCCGAGACGGTCCGCTTCTACGAAGACGTGCTGGGGCTGGAAAAAGGCGCCCGGCCGAATTTCGCCTTCCCGGGGGCCTGGATGTACAGCGAGGGCAAGCCGGTGGTGCACCTCGTCGATATTTCTCCGACCTCGGAGCCACAAAAGCCGGATTCCGGCGTTGTCCACCATGTCGCCTTCGTCAGCCGCGGGTTTGACGGCATGAAGCAACGGCTGACGTCCAAGGGGATGAAGTTCGACTCCCGCCAGGTGCCCGGCGGCGACCTCTGGCAGATCTTCGTCCACGACCCCAACGGGGTCATGATCGAGCTGAACTACGAGGCGGCCCTGGAGCAGGGCGCCGCGCCCGCCGAGATGGCTGACGATATCGGCAGGCAGTAGCCTTTTGGTCGTTTCCGCTCTAATGGGGCATCCTGAAGCCTTGGGCATGATCTGACCGGATCATGCCCCGTTTGGGAGATGCGCTTTGAGCGTGACGCAGCAACAGGTTCTCGACAGCCTCGCCCGGATCAAGTCGCCGCGCGGGGTTGCGCTCACCAATGCCAATGTACTGAGCCCGATCAGTGCGTCCGACGGCAAGGTGTTCTTCTCGATCAATGTCGATGCCGCCGAAGCACGGGCCTGGGAGCCCATCCGGGCCGAGGCCGAGGCCGCGGTGCGCAGCCTTCCCGGCGTCACCACCGTGATGGTGGCGCTGACCGCCGAACGCAAGCCGGGCTCCGCGCCCCCACCACCTCCGCAGCCGAGCCGCGGCACGCCTGGCGTGCAGCCGGTCCATGCCCATAAGCCGCCGCAGGGTGGTGGGTCGCCGATGGCGCGGCAGTCGGAGATTCCGGGCGTCGCCGCCGTCATCGCGGTCGCCTCGGGCAAGGGCGGCGTCGGCAAGTCGACCACCGCGCTCAATCTGGCGCTCGGCCTGCGCGACCTCGGCCTCAAGGTCGGTCTGCTCGATGCCGACATCTATGGCCCCTCGGTCCCGCGGCTGACCGGTCTGCGCGACAAGCCGGAACTGGATGGCGAGCGCAAGATGATTCCGCTCCGGCGCTTCGGCCTTGCCATCATGTCCATCGGCTTCCTGGTGGAAGAGGAGACCGCGATGATCTGGCGCGGGCCGATGGTGATGTCGGCGGTGACGCAGATGCTGCGCGACGTTGCATGGGGCCGGCTCGACGTGCTCGTCGTCGACATGCCGCCCGGCACCGGCGATGCCCAGCTCACGCTGGCGCAGAACGTGCCGCTCAAGGGCGCCGTGATCGTCTCGACGCCGCAGGACCTGTCCCTGATCGACGCCCGGCGGGGGCTTGCGATGTTCAGGAAGGTCAACGTGCCCGTGCTCGGCATCGTCGAGAACATGAGCTATTTCCAGTGCCCGCATTGTGGCACGAAATCCGACATCTTCGGCCATGGCGGGGCGCGGCACGAGGCCGACAAGCTGGGAGTGCCGTTCCTCGGCGAGATCCCCTTGCACATGGCGATTCGCGCCACCTCGGACGCCGGCAATCCCGTCGTCGACAGCGAGCCGGACGGTCCCCATGCGGCGATCTACCGCGCCATTGCGGGACAGGTCCGTGACCAGCTCAAGGGCGTCATCGCCGCGGCCTGAAGCGGCGAGGCCAGTCCATCGGGACATGCGACTTTCGTAGAGCCCCGTCATGCCATTGTCGCGTTCCGAAAGCGCCCCTTCCGTGTTAAAGGCCACGGCAGTCAAGCCCCTTCGGATCGACGCTGGCCCAACGCGTCGCCGGAATGAGCGGCGGCAAAAGAGAAGTTAAGGGGAAACGCCCCAGCAAGGAGAGACCTGAAGATGAAGCGTCGTGATTTTCTCAAAGTGTCGGCAGCAGGCGCAGCGGCGACCGCCGTGGCCTCGCCGGCGATCGCGCAGTCCTCGCCCGAGATCAAGTGGCGCCTGACCTCGAGCTTCCCGAAGTCGCTCGACACCATCTATGGCGCCGGCGAGCAGGTGGCGAAGTACGTCGCCGAAATGACCGACAACAAGTTCCAGATCCAGGTGTTCGCCGCCGGCGAAATCGTGCCCGGCCTCCAGGCGCTCGACGCGACCGCGAACGGCACGGTCGAGATGTGCCACACCGTCTCGTACTACTATGTCGGCAAGGACCCGACCTATGCGATCTACTCCTCGGTGCCGTTCGGCCTCAATGCGCGCCAGCAGAATTCCTGGTGGTACCAGGGCGGCGGCATGGAGCTCGGCAACGAGTTCTTCAAGAAGTCGAACGTGATCGGCTTCGCCTGCGGCAACACCGGCGCCCAGATGGGCGGCTGGTTCCGCAAGGAAATCAAGACCGTTGCCGATCTCTCCGGCCTGAAGATGCGCATCGGCGGCATTGCCGGCCAGGTGCTGCAGAAGGTCGGCGTGGTGCCGCAGCAGCTCGCCGGCGGCGACATCTATCCGGCGCTGGAAAAAGGCACCATCGACGGCGCCGAATGGGTCGGCCCCTACGATGACGAGAAGCTCGGCTTCGCCAAGGTCGCCAAGTACTACTACTATCCGGGCTTCTGGGAAGGCGGTCCGATGGTCCACGCCTTCACCAACCTCGACAAGTGGAATTCGCTGCCGAAGAACTACCAGGCGATCCTCACCAACGCGATGGCCAACGCCAACAGCTGGATGGCCGCGCGCTACGACATGCAGAACCCGGCGGCGCTGAAGCGACTGGTTGCCGGCGGCACGCAGCTTCGTCCCTTCACCAACGAGGTGCTGGAAGCCTGCCTCAAGGCGACCAACGAATTGTGGGCGGAGATCTCGGGCAAGAACGCCGACTTCAAGAAGTCGATCGACGCCATGCAGGCCTACCGCTCCGACGAATATCTGTGGTGGCAGGTCGCGGAATACACCTACGACAGCTTCATGATCCGCTCGCGCACCCGCGGCTGATCGTTCGAAAGAGTCGCACAAACCGGAAAGCCCGGCCTCCGGAAGAGGCCGGGCTTTTTCTTTGCTGCGGGCGCATCCGACGGTGCGAAACAAAAAATGTCGAAAACAACCCCATGCACAGTAGAAATGGGGTGAAAGCACGTTGCCCGGTTCATGGGGCTAATCGTCTGACATGTTGGGGCAAATCAGCGGGACCGGGCAATCATGCCGCAGCCGGTGCCGACGCGGCGATTTTGCCTGACGGCGACCGGAATGACATCGGCGCGCCGAGCGGCGAGGCCGCTTTGACTCGTCGGGCAAAACAGTGGTAGAAAGCGATAATCGTATAATCCGAAATTTTCGCTTCGACGCTGATCCGGGCGATGACGATGAACTTCGATCCCGATGACCTTCAACGCGCGCTGAGCAAGGCATGGTCGCCGTCGACGGCCAGCCAATGGACAGCGAATAACCCGGCCGCGGGGCAATGCAACGTCACGTCACTGCTGATCCACGAACTCTTTGGCGGTGACTTGCTGAAGACGCCGCTGCCGGCCGGCGACCATTTCTACAACCGGATCCGAGGGCAGAGGTTTGACTTCACGGCGAGCCAGTTCGATCAGCCGATCGCTTACGCGGACGTGCCGACCAATCGAGCCGAGGCGGAGTTGGGCGCAACAGGCGATCAACTGGCAGAACTCAGGGCCGCGTTTCAGAGGCATCGACCGCAGTCAGGTTAGGGCCAGCGCATCGGGCTCACCGAACCATCGCGCGGTGGCTTGAGACATTTCCTCACTGTCCGAAGCTTCTTCGCTCGCCCAGGCCACGACGCCATCGGGGCGCACGAGCAAGGCGGTCAGGCCCAATCGATCCTTCGCGTCTTGCGCAACATAGTTGATCCGGCCGTCCAAACGGCTCGCAAGCGCTTGAAGCGAAGAGCAGGCGCCAAAATCCAGCAACAATCCTTTTCCGGTTCTGAGGCGCTCGCTCAGTCTTGTCCCGTCGGCGAATTTGAAGTCGGGCGCACTTCGACCCACCAGAGGATGGCCAGCGCCAAGGTCATAGCGGAGAGAGACGCCCCAGACGCGTTCGGCGAAGTAGGTCGCGCCGTCGGGTGTGTCGATCAGATCGCGAACGATTGCTGCGAGAGCGCGCGAACTCCTGCTGGGACGCATGAGCGCGACCTGGGCGCGTGACCAGTCGAGGACTTTTGCGCCCACCGGATGTCGCTCGGCCAAATAGCTGTCGAGCAGGAGGGCCGACGCATCGCCACGAATGGTCGCCGCGAGCTTCCATCCAAGATTCATGGCATCCCCGAGGCCGAGGTTGAGGCCCTGGCCGCCCAGCGGCGAATGGATGTGTGCGGCGTCGCCCGCGAGCAAGATGCGGCCTTTGCGATAGTCGGTTGCCTGATAGGCACGGTCGGTCCAGGTGGTGGCGAGCGGGAGAGCAGTCACCTCTACATCGATGCCTGAGACCTTGCGCAGCACCGCCTCGAGATGCTCGCGCTGCGGTTCGGTGCGATGCGCGGCGCCGCCGTCGAAATCGACCATCGCGATCGTTCCGGGCGCCGCAAATGTGTACATGCCCGAAGGCGTGTAATGGCGGCCCGGCCTAAGCGCACTCGGATCGGCCAGCTCGACCTGCACTGAATAGCCGGTGAACTCCGGCTCGGTGCCGGTGAAGCCGATGCCGGCCGCCTTTCGCACGCTGCTGCGTCCGCCGTCGCAGCCTACGAGCCAGCGGCCGATGACCGTTGCGCCAGCCAACTCGACGGCTACGCCATCGATCGATTGCGTGAAGGCCTCGACGCTGCAGCCGCGCCGGATCTCTGCACCCAGCGCCTCGGCGCGGATCGCAAGGACATCCTCGATGCCAGCCATGTCAGCTGCCATGTTGGTGATCGGGCCGGGCAGGCGGTACGGCCATTGCGTGCTGTCGATCTGGTCGTGGAAGAACTGGATGCCGGCGAAATGGCCGCCCGGGCGACGCTGCTGTTGCATCCAGTGGGCAGCTGCCGGTGTGTCGCGGCTTGCCGCGCGAGCTTTCAGATCATCCAGCAGGCCGCGGCGGTCGAAGCTCTCGATGGTCGGCACCGAAAGGCCGCGCAAACCAAACGGCAGGCTCTTCAGCGGCGAGTGAGGGTCTTGCGCTTTCTCCAGCACCAGCACCGAACAGCCGGCAAGCCGCAGCTCACAGGCCAGAAACAGGCCGACGGGTCCGGCGCCGGCGATGATCACGTCATAGGGAATCGTGTGGGAGGGCTTCATAAAATGCTCCGTTGTCGATATTCGACTGTCGATGTTCGACCGGAGCGTTTCCCAGATTTGAGATCTCACGGACGAACGTGTGATCGCCTCAACAGCGATCGTGTTCGTCGCGGGGATCTCAGGCCTGAGGCCAAAGACCAGAGCTTTCGTTACCGAAAGGACTTGGGCTTACCAGACCAAGTCTGCCTTTTCCGACGTGGTCAATTTAGCTGCTTGATCGCGGCCGCGTCAACGGGCCTCTCTTGCGAGCCAATATCAGCTCCTGTGATGCTTGAACCTCTTCGCAGCCCGGGACGTCAAACCCTGCATGCTTCAGGGTGCTCGTCTTGTCCCCCATTTTGAACAGTCTTCTCGACTTGCCAATGTTGATTGTCGTCTGGGCCTTCGCGCTTGCATTCGGGGGCGGCCCGCTGCTGTTGCGGTTTCTGAACTATCAGCCGGTGACGCGGTGCGCGGTCGTGCAGGCCGTGTCGAACGTGGTGGCGACGGGATGCTGGATGACCTTTGGCACCGCCGCGATCAGCGCCTTTGAGCGCGGCTTGATCGCACTGTCCACGAGTATCCTTGTCGTGGCAGGCCTGTTTGCTGTTGTGACTGGTGGCACCTTCCTGATCGCGCGATGGTGTCCCGATGAGCAACAGGACAATCGCACAGGGCATTGAGCCTGCCGGGTTCATCCTTCAGGCTACGCGTGCCGCGAGCCTTCAGGAGCGAGGCAACTTCCTCCCTCTTGCCCGGTGCGACTTCAATCGTTCTATTCGGGCGCGCGGGACCTGATGCCCGCCATCTCGACGTGAGCGCGGTACGTAGTTTTTCGGTGTTCCTTTCGCGGAACGATCAGGCTATCGGAATCCTGCAATCGGGCTGAAGTCGCGGCGGTATCACCACCGCCGTTCCGGCTTCATGGGACGGTATACCGGACCCACTAGTCCCGACGGGAATTCAACCTTCATCGAATGCGGCGGCTCTCGATCCCGGATCGAGATGCCACGACGGCCGTTGCCCTGGGGACTTATCAGTGACAATGGCAATTGAGATTCTACAGCTCCTCGTGCAATCGGCCGACAGTTGGCTTTTTGACGGCAGTCTTTCGGGGCTGAGTGATCGGGAATGGATGGCCTTGCGCTATCTCGCCCGCGCAAACAGGTTTTCGCGGACGCCGAGCGCACTTGCCGGCTTCCTGGGCACGACCCGCAGCGCCGCATCGCAGATTGCCGCCGTGCTGCAGAGCAAGGGGTTGATGGTCCGCAAGCCCGTTGCAGAGGACAAGCGCTCGATTGCGCTCTGTCTCACGGGAGCAGGCGAGAGATTCCTCGAGCACGATCCGATGAACGCTCTGCGAGATCGGCTTATGGCACTTGATGTCACCGATCGATCTCAGCTGCGCGATACGCTTCGCCGCGTCCTGGTCGGGCTCGATGTTGGCAAGCGCCGCCATCATGCCGACGTTTGTACTGAATGCGTGTTCCTGATCGAGAGGGGAGAGGGGAAGGACCGGCATTTCAGGTGCCAGTTCTTTCGGAAAGCCATCGCCCAGAAAGACACGACCCTGCTTTGCGCCTATTTCGAGGGACGGAGCTAGAGAGGTCAGCTGCAGGAGGCCCGAAAGGCCTTTTGGCGAAGGGCATGAAAGCAGCTGCTATTTCCCGCGGTAGCGGAGCGCCTCGACCAGGAGCGAAAAGGCCGGCGAGGGTTGGCGGCGGCTCGGATAGTACAAATGATAGCCCGAAAACGGCGGACACCAGTCCGATAACACCCTGACCAGCTTGCCGCTGGACAGGTAGGGCTGCACGTGTCCCTCCGTGAGGTAGGCTAGGCCAAGGCCTTTGAGCGCTCCGTCCAGCAGAAGGCCGGCGCTGTTGAAGACGAGCTGTCCGTCGACGCACATTGAGTTCGCGGCCGCCTTTCTCGAACTCCCACGCGTACAGGCTGCCGCCATGGGTCGGCAGGCGCAGGTTGAGGCAGTTGTGATGCGTCAGATCCTGCGGGACCCTCGGGCGCTTGCGTGCGGCGAAGTAGGAGGGCGAGCCGACCACGGCCATGCGAAGGTCGGGGCTGACGCGCACCGCGATCATGTCCTTGGCCACGAGTTCGCCGGGACGAATCCCGGCATCGACCTGCTGCGCCACGATGTTGGTGAGACCGTAGTCGATGACGATCTCGACATGGATGTCGGGGTATTTCGGAAGGAGCTTTGCCAGTGCGGGCAGCACGATTTCGGATGCCGCATATTCGGTCGCGGTCAACCGCACGGTCCCGGCCGGCTTCTCCCTGAGCTCGCTGAGCGCGGCGAGGTCAGCGTCCATCTCGCTGAACTTGGGAGCGATGCTTGCGAACAGGCGTTCTCCGGCCTGGGTCGGTGTGACGCTCCGCGTCGTCCGGTTGAGCAGCCGCATGCCGAGCCGTTCCTCCAGGTTCCGGATGATCTGGCTGAGCGCGGACTGCGTCATGCCGAGCTTGGCCGCCGCGCGCGTGAAGCTGCGTTCGCGCGCCACCGCGAGGAAGGCGAGAAGATCGCCGGCGTCGTCCCGGTTCATTAATTAGTCCAGCTAATGACTGCATTCGAAATCTATCACCTAATCAGGGGAGCGCGGAAGCTCTAGGTTCGGCTCAGCCATCCAACCAAGCAGGAGCCGAGGGCGACATGTCGGCAACAACGATGCAGGAGCCGCTCGCGGGCCCTCGCGGGGCCGCAGCCTTGCTGCCGATCATGGGCGTGGTCTTCGTGGCCTTCCTCGTCATCGGCGTTGCGATGCCCGTGCTTCCGCTTCACGTCCATGATGGGCTGGGCCTCGGCACCTTCGTGGTCGGCCTCGTCGCCGGCAGTCAATTCGCGGCCTCGCTGGTGTCGCGGCCATGGGCGGGTCAATTTTCGGATCGACGCGGAGCCAAGCGCGGCGTGGTCGTCGGTCTGCTTGCGGCTGCGATGTCCGGACTGCTGTACCTGGCGTCGCTGGGGTTGACCCAGGCGCCGCTGATCTCGGTCGCGATACTCCTGCTCGGGCGCGGGCTGTTGGGTGCGGCCGAGAGCTTCGTCATCACCGCTGCCGTGAGTTGGGGACTTGCGCTTGCCGACGGCCGCAGCACGGGCAAGGTCATCGCCCGGGTGGGGTCGGCGATGTTCGCGGCCTTCGCGATCGGCGCGCCCGCGGGCTCCGCGCTCTATGCTGCTTATGGATTTGCCGCGATCGCGGCCGCGACGGCGGTGGCGCCGCTGCTGACGCTGCTGCTCGTCGCGCCGCTTCCCGTGGTCGCGCCGGTGCACCAGGCGCGTCTTTCGTTCGTTCAGGTCGTCGGCTCGGTGTGGGTGCCGGGTTTCGGCTCGGCACTCGGCAGCGTCGGCTTCGGTGCGGTGACGACGTTCGTCGCTCTGCTGTTCGCGAACCGTGGATGGGCGAACGGCTGGCTCGCCTACAGCGCCTACGCTGTCGCATTCATCCTGGCGCGGGTGTTCTTCAGTCATGTGGCCGACGCAGTCGGCGGCGCAAAGGTCGCGCTGGTCTGCGCGCTGATCGAAGCCGTCGGGCAGGCGCTGATCTGGCTCGCCGCGCGGCCCGAGATGGCGCTCGCCGGTGCGGCGCTGACCGGCTTCGGCTTCTCGCTGGTGTATCCCGGCTTCGGCGTCGAAGCCGTGCGCCGCGTTCCCGCGCAGAGCCGCGGCCTCGCCATGGGCGCCTACACCGCCTTCCTGGACCTTGCGCAAGGGCTCGCAAGCCCTGCGCTCGGACTGATCGCGATTGGAGTGCGGCTCAATGTCGTGTTTCTCGTCAGCGCCATGACCGTGCTCTGCGCCGCACTCGTCGCCTGGTGGCTGATCGTGCACCCCGCAACATTGGAAGGATCCCCGCGATGAAGCTGCTCGCAGTCACGCTGTTTTCGTTCTGCCTGTTCGCCGGCGACGTGGCCGCCGCCAGCGAGGTACAAGGAGCCAATCTCATGTCGAGGCCCGAAGACATCCGCGCCGTCGCGCCCGCGCTCGAAATCTATGCGCAGAAGGTTCTCAAGGACGATCTCTGGAAGCGGCCGGGCCTCTCGGTTCGGGACCGCAGCATCGTCACCGTCGCCGCTCTCATTGCCCGCAACCAGACGGTGGAGCTGCCGACCTATCTCGGTCTTGCGCTCGACAGCGGCGTGAAGCCGTCCGAGATCTCCGAGATCATCACGCATCTGGCCTTCTACACCGGCTGGGCGAATGCGATGGGGGCGATCCCGGCGGCGAGGGACGCGTTCACGAGCCGCAACATCGGGGCCGATCAGCTTCCGCCGGCCTCGGGGCCGCAGCTTGCGCTCGACGAAGCTGCGGAGAAGCAGCGGGCGAGCCGGGTCGGCGAGCAGTTCGGACAGATCACGCCGAGCCTCGTGCAATACACGACCGACGTGCTGTTCCGGGATCTGTGGCTGCGGCCGGCGCTGGCGCCGCGCGACCGCAGCCTCGTCACCGTGAGTGCGCTGATCGCGACCGGCCAGGTCGCGCAGATCACATATCATTTGAACCGGGCGATGGATAACGGGTTGACGCGTGAGGAGGCCGGCGAGGTGCTCGGGCATCTCGCCTTCTACGCCGGCTGGCCCAACGCGTTCTCCGCAGCGCCGATCGTCAAGGACGTCATCGAGAAGCGTCCGCACTGAGGGAGGCCGGGCCATGCCTCACGTCACACGCAGGGCCGCGCTGATCGGCGGCGCCGCCGCTGCGATCGGAGTTCGCCGGGCGCTTGCGGCCGAAGCACAGAAGGAACCTGACATGGACATCGACATCGACATCAAAAGGAACGGATCGCGCCCCTCGCAGAAGGGACCTGCCGACTGGTTCACCGGAACGGTTCGCATCGATCCGCTGTTCCAGGCGCCCGATCCCGCGCGCGTGGCGGCCGGTCAGGTCACATTTGAACCGGGCGCCCGAACCGCCTGGCACACGCATCCGCTCGGCCAGACCCTGATCGTCACCGCCGGGCTTGGCTGGGTGCAGCGGGAGGGCGGCCCGGTCGAGGAGATCCGGCCCGGCGACGTCGTGTGGTTTCCGCCGGGACTGAAGCATTGGCACGGGGCCTCGCCGACGACGGCGATGACCCACATCGCCATCCAGGAATCCCTCGGCGGCAAAACCGTTGACTGGATGGAGAAGGTCAGCGACGAACAATATCGCAGGGGATAGCGCGCAGAGCCGCATCGGGTTTGCGCTCTGCGACAGATCTAGGGAGCAGCGCATGGCGATCGTCTTCATCACCGGCAGCACGGATGGTCTTGGCCGGGCGGCGGCGCAATCGCTGCTCGATCAGGGACACCGCGTGGTGCTGCACGCGCGATCGGCCGATCGCGCCGCCGCGGTTGCGGACTTCACCGCGCATGCCGCGGGCATCGTGATCGGCGACCTCAGGAGCGCGGCGGAGACGAAGGGCATCGCGGACCAGGTCAACGCGATCGGACGCATGGACGCGATCATCCACAATGCCGGCGTCTACACCGAGCGCAGCCGCGGCCCGACCGCGGAGGGCCATGCCGGCACGCTGGCGATCAACACGCTGGCGCCGTACCTGCTGACGGCCCTGATCGCGCGGCCGAAGCGGCTGGTCTATCTCAGCAGCGGCCTGCATCGCGGCGGCGAGGGCTCATTGCGCGACCTCGACTGGACCCAGCGAAGCTGGGATGCGGGGAAGGCCTATGCCGAGAGCAAGCTGCACGCGGTCGCGCTGGCCTGCGCGCTGGCACGGCGCTGGCCGAACGTCCTCTGCAATGCGGTCGATCCCGGTTGGGTGCGCACCAGAATGGGCGGTGCGGGTGCCCCCGTGGATCTCGACACCGGACAGCGTACGCAGTCCTGGCTCGCCGTGAGCGAAGACCCGGCCGCGATGGTCAGCGGCCGCTACTGGCATCACCTCCGGCAGGAGCAGCCGGCCGGTGAGGCGACCGATCCGACATTCCAGGACGCGCTCATCGCCAGGCTGGGCGAGCTGACGGGCGTGCAGCTTCCGGTGGCGTAGCCTACAATTCACACGCTCCAAACCACGCGGGATCAATAAACCGGGAGGTGTGAAGCGGCTCACATTCGTGCCGGGGAATTGGCTCTAGAAAAAGCCCAGGAGCCGGCAGGCTTTTCGCTCTGCGCCGATGGCCGCGATGCGGTGCGCCAGCCGCGGCTGGGCGCGCAAGCCACGGTTCCGCGTCGTTTTGACGATCATTCGATTGGATTTCAATCGGGCG
Source organism: Bradyrhizobium iriomotense (assembly GCF_018129405.1). GTDB lineage: Bacteria > Pseudomonadota > Alphaproteobacteria > Rhizobiales > Xanthobacteraceae > Bradyrhizobium > Bradyrhizobium iriomotense_B. Next base: position 172,611 of record NZ_JAFCLP010000015.1, read on the forward strand.
CCCACCATGGACGGTGAGCGTCCTGGACGGAAAACAGACCGGCAGGATGCCGGCACCGCAGGATGCGGAGAACAGCGCCGGCTCGATTCGCCCGTTGCGCGCTTTTCTGTCCGGTATAGACTTTGAGTAGGCGTGAGGTTTTTTGCGCCGGCTGTTGCGCGGCTGAGGGTTGCGTCGTGGCGAAAGTGGTTTTCAATCTGACCATTGAAGATAGTGGCGAAAGTCATTGCCGCATCGTCGCGGACTACAATTCATCGAGCCGCGAGATCGAAGTCGAGAAGCTCAAGCCCAGCTTTCGTCAGAATCTGAGGCCGTTGCAGGAAGCGATCCTCCAGTGCGCCGCCGCGCGCAACGCGAATGCGTCCGCGGCAAATGGCGGTAATGAAGCGAGACCCGCTCTCCGTGACGCTGCCGGAGGTCTGACCTCGGGGTCGGACGAACGGATCGTGCAGGAGATCGGATCGCAACTCTTCGAGTTCATCTTTCAGCGCAAGATCCTCGAGCTCTATCGGGAATGTTCCCAGGCGGCGCGAAAGGACGATCAGCCGTTCCTGATCCGCCTGCGGGTCACCGACCCCACGCTCGCCTACGTGCCGTGGGAGACGATGTACGACAAGAAGAACCGCTTCTACGTGACGACGTCGCAAAGTACGCCATTCATGCGGGCCGTCGACGACTATGGTGAGGAGCGCCGGGTGAGCGCGGCAAGGCCGATACGGATGCTCGGCATGGCTGCGCGGGTCAAGGTCCTGAACGGATTGCCGCTGGACGAGATCGAGGTCGATGCCGAGCAGGTCGCTATCAAGAACGCGTTGAGCGAGCTGAACGATGGCAAGAGGCTGAAACTGTCGTGGATCCCCTCGGCGAAGGCGCGGGATCTCAACCGCCGCTTCCTGAGGGGAGACGAAGGCAAGCGGTGGGACCTGTTTCACTTCATCGGCCATGGCGGCCATGATCCCGAGCGGCAGATGGGCTTTATCGTGGTCCAGGAAGAGGGCGGGCCGAAGGGGAAAAGGCTTTATGCCGACTCGCTGAAAGAATTCCTGACCCAGCCCGGTCAAACGCCGAGTCTCGTCGTCCTGAACTCCTGCAGCGGCGCGCAGGGCGAGCCGGGCTCTCTGTTCTCGAGCACCGCCGCCGAGCTCATTCAGGGCGGCGTGCCCGCCGTGATCGCCATGCAGTTCGAGATCAGCGACAACATGGGTCTCGCCTTCGCCGATACGTTCTACACCTATCTGGCGGAAAACGTTTCGATTCAGGCCGCGCTGGCGCATACCCGGGCCGAATTGAAGGCGCGGCAATTCGCGGAATGGATTTCGCCGGTTCTGTACATGCGCGGCCTCGACGGAGAAATTTTCGTGGACCGGGCCGGATCGGAGTGAGTTTTCATCCATGCATGGCCTCGACCCGTCGATCGTAGCTCTCGGCCTCGGTGCGATTGCGATCTGCGTCGTCAGCGCGATCGACTTCCACGCACCTTTCGAAACCGCGGACATCCGCTTTGCCGTGATGCGCGATCGCTATTATTTCGCGGTCTTCGCCTACGTCACGATCGCGGTGGTGTTCTATTTCTTCGTTGCGATCCTGATGTCGCGCGGAACTGGCCTCGTCGTCGCGATCCCTGCGACGATCGCCTTCATGGTGCTGACGCCCCATTTGCCGGTGCTCGGCTGGGTGATCGATTTCCTGCGGCGCATGATGCAGACATTGGCACGCTATCCGCAGGTGGTGGAGACCGTCATCGTCGCCATCGCGCGGTCACCCATCAAGGTGACGGAGCGGGCAAGGCCCGAGTTGCAGCGCGAGCTCGAAGGGTACGGCGTTCCCGCCGGGCTGATCGAGAAGGCGCTCAACGACGACGACCAGGTGCTCGCACCCGGCGCCGCAACCATGATCAAGCAGGTCGCCTCCCTCCACACCAGTTTCGTCGAGCTGCGCAACAACAAGCGATTCAAGAGATTCTTCCGCGCCCGGAAAGCCGCCTTCGACGAGATGGAAAGGCAATATCGGCGCATGCTGCGGCGATCGGCCCGTGCCCTCCTGCTGACGGAGGACATCACGGTGTCGGACGTGGACGCGCTGGAGCTGGTGCTCGAGATTTCCGATTTCATCTCCGAGGAATGCGAGGATCTGCGCGTCGCCTACCAGCGTCGATTGGCCGAGGCGACGTTGTCGGTGGTCGACAGGCGCGATTCCCGCATGGAGCTGATCTCCAGCTTCGGGTATCAGACCGTTCTCCCCCAGCCGCTGCCGTTTGCGCCGCTGGTGATCATCTTCGTGCTCGACTTCGTGGTCTCCGTCGCACCGCTGTTCTTCATGGACCTGTCGAAGAATTACGAGGTCGACTCGCTGACCGGTGGGCTCTCCTCCGCCGCACATGCGGTCGCCGTGATGATCTCGATCTTCTTTGCGATCTACCCGAAGGCCTCGACGAATTTCGCGCGTCCCTCGCTGTATGCCTTACCCTGGCGCTCCTACATCGTCTTCGGCGCGCTATCCTATTTGCTCGGCAACGCCGTGCTCTGGATCACCTACAGCGCGATCCCGATCGCGCCCGGCTGGCTGGCAAGCGGTCATCCGCTTGCGGCGAGCTCGCTGGTGTCCCTGGTCTTCCTGGTCAATACGCTGGTCCTGAGCATTCTTCTCGACGTGCGGCTGAGAGCCGATTCACTGGACTATCACGAGGCAAGGCTGAGGGACGGCGCGACCCATGCGGTGGTCATGGCGTCCGTCATGCTCTGTCTTCTCATCGGATTCACATTGGTGAGCAGATATTTCGGCCTGAACATGCCGTATATCTCCTGGCTGCAATACGCTTTCACCATCGCGCTGTTCGGTGTGCTCGGATTCGTCATGGGCTATCTCGTGCCGTCGACCGCGGAAGCCTACATCGAGGCCAACAAGCTGATCCGGAAGTCGTCGGCGCTTGACGGCAACCGGCTCGAATGGGCGGTGCCGGCGTCTCAGCCGAGCACGCAGCTCAGGTCTTGATTTCACGCCGGGCCCGCAAGGTCCGTGCGGCACATGAGGATGCGACGAAGCAGACCGTCTGGACAGGGGCGAAGTCATGGCTGAACTCGAAGTGGCGAACGGGATCGTGGTCCGTAGTCCCGACGATGTCGAAATCAGGATCGTTCAGGACGGCGCTGTCCGCCGCGGATTGCGCCGCGGGACTGCCAGCGGGATCAGTGGCGCCGATCAGCTCAGGGGAGCGTTGGCGTCCGACTTCACCATCGCGGCCGAAGTCGAAATGGTGCCGACACGCCCGGGAACGCGTGCGCTGCGACGGGACGCATCGACGCCGACGCAGATCGAGGTCGAAGTCGGCCCGTCGGAAAGGGCGCTGGTCCTGATCGAGGGCGCAGGTGGCGTCTATGCCTGGACCTATCCGCTGGCGGCGGGCCAGCCGTCGAGGCAGCGTGGAGGTGCACAGGTTCTGGTGTTTCCGCTGACGGCCGCGACGCGGGGCTCGGCGCGCGGCGTCGCCCCCGCCAGCGGCAAGCGCGGTCCCGTTCTCGACTGGGTGTCCGACAAGCTGATCGATCCGGTCCGCGCCTATGTACTGAAGTTCGCCGCCAGAACGGCGATCGATGTGGCGACCGACTATATCGAGGGAGACAAGGAAGAGGGCATCGTGGTGGTGGCTGGCCTCGATCCGGCAGCATGGATACCGGCGCGATCGGCGCGGCCTCCGCTGCCGCAGGATCGCCCGCTGAAGATCCTGCTCATGGTGCACGGCACGTTCTCGTCGACGGCGAGCGGCTTCGCGCAGCTTGCCGGCTCTGACGGCGGCAAGACGTTTCTGTCGAAGGCCAGCGCGCATTACGACGCCGTCCTCGGCTTCGATCACAAGACCCTGACCGTAACACCTCGAGAGAATGCGGCCGCTCTTGTTGCCGCGCTGCAGGCGCTCGGAATCCCCAAAAATTCCTCGATCGACGCCGTCATCCACAGTCGCGGCGGACTTGTCTATCGCGTGGTCGAAAATCTGCTCGCGGACAAGCGGCCGGACATCCGGCTCGGCAAGGCCATCTTTGTCGGCTGCACCAATGCCGGAACGCATCTGGCCGAGCCCGAGAACTGGGCGGCGATGATCGACCTCTACACCAACGGGATCATGGCCGGCGTCCGCGCGGTCTCATTCCTCGCAGGTGGCGCTGCGCTGAGCCCCATCGTGTCGCAGGGGATCAAGACCGTCGGCCGTTTCGTCCAGGCGTTTTCCGAAGTCGCCATCGACGAGGGCCGGGTGCCCGGACTTGCCGCGATGCGCCCAACGAGCGATCTCGTCAGGGAGCTGAACGGCGCGGACGGTCCTCTCGACAGGCTCGCAGCGTATCATGCGATCACGTCGAATTTCGTCCCGCAGATCGCACCCGACAAGGGCGTGACGAAGGAGTTCGCCGAGTTCATTGCCGATCGCGTGACAAATCGGCTGTTCCAGCTCGACAATGATCTGGTGGTGGATACGGCGTCGATGACATCGTTCGGGACCCGTGGCCCGCGCCTTGCGAAGGACGCGACGTTTGCTTTCGGCGATACGGACGACGTGTTCCACACCACGTATTTTGCGACGGATATCGTTCCTTCGAAATTGAGCGAGTGGCTGGGCCTTGGTGCGTCTCGTCCCGACAGCGTCCCGGTGCAAATCGACCTGCAGCAGCCGCCGCCGCGGCGATCGAGGCGGGGAGTGGCGTCCATCGTCGAAAGCCCGCTCGAATCCGGTTCGGCTGCGCGCGAATGGGAAAGCCCCGGATCCGCGTCCATGTCGGACACGCTCACATTGCGACGGACGCGATCGCGCTCCGCTCCTTCGGCCAGGCCGCCCGCGGCCAAGGAGGCACCTGCCGCAGGTGACACGCCGCCCGCGGCATCGACGTCGCCGGGGTCACGGACCGCGGCCTGCTATTTTGCGGCGGAGATCGAGTCTCATCCGCCGCCGAAGAAGCCGGTCCCGCTGTTCGTCACGGTCTCCCGACAGAAGATCGAGGCTGCGGAGAGCCCGGCCTCGGCGGCCCTGGATGCGCCGGTCAACGTCGATACGGCACGCGCCATCGTCGTCGAGGTCATCGCGCGCAAGAATTGCCGGGTCATCGGAGACACCAGCGCCGAGATCGAGCTGCCACGGGATCAGCGCGCGGAGTCGCTGCGCTTCGTCGTCGAGGGCACCGCGGAAGGCGCGGCCGATATCCTGGTCGAAGCACGGCAGGGCCCGCGCATTCTCGCGTCATTCACCCTGGCGCCCGTGTTCGTCGACGCCGACAGCAAGACCTTGCGCCGGGGCCAGGCCGGATTGGCCATGGCGGCACATCCGGACGAGCCGGCGGTGCTGCGGATCTACGAGATCGTGGAGAGCGGCAAGGTGACGCTGCGTTTTGATCTTGCCTGCGTCGATCCGAACATCGCGGTGTCGGAATCGCGCACGCTTCCGGGCGGCTTCTCGCGCGATGTCTATGTCGCGGAGATCTTCAAGGGCATCGAGAGCGCGTGGCTCGCAACGAACCGCCTGTATGACCAGTTCCTGTCGCGCCTGCAGGCAAACGGAATCGTCATGGCAAACGAGTTGTTGCCGGATCGGGTCCGCGAGGCGTTGTGGACCCACCGCGACGCGATCCGCGCGATCCAGGTCATCTCGGAGGAGCCCTTCATTCCCTGGGAGCTGCTCTACATCAACGATCGGAAGTCCGGGCCGGACGGAAAGGGTTTTCTGGCGGAATGGGGGCTGGTGCGTTGGTTGCACAGCACGCCGTGGCCTGGTCCGCAACTCGCCATGCGCAATGATCGCGTCAACTACGTGATCCCGGCCTATGTCGATCCCGGCCTGCGGCTCGAAGGCGCCGATGCCGAACGTCAGATGCTGGCCAAGCTGTTCGGCAGCCCCCGCGAGGTGACGGCCGAGAGCATCGCCGTGACCAGCTTCCTGCAGAAGGCTGCGAAGGAATGCGACGTCCTGCACTTTGCCTGTCATGGCGAGGCGGCACAGCGGGCGGTGATGACGGCCGACCTGTTGATGACGGGCACCAAGGTCGACGGCAATTTTGCCCAGGACTCGCTCTCGGCGGATCAGGTCAAGGCGTATGCCCGCTTCGCCGAGAGCGGGCCGAACCCGATGGTCTTCATCAACGCCTGCCAGACCGGGCGTGCCGGGCGCGGCATCGGCGGAGGCGTCGCCGGTTTCGTCGACGCATTCCTGCGGCCGTACTCCGAACGCGGCGCGGGCGCGCTGGTCGGCGCGCTTTGGTCGGTCGACGACAAGCTGGCCTACAGCTTTGCCGAGGCGTTCTATCGTTCGCTCAAGGAGGGGGAGACGCTGGTCGATGCCGTCCGCTCCGCGCGCGAGGCCGCCAAGAACCGGAAGGAACTGACCTGGCTGGCCTATTCCGTGTATGGCAATCCGTTCGCGCGCGCCTCGGATGGCTCCTAGGTAGCGGGATCTATCCGTCGCCCTCTGCTTACATGAACCTGACAGGGCCGGGAGGCGGCTGCCGGGTGCTTTTTCGCTGGCCGAAACCGGACGAATGGGGGAAGAGAGCACGGATGCGGCGCGAGCCGTGCTGTGACACCGGAACATCCGGCGGGAAATGCGATGCGCCTTCTGATCGTCGAGGACAATGCCGAGCTGTCGCGGCTCGTGGCCGCCGGGCTGTCGGCGGCCGGCTATGAGAGCGACATCGTCGGCAGCGCGGCCGAGGCGCGCGAGGCGGTCAGCAGCGTCAGCTACGCCGCGATGGTTCTCGACCTCGGCCTTCCCGACGGCGACGGCCTGTCGGTGCTGCGCGAGCTGCGCCGGCAGATGGAACCGCTGCCGGTGCTGGTGCTGACGGCGCGCGGCGGCCTGCAGGATCGCGTGAGCGGCCTGCGCAGCGGCGCCGACGACTATCTCGCAAAGCCGTTCGCGATGGAGGAGCTGGTGGCGCGGCTGGAGGCGATCCTGCGCCGGCCGGGCCAGCTGCTCGGACGCTCGCTCAGTCTCGCCAACCTCGTCTACGACACCGAGAGCCGCCAGATCTTCGTCGACGACCAGCCGCGGATCATCTCCGCGCGAGAGACCTCGGTGCTCGAGATCCTGCTGCGCCGGCAGGGACGGGTGGTGCCGAAGAAGAACGTTGAGGACCACATCTTCGGCCTCGAAGGCGAGGTCGCCTCCAATGCGGTCGAGGTCTACGTCTCGCGGCTGCGCAAGCAGCTCGCCGAGCACGGCGCCAAGGTCGTGATCCACACCATCCGTGGCGTCGGCTACCTGATGGCCGAGGAGAAATAGCGTGCCGGCCTCGCGGTCATGGCCGACGTTCAAATCGCTGATCTCGCGCATTGTGTTTCTGCACATCGTCGCGGTCGCGGTCGTTGCGATCTTCCTGCCGCTGGTGCTGTTCTGGCTGCTCAACTCGGAGGTCGACCAGCTCCATCGCGACGCCATGCGCGCCCAGGCCGAGGTGCTCGCCGAGCGCATCGTCCCGCAGGCGGACGGGACGCTGACGTTCATTCTGCCGGACAGCCTGCGAGGTCTCTATTCGGAAGCCTATGGCCGGTATCTCTACGACATCCGCGATGAGGACGGCCGTGTGCTGTTCTCATCCCGCCGCAAGGCGGGTGCCGCGACACCGGCGCCGCCGCTGTCGGAGACGATTTCCGGCGCCGGTGTGACGCGCGTCATCGAGGGCAAGACGGTACGCATCCGCGTCGCCGAGGATCTTTCGCATCGCGACGTCATCATCGACGACATCATCTCGAACTTCTTCCGGCGGGTGGGATGGATCACCATCCCCATCCTGCTGGTCCTGCTCGCCACCGACATCATTATCTTCCGCCGCGCGATCGCGCCGCTCTGGAAGGCCTCGGAGGAAGCCAGCAATATCGGCCCGGCGCGCACCGACATCCGCCTGCCGACGGAGCAGATCCCGCGCGAGATCATGCCGCTCGTCACCGCCGTGAACCAGGCGCTGGACCGCCTCGAGGACGGCTTCCGCGTGCAGCGCCAGTTCACCGCAGATGCCGCGCATCAATTGCGCACGCCGCTCGCGATCCTGCGCACGCGGATCGAGACGCTGCATGACGGCGCGGCGAGAGAGGCGCTGCATGCCGACATCGAGAGCATGAGCCGCATCGTCGCCCAGCTTCTGGAGATCGCCGAGCTCGACACGCTGGTGCTCGACCCCGGCGAGACCGCCGATCTGCGCGCCGTCTGCACCGAGGTGGTCGGTTCGATCGCGCCATTCGCGCTCGCCCAACACAAGGACATTGCGCTGAGGGGCACCGATGCGCCGGTGCTGATCCACGGTAATGCGGAGATGCTCCAGCGCGCGATCTTCAATCTCGCCGAAAACGCCATCAAGTTCACCGCAGCGGACACCGCGGTCGACGTCGAAGTCGCTGAGGACGGCTCCGTGCGCGTACGCGATTGCGGCCCGGGCATCGCGGAAGCCGAGCGCGATTTGATCTTCCAGCGCTTCTGGCGCGCCGACCGCCAGCGCAGCGACGGCGCCGGTCTCGGGCTCTCGATCGTCCGCGGCGTCGCCGACGATCATGCCGCGACGGTGGCGGTGGAGAACCTTCCGGGCGGCGGGGCGGAATTCACGTTGCGGTTCAGGCTGGCAGAGGAGGGCGCCTTACCCTCTCCCCTTGTGGCAGGGCTGTCCGGGGAATGATTCACTGTGTCGCAGCGCATGCCCGGCTATTCCAGCAGGAAGCAGGTACTTTCTGGTTGTCGAGACTCAGAAAGGGGCCGGGCATGCGTTTTAGGGATAGCATCTTCAGCAGGCTACTTGAACCGGTCAACCGGCGGCAATTCCAGTCGTTTGTGGATCGTTGTGGGGGTGATGCCTACGACAAGACGTTCTCGAGCTGGGATCATCTGGTGGCGCTGGTTTATGCGCAACTGAGCGGTGCTACCGGGCTGCGGGAGACGGTGACCGGCTTCAATGCCAATCCTCAGCATCACTATCATCTGGGGACAGGGATGCTGAAGCGTTCGACGTTGTCAGATGCCAATGCCCGCCGACCTCCTGCCGTGTTTGCGCAGACCTTCGTCTGTCTGGCAGGCATGGCCGATCGGCAGATGCGCCGTGAGGGGGCGGAGATCATCCGCCTGATCGATGCCAGTCCGATTCCTCTGGGAAAGATCTGTGACTGGGCGATGTGGAACGGCCGCATCCGCGGCATGAAGTTGCACGTGATCTACGATCCGAAGACGGACGTACCGCGCCTCGTCGAGGTCACCGACGCCAATGTCAACGACATCAAGTTCCTTGACCGGGTCCCGATCAGCGGGGGGACAACCTACGTGTTCGACAAAGCCTATTGCCGGTTCAACTGGTGGCAGCAAATCCATGCCAGCGAAGCCGTTTTTGTTACTCGGCCGAAACGGAACATGCGACTTCGGGCAACGCGGCATCGCTCTTTGCGCAAGCGCAAGGGTGATGGCTTCGAAATCCTGGCAGATGATGACGTCAAGCTGACCAGCAAGGGAGATTCGAAGCTTGCCATTCCCCTGAGGCGTATCAAGCTCAAGCGCGAAAACGGAGGCATCGTTACGCTCATCACCAACGATGTGAAGCGTACGGCCGTCGAGATTGCGGCTCTTTACAAAGGTCGATGGCAGATCGAGCTGCTGTTCCGCTGGATCAAACAGCATCTGGTCGTTCACAAGTTCCTCGGCAACAACGACAATGCGATCCGCCTGCAGCTCTTCGCGGCTATGATCGCCTATCTGCTGTTGCGGATCGCTGCGCACGTCAACCGCACCGCTCTATCTCCGCTACGCTTCGCTGAGCTCGTCCGCCAGTTCCTGCTGACCCGGCGTTCAATCGCAGTTATCGACAAACCACCACCCAACAATCCGACCAAACCAAAAACCAGCCGTGTTCCGGGCCAGATCGAGTTCTGCTATGCATAACTTCCCCGGACACCCCTGC
>NZ_JAFCLP010000016.1 GCF_018129405.1 Bradyrhizobium iriomotense
AGTACCTGCTTCCTGCTGGAATAGCCGGGCATGCGCTGCGACACAGTGAATCATTCCCCGGACAGCCCTGCCCTTGCTGGAGAAGGTGGCGCGAAGCGCCGGATGAGGGGTTCGATCCGCGAACTCAAATGTGAGACGGACTCGCGGAGAGTCCCCCTCACCCGGAATTTGCTCTCGCAAATTCCGGCCTCTCCCCGCAAGCGGGGAGAGGCGAAGAGCGAGCCCTAGAAATTCACTCCGAACACCAATCGCGCCTGATGCCGCTCGAAATTGACGAGGTCGAGATTGCCGCCTGAGCCGGCCGGGCGGCCCCAGGCCTGCATGCTCCAGCTCATGGTCAGCCGCGATTTCTCCGATAGCTGGAAATACGCCGTTGGGCCGACAAACAGGGCCTGGCCTGAAAACTCGCCAAGGCCAATGCCCTCATATTGACGGAAGTAGCGCATCTCGCCGCCGAGCAGCACATTGGGGCGCACCCGCGCCAAGGCGGCGAACGCAGCGCCGATCGTCGAACTCTTCTCGGACGTCCCCGCAACCTCGAAGCGCGCCCATTCCGGCTGATAGATCAAATTGAGCGCGCCGATGACGAAGTTCGGAACGAGCTCGCGGTCGAAGGCGAGCGTGAATTCGGTGCCGTACATCCGACCCTTCGCGCCGCTGGTCTCATCGATACGGTCGCCGTGGAGCTCGGCAGCGACCGTGAACCCAAACGGTGACCGTTCGCGGTCGAGCAGGCGATAGCGCAGGTCGAGCGAGGCGCCCTGGAAGTTGAACTGGCGGCGGTCGTCGATGTCAGGAACGCCCGTGATGTCGTGCAGGCTGGCGGTGGCGCCGAGCTCGATGCGAAAGTTCGGCAGCGGCACGACCTCGATCTCGACCTCGTGCTCGAGGGCGCGATAAGTGCCCCCGCCCCTGCCGAAGCGCCCTGTCGTCTGGGTCTGGAATTCGCGCTCGCCGACGTTGCCGACGTCGGTGCCGATCATGAAGCCGAAGATATGCTCGGTGTCAAAGCCCTCCTCGGCCCTGGCGCATGCCGGCGGGAGCGCAACCGTGCACGCGACCGCCATCCAAATTGTGTGAGCTCCAATGCGCATCCGGCGAACACTACCACGGCTCCGATGGCATTCGCCACCGAAGCCGCGGCAGGTTCGTCAGTCTTACTTGCGCGCAGCGCAGGCGTACATGTTGATTTCCATGCCGACCGGCACTTCCACGATCTTCGGAGCTTTCCAAGCCATTCGGGGTCTCCCCAAGGTATTGAGCGCGACATCGCGCGGGGCAAAACCTAGGGCTGCGTCAAGCACAGCGCAAGCTGGAATCGAACCGACGATACAGCGAACTGTCGCATATTGCTTGCGAATTTCGCTCTCGTGCAAATCGCCTTCGCTCCCAGTCAAGCGCTGCCGCACTCACCGCAACAAGCGCAGCAGCGCGCGGCCTGCGCGCGAGTTGAGCTCCTTTGCATCCAGCGTTCCGTCCTTGTCGGGATTGGCCGCATTGAAGCGCTGCTCCACCACGGACAGATATTCGTCCAGCGTGAGAGTCCCGTCGCGATCGGGATCGGCGGCGGCGAGCTCTTTGGCCGTCAACCGTCCGCGCAATTCGCGCGCGTCCAGCGTGCCGTCGTGATCGGGATCGAGTTTTGCGAACAGCGCGGTCGCGGCCTTCTTCACCTCGGCCAGATCGAGCGTGCCGTCATTGTCGGTATCGAACATCTTGACGGCGGATGCCGACCAGGCCGGACCGGACAGAACTGCAAGCGTGAGCGCAAGCGCAACAGAGCGACGCGATATCATCATGACCTCCCAGACCAAGAGCCCCGATTCGGGCGGGATCAAACAACATTAAGTCCGCAAGGCGAGCCCCGGTTCAAGCGGAATTGCAACCTGCGCGCCGCAACCTCAGGGAACCCAACTGCCCGCAGCTGCGTCCGGCACTGCATCATGCCGCGGAATTTTTCCAGCGCCTGCGCACAAGTGAGAGCAGGCTGTAAGGTCTCCGTCAGGTGACCGGCATCTGGCATCCAACATATCGGCAGCGCGCATTCGACTTTCGTATTGACGCGTTTTGCATTCGGGCGGAGTGTTGCTGTCGCAGCGTCAAAAGGCGCGCATATTGGGAGGAACGGATGAAACGCTTTGCGATGGCCGCGAGCCTCGTCATGCTTGCATCGAATTGTGCGTACGCACAGACCACCGAGCAGCTGGTCAAGGGCGCGACCGATACATCGAACGTTCTCAACTACGGGATGGGCTACAATCTGCAGCGCTTCTCGACCCTGAACCAGATCAACAAGGACACCGTCAAGAACCTCGTCCCGGTCTGGAACTACTCCTTCAACGACGATCGCAGCGAGGAATCGCAGCCGCTGGTGTACCAGGGCGTGATCTACGTGACCTCGCACAACGCGACCATGGCGGTCGACGCCAAGACCGGCAAGCAGATCTGGAAATCCAAGGTCGAGTACCCCGCCGAGACGCCGCGTATCGTTTGCTGCGGCATCATCAACCGCGGCGCGGCGCTCTATGACGGCAAGGTTTTCCGCACCACGCTAGATGCCAACGTGATCGCGCTCGACGCCAAGGACGGCAAGGAGCTGTGGCGGCAGAAGGCGGCCGACATCAAGGAAGGCTATTCGATGACGGTGGCCCCGCTGGTCGCCGACGGTGTCGTCATCACCGGCATCTCCGGCGCCGAGTTCGGCACCCGCGGCTTCATCGACGGCTGGGATCCGGCGACGGGCAAGCATCTCTGGCGCACGCATTCGATTCCCTCGCCGGACGAGGCAGGCGGCGACACCTGGAAGGGCGACACCTGGAAGCTCGGCGGCGGCTCGACCTGGATCACCGGGTCCTACGATCCTGAGCTGAACACGGTCTATTGGGGCATCGGCAATCCCGGCCCGTTCAATTCGGCGGTGCGCCCCGGCGACAATCTCTACACATGCTCCGTGCTGGCGATGGATCCCAAGACCGGCAAGATCAAGTGGCACTACCAGTTCTCGCCGAACAATCCGTTCGACTATGACTCGGTGGCCGAGATGGTGCTCGCCGACATGAACGTCGAGGGCAAGCCGACCAAGGTCCTGATGGATGCCAACCGCAACGGCTTCTTCTACGTGCTCGACCGCACCAATGGAAAGCTGCTCGCGGCCAATCCTTACGTGAAGGTCAACTGGGCGACCGGCATCGACATGAAAACGGGCCGTCCGATCGAAACCGACGTTTCGAAGGACGCGCGCGATGGCAAGAAGGTGACGGTCTATCCATCGATCCTCGGCGGCAAGAACTGGGAGCCGATGTCGTTCAACCCGCAGACCGGCCTCGCCTATGCCAACACCCTCGCCTTCGGCGGCAGGTACAAGACCGAGCCCGTCACCTTCAAGCAGGGTGAATGGTATCTCGGCATGGACCTCACCGACCTCTGGGAATGGGGTGACGGCCCGCGCGGTCATCTGAAGGCGATCGATCCCATGACCGGCAAGGCCAAGTGGGAAGCTCCCGCCGACATCCCGCGTTTCTCGGGCGTGCTGTCGACCGCGGGCGGCGTGGTGTTCACGGGCGCGCTGACCGGCGAGTTCGAGGCGTTCGACGCCGACACCGGCAAGAAGCTCTGGCAGTTCCAGACCGGCTCGGGCATCGAGGGACAACCGGTGACCTGGCAGCAGGACGGCGTGCAATACGTCGCCGTGACGTCCGGCTATGGCGGCGTCTACTCGCTGTTCTCCGGCGACGAGCGACTTGCCAAGGTGCCGCCCGGCGGCTCGCTGTGGGTTTTTGCGGTCAAGCAGTAACCACGGCACGATGCTGAAAGACGTAGCTCAGAAGACGGTGGCGACGATCGCCACCGTCGGGGTGCTGACGGTCGCGCTTGCGGCGACCGTTCGGGCCGCGGATGACGCAACCGGCAATCCCCTGCAGGCGCAGATCGACCATGGCAAGTCGACCTATGCTTCGAAATGCTCGCACTGCCATGGTCCCAACATGATGAACTCCGGCACCATCACACCGGATTTGCGCGTCTTCCCCGACGACAAGACGCGTTTCGTCACCACCGTGAAGAACGGCAAGAACAACAAGATGCCGCCCTGGGGCGACATCCTCAGCGACGACGAGATCGGCGATCTCTGGGCCTTCGTCTCGAGCCGGAGGAAACCGTGAGGGGCCGGCTGGCGCTCGGTCTTGCCGCGTTGCTCGCCGCGTTGGCGACGCCCGCGCGCGCGGCCGATCCCTTGAGCATCTGCCTCGACGAGGACCGGCCGCCGCTCTCGGCGCATCGCAAGGGCAAGCCGGACGCCGGCTTCGACGTGCTGCTGGCGCAGGCGATCGCGGAGCGTCTTGGCCGGCAGCTGAAAATCCAGTGGTTCGAAAGCAAGCTGGACGAGGATTCCAGCCCGCAGCTCGAGGCCAATGCACTGCTCTCCGACGGTCGATGCTCGCTGGTCGGCGGCTATGCGCTGACGCAGGATTCGCTCGTGAAGCCCGGGATGAAGACGGCGCGCCTGCCGGACTTTGCCGGGGCCACCCGCGAAGACCGCCGCCGCCGCGTCGCGCTCGGCGTGCTCGCGCCGAGCCGGCCTTACGTCTATTCGCCCATGACAGTGGTGCTCGGGCCGAAGGCGCAGGGGCGCAAGATCGCCGACATCGGCGATCTCACCGGCCTCCGCCTGGTGATCGAAAGCGGCTCGCTCGGCGATGCCATCCTGATGACCTTCGACAAGGGGCGCCTGATCGACAGCATCACCCATCTCGTCCCCGGCCGCGACGATCTCCTCGGTGCGCTCAACCGCGGCGACCATGACGCAACGCTGATCGACCTTGCGCGCTTCGACGCCTATCGCGCCGCGCATCCTGATACGGCGATCGCAGCGTCCGGCTACTACTACCCGATCGGCGCCAATCGCGGTTACGTCGGACTCGCCAGCGACCCAACCCTGATCGACGCGGTCAACGAGGCGCTGACGGAGCTTGCGGCGGACGGCAAGATCGCAGAGTTCGGCAAGCAGGCCGGCCTGACCTATCTGCCGCCGCGCGAGCCCGCGATCCTCGGCGATGTCTGGATGAAGATCATTCGGAAGTAGAGGCGGCTCACGTGCCTCCACACTACGCGGTGTCATGCCCCGGCTTGACCGGGGCATCCAGTACGCCGCGGCGGACGTGGCGAGAGCGAACTCTTCAATGCCGGCCTCTGGAATACTGGATCGCCCGTTGCGGTTCTCGCGGCCACCCTCACGCTGATCTCGTTCTCCCGCTATTTCCTCGGCTTCGGCCTGCGCTGCTTGTTCATTGCGCTCGCCGCCTCCTTTGCCGGCGGCGCCAGCGGCATCGCCGAGGAGCGCATCATCAACGTGCTGATCGGCGGCACGTTCGGCCTGATCGCGGTGGCCCTGACCGAGATCGTCTGGCTGCGGGTCATGCGACAGGTGCGATCGTCCGGGTGACGCACACATGAGCACCGCGCCAGCCTGACCGAATGCGCCAATCTGTCTCGCCCACCGGGCCATGCCGGCGCCAGCCTGATGCAGTACCTTCGGCAAAAATCCGGGAGAGAATCATGTCCGCAAAACTCGATCGCCGTCACTTCGTCGCCGCCGGCAGCGCCGCACTCGCGATGCCCTTTGTCTCGCGCAGCGCCTCGGCACAAGGTACGTGGCCGTCGCGGCAGATTCGCATGATCTGCAGCTACCCGGCCGGCGGACAGACCGACCTGCTGGCGCGCGCCTACGGCGAATTCATCTCCAAGCAGGTCGGCAAGACCGTCGTTGTCGAGAACAAGCCCGGCGCCTCCGGCGCGATCGGCACGGCTGAAGTCGCCCGCGCGGAGCCCGACGGCCACACGATCCTGTGCTCGATCTCGACCACCTACATCATGAACCGGGTGGTGATGAAGAACCCGGGCTACGACATGGACAAAGACCTGACCCTCGTCAGCGTCATTCCGGGCGCCGGACTGTTGCTGGTGGCAAACCCCAAGACCGGCGTCAAGACGCTGGAGGATTTCGTCGCGTTTGCGCGCAAGAGCGGCAAGGTGAATTTCGGCACCTACAGCGCGGGCTCGTCGCCGCACATGACGATCAACGAGCTCAACAAGCAGTACGGCCTCAACATCGAGCCGGTGCACTATCGCGGCGAGGCGCCGATGTGGACGGGAATGCTGGAGGGCACGCTCGATGCCGCCATGGGCAGCTACACGGCCGCGCAGTCGGTTCTGCAAAGCGACCGCGGCACCGTGTTTGCGGTGCATTCGAAGAAGGTCGACGCGATCCCGAACGTCAAGACGCTGCCGGAACAGGGCGCGACGTCAAAATTCTTCACGGTGAGCGGTTTCTCAGGCTGGGCCGTGCCGAAGGCGACGCCGCAGCCGGTGGTCGATCGCCTCGCCGAGCTCTGTGTCGCCGCCAACAGCGATCTGAAGGTGAAGGAGGTTCTCGCGACCTTCGTGCTCGAGCCCGCGATCGGATTCAAGGAAAGCAACGCGCTGTACCAGCGCGAGCTGCCGATCTGGATCGAGAGCGCGCAGTCGCTCGGCCTCGAGCCGGCTTGAATTCGAGCCGCCGCCCGGCGCGCCAGTTGCTCCCATCCCGGCCCGGCGTCCGACCAAAGCCTAGTGTCGGGAACGCATTTTCCCGCTATGATTGTGCGCCGCCGGAAGCCTTGCAAGGGCGGTCAAAAAGGGGCCGATCGCATGACACCGGATGCAGTCGCCGTCGCCGTTATGGTCGTCCTGCTCTTTCCGATGGGCTATTTCACGCTGGCATCGCCCGCCTTCCTGCTGGTGAAGCTCGATATCAAGCCCGTCGCCCAGTTGCTGCGTGGAATGTTCAATGCCCATTTCCTGGTGATGCGCGTTGCCGGCGTCGTCGGAATGGCGGCTCTCCTCCTCGACGGCCGCCTGCTCGCCGCGATGGGCGTCGGAATCATCGCAGCCCTGGCCATCTGGGGACGCGGGTGGTTCATGCGACGGATGGACGACCAGCTCAGCGCGAGGGATGCCGGCGATGCCGAGGCCCCGCGACGGCTGCGCCGGCTGCACTGGAGCGGAATGCTGGGCAATGCGGCGCTGCTCGTCGCTCTCGTGGCCAGCATTCCCTATATCGCGGCGAAAACGTAAGCGCGTCGGCCACCGCGCCGGAAGTTCTCAGGCATGCGCCTAATGCCCGCTCGAGCTTGCCGTGCTCTGCTGCGCCTTGTGGATCGAGGACGGCACCACGCCGAAATATTTCCGGAACACGCGGCTGAAATGCGACGAGCTTGAGAAGCCCCAGGAGAACGCCACGTCGGTGATGGTCTTGCCGGCGTGGGCCTCGAGCTCCTGGCGGCAGTTCTGCAAGCGCGCCTGCCAGATGTAGTCGCTCACCGTGGTGCCGCGCTCGGAGAACAGCATGTGCAGATAGCGCTTGGAGCAGCCGAGTTCGGCGGAGATCTGGTCGATGCACAGGTCCGGATCGCGCAGGTGCTCACGGATGAAGAACTGGGCGCGCACATACATCGCTTCGGGCCCGACACGGTCGAACATCGTATCGGCTTCGCGCAGCGGCAGCAGCAACAGGTCGATCAGAGAATCGGCGACGCCGACCGCGCTGTTCGCCGACAGTTTTGCCGCCTCGTCGAAGGTCGCATGGACGAAATCGTGGGCGATCCGCCCCGTCCCTGTCTTCGCCGACAATTTGCACGCAGGCATCCGCTGCGAGGGGAAGCCGCGATCGCGCAGCAGCGCCTTCGGCACGATCACCACGTCGTGACGCGTGAAGGCGGGGCTGATGATCGAATGCGGGCAGGAGACGTCATAGGCGATGATGTCGCCGGGGTTGATTTCGATGTGGCGGCCTTCCTGCTCGAAATAGGACACGCCGTAGGTCTGGAAGTGAATCTTGATGTACGGGTGTTCATTGGCCTTGGCCCGCGCCATCGTGTGCGCGATGCGGTGCTGACTGACCTCGATCTGGCAGAGCTTCAGGCGCGAGACCGTGGTGTAGTCGATGCGGCCTTCGAGCGAGGACGCCTCCAGCGGATCGACGTCGAAATACCCGCACAGGCTCGTCAGCCCGTCGATCCAACTCTGGATCTGCCGCTTCGGCGTCATTCCGGTCGTCGAGAGCGTGTGAATTGTGTCGGACATTAATCCAGCCACTGGTTTGATCCGGAGATTCGACGCGAATCGCGACCAGCGCTGCCGGAGCCCTCAGCCGTGATTGCGTGACGTTTACCTCGAAATTGAGTGGTCTTTTGCAACGAGCGCCATCGTTCCATTGCCACTCTTGAAACTTAATCCTCCGCCTTAGTTGCAGCGCCGTCAAGGGGAACCTGAGCGTAGAAGGCGGTGCAAAAGGCTTACCGAAGCCGCTGAATTCGCTACTGCAAAATCAAAATCTTCGCCTCCGTGCGCTGTCGAGCAAACCGCCTTCTCTCTTGGGCAAGTTTCCCGGTGGCGAAGTGGCTAGGGATTGCGTCAGGAACAACAAGAACGGGCCGCTCCTGCACGTGGACCCGTGGCTCTCATCAGGAGGAGGAAACAGCACAGCATCGTTTCTGGTCCCAATCGTGACCGCCCTGCACGAGCAGACGCCGGACGAGAAGCCCGGTGATTGAGCATTGCTTCGGAAACAATAAACGAGACCAACGGAGGAAATGACTATGCGCAAGGTGCTACTGGCGACCTATCTTGGCTCCGCGGCGGCTCTCGCCGTCGGCAGCGCTTCAGCTAATGACGAGCTGATCAAGATGTCGCAGAACCCGAAAGACTGGGTCATGCCGGCGGGGGACTACGCCAATACCCGCTATTCCAAGCTGAACCAGATCAACGCACAGAACGTGGGCAAGCTCCAGGTCGCCTGGACCTTCTCGACCGGCGTTCTGCGCGGCCATGAAGGCGGCCCGCTGATCATCGGCAACGTCATGTACGTCCATACGCCGTTCCCGAACAAGGTCTACGCCATTGACCTTTCCAACGAGAACAAGATCATCTGGAAGTACGAGCCCAAGCAGGACCCGAACGTCATCCCGGTGATGTGCTGCGACACGGTCAATCGCGGCCTGGCCTATGGCGACGGCAAGATCATCCTGCATCAGGCCGACACCAACCTCGTCGCGCTCGATGCCAAGACCGGCCAGGTGGCCTGGAGCTCGACCAACGGCAACCCTGCGAAGGGTGAGACCGGCACCTCGGCGGCGCTCGTCGTCAAGGACAAGGTCCTGGTCGGCATCTCCGGCGGCGAGTTCGGCGTGCAGTGCCACGTCACCGCCTATGACCTCAAGACCGGCAAGCAGGCCTGGCGCGCCTTCTCCGAAGGTCCGGACGACCAGATCAAGTTCACCGCTGCCACCACCGCGCTCGGCAAGCCGGTCGGCGCTGACTCCTCGCTGAAGACCTGGCAGGGCGATCAGTGGAAGATCGGCGGCGGCTGCACCTGGGGCTGGATGTCCTACGATCCCGCTCTGAACCTCGTGTACTACGGGTCGGGCAATCCCTCGACCTGGAATCCGAAGCAGCGTCCGGGCGACAACAAATGGTCGATGACCATCTTCGCGCGCAACGCGGACACCGGCGAAGCCAAGTGGGTCTATCAGATGACGCCCCACGACGAGTGGGACTATGACGGCGTCAACGAGATGATCCTCTCGGATCAGCAGATCAACGGCCAGGCACGCAAGCTCCTGACCCATTTCGACCGCAACGGTCTCGCCTACACCATGGACCGCGAGAGCGGCGAGCTGCTGGTCGCCGAAAAGTACGATCCGAAGGTGAACTGGACCTCCGGCGTCGATATGGACAAGAACTCGCCGACCTATGGCCGTCCGAAGGTGCTCGACGCGGCTTCGACCGACAAGGCCGGTGAAGACCACAACGTGAAGGGCATCTGCCCGGCCGCGCTCGGCACCAAGGACGAGCAGCCGGCAGCCTACTCGCCGGACACGCAGCTGTTCTACGTTCCGACCAACCACGTCTGCATGGACTACGAGCCGTTCAAGGTGAGCTACACCGCGGGCCAGCCCTATGTGGGAGCGACGCTCTCGATGTATCCGCCGCAGGGTGAAAGCCACATGGGCAACTTCATCGCCTGGGACGGCAAGACCGGCAAGATCGTCTGGTCGAACAAGGAGCAGTTCTCGGTCTGGTCGGGTGCGCTCGCGACCGCCGGCGGCGTGGTGTTCTACGGCACGCTCGAAGGCTACCTGAAGGCGGTCGACGCCAAGTCCGGCAAGGAGCTCTACAAGTTCAAGACTCCGTCCGGCATCATCGGCAACGTCACGACCTATGAGAACGGCGGCAAGCAGTATGTCGCAGTGCTCTCCGGCGTCGGTGGCTGGGCCGGCATTGGTCTCGCCGCAGGCCTGACTGATCCGACCGCCGGTCTCGGCGCAGTCGGCGGCTACGCGGCCCTCAGCAACTACACGGCACTCGGCGGTACGCTGACCGTGTTCTCGCTGCCCAACTAGGCCCTTCAGCATCGCTCCGGCGCGTGGATCGCTCCACGCGCCGGCTCGTCTCCACCGAACGCCTTCCGAGGAAAAAACTCTTGCGTAAAATCTGCTTTGTCATTGCTGCGATGATGTTCGTTGCGTCGGGAGGAATTGCGACCGCGGACGGTCCGGGCGACCCGGCCGCCGTGAAGAAGGAAGAAGACGGCAAATGGCTCGATAAGGAAGGAAACCCGACCTACAAGATTTCGGCCGACGGCACCGTGGACTGGTTCACCTATTCCGGTTACCGCCGCTATCACTCCGACTGCCACGTCTGCCATGGCCCCGACGGCATGGGATCCACCTACGCACCGGCGCTGAAGGATTCCGTCAAAAGCATGAGCTATGGCGACTTCCTCGGCGTGATCGCCTCCGGCCGCAAGAACATCTCGACGGCGCAGGAGAACGTCATGCCGGCCTTCGGCGACAATCCGAACGTCGCCTGCTACATGGACGATCTGTACGTCTATCTGCGCGCGCGCTCCACCGAAGCCTGGGGCCGGCAGCGTCCCTCCAAGAAGGAGGAGAAACCCGAGGCCTACACCAAGGCGGAAGACGCCTGCATGGGCAAGAAATGAACGCTACAGGGACTGCCGAGACTACTTCCTGGCGTCTTACGAGAATTTGAGGAGCTACCAATGAAGACACGTGCCGCAGTCGCTTTCGAAGCCAAGAAGCCGCTTGAGATCATCGAAGTCGACCTGGAAGGGCCCAAGGCCGGCGAGGTTCTGGTCGAGATCAAGGCAACAGGCATCTGCCATACCGACGCCTACACGCTCGACGGCTTCGACAGCGAGGGAATCTTCCCGTCGATCCTCGGCCATGAGGGCGCCGGGATCATCCGCGAGATCGGCCCCGGCGTGACCTCGGTGAAACCGGGCGATCACGTCATCCCGCTCTACACGCCGGAATGCCGGCAGTGCAAAAGCTGCCTGAGCCAGAAGACCAATCTCTGCACCGCGATTCGCGCGACGCAGGGCAAGGGCGTGATGCCCGACGGCACCAGCCGCTTCTCCTACAAGGGCAAGCCGATCTACCACTACATGGGCTGCTCGACCTTCTCGAACTTCACCGTGCTGCCGGAGATCGCGGTCGCCAAGATCCGCGAGGACGCGCCCTTCGACAAGAGCTGCTACATCGGCTGCGGCGTCACCACCGGCGTCGGCGCCGTCGTCAACACCGCCAAGGTCGAGCCGGGCGCCAACGTAGTCGTGTTCGGCCTCGGCGGCATTGGCCTCAATGTCATCCAGGGCGCCAAGATGGCCGGCGCCGACAAGATCATCGGCGTCGACATCAACGACTCCAAGGAGGATTGGGGCCGCCGGTTCGGCATGACCCACTTCGTCAACCCGAAGAAGGTCACCGGCGACATCGTCCAGCACCTGGTCGGCCTCACCGATGGCGGCGCCGACTACACCTTCGACTGCACCGGCAACACCACCGTGATGCGCCAGGCGCTGGAAGCCTGCCATCGCGGCTGGGGCACCTCGATCATCATCGGCGTCGCCGAAGCCGGCAAGGAGATCGCCACCCGCCCGTTCCAGCTCGTCACCGGGCGCAACTGGCGCGGCACGGCCTTCGGCGGCGCGCGCGGCCGCACTGACGTGCCGAAGATCGTCGACTGGTACATGAACGGAAAGATCCAGATCGATCCGATGATCACCCATGTGCTCAAGCTCGAGGAGATCAACAAGGGCTTTGACCTCATGCACGAGGGCAAATCCATCCGTTCAGTCGTCGTATACTAGCCTACAGACATCACACCCAGGAGGATCGACCCATGACTGTTGCACTCCATCCATCGATCGACAACGGCGTCAAACAGGGTAGCGGCAGCTTTGCCGGCGGCACCCTGGTCTGCAAATGCAGCGACCATCCGGTCAAGGTCGGCATCAAGGGCGACGTCGCCCATAACCACGCCTGCGGCTGCACCAAATGCTGGAAGCCGCAAGGCGCGACGTTCTCCGTCGTCGCCGTGGTGCCGCGCCAGAACGTGACCGTGCTCGAGAACGGCGACAAGCTCCAGATCGTCGACCCCTCGGCGGTGATCCAGCGCCATGCCTGCAAGGCCTGCGGCACGCACATGTACGGCCGCATCGAGAACAAGAACCATCCGTTCTACGGCCTCGACTTCATCCATCCCGAACTGTTCCAGGAGCAGGGATCGCAGGCGCCGCAATTCGCCGCCTTCGTCTCCTCGGTGATCGAATCCGGCGTGAAGCCGGAGCAGATGGCCGGCATCCGTGCGCGGCTGAAGGAGATCGGGCTCGAGCCGTATGACTGCCTGTCGCCGGCGCTGATGGACGCGATCGCGACCCACGTGGCCAAAGCCAAGGCAGCTTGAACTGAACAGGCCGCCTGAGCCGGCGGCCTACGCTCTCGCCACGCCCGTCCGATCGCTGGTTCCCCCTCCCCCACTCCCAGCGAACCGGACGGGCCTGGCTCCCGGACGATCGCGGCGAAGCCGCCTCCTCGCCTGCGCTGGACTGGCGAGAACCGTCGGCTCCCTCAGTCCTGGTCTCTGAATGACTGCGCAGTGCCGCACGCTTCCTGCTTGAGGTTTGCGGTCCCTGCGTTTCTCCCTCCCTCGACTGAGGCATCCTGCTTCGTCCGCGCAGTTTTCCTGGCGGACGAAGCCTTTTTGCTGCAAGGCGCATTTGCGGCCGCGCGATGCACGCGGCGCGATGTTCGCGCCCTGCTTTTGACAAACCATCGATGCAATCTTTTCCCGGTGAGAACACTCGGCTGTGAACGCCGGGTCGGCGCGATCTCTGCTACGTTCGCGCCGTCACGATGCCGCACGACGTTCAAAACAATTAAGAACAAAACGGGAGGTATCGAGAACATCCAGACATCGTCATCGACGTTCCTGCCTCCCTCCGGGATTTGCCCGTGCGGGACGACGGCAGGCGGCGAAGCAATGCCACGGACCACCGCCCGCCGACATCGGCGGATTTCAATCAAGATGCTTATGAAGAGCGAGGGACGATCATGATCAAGGTGAAGATCAATGGCCAGGAACAGAGCTGGGACGGCGACCCGGATCTCCCGCTACTCTGGTTCTTGCGGGACGAAGCCGGGCTGACCGGCACCAAGTTCGGCTGCGGCCAGGCCCTGTGCGGCGCCTGCACCGTCATCGTCGACAAGCAAGCCGTGCGCGCCTGCATCACGTCGGTGAACGACGTCGCCGGGCGCGAGGTCACGACGATCGAGGGGCTGCACCCAACCGGCGATCACCCGGTTCAAAAGGCCTGGCGCCAGGTCAATGTTCCCCAATGCGGCTTCTGTCAGGCCGGCCAGATCATGCAGGCCGCGGCGCTTCTGATGGACAACCCAAAGCCGTCGCACGACCAGATCCGCGAGTCGATGGCCGGCAACATCTGCCGTTGCGGCTGCTACCAGCGCATCGAGAACGCAGTCCATCTCGCATCGACGGGAGTGTGACATGAATTTCATCGACAATCCCCGCAAGCTTCGCGGCTTCGAAAAGAACATCAGGGTGGAGAAAGTCTCGCGCCGCAGCATCCTGAAGGGGCTCGGCGTCACCGGTGGCTTCGTGCTTGCCGCGCCCGTGATGTCACGCCAGGCGCTCGCCTACGAGACAGGCGCCGGAAAGATGCCGCACGGCGTCGTGGTCGATCCGCGCGTGTTCGTTTCGGTCGCCCCGGACGGTATCGTCACCATCGTCGGGCACCGTTCGGAAATGGGCACCGGCGTGCGCACCAGCCTGCCGCTGATCGTGGCGGAGGAAATGGAAGCCGACTGGTCCCGGGTCAAGGTGCAGCAGGCCCATGGCGACGAGGTCAAGTTCGGCAACCAGGACACCGACGGCTCGCGCAGCACCCGGCACTATCTGATCCCGATGCGCCAGATCGGCGCCTCCGCCCGCACCATGCTGGAGCAGGCCGCGGCCAAGCGCTGGGGCGTGCCGGCGACCGAGGTCAAGGCCGTCAATCACGAGGTCGTCCACAGCGCCAGCGGACGCAAGCTCGGCTTCGGCGAGCTTGCTGCCGACGCCGCCAAGGAATCGGTGCCGAGCATCGAAGGCCTCAAGCTGAAGGACCCCAAGGACTTCCGCTATCTCGGCAAGGGCCAGATCGGCATCGTCGATCTCCACGACATCACCACCGGAAAGGCGCGATACGGCGCCGACGTGCGTCTGCCCGGCATGAAGTACGCCGTGATCGCGCGGCCGCCGGTGACCGGCGGCAAGCTCGTCAAGTTCGAGCCGGACGCGGCGCTGAAGGTGCCCGGCGTCGAAAAGGTGATGCAGGTGCGCGGCTGGCCGTGGCCCTCGAAGTTCCAGCCGCTCGGCGGCGTCGCCGTGATCGCGCGCAACACCGGCGCGGCGATCAAGGGCCGCGACGCGCTGAAGCTGACCTGGGACGACGGTCCCAACGGCAAGTACGAGTCGGCTGCCTACCGCAAGGAGCTCGAGGAGGCCTCGCGCAAGCCCGGCCTGGTCCTGCGCCAGGAGGGCGATGCGGACGCCGCCCTGAAGGGCGCCGACAAGGTCATCGTCGGCGAGTACTACATCCCCCATCTGGCCCATGTCAGCATGGAGCCGCCGGTGGCGGTGGCCGACGTCAAGGGCGACAAGGCCGAGATCTGGGCGCCGGTGCAGAGCCCGGGCGGCACGCGCGAGGACGTCGCCAAGACGCTCGGCATTCCGGAAGCGAACGTCACCGTCAACGTGACGCTGCTCGGCGGCGGTTTCGGTCGCAAGTCGAAATGCGACTTTGCGCTCGAAGCCGCGCTGCTGTCGAAGGAGCTCGGCGCGCCGGTGAAGGTGCAGTGGACGCGGGAGGACGACATCCACAACGGCTTCCTGCACACCGTCTCGGTCGAGCGCATCGAGGCCGGTCTCGACAAGAGCGGCAAGGTGATCGCCTGGCGCCACCGCAGCGTGGCCCCCAGCATCGCCTCGACCTTTGCGGCCGGCACGGTGCACCAGGCGCCTTTCGAAATCGGCATGGGCCTCGTCGACATGCCGTTCGAGATCGCCAACATCTCTTGCGAGAATCCGGAAGCGGCCGCGCACACCCGCATCGGCTGGTTCCGCTCGGTCTCGAACATCCCGCGCGCCTTCGCTGTGCAGTCGATGGTCGGCGAGATCGCGCAGGCCACGGGTCGCGACCAGAAGGAGACGTTGCTCGCGCTGATCGGAAGTCCGCGCATCGTCAAGCCGGCGGTGAAGGACCTCTGGAACTATGGCGAGCCCCTTGACAGCTACCCGATCGACACCGCGCGGCTGCGCAAGGTGGTCGAGCTGGTCGCCGAGAAGGGCGAATGGGGACGGAAGGTGTCGAAGGGCCACGGTCTCGGCATCGCCGTGCATCGCAGCTTCGTCAGCTACATCGCGACCATCGTCGAGGCGGCCGTCGATGAGAAGGGCAAACTGACAGTGCCGCGGGTCGACACCGCGATCGACTGCGGCACCTATGTCAACCCCGAGCGCATCGCCTCGCAGATCGAGGGCGCGGCGATCATGGGCCTGAGCATCGCCAAATACGGCGAGATCACGTTCAAGGACGGCAAGGTGCAGCAGAAGAACTACGACGACTTCCAGGTCATCAGGATGGACGAATCTCCTGTCGTGACCAACGTCTACATTGTGCCGCCCGGCCCGGACACGCCGCCGAGCGGCGTCGGCGAACCCGGCGTGCCGCCGTTCGCGCCAGCGCTGATCAACGCCATCTTCGCGGCGACCGGAAAGCGCATCCGGAGCTTGCCGATCGGCAAGCAATTGGAGGCGTGAGAGAACGGAACAGAGGCGGCCTCGCGCCGTTTCCATCGATCTGACAGGAGCAGATCGATGATCAACATCTCAAAGGCGCTCGCAGTCTCGCTGTCGGGCGCCTTTCTTTTGACGGCCGCGGGCGCATTCGCCCAGAGCAACACCACGCCCCCGACCACGGCGACGCGCCCCACCGCGCCGGACCAGAACTCGCTACCCAACGCCAACGCCCCGCCGGCGTCGACGACCCAGACCACCGGGCAGCACAATCCGGATCCCAAGGTTCGGGAGATGAACCAGAAGGAGAAGGACAAGGTGGAGCGGCAGGGGAAATAGCTATTGTGAGTGAGGACGACGCTGGTTCCTAAGGGAACGAAAGAGAGACCGCGCGAAAAATGCGGCGGACGTTTCCGTCCGCCGCATTCGCCACCCCCCTGCTGCTCCGCCTTCGTCGATCCGCCCGCGGAGCTATTTCTTCAGCGCGAACACCCAGATCACGCCGCCCTGCGGCACGTTGGATTCGATGCCGATATTGTTGGTGGCGAGCGCATCCTGGATGCGCTGCGCGTCCACGCCCCATCCCGACTGGATCGCAATGTACTGGGTGCCGTCGACCTCATAGGACACCGGCATGCCCATGATGCCGGAGTTGGTCTTCTGCTCCCACAACAGCTCGCCGGTCTTGGCGTTGAAGGCGCGGAAGTTGCGGTCGTTGGTGCCGCCGGCGAAGACGAGATCGCCCGCGGTTGCCGTGACCGAGCCAAACAGCTGCGACTTCGGGAAGTTGTGCTGCCACACCTTCTTGCCCGTGGCGGGATCCCACGCCTGCAGCTCACCGAAATGATCTGCGCCGGGCTTCGCTTTCAAGCCGATATCTTCCGGCTTGGTGCCGAGCCAGAGTTCGCCCGGCTTCAGCGGAAGCTTCTCGCCGGTGAAGCCGCCGCAGAAATTCTCGTTGGCGGGCACGTAGACGAGCTTGGTCCTTTCGCTATAGGCCGCCGACGGCCAGTCCTTGCCGCCCCACAGCGACGGGCAGAACTCGACGCGCTTGCCGATGACAGGCTTGTGTGCGGGATCGACGATCGGCTTGCCGCTCTCGGCATCGATGCCCTTCCAGACATCGGTGGAGACGAACGGCCAGCCCGCGACGTAGTTGATCTTGGTCGGCGTGCGTTCGAGCACCCAGAAGATCGCATCACGTCCCGGATGGACCAGGCTCTTGATGTTGCGGCCGTCGCGTTGCAGGTCGATCAGGATCGGCGCCTCGACCTCGTCCCAGTCCCAGGAATCGTTCTGGTGGTACTGGTGATAGGTCTTGATCTTGCCGTTGTTCGGATCGAGCGCGAGCACCGACGAGGTATAGAGATTGTCGCCGGGATGCATCTCGCCGGGCCAGGGCGCGGCGTTGCCGACGCCCCAATAGATCGTCTTGGTGTCCTTGTCGTAATTGCCGGTCATCCAGGCCGAGCCGCCACCGTTCTTCCAGTCGTCGCCCTGCCAGGTGTCGTGACCGGGCTCGCCTTCGCCGGGAATGGTGTAGGTCCGCCACAGCTCCTTGCCGTCCTTGGCGTCGAAAGCGGCGACATAGCCGCGCACGCCGAACTCGCCGCCGGAGCCGCCGACGATGACCTTGCCGTCGACGATCAGCGGCATCAGGGTCATGTACTGGCCCTTCTTGTAATCCTGCACCTTGGTGTCCCACACCACCTTGCCGGTCTTGGCATCGAGTGCGACGACGTGGTCGTCGGTGGTGGCGAGATAGAGCTTGTCCTCCCAGAGGCCGACACCGCGGCTGGTCGGATGCAGCTGGAACAGATCGTCGGGGAGCTGCCGCTTGTAGCGCCAATATTCATCGCCCGTCTTCGCGTTCAATGCGATCACCTGCCCCATCGGGGTCGCCACGAACATCACGCCGTTGTTGACGATCGGCGGCGCCTCGTGGCCTTCGACGACGCCGGTGGCAAAGGTCCAGACCGGCGTGAGATTCTTCACGTTCGAGGCGTTGATCTGGTCGAGCGGGCTGTAGCCCTGCCCGTCATAGGTCCGCCGGTAGAGCATCCAGTTGGCGGGCTCCGGATTTTCCAACCGCTGCGCGGTGACCGGAGAATAACTCTCGATCGGGCCGGCCGTCGCGGCGGTCGCGGCAAGACAGGTGAAGGCGACGAAGCCGGACAGGTACCATTGCTTTCTGGCGATCGACGTTTGCTTGGACGCTTCCTTGGACGTTTTCATGGACGTTCCCCTTTTTCATCCGTTTTGAATTCTTGATTTGAATTCTTGTCGTTCGTCCCGTCGTCCGCCCCTCGGCGGATGCGGCCTCTCGTGACGCGGGCATACCCCGCACCGTCCATCATCCCGGCTGCGCGCCACCTACCTTTCCGATGAAGTTGCCGGCGACGCTGAGCGAGCCGTCAGCAAGCGCCAGCGGCAGCGCTGCGAGCCGCCGCGGTGCCGGCCCGAACACGACCTGCGCCCCCGCGCGAGGATCGTATTCGGAGTTGTGGCACATGCACTTGAACACCTCCTTGTCGCCGACATCGCTCTTCACCCAGGCGGTGACGGGACAGCCGGCATGCGAGCAGATCGCCGAATAGGCGAGGATGCCATCGACCGCGCGCTCGCGGGTCTTTTCGTCGAGCTCGGCTGGATCGAGGCGGATGATCAGGATCTCGTTGAGCCGGGACGCACTGCGCACCACCGATGTCTTGGGATCCTTTGGCCAGGCATGCACCGGCGGCCCGCCGGCCGGCAGGTCGACCAACGTGACCGGCTTGCCTTCCTGATCGCCTTCGGAAAAGACGAGCACGTCGCCCTTCTGCGGCCGTTCGTCGGAGCCGGGCGCATCCTCGCCGGCGCGCGCTTGGGAGGAACAGCCGAGGCATGCGGTTGTGGCGAGTGCACCGAGCAGCAGCGTTCGCCGCGTCTGCTCCGTGCCCGCGTCGACGTCAGGTTCCGCAGCACTCTCGGAGGGTGAAGATGTGGTGTCGAACGATGCACGCGCCATGCCCGCTAGCAGGCGCCGGAACTCTGCCGAAAACAAGGCGAAGACTTGGCGCCGCAGTGCATCAATATGTCTTTGCTCGCGTTGATTGAACGCGACTGAACGCGTTCAAGCGCGTTTTCGCAAATTCTACATCGCATTGCGCGAACAGCATGATGATTTTGCAGATCAGACCGATGATGCAGGAATTGGTGCAACGCCACGACGCGATGCGGGCTGCACGTTTCTCAGGCAGGCATTTTGTATTTCAAGACCTGAGCACGTGACGCGGCGAAGCGATACGGCCCGCAACAGTTGCCGACGCCATTTCAAAACTGTCGGCGATGCGACGCGCCTTGTCGATGAAGAGTGCAGCCGCGGGAGGCGGGCACACGTCGCGTGCGGTCTGTTCGAACAGATCGAGCCAGCGATCGAAATGGCCGCCGATCAGATTCAGCGGCAGATGCGCCCGCATCGGCGAGCCATGATAGCGGCCGCTCATCAGCACGACCGACGACCAGAAATCCCTCAGCTTGGCGAGATGCTCGTCCCAATTCTGCACGATCGCGAACACCGGTCCGAGCAGCGCGTCCTCGCGTACGCGCCCGTAGAAGTGAGTGACGAGTTCCCCGATCATCTCCTCGGTGATCCCGGTGCGCTCGATCGCATCCTGGGTCAATAGGTTCCGCCGCGCGGCCGCAGCTTCCCGCTCGGCCTTCAGTCGATCCGACATGTCCTTTGTTATCCGTTCCGTTGTTCCCGCGAGGTCGCCCGTTCGACATTGTCGGGCTCATTGCGCGCGGCGTCTTTGTCGCAGCGCAAATTGCAGGACTTGGCGGCGGACGTTCATCGCCCGCCGCCGACGCCTCGATCAGGCGCTGTAAGTATAAAAGCCCTGCCCGGTCTTGCGGCCGAGATGGCCGGCATCGACCATTTCTTTGAGCAGCGGCGCTGGCCGATACTTGGGATCGTTGAAGCCTTTGTAAAAGACCTCCATCACCGACAGCATGGTGTCGAGCCCGACGAGATCGGCGAGCGCCAGCGGCCCGATCGGGTGGTTGCAGCCGAGCTTCATGCCGGCGTCGATCTCTTCGGCTGTCGCGATGCCTTCCTGGAGCGCGAAGATCGCCTCGTTGATCATCGGGCAGAGGATGCGGTTGACGGCGAAGCCCGGGCTGTTCTTGGCCGTGATCGCCACCTTGCCGACGCGCTGGGCGAAATCGAGCGCCTTGGCATGGGTGTCGTCGGAGGTCTGCAAGCCCCGGATGAGCTCCAGCAGCGCCATCACCGGCACCGGGTTGAAGAAGTGCATGCCGATGAAACGGTCGGGACGGTCGGTCGCGGCCGCGAGCTTGGTGATCGAGATCGACGAGGTATTGGTCGCAACCAGCGTGCGCGGCGACAGCGTCGCGCAGAGGTCCTTCAGGATCTTGACCTTGAGCTCCTCGTTCTCTGTGGCGGCCTCGATGACGAGATCGCAATCCGACAGCTTCGCCCGGTCGGTCGTGCCGGTGATGCGCTTGAGCGTCGCCTCGCGGTCGGCGGCCGACATCTTCTCCTTCTTGACCAGGCGCTCGAGGCTGCCGCCAACGGTCGACAGGCCGCGGTTCACCGCCGCATCGGAAATATCGACCATCACGACCGAAAGCCCCGCCGCCGCGCAGATCTGCGCGATGCCGTTCCCCATGGTCCCTGCCCCGATGATGCCAACGCTCTGGATCATTGCCTCATATCCTTCATCCTTGCGGGCCAGCCGGCCACCGGCCCGGCCCCATTGTTCCTGCATCAGGGTCTAGCACCGCCAACGGGCGCCTGCGACCTGATCCTGCCTTTCCTTAAAGCATCCATGGCGGGAATAAAGCCGCTCGTCCGCGGCGAAAAGGCATGATTTGGCACCTTTGTGGCCTGTTTGGCCGGGTTTGCACCACATCCCGCCCCCCGATGCTCCCGGACGGCCGGCCGACCTATGCCGCCGGCCCTCGCTCACCCGAGACGCAGCACCTTGCCCGGATTCATGATGTTGTCGGGGTCGAGCGCCCGCTTGATCGTGCGCATGATGTCGAGCTCGGTCCTCGAGCGATAGTGTTGGAGTTCGTCGAGCTTCTCGATGCCGATGCCGTGTTCGGCCGAGATCGAGCCGCCCATGGACGTGATGAGGTCGTTGACGGCCCGCGTGATCGCCGGGGAATACTGGCCGAGCGTCTCGCGATCCATGCCCTTCGGACCCATAAAGGAGAAGTGCACATTGCCGTCGCCGATATGGCCGAGCGGATAGGGGCGGATCGTCGGCAGGATGTCGAGCGCGGACTTCAGGCCCTTGTCGATGAATTCGGGAATCCGGGAGATCGCGACCGACACGTCGTAGCTCAGGCCCGGCCCCTCGGCGCGCGAGGCCTCGGCCACGCTTTCGCGAATGCGCCACATGTTGCGCGACTGCGTTTCGGTTTGCGCGATCACCGCATCGAGCAGGCGGCCCGCTTCGAGCTGATCGGCCAGGAATTGCTCCATCCTGTCCGACATGCCCGCACCGCCGTCCTGCCGCGGGCGGGCCGACGACCATTCGAGCAGGAGATACCAATCGGTCTCCGCCTTGAGAGGATCCTGGGTGCCGGGAATATGCCGCAGCACCATGTCGGTGCATGCGCGGCTCATCAGCTCACAGGAGCCGACATTGTCGTCGGACGCCGCATGCGCCTCCGACAGGAGCTCGATCGCCGCGCTGGGATCGCGGATCGCGAGCCATGCCGTGCAGACGTCCCTTGGCGCGGGCCAGAGCTTCAGCACCGCCTTGGTGATGATGCCGAGCGTGCCTTCGGCGCCCATGAACAGGTGCTTGAGGTCGTAGCCGGTGTTGTCCTTCTTGAGCGCCCGCAGCCCGTCCCAGACATCGCCGTTGGCCAGAACGACCTCGAGACCCAGCACCAGATTGCGCGCATTGCCGTAGCGCAGCACCTGCACGCCGCCGGCATTGGTGGAGAGATTGCCCCCGATCATGCACGAGCCCTGTGCACCCAGGCTGAGCGGAAAGAGGCGGTCATGGCGCGCGGCCGCGTCCTGAAGCGTCTGGAGGATGCAGCCCGCCTCCACGGTCATGGTGTAGCCGACGGGATCGACATCCAGCACGTGGTTCATGCGGCCGAGCGAGAGCAGGATGCCGCGATGCGCAGGCCATGGCGTGGCACCGCCCATCAGGCCGGTGTTGCCGCCCTGCGGAACGATGGCAATGCCGTTGTCATGGCAGAGCTTGACGACCGCGGAGACTTCCGCGGTGCTGGCCGGTCGCACGACCGCTGCAGCCTGACCGGCGAGCTCGCCGCGCCAGTCGGTCACGAACGGCCGTTTGTCGTGCTCGTCCAGGATCAAGCCCTTGTCGCCCACGATGGCCTGCAGCCGATCGAGAACGGCCGGCGTCACGGGCGCGGTCGGAATGGAGGGAGCGGTGACAAGGGCTGCACCCGGCATGTGTTCCTCTCTTTGCGGCTCTTCTGCGCAGCCTTGTGGCGCGCCGGCCTTCTTTGTTGTCTTCAGGTCTTGCGTTTGCACGATGAGGCTAGCATGAAGGCCGCGCTTGGGGGAACGTCGCCGGCCATGAGGCCCGTGCGGATCTGCCAAGGATGCTGAAGGCGGCGCACTTCCGCCGATGCCCCGCATGCCCTACTGTGCCGGATCAACCCGGATTGGAGATCATGAGCCGCTTCTGGAGTCCGGTCGTCCACACGCTTTCGCCCTACGTGCCGGGCGAGCAGCCGAAGCAGGACGGCGTCGTCAAGCTCAACACCAACGAGAATCCCTATCCGCCCTCGCCGCGCGTGCTGACAGCAATCGCATCGGCTGCGGAGCGGCTGCGCCTCTATCCCGACCCGCACGCCACGCGCCTGCGCGAGGCGATCGCGTCCTATCATAACGTTGCGCCCGAGCAGGTGTTCGTCGGCAACGGGTCGGACGAGGTTCTGGCCCACACCTTCCAGGCGCTTCTGAAGCACGATAGGCCGCTTCTGTTTCCGGATGTCACATACAGCTTCTATCCGGTCTATTGCGGCCTCTATGGCATAGCGTACGAGGAGGTGCCGCTCGATGCCGCGATGAGGATCGAGACCGCCGACTACAGGCGGCCGTCGAGCGCCATCCTGCTCTGCAATCCGAACGCGCCCACCGGTATCGCGCTTCCGCGCGAGACGATCGCTGCGGTGCTCGCGGAAAATCCGGACCGGCTGGTGGTGGTGGACGAGGCCTATGTCGATTTCGGCGCCGAGAGCGCCGTGCCGCTCGTTGCACGCCACGACAATCTGCTCGTCATCCAGACCTTCTCGAAGTCGCGCTCGCTCGCGGGCCTCAGGGTCGGCTTTGCCATCGGCCGACGGCCGCTGATCGAGGCGCTGGAGCGGGTGAAGGACAGCTTCAACTCCTATCCCGTCGACTGTCTCGCTATCGCCGGCGCGGTCGCCGCGATCGAGGACGTGGAATGGTTCGTCGAGACCCGCGCCCGTATCATCGCAAGCCGCGACGTGCTCGCGCGCGATCTCGGGCAACTCGGCTTCGAGGTATTGCCCTCGCTCGCGAACTTCGTGTTCGCACGTCATCGGAGCCGGAGCGGTGCCGATCTCGCGACCGCACTTCGCCAGCGCGGCGTGCTGGTCCGGCATTTTAGGAAGCCTCGCATCGCGGACTTCCTGCGCATCACGGTCGGAACGGAGGAGCAGTGCGGCCGGCTGATCGACGAGTTGCGCGGGTTGATCTGACCAAGGATTTTCCGAACGCACGCTCGGCGAGTTCGCAGGGACGGACAAATCTCCGGCGACATTTTTGTGACATAGGCCACATCGGCCTCGTGCCCGACCTGTTAGCGTCGCGCACATGAAGAGACCCATCAAGCTCCCCATCATCCTCGCCGCTCTGCTGGTCGCCACGCAAAGCCTGGCCGCCGAGATCAAAGGAGCCGGCTCAACCTTCGTTTCGCCCGTGATGGCGAGATGGATCGACGCGTACAAGGCCAAGACCGGAAACATCGTCAGCTATCAAGCCGTCGGCTCGAGCACCGGTATCGGCCTGATCAAGACAGGCGCCGTCGATTTCGGCGCAAGCGACATGCCGCTCGATCCGAACGAGCTGGAAAAGCTGGGCTTGATGCAATTCCCGATCGTGATCGGGGGCGTCGTGCCTGTCGTCAACATCAACGGCGTCAAGCCCGGCCAGATCCGCTTCACCGGCCAGATGCTCGCCGACATCTATCTCGGCAGGCTCAAATCCTGGAACGATCCGGCCATTCGCGCGATCAATCCCGATATCAGGCTGCCGAATGCGCCGATCACGGTGGTCCATCGCATCGACGGATCCGGGACCACGTTCAACTGGTCGAATTACCTCTCGAAGGTCAGCCCGCAATGGAAGACGAGCGTGGGCGAAGGCACCTCGGTCGAATGGCCGCTCGGCCTCGGCGGCAAGGGCAATGACGGCGTCGCCTCGCTCGTCAGCTTGGTCCCAGGCGCGATCGGCTATCTCGAATACACCTATGCGCTGCAACGGCTGGATAGAATCTCGTTCGGCATCGTGCAGAACAGCGCCGGCAATTTCGTCGTCCCCGACGCCGCCTCGTTCCAAGCCGCAGCCTCGAGTGCAGACTGGAAGGCGGAGAAGGATTTCCATCTCGTGCTCACCAACGCAACCGGCGAAGACGCCTATCCGATCACGGCCACCACCTTCGTGCTGATGCCGAACGCGCCGAAATCTCAGGAGCGGTCGGCGGCAGCGATCGATTTCGTCCGCTGGTCGCTGGAGAACGGAAAAGCCCAGGCCGCAACCCTGAACTACGTTCCGCTGCCCTCCGCCCTGATCGACCTGATCGAGCGCTACTGGCAGCAGAACATCAAGGCCGGCCCTGCGGTCTCGGCATCGGCTACCGCGAAGCGCTGAGGCGCGACGGATCGACGCGAAGCGCTGCTCGGACACGTCCGGGAAGCCCGTGCAACGCGGTACTGGGACACATTTTGTGGACGAAACGCGTTTCCAAATCGTTCGCCCTGGGTATTCTGTGTACGTTAACAAGACTCGCAGAGACCAGGTCGTGAAGCAGTTGCGCGCCCCTGATATCGTCGACCCCGAGGCATTCTGTCCATCGCCGAAGCGTCCGGCCGGATGAACGACTTCGCGCGATCCATTGGCGCCGCCTTCGCTCTGATCGGCGATGCCGATTCCGAGCTTCTGGGCATCGTCGCGTTGTCGGTCCGCGTCAGCCTGACCGCCAGCCTGGTCGCGCTGGCGATCGGCGCACCGTTTGGCGCCTTGCTCGCGATCACCCGTTTCCGTGGACGGCAGGTCATCATCGTGCTCACCAATGCGCTGCTCGGCCTGCCGCCGGTCGTGGTCGGGCTCGCGCTCTATCTGCTGCTGTCGCGATCCGGCCCGCTCGGGTCGGCCGGCTTGTTGTTCACACCCACCGCGATGGTGATCGCGCAGACGCTGCTCGCGACGCCGATCGTGGTGGCGCTGGTGCATCGGCCGGCGAGCCTGCTCTGGGCGGAGTATGGCGATCTGGCGCGGATCGACGGGCTGTCCGCCTACCGCAGCATGGCACTCCTGCTCGCGCTGGGACGGACCTCGCTGCTGACGGCGTTTCTCGCCGCCTTCGGGCGCGCCATCGCCGAGGTCGGCGCCATCATCATCGTTGGCGGCAATATCCGCGGCTTCACGCGCACGATGACGACCGCGATCGCGCTGGAGACCAGCAAGGGCGACCTGCCGCTGGCGCTCGGTCTCGGCCTGATCCTGCTCGCGCTCAGCGTGGCGGTGTCGACCGTCGCCTTTTTGCTAGTTGGCCGCGTTGGGGAAAAATAGCTGCTCGCCGCCGACCTTGTAGCCGGCAATTGCCTGCTGTCCCTTCGGGGACACCAGCCAGTCGATGAAGGCCTGCCCGTCCCGCGCCTTCACGTTCGGATGCTTGGCCGGATTGACCAGCATGACGCCATACTGGTTGAAGAGCCGCTTGTCGCCCTCGGTGAGAACGGTGAGCTCGCCGCGATTCCTGAACGACAGCCAGGTGCCGCGATCCGACAGCAGATAAGCGTTCGAGGACGAGGCCATGTTCAGCGCGGGACCCATGCCCTGGCCGATCTCGCGATACCAGTTGTCCTTGCCGGCAGCGAGGTCGACGCCCGCCTCCTTCCACAGCCTGAGCTCGGCCGCGTGCGTGCCGGACTTGTCGCCGCGTGAGATGAACGGCGCCTTTGCCGCCGCGATCCTGCGCAGCGCATCGGTAACATCCTTGCTGCCGGCGATCTGCGCCGGATCGCTTTTCGGACCGATGATGACAAAGTCGTTGTACATCACGTCAAAGCGCTTCACGCCCTGCCCTTCCGACATGAACTTGTCCTCGGCAGGCCTGTCATGGACGAACACCACGTCGGCATCACCTCGCCGCCCGATGTCCAGCGCCTGGCCGGTGCCGACGGCAACGACCTTCACGTTGATGCCCTCGGCCTTCGAGAACAGCGGCAGCAGATGGCCGAACAATCCCGATTGCTCCGTCGACGTCGTCGAAGCCACGGTGATGGTGCGATCCTGCGCGAATGCGATGGTGGACCAGAGCAGAACTGCTCCGATGGCGACTATTCTTCTCATGCGTCGTCCCTACAGCAGATGTCCAGGGTGCTCCAAACTAACCGCGGGAGAAGGCCGATGGAACCCCGACGTTCGGCGCCCAGCCGCGACGTCTCGCAACATCGTGGCGGTGCATTGTCGCATCCGGGCTTTCGCACAAGCGGTTGCAGCGCATCATGCGCAGGACTCGCCGACAGCGGCTTCAAGGCGAGATGGACTTCATCACTCGCGCGCGCAGAATGCGTGGATGTTCTGCAATTGGTCCCACCTACATTGACATCGGTGTGACGGCCGGGGCAGTTTTTCATATTGCTGACGAATCAGCGATTGCCTCACGCCGAGTACCTCTTGGACAACTCCCAGTGCTTTCGAGACTGATATCGTTGCTGCGCCGCATTCCTGCGGTGGAATGGGCGTTGACCCGGCTTCGGCCCTCGCCGCACGGCGGCAGCATCGACACCGCCCCGATTGCCGCAGGCGACTCACCCGCCCTCATCGGCGACGCCGCAGAAACTGCGCCGGCTCCGAACATCAGCATCAGCGCCGACCCACTGCCCAGCGATGGGGTCGCCGCGGACGAAGCCGCGATCTCTGTCGTCGTCGCGGAGACCCCGTCGGCAGCGCCGACCGATGTGAGCGACACCGACGATTCATCCCGGGAGACGCCGACAGAAGCCGAGCCGGTCGTCGTGGCGGAGGCTGCAATCTCGCCGATCGACGTCGCGCCCGAGCCGGCCGATATTCCTGAGCTCATCATCGACAACGATCCGCCGGCGCAAGATCCGGTGGACGTTGCGCGCAGCGAGGCCGAGCAGGCCGTGGTCGCATCTGTCGAGGCCGAAACTGAATCGGCCGACGCGGAGCCCATTGCTATCAGCAGCGATCCATCTCCCGAGCTTCCGGCTGGCATCGAGCCGGTCGTCGCGGAGGAGACCGAGGTCGTGTCTGTCGACGTGGCGGTCGCGCCGGTTGACGCCCTCGATCTCATCGTCAACGACGATCACTCCTCCGGCATTCCCGCTGATGTCGAGCCCGCCGTCGGAGACGCGACCTGCGTTGCGCTTGCCGGCAGCGACGTCCCGGTGGAGAACGTCACGGAGAGCTGCATCGACAGCGCGCCGACCTCCAGCGTCACGATCGAGATCGAGCCGGTCGCTGCTGATCCTGCGCCCGTCGTCACAGCAGTCGCCATTGAGGACTCTTCCGAGACCTCCGACGCCGTCACGGACATCGCGCCGGAGCCGGTCCTTGCGCCTTCCGCCCCCGAGGTCCGCAGCACACCGAAAGTTCGCGCCAAGGCCGCGGAACCGGCTGATCGCACCGCGCTGATCCGGCAACGCTGGGCCGAGACCGGGATCAGGATGTGGAATCCGCGGCTTCACGGCACCGGCGATGCCACGCTGAACATCCAGGGCAGCATCGAGCTGCTGCCGCCGGCGCCCGGCGAGACCATGCCGCGCTACGACAAGCTGGAATTCAGGATGCTCGGCGGGCAGATCGTGTGCGAGGGCGTCATCGTCGAGGCGCCCGTGCAGGCGGGCCATCGCAGCTTCACCCGGCTCGCCGAGCCGCGAGTTCCGGAGCGGGTCCGCGAGCCCGTGCGGGAACGGCAGGCCGCCCTCGCCTGATCCTTTTCTCTGCGAACGATGCTTGCCATATGCTAGGCTGGCGCCCCGGATATGGGAGATCGCATGCGCGCGACATCGTTGCGATTGATCGTCATCGCCGCTCTCTGCTTCTCGCAAGGAGCTCTTGCAGCGTCCAGCAAGCGGCCGCGCCACGTGCCGGCAACGGCGCATGCCGCCGATGCCGCAACGCGCTACAAGGCCGACCGGCTCTCGTCCTCGCGTGGCGAGACGATCCTCAACACGCCCGGCCAGACCACTGTGCTGACGCGAGAGGTCCTCGACGACATGAAGGCGACGAGCCT
Source organism: Bradyrhizobium iriomotense (assembly GCF_018129405.1). Taxonomy (GTDB): domain Bacteria; phylum Pseudomonadota; class Alphaproteobacteria; order Rhizobiales; family Xanthobacteraceae; genus Bradyrhizobium; species Bradyrhizobium iriomotense_B. The sequence continues at coordinate 28,701 of NZ_JAFCLP010000016.1, forward strand.
GCGGGACGCCATGCGCTCGACCGCCGGCGTGACGATCGGGCGATAGGCTCCCGCTCCTCTTTCACCAAACCCGCCGATATTCCCGCAAGGCGCCCACGAAATTTTGCGGACACAAGGCAGTTGCCCTCGACGCCGGCCACGACGTAACTTGCGCACCGCTCGGGCCACAACGTCCGCGCCCGACCAGAACGACAAGAACACTGTGGGAGGCAAACTATGAGAAGGCTCGCGGCCGCGCTGTGTGCACTGGCCCTGCTCTCGACTGGCGCGCAAGCGCAGACCATCAAGGATTTCCTGGCAATAGCCATGAAGAAATGGACGGCGCCGTTCGAACCGTTCCAGCTCATCGGCAACATCTACTATGTCGGCACTGACGGCATTGCCGTCTACGTCATCAAGACCTCGCAGGGCATGATCCTGATGGATACGGCGATGCCGCAGTCGACCGGCATGATCAAGGACAACATCGCCAAGCTCGGCTTCAAGGTCGCCGACATCAAGATCATCCTCAACTCGCACGCGCATCTCGACCACACCGGCGGCTTCGCCGAGATCAAGAAAGAGACCGCTGCACAGCTCATCGCCGGCGAGCGCGACAAGCCGCTGCTCGAAGGCGGCTACTATCCGGGCGACGAGAAGAACGAGGACCTCGCCTTCCCCGCGGTGAAGGTCGACCGTACCGTCAAGGAGGGCGACAAGGTCACGCTCGGCGACACCACGCTGACCGCGCACGCCACGCCCGGCCATTCGCCGGGCTGCACCAGCTGGGAAATGACCGTCAAGGACGGCAAGGAGGACCGCGAGGTGCTGTTCTTCTGTAGCGGCACGGTGGCGTTGAACCGCCTGGTCGGCCAGCCGACCTTCCCCGGCATCGTCGACGACTATCGCGCGACCTACGCCAAGGTGAAGGCGATGAAGATCGACGTGCTGCTCGGGCCGCATCCTGAAGTCTATGGCATGCAGGCCAAACGCGCGGAGATGAAGGACGGCGCGCCGAACCCGTTCGTCAAGCCGGGCGAGCTCGCGACCTACGCGACCGGCCTCTCCGAGGAATTCGACAAGCAGCTCGCGAAGCAGACCGCGGCGCTGGAGAAGAAATAGCGGCCGGCAGGCGCCGCCCGCCTCTCCCCGACGAGGGAGAGGTGCGACAACACGTTGCGCCGGCGCGCATGGTTAGCAGAGTGTAGCCGCAGCTCTACTTTGCAGTTGATGCGGGTCGCTTCCCCGGCCTCATGTCGTTAATGCGGCTTCATCAATGCACGCGGCCGGAATTCATGCGGTCGCGTGCAACCTGCGCTGGCCTTTCCGCATGGAACCCGTCTAACGCGCCCTTTACCCCAGCCGTGCAAGATCGCGCTCGTTTTGAAGGGATCCGGGGCGCGTATTGCAATGCCTGTCGTCGATTTGAAGTCTCACCTTGCCGCCGCAATGCGGCTGTTTCGCGTGCCGGCTGACAACCCGGACCTGACGCGCGCGCAGTTCGACGCCTTCTCCAAGCAGATCCCGCTGCTCTACTTCATCCTCATGAGCAACACGATCGCCGTCGCCTACACCTATGTGAACGTGGCGCCGGACTGGCTGACGATGATCGTGCCGAGCGTGCTCACCGTGCTGGCGGCTCTGCGCACCTTCTGGTGGCTGCGCCAGCGCCATCTCGTGCGCAGCGATGCCGATATCCTGCGCAATCTGCGCGCCACCAACTGGATGACGCTGCCGATCGGTGCGGGCTTCACCCTCTGGTCCTTCGCGCTCTTCCCTTACGGCGATCCTTTCGCCAAGAGCCAGGTCGCCTTCTACATGGCGGTCACCGTGATCGGCTGCATCTTCTCGCTGATGCATCTGCGCTCCGCGGCGCTGATCGTGACGCTGGTCGTCGACGTACCCTATGTGCTGTTCTTCTGGACCACCGGCGAGCCGACGCTGAAGGCGATCGCGGTCAACAACCTGCTCGTTTCGGGCGCGATGGTGACGGTGCTGTTCATCTACTATCGCGACTTCGCCGATCTCGTCGCCAGCCGCAAATCGCTGCTGGCACAACAGGCGGCGACGCAAGCGCTGTCGGACGAGAACTTCCGCCTCGCCAATCTCGATTCCCTCACCGAGCTGCCGAACCGCCGCCGCTTCTTCGCCGAGCTGTCGAGTGCCTTCACGGATGCCGAGCGCAGGAACGTTCGCGTCGCGGTCGGCATCATCGATCTCGACGGCTTCAAGCCGATCAACGACAATTACGGTCACTCGGTCGGCGACCGCGTGCTGATCGAGGCCGGCCGGCGCATCCGCGAGGTCTGCGAGGGTTTTGGTCCGCAGCGGGTCGAATTCGCCCGACTCGGCGGCGACGAGTTCGGTCTCGTCGTGTGCGGCGATCCCGATGACGCGGATCTGCTCCGGCTCGGCCAGCGCATCGGCGACCAGGTCAAGCTCCCGTATCAGCTCGACACCGCCCATACGGGGCTGTCCTGCTCGATCGGTTTTGCGTTGTTCCCGCAATCGGCAACGACGGCGGAAGCGCTGTACGAATGCGCCGATTATTCGCTCTATCACGCCAAGCGCCATCTGCGCGGCCGCACTGTGATCTTCTCGAGCGAGCTCGAGGCCGAGATTCGCAGCCGCGGCGTGATCGAGAACCTGTTGCGCACCGCCGATTTCAGCACCGAGATGGACCTGGTGTTCCAGCCGATCGTGGACGCCATGAGCGAGCACACTGTGGGCTTCGAGGTTCTGGCGCGCTGGCACAGCTCCCGCCTCGGTCTGGTGTCGCCGGCCGACTTCATCCCGGCTGCCGAGCGCATCGGTCTGATCCGGCCGCTGACGCAGGCGCTGCTGGTTCGCGCGCTCGCGACGGCCAAGACCTGGCCCGACCACATCCGCCTGTCGTTCAACCTCTCGGCCCACGACGTCTGCGCGGCGGAGGGCATTCTGCCGCTGATCTCCATCATCGAGAAAAGCGGGCTGCCGCCGCACCGGATCGACTTCGAGATCACCGAGACCGCCGTCACCTTCGACTTCGTGCGCGCGCAGCAATCGATCGCCACGCTGAAGGCCATGGGCTGCGGCATTTCGTTGGACGATTTCGGTACCGGCTATTCCTCGCTGAGCCACGTGCACCGGCTGCCGCTCGACAAGCTCAAGATCGACCGCAGCTTCGTCGCCGACATCAACGACAATCCGGTGAGCCACAAGATCATCAAGTCGCTCACGGGCCTGTGCGACGACATGGAGATCGCCTGCGTCGTCGAGGGGGTCGAAACGCGCGCCCAGCTCGATACCCTGCGGCGCCTCGGATGCGACTTCATCCAGGGCTATTATTTCGCAAAGCCCATGCCGGGCCATGCAATCGACGAATACTTGGCCCAGGAAAACCAGCGCCTTGCGGGCGCGGCCAAGGTCGTGGCCTGAGGCGCGACTACTTCGAAAGGCTCGGCAGATCGAGTCCCTTGTCACGGGCACAGTCGATCGCAATGTCGTAACCCGCATCCGCATGGCGCATGACGCCACTGGCGGGATCGTTCCAGAGCACGCGCTCGATGCGCTTTGCAGCCTCAGGCGTGCCGTCGGCGACGATCACCATGCCCGCGTGCTGCGAATAGCCGATGCCGACACCACCGCCATGATGCAGCGAGACCCAGGTTGCGCCGCTGGCGCAATTGAGCAGCGCGTTGAGCAAGGGCCAGTCGGACACCGCGTCCGATCCGTCCTTCATCGCCTCGGTCTCGCGGTTGGGGCTCGCCACCGAGCCGCTGTCGAGATGATCGCGGCCAATCACGATCGGCGCTTTCAACTCGCCGCGCGCCACCATCTCGTTGAAGGCAAGGCCCAGGCGGTGGCGATCGCCGAGGCCGACCCAGCAGATCCGCGCCGGCAGACCCTGGAACTTGATGCGCTCCTTGGCCATGTCGAGCCAATTGTGCAGATGCTTGTCGTCCGGCATCAGCTCCTTGACCCTGGCGTCGGTCTTGAAGATGTCCTCGGGATCGCCCGACAGCGCGGCCCAGCGGAACGGCCCGACGCCGCGGCAGAACAGGGGGCGGATATAGGCGGGAACGAAGCCGGGGAAATCGAACGCGTTCTTCAGGCCCATGTCCTGCGCCATCTGGCGAATGTTGTTGCCGTAGTCGAGCGTCGGGATGCCCTGGGCATGGAAATCCAGCATGGCCCGGACGTGCTCGACCATCGAAATCTTCGAGGCGCGCTCGACCGCCTTCGGATCTGAGGCGCGCTTGGCTTCCCATTCCGCAAGCGTCCAGCCCTTCGGCAAGTAGCCGTTGATCGGATCATGTGCGCTGGTCTGGTCGGTAACGATGTCGGGCTTGACGCCGCGGCGCACCAGCTCCGGGAAAATCTCCGCGGCATTGCCGAGCAGGCCGACCGAGACAGCCTTCTTCGTCCTTGCGGCGTCCGCCATGATCGCGAGCGCTTCGTCGAGCGTCGCGGCCTGCCGGTCGAGATAGCCGGTACGCAGCCGCATCTCGATGCGGCTCGGCTGGCATTCGACCGCGAGCATCGACGCGCCGGCCATGGTCGCCGCCAGCGGCTGCGCGCCGCCCATGCCGCCGAGACCGGCGGTCAGAATCCATTTGCCAGCAAGGCTGCCGCCATAATGGCGACGGCCGACCTCGACGAAGGTCTCGTAGGTGCCCTGCACGATGCCCTGGCTGCCGATATAGATCCAGGAGCCCGCCGTCATCTGGCCGTACATCATCAGGCCCTGGCGATCGAGCTCGTTGAAATGATCGAGCGTCGCCCAGTGCGGCACGATGTTGGAGTTCGCGATCAGGACGCGCGGCGCATCGGCGTGGGTGCGGAAGACACCGACCGGCTTGCCGGACTGCACCAGCAGCGTCTGGTCGCCTTCGAGCTTGCGCAAGGCGGCCGTGATCCGGTCAAAGCTCTCCCAATCGCGCGCGGCGCGGCCGATGCCGCCATAGACCACGAGCTCGCTCGGACGCTCCGCAACGTCAGGATCGAGATTGTTCATCAGCATGCGCAACGGGGCTTCCGTCAGCCAGCTCTTGGCGCTGATGTCGCTGCCGCGCGGGGCGCGAATGGTGCGGTCGTTGTCCAGTCGGCGGTTCATGCGGAGCACCTCTTCAGTCAAGTCGCGGAAACGGATCGGTTGGAAGCGCGGTGAGCGCCACAGCCGGCAGCGCATCGGCTTCGATCAGCGCAGCGGCCCTGGCGAGATCGCCGGCCATGTAGCGGTCGGCGCCGAGCGCGGGCACCTGTTCGCGCAACGCGGCGATGACGGCGACCAGCGGCGCGCTGGTCGCATGCGGCGCGCGCAGCGTGATGCCCTGGGCTGCGACCAGCAGCTCGATGCCGAGAATTGCGGCGAGATTGTCGGCCATGTCGGAGAGGCGCCGCGCGGCATGGGCGGCCATCGAGACGTGGTCTTCCTGATTGGCGCTGGTCGGCGTCGAGTCGATCGAGCAGGCAGCTGCGCGCTGCTTGTTCTCGGCATAGAGCGCGGCTGCCGTCACCTCGGCGATCATGAAGCCGGAGTTGAGGCCCGGATCTGGCGTCAGGAACGGCGGCAGGCCAAAATTCAGCGCGGGGTCGACCAGCGTCGCGATACGCCGCTCGCTGATCGCGCCGATCTCCGACAGCGCCAGCGCGATTGCATCGGCAGCGAAGGCCACCGGCTCGGCGTGGAAATTGCCGCCAGAGACGATCTCGCCGGTCTCGACCAGCACCAGCGGATTGTCGGTGACGGCATTGGCTTCGACAATCAACGTGCGCGCGGCCTGCGCGATCAGGTCAAGCGCTGCGCCTGCGACCTGCGGCTGGCACCGCAGGCAATAGGGATCCTGCACGCGTTCATCGCCCTCGAGATGCGACAGACGGATGTCGCTGCCGTCGAGCAACGCGGTCAGCGTCGCAGCCGCAGCGATCTGGCCGGCATGGCCACGCAGCGCCTGGATCTCGGGACGGAACGGCGCCGTCGAGGCCATCGCCGCATCCACCGACAGCGCGCCGGTCACGAGCGCGGCACGGGCGAGGCGAAATGCGCGCAGCACGCCCGATATGGCATAGGCGGTGGAGAACTGTGTGCCGTTGATCAGCGCGAGGCCTTCCTTGGGCCCGAGGGTCAGCGGCGCGAGACCGGCGGCAGCGAGCGCCTCGCTGCCGGATACGATCTTGCCATCGACGATCGCCTGCCCCTCGCCGATCATCACCGCGGTCATATGCGCAAGCGGCGCGAGATCGCCGGAGGCACCGACCGAGCCCTGCTGCGGCACCAGCGGATAGACGCCGCGCGCCAACATGCCCTGCAATTGCTCGATCACCTCGCGCCGCACGCCGGAGGCACCGCGCCCGAGCGAGACGATCTTCAACGCCATCATCAGGCGGACGATCGGCTCCGGCGTCGCCGGGCCGATGCCGCAGCAATGCGAGACGATGAGATTGCGCTGCAGCAGCGCGGTTTGATCGGGCGGAATGCGTTTCGAGGCGAGCTTCCCGAAGCCGGTGTTGATGCCATAGACGGGGACGTCGGCATGCGCGGCCTGCGAAACGATCTGCGCAGCCGCCTCTACGCGCGACCAGAACGACGTATCGAGGACGACAGGGGCGCCTTCGAGCACGCGCACGAGATCGTCGAGGCTCACCGCTCCCGGCTTGACGACGATTGCCGCGCCCTGCTCCGTCACTGTGCCCTCCACACTCGCCGATACAGCGGATTGAAGCCGATGCGATAAACGAGTTCGGCGGGACGCTCGATATCCCAGATCGCGAGGTCGCACCATTTCCCCGCCTCCAGCGTGCCGGTCTCATCCAGGACGCCGAGCGCACGCGCACCTTCACGGGTGATGCCGGCGAGGCACTCGGCCACATTCATCCGGAACAGTGTCGCCCCCATGTTCATCGCGAGCAGCAGCGAGGTCAGCGGCGAGCTGCCGGGATTGCAGTCGGTCGCGAGCGCCATGGGAACACCATGCTTGCGGAACGCCTCGACCGGAGGCTTCTGCGTCTCGCGAATGAAGTAGAACGCGCCGGGCAGCAGCACGGCCACTGTGCCGGCTCTCGCCATCGCGGCGGCGCCGGCTTCGTCGGTATGCTCCAGATGATCGGCCGACAATGCGGAGAATTTTGCGGCAAGCGCAGCACCGCCGAGATTCGACAGCTGGTCGGCATGCAGTTTCACCGGCAGCCCAAGCCCTCTCGCGGCATCGAACACAAGCGCGGTCTGCTCAGCCGAGAATGCGATGCCTTCCATGAAGGCATCGACGGCATCGGCAAGGCCGGCCTTTGCGACAGCCGGCAGCATCTCCTTGCGGACGAGATCGATGTAGCGATCCTTGTCGCCATTGGCTTCCACCGGCAGCGCATGGGCGCCGAGAAAGGACGTACGGATCGCAACCGGCCGCTGGCGCCCGAGACTGCGCGCGGCCGCGAGTTGCCGCATCTCGGTTTCAACATCGAGGCCGTAGCCGGATTTGATCTCCACCGTGGTGGCGCCCTCGCCGATCAGCGCGTCGAGCCGCGGCAGCGCGCTTTCGACGAGCTCGGCTTCGCTCGCCTTGCGCGTCGCGGCCACCGTCGAGACGATGCCGCCGCCGGCGCGCGCGATCTCCTCATAGCTTGCGCCCTTCAGGCGCAGCTCGAATTCATGTGCGCGGTTGCCGCCATAGACGAGATGCGTGTGGCAGTCGACGAGGCCCGGCGTGATCCAGCGCCCCTCGCAATCGATCCGATCGACCGCATCCGCATCAACAGGGAACTCCGCCTGCGCGCCCACATAGGCGATGCGGCCGCCGCGCGCGGCGATGACACCATGCTCGATCTCGCCGAGATCGGGACGGTCGGCCCGCATCGTGGCGAGGCGGGCATTGTGCCAGATCCGGTCGAAGCGCTCTGCCATGCGGGTATCCATTCGCCGTGGGGATGCTTGACTTATATGTCTAGACATATAATCGTAAGGCGGTTCTGTCCAGCCGGCGTGTCATCATGTCCCGACTGCATTTCGCTTCCGCGCTCCTGCCTTCGGGCTGGGCCAATGACGTGCAGGTGGTCGTCACCGCCGGCGCGATCGCAGCGGTGACGCCGGGTGTGGCGCCGTCCGCCGGCGACGAGCGCCACGCAATCGCGCTTCCGGGACTTGCGAGCCTGCACAGCCACGCGTTCCAGCGCGGCATGGCGGGACTTGCGGAGCTGCGTGGCGAGTCCACCGACACGTTCTGGACATGGCGCGAGACGATGTATCGCTTTGCGCTGGCGATGACGCCGGACGACGTCGCTTCTGTTGCGACGCTGCTCTATGTCGAGATGCTGGAACAGGGCTTTACCCGCGTCGGCGAATTCCACTATCTGCACCACGATCGCGACGGTTCGCCCTACGCCGATCTCGCCGAGATGGCCGCGCGGATCGCGCAGGCTGCGGAAGCCTCCGGCATTGCGCTGACGCTGCTGCCGAGTTTTTATGCGCATGGCTCTTTTGGAGGCGCTGCACCGCATGCCGGGCAGCGCCGCTTCATCTGCTCCGTCGATCAGTTCGACGCGCTGATGACCGCCTCGCGCAAGGCCATCGCGAAGTTGCCGGGCGCCAATATCGGCATCGCGCCGCATAGCTTGCGCGCGGTGACGCCGGACGAACTTGGCGCGATCATTCCGATCGCCGAGGGCGGCCCGGTGCACATTCATGCCGCCGAACAGGTCAAGGAAGTCGAGGATTGCCTCGCCTGGTCGGGCCGACGTCCGGTGCAATGGCTGCTGGAGCACACCCCCGTCGATCAACGCTGGTGCCTCATTCACGCAACCCACACGACGGATGAGGAAGTGGCGGCGTTCGCGAAGACCGGCGCGGTCGCCGGCCTCTGCCCGATCACGGAAGCGAGCCTCGGCGACGGCATCTTCTCGGCGCGCGCGTTTCTCGACGCGGGCGGCCTTTTCGGCGTCGGCACCGATTCCAACGTGCTGATCGGCGCCGCCGACGAATTGCGCCAGCTCGAATACGGCCAGCGGCTGAAGCATCGCCAGCGCAACGTCCTCTCCGGCGGCGCAGGTCGCTCGACCGGACGCACGCTGTTCGACGATGCGCTTGCCGGCGGCGCGCGGGCGCTGGCGCAGCCGACTGTCGGCCTCGTGCCCGGCGCACGCGCCGACATCGTCACGCTCGACGCCGCGCATCCGTCGCTGGCGGGACGCGCGCACGACGCTGTCATCGATGGCTGGATCTTTGCCGCGGGCGGCGCCGCGGTCGATTGCGTCTGGGCCGGCGGCAACAAAGTGGTCGAAGGCGGGCGGCACAGGCTGCGCCAGGCGGCGCGCGAACGCTTCAACGCCGCGGTGCGGAGGCTCGTCGCATGAGCCTCACCGCAGACGCAGCCGACCAGCCGACGCTCTACAAGCGCATCCGCGCCGACATCCAGAAGCGCATCCTGACCGGCGAATGGCCGCCCGGCCATCGCATTCCCTTCGAGCACGAACTGGTCGCGCGCTACGGCTGCTCGCGCATGACCGTGAACAAGGCGCTGTCGGAGCTCGCCCAGGCCGACCTGATCGAGCGGCGGCGTCGCGCCGGTTCGTTCGTGCGCCGGCCGCAGCATCAGTCGGCGGTGCTCAAGATCGCCGACATCCGCGCCGAGATCACCGCGCTCGGGCGCTCCTACGGCTATGAGCTGATCGGCCGCAAGCTGCGCGCGGCGACTGCTGCCGACCGCGACCGTCTCGGCGTCAAGAAGGCCGGCAAGGTGGTCGCGATCACCTGCCGGCACAGCGCCGACAAGGTACCGTTCGCGGTCGAGGACAGGCTGATTGATCTCTCATCTGTGCCGAATGCCGCGACCGCGGATTTCTCGCGCGAGCCGCCCGGTTCCTGGCTGCTTCACCATGTCCCATGGACAGAGGCTGAGCATACGATCAGCGCCATCGTTGCGGACGATCGCACGGCGGAGGCGCTCGACATCGCCGTCGGCGCGCCTTGCCTCGTGATCGACCGCTACACCTGGCGCAGCGCACGCACCATCACCGCGGTGCGCCTGCTCTATCCCGGTGACTCTCACCGCCTTGTCGCCCGATTCAAGGGAGGCTGAGAGAACGATGTCGGCACAATTCGTGCAACGCTTCGGGCAACGGTCCATGCGGGCCCACAGAGATCAACAGGACGTCAATCCATCGATCGGCAAGAGGACGACAATCATGCGTAATTCGACAATATTTGCGACAATCATTGCGCTTACGGCTTCCACTGCGGTGCTGGCCGACGACGTCAAGGTCGGCGTCGGCATCTCCGGATGGACCGGCTTCGCGCCGCTGACGCTGGCGAAGGAAGCCGGCATCTTCAAGAAGAACGGGCTCGACGTCACGATCAAGAAGATCCCGCAAAAGGACCGCCATCTCGCGATTGCGTCCGGCGACATCCAGTGCGCGGCGACCACGGTCGAGACCTGGATCTCCTGGAACGCCAACGGCGTCGCCACCAAGCAGATCTTCCAGCTCGACAAGAGCTACGGCGCCGACGGCATGGCCGTACGCAACGACGTCGCCGCGATCAAGGACCTGAAGGGCAAGACTGTCGCCGCGTCCGCGCCGGGCACCTCGCCCTATTTCGCGCTGGCCTGGATGCTCAAGAAGAACGGCCTCACCGTGAAGGACGTCACCGTCGTCAACCTCGAGCCCGCTGCCGCTGCGCAGGCCTTCGTGTCCGGCCAGAACGACGCGGCGATGACCTACGAGCCGTATCTGTCGACCGTTCGTGCCGCACCCGACAAGGGCAAGATCATCGCGACCACGCTGGACTATCCGATGGTCATGGACACCTTTGGCTGCACGCCGAAGTTCCTGAGCGAGAACCCGAAAGCCGCCAAGGCACTCGCCGACAGCTATTTCGAAGCGCTCGACATGATCGCCAAGGACCAGGCCAAGGCTTATGAGATCATGGGCGCGGACGTGAAGCAGACCGGCGAGCAGTTCGGCAACTCGGCAAAGTACCTGCGCTGGCAGGACAAGGCCGCGAACCAGAAGTTCTTCGCCGGCGACTTCCTCACGTTCAACAAGGACGCTGCCGAGCTCCTGCTCGAGATCGGCATCATCAAGGCGGCGCCGAAGGTCGAGGACCTCTACGACGCCAGCTTCATCAAGTAAGCTCCGACGAGCTGCCGGTCTCGCCGCAAGGCGGGACCGGCGCCTGATCGACCACCCGGATAGACAGTTTGATGCGTCCCCTGGATCCTGTGACATCGAGGCAGCGCGTGGCCTTCGGCCTCGCGTTCTTCGTGCTGTTCGTTGCCCTCTGGTCGTGGGCGACCTTCGGCGGCCATGTGTCGAAGACCTTTCTCGCCAACCCGCTGACAATGGTGCAGGAAGGTTTTGAGCTGCTGACCAAGCAAGGCTTCGTATTCGACATCGGCATGACGATCTGGCGCGTCGTCGGCGGCTTTGCGCTCGCGGCGATCATCGCGGTGCCGCTCGGCGTGCTGATGGGCGCCTACAAGCCGGTCGAGGCCTTCCTCGAGCCATTCGTATCCTTTGCGCGCTATCTGCCTGCTTCCGCCTTCATTCCGCTCCTGATCCTGTGGGCCGGCATCGGGGAATTGCAGAAGCTGCTCGTCATCTTCATCGGCTCGGTGTTCCAGGTCATCCTGATGGTCGCGGTGACGGTCGGCGCCACGCGGCGGGACCTGGTCGAGGCGGCCTACACGCTCGGGGCCGGCGACCGTGGCATCATCCGCCGCGTGCTGCTGCCCTCCTCCGCGCCGGAGATCGCGGAAATCCTGCGGCTGGTGCTGGGCTGGGCCTGGACCTATGTCATCGTCGCCGAGCTGATCGGCTCGTCCTCGGGCATCGGCCACATGATCACCGACAGCCAGGCGCTGCTCAACACCGGCCAGATCATCTTCGGCATCATCGTGATCGGACTGATCGGACTTGTCTCCGACTTCCTGTTCAAGGCGTTCAACGCCTGGCTGTTTCCGTGGAAGCTCGCATGACGACGCTCAAGATTGAACAGGTCTCGCGCACCTTCCCCGCACGCCACGGCAACGCGCCCACAAGGGCGCTGGAGCCGACCGACCTCACCATCGGCAACAACGACTTCGTCACCATCCTCGGCCCGTCCGGCTGCGGCAAGTCCACGCTGCTGCGCATCGTTGCCGGCCTCGACCGCCCAACCGGCGGACGCGTCACGCTCGACGGGCGCGAGGTGACCGGCCCGGGCGCCGATCGCGGCATGGTGTTCCAATCCTACACGCTGTTCCCCTGGCTGACCGTGCGCGAGAACATCGCCTTCGGCCCGCGCGAGCGCGGCGTGTCCGAGGCGGAGCGAAACAAGATCGCGGATGCCTTCATCCGCCAGGTCGGGTTGTCCGGCTTCGAGAACCACTGGCCGAAGCAGCTTTCCGGCGGCATGCAGCAGCGCACGGCGATCGCGCGTGCGCTCGCCAACGATCCCAAAATCCTGCTGCTCGACGAGCCCTTCGGCGCGCTCGACAACCAGACCCGCGCCCTGATGCAGGAGATGCTGCTCGGGATCTGGGAGCGCGACCAGAAGACCGTGCTGTTCGTGACCCACGACATCGAGGAGGCGATCTTCCTCGGCAGCCGCGTCATCGTCATGAGCGCGCGCCCCGGCCGCATCAAGGCCGAGATCAATGTGGACCTGCCGCATCCACGCTCGTACAAGATCAAGACCACGCCCGAATTCGTCCAGCTCAAGGAGCGGCTGGTCGAGGAAATCCGCACCGAGGCGTTGAAGGTGGCCGAACATGCCTGACACTCAGCCCCGCGCCAACGGGACTCGCGTCCTCGCCGACCTCAATGCACTGCGCGCCATCGGCGCCTACAAGACCGGCGTGCACAAGCCGACCTTCTCCGAGCCGCACAAGCTTTCGCTGGACTGGCTGGTGCGGAAACTGCCCGACGCAGGTCTCTCCGCGACGATTGACGGCATCGGCAATGTTTTTGGAACCAGCACCAAGCCAGGGCCGAAGCTGCTAGCCGGCTCGCACCTGGAGAGCCAGAATTATGCCGGCTGGCTCGATGGCCCGCTCGGCGTCGTCTACGCGCTCGAAGCCGCGCGGGTGCTCAACGCCGATCCCGCGCTCAAGGGCGCCGTCGAAGTCGCGGCCTGGTGCGATGAGGAAGGTCATTTCGGCAGCTTCCTCGGCTCGCGCTCCTATGTGGGGCAAGTGACTGAGGCTGAAATCGACGCCGCGCGCGACCGCACCGACGGTCGCCCCATGCGCGATGCGCTCGCCGGCATGGGGCTCTCGGGGCGCGCGCGTGTCGCCGTCGAGCCGGGCCGGCACGTCGGATATCTGGAAGCGCATATCGAGCAAGGCGACACGCTCGAGAGCAGCCATCTTGCGGTCGGTGTCGTGACCTCGATCGTCGGCATCTGGCAATACCGGATCAATTTCAGCGGCGAACAGAACCACGCCGGCACCACGCGCATGGCTGTGCGTAAGGACGCCGGTCTCGCGCTGGCGAAATTCTGCGTTGCGATCGACGAACGTTTTCCTGCCGCATGCGGTCCGCGCACGGTCTGGACCACCGGCCGCATTACGCTCGATCCGGGCGCGCCGAGCATCATTCCGGGCGACGCCGAAATGCTGTTCCAGATCCGCGATGACAATCCCGCCGTCATCGCACGGCTGGAGGAGCTGCTGCGGACCATGGCGAGCGAAGCCAGCGCGAAAGGCCCCTGCACCGTCACGGTGGAGAAGATTCGCACCGGCGCGCCCGCGATGATGAACGCCGGCTTCCAGGACGCGATCGAAGCTGCGAGCAAGGCCGTTGCCGGTGGTAGATCCATCCGCATGCCCAGCGGCGCCGGCCACGATGCGCAGATGCTCGCGACCGTCATGCCCGCCGGCATGCTGTTCGTGCCGTCGATCGGCGGCATCAGCCATCACTGGACCGAAAACACCGCCGATGCCGATATCGTCACCGGCGCGCAGGTCTTCGTCGATGCCTGCCGGCGCATCCTCAACGGCTAGGCGGCCGATGCCGGCATCATGACCGCGGGCGCATCTTATACCGAGGCGACAACCGGTTATTGGCAGGACTTGACGCCGGACATTCCCGCGCGCTTCTCGGCAACGGCACCCCATCGCTTCGGCTACCCTGTCACCCTGCCCTGCGGCCGCATCCTCGTCCTGCCGCTGCGACAGCTGCCCGATGGCGATCACGCGGTCGCCTCGCTCATCGCCAACCAGGCCTCGCACCTCGTTGTCGCGACGCTCGCCGACCACATGGCGACGCAGGCGCGCTCATTCGACGCCGAGATCATCGTGGGATTGCCAACCCTCGGCCTTGCCTTTGCGTCGCTTGTCGCCGAACGGCTCGGACAGCCGCGCTATGTCCCGCTCGGCTATTCGCGCAAGTTCTGGTACGACGACGCGCTGTCCGAGCCCGTCACCTCAATCACCAGCCCCGAGGCCGGCAAGAGGCTGCGGCTGGATCCGAACCTGCTGCCGCTGCTCGAGGGACGTCGGGTGGTGATGGTTGATGATGCGATCTCGACCGGAACGACCGCGATCGCGGCCGCGCGCCTGCTGCAGAAGATCGGCGCCGACATCGCCGGCATGGTCGTCGCGATGAAGCAGACCAACCGCTGGCAGGCTTCGACCGCAGCGCTTCCGGTTCGCGCGGTCTACGGCTGCCCGCTCTTCCAGCGTAGCGAGGCCGGCTGGATACCGCTGACCGAAACTCAACCCGCCATTCCCTGATCGGCCGGGTGCCGATCGTAACTCTCCCACACGCCGCGAGGCAGGTTGTCTTGAGCAGGATTGGGCAAATCCTGGCCGCTTTGGGCAAGACGCCGGTTCGCACAACACCTAGCCTGCCCGCCCCCACGCGAGAAGGCTTCCATGTCCGACGTCCCCGCCGCAACGCCCGCATCCATCGTCGACGCCCTGAAGGCCGTTGCCGGCAACCCGCCAAAGGTCCGCGCCAGCTTCGCCAAGGGCTGGTGCGTTCGCGGCACCTACACCCCGTCGGACCGGGCGGAAGAAGTCACGCGATCGCAAAGCTTCACGAGGCCATCGCGCGTGCTGGCACGCTTCTCGGTCGGCGGCGGCAATCCTGACGTCGCCGACACCAACAATCTGGTGCTGCGCGGCTTCAGCTTCAAGCTCGGCGACGACGAGCACCGCTCGGATATCCTCGTGGAGAGCGCGCCGGTGCATTTTGCGCGTACGTTCGACCAGATGCTGGCTTTCCTCGAGGCGCGCATCCCGGGGCCGGATGGCAAGCCGGATATGGCCAAGGTCGAGGCGTTCTCGGCGGCCAATCCGGAAACGCTCAACCAGGCGAACTACATCGCCGCGCGACCGCTGCCCGGAAGTCTTGCCGGCACGACCTATTGGGGCGTGCATTCCTTTCCCGCGACCAACGCGGAGAACGAGACGCGCTTCATCAAGTTCAAGGTCGTCCCGGCTCGCGGCGAGATCACGCTGAGCGACGACGAAGCCAGGACCAAGCCGGTCGATTTCCTGCGCGACGATCTGGGTGCGCGGATCGCTACGGGCCATGTCCGATTCAACGTGATGGCGCTGCTCGACCGCCCGGGCGATCCCACCATGGACGTGACGATCCGCTGGCCGGATGAGGATCGCCGCGAGGAGGTGCGGCTCGGCACGATCGTGATCACGGGCTTCGAGCCGGACCCCGCTTGCGACGCCTCCATTTTCAATCCGGCCAACCTCGCCGACGGCATCGGTCACCCGCCGGACGAGATCTTTGCAGCGCGGCGCGCCGCCTACACCATCTCGCTCGCGAAACGGCGCTGAGCACCCGGCTTCGCGCGCTTCACCCCTCGCCGCTCGAGTCGCCGAGCGTCTCGCGGCGCCACGCTGCGGGGCTGACGCCGGCGATCGAGGAGAACACGCGCGTGAAGTGGCTCTGGTTGGCAAACCCGGCCGAGATCGCGATCTCCGACAGCGGCAGGTCGCGGACACCCATCAACTGCTTGGCCGCCTTTAGGCGCTGATGCAGCAGCCATTGGTGCGGCGGCAGGCCGACGGAGATTCGAAACGCACGCGAGAAGTGGCTGACCGACAGGTCGAGCTCGGCCGCGATCTTCTGCAGCGAAAGCTTGCCGCTGAGGTCGGATTCGAGCCGCTCGCAGGCGCGTTTCGCCTGCCATGGAGCAAGCCCCCCGCGCGCAAGTCCAGCCGTGCGCTGAAGTCCGCCATAGGTCCGGGCGACATGGGCGGTCAGCGCGAGCATCATGTGGTCGACGAAGAGCTGGTTGGCCTCGTCCGGCCGACGCAGGCCCTCCTGCAGCGACGCGCCGATGTAGCGGACGATTCCATCGTCGTGGCCAACGCCGACCTGACAGTCGAGCTGGTCGACCCGCGGCGCATTGCACTGCCGGGCGATGCCGTCGAGCGCCGAGCGTGGAATATAGAAGAACAGCGAGTGGAACGGCTTGTCGATCACGTAGCGCGGATCGCGCTTGAGGTCGTAGAGGTAGGTCGTGCCAGCGCGGACGTCCGCCTTCATGATGGACTTGCCGCGCTCCCAGAGCTCGCAGTCCGGATAATCGTGAAGCTTCAGGCTGACGAGAAAGGCATCTTCAGCCGCCAGCGAGCCGGACAGACCAGGCACCGGGCGGTCATTTCGCGTCTCGGTGACGGCGAGCTCGGCGCTGTGCAGCGAGCGCGCGACCAGCGCGGGCGGCGCATCCTTCAAGCGCAGGAATTGCCCGAGCCTCTGTCCGTAAGCGCCAGCCTGTGTCATCAGGGTCGTCCTTCTGTGGCAGTCCAAGTGCAGGCCACAGTGCCCTGCAATTTACAGCGCACATTATCGGACATTCGCCGACGGCTGTCCACGCTCGCGCACCCGAGCCCGATCACGGATTTTCACAAACGCACGACAGACCCCCGCGGCTTCTTGCGGCCACGTCGCGTCCTAGAACGAGGTGCCCCCTCCGAACCTGAACTCCTGGACCACATCATATTTGCCTTTCGTGATCGGCACCGCGTAGTCGAAGCGCAGCGGTCCGAACGGTGAGGCCCAGATCAGGCCGATACCGACCGAGGAGCGCACCACGTTGCCGTCGTCATATTGCAGCCCGCAGGTCGGACAGGCCTTGGTGTTGACCTCGCCCGTGGCCGTCCACGACGTCGGGCCCTGATAGCCCCAGAGCGAACCGGCGTCGGCGTAAACCGCGCCCTTCAGGCCGACCTCCTTCGGCAGGAACCAGAACGGCATCTGCAATTCCATGGAGGCGCCCCAGTACTTCGTGCCGCCGAGCGCATCACCGCTCGCGCCGTAATTGTAGTAGGTGATGTCGCGCGGACCGATGCCGTTGGAAGCGAAGCCGCGCACGAGGTTCGGGCCCATCTGGAAGTGATCCAGCATGCGCAGATCGTTGTTGCCGATCTTGTTGAGGATGCCGCCCTGCAGGTGGATCACATTGACGATCTCGGACACCAGCGGCGTGTAGTACTTGGTATCCACCGCAGTCTTGAGATAAGTGACGTCGCCGCCGACACCGGCGAAATCCTGGCGGAAGTCGATCAGCAAGCCGTCCGTGGGGTTCTTGGTGTTGTCGAGCGTGTTGTAGTTCAGCGTGTAGCCGAGCGCCGACGTCCAGGTCGCGCCGTTTGCCAGTTCTTTCCGGACCGGCAGGCTCGACTCGCCGTCACCGTAGCAGCCATAGCCGTAGACGCCGGAATCCGTGGCATTGGTCGGATCCACGCCGCCCAGAACGTTCTTGATGTAGGCCGGCGTCGGGTTGAAGGCCAGCGAGCTGTTCGATGCGTTGTTGTTGCAGTTATTGTACGCGCTGGCGAGCGTGATGCTCTGCTGATAGAGCGAGTAGCGGAGCTGGAGCGAGAGATCCTCGCGCAACGCAAAGCCGAGGCGAGGCGAAAAGCCCAGCGTCGTCACGCCGTAGCTCGTATAGCTGTTCGACAATTGCTGGCGCCAGTAAGTGTCGAATCCTAGCGCCAGCCGGTAGTCGAGCAGATACGGCTCGACGAAGGACAGCGAGATGCCGCGCGAATACTGGCCGTAGCTGACGGACGCCTTGGCGTAGAGGCCCTTGCCGAGCAGGTTGCGCTCGGAGACCGAGACCTCGGCGAGCGCACCGTCGGTCGTGGAATAGCCGCCGGAGATCGAGAAGTCGCCGGTCGACTTCTCTTCCATGTCGACGATCAGGATGACGCGGTCGCTGGAGGAGCCCGGCTCGGTGACGATCTTGACGCTCTTGAAATAGTCGAGGTTCTTCAGCCGACGCTCGGCACGATCGACCAGCGCGCGGTTGTAGGCATCTCCTTCCGAGATGTCGAACTCGCGGCGGATGACGTAGTCCCGCGTGCGGGTGTTGCCGCGCAGGTTGATGCGCTCGATATAAGTGCGCGGGCCTTCGTCGATGTTGAACACGACGGACACGGTATGCGCCTCGAAATTGCGGTCGCCGCTCGGCCGCACCACGGCGAAGGCGTAGCCTCGACGCGAGGCCTCGATCTGCATCTCCTCGGTCGATTTCTCGACCGATTCGACGTTGTAGAGCGAGCCGACACCGATGCGCGAATAGACCCGCATCGAGCTCGCGTCGAAATTGGCGATGCTGGAGCGGAAATCGACGGATCCTACACGATATTGCTGCCCCTCCTCGATCTTGAAGGTGACGTTAAAACCCTTCTTCTCCGGATCGTATTCGGTGAGCGCGGCCACGACCTGGGCGTCGGCGAAGCCATTCTTGAGGTAGAAGCGGCGGATGAGGTCGCGATCGGCCTCGATGCGGTCGGGGTCGTAGAGGTCGTTGTTGCCGAGAAAGCTGAGCAGATTGCTCTCATGGGTCTTGATCACGTCGCGCAGGCGCGCCGCCGAATAGGCGCTGTTGCCGATGAACTCGACCGACTTCACGCCGGTCTTGGCCCCCTCAACGATCGTGAAGATGAGATCGACGCGATTGCTCGGCTGCTCGATGATCTCGGGCGTGACGCGCACGTCGTAGCGGCCGGAGCGGCGGTAGATCTCGGCGATCCGCAGCGTGTCGGACTGCACCAGCGCCCGCGAGAAGGTCCCGCGCGCCTTCGACTGAATCTCCGCGGTGAGCTGCTCGTCCTTGATCTTCTTGTTGCCCTCGAAGGCGATACGCCCGACCACGGCATTTTCCACCACCGACACGACGATTCGGCCGCCGGCCTGGTTGATCTTCACGTCCTGGAACAAGCCTGTCGCGATCAGCGCCTTGAGACCTTCGTCGATCGCCGGTTGATCGAGACGCCCGCCCGGGCCGGGCCGGAAGTAGGAGCGCACGGTCTCGGCCTCGACGCGGCGATTTCCCTCGACGACGATCGTCTCCACCGCCTGCGCGGCTGCCGGCTGCGGCAACAGCAGGACCGGAATTGAACTCGCAATCGATACGCCGCACATCGCCACCGCGATCAGCCAGGGCCGCAAAAACAACATTCC
Organism: Bradyrhizobium iriomotense; assembly: GCF_018129405.1. Lineage (GTDB taxonomy): Bacteria > Pseudomonadota > Alphaproteobacteria > Rhizobiales > Xanthobacteraceae > Bradyrhizobium > Bradyrhizobium iriomotense_B. The sequence continues at coordinate 48,066 of NZ_JAFCLP010000016.1, forward strand.
ACACCTCAAGAGCACCTAGCCTGCTCTGAAACGAGACGGCTGTGGCCGCGGTGTGGCTTTGTGATTGCTGCATTGTTTCCGGTCGTTCAATTTGATTGGCGGATCAGCACGTGGGCGCGGCAGCCATGACGATCGCGCGAGCCTGCGGCGGTGACTGAACGGCATCGAGCCCGCTGCGCATATGGCTCGCTCATGCAGGCCTTCAGCAACATCGCGCAACACCCGGATTCTTTACAGACGCTTAAGCCGGTGCGAGAGGCGACGACATCAGGAACTCTCATGGGTATTCGTCGATGAACGCGCTTGTCATGACCAGAACGGTTCTGGTCGCCCTCCTCGCCTCGACCTTGGCCGCTCATGCCGCGACCACCGGCAAGCGCGATCGACGACAGACGACACAACACGCCGTCTATGAGTACGGTCCGCACGGCCCCAACCGGTCCTACCAGTCCGATCCGCACACGCGCATCTATGTCAGCAAGCGGTCCTGGCTCGATGGAGGGACCGAGGTGCTCCCCGGCGAGCGCAAGTTCAGCGACTATGCCTTGCCGCCCGGCGTCTCGTTTGCGCGCGAGAACAACAACCGGCCGCTCGATCGCCAGCCACTCAGCCCGGACTCGGATCTGGGCGGGTTCGTGCAGAGAATCCCGATCTCGTGGTGACCGGTTTGCGAGACTCCCGGCCGTCGTCTCGATGAACGAGGCGACAGTCAATGCGCTGCCTTCAGCAGTATTCCGCCGATCATACGTTGGCAATCGCGCGCGAGCGGAGATGACGTGCGCGTGCGCGCATCTGCCGCACGCGATTTCGTGTTCTCCACATTCATCTTGAATCATTCCAAAATCGCTCACCGCACGTTCAAGCAATTCTATTTTGCGCGTGTAGAATTCCGATCGCTCCACCCATAGAAGTCCGCGTCGCTCGACGCGCATCAGCACGCAGCTGCACGCGTTCGCGTGAATCAGTTCGGCGAAATTGGGGATCATCATTGGTGGGCGTTGCTTTGTCGGAGAGGAAACATCGTTGGTTTGGAAGCGCAGCAGCGATCAACGCCACGATGTTCGGTTCGGTCGTATTCGTCTCTGTTGAAGTCCTGGCCTCCCAGGCGCAGGCCCAGAGCAGCAATCTGCCACCGGTCACCGTCGAAGCGCCGAGCGCGCCGAAGACGCGCACACGCGCGGCCTCGGCGAATCGGCGCGGCAATTTGGCAGCCGATCAGAATCGCGCGCCGCAGGCATCTGGAGGCGCGTTCAGCGCGACGACCGGTTACGTCGCGACCAGCGGCACGGCAGGCACCAAGACCAACACACCGCTGATCGAGACGCCGCAATCGCTCTCCATCGTGACGAAGAAGGAGCTCGAGGATCGCAACGTCCAGACGCTCAAGGACGCCGTCAACTACACACCCGGCGTCACGACCACGGCATTCGGTTACGATCCGCGCTTCGACGCCTTTTCCATCCGCGGCTTCGACGTGACCTATACCGGCATCTATCGGGACGGCCTGCGGCAAGGCGGCGGCAATTTCGCCATTCCCAAGATCGAGCCCTATGGGCTCGAGAGCGTCTCCATCCTCCGCGGGCCGGCCTCCGGCCTCTATGGCCTCGGCTCCCCCGGCGGCATCGTCGACGTCACGACGAAGCGGCCGCCGCAGACGGCGTTCGGCGAGGTGCAATTGCAGGCCGGCAATTACGATCGCTACCAGGGCGCCTTCGACGTCGGCGGACCAGTCCCCGGCAGCGACCAGCTGTACTACCGGCTGACGGGCTTGCTGCGCGACGCAAAAACGTGGTTTCCCGGCAACGACGACGACCGCGCCTATATCGCCCCTGCCCTGACCTGGAAACCGAACCTCGATACGACCTTCGCGATCCTCGGCGAGTATCAGACCAGCCGCACCGCCGCGAGCATCGGCAATGCGCGCACGGTGGATGGAAAGCTGACCAATATCTACTCGAACGATCCGGCGTTCAGCGCGATGGACCAGAAGCAGTTCCGCGTCGGCTATGCGTTCGAGCACAACGTCAACGACACCTGGACCGTCCGGCAGAATTTCCGATTCTATCAGGTCAACACCGACGCGAAGTACACCCAGATCGATAATCTCGACTTCGCGACCCAGACCGCGACGCGTTCGGCCTGGCGAATCCTCGACAATTTCAAGACCGCCACCCTCGACAACCAGGCCGAAGCCAAGTTCATGCTCGGCGCGGTCAAGAACACCGTGCTGTTCGGCGTCGACTACAGCAATTCCCGTTACGACGACAAGATCGGGTGGGGGGCAGCGCCCGATCTCAATCTTGCGACCATGAACTACGGCACGCAGGCGATCGCCACGCCGGCATTCTCGATCTTCACCAAGCAGTCGACCAACGAGATCGGAGTCTACGCGCAGGAGCAGGCCAGGCTCGGCGGATTCATCCTGACGCTCAACGGCCGTCAGAGCTGGGTCTCGCAGAGCACGACCACGACGCTGAATGGGGTGCCGGATACCTCGAAGCCTTCGGCCTTCACCGGCCGCGCGGGTCTGAGCTATCTGTTCGACAATGGTGTTGCGCCCTATGTCAGCTACGCGACGTCGTTCAGCCCGCAGACCGGCGTCGACGTGACGGGCGCCACGTTCAAGCCGACCACCGGGGAGCAAACGGAAGTCGGTGTCAAGTATCAGATGCCAAATGTTCCGCTGCTGCTGACCGCCGCTGCCTTCGACATCAAGCAGGACAATGTCCTGCGCACCAACCCCGACGCCATCACGTTCCAGGCCGCAACCGGACAGATCGAGTCCAAGGGCGTGGAACTCGAGGCCAAGCTTGCGCTCACACCTAGCTTCGATCTCACCGCGGCCTACACCCACCTCAACGTCGTGATCACGCGGGGCAATACCGACACGACGGGCCATGAGTATTCCGGTATCCCGAGAGACTCGTTCGCGGCATTCGGCAAGTACACGTTCCGGTCCGGCATACCGGTCGAAGGGCTGGGACTGGGCCTCGGCGTGCGCTATATCGGCGCGAATTTCGGCAACGACCAGAATACTTTCGAGAATGCGGCTGTCACGTTGCTCGACGCCGTGATCGACTACGATCTCGGCAAGCTCGACCGCAGCTTCCGGGGCGCCTATATGCGCGTGAATGCCACCAACCTGCTCGACAAGAAGTATGACACTTGTCAGTCCGGCTATTGCTACGCCGGCGCACGGCGCCAAGTGATCGGGACGTTGAGTTATCGGTGGTAGCGCCATTGCTCACTCTCGTGTCCCGGACAAGCTGCAACGCGTGAAGCGTTGCGGCGCAGAGCCGGGACCCAGGGCAACACGGCACCGCGCGGATAAATGGGCCCCGGCTCTGCAGCGGACCGTCGAAGTGACGCTGCGCTGCGTCCGGGGCACGGGAGCGGAGTAGAGCGCGCGCTGCTTCATCAGCGTCATTGCGAGCACAGCGAAGCAATCCAGACTACCGCCGCGGGAAGATTCTGGATTGCTTCGCTGCGCTCGCAATGACGGAGTATGAGGCAGCATCGTAGTTCTCCGACAGGCACTCGTAGGATGGGTAGAGCGAAGCGAAACCCATCACTTTGTGTACGCCGATGCATGATGGGTTTCGCAAGTGCTCTACCCATCCTACGGCATCGCAGACACGCCTTCGCATCCTCGCGGCTGATTTCGCCCGAGCTTTGCTTCGTCGCTCCACCCTCTTTAATCAAGAGGGCGCAGGGAAGGCCGGGTGCTGACCTCGCACCCGCGGTCCGCTGCGCGAAGATGTAGCGCAAAAGAACCGCACAGCAGCATACAGGTGAAGCCCAACACACGGCCTTCCCTGCGCAGTGGTCGGACGGCTTATGCCGCGCTCTCCTGGGAGCCGAATTCCTTCTGGCCTCCCTCACCCCAACGGAATTCACCGGCACCGCGCCGGTTGACGCGAGGGCCGCATCCGCAAGAGCTTGACCGTAGCAACGACGGCCAGGACCACACGGTTTTGCCGTACGCGCGGCCCGCCATTTCGCCGCAGTTTTTCCAGCCCTGTCGACGGAGCCGGAAACTTACAGACGAGACGAACCTGACAGCGCCGTTCGTCCGCACGAAGCCTAAAGGGCTCACGGAGAGCAATCCGCCCTGCCCTTGGCTTCTCGTGCCCGACGCTGCCGCGTCCACCGCAAGCCCGGCTCGCGAAAATGACGACCACACGATCGCCCCTCAAGGATGAGCCGGGATGGGCGACACATACGACAAATCCGAATTTCGGTAAAGCGGAATATCTTTGCCGAGAGTACTTGACTCAGCTGCGAAACAGGGCCGATGTTGTCCCTGACGAACTATCCGCCGCGGACGCCGAGACGCCGCGCAACATCTGTTTACATTCAGCAACATCCGGGCTGCCGAAAGGCCACGATCCCTAGGCTAGTGGTTCCTGCCTCGTCCTGGCCCTCCGAGGGCCATGAGCGCCCTCCTCCTTCCGGGGCGAGGCCAATGAATCTCAGCCGATTTGATGCCGTCACACTTGTCCGTCGAAATCCCCGCGCCTTCCGCAAAGGAGAACCGTCATCCGACGCCCCGCCTGCTGCGCGACGTCCTTTCCTGTGGCGGATCGGCTTGCCTCGCGCTGGCGCTGATCGGCTCGTTGGCTGGCTGTGCCGTGGGCCCGGACTATGCGGGGCCGCCCCGGCTGGAGCTGCCGTCGCACTGGAGCATCAAATCCGACTCGCGGCGGGATGGCGACACGCTCGATCGCTGGTGGCTTCGCCTGCGCGATCCCCTGCTCAACCGCCTGATCGAACAGGCCGTCGAGGCCAATCCCGACGTCGCCAAGGCGAAGGCGGTGGTGCGCGAGGCACGTGCAACGGTGCAGCAGACCAGCGCCGGCCTGTTTCCGTCGGTCAGCGGCTCGGCCTCGGTGACGAACAACAAGACCAGTTCGGGCTCCGCATCAGTTGTCGTCGACAGCGCGCCCTACGCGCTGCACCAGGCGAGCTTCGATTCGAGCTGGGAGCTCGACCTGTTCGGCGGCACACAGCGGAGCATCGAGGCCGCGGTGCGCGGGGCGCAATCGGCCGAGGAGGACTTGCGCGACAGCCTCGTCACGCTGATCGGCGACGTTGCCGCCTATTACGTCGAGGCACGCGGCTACCAGGCCCGGATCGCGCTGGCGCAGCGCACGTCGGTCTCGCAGCGCGACACCGAAAAGCTCACCCGCAGCAAATACGAGGCCGGCAGCGGCAACGCCGTCGATCTCGCCAAGGCCACCGCGCAGGCCGCCAGCACCGAAGCCAACGTTCCGACCTATCAGGCCGCGCTCGCCGCCGACATCCATCGGCTCGGCATCCTGCTGGGACGGCCGCCCGACGGCGTCGCCACGCTGATGGCACGGTCCGCACCCGTGCCGGCGCCGCGCATGCCGCTGCCGACGGGCCTGCCCGCCGATCTCCTCATGAGCCGTCCGGACGTTGCCAGCGCCGAGCGCAAGCTCGCCCAGGCCACCGCCAAGATCGGCGCGGCCGAGGCCGATCGCTATCCGGCGGTGTCCTTGACCGGCTCGGTCGGCACCTCGGCGATGCGCATCGGCGACCTCGCCAAATATTCCAGCGTGAGCTGGTCGGTCGGGCCGTCCGTCACCGTGCCGGTGTTCGACGCGGGCAAGCGCCTCGCTACCGTCCGGATCGCAGAGGCACAGCGCGACCAGGCGTTCGCGACGTTCCATGCCACCCTGCTCACCGCGCTCGAGGACGTCGAGAACGCACTGGTATCGCTGTCGCAAGAGCGCGTGCGCGCGACCAAGCTGACCGAAGCGACGAAGAACTATCGCGAGGCCGCAAAGCTGTCGCGGTCGCTGTTCGAGACCGGCAGCGCCAGCTTCATCGACGTGCTGGACGCCGAACGTTCGCTCTATTCGGCCGAGGATTCGCTGATCCAGAGCAAGGTGGCGGCGGCCAAGGATTACATTTCGCTGGCCAAGGCGCTCGGCGGCGGCTGGGCCGATCCGGTCGACGTGTCGACGCCGATCATCGTGGACACCAACACGGGACCTCACGTCCGGGAGGCGCAGAAGTGACCGAGATCATCACCGTCAAGCGCGTGAAGATCGCCGCCGCGGTGTTTGCCGTGGTTGCGACCGGCACGGTGCTGGCGACGCATTCGCCGGGGACGGCGAGCAAGGCGCAATCCTACATCACTGCGCAGGTCGCGGTCAGCGATCTCCGCGAGGAGGTGCTCGCCAGCGGCACCTTGAAGCCGGCACGGCTGACCGCCGTCGGCGCGCAGGTGTCCGGCCGGATCACCGCGCTCAACGTGCGTGTCGGCGACACCGTGAAGGCCGGGGACGTCATCGCCCAGATCGACCCCGTCACCAAGCAGAACGACCTGCGCAACTCGGAAGCCTCGCTGAAGAATTATCGCGCGCAGAAGGTGGAGAAGGAGGCCGCGCTGGTGCTGGCCGAAGCGAACCTTACGCGCCAGCAAGCGACACTGGCGCAGCGCGCGACCTCACGCAGCGATTTCGACAGCGCGGAATCGACGGTGCGCCAGACCCGCGCCCAGATCGCCGCGCTGGAGGCGCTGATCGTCGGCGCCGAGGCCAGCGTCGAGACGGCGCGGGTGAACCTCGAATACACCCGCATCACCGCACCGATCGACGGCACGGTGCTCGCGACCGTGGTGCAGGAGGGGCAGACGGTCAACGCGGTGCAGTCCGCACCGACCATCGTCGTGCTCGGCCAGCTCGAGACCATGACCGTGCGGGCGGAGATCTCCGAGGCCGACATCGTCAAGGTCCGGCCGGGGCAATCGCTCTACTTCACCATCCTCGGCGACCAGGACCACCGTTACGAGGCGCGGCTGGAGCAGATCGAGCCGGCGCCCGAATCGATCAAGAACGACGCCAGCTTCTCCTCGACCACCACGACATCGAGCTCAAGCTCGAGCTCGTCGAGCTCGACCAGCACGGCGATCTACTACATCGGCGTCTTCAACGTTCCGAACAAGGACTATGCGCTCCGGACCTACATGACCGCCGAGGTGCACATCGTCACCGGCGAGGCCAAGCGGGTGAAGGTCATCCCGGCGCTGGCGGTGATGCGCAAATCCGACGGACGCAGCACTGTACGCACCCTCGGCACGTCCGGCGACGTTCGCGAGCGCGAGGTCAAGACCGGCCTCAACGACCGCACCACCGTCGAGATCAAGTCCGGCTTAGAGGAGGGCGAACGGGTCGTGACCGGCGAGGCCAGCGAGCAGACCGCTTCGCGCGGCATGCCGGGCGGCCCGCCCGGCGGAGGAGGTCCCTGACATGACCGATCCGATCATCGATCTCCAGAACATCCGCCGCGAGTTCGCGGCCGGCGACACGAGCGTGGTCGCGCTCGACGACCTCTCGCTCAGCATTCAGCCCGGCGAGATGGTGGCGATCATCGGCTCGTCCGGATCGGGTAAATCGACGCTGCTCAACATCCTCGGCTGTCTCGACCGGCCGACGTCCGGCACCTATCGCGTCGCCGGCAAGAACGTCTCCGAGCTCGATGCCGACGCACTGGCGGCGCTGCGCCGCGAGCATTTCGGCTTCATCTTCCAGCGCTACAACCTGCTCGGCGATCTCACCGCCGCCGCGAATGTCGAGATCCCTGCCGTCTATGCCGGCCTCAATGCGCGCGAGCGACGGACGCGTGCGAACGCGCTGCTTGAGCGGCTCGGCGTCGGCACACGAGGCGGCCATCGCCCGAACCAGCTCTCCGGCGGCCAGCAGCAACGCGTCTCGATCGCGCGGGCGCTGATCAACGGTGCCGAAGTGATCCTGGCGGACGAGCCCACCGGCGCGCTCGACCGGCGCAGCGGCGAGGAGGTGCTGAAGATCCTGAAAGAGCTGCATCGCGAGGGGCGGACGATCATCATCGTCACCCACGATGCCGATGTCGCCGCGCGAGCCGAGCGCATCATCGAGCTGCGGGACGGCAGGATCGTCTCCGATCGCCACACCGGGACCGCAGGCGCATCGGAGCCGGTCGCCCGCACCGCATGGGACAGCGGTGCCGGCTGGACCGGCGCTTTGGGACGCCTGCGAGAAGCATCGCGGATGGCACTGGTGGCGATGGCCGCGCACCGGCTGCGCGCATTTTTGACCATGCTCGGCATCATCATCGGCATCGCCGCGGTGTCGTCGGTGGTCGCGCTGGGTAATGCCTCGCAGCGCAAGGTGCTGTCCGACATTTCGAGCCTCGGCACCAACACCATCGAGGTGTTTCCGGGCAAGGATTTTGGCGATGCGCGCGCCGGCAAGATCAAGACGCTGGTGCTCGACGATGCCCGCGCGCTCGATCGGCAGGGTTTCATCGCCGGCGTCACCCCGACGGTGTCGACCAGCACCACGGTGCGCTATCGCGGCAACGAATCCAACGTGCTGGTGAACGGGGTCGGCGAGAACTATTTCCTGGTCAAGGGCGCCAAGCTGGCGAAAGGCCGCCTGTTCGACGCGGATGCCGTCCGCAACATCGAGCGGCAGGCCGTGATCGACGACAACACGAGAAAAACCTTCTTCGCCGACGACCAGACCTCCGGGATCGGCCGCGTGATCTGGCTCGGCAAGGTGCCGTGCCGCATCGTCGGCGTGATCGCCCAGCAGCAGGGCGGGTTCGGCTCGAACCAGAACCTGTCGGTCTACCTGCCCTACACCACCGTGCAGGCGCAATTCACCGGCGATCGCGCGCTGCGCAGCATCCTGTTGCGGATCAGCGACGAGATCTGGCGCAGGACGCGGTGACCACGCTCCTGACGCAGCGGCACAACACCAAGGATTTCGTCATCCTCAACACCGACGACATCCGCCGCACCATCACCAGCACGACGCAGACGCTGGCGTTTCTGGTGGCGGCGATCGCGGTGATCTCGCTGGTCGTCGGCGGCATCGGCGTCATGAACATCATGCTGGTGTCCGTCTCCGAGCGGATCAGCGAGATCGGCGTGCGCATGGCGGTGGGCGCGAGGCGCAGCGACATCCTCCAGCAATTCCTGGTGGAGGCGACCCTGATCTCGTCGATCGGCGGCATCGCCGGCATCCTGATCGCGGTCCTGCTCGGCGTCGTCATCAACGTCGCGGTGCCCGGCTTCCAGGTCAGCTATTCGCCGTTCTCGATCGGCGCGGCGTTCCTGACCTCGACCGGGATCGGGATCGCGTTCGGCTTCTTCCCCGCCCGCCGTGCCGCCTTCCTCGACCCCGTGGTGGCGCTGAGCCGTGACTGACCGTAGGATTGCACCATGACCGTAGTTCTTCGGACGAGACAATCGTCCGCAAATCGACCAACGATCGGCGCCCCCGATGCGATCTCAACCATGACCAACGGCACGCCCAACATCCTGCTCGTCGAGGACGACCAGCCAACCCGCGATCTCATCTCGCGTTATCTGCGCGAGCACTCGTTCGCGGTCAGCGCCGTCACCAACGGCAGGGAGATGGACCGCCACCTCGCGCAAAACCGCGCCGATCTGATCGTGCTCGACCTGATGCTGCCGGGCGAGGACGGCCTCAGTCTCTGCCGCCGCCTGCGGATGGAAACGACGACGCCGATCATCATCCTCACCGCAAAGGGCGAGGACCTCGACCGCATCCTCGGGCTCGAAATGGGCGCGGACGACTATCTGCCAAAACCGTTCAACCCGCGCGAGCTGCTCGCCCGGATCAACGCGGTGCTGCGCCGGCACGCGAGCGGTCTCACGGCGGCCTCCACCGCGACGCGGCTGAAGTTCCAGGGCTGGACCATCGATCTGCGCCTGCGGGAGTTGCGCGACCCCGAGGGCGCGCAGGTGCCGCTGACCAGTGCAGAGTTCGACCTGCTGCAAGCCTTCTGCGAGCGCGCCGGCCGTGTGCTCGGCCGCGATAGCCTCCTCAACATGACGCGCGGCCGCCCCGGCGGAAGTTTCGGCCGCAGCATCGACGTGCTGGTCAGCCGTCTGCGCCGCAAGCTCGACCGCACCGAGGGCACATCCGTGATCAAGACCATCCGCACCGGCGGCTACATCTTCACACCGAGGGTGGAGGAAGCATGAGCCGCGCCGCCGACATCCTGACGCTGTTCAGCTTCAGGCGGATCAGCGGTCAGATCGCCGCCCTGATCCTGGTCTCGCTGCTCCTGATCCACCTGCTGATCGCCGGATACTTTCTGCTCAATCGGCCGAAGCTGCTGACGGACACGCCGGTCGAGCAGTTCGAGCTGATCGCGCGGATCATCACCAACACACCCAAGGCGGAACGCGCTCTCGTCCTCGACAGCATCGGCCGGACCTTTCCGGCGCTCAAGCTGCAATTGCGGGACAGTGTTTCCACTTCCGTTACGCCGCTGCCGGCGCGGACACCCCTGCCCATCCCGTCCGCGCTCGGCGGCCGGGCCGAGCTCATCCGCGGCACCGGCGCGGAAGACGATCGCGTCTGGTTCTATCTCGCCAAAGACGACGTGCTCGAAGCGACGATGGGATTGCCCCAAATACCGGCCTTCGTCAGCGGCCTCTGGACCTCGACGCTGCTGTTCCTGGTGGCGAGCGTTACGCTGCTCGGAATCTGGGCCGGCCGCGCGCTGTCCTCGCCGCTGTCGGCCTTCGCGCGCGCGGCGGAGAATTTCAGCCTGAACCGGGCCTCGCCGCCGCTGCCGGAAAACGGACCGGAGGAGATCAGGTCCGCGGCCAGAGCGCTGAACCGGATGCGCGAGCGCATCACCGCACTGATGAACGACAGAACGCGCATGCTCGCGGCCATCAGCCACGATTTGCGCACGCCGATCACGCGGCTGCGGCTGCGCTCGGAATATATCGAGGATCCGGCGCAGCGGACGCAGACCGTGCGTGACCTCGACCAGATGCAGTCGATGCTGGAATCGGTGCTCTCCCTGCTGCGCAGTGAAAGCCCGGTGAAGCCGACGCTGGTGGATGTCGCGGCGCTGCTGCAGATGGTCTGCGAGCAGTTTTCCGACTGCGGCCATGCGGTGACTTATTCGGGCCCCGATCGCGCGGCCTTCGTGCTTCGGCCGGACGAGATCATCCGCGCGGTCACCAATCTCGTCCAGAACGCAACGCGCTTCGGAACCGAAATCGAGGTTGCCTTGTTGGCGGCGGGGGATCATCTCGTCATCGACGTGTCCGATAACGGACCAGGCATCCCCGACGAAAGGAAAGCGGCCATGCTGGAGCCCTTCGTGCGCGGCGAGGACGCCCGCACCATGGACGAGACGGCCGGATTTGGCCTCGGCCTCTCGATCGCGCAGGCGATCGTGACCGCGCATGATGGAACCCTCGAGCTGCTCGACAACGCACCGAAAGGCCTGCGCGTCCGCTTGCAGCTCGCCAAGACCGGCGCGGCGCCGGAGGCGTCCCGGCCATAAAGTCGCGGCAATCGTCGGGCTTGTCGGCCTCACCCTCCTTCATCCTGCTTCCCCGGAGTTCCAATGTCTTCCGCCGACCGGCCGGCGACACGCCTTGCGACGCGGCTTGCCTTCCTCGTCGCGGGCTTCGGCATCGCATGCTGGGCACCGCTGGTGCCGTTCGCGAAGACGCGGCTCGGCGTCGACGACGGCGTGCTCGGGCTGCTCCTGCTCAGCCTCGGCATCGGCTCGGTCGTCGCGATGCTGCTGACCGGCATCATCAGCGCGCGCTACGGCAGCAGGCCGATCATCATGGCCGGCGGGCTTGGTCTCGCGCTGGTGCTGCCGCTGCTGGCGATCGCGAGCACGCCCGCATCGCTGGCACTGGCGCTGTTCGCCTTCGGCGCCGCGCTCGGCTCCATCGACGTCGCCATGAACATCCATGCGGTGGAGGTCGAGCGCGCCGCAAAAATTCCGCTGATGTCGGGCTTCCACGCGCTGTTCAGCATCGGCGGTTTTGCCGGATCGGCGCTGATGACCGCGCTGCTCTCCTTGCGGCTCGGCGCGCTCGTCTGCACGCTGATCTGCTCGGTCCTGATGCTGGCTGCGATGGTGGTGACGTCGCCGCGCCTGCTCCGCTCGGTGCAGGTGCAGGACGGGCCGCTCCTGGTGCTGCCGCACGGCTCCGTGCTCCTGCTGGCACTGCTCGGCGCCATCACCTTCCTCGTCGAAGGCGCGATGCTGGATTGGGGCGCGCTGCTCGTGATCGGCGCGGGTCTCGTCCCGGAGGCGCAAGGCGGGACCGGCTACATCGTGTTCTCGATCGCGATGACGATCGGGCGGCTCGGCGGCGATGCCGTCGTCGCGCGCATCGGAGACCGCGCGACATTGTTCTGGGGCAGCCTCATTTCGATCGGGGGCTTCGTGGTGCTGCTCACAGCTCCCGTTGCGGCGGTTGCGATGGCCGGCTTCCTGCTGATCGGCCTCGGCGCCTCGAACCTCGTGCCGGTGCTGTTCCGCCGCGCAGCATGGCAGACGGTGATGCCAACGGGGCTCGCCGTCGCCGCGATCACGACCGCCGGCTATGCCGGCATCCTCATAGGTCCCGCCAGCGTCGGTTTCGTCGCCCGCCTTGGCGGATTGCCGACGGCGTTCTGGCTTCTGGCCGCGCTGATGTGCCTGGTCACACTGACGGCCCGCATCGTCACGCGCCCCGCGTGAATCGTCTCAAAACCTCTCCAGCCCGATCGATTTGATCATGCGCGCCAGGCTCGCCGAAGTCGCCTCGACGAGGCGCTGGAATTCGGCCGGCTTCGAGTCGCTGTCCGGCTCCATGCCCTCGGCGCGGTAATTGGCCTGCATCGCTTTGTCGGCCATGGCGATGCGCGTCGCCTGCGCGATCCGGTCGATGATCGCATCGTCAGTCTGCCGGGGCGCGAACAGGCCGAACCAGCCGTCATAGCGGAGGCCCGGCATGCCGGATTCGATGGCGGTCGGGATATCGGGGGCCACGCTCAGCCGCTTTTCGGTGGCGACCGCGATCATCCGAATCTTGCCGGCCTGGCTCCACTGCTGCAATTGCACTGACATCACGGCAATGATGAGGGGGATCTGGCCGGCGAGGAGGTCGTTGCTGGCCTGCGCGATGCCCCGATACGGGACATGGACGATGTCCAGCCCGCCCGCCTGCAGCTTGAAGGCTTCGCCGACCAGATGATTTCCGCTGCCGATACCGGGTGTCCCGTAGGACAGCTTTCCCGGATTGGCTTTCGCGTAGGCAATCAGCTCACGCAGATCCGTGACGGGCACCGACGGATGGACGACGAAAACGAGCGCGCTGGTGATGAGGCGGCAGATGGCGCGGAAATCGTCCATCGCATAGGACGGATTTTGCGATAGCAGCGGAATGGCCGCCTGCGTGCTGTCGTTTCCGAGCAGCAGGGAGTAGCCGTCGGGCTTCTCGCGCGCGACCGCCGCCGTCCCGATCGCGCCGCCCGCACCGGTGATGTTTTCGATGAAGACGGGTCCAAGCAGCGACGACATCTTCTCCGCCCAGGGACGCCCGATCTGGTCGCCAGATCCGCCTGCCCCATAGGGAATCACCAGTCGAATGGGACGAGAGGGATATTCGGCGGTGCGCCCGATGCGCGGAATCGCCGCAAGCGCAGCTGCCCCCGACAATGCATGGACGATCTGTCGCCGCGAGAAAGAGAGCATGTTGGAATCCGGACTTCGGGTGTCAATATGGAGGCGGGACCGGCTCCCGGACGATTCCATCGCAGCAATCGGCGACCGGCGTCAATGCTCCGTCCGGACTATTGGACGGCGTCGCCGCCATGCCGCATGCTCTAACCCATTACTTTTAAAACAATATTTCGGAAGGTGGCCGACCCACGCGGTCCACGCAGGGCTGCCGACCCTGCCCACTGCTTTCGGCCAGTTTACTGTACGGTTCGTTCTGATAGACCACAAATGAATACCTTTTGACTCCCGTCGAGGGGGTAATGGTGCGTGCCGGATCGTAGCGAAGACTCGTCCATTTCATTTGGGCCATTTCGACTGTTTCCAAAGTCCCGGCTCTTGGAGAAGGAGGGCGCACCGCTCCATGTCGGCGGCCGTGCGCTCGACATCCTCATTTTCCTGGCCGAGCGGCCCGGTGAAGTCGTCGACAAGAGAGAGCTGGTCAAGCGCATCTGGGCCGACGTCAATGTCGACGAGGGCAGCCTGCGCTTCCATGTCGCAGCGCTGCGCAAAGCGCTCGGCGATACCGGCAAGTCGGCGCGCTACATCGTCAACGTGCCTGGCCGCGGCTATTGCTTCGTCGCCTCGCTCGCCCCGCCGGCCTCGCCCGCCGCGCAGCCGACCATCGATATCCTGCCTCCCCGCGCCCTCCCCGCGCCGCTCTCGAAAATGGTCGGACGGGAGGAGGTCGTCGAAAAGATATCGAACGGCCTCTCGCTGCATCGCTTCATGACGCTGGTCGGCCCGGGCGGCATCGGCAAGACGGCCGTCGCCATCGCTGTCGGGCATCGCCGCTCCCAGGATTTTCGCGGGCGCGTCTTCTTCGTCGACTTCGGCCCGCTCCGGGATGCCAGCCACGTCGCAACCACCATTGCCTCCGCGCTCGGCCTGACCATCAGCGCGGAGAATCCGACGCCGGCCCTGCTGACGTTTCTCAAGGTCGGCCCGGCCCTGCTGATCCTCGACAGCTGCGAACATGTGCTGGACAATCTGGCCCCGCTGGTCGAGCACATCGTTCGCGAGGCGCCGCAGCTTCGCGTTCTCGCAACCACCCGCGAATCGTTCCGGAGCGAAGGCGAGCGTATCTTCCGACTGTTCCCGCTGGATTGTCCGCCCGAGCGCGAAGGACTCGATGTCGCCGAGGTCCTCGCCTATCCCGCCGCCCAGCTCTTCGTCGAGCGCATCGCGCAGAGCTCCGGCCCGTTCCAGCTCAGTGCGGACGAAGCGCCGCTGGTCGCGAGCATTTGCCGGCGCCTCGACGGCATTGCGCTGGCGATCGAGCTCGCGGCGGGGCGGGTCAATGCCTACGGCATCGCCGGCACCGCATCGCTGCTCGACAGCCGCTTCTCGCTGCAATGGCGCGGCCGGCGCACGGCCGTGCCGCGGCACCAGACCCTCGCCGCCGCACTCGACTGGAGCTACGACCTGCTGCCTGCGGCCGAGAGCGCGACCCTGCGCCGGCTGTCGGTGTTCGCCGGGCCTTTCGCCCCGGAGGCGGCTGCCGCGGTTGCATCCGGTGACGGCCTCAGCGCATCGGAAACGTTGGAGGCCATCGACAGCCTGGTCACCAAGTCGCTGATCTCGCCGTCGGGCTCGCGGACGCTGCGCTATCGCCTGCTCGACACGACGCGCGCCTACGCGCATGGAAAGCTCAGCGCCCTCGGCGAAACCAGGCAGTTCGCACGCCGCCATGCCGAGCATTTCCGCGATTTCTTCGCCCACGCTGAGGCCGACACGTCGACGCCGCTGCCTGAATGGCTCGGCATCTACGGCGCGGAGCTGGACAATGTGCGCGCAGCGCTCGACTGGGCTTTCGCGCCCGACGGCGACGCCGAGCTGGGAATCGCGCTGACGGCGGCCGCGGTTACGCTGTGGGTGCGGCTGTCCCTGTTCGCCGAATGCCGCGAGCGAAGCAGGACGGCACTGGCGGCGCTCGGCGACACCGGCGACGACCGTATCCGCATGCAGCTCCTGTCGGCACTCGGCTGGTCGCTGATGTATGGCGAAGGCCGCGCGCGCGAGGCGCGCCCGATCCTGGAGACGACGCTCGAGCTCGCCGACAGGCTCGACGACAAGGATTTCCGGCTGCGCGCGCTGTGGGGCCTGTGCATCGACCAGTTCAACAACGGACAGTTCGGCAAGGCCCGTACGTTCGCCGATCGTTTTGCGAACGCGGCGGCGAACTCTCCCGACCGGACCGACGTGATGCTGGGCGACCGGCTCACGGCCGTCGCCCTGCACTATCTCGGCGACCAGAATGACGCGCGCCTGCGCATCGACCGTGTGCATGCGTCGCTGCATGTGCTGGCGGAGAAGCCGAAGATCTTCCCGCTCGACCTGAGAATATCCACGCAATATTTCCGCGCCCGCATCCTGTGGCTGCAGGGTTTTGCCGACCAGGCCCAGGCGCTCGCCGCCAGAAACATCGAGGAGGGCCGCGCCAACGGCCACGCCCTGACCTTCTGCAGCGTGCTGGGGCAGGCCGCCTGCCCGATCGCCTTCTGGGCCGGCGATTTCGACGCTGCGGAACGCCACGGCACCGAGCTGCTCGAGCACACCGAGCGGCACGCGATCCGGGTGTGGGGACTGTGGGCGCGGGCCTTCAATGCGGCGGTCACCGCCAGGCGCGGCGACGTCGCGAGCGGCCTGCCGCTGCTGCGCGAGGAGCTCAACCGCGCCGGCGATGCCCGCTTCCTGCCGCGCTTCCTTCCGCTTCTCGGCGAGCTTGCGGCCTGCTTTGGCGAGGCCGACCAGCTCGACCGCGGCCTCGACGTGATCGAGGACGTCTTGACCCGCTGCCACGACCGGCAGGAGCTCTGGTATCTGCCGGAGCTGACCCGCATCAAGGGAGAATTGATGCACAGGAGCGCGAAGCATTCGAGCAATGCCGAAGCGCTCTTTCGCGAGGCCATGGGCATCGCGGCCCAGCAGGGGGCGCGCTTCTGGGAGCTGCGCTGCGCGACCAGCCTCGCGCGGCTGATGGGCGAGGCCGGCCAGAGCGCAGACGCTCTGGCCGTTCTGGAGAACGTCTCCGGATCGTTCACGGAGGGTGCCGAGATCGCCGACATGCGCACCGCGCGCGAATTGATGGCGCAACTGCGGAACTGATCGCGCGCTAGCCTCCCACCGCCGCCGCGCGGCGCGGCAGCTTCCAATCCGGTCGGATGAAGTGACAGGTGTACCCGTCGGGATAGCGCTCGAGATAATCCTGATGCTCAGGCTCGGCTTCCCAGAACTCGCCTGCGGGCGTGATCTCGGTGACCACCTTGCCGGGCCACAGGCCCGAAGCCTCGACGTCGGCGATGGTGTCTTCGGCAATCCGCTTCTGCTCGTCGCTGGTGTAGAAGATCGCGGAACGGTAGCTCGTGCCGAGATCATTGCCCTGACGGTTGAGCGTGGTCGGGTCGTGGATCTGGAAGAAGAACTCCAGCATGGTCCGGAAACTCGTCTTCGCGGGATTGAAGATGATTTCGATGGCTTCGGCGTGGCCTTCATGATTGCGGTAGGTGGCGTTCTTCACGTGGCCACCGGTGTAGCCGACGCGGGTGGAGATCACGCCCGGCTGCTTGCGGATGAGATCCTGCATGCCCCAGAAGCAGCCTCCAGCCAAAACTGCGCGCTCAGTCGTCATCTGTCCGCTCCCAATTGATCGCTCCGTCCGTTCTGCATCCGCCGCATCATATGCCTTCGGCCGCCCGGCCGAAAGCCGCGCGTGTCCACCCGGTTCCTAGAACCGGATGGACATTAAAACGCGCCTCTAGCCCAATTTAGCGTCGAGCGTGATCGCGGCGTTGAGTACTTTCGACACCGGGCAATTCTTCTCGGCTTCGCCCGCGATCTTGGCGAAACCTGCTTCGTCGAGGTTCGGCACTTTTGCGCGCAAGGTGAGCGCCGACTTGCTGATCTTGAAACCCTTGCCCTCGGGCTCGAGCGTGACGGCTGCTTCCGTCGAAAGCTCGTCCGGCGTGAAGCCTGCGAGCTGCAGGCCGAAGGCGAGCGCCATGGTGAAGCAGCCGGCATGGGCCGCGGCGATCAATTCCTCGGGATTGGTGCCTTTCTCGTTCTCGAAGCGGGTCTTGAACGAATAGGGCGTCCCGGCAAGCACGCCGGATTCGCTCGACAAATGGCCCGCGCCATCGCGACCGGTGCCCTTCCAGACTGCTGTTGCCTTGCGGATCATCTCAGTTCTCCTTGTTTGTTTTCAAGCACCGGCGCTCCGTACCGGTGGAAGGCGACATCGGCGTGACCGCCTGCCGTGCTCCCAACCGGTCGAGCGCTGCAGCGGTTCCGTCAGGTCCCGATCTGCCCACGTGGAAGCCGAGCCGGCTCGCGACATCGACGAGGTACTTCGTCTCGGCGATGGCCTCGTTGTCGAACGAGAATGCAGTTGCTTCAGGATGGCATCTCCTGGCCGGCCTGCTCGCGCACGATGTAGTCGGCATACCAGTCCGCCCAGTTCTCGTCGTGACCGCCGGTGCGCTTCTCGTGCTCGCCATGCGCCACTGAGGCGCGGCGCAGCGCCGCGGCGAGATCCGTTTGCGATGCGAATGTCGTGTCGTCTGCCGCGATGCGTCCGGGCAGCCGTGTCGTGACCTCCTGGAACAGCCAGCCATTGCCGTCGGGATCGCTGAACGAGGCGAATGAGCTGTAGCTGCCGCGCTTCGGGTCAGCGCCGCTGACCCTGACGCTGCCGAAGAGGTATGGCTCATCGGGTCCTGCATGAACGTCGCCGGCACCGTGGAAGGATTCGCTGACGGCAATGCCGCGGTCGAGCAGATCCTTCCGCGCGGCCTCGAGATCAGAGACGATCAGATACAGACCTCGCGCCGAGCCTGGCGCGGCCGCCGTGACGTTCCGGCCGAAGATCACCGAACAGGCAGAGCCCGGCGACGTGAACTGGATCACGCGCCACTCATCGCCTGAGGCGAAATCGGCGTCCAGTCGCCAGCCGAGGCGCGCGTAGAACGTCTTGGCGCGGTCGACATCGGACACCGGAATGACGACGACTTCGAGCTTCATATCAACGTTGCGCGATGTCGAAGGCTTGGACGTAGCGTCGCGGTCGATTTCGAGTGTGGTCATGTCAAACTCCCGTGGTGTGAGTTGAGGCGATCCTTCAAGCGGCTGGCGTCACGATGGTCACGCGCGTGCCGCCCTGCCCAGCCTCGCCATGCAGCCGCGCGTGGATGCTGCGGGCGAGCCCTTCGAGGATTCGACTGCCGGTGCCCTGGAGCGGAGCGGTCGCGCCAATGCCGTTGTCGGCCACCGTGCAAACCCAGGCGCCGTCGCGTCGCGCGACGTCGATGCGGATCAGGGCACCATTCTTGTTCGGGAAGGCGTGCTTTGCCGCATTCGTGACCAGCTCCGTCAGCATCAACGCGAGCCGATGACATTGAGATGCCGGCAGCACGCCGCCTTCGACTGCGGCCTCGCAGCGGATGCCCGCCGGCTCCAGCACCGCCTCGGAGAGCGCCCCGCACAGATTTTCGAAGAAAGGCGCGACGGAGACCGCCGAGGGATCGTCGTTGTCGGACAACAGCTGATAGAGCCTGCCGAAGGCGACGATGCGCCGCTCGAACCGATCTACCGCCAGCGACACGTCTCGGGTGCCGGCCCGCGTGAAGTCGCGGCGAACTGACGCACCCAGCAGCGTCAGCGTGTTCTTCATGCGGTGATGGGATTCCCGCAGCACGAGCTCCCAATCACGCGACCGATCGTCGAGACCTGCGACAAATTGCGATCGAACGGCACTGCCGTTCGGCATCGAGCCGATGGCGGACATGATGGCCTCTCCGTTGCAACAGGATCTAACTCGAAGGCTATACTGGATGCGTCGCCCGCGATTTGCCCGTTAGACGTTGCAAGATTCTGTTATGATCGCGGCATCGCAAGCCTGCAGCGGAGGCTGTCGTCACGACGGTCAAGTACACTGACGAATTGTCGCGGGCCGCGTCGTAAGCCGCTCGCGCTTAAGCAAAATTTGCGACGGTTATTCCCTGGAGGCTGCGGCGATCGCCACGCCATTTCGCCACTTTCGAGCAGTTTACTCGCAATGTCGTTCTGCTAGACCAAAGTTGCAGACAGCAGCCTTTTCACTGGAACCATTGGCTCGTGCCGGACACTAACGACCAGGATTCGTCCATTTCCTTCGGACCATTCCGGCTGTTTGCAAAGTCGCGGCTGCTGGAGAAGGACGGCGTCCCGCTTCATCTCGGCGGCCGCGCACTCGACATCCTGATTTTTCTTGCCGAACGCGCCGGCGAGGTCGTGGACAAGCGGGAGTTGATCAAGCAGGTGTGGTCCGACGTGAACGTCGACGAAGGCAGCCTGCGCTTCCACATCACGACGCTGCGCAAGGTCTTGAATGACAAGGCCCTGGGCGATGCCGGCGAAGGATCGCGCTACGTCGTCAACGTTCCCGGACGCGGCTACTGCTTCGCTGCCCCGCTGCCCCGCCCCGCTGCTTCGGACGGCCGGGCCAGCCCTGTCGCTTCGCCCCACGCGCTGCCGTCGCCGCTTGCGCGCATGATCGGTCGGGACGACGCCGTCGAGAAGATTTCCGCCGAGCTCGCCCTTCATCGCTTCGTCACCATCGTCGGCCCCGGCGGGATCGGCAAGACCTCGGTCGCAATCGCCGTCGCGCATCGCGAGCTGGAGGCCTTCCACGGCCAGGTGTGCTTCGTCGATTTCGGCGCGCTCACGGATGCCCGCCTCGTTCCCGGAACGATCGCCGCCGCTCTCGGCTTGACGGTCAATTCCGACGACCCGATGCCGGGCCTGCTGACCTTCCTGCGCAGCCGGCGCACGCTGCTGGTGTTCGACAGCTGCGAGCACATCCTCGACGAGCTCGCGCCCGTGGCCGAGCGCCTCGTCCAGGATGCAAGCGAGCTGCACGTTCTCGCCACCAGCCGCGAATCCTTTCGCAGCGAAGGCGAGCGCGTGCATCGGCTGTTTCCACTGGAGAGTCCGCCGGAGCGCGACGGGCTCGGCATCGCCGACATCCTTGCCTATCCCGCAAGCCAACTCTTCGTGGAACGCATTGCCGAGAGCCTGAGCGAGTTCGAGCTCAGCGAGGAGGACGCGCCGCTCGTCGCCGAAATCTGCCGGCGGCTGGACGGCATCGCGCTCGCGATCGAGCTCGCGGCCGGGCGCGTCAATGCCTATGGCATCGCCGGGACCGCCTCGCTGCTCGACAGCCGCTTCTCGTTGCTATGGCGGGGACGGCGCACGGCGATTCCGCGGCACCAGACCTTAAGCGCCGCGCTCGCCTGGAGCTATGATTTGCTCCCCGCAGCCGAAAGCGCGACGCTGCGCGGATTGTCGGTGTTCGTCGGGCCGTTCACGCTGGAAGCCGCGCTGGCCGTCGCGGCTTGCCAGGGCATCGGCGAATCCGAGGCGGTCGAGGCGATCTCGAACCTGCTCTCCAAATCACTGATCGCAACCTCGCCTGCGGAGCGGCGGCTGCGCTATCGTCTGCTCGACACCACCCGCACCTTTGTCGGCGACAAGCTCGTTGCGAACGGGGAAGCGGACCGCGTCGCGCGCGCACACGCCGAATATTTCCGCGATCTCCTGCGCGACATCGCGCTCAAATCCTCTGGGCTGCAGACGGCGGGCGGTTTCCTGCCCTATGCGGACCATTTGCCCAATGTCCGGGCCGCGCTGACCTGGAGCTTCTCGGACAGTGGTGACCGGGCGCTCGGCGTCGATCTCGCAGCCTCGGCCGCCCAGTTCTTCCTCGAGCTGACCCTGCTGACGGAGTGTTTTCGCTGGACGCAGCAAGCGCTGACCGCTTCCGATACCGGCACGTTGGACGCTCGCCAGGAGATGGCGCTGCAGGCCGCGCTCGGCGTCTCCGTGATGTTCACGCAAGGCAATACGGAGGCGGTCCGCTCCGCTTTCACGCGCAGCCTCCAGCTTGCCCGCGAGCTCCAGGACCTGCACTGGCAGCTCTGGCTGCTGCGCGGCCTGCACATCTACCTGACCAGGGTCGGAGATTTCCACGGCGCGCTCGGCACCGGCGTCGATGGCGAGAGTGTTGCGCGCAAGCTGAACGATCCCGCTGCCACGCTGAACGTGGAATGGATGCTCGGCGTCGCGCATCATCTGATCGGCAACCAGGACAAGGCCGTGCAGTTCTGCGAGAGCGCGATGGTGCACAATCCCGGCTCGCAGCGGCTGAATATCGGACATCTCGGCTATGACGACCGCATCGTCGCGCTGGTGGCGCTGGCGCGCGGGCTGTGGCTCACCGGGCGGCCCGATCGCGCGATCGAGGCGGCCAGATACACGGTTCGCGAGGCCGAGCTGCTCGAACAGCCGCTCACGCTCGGCATTTCCCTGATCTGGACCATCTACGTCTTTCTCTGGGTCGGCGACTGGGCCAATGCGGAAACCTTGATAGAGCGGCTGATCGATCATTCGGCGCGGCACTTCCTCGGTCCCTATCACGCGGTCGGGATCGGCCAGAAAGGCGAGCTGCTGCTGCGCCGCGGCGACCTTGCCGGCGGCATCGAACATCTGCGACGCAGCCAGGCCACGCTCTATGCGACGCGGCACCGGATCATGACGACGGTGTTTGCGACGGCGCTCGCGGAGGGTCTCGCAGCGCAGAACCAGACCGGCGAGGCCTTGCGCACGATCAATGAGGCCATCGGCCAGATTCCCGATCACGGCGAATCCTTCGACATGCCGGAGATGCTCAGGGTCAAGGGCGATATTCTCGCCCGCTCGGGCAACGCGGCGGAAGCCGAAAGCTGCTTGCGCAAATCGCTCGATCTGTCGCGCCGGCAATGCGCGCTCGGCTGGGAGCTTCGCGGCGCGATCAGCCTCGGCCGCATCTGGCACCAGGAAGGAAAAGCCCGCGACGCACGCGACCTGCTCGCCCCGCTCGTCGCGCGCTACCACGAGGGCCTCCAAACCCGCGATCTCGTCGCCGCCGGGGAGCTCCTGGGCGCGCTGAATTGAGAGCATCTTCAACGGGATACAATCATCCTGCCCGCTCGCAACTCCTAACAACTTCTAACACGCCAAGCCGCAAGCGCCCCGCCATGGTGGTGGCGCTTCACGGTGAATATGGCGCGACATGGCTCTTCTCGACGACGTAATCGATGCCAGCGGCGGTCTGGCGCGCTGGAACAGTTTGAACCGGTTCACGCTCCATTTGTCCGTCGGCGGAACGCTGTTCGCAAGCGCCGGACATGCCAGGGAATTCAAGGATGTGACCGCGGAAGGCTCGACCCGGACGCAATCCGTCCGGTTCACCGGCATCACCGGCGGGGAATACTCGGGCTCCTTTCAACCGGACGCGATCACGATCGAAAGCCCCGATGGCGAGGTGCTGCGGACCTGGGGCAATCCAAACCTGGCATTCCCCGAGGCCGGCTCTGCTGCGCTCGCGGACGAGCTGCACCTCGTCTTCTTCTGCGGCGTCGCGATCTGGAATTATCTGACCAATCCATTCCTGCTCGCCCGTCCCGATGTCGTGCTGGAGGAACTGCCGCCGTGGCAGGAGAACGCCGAAACCTGGCGGCGGCTGCGCGCGCAATTTCCCCCGAGCCTGATCACGCTCGCGCCCGATCAGATCTTCTATTTCGATGAGAACGCGCTGCAACGGCGGACGGATCACGATCTCTTCGGGATGAAGGTCGCTCACTACTCCTGGGCCCATGACAGTTTCGGCGGCATCGTGGTGCCGACGCTGCGGCGAGCGCAGACGTTGCAGCCTGACGGAACGGTGATCGCAAAGCCCGTGCTGATGGATGTCGAGATTTTTGATGCCGTCTTCGAGTAACAGCAGCGGCGCGCCAACGAGTGCGCAGGCCTCGGCAGACGATCTGCGATCAAGCCGTCGCTCGATCAGCTATCACAGCGTCGAGATCCAAGGCCTCAAGATCTTCTATCGCGAGGCTGGGCCCGCGGACGCTCCGACCGTGCTGTTGCTCCACGGCTTTCCCTCGTCATCGCGGATGTGGGAGCCGTTGCTGCCGCTGCTCGCGGACAGATATCACCTGATCGCGCCGGACTATCCCGGCTTCGGCAACAGCAGCGCGCCGCCGCCATGCGACTTCAGCTACACATTCGACAACATCGCCGGCGTGATCGCAGAGCTCACGGCGAAGCTCGGACTCACCAGCTACGTCCTGTTCATGCAGGACTATGGCGGTCCGGTTGGCTTCCGCATGGCGCTGGCACATCCCGAACGTATCCGCGGCATCATCATCCAGAACGCGGTTTCTCATGAGCAAGGGCTGAGCCCGCTGTGGGAAGCGCGTCGCAAATACTGGGCTGATCCCGCGCATGAGTTCGAGGAGCTCAAGGCCAACTTCACGTCCCTGGAGGCGACGCGCCAGCGCCACCTCGGCTCCAGTCCGCGTCCGGAGCGCTACGACCCTGACACCTGGATCGACGAATACGCGTTTCTGACGCGTCCCGGCCAGGCGGAGATCCAGACCACGCTGTTCCTGGACTACCGGACCAACGTCGCGTCCTATCCGAAGTGGCAGGACTGGCTGCGCAGGACGCGGCCACCGACGCTGGTGGTCTGGGGCAAATACGATCCCTCCTTCACCGTCGCCAGCGCCGCCGCCTATCGCGACGATGTGCCCGATGCCGAAGTTCACATGCTCGATGCCGGTCACTTCGCACTGGACGAGGCGACCGACGAGATCGCCGGGCTCGTGCGCGACTTCCTTGCGCGGCTCGACGGGCAAAGGGGCTGAAAGGCGATGGCGTGGCGCCCTCGCACCAGCCCGACCGGCACAAGAAATTGAAAAGCTTGACGAAGTCAGACCAACTGCGACGAGCTGTCACACCCTGTGCGCTCGCACAAAATCTAACACATCCTAATCACCACTAACGGGCTTCTTGTCGGGCCCACGCCTATCCTCCGAGCATGGAAAGCCTTCTCGAAAGCCAAGTGAGGGCTTTGGCCTTGAAAGTTTGCCGGTCGCCGCCAGCGACCGCGATGCGGAGAGGATGAGCGATGTTTACCGACTTGCAGGCGGCACATGCCTGGATCGATCTTCAGGCCGGCCCGCGGGATCACCAGGTGCATCAGGCAGCACAGCCGATTCCCAGAGAGGGCGGATGGCGCCGGCTCGAGCGTGGCCCGAATGCGGCGATCGAGGACATCACGATTTCACAATGGGAGGATTTTAGAGACAGCTCGTCGCATGCCGCGACAACCCCGGAGGATTGCTATTTCGTCGGCATTGCCCTGAAGACAACGCGCGCGAAATTGACGCGCGAGCGCCAGATCATTTTCGACGGCACCATGCCGGCCGGAACGTTGTATGCGAGCGCGCCGTCGAGGCATCTTAGCGTACAATTCCTGGCGCCCTGCGCCTTCCTGCACTTCCACATCCCGGTGGACCAATTCCCGGCTCAATCGCCCGCGACCGACGGGCTTGGCGACCTCGTCCTGCTGCGCGACCCGCTCGCTACCGAGCTCGCCAAGGCGCTGATCGAGCATGGCGATGCCGCGGACCGTCAATTCGCGCGCTGTATCGGCCAGACCCTTGCGATGCATCTCACCCGGTTGGAGCCACCGCGCGCGCGGGTCAATGCGTTGCCGAAATGGCGGCTGCGACGCGTCGAGCAGCATATCGCCGAGCATTTCGACCGCAGCATCAGCCTGTCCGAACTCGCCGGCGTCGCCGGGCTTTCCAGGATGCACTTTGCGGCGCAATTCCGGGCCGCGACCGGCTATCGTCCGCGCGAATATCTGCTCAATCACCGGATCGAGCATGCGAAGACGTTGCTGGCGACGACCGGGCGGCCGCTGGCCGAGATCGCGCTTGCCGTCGGCTTCTCTACGCAGGCGCATTTCTCGACCGTCTTCAAGCGTATCAGCGGCCAGTCCCCGGCACGTTGGCGCCTCGTCAGCAAGGGCGAGCACTGTGAGATCGAAGCGCTGCCGCGGCACCGGCCCGCTGCGGACAGGGACTGGATCGCCAGCGCGGCTGCGTAGCTCGTCATTCCCGTCTTTGGCGCAAGCGTCCTGCCACTTGCGCCGGCTCGCACCCTCTTCCTCCCGGGTCTGTGAGCCAATTGGGGCCGTCCCTGCTCCCACACAGGACGGCCCCTTTTTCCTGGCGTCGGGAATCACCCATGTGCGCCGCTGCGGCCCGACTCGTACAGGAACCAGACCCGTCGTTCGGCCTCGTCGATCCAGTTCTCGATCAGGCTTGCGGTTGCGACATCGCCATATTCGTCGCAGAGTTCGTGCACGCGACGCATCTCGCGCGTGAGCTGCTGGTTGTCGCTGCGCAACTCCGCCAGCATGTCCAGGGGATCGACATAGTCCGCATCGTTGTCGAGGATGCGCTGCTCGCGCGCGATCTGGCCGATCGAGCGCAGCGTCGTGCCACCGATCTTGCGGGCGCGTTCTGCGATCTCGTCGGTCATCGCAAAGATCTGGTCGGCCTGCTCGTCCAGCAGCAGATGATAGTCGCGAAAATGGCTGCCCGACATGTGCCAGTGAAAGTTCTTGGTCTTCAGATAGAGCGCGAAGACGTCGGCGAGCAAAGCGCGCAGCGCGGCGGGAATATCGCGGTTCGCGTTGGCGCCGAGATCGGTCGGGCTTTGAAGGTCTGCTTTGGTCATGTTCGTTGATCCGTCGGTGAGGAGACGAACCCTTAGCAGCGCCGTGCGGGTGGTTCTTTCGACATGCATGCGACGATTTCAAATTCGCACGCGGGGGACTCTGCCCGATTAGCGAGAACGCGTAGCCCGGATGGAGCGAAGCGTAATCCGGGATCTTGCCACAAGCAAAAGCGGTCCCGGATTTCGCTGCGCTCCATCCGGGCTACGCCCTGCGCCTCCTACACCGGATCGAACGCCCGGATCGGCGGCAAATTGCCGGTGAACTTCTCGACCTCGACCGTCGTCAACTGCCCGGTGCAGCCCTGCGCGAAGGACGAGGTACCGATGTCACGGGTGAGCACGTTGGGATTGCCGTGGACGCAGAGCGGGGCGTCGTCCTCGGGATCCATCGGGTCGTACCAGGCGCCGGTCGGAAGCTGCACGACGCCGGCCGCGATGCCGTCGGTGACGTGGACTGCGGCAAGGCACGCGCCGCGGTCGTTGAACAGGCGGATGATGTCGCCGTCCTTGATGCCGCGCGCGTCGGCATCGCGCGGGTTCATGCGCGCGACCTCGCGGCCGCGATGCTTTGCTCCAAGCGAATGCCCGCCGAAATCGAGCTGACTGTGCAGGCGCGTCACCGGCTGGTTGGCGACGAGGAAGCACGGCGCGCCGGGCTTGGGCATGTCGGTCTTCTCCAGCCAGACCGGATGGCCGGGACAATCGGCATCGCCATGCGCCGCGATCTTCGCCGAATAAATCTCGATGCGGCCGCTCGGCGTCGGCAGTGCATGATTGACCGGATCTTCGCGGAAACGGCGCAGCCGGCCGCCGTCGTCGGGCTGCTGCGGCACGACCAGGCTGCCGCGGCGCCAGAATTCGTCGAAGTCAGGCGCCTCCAGGCCACGCTTGGCAAGCGAGGCGCGGGTCGGCTCATAGAGATATTCCAGCCACTGACGCGACGTGCGCCCCTCGGTGAAGGGTTCGCGGGCCCCTAAATGTTCAGCGAGATCGGCAAAGATCTCATAGTCGTCCCGCGCAAGGCCGAACGGCTCGGCGATCTGGTGCATCGCGACCATGAGAGGATCGTTGGTGGAATAGCCGATGTCCTCGCGCTCCAGCGTCATGGTCGACGGCAGCACGATGTCGGCATGCCGCGCCGTCGCGGTCCAGGCAAGCTCGTGCACGACGAAGGTGTCTGCTTTCGCAAACGCCTTGCGCAGGCGGTTGATGTCCTGGTGGTGGTGGAAGGGATTGCCGCCGGCCCAGTAGACGAGGCGGATGTCCGGATAGGTGCGCGTCTCGCCATTGTAGCGATAGGTGGTTCCAGGATTGAGCAGCATGTCGGCGATGCGCGCCACCGGAATGAAATCGGCGACACCGTTGCGGCCCTGCCCCA
This sequence comes from Bradyrhizobium iriomotense, assembly GCF_018129405.1. Taxonomy (GTDB): domain Bacteria; phylum Pseudomonadota; class Alphaproteobacteria; order Rhizobiales; family Xanthobacteraceae; genus Bradyrhizobium; species Bradyrhizobium iriomotense_B. The sequence goes on from NZ_JAFCLP010000016.1 coordinate 75,619, forward strand.
GCGTCGGCCCCGGCACGTCGTTGACGCGGCGGCCGTAATAACCGATCGCACCGAGCGAATAAGCGTAGCCGCCGCCGGGAAGGCCGATCTGGCCGAGGGCTGCCGCCAGCACCATGCCCATCCACAACGGCTGCTCGCCATGTTCGGCGCGCTGGAGCGAGTGCGAGACGGTGATCAGCGCGCGCTTCCCGGCGGCGCGGCGCGCAAGCTTGCGGATGGTGTCCGCCTCGACGCCGCAAATCGCGGCGGCCCATTCGGCATGCTTTGTCTGACCATCGCTCTCGCCGGTGAGATAGCGCAGAAAGACGGGCCAGCCCTCGGTGTAGCGATCGAGGAAGGCCTGGTCGTGCAGCCCTTCCGCGACCAGCGTGTGGACGATGCCGAGCATCAGCGCTGTGTCGGTGCCGGGCACGCAGTTCATCCATTCGGCACCGGACTCGACCGGCAGATCGTCGCGCAGCGGGCTGACCAGAATGAATTCGCAGCCGCGCCGGCGCGCCGCCGCCATGGCGCCGCGCTCGACATGCTTGCTGATCGAGCCGCCGGCCACCATCGAATTCTTCAGCGCCATGCCGCCGAATGCCAGCACGACATCGGTCTCGGTCGCAATCTGCTCCCAGGTGACGTTACGCTTGGTGATGTCCTCGTAGCCCGCCAGGATCTGCGGCAGCAGCACCGAGGACGCGCCGGAGGAGTACGTGTTCACCGAACGCACATAGCCGCCCATCGCGATGTTGAGGAAGCGATGTACCTGGCTCTGGGCATGATGGAAGCGGCCCGCGCTCGACCAGCCATAGGAGCCGCCGAACACGGCGCCGGGTCCGCGCGTGTCGCGGATGCGGCAGAGTTCGCCGCCGAGAAGGTCGAGCGCCTTCTCCCAGCTCACCGACACGAATTCGTCGCGGCCGCGGCGGTCGTCCGGGCCGGGCCCGCGCTCGAGCCAGCCGCGGCGGATCGCCGGCTGCGCAATGCGCGCCTGGTGACGGAGCGCACCGGGGAAATTATCGATGATGCCGTTCGGATCGGGATCGCCCGCATAGGCCCGGACCTCGAGCCCGGCCGCGCCGTTGCGCGCCGAGAATACACCCCAATGGGAGGTGTGCGGCTTGAAGCCGTCCGAGAGGTCGAGGCCAGGGTCGGGGAAGCCAATCGTATCGTCCATCGCGAGATCCTTGTTCCGGGGCATGGCGCGGTTCAGCTGCCCGAGTCAATTCCGGTGGCAGTATACCGATCCACCCCCCGATGTCGTCGGGCTCAGGGTCGGCGGAAATGCTGGGCTCTCGTGCGCAACTACATCTTGGTGAAGGTTCAGCGGGCGATCGACGACGATTCCGCCGCCAATTTATTCTTTTATTTTCAAAGCCTTATCGGATCGTCATCGGAGTGCCCCGGTCGAACCATTTGCAAGCACGCGAAATCTCCCGCAGCGACACCGACATGGAAATGTGCGATATGCCGCCCGTCCCCTCAAGCAAACATCGGCCTCATCATGATCCAGCGCGTCTTGCCCTATGAAGGACTCCTCCACGAAGTGGTCGAGCACAACGGTGTGCTCTACATCGGCGGAATCGTCCCCGAGGACACCAGCCTCGACATGTCGGGCCAGGCCAGCGACGTCCTCGGGCAGCTGGCGCGCCTGCTGAAGACGCTCGGATCAGACCTGGCCAACGTCCTTCAGGTGACCATCTACATGACCGACCTGAAGGAGAAGGCGCAGTTCAATGCGGCCTGGAAGGCGCACTTCGCGGAAGCGCATCTGCCGGCACGGGCCGCAATCGGCGTGGCCGATCTCGGTCCAGGCGTGAAGCTCGAGATGACCGCGATCGCTGCGCGGCAATAGCCGCGCGCGGGCGGTTGATCAGATGACCTTCCTCCCCGGCGTCATTCCTGGAGCGCTTCCTCGCGCCGCGCGCGGATCGTCGGCAGCATGATCAGGATGATCGCAATGGCGGCCGCGGCCAGCAGGCTTGCCGAGATCGGCGACGTCAGCAGCACGGTGGCATCGCCCCGCGACAGCACCATGGCGCGGCGGAAGTTCTCCTCGATGGCCGGGCCCAGGACCAGGCCCAGCAGCAGCGGCGCCGCCGGCAATTGCAGCTTGATGAGAATGTAGCCGAACACGCAGAACACAGCCGCCTCATAGACCTCGAACGTTCCGCTGTTGATGGAATAGACGCCGATCGAGCAGAACACCATGATCGCGGGGAAGAGATAGCGATAGGGGATGGTGAGCAGCTTCACCCAGAGGCCGACGAGCGGAAGGTTGAGGATCAGCAGCATGAGATTGCCGACCCACATCGAGGCGATCAGGCCCCAGAACAGCGTCGGGTTCTTCGTCATCACCTCCGGGCCCGGGTGGATGTTGTGGATGTTCATGGCGCCGACCATCAGGGCCATCACGACGTTGGAGGGAACACCGAGGGTCAGCAATGGAATGAACGAGGTCTGGGCGCCGGCATTGTTCGCGGACTCCGGGCCCGCAACGCCCTCGATGGCACCCTTGCCGAACTGCTCGGGATGCCGGGACAGCTTCTTCTCCAGCGTATAGGACGCAAAAGACGAGAGCACCGCACCGCCGCCGGGCAGGACTCCCAGCAGCGTGCCGAGCGTCGTGCCACGCAGCATCGCCGGCACCATGCGACGGAAGTCGTCGCGGGTCGGAAACAGGTTGGTGATCTTCTGCGTCACCAGCGACAGCTTATCGTCCTGCTCGAGGTTCTTGACGATCTCGGCGAAGCCGAAGATGCCCATCGCCAGCGGCACGAAATCGAGACCGTCGAACAGCTGGGGAATGCCGAAGGCAAAGCGCTGGCTGCCGCTGTTGAGGTCAGTGCCGACGAGGCTCAAGAGCATGCCGAGCACGACCATGCCGATGCCCTCGATGAACGGACCGCTCGACAGCACCGAGGCAAGGATCAGGCCCAGGATCATCAGCGCGAAGAATTCCTTGGGACCGAACAACAGCGCAGTCGCGGTCAGCGGACCTGCGAGGGCTGCAAGAGCGAGCGTCGCCACGCATCCGGCGAAGAAGGAGCCGATGGCGGCGGTCGAGAGCGCGACGCCAGCGCGGCCCTGCTTGGCCATCTGGTAGCCGTCGATCGTGGTCACGACGGACGAGGACTCGCCGGGCAGATTGACCACGATGGCCGTGGTCGAGCCGCCATACTGGGCGCCGTAATAGATGCCGGCGAGCATGATCAGCGCGGCGTCCGGCTGCAGCGCATAGGTGATCGGCAGCAGCATCGCGATGGTCGCAAGCGGACCGAGCCCGGGAAGCACACCGATCAGGGTGCCGAGCAGGCAGCCGAAGAAGGCGTAGAGCAGATTGGCGGGCTGGGCCGCCGTGGCAAAGCCGATCGCCAGATTGTGGAAGAGATCCATCGCCCGGCTCGCTCAGTTGAGAAGGGACGGCCAGACGGGCAATGGCAGCCCGAGACCATAAACGAAGACGGCAAGGCACAGCACGATGAGCACCGCCGCGTTCGTCAGCGCGCCGATCCAGGTGAATTCGTGACTGGCCCTGCTCGACACCATGATCAGAACGAACAGCGCGCCGACCAGGCCAAGGGGGAACAGCAGGGCACCGAACAGGATCACGGATCCGGTGATCCAGGCGAGGCCATTGAGGTCCCATGCGCGCAGCGCCTCCCGGCCCGCAGCCGGCTTCATCGCGCCGAGGATCACGACGAGACCGATGGCGGCGAGCACGATCGCGAGCAGGCGCGGGAAATAGCCCGGCCCCATCTTCGCGGCCGTGCCTGCGGGGTACTGCAGCGCCGTCACGAAGAAGAAGATTGCAAAGGCGAGAAACAGGGCGCCGGACGCGAAGGCCCGGTGATTGCGGATCGCCAGTCCCTTCATGTCCGCCCTCCCTCACCCGATGCTTTGCCGCCCTCGCCTGCACCGGCCTTTGGGGCACGCTCCTCGAGGGCCTCCATCAGAACCGGCACGCCGATGGCGCAGGCATGGACGCCGAGATGCGCCGTCATCTGGAGAACCTGGCGGATCTCCCGCTGGTCGATGCCGAGGCGCAGCGCCCGCCTGATCTGCACACGCAGCCCATGCGGATCGAGCGCGGTGAAGCAGGCGTTCAATGCGATCGAGATCAGACATTGCGAGCGCCGGTCGAGACCGTCGCCTGCGGACCGGTCCGCGAGGAGATCCAGCAGGACGGCGAAATAGCCGGGATCGCTCCGCAGCCACTGCTCGCAGAATTCCGGCCAGTCCCCGAATTGCGCGACGTAGACATCGTGCAACGCCTGCTGCTCCTTCGTGAGCTCGGAACGATCCGGCTGGATTCCGGCGCTCGCCAATTCTTCCGCGAGGATGCCGATGCCGACGTTGCAGCCGTCCAGCCCCTGAGCCGTCGCCAGACGAAACACGTCGATGATCTCCCGCGCTGTGGCTCCCGCCTGAAGCGCAAGGCGCAGATGCAGCGCGAGGCCTGAGCGGAACAGATGCGTCGACGATCCGTCGAGCGCGACGTAGATCAGCTCGCACATCTTCGGCGACAGCGGTCCGTTCTCCGCGGCATAGCCGGCATATTTGCCGTAAGTCTCGAGAAACGCAGGATCGAGCCGCAGCAGTCCCTCGGTCCAGGGCCGCCAATAGCCGCGCGCCTTGATGTAGGCCTCTTTCAGCACCTGCTGTTCCGGCGTCAGGTCGGACATCGCGCTTGTCCCGTCAGGCAATGTTAGTCAGGGTGATGCCGCCATCGACGGTGAGCACCTGCGCCGAGATGAAGCCGGCCTCGTCGCCGGCGAGGAAGCAGATCGCCTTGGCGATGTCGTCGACCGTGCCGAGCCGTCCCAGCGGTGTTCGTGCGACCCGGCGCGCGTCGAGCTCGGCATTGCGGTTGCGCATGGTTCCTTCGGTCGGAATAGCGGAGGGCGCCACCGCATTGACGCGGATGTTGCGCGCACCGAGTTCGGCAGCGGCGGCCCGCGTGATGCCCATGACGCCGGCCTTGATGCCGCTGTAGACGATGCTGTTCTTGGCCGAGATCAGGCCGGCGACCGAGGCCACGTTGACGATGGCGCCGCCGCGCTCAGCATCCATGACCTCCGCGGCTGCCTGGATTCCCCAGATGATCGCCTTGAATCCGATGTTGAGCATGCGATCGACGGTTTCCGGAGCGATGTCCGGAACGGATTGATAGCGCACCCACGCCGCATTGTTGACGAGGATGTCGAGGCGCCTTTGACTCTCCGCCAATCCGAGAACCGCCTGCCGCATGCCGTCGCGGCTGGAAACGTCCTGCGTGACGGCGATCGCGTTGCCGCCCGCTGCCTTGATCGCTTCCACGGTGCTATCGACGAATTCCGGCTTCAAGTCATTGACGCCGACAATCGCGCCGCGCGCGGCGAGCTTCAACGCAGTTGCGCGACCGATGCCGTTTCCGGCGCCGGTGACGAGTGCGACGCGGCCGGCAAGCGTGTGATCCCTGGTTTCGGTCATGGCTGTCTCCCTCACGCTCCTGCCTCGGCAAACGGAGCAACTTCCGATACGTAACGGCGGCCGAACGTGCTGATCAGGCCGCTGGCATCACCCTGTGCCTGGAGCGTGCGAATGCGGCGCAGATGGCGATGCACCGGCACGTCCCAGGTGAAACCCATGCCGCCATGAATTTGGAGCGCGCCCTCGCTGATCGAACTGCCATAGGTCACTGCTGCCAGGAACGCGGCATCGCGCTGCACCGGACCGCCATCCCTGGACAGGCTGCGCGTGATCGCGTGACGGATGCTCTCGAGACCGAGCTTCTGGCGCGCCAGCGCATGGCGGATGGCCTGGTTGTAGGACAGAGCGTGACCGAACTGGCGGCGTGTCGACGCATGCTCCTGCGCGAGCGCCAGACACGCTTCGGCCGATCCCAGGATGGCCGCGGCACGAAGCACATTGGCATCCGAGCTGAGCAGATCCCAGGTGCCGGCCGGCAGGATGGAGCCGATGGGAACCTCGACCTTCTCCAGCCGCACCACGTGCTCCGGCACCGTCAGATCGAGGCCGGCCGCGTCCTCCACCACAACGCCTTTGGCATCGGCCGGGATCAGCGCCGCGGCGCCGCCGCTCATCCGCACCAGGATGTGGTCGACCGACGCCGCGCCAGGCGCGCGCGCGAGCGAACCGTTCAGCAGCAACAATCCGCCGTCCCGTTCGGAAATAGCCTCACCCTGCCAGGCGATCGTTGCCAGTTTCTCGCCGGAAACGATCGCGGCGGCAAGACGCGTCAGCGATGATTGGAGCAGCCGGCCGACGAGAATGGTCTCCAGCAGGGGAAAGCCGAGCAAACCGGAGTGAGCGGCCGCGATCACCGGCACCGCGAAACCGAGCGGCAGGGCCAGTCCGCCCACCTCTTCGTCCGCGATGATTCCGAGCAGACCATCGCCGGCGAGATTTTGCGCCTGCTCGCGTACGCCCAGACCGGCACAGGCGGTCACTGCGCGTGCCGCGGTTGCCGCGAACTCGTCGGGCTGAAGTCCTTCGGCCATGCTCATCATTGTCCTCTTCGAATACCTTGCGACACCAATCGTTCACTAGGCGAGATAACCGCCGTCGACCGGCAGGATGACGCCGTTGACATAGGAGGCCATCGCCGATGCCAGAAAGATCACCGGCCCTGCGATCTCGTCGGGCTGTCCCACACGCTTCATCGGGGTGCGCGCCATCAGCCCGGACAGCCTCGCCGGATTGTCGCGCGTGCTCTCGCTCATCTCGGTCGCGATGATGCCGGGCGCGACGGCGTTGACGCGGATGCCATCGGGCGCGAGGTCGCGGGCAAGCGCCTGCGTGAACAGCCTCACCGCGCCCTTGGATGGCGAATAGCCGAGCGCACCATTCATGCCGCCAAAGGCCGCGACAGAGGCGACGTTGATGATGGTCCCTCGCGTCTTGCGCAGCGCGGGGATGAAGGCGTGAACCACGTTGAAGGTGCCGTTGACGTTGACGTCGAAGACCTGGCGCCAGTTCTCGTGGGCGCGCGGGCTGTCGATCGGCTCACGAATGATGATACCGGCATTGTTGACGACGACATCGGCAGGGCCGATCTCCTCGTCCACGCGCTTCGCCACGTCACGACACGCTTGAGCATCCGTGACATCAAGGGAATAGGCGACCGCCTCTTTGCCTCCGTCCCGTAACTCGCGAGCGGCGGACTCTGCCCGGTCCTGCCGCAGATCGATCAGGACCACCCTCGCCCCGGCAGCGGCGACGCCGAGCGCTATGGCGCGTCCGATCCCCTGGCCCGCCCCCGTCACCACGACGAGACGATCGTGCAGCAGGCCCGCGACCTTGCCCTGCGTGGCCATTATTTGCCTCGCGACAGCTGGAGGATGCGGTCGGCGATGATGCCGAGCTGGATCTCGGTCGTGCCGGCATAGATCGTCTCAGCGCGGGCCGCGAGATAGATCGCCTCGAACCGTCGCCGCGCCACCTTGATCGCCGGGTTCTGCGGCAGCGAGGCCTGCGACAGCAGTTCGATCGCGAGCGCGGCAAAGCGCTGATGCGATTCGCTCCAATAGAGTTTTGCCAGGCTGCCGCGCGCGCCGATCTTGTCGCCGCTCGCGAGCGCCTCGACGGCGGTCTCGACATGCGCCTTCAACACCTCGATCTCGACGGCGACCTCGCCGAGCCTGACCGCGTAGTGCCGGTCCTCAACCATCGCCGACAGCGCAATGTCAGCCTTGCAGGCCGAAATCAGATGACGCAGCTCATTCTCGAAGCGCCAGGCGCGATACATGCGGTTGGTCGCCCGCTCGATCTCCAGCACGCGGATGGCCGCGGCCCAACCCTCGTCGGGCGCGCCGATCGCGTCAGCCTGGGCAATTTCGACCTCGTCGAAGAAGACCTCGCAAAAACTTTCGCGACCGTCGATCGACTTGATGGTGCGCACGCGCACGCCCTTGGCATCGAGCGGCACCGCGAACATGGCAAGTCCGCGATGGCGATCCTCCAGCGGTCCGGTGCGCGCGAGCACCAGGCAGCGTTGCGCGCGATATGCGCCGCTGGTCCAGATCTTCTGGCCGTTGATGCGCCAGCCATCGCCGTCCCGCGTGGCACGCGTGCGCAGACCCGCGAGATCGGAGCCGGCCTCGGGCTCGGAAAATCCCTGGCACCAGATGTTGCGCATCTCGAGAATCGCCGGCAGGAAACGCCGCTTCTGCTCCTCGGTACCGACGGCCAGGATGATCGGGCCGGCGAGCTCCTTGCCGATCGAGTTGACGCTCTCCGGCATCGCAAGCCGCCCGATCTCCTGATTGGCGACGAGATGTTCGCGCAAGGAGCGGCCGTGCCCGCCATAGGCCCGCGGCCAGGTGATGCCGGTGAGGCCGGCGCGGTACATCGCCGCCTCCCAGGCGACGGACTGCGGCAGTGTGGGCGGCGCGAACGCGGCGCTGTCGCTGCGGAAGCTGGCGGGCAGATTGGCATGCAGCCAGCGATGCATCGCATCGCGATAGGCTTCGCCCGTCAGGCTCTCGCCCGCGATGGATTGCGTCGATACCGCTTCAAGTACACTCATCGCCTGCTTCCCGCTTTTCGCCATACGTCCCGTCAAGTCCTGCCGGCTATTCGTTCTTCACTGCGACTTTGAGAAGGTCGCAGGCACTTTCCGACGCCGGCCGCCACGCATCCTCGGGCGCGATCGTGCCGGTGATCTCGTAATAATCGTAGGTGTACTTGGACTCGGCCGGCGTCTTGATCCGGGCGACGTAGAGCGGACGCATCACCTGGCCGTCGGCCCGGATGCTGACGTTCTTCATCTCGAAATCGTTGACCGGCGTGGTCTTCATCTGCCGCATCACGGCATCGCCATCGTCGGAACCGGCGGCGGCGACCGCCTTCAGGTAATGCGTGATGGCACTGTAGGTGGCCGACTTGCCCTCGTTGAGCAGCTGACCGCCCGTCGCCTCGGCATAGCGCTTGGCGAAGGCGCGGCTCTCCGGCGTCATGTCCCAGTAGAAGGGCGTCGTCAGCCGCACGTTCTGGAGGTCCTTGAGGCCGATCCCGTGCGTCTGGCTGATCATGAGGCCGAGCGGAATGAGCAGCTGCGACTTGGTCAGCCCGAACTCCTGCGCCTGCTTGATCGCATTGGCGAAATCCGAGCCCGAATTGGCGAGCGCAATCGCCTTGGCGCCACTGGCCTGCGCCGTCAGCAGGAACGAGGAGAGATCCGACGCGTTCAGCGGATGCAGCACCGAGCCGACCACCTTGCCGCCGCCGGCCTTGATGAAGTTGGTCGCATCAGTCTGCCACGCCTTGCCGAAGGCGTAGTCGACGGTCAGGAAGAACCAGCTGTCGACGCCCTGTGCGAGCAGCGCTTTCACCGTCGCCTTCGGCTGCGCGTAGGTATCGACCACCCATTGCGTGGTCATCGGCGAGCATTTGTCATTGGTGAAGAACGAGCCCGCCGTGCCGGCCAGCATGTAGGGCTTTTTGCGGTTTTTCATCATCTCCTGCACCGCCAGCGCGATCGAGGAGGCCGAGCAGCCGACGATGGCATCGACACCCTCGTTGTCGACCCAGCGCATGGCGATGGCGACGCCGACATCGGGCTTGTTCTGGTCGTCGGCAATGACGAGCTCGATCTTCTTGCCGCCAACCGTTCCGCCGAAATCGGCGACCGCGAGCTTGGCGGCCGCGACCGAACCAAGACCGCAATTGTCGGCATAGGGGCCATTCTGGTCGTTCATGATGCCGATCTTGACGACTTCGCCCGAGATCCCCTGTGCGGACAGGGGCGCGTGCGCGAACAGCAAGGCCATCATGCCGAGCGCCGCAATCATCGATCTCACCATCTCATCCTCCTGCTTGCTCGCGTTTCCTCTGGGGCCGCTTTTGTGGCCTCTTGTCGTTGAGTTCAGTGACTTTGCACCTGCCGCTCTCCGTGAGGGATCAGCAGTGCATCGAGTGCTACGGCGCCCTCGCCCCTGGCGCGGAGCAGCAGCGGGTTGACATCGATCTCCGCAACCGTGTCGGCATTGACGACGGCAAAGCGCGACAACGCGGCGACGGCCCGGGCCGCGGCGTCGAGGTCGGCGCGCGGCCGCCCGCGCGCACCGTCGAGCACCGCGAAGGCCTTGAGCGATTTCAGCATCGCCATGGCCTGCATCTCGCTGACCGGCGCCATCTGCACGGCAGTGTCCTGGAGGATCTCCGCGAAAATGCCGCCGAGACCGACCATCACCACTGGACCGAACACCGGGTCGATGCGGCTGCCGAGGATCAGTTCGGCGACGCCCTTGGCCATCGGCGCCACGATCACGCCGTCAATCGCAGCGTGGGGGGCCTTGGTGGCGACGCGGTCGCGCATCTGGGCATAGGCGCGCCGGACCTCGGCTTCCGAACCGACGCCGACGACCACGCCGCCCGCCTCCGTCTTGTGCGGCAGATCGGGCGAGGCGATCTTCAGCACCACGGGATAACCGATCTCGGTGGCGGCACGCGCGGCGGCGTCCGCATCCTGCACGAGACGTTCGGCCAGCACCGGAACGCCGGCATCGGCAAGCGCGCGCTTGGCGCCAAGCTCGTGGCGAAAGGCGTCGGCAGCAAGCGGCGTTGCTTGCGCGACCGCCACAGGCTTGTCCTGCGGCCGCTGCGCCGCGGCCTGCAACCGCACCAGCGCGGCAACGGTCGCACAGCAACCGTCGAAGCTGGCGATCGTCGGAAAGCCCAGCGCGTGCAGCTCGGCCAGCGCGTCATCCGGGCCATCGACGCACAGGACGATCGGACGGTGCGGAAATTGTGCGCGCATGTTGCGTAAGCTGTCCATGTAGATGGAACGCAAGCGCGGCAGGTGCAGCGAGAACGGCAGCGGCAGGATCACCGTATCGGCGCGCTCGTCCGCGACGACGGCAGTCATGATCTTCTCCAGGAGATCAGGACGGCTCGACATCTGCGCGGTGGCGTCGACCGGATTGCGGGCCGAGGCAAAGGGCACCAGCTCCAGGATCTGGCGCTGCGTCTCCTCGCCGAGTTCCGGCAGGGTCAACCCGACCGATTGCGCGGCATCCGCGAGCAGCACGCCGAAGCCGCCCGACGCCGTGAGAATTGCGATGCCCGGCCCCTTCGGCAACCGGTCCGGCAACAGGATCGATGCGGCGTGACCGAGATCGATCAGCTCGTCGATGCTGCGCACACGTACCGCCCCGCAACGGGCAAACAGCGCGTCGAACACGGCATCGGATCCGGCCATGGCTCCGGTGTGCGAGGCCGCGGCCGCCTGGCCTGCCGCAGACGTGCCGATCTTCATGGCAATGACGGGCTTGCCGGCTTCGCACGCCTCATCCAGCGCGGCGATCAGGCGGCCGGCGTCGCGGCATGCCTCGAGGCAGCACAGGATCACCTTGGTGGCGGGATCGCGCGCCATCCAGGCGATGCCGTCGGCGATATCGATGTCGCACTCGTTGCCAGTGGTGATGAAGCGGCTGACGCCGACGCCGCGCTCGCTGGCGAGGCGCATGGTGTAGCTGCCGAGATTGCCGCTCTGCGACACGATGCCGAGCGAACCAGCGGCCGGCATGCCGTGCTCGAGCACGATCGAGAACGTCGCGATGCTCTTCTCGGCAATGCTGACCGCGCCGAGGCAGTTCGGCCCCAGCAGGCGCATGCCGCTGCCCCGCGCAGCAACGCGCAGCCGCTCCTGCATGGCGCGGCCCTGCTCGCCCAGCTCGGCAAAGCCCGAGGAGAAGACGACGACGCTGCGGACACCGCGCGCGGCGCACTGCTCCACCGCCTCGCCCGCGCGCTCCGCATCGACTGCGATGATCGCGAGATCCGGCGCCTCGGGCAGGTCGGCGACGGAGGCGTAGGCCTTGAGCCCCTGCACCGTCGCGGCCCTGGGATTGACCGGATAGATGCGTCCGGCATAGCCGTGCCGGCGTAACAGATCGACCGGCCGGCCACCAATCTTGGTCGGCTCCTGCGAGGCGCCAATCACCGCGATCGAGCGCGGCGACATCAGCGCGTCGAGACCTTCTCCCGGCCGCATCTCAGCGCCCTTTGAACACCGGCGCGCGCTTCTCCAGGAACGCCATGCGCGCTTCCTTGGCGTCCTCCGTCTTGGAGAGTGCCATGGTGATGTTCTGCTCGAAGCGGTAGGCATCGCGCGGCGGCATCAGCTCGACCATGTTCGCCGCGTTCTTGGCGTACTCCATCGCGATCGGGCTCTTGGAGGCGATCTCACGCGCGAGCTTCATCGCTTCGGGGAGAAGGTTTTCCTTGGTCGTGCAGGCCTCGATGATGCCGAGACGATAGAGCTCGGCGGCCGGGACGCGATAGCCGGTGAAAAACATCCGGCGCATCAGGGAGCGGCCGAACAGCGTGTTCAGCATGGCCGCACCGCCGGCGAGACCCACGTTGATCTCGGGCATGCCGAACACGGCTTCCTCGCAAGCGTAGAAGATGTCGCAGGAGGCCATCAGGCCGACACCGGCGCCCAGCGCGACGCCGTTGATCGCCGCGATGACGGGCTTTGCGCATTCGCGGATGCAATTGCCGGTCTCGCGCGTGATGCGGTTGTGGCTGTGAAACGCGCCGATCTTGGTCGGGTCCGGCCGGTCCTTCAGATCCGCGCCGCTGCAGAACACCTTTCCGGCGCCGGTCAGGATCGCAACCCTGACGTCCTGGCGCTCGGAGATCTCGTCGAACACGGCCACGATGCGGTCGCGCATGGCGCGATCGAGCGCGTTCACCGGAGGCCGGTTCAGCGTCACCAGCGCGATGTTGTCGGACACTTCGAGGGTGACGATATCTCCTGACATGGGCTTCCTCCTTTGGCTTCTGTTCGTATTGCTCGCGGCCGTCTTAGCGGCCTGACCGATCGGTCAGCTTTTTGCGCTGATAACACCAACTGCGGTCGCTTGCAACATCCTGTCGACGTCCTATTGACCGACCGATCGGTCAGCCGATAGATTTCGCGGCAACCAAGAACAACGTTGAGGAGGATTTTCATGCCCAGGATCAGCCGACGCCAGGCGACAGCTCTGATCGCCGGCGCGCTCGCCGCGCCGCTTGGCGCACCCGCAATCGTCAGGGCGCGTGCGTCGCAGATCTTCATCATCGTGCCCTATGCGCCGGGCGGCTCGATCGACAGCCTGATGCGCTCGATCGCAAAAGCGATGGCAGAAACCCTCGATCAGCCGGTCCTGGTCGACAACAAGCCGGGCGCCAACGGCATCGTCGGTTCACAATACGTCGCGCGCGCGCCGAAGGACGGGTCGGTCCTGCTCGCCGGCGGCACCGGGCCGATTTCGCTGAACGTGCTGTTGCGAAAGAATCTGCCCTACAAGCTCGAGGACTTTGCCTCCGTCGCCATGCTCTGCAACGGGCCGCTGTCACTGACCGTGAACGCGCGCACGCCAGCCACCGACGTCAAGAGCTTCGTCACCTACGCCAAGGGCCGCGACAAGCCGCTGTTCTACGCCACGCTCGGTCCGGGCAGCGTCACGCATTTGTTCGGAATCATGATGGGCAAGACGATGGGATTTGCCGTCACCGAGGTTGCCTATCGCAACAATCCGGCCTCCATCATGGAGACGCTGTCCGGAGAATGCGATCTCAACTTCGCAACGCCCGCGGCCGTGATCGAGCATGCGCGCGGCGGCCAGCTCCGCATCCTCGCAGTCTCATCGGAAAAGCGCATGGCGACTCTCCCGGATATCCCGACGCTGGCGGAATCCGGCTATCCCGACCTCACGGCCTCGTTCTGGACCGCGCTGCACGCGCCCGCGGGCACGCCGCGCGATGTCGTCGCGCGGCTGAACGCGGCGGCCAACGCCGCGATGCAGAAGCCGGAGATCGCAAAGCAGCTCGAGACCGACGGCCTGATGGTGGATACCGGCGCACCGGAACGGCTCGACGCCCAATTGACCAAGGACGCGGCGCTCTGGGGGCCGGTGATCAAGGCGCAGAACATCGTCTTGGAGTGAGGCGCGGCTGCCGTCCGCCGGTCAACGCGACTTGCGCCGGCCGGCCTTGGGCGGCTCCGCCCCAGGGAGCTCGACAAGCTGGCCGCTGCGCAGGCCATTGAAGATCATGTCGAAGAAAATGTCCGCGATCTGCTCGGGCGTTGCGGACTTGTTCGGATTGTACCAGCGATGCATCCAATTGAGCGAGGACAGGATCAGCCGGCCGGTCATGGGAACATCGACCTTGCGGATTTCGCCGGCATCGATGGCTTCCTGGATCAGACCGCGCAGGAAGTTTTCGAAGCGGTCGCGGCGCGTCAGCCGTTCCTTGTGCCGGTGACGGTCGGGATCGTTCCAGAACGCGGTCGTCGAAGCGATCCAGGCCCAGCGGTAACGCCGGAAATATTCCGCCGTGGCGACCATGAAAGCGCGGATCTTCTGCGACGGCGGCCCGTCGGGAATCCGGTCGCGCACGAACAAATAGAGCTCGAGCGTCGAGCCGACCGCGACACGCGCGTAGATCTCGTCCTTGTTGGAGAAGTGATGATAGAGCAGCGACTTGGAGATGCCGCAGGCGAGCGCGATGTCGCGCATCGAGGTGCCCTCGAACCCCTTGCTGGCGAACAGCCGCCCGGCCTCGGCGAGGATCTGCAGCACGCGGTCCGAGGCCTCGGCCTGGTTCGCAACGCCATCCTTCATCGTTGACAGTTCAGTCATGAACTCCGCAATCCATTCGTCAGCCTGAGAGTCTTTAGAATGAAACTAGGTTTTCACCGACCGATCGGTCAAGTCCGGCGATTCCCGCGGAAGGAACCATGAGCGCCGTCCGGATCACGCGCATCGGCGCCACCAAGGACCAGCTCGGCGAGAGCCCGGTTTGGGATGAGCGCGGGCGACGCCTCTACTGGATCGACTCCCTCGCCGGATTGATCCATAGGCTCGATCCCGTCACCGGCGCGGCCGAGCAGTTCGATGTGCCCGCGCCGATCGGCTCGCTGGCGCTGCGAGGCGACAGCGGCGCGGTCCTGGCTCTGCGCAACGGATTTGCGGCTTATGATTTCGACAAGCGCGCGCTGACGGAAGGCCCAATGATCGGGCTCGACCATCCGAAGGTGCGGCTCAACGACGGCAAGGCCGATCCGCATGGCCGCTTTCTGGCGGGCACGATGCATGGCGACCGCGCCCCGGATGAGTCGCCGCTCGGCGGCCTCTATCGGCTGGACGCATCAGGCGCGCTGCAACTGCTGGCGACGGACCTCGCCGTGAGCAACGGACCGTGCTTCAGCCCCGACGGCCGGACCTTCTATCTCGCCGACAGCGCAAGGCGGATTATCTGGGCCTATGACTACAGTGCGGAAGGTCCCCTTGCGAACAAGCGCGTCTTCGTCGACACGGAGGCGCAAGGATCCGGCTGCGACGGCGCAACGGTCGATGCGGACGGACATCTCTGGTCCGTGCTCGTGCGCATCGGCAAGATCGCGCGGTTTGCGCCGGACGGAAGGCTCGTGCGAACGATCGACATGCCGGTCCGTCATCCGACCAGCGTGAGCTTCGGCGGCCCCGATCTCGATCTTCTCTACGTGACATCGATCTCGCGCAGCCACGCGCTCGCCGACGACCACCCCGATGCCGGCGGCCAGTTCGCCGTCGAGGGCCTCGGCGTTCGCGGCCTGCCGGCACACAGGTTTGGCGCGGGCTGACCGGCCGCGCGGCTACCGCGCCGATCTCTTGACCTGCTTCGGCACGTGCTCCGCCATGTAGTCCACGAACACCCTGATCTTCTCCGGCAAGTAGCTGCTCTGGAGAAACGTCGCATACATGCCCTCGTCGAAGGTGGAATTCGTCACCCGGAAGCCCGGCAGCAGGCGTCTCAGGCGCCCGCTCTTCAACTCGTCCGCCACGGTGTAATCATCCAGCAGGGCGATGCCGTGCCCGCCGGCGGCGAGGTCGCAAAGCACCACCCCGTTGTTGCTGCTGAAGGACGACGGCACGACGATCTCACGCAGCCTGTTCCTGTGCATGAACTTCCAGACCACGTCGTCCGGGCCCATCCAGTAGGTCAGGCAATTGTGGCGGGTGATGTCCTCCGGTTCGCGCAATTTCGGCATCCGGGCGACATAGTCCGGTGAAGCCACGAGAATCCGCTCGCTCCGCAGCAGTCTTCGCTGCATGAGGGCCGGGTCTTTCGCCGCCTGGATCTGGAAGTCGACGTCGAATTCATCTTCGCGAAGCTGGGGACGCCGCTCGGACAGGCGCAGCTCCACCTTCAATTCCGGATAGAGCTTCTGAAAACCCGGGATCAGCGGCGACAGCACCTTGATGCCGAACAGCGTCCGCGAGTGCACCCGCAGCGTGCCGCGCGGCGCGGTCTGCAGTGCGAGCGCCGCAGCTTCGGCATCCTCGATGCCGTGCAGCACCTGCTCGGTGCGTTGGAAGAAGATCTTGCCGGCATCGGTCAACCCGAGATGGCGTGTGCTGCGGTTCAACAGCTGCACGCCGAGCTGCGCCTCGAGCTCGCCGATATAGCGCGACACCGACGCCGGCGAGAGCCCTACGCGGCGCCCGGCGGCCGAAAAGCTGCCCTCACGGACGGCGCTGACGAACAATTCCATGGCCTGGAGGCGATTCATCGATCTTTTCAGATTCTGCAAAGGACATGCTCAGATTACGTCAATTGTTCGAAAATGCTCAAGCCCCTAACGTGATGAGAACGCGTCGCAAGAGCGACCAGGTGGAGGAAGCAATCGATGGAATTCGGCGTATTCATTCTGGCGCAGCAGCGCGGCTATCATCAGAGCTCGCAGCAGGTGATCAACAACGCCGTCGAGCAGACGGTCGCCGCCGAGCAGGCCGGCTTCAATACGGCGTGGTACGCCGAGCACCATTTCAACAATTACAGCCTCTGCCCCTCGCCGTTGATGATGGTCGCGCATTGCGCCGGCCTGACCAAGCGTATCCGCCTCGGCACCGCCGTCTGCGTGCTGCCGCTGTATCATCCGGCGCGGCTGCTCGGCGAAATCGGCTTCGCCGATACGGTCTCGAACGGACGCCTCGATCTCGGCATCGGCTCCGGCTACCAGAAATTCGAGTTCGACCGCTTCGGCGTGGACCTCGACCATTCGCATGCGCTGTTCGCCGAATTTTACGACGTGCTCGAGGCCGGCATGCGCGAGCGCATCTTCTCCTATGACGGTGAACATCTGAAGATGCCGCCGACCGCCATCGCCGTGCGCACGGTGCAGAAACCGATGCCGCCGATCTGGGTCACGTCCGGCCACGGCGAGACGCTCGGCCGCGCCATTCGCGACAACCACAACCTGTTCGTCACCGCGCTACTGAACGGCCTCGACGCGATCAAGGCGTTGCGCGAACGTCTCGAGGGAATCGC
Organism: Bradyrhizobium iriomotense; assembly: GCF_018129405.1. Lineage (GTDB taxonomy): Bacteria > Pseudomonadota > Alphaproteobacteria > Rhizobiales > Xanthobacteraceae > Bradyrhizobium > Bradyrhizobium iriomotense_B. The sequence goes on from NZ_JAFCLP010000016.1 coordinate 92,908, forward strand.
GGCGACGGAAGGCCGCTCCATCGGCGACACGCATTTCGGCTTCCTGCGCTGCGCCTATGCCAGCGACAATGACAGCGAGATCCAGTCCTATCTGGACAACGCGCGCTTCCAGCGCCGGCTCTCCGAAAGCCTGAAGTTCCGGCGCGCCCAGAGCGACGACGGCTATCTGATCAAGGAAGAGGCCGGGCCGAACGACATGAGCCTGGAGACGATGCGGAAGAACCTGCCCGTCGGCAGCGTCAACCAGGTGATCGACCGCATGCTGGAAGAGATCAGCATTCTCAAGCCGACCCACATCGCGCTGCAGACCCAGCTCGGCGATTTCGATCAGCGCACGATGCTGCGCCAGATCGAATTGTGGGGCAGCAGGATCATCCCCGCAATCCGGAAGGAACTGAAATCCGGTCGCAGCAAGGTCGCGAGCGAAGCGGTCTCAGCTTAGGCGCGACCGGCGAGGCGCGAGGTTCGGAGGCACGTCATGGGATGCCAGATGTCTCAAATGACCGATTTCCGCTCGGTCGAAGCCGCCGAGTTTCGGCTGGCCATGCGCAACCTCGCGAGCGGCGTCGCAATCGTGGCGACGGGAACGGAAACCACACGGCGCGGGCTGACGGTCAGCTCCGTCACTTCGCTGTGCATGGACCCGCCCTGCCTTCTCGTCGGCGTCAATTCAAGCTCCGAAACGCATGCCGCCATCCTCGCCAACGGCCGCTTCGGGATCAGCCTGCTCGGCAGCGGGCAGGAGGATCTGGCGCTGCGTTTCGCCGGCGGCGCCAAGGGCATCGATCGCTTCGCCACTGCGCCATGGGAGCAAGGCATTCTCGATGTGCCGCTGCTAGAACCGGCGATCGGCGCACTGGAATGCGTGCTGCACCACCACCAGGTGGTGGGCACGCACGGTCTCTTCATCGGCCGGATCGTGGCCACCCGCGGCGGCAACGGCGATCCCCTCGTCAATTTCCAGGGCGCATTGCGCGCACTGCCGCAAGCCTAGTTGCATCCCTGATGGCGATCCTGGCATCGTCACCAAACAGGCCGTGAGCGCAAGAAGGAGCCGCGCCGTGATCATCGAATGCCAGGACGGCGGTGCCGTCCGTCTGACCGAGCCATTCGACTTCAGAAAATTCAAGCTGGTCCTGCGCGCCGATGTCCGCGCCGATACACAGAGCTGGAACGGCATCACGCTTCTCGACGATCGTGATGCGCTCGTCTCGATCGATCTGGTCCCGACCCTGCCGGGCCGCCCCGACGATGCAAGCTGGGATCAGGGCTACGCGGTGATGGTGGCCAAGGCCCGCGAACATGGCTGGATCGATGCCGAGCGACAGGCGATCCGCGCTCACATCGAACGAATGTTCTAGCCGCAGTCGTCCCAGAGTCAATCCAGCTTGATCCACACCCCCTTCGTTTGCAGGTATTCGTCGAGATGCTCGGTGCCGCCCTCGCGGCCATAACCGCTCATCTTGTAGCCGCCGAACGGCATGGCGGGATCCAGCGCGTGATAGGTATTCACCCACACCGATCCTGCGCGCAAGCTGCGCGAGATGATGTGGGCCTTGCTCACGTCGCGCGTGAAGACACCTGCCGCGAGCCCGTACGGCGTCGCATTGGCTCGTTCCACGGCCTCGTCGAGGGTGTCGAACGGCAGTGCGGAAATGACCGGGCCGAAGATCTCGTCACGTGCGATCTGCATGTCGTCGGAGACGCCGGCGAAGACGGTCGGCTCGACGAAGTTGCCCTTGGCAAGACTGCCCTCCTTCGCACGCCGGCCGCCGGCCACCACCTTCGCGCCCTCGTCGCGCCCGCTTTGCAGGAAGCCCTCGACCTTGTCGAGTTGTCGCTGGGAGACGAGAGGCCCGATCTCCGTCGCCGGATCCGCGCCATCGCCGATCTTCAGCGCCGAGGCGAACTTCCCGAGCCGCTCGACCAATTCATCATGGATTTTACGCTCCACGAACAGGCGCGAGCCGGCGATGCAGATCTGGCCCGAATTGGCGAACGCGGCCATCGCGGCGGTCGGCACGGCCTTGTCGAGATCAGCATCGGCGCAGACGATGACCGGTGACTTTCCGCCAAGCTCGAGAGACACCCGCTTGAGGTTGCCGGCCGACGCACGAATGATCGCCTGGCCGGTCGCAGTGGAGCCGGTGAAGACGATCTTGTCGACACCGGGATGCTCGGCCAGAGGCGCCCCGGCCTCCGCCCCGGTTCCGGTCACCACGTTGACGACGCCGGGCGGCACGCCGGCCTCGTTCATCAGATCCGCGATCAGCAGCGGCGTCAGCGGCGCCTCTTCCGACGGCTTGAGCACGATCGTGCAGCCGGTGGCGAGCGCGGGTCCGATCTTCCAGACCGACGCGGCCGTCGGCGCATTCCACGGAATGATGGCGCCGACGACGCCGATGGGCTCCTTCCGCGTGAACGAGACGATGTCTCCCGGAAGCGAATTGTCTACCGTCTGCCCGTGGAGCGCGGTCGCCATGCCGGCGTAGTATCGCAGCATGCCGATCACGCGGAGCTTGTTCGCCCGCGTCCGGGCGATCGGCATCCCCATATCGGCCGTATCGGACTGGCTGATCTCCTCCCAGTGCTTCTCGAACAGGTCGGCGATACGCAGGAGCAGCGCCTGCCGCTCGAACGGCTTGAAACGGCTCCACGGTCCGACGAAGGCGCGACGGGCCGCGCCGACCGCGGCGTTGATATCGGCCGACTCGCCGCAGGGGACACGCCCGATGACCTCGCCGGTCGCGGGGTTGCGCGTCTCGAAGAGCTTGCCCGAGCGGGCATCCACCCACGCGCCGTCGACGAACATCTTTCTGGCTCGGCCGTCGATCGGAAATCGGATCTCAGCTTTCGTCATCGCAGTACTCCTGTCTCAACAGAGGCGATGGACCGATGCCACGCCGTTGCTTGATTTCGCGCTTTCATAGCGGTGATTCTTTGCCTCGGGCAGGGTCCGTCAATGTCAGGTCTGCCCCGCCTTGGAAGGATCGATCGATATCTGGCGCTTCAGGGTGCGCAGGCCGAACGTCGTCCGCGACTGCCGGATGCCGGGTATCCTGTACAACGCTTGTCGCAGGAAGCGCTCGTAGTGATCGGTGTCCCGTACCACGACCTTGATGAGATAATCGTACTCGCCGGTCACCAGATAGGCTTCCATCACCTCCGGAATTCGCGACAGCGCCGTACCGAAGCGCTCGAGCACCTTGTCGTCGTGCTTGTCCAGCGATATCTCGACGAAGGCGATATTGTTGTATCCCAGATTGGCGTGATTGAGCACCGCGACATATTTCTCGATCGCGCCGTTTTCCTCCAGGCGCTTCACCCTGGTCCAGCACGGCGAGCTCGAGAGCCCGACCTGCTCGGCCAGCGCACTCGTCGTCAAGCGGCCGTTCTCGCAAAGCGCCGAGAGAATCCGGCGATCCAGCTGATCGAGCTCCTCGACGGGGCTGCGCTTGGAGGGCATCGGGAAATCCTTCTGTCATTTCGTATTTTACCGGGAAAACCTTCCGTCATTTTGGCACATCTGTCTGGATTTTGGGAAGTTTTCTTGAAACAGGAGATTATCATGTGTCGCGAGAGAACGTGACATGCAGCCTCAGCAGCCCCGGCGCGTCAGCGTGATGGCCACCACGCCCGACCCCTTTGACGGGATCGTCCGGCTTGTGCTCGACGCGGCGCGTTTCGGCTTCGGCGTCGACCAGGTCGCGATGACGACGCACTCCGATGGGAACCGAACCATACGGATGGTTCTTGAAATCCAGCCGTCGGCCGACTGCGCGGACCTTGCGGAACGGCTGTCGCGGCATCCGGCGATCACCGGCCTTCACGTCGTGGAGCTCGCGCGTGAAGACTCCGGTCGGCCAGGCGTTGCCTCTTCAGAACCCGCAAACGAGCGGATGCTCCCATGACCAGCCCCACGCCCCTTCATTTTCACGTTCCGGAGCCTGCAAGCCGACCGGGAGGCAAGCCGGATTTCTCGGGCGTCTCGATCCCGAAGGCAGGCTCGGTCCGGCGTCCACCGGTCGACGTGCTCCCTGAGGAGATTCGTGATCTCGCCTACTCCATCATCCGCGTCCTCAATCACGAGGGCCGGGCAATCGGGCCATGGGTGCCGGACCTGTCCCAGGACGAGCTGGTCGCCGGCCTGCGCCACATGATGACCCTGCGCACGTTCGACGCGCGCATGCAGATGGCGCAACGTCAGGGCAAGACGTCCTTCTACATGCAGCACACCGGCGAGGAAGCGGTGAGTTGCGCTTTCCGCATCGCGCTCGGTCCAGACGACATGAACTTCCCGACCTACCGCCAGGCCGGGCTTCTGATCGCACACGACTATCCGCTGGTCGACATGATGTGTCAGATTTATTCCAATGAGCATGACCCGCTAAAGGGCCGGCAATTGCCCGTGATGTACTCTTCGAAAAAACACGGCTTCTTCTCGATTTCGGGCAACCTCGCCACGCAGTTCGTCCAGGCGGTCGGCTGGGCCATGGCATCGGCGATCAAGCGCAACCACCGCATTGCCGCCGCCTGGATCGGCGACGGCTCGACGGCGGAGTCGGATTTCCATGCGGCGCTTGTCTTCGCCTCGACCTACAAGGCGCCGGTCGTCCTCAACGTGGTCAACAATCAATGGGCCATCTCGACCTTCCAGGGCATCGCGCGTGGCGGCTCGGGCACCTTCGCGGCGCGCGGCCTCGGCTTCGGCATCCCCGCGCTCAGGGTCGACGGCAACGACTATCTCGCGACCTATGCCGTCGCAAAATGGGCGATCGAGCGCGCCCGGCTCAACCTCGGGCCAACACTGATCGAATACGTCACCTACCGCGCCGGCGCGCATTCGACGTCGGATGATCCGTCCGCCTACCGGCCGAAGCACGAGTCCGAGGAGTGGCCGCTGGGCGATCCCGTGATCCGGCTCAAGCAGCATCTCATCGCAGCCGGCGCCTGGTCGGAAGAGCGCCACAAGCAGACCGAGGCCGAGATTCTTGCCACCGTCATCGCCGCGCAGAAGGAAGCCGAGGCCTTCGGCACCCTGCATTCCGGCGGCAAGCCCTCGGCGCGCGATATCTTCGAGGATGTCTATGCCGAGCTACCGCCGCATCTGCGTCGGCAGCGCCAGCAGATCGGAGTTTGACGCGATGCCGCGCATGACGATGATCGAGGCAATCCGCTCCGCGCTCGACGTCTCGATGGCTCGTAACGATGACGTCGTGGTCTATGGCGAGGACGTCGGCTTTTTCGGCGGCGTATTCCGCTGCACGCAGGGCCTGCAGCAGAAATACGGCGTCTCGCGCTGTTTCGACGCGCCGATCAGCGAATGCGGCATCGTCGGCACCGCGATCGGCATGGCCGCCTATGGCCTGCGCCCCTGCGTCGAGCTTCAGTTCGCCGACTACATGTATCCGGCTTACGACCAGATCGTCTCGGAGGCCGCTCGCCTGCGTTATCGTTCGGCCGGCGACTTCACCTGTCCCCTGGTCATCCGCATGCCCACGGGCGGCGGTATCTTCGGTGGGCAAACCCACAGCCAGAGCCCCGAGGCGCTGTTCACACATGTCGCGGGGCTGAAGACCGTGGTGCCGTCAAATCCCTATGACGCGAAAGGCCTCCTGATCGCGGCCATCGAGGATCCGGACCCCGTCATCTTTCTGGAGCCGAAACGGCTCTACAATGGCCCGTTCGACGGTCATCACGATCGCCCTGTCACCGCATGGGCCAAGCATGAGCTCTCCGAAGTGCCGGAAGGACATTACACCACGCCCCTCGGCAAGGCGGTGACGCGACGCGCCGGCGAGGCCGTCACCATCCTTGCCTACGGCACCATGGTTCACGTCGCTCTCGCCGCAGTCGAGGAGACGGGCGTCGATGCCGAGGTGATCGACCTGCGCACCCTGCTTCCGCTCGATCTCGAGACGATCGCGGCTTCCGTCGCCAAGACTGGCCGCTGCATCGTGCTGCACGAAGCAACCCTGACCTCCGGCTTCGGCGCGGAGCTCACGGCGCTGGTGCAGGAGCACTGTTTCTATCATCTCGAAGCGCCGGTGATGCGCGTCACCGGTTGGGACACGCCCTACCCGCACGCGCAGGAATGGGACTATTTCCCCGGCCCTAGCAGACTCGGGCAGGCGTTGCGCGACATCGTGGAGACACGCTGATGGGCGAGCGCAGCGTCAAGCTCCCGGATATCGGCGAAGGCATTGCCGAAGCCGAGCTGGTCGAATGGCACGTCAAGGTGGGCGATCTCGTTCGCGAGGACGATCTGCTTGCCACCGTGATGACCGACAAGGCCTCGGTCGAGATTCCCTCGCCGCTCGCGGGCGAGGTCAGCTGGATCGGCGCCCAGATCGGTGAAGCGGTGGCAATCGGCTCCACGCTCGTGAAGCTCAAGGTGGCCGGCGACGACGCCTCGGAGCCTGCAGACGAGGCGCCGACGCAAGACGTAGCAGTGCCATCGCCTGGGACGAAAGCCGAAACCCCGGACGCTCGGCCGGCGCCCCCTGCCCGCGTTCCCCCCGCGGCGACCGAGGCCCGGCCGGCGGCCACATCTGCGGTGCGCCGCGCGCCGGGCGAGAAGCCGCTGGCTTCGCCCGCCATACGCCTCAAGGCGCGCGAAGCCGGCATCGACCTGCGCCAGGTCCACGGCACGGGCCCCGCCGGACGCATCACCCACGAGGACATCGACGCCTTCCTGTCGCGTGGACCAGCGCCGGTCCACGGTCGCGGCATGACCCCAAAGACCGCCATCACCGACGTCAAGGTGGTGGGCTTGCGCCGCCGCATTGCCGAGAAGATGGCGCTGTCGAAGTCGCGCATCCCGCACATCACCATCATCGAGGAGGTCAACGTCTCGCCGCTGGAGGATTTTCGCGCGTCGCTGAACAAGAAGCCGGCGACGGAGCATCCCAAGCTGACGCTGCTGCCCTTCCTGATGCGCGCCATGGTCAAGGCGCTTGCCGAGCAGCCCGCGCTCAACGCGCTCTATGACGACGAAGCCGGCATCGTGCATCAGCACGCCGGCATCCATATCGGCATCGCGACCCAGACCCCGTCGGGCCTCGTTGTCCCCGTGGTGAAGCACGCGGAGGCGCGCGACTTGAGGGACTGCAGCATCGAGCTGAACCGCCTCGCGCAGCGCGCCCGCGAGGGCACCGCGACACGCGAGGAGCTGACCGGATCGACGATCACCATCACCTCGCTCGGCGCACTTGGCGGCCTTGCGACCACGCCCGTGATCAACCACCCCGAGGTCGCCATTGTCGGTGTCAACAAGATTGCAGTGCGTCCGGTCTGGGACGGCACGCAGTTCGTGCCCTGCAAGATGATGAACCTCTCCTCCAGCTTCGATCACCGCGTCATCGACGGCTGGGACGCCGCCGTCTTCGTGCAGAGGCTCAAGGAGCTGCTGGAGAACCCGGCGACGATCTTCGTCGACCCCTGAGGCAGAAGAAGCAATGACCGAGATCACCTGTCAGCTTGTCGTTATCGGTGGCGGCCCCGGCGGCTATGTGTGCGCAATCCGCGCCGGCCAGCTCGGCCTCGACACCGTCCTCGTCGAACGCGGCAAGCTGGGCGGAAGCTGCCTGAACGTCGGCTGCATTCCCTCGAAGGCGATGATTCACGTTGCCGAGGAATTCGAGAAGCTGACCGAGGCGGCGAAAGGCAAGACGCCGTTCGGCCTGACGGCGGCAGAGCCCGCGCTGGAATTCAAGCAGGCGATCGCCTGGAAGGACGGCATCGTCCAACGGCTGAACAACGGCGTCGCCGCGCTGCTGCGCAAGGCCAAGGTCAAGATCGTTCAGGGCCATGCACGCTTCCGCGACGGCAAGACGATCGTCGTCGAGACCGAGACCGGCCCGAAGACGATCAAGGCCGAAACGGTTGTGATCGCGACCGGCTCGGCGGCCGTCGAGCTGCCGTCGCTGCCGTTCGGCGGCAGGGTCATCTCCTCAACCGGCGCCCTCTCGCTCGCGGAAGTGCCGAAATCCCTTGTCGTCGTCGGCGGCGGCTATATCGGGCTCGAGCTTGGGACCGCCTTCGCCAAGCTGGGGAGCAAGGTGTCCGTAGTGGAGGCGCAGGACAACGTCCTGCCGCTCTACGATGCCGAACTGACGGCTCCGATCACGAGGCGCCTGAGCGCGCTTGGCGTCGAGGTGCTGACCGGCGCCCGGGCCCTTGGCCCGACCGCCCAGGGCGACGGACTGCGCATCGAGACGGCCGACGGCCGCGAGCGGAGCCTCTCGGCTGACAAGATTCTCGTCACGGTCGGGCGCGCACCGGTCACCGCCGCATTGGGGCTGGAGCAGCTCGTCCTCGACATGGACGGCCGCTTCATCCGGATCGGCCAGCATTGCGAGACCTCGATGCGCGGCATCTATGCGATCGGCGATGTCACGGGAGAGCCGATGCTGGCCCATCGCGCCATGACGCAGGGCGAGATGGTGGCGGAAATCGCCGCCGGCCTGCCGCGCGCGTGGGACAAGCAGTGCATCCCGGCGATCTGCTTCACCGACCCCGAGATCGTCTCCGCCGGCTTGTCGCCGGAAGAGGCTCGCCAGGCCGGCATCAACACCAAGGTTGGGCAGTTTCCCTTTGCAGCCAATGGCCGCGCGATGACGCGCCATGGCGAACCCGGCCTTGTGCGCGTCGTCGCCAGGGCCGACAATCAACGCGTCCTCGGTATCCAGGCCGTTGGACAGGGCGTCTCGGAGCTTTCTGCCGCGTTTGGCCTGGCGATCGAGATGGGCGCGGTCTTGCAGGACATCGCCGGCACGATCCACGCGCATCCCACGCTGGGCGAAGCAATCCAGGAAGCGGCCTTTAGGGCACTCGGCCACGCGATCCACGTCTAGGCCCCCCGAGGCGGAGGCCAGACGAAGGGCGGCTCAGGCGCCGATGACCTTGGCCATTGGCGCCAGCGTGACGCCTGCTGCGGCAAGGCGCGCCTTCAGGCGCTGCGCCATCGCGACTGCGCCAGGCGTATCACCGTGGACACAGACGCTGTCGATGCGGGTCGGTAATTGCGCTCCCGACAGGCACGTGATCGCGCGGTCCTCGATCATGCGAATGACCCGTTCGGACGCGACCTCCGCATCGTGAATGACAGCCCCGGCGAGGCGGCGCGACACCAGATTGCCATTGTCGGCATAGGCGCGATCGGCATAGATCTCGCGCACCAGCGGCAGGCCGAATTTCTCCCCGGCCCGCTCCGTCTCCTGGCCGGGCATCACCACGAAGATCAGGTTGCGGTCGATGGTGCGGATCGCACGCGCCACGGCTTCGGCGAGGTCGCGATCCTCCGCGGCGATGTTACCGAGCGCGCCGTGGGTCTTGACGTGGCGGACGGGGTGACCGGCGTCGGACGCCAGCGCCATCAGCGCGCCCACCTGGTAGAGCACGATCTTCTCGATGTCGGCGGGGCGCTCGCCCTGGATCGGCCTGCGGCCAAAACCCCAGAGATCGAGAAAGCCGGGATGCGCACCGGCCTGCACACCATTGGCCTTCGCCTCGCTCAGGGTGCGATGCATGACGAGCGGATCGCCGGCATGAAAGCCGCAGGCGATGTTGGCGGAGGTGACGGTCCGCAGCATCTCTGCATCATCGCCGAGGCTATAGACGCCGAAACCTTCACCCATGTCGCAGTTCATATCGATCAGAGTCATCGTCGTCCTCATTTGGCGTGCAGGTTCGATATACCCATGATACGCGGTGTGCGTCACGAAAAATTCGGCGCGCCGCTTGCATGGGGCGTTGTCGCAGAGCATGGCTACGTCCAACGATCTCACCAGGGCCTCAATGAGCATGGCCAATGATGCACTCTACGCGGTGCCGCGATTCCGCCGATCCGGCGACGCTGCGCTGACGGTCGAAGTCGGCGACGGCATCGACGCCGATGTCAACGCGCGCGTCGTCGATCTCGACCGTGCGCTGGCCGAGCGTGCGCTGCCTGGCATCGTCGAGATCGTGCCGACCTACCGCACGCTGCTGGTTTGCTTCGATCCGGTCATGCTGTCACGGCGCGACATCGAGGCAGAGATCATGGCGCTGTGGCCGCCGGTCGCCCCGATAGGACAGGTCCGCCGCCGCTGGACCGTTCCCGTCGCCTATGGCGGCGACAACGGGATGGACCTCGACTGGCTCGCACGGCGACTCGACACGACCACGGACGAGATCGTAGCGCGGCACAGCGCAGCCGAATACCGTGTCTACATGATCGGCTTCATGCCGGGATTTGCCTATCTCGGCGGGCTCGATCCCGCGCTTCATGTCGACCGGCGCCCGGAGCCGAGGCTCGTGACGCCCCCGTGCAGCGTCTCCGTCGGAGGGCAGCAGGCCGCGGTCGCGCCGCCGCTCGCCTCGCCCAGCGGCTGGCACATGCTTGGGCGCACGCCGGTACGCTCCTATGACCCGCGACGCACACACGAGCCCTTCCTGTTTCGCGCCGGCGATCTGCTGCGGTTTCATCCCATCGCTGCTGCCGAATTTGCCGCGCTGGAGCGCGCGGCCGAAACAGGTGCGATCATCGCCGAGAGAGAAGAGTTGACGGTCTGAGCTGCGCAATGTCTGTTGATCTCGAAATCATCGAGCCCGGTCTTTCAACGACGCTCCAGGATCTTGGCCGCCGCGGCTTCCAGCGCTTTGGCATCTCGGCGTCGGGCGTGATGGATCCGATTGCGCTCGCAACCGCCAACGCCTTGGTTGGCAACAAGCTCGAGACGGCTGCCCTCGAAATCACCCTCGCAGGACCCACGCTCACCTGCACCAGTGCCGAGATCCGTTTCGCGCTTGCAGGCGCAGACTTCGCTGTCGCCATCGACGGCCGGCCGGTTTCGTCGCACGAAACGCACGATCTGAAGGCAGGCCAGCGCCTCTCGATCGGAACCGCGCGGGATGGCACACGCGCCGTCCTCGCCGTCTCCGGCGGTTTTCAGAGCGCACCGATTCTCGGCAGCGTCTCCACGCATTCGCGCAGCCAGCTCGGCGGGCTCGACGGTGGCCCCTTGCGTGCCGGCGATCGATTGCCGCTGGCAGCTCCTGGACTGCCCGCGCGGCCACATCTGATGGTATCCCCGGCGCACCGCCGCCGCGCGCAGGGCGCGGTTCGCGTCCTCCTCGGCCCGCAGGACGATGCCTTCAGCGCCGAGGGGATCGCGACTTTCTTCGCCTCCGACTACACCGTCACGGCCCTGTCCGATCGCATGGGATGCCGGCTCGAAGGGCCGCGCGTCCAGCATGCGGGCGCGGTGGGCATCGTCTCAGACGGCACGGTGTTCGGCAGCATCCAGATTCCGGGAAATGGTCAGCCGATCATCCTGCTCGCCGATCGCCAGACCACCGGAGGATATCCAAAGATCGCAACCGTGATCTCGGCGGACCTGCCGCGGCTTGCTCAGCTCCGCCCCGGCGAACGTGTCCGCTTTCAGGCGGTCGAGGAAGACGTCGCCGTGCAGCTCGCCCGCGACATGCGCGAGCGGATCAGGCGCATCGACGCATCCCTGGTCGAGATCCAGCGCACCGCCGCGCCCACGAGCGATCATTTGCTGGCGTGCAATCTCATCGGCGGCGTGATTTCCGCGTTTGACTGAACAGAGGTCGGCGCCGAGCGCCTTCGCGTCACTTCGGGTTTGGTTCCGCCAGGCCTGCGCCCGGCTCGTCCAGCCGCCCCTCCCTTGCCAGCCGGACCGCATTTCCCAGCGCGCGGGCCGTATTCAGTACCTCTTGCTGAAATTCGCGGTCTTCGTCCAGCTCCTGATGTGACGTGGCATATGTCTCCATATAGCCGACGTAGCCGTCGAGTTCGCCGAAGCGACCCGCCGAGATCAGGTGCATGTCCGTCAGCCAGTCAGACAGGGTTCGGCGCACCCCCTCGGCGCCGACGCTGTCGCCATGAACCACGAGGCCAAAATGGCGGCCGGCGAGATGACGCGGATAGGGCCAGCCTTTCAGCTCGATCGCCTTGGCCTCATCCGCCTTCTTGCCATGCGTCGACGTCGGATCGGGATTTCCCCCATCGGCGCACACGAGCCGGTCCATCATCGCCTTGAGCCCGGCCGGGACATGGTACCAGTTCACGGGCGTCACGATGAGAACGCCGTGGGCGGCGACCCAGAGCGGATAGATCTCGTTCATCCAGTCGCTGGCCTGGCCCAGCGCGTAGTTCGGATAGCAGCTGCACGGCCAGTGGCAGAGCGGCATGGCGGTGGACACGCAGGCTTTGCAGGGATGGATGTTCTTGCCGAACTCAGAGGTCAGGCGGGAGAGATCAAGGATATCTACCGCAAAGCCCATCTCGATGAAGACCGGCTCGGCCATCTTGACCATGCGCCAGGTCTTGGACATCTCGCCAGGACAGGTGTGCTCGCTGCGCGCCGACCCGTTGATGATGAGGACGCGGGGAGGCGCACTGGCATCATCATGCCACCGTTGCGCCTCGAGGACCGCAGACCGGGCATTCAGCCAGTCAACCGCGAGATCGTAATCCGGATCGGAAAAGCCCGCCCCTGCCTTTCGGGTCACCGGCGCCTTGCGCGAATGACTGTAGGCATCCCAGGCCGCTCCGATCACAGCATCCAGCTCATGCTGCAGGGGCGCAAACGAGGGATCGACAAACTGGTCCCTGTAGCAGCGCTCAAACGCCTCGCGCGACAGCTTGACGGGCGGCATTCCCTTGCGAATGTCCGGTTGGGTCATGCCGTCTCCTCCGGGTATCGGTGCGATCCGATCAACCGGAGAATGCTGCGTGCGGTTCCTAAGGCAGGTGGCCGAAGCTGCATTGCTATTCGCGCCAGAATTCCGCGAGCTCCTCGGCGGTCACCAGATCGACCTGACCATGGAAGCGCGTGCGATACATCGTCATGAGCGCGTCATGGCCGACGTCGGATGAGCTGCACAGAGCGTCCTCCACGATCACCACCCTGAAGCCGAGATCGACCGCGCTCAAGACCGTCGACAGGACGCAAACGTCGGTTTCGGCGCCTGTGATGACCACCGTCCCGACTCCTTTTTCGATCAACGAGGTCGCCAGCGCCGGATTGCTGAACGCCGAATAGGCCGGCTTGTCGATGACACGAGCCGGCGGAACGTGACGCGCCAAGGCCGGTACCAAGTCCAGCGCTGATGCTGAAAGATGGTTGCGCGTAGCCTGCTCCCAACGCCGGAAATAGCTGCGCCATTGCCCGGGACGGTCCTCGGGGTGTTGCGGCGTGATGAAGCGCGAAAACACGGTTCGAGCCTCAAAGCGCGATACGATCGTGACGATCGTTGGCAGGACTCGCTCCATCCACGGAGTCTCCCAGAGACCACCGGGAGCAAAGATGTTCTGCATGTCGATGCAGAGATGAACGGCGTCGCGAATCTCCGCGACCTCCGACTTGCTATCCCTCATTATCTGTCACCGTCCGCCTGCATGACCCGTACGCACGAGCCCGGCCGATCCGCTTGCAGCGCCCACGCCAGACGCGCGATGCGGCGTCGCGGACTAATGTCCGGCCACTGCAGGCCCCTGCCCAAGAAACCTGAAACAAGAATGCTGGTTCCAAGACGTTCGGAACCTTGCGCCTCGTCAAATCCACATAGAGCGAAAGCCCATGAATGGCTCTCGATCCGGCATCGGCGACCGCGCGTCCATGCCCGCTCCGCCCGCGAGGAACAAGCAGGAGCCGGACTTCTTAACCGAACAGAACGACGTCGGAGGTCAGCATGGGCGACACCACGATCAAGAAAGTTTCGGCTAGCCACTCCCCAGTCGGGGAGATGGGACAAACGTACCTCGTGTCCGGAAAGCACGTTTCAATGCGCTTGTGGCAGAACGAGGCGCCGCAACAGGGCGCCACGACGCAGCGAGAGTACGAGACCGTTGGCTATGTCATTGCGGGGCAAGCCGAGCTCACGCTTGAAGGGCAAACTATCAATCTGAAGTCCGGCGATTCCTGGCTTGTTCCAGCGCAGGCAAAGCACGCCTACCGGATTCAGAAGACCTTTACCGCGATCGAGGCGACAGCACCGCCGGCGCAGGTGCACGGGCGCGACGATTGAACGGCGGCGCCGAGCGGCGCGAAGATGAACCGGCAAAGTGTCATTGCGTGACGCTCCTCGCGCCAATCGTATGGCCTTGGATATAGCCGGCAGTGTCGCCTCCTCTCCTGAAAGGTACGTAACGCTGACCGCCCCATGAAACGACTGTATCCGCCACGAGGGATGACGTCGTGTGGACGGCCTTCCTGGATTACCCACCGGCCTGATTAGGAACCCCCGCGACGACACCGAATTGGTACCGCACAATTCGGAGGATTTCGCATGGATGGGATCATTTATCTCGTTGGGTTGATCGTAATCATCATGTTCATCCTGTCTCTGTTCGGCTTGCGGTGACCACGATGGAAACGCTGGTTGGAGCCGGACAAGCGACGGTGCGCGAGCAAGACCGAGTACCGCCGTGGAGTTTGCAATGGACGCCGGTCGTCGCCGGCGCCTTGGCAGCATCAGCGCTCTCCCTGATCCTGATCGCGTTTGCGACCGCTCTCGGGCTTGGCGTCGCCTCGTCGGCTCCGACTTGGCGAGACACGTCGTTTGCGCTCTGGCTGCTCTCGGGCGTCTACCTGATCTTTCAAGCTCTCATCAGCTTCGGCTGTGGCGGCTATTTTGCCGGACGCATCCGGGCGCCCTATGTTTCCGCCAACGAGGACGTCGCAACGCGTGACGGGATGCATGGCGTTGCCTCGTGGGCGCTTGCCGTCGTGATCGGCGCCGTCCTGACCGCCTTGGTTGCATGGGCGGCCAGCAAGCCGTCCTCGACGATGCAAGTGTCTTCGGTTTCCGAACCATCGGTTCTCAGTTTCGAGCTCGATCGCCTGTTCCGTGCGCCGCGTCGGCCGCCGAACGTCGATCTGAGCGCCGAACGAGCCGAAGCCGCACGCATCCTGATGACGTCGTCCAGCCACAGCGGCGTTGCGACCGACGATCGCGCCTACCTCGTCCAGCAGGTCACCGCGCTGACCGGCCTGACCGGGCCGGATTCGGAGAAGCGGGTCGATGCGACGATTGCGAACGCCAAGCAAGCCATTTCGAGGGCGCGCGCGGCGAGCATCATCCTGGCTTTTTCGGCAGCCGCTGCATTGCTGTTTGGAGCCGTTGCCGCCTGGGCCGGCGCCGCGGCAGGCGGACGCCACAGGGATGGCGAACCACTTTCCGCCTGGATGACGCATTCGAACCGCTGGTCAAGCCGCCCGGCAAAGACGCCGCAGTCCATGCCTTAGAGCGAATTGAAGGACGATCACAAAAAAGGGCGCTCCGGTAACGGGGCGCCCTCGTTCATCAGAACCCAACGACAGGCGACCGCGATCAGCAGCCCTCGTCGTCGGCAGCGGTTGACTTGCTGGCGTCGGCCGCAGTGGACTTGGTCGATTGCTCGGCAGCCGTCGGCTGGCTTTGCATCTGACGCTGGGCATCCTGCGACGAGGTCGCGGTACTCTCGGTCGCCTTGTTCATGGCCGAGGTCGGCGGATGCTCCTTCGCACTCGATGAAGCAACTCCCGTCGTTTCACCGGCTTTCCCTGTTGTCACCGGTCCGGAGCCGGCATCTCGGCTGGCCGTATTGCAGGGGCCGCCGAGCGCGATGGTCGAACTGAGCGCGAGCAGAGCGCCGACCAACATTGACTTTTGAAACATGACAATCTCCTTCCTCGCTTTCACCGGCTAGTGCTTGGCGGAGCCGGGTTCCGCCATCTTGCTATGCTGCTCAACGTCGTGCCGCACTCCACGTTCCAGCCGCGGACGCGCGCCGCTGTCGCTCATCCGGCTTTGCACCTCTTGCCCTGAGTCGCTTCGCTGATTTGACGGATTCGGCCTCCATCGGCTCCATGATCAGCATTCGCAAAACGCCTTGATCAGCGAGACGCTGTTCGTCCCCCGTTCAAACAGGTTTGGCTGGATGTGCCGTGCGCGGATGGCGATCGTGCAACAGTCGCGCAAGCGCTTCACGCTCCGAGGCATGCCCCTTCATCGCCGTCTCGAACAGCGCTTCCTGGACGTCGCGCGGCATATCACCCCAGACGGCCATGGCGGCCTGGCCCAGCAGATAAGCGAAGCGTTCGTCGGCCATGTCGACCCTCCCTCTCGTGCTTGAGGATAGGAACTGCAGGCGCCAGCCCGCGTTCCGTTTCCTCATGACCAATTTGAACGGGCAGAAATAGCCGCTGCATGTTCGATCGGCCGATATCCGGCGGCCAGGACGAGACTTCGACAATTCTTAGCCAAGCGCCTGGCTGGCAAGCGCGTAGGTTACAGGCGTCTGTCCGGAGCGATCATTGGGATCACGAAACTCTCCTCCCAGCGACATCGTCGTGACGGTGTCGAAAAAGACAAGGCCACACCGGGCCAGGAAGGAGGAGAACTCACCATCGGCCAGATGCGTGTCGACCCTCAGAAACTGTCCTTCATGAGCGGCGACATGCGGGGCAACCACCTGGATCGCATCCTCGTCGCTTGACGCGACGACAGGCCCCACGACGTGCCCTCGCCCAAACGGGCGGCACAATGCGAACGCTTCGAGACGACCTTGCCGATAAAGGCCGACCCCGGCGGATTGTCCGAGGAGCGCCGCAAGCAAATCGAGGCGCGCGGCGCCAAACGCCTGCGCATCCAGTTGAGCGATCGCCGGCAGGTCCTTCCGAGCCAGCTTCCGCAGTTCGCCCCCTTCGGAGGGACTGGGCACTTCGCCGGATCGCTGCACCTCGGCTTGCCGCTGGAATACCGTTCGTTCGCGACGAAAGCCGAGCGACAGATAGAGCTTGCGCGCTGCACGCGTGGCATTGAGGCGGAGATTGCGTCCCTTGGCGGCGGACAGAATGCGCTTCATGAGCCACTGGGCTGTGCCAAGCGCCTGAAGACGGGGTGAGGTGATGACCATGCCGACAGTGGCAAAATCCGTCCCATGGGGAAACCACATGGCCGATCCCAGCACCCGCCCGATTTCATCATGAACGACGATGCCGTGGCCGGTGTCACGCAGAAACTGCCAGTCCTCCGGGCGGTGCGGCCAACCGACGCCGATCGAGAGGGTGTAAAGTTGATCGAGTTCGACCGTGTCGATATCAACCGCACGCGCATCGAATGCGTCGATCGTCAGCGAACGCGTCGTGCGGGATTTCATGTCTTTCCCTGATCGGCCTGGCATTGGTCGCAGCAGCGCCTTCTCGGTTCGCTCCAGAGCCGGCGCTCAGCATAAACCGCGCTTCGCCGCAGATTACGTTTCAGAACAGCCATCTGGCGAAACAATCCACCAAATCGCGATTGCATTCGGCACCGGATGGAACGCCGCTCCGATAGCATAGTGCAATCGGGTGAATTCGCCATCCCTGCCTGTGAAAATCCCCGCCGAACGGTGCCGCTCGCGCGGTCATCGACAACATCAAGCGATATGAAGAGGCTTCGACCTCGTCGGGCTCTTGGATCGGACTTGTGATTACTTGAGAGGAGCCCAACTTGCTGCTGAAACGGATTGATCCCAACCCGAATTTCGCACCGAAGGAATCCGGCCCGATCCCGGAGCGGCTCATTGCCGGCGCGCCGCACTTCAAGACCTGGGCGCAGGACGAGGCCAAGGGTGAGCTGGTGCATACCGGCGTATGGGAAGCAACGCCGGGCGAGACGCGCTCGATCAAGGGCGAGACCTTCGAATTCTGTCACATCCTCGCCGGCAGGATCGAGATCACGCCGGATGGCGGCGAGCCGATCACATTCAAGGCCGGCGACAGCTTCGTCATGAAGCCCGGCTTTACCGGCGTTTGGAAGACCATCGAGACCGTCCGCAAGATCTACGTCACGGTGTCATGAGCCTGAGCTTCGATCCCGACCGGATACAGCTGCCGATCGGCCATTTCATCGGCGATCGGCTGCTGGAGTCTCCCGGTCTGCTCCCGCTGCACCGGCCTTCGGACGGCGCGTTCTACGCCGAGTGTCCGGTCGCCTCGGCGGAGACTGTGGACGAGGCCGTCCAAACCGCCCGGAAGGCGTTGAAGACCAGCAATTGGGGCGGTGTGCGCCCGCGCGAACGAGCCAGCGTCCTCACGCGCTGGGCCGACCTCATTGAGCACGAAGCCCAGATGCTCGCCAAGGTCGAGGCGATTTCGTCCACCCGTCCGGTCGGTCAACTCGTCGCGGGAGACATCGCGATCACTGCGGAGCAGATCCGCTTCTTCGCCGAATTCGCCGACAAGGAGGGCAGTGTCCTGGTGCCCACCGACGACGAGCACCTCGGCATGATCATGACCGAGCCGTACGGGATTGTGGGCGCGATCACGCCCTGGAATTTTCCCGTGAACATGGCGGGATGGAAACTCGGGCCGGCCCTCGCCGCGGGAAATGCGGTCGTGCTGAAGCCGTCCGAGATGACGCCGTTCTCGTCCATCCTGCTCGCCCAATTGGCGGTGAAGGCGGGCATGCCTCCGGGGCTCATCAACATCGTGCTCGGCGACGGGCCGACGACCGGCGCAGCCATCACCGGACATCCCGACATCGGCAAGGTGAGCTTCACTGGATCGACCCGCGCGGGCGCTGCCATCATGGCCAATATCGCGCGGACGGGCATCAAACCCATGACCCTCGAACTCGGCGGCAAGAGCCCGCAGCTCGTCTTCGCCGATGCCGATCTCGATCAGGCCGCCGCCGCGATTGCGGGCAGCATCCTCGCAA
This sequence comes from Bradyrhizobium iriomotense, assembly GCF_018129405.1. GTDB lineage: Bacteria > Pseudomonadota > Alphaproteobacteria > Rhizobiales > Xanthobacteraceae > Bradyrhizobium > Bradyrhizobium iriomotense_B. The sequence goes on from NZ_JAFCLP010000016.1 coordinate 111,601, forward strand.
ATGCAGGCCAGGCTTGTGTCGCCGGATCGCGGCTCATCGCCCACAGTTTTGCGGCCGAACCGCTTGTCGAAGCCATCATCGCCCGCATGCAAGCCGTCCAGGCCGGCCCCACCTGGGAGGCCGCGACGACCTATTCCCCGATCATCTCCGAGAAGCAACGATCGCGGATCGACGCGATCGTGCAGGCAGCCCGCGCAAAGGGCGCCGAATGCCGCACCGGCGGCGGACCGATGGAGGGCAAGGGCTTTTTCTACACGCCGACCCTGCTTGCGAAGGTCGAGCGGTCCTCTCCCGCCATTGCCGAAGAGATCTTCGGGCCGGTGCTGACGCTCCAGACATTTGTCACCGAGGAAGAAGCCCTCGCGCTCGCCGACCATCCGACCTACGGCCTTGCCGCCGGACTTTTCACCCGCGACGTCTCGCGCGTCATGCGGATCACGCGTGCGCTCCCGGCAGGCACCGTCTGGGTGAACCGCTACGGCCGATCGCGCGATCACATCCTGCCGACGGGCGGCTACAAGCACTCCGGCATTGGCAAGGATCTCGGGCGCGAAGCCTATCACGCCAACCGCCGCTCCAAGAGCGTACTCGTCCACGTCGAGAGGCATTCATGAAAACTTATGCGATCGCACGCATCCCCGGCGACGGCATCGGCAGCGACGTCACGGACGCCGCGTGGACGGTGCTCGAAGCCGCCGCCAGGCATTCGAGCTTTGCACTGAGCGGAACGACGTTTCCGTGGTCCTGTGCGTTCTATAAGGACACCGGCACGATGATGCCTGCCGACGGCATCAAGACGCTCGCGACATTCGACGCAATTCTGCTCGGCGCGGTCGGCTGGCCGGCGGAGGTGCCCGATGCCGTGTCCCTGCACGGCCTGCTGCTCCCGATCCGGAAAGGGTTCACGCAATATGCCAATGTCCGGCCACACCGCCTGCTCCCTGGTGTCAACGGCCCGCTGAAGACCACCGAGTTCGACATTCTCTGCATCCGCGAGAACACCGAAGGCGAATATTCGGGCGCCGGCGGGCGTGTGCATCAGGGCACCCCCGCGGAGATCGCGGTCGAGACCTCGGTGTTCACGCGCGCCGGCGTCGAGCGGATCCTGCGGTTCGGCTTCGAACAGGCGCGCAAGCGGCGCAAGAAGCTTGCCTCGGTCACCAAGTCGAATGCGCAGAAATACTCGATGGTCTTCTGGGACGAGGTGACGCGACTGGTTGCTGCCGACTATCCGGACGTCGAATGCACGAGCTACCATGTGGACGCGCTCGCCGCGCGCATGGTCATGGCGCCGGAGAGCCTCGACGTCGTCGTCGCTTCCAACCTGTTCGGCGATATCCTGACCGATCTCGGCGCAGCCATTCAGGGCGGTCTCGGCTTCGCCGCCTCCGCCAACATCAATCCGGAGCGCAATGCTCCTTCGATGTTCGAACCCGTTCACGGCTCGGCGCCCGACATCGCCCATCTCGGCACGGCTAATCCGATCGCAGCCATCTGGTCGGGGGCCATGATGCTCGAGCATCTTGGCGAGGCCAAAGCCGCAGCCCGCGTCATGGCCGCACTGGAGGCCACGACGTCCAGCGGCATCGGTACGGTTCCTGGCAAGGAGCGCACGGAGGCTATCACGACAGCCGTACTTTCCCGTCTCTCCTGATCGAAAAGGCGCAACAGATGCAGAACCTGAGTGACAAGCAGCTCTTCCGCCAGCAGGGCCTGATTGGCGGCCAATGGCAAGCGGCGCTTTCGGGCGCGACGATCGACGTGATCGACCCGGCGACGCAAACCGTTCTCGGGACCGTGCCGGACATGGGACGGGACGACACACGCGCCGCCATTACTGCTGCCGCGAAGGCCTACACCGCCTGGCACGCGAAAACCAATGCCGAGCGCGCCGTGCTTCTGGAAGCCTGGCATGGCCTCATGATCGCGCATCTCGACGATCTCGCGCGCATCCTGACGCTTGAACAGGGCAAGCCGTTGGAGGAGGCCAAGGGCGAGATTCGTTACGGCGCCTCCTTCGTCAAATGGTTCGCCGAGGAAGCCCGGCGGATCGCCGGCACCACAATCCCCTCGCCCACACCGGACCGGCGCATCGTCGTGCTCAAGGAACCGGTCGGGGTGTGCGCGATCATCACGCCCTGGAATTTCCCGAACGCGATGATCACACGCAAGGTGGCTCCGGCGCTCGCGGCGGGATGCACCGTCGTGATCAAGCCATCGGACTTCACGCCCTATTCGGCGCTGGCTCTCGGCGTGCTGGCCGAGCGCGCCGGCATTCCCGCCGGCGTCATCAACATCGTCACCGGCCTACCGAGCGAGATCGGCGCCGAGATCATGGCCAACGAGACGGTGCGCAAGATTTCGTTCACCGGCTCGACCCGCGTCGGCTCGCTGCTCATGCGCGGTGCCGCGGATAGCGTCAAGCGCGTGAGCCTCGAGCTCGGCGGCAATGCGCCCTTCATCGTCTTCGACGACGCCGATCTCGACCTCGCGGTCGAGGGTGCAATCATGTCGAAGTTCCGCAATGGCGGCCAGACCTGCGTCTGCGCCAACAGAATCCTCGTGCAGTCGGGCGTCTATGACGCTTTCGCGGCCAAACTCATCGCCCGCGTCAAGTCCATGAAGGTGGGATCGGGCCTCGAACCGGGCGTGGCGATCGGGCCGATGATCAACGAAGCGGCGATCAGCAAGATCAACCGCCATATCGCCGACGCACTGTCAAAGGGCGCGCGTATCGCCGCGCAACCGGCGTACCTGCCCAAGGGTCCGCAATTCACCGCGCCGATCGTCCTGACCGGGGCGACCACCGACATGGTGCTGGCGCATGAGGAGACATTTGGTCCCGTGGCGCCCCTCTTCCGCTTCGAGACTGACGAGGAGGCGATCGCGATCGCCAATGCGACGCCCTTCGGCCTTGCCGCCTATTTCTATACCCGGGACCTGAAGCGGTCCTGGCGCGTTGCGGAGGCGCTCGAAGCCGGTATGGTCGGCCTCAATACGGGCATGGTGTCGACCGAGGTGGCGCCATTCGGGGGTGTCAAGCAATCCGGCCTGGGGCGCGAAGGAGCGCAGATCGGAATCGAGGAATATCTCGAGACCAAGGCCTTCCACATTGGTGGACTGGGCTAGGCTGCTGCAATGGAGAGGGCGCAGATCCGCGCCCTCTCGCGCATTTTGGACAACAGTTCGGCGACGGGCTCTTCCGACGCTACTGAACGCGATCGAGCGTCTTGTAGTACAGTCCCACCAGCGGCAGGAACCACGGCTTGCCGAAGTGACCGGGCACCGCGGGCCAGTCGAGTCCCTTCATCGGATTTCGATCCTCGCGTCCGAGCATCGCATCGGCGATGATCATGCCGAGATGGGTCGACAGTTGCGCGCCGTGGCCAGCATAGCCCATCGCATACCACAGCCCGTCCTGATAGCCGGCGCGCGGGAAGCGGTCGCTGGTCATGTCGACGAGTCCACCCCAGCAATAGTCGATCTCGATGCCGGCGAGCTGCGGGAAGATTCGCGTGAGACCATCGACGAGAATGGCGCCGCTCTTTGCGTCGGAACGCTGGTCCGATGTCGCCGAGAAACGCGCGCGTCCGCCGAAGATCAGGCGGTTGTCGGGTGCCAGGCGGAAATAGTTGCCGACATTCATCGACGTGACGCAAGTGCGATTGCCGGGCATGGTGGCCGCGATTTCAGCCGCGTCCAGCGGACGGGTCGCTATGATGAAGCTGCCGACGGCGACGAGGCGTCGCCGGAAGTAACCGAAATTGGGCGTGGTATAGGCGCCCGTCGCCAGCAGCACCTGATCGGCGGTGACGCTGCCGCGCGGCGTCGTCAGGCGATGGCGCGATCCTTCGCGCGCCTGCGCGGTGACTGGTGCCTGCTCGAAGACGGTCGCGCCGCGGCGCTTGGCGGCCTCCGCCAGTCCGACGCCATAGCGTCCCATATGCATCATCGCGCTCTTCCTCGAGAGCATCGCGCCAAAGAAGGGTGAGCCGATCTCTGCGCCGAGATCCCGGGCGGACAGCAATGCGGTGTCCGGATCAACCTCGCGATGGACCGCTTCGAAATTGCGCGCGATGGCGTCGAGATGCTTCGGCTTGGAGGCGAGCTTCAGCTTGCCGGCGCGGCGAAAATCGCAAGCGATGCCCTCCTCCGCGATCAGCGCCTCGAGCGTGTCGATCGAGGAATCGAGCGCGCGGTAGAGCGCGACGGCTCGCTCCTTGCCCAATTCCGCCTTGGCAGCGAGATAGCTGTGGGCGAGTCCATTGTTGAGATGCCCGCCGTTCCGCCCCGATGCGCCGCCAATCACCCGGTCGGCCTCGAGCACGACAACCTTCGTTCCCGCCTTGGCAAGCTGACGTGCAGCTCCGAGGCCGGTGAAGCCGCCACCGATCACCGCGACGTCATAATGCCCTTCGACCGGACCTTCGGCGCCGCCGGAAAAGCGCGGCGCGGTATCGTGCCAGTAGGAGACGTATTTCACCGCAGATCCCGCCGGCTCAGAGTCCGAACACGCCCGGCAGGCCGCCGATGTCCTTGATCTCGACATAACCGTAATAGGGGTTCGCAGGCTCGTGCCCCCGATTGACCCAGACCTTGTTCTTGATGCCGAGGTCGTGCGCGGTCATCAGGTCGTAGCGGAAGGACGAGGAGCAGTGCACGACGTCCTCAGGCCCGCAACCCAGCGTATCGAACATGAATTCGAAGCCTTTCATGCGAGGCTTGTAGGATCGGGCCTGTTCGGCCGTGAGCGCAGCGTGAAACGGCGCCCCGAGCTTGGCAACGTTGGACGGCAGCTGCGCATTCATGGCGTTGGAGAGGATGACGAGTGGAATCTCCTTGGCGACCTTGGCGAGGCCGGCCGGAACGTCGGGATGCGGTCCCCAGCTCGGCACGCGATCATAGACCATCTGCGCATGCTCGGACTTGAAGGCGACGCCGTTGCGCTTGCACGCACGCTCCAGCGCATTGTGGATCACGTCGGCATAGGGCTTCCAGTCGCCGAGAATCTCGTCGAGCCGATACGCCGCGAAATCCCGCACGAGCGCAGCCATTTGCGGTTCAGGAAGATGCGCGCGATAGAGATCCTGCGCCGCTTCCGCCATCTGAAAATTCGTCAGCGTGCCGTAGCAGTCGAAGGTTACGTATTTCGGGCGAAACTGGCTCATCATCCTATCCTGGTGCGCTCGCTCAATGTCAGGGCTGCAACAATAGAACGTCAACGCGGCATAAGATGCGGCTTTTTCGCCGGCTGCGGTGGAAGATATCGTTCGCGCCGGGCCCTTCAGACGATCTGCACATCGCCGAGATACGAAACTCGGTCCCGGACAGGAACACGAGTCAATGACCCAGAGCACCATATCGCTCACGGCGTTTCGCCCCGATCATCTCGAGGGCGCGTTGCGTCTTTCGCGTCAAGCCGGATGGCCGCACCGCCTCGAGGACTGGCAATTGGCGCTCGATCTCAGTGCTGGGTTCGTCGCCCTGGATACGAATGCTTTGACCGTTGTCGGAACGATCCTGATGACGCCCTACAAGCGGGACATCGCGACCATCAACATGGTCATCGTCGATGAAACCGCCCGCGGCCGCGGACTGGGACGCCGGCTCATGGAAGCAATCATCGAGCAGGCGGGATTGCGCGCGCTGAGGCTGGTCGCGACCGGCGAGGGTCTGCCGCTCTATCAAAAGCTGGGCTTTTGCCGGACCGGAACGATCATCCAGCACCAGGGAATGGTCTTGCCCGTCGACGCGCCCGCCAATGTCCGGCCGGCCGAGTCGCACGACATCTTCGGGATCCTCGAGCTCGACAGAGCCGCATTCGGCGCGGACCGCAGATGCCTGCTGCGGACGCTCGCAGAGATCGGCCAACTGGCCGTGCTCGATCGTGGCCACGGGATCGCCGGATTTGCGGCGTCGCGCAGCTTCGGCAGAGGTGAAGTGATCGGACCTGTGGTTGCAGCGAATGTCGACGACGGAAAAGCTCTGCTCAGCTTTTTCATGGCCCGAAGCGAGGGGCGTTTCATTCGCGTGGATACTGCCGAAGCCTCTCAATTGAGCGCCTGGCTCGCGGAGTGCGGGCTGGTCCAGGTGGGCGACGGTATCGCCATGCAGCGCCCCGTCGCGGTGCAGTCCAGCCCCTCCCCATTCACGACATTCGCCCTCGCCAGCCAGGCTTTTGGATAGACGGAGACTTTGATGCTGAGCAATTCGCTGATCGAGCTCGACCGGGCTCACCTCATCCACCCGGTCGCATCCTACCGGGGTCACGAAGCGGCCGGCGTCAAGGTGCTGAAGTCGGCCAGAGGAGCGACCGTGACGGATGCCTCCGGACATCAGCTGATCGACGGTTTCGCCGGCCTCTGGTGCGTCAATGCCGGCTACGGGCACGAGAGCATCGTTGCGACAGCTGCCAGGCAGATGCGGGAGCTTCCCTACGCGACGGGCTATTTCAGCCTTGGCTCGGAGCCCGCGATCCGCCTCGCAGCCGAATTGGCGCAGCGCGCGCCCGGCGACCTCAACCACGTCTATTTTACGCTCGGCGGTTCGGACGCCGTCGACAGCACGGTCCGCTTCATCCGCTACTATTGGCATGCGCGGCGCGAGCCACAGCGTGAGCATTTCATCTCTATCGAACAGGGCTATCACGGATCCTCGACCGTCGGTGCCGGGCTGACGGCCCTGCCCGCCTTCCATGCCGGATTCGGCGTGCCGCTGAGCTGGCAGCACAGGATCCCCTCGCACTATGTCTATCGCAATCCGGCCGGCGAGGACGACGCCGCCATCATCGCAGCCTCGCTCACCGCGCTCGACGCGAAGATCGAGGAGATCGGCGGCGCAGAACGCGTCGCCGCGTTCTATGCCGAACCGATCCAGGGCTCGGGCGGCGTGCTCGTACCGCCGAAGGGCTGGATGAAGGCCATGCGCGCGCGGTGCAAGGCGCATGGCATCCTTTTCGTCGCGGACGAGGTCATCACCGGGTTCGGCAGAACAGGCCCGCTGTTCGCATGCAGCGAGGACGACATCATCCCCGACCTCATGACGGTCGCAAAGGGATTGACGTCGGGATACGTCCCGATGGGCGCGGTCCTCATGTCGGATCACGTCTACGACACGATCGCCGATGCGGCGGGCGCGAGCGCCGTCGGCCACGGCTACACCTATTCCGCGCATCCGGTCAGCGCCGCGGTCGCCCTGGAAGTGTTGCGCCTCTACGAAAACGGCCTGCTCGAGAACGGCAGGAAGGCGGGTGCCCGCCTGATGGCTGGCCTTCGATCGCTCAGGGATCATCCCCTTGTTGGAGACGTGCGCGGCCGCGGCATGCTGGCCGCCGTCGAACTCGTCACCGACAAGCAACGCAAGACGCCGCTTCCTGCCACGGCCCAGCCGGCGAAACGCATCTTCGACCGGGCCTGGAAGAACGGCCTCGTCATCCGGGCCTTCCCCACCGGCGTGCTGGGTTACGCCCCGCCGCTCTGCTGCTCCGAGTCGGAGATCGACGCCATCATCGAGCGCACGGCGAGGACGCTCGACGATACGCTGGCTGATGCCGAAGTTCGCGCCGCACTGCGATAATAATAGGCATGCACAACGAGCCGGCTGGAAGCAGGTCCGAAACACTGGAAACAGAGACATCTTCGCAATTTTGTGCCGCCGCTCGCGGTTTTTTCGGCCGAAGCCGCGGAACTATCCTGCGAGACTTTGATCGCAGGAAAGAAGTGCAGTTCTGAGTGGAGAGGCGGCACCGTCGTTACGACGGACCGCGCCGGCATCCACCACAACGGCGCGGCAGAACAATCTGCCGCTCACCGCAACACGAGCCGTAGCCTTAGCCAGCGAGGGGATTGACATGAGCGACACGACGAACTGGTCCTGTTCAGACGATGCCATGATCGAGAACGCCATTCGGCGCGGCGCTTCGCGCCGCGATCTTCTGAAGCTGATGCTCGCCAATGGCGTGGCCATGGCCGCAGCCGGCACGATCTTCGGCCGCGCGTCGGAAGCGGTGGCGGCGACACCTGTGAAAGGCGGCGCCCTGAAAGCCGCGGCATGGTCCTCGTCGACCGCCGACACGCTGGATCCGGCCAAGGCTTCGCTCTCGACCGACTATGTTCGCTGCTGCTCCTTCTACAATCGCCTGACATTTCTCGACCAGACCGGCGTGCCCCAGATGGAGCTCGCCGAATCGATCGAGAGCGGCGATGCCAAGACCTGGACGATCAAGCTCAAGAAAGGCGTCAGCTTCCACAACGGCAAGGAGCTGGGCGCCGACGACGTCATCTTCTCGCTGAAGCGCCATCTGGACAAGGCAACCGGATCGAAGGTCGCTGCGATCGCGTCCCAGATGACCGACTTCAAGGCCGTCGACAAGACGACCGTCGAGGTGACGCTGGCGAGCCCCAACGCAGACCTGCCGACGATCCTGTCCATGCATCACTTCATGATCGTGGCCGACGGCACCACCGACTTCTCCTCGGGCAACGGCACCGGCGCCTTCAAGTGCAAGCAGTTCACCCCCGGCGAGCGCTCGATCGGCGTACGGAATCCGAACTACTTCAAAGGAGGGCCGAACGTCGATTCATTCGAGTTCTTCGCCATCCCGGATGAAAACGCGAGGATCAATGCCCTGCTGTCCGGGGACATTCATCTCGCCGCCTCGATCAATCCACGATCGGTGCGCCTCCTCGACGGCAAGGACGGCTTCGCGCTGTCCACGACAACGTCGGGCACCTACACCGACCTGAACATCCGCATGGACATGGCGCCCGGCAACGTCAGCGATTTCGTGGAAGGCATGAAATACGTGGTCAACCGCGAGCAGATCGTCAAATCGGCCCTGCGCGGCTTCGGTGTCGTCGGCAACGACCAGCCTGTGTCGCCCGCCAATGTCTACCACAACGCGGCCCTCAAGCCGAAAACGTTCGACCCTGATAAGGCCAAGTTCCATTTCCAGAAGGCCGGCGTGCTCGGCCAGACCATCGAGGTCATCACCTCCGAGGCGCCCGGTTCGGCGATCGACATGGCCATGATCATCCAGGCCAGCGCCGCCCAGATCGGCATGAAGCTCGATATGAAGCGCGTGCCCTCCGACGGCTACTGGAGCAATTACTGGCTGAAGGCGCCGATCCATTTCGGCAACATCAATCCGCGTCCGACGCCCGACATCCTGTTCTCCCTGCTCTACAAGTCGGATGCGCCGTGGAACGAGAGCCGCTTCGTCTCGGAAAAATTCGACAAGATGCTGCTCGAAGCCCGCGGCTCGCTCGATCAGGCCAAGCGTCGCGAGATGTACAATGAGATGCAGGTCCTGGTGTCGGAGCAAGCCGGCACCATCATTCCGGCCTACATCTCCAACGTGGACGCCATCACCGCCAAGCTGAAGGGACTGCAGCCCAACCCGCTCGGCGGCATGATGGGCTACGCCTTCGCCGAATATGTCTGGCTGACCGCCTGACCGGCACAAGGCGAGGTCGCAGCTCGGGATCCTGCATCGGGACCCGAGCTGACCAAAATGAGCGGCGTGGCGTGGGAGGACGAATGTGAGAGGACAAGTTTCGTCGCTCGTGGCGAGGCGGCTTATCATCGCCTTGATCACACTCGTGATCGTTTCCTTCGCCGTGTTTTTTGCCACCACGCTCCTGCCGGGCGATACGGCCACGATTCTGCTCGGGCAGTCCGCGACACCTGAAGCCGTCGAGGGCCTCCGCAAGGCAATGCATCTCGACGATCCCGCGATCATCCGCTTCCTGAGATGGATCGCCGGCCTCGTCCAGGGCGATTTCGGCAAGTCTTACGCAAACAATGTCCCGGTCGCCACTCTGATCAGCGGACGCTTCGTCAACACGATGAAACTTGCAGGATTGACCGCTGTGATTGCCGTGCCGCTCGCGCTGACGCTCGGCATCACCGCTGCGATGTGGCGCGGCACGCTGTACGACCGCATCGTGACCGTCGGGACCATTGGCATCATCTCGGTGCCGGAGTTCATGATTGCAACGCTGGCGGTGCTGCTCTTCGCGGTCTACCTCAAATGGCTGCCGGCGCTTTCCCTCACCAACGAGGTCAAGTCGCTCCATGACCTGGTGCGGATCTACGCGATGCCCGTCATGACGCTCACATTCGGCGTTTCGGCGCAAATGATCCGCATGACACGCGCCGCCGTCGTCGAAACATTGAATACGCCCTATGTCGAGATGGCGCTGCTCAAGGGCGCTTCGCGCCCCCGGCTCGTGCTGCGGCATGCACTGCCGAATGCACTCGGCCCCATCATCAATGCGGTCGCGCTCTCGCTGTCATACCTGCTCGGCGGTGTGATCATCGTGGAGACCATCTTCAATTATCCCGGGGTCGCAAAGCTGATGGTCGACGCCGTTTCGACCCGTGACCTGCCGCTGATCCAGACCTGCGCGATGATCTTCTGCCTCGGTTATCTGGCACTGATCACGGCCGCCGACATCATCGCCGTCCTGTCCAATCCGAGGCTCCGATGACGAATCCGACCTCGTCAGGCCGGCTCAGCATGCGATTGGGCTATCGCTTCAACCTCGTGGGCATGTCTGCCCTTGGCATCATCCTCCTCTGGGCCGGCATCGCCCTGTTCGCTCCGCAGATCATCCCGCATTCCGTCGGCGAGATCGTCGATACCGATTATTTTGGCCCCGTGAGCCGGGACCTGTGGTTCGGCTCCGACTATCTCGGCAGGGATATCTTCTCGCGCATCCTGATGGGCGCGCGTTACACGCTCGGCATCTCGCTTGCCGCAGTCTCCATTGCCTGCTTCAGCGGCGTCGCGCTCGGTATGACTGCGGCAGTCGCCGGAGGGTGGTTCGACAGCATGCTGAGCCGCTTTCTCGATGCGCTCAACTCTATACCCAGCAAGCTGTTCGGTCTCGTCGTGGTCGCCGCGGTCGGCTCGTCGATCCCGGCACTCATTGCGACGCTCTCGGTGATCTACACGCCCGGCGCTTATCGCTTCGCTCGTGCGCTCGCCGTCAACGTCAATACGATGGACTTCATGGTGGTCGCCCGCATCCGGGGCGAACGCCTGCCCTATCTCATCGCCTCCGAGATTCTTCCAAACATTCTCGGGCCCGTACTCGCCGATCTCGGCCTGCGCTTCGTCTTCATCGTGCTGCTGCTCTCCGGCCTGTCCTTCCTCGGGCTCGGCGTGCAACCGCCCTACGCGGACTGGGGCGCACTGGTTCGCGAGAACATCGGCGGGCTGCCCTTTGGCGCGCCGGCCGTGATCTTCCCGTCGCTCGCGATCGCAAGTCTCACCATCAGCGTCAACCTTCTGATCGATAACCTGCCGAGCAGGATCCGCGACCGGAGCGCCGAATGACGGGAAACCTCGTCGAGATCCGCAATCTCAGGGTTGAGGCAACGACCGACGCCGGCCGGCGGGTCGAGATCATCAAGGGCGTCAGCCTCGACATTGCCGAAGGCGAAATCGTCGCCCTCATCGGCGAGAGCGGCTCGGGCAAGACCACGATTGCCATGACGCTCATGGGCTACGCCCGGCAGGGCTGCGCGATCACCGGCGGCGAGGTGCGGGTGGGCGGCGTCGACATGGTGAAGCTTTCGGAAGCGGAACGCGCCGGAATCCGCGGGACCAGCGTCGCCTATGTGCCGCAGAGCGCTGCGGCCGCGTTCAACCCTGCGCTCACCATCATGGATCAGGTCATCGAGGTGGCGCGGATCCACAGGCTCATGTCGGCCGCCGAGGCGCAGGCGAAAGCCCTCTTGCTCTTCAAAGCCCTGTCGCTGCCGGAACCAGGAGCGATCGGCAACCGCTACCCGCACCAGGTCTCCGGCGGTCAGTTGCAGCGCCTCGCCGCCGCGATGGCCCTGATCGGCCAGCCGAAGGTGGTCATCTTCGACGAGCCCACCACGGCGCTCGATGTCACGACGCAGGTGGAGGTGCTGCGGGCGTTCAAGTCCGTCACGGCGCAGCACAACATCGCCGGCGTCTACGTCTCGCACGATCTGGCCGTGGTCGCCCAGATCGCCGACAGGATCGTCGTGCTCAAGGACGGTACGGTCCAGGAGATGGGGACGACCAACGATATTCTCGAGGAGGCCCAACACCCCTACACCAGGGAGCTGCTGGCCGCGTTCAGGCCAAAGACTCAGCAGCGGCAGCCTGACGACGAGGGCGTGATAAAGCGCCCGTTGCTTGAGGTCGACAATCTCACAGTCGGCTACGGACCTCGCTCGCGCGATGGACAGCCGCTGATCAAGGCCGTGCAGGCGGTCAGTCTCAAGCTCGATCAAGGGCGGAATCTCGGCATCATCGGCGAGTCCGGCTGCGGCAAGTCGACGCTTGCCCGGGCGATTGCCGGAATCCTGCCGGCCCATGCCGGCGATATCGTCTTCAACGGGCGCGAACTGGGAAAAGCCGGCCGCAACCGCACCCGCAACGAGCTCCGCCAGATCCAGATCGTGTTCCAGCACGCGGATACCGCGCTCAACCCGGCGAAGTCGGTGGAAGACATCCTGAGGCGTCCCCTCGCCTTCTACCACGGCATGAGAGGCAAGACCCGCGATGCGCGCGTCAGCGAGCTGCTCGATCTGGTCCGCCTCCCCAAATCCGTGCGGCATCGATTGCCGGGAGAACTCTCAGGCGGCCAAAAGCAGCGGGTGAATTTTGCCCGGGCGCTCGCCGCCGAGCCGACGCTCATCCTGTGCGACGAGATCACGTCGGCCCTTGATACGGTCGTGGCGGCCGCTGTGGTCGAGCTGCTGAAGGAGCTGCAACGCGAGCTCGGCATCTCCTACATCTTCATCAGCCATGACCTGTCGGTGGTCGAGGCGATCTGCGACGAAATCATCGTGATGTATCGCGGTCAGAAGGTCGAACAGATCGCGTCGACCCGCCTGGCAGCACCGGAGCACCCTTATACGCGGCTGCTGTTCTCTTCGGTGCCCAAGCTCGATACCGGCTGGCTCGACAATCTGGAACAGGATGCCGAACAGGTGCGGGCCTATTGCCATCCGTAGGCGCAGCCGGCAATCAAGCCGGAAACAGGCTGGTCAGCGGCATCTGCGAACGGACAATCGGCGACTTGAGGACGACGAAGCTGAAATACTTGTCGATGCCGATGTCCATGTCCGTCAAACGCTCCATGATCGTCTGGTACTCGCCGATGCTGGCGGTGACGAACTTCAGCATGTAGTCGTAGCCTCCCGAGACCAGATGGCATTCGATCAGCTGGTCCACCTTGTCGACGGCCGACAGGAAACGAGCGAAGTCGATCTGCCGATGGTTCTTCAACGTCACTTCGGTGAACACCGTCAGCGTCTGTCCCAACTTGCGCACGTTGATCTGGGCGGAATACCCCTCGATGTAGCCCTCGGCCTGCAGTCTCTTCACGCGCATCAGGCATGGGCTGGGCGACAGGTTCACCAGCTCGGCAAGCTCGACATTGGTGATGCGACCGTTCTTCTGGAGTTCGTGGAGGATCTTGATGTCGATCCGGTCCAGCTTCATTGGCGACTCTCCATTGAGCACGCGCCGCAGGGCGCAGCAGAAAATTGGGCACAATGAGGCAAAATCTCACTTATCCTGCATCCATTGTCCACCGCTGACATCATATTGCTCGGTCAGAATACAGTTTTGCAGCCCCCCGAGGATGCAGCATAAAGTGCCGAGCTGCCATCGAATCCGGCGCCGCGCGGGGCGATCCGGGGCTTACGATGTGCCGAGCGAAATCTAGGAAGCCAGGATGCCCGCACCACTCAGCCACATCGAGACCTCGCCGGAGCTTCCCCGTGACGCCGACGTGGTGGTCATCGGAGGCGGCATCATCGGGGTGTTCGCGGCCTATTATCTCACCCTGCGAGGGCTCAGCGTCGCACTCGTGGAGAAGGGACGGATCGGAGCCGAGCAGTCCAGCCGCAACTGGGGCTGGTGCCGGCAGCAAAATCGCGATGCCCGCGAGTTGCCGATGGCGACCAGGAGCCTCGACCTGTGGGAGAGCTTTGGCGCCGAAAGCGGCGAGAGCACCGGTTTCTCCCGCTGCGGCCTTCTGTATCTCAGCAACGACGAGGCCGAGCTCGATGGCTGGGCACGGTGGCGCGACTTCGCGCGGACGGTCGGCGTCACCACGCACATGCTCGATGCAACCGCAGCAACACAGCGCGGCGCGGCGACGGGACGCGCCTGGAAGGGCGGCGTCTTCTCGCCAACCGACGGCACCGCCGATCCCGCCAAGGCTGCGCCGGCGGTGGCGCGGGCGATGCTGAGGCGCGGGGGCACCGTGCATCAGATGTGCGCAGCGCGCGGGCTGGAGACCGAGGGCGGCTGCGTGAGCGCGGTCGTGACCGAGCGCGGCACAATTCGCACGCGTATGGCCATATTGGCGGGCGGCGCGTGGTCCTCGTCCTTCTGCCATCAGGCCGGCATCCGCCTTCCGCTTGCCTCGATCCGCTCGTCCATCCTGTCGGTGTCGCAAGGTGCGAAAGGCCTGCCTGATGCACTCCACACTGCCGCTGTTTCGGTGACGAAACGCGGCGATGGCGGTTATACGCTCGCCATCAGTGGTCGGGGCCGCGTCGATCCGACTGCGCAGCAGCTGCGCTTTGCTCCGCAATTCCTGCCGATGTTTCTGCGGCGCTGGCGCAGTCTGCTCCCGGGCGGCCTCGAAGGCGTCAGGTCCGGACACGAAACACTCCAGCGCTGGCGCGCGAGCGAGCCGACACCGATGGAGCGCATGCGCATTCTGGATCCCACGCCCGATCGGAACACGATCGAGCTCACGCATCGGCGCGCGCTCGAACTGTTGCCCGCCCTGAAGGACACCAAAATCACCGCCGCATGGGGCGGCTACATCGACTCGACGCCCGATGGCGTGCCGGTCATCGGAGAGACGTCGAGCCTGCCTGGGCTGATATTGGCCGCAGGCTTCAGCGGCCACGGCTTCGGCATCGGTCCCGGAGCCGGTCACCTCATCGCGGATCTCGTGACTGGCGCCGCGCCGATCGTCGATCCCCAACCCTATAGGCCAGATCGCTTTGACGGACTTGCGGTCGGAAAGGTCTCGGACTTCTAGACAAGGTCATCATACAGGCCGAAGCGGCATCTGGCGCAGCACATCGGCATCCGTTCAGGGCGAGACCAGCTTCTTGCGTACGGCATAGCGCACCAGTTCGGCGGTGGACGACATTCTGAGCTTGCGCATGGCCGAGGCGCGATGGGTTTCGACGGTCTTCACGCTCAGATTCAGGATCGCGCTGATCGACCTGTTGGTATTCCCTTCCGCGATCAGCTGGACCACGCTCTGCTCGCGTGATGTCAGCAGCATGTCGGCCCGGTTCTGCTTGTTCGCCTGGTAATCATGAAGCAGCTTTTCCAGGAGGACGCTGGTGAAGTAGGGCCTGCCGTCGAGCAAGGCTTCGATAGCGGAAATCAGGTGCTTGCGGGCATCGGACTTGAAGAGGAAGCCGCGAATACCGGTGAGGATGGCCTCCGTCAGGAGTTCCTCGCTTTCGTGCATGGTCAGGATCAGCACTTCGGTTCGCACATGCAGCGTCCTGAGGCGACGGCTGACCTCCAGGCCGTTCATGATCGGCATGGAGTAGTCGACAATCACGATGTCCGGTCGGGTTTCGAGTGCCAGCGCGACGGCCTGCTCGCCGTTTGTAGCCTCTCCGCTCACGATCCAGTCGGAACGCGTTCCAACGATCGCGCGAAGGCCGGAACGCACGATTTCATGATCATCCGCAATCAAGATGCGTTTCACGACGTCGTTCCCGTTTTCCGGCTCCTATCCGACCGGGCGGACAACGGCAGTGACCGGCCGTAAGGTCAAACGATCATACGGCTCCCGGCGGCAAGCGTTATCCAACAAAACCCTGAGATGTCCCGGCGAAGGTACTGACGCCCAGGGTCGGCTCGCCGATGTCACAGTTCAGGCCTCGACCAGCCCGGTCCGGACCGCGTATCGGACGAGGCCTGCCGTCGAATTCACCTCGAGCTTGCGCATCGCAGCCGCCCGATGCGCCTCGGTTGTCTTGACGCTGAGATTGAGGATCGCGCTGATCCCCTTGTTGCTGTAACCTTCCGCAACCAGCTTGACCACGAGCTGCTCGCGCGCCGTCAGCTCGTGATGTCGCTCGCCGTTGGCGCCCGCCCCGCGGTCGAATTCCGTCACGCAGCTCGTGGTGCAGAACGTCCGGTGCAACAGCAACGCCTCGACCGCCGCGAGCAGCAGCTTGTTCGCGTCCGATTTCACCAGGAACGCACGCGCGCCGGCCTCGAATGCCTGCTGCGCGATCAGGCCCGAATTGTGCACGGTGAAGATCAGGACCTCGGTCTGCAACGGATGGTCCTTGATCCGCCGCGCCGCCTCCACGCCGGTCATACGGGGCATCGAGAAATCGAGGATGGCGACGTGAGGCTGGCTCTCGATCGCCGCAGCGACCGCCCGGCCGCCGTCGGTGACCTCGGCCACCACTTCCCAATCCGCCCGCTGTTCGAGCACCGCTCGCAAGCCGGACCGCACCGCTTCGTGATCGTCGGCTATGAGAATTCGTTTCATGGCAGCACGCTCCAAGTCCCTCACGGCGGTCCGGCCGCCCTTCCGGCCTGCCGCCGCGGGCTAATGTTCTTTCGCTGATCGTGTGCCTGCGTGGGCCCTCATGATGGTCGTGGTTCTTCGCCGATTCCGCCCGTTCGCCGCGAGACGTCGCGGAAACATCGCGCACAGGACGGTCCCGGAAAGTGGCGCGGTCCGGCTGGACCGGATGTCGAGCGTACCTCCGATCTCACGCAGCCTCATCCGCATCGCGGGAATACCGACCCCGATCGCTACGGCCTTGTGGCCGCGCCCGACCGCATCGGGAAGACCGCGTCCATTGTCGCTGATCGTCAGCACGAAACGGCTGTCGGCGAGGTCGATGACGATGGCCACCTCCGTCGCCTTCGCATGACGGAAGACGTTCGTGAGACCTTCCTGAACGACGCGCAGCAGCGAACGCTTTGTTTCATACGGCAGCCGATCGACATCCGGCACGATGTTCACGGTCACACGCAAAGAAGTGCGCGCCGCAAATCCTTCCGCATACCGCTCGATCGAGGCCTTCAATCCCTCACCCGCCAGATTCCGTGGATGCAGGAGATAGGCAAAGGCGCGGAGCTCCCGGAGGGCTTCATCGATCGACGCGTCGATGTCGTCGCAGAGCCGCTCCGCCAGGGCCGCATCGCCCAGATTGCTCCGCATCCGCATCAGGCCGAGGCTGGCGGCGATCAGATGCTGACAGGTCGAATCGTGCAGATCGGAGGCGATCCGTTGCTGGATGCCTTCCTGAATGGCGAGCAGGCCGACGTCGATATCGAGCCCGTCGTCGCATGCGGCGGCGTGTCCGATAGGACCATTGCGCAGCTCGCGGTGGCTGCCGATCAAGCGGACCACACCGCCGTCCACGATCGGCGTGACAGTCGTCTCCATCGCCCGCGGCGACCCGCCGAGCGCGAGTCGCTGGCGGATCCTGACTTCCGTTCCCTCCGCGAGGCCCGCCCGAAGCGCCTCGCAGACGGACCTTGCGTCGTCCGCACTCATGCAATCGAAAACGTCCATGTCGCTGACGTCTTCCGACGATACGCCGAGCCGCGACTCGAATGCCGGATTGATTCCCTCGTAGGCGAAGTGTCCGCGGAAGGACGGCCGCGCGGCGAAGAGAAGATCTGCCGAAGACGTCCAATAGAGCTCGTCGATCGATTCTTGCGAACCTATGCGCAGCCAGTTCTTCAGACCGGTTCGATCCGACTCACTGTCGGGGCAGCCATGTGGCTTCACGGTACGCACTCACTCTATTCCGGCGACGCCCGATATTGGCGACGATATCGCAGGTCCCCTCCCCGCCCCACCGGCAGACATCCGCCACCGGATCCGGAAGACGCACGCCATTGGGGCTGACCAATCATACACCCCGCCGCGCGACCACACCATCAGGTAGTATTATTTCCAGATTGAAATCTCGAATTCGTGAGGCATGCTTTCCGCGGCGGGCGCTATGCAGTTTGTGCCACGCCCGCGACGTCAAATCCGATGCAACAGAGATGCAAAATCAAGATGCGGTTGACCGCGAGGTCATTGCGGCAACGTGGTTGCACCGATACGCAGCAGCACGCCTTCCGCAATTTGCCAGCACCATTCCCGGCCCGCTGGCCACGATGCGCGAACGGCCTAGCGGCTGCTGCTCGTGCCTGACTTCTTCTTCCTCGCTGCCTTCGCCGCTGGTGCGGGGCGAGGCGGCGCTATATCGAGGGGATGCGACGGCTGTTGCAGACGGTGCGTTGCGGCATCATCCCGAAGCGCATCGGTATCGAGACGCTGGGCCCGATCCACCGAATCGCGCGGATCGGCGAGCGCCACCGATGCCGACAGACTTCCGGCGACGATGCAGGTCAGCGTCAACAGGCGTCTTGCGAACATCTTTCAGGTCTCACTCAAAAGGCGAAATCCAGGCGAGGGCCGATGCGAACGTCCCTGTACCGCCGCAGCGGAACGTTCGATGTTCGCGCTTCGTATAGCACGGTGGTCGTGAGCGCCACATTGCTGGCGAAGTTATACTTCAGGCCCACATCAACCGAATAGAGCTGATCCTGACGGCCACTGTTGAGCCCATCGGTGAACCAGTAGGCCTCGAACAGCGGTGTACTCACGATCGACCATCTGGGATCGAGCTTGACCTCGATACCGAGCACAGCGTCAAAGCGCCAGCGGCGCGCTTCCGCGAGGTCCGAGAAGCGATAGGTCAGCAGCAGCAGTGGCGAGAACGTCGTGTTGTCGATGCGGAAGTCGCGCGCCACCGAGCCCATCACATCATGCGACACGAATGCGAGGTCGCGATAGACCCCGTCGAAATCATATCGGTTTTCATAAATGGCAGAGAAGCGCCAGCCGTTCCAATTCTCGGTCAGACGCGCGCCCATGCGCGCCACGGCGAAGTTGCCGTCCTTCTCCCGCGAAAAGGCTTCGTACTGGGCCCGCGCATAGAGCCGATAGGACAGATCGTTGGTGAGGTTTCCGTCCAGCCTGACACTGACGTCCGGCTCGTAGTAGATGTCCGACTTGCGGTTGTCGCGGGTGAAGAGCGCGTTGTCGGTGAAGGTCGGCGAGATGGAACCGACGACGCTCCAGGACGGCGCGGAATAGTAGGGGGCAGCGGCAATCCGGCTCGTCTTGAACTCGTTGAAATCAAGGTCCGCTGCCCCGGCCGGGCCCACACTGAGTAAGCCGAGGACGGGCAAGCCGACGACCGGCAGAAAAGATCCAGAGCTCCGCATGGCGCCCACCTCCGATGCTGCTGCGCAGACCGGTTTGGCGTCACGCTGCGCAAGGATTGTGGCGTGTTAATGTCACATTTTTAAATCACTGGTTGATTCGATCGACCGGCGTTGGTTGGGCCTCCAGATCGCGTACGCCTAGTAGTCAACGACGTCCCTGATGATCGGGCATGTCATGCAATGACCGCCGCCGCGCCCCCGTCCGAGCTCCGCGCCGACGATGGTGATCACCTCGATCCCCTCCTTGCGCAGCAGCGTGTTGGTGTAGGTGTTGCGGTCATAGGCGAAGACGACGCCGGGGGATGCGCAGACCAGATTGGCACCGCTGTCCCACTGGGTCCGCTCACGCAGATAGGCGTTCCCGCCGGTCTCCACGACACGCAGCTTCTTCAGACCGAGCGCTTCTGCGACGACGTCAACGAAGGGCTTCTCGTCCTTGCGCAACTCGAGGCCCGCGGAATTGTCGGCCGGCCGATAGGAGAATGCGGTAATGTTGTTGACGATATCGGGATAGAGCAGCACGCAATCGCGGTCGGCGAAGGTGAAGACGGTATCGAGATGCATCGCCGCGCGGAGCTTGGGCATCGCGGCCACGATCACCCGCTCGGCCGCCTTCTTCTTGAACAGCGCTGCAGCAAGCTGGCTGATCGCCTGCCTCGAGGTCCGCTCGCTCAGCCCGATCAGAACGTTGCCCTTGCCGATCGGCATTACGTCACCGCCTTCCAGCGTGGCGAGGCCGTGGTCCTGCGTCGGATCTCCCCACCAGACATTGACCTTGCCGGCGAAATCCGGATGGAACTTGTAGATGGCAGTGGCGAGGATCGGCTCCTCATGGCGCGCCGGCCAGAACAGCGAGTTCAGCGTCACGCCGCCATAGATCCAGCAAGTGGTATCGCGCGTGTACAGCGTGTTCGGAAGCGGCGGCAGCAGATATTCGGTCATGCCCGCCGCCTCCCGGATCAGCCTGAGCGTCTCGCCGCCATGGGCCTCGGGAAAATCGTGGGTCGACAGTCCACCGATCAGGGTCTCCGCCAGTTCTCGAGGCTTGAGGCTTTCCAGGTAACCGCGAAGCTCGTCGATCAGCCCGAGCCCGACCTGATTGGGAACCACCTGGTTGTCGAGAATCCACTTCCTCGCTTCCGGGATGGCCACGGTGTCGGTGAGCAGATTGTGCATCTCGACAACATCGATGCCGCGGTCGCGCATCTTCTGCACGAAGTCGAAATGATCGCGCTTGGCATTATCGACCCACAGCACGTCGTCGAACAGCAAAGTATCGCAGTTCGTGGGGGTGAGGCGCTGATGAGCGCGGCCCGGGGAGCAGACCATCACCTTGCGCAGCTGACCGACTTCCGAATGAACACCGAACGGGGTCCTTGAATCCGACGTCTGCGCTGTCGCCATGGGAGATGCCTCGCCTAGATGGTGATGTAGCCGGTGGCCAGGCCATGAATCCCGACCGCGGCGCCGATCACGGCTGCGATGAAGATGACCCAGTCGATCGAAGTGAAGATTTTCGCCTTTTGCTGGAGGCGCGCCCAGAAATACAAAACCGTGCCGGGGGCGTAGAGGATCGCCGACAGCAGCAGGTATTTCATTCCGGCGGCATAGATCAGGAAAAGCGTGTAGACGACGGCAATGCTGGTGAAGACCAGGTCACGCCTGCGCGCGTCCGGGCTCTTTTCGTAGGTCTCGCCCCGCTTGACCAGCAGGAGCCCGTAGGCGGCGACCAGGAAAAACGGAATGAGGTTCATGACGCTCGTCAAGTTGAGCATCAACGCGAAGGCATCCCGCGACCAGTAGGTGCTGATGACGAACAGCTGCACGACGATATTGGTGAGCCAGAGCGCCGCGGCCGGCACCTTGTTGGCGTTTTCGGTGCCGAACACGCGCGGCATATCCCTGGTCCGGCCGGCGGCGGAGAGCACCTCGGCGCAGATCAGCGACCAGGCGAGATAGGCTCCGAGCACTGAGACCAGAAGTCCGATGCTGACGAAGACGGCGCCCCAATGCCCTACCACGGCCTCCAGCACCGTCGCCATCGACGGCTGCCGCGTGTCGGCGATCTCGGCGCGCGGCAGCACGGCATAGGGCAGCATCGTCACGAGCACCATGAGGCTCGTGACGACAGCGAAGCCCATGATCGTCGCGGCACCGACATGGGACCGCTCCTTGGCGTAGCGGGAATAGACGCTGGCGCCCTCGATCCCGAGAAAGACGAACACAGTGACCAGCATGGTCGCGCGGATCTGATCGAACAGTCCCTTGTCCGGCATCCCCTCGCCGCCCCAGAAATTGGCGCGGAACAGATCGACCTTGAAGGCAAACGCCAGGATGACGATGAAGATCAGGATCGGCACGATCTTGGCGATGGTGACGATGGTGTTGATCGCGGCGGCCTGTTGCACGCCACGCAGGATCATGAAGTGGAACAGCCAGATTCCGATCGAGGCGACGATGATTGCGGTGACCGTATTGCCGTCGCCAAACACGGGAAAGAACGCGCCAAGCGTCGACTTGATCAGGACCCAGTAGGACACGTTGCCGATGCAGCTGCCGATCCAGTAGCCGAGCGCCGACAGGAAGCCGGGATAGTCGCCGAAACCTGCCTTCGCGTAGGCGTAGACGCCGGCATCGAGATCCGGTTTTCGCTCGGCCAGAGTCTGAAACACGCGCGCCATCGTGTACATGCCGCCGCCTGCGATGCACCAGGCGAAGATGGCGCCAAACGGGCCGGTGGCGATGCCGAACGTTCGCGGCAGCGAGAAGATGCCCGAGCCGACCATGGAGCCAACGACCATTGCCGTCAGCGCGAACAACGAAAGCTTTTGGACCGATGCCGTCGCAGTCATGGGGAGACCTCGAACCGCGAACGATGACCGATGCCGAACCATGCGCCTTGGCATGAAGGCGGCCTATCAGGTGATTACCTAGTCGGAGTCCGGGATTACCCTCACGGCGTTCAGGCCGCGCCAGCCACGTCGGGAGCCGCGACTGGCTCCTTTCCGCCCGACCAGGCCGCATACAAGGTCGGCAGAAAGACGAGCGTCAGAATGGTTGCGACAAGCAGTCCACAGACTCGGCTCGTCCAGGCCTCGCCGGTCGGGCGTCGCTAGACGATTTTCCCGTCGTCTCGCGCCGCCCAACCTCCAGAGTGGGCCGCGGTGCGGATGCCCTATTGGGACATTCATCCGCCCTGGGGCAGGGTTTCCTCTGATCCCGGAGGTGCCGCCCGCGGGATACCGTCCGCACCAACATTCATGTCCGCATTGTCGATCCAACGGGAGGTCTTCATGTCCGATCTGGTCGCGATCGTGTATCCGTCCGAGGCAAAAGCCGAAGAAGTGCGTCAGCGGCTGCTCAAGCTGCAGAAGGAATATCTGATCACGATCAGCGACGCCGTGATCGCCGTGAAGACGGATGCGGGCGGCATCAAGCTCAATCAGCTGGTCAATACCACTGCCATGGGCGCGATGACCGGGAGCTTCTGGGGCCTCCTTATCGGAGTCCTCTTTCTCAATCCGATTCTCGGGGTCGCCGTGGGCGCCGCGTCGGGCGCGCTGGGCGGCGCGCTCTCCGACTTCGGCATCGACGATTCCTTCATGAAGAACCTGTCAGCCAGTCTCCAGCCCGGCAATGCCGCCCTGTTCGTCCTGATCAAGCACATGACCGCGGACAAGGTGATCAAGGAGATCAAGGACGCCGGCGGTGTCGTGCTCAAGACCTCGCTCGATGAGACCAAGGAAGCGGCGCTGCGCGACGCGCTCGCCAGTAGCGTGGAGCGACCGGCGGCGTGAGCCGCCGTCTCTCGCGTCTCAACGGCGGCCGCCGGCAAGTCGCAGCAGCATCATGAACAGGTTGAGGAAATTGAGATAGAGCGACAGCGCGGCAACGACCGACTTGCGGCCCGCAATGGTGTGGTCATCCGAGCTGTCGTACATCCCCTTGATCCTCTGGGTATCGTAGGCCGTCAGGCCGGCAAACACGCCGACGCCCACGATCGAGATCAGCCAGTCGAGCGCGGTCGACCCCAGGAACAGGTTGACCAGGCTCGCGATGATGATTCCGATCAGGCCCATGAACAGGAAGGTGCCCAATCCCGAGAGATCGCGCCGGGTCGTGTAGCCGAGGAGGCTAAGCGCCCCGAACATCGCGGCCGCGATGAAGAAGACGCGGGTGATCGACGAGCTGGTGTAGATGTGCAGCAATATCGAAAGCGATACGCCGACCAGCGCCGAATAGACGAAGAACAGGGTCCGTGCCGTGGACACCGACAGCGTGTTGATGCGCGAGCCGATGAAGAACACCAGGGCGAGCGGCGCCAGGATGAAGACCCACATCAGGGGACTCTGGAGCAACTCGGGGCCGATAGCCTGATAGGTCACCCAGGCGACGACGGCGGTCAAGCCGACACCTGCAGCCATGTAGCCGTAGATCCGCAGCATGTAATCGCGCAATCCGGCATCCACCGCGATCGCGCCGCCGACGGCGTCTGTGGCCGTCAGGTTGTGATCATAGTTCGACATCGCTTGCCTCCTCTGACGTTCGCCGAGTGAGGCCACGCTAGCCTTCGAACCTGCTGACCAATATCGGACAATCCCCCGAGGGCCGTCGGTGAAAACCACCGCCTTACGATGCAAATTGCACGGCGGCGCCGGAGCCCTCACGGCACCCGCGTTCATGGCCAATCCGCAAATCGGGAACCTCTGCCTGCGCCTCTCAGTCTTTTGGCGGAGCTACCTTACGCCGTTGTCACTGGAGGCCCGCCGCGGGCCGGCTTAATCGGGGGCATGCGCTTCTTCTTCCATATCGCCGACAAGTACGGTGTCTCGACCGACGGGATCGGATGCGAATATGCCGGGCAGGACGCAGCCGTCCTGCATGCCAGCCGCCTTGCCGCCGAGCTTGCCAAGGCCGGCGAATTCTTCCGTGGCGGTGTCGTGCTCGTTGCCCGGGCCACGGAATCCCTCTCCTGCTCCGCGAGCGAGGACGACGCGTTGCTTCCCAAGACCTGACGTCCGCAGCTGATGCTCCGCGCCCGCCGATTTCCTGCCCTGCTCCCTACAGAGAATCCCTGATGGGCGCGCTGGGTGTGACCCTCTAAGGTCTTCGCATAAGGCGGCCGCTGCAACTGCGGCCGCCTTGGATCGGAAGGCCATCCGTCATGGCGGCGAACGAGGCCGATCAGAAACTCTCGCGCAACGCGCTGATTGCGCTTGTGATCGGGTCGATGGTCGGCTCCGGCATCTTCGCATTGCCGTCGCAATTCGGACGCGCCACCGGCGCACTCGGCGCGATCATCGCCTGGGTGATTGCCGGCACCGGTATGCTGACGCTGGCCTTCGTGTTCCAGTCGCTGTCCCGGCGCAAGCCGGAGCTCGACGCCGGCATCTACGCTTACGCGAAGGACGGCTTCGGTGACTATATCGGCTTTGCCTCCGCGGCGGGCTATTGGATCGGCTGCTGCCTCGCCGACGTCGCCTGTCTCATCCTGATCAAGGCCACGCTCGGGCAGTTCTTCTCTGTCTTCGGCGACGGCACGACGCCCATCGCGATCGTCTCGGCGTCCCTGCTGCTGTGGAGCGTCCATGTCCTGGTGCTGCGCGGCATCAAGGGGGCCGCCGCGCTCAACACCGCCACGACCTTCGCGAAAATCATTCCGATCCTGCTCTTCATCGTCGTGGCTGCGATCGCCCTGAACGGCGAAGTATTCTCGGGGAATTTCTGGGGTGCGGAGCGGCCGGACGCCCGGGACGTTCTGGCCCAGGTCCGCGGCACGATGCTGCTCACGGTGTTCGTGTTCGTCGGCATCGAGGGCGCGAGCGTGTATTCGCGCTACGCCAGGACGCGTTCCGACATCGGCATCGCAACGGTCACCGGCTTTCTGACGGTGCTCTGTCTTCTCGTGCTCGTGACGCTCCTGTCCTACGGCATCCTGCCGCGGGGTGAGCTCGCGGATCTGCCGACACCGTCGATGGCGGGCGTGATGGAAACAATGGTCGGCCGCTGGGGCGGCGTGCTCATCAGCATCGCCTTGCTGATCTCGATCCTCGGCAACTACCTGTCCTGGTCGCTGCTTGCGGCCGAGATCCTGCACTCGGCGGCGAAGCAGCGCACCATGCCGGCCTTTCTCGCGCGCGAGAACGTGCACAAGGTTCCTGTCGGTGCGCTCTGGCTCACGAATTGCGTGATACAGACCTTTCTCTTCGTGAGCTGGTTCGCCGAATATGCCTTCACGCTCGCCCTGAAGATGACGAGCGCGATGACGCTGATCCCGTATTTTCTCGTCGCGGCGTACGGCCTGAAGCTCGCATCGACGGCTGAGGCCTATGATGCCGGCGAGCGCGCCCGCACCACCGACGGGATCGTCGCAGCCGTCGCGACGCTCTACGCGGCCGGCATGATCTACGCCGGCGGACCGAAATTTCTTTTGCTGTCCGCAATCCTCTACGCGCCGGGAACGCTGCTGTTCCTGATCGCCAAGCGCGAGCGCAAGGAGAGGCTGTTCAGGCCGGTCGAGTCCGTCCTGTTCGGGGCGATCACCATCGCCGCGGGCGCCGGAATCTATGGGCTGGCCGTCGGAGCCATCTCGATTTGACCGATTGTCGCTGACCGCATGGAGGCGAGTATGAACATCCGGACCGTGTATCGCTCCTTGATCCTGAGCGCCGTGGTGGCCGTCACCGCACCGTCGACCATTTCCGTGGCGCAGAAGGACGGGACCGTGGCGGCACCGAAGCAGTCCGGCGCGGCTGCGCCAAGCGATGCAAGGCCCAACACCAATACGAATCCGGTCAAGCACCGCTATTGGCGTCATCGCGGCGGCAAGCATCCGCATTATGGCAGCCGCCGCGTTCGCACCTGAGACACGGCCACATGACGGCGGACCGATCAATGAGCGATTCCAGGATCGGACCAGAGCGGGTCCGCGAGGTCGTTCTGCACGAGAGCCCGGTCGACGAATCCGGGCAAGCCGAACGGCCGAGCCTGCTCGCAATCGGCCTCACTTTGCTCGCCGCAGCCGTTGCCCTGTTCCTGGTGTGGCAAACTGTGTCCAGCCTCCTCATCGTGTTCGCGGGGGTGCTGTTCGCAGCCTTTCTGGATGCCGCAGCGCGAGCTCTGGCGCCGGTCCTTCCCCTCAGCCGGATCTGGCGTCTGACATTCGTTCTCATGCTGCTCTCGGCCTTGTCGGGCTTTGGGCTGGTTTGGGGCGCCGGCAAGCTGCCGGAGCAGACGCGCCTGCTGCTGAAGGTCATGGATGCGCAGGTCGATATTCTGCAGCAGCACCTGTTGTCTTACGGCGTGGACCTGCTCGGCCCGGAATGGGGGCGCGACTTCGCCCAATGGCTGTTCGCCGATCAGGGCCGGTTTCTCAGCCATGCGCAATTCCTGCTGGGGGGCGCCTCGAGCCTTCTGACCGGCGTGCTCGTGGTCGTGTTCCTGGGGATTCTCTTTGCCTTCGATCCCACCAGCTACCGCGAGAGCCTGGTCGTGCTGGTCAGGGCATCCTACCGCGCCCGCATGCGCGCCGTGATGGACGAGATCGGCACCGTCATGCGGCTGTGGTTCGTCGGCCAGTTGATCCGCATCATCCTGATGACGCTGTGCGTCTGGCCCGCGCTTTATCTCATCGGACTGCCCGGGCCATTCCTGCTGGGGCTGCAGGCGGGCTTGTCGAATTTCATCCCCTATCTCGGGCCGATCGTCGCCGCGATCCCGATCGCGCTTGTCGCGATGCCGCTCGGTGCCTCGCTGCTGATCTGGGCCGTCGCCGTCTACACCATCATCCAGTCGATCGAAGGCTACGTGATCGGGCCTCTGATCCAGCGCCGGGCGGTCGAGACACCGCCGGCCTGGACGCTGGTTGCGATCGTCCTGCTCGGCGCCCTGTTTGGCGTCATGGGCATCGCGCTGGCAATGCCGCTCGTCGCCGTCGCACGGGTCGCGATCATCCGGTTCTACGTCGAGGACTATCTCGGCGACGGTCACGAGCCGGCAACGGAATATCGTGAGTGATCTCCATGAGCGAAATCGATGCACAGCAACACGATGCCCCCGAGCCTCCCCTGACGCGCGCAGGGGCCGGTCATTTTCTCTGGCAGCAGCTTCCGTATGCCATCGCGCTGCTGCTCGCCATCGCAGGCGTCGCCTATACGAACGTCTCGCACCAACCGCTGGTCGGCTATTGGGAGTTCCTGGCGCTCGCCATCGGCGTGGTCTGCGTCATCACCAAATGGCCGGAGACCGAAGGCAGGGACGGCCAGATCCGCCTGGTGTGGACCCAGGCGCTGCACTGGATCGCGGTCCTGATCACGATGAACATCATGCTGGTCTCCGGGGTTCAACAGATGCTTCCGACGCCGGCGACCGGTCTCGTGCTGCTGACGCTGCTTGCGCTCGGCACGTTCCTTGCGGGCGTCAGCCTCCTGTCGTTGCAGATTGCCTTTCTCGGCCTCGCGATGGGCGCGGCCGTGCCGGCGATATCCTGGCTGAAGCAGTCCATCTTCTTCTTCCTGCTCGGCGCCGTGTTGCTGATCGGTCTCGCGATCTCGTTCTGGCTGCGCCAGGACGGCCGCCCCTCGAGCGCAGCGACTGGAGCCCAACACCAGACGGAGGCTTGAATGCGAACATTGCGATGTCTTGCGGCCATCTGCGCGTTGACCGTTCTTTGCACCACCACCACGTCCGCGCGCGCCGAGAGATTCAGGATTGGCAGGCTGCTGTGCTTCTCCGAACCTCGCGTCGGGCTGGTGCTCGGATCCACGCAGGCAATGCGCTGCGTGTTCACCGGGCTGCGCCCGCCACGGCAGTACGCCTACGAGGGACGGATCAGGCGCGTCGGCCTTGACCTCGGCGTGACCAGCGCCGGCACGCTGTCCTGGGCGGTCTTCGCCCGGAATTCGCGGATTGGCCCCGGCACGCTCCGCGGCAGCTATGTCGGCGCTAGCGGCAATTTTGCATTGGGTCCCGGCCTCGGCGCCAACGTCCTGATCGGCGGCTCGCGGAGGAGCGTGATGCTGCAGCCGATCTCGATCGAACGTTCGATCGGGCTCAATCTCGCGGCTGGCGTGACCCATCTGACATTGGGGCCGCGAGGCCCGCAATAAGGCCTGCTCTTGATGCTGATACAGCCCGATGGGGGATGCGAACATTCCCGCCCGGTGGCTCAGGGTTTCGTCTGATGTCGGCGCGGCGGGTTCGCCGCTAGGATTCACCGTCGGTCGATGGAACCATCGTCGTCCGGGAGGATCGCATGACAGCCTATGACAGCCGGTCCGGCATCGCGGCGCTGGGCCCTCCGCCACTCTGGGTCTGCGCTCTCCTCGGTGCCGTCTTGATCGCCGCCGGCATCTTCGCTCTGGGCGACGTTGCGTTCGCGACCATCATCAGCGTCAAGTTCATCGGACTGACCGCGATCGCCGCCGGCGGGTTCGAGATCGCGCATGCGTTCTGGACCAAGGAATGGGGTGGCTTCCTGTGGCGGATCGTTCTCGGCGCGCTCTACCTCGTCTTTGGCCTGCTGCTGCTCACACAGCCCGCCTCGGGCGCGCTGATCCTGACCTATTTCCTCGGCGCGGTGCTGTTCGCCTCCGGCGTCATTCGCTGCGTGCTGAGTTTTGCCTACTGGCATCAGAACGGCTGGATGATGCTGATCTCCGGCATCTTTGCCGTCATCGCCGGCGTGCTCATCCTGTTCGGCTTCCCCGATATCAGCGTCTGGGCGCTTGGCTTCCTGCTCGGTGTCGACCTGATCTCGCATGGGCTCGCATGGTTGCTCTACGCGCTGCAATCGCTGCGGACGGCCGAACCACAAAGGAGAGAAGCACAATGAACGCCCCCAACCGCCGTGCCGTCCTCGGTCTTGCAACGAATGCCATTGCCGCGGCCGCAATCGGCACCGTCGGCGTTCGCCTCATCGGCGTTGCCGAGGCGATGCCGGTCGATCCCGATCCCGGGCGGGCCGGCGGGCCAGCGACCCCTGTTACGCCGGCGCAGTGGGGACCCGGCCCGGGCTGGGGAGGCCCGGGCTGGGGCGCCCCGCCGCCGCGTCCCGGTTGGCGTCCCCCACCGCCGCGTCGTCGTCGCCGCTGGGTGTGCTGGTGGCATCGCGGCCGTCGTCATTGCGGATGGCGCTGGCGCTAGGACGCTTCGCGAGCCCTTGCCAAGGTGATGGAGGGAATTGTGCGCAACAATTACCAATGGGTCCTCGCCGCCGCGCTGGCCGCGCTTCTCGTTGCGGCGACCTGGTTTTGCGTATCGGTCTGGCGCTCGACGCCGGCGATGCCGGTCTACGGCAATATCATCCTGGCCGGGGCTGCGGTCCTCGTCCTGGTGTCGGGCTGCGGCCTGATCGCGCTGATGTTCTACAGCCATCGCAAGGGCTACGACGAACCTGCGCGGAGCGACAGGGCCGCCCGGGAGTGACCCAGTCCGCTGTTCTGAGCCTGGAGCAAGGAGCGGACGATGAATCTTGCCGACGTCCCGATCCGATTGCTGGCGGCGGGTCTCATGACCGTGCTGACCGGCGGGGCCGCCCGGACGCAGCCTGCCGCCCCCGCGCCTTCGGTCGGGATCGTCGAAGCGACACGGCGGCCGATCACCGAGAGCAGCGAGTTTCTCGGCCGCATCGAGGCGATCAACCGGGTCAACGTTGCCGCCCGCGTCACCGCTTTTCTGGAACAGCGGCTCTTCGACGAGGGCGCCGAGATCAAGAAGGGTGACCAGCTTTATCGCCTCGAGCGCGGTCCATTCGAAGCCGATCTTGCGACCAAGAAGGCGCAGGTGGCGCAGCTCGAGGCAACGCTGGAGAATGCAAGGCTGACGACGGAGCGCGCACGGACCCTGCTCGGAGGCCCGGCCGGGCAGCAGTCGATCTACGACGCTGCGATTGCAAACCAGCGCAGCCTGGAAGCCCAGGTGCAGGCCGCACGGGCCCAGGTCCAGGCCTCGCAAATCAACCTCGACTACACCGTGATCAGCGCGCCGATCGACGGCAAGATCGGGCGCACGGCGGTGACGGAAGGC
The DNA here is from genome assembly GCF_018129405.1 of Bradyrhizobium iriomotense. Lineage (GTDB taxonomy): Bacteria > Pseudomonadota > Alphaproteobacteria > Rhizobiales > Xanthobacteraceae > Bradyrhizobium > Bradyrhizobium iriomotense_B. Next base: position 141,914 of record NZ_JAFCLP010000016.1, read on the forward strand.
AACATCGTGAGCCCCTCGTCCGGCGTGCTGACCACGATCGTCAGCCAGGATCCGATGTACGTCACGTTTCCCGTGCCGCTGCGCCAGGGGCTCGAGCTGCGCGAGCGATACGGTCCGCAGGGCGGACTTGAGGCGGTGGTGATCCGGTTGCGGCTACCCGACGGGCGCATGTACGGCCAGTCCGGCAAGTTGAACTTCGTCGACAACAGCATCGCGCAAAACACCGACACGATCACGGTGCGGGGCGAAATCGCCAATCCGATCCTGCGCGCTCCATCCGCCGCAGGCGTCATCGCCCATGAGCTGACCGACGGCGAGTTCGTGACCGTCGTGCTCGAAGGCGTCCAGCCGGTCGAGGTGCTGGCGATCCCGCGCTCGGCCGTGCTGTCCGACCAGCGGGGCGACTACGTCCTCGTGGTGGGCACGGACAACAAGGCCGAGCAGCGGCGCATTCAGCTCGGACAATCGACATCGACGATCGCCGCGGTCATCAACGGGCTTGCGGCCGGCGACAAGGTGATCGCCGAAGGCCTGCAGCGGGTTCGTGCCGGCCAGACCGTCACTCCGGATCCGGCAAGCGCGCTCATCCTGTCGAGCATGAAGGGCGCAGCGAGCGGGCCGGCGCCACTGGCCGACCACGCAACCCGTCCCCCGACGCGCCCGGCGGACGGCAGCCCATGATATCGGACATCTTCGTCGACCGCCCGCGGCTATCGATGGTGATCGCTTTCATCATCACCATCGCCGGCGCGCTGGCGCTGACGCAGATTCCGGTGGCGCAGTTTCCGGATATCGTGCCGCCCCAGGTCACCGTGGCCGCGACCTTCCCCGGCGCCTCTGCCGAAGTGGTGGAGAGCAGCGTCGCCCAGCCGCTGGAGGCTCAGGTCATCGGCGTCGACCGCGCGCTGTACATGAAATCGACCAGCGGCAATGACGGCAGCTACACGCTGACGGTTTCGTTCGCGCTCGGTACCAATCCCGACATCAACACCGTCAACGTCAACAATCGCGTGCAGAGCGCGCTGTCGCAGTTGCCCACGGAGGTGCAGCAGCAGGGCCTGACGGTGCAGAAGCGGTCCTCGTCGATCCTGCAGTTTCTGGTGCTGTACAGTGCCGATGGCCGGCAGGACCCGCTGTTCATCACCAATTACGCCATCATCAACGTGCTGGACGCGATTGCCAGCACGCCCGGGGTCGGCCAGGCCAATCTGTTCGCCAAGATGAACTATTCGATGCGGATCTGGTTCGATACGCAGCGGCTCACCAGCCTCGGCCTGACCCCGGCGGACGTGATCGCTGCAATTCGCGCGCAGAGCGTCCAGGCTCCCGTCGGCCGTATCGGCGCGCGGCCGATCAGCAACGATCAGCAGTTCCAGTTCAACGTGCAGACACTGGGCCGGCTCGCCACCGTCGATCAATTCGCCAACATCGTGCTGCGCGCAAATCCGGACGGATCATCGCTGCTGGTGAAGGACGTCGCCCGCGTCGAGATGGGCGCGCAAAATCTCGACAGCGAAGCGCGGATCGACGGGCGCGCCGCTGTTCCGGTCGCGATCTATCTCGCGCCGGGCGCCAATGCGGTGACCACCGCACGCGCGGTGGCGGAGACAATGCAGCGGCTCTCCGCCCGGTTTCCCGCAGGCCTCAGCTATCTCGTGCAATACGATTCCACGAGTTTCGTCCGCGACACGATCGCGGAGGTGTTGCGGACGCTGGGCGAAGCGTTCGTCCTCGTGGTGGTCGTGGTCTATTTGTTCCTCGGAAACCTTCGCGCCACGGCGATTCCAGCCGTCGCCGTACCGGTCAGCCTGGTGGGCACCTTCGCCGTCCTGCTGACCTTCGGCTATTCGGCCAACACCGTGTCCCTACTCGCCATGGTGCTCGCCATCGGCATCGTCGTCGACGACGCCATCGTCGTGGTGGAGAACGTCGAGCGCGTCATGGCAGAGGAGCCCGACCTGTCGCCGGCGGAGGCCAGCAAGAAGGCCATGAGGCAGATCACCGCGCCGATCATCGCCATTACCCTGGTGCTGCTCTCGGTGTTCGTCCCGATCGCATTCATTCCCGGCATTTCGGGCACGCTATTCCGTCAGTTCGCGGTGACCATCAGCGCCGCCATGATGATCTCGGCATTGAACGCGCTCACGCTCTCGCCGGCGCTATGCGCCCTGCTGCTGCGCCACGGCGGCCCGCGCCGGGGTCTCATCGGCCGCGTGCTGGATGGGATCGACTGGGTGCGCGATCGCTACAGCGACGGCGTCCGCCACCTGGTGCGCATGGCCGCCTTGTCACTCCTGCTCGTGACGGTCTTTGCTGGCGGGATCTTCGGCCTGTCGCTGGTCACGCCGACGGGCTTCCTGCCGGAAGAGGACCAGGGTGCCTTCTTCACCTCGGTGCAGTTGCCCGATGGCGCATCGGTGGCGCGGACCAGCGCGGTCACCCGGCAAGTCGAGGACATCCTCAAGCAGATTCCGGCCGTCGACCACGTCCTGGCGGTGATCGGCTTTTCGCTGCTCGACGGCGCCTCCGAACCGAACAGCGCGCTGGTGGTGGCGCGGCTCAAACCCTTCGCCGACAGAAAGGCGGCGGCGGATTCCGCGCAGGCGCTGATCGCCAGGATGTTTGCAGCCGGCGCGCAGATTCGAGAGGCCAACGTGCTGCCGTTCAATCTGCCACCGATCATCGGGCTCTCGACCGGAGGCGGATTCGAGTATCAGTTGCAGGCGCTGGAGGGACAGACTCCAGCCGCGATCTCCAGCGTCACCAACGCGCTGATCGGCGCCGCCAATGCCGATCCACGGCTTGCGCGCGTGTTCTCGACGTTCACCGCGACCAACCCGTCGCTCTATCTCGATATCGATCGCCGCAAAGCCCAGGCGTTGGGCGTCACCATCAGCGACATCTTCACTGCTCTCCAGGCCACGCTTGGCGGCATCTATGTCAACAATTTCAACCTGTTCGGTCGGACCTGGCAGGTCAATCTTCAAGGCGAGGCGTTCGACCGGGCCGACACCTCGGACATCTGGCGAATCTATGTGCGCAACAGCACCGGCCAGATGGTGCCGCTCCGATCGCTGGCGGGGCTGAAGATCGTAACCGGACCGCAGGTCATCACCCGCTACAACAACTACCGCTCGGTGACCGTCAACGGCAGCCCGGCGCCGAACATCTCCTCGGGCACTGCGATGGCTGCCATGACCGAGATCTCCGATGCCGTGCTGCCGTCGGGTTACACCTTCGCGTGGACCGGCACCGCCTATCAGGAGCAACAGGCCGCCGGCCAGACCGGCATCGTGCTGATGCTGGCCGTCCTGTTCGCCTATCTGTTCCTGGTCGCGCTCTATGAGAGCACGGTGATCCCCATCCCCGTGCTGCTCTCGGTCGTCGTCGGCGTGCTCGGATCCTATCTCGGCATCAAGGTCGCGGGGCTCAACCTCGATCTCTACGGCCAGATCGGTCTGGTGGTCCTGATCGCCCTCGCCGCCAAGAACGGCATCCTGATCGTCGAATTTGCGAAGGAGCAGCGCGAGGCGGGCATGGCGCTCGATGAGGCCGCAGTCCAGGGCGCCCATATGCGCTTTCGCGCCGTCATGATGACCTCGGCCGCCTTCATCCTCGGCCTATTGCCGCTCGTGATCGCAACGGGCGCTGCCGCGCTCAGCCGTCGCGCGGTGGGCACGGCGGTGTTTGCCGGCATGCTGGCCGCAAGCTCGATCGGGATATTCCTGGTGCCGATGCTCTATGTGGTCTTTCAACGCATACGCGAGCGCGCGAAAGCGGCTTTCAAATCAAGCCATCGGCCGAATTCGCCCGACCGCAATGCAGTCTAGACGGGCTTCGGCGATGCCCATTGCATCCGGCATACCCCTCGCCCGAAAGCAACCCTCAGCCCGCGTGCCCATCCGGTTGGTGCGAAGAGCGAGAAAACGGTGAGCGATTTCGCACCTGTCCTCGGCCGAGGACAGAACGGATCAAACAGACCACCCAACCAAAAGGAGCGTTTCGATCCACAAGCGCTCAAAGCACTTGATCTTATATGGTGGGCGCACCAGGGCTCGAACCTGGGACCCGCTGATTAAGAGTCAGCTGCTCTACCAACTGAGCTATGCGCCCGAAAGGCCGGTCAAAGCCTTGCGAGGCCGGTCGTTTAGCAAAGCGATCCGGGGATGGCAAGCGATGTGGCGCATGTTTTCCAAGGTTCTTCCACAGCCCCAAAATAGCGAAAAGCCGCTGGATTCCAGCGGCTTCGCCAAGGTTAATCCCCGGGAAATCCCGTATTCGCTCAGAGCCGGCCCTCGCGGTCCCGGTCCAGGCCGCCGTCGCGGTCGAAACGGTCACGGTGGAAGTGCTCCATGCCCCTCTCCATCATCCGGTCCATGCCCCGTTCCATGAAGTGGCGGGACGGGCCGTCCTCGCCGCCGCCGAACGGGCCGCGGTGGCGGGTCAGCACGGCGAGGCGCCGCTTCTGGCCCTCGTCCAGGGTCTTGTAGAGCGGATCGGCGGCATCGGCGATCTTCTTCAGGGCGGCGGAACTGGCGCCCATGTCCTCGGCGCGCTGGCGCAGACGGGCAATCGGATCATCCGGCTTGTCCGCATCCCTGTTTGCGTCACCTGGCCCGGCATTCATGCGCGCATTGGCGCGGTCGATGCGCAGCTTGGCGAACTCGCGCACGGCGGCCTCGACCGGCGGCCACAGCTTCTCCTGGTCGGCGTTGAGCTTCAGCCCGGCATGGACGGCGGCGATCCGCGCGTCGACGAAGGCGGCGCGGTCTTCCGGGTTCATGCGGATGTGGCGGAAGTGCTCCATCCACGGGCGATGATATTGGGCATAGACCGCGCCCGAGCCGGCGATGCTGAGCACGGCGATGGCGGCGATGGTGAACTTCTTCATCCGAACCTCCTCTGGAAGGATGCGCGTGAGGATGAGCGCGAGGAGGCTGACGCGCAACTTACAACTTGGACAGGAAGCCGTTCTTACAGAGATGTAACTGCCGTGAATGTCCGTTCAGATGCATACTGAAACCATTTGCAACAGAAAGGGCTTCCGTGCCGACACGGAAGCCCTTTGTTCATGCACTATATATCCACGCGTCACGCGAGTCAGTTCGTCGTGCTCTTGGCTTCCTTCAAGAATTCGTCGATCAGCGGTTGGCCGACGCGGCTCGCGGCGTCCTTGTAGACCGGCTCCATCGCCTTGCGCATCGCCTCGTCCTGCTCGCCCGTGAGCTTGATGATCTCGCTCTTGCCGCTCTTCCTGATCTCAGCGAGCGCGTCGTCGTTCTCCTTCTGCGACTGCGCGTTGTTGAAGTCGGTGGCCTCCTTCATCGCCTTCGACAGCTGGTCGCGGATATCGGCCGGCAGATCGTCCCAGAACTTCTTGTTCACGATCACGACGTAGCCGATGTAGCCGTGATTGGTCTCGGTGATGTACTTCTGCACCTCGTGCATCTTCTGGGTATAGATGTTCGACCAGGTGTTCTCCTGCCCGTCGACCACGCCGGTCTGCAGGGCCTGGTAGACCTCGCCGAAAGCCATCACCTGCGGCAGCGAGCCGAGCGTCTTGAACTGGGCCTGCAGCACACGCGAGGACTGGATGCGGAACTTGACGCCCTGATAGTCGGCGGGCGTCACCAGCTTCTTGTTGGCGCTCATCTGCTTGAAGCCGTTGTCCCAATAGGCAAGGCCGGTGATGCCCTTGGGCTCGAGCTGCTTGAGCAGCCGCGCGCCGAGCGGGCCTTCCGTCACCTTCCGCAGCGTCTTCAGGTCGGGCAGGATGTAGGGCAGATCGAACACCTCGAACTCGCGGATGCCGAGCGGGCCGAACTTGGAGTTGGACGGCGCCAGCATCTGCACGCTGCCGAGCTGGAGCGCCTCGAGCTCTTCCTTGTCCTTGTACAGCGTCGAGTTCGGGTAGACCTCGACCTTGACCTTGCCGCCGGTGTACTTCTCGGCGAGCTCCTTGAATTTCTCCGCGCCCTTGCCCTTCGGCGTGTCGGTGGCGACGACGTGGCTGAACTTGATGATGATCGGCGATTGCGCCAGTGCGGGCCCGGTCAGTGCCAAAGCCGTGATCGATGCCGCAGCCCAAATGAGTTTCCGCATGCTTCCTCCAGTACGTTTTTGTGGGGCGCGGACTGCCGGCCCCCAAGCCTTAATGCTTGGGAGACAGGTTTATCGGGAAGCAGGCTGGGGCGCCATTGCCCCTTAGCAGGGGTCTCCCTGCAAAAAAGCGGTATCCGGGAGGAAACATCCGCCACGGCGATCAACGAAAAACGCGGTACCGAGGGCACCGCGTCTTTGCCGTTTCATCAGGAGCGTGAGCGTCAGCTCGCCGCCGCCGTCGTCACCGTGTCGCGCTGGCGCTTCATGACGATCTTGTTGAGCGCACCGAGATAGGCCTTGGCCGAGGCCACCAGCGTATCCGGGTCCGCCGCACGCGCCGTCATCGAGCGGCCGTCCTGCGACAGCCGTACCGAGACTTCCGCCTGCGCGTCGGTGCCTTCGGTGACGGCGTGGACCTGGTACAGCTCGAGCTTGGCCTCGTGCGGCACCAGGCGCTTGATGCAGTTGAACACCGCATCGACAGGACCGTTGCCCTCGGCCTCCTCGATCTTGATCTGGCCATCGACGTCGAGCTTCATGGTCGCGCGCTGCGGGCCATGGGTGCCGGCGATCACGGTCAGCGAGGTCAGCTTGATGCGGTCGTGCGAAGCCGCCATCTCCTCGTCGACCAGCGCCTCGATGTCCTCGTCGTAGATGTCCTTCTTGCGGTCGGCCAGCGCCTTCATCCGCGTGAACGCATCTTCCAGCTGGTTCGGACCGAGCTTGTAGCCCATCTCCTCCAGCTTGTGCACGAAGGCGTGGCGGCCGGAATGCTTGCCGAGCACCAGCGAGGACTGCTTCAGGCCGACCATCTCGGGCCGCATGATCTCGTAGGTCGAGGCGTCCTTCAGCACGCCGTCCTGGTGAATGCCGCTCTCATGCGCGAAGGCGTTCCGGCCGACGATCGCCTTGTTGTACTGCACCGGGAACGAGGTCGCCGCCGACACCACCTTCGAGGCGCGGGTGAGCTGCGTGGTGTCGATCTTGTTCCAGTACGGGAATTTGTCGTTGCGGACGTTGATCGCCATCACGATCTCTTCGAGCGCAGCGTTGCCGGCGCGCTCGCCGATGCCGTTGATGGTGCACTCGACCTGGCGCGCGCCGCCGGTGATGCCGGCCAGCGAGTTCGCCACCGCCATGCCGAGGTCGTTATGGCAATGCACCGAGAACACGGCTTTATCTGAATTCGGCACGCGCTCGATCAGCGTCTTCATGAAGTGGGTGTATTCCTCCGGCACCGTGTAGCCGACGGTGTCGGGGATGTTCACCGTGGTGGCGCCGGCCTTGATCACGGATTCCACGATGCGGCAGAGAAAATCCATCTCGCTGCGGGTGCCGTCCTCTGCCGACCATTCGACGTCGTCGATCTGGTTGCGGGCGCGCGCCACCATGGCGACCGAGGTCTCGATCACCTGCTCCGGCGTCTTGTTCAGCTTCACCCGCATGTGCAGCGGCGAGGTCGCGATCACGGTGTGGACGCGGCCGCGCTTGGCAAACTTCACGGCCTCGGCGCAGCGGTCGATGTCGGCGGGATGGGCGCGCGACAGGCCGGCGATGACGGCGTTCTTGGAGCGGCGGGCGATCTCGCTGACCGCCTGAAAGTCGCCTTCCGAGGTGATCGGGAAGCCGGCCTCGATGACGTCCACACCCATATCGTCCAGCAGCTCGGCGACCTCGAGCTTCTCCTCGAAGGTCATGGTGGCGCCGGGGCACTGCTCGCCGTCGCGCAGCGTGGTGTCGAAAATGATGACGCGGTCCTTCTCGGACTTGTTCACGGTGGCCATTTCAAATTCCTTTTGAGCTTTTGCGCCGTTCAATCTGCAGGGCGCCTGAGGTGTCCGGTGATCTCGACCAGCCCCTGAGCGCCCAGGCGCGTTGCGCCCAGCCGGCCCTCAGGGGCAGCTAAGAAGAAGCCCGCCAAGAAGGAGGGTGGGCAGCGCGGCCGGGATCGTGGCGGCGGCCAGAGCCACCTCCTTCGAAATCCCATCGATTTGGCCGCGAATCAACATTGCCAGACCCTTTTGAGCCCTCAAATCCTCGGTCAAAACCGTTGACGGTTGGTTGCCGGGGAGGCTCGATGCGGCTGTTTCTAGACGAGAAACGGGCGCAACTGCAACGCCAAAAGATGGTCAGAATGGCTGACCTGGTTGGCGGTCAATGGCGCTGGTGGCCCTTATCAGCACCGTCATCCCGAGGTGCGAGTGGCGCAATGCGTTCAGCATCGCGCCGGGAGCCTCGAAGGATGAGCGGCCGAGATGCATCCGGGCCGTCGCCCTTCGAAGCTCGTCCGGCGAGCTCGGTCGCGCCGCGTCCCTGCGATGCGAGGGCCTCGGATGACAATTCTCTTTATCCGAATTCGGGAGCAGCGCTCGGACTATCCCGCCGCGCGGCGGGCACGCGCCCTGCTCTCCCAGCGATCCAGCATCTGACCGAGCTCACCGGTGGCCACGGGCGCGGCCTTCTTCGCGACTTCATTGGTGTTGGCCGGCGCAGCGGCACTGAGCCAATCCGGCTCGGTATACTCGCGCCAGCGGCGTGCTTGCGCCCGCCTTTTGCGGGACAGGTAGTCGCGCGTGAAATAGCCGGCCGCAAATGCGATCGCGAGCAACATGATCAGGACGACGACAGCTACCGCCATGAGTTCCGGCCTCTTCTCCCCCGCGCACCGTTCTGCCAGCATCGCGCGCGAGGTCAAGGCTTGACAGGTCTCAAAACAGGCCCCGATTGACCGCGCGAGGGCCGGGACCAATTGTCGCCCTGCACCATGCGCAGCCGCAATGCGGCAATGTTGCGGCGATCTCGCGGCATCGCGCGGAGGCTGCGAACCTGCCCCTCGCAACCGGACGCGGACCGGACTAACCTTCGCCTCGCTCGGCCGGATCAACCGGCCAGCCGAACATAACCGGGAGGACGCGATGACACGCCAGGAGGCTCCTGAGCAGGAGCAGCGTGAGCAGGATGCTGCGCTTTCACGACGAACACTTGTCCGGGGATTGGCGCTCGGCGCCGCGGCCACAATGGCCGGCCCCGCGCTGGCCCAGACCGGGCCTGCCGCACCGCCGACGACGATCACGACACCGCCGCGCGATTTCGGCCCCAATGGCGCGCCGACGACCTATTTCTGGGACCCCGACATCATCGCGGTCGATCCGTCCTTCAACGATCTCGCGCAGCCCAACACCGCGATCAAGCGCCTCTATACCGGCCTGCTGTGGGCGGAAGGTCCGGCCTGGAGCGCACAGGGCCGCTATCTGCTCTGGAGCGACATCCCCAACAACCGGCAAATGCGCTGGACCGAGGACGACGGCCGCGTCAGCGTATTCCGCTCGCCCTCCAACAATTCCAACGGCAACTCCTTCGACTTCCAGGGCCGGCAGCTCTCCTGCGAACACCTGACGCGGCGGGTGACGCGCTACGAGCATGACGGCACCGCCACGGTGCTGGCGGATTCCTATCAGGGCAAGCGGCTGAACTCGCCGAACGACGTCGCGGCGCATCCCGACGGCAGTTACTGGTTCACCGATCCGCCCTATGGCGGCCAGCTCTACGAAGGCGAGCCCGATGTCGCGGGCGGTCCGAGCAATACAGGCGGCAAGCTCAATCCGCGGATCGGACAGCCGGCCGGCTTCGTGCCGGGCAAGCGCGAGCTGCCGACCAACTGCTACCGCATCGATCCCTCCGGCCGCATCGATCTCGTCGTCACCGAGGATCAGGTGCCCGATCCGAACGGCCTGTGCTTCTCGCCCGACTACAAGAAGCTCTACATCGCCTCGACCGGCAAGGGACCGGGCGACACCGGCCCCGGCGGCAAGGGCGAGATCTTCGTGTTCGACGTCGGCACGGACAACAAGCTCTCCAACCTCAAGAAGTTCAGCGATTGCGTGATCGACGGGGTGAAGTGCGGGCCCGACGGCCTGCGCTGCGACGTCAACGGCAATGTCTGGTCCTCCAGCAATGCCGGCCGCGCCGTCGGCTACAGCGGCGTGACGGTGTGGTCACCGGAGGGCAAGCTGCTCGGCCGCATCCGCCTGCCGGAAGTCTGCGGCAACGTCTGCTTCGGCGGCCCCAAGCGCAACCGCCTGTTCATGGCCGCGAGCCAGTCGCTCTACGCGGTGTACACGGCGACGCAGGGCGCGGGGCCGGGCTGAAGCGCAGCGGCCTTCATGACACGGCGCCGGCGTGCCTCGCCGGCGCCGAACTGTTTTGATCGATGCGTCGGCCCGGGGCAACAGAGGTGACTTCCAGGCCGAGCGCGTGATAATTGAACCATGGCAGAGAAAATTCGCGTTGTGGTTCTCTACGGCGGCAGGTCCGGCGAGCATGAGGTCTCGCTGAAATCGGCGGCCTGCGTATTCAGGCATCTCGACCGTGCCCGCTTCGAGGTGATCCCGGTCTCCATCGACAAGGAAGGCCGGTGGCAATGGAACGACTTTCGCACGCTCGATCAGGGGCAGGCGGTGTCCTTGCCGATCCTGCCCAATGCGCCGGAGATACGGCTCGCCAGAGAAGCTGATGGACGCGTCGCTCTCATGCCGATTTCCGCAGGGACGATGGACCCGCGCGAGATCGACGTCGTCTTTCCGGTCATCCACGGGCCGCTTTGCGAGGACGGCACCGTGCAGGGCCTCCTGGAATTGGCCGACGTCGCCTATGTCGGATCCGGCGTTCTCGCCTCCGCCGTCAGCATGGACAAGGACGTCGCCAAGCGGCTCGCTGAATTCGCCGGCATTCCGGTCGCGCCCTATCGCGTGCTCACCCGCAAGGCCTTCGCGCAGGACCGCACCTCATCGCTTGCAAAGGCGGTCGAGGGACTGAGCCTCCCGGTGTTCGTCAAGCCATGCAACATGGGCTCCAGCGTCGGCATTCACAAGGTGAAGGATTGGGATGCGCTTGGAGCGGCGCTTGACGATGCGTTTCGCTATGACGTCAAGGTGCTGGTTGAGCAGGGCATCGACGCGCGCGAGATCGAGGTCGCGGTGCTCGAGGGCGAGACGCTGTTCGCCAGCCTAGCCAGCGAGCTGAACCCCAATGCCCATCACGAGTTCTATTCGTACGAGGCCAAATATCTCGACCCCGATGGCGCCCGGGTCGACCTTCCGGCTCAGCTCGACGCGGTACAGATGGAGCGCGTCCGGTCGCTGGCGACGCGGGTGTTCGCGGCGCTCGAATGCAGCGGCTTCGCACGCGTCGACTTTTTCCTCGACCGTCAGGGCGGAGAGTTCTGCTTCAACGAGATCAATACCCTGCCCGGCTTCACCTCGATCAGCATGTATCCGAAGATGATGGAGGCCTCGGGCGTGCCCTATGGCGAGTTGCTGACGCGCCTCGTCGAGCTGGCGCTGGACCGGCACCGGCAGCGGCAATCACTGGAACGAGGCTACGCGAGCTAAAGCATGATCCGGAAAAGTGCGAAGCGGTTTTCCGGAAAGATCATGCGTAAACAATAATCTAAAGCGCGATGACGATTCGTCCAAATCTCATCGCGCTTTAGGCGCCGGCGCGATCCGCCGGCGCCCGATCTGACCGCCCCCCGACTGACCTCAGCCGAGATCATCACCGGAGGCGGCATGGCCCGCTAATCATCGCCACGCTTCGGCGGCGCCGGCACGGCGGTCCGATTGGCGGGCACGATCTGCGGCTGGAACGCGAACACCTCGCGGCTGCGCTCGTCCACGAGCACCTTCAGCCAATGCACGTCGTTGTTGCCGTTCGTCTGATTGTCGCCGAAGGTCTCAACGCGGACGAAGTTTTCGAGCCGCCGGCCCTTGGCATCGAGAAATGGCCGGTCGATACGGAAGTAATGCGAGTCGCCATGAACGTAGGCGACGGGCCTGCCGAAGCCGACAACTTCATCGCGCAGCGCAACCAGGAAAGCCTGGAAACCGTCCGGATTGGTGTCCGTTTGCGCAAGCGTCTTCGGGTCACGCAAGGGCGCACGTGTTCCGTCCGACTGATCCCACCCCGGGTTCGCCTGCGAGATGAACATGATGGCGGCGGCGCGATATGTTCGCGCCATCTCGAAGGTCTGCTGCATCCAGAGGATATTGGCGTTGTTGCGCGCGGCCCATTCGGCGTCGTCGGGGAGCGTATCGCAACGATTGTTGCACGATCCCTGGATGTTGAGTGTGGCGTAAACCACGCCCTTCATAATCCAGCGGCGATTCTCGACGCACCCGGTCAGCTGGTTGTTGTGATCAAGACACAGCTTGTCATGCTGCACCTGCTGCTTGATCGGCCGCTGGCCAAGGGAATAGTCAGTGCTGAAGAAAACCTTCCGCTCGTAGTCGAGCCTGTCGCGCGAGTTGAACGAGCCGTTCGCCGGGCGATCGCAGTCGGTCCAGTCATTGTCGCCGGGAGTCACCATCGCAGCGGATTTCAGCGCATTGAAATATCCGAGCCCCTGCTGATACACAGCGTCGCTGCACGTCGTGGGAGTCACGGATCCCGGCGTGCCGCTGCCGGCTTTCAGGTCGCCATCATGCACCGTGAAGGCCAGCTTCTGGTCGTTCATGTCGGCGATCAGATTCGGCACGCCGACCTGCGCCTGGAGGTCGGAATACGGCAAATCCCCCCACAGCCCGATGGCATAGGCCCGGCTCTCGCCTCCCCTGCCCCGGTCATCATCGTCAGCGCGCGCGCTGACGATCGAACAAATCGCAAGGCAGGCTGCAAGCACGAGGAAGCTCATCTTGCGCAGCTTGCCGTAGACGTCTTCCAACTTCCCTTCGCCAAGTCTCGTCATCGTCGCTCCCCAGAACAGCTTTGGACAGAACACGGCTCACCGCAGGCAGCAACGTTGAGCTGTCCTGCGCCAAGCCCGATCTACGAAAATGAGAAGAAGCCCCACCCGCGGCTTCAAATTGCCGCAGTGAACGTATCCACCGGGTGTGACGCCCGCGTGAAACATTTTGAAACACGGCACAGCTGATGAAGTCGCGAGTTGCGGGATCGACAAGGGAGAGAGCATGCGCGTTGTGATCTGCGGCGGCGGCGTGATCGGGGCCTGCACCGCTTATTTCCTTCGCCGCCGCGGCATCGACGTGATCGTCGTGGAGCGAACCGAGGTCGCCGCCGCCGCGTCCGGCAAGGCCGGCGGCTTCCTGGCCCAGGACTGGTGCGCCGGCACGCCGCTCGACGCGCTCGCGCGGCGCAGCTTTGGACTTCACGCGCAATTGCCGGAGGAGATCGCGGGCGATTGGGGCTATCGGTCGATGACCGCCTATAGCGGTTTCGTTGCCTCCGACGGCACTGCGCGCAGGAATACACCATCCGCGCTCGACTGGCTCAGCGACGGCGTCGTCATCACACAGCGCATCGGCACGGCGAAGACGACGGCGATCGTTCATCCCCGCAAGTTCACATCGGCTGTGATGAACGCGGCCCTCGCGCAAGGCGCCACGCTTCGCCCAGGCCGCGTCACCGGCATCGTGCGCGATGGCGACCGTGCGACGGGTGTCGAGATCGAAGGCAGCGCGGTTGAGGCTGATGCCGTCGTGATCGCGATGGGGCCGTGGTCGCTGCTCGCGGCGCAATGGATGAGCCTGCCGGCCGTCTACGGCCAGCGCAGCCCGAGCATCGTGTACGACACCGGCACCGACGTGCCGGCCGATGCGTTGTTCCTGGAGTATGAGGACAACGGCAGCGCGGTTTCGATCGAGGTCTTCCCGCGCGCCGATGGCAGCACGCACATCACGGCCCTGTCCGACATCGCGCCGCTGCCGCTCGATCCTGCCGCCGTGACGCCGGACGTTGATGCGATCGCGCGGCTGCAAAGCATGTCGGAGCGGCTGTCACCGCTGTTCCGTCCCGAAAGGATCATCGCGCAGCAGGCCTGTTTCCGTCCGGTGACCGAGGACGGCCTGCCGCTGATCGGCAAGGTGCCGTACAGCGAAGGCCTCTATATTGCGACCGGACACAATGTCTGGGGCATCCTCAATGCACCCGCCACCGGAGAAGCGCTGGCGGAGTTGATCGCCGAGGGCTCAACGCATGAGGTGGACCTGTCGCCATTCGATCCCGCCCGGCTGACACCGCTCGATCCATCCCTGCTGCAAGCACGCTGAACCGCTTGACGACATCGCAGCTCGCCAGTCGCGCTCCGCGGGGAGCGGTGGGCCCTTTGCTTGTCTTTCGCAGATGCGGTGTGCCCTCACCGGCGCCTATCGACCTTGGGCGATGTTGACTTTCCGTCGCCCCCCTCCCCATACTTCGCAAAAAATAACAACCAACGGTTTTGAGGGAGGATAGGATGCCGACTTCACGCAGGCAGCTGCTGAAGACATCGGCGGCTGCCGCCGCCGCACTCAGCCTCGATTGGACCAGGGCCCAGGCGCAAGCCGAGACATTGCGCATCGGCCTGATCTACGACCTCACCGGCCCGTTCGCCGCCGGCGGCTCGGTCGCCTCGTCGATCGGCGCACAGATCGCGATCGATCTCGTCAACGAGAAAGGCGGCGTCGGCGGCAAGACCAAGATCGTGCCGGTGGCCGCGGATTCCCAGAGCAAACCCGACGTTGCGATCAACGAGGCCGAACGCCTGATCAGCCAGGAGAAGATCGACATCCTCAATGGCGTCTATGCGAGCTCGCATGCGGTGCCACTTGCGGCCAAGGTCGAGCAGCAGAAGAAGATCCTCTGGATCACGACTGCGGTCTCGACCGCCGTATTCAAGGACAAGAACCTGCAATACGTGTTTCGCTCGCAGATTCACTCGGACCAGTATGGCCAGGCCTTCGCGAGCTTCATCGCCGAGCATGCGCAGGGCAAGCTCGGCATGGACCCCAAGGACGTCAAGGTCGCGCTGATCCACGAGGACGGCCCCTACGGCGTCGGCGTCGCCACCGCCGATGAGGCCTATGCCAAGCAGGCCGGCATCCAGGTGGTGCTGCGCGAGGGCTATTCGGCCGCCGCGCCCGACCTCTCGGTGCTGGTCACGAAAATCAAGCGCGCCAAGGCCGACGTGATCTCGCATGCCGGCTACAATCCCGACATCACCCTGTTCCTGCGCCAGGCCCGCGAGAGCGGATTGCGCTTCAAGATGCTGTTCGGGGCAGGTGCCGGCTACAGCCAGCTCGACAAGCTGCGTGCCACTTTCGGTGCCGACATCGACAATTTCTGCAACATCGATCCGGTGCCGGCGCAGCTGCTCGATCCCGCAAAGCTCGCGCCTGGCATGGGCGATCTGATCAAGACCATGGTCAGCCGCTATCAAGCCAAGACCGGCGCCAACGACGTGCCGCCGCATTGCTCGATGGGCTTCAACCAGACCTGGGTGCTGCTCAACAACGTGCTGCCGGTCGCCAAGGAGAAGTACGGCAGCTTCGAACCAGAGGCGATCCGCAAGGCCGCGCTCGACGTCGACATCCCCGCCGGCGGCACCATCCAGGGCTATGGCGTGAAATTCTTCCCGCCGGGCACACCGCTCTCCGGCCAGAACGAACGCTCGACGCCAGTGGTGATGCAGAACGCGGGTGAGCACATCTCGGTGGTGTGGCCGACCAGCATCCGCACGCAGGACCCGGTGTTCCCGCTGCCGAAGGGCTCGACCTACGGGACGTGAGGCGACGGCACTGCGCTCCCTCGCCCCGCAAGCGGGGCGAGGCGACACTGCGGCTCCGCCGGTGCTCCACGACGTCACCGGCGCCCACCGCGTTGCAGCCAACCGT
This sequence comes from Bradyrhizobium iriomotense, assembly GCF_018129405.1. Taxonomy (GTDB): domain Bacteria; phylum Pseudomonadota; class Alphaproteobacteria; order Rhizobiales; family Xanthobacteraceae; genus Bradyrhizobium; species Bradyrhizobium iriomotense_B. The sequence continues at coordinate 157,681 of NZ_JAFCLP010000016.1, forward strand.
GCTTGCACCCACCGGTCATTCCTTTCGCGCTAGAGTTGGATTTTTCGCCGCCGAGCAGCCCGCTCAGGTTGAGGGACGAAGTCTAATTGAAACAAAAGCCGTCTATAGTCCGGGCCTATATTGTCGGCCTTGATTTCATTTTGGTACGTACCAGCCGGTCAACCAGTCTCGTTTGAGCTTTGGATCGGCCTAGTCGCTAAAGCGGCTGATATTGCGGGACGTCCAGCAGAGAACAAGAAATTTTCAGATCGTGAATGTCAGCGATGGGGGTGAGCATGCCCACCATACTCGAATTGCTTTACAAGGAATTTTGTCGCGCCCGTCTTGCCGAGATGCGCAGGCAGCTCCTGCTCACGGGCAAGCATCCTGAACTTCTGCAGGTCAATGACGATCTCTCCGATTCGGATAATCTCGGCGAGATGGACACGCAGCACGAAGCAGAGCCGAGTCCTGTCAGGAAATAGGCGCCCTCGTCGTGGCAACAGCGTTTAGAAAGGCAGCACTCTTTCGGGAGGCAGCAAATGAATACACCCGAATTCTATACTGCATCGATCGCCTGCCTCTCCTGCATGACCATTGCCGTCATGATAGCTGTCGGAGCCTGGTAGCGCGGCATCGGAAGGCAATGAGCGCGTGGCGGCGCCCTACAACGCCACCCGCCGCCCCTCCTCCGCCGCCCAATAGCCGGCGTAGTTCACCTTGATCGTCTCATAGGCCAGCGCGAGATCCGACAGCGGCTGGCGTCCGGTCGCGGCGCATTCCATGAAATCCTGGATCTCCTGCAAGTATCCGCGCGTCCATTCCTCCTCCAGGCAGACATATTGCCAGCCGGTCTTGCGGTCGACCTTTTCGGTGATGTAGACGCTCGCGAGCTTCTCCTCGCTGGTCTGATAGCTCATCAGATGAGTGTTCGGCGTGATGTTGGCGAACAGCGAGCCACCGCTCGTATAGGTCTCGATCAAATTGCGCACGCCGCCCATGATCATGTCGCCGGAGAACACGGTCGCCTTGGTGCCGTCGGAGAACGTGGCGGTAAGCGTGCCCCAGTCCTCGACATCGAGGGGATTGGCCTTGATGTAACTGCGCTCCTCCGGCTTGAGGACGGCGGTGACGTTGCCGACATCGCCGGTGACGCTGGCGACATGGATGCTCTCGCCGCGCGCCTTGGCTTCGACCTGCTTCAGATACAGCACGGCCGAAAGCGGATGGCAGCCCATGCGGATCAGCGAGCCGCCGCCGGTCATCGCCCATTGCGCTGCGTGCGCGGCGTGCGAGCCGGAATGGCTCTCCTCACCCTTCATGAACAGGATCTTGTCCTTGGTCGCTTTGATGATCTCGGCGGTCTTGGTCACCGCGGGCGCGTAGATCCAGTCCTCGGCATACATGAACAGCTTTCCGGTGCGCTCGATCGCGGCCCGCGTCCTGTCCATCTCTTCGATCACGCGCTCATACATCAGCGCCTTCGGCACGTGCTTGCCGATCGGCCGCGTGTCGCCCTCACGGCCGAAATAGCCGGCGAACGGTTTTTCGCAGATGACGTGCTTGCCGGCCTGCATGCTGGCGACGATCATCTCCGCGTGAAGGTTCGGCGGCGTGCAGATGTCGATGACATCGAGCTCGCCGTCCGCGACCAGCTCGGCGAAACTCCGATAAACACGCGGGATATTGTGATGCTGGGCGAACGCGACGACATGGTCGCCGCGCGCGGCGACCGCCGCGACCTCGACGTCCACGCCATAGACGCGCCGGAACGCATACATGTGCAGCTCCGACACGAAACCGCAGCCGACGAGTCCCACCCTGATCCCAGTCATAGCGCCCCCTTGCTTTGGGCGGCACTATAGCGCGCTCGGAGGCCTAATCCACCGAGACGCGCACCACGCCCGCGCTCATCATCCCGAGCGCGCGGGCGGCCGGCACCGAGAGATCGACGATGCGGCCGCGGATGAAGGGGCCGCGATCATTGACGCGGCACTGGATCGTGCGCCCGCTGTAGGACACCCTGAGCACGCTGCCGAATGGGCGCGTGCGATGGGCGCAGGTCAACTCGCCGCCTTTGCCCGCCCTTCCATATCCGTAGTATGAAGCAAGCCCGCTTTCGGCGTTAGCAACGGGCACGAAGGCGAGGAATGAAGTCATCAAACAAAACAGAAGGGTCGTCTGCGCGCGCACGGCACCGCTCCCCGTTGACCCCGCCCGGCGCTGCAAACGTCGTTTTGTTCCCTCAGGTTCCTGGAACCCTGCCGGAAAATGTCAGGCAGGGCCATCACAGTTTGTTACTGCCTGTGGAACACCAGCGTACGGACTTCGATGCTTTCGCGGGGCGCCGCGTCGGCCGGCGTGGTCGGATCGACGAACGCGGTATGCGGCCCGAAACGGGTGCGGCCGTCGGTTGCGGAATCGTAGCACTTCAGCAGCAGCGCCTCGTCCGGCGTCATCTCCGGGAAATAGAACCAGCGGTGGTTCGGATTGTATTTCACCGAATAGGTCTCGCCGCGGCGGTTGGGATAGATCAGGTCGGAGGCGACGAGATCCTCGGGCTCCACCGTCGTGCCATCGGCCATCGCGAGCGGTGAATCGCGCAAGGGGCCGCGGATCGGCCGCCACAGATTGATCACCTGCACGCGGCCCTTCAGCAATTCCTCGGCCTCGTCGGGCAGATGCTCGCGCACGCGGTTGGCGCCGGAGACCGCAGTCTGGTCGACATGGACCCGCGTCGCCGGCTGACGCGGCCCGCCGTCGCGGATATCCGGCGCACCTTCGACACGCTTGCGCACGGTGTGGTCGAAGATGACGACGCGGTCGGCCTTCAGCGTGGCACGCAGAAACGCCTCGACCGCGGGATAGTAGACGCTGCGGATTTCCTCGTCGTTGTAGAAGTCTTTCACCTGGGTCGGGTGACGCACCAGCGCAAAGCCCTCGCGATCGAGCGAGAAGTTGTTCGCGATCAGCCGCGCATCGAAGATCGGGATCTGGTGCGGCTCCGGTAGCGACGTGCTCTTCGGCTCGCCCGGCGGCGGATCGAAAGCGTAGGTGCGCGGCTTGGCCGATGTCGGCGCGAGGTAGTTGAGTTCGGCAGTGACGAAGGGAAGCGATTCGATTCTTGTTTCTTGCAGGCCCATGGCCGGTCTCCCGATGTGGTCGTCGGATTGATTTTTGACGGGATGCGACATGGCGCAAGGGACGCGGTGCAAATAGCAATAGGGGTGTTGTCGTGCGCAGGAAATGCAGAAGGAATGTTTCGAGGAAGGCGATCGCGCTGGAAGCCACCACCTTTCCTCACGAGTCCTTGAGGTGCTCGTGAGCGTCTCTTCCTTCTCCCCTTGTGGGAGAAGGTGGCGCGAAGCGCCGGATGAGGGGTATCTATCTGCGAATCCGACTGCGAGAGATGAGGACGCGGAGAGAACCCCTCACCCGTCTCGCCGCTGGCGCGGCGAGTCACCCTCTCCCACAAGGGGAGAGGGTAAAGCGCGTGCTACAACCCCGCCTTCGCAATCGCGTCCGCAAACGAGCGGTCGACGATCTCCGCCGCATCGAGCTTCTGCTTGATCAGGCCCCAGCGGAAATAGAGGTCGATCGTGCTCTGCTCGTCCGCGACCACGCCGTCATCTATCGGCGCGATCCGGATCTTTGCGCGCGACAGCCAGTTCTGCGGCACGGCGGTCGGGATGTTCATCAGCCTGCCCCAGGTGGCGGCGTAGCTGTCGACATTGCTCAGCGACCACGCCCGCGCCGCGGTGAGGCGGCGGATGAAGTCGGTGAGCTCGGTGCGCTTGTCGCGGATGGCGTCAGGCCGCGCAACCTGAAAGCTCAGGCCCGGTGTCAGGCCTTCGGAGGTGATGATGCGACGCGACCTGAACAGCACCTCCTCCTGGCTCACATAGGGCTCCCACGTCGACCACGCATCGACCGAACCTTGGGTGTAGGCGATCTTGGCGTCCGACGGTGCCAGGAACGCGATCTGCACGTCGCTCGCACTCCAGCCGTTCTTTTCCAGCGCGGCGAGGATCAACTGATGGCCGATCGAGCCGCGGCCGGTTGCGATCTTCTTGCCGCGGAGATCGGCAAAACTCTTGATCGGCGAATTCTCGGGCACGAGGATCGCGAGCCCCTCGCGCGTCTGCCGGATGGCGGCGATCGCCTTCACCGGCGCGCCGGACGCGGCCGCGAAGGTGAAGGGGGCATCGCCCACGAGCCCGGTCTCGATCGCACCTGCGCTGAGCGCCTCAAGCAGCGGTGCGGCCGCCGGAAATTCCTTCCACTCGATCTTGTAGGGGACGTCCTTGAGCTGGCCTGCCGCTTCCATCACGGCCTGCGCATTGCCCTTCTGGTCCCCGACGCGCAAGGTGGTTTGTGCTGCCGCCAGTTCAAGCGAACCGAACAGCAGCGCGCCGGCCAGCATGAAGCGGATCATTCTGCCGCCTCGCCGCGAACGGCCTGGCGTTTGGCAACCAGCTCGCGCGTCAGCGGGATCAGTTCGCGGCCATATTCGATGGCGTCGATCAGGGGATCGAAGCCGCGGATCAGGAAATGGCTGATGCCGAGGTCGTAGTAATCGCCGAACACCTCCGCGACCTGCTCGGGCGTGCCGACCAGTGCCGTGGTGTTGCTGTTGGCGCCGGTGAGCTTTGCGATCTCGGTCCAGAGCCGCTTGTCGATGCGGCTGCCCTGGTCGGCGAGCGCGAGCAGGCGCCGCGCGCCGGCGGTGGCATGCCCGTCGGCCGGCTTGCGATACCCCGTCTTGTCCTGTAGCGCAGTGGCGCGCGCGAGAATTTCCTCCGCCTTCTCCCAGGCCTGCTTTTCGGTCGGCGCGATGATCGGCCGTACCGACAGGCTGAAGCGCGGCGTTCGCCGCCCCTGCCGCACGGCTGCGTTATGGACGCGCGAGGTCACGTCGCGCACCTGCGCATAGGATTCGCCCCACAGCGCAAAGGTGTCGGCATGCTTGCCGGCGACGTCGATCGCCGCATCCGAGGCGCCGCCGAAATAGACGCGGATGCCTTCGGGGCGATACGGCTTCACTTGCGAGAAGGCGTTCTCGACCTGGTAATACCTGCCCTTGTAGCTGAACGGCTTGTCGCTGGTCCATTCCAGCTTGAGCACATCGAGGAACTCGGAGGTGCGGGCATAGCGCTCGCCCTTGTCGTCGAGGGTATTGCCGTCCTGCCGGAGCTCAGTGGCGTTGCCGCCGGTGATGACATGGAGCGCGACCCTGCCGCGGGAAAACTGGTCCAGCACGGCGAACTGCCGCGCCAGCAGCGTCGGCGCGGTGAAGCCGGGCCGCTGCGCGATCAGCACGTTGAGGCGATTGGTATGGTTCAGAACGTGCTGGGCGACCTGGAGCGCGTCCGGCGACGTCGAATGAAACGCCAGCAGCGCACGATCAAAGCCGGCATTCTCATGCGCCTTCGCCACCGTCTCGATGTGGGTGGGGTTGAGGACCGGCCCCTCGCGGACGACGGTTTCAGACGAATTGTTGTTGCTGATGAATCCGATGAACTCGATCGACATGATCGTCTCCCTGATTGTTTTCCGGAAAAGCTAGAGGCCCAATGCGGCGCGGCCGAGGCCAGTCCGCGTGGAATCGTCCTGCGGCGTGTGCACGCGGCCGCACAGCACGTCGCGATAATGCCGCTCCAGCGGATTGGTACGGGACAGGCCGTGATTGCCGGTCAGCGACAGCGCGTCCTCGACGATGGCGACGGCATTGTTGGTCACGGTCAGCTTGATCGCGTTGGATTCGCCGGCGGACAGTTGGACCCCATCATCGAAGTCGCGGGCGAACGTCTCAATCAGCCGCGCATTGACCGCAAGGCGTGCCTCGATCGCACCGAGGATCTCCTGCGCGCGGGCCAAGGTCGCGAGCGGCGCGCCGAGGCTGGCGGGCACGCGCTGTTTCAGGAACGTGATCAGCCAGTCGCGCGCGGCGCGGGCAACGCCGTCATAGATCGCGGCGACGAAGACCGTGTGGACGGTCGCCTGTGTGACGTCGGGTGCACGCCAGTCCGCCGGCTTGCGCACGTCGACTTCGGAATCCAGCGGGATCACGACATCGCCGAAGATGACGTCGTGGCTGCCGCTGGCGCGCAGGCCGTGATGGTCCCAGGTCTCGACGATGCGGGTGCCCGGCAGGCCAGCCGGCACCAGGAACTGGCCGACGCGCGGCTCGGCCTCGTCGGTCCGCGCCCAGACCAGGTACCATTTCAGGATCGGCGATCCCGTCGAATAGATCTTGTGGCCGGAGAGCCGCCAACCGGTCTCGGTCCGCCGCGCGATCGTTGCCGGCAGGCCGCCGCGCGCGGGCGAGCCGAGTTCGGGTTCGACGCGCAGCGCGTTGACCAGCGCAAGGCCTTCGACGCTCTCGCGCGCGAGCTTGCGCGACAGCCGCGCCGGCCAGGTCGGGCTGCGCGCTATGACGAGATGATTGATGTAGTGCATCGACAGCACCAGCGCGGTCGACGGATCGGCCTTGCCGAGGATGCCGATGACGCGCGCGGCGTATTTTGCACCGGCTCCAGCGCCGCCATGAGCCGGCGGCACCGTCAGCGACAGCAGGCCCGCTTCGGACAGCTCGCGAAAATTCTCGAACGGAAAGCTGCCGGTGCGGTCATGTTCGGCCGCACGTTCGGCAAATCTCGGTGCCAGGGTTTCGGCCCGCGCGATGTAGTCGGGCTCACGATGAGTCGACCGGCCCTGGGCTACGGAAGTCACCATGTCGCATCCAGCCCCAACAGGCCAAGGATCTGGCGGCGCAGATCAGCGAGATACGGATCGCCGCGATGGCGCGGATAGGGACGGTCGACGCGGATGTCGGCCTTCACGCGCGCGGGACGCTCGCTGAACACGATGACGCGGTTGGCCAGCACCAGCGCTTCCTCCGCATCATGGGTCACCAGCAGCGTGGTAAACCCCTTGCGCTGCCAGAGCGAGACGAGCTCGGCCTGCATGGTGATGCGGGTCAGCGAGTCCAGTTTTCCCAAGGGCTCGTCCAGGATCAGGATCTTGGGATCGTTGACCAAGGCGCGGGCGAGCGCGACGCGCTGTGCCATGCCGCCGGAGAGCTGATGCGGATAGGCATTGCGGAAGGACGACAGCCCGACGAGATCGAGCGCGGCGTCAACGCGGTGACGCTGGCTCCTGAGAATGCCCTGGGCCTCGAGGCCCAGGGCGACGTTGTCCCAGACCGACCGCCAGGGAAACAGCGTCGGATCCTGGAACACGACCACGCGCGAAGGATGCGGAGTTCTGATGCGCTCCTCGTCCTCCCGCAGCCTTCCAGCTTTGGGCTTGTCGAGGCCGGCAACGAGCCGCAGCAAGGTCGACTTGCCGCAGCCGGAGGGGCCGAGCAGCGCGACGAACTCGCCCGGCTCGACCGAAATCGAAACATCGCTGAGCACCGGCAGCTCGGCGCCGTCGATATCGAAGGCGTGGCTGACCTGCTCGATGTCGAGCGCGGCGCCGGCGGCCGGATGCGTGACCGCTTCGGCGAGAGCTGCGGCTACCATTTGACGGTCCCCTTCTGCCAGACCAGCAGGCGGTCGCGGATCGAAAACAGCAGCGTGATCGCGCCGGAGCAGAGCAGCGACATCACGATCAGCGCCGCATACATGTTGGCGTAGGCGGCCCAGCCCTGCGCCCATTGCAGGTACCAGCCGAGCCCGGCCTTGACGCCGATCATCTCGGCGACGACGAGCACGGCAAAGGACGAGCCGAGCCCCATGAACAGGCCGACGAAGACGTGCGGCAGCGCCGCGGGGATCGCGACCTTCAGCACCAGGAACGATGGCTTGGCGCCCAGCGTGCGCGCGACGTCGTAATAGGCGTTGCTGACGCTCGCAACGCCCGACCAGGTCAGCACGGTGACGGGAAAGCCGGTCGCCAGCGCGATCAGGAAGGTCGAGGCGCTCCAGCTCGACGGGAAGGTGAAGAAGGCAATCGGCAGCCAGGCGGTCGCCGGCAGCGGGCCGATGAAACGCAGCACCGGATGCACCCAATAGCCGACCGCACGCGACCAGCCGATCGAGACGCCGGTCAGGAAGCCGACCGTGGCGCCGATCAGATAACCACCGAGCTGGAGCTTGACCGACGCGAAGACGCTGTCGAGCAGTTTTGGCAGGTCGTCGGTATAGACCTCGATGATCGACTGCGGCGGCGGGAAGAACGGCAGCGGCAGCCAGGCAAACTTCGCGGTCGCAACTTCCCACACCGTCAGGAAAGCGCCGAGCCCGACGAGCCAGGGCGCACGCTTGTGCAACGCCTTTCCAGCCGAGCCGAGATAATCGGCACCAACGGTCCCAAACAGTGCGACGGCCGCGATGATGAAGGCGGCGATGCCGAGCGAGTGCGTGCGCGACCAGTCGCCGACATCCTCCCACCACAGGCAGGACAGGCCGAAGGCGATCCAGGCGATGCTGGCGAGCACACCGACGCCGGATTCCCGGATCCAGGTCGCCAGCAGCGGCGCGCGCGAGGTGCGCGGCGCGCCGGAGGCGAGGCCGTCAGACAGCGAATACGTCGACATAGATGCGCTCCGCGAATTTGGCGGTGTCGGTGCTCTGCTTGAACACCTGCACACTCTTCAGATCGTCGGCATAGGCCTTGAGCTCGCGCTTGAGCACGTCGCCGACGGGATGGTGATGGTGGGTGTGGTAGCGCACCATACCCTCGATATCGGCGAGCGATGCCGTCTTCGGCGCGTAAGGCTGGAACGATTTTGCCGTCACGGCCGGGTTCTGGGCGGTGAACATCGCGGCATCGAGCAGCGCCTGCGTGAGAGCGCGCGCGACCTGCGGCTCCTCGCGCACCAGGCTGCCGCGCAGGCCGAGGATGCAGCAGCTCTTGTCGCGATATTCGCCGTCGAGATTGGAGGCGACTTCCTTGTACTGGCTGTCCTTGAGCCAGAGATAGCCCAGCGGATCGGACGACAGGAACGCCTGCACCTCGCCCTTCTCCACGGCGACGTTGAGCAGGTTGCCGGGATAGGCGCGCCAGTCGACATCCTTGTTCGGGTCGATCCCGAGCTTGGCGAGCTGGACCGAGAAGAAGTTCTTGTCGGGGCCGCCGAGGTCGCCGACCGCGACGATCTTGCCCTTGAGGTCGGCGAGCTTGTTCACGCCGGAATCCGTCCGAGTGAGGACGCGCATGCAGCCGCCATGGGTGCCGGCGGCGATCTTGACGTCAAAGCCCTGCTCCAGCGGCTTCAGCCAGCGCAGCGCCATGCCGAGGCCGGCATCGCTCTTTCCGGTCGCGATGGCCTCGAGCAGCTGGTCGGTCGAGCCGGAATAGTTGATGAGCTCGATGTCGAGATTGTGCTTCTGGAAGAACCCGTGCTCGATGGCGACAGGCACCGGCGCGAGACAGACGGCGCCGGCATTCCACGACAGTTTCAGCTTGCGCGGCGCGCCGGTGAGCGCGGGCGCGTCGGAGGCCGTGCGGCACAGCGGGAACTGCGAGAGGTCGACACCGGGCGCGATCGCCTGCGGCGCAAAGGCCTGTGCTGCACCAAAGGCACCAAGCGGCGCGGCGAACGCCGCAGCCAGCCCCGCCTGCAGCAAATGACGCCGGTCAAGGCCCGATCCGCCGCGCTTGTTGTCGTTGTCCATCAGCCCCGCTCCTGAGTTGGCACAGCTCCGCCGTTCGCGCAGCGCATTGCGTTGCGCATGTTCCGTACGGAGCTGCGTTGAGAGAATATTCTTCGTCGGCGCTTCCCGCGCCGCGTTGATGCGATGCGCAAATCATGCGGCGCAGTCGCCGCATCGTCAATGAAATGGAATTTCGAATGTGGCGCGATGCGAAGTCATTCTCTCCATTGGCATGTGCGGGAACGATGAAAGGATTTTTGCTGCCGCATCGCTTTGCAAAGAGCACCGCGACTCCTTCGTTGCTGTATCCGTGCGCATCTTTCCGCTGCGCACGCTGCGCGTTCTCGAAAGCACCGGTTCACTGAAACTTCCTTGCCGATCGCGCACGCAATACGGACGGCCATTTCATTGACTGCGTGTCGTGCACTCATAGACTTGATCGTCTCGCTGCATCGTCCGCTCACGCATCGTGAGCGACGCAACAAGATGGATCCAATGAGCATCAACTCCCACGACCATTCCATCACCCGCCGGCTGGCCGCATCGCTCTTCGCCGCCGCCATCACCCTGTCGACCGCCGCCGCATCGCTCGCCGCCGAGACCGTCGTGCTGCGCGTCGGCGACCAGAAAGGCGGCAACCGCTCGCTGCTCGAAATCTCCGGCTATGCAAAGGATCTGCCCTACAGGATCGAATGGTCGGAATTCCCCGCGGCCGCACCGATCCTCGAAGCGCTCAACGCCGGCGCGCTCGATGTCGGCTACACCGGCGACCTCTCCTTCCTCTCGGTCTATGCGGCGGGCGCGCCGATCAAGGCGATCGGCGGCACGCGTTCGGAGGCGAAGACGCAGGCGATCCTGGTGCGCCAGGATTCGCCGATCAAGTCGGCCGCCGACCTCAAGGGCAAGCGCCTCGCCGGCACGCGCGGCGGCTGGGGCCAGTTCCTGATCGACGCGACGCTGGAGAAGGCGCAGATCAAGCCCGAGGATGCGACCTTCGCGCCGCTCGGCCCGGTCGATGCCAAGATTGCCCTGGTCGCCGGCTCGATCGATGCCTGGGCGGTGTGGGAGCCCTATGTCTCGTTCGCGACCTTGAAGGACAAGGCGCGCGTGATCGCCGACGGCGAAGGCCTGACGCCGACCATCACTTTCATCGTCGCCTCCGACAACGCCATCGCCACCAAGCGCGCGGCGGTGCAGGACCTCGTGCAGCGGCTGAACAAGGCGCGACTCTGGTCGCTCGATCATATTGCCGAATACGCAAAGAGCACGGCCGAACTAACAAAACTGCCGGAGGACGTGCTGCTGTCGGCCTACACCGCGCAGCGCACCAGCCCGATCGTGATCGATGAGAACGTGGTGAAGGAGATCCAGACCGCCTCGGACCGCTCGACGCGCTACGGCATCCTGCCGAAGACGCTCGACGTGAGCAAAGCCGTCGACCGCAGCTTCACGGCTGCCGCCGCGGGATCCAACTAAACGGAGGCGGCGGGATGCTCAGGCCTCGCCTCAAAGCCGGCCCGCTGCATCTCGCCGCGATCGTGCTCACGCATTTCGCGTGCATGAGCCTGATCGTGTGGCTCTCGCTCTAGCCGCGCGAGATCACCAATATCCGCGGTAATAGGGCCGGTAGTAGCCGTAGCGAGGACCATAATACGGACGATAGACCCGATAGCCATAATAGCGGGGACGCACGTAGTAGCCGCCATAGCCGTAGCCCGGTCCGTAGCCGTAATAGGCCGGCGCGTAGCCATAGCCGTAGCCCGGATATCCATAGCCGCCATAGTACGGTCCGCCATAATAGCCGTAGCCGTAAGGCGCGCCGGCGGCGATGGCGCCGCCGATGATCGCGCCGGCTGCGAGGCCGCCGAGACCCCAGCCCCAGCCGCCACCCCAGCCGCGGCCGCGCCAATAGACCTGCGTGACATCATCGCCGACTGCCGCCTTCATGGCTCCGACATTGGTCGGCAGCGGGGCTGCTGCGGCCTGCCCGATTTGGCCGACCATGACCGCGCCCGCCAGTGAACAGGCAATTGCCGTTGTCCAGATCCTCATCGTCTTGCTCCCTGTCTGACGTTTCGCTTGGAAAAAGGATCGCAGGCCTATGATCCGGCATCGTTGCGCCAAGTCAAAGCCTCGATTTTGCGTGCGGCGCACAAGAGAGCGGGTGCATGCCTCAATTTTGGTCGGGGATCGCCGATATGACACCGATACAACGGCGCCGGATCCCGGCGACCACGGCAAAGCATTAAGCTTCCCGCGCGTTCGCAACCAACAACCATCTTCCTGATTTACTATTCGTACCGTTACTATCGGTTCCAATGGTGCGCGGCCGGGACGCAGCCCGCGACGCGCCAGAGGTGTGGGGAGGATTGCATGAATGCCGTGGGTAATGAGCCGCTCGCGCGTCAGGCGCTGGCGTTCGTCCTGGCTGGTGGACGCGGCAGCCGGCTGCTGGAGCTGACCGACCGGCGCGCCAAGCCCGCGGTCTATTTCGGCGGCAAGTCCCGCATCATCGATTTCGCGCTGTCCAACGCGGTGAATTCCGGCATCCGCCGCATCGCGGTCGCGACCCAGTACAAGGCGCACAGCCTGATCCGGCATCTCCAGATGGGCTGGAATTTCTTCCGCCCCGAGCGCAACGAGAGCTTCGACATCCTGCCCGCGAGCCAGCGCGTCTCCGAGAACATGTGGTATGTCGGCACGGCCGACGCGATCTACCAGAACATCGACATCATCGAGTCGCACGCATGCCGCTTCATCGTCGTGCTGGCCGGCGACCACATCTACAAGATGGATTACGAGGTGATGCTGCGCCAGCACGTCGAGAGCGGCGCCGACGTCACCGTCGGCTGCCTGGAGATGCCGCGGGAGGAATCCTCGGGCTTCGGCATCATGCACATCGACGAGAACGGCTGGATCCAGCAATTCCTGGAGAAGCCGAAAGATCCGCCGCCGATGCCGGGCAAGCCGGACGTCTCGCTCGCCAGCATGGGCATCTATGTCTTCAACGCGAAGTTCCTGTTCGACGAGCTCAAGCGCGACGCCGAAGACCCGAGCTCGAACCATGATTTCGGCAAGGACATCATTCCCTATATCGTCAAGAACGGCCGCGCCATCGCGCACCAGTTCTCGACGTCATGCGTCCGCTCCGGCAGCGACGAGCGCGCCTATTGGCGCGACGTCGGCACGGTCGACGCCTATTGGGCCGCCAACATCGACCTCACCGACGTGGTGCCGGAGCTCGACCTGTTCGACCGCGCCTGGCCGATCTGGTCATATGCCGAGATCACCCCGCCCGCAAAATTCGTCCATGACGAGGAAAGCCGGCGCGGCCAGGCCGTGAGCTCGCTGGTCTCCGGCGGCTGCATCATCTCCGGCGCCTCGCTGCGCCGCTCGCTGCTGTTTACCGGCGTGCGCATCAACTCCTACGCCAATGTCGAGAACGCCGTGATCATGCCTTATGTAAACGTCGGGCGCGGCGCACGGCTGAAGAACGTCGTGATCGACCGTGGCGTCGAGATTCCGGAAGGGCTCGTCATCGGCGAGGATCCCGAGTTCGACGCAAAACGCTTCCGCACCACCGAGCAGGGCATCTCGCTGATCACCCAGCCGATGATCGACAGGCTCAATACATGACGCCTGTTCGCGTCCTCGCGGTCGCCTCTGAAGTCTACCCCATCGTCAAGACCGGCGGCCTCGCCGATGTCGCCGGCGCGTTGCCGATTGCGCTGAAGGCGCATGGCGTCGAGATGCGCACCTTGATGCCGGGCTATCCCGACGTGATGCGGCTGGTTGCGAGCGCAGAGGAAGTCCGGCGCTGGCCGGATTATTTTGGCGGACCGGGCCGGCTGCTCGCCGGCTCCCGTGACGGGCTCGACCTGTTCGTGCTCGACGTGCCGCATCTCTATGCGCGGCCGGGCAACCCTTACGTCACTGCCGAGGGCGTCGACTGGCCGGACAACGGCGTGCGCTTTGCGGCGCTGTCGCGCGTCGCGGCCGATATCGGCCACGGCCTCGTGCCGGCGTTCGTGCCTGATGTCGTGCACGCCCATGACTGGCAGGCCGGGCTCACGCCGGCCTATCTCCACTACGACAACCGTTCGCGTCCGGGCACCGTGATGACCATCCACAACATGGCCTATCAGGGCAAGTTCGCCCGCGAGCTGATCGGCGCGATCGGCCTGCCCTGGGAGTCGTCGTTCGACGTCAACGGCCTCGAATATTTCGGTGGCATCAGCTTTCTCAAGGCCGGCCTGCAATTCGCCGACCGCATCACCACGGTGTCGCCGACCTATGCCCATGAGATCCAGAGCGACGAAGGCGGCATGGGGCTCGGCGGTCTGCTGCGCGCCCGCGCGGGCGCACTGAGCGGCATCCTCAACGGCATCGACACCGAGGTGTGGAATCCGCAAACCGACGCGCACATCGCCTATCGCTTTGGCGCGGAGGACCTGACGTTCCGGGCCGCCAACAAGGCGGTGCTGCAGCAGCAATTCAATCTCGATTCCTCGGACGAAGCGCCGCTGCTCGGCGTCATCAGCCGCCTGTCCTGGCAGAAGGGGCTCGATCTCCTGCTCGATGCCATTCCGACCATCTTGGGCGAAGGCATGCAGCTCGCGCTGCTCGGCAGCGGCGACCGCGATCTCCAGGACCGCTATCAGGCCGCCGCCCGCGCCAATCCGGGCCGGATCGGCGTCGTGATCGGCTATGACGAGATCCTGGCGCATCTGATCCAGGCCGGCTCGGACGCGCTTCTGGTGCCGTCGCGGTTCGAGCCGTGCGGTCTGACCCAGCTCTGCGCGCTGCGCTATGGCGCCGTGCCGATCGTGTCGCGCGTCGGCGGTCTCGAGGACACCATCGTCGATATCGGCGAGGCCGACGCATCGGGGCGCGATGCGACCGGTTTCAAGTTCGGCCCGGTGACGGCGGATGCCTTCGCCGGCACGCTGCGCAAGGCCAACGCCGTCTTCCACGACAAGCTGACCTGGCGGCGGCTGCAGCGAAGCGGGCTTGCGACCGACGTCTCCTGGCGCAACCGCGCCGGCGACTATGCCGCGCTGTATCGCAATCTCATGGCGGCCCGTTCGTAAGCCATGACCGCCGTCGAATCCATGCTATAGAACCGGCATGGAACCCCTTCTCATCAAGCTGATCGGCTTTGCCGCCGCCACCTGCACCACCGTGGCCTACGCGCCGCAAGCCATCAAGGTGTGGAAGACCCGCTCCACCGGCGACATCTCGCTCGGCATGTTCCTGGTCATGGTGCTGGGCCTGGCGCTCTGGCTCATCTACGGCCTGCTCTCGGGCGATGGCCCGCTGATCGCCTCGAACGCCGTCACCATGCTGCTCGCCGGCGGCATTCTGGTGATGAAGCTGCGATACGGGTGAGGATAACCCTCTCCCCTTGTGGGTGTTCAGACCGGGGAGATGGTGGACGGGTGTTCGGAGACATCGTGGACACTTTCGACAGCGAAGCAAGGAGGCTGTC
>NZ_JAFCLP010000017.1 GCF_018129405.1 Bradyrhizobium iriomotense
GCAACACCAATGCAGGGTCGCCGCCGACGAGCACGCCGGCGACGCTGATCCCGGCCGGCTACACGGCGGGCAACGACGGCGACGTTGCCGGTACCGGCTACATCTCGACGGCGTCGAGCGGCAGCGCGCTGGTGACCATCAATCCGGCATTCGGCGCGGACGGTCCGGCGGCGAGCGGCAGCACCAGCTACGCGCTGTCGGCGGTGGCCGGCAACTCCGGCGTGACGCTGACGGACGGCACGCAGGTCAACCTGGTGCAGATCTCCTCGACCCTGGTGCTGGGCGTGGTGGCGGGGCAGCCGACCACGGTCGCGTTCGCGATCTCGATGGACGGCACGACCGGCGTGGTGACGGTCGAGCAGTATCTGTCGCTGCACAACCCGACCGGCGGGACCAGCTACGACGAGACGACGAGCCTGACCAACGGCGCGCTGTCGGTGATCGTGACGGTGACGGACGGCGATGCCGACACGGCCTCGTCGAACGCGGTGAACGTCGGCAGCCAGATCCTGTTCCATGACGACGGTCCGGCGGTGACGGCGTCCGTGAACGCTTCATCGCAGGTCGTGCTGGACGAAGGCAACACCAATGCGGGCTCGCCGCCGACGAGCACGCCGGCGACGCTGATCCCGGCCGGCTACACGGCGGGCAACGACCTCGACGTTGCCGGTACCGGCTACATCTCGACGGCGTCGAGCGGCAGCGCGCTGGTGACCATCAATCCGGCATTCGGCGCGGACGGTCCGGCGGCGAGCGGCAGCACCAGCTACGCGCTGGCAGCGGTGGCCGGCAACTCGGGCGTGACGCTGACGGACGGCACGCAGGTCAACCTGGTGCAGATCTCCTCGACCCTGGTGCTGGGCGTGGTGGCGGGTCAGCCGACCACGGTCGCGTTCGCGATCTCGATGGACAGCACGACCGGCGTGGTGACGGTCGAACAGTATCTGTCGCTGCACAATCCGACCGGCGGGTCGAGCTACGACGAGACGACGAGCCTGACCAACGGCGCGCTGTCGGTGGTCGTGACGGTGACGGACGGCGATGCCGACACGGCCTCGTCGAACGCGGTGAATGTCGGCAGCCAGATCCTGTTCCACGACGACGGCCCGAAGGCCAGCACGGTGACGGCGACGCCAGTGCTGGACGACGATGCGCAAACGCTGTTCCCGGGAAATCCGGGTGGCACGGGCGACGTCACCAACAACACGGTTGCGACGGGAGCTGCGGGCGCGCTGTTTTCGGCAGGCGCCGACGGACTGCAGGCGGTGAGCTTCACCGCGCCCTCGGGGCTGAAGGCGATCTATAAGGACGCCAATGGCCTGGCGGCGCAGGAGACGCTGCATTACACGACGACGACGGCTGCGGGTGGTCACACGATCTACACGGCGATCGGGGATAGTTCGGGCCACACGGTATTCACGCTGGATGTGGGCGCGGACGGCTCGTACACGTTCACGATGTCGGAGCCGCTGGTGTCGCCGACGATCGGCACGACGGAAGAGAATCTGTCGGTCCAGATCGGCTTCACGGTGACAGACGGCGACAATGACACGGCGACGGGCGCGCTGACGGTTCAGGTCAACGACGACACGCCGGGCATCACGGCCGGTTCAATCCAAGACGCGATCTTGAATACTGTTGCGGGTAGCGAGGTGCATGGCACTTGGCAGCCAGTGTTTGGCGCGGATGGACCAAACGCGGCAGCGGCGATAGCGATTGCAATCCCATCGACAGGGTCCGGTTTGACGTATGCTCAAACCGATTTGGGGATCATATCAGGTCATCATGTGTTTCAGATCGACGTTTCCGGTGGAACGTCGCCGTACACTTTCTACGAATATTCACAGTTTAACGCGGCGACACAACAGGCAGAGATGTTTGCCTTTACAGACGTCGGCTTGACGACTTCGTTCTTCACGCTGGATGTCAACGCGAACGGAACCTACGACTTCAATCTCATCAATACGTCCGGATTTGAACATACAGTCCTGGCAAACGCATCCACGGCTAAGCCGGGCAACTACAATCCGGAGATGTTCATCGTCGGAACGAGCTTCTATGACGGCGCTACGCTGCCTGCCGGCACCACGCCTGACATTAGCATCGACGGATTCGACGTCTCCGGCGGCGGTCATGTCGATGAGAACGTCTTTGTGAATGCCAACGGAATCGCGGTCCAAAATGGCAATTTCGAAGCCAACGAGCTGATGACCTTCCATTTCACAGGCGCCCAGACGGAGGTCCAATTTAGTCTCGGCAAGTTCCAGGCGGGCGGTACCTCTGAGTTTACCGTTTCACTGGATGGAGGGGCCACGCATACTTACGTTATCAATGCCAGTTCACCGATCATCGACATCAAAGCTTCGGATTTCGGCCTGACAAGCTTCCATGATATCGATTTAACGAAGATTGCTTCTGCGCTTGCCACCGATGACCCGACTGTGGACATTGAGACCATTCGGTACAACTCGGTAACCACTCTTGACACTACATCGCTTAACTTCGTTCTGACCGTAACTGACGGCGATGGTGATCAGTTCGCCAGCACTGCAGATCCCCTTACGATTTCCCTGATCGGCGGCGGACACACATTGACCGGTACCACCGGGCCGGAAGTGCTTGGAGCAACGAGCTCGATCGAGACGCTCAATGGAGGAACCGGCACCAACGATACGATTGACTATGAACACTCGACTGCCGGCGTGAACGTCAATCTCCAGACAAACGCCGTTAGCGGGGGCTGGGCGGCCGGAGATACCATCAGCAACTTTGAGAACGTGATCGGCTCGGCATTCAATGATACGCTGACGGCTCTGAACACCGGCAGCATATTGGATGGCGGCGCCAACAGCGCGGGCGGCACCGACACTCTAATCGGCGGAAATGGCAATGACGTGCTGATCGCGAGCCGCGCGGGTGTCGACAGCCTGACGGGTGGCGGCGGCAACGACACCTTTGTGCTACATGGGGACGGCGCAACCAATGTGTCGATTGCCGACTTCAATGCTTCCGGTACCGATGGCATCGTGGTCGACGTGGCTGACCAGGCTCTCACCATCAACACAGCCGCTCTCATCAACGCCGCGACGCAGTTTGCTTCTGGCAACGGCGCTCCGACCACTGGTGGAGTTGGCTGGACCGAAAGCACGAGTGCGGACAAGTTCTACCTGAATACCTCGGACAATACTCTGTGGTATTCGGCCAACGGAACTGGCTCTGATCAGGTCCTTCTTGCACACATGTCGACGGGCATCGCGCCTTCTGCGATCCACGTCGCTTGAGGTGTTGGATTGGACAGGTAGCATCAGAGCAAGAGCGGCAGTGAGCCTAGAGCAGGGCCACTGTCGCCCAGGGTGTCTTGGCGAGTCCAATAGCTCTCCTCACCGCTCGCTGCAGCGGGCATACCGCCCATTTCGCCGTCGACCGGCGCAGCCTTCGCGTAAGGCTTGGCGAACAGATGCACGCCGTCGTGATTGATCGCGAACAGCGGCGCGAAGTTCAGCTCGCCGTTGTCTTCACGCAGGCCCGCCCACCGGTTGTCCAGGATCAGCCAGCGGCCGTCGAGGCGAGCCGCGAGCACCGCGTGGTCCTGCCGGACGGTACGGTCGCGGACGAGGAGCAGGCGCATGTCGGCGTCCGGGAAACCCGCTTCGCGCAACGCGGCGTATTTGGCGATCGCATAGTCTTCGCAATCGCCTTTGCCCGTCGCAAAGCTCGCCAGTGGCGAACTCCAGCGGTCGAGCTCCCGATGCTGGACGAGATCGCTGACATAGCGGATCGCGGTGTTAACGCCGAGATTGGCCTCCTCGAGCTGAGCTCGCCCGGACTTCGCCTTGACCGCCCCGACGAGCCTAAGGAACTGCGCAGCGTTAGGCGGGCAGCTCGCGGCATCGGACCGGCAGCGTTCGAGTAGGGCCTGCTCGTTGGCGATCTCTGCTTCAACGGTGCGCCATTTGTGCCAGATGGCATTGTCGGGGGCCCGGAACGCGAAGAGGCCGAAGGGTTCATGACCGAGCGGCGGTGCGCCGGCAGGAGAGGCGGCCTCTGATTGGGCATCCGTCGCCGTGGGGGAGGGAGGCGTCAGCGCTGCCAGACGCATGGCATTTGGCCCGCGGCCACGCTCGCGGTCGAGCTTTGCCAGCACCGCGTTGATCGTGAAGAACGTCGCGGGCGCCTGAATAGTGTCCGCCCCGGGCGCGATCTCACGCGGCCCGGCTGGCCCGACATCGGTTGCAAACGCCACCGAGGTCGCAGCACCGCTGAGCGAAACCAGCATGGCCGCCGCAAACGCCAGAATGCCCTGCCGTCGCTGTCCACAACGCGACTTCATTGACCGTCCCCATATTTCGGGACGGCGCCGGCGTCTTTACGCGCCTGATCATCATCCCGACCTGTTTATCGGGAACCAGCGTGCGCGTGGGCGCGCTTAAGTCGGGTTAAGACCGGGGAGGGGACGGCCAGGAATGAGCCGGTGGGATGAACCGCGCCCCACCGGCAATGCTAAAGCTTGCGATCGCGTATTAAGGACGCATTAAGCAAGGCGGTCGAGGGACGGATCTAGTGCATGATCCGGAAAAGTGCGAAGCGGTTTTCCGATAAGATCATGCTGAAACAACAACCTAAAGCGCGATGACGATTCATCCCAATCTCATCGCGCTTTAGTGCTCGCGCAGGGCCTCGTCGCGCAAGGTGCGAGCCGGCTTCATGATGTAATCCAGAACGCTCTTCTTGCCGGTCAGGATCTCGACGGTCGTGATCATGCCCGGAATGATCGGAAGCGGAGTTTCCTCCGTGCCGAGATGGTTTTTGTCGGTGCGAACCATCACGCGATAGTAGGTCTCCGGCCGCTGCGCCGCCTCTCCCTTGTCGTCGAGGATCGTGTCAGCGCTGATCCGCTCGACCTTGCCGGCGAGATGACCATAAACCGAGGAGTCGTAGGCGGAGATCTTGACGACGGCATCCTGGCCAGGGCGGATGAAGGCGATGTCCTGCGGCCTTATCTTGCCTTCGACCAGCAAGGTATCGTCGAGCGGAACGATGTCCATGAGGTTCGCGCCGGGCTGAACGACCGCGCCGATCGTCGTGACGTTCAGCTTGTTGACGATGCCGCGAACCGGCGAACGCAGGTCCGTCCTGCGCACCCTGTCCTGGGCGGACTTGATGTTCTCGTCGAGCACGGCGAGGTCGGCCCTCGACTTGGCGAGGTCCTCGTCCGCCTGCGCCCGGAAGGTCGAGATCGTGGTCGCAATCTTCGCCTTGGCCTCGGCGATCTGGCCTTTGGCTTCTGCGGATTGACGCTCCAGCCGAAGCATTTCGATCTCGGGAACGACCTTCTGCTCGTACAGCTTGCGCGTCAACGCGAGCTCGCGATCGAGCAGGCCTGATGTTTGGGTCAGCCTGGCGATCTGTTGATTGAGAACGTCCACATCCTGCGCCACCTTGAGGGCGCGGGTCTTGAAGACGCTCCGTTCCGTCGCGACGGCAGCAGGAGCGACCTCCTCGATCTTGTCAGGGAAGACAATCTCGCTACGGCCCTTCGCTTCGGCGTCGAGCCGCGCGAGGCGGGCCGCCATCGAGGCACGGCGCTCCCGTATCTCGCCGAACTCGGAAGCGAACTTGGTGTCGTCGATCCGCATCAGGGACTGCCCCTGCTGAACCACGGCTCCCTCCTGGACCAGGATGTCGCCGACGATGCCGCCTTCCAGGGATTGCACGACCTGAATCTGCCGCGAGGGCACCACCTTGCCATTTCCGCGCTTGACCTCTTCGAGCACGGCGAAATGAGCCCAGATCAGGAATGTGGAGAGGAGGGCGAGAAACGCCCACAGCAGCATGCGGGAGGTCCGCGGCGTTCTCAATCGGACGGCCGCGCGGATATCGTTGGCGTAAGCGAAATCAGCTGACATTGGACTTCTGCGCCGGCGGGACTTGTTGAACCACTCTGGGATTGACGACCGGCTCGGCCGACGGAGTCTTGCCTTGCAGCAGGCTCAAGACGTGGTCGCGTGGCCCGTCGGCGACCAGCCGGCCGTTGTCGAACAGCAGCAGCCGGTCGACCATGGTCAGCAGTGAGAGACGATGAGTGGAGATGATGATGGTCATCTGCGCATCGTCGAGTTTCTTCAGCCGTTCGAGGAACTCGCTTTCGCTGCGGACGTCGAAATGGGCGGTTGGCTCGTCCAGAAACAGGATCTTGGGCTTGCGGATCAATACGCGCGCAAGGCCGATGGCTTGCTTCTGACCGCCCGAGAGGCTGCGGCCGCCCTCCGCGATGGGCATGTCGTAGCCCATGGGATGGCCTGCGATGAAGCTTTCGACGCCGGCCAGGCGCGAGGCCGCGAGCACTTCTTCGTCGGTCGCGGCCGGATAGCCCAAGGTGATGTTGTCGCGCAGCTTGCCGAAGAACAGATCGGTGTCCTGCATCGCAAAGCCGATGCCGGCGCGCAGGTCGGCGGGATCATACTGGCGCGAGTCGACGCCATCGACCAGGATGCGGCCATCCTGTGCCTCGTAGAAGGAGAGCAACAGGCGTCCAACGGTCGTCTTTCCCGAACCAACCCGGCCGATGATTCCAACGCGCTCGCCGCTCTGAATCTTGAAGGTGACCTTGTCCAGCGCCTTTCCGGGCGCATTGGGGTAGGTGAACGAGACGTTCTCGAAACTGATGGTGCCTTGTTCGATCTTCCTGGCGAGATAGGTTCGTTCCGGCGAACGTTCCCGCTCCAGAGTCATGAGTCGATCGATGGATTTGAGCGCCGAGAAAGTCTGAGTGCCGCGGGTGATCACGGATGCGATGCCCGCAATCGGCGCCAAGACCCGGCCGGCGAGCATGTTCGCCGCGACCAGGGCGCCGACGGTCAGGGTGCCGTTCTGGATCAGAAAGACGCCGATCACGATCAGGAGCAGGCTGGTCAACATCTGCGCCGAGTTTGCCGCCGTCAGCGCCAGGGATGACCAGAAGTGCACGGCCTCGCCGGAGCGGGCTGTCGCTGCAACCGAACGCTCCCAGGCCGTCTGCATCCGCGCTTCACCGCCCGAGGCGCGCACGGTTTCGAGGCCGGCGAGCGATTCCACCAGCACGCCATGGCGGGCCGCCGATTCGGCTTGCAAGCGCTTCATCGCCCGATTGAGCGGGCGTTGCAGCACGAGGCCAATTCCGATCATGACCGGCAGCATCAAGAGCGGCACCCAGGCCAGCGGCCCCGCGACAAGGAAGAGGACCGCAACAAACAGGATGGCAAACAGCAGATCGGTTGCCGAGACGACGCTGCCCGAGGTGAAGAACTCGCGAACGGAATCGAAATCCCGAAGCTGGTTGGCAACAATGCCGACGGATGTCGGCCGCTGCGACATCTTCACGGCCATGACGTGTTCGAAAATGTTGGCGGCTAGGACGACATCGATCGTCTTGCCCGTCACGTCGATCATCTTGCTCCGGACCATCCGCAGGATCAGATCAAAGACGATCGCAAGGCCCATGCCGATCGAGAGCGCAACGAGTGAGGGGATCGCTCCGTTCGGGATGACGCGGTCATAGACGCTCATCGTGAAGAGCGGCATGGCCAGGGCGAGGATGTTGATGAGCAGCGCCGCCAGCGCGATGTGTCCGTAGTTGCGCCAATGGGCCTTTACGACGGACCAGAACCAGTGCTGCCGGGGAAGACTGCCGGCCGCGACGGCTCGCGGGTCCGACTCGGCGGCTGCCCGGACCAGAAACGCGTAACCCGTATATCCCGCAGCGATGGTGTCGAAGGTCAGCATCTGCGGCACATACGGCCGGTTGCTTGGATCGATCACCCTGGCGGTACGCTTGGTTTCGTCGATGCTCAGCAGGACCAGCGTCGTTCCGTTCTTCATGATCAGAACGACCGGAAGAACGAGAGACGGGATATCCAGCAGCTTGCGTTTGGTGGCCTCGGTCTCGAGGCCCGCACGGCGCGCCGCGCGTTCGTAGAGCGAAACCGTCAGACGCCCATCGAGGATGGGCAGGCCGCCGAGCAAGCCATCGCGTGTCACGGCTCTGCCGTGATGTCCGGCCAGAAAGATGAGCGAGTCCAGCAGGGGATCGCTTTGTTTCGCTTCCATCCTCTCGGCCCGGGCCGACGCCGCGGACTCTTCGCCGATGTTGTTCGGGCGCGCACCTTGGGCCGAAGCCGTCTTTGTTTGACGAAACAGCAAGCTGATATGCCTTAAATGAAAAGCGATGACGCGAACTTGGCAAAGTCGTCGAAAGACTACGACAAACTGCGAGTTAATTCATTTACTTATTTGAGCGGTCGAGATTAACGATTAACAACCGCGCGCCCGGAAGGCTATCCGTGCGTTATCGGGGGTGGCCGAAATCAAAAAAGCCCGCACAAAGTGCGGGCTTTCCAATGGTCGTTCGACCGACGTTGCTATTTTGTAATCGGCGAGAATGCGGTCAGCAGCCAATGGGGCTTCTCGGCCGCGGCATATGAGCTGCGCTGGCCGGCCGAGCTGTCGAGCGCGATCGGCCCGCCGGAGCCTTGGCGCTGCGCAAACCAGGCCGACACGCCGGCAACCTTGGCGGACGAAGCCGGCTCCCCGGACCAGCGATCGCCGAAAGCCGACGTGGCAGGCTCGGTCGCAGCATAGGACAGCCGGACGGGCGCTGCCGTCGGCGCCGGGACAGCAGTCCGCAGCGGCTCCGAGCCGCTCTGCGGCAGCGTCCAGCGGAACGTGGGCGCCTTGTAATCGGGCAGGCCGAACAGGTTGAGATCGGTCGGAGCAGCGTCAACGGGGGGAGGGGCCTTCAGATATTCGATCAGGGTTCCCGTCGCAGCGAGCAACTGATAGTCGGCAAACACCACAACCGCGCGCGCCGAGGTCAGCGAAACCTGCGCATTGAAGAACTGGTTCTGGGCGTTCAGGAGGTCGATGAGCGAGCGCTGGCCGAGCTCATATTCCTTCTGGAAGGCGGCGATGGTCTTCCGGGCCGCCTCCAGCTCGCCGGTCAGCGCGGCAATGCGGGTCTGCGTGACCGTGCGGGCGTTCCAGGCCTTGTCGATCGACTCATAGGCATCCCGCTGCAGGCGGGCGTGCCGTGCGGTCGCTTCCGTGAACCGTTCGGCCTTTTCCGAGCGGTTCCAGGCGTCCTGGCCGCCGCGGAAGATGTCCCAGGACATCACCACCTTGCCGCTGTAGTCCTCATGGGTGACGGCGGGCGAGCCGGCGGCCGCAACATAGGGGAACGCGTTGTCGTAATGCGTCGCCCGACCCTCGAGATAGAATTTCGGGGCAAACAGGCCGTCCGTGGACTTGAAAGCGTGCTTGGCGGCGTCGACGTCGGACTGGGCCGCCGAGATCGTGGAGTTGAACCGCAGCGTGACCGCGAGCGCCTCATCCCGGCTGGCCGGCAGCCCCCTCAACGGGCCCGGGAAACGCACATTGTAAGGCTCTATGCCGACCACCTTGCGGTACTTCGCCCGTGCGTCCTCGAGACTGCGGCGGAATTCGGCGAGCGCCGCGCGAGCACTTTCGACGCGCTCCCTCGACTGCTCGAGGTCGCCTTCGCCGGCCCGGCCGCCCGAAAACCGGGAGTTCACGTTCGAGAAGATCTTCTCGTGATTGGCGACGTTCTGCTGGGCCCAGGTCACCAGGCGCATATAACGCACGACGTCGATGTAAGCTTCGGCGGCGTCGAGGGCGATGAGCTCGGTGCGTTCCTTGACGCGTGCCGCGGCGGCGTTCACGCGCGCATTTTGACGCCACACCTCGTGGATCGAGGTGAAACCATCAAAAAGAAGCTGACGGACGACGACGGATTCCTGGCTTCCGTTTCGCCACGGCCCTGATCCGGTCGTTGGAACCGCAATGCTCGGCGCTATGAAGCCGGGCGACTGGTCGAACTTTTCCGGTCCATAGCTGGCGTCGATGCGGACCTGCGGTAACAGCGTACTCTGGGTCTGGCGGAGCTCGCTCTCGGTTGCGCGGCGGTTTGCCGAGGCCTCACCCACCCCCGGGTTGGTCTGCATCGCCTGTTTCAAGGCATCATTGATTGAAAATTGCTCGGCTTTCGCGGGGGCGACGGCCAGGATGATCGTTGCGAAGGCTAAATGCGCCGGCTTCATGGTCCCCACCATAAACGTCTTTTAACAAATATTATTGCCTAGGAAGAATTAGCAAAATGCTACGGCACTACCTATGACATTTCAGTCACAGCTTGCAGCAATCGATCCGACGTCCGTTGCGCGAGCAACACGGGCCGGCTCAGGCGGCCCAACCAATACCCCCTCATCGACAACGATAACGGCCTGCTGCGTTGCACAAATTGTGCGTGTAACCTGCCCCTTAGCAGCCTGATTTTACTAATCAATTGCGCTGCCGCTGTGCTGCGATGTGAGGGTCGCTCCAGGCCCCCGGTTCCGGATATGGGCGGGAAGGGCAGGCAGAGCGGGGAATTTTGCCGCGGGTTGAATGCTTTCCCCGACTTCGGCGTTGGAGGCCGCCCCGGGTCGGCCGGCATCATCCGGCCTTTGCCGATTCGGATACCAGGGTGCGTAAACGGCCGACAGGTTGGACCTGCAATCGGCTTGCCTTCAATCGCCGGTCATCAACGCGTGGCCCGGACCTGCTCGCATACGTTTGGGCGATGTCCCGGGTCCATCCTCATGATACCTCGGGCAGCAGGCCTTCCGGAATAAACGGACGCGCATTCAAATTAAGGAGGGACAGGCAGCCATCGGGATGCAAACTTTGCTTAAGGTCTCAGACACATAGTGGATGCATTTCAGCGTGAGATTGAAAGGCATGAATTGTGAATCCAGATCTTCGAACCGAGCTCGAGGGCCTCATGGAAGATATCCACAAGCGCCAACGGCATATTGAGGACCAGGTTTTTCTCATCAACATTCTCGAGCGCGAGGGGCACATCACGCTCGACCAACAGGCCGCTCTTAGATTTGAACGCAAGCAGCTGGCGCTTCAAATGGAGCGGCAGACGGGCCTGCTTTTGAAAGCGCGGATCCGAGCTTAGCGCCATTCGTTCTCGGGCAACGTTCCCGGCGGAGGCTTGAGTTGCTCGAGCCCCTCGTCGATCGCCCGAATGTCGTCTTCCAGCCGTTCGATGGTCCGGATCGGATCGATGCCCGACACGGTCCGGAGTTGATCGAGCAACTGGCGCCGATGCTCGCGCAGCTCTTCGAGTCCGCGCCGGTCCTTGAGTGCCACGTGAGAGGCAACGATCAATTCGATGGATGATGGCAAGGCAATACCTATCGATTAAATGCGTCGATTAAAGAGTTTATTATAGAGCTTTATGTGGACCGGAAAAGATCGCCCTCATCCACACTTCGACGGTAGAGGCTGCCGGCGCGAGATTTGCCGGAGATCCTCAGCACCGATGCCCGCCTGCAATTGCGACTTGCCGGGAGCGGGCTGCCGTCACGTCGGGTTGGGCGCACAAATCACCTGTTCTTCTTGAGAGGGCGCCATGGCCTGACGGCAAAAGCCGCTCGATCTTGCTCTCCGCCGAAGCGCGGCCATGTCGCAGGACGTACATCGTGAGTCCACCGCGCGCGGCCTTTACGGCCGGCGTTACGATCATTAATTTCAGCTCGATATTTTTTGATTTGCTTGCCGAGTCAGCAGCCATTTCGCCAGGGCAATTGCAGACGATGTGTGATCGTTGCTCGATCTTCGACAGGAAGATTCAAAGATTCAAGGAGCTCGTCGTTCAGCTGTCTGATTTCGACGACGGCTTGGTCGAGCAGATCATGTGGAGAATAGCCAGACTGCGGCGCATGAAGGCTGCGCTTCATCCCGAAGACCGATAGCCCAATCTTCTTTATGACAAGTCTTCTTTAAGACCGGGCTCCGGGCGATGGCCGCCATTTGTTTGGTCCCGGCGCGAAATTCCAACAGCGCCGTCCGCTCGAAATCCAGTGGCGGACGGCGCTGCTCCAGCCCCGGGAGGGAAATGCAAAATCCCGGTTGTTCGAGTCTGCGGTTTCATTGATCTAGGTCAAACCAAAACCGCTTGTTTGGTAAATCACGCCGAGTGTATCGAACCGGCCCGCTGAGCATCAATCATTCGGTTGAGATTGCGGGAAGAAAAGGAAAAAGCGTTCATCTGAACGTCGATGAGTAGGGCCTTCTTTCGAGATTCCGCACAGCAATACCGGACGAGATCATCGGGCACTTATCACTGGGTGCACGCTCGACGGGTACGAAGGGGCTTGGCAAGATCGGGAAAAATAGGCAATATTCAATTTTTGGACTTTGCCATGCCAGCTTATCTCGTCCGCTCAATTGACAGTCATCGGATCGTCGGCCTTTTCTCCGCCGATCATCCCAGAAGTCTCGCCCATTCAGTCCAGGAATGGACCGAACGGGACCGCTGCGAATACGTCGAATTGCCAGCCGGCGGCCTGGTATGGGCGGGGTCGGCGGTTCGAGTGCCTATGCATCCTGGCATCGAGAGAGACGCTGACTGGAACTTGCCCGAATTGCCTTTCACGAGCGCGACGCTGTCGGATACCTGGCTCAATGTGCTCTACGGCTACACGCCCGGACTTCGTTGGACGAAGTTCAGGGCCAAAAAAGCACCGCAATCGACGTCAGCCGAACTTCCGGCGCCGGTGCGCTCGGCGCAGATCATTCCTCTGCGAAGACCGGCCACCTAGCAAACGGCCAAGCGAGGAGATGAGCAATGACGGCAGAGAAGCTGCGTAGCCACGTCACCTATTTGAGCGAATTGGGGCCGGACTCCGAGGGGCGCGACGTCTTCGTGGGCCTGACCTATGGAGAAACCGTCTGGTTGATCGATTATCGGGAGCGGCGTGCGCGCGGTGAGCCGGGATGGAGCCGGGATCAGGCGGCCGCTCGCGAATTGTCGGCAAGGCACCATACGGCACACATCGAGATCGTGATCGCACAGGCGGAAAAGCGTTTCGACAACCCGACCATCAACTAAAGCATGATCCAGACCCGCAGGGCCGCGATAGCGCAAAGTGTGAAGCGGTTTTCCGGAAAGATCATGCGTCAACAACAACCTGAAGCGCGATGACGATTCATCCAAATCTCATCGCGTTTTAGCTGGCTGGGTTCTGCTGCCGCTGCTCATCCCGGCGCTCTGATGACGAAGCCGTTCTGCGGATGCAGGTCATCCGCAGAATTCAACTTCCTCATATCCATTTCGACGATAGTCAGCGGCAGACATACGTCCCGTTGACCAGCACGCGAACGCATGCCGCGCCTGCGGCCGCAGCGCCGACGGCCGCGGTCCCGACGACCGCGCGTCGGGTGGTCCGGCGTGCCACGCCGGCGACCGACACGGGGGTCAGGGGACGTCCGACCCGTGCATCTGCCTGGCTGAAGGATAGTGACGGTCCCTGATTGGGTGACCCGCCAATGGAGACAGACATGCCTGCGCCGACCACGATGGTCGCAGCAAGCAGCTTACCGATCATACCATACGTCATGACGACCTCCGTCTTTGCGGCGATGGTGTCGACTGACCCACGGGCCGGCCGGCGCACCGTTGATCAAGATCAAGGGAAGAGTGGAAATCCACGTCGGGGGTCATCAGGTCAGCTTCAACGCCAAATGAATCGTTTGAGGGTCTCGCTTCGCCGCAGGGCTGAAGCCGAGCCTCTCGAAGACGCGACGCATGGCCGTATTGTCCGACATGACCTCCGCAGTCAGTTCAGTCAGCCCGGCCTCGCGCGCGAGCGCGATGAGATGTCGTGCCAGCAGCGTGCCGACGCCACGTCCCTGCCAGGCATCGACAACGACAAAGGCCATCTCTGCGCAGCCGGGCGTCGCGACGACGTAGCGGCCTCCACCTATGATGGCGTCTCGGCCCGCATCCTCCGCGCAGGCAACCAGCGCCACGTGATTCACGAAGTCGATCTCCATGAAATAGGCGCGCTCGCGGTCCGAGAAATGGCGCTTCGGTGCAAAGAAGCGACGCTGGCGTGTTTGCATGCTCGCCTGATCAAGCGCGGCGAGCATGCCGACCTCATCGTCCGGCCGGAGCGCCCGGATCTCGATCGGGAGGCCGTCAACTAGCGTCTCCCGGCAAGTGAAACTTGCTGGAGTCCCCATCAACGCGCGCCCTTTCTCGTTCAGTCGTTTGCCGATACGTGCTGCCTGACTCGGATCAGGCCTGCCGCGAAAGGCAGCTCGCCAGGCTTCCGCAGGGAACCTCGCACTCCGTCGCTGACCGTTGACCTAAATCAACGTCGGCAGTCCCAGCGCTCCTTGAATGGCTGGACGCGACGGCGAGGACGAACATGGCGATGGACGATCTGAAACTGCCGGATGGCCCGATGTCGGGCCTTGTGGCCTCCGCCGTGGAATACATGGTCGATGCGGGGCAGCGCAGTGTGCTGTTTCTGGACATCATGCGTCAGCGTGGCGACCAGTATCGCGAGCATGTCGCGCAGGTCGCGCCCCATGTGCTGCAATATGCTGCCGAATTGATCGCCGACGGCCGCACGCTGGAAGAGCCGGTCAATTACGCGCTGGTGCGCATCATTCCGCCCAAGGATGTCGAGATCGACATGAGCCGGCGGCCGTTCGTGGTGGTCGATCCGCGTGCCGGCCACGGGCCGGGCATTGGCGGCTTCAAGGCCGACAGCGAGATCGGCGTCGCGATGAAGGCGGGGCATCCCTGCTATTTCATCGGCTTCCTGCCCGAGCCGGTGCCGGGCCAGACCATCGAGCGCATCGCGCGGGCGGAAGCGAAGTTCATCGAGACCGTCATCAGCCGTCATCCCGAAGCCGACGGCAAGCCCTGCGTGATCGGCAATTGCCAGGCCGGCTGGGCCGTCATGATCCTGGCATCGCTGCGCCCGGAGCTGTTCGGGCCCCTGATCATCGCCGGCGCGCCGCTGGCTTATTGGGCAGGCGTGCACGGCCAGTATCCGATGCGCTATTCCGGTGGCCTTTTGGGCGGAAGCTGGCTGACGGCACTGACGAGCGATCTCGGCGCGGGCAAGTTCGACGGCGCCTGGCTGGTGCAGAACTTCGAGAACCAGAATCCCTCCAACACGCTCTGGACCAAGCAGTACAACGTCTACTCCAAGGTCGACACCGAAGCCGAACGCTATCTGGATTTCGAACGCTGGTGGGGCGGCCACGTCAACCTCAATGCCGAAGAGATCCAGTTCATCGTCGACGAGCTGTTCATCGGCAACAATCTCGCCGCCGGCCGCATCGAGATGTCGGACGGACAGAAGGTCGACCTGCGCAATATCCGTTCGCCGATCGTCGTGTTCTGCTCCAAGGGCGACAACGTCACACCGCCGCAGCAGGCGCTCGACTGGATTTTGGACTGCTACGCCGACGTCGACGAGATCAGGGCCTATGGCCAGACCGTCGTCTATACCGTTCACGAGAGCATCGGCCATCTCGGCATCTTCGTGTCCGGCGGCGTCGCCAAGAAGGAGCATGCCGAGTTTTCAAGCAACATCGATTTGATCGACGTGCTTCCGCCCGGACTCTATGAGGCGACGTTCGAGGCGAGGGACAGCGAGACGCTCAACGCCGATCTCGCGGTCGGGCAGTGGGTGATGCGCTGTGAGGCCCGCACGCTTGACGATATCCGCGCGATGGGAGGCAATTCGCCCGAAGACGAGAGGCGGTTTGCCGCCGCCAAGCGCGTCTCGGAACTCAATCTGGCGGCCTATCAAAAGTTCGTCCAGCCCTGGGTCAAGAAGATGGTGACCCCGCAGATCGCGGGCTTGGCGCGCAACATGCATCCGCTGCGAATGCAATATGAGGCCTTCAGCAGCCAGAATCCCTGGATGTCCACCGTGAAGGCGGTCGCCGATCGTGTCGAGGACAACCGCAGGCCGGTCTCGAAGGACAATCCGTTCCTGGCGTTCCAGGAGCAGATGTCGAAGCAGATTGTCCATGCGCTCGACAGCTGGCGCGACGCGCAGGAGGCTCTGAGCGAGACCATCTTCCTCAATGTCTACGGCTCGCCGTTGCTTCAAGCGGCCGTGGGCATCGATCCGAATTCCGCGCCCTCGCAGCGCCGCGAGATGTCGGCGGAGCATCGCGCGATGCTCGAGAAGCGGATCTCCGAGCTGAAATCGCGCATCGGCGAGGGGGGCCTGCGCGAAGCAGCGCTCCGTTCGCTGCTCTATGTCGGTTCCGCCCGCGGCATGGTGGACGAGCGAAGCATCGAGGCACTGCGGCAGGTGCGGCGGGACCATGCCGGCCCCCGGATGACGCTGGCCGAATTCAAGATGCTGGTCCGCGAGCAGTTCTTCATGCTGCTGCTCGATCGGGACGGCGCGCTGGCTGCGATCCCGAAATTGCTGCCCGACGACATGAGCCTGCGGCGCCAGGCCTTCGCGGCGATGCGCGAGGTGCTGTCGGCGAGCGAGGACATCGCCGGCGAGCGCGCCCATCGGCTGAAGCAGATCGCCGGGCTCTTTGGTCTCGACGGAGAGGGGGAGCTGACGTCGAACGTCGCCCCTTTCGACCCCAAGGCAGATTCCAAGGCAAGAGCGTCGTAACGCGGATTGGCGGAAGCGGGAGTGACATGATGTCGGCCGACACGACGGGGGCTCATTCCGGCAGCAAATACGATCGCCTGATCGCGGCGGCGAAGGCGGGGGCGCCGCTACCGACCATCGTCGTCCACCCCTGCGACGAGACCTCGTTGCGCGGCGCCGTCGACAGCGCAAGCGCAGGCATCATCCGGCCGATACTTGTCGGGCCCGAGAGGAAGATCAGGGATACGGCCGCCAAATTCGATTTCGACGTGTCCGGGTTCGAGATTGTCGATGCCGCGCATAGCGAGGACGCCGCGGCCAAGGGCGTCGAGCTCATCCATGCCGCCAAGGGCGACCTGCTGATGAAGGGCAGCCTTCACACCGACGAATTGATGCGCGCCGTCACGGCCAAGACCGGCGGCCTTCGCACCGACCGGCGCATCAGCCACGTCTTCGTCATGGATGTGCCGGCCTACGCCGAGACCATCTTCGTGACGGATGCCGCGATCAACATCTTCCCCGATCTCGACGCCAAGCGCGACATCATCCAGAACGCGATCGACCTCTACAACCAGGCCGGCTTCGGCAAGACCCCGCGGGTCGCGATCCTGTCGGCGGTCGAGACCGTAACCTCGAAAATCCCCTCGACGATCGAGGCCGCCGCGCTCTGCAAGATGGCCGATCGCGGCCAGATCACCGGCGGCATCCTCGATGGACCGCTGGCGTTCGATAATGCGGTCGACGTGGAAGCCGCGCGGATCAAGGGCATCACCTCCGAGGTCGCCGGCCGTGCACAGATACTGGTCGTTCCGGACCTCGAGGCCGGGAACATGCTGGCCAAGAACCTCGCCTACTTCGCCAAGGCGGACGGCGCGGGCATCGTGCTCGGCGCCCGCGTGCCGGTGGTGCTCACCTCGCGGGCGGATTCTCCTCGCGCGCGCATGGCATCCTGCGCGGTTGCCGCTCTCTATGCTCGCGCCCGGCGCCAGAAGGCGCCGACAGTGGCCGCGTGATGCCATGGATACGATCCTCGTCGTCAATGCCGGGTCCTCCAGCGTCAAGTTTCAAGTCTATTCGATCGAGGGCGAGGGGACCCTGCGGCGGCAGATCAAGGGACAGATCGATGGCATCGGCAGCCGGCCGCGTCTGCGGGCCGGCGGCACGAGCAACGGCCCATTGGTCGATCGTGCCTATCCGATCGAGGCCGTGCCGGATGTGCCGGCGGCAATGGCCGTTGCCGGCGACTGGTTGCGGAACGAGCTTCGGGTCACGCCGGTCGCGGTCGGTCACCGCGTCGTGCATGGCGGTCCGGACTATTCGCGGCCGGTCGTGATCGACCACGGCGTCGTGTGCCGGCTCGAGCGCTTGGTCAGTCTGGCGCCGCTGCATCAGCCGCACAACCTGGCGCCGATCCGCTCGCTTCTTGCGGGCTTCCCGACACTGCTCCAGGTCGCCTGTTTCGACACCGCCTTCCACCGCACGCACGATGCGGTCGCAGATCACTATGCCATTCCGCACCAGCTTCATGCCGAGGGCGTGCGGCGCTATGGTTTTCATGGTCTGTCCTATGAATACATCGCCCGAACGCTGCCCCAGGTCGCGCCCGAGATCGCCGGCGGACGCGTGATCGTCGCCCATCTCGGCAGTGGTGCCTCGATGTGCGCATTGAAGGACGGGCGCAGCGTCGAAAGCACCATGGGCTTCACGGCGCTCGATGGCCTGCCGATGGGAACGCGGCCGGGGCAGATCGATCCCGGCGTGGTGCTCTATCTCATTTCGGAGAAGGGCATGCCGGCTTCGAAGGTGCAGGATTTCCTCTATCGCGAGTGCGGACTGAAGGGCCTCTCCGGCGTCAGCAACGACATGCGGGAGCTCGAGGCGAGCACGGATGCCCATGCAAGGCTCGCGATCGATTACTTCGTCTACCGGATCGGGCTCAGTGCCGGCATGTTGGCTGCGGCCTTGCAGGGTCTGGACGCCTTCGTCTTTACCGCCGGCATCGGCGAGAATTCGGCATCGATCCGGGCGCGTGTGGCAGAGCAGCTCGCCTGGCTCGGTGTAACCCTCGATGCCGACGAAAATGCCCGTCATTCACGGCTGATCTCGCATTCCGGCAGTCGCATCCCCGTCTACGTCGTCCCGACCGACGAGGAGCTGATGATCGCGCAGCACACGCTTGCGATGCTGGTCAACGGCTCGTCGCAAAACACACGATCTGAGAGGGTGTCATGATCCCAGTATTCCCGGACAGTAAGGTGGCCCTGAAGGGAAAGAAGGGCCTGATCGTCGGCATCGCCAATGACCAGTCCATCGCCTGGGGCTGTGCGCGGGCGTTTCGTGCGCTCGGCGCCGATCTCGCCGTCACGTACCTGAACGATCGCGCCAAGAAGCATGTCGAGCCCTTGGCGCAGGCGCTGGAGGCGCCGATCTTCATGCCGCTGGACGTGATGGTCGAAGGCCAGACCGAAGCGGTGTTCGAGCGCATCGCCGCCGAGTGGGGCCAGCTCGACTTTCTGCTTCACTCGATCGCCTTCTCGCCCAAGGAGGCGTTGCACGGGCGCGTCGTCGATGTCGGCCGCGACGGTTTCCTCAAGACCATGGATGTCTCGTGCTGGTCGTTCATGCGCATGGCCCATCTCGCCGAGCCGCTCATGAAGAACGGCGGCACGCTGTTCACCATGACCTATTACGGCAGCCAGATGGTGGTGGAGAACTACAACGTCATGGGCGTGGCCAAGGCCGCGCTCGAGGCGTCGGTGCGCTACATCGCGGCCGAGCTGGGCCCGAAGGGCATCCGCGTTCACGCGATCTCGCCGGGCCCGCTGGCGACGCGCGCCGCGTCAGGCATCCCCGAATTCGACGAACTCATGGACAAGGCGCAGTCGAAGGCTCCGTCGCGCAGTCTCGTCAGCATCGACGACGTCGGCAACGCCACTGCCTTTCTGGCGCTTGACGGCGCCAAGCTGATGACCGGCGGCGTGCTCTACATCGACGGCGGGTATCACATCATCGACTGACGCGGCCCGCGTGTTGTCACGCCGAGTTGGCAGTCAGGAGGCTGTGGGCTGATCGTCACATAATGCCAGTGTTTTGCCCGACGGGTCAAACGCTTCGGCCGGCGGAAAAGGTCGGAAGAAAAAGTGCAATGCCGTCAATGCCCCCGCTACTGTGCATGGGGTTGTTTTCGACCTTTTTTGATTCAGCGATAGTGCAGCGCAATCAGCTCGGCGATGCAGGCGGGCTTCTTGCCGCCTTCGATCTCGATCACGAGATGATAGTTGACGCGCAGGCCGTCCGGCGGCACGTCCTCGGCTTCGGCGACCGTGACGCGGCCGCGCAGCTTCGAGCCCGCCGGCACCGGCGCCAGATATCTGATCCGGTCGGCGCCGTAGTTCAGCGTGTTGCGCAGGCCCTTCAGGCCGATCACCGAGCGGATGAAGAGGGGCGCGAGCGCCAGCGACAGCAGGCCGTGGGCGATGGTCTTGCCGCCGGGCATCTCCTTGGCTGCGCGCTCCTGGTCGACATGGATCCATTGCTCGTCGCAGGTCGCCTCCGCGAACTGGTTGATGCGCGCTTGTGACACCTCGACCCAGTCGCTGACGCCGATCTCGGTGCCAACGGCGGATTTGATGTCGTCGAAATCGCTGAATATGCGCATGGTCACTCCGTCAGATCTTCATTTCCGGGACAGTGTCGGGAATGGCGAGCTCGGCCTCCGTCACCGCCAGGACCTCGCCGATGCTGACGCCCGGCGCCGTTTCGAGCAGCGTCGCCTTGCCGTCGGGAAAGCCGATGACGGCCATGTCGGTGACGACGAGGTTCACCGGCCGCGCCGAGGTCAGCGGCAGCGTGCATTTGGCAACGATCTTCGACTTGCCCTTGGCCGCGTGCTGCATGGCGACGATGACGCGCTTGGCACCGCTGACGAGATCCATCGCGCCGCCCATGCCCGGGACCATCTTGCCGGGGATCATCCAGTTGGCGAGCAGGCCGTGCGCATCGACCTGAAGGCCGCCGAGCACGGTGACGTCGACATGGCCGCCGCGGATCAGGCCGAACGACATCGCGCTGTCGAAGGTCGCCGCCCCCGGGAGCGCACTGATCGGCCGTCCACCGGCGTCGGTGAGCAGGGGATGCGCCATTCCCTGCTCCGGTATCGGCCCGGTGCCGATCAGCCCGTTCTCGGACTGGAAGAAGACCTTGAGATCGGACGGAACGTAGTTCGCGACCAGCGTCGGGATGCCGATGCCGAGATTGACGAGATTGCCTTGGCGGAGCTCCTTGGCGACACGCCGGGCGATGATGATCTGCGGATCCATGGGGTCACCCGTTCGCAATGATGTAGTCGACCAGCGGTGCCGGCGTGACGACGTGATCGGGTGCGATGACGCCGACGGGCACGATGTGCTCGGCTGCGACAATGACCGTGTCGGCCGCCATGGCCATGATCGGATTGAAATTGCGCGCGGTCAGCGCATAGGCAAGATTGCCGAGATAGTCGGCGAGGAAGGCGTGGATCAGCGCGAACTGCGCGCGGATGGCGGTCTCCAGCAGAAACGGCTTGCCGTCGACCTCGATCTGGCGCTTGCCCTCCGCAACGAGGGTGCCGACGCCGGTCGGCGTCAGCACGCCGCCCAATCCGCATCCGCCCGCCCTGATGCGTTCGACGAAGGTGCCTTGCGGCACGAGATCGACCGAGATCTGCTTTCCAAGCATCTGCTGCTGGACCTTCGGATTGAGGCCGATATGCGTCGCCGTCAGCTTCGAAACCAGCGTCGCATCGAACAGCTTGCCGACGCCCTTGCCGGGCGTGGCCGCGTCGTTGCAGATCAGGGACAGGCCTGCCTTGTTCTGCCGGACGAGCTCATCCAGCAGACGTTCCGGTGTCCCGACACCCATGAACCCGCCGACCATGACGCTCGCGCCGGACGGGATCATCGCGACGGCTTCTTCGACGGAAACGGCCTTCATGGTCGGACCTCCGGTCGGCAGGCGTAGGTGAATTGTGGGTCGATGTTGGAGGCGGGCGGTCTCGCAGCTTTGATCTGCGTCAAAGCTGCAGGATCATTGCTGCGGGACGACGCCGATGCTTTCCAGCGTCTCGTTCCAGAGCCTGCGCACCTCGGCATGCCGCCGATCGAGCGCTGCGCTCACGGCGTCCCGGAAAGGAAGCAGATCCGGTCCCTTCAGAAACAGGATCTGCGCCTGCAATAGCCGGCCGCTCTCGAACTCGATGCGGCGCAGCGCCGTCACGAAAGGATCGTTGGCATTGGCGTCCGTCGGCAGCAGGGCTGCGGGCCGGATCCCGGCGTGAACGGCGTGCGCGAGGGTGGCGAGTTGGACCGCCTGCGCGCGGGCGTGATCGGCGATGCCTTCGATCGGCGCCGGAAGCCAGGCCATCTCCCAGGACGCGGCCATGGGGCCCAGCGCGAGGTCCGGAACCCAGGCGGTCGCACGCATCAGCAGCGAAACGATCTCGCTCTCGCGATAGAGCTGAGCGTTCAGCTCGGTGTGCCAGGCCGCGTCGAATTTCGCGGGAAGGGCGAGCGCGAATTGCCGCGCCAGCGCGCCATGGGCGGAGAGCAGAAATGCGGAGACCCGCGACTGCTGACGCGGCGGGACGCGGCCGTCGGCCTCCAGCGGTCCGAAGAAGGCGCTCATGTTGCCGCCCTCTGCACCGGGATCGCGCGCAGATGGTCATACCCGTCCGGGAACGGCGAAAAGCCTCCGCCGGCCTCTTCCGGCGCGATCAAGACCTGCTTGTTGCCTTGCCAGCGGCCGGCCATCACGTCTTCGGCAAAGCGCGCCAGCAGGTCGGCGGTGAGGGCCGCCTTTTCGAGCGTGAAGGCGTGATAGGCCCTTGGGATGATCACGAGCGCGCTGTCGGGAATCTCGACGCGCAGGGTCTCGTGCAGTGACCGCGGTGTGAGGAAGTCGAACTCGCCATTCAGGATCATGGTCGGGGCGGTGATGGAGCAGAGCTGCGGCGTCAGCGGCTTGAAGTCGAGAAAGGACTCCATCAGGTTCTGAAGCGCGTAGACGTCGTTCACCAGCCAGCCCTGCCGCTTCACGCCGTCGAGCTTGTCCAGCAGCGGCTTCAGCCATTGGTCCGAGAGGTTCATCGGCAGCAACAGATCCTGGAGATAGCTGGTGCCGCCAAGGATGAGGCCGGTGCGCAGGGCATTGCCGATCAGCAGCAGTTGCGGCGAAAGCTCCGCAAAGCAGCTCATCGGCACGAGCCCCGACAGCCGCGCGCCGTGCTCGATGGCATAGCGCAGCGCGATCAGGCCGCCGAAACTGATGCCACCGAGGAAGACCGGACCATCACCGAGCTCGCCGATCAGGCGATGCAGCACGGCGACGTGGTCGTCCTGATTAATGAACAGCGCGGGTTTGTCGGAAGCGCCCTGGCCGAGCAGATCGAATGTCGCGACGCGAAAGTGCCGTGCGACCAGCGCATCGCGATAGGCGCCCCACAGCTCGGAATATTGCGTGAGACCGTTGACCAGCACATAGGCCGGCGCATCCGCCGGTCCGTCGAGCTCATAGCGGATCCGATATGAGCCATGACTGAGGAAGGGCATTGCGGGCACCGGCCGGCGTGATGATGGCCGCGATCCTCGGCGCCGACGCGGGGATTCCATTGAGCTAAATCAAGCCTCCCGGGGGCACGCAACCTAGCGTGCGCGCAAAACACTGCCAGGAGGGAGGTCGCCATGACCGGGAGAACCGCGCTCGAGCGTTGCATCGTCAGCCTGATCCTGTTGCTGGTCGGGACCGCGCTTGCGGTGGCGCAGCCGTTCACGCGCCGCTCGTCGCAGGTGCAGCATGACGGTCTCAAGAAGACCTATGAGATCGCCAATTTTCGCCTCGGCGGAAAGTACGACCTGGCCGATCCTTCGAAATGGGAGAATGGCGGCGAGGGCGGCGTGACGCTGGAGTCACTCGGCGGCGGCAAGCTGCGCACCGGCTACATCGCGATCGGCAACGCGCGGCGCAATGCCGCCGGCGAGATCACCAATGCCGTCGTGATCAACTCCTATTATTCCGGCGACTCCACCGACATGTATGAGCAGTGGGTCAAAGGCGCCGCCCTGTCAGGCGGCGTCCCGGTCATCGGCCCGGGCCGGCCGATCGACACCGACCGCTACTACGTCATCATGGTCGATCCGCTCGGCACCTGGGGGGCGAGCAAGCCGTCCGACGGACTCGGCATCAAGTTTCCGCAGTACAGCTACTACGACATGGTGCAGGCGAATTACCGCCTGCTGCGCGACGAGCTGAAGGTCGCGCGCGTCGCGCTGGTCACTGGCGTCTCCATGGGCGGCACCCAGACCTATGTCTGGGGTGTGATGCATCCCGAATATATCGGCGCGTTGATGCCGATCGGCGGCACCACGCAGTCCGACGGCGAGGATCCCGTCGGCAACTGGACCTTCCAGATGATGACGGCCGCGATCGAGGGCGATCCGGTCTGGCAGGCGACCAAGGGCGACTATTACAAGCTGCCCAAGGAGAAGCATCCGGTGCCGGGCGTGGCGTTCGGCTGGTCGATCCTCGGCATGACGGGCTATGATTTTGCCTTCCGCACCACCCAGAACTGGGCGGCGGTCCAACCTGAAATCTTCTACTGGGATCCGCCGAACGAGAAGGCCGGATTGAACGTCATCAACCGCGCCAAGCTCTATGACGCGGTGGATCTGGTCTGGCGCAACCGGGTCGGCGAGACGCACAACGTCAATCCCTATCTCGGCCGCATCCAGGCCCGCACGCTGGTGATGCACATCACCAACGACCTCTGGCTGAACTTCAAGCTCGCCCAGAAGGCCGTCGACCGCGTGCCCGGCGCGGATCTGATCGCCGAGGAAAGCCCGGTCGCCCATTACGGCGTGTTCCCGCTGATCAACAATCGAAAGAACGATCCGAAGTTCGTCGCCTTCATGGACGACGTTGCGAGCCTCGATCGCGCGCAGAAATTCGTCGACAAGAATTATCGCGTGGCCGACGTCGCCCAGAACATCGATCCGAAGAAGTCGTTCTGGAAGGCGTATGTGACCTATCCCTATCCGGTCAAGTTCGGCAATGCCAAGGACAAGAGCGGCAATTCATGGGAAATCGGCTACATGGACGAGTATGCCGGCACCGACAAGGACCCGAAGGTGCTCGTCATCATCCACGGCAAGGGCGCATTCGGCGGGCACTACGGCAACATCATGCAGTATGCCTTGCGTAGCGGCCTGCGCGTGATCGTGCCCGACCTGCCGCATTACGGCATGTCCGGTCCCGGCAATCTCGACAAGAACCCGGCGCGCACCATGCAGGACATGCGCGAGGTCATCTACGACCTCGTCGTCAACCAGCTCGGCGTCAAGAAGGCCTATTATCTCGGCCACTCGCTCGGCGGTCAGTTCGTGGTCGGCTACGCGCTGACCTGGCCGGATGCGGTGCAGGGCCTCGCCCTGGAAGCACCCTCCGGCCTCGAGGAGTATCCGCGCGAGATCACGATCGCCAAGGACAAGAAGGCGCCTCTCTTCGCAGACGGCCTCGGTCGCGACTTCGACAAGTGGAAGCAGGTCTGGGACCAGACCGGCATCCTCGCGGCGGAGAAGGCGCGCGACGAGCAGAACATCCGCGACTTCTTCTATTTCAGGAAGCGCGATCCGAGCACCGGGACGGTGTCGGCGGCCAAGAGCGGGTACTTCTTCAGCGACAGCGAATATGCCCGCTTGCACACCGAGCAGCGCGTCGGGCTCACCAAGGGCAACCCGAAAGAGCTCGAGCAATGGTGCAACGTCTTCATCTTCGACATCTACACGATCGGAGCGGAGCTGCAGCAGGATGATCCGAAGAATCTCTATGAGCGCGTCATCCAGATCAAGGCGCCGATATTCCTGTCATTCGGCGACAAGGAGCCGTTCATCCCGACGCCGGCGTTCAACGGGCTGACGGATCTCGGGCGCGACGTCATCACACCCTTCATGTCGCGGATGACCAATGCCGGCAACCGGCCGATCCTCAAGATCTATCCGGAGACCGGACATTTCATCCATACGGATAACCCGGTCGAGTTCTCCGTCGACGTGGTTGATTTCGTCACCAAGGGAACGGTCGACACGTCGTCGCCGCTCGGCACCGACCGCATGATCAGGGGCGCGGTGGTGTCGGCGCTGCCGGTGGCGCCAACGCCTCCCGGCGCGGCGCCGACGGCGGGCCTCAACAAATAGGACGCTCTGATGCCGAGGGTGCAGGCGGGGGAGGTCCAGCTTGGCTGGCGAGCGTGGGGAGAGGGCGACGTCACCGTCGTCTTCATCCATGGCAACCTCGCCAGCAAGGACTGGATCGAGCTTGCAGCACCTCTTTTTCCAACGGGACTGCGCGTCATCGGCCTGGACTGGCGCGGGTGCGGTGACAGCGATCGGCCGAAGCCGAACGCGGACTATTCCAACTATTCCATGCAGCAGCACGCAGAGGACATGCTGGCGGCGCTCGATACGCTGGACATCGGCTATTGCCATCTCGCGACGCATTCGACCGGCGGCATCATCGCTGCACGCATGCTTCTGATGCAGCCGGAGCGCTTCGGACGCGTGTTCGCGCTCGATCCTGTGACGCCGCTCGGCATGGCCTTCAATGCCGACCAGATCGGCCTGTTCCGGTCGATGATGATGAACAAGGAGTTGACTCGCACGATCATGGCAACGGCGGCGTCCTCGCTGTTCGTGCCGGAGAGCATGGCGCCGAACGCCATCCCGCGTTTCCGCGAAGGGCTGGGCGAGATCGAGGCGCTGTTCGACCGCATCATCGACCAGACTTTTGGCGTCTCGGAAGGAATCTGGATCGGCACCCCCGTCAACCTCACGCGCGAAAAGGAAAGTCGCGAGCTCGAGCGCCGCATGCCGGAACTGCGGCACCCGCATATGGTGCTGTGGGGCGAAAGGGACGTCTGGATTGCGCCGGACGATCTTCGCGCGATGGCCAAGGCGATGCCGGATTGCCGTCTCGTGATCGTGCCCGGCATTGGGCATTCGATGAACCTCGAACGCCCCGCGCTCTATGCCGGCTATTTCGGCGCTTGGTTCGGAGGCCTGCCCTCCTAGGTGATCCTAGAACAAGGGAGGTCCTGGCGCCCACTCATGTCGCCAGTGCAAGGCTTGCCATCATCAGACCGATCGCAGCGATCCAGCCGCCGAGTGCGCGGACGGCAATGGCGCGCCAGGATGTTGCACTGTCCGAGCTCGTTCGCTTGAATACCGCGGTCAGCGCCATCGTCAGGGTGATGGCGGCGTAGCCGACGCAAGTCAATCCTGCTGCAAACAGCAGCCGGTCGGTTTCGGGCGCGAGGTCGGCGCCGTTCGCGGCGCCCCGGATCACGGCAACCGCGAAGGCCATCGCGCACAGCAGCACTGTGGGCACCTGCGCCGCGGCTGCGAGCAGCAGGCCGATTGCGAGCATCATTGCCGCATCCGCAAGCTGCGTGGACGCCGCGCCGAAGACCTGCCCGAGGAGCAAGCCGAACAGCAGTCCGAGCGGAAATACGGCGATGAGCCAGCGCCCTTTGGCGGCTCCGAGCGTACCCGCCAGCACGCCGGTCGCGGTCCAGAGCACGACATCCTGAAGGTCGGTGAGGGGATGCACGACACCCATGTAGAAATCGCCAAGGCGAGCCGCGACGATATGCGCCTCGGCGGCACTTCCGCCGGCGAGCAGCATCGCTGTCGCGATCAACAGGCGCGCGGAATTCAGCTTCATGCGAAGGCTCCGACGCCCTGCGCGAGGAAATAGCAGCCGATGGCGGCAATGCCGGCCCCAAGTCCCTGGATGAGGCGCTCGCCGGCGGGCCAGCGCGTCAACGTGCCGATCGCGATGCCGCACAGATGCAACAGGCCGGTGGCGGTGACGAAGCCGACGCCATAGGCCAGCGCATTCGCCGCGCGCGGCAGCTCGGCGCCATGCGCATGGCCGTGAAAGATCGCGAACATCGCGACGACGATCGCGGCCGCGGCAAAGGGCAGGCGCAGCCGGGCGGCAACGGCAATTCCCAGGATCACGGCGGAGACGGCAATCATCACCTCCGGCATCGGCAGCGGCACATGCAGCACACCCAGCACTCCGCCGATCGCCATGACGAGCGGGAAGGTGATCGGCAGGATCCAGATGGCGGGCGCACCGAGCTGCGCGCCCCAGATCCCGACGGCCACCATCGCGATCAGATGGTCGATGCCCGTGACCGGATGGAGCAGGCCGCTGGCGAGGCCGCCCGCCACGCCGGCCTGCTCATGCGCGAAAACCGGTTGCATCAGCGCGGACGAAACGATGGCGGTCATCAGGGGGAGGGGAAGGCGCAAAGACATTGTGTGGACTCTCGCTCAGATCACGGCGAACACGCGCGCCAGACGGCCGAAGAACCAGAACATCGAGACCGACCCGATGAGGTAGGCCGGAAGCGCCTCGCCCCAGCGCGGCACGACGGCATCGAGCCGCCGGTGCGCCCAGATCAAGGCGAGCACGAGCAGCACGAAGGCGAGCTGTCCGATCTCAACGCCGATGTTGAAGAACAGCAACGCTGCGGGAAGCAGGCGACGTTCGAGTCCGAGTCCGGCCAGCGCGCTTGCGAAGCCGATGCCGTGCACCAGGCCGAAGCTGAATGCCACGATCCAGGGATA
This sequence comes from Bradyrhizobium iriomotense, assembly GCF_018129405.1. Classification (GTDB taxonomy): domain Bacteria; phylum Pseudomonadota; class Alphaproteobacteria; order Rhizobiales; family Xanthobacteraceae; genus Bradyrhizobium; species Bradyrhizobium iriomotense_B. The sequence continues at coordinate 28,133 of NZ_JAFCLP010000017.1, forward strand.
GCGGGCGGTGAGCCCGATCTCGCCGCGCTGCTGCTTGACGATTTCCACCCCGACGAAGGCGATGCTCAATGCGATGCAGGCGTTGAGCGGGCGTTCCGGCACGCCGATCAGGCCGAAAGCTGCCGCGGCGAGCGAGGCGCTGTGTCCGATCGTGAAGGCCGTGATCGTCTTCACCAGACGCCAGCCGCCGCCGACGATCCAGATCAGGCCCAGCACGAACAGCAGATGATCGGCGCCGAGCAGGATGTGATCGATGCCGTAGTTCACATAGGTCCTGGCCAGCTCGAGCCACACCTCGAGTGTCGGCGCGCCGGTGCCGAGAACGGAGACGACCGGATTGGCCGTCGAGATCGTATAGCTGCGCGGCTCGCCCTCGATCGGAACGACCTTGATCAGGACGACCGACATGTTGGAGCCGAGATTGGTGATGGTGATCGGGCCCACCAGCCCCTTCGCGCCGCAGTTCATCTCGGGCAGGCGGAGAAAGCAGTGCGGCGGCACCCGCAGATCGACCCGCGATGCTCCGATCGAGGGCTCGATGCTCCAGCGGCCGACGAAGGCGCCGGGCCGGACCTCGCGGAATTCGAGCACGCCCATCGCCGCTTCATGCGCACGGAGCGCCGACGGCCGGATGAGTACGGCCAGCGCCAGCGTCAAAGCCAGCAGCGCCAATCGCAGATATTGGATCGCTCTCACGGCTCGTACCGCACTTGATAGGACGCCTTGAGCCGCTTGACCGCTTCCCAGGCTAGCTTGCGGGTCTCATCCGTATGCCAGATCCTGGCGGCCTCATCCCGGACCTTGTCGAGGCTGGCAAGATCCCCCGGGCGCCGGGAATCCAGCCGGGCGACGTGCCAGCCGTCCTTGGATTGCAGCAGCTTCCATTCCCCTTCCGGTATCGCCAGCAGTTGATCGCGGAAATTGTCGCCGAAGCCTGCGGCAAGACTTTCGACCGGCCGGGCCAGGACGGCGCGCGTGAGATGCTGCAGCTCTTCGGATTCGCGCTGCTGGACGATGTCGTCGAGCTGACGCTGCGCCGTCGCCCGGTCCGTAGGCGGGGTGATGTAGAAGGAGACGCGCTCCGGCTCGTCGAAGCGGGCGTGATTTTCCGCAAACCATGCCTGGAGCTGCTCGTCCGTAGGGCGCGGGACGCGGATCTGGTCGAAGATCAGCAACTGCATCTTGAAGGCAATCCGGTCGCGGATCGTCTCGTCGCCGCGGTCGACACCAAGCGCCTTGCCTTCGCGGTAGAGGATCTCGCTTGCGACCCAGCTGTCGATCATCTTCTGGAGCTGCTCACCGGACGGGGCGCGTTCCTTGTCCTCGTCGAAATTGTCGATGAAGGACTGGCGCATCGCCTTGGTGACCGTGATGACCTTTTCGTCCTTGGCGGGGGGATGCAGCACGGCGTCGATGCTGAAAATGATCGCTCCGAGCAGGGTGAAGTGCAGCAAGGGTTCGCGCGACAGCCGCACAAGCGCTGATACAAAGGGGTGCGTGGACTTCGTCGCGCCACGGGCGACATCGGCGCCCGGGTCCGAACCTCCCGCGTGCGATATCGGAAAGGACTGCACTTCAACTGGTGTCGCCGGCATTGACATATGGTTGTCACAAATCTCACAGCACGCGCCGCCGCTTTATGCGGCAGAGCATTTCAACTGTCATCTTCAAGCGGCGCGGAAAATGCAACGGACAAACGCTGGAGGCAAGATGCCTGGCGGAAATTGCCGACCTGCGCGCACCAAACATAAATCCTTCACGAAGCTGTATCGGAACTCTGGTCATCATCGCCGCGCGCAGGGAGTCGCTCACGCCGTTGGATCACATGGTGTTCGAATTCCCAAAGTCTCTGTTGTTGTTTCGCGATATCTGACTTGAATGAGGGGAGATAGATGTTTCCATCTGGCAAGACGATCCTGTTGACCGCCGCATCGGCATCATTGGCGCTGACTCAGAGCGCTGCAGCGGAGGAGTTCGGTCGGGGCGAGCGCCGCGGCAATCCCTATGTCGCCGGCGACATGCACAATCACAACACTTGCACGGATGGTTCGGTTGCCGCCGGCTACGTGATCGACCGCGCGGTCGGGCGGGGCACCGCGTCGGCAGGCGGCAACAATTTCGACCTCGACTGGTTCACGCTCGGCAACCACGGCGGTTCCGGTAATCGCGACTGCCGCTTCAGCGACACCAGCGCCAATATTCCGGGACAGACCACGACGACCTGGAGCCAGACGCTCGGCCAGACCATCGACGGGATCACCATCAGCAGCCTGAAGGGCACCCCGAACGGCTCCGGCACCGGCGCGCAGATGTGGCGCTGGCAGTCGATCCGCGAGGTCGAGTACCCGACCATCGTCAATCGTTCGGCGCGCTACGACAAGGTGCTGATCGAGGGCCTCGAGTGGATCGCGCCCGGCCACGAACACGTCGACGTCGCCGTCATCACCGGGCAGCACCCCGGGCGGCACCCGCACAAGGGGACCGGCAACGCCGACAAGATGGCGGAATTCGAATACCGCTTCGACCGCGCCGACACCGACGCGATCGGCCCCGTCATCGACGCCGGCGGCAACCAGCTCTGGCCGGGCAAGGACAACGTCAACAACACCGGCACGGCCGGCCATCAGAAGGCGCTTTCGGGCATCAAGTGGTTGCAGGCGAACTATCCGCTGCAATCCTACGTCATCCCGACCCACACCGAACGCCAGGGGCCGTTCAACCCGACCGCCAGCAAGGGCTACAACATCGAGCATTTCCGCGACTTCAACAATGCGGGCCCGACGGTGGCGTTCGGCATCGAATCGCCCGGTCACTTCGCCGAAGGCGGCGTCAATGGCGGTTCCGGCTCCTACGGCACAGGCGCGGTCGGCGGCGGCACCTACGGCATGAGCGGCATCTACACCGCGAAGGTCGGCGGCCTATGGGATGGCATGCTCGGCGAAGGCCGCAACTTCTTCATCTATGTGAGCTCCGACTGGCACAGCCGCGGCGCCGGCGGTGCGCGCGATTCCTTCACGACCGCCGACTTTATTCCCGGCGAATACACCAAGCTCTATGTTCCGAACGCCGGACGGTTCTCGTCGCAGCACGTCGTCGACGGCATGCGCTCGGGCAACTCGTACTCGGTCAACGCGGACCTCATCGGTCCGGATCTGGTGTTCCGCGCCAAGACGCGTGGCGACGACTGGAAGACCATGGGTGAGACTCTGGTCGTGCGGCCCGGCGAGAAGATCACGGTCGAGATGGAGCTGACCGTTCCGAACGAGAACAATAGCCCCTACACCTTCAACAACCCGCTGCTGCTGCCGGTGGGGATCAAGCAGCCGCTCAACAAGCCGTCGCTCGACCACGTCGATCTGATCACCGGTCAGATCACCGGCGTCGTTGCGCCTGACGCGCCCAACTATGCGGTGGCGAATGCCGCGGGCACGGCCGGCGCGTCGATTGTGTACAACCCCTCGGCGACCATCGCCCGGCAGATCCCCGCGACGCAGATGCATCGCGAGCATCGGGGCGACCGTGACGGCGTGCGGCTGCGGTTCACGACGACGTTTACCGCGGGCACCAAGCCATTCTACATCCGCGCCCGCGGAACCAACATTCCGAACGGCACCCCGAACGTCAGTGATACCGCCGGAAATCCGCTGCTCGATGCCAACAACGCGCAGGTCAGCTGCATCGACCCGGCATGCCCGACGCATCTGGAGACGGTGAATGGCGCCAAGAAGGTGACCCACGACGTTCAGGCCTACTCGAACGCCTGGTTCTATGCCAACCCGATCTTCGTCAGGCCTGAAGGCTCGCCGAAGCTCCTGGTCGAGACCAATGCCGAGCTGGCGCGTCGGCTCGGGCAGCGGGCTGAGCACGATCACCACGACCACGACGATGATTATCATCATCACGATCACCACTGACGTGATCTGAGGCCATCCGGCGGGGCGCAATTTGCGTCCCGCCGCACTCGTTTTGAAGCGGGCTGTTGCTGCTCGGAATGACCGACATGTATCTGTTTCGTATCACCGTCTGTGCAGTCGGCCTGCTTGCGGGCCTCGGCTGTGCTGTGGCCGCTCCCGATGCTGCCGCGCCCGTCTCGGAGGAGCCAACCCGGGACGATTGCAATGCTGCGGTCGCGGAGGCGCGCACATTGGCGGCGGCTTTGCCGCCCGATCATCTGTCGCGCTACTTCGCCGAGCGGCACTTGCATCAGGCGCTGGTGGAAGCCGGCAATGGCGAGTTCGACGAATGTCTCGACATGGCCGCGCGTGCCTCTGTCGAGGTGCGCGAACGACGCCACGAACTGCGGCCCGGCGAGAAGTTGAAAGTGCTGGGGGCCGACGAGTAGCAGGATCGGAGAATTTTAGAGATCCTTCGCGCTGTCATCGCAGTGTCATCTTAGCCCGCGCATTGTCTGCCCGCGTTTCAAGAACAGGGTGACGTTGCGACATGGATCAGATCGAGCCGCTTTTTCCGATTCCCCTCCTGCGCTCGCCCGGGCTGCTGCCGCCCTCGCTGAATGAAGCCGCCGTGGCCGCGATCCGGAATACCCGGATCGAGGGCAATCTGCGTTCGGGCCAGCTCTTCCACACCGAAGTTGCCGATCCCCGCGACAACGAGCTGTTTCGCCAGATTGCCGAGCTTGCCGTCCCCAAGCTTGTCGATTTCGGTGTCCTGCTGTTCGGCGAAGAGCTGCGCTGGACCGTCAAGGAGATGTGGACCAACATGCTCGAGACCGGCGGAAACCAGACGCTGCATTCCCACGCCAACAGCTTCGTCTCCGGCATCTTTTACCTGACGCCCTCGCATCCGGCCTGCAAGACGGTCTTCGTGCGGCCGCCCGGCGGCTTCGACTTCTCCTTCCGGCATCACACGCGCGAAGCCGCCATCGGGCCGTTCAACGCGGGCAAGTATGCCTTGCCGGAGGCCGAGCCCGGCGATCTCGTGCTGTTTCCAAGCTATCTCTATCACGAGGTGCCGAGGAATCAGGGCGGTCAGAGAATCACGATCGCCTTCAACGCCATTCCCGATCATCTCGACTGCTGGGGTTATCGCGTCAACTTCGCGCCGTAGGGCCGGCGGATCACTCGTTTCTCAGGCCGAATTCGCGCAGCAGCAGCTCCCGCGCTTCCGGCCTCGAGGGCGCCGCCTCATTGATCCTGCGCAACAGGCGCGCCGCCGCCGTGCGGTCCGAGCCGAGCAGGGATTTTGCCATGCCCATCAGCGGTCCATAGGCAGGATCGAACTCGGGGCTCAGGCGAAGCGCGGCGACGAGGCCCGGGGAGGCGGCTTCGATCAGGGCGGCCCCGCGCGGATCGCCGGGCAGCGACGCGCCGGCCTCGAGGAAGCGGTTGCGCGCGCGCCAGTAGGCGGTGAGGCGCGCGCTCAGCGCATCGCGCACGGCGCCGTCAGAAAGGAGCTCTTTCGGATCCGGCTGAATGTCCTTCATAACAGCAAGCAGCAGCGACCAGGGGGCTGCCCGGAGCGCACGGACATTCCGCCGCGCATCGAACGTCACGAACGGATAGTCATCCGTGTTGCGCGGACCTTGGCCGGCGAAGGCGGAGAGGGCGCGCGGACCTCCGACATACTGGCCGAGCAGGTCGATCGATGCCTCGAACCCCAGCGGCCGCACCACCTTCGCGGTCGCGGGATCGTGCAGCCGCGCTTCCAGCGCATCGACATCGAGATGGCCGCCGTCGCGCGTTCCGATCAGGGCAAGCATGGGTGTGCGGACGCTGTAGTGATTGAGCCAGGCCGCGCCGTCGGGATAGACGTCGAGAAAGCCGCGGATGATGGCGCGGAGCGATGGCATGTCGAGCTGGTACAGCGGCAGCCATTGGCAAAAGATGCCGCCGGAAGCCAGCCTGCGTTTTACCGCCTGGAAATGCTCCACCGTATAGAGCGCGCCGCTACCGTCGAGCGCGGGGTGAAACAGGTCGGCAATGATCACGTCGTGCTGGCCCGTATCCGCCGCGACGTAGCGGCGCGCGTCCGCCACGGTCAGCCGCGGCACTGACGCCGCCTGTGGATCGACGAACCAGGGCAGCAGATCCACCACTTCCCGCGAGAGCTCGACGCCGCGCACGCTGACACCGGGCATCTGCGTTCCGCCGACCATGGTGGCGCCCGTGCCGATGCCGAGGAACAAGGCCCGATGCGGTGCCTTGTGAAGCAACAGCGGCAGCATCGCCTGGCGGTAGTCGGACCGCGTCGAGCTCGTTCCGCCCATGCGGAAATGACCGTTGACCTCGAGGTAGCGCGTCCCTGCTGCGTCATCGACGACACTCGCCGTCGCCATCGGCCCTTCACGGACCGCGAGCAGCGCGCCACCCGCGGGCATGCGCGTCAGTGGTGGCGCAGGATCGAGCCACAGCACGAGCGCGAAGGTTGCAGGTAGCGCGGACCACAGCAATGCCGATCGGCTCGGCGGCAGCAGCAGCAGATAGCCCACTGCGACGGCAAGCAGCGCCGTCCAGGCGCCAAAGGCCGGGATCAGGAATTGCGCCGCCAGCAGCGGCGCGATGCAGGCGCCGAGACTGTTGATGCCGACCGCCGCGCCGACCGAGCCGCGCTGATCGCTCACCCGCTGCGCCAGCAGGCCGAACAGTGCGCCCATCGCGGTCGCGGGAACCAGGAAGAGGGCGATCGCCACCGCCAGTTCGCCGAAGACGTCCGCAGGCGATGCAATCTCGACCAGCCGGCCGGCATAGGGCGCAAGCGCGGCGGTCGCGATGCAGGCGAATGCCGTTGCGGCGAGCAGGCCGCGGAGATTTCCGTCAGTCGCCTCTCGCCCGGTCCGCTGCCAGAGCAGGCCGCCTGCCGCGGTGCCGAGCAGATACGCTGCCAGCAATCCTGCGAAGGTGTAGACGGTGTCTTCCATCACCTGTGCAGCAAGCCGGACAACGAGAACCTCGAATGTGATTCCGAGCAGTCCCGTGGCGAACAAGGTGATCGTAAGCCGCACGTCGCGAATTCGTTCGGGCCGCAGCTGTTCGGCATCGGCTTTGCCCGCTCCAGGTCCAAGCGCAAGCGCAGCCAGAGCGCAGAGCGCGTTGACGCCGGCGAGGCAGAGCAACGTTCCCGAAAACCCCAGCGTCGGGATCAGGAGGAATGTGGAGGCGAGTGTGCCGGCCAGAGCCCCGGCCGTATTCGCGCCATACACGCCTGACGTGACGCGTGCCTCGCCGCGCGCGTGCCGCGTCATCCGCTCCAGCGCGGCCAGGGTGCCGCCCATGGCGATCGTTGCGGGGAGCAGTACGAGCGTCGGCAGCGCGAGGCTCCCGGCCCACAGCAGGACCTGCGACGGTTCGGTGCCGAGCAGAGGCGGCAGGGCCCGCCCGGCCGCCGGCAGCAGCCACACGCTGATCAGGCCCCACACGGCGATGGCGGCCTCAAGGACCGCATAGACACGCCATGGCGATGTCGAGCGGCGGATCAGCCGATCAAGTGCGAACGCGCCGAGTGCGAGGCCGCCGAAAAATCCGGCAATGACACCCAGCACCGCCATCATCTCGGTGCCGAGTGCAAGGCTCAACTGGCGCGTCCACACGATCTCGTAGCCGAGGCCCGCAAAGCCCGACGCCGTCACGACGGGGACCAGCGCCCAAGGGCGTGCAGCCTGTCCACGCATCGATGCGGCCTCGTCGTGTGCCGTGCGCGCGAACCGCTCTGCCGAGGCGATCAAAGTGACGTCCGGCTCAGATTGCATTCCCCTTAACTCCTGCCTCGAACACGACCGGCTGGGTGGTCGGAGCCGGGTCTTGCATCAGCCGAACGTGTGCTCTCTCGGCCAATCAAAGCATCCGCTCTATGTCAGATTTTTTCAGGATTTATGACGGCCTGCACCGGTGGCTTCCATGCCGGTTCGGCAAATCGCAGCGATCAGAATTTCGCCGCCACCGTCAGCCGGACCGCAAGCGGCTCGGCCGGATGGACGTGACGGTCCGCGACGCCCTCGATGGGCTCGCCCGGCAGTCGCGACAGATAATAGTACTCGATCTGGTTGGTCTGGGCGTTGAAGAGGTTGAGCACGTCGAGTTGCACCCGAACGCCGTTGTCGAATTTGTAGCCGGCGCGTGCATTGAAGATCAGCGACGATCGCGAACGAACGCTGTCGTCCTCGATCAGGGGGCGTGGACCGAAATAGCGCGCCTTCAGCGCGCCGAACCAGCCGGTGTCGCCGCCAACGGTGATTGCGCCGCTCGCCACCCACGCCGGCGCGCCGGGGATGCGGGCCCCGGCCGGATCGAAATCGGTGAAGCGGGCGTGGGTATGGGCGACGTCGAGATCGACCGTCATCCACGGCAGCGGCTTGTACTGGTTCGTCCACTCGACACCGACGCGGCGGCTGGGGCGGCTCGGCTCTGTGGTGCCGGCGTCGCCGACGAACAGCAGCTCCGAGTCGAAATCGAGCACGAAGACCGCGAGCGAGCTGGTCAGACCCTCGATCGGTTTGGTGCGCAGGCCAAGCTCGGCACCGCGCGAGCGCACCAGCAGCGGCACGCGGTCGAGCGGCGTGACCTTGTCGTTGGGATCGACCGTGATCGTCGCGCCGCGGATATCGTTGCTGTGCAGGCCGTAGCCGGCATTGGCGTAGAACTCGGTCCTGTACCAGGGACCGAGCACGAGACCGGCCTTCGGGCTCGCCATCGACGCCTGAGCGCTACCCGAATTCTGCGGCGTGTCGCTGAAGACGTGTCCGGCGAAGACATCTTCCCGGATGCCGACGGTGGTGCGCAGCCAGTCGGTCCAGCGCGTGGTCGTATCGGTCCAGAGCCCGACATTGCCCTCCTGCACGCGGTCGTCGCGCACGGTCGAGAGCCAATTGCGCTGCTCGGTCTTGAACAGGCCGACATGAATGTCGTCATAGCGGCTCTGCACGCCGACGCGGGTTTGCACCTCGCGCCCGGCGAAGCGCCAATCGAACGCATGCCGGGCATCGACGCCGCCAAAGCTGCGGCGGTCGAGCTGGCTGAACTGGTCGCCATTGACGGGGTTGTCGAGAAAGTAGGTGAAATCGTTGAAGAGCCGCAGATCGGAGCGCACGACATAGGCGCGGACATTGGTTTGTCCGTAGTCGCCTGACTGCGCCCAGCTGCCGGACAGGCTGAACCGGCTGGACGTGCCGCCGTCGGTCGGATCGAGCGTGCCGAGACGATCGATCAGGCCCTGGTCGATCGCGCGTTGCGCAACCTGGTCGGTGGAATTCCAGCCGTTGGAATAGGCCATCGCCGTCAGAGTCAGGCCGTCGGTCGCCGTGCCCTGGCTGTAACGCAGGACGCCGTTCAGCTTGCGCACGTCATCCGGCGATTGCCACGGGCCATCATATTTCGTGGCCTCGAGCGCCGTCAGCAGCGTGCCGGCGCCGACAGAGTTCGACGTTGCCGCCAGGGCGCGGCGATAGCCGAAGCTGCCGAAGGTCATCTCTGCGATGTTGTGCGGCAGCTTGTCGACATAGTCGATCGCCACGGCGCCCGCGGATGCGAAATCGCCCTGGTCGGCGAAATACGGTCCTTTTCGCACATCGACGGACCGGATCAGCTCGGGGATCAGGAAATTGATGTCGGCGTAGCCTTGTCCATGCCCGTGCGTCGGCATGTTGACGGGCATGCCGTCGACGCTGATCGCCAGATCGGTACCGTGATCGAGATTGAAGCCGCGCAGGAAATACTGATTGGCTTTGCCCTCGCCGGAGTGCTGGGTGACGATCAGGCCCGGCACCGCTTCAAGGGCCTCGCCAGGCCGCGAGAACGGGACGGCGTTGACCTCTTTGCCACTGACGCGAACGGCGCTGGCGGCGGTGGGCTGCAAGGCCGACGGACTGGCGGGCGCCGCACCGGCCGCGCCCCCGCCTTCAGTCGTGCTGTCCGTGCGAGCGGCAGTGTGATTGCGCGGACTCGCGCCTTTCGGCGGTTTCTTGCGAGCGAGTCGTTTCGGAGGCTGTTCCTCCGCCGCGACGGTGACCGGCGGCAGCTCGGCGGCCGCGCTGCGTTCCTGGGCCGCAACCGGGAATGCACACAGGGCGGACGATGCGGCGGCCGAAAACATCCGCAACAAGGTCCCACGCACCGCCACGTCTCCGCACCACAGCCATTTCAGCAGCGTCACGCTCTAGCAGGGCAGTATGACGATGCAGCAACAATGTCATACTGGGGCCCGGAGCCGGTGTCGAGGTGTGCAATGATCGCAAGGCGGGGAAACATCGGGAAGGTCGCGGATGTTTCGCACAAGTGTCACATCGGCGGCCGATAAGCCTTGCTCCCGGTGCTCAGTGCCTGGCGAGCCGCTGGTCTTGCCTAAGCTGGCCGCCAGTCTCCGTGACTGAGAATCTTGCGCGTTGCTCCCGACAGGCCGATGACGAGGAACATGAGAGGGCACAAGGCGGCACGGCGGATATCGGTGGGCTTCATGCTCGTGCTGGCGCCTCTGCTCGACGTGTCCGCCGCGACCTCGGCGCTGCCGGCGGATTTTTCGGATATCGATGTCCCAGGCTTCAGCGGTCCGACGTCCAGCCTTGGGGAGTCTCCCGCAACGTTGGCACCGGTCGTTTCCGCGGCGCCATCGCGGTCTCCCGTCAATCGGGAGGCGATGCGCGGCAATCCGCTCTGGGCAGTCCCGCTTGCGGCGCTGTCGGAGACGAACGAACGGCCGATCTTCTCGGCCTCGCGGCGACCGCCGCCGGTGATTTCGGTGCCTGCATCGCAAGCGCCGCCGATACCGTCCGGCCCGCCGCCGGCCGAACTGCGGCTCGTGCTGGTCGGAACCGTCGTCGGCGGTGACCAGAGTGTCGGGATTTTCGTCGACGAGACGAGCAAGGCCACGCTGCGCTTGAAGCTCGACGGAAACTACCAGGGCTGGCGACTGAGTTCGGTGCACCAGCGCGAGGTGACGATGGTGCGCGGTGACCTGAGCGAAACGCTGACATTCCCGAAAGCAGGCGGAGCTACGCCCGCGACAGGACCGGCGGTTGCGGAAAGTGCGGTGAAGCGAGGCAGCTCGCACACGGCTCAGTACGATTGAATGAGTCAAAGGCAGACATCGCTGCGCGGTCGCCAGCCTCAAGAGCCGGCACACTGACTTGGAACTCCCAAACCAACGCAGTCCGGCTTTAGAAGCTCGCGGCCATTGCAGCGAGGCGCTGATAGGCCCTTTCACGGGCGGCATCGATCGGCTGCTGCGGTCCGGTGGTTGGACTGATCAGTATGAAACGGACATTGCTGATTCCAACAAAGCGCAGGATTTCGCGCAGGTAAGGCGTTGCCATGTCGACGCGGCCGCGATTCATGCCGGTGGCAAAATCGCTGCCGCTGGCGATGATCACCAGCGTCGGCCGATCGGTCAGCAGCGGCAAATAGCCCTGCGATGGATCGAAGCCAAAGGTCAGTCCGGGCTGGACGATGACGTCGAACCACTGCTTGAGCTTGTAGGGGATGCCAAAATTCCACATCGGGGTCGAGATCAGCACCCGATCGGCGAGCGAAAAGCGCAGTGCCATTCGCTCGGCCTCGGCGAAGCTTGCGCGTTGCGCCTCGGTGAATGCCTCAGCTTTCATGCGCGCGTATTTGGCCTCTACGATGGAACCCCTGAACTCCGGCATCCGCTCACGCCAGAGGTCCACGACATCGACGTCCCAATCCGGCCGGGCCTGGCGGAAGCGATCGAGGAAGACGCGCGCGCCGGCGGTCGATTCGGACTCGGCGCGGGGCGAGCAGGACAGATGCAGGAGCTTTGCCACGGCTCATCCCAGTGCTCTGATCACGGTATCGGCCCTGGTTACGACCGCGACGTTCTGCATGGCAAAATTGATCGAGGCATTGTGCCAGTCGGCATTCATGGTCGAGCAGCAATCTTCGGGCACGATCATGAAATAGCCCTTGTCGGCGCCGGTCCGCGCCGTGTGTTCGACCGACATGTTGGTCCAGGCGCCGGTATTGATGATCATGTCGCGGCCGGTCGCTTTCAGGATCGTCTCCAGCCGCGTGCCCTCCCAGGCGCTCATCCGCATCTTCTCGACGACGAAGTCACCGGGCCGTGGCTCGAGGCCTGAGACCGGGGCCGCGCCCCAGCTTCCGCGCACCATCGCCTTGCTGTCGACGAGCCCTTCGAACAAAGGGGCGTTGAGCGTGACGCCGGGCGCGCCGGGCTCGACGACGAACCAGACATGGATGATGGCGACGCCGCGGGCGCGTGCGGCTTCCGCCAGGCGCCGGACATTCTCCACGACATGCTGTTGCTTCGCGTGACCCGGTGCGCCTGACTCGGCGAAGGCGCCGCCGTCCATGATGACGTCGTTCTGGAGATCCTGGATGATCATGGCGCAGCGTTGCGGATCGAGCCGCATCTCGTCCTCGGCGAGGACAGGCGAGGCCGGTGGCGAGCTCGGGCCTGCTCCGCTGCCGGCGCGCCGGCCGGTCATATAGGGCTCATGGCGCGGACCGACTTTGGTCGGAATCGCGTACACCGAATGGGTCGAGGTGAGATAGAGCGTGCGGAAATCCGGCCCTCCCCAGGCGAGGTTGGCGACAAGCTCGGGCACGCGGACCTTGCCGAGCAGCTCGCCGCGCGGCGAATAGACCCAGACGCCGCCGGGTGCGGTCACCCAGACATTGCCGTGCTGATCGCACTTCATGCCGTCCGGCAGGCCCGGCTCGAGCTCGGACTTGATGCCGCTCGCGAACACCCGCGCATTCGCCAGCGAACCGTCGCCGTTGACGTCGAACACGCGGATCAGGGCTTGTACGGTGTCGTTGACATAGAGCAGCTTCTCGTCCGGCGAGAAGCAAAGTCCGTTCGGCTGATCGAACAGATTGCGCTCGACCACGAGCTTCGGCTCGCCTCCGGGCACGACCCGGTAGACGCCCTGAAAGCCGAGCTGGCGCGGTCGCTCGACGCCATAGACCGGCATCCGCCCATACCAGGGGTCCGAGAAATAGATTGCACCGGAGGAGTGCACGCAGACATCGTTCGGGCTGTTGAGCTCCTGGCCGCCGAAATGCGAAGCGAGCACCTCCCGCCGTCCGTCAGGACGCTCGCGGACCAGCGACGAGGTCGCGTGCTCGCAGACGATCAGATTGAGCTCGGCATCATAGGTCATGCCGTTGCATTTGTTCGAGGGACGTCTGACCTCGACGACGCCGCGCCGCGCATCCCAGCGCCGTCGCACGTCACCCGGCATGTCCGAGAACAGCAGGTAGTGATCGGCCGGATGCCAGATCGGCCCCTCCGTGAAGTCGAAGCCGGTGCCGATCTGCGCGACAGGCGCGTAGGGGTCGATCAAGTTCTCGAACTCGCTTCGCAGGGTGACATGCGTCATCGGTCGATCCTCGACAACATCAGGCCGGGAACCAGTTACGCGCGGGCAAGGACTGCACGACCGGTCCGGGGACCTGATCGTGCAGTCGGCCGACGACGTTGCCGCCTTCGATCTTGGCGGGGCGGTCATGCACCGGCAGCAGGTAGCGCGAATTGCTGAGCAGCTTCTTGATCGCCGCCTTTTCCGCACGCTTGCTGGTGCCATGGTTGCCGGTGGTGCGCGGCTCCCAATCGTGGATCTCGTGGAAGGGCGTGACGATCTGGTCGTTGAAGTCGTAGATCACGTCGCCGCAGATGGTCGCGATGCCGTCGGCGGTATGGACGATGATGTTCATCGAGCCCTCGGTGTGGGCGTTGGCGGCATCGCAATAGACGCCGGGCATCAGTTCGATCGGGCCGGTGATTTCGAGGTCGAGGAAGCGCAACGCGCTCTTGGTGTGCAGGCGGTCGATCAGGTGCTTGATGTCAGGCGCCGGATATTGCGGGTGCATCAGGCCGGAGACGGAATATTCGAGCTCCCGGCGGTTGACGACGACGGTCGTGTTCATCGGGAACAGATCGTCCTTGCCGGCATGGTCGATGTGCAGATGGGTGTGGCAGACGAAGCGCACGTCGCCCATGCGGACGCCGTGGCGCGCAAGCTGGTTCTCGATCATGTGCTCATGGTATTGCAGACCCCGCATGCCCAGCGTCTCCATGATCTGGTTGGAGCGATAGCCGGTGTCGACCACGACCGGATAGGGGCCGCCGAGGATCAGAAAGCCGAGGGTGAGGACGCGACGGGTACGGCCGCAGTCGCGGCCGAGCACCAGAAAGCTCGATTCCAGCTCGATATCGCCGTAGTCCAGGATCTTGATCTCCAGCGCCATACGTTTCCCTCCTGTCTCGTTTCTTGTCTGTCAAAGCCGATAGACGCGCGACGCCGTCGCCCTGAAGATCGCGTCCTGCTGTTTGGTGCTCAGCGATGCGGCGGCGGTTCGAAAGGCACCGACGAGCTCGCGATAGCTGGTCCACAACTTCTCGATCGGGAAATTGGAGCCGAACAGGCAACGCTCGGCGCCGAAGATCGCGACCGCGTCGGTGAGCACGGCGGCGATATGCGCGGGATCGTTGCGATGGATGAAGGTGCCGAGCCCGGACAGTTTTGAGACCACGTTCGGACGGGCCGCGAGCCGGGCCATCCCGGCGCGCCAGGCCGCGCGTCCCGCAGGCGAGAGATCCTCCAGCATGCCGGCATGCTGGAGAATGAATGTCACTTGGGGACAGGCCTCGGCAAGCGCCGCGGCCTCCGGCATCTGCGGAGTGAAGACCTGCAGGTCGAAGCTCCAGCCGTAATCGGCCAAATGCGCGACGTTGCGGCGGATCGTGGGATCGGCGCAGAGATCCGGACGCGCCGCGAAGCGGTACAGCGGATTCTCGTGCCAGTGCAGCTGCATGCGCACCCCGCGCAGCAGCGGATAGCGTTTCAGGCGGTCGAGCTGCGGGCGCACGTCGTCGGCCGCGAAATTGGCGTAGGCGACGATAGCATGCGGCCAGCCGTATTCCTCGGCCGTGCGCTGCACCCAGGCTGCTTCCTCCTCGAAATGCTCGGGCGCCCAATTGGTCTGCACATAGACGGAGCGGGTAACGCCGGCGTCCTTGAGATCGTCGAGATATTCCTCGATCGGATAGTCGCGGCGGATCGGCTCGTAAGGTCCGAAGATGCGCGGCTGCATGGGGCCGGTCAGCCAGGGCAGGTCGGCCTGCCGCCAGATGTGATGATGGCCGTCGACAATATCGTTCACGCAGCTCTCCTTCGTCCCAGTGCCAGTACATGGGCGACGATCGAGGCGCTCGATCCGCCGTCCACGAGATCGTCGACGAACCGTTCGATCGCGACCAGCGCTTCGGTTTGCGGTCGGAACGCCGGACCTGTCGCGAGCGGCGTCAGCCAGCTCAGGCGCCAGGCCCGCCGCGACAATTTCGCGACGGCATCGCGAAGGGCGTCGGGCTCGCCGCGCTCGAGCCCGTCGGACACGATGACCACGGCGGCGCCGCGGGCATAGCCGCTGAACCGCGGGACCGCCAGGAACGCTTGCAGCGCGTCGCCAATGCGGGTGCCGCCGTCCCAGTCGCTGACGAGATGGGCGGCCGCGCCCAGCGCCTGTTCGCGGCGCTTTAGCCGCAGCGCGCGGGTGACGCGGGTGAGCCGCGTTCCGAAGGTGAAGACCTCGACATTAGGTGCGGCCTGCATCAGCGCATGCGCGAGCTTCATGTTCTCCTCGGTACGGGTCTTCATCGAGCCGGAGACGTCGATCAGCAGCAGGATCTTGCGCGGGCGCTGCCGCCGCTTCATGTGGCCGAGCCGCAAAATCTCGCCGTCGCTGCGGACGCTGTCGCGCAAGGTGCGGCGGAGATCGGCAAAGGGGCCGCGGCGGGTCCGCATGCGGCGGTGCCCGCGCCGCCGCGGCAGGCGCCGCGGGGCCTCGCGTGCCAGGCGCCGGAGCGCATCGGACGTGGAGAGCTGCGCGAAGCGGCGCTCGACCAGCGCCTCGGTGCGCGTCGCGGTCAGGCCGGACTCATTGGCGTCATCGGAGAGCAGGGGCTCTTCGTCGCCGCGACCCTCCTCCTGGAGACGAACGGTTTCGTCGTCCTGGCCCTCGTCATCGCGTGCAATGGCCTCGCTGCCGCGGAAATGAAGGTCGAACAGCCGGTCGAAGGTGGCACGGCGCTCGGGTGGCGGGGCGAGGGTGGCGAGCGCAGACTGCCTGACGTCGTCGAGGTCGCGCGGACCGAGCAACGCGATCGCGACGAGAAAGGCGGTGGTCTGCTCCGGCGCAACCGCGAAATCGTTGGCGCGCAGCAGCGCGACGAAGGAAATGAAGATGCGGGCAGCGCGCGGAAGCAGTGGCTCGGTGCTCATGCGGTCGCCTCCGCGAGCATGGCATCGAGCCGGGGTGCGATGAAATGCAGATCCTCCTCGTCCTTCAGCGCCACGCCGATCGACCGCTTGAAGGCGTCGGGCCAGCGCGCGCCGCCCTTGTTGAGGAGCGTCGCGGCCTCGGCCCAGTCGACAGCTTCGGCGATGCCGGGCGCCTTGCTCAACGGCTCGCGCCGCAATTTCTCGACGGCCGCGACGACGGCGCGGGCCGTGGCTTCGGCGACGCTGGACGCGCGCATCATGATGATCCGTGCTTCCCGCTCGGCGGTGGGATAGTCGATCCAGTGATAGACGCAGCGGCGGCGCAGGGCCTCGTGCAAATCGCGTGTCCGGTTCGAGGTGAGCACGACGACCGGCCGCTCGGCTGCGCGGACCGTGCCGCGCTCGGGAATGGAGATCTGGAAGTCGGAGAGGAATTCGAGCAGGAAGGCTTCGAACTCCTGGTCGGCACGGTCGATTTCGTCGATCAGCAGCACGGTTGAATCAGGCGCACGCAGTGCCGCCAGCATCGGACGCTCGATCAAAAAGGTCTCGCCATAGATGTCGATGCTGTCGTCGCCGGCCTGGCGGATCGCGAGCATCTGGCGCGGATAGTTCCACTCATAGAGCGCAGCGGAAGAGTCGATGCCCTCGTAGCATTGCAGGCGGATGAGACGTCGGCCGAGCACGGCGGCAATGGCTTTTGCGGCTTCCGTCTTGCCGACGCCGGGCGCGCCCTCGAGCAGCAGAGGCTTGCCAAGCGCGAGCCCGAGATAGGCCGCAGTCGCAAGGCCCTCGTCGGCGAGGTAGTAGGCAGCCCGAAGCGCTCTCTCCAGCGACTCCGGACTATCAATGCCGACGATGTTGCTGCGAACCGCCACGGCATTTCCCTCAGCGCCGTGCCTGCGGCCGCGCGCCGCCTTGGGCTTTGATCGCCCTCAGCACCTTTTCTGGCGTGATCGGCAGATCGTCGATGCGCACGCCGACGGCGTTGAAGATCGCGTTGGCAACGGCCGGCAACACCGGATTGGCGCACATCTCGCCGGGGCCCTTGGCGCCGAACGGACCATCAGGGGCAGGGCGCTCCAGCACCGCGATGTCATGTGGGCAGATGTCGCCGGGGCCGGGCATCAGATATTCGACGAAGTCGCGGGGCCCGTGAGCCGGGTCTGGGTAGTAGGGCTCGGGCGTCTCGTAGAGCGCGTGGCTGACGCCCATCCAGGCGCCGCCAACGAGCTGCTGCTCGACCAGGCGCGGGTTGAGCGCGCGGCCGAGCTCATAGGCCGAGTCCATCCGGACCATCGCGACCTCACCGGTCTCGTCGTCGACCTCGACTTCGGCGACGAGGCAGGCATGGGCATAGCAGGTCGCCGGCGACATCTCGCCGGTCTCCGGATCGACGTTGGACAGCGGCACGAGGAAGATGCCGCGGCCGGAGATGGTCTTGCCCTGCTTGAATTGCGCCGCGATCGCGACATCCTTGGTCGAGATCGAGCGGTGCGGCGCACCCTTGACGTGGATGTTGCCGCGGCCGTCGGTTTCGAGATCGGCAGCGTTGACCTCGAGTTCCTCGGCGGCCGCCTCCATCATCACGCCGCGCGCCTCGCGGGCGGCGGCCATCACGGCGTTACCGACGCGATGGGTGCCGCGGGAGGCGAACGAGCCCATGCAGTGCGGACCGGTGTCGGAATCAGCGGTGTCGACATAGACGTCCTCGACCGGCACGCCCAGCGTCTCCGCGCAGATCTGCCGCGTCACCGATTTCATGCCCTGGCCGAGATCGATCGACGACAGCGCCACGGTGAACTTGCCGCTCGGGTTGGAATGCACCAGCGCCTGACTGGGATCGCCGCCGAGATTCATGCCGATGGGATAGTTGATCGACGCCATGCCGCGTCCGCGATGCCGGGTCATCTCAGCGTCTCCTTGTTCCGAACACGGACGAAAAGCGGGTCGCCCCGTGTGACGGAGCGGCCGGGCGGGGCGGCGGAGGCGGCGGTGCGGGCGGGGGAGGATCGCGCGGCGGTTCTCGCGTGACGCTCACCGGCGCGCGGTCATAGCTCGTGCGCTGTTGTGACGGCACGACCGGCCGGGCGCGGGCATCCGTCGGGGTCGGCGGGATCACGGCGCGGCTGCCACCGCCATCCTTGCGCGACGACGCCCGCTTGAACTCCTCGCGGATCGGCCATTTGGCTTTTTCGGCCGCAACCTGCACACATTCGATCAGCGCGGTGTTCTTGGCCTCGCGCCGGTGCGCCTTCATGTCGCCGTCGCGATAGGCGTTGAGGATGCGGAACTCCATCGGATCCATGCCGACGAGGTTGGCCAGCTTGTCCATCTGGCACTCGATGGCGAAATCCATGGCGGTGACGCCGAAGCCGCGCATGGCAGTCGCTGGCGTCCGATTAGTGAAGACGCAATAGACGTCGCCATAGACGTTCGGGATGGTGTAGGGGCCCGGCAGGTGGGCGGCGCATTTCACCGCGGCGTAGCTCGACAGCCGCGTATAGGCGCCGCTGTCGAAATAGGCGCGGATCTTGCGCGCGACGATGCGGCCGTCACGCATCACGCCGTCCTTGATGTAAATGCGCTCGGCGCCGCGCGGCGGGCCGTATTGCATTTCCTCCTCGCGTCCGAACACGTAGCGCACGGGCCGCCCGGTCAGCATCGCGCCGAGGATGGCGAGCGGCTCGGTCAAGGTGTCGACCTTTCCACCGAAGCCGCCGCCGACGGTGCCACCGATGAAATGGAAGGTGTTGGAGGGCACGTCCAGGATTTTGGCGCAGGTATCGACCGAGAAGAACAACGCCTGGGTCGAGGTGTAGACGACGTAGCGGCCGTTGGTGTCGGGGGCTGCGATCGCGCCGTTGGTCTCGGTCGGCGCGTGCTCGATCGGCGACATCTGGTAGTGCTGCTCGAGCACGTGGTCCGCGGTTGCCAGCGCCGCATCGGCATCGCCAAAGCGCAGGCGCTGGTGATCATAGACGTCGTGATAGATGAAGGCGTTCTTCGGATAGGTCTCATTGACCACGGGCGCGCCGGGTTTCAGCGCGTCCTCGACGTCGAACACGGTTGGCAGCGGCTCGTAGTCGATCCGCACCTTTGCGATCGCCTCGAAGGCCTCGCGCTCGCTGTCGGCGACGATGGCGACAATCGGCTCGCCCTTGTAGCGCACCTTGTCGACCGCAAGCGACGGCTCGTCATCCTTGCCGAAGTTGATCAGGCTGAGCAACGTATTGAGATTGCGCGGCACGTCGGCGCCGCGGATGATGCGACGGACGCCGGCCGAGCGCTCGGCCTCGGTGGTGTCGATGCGGCGCAGGCTTGCATGCGCCTGCGTCGAGCGCACGACTTTCAGGTGCAGCATGCCCTGAAGTTTATGGTCGTTGAAATAGCTGGACGTGCCCGTGACATGGCCGAGCATGTCCTGGCGCTGGGTGCCCTTGCCGATTTCCTTCAGATTGTCGTCGCGCTCGTCGGCGAAGATATCCTTGCGCAGTTCCAGCATGGTCGCGTTCCCTTACGCACTGACCCGGCCGCCGGCGGCGGCGAGGATGGCATTGACGATCGGCTCATACCCGGTGCAGCGGCAGATGTTGCCCGAGATGGCTTCGACGACCTCGTCGCGGCTGGGCGAGGGGTTGCGGTCGAGCAGGGCCTTGGCGGCCATCAGCATGCCCGGCGTGCAATAGCCGCACTGGGCGGCGAAATTGTCGGCGAAAGCGCGCTGAAGCGGATGCAGGTTCGGACCCTGCTTCATGCCGTCGAGCGTCTCGACCGAACGGCCCGCGACCGTCTCGGCCAGTGTCAGGCAGGAGAGGTGCAACTCGCCGTCGATCAGCACGCTGCAGGTGCCGCAGCCGCCCTGGCCGCAGCCGAATTTTGGCGTCATGTCCCCGATCAGCTCGCGCAATGCGACGAGCAGATTGGTACCGCCGTCGACGAAGATCGCGACATCTCGGCCGTTGTGACGAAACTGCAGAGGGATCTTCGACATGGCGGTCTATTCCTGTCCCGACAGCAGACGCCGCAGATGCACGCCGACGATCTCGCGGCGGTACCAGGCGCTGCCGAGCGCGTTATCGGATGGCGATGTTCCCTCGGTTGCCGCGGATGCGGCGGCCGCAATGGCCGTGGCATCCAGCGAGCGGCCCTCCAGCGCACGTTCGGCTGCCCTGGCGCGGATCTGTGTCGGCGCCATCGAGCCCAGCGCGACCCGTGCTCCCGCGATCCGGCCGCCACTGATCGGCAGATGCGCGGCAAGCGTGATCACCGCGCCGCCCTTGGGCTTGATGCGGGCGATCTTGCGATAACGGAAGGCGTCGGCGCTCGCCGGCCGGGTGCAGGATACCGACAGCACCAATGTGCCGGCCTGCCGGTCCCGCGCCTGCAAAAATTCCTCGATCGGGATGTCGCGTGCGCCGAAGCCGCCTTGCACCGCGACGGTGGCGTCGAGCGCCAGCAGCGCCACGGTGAAATCGCCGTAGGGACTCGGCGCAAAGAGATTGCCGCCGACCGTCCCCATGTTGCGCACGGCGGGACCGCCGATCGAGCGGGCGGGGGCGTGCAGGAAGGCGAGGTCGCGCTCGGCGAGCACGCGCGCGAAGGTGACACCGGCGCCCAGCGTCACGCGTGGGCCGGAAGCATCGATCCGGGTCAGCGCCTGGTCCTGCGCGCGAACGATCGTCGAGATCGAGACATCGCCCTCGTTCAGCGCCCGCATCACCAGCGTACCGCCGCCGAGATAGCGCGCGCTGCGGTCCGAGGACAGCGCTCCGGCCGCCTCGCTCGCATTCGCAAAGGTCTTTATCGTCACGGCCATGCTATGCGGCCTCCTTCAGATGCCGGCGGATCGCCTCGAACCCGGCCTGATAAATGTCCTCGGCGACCATGTGGGTGATGCGGTCCCGGTCCTCGGACCTTGTCGTGAACCGAGACTCCCAGTGCCAGAAGGTGCGGTCGCCGTCGGTGACCGGCAGCAGGCGGACATGGGCGACGTAGTTGAACATCGGGATCGGCGTATCCAGCAGGCAATAGCTGAAGGTCTGTTCGAGGTCGGACAGCGCCAGCAATTGCTCGCGCAGCTCGGAGCCGTCCTTGAGCTTGAACCGCCTGACGCAGCCGATCTTGTCGGCGGATTGCGCGCGTTCGATCGAAGAGGTCGCGACCGCCGGATGCCAGCGATCGTGCCCGTTGAAATCGCGCAGCACGTTCCACACCGCATCGGTCGGCGCGTTCAGGATCGTGCTCTTGACGACATGCGGCACGGCTAGCCCTCGGCTATTTTCTTCACCTCGCCCCGCTTGCGGGGAGAGGTCGGCGCGCAGCGCCGGGTGAGGGGGAGTCTCCGCGAGTCCAACTGCTCCCGTCCCCGGAGAGGCTCCCCCTCACCCCAACCCTCTCCCCGCAAGCGGGGCGAGGGGGCGCAGTTTGCGTCGATGAGAGCAGTTGCGATCATCATTCAACCTCCAAACACGCGCTTCAGCGCGTCGAAGCCGCCCTGGAACACGCCGCCGCCGATATTGTTGACGAGTTCGGTCTCCCGCTCCGGCGCGCAATCGAATTCCGCGGTCCATTCCACAAAAGTCTGGTCGCCGTCGGTGACAGGCGTGAGCCGCAGGGTCGCGACGTAATTCTCGACGCCCATCGGCGATTCCAGGATCGAATAGGTGCAGAACATGTCGTAGTCGGAGAGGCCGAGCAGCTTCTCGCGGATGCGGTCGCCATTGCGCAGGCGAAAATCTCGCACACAACCGATCTTGTCGGAGGGTTCGCCGCCCTCGATGCGGCTTTCGGCGATTGCGGGGTGCCAGTTCGGCAGTCCGTTGAAGTCGCGCACCCGTGCCCAGACGCGGTCGTTGCGGGCGTTCACGACGGTGGAGACGTAGACGCGGGCCATGAACGCGATCCTCAGCTCTTCTTCCGCGGACTACGCTCGGCGGGTGGTTCGCCTTCGGCAGTGGGTGGGGCGGCAGGCTTGTCGCCACCGCCGCCCTTGCGCGCGGCATCCTTGATGCCCTGCATGTCGCGGGCCTCGCGGATCAGGCCTGGCATTTTCGCGAGACTGCCGCCCTCGACGCCGATGTCCGACAGGATGGAGTCGATCAGCGGCGCCTGGACGCGGTAACGCAGAGCGGAATCGATCACCTCGTCGGTGGCGCTGCGGCCGCCGTTGCCGCCGCCGTGTCCGTTGCCGTTGAGGCCATCGACCTGGAGGATGCGGATGCCCTCGATCTTCTCCATCGGCTTGACGCTTTCGCGCACGATACCCTCGATGCGGTCGAGCAGTTTTCTGCGGAACAGCGAGTACCGCGCCTGGTCGGTGAGCACGTTCTCGGCCTCGTTGAGCATCCGCTGTGCCTCGGCCTCGACTGCGGCGCGCACGCGCTCGGCTTCGGCTGCGATCCGGGTCTCCTCGGCCTGCTTCTCGGCCAGCAGCACCTCGACGGTCTTGCGCCGCTTGGCGATCTCGCTCTCGCGTGCGGTGACGACGCGCTCGGCCGCTTCCGTCGCGCGCATCCGGCCTTCCTCGGCGGCGGCACGCGCGGCCGACTCCTCCAGCGACTTCTGATGGATGGCGATCGCCTTCTCCATCAGCACCGTCTCGACGTCCTTTTCGCGGTTGACTTCGAGCTTGCGCAGCTCGCGTTCGCGGCCGATCCGGGCCTCGTCCAGCCCGCGATCCGAAGCGATGCGTGCGCGCTCGACCTCCTCGCGCGCCGCGATTTCGGCTTCCTGAAGCGACTGGACGCGGGCGACCTCGAGCTGCTCGATCGCACGCCGCCGCTCGATCCGGGCAACCTCGAGCGCCTGCTCACGCGAGACGTCGGTGGTCTCGACCTCCTTGCGCGCGACGATCTCGGCCTGTTTGACCTGGCGATCGGCGTCGATCCGTTCGGAGCGTTTGGTGGAGAGGGCGATGACGCGGTCCTCGTCCGCGATCTCGACGGCCTTCTTCTGCTCGATGTTGAGCACCTCGCGCTTCTTCGATGAATTGATGCGCTCGGCCTCGAGCGCCAGATCGACCGTAATGCGCTGGCGCTCGACGGTGTCGCGCCGCTTCAGCTCGGCTGCCTCCAGAATGCCGGTCCGCTCGATCTCGAGCGAACGGGTGTCGCGGTCGGCCTGGATCCGCTCGGCCGCGACCGCCTTCTCCTGGGCAATGCGGGCCGCCTCGATCGCCTCGCGCGCGGCGATGTCGGCTTCCTCGACGGCGCGATTGCGGGCGATCTCGAGCGAACGAACGCGTTCTTCCTGGGCAATGCGGGTCGCCTCCGTGGTCTCGCGGGCAGCGATGCCGGCGACGTCGAGCGTCTGGTTGCGCTCGATCTCCAGCTGCCGCGTGTTCTGTTCGGCGGCGATGCGCTCGGCGGCCAGCGTCCGCTCGCGGGCGATGCGAGCGGCTTCGACCGCGCGCTGCGCCTCGATCTCGGCCTCCTGGATGGTGCGCACCTGCTGGATCTCCAGCGCGCGGGTGCGCTCGTCGGAAGAGATGCGCTCGACATTGACGATCAGCGTCTGGGCGATGCGGGCCTTCTCGGTGGCCTCGCGTGCGGCGATCTCGGCCTCGTCCACGGCGCGGGTGCGCTCGATCTCGCGGCGGCGCGTCTCCTCCTCATTGGCGATCCGGGCGTCGGTGACGACGCGGTCCTGCTGGATGCGGGCCTTCTCGATGGCTTCGCGCGCGGCAATCTCGGCTTCCTCGACCGTGCGCATCCGCTCGATCTCGCGCTGGCGCACCTCACGTTCGGAGGAAATGCGGGTGGTGTCGATCGAACGCTGGTTGGCGATCCGGGTCTTCTCGATCTCCTCGCGGGCCAGCAGCTCCTTCTCCTCGATAGTCCGGGTCCGCTCGATCTCCTTCTGGCGGGTCTCTCGCTCGGAGGCAATGCGGGCCTCGGCAATCGCCTGGTCGTTGGCGATGCGGGCGCGCTCGATGGCTTCGCGGGCGGAAATCTGTGCCTGCTCGGCCTCCGTCTCGCGGAGTGCCCGCTCGCGGGCGACTTCCGTGCGTTGCAGCGCGCGGCGCATCTCGATGTCGCGCTCCTGCTCGAGGCGCGCGGTCTCGCTCTCGCGTTCGATCTCGAGCGCCTGCCGCTCGGCCTCCAGATTGCGGGAGCGGATCTTGATCATCGAGTCCTGCTCGATGTCGTTGCGCAGCTTCCGCTTGGCCTCGATGTCCTCCATCAGGCGGGTCAAGCCCTCGGCGTCGAAGCGGTTCGACGGGTTGAAGAACTCGAGGTCGGTCTGGTCGAGATCGGTGATCGCGACCGATTCCAGCTCGAGGCCGTTCTGGGCGAGCGCCTCTGCCGCATTGGTCTTGACCCGCGCGACATAGTCGCCGCGTCGCTCGTGCATTTCCTCCATCGTCATTTCGGAGGCGACCGAGCGGATCGCGGAGATGAACTTGCCGGCGAGGAGGGCGTGCAGCTGTTCCGGTTCCATGGTACGGCGGCCGAGCGTTGCGGCCGCGATCGAGACCGCCTCGCGGGTCGGCTGCACACGGACGTAGAAATCGGCCTCGATGTCGACGCGCATGCGGTCGCGGGTGATCACGGCGTCCTGCCGGGAGCGGATGATGCCCATCGGCAACACGTTCATGTTGACCGGCGTATAATCGTGGATGAACGGCAGGACGAAGGCGCCGCCATTGATCACCACGCGCTCGCCGAGGAATCCGGTCCGGACGAACGAGGTCTCCTTGGAGGAGCGGTGGTAGAGCCAGTTCACGATGTAGACGCCGACCACGATCACGATGATCGCGACGATCAGCCAGAGGATCAACTCACCGACCAGCATCCCTGACATCTTTCCCTCCCTCGAACGTTCCGGCGTTACCGCGCACCGATCGCCTTGAATTGGCGGACCTGCTCCGTCAGCGCCCGTTCCACCGGCAGTCGCTCCATCGAGGAGGCGCCGTAGAAGCCGTGGCAATGACAGGTATTCTTCATGATGAAATCGGCGTCGGCGGGATCCGCGATCGGACCGCCATGGGCCAGCACCAGGATGTCCGGATTGACGCTGAGCGCGGCAGAGGCCCAGGTGTCGATATGCGCGGGACAGTCCTTGAGCCTCAAGGCGGTCTGCGCGCCGATCGTGCCGCCGGTCGTCAGGCCCATGTGGCAGACGATGATGTCGGCACCGGCGATCGCCATCGCGGCGGCCTCCTTCTCGCTGAACACGTAAGGGGTCGTCAGCATGTCCTTGTCGTGCGCCTTGGCGATCATGTCGATCTCGAGCGCATAGGACATGCCGGTCTCTTCGAGATTGGCGCGGAAGGTGCCGTCGATCAGGCCGACGGTCGGAAAGTTCTGGACGCCTGCGAAACCAAGTCCCTTGAGCTGGTCGAGAAACACGTCCATGTCGCGGAACGGATCGGTGCCGTTGACGCCCGCAAGCACGGGCGTTCCGGTCACCACGGGCAGCACTTCGCCGGCCATTTCCAGCACGATGGCGTTGGCATCGCCATAGGCCATCAGGCCCGCGAGCGAGCCGCGGCCGGCCATCCGGTAGCGTCCGGAATTGTAGATGACGATGAGATCGACGCCGCCGGCTTCCTCGCACTTGGCTGACAAGCCGGTGCCGGCGCCGCCGCCGACGATCGGCTCGCCGCGCCTCGCCATGTCGCGAAACGTCTTCAGAAGGGCTGCGCGTTCAAACCTTGGCATCGGTCACCTCGCTAGTCTCCGCCGCGCGCCGGTGCGGCCGAACAGGGTTCGGAACGCACTGACGATGGTGGCGGCGAACTCGGGATCGTTGATGTTCTTAGGTGTGCGAATGAGCTGGCGATTGCCGGTCTGGCGCACGTTGTGCTCCAGCGCGCGGAACAGCGCAGCGTCGGCGTCCGGATCCCAGAACGGCTGGCCTCGCGCGTCGAGCGCGGAGACGCCGCCCTCGGGCAGGAAAACGCGCACAGGTCCGTCCATCCGGTTGAGCCGCTCGGCGATCCAGCGGCCCATGCGCTCGTTCTCCTCGGCTGTCGTCCGCATCAACGTCACCTGCGGATTGTGGACGTGGAACTTGCGGCGGCGGTAGCGCTCGGGAATGGTGTCGGGTGCGCCGAAATTGACCATGTCGAGCGCGCCGACCGAGCCGACATAGGGAATCCGGCTGCGGATGATCGCACTGAGGCGATCCTCCGTTGCCGGAAACACGCCGCCCATCAGCAGGTCGCAGATCTCGGTCGTGGTGAGGTCGATGACGCCTGAGAGCTGCCCGGACTCGACGAGTTTTTCCATGGAGCGACCGCCGACGCCGGTGGCATGGAAGACCAGGCATTCGAAATCGTCGCGCAGCTCGGCTGCGATCTTCTGCACCGCCGGCGTGGTGACGCCGAACATGGTGATGCCGACCGAAGGCAGACCGCCGGCCTCGCGCGCTGTCGCGGCACGCGTATCGAGCCGCGCCTTGACCATGCCAGCGAGGGCATTGGCGCCGTTGGCGAGCACCGTACGCGAGATCGCGTTCAGCCCCTGCACGTCGGTGACCGAATACATCATGGTGATGTCGGCGGGGCCGACATAGGGCCCGACGTCGCCCGAGGCGATGGAGGAGATGATCAGTTTTGGCACGCCGACGGGCAGGGCGCGCATGCCCGGCGCAACCAGCGACGCCGCGCCCGAGCCGCCGGCCGAGATCACGCCGGCAACATTGCCCTGGCGCCGCAGCCAGTTGGCGAAGGCATCGGCCATCGCGGTCACGGCGGCGCCGCGATCGGCGCCGAATACGGCGGATCCGCCGCGGCCGTGGTTCAGGGCAATCTCCTGCGCGGAGACATCGCAGCTGGATTGCTTGCCGCTGATCGAGACGTCCACCAGCCGCGTGCGAAGGCCGGTCGCTGCGATGATGTCGCGAATGTAGCGCAACTCCTGGCCCTTGGTATCGAGCGTGCCGACGACCAGCACGACAGGCGGCCCCGCGGTCTGCGCCGCCACCGGCTCGCGCCTGCGCCGCGTCGTCTCCTCCAGCCGCGTGACGTCCGTGGAGCGCGTGCGGGCCGCTGCCTCGATGCGGGCGATCGGCACCGGCTGCGACCATCGCGTCGGCAGCGCCGGGTTGGAGATGTAGATGCGGACCGGTCCGTCGCGGCGTGGCGCCGGCGCGGGTTTCGCCTCGGCGCCGGACGCGGGGATGTCGACATCCGGCTCGAGCTCGGCGTGAAGCCCGACGCCGAGCAGGCGCTGCTGGAGCTCGCGGTCGGCGGCGAGCCGCGCGGAGTCGATGATGCGGTTGATCCGGCCGTTGACCATGATCGCAACGTTGCGGGAGATCGCGGTGGCAACGCCGATATTCTGCTCGATCACGAGCACGGACATGTCACCGTCCTCGCCCAGCCGCAGCAGCATCTCCTCGACCTGCGCCACGATGACGGGCGCGAGGCCTTCGGTTGGCTCGTCCATGATCAGGAGATGCGGATTGGTGAGCAGCGCGCGCGAGATCGCCAGCATCTGCTGTTCGCCGCCGGAGAGCTGGCCGCCACCGTGGCCCTTGCGTTCGGCGAGCCGCGGGAAGGTGTCGTAGATGCGCTCGACGGTCCAGGCGCCGGAGCGCATCCCGCCGGCGAGCTGCAAATGCTCGTCGACACTGAGCGAGCGCCAGAGACGGCGGCCTTGCGGCACATAGCCGACGCCGAGACGCGCGATCTGGGCCGGCGGCCGCCGCGTGACATCCTCGCCGCGCACGCGGATCGATCCGCCGCTCACGCCGACCAGCCCCATGATCGCCCTGCACAGCGTGGTCTTGCCCATGCCGTTGCGGCCGACGACGGAGAACACGCCGCTCTCCAGCGTGAGATCGACGCCTTGCAGCGCGTGGGAGTGACCGTAGTAGACGTCGAGGCCGCGAACCTCGAGCGCGGCGGAAGAGCGGCGGGCTTCATTCATGGCCGCCTCCGAGATAGAGCTCCTGCACCTCGGGATCGGACTGGATCTCCTCGGGCAGTCCCTCCTTGAAGACGCGCCCGTTGTGCATCATCGTGACGCTCTCGACGACGCGTAAGGCCACGTCCATGTCGTGCTCGATGATGATGTAGCCGATATGCGCGGGCAGGGAGGTCAGGATCTCGATCAGCTCTTGCCGCTCCGTCGGCGACAGGCCTGCGGCCGGCTCGTCGAACAGCACGAAGCGCGGGGCGCCGGCCAGCGCCAGCGCGATTTCGAGCTGGCGCTGCTGGCCGTGCGCGAGCTCGGCCACGCGCTGGTCCTTCACGGCGGACAGATGCACGGCCTGGACGAGATTGTCGGCTGCATGCATCAGGGCGTCGTTCTGTCCCGGCCGCAGGAACGAGAAGCGCCCGCGCGAGACGCCGCGGCAGGCGAGATAGACGTTGTCCTGCACGGTGAGACCCGGGAACAGCGCCGAGATCTGGTAGGTGCGGCGCAGCCCGCGGCGGATGCGTTCATAGGGCGGGAAGTGGGTGACGTCCTCGCCGAAGAAGCGGATGGTGCCGGAGGAGGGCGGGAAATCGCCGGTGATGCAGTTGAACAGCGTGGTCTTGCCGGCGCCGTTCGAGCCGAGCACGGCGCGCCGCTCGCCCGGTCTCACCGTGATGGTGACGTCCGTCAGCGCCGCCAGCGCGCCGAACAGCCGCGTCACGCCGCGCAGCTCGAGCGCGGCACTGGCACCGACGGCGGAGAGGCGCTGGGCGACGCTATCCATGGCGATGCCCTCCGCCGGAGCGGCTGACGTCGCGGCGTTGATGCTGACGCCAGCGCTGCCACAGCCCAATGACGCCGTCCGAGGACCAGAACACGATGGCGAGGAAGCCGAGGCCGATCAGCAGGCGGAAACGGTTGCCGTCGAGTCCGAGCCGGACCAGGAAGTCGAGCGCGAAGGTGCGCAGCAACACGAAGATCAGCGCGCCGATGAAGGGTCCGATCGGGCGGGTGATCCCACCGACCACAGCGATGATCAGCACGTCGATGCAGGCGCCGACGCTGACCGAGCCCGGCGAGATCTGGCGATAGTTCCAGACCTGAAGGACGCCGGCGAGCGCGGCGACGAAAGACGCGAAGGCATAGGCGGCGACGCGATGGGCGTTGACGTTGAAGCCCAGCGCAGCCATGCGCCGCGGATTGTCGCGCACGCCCTGGAGCGCGAGGCCGAAGGGGGCGCGCGAGAGATATTCGACCGCGAAGTAGCAGAGCGCGGCAGTCGCGAGCACGACATAGTAGAAGGGAATGTCGGCGCGCCAGTTGACGCCCCAGAAGTGCGGCGTGGCCACGTTGTTGATGCCGGTATGGCCGTTGAAGATCGCCCAGTTCTGGTTGGTGAAATAGTAGAAGGCCGCGCCGATCGCGAGCGTGATCATGATGGTGTAGATGCCTTCGGTGCGCACCGCGAGTGCGCCGCCGAGCGTTCCGAAGGCGGTCGCTAGCGCAAGCGCCATCGGGACTGCGAGCCACCACGGCCAGCCCAGGCTGATATTGGCATTGCCGCTGACGCCAAACACGGCGACCATGTACGCCGAGAAGCCAGCGATGGTGAGCTGCATCAGGCTGACCGTGCCGCCATAGCCGGCAAGGAACATCAGGCTCAGCGCCATGGTGCCGAGGATCAGCGTGGTGGCGAAGATCTCGATCAGGAAGAAGCCGTTGGCAATCAGCGGCATGATCAGGAGGACGGCCGCGACGACCCAGGCGGCGGGATTGTTCACCTCCGGCCACGTCCGCGCGGGGCGCTGTGCTCCGGCAGCGGGACGAACGGCAATGCGGGCGTCGTGGGCAAGCGACATCTCAGCGCCTCGCCAACAGACCTTGCGGCCGGATCGCCAGCACCAGCACCATGATCAGGAAGGTCACGACGATGGCGTAGGTCGGGATGTAGACCGAGCCGAGCTGCTCGGCGAGGCCGATGATCAGCGCGCCGAGCGCCGCACCGGGGATCGAGCCCATGCCGCCGACGATCACGACCACGAGGGAGGCCAGCAGGAAGCGGATGTCCTCGCCGGGCGACAATGACTGGAACGTGCCGCCGACCACGCCGGCTATACCGGCAAGTCCCGCGCCGAAGGCGAACACCAGCACGAAGACGAGCTGGATGCGCACGCCGGTCGCAGCGAGGATATCGCGGTCGTCGACGCCGGCGCGGATGATCATGCCGACGCGGGTGCGGTTGAGCGCGAGCCACATCGCCACGCCGATGACCACGGACGCGGCGAAGATCACGAGCCGCACCAGCGGGTATCGGAGATAGACCGGCTCGCCCGAGGATTTCACCGCTGTGATCAGCGGCAGGTCCACAGGTCCGATCAACCAGCTCGGGGTCTGGATCTGGTAGAAATCGCCGCCGCAGGCCCAGAGCATGAGGTCGGCAAACACGATCGACAGCCCGATCGTCACCATGGTTTGCCTGAGGTCCTGGCCCTCCATGCGCCGGAACACGATCACCTGGAGCAGCACGCCGACCAGGGCCGTCAGGATAAAGGCGACGATGAAGCTGAGCAGCCAGGAGCCGGTCGATGTGCTGATGGCGTAGCCGACATAGCCGCCGAACAGATAGAGCGAGCCATGCGCGAGGTTGACGTTGCGCATCAGGCCGAAGATCAGAGTAAAGCCGCTGGCGACGAGGAAGTAGAGGCCACCGAGCGTGATGCCGTTGAAGACGGCGTTGAGGAAGACGCGCTTGCGGCCGATGGCCTCTTCGAGACCTGGCGGCCAGACCGCAAATATCAGCCAGAGCACGACGGCAATGGCAATGATCGTGATCAGCGCCCAGGCGGGATGGCGTTCGACAAAGCGGCTCATGGCTTCACCTCGCCCCGCTTGCGGGGAGAGGTCGCGCCGAAGGCGCGGGTGAGGGGGAGTTTCCGCGAGTCGAACTGCCACCGACCTCGTGGAGATTCTCCCTCACCCCAACCCTCTCCCCGCAAGCGGGGCGAGGGGGCATGCAAGCCGTTGCCGGCTGCGAGCCCTGCCATCGACGTGCGTCCTCCCGGACTCAGCGATCCTCTTTTCGGGATCGCGTTGCCCACATCCTAGCCGGGCGGCGAGGGCGACGTTTGATCGTGAGTATCTTTTCGTGCAGCAGTCAGGCGCGCAAAACCTTGGCTGCGCGACGATAATCGGTCGGGGCCATCCCCACATTGGCGGCGAAGAAGCGGGTGAAACCGCTCTGCGAGGAGAAGCCGAGATCAAAGCCGATATCGGCGATCGGCGTCTCGCTGGCCACCAGCGCTTCGAGCGCCTGTTCCATGATCAGCGTGTTGAGATAAAGGTTTGGCGTAACCCCGGTCTGGACGCGGAACAGCCGGTAGAAATGCGGCCGCGACAGGCCGGATTCGCGCGCAATGGTGTCGAGCTCGATCTCGGCGCCGGGGCTCTCCGACATCATCTTGATACACTTGCGCACGCGAAAATCGGTGACGGAGCCGCTTGCGCGCGGATCCCGCGCTATCTCGGCCTGCTGCCAGCTTTCATCGTAGCAGATGTCGATCAGCCTCCGCAGCTCGCAATCAAGACTCGAGAGTGATGGTGCGCCGCACACAAGCGCCGCGGTTCGTCTGATGTGCTTGTCGAGCGCCGGCGTGCGCTTGAATTGGGTGCGGCCGAAACGCAAACGGTCGGTGCCCGAGGCATCGGGCGCAAACCATTCGGCATTGACGTAGAGCACGAAGAAGATGGCGCCGCCGTCGAGATCGGTCGGCAGGAAGTTGTGTGGTTCCCAGGGATTGACGGCGACAACGGAAGATTCAGTGAGATCGTAATGTCCATCGGAAACATCGATGCATGCCGGCATACCGCCGACATGGAAGATCAGATGACCTTCACGATGCGCGTGGATATTGAAAGGGCGGTTCAACTGATAAACCGTCGCCCGACCGAACCGGCCGTGGAAGACGGCGAGCGCCCGGCTCATGCCTTCCCCTCCCGAATGTTCTTGTCTTTTCAGCCAGCGTTCAACAACGCCGCCGAGATTGCAAGAGCGGAGAGCGACCGCGTCAGCAAGTCGCTCCCCAGTTGCGCACTGTCGATGTGATGCGTCAGTACTTCTTACATTCCGGCACGGTCCGGCTGGGCAGGCCGATCTTCGAGAACACGGCCGCATCATAGCCGAGCGTCTGATTCACGTTCGGGATCACCTTCACGACCTTGCTGAACAGCGCGCCCTTGCCGTCGTCGACGACTTCGGTGACGAAGTTGGTGCCGATCGCCTGCCTGTTGGAGTCGAGCTTGATCTTGCCGTTCGGCGCGTCGAGCTCGATCTTCGCCAGCGCTTCCCTGAACTTCGCCTGATTGTTGGAGAGATCGCCATTGACCTGACGGAGTGCGAGGATCAGCGCCATGGTTGAATCATAGTAGTTGGTCGCCAGCAGCGAGGGGCTCGGGAAGCGCTTGTTGGGCGGGAAGGCGTCCTGATAGGCCTTCACGAACTTCTGCCAGCCCGGATCCTCCCAGGTGTCGGCCTGGCCGCTCGCTGCGATGGTGCCGATGAGGGCATTCTTGGCGTTACCCTTCGACGACAGGATTGTCTGGTCGATCATGATGGAACCGCCCATCAGATGCGCCTTGCCGCCGGCCTGCTGATACTGGTTCAGGAAGTTGACGGCATCCGCGCCGCCAAGCCCGAGATAGATCGCATCGACATCGTCGGGCAGGGCGGCGATGACGGAGGCAAAGTCCTTCGTTCCCAGCGGCACCCATTGCCGGTTGGTGACCTGTCCGCCGGCGCCGCAGAACTCGAGCACCAGCCCGAACACCTGGGTATAGATGAAGGAATAATCCTCGCCGACGGTCGCGATCTTGCGATACTTCTTGTCCTCATAGGCGTATTTGCCGAGGCCGACCTGCCACTGCGCGCCGTCCATGTTGTAGCGGAAGAAGTTCGGAGCAGGATCGACATAGGTGGTTTCCTGCGCGCCCGACGCCGCATTGACGAAGGTCAGCTCGGGATGGGTCTTGGCAAAGTTCTTCACCGCGATGCCTTCGTCGCCGGAGAGCGGCGAAAGCAGGATCTGCACCTTGTCCTGCTCGATCAGCTTCCGGACCGCGCGCACAGCGGAGTCAGGCGTCGCGTCGGTCGAGGCGACGATGAATTCGAGTTCCTTGTCGCCGATCTTCTTGCCCAGCACATTGAGCGCGGTCTGGTGGCCGCGCATGCCGTCCTCACCAAGCACGGTGTAGGTGCCTTCGAGCGTTGCGGTCACGCCCACCTTGATCTTTTCCTGGGCGATCGCGGCGCCTGAAAGAAACAGGCTGCTCAGCGCGAGCAGCCCCATACTGCATTTCGACATTGTGCTCCTCCCTGTGTCATTGATTTATTGCCGCACCGAACCGGCACGACGCCCGTGGCTCGAAAGGCTCGCGGATTTGACGGGAAGGCTAGCCGAAGTCTGATGCGGTGCATGCGTGGACGCCTCGTTCGGCTTGACGGGCAGTCTCATTTTGGATGTTGCGGCGCAAATGGTTTCGCGGTGCAACAGGTGGTGGGTGAGGCGTTCTCGGGCTCGCCAATTCGAGCCACGATGCCAGCAGTTCAGTCGAGCGCGAAGTTGCGTGCGCTCCGAGCCTGAGGGCGGCCGTGGTCGGGATTTACCACCACGACCGTGACTCGTGGGTTTGACTCCTCTCGGCGTTGTAAGGGTACGGCGCGCTTCATCGCCGTTATCTTCGACTAAGACGGCAATACGCTTTGGTCAGTCCGGACCGATGGATGTTGAACGCGCAGGGCTAGCTGCAGCTGAGCGGTAACGGCTGGTCAGGATGCAGCTCGTACCAATCGTAGCAATCCGGATAGGCGCCGTAGAATCCATAGCCGGGCCGGTAGCGGCCGTAGCTGTGAAACGCGTGCTGGCGAAGGCCACCGGCATGACCACCGAAGCCGAGGTGCTCGCCGCCGAACCGGGCGCCGCCGCCAAAACCCCCATCATGGCCCATGCCGCCGAAATGCGCGCCGCCGCCAAAGCCCGCATGTCCGCCGCCGAAGCCGCCACCGCCGTGGCCGCCGCCACCGCCGCCGCCATGCGCATTGGCCGCGCCGATGGCGAGCGTCGAGGCGAGTGCTGCCGTCGCCAGAATCATGATTGTGCGTTTCATGAGAAACTCCTCTCGTGTTGGGCTCCTGGTCATGCCGTAGGCGAGGCTGCGGATGATCGGGCCAGTGATGAAAGAGAGGTAGGCGCGCTGCGCGGCAATCCAACTGAATTCGGCGTCAGATATCGGCGTGCCGCTCGCGAAGATCATCTCGTCGCGCGTGGCCGTGACGCACGCGAGGGAGCGGGCTGAACAGCGCAGCCCGCTCCCGTCATTCCAAATCCCGGCGGCGCTACACGGCCGGCCGCGTTGGTGCGATCAGAAGCTGCCCGTGCCCGGCTCGCACGGCACGTTGTTGCCGGTCCACGGCGCGGTGGCAAAGGCGCCGACGCGCGGTGCTGGAACGCAGGCGCGTTCGCCCGGATAATAGAATGGCGCGTTCGTCGCGACCGTATCGGCTTCCATCGCGGGCTGCTGCACGACGCGATGGTGCTCGCGCGCCATGACGGGGCCGCCCAGCATGGCGGCTGCGATCAATCCCATCGACAACAGTTTGGACGTGGTCATTCGCTCTCTCCATTGATGACATCAGGCCGAACCAAGCCGGCTCGTCATCGAGGTGTGAACGATCGGTCGCGATTCAAACGCACGATTTGCTCACCGCAGTTCAACCGCCTGTGAGCCGATGCGGCGTCGCAACCACGATCGTGCGAATGCATAACATCCGTGGCCCCTGAAACTACAGCACGTGCGTTGACGGCATATGTTCGATCCATCGCAGCTCGCAGCGGAGCCCCGGAAGATGATCACGAGCTTGGCAACACGCATCGTTCTTGCATCGGCGCTGCTCGTGAGGCGCGTCGTCCGCAACATGAACTGGAATTCAATGGCAGCGTCCGCGCCGCAAGCCTATCTCGTACCACAGCGAATGGCCGGCATCAGGCGGCGTCAAAGCCACGGGTTCGGCGCGCGCGGACGTCGAACATGACACCGCGCGCCGCTGAACCCATGCTTCCTCACCGCGCACTAAGGCGCCGCGCGGAACGTGGAGCGAAGATCATGAACCGGATTCTCCTGATCGAGGACGACACCGAGACCGCGGAGGCGATCGTCGCCGAGCTCGCCGATCGCGGCTTCGAGGTGCAGTGGGCCGGCGACGGCGTTGACGGTCTCGACCGGGCGCGCGCGTCTAGTCCCGATGCCATGATCGTCGATCGCATGCTGCCGGGAATGGACGGGCTGACCGTCATCGAGGCGCTACGCAAGGATCAGGTCAGGACGCCTGTGCTGGTGTTGAGTGCGCTCGGCGCCGTGGATGACCGGGTGCGCGGATTACGCATGGGCGGGGATGATTATCTCACAAAGCCGTTCGCGCTCGTCGAGCTGGTCGCACGGATCGAGGCGTTACTGCGCCGGCCGATCGATAGCCGTGAAACCATCTTGCATGTCGGGCCGCTGGAGCTCGACCTGATCGAGCGGACCGCGCGACGCGGCGCGCGCAGGCTTGACCTGCTGCCGCGCGAATTCCGCCTCCTCGAATACATGATGCGCAGGAACGATCAGCTGTTGACGCGCGCGATGCTGCTCGAGGAGGTCTGGAACTACAAGTTCGTTCCGGCGACCACCAACCTGATCGACGTGCATATGGGTCGGCTTCGCCACAAGGTGGACGGTCCCGGAGAGCCGCAGCTGATCCACAACGTCCGGGGCTCCGGCTTCGTCCTGCGCTCGCGGCAATAGGGGCACGGGATGCACCAGATCCAGTTGATCCGCTCCAGCACATTCCTTTGGGCCCTGGCCGTGGCGGCCGCCTTCGCGCTGTTCGTGGTTGCCTTGTTCGCGTTCATCTACTGGAAGCTCGATGGCTATCTGGTCACGCGATCCGACCGTATGATCACCGCGCAGATCCATTTCATCGCAGACTTGCCCCCGGCCCGCCGCATCAGCGCCATCGCGGATCATCTCGCGCAGGATTCGAGGGGCGTCCAGTACGCGGGACTGTTCGATGCCGCCGGCAAAAGGCTGGCCGGCAACATCGACCGCGTGCCGCGCGAGCTGGGACTCAATGGAGCGGTGCAGGGCGTGCGACTCGATCTGTTGGAAAAGCAGTTGGCCCATGTTCCCGTCGTCAGGGCAGTCGGCAGGCGTCTCGATGGCGGCGATGTCCTGGTGATGGGACGGAACGTGGATGAGACGCGCGAGATATCGAGCGTGGTGGGCCAGGCCTTGGCCCTGGGCTTGCTGCCGGCCTTCAGCCTCTGCCTGCTCGCCGGTGCCTGGCTGAGCTTGCGTGCCCAGAGGCGCGTGGAGGAGGTCAACCAGCGGGTCCAGCGCATCGTGGCCGGCGAGCTTCGCGAGCGGCTTCCCGAGGGCGGTACGGACGACCCGTTTGCGCGGTTGGCCAGGATCGTCAACGGCATGCTCGACGAGATGGAGATGATGATCAATGCGCTCGCCGGCGTTGGCAACGATATCGCTCATGATCTCAGGACGCCGCTCACGCGCGTCCGCCTGGCGCTGGAGCGCGGGCGGACGCATGCGGCAACGCTGGAGGAGCTCCAGGACATTACGGACAAGGCCATCGCCGGCATCGACCAGTCGCTCGCGATCGTGACCGCCTTGTTGCGCCTGACCGAGATCGAGAACAACCGCCGCATGGCAGGGTTTGGCGACGTCGCGCTCGACGAGATCCTGCGGGAGGTGTGCGACGTCTACGAGCCGATCGCTGAGGACAGGCATGTCGGGCTCTCCGTCGTCACCGAGCACAATGTGCAGGTGTGGGGTGACCGGGACCTGCTGTTCGAGGCGGTCGCCAATCTCGTCGACAATGCCATCAAGTTCACGCCGTCAGGCGGACGGGTGGAGCTAGCCCTGGAAGCGGAGGACGACACCGCGCTGGTGCGCGTAAGCGATACCGGGCCCGGCATCAGCGAGCAGGAGCGCGAAGCGGTGCTGCGGCGGTTCTACCGGTCCGACAAGATGCGCAACACCCCGGGCGTCGGGCTTGGATTGAGCCTGGTTGCCGCGATCGTCAAGCTGCATGGCTTCCGGCTGATCATTGGTCCCGCTCCCGGTGGGCGGATCGAGATCCTGGCCTGGACCGGGAGGGCGCGCAGACCCATCACGCGCCGATCGCGGACATTGCTGCACGCAGACGCGAGCCAGATGGGATGAACCGAATGATGCGCGATGCTTTCGCGATCAATCAGCCGGCCTGGAATGTAGGAGTGACAAATGCAGACTAGCCATCAAGTCGTGAGGCGCGATCCTGTTGCCGTGCCGGCCGCAGCGGTGTCGACGCCGTTCCTCACCGCCTATTCCGCCGCCATCCGGCGCTACGAGCTGCTTGAGTCAGGTCAGGAGCAGCAGCTGGCGCGTCGCTGGCAGGAAACGCGGGACCGGAGCGCCGCGGATGAGCTCGTCACCAGCCATCTTCGGCTCGCCGCCAAGCTGGCGCGAGGTTACAAGGGATACGGCCTGCCACTGGTCGATCTGATCGCGGAAGCGAATCTCGGCCTCGTGATCGCAGCGTCGCGCTTCGAACCCGGTCGCGGCGCGCGATTCTCCAGCTACGCGATCTGGTGGATCAAGGCCACTATTCACGAATACATCCTGCGGTCCTGGTCCCTGGTCAAGATCGGGACGACGGCTGCGCAGAAGAAGCTGTTTTTCAGGCTCCGCGGCGAGATCAGGAAAGCCACCGGCAACGTGATGGCAGGCGTTACGCCCGAGGTCGCCGAATTGATCGCCGGGAAGCTCGAGGTGACGGCGCGCGAGGTGATCGAGATGGACGCGCGACTCAATGGTGACATGTCGCTGAACGCGCGCGTCGGTGACGAGGACAGTGGAACCGAGTTGGAAGCCCTGCTGGTCGATGGGGCGGTCGACGCGGAGACATTGCTTGCCGATCACGAGCAGACGGATCAGCGCAGCAAGGCCCTGCGTGTTGCGCTGGACGGGCTTGCGGCGCGGGACCGTCGTGTCTTCGAAGCGAGGCGGCTGACGGAATGCCCCGTTACGCTCGATCAGCTCGCCAAGGAGCTGTCCATATCCAGTGAGCGGGTTCGGCAGATCGAGATCCGCACCTTCGCCAAGGTCAAGCGCGTCGTCATGCTCGCCGCGCAGGATGCGCCACGCGCCGCCGCGCGCAGCGACTGAATTCGTTTTCATTTGAACGGGGGCCCGGCCGTCCTCACCTGTCCGACGATCTCGCGCAATTTTGCTCCAGGCAGGCCACCATGGGAATTGTTCGCTTCGCGCTGCGGCTTCCGCACACATTCTATGTGCTTGCGGCGCTGATCCTGTTCCTCGGCGGCATCGCGATCCGCTCGATGCCGACGGATATTTTTCCGGAGATCCGGATCCCCGTCGTCACGGTCATCTGGAGCTACACCGGCCTCTCGACGCCGGAGATGGAGCAGCGCGTCAGCACCTACAGTCAATATTCGATCAGCGCCAATGTCAGCGGCATCAAGAATATCGAGGCGCAGACCCTCAACGGCCTGTCGGTTCAGAAGATCTACTTCCAACCGGACGTCAATCTCGATCTCGCAATCTCGCAGATCGTCTCGGCGACCAATGCCATCCGCGCCCTGATGCCGCCGGGCATCCAGCCGCCGATCATCGTGCAGTTCAACGCCTCGAGCGTGCCGGTGCTCCAGCTCAGCCTCGAATCGAACAGCCTGAATGAGCAGCAGCTCTACGATTTCGGCATCTACCGGGTCCGCCAGCAGCTGGCTCCCGTTCCGGGCGTGACCTTGCCCACGCCTGCCGGCGGCAAATACCGTCAGATCATGGTCGACATCGATCCGAACAAGCTGCTGTCGCGGGGATTGACGCCGCTCGACATTGTCAACGCGGTGAACAGCCAGAACCTGACGTTGCCGACCGGCACGACCAAGATCGGCGACACCCAGTACACCGTTCGCACCAACGCGACGCCGGCGACGATTCAGGATCTCAACATGATCCCGGTCAAGTTCGCGAACGGGGCCACGATCTTCCTGAAGGACGTCGCCCAGGTCCGCGACGGCGCCCAGGTCCAGCAGAACATCGTGCGCGAGGACGGCCATCGCGCCGTCCTGCTCAGCGTCATCAAGAACGGCAATGCCTCCACGCTCGCTGTCGTCAACGGCGTGAAAGCGGCCCTGACGTCGATCCGCGCGTCGGCGCCGGCGGGGCTGAAGATCAACGAGCTGTTCGACCAGTCGATCTTCGTCACTCATTCGGTCGACGGCGTGCTGCGCGAAGGCGCGATCGCGGCCGGCCTGACGGCACTGATGATCCTGGTGTTCCTGGGATCGTGGCGGTCGACGCTGGTCGTCCTGATCTCGATCCCGCTGGCGATGCTGTCCTCGCTGATCGTCCTGCATTTCCTCGGCGAGACCCTCAACACGATGACGCTCGGCGGCCTTGCCCTTGCGGTCGGTATCCTCGTCGACGATTCGACCGTAACGATCGAGAATACGCACCGGCTCTGGACCGAGGAGGGCATGCCGCTACCGGACGCCACCCTGCACGGAGCCGCCGAGATCGCGGTGCCGACGCTGGTCTCGACACTCGCGATCAGTTGCGTGTTCACCTCGGTCGTGTTCCTGGAGGGCCCGGCCAAATACCTGTTCACGCCGCTCGGCCTCGCTGTGGTGTTCGCGATGCTGGCGTCATACGGGCTGTCGCGGACGCTGACGCCAATCACCATCGGCCTGCTGCTGAAGAGCGAGCGGCGTCATGGCGAGGGCGAGCGCCCGTCAAACATCTTTGCCCGCGCCTCCGCGGCGTTCGAGCGGACGTTCGAGCGCCTGCGCGACGGCTATTCCGATCTGCTGCTCCGACTGCTGCGGCATCGCGCCATCGTGCCCGTTGTCGCCGTACTGGTGCTCGCGCTCGGGGCCACCATGTTCGTCTATGTCGGCAGGGACTTCTATCCCCTGATCGATGGCGGTCAGATCCAGCTCCATGTTCGCGCCCCCGCGGGTACGCGAATCGAGCGTACGGAGGCGATTTTCCAGGCGGTCGAGGACAAAATCCGCGACGTCATTCCGGAGCGCGACCGGGCGCTGATCGTCGACAATATCGGCCTGCCCGCGCGTCCCTATAACCTCGCTTTCACGGACGGTTCGACGATCGGGGTGAATGACGGCACCATCCTCGTGTCGCTGAAGGAAGGGCACAAGCCGACCGCGGATTACATCAGAAAGCTGCGGCAGGTGCTGCCGTCGGCATTCCCGGAGGACACTTTCTATTTCCAGGCGGCCGATATCGTCACGCAGATCCTGAACTTCGGTCTCCCGGCGCAGATCGATGTCCGCACGGTCGGTTACGGCAACAACAATCTGACTGTGGCCAAGGAGCTGCAGAAGAGACTCGCCGCGATCCCCGGCGTGGTCGACGCGCATCTGCAGCAGGAGGTCGATGCTCCCGCATTCTATGCCGACATCGACCGCACCCGCGCCGCGAAACTCGGCCTCAATGCGAGCACGGTGGCGACAAACATCAATGTCAGCCTGAGTTCGTCCGCTCAAGTCTCGCCGAATTTCTGGACGGATCCGGCGTCAGGCATCCCTTATTACCTGGCCGTGCAGACGCCTGAATACAGGGCCAACTCGCTGAACGCCCTGGACAACACGCCGGTGTCGGCCTCGCTCGCCGCAAGCGGGCAGACGGTGCCCGGCCTGCTCAGCAATGTCGCGACCTTCAAACGGGGCACTGTTCCGACCAATTCGAACCAGGCCAATGTCCAGCCCGTGTCCGACGTCTATGCGAGCGTGCAGGGCCGTGATCTCGGCAGCGTCGCGGCCGACATCGAGAAGGTGACGTCCACCCTGCAGAAGCAGCTCCAGCCGGGCAATTCGATTCAGGTTCTGGGACAGATCCAGAGCATGCATCAGTCGTTCCGCGATCTCGGACTCGGACTTCTGTTCGCGGCGATCCTGGTCTACCTGCTGATGGTCGTGAACTACCAGAACTTTGGCGATCCCTTCGTCGTCATCCTGGCGCTGCCGGCGACATTCTGCGGCATCGTGACGATGCTGTTCATCACCGGGACGACGCTCAACGTGCCATCGCTGATGGGAGCCATCATGGCGATCGGCGTTGCCTCCGCAAATTCCATCCTGCTCGTGACCTTCGCGCGCGACGAGCAGTTGAAGGGACACTCGGCATTCCAGGCGGCGCTGAGCGCGGGCCGGACGAGGATCCGGCCCGTGCTGATGACCGCGGCGGCGATGATCGTGGGCATGATCCCAATGGCGATCAGCGGACCCGGCGAGGAGCAGAATGCAGCGCTCGCGCGGGCGGTCATCGGCGGCCTGCTGTTCGCAACCCCGACCACCTTGCTGGTCGTGCCCTATCTCTTCGCCATGCTGCGCAAGGGCAACGACGGCAAGCCTCGCCACGGCGTATTCGAGGAGCAACCGGAATGAGTGACGTTCGCGCAAGGACCAATGACGACGAGGCAAGTGACCGCCCCGCGGCGGAAAGCCTCCGGATCGTGGAGCTGCCGGGCAAGGGCGCACGGTCCGGACGCCGTTTCGGTGGTGCGCTGTTCGGGGGAGGCGTGCTCCTGCTGCTTGCGGGCGGTCTCGGCATCGGCGGCTGGCGGCACTACCAGGCCGCGCGAGACGTTGCCGCAGTGGCAGAGCAGGTTCGAACCAACATTCCCGAGGTTCGTGTGGCGACGGTCCGGCCCAGCGGCGACCTCATGAAGGTGAGCTTGCCGGCGACGACGACCGCGTTCGAGGCGGCCAACATCTTCGCGCGGACCAGCGGCTATATCGAGAAGCGCTACGTCGATATCGGCGATCGGGTCAAGAAGGGCGACCTCCTCGTGGAAATCACTGCGCCGGAGCTGGATCAGCAGATCGCGCAGGCGCAGGCGACGCTCGCCCAGGACCAGGCCGCGCTTCAGCAGGCGCAGGCAAGCCGGGAGCTGGCCGACGTCACCAATTCGCGCGACAGCAATCTCGTCAAGCAGGGCTGGTTGACGGCACAGCAGGGCGACAATGATCGTCTCACCCTGCGCGCGCAGCAGGGCGCGGTGGGTGTCGCCCAGTCGAACATCGCTGCGCAGGAGGCGCAGATCCGCGTCCTTGAGCAGGAAAAGTCTTACCAGCGTGTGGTGGCGCCGTTCGACGGCGTGGTCACGCAGCGCAACGTGGACAATGGCAGCCTGGTGCAGGCAGGGTCGACCTTCATGTTCACGCTGATGCATTCCAACGTGATCCGAACCCAGGTGTTCGTGCCTCAGGACGAGGCGTTTGGCGTTGCTCCGGGCGTCGATGCGGACATCCGCGTCCCCGAGATTCCGGGGCGGACATTTGCTGGCAAGGTCACGCGGATCGCAACCGCGCTGCAGCCGGGGAGCCGGACGCTGCTCACCGAGATCGACGTTCCCAATCCCGACGGCCTGCTCAGTCCGGGCATCTATTGCACGGTCGAACTATCGATCCCGCGCAGGACGGCATCGATGACGATCCCCTCCGACGCGCTCGTCTTCGATCAGAACGGCCTCCATGTCGTGGTCGTCCGGAATGGCACGGTTCATTTTCAGCAGGTCTCGATCTCCCGGGATTTCGGCACCACGGTGGAAGTGCGCGCCGGCGTGCAGTCCGGCGACCAGGTCGTGCTCAATCCTGCGGTCAATCTGGTGGAAGGCAGCAAGGTCACCGTTCGCAAGACCGAAGTGAGCTAGGAACACGAAAGATGATGCGGATCGCATTCGTAACGGTGATGGCTCTGCTGCTGGGCGGCTCTCCTGGTCAGGCGCAGGTCGCAACGACCGGCAGCACGGCAATGGATCTGCCGACGGTGCCGGGCGCGATCGTGATCTCACCGCTCACCAGTCCCGGGCCGTTTTCGGCAACGACGGTGTCAGGTGCCCCGGACACGACCCTGGCGCCTGTCCCGCTCGCCTCGGATCCGACCACGCCGGGCACGGTGGTGGTCTGCGCTCCACCGTCGTCATCGCCAACGCCGATGCCGGCGACTCCGACCGTATCGTCCACAGGCCTTTCGACATCAGGCATCGCGGCCTCTATCCTGCCAGTCACGGGGCAGAACGGCAGCTCGATCGGGACCATCTCGACGGCAGCGCCGGCGGGAACGGGTGCGACGGTGGCATGCAGCTCGACGCCGGGGGGGCAGGTGACGAGCGCTGCGTCTCTGCCGTTGTCGATCCCGCAAGTGTCAGCAAGCCCCGCGCCCGGCACGATCCTGGCGGACGCCACTGGTGCCGGCGGCACGGGCATAGACCCGAGCGCCGCCGTCGTGCCCAGCCCGAACAGCTCGGCTTGTGCGGAGGGGGTCTCGATGAATCTTGCTTCGCCTGCGACTGTGTTGCCGGCCAACGCCTCAGGCGCAGCGCCAACGCCGGGCGTGTCGCCGATCCTGCCGCCGGGATGCTGAGGTGGATGGCGGCTCGAACCCTAAAGCGCGATGAGGTCTGGCTGAATCGTCATCGCGCTTTAGGTTGTTGTTTGCGCATGATCTTTTCGGAAAACCGCTTCGCACTTTTCCGGATCATGCTTTAGTGGCAGGTGCAAGACGCAGGACCGTTGCCGTCGCATGTCGAGAGGCCCGGTATCTCGGCCAGAGCGCGGGCAAAGGCGAGTGCGGGAAGATCGATCTCCTGGTCGAACAGGGCGC
This sequence comes from Bradyrhizobium iriomotense, assembly GCF_018129405.1. GTDB lineage: Bacteria > Pseudomonadota > Alphaproteobacteria > Rhizobiales > Xanthobacteraceae > Bradyrhizobium > Bradyrhizobium iriomotense_B. The sequence continues at coordinate 71,951 of NZ_JAFCLP010000017.1, forward strand.
TGACCGGACCGACGAGATCAAGTGCCGTCTGCTGACGGTTCGATCCCGCCATGATCCTCGCCCAGGCTGCCGCAACCTTCAGCTCGTAGAAGCGGCAATGCTGGTCTCGGGCCACGGATAGTCCCTCGGCGAACAGCACTTCGGCTCGCGAGAGATTGGACGGGTCATTGGCCTCGGGCAGACGGCATTCCGAAGTGCGTAGGCGATCGCAAGCTTGTCCTTCTCGCGCTCGGCCTCCTGGAGGCACTCGGCGGCAAGGGATCTGCTCTGGCCGATCTTTCCCTGCAATAGCAGCACGCGGGCCAGCATCGCCTTGGCGAGGACGCTCTGGTTCAGCAGAAACCACATCTGGTTCGCGCCGCCGTCCAATCCATGAGCCGCATGGTCCAGCGACAAGGTCAGTTCGCGCCGTGCATCTTCCTGCGCGCCGAAGAAATGGGTGGCAGCGCCGATCAGGCGACGGCCTACCGTTTCGTTGGCGGGATTTCCGGTGCGCAGCGCGATCTCGAGGTAGCGTTCGCCGACCTCCTTGGCCTCAGCGTATTGGCCCGAATTGAGGTTGTAGCTCCACAACGTCCAGACCGCCTTGAGCTGAAGCTCGAGATCGGACAGCTCCTCGGCGAGCGCGAGACCGATGCTCAGCGCCGCCTTCATGCGATCCGCGGACCCCGTCGTGTTGAGGAGCGCGAATCCCAGCGCGACATAGAGCTGCGCCTTGAGTTTTGGAACGCAGGTGAACTCGGGGCTGAAATGCGCAAGCGCGTGCTCGATCCGCGCCGAGCATTCCACGAAGGACAATAGCTGCATCCAGACCGGAACGAAGCACACATCGTCGTTCGAATTCTGCGAGAACGGCGGCAAGGCGATCGCGTGGGAGGCGACGTCGAAGCGCTGCACCCCCGAATTCTTTGCGGAGCATACCGTCACGGAGCTCGCGAGCTGGAACGATTACGATCTCGAAATGGTCGGTCGGCTCACCCATCCGATGGCCTACGATGCTGCATCCGACCGCTATCTCCCGGTGGAGTGGAGCGCATTCGACATGATCGGCCGCGAGCTCGGGGCCCTGCCGGATCCGAACATGGCGGAGTTCTACACCTCGGGGCGGACCTCGAACGAGGCCGCGTTCCTCTACCAGCTGTTCGTGCGCGAATACGGCACCAACAATTTCCCCGACTGTTCGAACATGTGCCACGAGGCGGGCCAGAACCCGGGAACCAACAGCCCGCGGATGATGACCAGCCTGCGCAATGCGGCCCGCCGCGGTGCATCGATCATCTCGTTCAACCCGTTCCGCGAGCGCGCGCTGGAGCGTTTCCAGGCGCCGCAGAGCCCGGTCGAGATGATCACGCTGTCCTCGACGACCATCAGCTCGAAGCTAGCCGGCGCGTATAGGAAGGCGGAGCGCGCCATCCTCGTCTACGGCATGGGCATCACCCAACACTGGCGCGGCGCGAACAACGTGCAGCAGATCGCCAACCTCGCGCTGTTGCGCGGCAATGTCGGGCGCGAAGGCGCCGGCGTCTGCCCGGTTCGCGGCCATTCCAACGTGCAGGGCGACCGCACCGTGGGGATCACGGAGGTTCCCAAGGCGGACCTCCTCGAGCGCCTCGAGCAGCGCTTCGGCTTCAAGCCTCCCGCTGCGCCGGGGCATAATGTTGTTACCGCGCTGGAAGCCATGATCCGCGGCGAGGTGAAGGCCTTCTTCGCGATGGGCGGCAATTTCGCCGCCGCCATTCCGGACTGGCAGGCGACCCAGGCGGCGCTCGGCAAGCTCGATCTGACCGTCCACGTCTCGACCAAGCTCAACCGCAGCCACCTGATCCACGGCCGCGCCGCCCTGATCCTGCCGTGCATCGGGCGCACCGAGATCGATATCCAGGAATCGGGGCCGCAGTCGATCACGGTGGAGGACTCGATGTCGATGGTGCATGCGTCGGGCGGCCGCAACACGCCGGCATCGGAGCATCTCCTCAGCGAGGTCGCGATCATCGCCGGCGTCGCCAAGGCGACGCTGGGCGAGCGCACGGTGGTGGACTGGGACGGCTTCGGTGCCGACTACGACCGCATCCGCGATGCGATCGAGGCGGTGTTCCCGATCTTCCAGGGCTACAATGCCCGCATCCGTGTGCCCGGCGGCTTCCATCTCACTTCGACGGCGCGCGAACGCATCTGGGCGACGCCGTCGGGCAAGGCGAATTTCCTGGTCTTTCCGGGTTGCGGCGAGGACCCGGCGCAGAGCGATGACGATTTTCTGTGGCTCACCACCATCCGCAGCCACGACCAGTACAACACCACGCTTTATTCGATGTCTGACCGTTACCGCGGCGTGTTCGGCCAGCGCGATGTGGTGTTTCTCAACGAATACGAGCTGAAGAAGCGGGGATTGGCCGACGGCGATCGCGTCGACCTGGTCACCGCCTCCACCGACGGCGCCGAGCGGATCGCGCGCAACTTCCGCGTGGTCGTCTATTCCTTCCCGACCGGCTGCTGTGCGGCGTATTATCCAGAGACCAATCCGCTGGTCCCGCTCTATGCCCGCGACCCCCTCAGCTTCACGCCGTCATTCAAGGGCGTCCCGATCCGTCTGGTGCGTTCGGCGGCTGCCAGAGAATAGCGGCAGCGTGAACCAGAAGCGGGCTCCGCCATTTGCGCCACTGGTTTCGGCGCCGATGCGGCCTCCATGTGCTTCGACGATCGATCGGCAGATGGGCAGTCCCATGCCCATGCCGCTCTCCTTGGTCGTGAAGAAGCTTTCAAAGAGCCGGCCGACATGTTCGGCGGCGATGCCGGGACCGTTGTCCTCCACGGAACAGCACAACGTCGTCGCATTCTGCGTGACCGTGCTGATGACGATCCTGCGATCGTCGTATCCGGCTTGTATCATCGCCTGAACCGCGTTGATGGCGAGATTGACGATCACCTGCTGGAGCTGGGTGCGGTCACCGAGCACCTGCGGCGCGGCGGGATCAGGCCGGTGCAGGATCGCGACGCCGCGTGATTCCATCTCGTGTCGCAGGAACAGAAGCGCTTCGCGAATGATCTCGTCGAACGACAGGCAGGCCTGCTCCGGAGCTTTCCGCGAGGCCATGCCGTGAACGCGGGCCACAATGTTCGCGGCGCGCTTTGTATCCACGACGATGTTTTCGATGGTCTTGCGGATCTCGACGATATCAGGGGTTGGCCTGTTCAGCCATCGTAGCCCGGCGGCGCCGTTGGTGGCGATGGCGGCGAGGGGCTGATTGACTTCATGGGCGATCGAGGCGGTGAGCTCGCCGAGCATCGAGACCCGCGCGGCATGCGCGAATTCGGCCTGCACCTGCTGGAGCTTCTGCTGGGCGCGAACACGCTGTGAGATGTCAATCGTGCCGACCAGGCTGACCTCGAGATCGTTGATCGGGCCGACGCGGGCGGTCGTGAAGAGCACGTCGACGACGCGGCCGTCCCACGTGACCATTCTGGTTTCTTCCTCGAAATTCGTCTCGCCGCGATAGCGGGATTCCATCGCGCGCCGGAACGTATCGGGCCGTTCCTTCCAGCTCTCGGCCATGGAACGACCGACATAGCCTTCGACGCCTCCCCCGAACATCTGGATGGCGCGTTCATTGGCCTCCTGAAACGAGAGTGCATCCATGCAGGTCCGCAGAAACTCGGGATGGCTGTCGAAATAGGGGCCGAGATCCTTGACGCCCTCGGCGCGCAACTTTCGAAACAGCGCGACCAGCCTGCTGGCGTCGAGCTGCCGGAATGCAATCGGCATCCGGCTGAACAAATGGCGGTAACGCTGCTCGCTCCGCTCCAGCTCGGCGTGGGCCTTCTTCAGGGCCGTGATATCCATGATTGCCCCGACGAGCGTCAGCGAAGCGGCCAGAAAAGCGGCGAAAGCGATCGCCGTGAAATTGTCGCCAAGCAGTGAACAGGCGAAGGACAGCAGGGTCAGAACAAGGCTACCCCAAGCCCACAGCAGAATCCGATCCTGTATTGTCTGGATCGGCAGCACGCGGCGCCACCATCGCTGGGGCTGTGCGGGGTTAGAGCCATCCAGGCCTTCGAGCGTCATACGCGAGGTCTACCGCGGTGCGGAACGAGCGTCTTTTGCGTTTCTGCAGGTGCTTTGTCAAAACGCACGACGCTACCCGGCGTGGATCTGCTCAAGCCGATTCATGGCTGATTCCCGTCTCTGCCTCGCTCGTGGATGGGGTGGATGTCTCGGCCCGAGGCTTGCGTCCGGTGAGCCAGTTGCCGAGCCGGTCGAGATAGAGATAGACGACGGGCGTGGTGTAGAGCGTCAGGACCTGCGACAGCATCAGACCGCCGACGATGGTGTAGCCGAGCGGCTGGCGCAGCTCCGCGCCGGTGCCCGAGCCGATCATCAGCGGCACGCCGCCGAGCAGTGCCGCCATCGTCGTCATCAGGATCGGGCGGAAGCGCAGCGTGCAGGCCTGGTAGATCGCCTCTTCCGGGCTGAGCCCATGTTGGCGCTCCACCTCGAGCGCGAAGTCGACCAGCATGATGCCGTTCTTCTTGACGATGCCGATCAGGAGGATGATGCCGATGATGGCGATGACGCTGAGATCCATGTGGACCGCCAGCAGCAGCAGCAGCGCCCCGATGCCGGCCGACGGCAGCGTCGACAGGATCGTGATCGGGTGGATCAGGCTCTCATAGAGCACGCCGAGGATGATGTAGATCACGATCAGCGCCGCGCCGATCAAGAGCGGCGTGCCCGACAGGGAGGACTGGAACGCCTGGGCATTGCCCTGGAACGAGGTCGACAGCGAGGCCGGCTTGCCGGTGTCCTTCTCGATCTTCTGGATCGCCGTCACCGCATCGCCCAGCGCCACGCCCGGCCGCAGGTTGAACGAGATCGTCACCGATGGAAACAGGCTCTGGTGATTGATCAGGATCGGTGCGGGCTTGATGACGCTGTGAACCAGCGCGCTGAGCGGGACCTGCTGGCCGGTGGCCGAGTTCAGGTAGATGTCCTTGAGCGCTTCGGGCCCGTACTGGAAGCGCGGATCGACCTCCATCACGACATGGTACTGGTTCAGCGAGGTGAACATGGTGGAGACGATGCGCTGGCCGAAGGCGTCGTCGAGCGCATTGTCGATCGTCGTGGGCAGGATGCCGAAGCTGGAGGCGACCTCGCGATTGACGGTGACCTCCAGCCGTGGGCCGGCATTGGCCTGATCGCTCGCGACATCACTGATGACGTCGAGCGCGCGGAGCTTCTCCAGGAAGATCGCCGACCAGCGGGTGAGCTCGTTGGAATCGGCATCCGTCAGAGTGTACTGATACTGTGTCTTCGACAGGCGTGCGCCGATCGTGATGTCCTGTGCCGCCTGCATGTAGAGCGTGATGCCCTGGATGTGGGCGAGCCGCGGGCGCAACCGGTCGATGATCTGATCGGCGCTCGCCTTGCGCTCCGGCTTCGGCTTCAGGACGATGAAGATGCGGCCCTGGTTGAGCGTCGCGGTTGGGCCTCCCGGCCCGATATAGCTTGCCACCGACTGGATCGCGGGATCCTTCGAGAGTATGTCGACGATCGCCTGTTGGCGCTCCGACATCGCGGGGAAGGAGATGTCCTGGGCGGCCTCGGTGATGCCGACAATCTGCCCGGTGTCCTGTTGCGGAAAGAATCCCTTCGGGATGATCACGTAGAGGTAGCCGGTCAACGCGATGGTCGAGAGCATGACCAGCAGCGTCGCGAAGCGATGGCGCAGCACGACGCGAAGGCCCCGTGCGTAGAGCGCAAGCAGGGCATCGAAACCTCGCTCGAACAGCAGGTAGACTCGGCCGTGCTTCCTCCGTGAATCATTCTTCAGGAGGCGTGCGCACATCATCGGAGTCAGGGTGAGCGAGATGACCAGCGACAGCAGCAGCGAGGCGGTGATCGTGACGGCGAATTCCTGGAACAGCTTGCCGACGTAACCGCCCATCAGGAACAGCGGGATGAAAACCGCGATCAGCGACAGGGTGATGGAGACGATCGTGAAGCCGATTTCGCTGGAGCCCTTGAGCGCGGCCTCCATCGGCGTCATGCCCTGCTCGAGATGGCGTACGATGTTCTCGATGACGACGACGGCATCATCGACCACGAAACCCACCGCGATCGACAGCGCCATCAGCGAGAGGTTATCCAGGCTGTAGCCAAGCACGTAGAGCACGGCGAATGTGCCGACCAGCGCCAGGGGCACCGTGATTGCGGGGATGATGGTGGCCCAGAAATTCCGCAGGAACAGGAATATGACCATCACCACCAATGCGACCGTCAGCATCAGCGTGAATTGGACGTCGGAGACCGCGGCGCGGATTGTGGCGGTGCGATCGGCGGCGATCGTCACCTTGATCGCCGGCGGAACGGAAGCCTGCAGCTGCGGCAGGAGTTTCTTGATGCGGTCGACCGTCTCGATGACGTTGGCGCCGGGGACGCGCTGGACGGCCAGGATGATGGCGGGCTCCTTGCCGTACCAGCCGGCCAGGAGGTCGTTTTCGGGCGCCTCGATCGCGGTGCCGACGTCGCGGATCCGCACCGGCGAGCCGTTGCGATAGGCGATGATGAGGTCTTCATAGGCGGAAGGCTTCAGCAGCTGGTCGTTGGTGTTCAGCGTATAGGTGACGCGCGGGCTGTTCAGCGTGCCCTTCGGCAGGTCGACATTGGCGCCGGCGATGACGTTGCGGACATCTTCGAGGCCGATGCCGCGGGCGGCAAGCGCCTGCGGATTGACGCGAACACGGATCGCGGGTTTCTGCTGGCCGCCGATGCCGACCAGGCCCACACCGGGCACCTGGGAAATCTTCGGCAGCAGGATGTTTTCGGCATAGGCGTCGACCGTAGTCAGCGGCAGCGAATCCGACGTCAGCGCGATCAGCATGATCGGCGTCTCCGCCGGATTCACCTTTCTGATCGTCGGCGGGTAGGGGATGTTCGGCGGCAGGAAAGGGCTTGCGGCATTGATGGCGGCGAGCACATCCACCGCTGCGCTGTCCACCGTGCGCGACAACTCGAACTGCACGGTGAGCTGGGCCACGCCCAGCGCACTGGACGAGGTGAGCTGCGTGACGCCGGGGATCTGGCTGAGCTGCTGCTCGAGCGGCGTGGCCAGCGACGAGGCGATGGTGCCCGGATCGGCGCCGGGCAATTGCGCCGAGATCTGGATGGTCGGGTAATTGACGTTCGGCAGCGCACCGACCGGCAGCAGCGGATAGGCCGCAAGACCGCACAGGAGCAGGCCGGCCATCAGCAAGGCGGTCGCGATCGGCCGCAGGATGAAGGGCGCGGAGAGGTTCATGGGATCGCGTCCTGCACGGCGCTCTGCAGGTCGGCTTCCTGCGCGGCCTTGCCGTGCAGCTCGCGAACGCGGCTGCCCTCTGTCAGCCGATACTGGCCGTCCACCACGACGACGTCGCCGGATTTCAGCCCCTGGTCGATCAGGGCCTGGCCGTCGCTGATTTGTGCGACGTGGACCGGACGCAAGGCCGCGGTCTGGTCGGGAGAGACGACATAGACATAGCTGCCGTTCGGCCCCTGCTGCACGGCCGAGCCGGCGACAGTGAGCGCGTTCTTCTGAACCTCGAGCAGCAGGCGGGCGTTCACCAGCTGGCCCGGCCACAGCCGGTGCTCATGGTTCGGAAACACCGCCTTGAGCTGGACCGTGCCGGTCGTCCCCGCGATCTCGTTGTTGACCAGCAGCAGCGTGCCCTCGTCGAGCTTCATCTTGTTGTCCTGGCTGTAGGCGATGACCTTCAGCTCTCCCTTTGCGGCGTGCTGCTGGATCACGGGCAGGTCCGTCTGCGGCAGGGTGAAGAGCAGCGAGATCGGCTCGATCTGGGTCACGACGACGAGGCCGTTGGGATCGGTCGGGTGAATCACATTGCCGACGTCGATCTGGCGAACGCCGGTGATGCCGGGAATCGCCGATGTCAGGCGGGTATAGCTAAGCTGGACATTGGCCTGGTCGATCTGGGCCTGGTCCGCCTTCACGGCGGCCTTGAGCTGCGCCACCTGCGCTGTCTGCGTCTCGATCAGTTGCGGGGTCGCATAGCCCTTGTCGCCGAGTTGGTTGTAGCGCGAGAGATTGGCCTCGGCGTTTGCGAGTTGGGCCTGGTCCCTGTCGCGATTGGCGGTCAGCTGCTCGATCTGCGCTTCGTAAGGGCGCGGATCGATCTGGGCGAGCAGGTCGCCGGTCTTGACCGCCTGTCCCTCGGTGAACGCAATCTTGACGATCTGCCCCTGAATCTGGCTGCGCACGACGTCGGTGTTGTAGGCGATCACCGTGCCGATGCCGCGCAGATAGATCGGCACGTCCTTCCCGGTGACGGTGGCGGCGACCACCGGCACGACGACGGGCACCGGGGCGGCCGCGACGGCCGGCTTCTTGTCGCTAGCGAAGAACCAGAGGCCTCCGCCGATCAGGATCGCGGCGAGAGCAACGAGTGCAATGGTGAGGTTCCGTTTCACGGCGATGGTCCTTGTTGTCTCAGGGATTGCCGGAGCCGACGATTGAACCCGTGCCGCCCATGGACGTGGGTCCAGGCACCGCCACGGACGGACTGATTCCGGCGCCGCCGAGCTCGGTGGACCCGAGCGGAATCCCGACGCGGCCGACCGTCGAGGTCGAGGGAGGCAGGGCCGACTGGGAAGCCGTGCCGTTGGCGCAGGCGAGCGAGGAGCTTCCGGAGAGACCGCCGCCGTCGAAAAGAGCTCCCGATGATCCGGTATTGCCTGATGCGGCGCAGTTGGTCATGCCCTGCGATGGCGTGATCGGAGACACGCCCGGCGTTGCAATTTCAGTTGAGCCCAGCGGAATGCCTTCAGGCCGCGTCGAACCCATGTTGAGCGGCGAGGTCGAGGGCATGCCGGTCGATTGTGGTGTCGCTGGCATCGTCGGCAGCGTCATTTGCGCTATGGCCGCGACCGGAGCGAGCCATATCAGGCCCATCGCGAGCGCCACGCCCAGATGCATCGCTGCATACGGGCGGCACCGGAACCGCCCCGGCTGACCGCTATTCGTTGAGAGCTGTTCTCGCATGGGCTGCTCCGAAGACTTTCACTTGCGCCGGACGATAGGGACCGGCCAATGCAACCGTATTCCCTGAATGCACGTCGTGCTGTCTGGCCGCACGATCGGGGGGCATCCCTTTTGTGATCATTGCTGCTGCTTCAGAAGGATCTGCGTTGCCTGGGACAGCTCGCGGCGGCACGTGGCGATGTCTCTGGAACGGTCTGCGGCGCGGGCGCGGTCGAGTGCATCGAGCGCGAGCCGAAAGTCCAGTCCGCTGGGGCCCTCTGCCTGTGCCAGCGATCGCGGTGTGGGCTGATGACTGCGCAGCGCATCGAGGCTTTCCGGGCCCCAGCCATGCGCGCCGGCATTCTTCTCGATCGCCGCGTCCAGTTGCGCCTGGACGCGCCCGATCGAATCCGCGCAGGAAGCTGCATGAGCCGGGGATGCCGCATGGAGGAGGATTATAAGCGCAGCCGCAATCTGGATGAGTGAATTCGATGTCATTGTCGATCCTCTCGTGTCGGTGATTGAACGTCTGTCTCGAATGACGGAGCCGATACGAGCCGTCTTTCGCTTATGAACGTCGGCAGCTCCACATGCGCACGAGGTCGTGCCATCAGAGAAACCGGACGTGAGCTGGATCGGAGTTGTAGCGGACTTGCCGGCGTGCGAAGTGGCAAGGGCCGTTGTTTGCCGAAATACGCAAGGGAGCGGCGAAACTAGTGTCGCGTCATTCCAACCCGGAGTGATCCCGACATGAAACACCTCAACGCTGGCCTCGCCTTTGCCGCCGCTCTCTCCCTATTCGCGACCGTCACCCCGGCGAGCGCGGAACCCCTGAAGAACATCGTCCTGGTGCACGGCGCCTGGGTCGATGCGTCGGGCTGGAAGCCCGTCTACGAGATCCTGACCAAGGAAGGCTTCCGCGTGACGATGGTGCAGGAGCCCGAAACCTCGTTCGCCGACGACGTCACGGCAGCGAAGCGCATTCTCGATCTCCAGGACGGCCCGACGCTCCTCGTCGGCCACAGCTATGGCGGCTCGATCATCACCGAAGCCGGCGTCCACCCGAACGTCGTCGGCCTCGTCTACGTCGCCGCACACGCGCCCGATGTCGGCGAGGACGAATCGGCGCTGGGCAAGAAGACGCCGAGCGTGCTCGGCAAGACCGAAGGCGTCATCAAGGTCACGCCCGACAAGTTCACCTATCTCGATCCCGTGCAATTCCCGAAACTGTTCGCGCCCGATCTGCCGCGTGAGCGCGCCGAGTTCGTTGCGCGCTCTCAGGTCCCGGCTGCGACGCAGGTGTTCAGCACGCCGCTCACGGCGGCGGCGTGGAAGACCAAGCCGAGCTGGGGCATCGTTGCCGGTGGCGACCAGATCATCAATCCGGATCTCGAGCGCTGGTACTACGAGCGCGCCAAGAGCCACACCACGGTGATCCCGGGCGCCAGCCACTCGGTCTACGAGTCCCATCCGAAGGAAGTGGCGGCCGTCATCACCCGCGCCGCTCGCAGCATCGATCAACCGGCCACGCGCTGACGACGTGTTTTTGCCGGTCTTGACGCACGGCCGGCAGAAGGAAGGACGGCGGGAGCGACAGCACTCCCGCCGGCCTGACTGCCCCATCAGGAGGATTCCGTGAACACCAGCTGGCAGAATAACCGCGCCGCGCGCGATGCGCGCATAGCGGCCGGCGCCGGGCTCGCGCGCGGCAAGGTCGTTGAGGCGAGCGACGCCACGCGGATGCTCGAGGCGGTGATCAGGCCGGGCGACCGGGTTTGCCTCGAGGGTGACAACCAGAAGCAGGCCGATCTACTCAGCCGTGCGCTGCTCGCCGTCGATCTCGCGAAGGTTAACGATCTGCACATGGTGCAGTCGGGCGTCGTTCTTCCCGAACATCTGGACCTGTTCGAGCGCGGCGTCGCGAAGCGCCTCGACTATGCCTATTCCGGGCCGCAATCGGCGCGCATCGCCCGCATGCTGTTCGGCGGAAAGATCGAGCTGGGCGCGGTCCACACCTATCTCGAATTGTTCGCCCGCTATTTCATCGACCTGACGCCGCAGGTCGCGTTGATCGCAGCCGTCAGCGCCGACCGCGAAGGCAATCTCTACACCGGCCCCAACACCGAGGACACGCCGACCGTCGTGGAGGCGACCGCCTTCAAGGATGGCATCGTGATCGCCCAGGTCAACGAGATCGTCGAGACGGTGCCGCGGGTCGACATCCCGGCGGACCGCGTCCACTTCATCGTCAAGTCCGACAAGCCGTTCTTCGTCGAGCCGCTGTTCACGCGCGATCCGGCCGCGATCACCGAGGGACAGATCCTGACCGCGATGCTCGCGATCAAGGGCATCTATGCGCCCTATGGCGTGCAGCGGCTCAATCACGGCATCGGCTTCAGCACCGCCGCGATCGAGCTCCTGCTGCCGACCTTCGGCGAGAGGCTGGGACTGAAGGGCAGGATCGCAACCCATTTTGCTCTGAACCCACATCCGGCGCTGATTCCCGCGATCGAGTCCGGCTGGGTGCGGCAGATTCACTCGTTCGGGTCGGAGGTCGGCATGGATGACTACATCCGGGCCAGATCCGACGTCTACTTCACCGGCCCCGACGGCTCGCTGCGATCCAATCGCGCCTTTTGCCAGACCGCCGGCCTCTATGCCTGCGACATGTTCATCGGCTCCACGTTGCAGATCGACCTGCAGGGCAATTCGTCGACGGTCACGACATCCCGTATCGCCGGGTTCGGCGGCGCGCCGAACATGGGCGCGGATGCCCGCGGGCGCCGTCATCCGAGCGAGCCCTGGCTGAAGGCCGGAGCGGAGTCTGATCCCGACAGTCCCGCGGCGCTACGCCGTGGCCGCAAGCTGGTCGTGCAGATCGGAGAGACGTTCGGCGACAAGAACGTGCCGTTGTTCGTCGAGAAGCTCGATGCGATCGAGCTTGCGGAGAAGCTGAACCTCGAGCTCGCGCCGATCATGATCTATGGCGACGACGTCACGCACATCGTCACCGAGGAGGGTGTCGCGAACCTGTTGCTGTGCCGCACCGCGCAGGAGCGTGAGCAGGCCATCCGCGGCGTTGCGGGCTACACCGATGTCGGCCGTCGGCGCGACCACGGCATGGTCGCGCACCTGCGTGAGCGCGGGGTGATCCGCCGCCCTGAGGATCTCGGCATCAATCCGCTGGATGCGGATCGCAGCATGCTGGCGGCGCGCTCGATCAAGGATCTCGTGCGCTGGTCGGGCGGCCTCTACGCGCCGCCGTCGAAATTCAGAAACTGGTGAGGATGGTCCATGGAAGATCTCAGGTTTCAGCACAGGGTTCGCGCACGGGCCGGCGGCACCAGGCAGAGCGCGATCGTCGGCGTGGTCGCCTCGGGCAATCTGGAAGTGCTGGTGGAGCGCGTGCTGCCCGATGCGGAGTGCGCCCTCGACATCAAGACCGCGGCAATTGGCTTCGGAGAAGTGTGGACCGCCGTGATCGGCGATTTCGTCGAGCGCTATTCGCCCGGCGGGCTGAGATTTTCAATCAACGACGGCGGTGCGCGCCCCGATACGGTCTCGCTTCGGCTGGCGCAGGCGGTGCGATCGATCGCGGAGAATGGCCAATGACCGCGCCACTCAAGGACATCACCCCGGCCGAACGGGCCCGCAGCACCAGCTTCTACGAGGCGTCGGCCCGCACGCGGCTGGATCTGCTGCTCGATGCCGGCAGCTTCGTCGAGTTCATCGGGCCGGAGCAGCGCGAAGTCAGTCCTCACTTGAAGATTTTTGATCTGCCCGAGCAGTTCGACGACGGCATCGTCGTCGGTCGCGGACGCCTCGATGGCGCGCCGGTGTTCGTTGCCGCACAGGAGGGCCGCTTCATGGGCGGCGCCTTCGGCGAGGTGCACGGCGCCAAGTTGACAGGGCTGCTTCGCGCCGCGCGCCAGGTCGCCTCGATCCCCGTGCTGATCCTGTTCGACACCGGCGGCGTCCGGTTGCAGGAAGCCAATGCAGGCGAGCTCGCCATCGCCGAGATCATGCGCGCCGTCATGGAAGCGCGCGCCGCTGGCGTGAAAATCATCGGTCTGATCGGTGGCAGGTCCGGATGCTATGGCGGCGGCGGGTTGATCGCCGGCTGCTGCTCGGCGCTCGCCGTCTCGGAGCCCGGGCGCATCGCGGTCTCGGGCCCAGAAGTGATCGAGACCAATCGCGGTGTCGAAGAGTTCGACTCCCGCGACCGCGCGCTGGTCTGGCGCACCATGGGCGGCAAGCATCGCCGCCTGCTCGGCGCCGCCGACGTTTTCGTCGATGACAATGTACAGGATTTCCGCGAGGCCGCGCTGGAGCTGCTGGGTCTGGTCGGACCTTTCGGTCTCGATAGCCTGAAGGCCGAGCAGGAGCGGCTTGCCGACCGGTTGCGCCGCTACGGCGCCTGCTTCGATGCCGTCGACATCTGGACAGCCGAAGGCATTGCGCATGCCGAAACGGTTCCGGAGCTGCCGGCCGATCAGTTCATTGCGCTCGCCGACAGGATCGGGAGGACCAGCCGTGACGCTCGATGACATTCTCACTGCGCTGTTCCCCGACGGACATGAGGTCAGGAACGACAAGGGCGTGCTGCTCGGTACGGCGACGCTGCGATCCGGCGACAGCATGCTCGTCCTCGGTGTCGCGGATCGAACGGCACTGGGCGTCGACGAGGCGATCAGGTTGTCCGGTCATGTGCTCAGGTCGATCGGCCGGGACAGCGGTCCGATCCTGGTGCTCGTCGACAGCGACAGCCAGCGCATGAGCAAGCGCGACGAGCTGCTCGGGCTGAACGAATTCCTCGCGCATCTGGCCAAGGTGTTGATCCACGCGGACATGAACGGCCGCCCGACCATCGGTCTTCTCTACGGTCACTCGGCGGCGGGCGCGCTGCTCGCGACGGGACTTGCGACCCGCGTGCTGGTCGGATTGCCGGGCGCAGACCCTGCAGTGATGGACCTGCCGTCGATGGCGAAGGTCACCAAGCTGTCGATGGAAGCGCTGGAAGAGAAGGCGAAATCGACGCCGGTGTTCGCTCCGGGCCTGTCCAATCTCACGCAGATGGGCGCCGTTCACTTGACATGGAGCCATGCCGCTCCGCTTGCCGACCAGCTGGAGGCGCTGCTGGCCGACATGCCGGCCGCGCGGGACGGGCGGGATGCGCTCGGCAAGGCGCGTGGCGGCCGGCTCAAGGCCGCCGAAATCGCGGAGCGTGTTCGTGACCTCGCCCTGCAAGCACGCTGAGCGTCCACCGGGTCGTCACGACCTCGTCTTCGTCAGCCCGGCAGGGTGGCGCGCGATGCTGGATGCGCGCAGCGATCTCGCGACAGATTCCCTTCTCGCGCGCTGGCCTAAAATGCGTTGGCCGACGGTCAGGCGACGCGCGCTGCCACGGGAGGAAAGCGGTCTCGCTTTGGGCCTGCCCTTGCCGCCTTCGGCCGGCAAGAAGCGAATCTCCCTCCTGGTTGATAACGACCACGTCACCTCCGTCGCGAGGCCGCCGTTGCTGCGGCAGGCGCGGGCTTACGCGCCGCGCAACTGGTGGCCGACGCTCGACCGGCTCGACGCGATGGCGCATCGCCATGCGGTGGACGCGCGCGTGTTCGGCAGCCTGGCCTGGCAGTCGCTGACGGGACTCGACTACGTGACCACCCATTCCGATCTCGATGTCCTGTTCGAGTTTCGAAGCGAAACCGACGTCGATCGCTTCGTCGCCGATGTCGCCGCGATCGAGATCGAGGCCCCAATGCGGCTCGATGGCGAGCTGATGCGCGCGGATGGTGCTGCCGTGAACTGGCGCGAATACCATGGCGACGCGAGCGAGCTCTTGGTGAAGAGCATCGAGCGCGTGGTCCTGCTCGGCAGGCATCAATTCATTTCGGGAGCGATCGTATCATGATCACCACAGCCGCAAGAGGCGTGGAACGGACGGCGCTGCGCCGGGCGCAGATCGCGCCAAATGTCTCCGCTATCGGTGCTGTCGCCACGGATTGCCTGGTCAAGGAGCTCGAAACCTGGCCGAAGCCGGGGCTGGTGAGCCACGTCGACAACGGCAGCCACGACGACATGGATGCCGGCACGTTTCGCCGCAGCGCTGCGGCGATCAGGCCTCATCTGCAACGCCTGGCCGATGCGGGCGCGCTTGGTTGCGGCATGGGGCGGCTGCGGATCATCGGCCTCGAGGCGGAGCGGGCCATGTTCGCGGCGACGGTGGGGGTCAACACGCATCGTGGCGCGATCTTCGGGCTCGGCCTGCTGTGCGCGGCGGCCGGCGCGAGAGCCGCTGGATTGGTCGATCCCCGGCTCCCGCTTGGCGATGTCGTGACGCGCCTGTGGGGCGACAGCATCCTCGACGGTCCGGTGCTGCTGCACAGCCATGGCAGCGCGGCCCGCCGCCGCTTTCGCGCGGGTGGTGCGCGCATCGAGGCGGCGAGCGGATTTCCCAGCGTCTACGGAATTGGCTTGCCGGCCTTGCGCAGAGCGGCGCCTGTCGTGCCGGAGGATGCGGAAGCAGCAAGGGTCGAAGCGTGCTTTGCCTTGATCGCATCCGTTGAGGACACCAACCTCCTGCATCGCGGCGGGCTCGATGGCCTTCGCTTTGCGCATGAGGAGGCGCGCAGCTTCATCGCTTCAGGCGGCGTCTGCGCGTCCGGCTGGCGTGCGCGGGCGCAAACGATCCACGACAGCTTCGTCGCCCGTCGTCTTAGTCCGGGTGGATCGGCCGACCTGCTGGCTATGACGCTCTTCGTCGATGCCCATGAGGGGCTGAGCGCATGACGTCGAATGTCATCCTGATGGCGCTGGTGCCGGTCTTCTTCGTCCTGCTGCTCGGGTTCGTCGCAGGCAAGGCCCGCATCGTCGACAATGGTCGCGTCGAAGGCCTCAATGCGCTCGTGATGGATTTCGCCTTGCCGGCCTCGCTGTTCGCCGCGACCGCATCGGCCCCGCGCGACCGGATCACCGATCAGGTCCCGGTCTTTCTCGTGATCGGCCTGACCATGCTGATCATCTATCTCGCCTGGTACCGGTTCGAGCGCACATTCTTCGAGGTGACGAGGTCCGACGCAGCGGTGCAGGCTCTGACGGTCGGCTTCCCAAATCTTGCCGGAGTCGGTCTGCCGATCCTGTCGACCGTGCTCGGGCCGGCCGGTGTCGTCCCGGTTGCCGTTGCGCTGGCAACGGGATCGATCCTCGTCAGCCCCCTGACCCTCGTGATCGCCGAGATGAGCGGCAGTAAGACCCGCATCGCCGATGCTCCGGCGTCGCCGGTTCTGACGGCCACCCGGCGCGCGTTCGCCAAGCCGGTCGTGTGGGCGCCCGCGCTCGGCGTCGTGTTCTCGTTATCTGGTCTGAAGCTCGATCCACTTGTCCATGCCTGCCTCGTCCTGATCGGGAACGCGGCTGCGGGAGTTGCGCTGTTCCTGACCGGTCTGGTTCTGTCGGCCCAGTCGCTCCGGGTCGATTGGCGGGTCGTTGCAGCGACGGGAGCTGCGGACATCCTGCGTCCGTTGCTGGCCGTCGCGATCGTCTACGGCTTTCATCTCGGTCCTGATGTTGCGAAGACGGCAATTTTGCTCGCGGCATTGCCGTCGGGCTTCTTCGGCATCCTGTTTGCGGTCAACTACCGGCTGGATTCCGCGACGGTGGGATCGATGGTCATCACCAGCACCGGATTCAGCATCGTGACCCTGGCGATTGCGATCGCAACCCTCTTTCCTCGTTAGGCCGCGATCATGACGCTTGCGATCCTCTGCTCGGGGCAAGGCAGGCAGCATCGGGAGATGTTCGCCCTCACGGGCGATGCGCCTGAGGCCGCGCATCTGTTTGCGCACGCGGCGGCATTGCTCGGCGGCGAGGATCCGCGCGAGTTCGTCCACGCCGAAGCCGATGAGGCCCTGCATCGCAACCGCGCCGGCCAGATTCTCTGCACCCTGCAGCCACTCGCAGCAGTGAGCGCGCTCGCAGATGCCATTTCGCGTGGCGTCATCATTGCCGGCTATAGTGTCGGCGAAGTCGCGGCCTGGGGTGTCGGCGGCCTGTTCGATGCGACCGCTACGCTCGATCTCGTCGCGCGCCGCGCGGAGGCCATGGATACGGCCACGTGCGCAGGCGACGGGCTGATCTACGTCCGCGGTCTTTCGCGAGAACAGCTCGATCGCCTTTGCGAGCGCTACGACGCAGCGATCGCCATTGTCAATCCGGGCGAAGCCTTTGTCATCGGCGGCGGCCGCGAGGCGCTGAGCAAAATTGCCGGAGACGCGCAGGTGATGCATGCCGCAAGGATCGTCGCGCTGCCGGTTGAGGTCGCCTCGCACACCAAGCGGCTCGCAGAAGCATCGTCGGTCTTTCTTGAGGACTTGCGCAGTGCGCGGGTGGTATTCCCGCCGCAGGCCGGCGTGCGCATTCTGAGCAGTATAGATGCCGCTCCGGTCGTCTCGGCCGAGAGCGGCCTCGACAAGCTTGCGGCGCAGATCTCGCACACCGTGCAATGGGCCGATTGCCTGCAAGCCTGTGTCGAAGCGGGCGCGACGGGCTTTCTCGAGCTCGGTCCGGGGCATGCGCTGAGCGGAATGGCTGCGGAAATCGCTCCCACGCTTCCGGCGCGCTCGCTTGATGATTTCAGGAGTCTTCAGGGCGTCCGCGCCTGGGTTGCGCGTCATCTGAGCGCCTAGCTGGAGCCGCGCCGTCGAAAAAAGGGGGCCGTCCTTTGGGGGGAGGACGGCCCCTGAATGCTCGTATGCCCAGGGAGGAGGAAGGCTCGAGCGGTGACTTGGGGGTCTCAGTCACCTAACGCACACAGCATCGCCGATCCCGCAACAGAAGTATTTCACGAAGCCCGGCTAGTTCTCATTTCGCATGATTCACGAGAAATCAGCGGGCAGCACGTGAGCCACGGTCCTTGATGTCGAGGCCGGATCGGACAGCCTGAGCGAGACCGACGCGTTCCGGCTGGCGCAGCGCCACCGCGCGGGCGTGTCACCCGTGATCCGTTTGAAGACGGTGGAGAAATGCGCCTGGGTGCAGAAGCCGACGGTCAGCGCCACCTCGGCGAGGGCCATCTCGGAATTCGACAGCAGCGATTTCGCACGCTCGATGCGCTGATGCAGCAGATACTCGCGCGGTCGGTACCCCGTCGCGGCGCGAAACTGGGCTGCGAAATGCATCCGGGACAGTCCCGCGACCTTGGCGAGCTCGGACAGGCTGATGCAGTGGTCGAAGTGCGTCCCGACATATTCCTCGACGCGCCGCAGCCGCCATTTCGGCAGGGCATTCACCCTCGCGTGTGGCAGCTCGCGCCGGGCAAGGTGCATGGCCAGCGTCTGGCCGATGCAGCGCGCGAAGTCCCGGTCGGCCGAATGGCCGCGTTCGGTCAGCGCTTTCGCAAGCTGCTCGGCGAAGGGGTCGCGGAGCAGGATGAGGTCGTTGAGCCCTTGGGCAGAGGCAGGTCCTGCTCCAGCCCGCAGAGGCGGAAAATAGCTGCTGGCCGAGACGTGGAAGTGGAGGAAATCGCAGGGCGCGCAGAACTGCGCACTGAGCTGCTGCGACGGGGCGCCGATATACAGCGTGCCCGTCGGCATGACGCCGTCGAAGATGGTGTGACGGCCTCTGGTCAGCTTGACGCGGGTCGTCTTCAAGGCGATGGCGAAGAAGTATCGGTCCGCGGGCGTCGTCGCGTCTTCGCGCCTCATGCCCGTTTGCGTGCAGGTCCAGCGCGAGATCGTGATGTCGTCGGGCGCGGTGCCCGCTCGTTGACCGGGCTGACGCCACCTCCGTTCGAGGGGAAATGCGCGAGTCTCCTGCGGGGAGGCAGGTTCGCGGCGGCTGGGTTGATACGTCAACCGGGCGCCGGCCGCTTGCATATCAGTGAGCATCGTTCGTCCCCGTGTCCTGAATTCCGCTGCCGTGGTGATGGCTGCCGAATGCGATTGGTGGATGCTCAAACGATAGGTGCGATATCACCGCAAGGCTCGTTAAGGATGCTTAAGCGATATTAGATTTTGCAAATGCGAGGGGTGCGACCGCGTGTCGCAAAAAGTTCAATTGAACCAACGGGATCAATTGGATGCGTTGTGAGGCCCGCTGTTGGGGCCACGCGATTTTGACGCGAGGCGCAGGTCTGATTCAGGGGCAGGCGCGGTGACACGTCGATGCCGGGGGTGAGGCCCGGCGCGATCGCCTGCCGATGTCGACGAAATCGACGGCGACTATGAGGTTTGCCGAGGCCTGCCGGTATTTCCGGTCCACCAACCCGGTTGCCAGAATGCACGCTTGGGGGACGAGGGTGCCGCGCGAGGAGCGACGGATGGATTTTACGGCCGTGCGTCGTGGCCTGCCAGCGCGTCCTCGAGACAGCGGATGATCTCGTCGCCGCTGGAAGGCTTGCCGAGATAGCAATGCGCGCCAGCGGCCATTACGCGCTGACGCACGGCTTCGGTTGGAAATGCCGTCATGAAGATGATCGGGAAGCGCCGGCCGGAGGCGATCAACTGTGCCTGCAGTTCATCGCCGGTGATCACGGGCATCTGAATGTCGGCGATCATGCATGCCGGATCGTCTCCTGGCGCATGCCGCAGGAAGTCGACGCCGGACTCGTAGGCATCGGCCTGGTAGCCAAGCGAGCGAACGAGGCTCGCAAGCGAAGTGCGAACGCCCTCATCGTCGTCCACAATCGCAATCACAGGGGTTTTGGCCATTCGCGCACAATCCTGACCGCGGTGTTCCGCCGGGGCAAGGAGGATATCTCCCGTTGCGCGGCCGATGGCGTCTTATGCACCCGGGGCGAGGCCCACCGGAATTATACTCAGGTTTGGTCCGTAGACCTGCGGGTCTGGGAAACCCCGAGCGCCTCGGCCTTGCGAACGAGGTCGGCCAGTGACCTAACCCCCATCTTGCGCATGACGTTCCCGCGGTGGATCTTGACGGTGATCTCGCTGAGGCCGATCAGGGCGGCGACCTGCTTGTTCATCAGGCCGGCGGTGACATGGCCCATCACCTCGCGCTCGCGCGCCGTCAGGGTCTCGTACTGGGCCCGGATGTCCTCCCTGGTCGCGGCTTCGGCACGGTGCTGGGCATCGCGCTCGAGCGCCGCCGTCACGGCATCGAGCATGTCCTGGTCGCGGAACGGCTTGGAGAGGAAGTCGACGGCGCCAGCTTTCATGGCGCGCACCGACATCGGAATGTCGCCATGGCCGGTCATGAAGATGATCGGATAGCTGATGCCCTGCCGGACAAGTTGCCCCTGCAGATCGAGCCCGCTCACGCCCGGAAGGCGGACGTCCAGCACGATGCAGCCGGGGCCGTCGGGCAGCGAGCCGGCGAGCAGTTCGGCCGGCGAGCCGAACAGCCGCGTCTCGAGGCCGACGGATCGGAACAGGCTGTCGAGTGAGGCGCGGATGCCCGCATCGTCATCGACGATGATGACAGTCGCGCTGGAGGGTTGCGCCGGCGGCTGAGCCTGGTTTGGTCGTGTCATGGCGAGGCGTGTTCTTGGCTATATGGCAGTGTCAGGTGGAATGTCGCTCCCGAACCCGGGGTGCTCGCCACCGACAATCGGCCGCCGTGAGCTTCCACCGTCGTTCGGCAGATCGCAAGCCCCATGCCCATTCCGCCATCCTTCGTCGTGAAGAACGGGTCGAACAGGCGCGGCAGGTCGTTAGGGTGGATGCCCGGGCCGCTGTCCTGCACCGTGATGGCGAGGGTTTCGCTGCCCACGATGCCGGCGCGCAGCGTGATGGTGCGGGGACCGGGCCGGCCTGACATGGCCTGGCCGGCATTGACCAGAAGATTGACCAGGACCTGTTGCAGCTGAATCCGGTCGCCGCGAACCGGCGGCAGGCCGGGCTCCGTCTCGACGACGAGGGCGACGTCGTCCTTGGCGAGCTCGCGCGCGACCAGCGCCGTCGCCTCCGCGATGATCTCGCCTATTTGCAGCATGTCTTGCTGGGCCGGGGCCTTCTTCAGGAAGGTCCGGATGCGAGTGACGACCTCGCTGGCGCGGCGGCCCTGAGCAACGACATGGCCGATCGTGGTCGCAACCTCCTTGAGATCGGGGACGTCGCGCCGCAGCCAGCGCAAGCCGGCTTCGCCGCTGGTGACGATCGCCGCCAGCGGCTGGTTCACCTCATGCGCAATGGAGGCGCTGAGCTCGCCGAGGGTGGCAACGCGCGCAGCATGGGCTAGGTCAGCCTGCGCTGCGAGCAGCGCGTCTTGCGCCTGCTTGCGCTCGGTGATGTCGATGACGAAGACGAGCACGTCGTGATCTTCGTCGGATCGGGGCGAAAAGGTGATCGTGAACAGCACGGGGATCTTGCGTCCGTCGAGCCGCACGAGCTCGGTCTCTCCTTCGTGGAACCGCTCTCCTTGCGCGAATGCGACGAGGGCGTCGAGGAAACTGCGATCGTTCTCGCCCAGCAGCTTGTCCGCACTCTCGATGAAGGCCGCAGAGCTGCTTGCCCCCGCCATCTTCTGCAGGGCCGGATTGACGTCGACGATCCTGGCGAGCCCGCGGGCATGCCGGACGAAATCGGGATGTCGTGCCAGATAATCGCGCAGGTCCGCCCCGCGCGTCGGTAGCGAATCCAGCGCGGCCCGCAATCCGCTCCAGTCTTCCTCGACGACGCCGATCCGAGTTGCGTCGAACATCCGGCGGTATCGCTGCTCGCTCTGCACCAGCGCGCTGTGCGCGGCCACGCGGTCCGTGACATCGGTGTGCGTTTCGAGCACCGCCACGGGTTTGCCGAGGTGGTCGTGCTGCAGGGCCCATCGGGCATCGACGGCGAGTATGGAGCCGGCCTTCGTCCGCTGCTCCACCCTGCCTTCCCATCGCCCGGTATCGAGCAGGCTGGTCTCGATGACTTCCCGCCGGTCGGAATAGCTGGTTCGCAGCAGCTTGTCGGCGAATTGCCCGAGCGCCTCGTCGGACGACCAGCCGTAGGTCTGTTCCGCAGTCTTGTTCCAGAAGGTGATCACGCCGCCGCGATCCCTGACGAAGATCATGTCATGCGAGAGATTGAGCAGGCGCGCCTGCGCCGCGAGGCGCCTCGTCGCCGCGTGATTCTGCAGCACCAAGAGGGTCGTGATCCCGATTGCCGCCAGACTCACCAGCGCGCGAAGGGCAGGGGAGGCGATCGTCTCCAAATCGTGCGAGATGAGATAGGCGCTGATGGTCAGGACGATGCAGCCGGCTGCGGCGATGATGATGTCGTTGCGCCGGTTCGTCCGCGCCGCAAGCAGGATGGCAACAACGTAGAGAACGGCGACCGCGCCCTCGAGCGGCGTCAGCACGTCGACCATGAAGACCGCGAAGGCGAGAGCGGCGGACCAGAACCGCAAGCCGGCGCGGCTCATGGATGAACCCGTGGGCCGATCAAGGTTCGTCATCGTCGCAGGCGGTGTTTCTTCTCATCGCAGCGGCGTTGATGCCGCGATTTGATCGCGTCCACAATATCCGGCCAGACGATTTTCGTGCTCTCTTGGAAGACCTCGTGGGAAGTTGAATTCGGCGCGAGCTCCGACAAAGGGATTCCCCGCCAGAACAAGGCTTGTCGCTGATCTCGCCGAACGCGGGCGCGTCAAACTACCGCAGGCGCGTCGCACCGCCGGGCTCGCACGTCCGCGGATGCAGACGAGGAGTTCCGCTCGCGCTCTCGTCCGATGACTGCGCTTGCGATCATACCTAGGTATGACGCGGTTAACCCGAGACCTTATCCGTGCACCCGCGCGTAGAATGGAGCGTGCGGATCACCGAACTACTCTGCCCCCATCGCATTCGGGCAAGCCTGCCAGGCATTGCCGGTGCGTACTGGGACAAGGAGGCTCGACGATGTCGCTGCAGATGTCATACCCGCAAACCGCCAAGGATCATGTCGCCGCCGCAATCGACGTCTCGTCGATCGACGGCCCGCTTCTGCGGCCATCGAAACGTTCGCCGCGCTCCGGCGAGGGGGCAATGACGCTCTCCCTCGTGCATTTGGATGTTGCACTGGCCATCGAGCCGCCTGCGCCGGACGTGCCAGGTTTGGCCGACGGCGAGCCGAGCTTCAAAGTGTCCGCGAAACGTCTTGCGCGCGCGTCCGCCGAGTCCGATCGGGAGACGGATGCCGAGGAGGTCGCTGACCCCGTGATGCGGCGCCTCTCGGATGCGCTCGCGGCCACCAGAGCTATGCACCATCCCCATTCTGCCATCCTTGTCGACGCGTTGCGTCTGGCCATGCTGACCCGCAAAGCCAGCCGGCGGACGGTGGTCGGTCGAGGCCAGTCCGAGCCGGCCGAAGGCGACCGCGAAGGGCAAGCCTGCCGGGCGGTGCGGTCGCTGCAGAAATGGCGCCTCAAGCGCGTCATGCAGTATATCGACGATAATCTGGACGCGAAGGTCACCTTGCAGCATCTGGCCGCCGTGGCCGGCCTGAGCCGGATGCATTTCGCCGCGCAGTTCCGGGCGGCCGTCGGCATGCGGCCCCACGATTATTTGCTGAGGCGGCGGATCGAGCGAGCCCAGGAGTTGCTGCAGCGGGCCGACGTCTCGCTCGTCGACATCGCCTTGACCGTCGGCTTCCAGACGCAGGCTCATTTCACGACGGTGTTCAAACGCTTCGTGGGCGATACGCCGTATCAGTGGAGGAGTGCGCATCTCGCTCAATTTCTGCCGCTGCCGCGCCCCGAGGCGAGGCCGTCATGAGCAGCGTCGGCATTCAGGCCCTGTTGCTTTCACTGCTCGGCATTCACTCGGCGCTGACGCACCACGAGATCATGGCATTGTTGGCGATCGTTCGCGGTCTCGGCGCCTCCTATCGTTTCGCATCTTCGGAACCGGGGGCGGGCGTCTTCTATGGTCGCGTCACCCTAAGCTTCTGCAGGCTCATTGCCGCCGGCATCGCGCGTTATGCATCGATGGAGTCGGCGATCGAAGAAACGGCCACGCAAGTCTGAAAGCTCGTAGGATGGGTTGAGCCCTTGCGAAACCCATCTTCTGAATTGCAGTCCAGCACACTCAGTGCCGGATCATCTGTCTCCCTCCGCCGCCGACGCAAAGGCCTGACGCGAATCTGGTTCTCGCAAGTTCGAGCCGCTATGGGCGGATGACGAGAAGAAGCTCTCAGTGCTCTCCCGTGCGAGACGCCGGGACAGGCGGCCCGACGTGGAGCCCTGACATCGCTCCCGACGGATTTTCCGAAGGTGATATAATGCCCCTGTTTTGCCCGACGAGTCAAACGGCACCGTCACCGGCATAAGTGCTTGATCCCGCAGGCCGCGGCTACTGTGCATGGGGTTGTTTTCGACGTTTTTTTGCCGGAGCGCTCAACCATTCGCAAATCTCCGCTCCCACTCGCTCCGCCTCCCATCCCCAAAACGTCACGTTGTGGAGAAGTAGTTCCGGCCCCGCCTTAAAGCATCGGTTCGAACTGGCAGTGCACGAGCATCTCGGAGACCGACGCGTTGTTCGGCAGCATGAGTGCGGTTTCCACCAGGCGGGCGATGTCGCCCGGCTGGCTCATCTCGTGGCGGGGGATCTCGTCGTCGTTCAACGTCATGTCGGTGGCAACGTAGCCCGGACAGATCACCGTCGCCCGAATGCCGGCCGCGCGTCCTTCCCGGCGAATGCCGTGGGTGAGTGCGACAACGGCGAACTTGGTCATCGCGTAGCCAACGTTGCTTCCCACGCGCTTTCCGGCAAGGGACCCGAGATTGATGACCCGGCCATGACCGCAGACGGCCAAATGAGGGAGGGTGGCTCTGACGAGGCGGAGGGGACCCTTGACGTTTACGCGCCACATTTCGTCCAGTTCGTTCTCGCCTTCGTCGGAGACGCGGACCTTCGGATTGATTCCGGCCGCGTTGATGATGGCGTCGACGCCGCCCCACCGCGCGACCGTTGCGTTGACCCAGGCGATCGGGCTCTTGGCGTCTTCGGCATCATAGCGGTGCGTCATGAGCCTCTCGCTCTCGGAGAGGCGGCTCGGATCGCGAAGTCCCGCCGATACGCGGAAGCCCGACGCCAGCAGCCGGTCGACGACGGCGCGTCCGATGCCGCGCGAAGCCCCGGAGACCATGACGATCCGATTGCCGACTTCCAACATCCGTGTCCGTCTCCTACTGCGGGCCAAGAGTGTTGCGAAATGTAAGGGGACACCCGCGACGACGAGTAAGAGAAATTCACTCTGACTGCATCGGGTATGCTTATGGCTCGCGTGCCCGACGACTTTCAGCCGGGGATATTGGATGTCCTTATGAGGGCAGAACAAATCCGCTGTATGCGTGCGCCAATCTCCGCACGTAATTTTCCGCCGCTCGGCCTGACTGCAAGAGAGCTCTGCGGATGGGATTTTCGGACTACCGAACGGCGTTGGTGACGGGCGCGTCCTCCGGTATCGGGGCTGCGACGGTTCGGCGCCTCCGCGCCGAGGGGCTCGAGGTTCATGCGCTGGCGCGCGACGTTGGCCGGCTGGCCAGCCTGTCTGCCGAGACCGGATGCCACGCCTGCGCGGTCGATGTGAACGATCTCGACGCCTTGAAGCGCCTTGCGAGCTCCGCCGAATTCGATGTTCTCGTCAACAATGCCGGCCAGTCGCGGCGCGGCACTATTCTGGATACAGCGCCTGATGATGTCGACACGCTGGTCGACGTCAATCTGCGGGCGGTCCTGCACCTGACGCGGCTGATCGCACCAGGCATGGTGAGGCGCAACCGCGGCCACGTGGTCAACGTCTCGTCGATCGCCGGCCACTATGCCTTCGGCGAGAACGCGACGACATTCAATTCATCGGTGGCCTATCACGCAACGAAGGCGGGCATTCATTCGCTGTCGCAGCAATTGCGCGCCGATCTCTACGGCACCTGCGTTCGCGTCACCGAAGTTTCGCCCGGGCGCGTGGCGACGAGCATCTTCCAGAACCAGAACGCCGCCGACAACCCGGATGCCCGCTTTGTCGGCGGCTTCGAGACGCTTCAGTCCGAGGACATCGCGGATGCCATTGCGTTCGCGGTGGGATCCCCAGCGCGGATGAACGTCGCGATGATCGAGGTCGTACCAACATTCCAGGTCGTCGGTGAATTGCGATTTGCGAGCCGATCCGAGGCCGCACGTTTAAGAGAAATGAGAAGTGGAGCTGAAAATGCCTGAACTCGCAGACCGCCTCAAGACCGTGAAGGTGTCGGCCTCGGCGGCGATGACGGACAAGGCGCGCGAGTTGCGGGATGCCGGCGTCAAGATCGTGGGCCTGTCGTCCGGCGAGCCCGATTTTCCGACGCCGCCGCACGCGATCGAGGCCGCACATCGGGCCGCTCTCGCCGGCGATACCAAATATCCGGCGCAGCCGGGGACCGTGGCGCTGCGGACCGCGGTCCAGCGCAAGTTCAAGCGCGAGAACAATCTCGACTACGCCCTCGACGAGATCCTGATTGCCAATGGCGGCAAGCAGATCATCTTCAACGCGCTGTTTGCGACCTGCAATCCCGGCGACGAGGTCGTCATTCCGGCGCCGGGCTGGATCACCTATGCGGACATCGTTCTTCTGGCGGAGGCGACGCCCATCGCGGTGCCTTGCCCGGAGAACAACCAGTTCAAGCTCCGCCCGGCGGACCTGGATGCGGCGATCACGCCCCGGACGAAGTGGCTGATCCTGAATTTCCCCAACAATCCGACTGGCGCTGCCTGCACGCGCGAGGAGATGCGCGCGATCGCCGATGTCATGCTGAAGCACCCCGACGTCTGGATTCTCACCGACGACATCTACGAACATCTTACCTACGATGGCTTCGAGTTCTGCACCATCGCGGAGGTTGAGCCGAGGCTGAGGAATCGCGTCGTGACCGTGAACGGCGCGTCCAAGGCCTACGCCATGACCGGCTGGCGGGTCGGCTATTGCGGCGGTCCCAGGGACCTGATCGCGGCAATGAACAATGTCCACGGTCAGGCGACCGGAGGAATCTGCACGGTGAGCCAGGCGGCGGCCGTCGCGGTCCTGGACGGACCGCAGGACTACCTGAAAGAGCGCGCCGACATTTATCGCGACCGGCGCGATCTGGTGGTCAAGCTCCTCAACCAGATCCCCGGCATCACCTGCCACAAGCCCCAAGGGGCCTTCTACGTGTTTCCAAATATCGCCGGCTGCATCGGCAAGACCACGAGGGGCGGGCGACGGCTGGACACCGATGCCGACTTCATCTCGGCTCTGCTGGAGGAGCAGCATGTCGCGGCGGTGCCGGGCGGCGCCTACGGCATGAGCCCGTACTTCCGAATTTCCTACGCGACCGATACCGAATCGCTGAGGGAAGGCTGCCGGCGTATCGCGAGCTTCTGCGAAAGCCTGCGCTGACCGGGCGTCGATATGTCAGGGGCATGGCCCTCGGCGGAGAACGAAAGATGCAGCTGGCGGCATTCGTCGACCAAGATCGGAGCAGTATGCCGAACCAATTGTCATAATCCTTCCTAATGCCCCTAAACGAAGATGTTCTTGGTCCTGTAGGATGCCGACGCATAAGCTTTGTGCAAAGAGGGGTATTGTCTTGGTATCGCGCAGTCGAGGACGGCCAGCGATGACCACCAGCAACGATGCGGTGGCAGTCTTAGGTGTTCAAGCTCCACCGGCAACCCGGGGGGCACCGCGGTGGCGCCTGGCATTGCCAGTCGGGCTGTTGGCCGTCCCGATGCTGGCATTCCTCACATACTTCTTCTTCTATCCGGCGCTGGGGCTGCTGCTCTCGAGCATCCAGACCCAGGACAGCCGCGGCATCATCGGCCGTCCATTTACGCTGGCGCACTATGCGCGTCTGATCAACGTCGAGCTCTATGCACGCGTGCTCTGGACGACGCTGCGGATCAGCATCATCACCTCGGTGCTTGCGACAGTGCTCGCCTATCCGGTCGCGCTGGTGATGGTCAAGAGCCGTCCGATGGTCACGCGGATCATTACTCTGATCGTCATCGCGCCCCTGATCGTGAGTGTGGTGGTTCGCGGCTACGGCTGGCAGCTGGTGCTCCAGAACGGTCCAAAGGGAATGCTGAACTGGATCCTGATGACGCTGCATATCGTCGACGCACCGATATCGGTCCTCTACACCGAGGCCGCCGTCGTCATCGGATCGCTGCACGTGTTCTTCCCGATGATGGTTCTCCCTTTGGCCTCGGCGCTCGGCAAGATCGATCCCAATCTCGAAGATGCGGCCCGGATGCTGGGCGCGCCATGGTGGAAGGTGTTCCTCCGCGTGACGCTGCCGCTGAGCATGCCCGGCTTTGTCGCCGGCTTTACCCTGGTCTTTTCGCTCACCGCCGGCTCGTTCGTCATCCCCGCGATCCTGGGCGGCGCCTCGGCGGTGATGCTCGGCAATCTGATCGAGCAGCAGATCTTCGTCGTCTACGACTGGCCGTTCGGCGCTGCGATTGCCGTCGTTCTCGTCGGCCTCGTCCTTGCGGTGAACGGCGTCTCGATGTGGCTTCTGGAAGGCCGGCGCCTCAGGAGGCCCGAGTGATGGACGAGCGGTTTTCCGGCTTCGGCGCCTTCATCCTCTACACGATCACCGCCGGCATGATGCTGTTCATCCTGGCGCCGCTGCTCCTCGTCATGGCCGTGTCGGTTTCCGATTCCTATTTCGTGACGTTCCCGCCGCAGGGTTTCACGCTGAAATGGTACGCCAAGGTTCTCCAGGACCGCGACTTCCTCGAGGCGATGAGGCTGAGCATCCTGCTCGCGCTCGGCACGACGGCGGGCTCGCTCCTGTTCGGCGTGCCGGCAGCCTTTGCGCTGGTCCGCGGCCGCTTCTTCGGCCTGGCGGCGATCAAGGGATTCCTGCTGTCGCCGCTGATTTTCCCGGCGCTGGTCACGGGCCTGGCGCTGCTTCAGGTCCTGACCAAGCTCGGTTCGCAGGATGCGCGGCTCAATCTCCTGATCGGGCACGTGGTCGTGACGTCGCCCTATGTCATCCGCACCGTCGTCACCAGCCTCCAGCTCGTGGATGAGAACCTGGAGGATGCCGCGCGCACCCTCGGCGCAAACCGGCTGACAACCTTCTGGCGCGTGACGCTGCCGCAGATCGCCTCGGGCGTCGCCGCCGGCGGACTGTTCGCCTTCATGGTGTCCTTCGACAATTACCCGGTCACGATGTGGCTGGCGAACTCGGAATACTCGCCCGTGCCGCTCGTCCTGATGCGGCAACTGGTCAACGTCTTCGACCCTTCCGTGCCGGCGATGTCGACGATCATCATCCTGATGGCGATGGTCGGCGTGCTGCTGCTGGAGAAACTGGTCGGCCTTCGCCGCGCGCTGGCTGCCTGATGTGCATTGGTAGATGGAGATTGGACCGATGAAGCTGACACGTAGGACTCTCATTAAGGCCGGTGCATCCGCGGTTGCCTTTCCGACGATCATCAGCCGGTCGCGGGCGCAGGACGCCAAGCAGCTGCATGTCGGCGTCTACAACTCCGCGCTGGGCAAGCTGATCCAGAAAGAGGTCATTCCGAAATTCGAGGCCGAGTTCAAGTGCCGCGTCTTCACCATCGAAGGCGCGACGCTGTCCAACATCGCCGCTCTCCGCGCCACGCGTGATACGCCGCGCTTCAGCATGATGATGATGGACGATGTCGGCATCCCTCAGGCCAAGCAGGAAGGGCTGATCGACAAGCTCGATGCCGGGAAAATTCCCAACCTCGAGAAGGTCTATAAGCGCTATCTGTTCGAGGAGGGCTACGGCGTCGGCTTCTCGATCTCGAGCGCGGCGATGTTCATCAATCCGCAGGTGACGAAGCCGCTGGAGAGCTATGAGCAGATTTTCGACGCGAAATATCGCAAGCAGATCCTGCTGAACACGCCCAAGAACACCCAGAGCGTGCTGATGCTCATCGTGGCGACGGCGCTCACGACCGGCAAGCCGCTGCAGGAGGCGCAATATCTGGTCGATAGCGGCTGGGACAAGCTCGCTGCTCTCAAGCCCAACGTCCTGACGATCTACGACAGCGAGGCGCAGGTGCTCCAGGTGGCCCAGGGCCAGGCGACGATCGGCGGCATCGAATATTCGAAGGCGATCTATCCGCACACGGCGAAGGGTATGCCGATCGACATGACCTTCCCCAAGGAAGGTGCGTTCACCGGCATCAACAGCATGACGCTGGTCAAGAATGCGCCCGAGCCGGAGCTTGCCTGTGCCCTGATCAACCGCATTCTGGAGCCTTCGGTCGCCAAGATGCTGTCCGAGCAGACGCTCAGCGCGCCCTCGGTCGGCGGCATCGACTTCAAGCCGGAGACGGCCAAGTTCCTGGCCTATCCCGACACCAAGGCGACCGATCTCGGACTGTTCACGCCGGATTGGAAGTTCATCGTTCCGCGCCGCGGTCCGTGGCTGGAGCGCTATAATCAGGTGTTCACGAGCTAGGACAGGCTGCCATGAGGTCTTCCGAAGTCAGGCTTGACCGCCTCAGCAAGGAATATAACCGTACCGTTGCGGTCGACGACGTCTCGCTCACGATCGAGCCCGGCCATATGGTCGCGCTGCTCGGTCCGAGCGGATGCGGCAAGACGACCTGCCTGCGCATGATCGCGGGGCTGATCCGCCCGACATCCGGCGACGTCTTCGTGAACGACAGGAGGATGACCGGCGTTCCCGTGCATCGCCGCAATGTCGGGATGCTGTTCCAGAACTACGCGCTGTTTCCTCATCTGACCGTCGAGGAGAACATCGCCTTCGGCCTCGAGATGCGCGGGATATCCAAGGCCGATGCCGCAAGAAAGGTGGGCGAAGCGCTCAACCTCGTGCAGCTCTCCAGCTTCGGCAAGCGCTATCCGGCGCAACTCTCAGGCGGCCAGCAGCAGCGCGTCGCATTGGGGCGGGCCCTTGTGATCGAGCCGGCCATGCTGCTCCTGGACGAGCCGCTCGGGGCGCTCGACAAGGGACTTCGCGAGAGCATGCAGGTCGAGCTGCGCGCCCTTCAGCGCAGGCTCGGCCTGACCACCATCATGGTGACCCACGATCAGGATGAAGCCCTGACGATGGCCGACAAGATTGTGGTCATGCGCGATGGCAAGCTCGAGCAGGTCGGCTCGGCGACGGAAATCTACCAGCGCCCGGCCTCGAAATTCGTCGCGCAGTTCATCGGAGCGTCAAATCTGTTTCATGGGCCTGTCGAGCAGCGCAATGGAAGTGGAGCCGTCATTCGCGTCTCGCCCGAATTGAGCCTTCAGGTCGACCAGATCCCACAATCGGCAAGCGACGTGATGGTCTCGATCAGGCCCGAGGCGATCGTGGTCGAGCGCGTTGGCCAGAGCCCGGCGGCGCAACGTGCCAACAGCGTGACGGCGCGTGTCGACCAGGCCATCTATCGTGGATTCGTCAGTCATTATTATCTCAAGACGCAGAGCGGCGGGCAGATCATCGTATTCGAGCAGAATCAGTCGCAGCAGGCCGGGCTCCGATACGCGGTGGGCGAGGAGGTCGTGGCGCGATGGGAGTCGCCCAGCAATCACGTCATCGCGCGTCACTGAAATCGGAGGCGAGCGCGACGTCCTGCCGGCAATCGACATCCCTTATACCCGCAGACGAACATCGTCTTGGATCGGCTTACGCCGCTTGGCTAGATTTAGGGGTGGCAGCGCCGCGGGCGTTCGACCAGCGAGGCCCTTTTGTCGATTAATCAGCCAAACGCTCCCTTTGTCGGCACGATCGAGAAAAGCCCGAAGATCAGCCTGATCGGCACGCTTGCGATGCTGGTCGAGGCGCCCGGTGACTTCGACCTGGTTCAGCAGGGACGCGTCTGGGCCCTTGCGGAAGCAGTTTCCACTTGGCCCAACGTCCAGGAGGCCGTCATTGGCGTCACCAATGTGATGCTCGTATTCGAGCAGCCGCCGGCGGATATCGGCATGCTCAGCGCTTCGATCGTCGAGCTATGGCATCGTTTGCCCGGCCGCAATGCCGACGGCAAGCTCATCGAGATTCCCGTGGTCTATGGCGGCGAGCTCGGCTTCGATTTGCCGGCGGTGGCGAAGCGCGCCGGACTGTCCGAGCGCGCCGTCATCAGGATTCACAGCGAGGGCGAATACACCGTCTGCGCGGTCGCGAGTTCGCCGGGGTTCGGCTATCTCCACGGCCTCGATCCGCGCATCCATATGCCACGTAAATCGGTGCCGTCGCTCAACATGCGCGCAGGCTCGGTGACGATCGGCGGCATGCAGACAGGCGTCGCGGTGCTGACAAGTCCGAATGGATGGAACGCCATCGGCTGGGCCTCGATCGCGATGTTCGATCCGAAGTCCGAGCGGCCGTCGCTCATGCTTCCGGGCGACCGTGTCAAATTCAGAATCGAGCGGATCGAGCTGTGATCGAAATCCTGACCAGCCCCGCCTTCAACACCATCCAGGACCTGGGCCGCCACGGCGCGCGCCGTTTCGGCGTGAGCACCTCGGGCGCAATGGATCCCGTCGCGCTCGCCGCCGGCAATGCGCTGCTCGGCAATGACGACAATGCGGCCGGCATCGAGATCCAGACTTTTCCGTTCCGCCTGCGCTTTTCGGCCGACACCGCATTTGCGCTCACCGGTGCCGATCACGATGCGACGCTGCCCGGATCAGTCGTTCGGCCGTGGTGGTGCACGCGGGCGAAGGCGGGCGACGTTCTCGCGATCACCGCGCCGCGGCGCGGTGCGCGGGTCTACACGACGTTCGGAGGCGGCATCGAAGTTCCGCGCGTGCTGGGCTCGCGCAGCACGCATCTGCGCGGCGGCTTCGGCGGGCTCGAGGGCCGTACCTTGCAGGCGGGCGACGTCGTGCCGATCGGAAGCTCGTCGCACAGCAGCGAGGGCCGCTTCGACTTCGGCGTCGCGCCGCCGGATGTCGCGATTCCAGGCGCCGCTCCAGCGGACGATCGTGCGCTGCGGATCCGCGTGATGCGGGCCGGCGAGTACGACCTGTTCTCGGAGGCGATGCAGGCGACGTTCTGGTCGACGCGATGGAAGATCAGCGCCCAGAGCGACCGGGGCGGCTACCGCCTCACCGGCGGCAAGCTCACATTGGACGCGCCGGTCGAGATGCGCTCGCACGGTGTGGTGGCCGGCGTCGTGCAGGTGCCGCCGGCCGGCGAGCCGATCATCCAGATGAGCGATGCCAATACGGCCGGTGGCTATCCGAAGATGGCGACCGTGATCCAGGCTGATCTCTGGCGCCTCGGCCAGGCGGCACCGGGATCGGTCATCGCCTTCAGTGAGGTGAGCTACCAGGACGCGGTCGCGGCCATGGCTCCCGTCAACGACTACCTCGCGAAGCTGCGTGCGACCGCGGATCTGTATCGAGCGCTTTGAGTGGACGTCAACAATAACAAGAGCAGGGTACGAACATGAAAATCGGCATCAATTCGGACATGGGCGAAGGTTTTGGCAATTATCGCATCTGCGACGACGAGGCGCTGATGGGCATCATCTCGTCGGCCAATGTGGCCTGCGGTTTCCACGCCGGCGATCCCATCATCATGGATCGCATGGTTCGCCTGGCGAAGCAGAAGGGGGTCGAGGTCGGCGCCCATCCGGGCCTACCCGACCTGCTCGGATTTGGCCGCCGCGTGATCCAGATGGATGCCGCCGAGCTCGAGAAGCACATGGTCTATCAGATCGGCGCGTTGCAGGCGATCGCGGCCAATGCGGGCCACCGCGTGACCCATGTCAGCTTCCATGCCGCGATGGGCAACATGGTCAATGCGGAACCCGACATGGCCGATGTCGTTGCCCGCGCGATTGCGACCATCAATCGCGACTTCATCGTGTTCTCGCAGCCTGATGCCGAGATCGTGCGCGCCGCGCGCAAGGTCGGCCTGCGCATCCTCACTCTGTTCCTGGCTGATCGCGCCTATGACGAGCACGGCCAACTGGTGTCCCGCAAGCTTCCCAACTCCGTCATCACCTCGACCGAAGCGGTGGCCGAGCGGGTCAAGCGCTTCCTCGACAGCGGCACCGTGCAGACCATCGAGGGCAAGTCGATCAAGGTCGAGGCGCGCTCGATTCTGATCCACAGCGACACGCCCGGATCGGTCAACCTTGCCGCTACTGTGCGCCGCGTGATCGAGCAGGGCGGCGGCGAAGTCACGCCGGCAACGGTGCTGCTCAATTGATCGGGCGGATGCGCACAATCGGTGTAGCGTAGCCGACCGTTGCGCCAGGCTCCACGATCACGGCATCCACGGTGCCGGCCGCCGGCGCCACGATGGGCGAATACAAGAGCCCGATCTTGACGAGGCCGACGATCTCGCCGGCCTCGATGCGTTGGCCGGGTACGACGAACGGCTGGTCCCGCCAGGGATGAGCCGCAAGGAAATGTCCTGCGATGTCGGCTTTGGCGATGACGGAATGGTCTGCATCAGGGACGATAAGCGTCGGAGACGCCGCCATTCGCGGGTCCGTGTCGACGACGAGCTTCAGGGACTGGCCGGGCTCCTCGATCTCGATCGTGTCGACGCCGGACCTTTCGAGGATCTGCGCCAGACGCGCGATGTCGGTCAGCTCTATCGGCATGTTCTAGTCTCCTCGACAAGGCGCACATTGGTCCTGAGCCGCTCGAGATAGGCCGACATCTCGGCTTCGGCTGCCAGCGCATCGGTATAAGCAGTTTGCTCGAACCGCAGCTTGCCGCCGAGCCGCGCTTGCCCGACGCGCCACAGATCGGCGCGGATCACGGTTGCGATCTTCGGGTAGCCGCCGGAGGTCTGCGCGTCGCGCATCTGGATGATGGGCTGTCCGTTCGGCGGAATCTGGATGACGCCGGGGACGATGCCGTGCGAGCGCTTCTCGATCGGTGCCTTCGGCTTCACGGCGGGGCCTTGCAGGCGGTAGCCGTAACGGTTGCTCTGCGGCGTGATCTTCCAGCTGCTGGACCAGAATAGCGTCTGTGTGGCGGCGTCGAACCCGTCATACTCCCCGGCAATCACGACCCTGACGATGGTCTCGTCCGCGGCGGCGTTCGGCCGCGCCAGCGTGGTGCCGGCCGGCTCGATCCCGAGTTCCCCGATGGTCGCGCTCGACGCGGCGCAGGGCAGGACGTCGCCGGGCTGGAGCGGCCGTCCGTGCCAGCCGCCGAACTCGCCGCGAAACTGCGTGCTGCGCGAGCCCAGCACCATGGGCACGTCGATGCCGCCGCCAACGGTCAGATAGAGCCGTGCGCCGCGGGGCATTGTCTTGACGGTCAAGATATCGCCGGTACCGACGTGCGACCGCCACCATGGCGGGATCACGCGTCCTGCGATCTCGGCCTCGACATCGGCGCCCGTGAGCGCAAAGGCCATGTCCCGGCCGAAACGAAGCTTGAACGGCAGCATCGGGATTTCGATGCCGGCGGCGTTCTCGTCGTTGCCGAGAAGGATGTTGCCGGCACGCAGGGCGACATCGTCCATCGCACCCGACGTGCCGACCCCGAAGCGATACTGGTCGAAGCGGCCGAGATCCTGGACGCTCGCGGGTCCTGTGACTGACAGGATCTCGATCACCGGATCACCCGTTCGATCTCGAAACGGATCGTATCGCCCGGCGCGAGCGCGGCAGGCGTCGGCCAGGACGGATCGAAGAACGTCCAGCTGGTATGCCCGATGGCGTGCCAGCCGCTCGGCCCGGGCGATGCGGAGACACCGGTCTGCGATCCGCCGATGGAGACCGAGCCGCCAGCGGAGCGTTGCAGCGGCGTCTGCCGGCGCGGCATGGTGATGCGCGGGTCCATGCCGCCGAGATAGCAATAGCCGGGATGGCTGCCGAGCGCGAACACCGTGTAGAGCGGCGCGGCATGGATCGAGACCACGTCGTCGACGGACAGGCCGCAATGATCGGCGACGGACTGAAGAGACGATCCGATCTCGCCACCATAGGTGACAGGCAGCCTGATTTCGCGGCCGCCGATCGCGAGGCCTTCCGCCGCATCCCAACCGTCATTGAGGGCGGCGATCAGGGTGTCGAGCTCGCGCGGAGGGGTCTCGAAGGTCAGCATCAAATTGGTGATGCCGGGAATGGCCTCGCGGATATCAGGCCATTTCGATGCGATCGCCGCCAGCGACCAGATGCGCCGCTGATGCGGAAGATCGAACGCGCCGGGCGCCTCGAACAGGAGAGCTGACGTCCCGAGCAGGCTGATCCGCGATCGGTCAGGCGTCGTCATGGCGCGGCCACCTTCGTATTCATCCAGTGCTCGAGATGATGGATGTCGTAGCCGCCGCGGCAGAACGCGGGATCGGCGAGGATCGCCTGATGCAACGGCACATTGGTTCGGATGCCTTCGGCGCAGAGTTCAGACAAGGCGACGCGCGCACGCGCCAGAGCTTCTTCGCGGGTGCCGCCGTGGGCAATCAGCTTGGCGATCAGCGAGTCATAGTGCCGGGGAACGGTGGCGCCGGCGGTGATATGCGAATCGATGCGGATGCCGATGCCGCCCGGCACGTCCCAGCGCGTCACCGTGCCGGGCGAGGGCGCGAAAGTGGTGGGGTCCTCGGCATTGATGCGGAATTCAATGGCATGGCCGACACGGGCGATGTCGCCTTGCGCGATGCCCAACGGCTCGCCTTGCGCGATGCGGATCTGCGCCTTGACGATGTCGATGCCCGTCGTCATCTCGGTGACGGGATGCTCCACCTGGACGCGCGTGTTCATCTCGATGAAGAAGAATTGCCCGTCCTCGTAGAGGAATTCGAACGTGCCGGCGCCGCGATAGCCGATCCGCCGGCAGGCCTCGACGCAGCTTGCGCCCACCCGCTCGATCAGCGCGCGGTCGATGCCGGGCGCGGGAGCTTCCTCGACCATCTTCTGGTTCCTGCGTTGAAGCGAGCAGTCGCGGTCGCCGAGCCAGAGATGGTTGTCGTGCCGGTCGCACAGCACCTGAATCTCGATATGGCGCGGTTTTTCGAGGAATTTCTCGATGTAGACCGCAGCGTTCTTGAAGGCCTTGCTGGCTTCCGCGCGGGTCAGCGCCAGCGCCTCGTCCAGCGCGGCCTCGCTGCGCACGATCCGCATGCCGCGTCCGCCGCCGCCGCCGGCGGCCTTGATGATGACGGGGTATCCGATGTCCCGCGCGATCGCGCGCACCTCGACCGGATCTTCCGGCGGGGTGCTGTCCGGCCCGGGCACGCAAGGCACGCCCGCCATCCGCATCGCGCGCTTGGCTGCGACCTTGTCTCCCATGGTCCGGATACAATCGGCCGGCGGGCCGATGAAAGTGAGGCCGGCGCGCGCGACCCGATCGGCGAACTCTGCACTCTCAGAGAGGAAGCCGTAACCCGGGTGGATCGCCTGGGCGCCGCTGACCTCGGCTGCGAGCAGGATCGCCGCAACGTTGAGATAGGTGCTGCTCGCGGGCGCCGGCCCGATGCAGAGCGCCTGGTCTGCGAGCGCGACATAGCGCGCGTCGCGGTCCGCCTCCGAGTGAATGACGACCGTCTTGAGACCCATCGCCCGACAGGCGCGCTGGATGCGAAGCGCGATCTCGCCGCGATTGGCGATCAGGACCTTGTCGAACATCAGGACGAACCCGCAGGACCGATCCGGAACAGGGCTTGACCCGCTGCGATCTCCTCACCGTTCTCCGCGAGGATTGCAAGCACGACACCGGGCGCCTCGGCCGCGATGTCGATGAAGGTCTTCATCGCTTCGATGATGCAGATCTTCTGCCCGGCCTCGATCCGCGCGCCGACCTCGACCAGCGGCGGCTCGTCCGGCGCCGCAGCGCGGTAGAAGATGCCATGCATCGGCGCGGGCACGATGACGTCAGTAGCAGCCTCGGGAGCCGGGCTTGCCTGGTGATCGAGCGTGGGAGCCTCAACGCTGATCACGCTTGCAGGCTGCGCGGGGACCGCAGGTGCTCCTGCAGACACGCGCTTGAGGATGCGGATGCGGGCGCCGTCCTGCGTGAGGTCCAGCTCCGCGATGGAGGAGCGCGTAACGAGATCGACGAGTTGTTCGATTTTGGCGAGGTCCACAGTCACGTTCCGCGTTGACGGCCTGTCGAGTTCGGGGCGTTCATGCGTCACTCCGCAGGCGGCCGGCTCTTCTGTGCAAAATTGAGGCCGCCGACGACCTGCTGGGTCGGTAGGACTTCCATGAAGGCGACATTCATGCGCGCCGGCGACCCAACCGCGAACGCG
Source organism: Bradyrhizobium iriomotense (assembly GCF_018129405.1). Classification (GTDB taxonomy): domain Bacteria; phylum Pseudomonadota; class Alphaproteobacteria; order Rhizobiales; family Xanthobacteraceae; genus Bradyrhizobium; species Bradyrhizobium iriomotense_B. Next base: position 110,056 of record NZ_JAFCLP010000017.1, read on the forward strand.
ATCGAATTGGCGATGTCCTCGGGCTGAAGTGAATCATAGTCGTCGAAGAAGCGACGCTTGGCTTCGGCGAGATCACCCAGCAGCCGGCCGAAAACCTCGGTCTCGACCCGGGCCGGCGATATCTCGGTGACGCGAACCCTGGTCCCATAGAGATCGACGCGCAGTTGCTGCGATAGCGAGTGAATGCCGGCCTTGGTGGCGTGATATACGGTGTTGCCGCCGCCAAACGCGTAGTGGCCGGCGATCGAGGAGATGTTGACGACGTGGCCGCGGTCGCGGCGTGCCATGCCCGGCACGATCAGCCGCGTCAAGTGCAGGACCGCGCGCAAATTGACGTCGATGAGGGCGTCGACATCCTCGGGTGTGGTGTCCAGGATATTGCCGCGCCGGGACTGGCCGGCGTTGTTGACCAGGACATCGAACTCGGCCGACTTCGCCAATGTCGCAAGCGCGTCGAGGTCGCTGATGTCGACGGCGCAGGGGCGGCATCCGGTCTCCGCGGACAGGGCGCTCAGGCGAGCGGCGTCGCGCGCTACGGCGTAGACTTCGAGCCCTTCCACACTCAGGCGGCGAACCGTCGCAGCCCCTATTCCGGAGGATGCGCCCGTCACCAGGGCCGTCCGATAGTCCGAAAATCCCATCCGCGAGGGCTCCTCTGCTACCGTCCAACCCGCTGGTGGCGTCGGCTGCAACGCGAGCGGCGGACGAGTTCAGCACTAGCTATAGGCCCCTCAGGTTCCCGGTGGTAAGAACAATTCCTTCTGATCCCATAGCTTCAGCCTATTGCTGCTGCATTGCTCCCTGACTGGATATCCGGAGACGTCGTATTGGATACAAAGCGCTTGGAGGCCTTCATCAAGGTCGTGGATCTCGGCAGCATGACGAGCGCGGCGAAGGTGCTGAATGTCGCGCAGCCGGCCCTGAGCCAGCACATTGCGAGCCTGGAGGCGGATTTCAAGTGCAAGCTGCTCGACCGCAGCGCCCGCGGGGTCAAACCTACCGAGGCCGGACGAATCCTCTACCGTTATGCCAAGTCGATCCAGCGGCAGCTCGAAGAGGCCAGGCGCACCATTCTGGACAACAAGCCGGAGCTGACCGGCAACGTCACGATCGGCCTGGCCCCGCTCAGCTCGGCGGCATTGCTGGCGACCCCGCTGCTCACGCAGATACGCGAACGCTATCCCGGCATCGTGCCGCACATTTACGACAGCTCCGGGGTCATGCTCAGCGAGATGATGCTGAAGGGGAGCATGGATATGGCTGTCCTCTACGGCGAGCGCCCGGTGACCGGTCTCGATTACAAGCCGCTGATGCGCGAGTACTTCTATCTTGTCGCGCCCCGCAGCATGTATCCGGAACAGATGCCTCCTGATGAAGTTTCCGCGGCGGAGGTCGCGCAATTCGACCTGCTCCTGCCATATCGGGAATCCTTCCTGCGACAGACCGTCGAGCGGGTCTGTGCCGAGGCGGGACTCCGCCCGCGCATCGTCGCCGAGATCCATTCCCAATCGACCTTGTCTTCGGCGATTGCAGCCGGAGTGGGGGCGGCAGTGCTGCCCATGTCGATCGCAAAGGAGTTGCCGAACCTCGACGAACTTTGCATTCGGCGGATCAACGCGCCGTCGGCCTCGCAGCAGATGTCGCTATGCATTTCCGATAACGCAGCGTTGTCCGACGCCGCATTCGCCGTCTACAAGATCTTGCTCGAGATCATCGTCAAGACCTGGGGGCCGTTCGATGTCCACCTCGGCTCGGGTGCCATCGCCACCGGTGGTCCAACGTCAGGGCCGAAGGACGAGCCATAACAAAACACGATGCGGCAATCCTAAAATCTGAATTTGCCGCCTCAAGGCGGTTGATTATGGAGGTGTAACGGAGATCGCGACCGCAAGGAGGTTATCATGGTGCATGTGATCAGGACATTCGAACGGCCCACCGCCGAGCTTGTCGAGCGCATCAAGAAGTTTCCTCCGTCCACCCTTCACGAGGCGCAGGGACGATCGGGCGCGCTGACCTCCCGCATCAAGCCGATCTATTCCGGGATGCGCGCCTGCGGGCCGGCACTGACGGTGAGCTGCCATCCGGCCGACAACATGATGCTGATCACGGCGATTTCGCTGGCCAAGCCGGGCGACGTGCTCGTGGTGAGCGCGGGCGATCATCCCGAGCAGGGCGGCTTCGGCGAGGTGCTGGCGACGGCCTGTGTCGCCAAGGGCATCGTCGGGCTGGTCACGGATGCCGGCGTTCGCGACGGCCTTGCGGTGCGTGACACCGGCTTCAACGTCTTCTCCTACGGCCTCTGCATGAAGGGCACGGTCAAGGAGACGCTCGGCACCATCAATCAGCCGATCGTCATCGGCGGCATCGCCGTCCGCCCCGGTGACATCGTGAGCGCCGATGACGATGGAGTCGTGATCGTGCCGAAGGAGAACATCGCCGATGTCTGCGTCAAGTCGGCGGCGCGCGAGGACAAGGAAGCCGGCGTGATGAAGGCCCTCAAGGCCGGCGGCGACATCCTCGAACTGTCTGGCATCGGCAAGGTGCTGGAGTCCAAGGGCTGCACCTTCGCCTGAGCGGGCAAGCGCCGCACGCAACAGCAGGAAAACCAGTGGCAGCCATTCTCGGCTCGGGCGAGCATCGCTACGGCCCCGCCATGCCGGTCCGCGCCTCGCGTTGCCTGCAGAAGCTGGAGCGGGCGGCCGACGTTCCGCGCTAGAGGCGAGCGTCGCCGGCCGCATATCGTCCCGTCCTGTGGATCGATGACACATCGTCATGATCGGGGCCCGGGGTGTGTCGGAACGCCGGAATTTTTGTCAGATCGGGGATTTCCGAACAGTCAAGCTCTCCGGCACGTCGCTCTTTGCCAACAGCACGCGGTTGGTTCCTGAGCCGTCAATCGCCACGAGGCGGATCAAACACCATCCGTGAACTTGCCGGGAAGAGGTACCTCTTAGTGGTGATGCGACAACGCGGCCTCTTCACGCGCTTCACAGGAAGCCTGAATATGCAAGTCACTGGGGACGCCGGGATCCGGCGCCAGATATCCTTGAAGCAATGCGAATGATGCATGCGAGGCGTTGATGCGCGAACTTGTTCAAGCGGCATATTGCGAGACGGTCAATCTCAAGCCTGCTCCGATAGAGCCGTCGTGGATCATTGAAGGCAATCCGGAAGCTCGTTCGCACCTTGTGTCGAGGAGCGCATGTAAGACTGCCTGGACCATGATCTGGTCCTGCACCCAGGGCAAGTTCAACTGGCATTACGATTTCGACGAGACCGTCGTGATCCTCGAAGGATCAATCATGCTCGAGGTCGACGGTGCACCGCCGACGCGTTATGGTGCCGGCGACGTGATCTTGTTCCGCACCGGTGCGCATGCCAAGTGGCACGTCGAGGATCGTGTGAAGAAGGTCGCCTTCTGCCGGCTGAACAATCCGGCTCCGCTGGGCTTCGCCATCCGTGCTGCCAACAAGCTCAAGTCAATGATGCCCGGGCAACCTGCGGCGTCGCGACTTACTTGACGGGATGCAAGGCAATTGCCGGAAATGAAATGGAAGGAACGTCGCTCAACGCAAGCTCTACTTCTCTCCATTACATTGGAACGACCTTAGAGCAGGCCTGCGTTTCTGGCCCGACGCCAGCCCATCCATCAATCCGATTTCATCGGGTCGACGTCGTCGTCAATCGCCGCCACGTAGTTCACGTGCAGAGTGATTGGAACTTTCGATCCGTCCAGGACCAGACGGAGGCTTTTCGGATAAAATCCGCCGCCAATGACGCGTCCGGTCTTTCCAGCCAAGCGAGCGCCGGCTTCAGGCTTTACCTGAACGCGTGAGCCCGGAGGAAACCCGAGATTGGTGCTGGCTGATTCCGGCATGGCTTTCACGGCAGTGAATGACGCAGTGCTCGACACCGCGAATTTCAAAGGAAATGCTCCCAGACGCGGCGAGGGCGGCCGACGTCATTGCCGCTACCCACCTGTCACGGCTTGACGTAGGTCCAGCCCATCTCTTGCAATTCCATCACGCGCACGACGCCCGATTTCACGATCTCCGCCTGGCGAACAATCGGTATGTCCCTGTTCTCGGCCTTCTTCATTTTCTCCTGGGTGTTGCCGCAGGCCTTGAACGAAACCTCAGGCGTGCTGAGAGCCATTTCCTCGATGCGCGCTTTTACCGGCGATGTGTCTTCACGCAGCATGTGGAGTCCGGGTCCAAATGTGACGACCTCGATCCTCACCTTCTCGCCGGCGTCCTTGTAGTACTGCGCCACGTTGATCGCGTTGTTGAGCGCGAGATTCATCGCCGGGGCGTCATTGGTGTTTACCTGCAGGATCAAATGATGCTCTCTCTGCTTCGGTGCAGCCGACTCCTTCGTATGGGCAGGCGCGGCCTGCTTCCGCTTGGCCGGCTTCGCGACGTGTTGTCTCGCGTGCGCCGCCTTATGCTGGACGGATTGCCCGTCTGCCGGCGTCCAGTATCTTCCGCCCTGTTCCGCGACTGCAAACGATGCAGAAGCCAGAACAGCAATCGCTGCCATCGCGAACACTTTGGCAATATGTTGGAACGTCATCATTATCCGCCTCCGTCGAAGAAAACAGGTTTTGCATCCCATCATTGACCCGGTGTCGCGATTGCGCGCGGCCATTTGCACGCCGCTGCGATCTTCGCGCGCGCTTCGTCCAATCCAGCGAGGGAGAAGGTGCCGTCATGGGCGTTGCCCCCCCGTTTTGAGACCAGGACCATAAGATCCCCGCTGTCTGGAAGTGACTGCAGCAGGCGAACAACGTCCCCGGTAAAGGCGACGCCGGGCCCGAACGTCGGGGTGGCTGCCGCGACTTGCACCGCCGGGTTATCATTGATGCGATAGGAAATTGCATCGTCACCGCCTCCGCGGGAGATGCCAGGTCCCGTGAGCACCAATTCAGTCCGGCCGCTGCGGCAGCGAATTGATAATTGCATCGCAGACTCGCCGGCTCCGTTGCGTGACGAGGTCGTGGCAGTCGCGATCGGAGAGTAGTCTATCGGCGAGGTCGTCTGGCTGACGACCCAGCCGTCTTCGGAGGACTGACGATGCTGTGTCATCGAATCCTGGGCCGCCGCTATGCCGCCTGTAGCCCCGAGCACTATGGGAAGCAGGATCACGGCGCGGTTCATTGCGATGCTTGTGTTGCGCGGTGCTGACGATCCAGCCACGCTTGCGCCGCAGGGACGCGCACGAGACCCGGAACTGTCGCAGCAAGATTGATGGATTTCCACTTCGGGTCGAAACCGGGCGCCTGCAGCCTGTCGATCCGGGAGAACAGATGTTCGATGAAGCGTGAGACGCGCTCGGAGCGATTCGACTTAACCGGCCAATTGAAGGCGACCAGAGCGGTCGGCACGGCGATCGTCGAAATCCGTTCGCCCGGCTTGATCAGATTGGGATAGTCGGCTTCACCGAGGGAGGCGGGAAGATAGTAGTCCTCGAACTTGTCGTCGTAGGGGAGGGACAGGAACTTGAAACCCGGCTCCCAGCGGCCTCGCACGAAAGCATCCACTGGCTTCGATGTAATGAAGACAACCGCTGCAATCTCGCCCTTGCGCATCTGCTCAAGCGCGACCTGGTGCGGAATGAACGTTTTTTCCACCTCGAGCTTGAGGCGGCTGAAGATCAGCGGGCCCGAATAGGCCGCAGCGGTGCCCTGCGTATTGAAGTTGACCTTCTTGCCGGAAAGATCGCTCAAGCTCTGGATCTCCGGTCGCACGAAGATATGCAGCTCGGACGGGAACAGATTCAGGACATACGCAATTCGTCGCTGGATGTCCGGAACCTGGCTTTTGTATTCCTCGAGTGCGTCGGAATTGATGATTGCGGCGTCGATGCCCCGCAAATAGAGCAGGGAATTCAGGTTTTCAGTGGCTCCGCGAGTGACGACCGGCAGAACGTGCAGGTTATCTCCATCGTCGACCACACGTGCGATCTCCGCCGCCAGGCGGATCGGTGCACCTTCGAGCAGGCCTCCGGCCAGGCCGACAGTCCAGGCGTTCATGGAGAGCACCTCAGGTCTTGGTCGCGGAGGCGCGGGCCGAACTGGCCGAGCATCGTGGGACTGCGAATTCAACGGCCGCGCATCCGCCCAGGGCTGAATGGCCACGAGCGATGATGCGAACGCCGCAAGCAAGGCCAGTCGGCGGAATCCTATGAACCCTTTCATCGACGAACTCCTTGACGCACGCTTTCTATCGGCGCAACGCTTCGTATCGCGCTTTTGCTTCCTTGATTCCCCCGGCTTCGGCTCGCGCATAAAGATCTCGCGCTTTAGTGGAATCCCCTTGCGTTCCGTACGTTCCGAAATTCGGCAGGATCAGCGGATCGTAGGTTTCCGCGAGCGCGAAGCTTGCTTTCGCGCTCCCCATCTCAGCGGCGCGCTCCAGCACGATCCGGGCCGAGCCGATGTCTCCCTGTTCAAGGAGTGCGCTCGCGCGCGCGACCAATTTCTCCGCCTGCGCGCTGTTGTTAGACTGGACCTCAGCATTGCCCTGGCTGCGCGCCGGTATGGCCTTGTCTTGGACTGGTCTGTCTCCGACCGATTTCTGTTGAATGGGCTTGTCGTGGACGAGTCCATCTTGCGTAGGCCGGTTTTGGATTGGCCGGGGCGGCGCCGACGGCGGCTCCTCGCGCGCGGCCTTGCCGGTGGTAGCCGGCGGAGGCGCAGCGGAGAGAGTTTTCGCCGCAAGCGCGCCGTTATCTCGACGCGCCAATGCCAGATCCTTTTCCAACCCCTCGGCGCGCTCGCGCTCACGCTGCAACAGGCTCCGCAGCTCGGCCGATTCGCGCTCTCCGGCCTGCTTGATCCGTGCCATGTCCTCGCTCGCCTTGGACGCCCGTTCGGTCTGCGCGTCGAGCTCGCGGCTTGCTTTCGCAAAGTCCCGGGCCAGCTGTTCAGCCCGCTCGCGCTCCCGACGCTGCGACTGCTCCAGCGAGGCCGTATTGCTCGCCGCCGTCTGTCTGAGCTGTGCCGCTTCCTCGCTGGCTTTGGCCGCTTGAGCTTCGTATGCGTAGACCTTGCTGCGAGCGATCGAGAGATCCTGCGCCAGCGCATCGGCTCTCTCGCGCTCCTTCTGCATCGACCGTCTCTGCTCCGCGGCGCCAGCCTTGGCTGCTTGCGTCAGCTTGGCGACTTCGTCGCTGGCATTTGCCGCCAGCGCCGTCTGCGCATCAATGTCTCGTCGCGCAACCGCAAGCGCCTGCTCGAGCTGGTTGATCCGATCCCGCTCCTGCTTTAGGGAGTTTTGCAACTCTGCTGCGCTGCTTTCTCCTGCCACTTTCGGTAGGGAGGCGTTTTCGTCGGCTTTCGCCACCGGTGCCGTTTGTACCTGGTATGCATAAATAGCGGTTCTTGTCAGGGAGAGATCCTGCTCAAGCATGTCGGCCCCGGGGCGCTCTTTCTGCATCGATTGCCTCAAGGCACTGGCCTCCGCCGCCCGACTTCGCTGCGAAAGTTCCTTGTTTGCCCTTGCCGCCAGCGCAGACCGGGTTTCGGCATCGTGCCGCGTGGCTGCCAGATCCTGCTCCAACCGCACCGACCGCCCGCGCTCCTGCTGCAGCGTCTTCTGGAACTCCGCGGCGCCGCGCTCGCCCGCCTGTTTCAGCCGCAACGTTTCCTCACCTGCTTTCGTCGCCAGAGCAGTCTGGGTTTCGAGATCGCGCCGCGCGGCTGCGAGATCCTGCTCCAGCCGCGCCGACCGCTCGCGCTCCTCCTGGAGCGATGTCCACAGCTCCGCGGCGCCGCTTTCGCTCGCCTGTTTCAGCCGGGACGTTTCCTCGCCTGCTTTCGCCGCCAGCGCAGTCTGGGTTTCGACGTCGCGCCGCGCGGCTGCGAGATCGTGCTCCAGCCGCGCCGACCGCTCGCGCTCCTCCTGGAGCGATGTCTGCAGCTCCGCGGCGCCGCTTTCGCCCGCCTGTTTCAGCCGGGACGTTTCCTCACCTGCTTTCGTCGCCAGCGCAGTCTGGGTTTCGACGTCGCGCCGCGCGGCTGCAAGATCCTGCTCCAGTCGCGCCGATCGCTCGCGCTCCTCCTGCAGCAATGTCTGCAGCTCAGCCGCGCCCCTTTCGCTCGCTTGATTCAGCCGGGAAGCTTCCTTCAGTCGGGAGGCTTCCTCGACGGCCTTCGACGCCAGGGCCTTTTGGGTTTCGATCTCGCGCCGCGCGGCGTCAAGATCCTGCACCAGCCACTCGGTCCGATCGTGCTCCTGCTCGAGACGTTGCAGCAACTCGATGTCGCGCCTTGCAAGGGCAAGTTCGCAGGTCAGTGATTCTGACCAGTCGCGTTGCTGTTCCGGAGGTCGCTGCAGAGTTCCCGTGTCGCCAGTCGTCGCTTGCGCAATCTGTATCGGCTTGTCGTTGCCGCCTTGGCGCCGCAGCAAGGTTTCGAACTCGTCGGAGCCGAGTTTGCGGGCAGTCATCGCCTCGCGTGCAGCTGCGAAGTGCCGCGGCTGAGCCGGGTACGCCTCCGTTTCCGATGCCCATGTCATGGTGAGCATGAAGGCTGCTATCCACAGGGGTGCGCATCGTCCCAGCGTGAGGGAGATCTTCATTTCCCCGTTGAGCATCACCGTGCGGGCCATCTGCAATCACCTGCCGCGGTAGCGATACGACATCCTTCAGATGTCTTCAGATGCTTCGTTATGATTATGCCCTCCAACTTTACGCGAGTCATATAGCTCGCATGGAGGACCCTCCCCACACTTTTGGGTTAGGCCACGGATTGTGCCCGATCATCGAAGCCGTGAACTGCTCAAAGTTCTTTTCTGTGTATCTCGCGACTCCAGGTTGGTATTCCGTTTGGCCGAAAGCAAACGGGTCGACAATCCTCACGTGCAACCACAATCAACCGTGCTAGAGATCTCGCGTTTGCCGCTTGAAGAACGGCAGCAGCTTCTCGAAAATCTCATACCGATGCCGGTCGATTTCCCAATTGAGTGCGTCACTAAAGCTGGGCGCGTGGGTATGGATCATTTCCCGGTCTGCTGAGACTTTCGTCGGCGTTCCGTCTAGGTCTACCCAGCCGCTCAGGGTTTTGCCGTCCCACTCAAGAGTTTGCGTGCGACTGATCGACAAGCTGGCCTCCGAGTAGCGCCTTCCTGGTTCGCCATTGCATTGCCCTCAACCTTTGCCCAGAAACAGCGCTTTAGAACAACTGCCATGGATGGGTACTCCGTGTGCGGATCGGCCTGCACCAACCGCCATTTGAAATTGCATGTCGCGCGTCCAATGATGCTTTGCACCTGATCGGCCATGTGCGGATCCAGAGCAAAGCGCGTAAGCCCGCAGCGTCGAGGCGTTGAAGGCCTCGCCCGGATTTTGGCTCGGCGTCCGATCCCTTTGGCTGTTCTCGGACAGCAAAGCGATCACGCGCTCGCCTTCCTTCTGGTGGGGTTTTCTTCGGTCTCGCCTATCCGCAGCGGCGCTGGACTGCTTCAGCGGTCGCTGTTGCCCCGATCGGCTTGCTTGAGATTATGCAACTTGGGTGCCGGGACGGCACGCGAGGCGTAAGGATTATGTGGTTGATGCGCTCTCAGCCTGCGTTGCTTCGCGCTGGCCGCAGTGGCCAACTGGATGATGGCGCAATCTGACGAAAATCCCGACCCGTTGACGCCTAGTGCATTGGTGCCCGCGAGCCCCGCCGCCGCTTGGGTCGGTGCCGCGGATCGCTAAATTTTAGCTCGGCGACCAGGCGCCAGAGCTGAACCTCGTGGCCATCCGCCAACCGCCCGGCCCGCTCGGTTGCGGACGCGTCGTCTGGGCAGTGAAGGTTGACCACGCCCCCCAATTGGCCGTGTTCGTCCAGAACGAATGCACGATAATGTGGCATCGCAAATCCCCACGCGACGGCATGTTACCTGCAGCCTCGCTCTGCGGCGTGGAGATTATGGGTGATTACGAGTACCTCTGATGGGCGGTATGTTTGCCGTAGTGGCGCGCCCGGAACCCGCTCATTTGGTCAGACCCATCGGCTCCCGTTCGAATACCTCAGGCGCACAGACTCAGCGGTGGCGGCTAAACTGCCTGCGCTGGCTCCCGGACTTTCGGAAGCTCGCGACCAAGATAGCCGTCCGGGTTCTGCAATTGCCAACGCCAATGGTCCGCACACATTTGCTGTAATGATCGCGTTGACTTCCAGCCCAACGCCTCCATAGCAAAAGTAGGATCAGCATAGCAGATTGCGACATCGCCGGCCCGACGTTCCCTGATTTCATAGGGGACTGATCGCCCGCTCACTGCCTCGAATGTGCGAACGACATCCAGAACGCTGCTGCCGTTGCCCGTTCCAAGATTGACCGTCAGCACGCCGGGCTGGCTAAGGTGGCACAAGGCACTCAAATGCCCGGATGCGAGATCGACCACATGGATGAAATCACGGATTCCGGTGCCATCAGGCGTGTCGTAGTCGTTTCCCCAAATCTGCAGCTTCTCCCGACGTCCAATCGCGACCTGCGCCACAAACGGAACCAGATTGTTGGGAACGCCTACGGGGTCTTCTCCTATGAGCCCGCTCTCGTGCGCACCAACTGGATTGAAGTAGCGCAGATTGCCGATCCGCCAACTGTCGTCCGACCTGCAAAGATCCTTCAGCATCTCTTCGATAACGAGCTTTGTGCGGCCGTACGGATTGGTCGGGCCGAGAGGATGCGTCTCGTTGAGTGGGAGGTAACTAGGTGTCCCGTAGACGGTAGCGGACGAGCTGAAAACGAGCGTGTTTACATCCGCCCTCTTCATGGCCGACACGAGCCGCATCGTGCCCAGGACGTTGTTCTCGTAATACGTCATGGGCCGTACGTTGGAATCGCCGACCGCCTTCAGGCCCGCAAGGTGAATGACCGCAGTCACTCCGGAGGTGCGGAGTACGTCATAGATCACGTCTTCATCCCGGATATCTGCGTGCCGAAAGACGAGCGAGCGCCCGCAGATGGATTGCACCCGCTCGAGCGAGGCCTTGTTGCTGTTGGAGAGATTGTCGAGCACGACGACGTCGAGCCCGGCGTCCAGCAACGCGATACAGACGTGGGACCCGATGTAGCCGGCACCTCCGGTCACCAAGATCATTTCTGATACTTTCCGTATGCGTCCACTAGACTCTACTAAGAGATACCGCCGGAGGATCGTCGGCGGCGCTCACGATTGCCGAATCGATGGCAATGCGCGCAGCCCTGCCGGCTATCGATCATCCACGTGATACTGGCCAGAGCCCAAGTGCAACAGCGCCGAAGTATTAACTCGTCTGGCACCTCGCACATCGTGGCGCGGATAGCGCGCAGGGGCACAACTTGTGTTACGATGAGCCGATATAGCTGATCGCGAAGTCGAATTGTACAAAACCGACCGGGCGTCCTGGATCGAAGCACGTTAGCCGGCGAGACATCGGAACGCGTTCGCTGGACTATCATGTCCAGCGGTGATTGCATGAGCTCGCGCCGTGCGCATTCCCCGTATGAGATACCTCAAAATCTCAAGCGCTCTCGCCACAATGGAGATTGCAAGACGACCTCCCAACGAGGATGGAGTGTGCATGTCACTGGGCGCTACGTGACGCCCCGGTGTGCGCTTTCAATGCCGACAGTAGGGTCCGAATGCCTCAAAAACTCATCCCTAGGATCGCCGCTTGGGCTTCGCTTATTGTTATTGCCTATGCGACGCTGTCTCCTCTTCGAGGCAGGCCAACTGTTCCGGTGTCGTCGAACCTTGAACATCTCGCTGCGTTTGCCGTTTCCGGCGCGCTGTTCTGCTTGGCTTATCCACGGCGCACTCCAACCGTCCTAATACTTGTAGTAGGCAGCGCCGCGTTGCTTGAAGTTCTGCAGCTGATTACGCCGGACCGCCACGCTCGAATTCTAGATGCAGTTCAAAAGATTGCGGGCGGCGTCGTAGGTGTTGTCGCCGGTCACGCTATAATGTGCGTTCATCGAGCGCGTTCTTGGCTCCAGCTTTAACGCTCTACGCGCGCTCAAGCCGCTGCAAAAGTCGTGCTGTGTCGACAGAGCCTCCGGATGGTTCTAAGCTTGAACCGTACTGCCTTGAGCGATCCGATCCGCGAATTGCCGCAGCGACGGCCCGAGCATAACCAGGCGCCCCCAACCTTGAGAAGCGGGGGAAATCTCGGCAAACAACCATCAGCGGCGTCGTGGTTTCGTGGGCAACGATCCTGAGCGGTCGACGCGGTAATCCAGAAGGGTTCGCATAGGGAGAGAATTTTACAGTAGGGGTGTGACCAGGCAATTCCCGACGTGCCACGCCGCGGGTCGCCCAGGCGTGCGGCCGTTGCCGCTGAACCGAATGTTGAGCCGGACATCAAGATGGTGACGTGAGAATGGCTGGTCTGTCAAAGCTTCCCGTAGGTCATAACAACGCTTCCAATCAGAGACGTGCGGTGCATGAAGCGTCGCGTGATAGGTATGAGGTGCGCAGGATTGCCAAGTTGGCGATCGCTGGCGTCGTCCTTTGCGTGCTAATTGCATGTGGGGCCGAGGCCGCTTTCCTATTTTCGAGCATCTTCATGGCGGGGCGAATCCCGATGTACGATGAATTTGCGACCCGAGATTTTTCACAATGGAACGGCTTGGCAAAACAAGTTTGTTGTAGTGGTTCAGCAATCGTGGTTGACGCGCCCAATTGGAAATCCAAGAGCGCAGTGAAGTTCGAGATAAATTTCTATGAGCCTCTCGTTAAGGGCAGTCATCGATCCGAATTCCGATTGAAGGCAACGGTGTTTCACCGGCCATATGAGTACGGATTCAAGATCTTCGTGCCCCAAGATTGGCAGTCCGATAACAATCAAGTCGTGGTGATGCAGATGCACAACGTTCCAGATAATTGGAAAGGTGAGTGGGGGCTCCCTCCACCGCTGGAATTGGGCTTGGTCAACGATTCCTGGGTTCTCCGGACAGCTTCGGGGCGGACCCAAACGTGGCTCGATCGAAAGGGCGACCTGCGTCATGACACTCCATGGTCGCAGCCGTTTGAACGCGGACAATGGAGCACCTGGATTGTTCGTACCAGGTGGTCGCTCGATGGGGATGGGATGATCGAGGTTGAAAAGGACGGGAAAGTGGTTTTCCAGCGGAACGGCGCGAACTGTTACGACAATTTATTGGCTCCCTATTTTAAATTTGGCGCCTATGCTCCTGCGTGGCGATACTTAACCGTCCCCCCCGAACCGAAAACCAGAGAAGTATTTTTTACGGATGTGTTTGCGCGCGAACTATGAAAGGCTAGCTTGAAACTTTTGGTGAGTGCTTTCGGCAGGCTGTTCGGATCATCGAGAGCCAAACTAGACTGCCTGCCGACGGGGTAATCCGAAAGCGTCCGCACCGGGGACGAGATTTAAGATAGGTGATTGACTGAGGTACACGCCTTCGTCTCGAAGGGCATGTTGCGCCGTAGATCATGATGGGGAACGGGGATGGTCGGTCCGTCGGATTTGCCGGTAGCGATCGTGGGGGCAGGGCCCTTCGGCCTCTCGGTTGCAGCACATTTGCGGTCCCGTGGTGTACGGTTTCGGATCTTTGGTACGCCCATGCATCGGTGGCGGGCGCAGATGCCGCTCGGTATGTTTCTGAAGTCGGAATGGGAGGCCTCGAGCATATCCGATCCGGCCGGGCGTTACACTCTGCGGCAATTCTGCGCAGAGGCACGGCTGCCCTACGGGAAAACTCCGCTTCCGCTTGACACGTTCACCAGATACGCAATGGCATTTCAGCAGCATCTGGTTCCGATGGTTGAAGACGTATTGGTGACAGCGGTCGACAGGAAGCCCGACTGCTTTGACCTGCGACTTGCGACCGGGGAGCGGCTCGGGGCGAATAGTGTCGTGATCGCGACGGGCTTGTCACATGCCGAGTACGTTCCGCAGGAATTGACGCAGCTGCCGGCGCAGTTGCGCTCGCACAGCAGCGCGCACCGCGATCTGAGCTTGTTCAAAGGTCGCGACGTCGTCGTTGTCGGCGCAGGACAGTCGGCTCTCGAGACTGCCGCTCTGTTGAACGAGGCGCAGGCAAGAGTATCCCTTTTCGTGCGTGGGTCGTCGATCAGCTGGAATGAGACTCCCTTGCCAGATCAGCGTTCACTCTCGCAACGGTTGCGCCGACCAGCGTCACCACTGGGATCCGGGCTTAAGACGTGGTTCTGCGCAAATGCGCCGATGCTGTTCTATTACCTGCCTCAGCGAACCCGTCTCACTATCGTGCGGGGTGACAAGACGCACGAAATGCTGCTGGGGCCCGCCGGCGCATGGTGGCTTCGGGAGCGGGTGCTGGGGCGCATTCCGATCTTGCTCGGCCAATCCTTGCTAGGAGTGGCGGCGATCGGCGGGAAGGCAGTTCTCCACGTTACCGGACCAGATGGAAGGTCACTCGATCTCGCTGCCGATCACATCATCGCAGCGACAGGCTTTCGATTTGCCGCCCGCTCGCTGCCGTTTCTCAGCGAACCATTGCTGCGCGATCTGCGCTGCGTCGAGCAGGTGCCCATACTGTCCCCCCACTTCGAGTCCTCCGTTCCAGGCCTATATTTCACTGGAATCGCGAGCGCCTATAATTTTGGGTCGGTAATGCGCTTCCTGTGCGGATGCCAATACACGGCCGAACGCATCTGCGACCATCTTGGCGGAAGGCAAGTGTCCTCTCGTTCACCCTACGGGGTAACGTCCGAGCGCAACCCGAAAGTCTCATGACGGGGTAGCGAACATGACCGCGCCGGTCCCTGTACTCATTTTGAAGACGGGGTGTTATCCCGTTCATTACGGCGGGCTCGGCATAATTCGAAGCCTTGGACGGTTGGGGATACCCGTATACACGGTTGCCGAAGATCACCTGGCCCCGGCGGGGATTTCCAGATACCTGACAGGAAGGTATGTTTGGAACGCCGGTCACCTGCCAAAGGAGGAGATGCTTGATAGGTTGGCGAGGATCGGCGAAAAGCTCAAAAAGCCCACGATTCTCGTTCCTACTGATGATCTGGGGGCGATCCTGATCGCCGAAGAGGCCGCCACGCTGCGACAGTGGTTCGTATTTCCCGACATATCGGCTGGCATGCCGCGGAATCTAGCGAACAAAGAGATGCTGTACGCGCTTTGCCGCCAGATAGGCGTGCCATGTCCGAGCACGCTATGCCCCACGTCGATCGCAGACGTATGTCAATTTGCCGAATTCGCGAGCTTCCCGATCGTCGTTAAAGCCGCGGCGGCATGGCTGAATCCCGAGGTGAGAGTATCCATTGTTCACACAGTACGGGAGCTTGTCGACATTTGGCATCAGATAGGAAATTCGAAACAGCCGAACCTGCTCCTCCAGGAATACATTCCCGGTGGAGAGGACTGGTTCTTCCACGGCTACTGCAATGGCGCATCGGATTGCCTGGCGAGTTTCACGGGTATCAAACTGCGGTCATATCCTCCACACGCTGGTGTCACGACGCTAGGAAGATCCGTAACCAACGACGTTCTGCTCCGTCAGGCCGAGGAGCTGCTCAAGTTGATATCCTATGCGGGCATAATGGATTTGGATTATCGCTTGGACAAGCGAGATGGACAATACAAGCTTCTGGACTTCAATCCGCGCATTGGAGCGCAGTTTCGCCTGTTCGTGGACGGCAATGGCCTCGATGTCGTGCGAGCGCTCTACCGTGATCTCACCGGACGGAACGTGCGCCGCTCGAGTCAGGTCGAGGGACGCATTTTTGTCGTAGAGCCGTACGATCTCTGTGCCTGCGTGAACTATTGTTGGCGAGGCGAACTGTCGGCCACCTCCTGCTTAGCTTCGTTGAAGGGTCACAAGGAGTTCGCCTGGTTCAGCTGGGATGACCCGCTGCCCTTCCTGATTGCTTGGGCTCGCCTTGCCACCCGAGCCGTTGGCAAAACAATCCGGACTGGATGGATCAAGTGCAAGGTCGCCTGCCAAACAGCGGGCGTGGCTCGCGAGCGTAAGCCTGATCAGTTGGTGTCACTCCGGCGGAACGGGTTATGGGCCCGCTTCATCTCGCTCGGCGGTGGACTATGGCACTATCTGGCGCGTCCGTGGTGGGACTAGCGAATCGCCTGTGATTCAGCGCTTCCGGTGCTTCGCGGCACCGGGGTCCATTTGGAATGCCGAGGAACAGGCCGCGCGCCGGCTATTCGGCGGCGATCGGATGCGGCTTCTCCTCGCGCAATCGGCGCACCTCGTCGTGGTGGAAAAATGCGACAGTTGGCTTCAGTCCGTCTTGCAGCCGGATGGCTGGTTGCCAGCCCAATTCCCTCCTGGCGAGGGAGAGATCCGGTCGACGTTGCCTTGGATCGTCGCGAGGCAACGGCAAATGGACGAGTTTTGACGAGGAGCCGGTTTCCGCGAGCACCAGTTCCGCGAGTTCTCGAATTGTAAATTCTCTATCATTTCCTAGATTGACCGGTCCGGTGAACGAAGCTCGACTGTCCATCAGCCGCACCAGGCCATCGATCAAGTCGTCTACGTAGCAGAATGAGCGAGTTTGGTTGCCCTCACCGTATAGCGTAATTGGCTCGTCGCTGAGCGCCTGAATAATGAAGTTGGAAACGACTCGACCGTCGGCCCTATGCATCCGCGGCCCGTATGTATTGAAGATGCGAGCGATCTTGATGTCGACGCCGCACTGTCGGTGATAATCGAAGAACAACGTCTCAGCGCAACGCTTTCCTTCATCATAGCAGGACCGGGGGCCAATGGGGTTCACATGGCCCCAATAATCCTCAGTTTGAGGATGAACGGCGGGATCGCCATAGACCTCGCTTGTCGAAGCCTGCAGAATTCGACATTTCAACCGCTTGGCGAGGCCCAACATGTTTATCGCGCCGTGTACCGACGTCTTTGTGGTTTGCACCGGATCGTGCTGGTATTGGACCGGCGATGCGGGGCAGGCCAAATTGTAGATTTCGTCGACCTCGACGTGCAAGGGAAAGGTGATATCGTGACGCAGAAATTCAAATCTCGCGTTTGAGTGCAAATGCTCAATATTGTGCTTGGTCCCCGTGAAGAGATTGTCCACGCATACAACCTCATGACCGTCAGAGAGCAGTCGGTCGATTAGATGAGAGCCCAAAAAGCCGGCTCCTCCGGTGACGAGAACGCGTTTGCAGCTGTCATAATTGCGTCGCATAACAATCGCCTTTCGAAATTAACATGCCGACGCCGTACTGAGCCAGCATTCCAATTGCCAAGAATTGCATTCCGGAGTTGCGGCAGGCCGCGCTATCTCGTCCCAACACGCAGCGAACCGTCCCCGGCCACATCGCTCCGGGCCATTCCTGATGGGACGCTTGAATTGGTTAGTTTGCGGGGAGGCAGGTCAGGACCGTCCTGGTATCGCAGGGTGATCTCGACGGCGTCGCCCGGCTGCAGCTCGGTATCTTCAGTCGCGACAATTCGTTCCCGCCCATTCTCGCTCTTTCTGACGATGATGATGTCGGTTTGATTGGCGGCTCCTCTGACGAGTTGTGATCTCACCATCGCGGTGTACTGAAGCTTTTCGCCGACGCCCTGCAGCTTCTCGCGGAGCTGGTTGAGCTTAGCGCTGGTGTCTTGCAACTCGCGGAGCAGGTCGAGCCTCCGCTGGTCATCGAGTCTCTGCAGCCTTCTGGTGAGGTCTTCCTGTTGCTTTTTGACCTGCAGCAGTTGCGCCGAGGTTTGCAATCTCCGCGTTGACGACAGCAGAACCGCGCGGCGCGCATCCGTAACGCGGGGGCTCGTCAACGATCCCTTGCCGAACAGATCGGTTGTTTTCTGCAGTTCTTCAAGGTCCGACTGAAATCCCTCCTCCTCCTTTTTTTGCTGCTCTGACAGCACGCGGACCTCTTCGTCTCCCTGTCGGACACCGCGCTGAAGGAACGCCTTTTCCTGTTGATAGTCACTCTGCTTCGTCTTTAGATATTCCGTCTCGGCATGGATTATTTCCGAAATCGCCGATCGGGGTATGGGCACGTTCGTCAAAATGCCCGGAGTGATCTGCGCACCCTCTCCAAGCTCGCTCTTGATGCGCCACATGCGCGCCTGTTCCTTGGCGAACTCCGTCCAAAGCGATCCATACTCGCTTCTCAAGTCCGCGGACTCGAGATACGGGTTATTCATTCGGGCATGCATGATGTCGTAGCCGCCTGCCAAGGCGATGAGTTGGCGTGCGGTAATGAAAGGACGGTAAGGGTACTCACCCGGTTTTGACACGTCCCCGTTGGCGTATACCGGCCGGTAGTCCACCACGGTCGCCGTGACCTCATCTGCGCCTATCACGATGACCATCTCGCGGCCATCCGATGTCCTCTGGCGAAACACCTTGCTGGCCAGTGCGGCCCCGATTTTGGCTCGGAGCTGCGGCAGTGGCAGGCCGGCTACCGAAAGCGCTCCGACCAGCGGCAGCGAAATATTTCCGTCCATTTGTACGGCCGCACGGCTCCGCAATTCCGGTATGCCTGCCACCGCAACCTCGAGTACATCTCCAACGCTTACGCAATATTCAGCCTTTGCCTGGGTGACGGAGATGGTCAGGCTTGCGGCTACCAAGCCCCATTTGATGCAGCGATCCAGGTTACTGAAGAGATCGATACGGAACGTGCTCACCAAGCGAAATCCTTTCAATCTGTTTTTGGGCGGACCTCCAGGCAACGATCCAGACAGCTGATCCGGAAGGCTAACCTCGTTACTCGTTCCGCGCTGGGCCGTTCAGTCCCCTTCCTCGCTGCCAATCCATGGGTCCATTGGAGCAGGTGCCCGAGAGGATTGCTGCTCGAATTTATTCCTGCAACGCCGCAGCTCAATGGACCATCATAGTTACCCATTTATAGGCAATTCCCATCCGGTGACTCGGACGGTACGGATTTAGAGGAGGGGACGACGTCAGAGGGTCATGAAGTGCTATGAATTATGCGTCCTTTGCCAAGCTTCCGGCACACTCGATCGAGTGCAACACCGCGATCCCACGCGCCGGTAGAGTGCGATTGGCGGCCCTGTTGGTCTTGGCAGCAGCTACCGAATTCCTACTCGTAGCCGTCGCGGCCTATTTGGCGGGCGCCATCCATCGGTCCTCGCCGGACCCGGCCAAGCACATTCCGGAAGCCCTTCTAATTGCCGCATTGAATTTGCTCGTTTCCATAGGCTTCCGGCAGTATTCCCGGATTCAGACGCAGCCCCGCCACGTGTTCCTGTGGAACGGCGCCAGCGGCGTCTTCCTCGCATTCTCCCTCTTTCTCGCAGCGCTATTCCTTCTGAACATTGCCGAAAACTACTCGCGCGCGACTGCCACGGCCCAGGCTGTGAGTGTCGGTCTTGCGGTGCTCTGCGTGCGAACAGTATGGTTCTCGTTACTCAAGACTGTCATTGCGGCGGGGGTAATCGACGCCCGGCGCATCATTGTTATAGGCGACCCCAGTCACTGCTTGTCATTTTCGGCTCGGGCAACAGCCACCGGAATACGGACCATCGGCTCGTTCGAGTTTCCGACGACTCGCGCTCACTCGTCCTTCCGGGCGCACCCTGGCGCTATCCAAGTGCTGGCAGACGTGCGCCAACTGGTCGCGGATTGCCGTCGGCTCCGAGCCGATGACATTGTCATTTTCGTTTCACAGCAGGATGTTTCGCCGGGGCTGACGCTTGCGAGCGCGCTATCAGACCTCCCAGTCGATGTTCACGTTGTCCCCGCGGGATGGATCGATCTGATGCCTATGTCGCGGATTACTCAGCTCGGCAACATGGTGACGATGCGGATCTTCCAGTCACCCCTTACTCCGTTCAACAGAGCAGTTAAACGAGCATTCGACATCGTCGCCGCAATCACCGGGCTTGTTTTGACGAGCCCCGTCTTCGTCATCGTGCCGCTCGCAATTAAGCTCGATTCCCATGGCCCGGTATTCTTTCGCCAGACGCGCCACGGCTACAACAATGAGCCCATTCGCGTGCTGAAATTCAGAACGATGGCCGTGATGGAGGAGGGCAACAATTTCAGATCCGTAACCAGACACGATCCACGTGTGACCCGCTTAGGGCGCTTCTTGCGCCGCACCAATTTCGATGAACTTCCCCAGTTGTTCAATGTCCTGGTCGGCGACATGTCGCTCGTCGGCCCCCGTCCACATCCAACCGCGCAGAATGAGCTGTTCGCCGAGCTGATCTCGTCATTCTTCCGGCGCCACAACGTCAAGCCTGGCATTACGGGCTGGGCGCAGGTCAACGGGTATCGTGGCGACACCGATACCCTCGAGAAGATGCAGCGTCGTGTCGAGCATGATCTCTACTATATCGACAACTGGTCGCTTCTTTTCGATCTGCGAATCGTCCTCCTCACGCTCTTCTCCAGGAAGGTCTACATGAACGCCTATTGAGAACTCCAAGGAAGGCAAATGCTCCGCCGATACGGCGTAATGTGAGGCGATACCATTCGCTGGCGTAGTTGTCGTCATCCGGCCAGGTTCACCCGAACTGTTGTCGTGGTCTCCCGATATGCTGCACGTTGGAACAAACAGTCGTGTTACAAGCCGCCGGAGCGCTCCCGAGCATGTGCTGTCTTCGGCCGAATTTGTCGCTGCATGCAAGACGTTCGTCCGTCGCCAGATGCCAATTCTGATAACTGTGCCGCTCCTGTGCGTCGCCATCGCACTGCTGTACCTCGCTGTCGCGACGCCCAAGTTTACCGCCGAGGCTTTGCTTCTCGTTGAACCCAAGCGAACTGACCAGCCGACCCCAAGCGGCGGAGATGCCGGATCCCAGGTGCCGATCCTGGATAGCCAGGTGGAGATCCTGAAATCCGAAAAGATTGCGCTTTCGATCATCCACGATCTTCAATTGACAACGGATCCAGAATTCGTCGGCTACGGTAGTGGCGTGCTCGGAAGAACCATGGAACTAATTTCGCGGATTTTCGGATCGGGGCAAGATACGGAATTTTCGCGTACCCGCCGCGCCCTGGAACGATTTGATCGCAGGCTCACGGTTAAGCGTATCGGTTTCACCTACGCCATCAGTATTCAGTTTGAATCGCCCCGTCCCGAACGCGCGGCCGAGATCGCCAATGCAGTCGCTCGGGGATACACGGCTGATCAGATGGAAGCGAATTATGAATCAGCTCGCATAGCAACGGAGTGGCTTCAGGGTCGCGTAGATGCGCTGCACGACAAGGCATCTAGCGCCCAGAAGGCGGTGACAGACCGAAAGACGGCGCAGCCGCCGACGAACCAAGCCCAGCTGGAGCTCCGCGACCTGGAAATCTCCGCGCAAGCCTACAGGCGGCTCTACGACACGTTCCTTCAACGCTACCTGGAGGCTGCCGAGCAGCAATCCTTCCCTGTTTCCCAGGGACGTCTGATGACCATCGCCTCGCCTCCAGTGAGGCCGAGCTCACCCAAAACGTTCCTCATACTTGCCATCTCGATCGCCGGTGGGATTGTTGCCGGAGTTGGCCTCGGGTTGTTGCGTGATGTTTCTGACCAGACCTTCCGTACGCGCGACAAGGTGCTGGCGGAACTTCAGGCAGACTGCATCGGAATCATCCCCGCAGCTATCCCGGAAGGTCCGGTGAGCGGCCCGCGAAACCCGAAAGCGATTCCAACTCGGGCAAAATCAAGGACCATTGTTTGCTCCGACAGCCTCATACGGAACATCGCTGACGCGCCACGATCGCACTTCAGTGAGTCGTTCCGGGCCGTCAAGCTCGCAGTCGACGTCATGACACGCGGCGGAAAGCGGCTCCAGGTCATCGGCGTCACATCGGCGCTCCCCAACGAAGGAAAGTCGACGGTGGCCGCGTCTTTGGCGCAACTCATGGCACAGGGGGGAGGGCGGACCATTCTACTTGATTGCGATCTACGAAATCCGTCGTTGTCATCCACGTTGGCCCCCAATGCCGCCTGGGGCATCCTCGACGTTACGTCTGGACGGGCCAAGCTGGACGACGCCACGTGGATCGATCCTGCTACACACCTGCACTTTCTTCCGGCCGCCAACAGCTCGCAGCTGGCTTATACGAGCGAGGTGCTCGCGTCCGAGGAGATGGCGGCGCTATTCAAGACCCTGCGGGAGACCTACGAATGCGTGATCGTCGATCTCTCGCCGATTGCACCGTTTGTAGATGTCCGCACCGCTGCGCATCTCATGGATTCGTTTGTTTTCGTTATCGAATGGGGTCGCACAAGCATCGATGTGGTGAAAAAGAGCCTCGACGTAGCCGGTGACGTCTATGGCAACCTGATAGGCGTGACTCTCAACAAGGCCGACATGAATGCGCTTAAACGTTACGGGGAAGTCTTTGAGTCCTATCCCGAGCTCTATTCCCAAGAATAGGAGTCTTGTAAATGACGGTCATGCCGCCCCTGTCGGCGAGTGCGACGTCAGCGAAACTGACTCGACGCGTTGAAGTACGTCGCGGGGGAGTTCCGCCTGCGACCGGGGAGTCGCGTCCGAGTGCATCGGTGCTCGCTGCCCCAAGTCCAATCCATGTGTTTGTGGCCACGCCCTTCGGAGAGCGCGGCGAGGGAGGTATCGACCGCCTTGCGGACGAAATTACCTCGGCGATCGCCCGACGTAACGATCTCAATGTCCGGATTGCACGTTTGACTACCAGAGGTCGCGGCAGCCTTCTCTTCTCTCCCTTCGTACTTTCATGGGCCGCGGCACGCTTATGCGTGGCATCATGGCTCGGCAGGGTGAGTGTGCTCCACATCAACGCGGCCTCATATGGGAGCTTGTATCGAAAGGCGCTGCTTGCGGCCGTTGCGCGCCTGTTGGGCGTTCCGTACGTGGTTCATCTTCACTCGGGAGCTTTCGACCAGTTTTGGCAATCGGCGGGGCCGTGGCTGGACCGGGTCATCGCAGGTTTTCTGCGCAACAGCGCTGCGATCATCGTGCTTGGGCGGTATTGGAGCGAGCTCATAGACCGCCGTCTCCCTGGGATGGAAGGCAAAGTCGTGATCCTGCCGAATGCGACCGCATCCGTCGCAACAGCGGCGGAGAAGGCGAAGGATGGGCGGGTACGGATCTCCTTCTTTGGAAAACTGGGAGAGATGAAGGGCACTCCGCAGCTGATTGAAGCACTCGCCTCCTTGCGCGACCGGTCCGATTGGACCGCCACGCTGGCGGGACACGGAGACGTGGCCGGCACGCGCGCAAAGCTGGAAGAGTTGCGGATTGCGGATCGCGTCTCGGTGCCTGGTTGGCTTGCTCCTGCGGCGATTGCCGATCTCCTGCGCCGGACGGACATTCTGGTGCAGCCGTCATTCATTGACAATCTGCCGATGGCCATCCTCGAGGCGTTTGCTCAAGGGATTCCAGTCGTGGCAACTCCGGTTGGCGTGGTGCCGGACGTCATTGCACAGAATGTCAATGGGCTCCTCGTCCAACCCGGCGACGTGCGAGGGCTGTCGGACGCGTTGGCTGAACTGATCGGCAATCCGGCTCTTCGGCAGCGCCTTGGCGCTTCGGCACGGCGCGATCACGCAGCCCGGTACGAAATGAATGGTTACCTTTCGCGGCTCGCGGAGATTTGGCGCTACGCCGTATAATTGGTCGTCACGCGCTTCCTTTTTCTCGTGGAGCCCATTGGGGCAGCGCGTCGATCACGTTCAGGCGGCTCGCCATCCGGAAGGATGCGCTTTATGTATCACGTCATCGGCGGCCGGGTTGAGCAAGCGCCAGAAGATCATCAGCGAACAGCTGTCGTGTTGCTGTATTGTCTCATTTTGGTGTTCATCTATCCCTTTATGCTGCTCATTTCCGGCGTCGATACGTCCGTTCCCGCGGCGCTTCAAACTGAAAACAAGACGATCTACTGGCTCCGGTATTTCGTTCCGTTGCTATGCATCGGTTTTGCTCTGGCATGTGGCAAATCTAACTTCCTTCTCCACCTCCCCCCCGCGCTGCTGCTCTATAGCGTACTGTGCCTCTTGTCGGTCGCGTGGTCTGAAGATCCTTACCCCTCCTTCAAATATGGCTTGCGGTTGTTGTTATACGTCGTTGCGGTTGCCGCGCTTTGTGAGGTGTTGAGCTTGGAGATTGTGTGCCGCGTGCTTCTGAAGATATTTGCATTCATCATTCTCTCAAGCGTCGCCTTGGCGATTTTGGCGCCCGGCTACGGAACGCATCAGGCTAGCGACGCGTCTCAAAGCGTGCATGCTGGTCTATGGCGGGGTGTAACAGGTCACAAGAACGAACTGGGCGCGATGGCCTCCTGTGCAATGATCGCGTTTCTCTTTTCCAGCCACCTCGGTTCGTCGCTACTCGGGTTTCGTCCCACATGTCTTGCCGCTTCGGTTGCTTGCCTGATATTCGCCGGCTCGGCAGGCGGACTGGTGTCCGCGATCACCGTGCTGACCATATATTTCTTTATCTACCTCACGTGGCGATGGCCGGTGGCCTTTACCTGGCTGTTTGTGTTTACTGCGGGAGCCGCTTTGGCCGTGGTGCTCTTGGCTGCGGATATCGATACGCTTTCGTTGCTTGGCAGAGACAGCACTCTGACCGGTCGCACGGCGATATGGCAAGCCGTACTTCCGATGATTGCCGACAGCCCGCTGCTTGGACACGGCTACTATACGGGGCCAACTGCTGTCGCAGGTCCCCGCTTGATGCAGTTGTTCGGACCAGCCATCTCAGATCCTCACAACGGATATCTGACCCTATTGCTCGACACCGGAATAGCCGGTCTTTCTCTCTATTTGTATTCGGTTCTGAGGGTTATTTTTATGGGGATGACTCAAGCCAAACATGAAGGGCGCAGGCCGAATTGCTTCATGTTTCTCTTGATAACTCCCATTCTGGGAATAGTGTTGGCGTTTTTCGAGGGACATCCTGTTGGAGACGAGGGCAGCATCGGAACTCTGAACTTCTTCGGCTTGGTCGCGATTTACTCGTACGTGAAGCAGTCTCAGGCCAAGCCCGAGGTCGCGCGGGAGCCGGGCCGGGATGTCGGGGTGCTCATATAGCGAGCTCCGCTAGCGCATGCGATCTGCACCTGCTCCTCTTACTTAGGAGGTCCAGTGATCGAGACCGTCGACAAGAACAGCGCGGATCAAATGTCGCCACCCTCTCCGAGAATCGATGCGACAGGGACGGACAAACGTTGGCCAGCAGTGTCTTAAGCAACTCCCCAGGGCCCTTTGTGGCTTTTAGATTAAGCGCGAACCTAAATCGAGTTGGTGCCTGGACAGGTAGTTGACTCGGACTTGCTCCCAGAGAACCGCTCGCCCCTGGCGATAAGGCTAACGCGGCGATCCGACCAGGTCACCTTGATGTTATCTGGTTTGGGTTTCTGACTTTGACGCATCGCTCACGCGACGAAGGGCAAAGTACCAACCAGAGACCGCCCAACTTGGTAGCTTATCAGCCAATTGGATATCGCGCGGTGACCCGCTGATGAAGTCGGAATTTCGCTGGTCGATGAGCTCAAAGCTGGCGGCTTTAGCCATGCTCAACACTCGTGCTCGGGTTAACCATTGATTGCGTGTTCCATCTCGGCGGACATACGGCTCGAGCCCCAACAGCCGCCGTATCGTGTTGTTGCGACGGAGATATGCCTTCGGGTTTAGATGGTTCTGATTTACCTCGTACCATCCATAGCCGTTGGGCGTGGATAGCAGCAGCAACCCGCCAAGACGCAAATTGATGGCGGCATTCGTGAGGAGCCGTTCGGGGATCAATACTTCGGCAAGTACGTCAGCCAAAATGACCGCGTCATACGGCGCGCCGTGATTGAAGGTTGCGGCATCGCCAACTTGCGCATCGACGCCGTGAGCGCGGGCGATCTCGACAGCCTGTGGAGAAACATCCACCGCCTTGACCTGATAGTTTTGGGCGACCAGAGACATAGCAATTGGACCAGTTCCACAGCCCAGTTCAAGCACCTTGCGGGCGCCTGCATTGGCCAGATGCCGATGAATGAAGGCTAATTTCTTGATATCGACTGGACGGGTATAAGTCGTGATGAAACCGGGCTTTGCTCCATGATGGAGGTGGGCTTTCTGTTCACGACTACGCATGAATTCGCTCCGCCTCTTGAGGATCGTATCGATCCGGCTTTCAGGCGATGGCGGGTCAGTTTCGGGCATGCCACCAACGCACCGACGCGCCGCATGCGTTCCATCTCTTCCCCTCGCCAAGCAGAAGGGATGCCAAATCAATGGCTTTCGATTTCTTCTCGGACGGCACTTTAGCTTCCCTGTCCGAGTGCGCGACGCAATGACCTCTGGCGATCGTTTTCAACTCCCACTCGAGAGGCTGCGCACCGTCGGGCAGTACAGGAAGTTATTGATATAGGGGAGACTCCTCCGACTTGCGATCACAGTTTCGAGCGACGGCGGTTGATTGCCGGCACTCTCGAACATTCTGGCAGGACGACGCTTGCGACGCTCAAAATAGAACCCTTCGTAGCCAAGCTCGGAGAGGCGCTTATCAATTCGGCTAAGCCCACCGGGATTGTGCCGCTCCTCGATTTCTATCAGCAAGAAGGGGCGTTCGCGGGCGATAGTTTCTCGTCCTCCGTCAAGCACGTCCTCCTCATGACCTTCGACGTCGATCTTGATGAAGGACACGTTTTTGAATTCATAGTGGTCCAGCCGACGCAGAGAAACGTCGATCGTCCGAGAAAGGCGCTCGTCAGTGACCACACGCGGCTCAAGGCTGGCCATGCCCTTATCCTCGCCCCGAGAGGAAACGAGTGGAATTCGCAATTTTGTCCGGCCTTCCCGGGACGATAGCGCAACATTCTCGACCTCGACATTCTTCACCCTCAACCGGCGAATGCGCTCAGCGTCTTCTGGAATTGGCTCGAAAGCATAAACGTAGCGGGCCATCCGACTGAGATGATACGCGTAGAGCCCAGAACTGGCGCCGACGTCGAGAGCGATACCATCTCGGCGCACGTATTTGTGCAATTCGCGCAACTCCCACTCTCCAGTGTGGAGATACTCCTGCCAAAAATGCTTGCGCATCCCGATCCGGTACCTGATCTCTGCCAATCGCCGGTATTGTGAGATCTGCGTCGTCTTGTCTAACATCGTGAATTCCCCAAACGACCAGGCTCACCAACGGACGGTCCTTTTAGCAAGCACGTTTGAGTAGGCGCGCCCCGGTCCGTCCAGCGCCCGGCTATACGCTTGAAGCAACTTCGGGGCTTCGTAGTTCCACGCAAACCTCTCCTCTATGCGCGTCCGGCCGATGGCGCCCATGCGCGCGCGCGCGGGCGGGTCGTCCAGAAGGGCCAGGAGCTTGTTGGCAAAATCTATCGGATCGTTGGGCTTCGCATAGACTGAAGCGTCGCCTGCGCTAAAACGCCCTTCGGTAAGCTCGAACTGTACGATCGGTTTGCCGAGCGCCATATATTCGAGGACCTTGTTCATCGTCGATTTGTCGGTCATCGCATTCACAGGGTCGGGGTCGACACACACGTCCGCAGTGGACAGGATCTCGAACAACGTATCGTCAGGAGCGCGACCGGTGAACGTCACGTAGTCGCCAAGTTCCATCTTCTCGGCCAGTGTCTTGAAACCTTGCAGGCCAGGTCCGCCTCCGACCAAGCAGAATTGCACGTCGCGCCGGCCCAACACGTGAATCATGTGAGCTGCGGCCTCGAGCAGCAGGTCTATTCCCTCCTGTGCACCCATTACGCCGACATAGCCGGCGAGAAATCGTCGCCCGCAGCGCCATGACGGGTTGGGTGTTCGGACCTTGAGTCGGACTGGATCCGGTCCGCTTCGTACGACGAAGACGTCCTCCGGCCGCTTTCCCCCGCGTGTGACGGCAATCTTGCGGTAGCTGTCATTTGTGGCGATCACCACGTTGGCGGTCTTGAAGGTTAGCCACTCAACCAATTTCAGCGCGCGCCAGAAAAGGCCACGTTTGCCGAATTTCGATTCGTACATCTCCGGGCCGATGTCGTGGTGATCGAATATGAACTTCTTTCCAAGCAGCTTGAACGGGAGAGCCACGAGAAATATCAGGTCCGGCGGATCGCAGCCGTGAATCACGTCAAAGCCATGTCGGAAGTGTATGAGCAGCGCGAGCCGCATTTCATGTATCAGTGCGGCCGAGTATTCCAAGAGGAAGCCCAAAGCCCCCTCTGCCTCCACGGGCAGGGAGTGACGATAGATGTGAATGCCGTCCAAGTATTCGTAACGTTTGGTGTGCGCCTTCCCCTCAGGACAGATGACCGAAACGAGGGCCCCTGCGTCGCGCAGTGTTGATGCTTCCTGCCACACTCGTCGATCGAACGGTACCGGCAGATTCTCGACGATGATGAGCACCTGGCGGCCGGCCATCATTCCCTGCGTTATCCCGTTTGTGTTGGACTGCACCGGTGCGAGGTCCGATGCGTCCGAGCAGCTAATTTGGGCCATATACCGGACCTCCTGCGGGTCAAAGAGCGCTGATGTCCACGAACTTGGCGGTCTTTAGCGCCAGCTGTTTGGAAAGTCCGTAAGTGTCGATTACCAAGTCGAAGGTCCTTTGCTCGACTTCCCCTTTGGATATGAGCAAATCGCCGATGCTCGGCAATTGCGAGTACGTGTATCCGAGGTTTTGACCCATTAGCTGCTCGGGCTTCACCGAGACGTCATAGATCGAAAGCTCGTAACCATGCTGAAGAATTCGACGAGCAAGATCGATCTGTGCACTTTCGCGCAAATCGTCGGAGTCCGGCTTGAACGCCAGGCCGATCATGAGAATGATCGCCTTCGCGGGCAGGCCGTCAACGCAACGGTGAAACAGAAACCGCTTATGTGCTTCATTGGAACGCAGCAGCGCGTCGATCACATGGCTATTTGCGCCCACGTCTTCCGACATGTGGTGCAGTGCGCGTACATCCTTCGGTAAGCACGAACCGCCGAACGCTCCGCCTGGCCTCAAGTATCGCGGCGATATATTGAGCTTGTGATCTGCAACAAAGATCTCGTGAACCTTGCTGACCTCGACGTCCATGCCCAGGCAGATGCGGGCAATCTCATTGGCAAACGCCACCTTCAAAGCGTGAAACGAATTGTCGACGAATTTGGTGAATTCCGCCTCTCCGTACCGCGTCACGAAGGTGGGGGCGGTCATGTTGCTGTACAGCTCCTGCAATCGCCGGCATGGCTGCCCGTCGGCAGTGCCGATGACGATCTTGGGCGGCTCGAAGTAGTCTCTAATTCCCTCTGACTCGCGCAAAAACTCCGGGTTGTAGACAATCTCCACGGCTTGATCGACGGGGCAGCCGAGCACGGTCTCGAAGATTGGCCTGATCAGTCCGCTTATGGATCCTGGCCGCATGGTGCTGCGATAGACCACGGTGAGCTTGTCCTTGCGTCCGGGAAGCTTTACCGCATTGGCAATTTGCCGGGTGACTTCTGCAACCATGGTCATGTTGTGAGAGCCATCCGGAGCGCTCGGCGTTCCGACACAGACCAGGGCCATTTCGGCGTCAGCCAGTGCCGGTTGCGGGTCGGCCACGATCGAGAGGCGGCCCTCGCGTATTCCAGCCGACAGTTGGGCGTCGACGCCCGGCTCATGGATCGGAGAGCGTCCCAGGGCGAGGATCTTTCTTTTCTCCTCGTTGACTTCGACGCCGATCACGGTGTGGCCTTGCTTGAGCAGGCAAGCGGCCACCGTGATACCGACATAGCCCATGCCGAAAATCGCAATGTTCAATCGATCCTCCTGCGGTGCCCCTGACGGGCAGCCGTCCGCGTGCGCGGCGGCATACCGTCGGTCGCGGCAAACCGTGCTTGATCTCGGATTTCACATTTCTCGGTCGGCTTTCGCAGCCCACTGAGCGTTTTCATCTTGGAGGCGATCATGATATCTGCGCCCGTGCATTTCCTTGGACATATCCATGCTCCCCCGCCAGCGCTGTCTTCGAGACATCTAGAGGTGGAAGTGGAAGGTCCGGGCACAATAAGTGCAAAAGCCGCTGCGTGGGCCTGCCAATCGGGATTACCCAACTCGGTCGTGCTTGTGGTTTCAGCTTATAGACGGCGCGCCGTCGCCGACACGGGCTGGCAGCTCGAGGGCATGGCGCCGGGAGATCTGCGAGAAAGACGGACGAAGAGATCCTGTCGCTACCTCCGGAAGCAGTCTTCGTGGAGCGGTCCAGCCTGGACGAAATCTCCCGTTCCGAAGCCTGTCAAATTGATCCGTGTATGATTACTGGCGGCCCAAAAGCGCCTGGAAGACCTCCTTGTAGCCTTCGACCATACGATCGGCTGCGAAGTTCGTGCCAACAAACCTCGTCGCTGCAATCCCAAACGCCTGCCGTTTCGCGGGATCGAACAACGTCTTGAGTGAATTCACAAAGTCTTCGGTATCCCCGACAGGAAACAGGAACCCTGTCTCCCCGTGACGCACAATCTCGGCAGCTCCGCCCACATCGCTGATGACGACAGGGATGCCGAGCGCCATCATCTCCAAAGGCGCCAGAGGCAAGGTCTCCCCGAGACTGCAGAGGACTCCAACGTCGAAGGCGCTGACATACGGCCGCACATCCTCCTGCATCCCGACGAAGACAACGTGCTCCGACAGCCCACAGGACCTCGTATATTCTTCAACGTTGGGTCGCGTGGCACCGGATCCCACGAAAAGCGCCTTCGCTGGAACTCCGCGACCGCGAAGGAGACGTATGGCGTCAACCAGCTGACGATGATTCTTTTCTGGACGAAACCTTGCGCACATGCCGATCACGTAGTCGAGCGGTCCGAAGCCCATAGCCGCCCGGGTCGGATTTCTCCATTGCTGCACCGAGCATGGCGAAAACCGCGATAGGTCTATGCCGTTGTGAATAACCGTCGCATGATCGGAGCGGTAGCCGCGCTCTTCCCAAAGCCTCCGTTGAGTCTGCGAAACGTAAATCAGGGCATCCGCCCGAGCGAAAAGCGGCCTATAGAGCGCGTTCAGAACGCGATCTTTGAGACTGAAAAGATAGGACGAGTGGAATATCGAAACGAGTTTGGCCCCTGATGGTGCCAATCGCCGCGAGATAACTCCGAACAGTAGCGGCCGCTGGTTCACTGCTACAACTATATCGGGCCTCTGTGCGCGAATTAGCCGCGACACCTTTCTCATCGTGTCGATGTTGTAGAGCCTATTACCATCGCAAGCCGCAACGGATACCACGTTCGATGTGAGCGGCTTCCCGGGCTCTTGTTTGAGACTTACGATTGTGCAGAGGTCACCTTGCGACGCCAGGGTATTAGCCAATTGGAACGTATGGTTTTCCGCGCCTCCGGGCTGAGCGACGTTCAGCACGAACATAATGCGCATCGCTTGACACTTTCTGGAGCTGAAAGGGCGAGCAAGAGCGTCCTGCAATCCGAGCGCCTCAACATCGACACACGCCGGCACCGTTCAGGTCTCCTCGTCCAAAGGAAGTTGACACCGCGGGTGCTGCAGTCGAGGGCATTTGATCTCGCGGTCTGCAGGGAATCTCCGTGCGGCGCCTGGCAATGCTGCCACGAGACTATAGCCTCGCTGCACCAAGGCGGGCGCCAGCCTCGTGGACGCCGTTCACGTTGGCCTCAAACGACATTCGTGCCTCCAAGTGGCAGCCGACACCTATGCGAGGTAGCGCAAAACGATTGAGACTCCCGTCACCGAGGTGGCCTTTCCGCGTCGTCACGGCTGTTGAAAAGCCGGCTAGCTCGGCAAGGTGATATTCGCGAGGCCCGCATGCGCGGGCGCCACCATAGGGATAGGCCAGGTGACGAACAGGCAGTTCGATGAGGGTCTCCAGGTATTTGCGATTGTCTTCCAGTTCGGCTCGCGCGGAGGAGGAGTCGAGCGTTGCGAGCGCCGCGTGCGACGCGGTGTGCGCGCCGATTGACGCCAGAGGATGGCGTGCAAGGTCTTGCAGCTCCTGCTCGTCCAGAAAATATGCGTCGTTCAGCGCCGAGAGTGAGATCCTGTATTTATGGAAGGTGCGTTCGAGCAGTGAGGCGCGGCGGTAGTCCTCGTGAACCCACTGGGTTGCTGTCTTCAACCCGGCTCTCTTGCTGAGAAAGTCCGGACAATCAAACGCGGCCTCCATCGGATCGATCGCGACGTGGTTCTCTCGGCGAAAGAGTTCTCGCAGCCCGAGCCACCATGTCTTCATGGCGCGAGTTGGAGCGCCCGTGGGGACGTAGACCGTGAATGGTGTCTTGTTCCGCTCCAGGAGCGGAAGCGCCACAGAACGGACGTCTCGATATCCGTCGTCAAACGTTACGACTGCGTATCTCGACGAGTTCGGCTCGTTTCGCGCCAACGCCTGCAAACACTGATCAAGGCTGACGATGTGCCATCCCTGACGTTGGAGCCATTCAAGCGAATGCTGGAAGAGATCAACCGACGTGCCGGTCATTAGCTCTTGGCGGAAATCCCGCTGTATTTCATGGAACATCACTATGACCGCCCGTCCGGCGAATAGTCGGCGGAATACCGGCATGAGCCCTGTCCAATGAATGCCGTACAGGATTCCGTCTTTTACGAGTTGCCTCATTTCGCCTCCACAAGACCGCCATGCAGCTGAGCTCGTGTACGCGGCTTTGGTTAGCTCCACGGCCGTAACAGATACTGCCATAATGAACTTGCGATCGATACCAAGCGGACGGCAAGCGGTGTTACCCTTTCGGGTTACCCATATCGACCCCGGACTTCCCTTGCGATTGGACAGCGCGCCAACCTATCTTCAGATCGCAATTCTGATGACCGGGAGACGTTTTTCTTTGGTGTGCGCGATCGGCCATGATCCGAGAGAACACGGTGCAAGCCGGATTTCGCCTGACCGTCGACCCTGTCGACTGGCGACGCCGGATAGGCGTCGTGCAGACTGCTCGCCGCTCGGCCTTCGCAGCACCTTGCCCCGGCGGGAATTTATGGGCTCTCCCAGTTACGGACTCCCGCCGAGCGGCAAAGGATGCCCTCTATGAAGGGAGCCCCCCTCAACGCAGCCGCCATGATGTACGCGAAAGTCGTGGGCTTCGCCGCGGGTATCGTGATCGCTCGGGTGATCGGAGCGACCCAATACGGCATGATAAACGTTGCTCGCAGCGTGTTGGAAAGCTGCAGCATTGTCAGTCCCCTCGGCCTCGATCTCGCTATGCAACGCCATTTGGGATCAGCATCGGAACATCTTGCCGCGCGACTGGGTCAGCTGAGAGTCTTCCGGCTCATCGCCTTCGGCATTGCAGTTATCCCGCCTTTACTCGCGGCGACTGGTTTCAGCAGCTATGTCGAGGAGTCGATCTATCGCTATCCGGACTTCGCAAGTGTCCTTCTCGTAACGCTAATAGCGCTTCCTTTCGCAACGGACATCGCGGTGTTGGGCGGGGCCTATCGGGGTGTGTTGAACCCCGCGCCTTTCATGCTGGCAAACTTCGTGGTGCAGCCCACCGTCCGATTGATAATTATGGGACTGCTGTTTGTTCTTGGATATCGGTTGTGGGCGGTCGTGGTTGCGATGTCCGCCTCGTACATCATCTCCTGGGCAGTGTTGGCCTTTCTTGCCCACAAGGACATGAGCGCTAGGGACACCGATGATCGACTGGACTGGATAGAAATCCGATCGGTTCTTCGATACGCCCCGTGCCTGGGCGCTTCGCTCATTTTCGTCGTTTGGATCCGGAGCGCCGACTGCCTTTTTCTCGGTTATTTCGGAAGCGCGAGGGATGTCGGCCAATATGCAGCCATCCTGACGATTGCGCAGTTGATCGGTCTCGTTGGAGAGGCGTTGGGGCAAACTCTGGGCCCTCGCGTTGCGCTGCGCTATCGGAACAATGACCTCGCCGCGATGGAATATCTTCTTGCTGAAAATATTCGTCGAATGACGCTGCTTTCGGCGCCTATATTCGCCGCTATCCTGTTCTGGGGCGATCGCATCGATCTGGTGCTTGGACCCACCTTCGAAGTCGATACTCGCGTGGTTGCCCTCGTCAGCGCAAGAATCTTCTTACAGACCATATTTGGATATAGCGGATTCGCGCTTTCCATGACTGGATGGCACGCTCGGGAGACGGTGCTTCTGGGCTGCGGATTTCTGCTTTCGGTCGTTTTGTGCTCG
Organism: Bradyrhizobium iriomotense; assembly: GCF_018129405.1. Taxonomy (GTDB): domain Bacteria; phylum Pseudomonadota; class Alphaproteobacteria; order Rhizobiales; family Xanthobacteraceae; genus Bradyrhizobium; species Bradyrhizobium iriomotense_B. Next base: position 144,076 of record NZ_JAFCLP010000017.1, read on the forward strand.
GTGCTGGTCCCGCCGCTTGGACAGCTAGGCGCTGCGCTGGCAAGCTTCGTGACCATGTCGATGATAAATCTGGTTCGCTGCGCCGTCGTGCTCAGGATGTTTAAAATTCGGATTGTCGGAGCGTCCGTGGCGACTACGACTGTACTGGCAGTCACGACGGCAGGCTTCGTTTGGCTCCTGTTGCGCGCGGTTGATACCCGGACCCTGGCGTTCACGGTACTTGAAGCAGCCGTGTTCCTGGTGCTTTTTGCGGGCACGGCATGGCGCCTGCTGATTACCGATCAGGACCGAGACTACATTTTCGCCCTCTTCGGGCCATTTCGCGGATTGGTCAGGATCGGAAGATGAGAGTTGCACTCGTATCATTGCATTACGCTGAATATTCGTCGCGCCTCGCGATGGCGCTGAGCCGGCATCACGACGTCATGCTCATTCTGGATGCCACCAATGCTCGATACGAGCTTTCAAGCGCTCTGCGCGACGCAATCATTGAACGCGGGCTGGTTCGCTGGTTTCCGCGTCAGCGGCGGCTCAATGCACCAATTGAACTGGTTAGGCTCGTGTGGACGTTGCGAAGCTTCCGTCCGGATGTGATCCATGTTCAGGAGATATATAAATGCATTCCGACCTGGGCGAATGACGTCCTTCGGTATTCGATACCCCTGGTGCTCACGGCACACGATCCCTTACCGCACAGCGGACTTCTCGATCGAAGGGCCGCAGCAGCGATTCCATGCCGCGGACGATTGCGCGATCATGCGGATCGTCTGATTGTTCACGGAGACAGGTTGCGGAACGAGTGGGGAGAAAGAGAGCCTCGCGTCGGTCCGCGTCTTGCTTCGGTGCCGCACGGCGTTCTTGGCAGCAGCGTTCCAGAAGCGCTCTCGGAGCCGTCGACGTTCCTCTTTTTCGGGCGCATCGAATCCTATAAGGGCCTCGAGTTTTTTCTCAAGGCGGGAGCGTTGCTGGTCGAAGGAGGATTGTGGCCTCGCTTGATTGTCGCCGGCACCGGCTCGGATCTCGAACGCCATCGAGCGCAAATCGGTGAAATGCCATGGGTTGAGTTGGTGGACCGGCGGTTTGATGCAGACGAGATCCCAGGTCTGTTCGCGCGATCGAGCGCGATCGTGCTCCCGTACACTGATGCCACGCAGAGCGGCGTTGCCGCGATGGCCTTCGGATTCGGACGACCTGTTATCTCGACAAGTGTCGGCGGTCTGCCAGACGTGATTTGCGATGGGTACAATGGTTTGTTGGTCCCCCCGAACAATGCAGAAGCATTGGCAGAGGCGATGTCGCGGCTGATCGTGAGCGACGAGTTACGTAAGAGCCTAACTGCGGGAGCAAGCGCCTATGGAAGCACTGAATTGAGCTGGGACCGGATCGCTCGACAGACCTCCGCGGTGTACGAGAGCGCCATCATCGCTCACCGTCGGTCGACTGCTTGCGCAAAGGGTAATGTCTTCTCGTGGAGGTGATGTTGCAGAGCGTCGCGCCACTCGCCTTCTGCGGTTTCCTCGTTCTGCACCTTGGAATCTCGTATCCATTGGCGCCGATAGCCACGACGGCCGCGAACAGCGCAGTAAATATGGTCAACGAGACGAGCGATCATTCAGCCGAGATCGTGCGGCCGTTTCCGGCCAACGGTTCTACGACAAGTATCGACAACAACGTCTACATGACCCAAAGCGCGGACCGGAGCTGGAGCCTAAACTCCTTTGATGCCGACACACTCCGGTTCGAGGTGCGCTCGGGAGACCGTTGGGTTTCCTCCGACTGGGCCGACCCGGTGGGCGTTGAACGCACTGAAATTGCTGGACAGAAACTGTACCCGCCCGGTACGCAGATCGACATCGTTTACGACTTCATGGTTGAACCCGGGCCGAGGAATTCTGCGAGCGGCCCCGGGCATTTTCTGGTTGTCGGCCAAATGCACGAATACAATGTAAACAAGTCTCCTCCATTCGCCGTTGAAATGGTGAGCGGCGATCACATGGCGATCGACATTGGGACCGGCATTCCCGTGTACCTTTACGTCGACCCGGCCCCAATTCAGCGCGGTCGCTATTATTCCATGAAGGTTCAGGTGAAGTTCGACAACAATCGCAATGGAGCTCTCCGGGTCTGGCGGGACGGCGTTCAAATCGTTGACCATCATGGGTCAATCGGAACCGGTGCTGAAACGTATTGGAAGCAGGGCATCTATCGCTCGTCAGCTCCGGAAACCATTGCAGTGCGTTTCAGAGGCTTGAAGATCACGGCAGCAACGATGTCGGTACCTCGCTGATGAATGCCGGCGACCGCGTCGGGATGACAGCAAGCGCGGCCCGCTCGCGTTCCTATTAGAGTCACGACCGGACCTGGCCATTTGCGAGTGATTACCTGCCGTTCGCACTTCATCCCACTCGCGAACTCCTCGTAACCTCAGCGCCGCGAGTGTTGCCGAAGCTCGTCGATGAGGCTGGCCAAAGCGCACGCAGTTTGCGGAGGTAATTACGGATGAGATCCCAAGGACCGGGCGGCGTCTTGATCGACAAATCAAGCGTACATGGGCGAATACGCTAGCGTTTGGGCGCTACATACATATGTATAAATCACATTTTGAAAGTTTTTTCGCCATTTTTGATTATTAACCAACCGACCCAGCAGTCGGGGGGCCAGCGTTCCAAAAATTCCAACTGCTTTGAAAATCCGCGCGTAGTCGAAAGCTGCGTGCATGCGGTATGTCGCGCGGCGTCTTGCCGCGCGGCAGTAGGAATGCCTGTTTCAACTTCAAGAAGGACTATGGAATGGCACTTTCCGCACCTAAGGGGCACCCCTCAAGCCTTTGAGGAAAACGTCGTCGGCACGGCGTTCAGCATCCCACTAGCATAACGACATCACGAACTATGTGGCGCAGGTGTCTGCGTTCACGGAGTGATGCTGGCTGAGTTGAACCATTCGGACCGAACCGGGCCAATGGGCTCCTCGATGCCTGTCGTCTGGCAGGGACGACGTAGCACACGACGAGTCAGTATATCTACGGAGATTCGACAACTATGACGATCACGTCCTTCACATCGACCAACGACGGCACAGTCACGATCGATGGCAGCAATTATACGGTCCAGAACGCCAACCAGAGCTATAGCCTGAGCGAACCCGATACCAATACGCTGCGGTTTCAGTTGCAGTCGGGTGATTATTGGAACGGTTCGCAGCGTAGTGAAATTGCCGGGAACACTGTCTATGCGGCGGGCACCCAGATCAACCTGTCTTATGACTTCATGGTCGAGCCTGGACCTGTGGACGATGCGAATGGTCCCGGAGAATGGACCGTCATCGGCCAGATGCATGAAGACAGCCTCACTGGTTCGCCACCGTTCGCCGTCGAGCTGGTGAACGGGGACCACATGGCGATCGACATCGGGACCAGCAATCCGGTGTACCTTTACACCGACCCGAACCCGCTTGTGCGCGGGCAATACTATTCGATGCAAGTACAGGTGAAATTCGCGAATGACAGCAGCGGATTTCTCGAAGTCTGGCGCAACGGCGTTCAGATCGTCGATTATCACGGTCCAATCGGGAACGACCTCGGGACTTATTGGAAGGAGGGCGTCTATCGCTCGGCATCCAGTCAAACGATGGCAGTCGATTACAGAAATCTGCAGATAACCACGGGATCCGCGCCGGCCCCCACGTCAACGACGTCGTCCACTACGACGCCTACGTCGCCCGTGACGTCGCCGTCCTCAACGACGCCCACGACCCCCTCCGTGACGAAGCCGGTCCTCACCGTCGCGGATAACTCGCTCTGGGTCGCCGGCCGTGGCGGTACCGTCGATCTCGGAACGAAGGTGTCGACGACCGATTCAAACGACCGCGTGACCGTGCACATCACGGGGCTGCCAAAATATGAATCGATCACTGACAATCTCGATGGTCAGACGTTCCACGGAAAGGACATCACGTTGACGGCCGCGCAGGTCAACAGCGGGCTGACACTGACCTCGACCTACAGGGGCGGCGGCCATCCGGTTGCGGAACTTACGCTGACGGCGAGCGCGACGGATCCATCAACCGGTGCGGTCGCGACGGCTGCGCCACAGATCATCAGCGTGACGGATCCTCGCCCTGCGACAGTCTCGACCACAACGACGTCGTCGCACGACGACCACGCTGTGACGGATCAACAGCCTGCTGCCGCCACGACGGCTGTGACTCCGACGACCTCGCAGACGATCGAGCCTACGGATCATCAGTCGGCGGCTGCAAACGCGGGATTCCTTGCAAGCAGGGCCTTTGAGTTGCTCCAGCAGCATCTTGATCCGGCCGCCAGCAGCCTGGCAACGACCGCTGCCCATCCGGTCATGGCGGCAGATCATCCGTCTGCCACCGGGACCACGATGGCGTCGCTGGCAAGCCAGAGCTTTGCGCTGCTGAACCAGTATCTGGCCGCTCACACCGGCCGGGTGGATCCCGGTCAGATCGTGGCGGCTGTGTCGCAGGCGACCGGTTGGGGGCACGACACGTTGCTGGCCAGACCGCAGCACTAAGGCCGAGCCGCACCCGGGCTCTGCGCCTGGGGGCGGCACCCTCAATGTTTTGGAATGCATGAGAAGGAACATCATACGCGGCCGGTAGCCGCGAAGGGTTGAGTAATAAATGGCGATCCAGAATGGAAATGCCCATGCCGCAGATCTGGGACTTCGATCCCTGTCTCTGTTCCTGCGCCTTCATGGCGTGAACGCCGAGCCCGACCAGCTCCGCGACCGTTGCGGAGACAGCGCAATCGGCATCCATGCGATGCTTCGCTGCGCCCGCGATTTCGGACTGAAGGTCGCTTCGCGCACGACACATTGGAAACAGCTCGCAGGCATTGGCCTCCCCGGAATCGCAGGGCTGCGTGATGGCGGATTCCTGCTGCTCGGGAAGGTCGAGGAAGATGCCGCGCTGGTGTTGCATCCGACTTCGACACATCCGAAGTTGATGCCGCGTGCGGAATTCGAAGAGATCTGGGACGGCCGTCTGCTTCTGTCCGGATCTCAAGGCCTCGCCGATCGGGCGCATCATGCATTTGCCAGTCTGATCGCGCACGGACGCGATCTGGCTAACCGTGCCGGTGACGCGCTTGCGCGTGTCTATCGTCGCGATATGCCGGTCCGGGGGCCAGGCCCCGAGCCTGTGGACGGTGATGAATCGGGCTTGATCGCGATGGCGATATTGCTGCGTTGCCACGGCATCGCGGCCGACCCGGAGCAAATTCGCCATCGCATGGGCACATCGCGTGTCGGTGTGACCGAAATCTTGCGCTGCACCAGGGAGTTCGGCCTCAAGGCCCGGGCACAGCGGTCGAACTGGAACAGGCTCGCCGTCACGCCGTTGCCGGCGATCGCAGCGCTACGCGACGGCGGCTTCCTGATCCTGGGCAAGGTCGTCGACGACACGCTCCTCGTTCAGCGTCCATTGTCTTCCCGGCCCGAAGCGATGACGCAGGCCGAACTCGAGGCGATCTGGGACGGCGATATCATCCTGATGACCCGACGTGCGGCCCTGACGGATCTCTCCAGACGATTCGATATCGGCTGGTTCCTCGGCGCGGTTCACAAGTATCGCGGCCTTCTCGGCGAAGTGCTGATCGCCTCGTTCTTCCTTCAGGTCTTTGCGCTTGTAGCCCCGCTGTTCTTCCAGGTCGTCATCGACAAGGTCCTGGTTCATCGAAGCATCAGCACGCTCGATGTGCTGGTCGCGGGCCTCGTCGCGTTGACCTTGTTCGAGACCGTCCTCGGCACGTTGCGCGTCTATCTGTTCGCGCACACGACGAACCGTATCGATGTTGAGCTCGGCGCACGGCTGTTTCGTCACCTGATGGCGCTGCCGATCGCCTATTTTCAGACACGCCGCGTCGGCGACTCCGTTGCCCGCGTTCGCGAGCTCGAGAACATCCGTCAGTTCCTGACGAGCTCGGCGCTCACGCTTGTCGTCGATCTCCTGTTCACCGTCGTCTTCCTTGCGGTGATGTTCTACTACTCGACACCGCTGACGCTGATCGTCCTGGCTTCATTCCCGTTCTACATCGGGATCTCCGCAGGCGCCGCGCCGTTGTTTCGCCGGCGCCTCGATGAGAAGTTCAACCGCGGCTCGGAAAATCAGGCCTTCCTGGTCGAGAGCGTCACGGGCGTTGAGACACTGAAGGCGATGGCGGTCGAGCCGCAGATGCAACGCCGTTGGGAAGAGCAACTTGCCGGCTATGTCGGGGCGAGTTTCCGCGTTCTCAGCTTGAACAATACGGCGAGCCAAGCGGTCCAGATGATCAACAAGCTGGTCACGGCCGCCACGCTCTACTTCGGCGCCAGGTTCGTGATCGGCGGCGACCTGACCGTCGGCGAACTGGTCGCGTTCAACATGCTGGCGGCACGGGTGAGCATGCCGGTGCTTCGGCTCGCGCAGATCTGGCAGGATTTCCACCAGGCGCGGCTGTCGGTCGATCGCCTCGGCGACATTCTCAACACCATTCCGGAGCCAAGCTTCAGTTCAGCCCGCGCCGGGCTGCCGCCGATCCGCGGCAAGGTCGTGTTCGAGCACGCGACCTTCCGCTACCGCGCCGACGGCCCCGAGGTGCTGCACGATGTGTCCTTCAGCGTCGAGCCCGGACAGGTCATCGGTATCGTCGGCTCTTCGGGCTCGGGCAAGAGCACCATCGGCAAGCTGATCCAGCGCTTCTACGTGCCGGAGAGCGGACGCGTCCTGGTCGATGGCGTTGATCTCGCGACGGTCGACCTGACCTGGCTCCGGCGCCAGATCGGTGTGGTTTTGCAGGAGAACGTGCTCTTCAATCGCTCGATTCGCGAGAACATCGCGCTCGCCGACCCGTCCATGCCCATGGATCGGGTCATCGAGGCGGCCTCGCTCGCCGGCGCTCACGACTTCATCCTGGAGCTGCCGGAGGGCTACGACACCGTCGTCGGCGAACGCGGCAGCACCTTATCCGGCGGGCAGCGTCAGCGTGTTGCGATCGCTCGCGCACTCATCACCAACCCGCGCATTCTTATCCTCGACGAGGCGACCAGTGCGCTTGACTACGAAAGCGAGCGGGCCATCCAGCAGAACATGAAACGGATTGCCGCCGGCCGGACCGTGTTCGTCATCGCTCATCGGCTCTCGACCGTGCGCAATGCGAACCGGATCATCACGCTCGAGCACGGCCGTATCGTCGAGGATGGCAGCCACGATGAGCTGATCCGCTCGAACGGACGCTATGCAAATCTCCACTACCTGCAGGCCGGTATCCATGACGTCCGCTAGCCGAAATATCGTTCCGTTTCCGCGAGCCGAGGTTCGACGGCGGGAGCATGAGATTGCATTTCTGCCGGCGGCGCTCGAGATCACCGAATCGCCGCCGTCTCCGATTGGTCGCGCGATCGGGGCGAGCATCATCGCGGTGTTCTGTGTCGCGCTGTTGTGGGCATCGCTCGGCAGCGTCGATATCGTCGCTACCGCGACAGGCAAGATCGTGCCTGGTGGCCGTACCAAGCTGATCCAGCCATTCGAGACGGGCGTTGTCCGCGCAATCCACGTACGTGACGGACAGAGCGTCAAGGCCGGCGACGTTCTGATTGAGCTTGATCCAACGATGACGGAAGCCGATCAGGAGCGCCAGAGAAGCGATCTCGTTGCCGCCGAACTCGACGTCGCGCGGCTGCGCGCGGCGCTCACCGACGACCCGCTCGCCGCCTTCCGATCGCCGCAGGGTGCAAGTGCTGCGGAGATCGACATGCACCGCCAATTTCTCATCAGCCAGCGCGCCGAACAGAGCGCCAAGCTCGCGGAAATCGAGCGCCAGCAAGGTCAGAAGGAAGCTGAACGGGGGACCACCTCGGCGAGCGTGGCGAAGCTCCAGGCGACGATACCGGTGCTCCAGGAGCGGGTCGATATTCGCAAGAATCTGGTCGACAAGGCCCTGGCCTCGAAGGTTGTCTATCTCTCCGAGTATCAGGAATTGGTCGGCCTTCAACAGGATCTGGTCCTCCAGCAGAGTCGGCTCCGCGAAGCCGACGCCGCGATCGCCTTGCTGAAGGAAACGAAAGAGAGGACCGCCGCGGAGTATCTTCGTACCACCTATGACGCACTTGCGAAAGCCGAGCAGAAGGCAGCAAGCGCTGCGCAGGAAGTGGTCAAGGCGGAGCGGCGCACGAAGCTTCAGCATCTGACCGCGCCGGTCGACGGCACCGTACAACAGCTCGCCGTTCACACGGTGGGAGGCGTTGTGACGCCGGCGCAAGCCCTGGCCATCGTGGTCCCGACCGAGAGCCAGCTTGAGATCGAGGCCATGCTCTCCAACCGCGATATTGGATTCGTGCATCCCGGACAAAAGGCGGAGATCAAGATCGATACATTCAACTTCACGCGTTATGGGCTGCTGTCCGGAGATGTGCTCAGCGTGTCCACGGATGCCATCACGCGCGACAGGCAGGGTGGATCGAACGAACGCGCGTCGGGGACCGTGCAAGGCAGCAGCGAGCCCAAAGGCCAGGAGCTGGAATATGCGGCGCGCATTTCGCTCGACCGCACGCACATGCAGGTGGAGGATAAGCTCGTCAAACTCGGCCCAGGCATGGCGGTGACGGTGGAGATCAAGACCGGCGCGCGCAGGATCATCAGCTACCTTCTCTCGCCACTGGCGAAATATAGGCAGGAGGCGCTGCGGGAGCGTTAAGTAGGGAGTGAGTTCTCGCAACGCCGGTGCTCGACGTCACCACTGGGAGAACGTCGACGCTGTCCGCGTGCTGTTCGCGCGAAGGCGGCAGGAGAGGTGTCCTGCCGCTGTCGTGAAATCGACGAAAAACGTCGCAGTTTGCGCCCGCGATGGGAGCATTCCGACGATTGCGGTCGTATCCGCTCCCTTGGACTACTTGTACAACCGTACTGCCGCGCCGGTCGCTCGTTCGATGCTCTTGTGGAGTCCACCGTCGATAGGCGTTGCTGCGGCGTGACCAGACTGGCGGCCCAAGGAAGCCGTCCGATCGAGGTGATCCGTCTCAGAGATCATCTCGAGAGGCGTCACGACACCCGCATCCGCATCCGCCGCTATCGGTGCGTGGTTGTTTGACGTTCGCACATGCGATTCATGGTTCATTCCCCAGATAGCCGCCTGAGTCCGGTTCTGAACTCGTATCTTCCGCAAGATCGCTTTGACGTGAACCTTCACAGTGGCTTCGGCGATATCGATCTTTCGAGCAATGCCCTTGTTGGAATCGCCTTCAATGAGGCAAGACAGGATTGCCCGTTCGCGCGGAGAGAGCTGCGGCGAGATCGCGTCCTCTGGAGCAACGAGGATCACGTGTTCATTTTGGCTGCATTGCGTCGTTTCGCGCTCGCGTTCACGATTGCCATCGAGAGCAAACCACAGCAATGCAGGCGGGAAGACGGTCTCGCCCATCGTCACGAGTTCGACCGACTTGATGAAAGCGTCGCACGAATTGACGTTGACGAAGTAGCCGTTAGCTCCTGCGCGAAATGCGGAGGCAAGCTCGACCGGCCGATAATTGTCGGACACGATTGCAATGGGCGCGTCGGGATAGCGATCCTTCAAATATCCAATCTGCGCTATCTCGATGCCGAAATCATCGCCGGTGTGGATGATGAGAAACATCAGTTTCTCAGCTTGAAGGGAGCTTGGCAGCTCCTCAGGGCTCGAAGCAGATATGGCAATGCGAAAATTTGCCGTATGCAATATTCTGGCAATACCTTCACGGATCAAAACGTTCTTTCCGAGAAGTGCCATTCCGTAGATTTGACGCCTCCTCATTTTTTTATCCTCCAACCAACGCACTGATACAACAGAAACCAACTCAATGTAGTCTCGCGATAGGCGGCCAAGCCTTTTGAGTGGGCCGCTTCGCCCCGCTTGCACACTTTTGGGCTAGTGAATTTTCGTTACTCCGAAAGCCTGTGTTCGCGAACTCCATCCCTCCCATTTTGCTGAAGCTTTGAATAATGTTAGATGGGAATTTACGATAGCCCTATATATCCTTCGTTATATGCGTGCAGGCGCCGCAGTCCGACCCGCGACGCTGCTTTTGGCGCAGTCTCTGCGCGAACTGCATGATCATGTTTATTCAAAGTGGAAAACGGCCGGGCTTCGGCCGTCGATTCCGCCTCCGTGTGATCCCGGTCTGCGACCGAATTTCGCGGCGCTCTGGCCGGCAGGAGTGTAGTCTCAGGGGGTACGGACGTCGGAAGCGCAAGTTGCCGCGTGAGGATCGGAGAGCGAGGAGAGCAGCGCGTCAAGCCAATTCAATTTTGCGCTGCGACATAGACATCGGTCGTATTGGAAAGAATTTCGAAGGATCTGCGCTGCCCTTTGGGAAATAGCAGCGCGTTAACGGCGTTAAAGCTTTTGGGGGCGTCAGGCTGAGGAGCGCCCATGCGACGTACTAATGTAGTCATTGCAGACCGGCATCCGGTCGTCCTACAGGGACTGAGCAACGTGCTCAGTACCGAGGCGGACTTCAACATCGTTGCATCTTGTAGCGACGCTGCGAGCTGCATCCAGGCGATTTATAGCCTGGCGCCCGACATTGCGATTGTTGATCCCGCGATGCCCGAGCTTGCCGCGCTGATAGTTCTTTCCGTCAATTCAGAAAATCGTTCGACGCATTTGGTGTTTTTCGCCTCGAGTGAAGATTGCGGATTGCTTTTGGATGCGGCCCCCTTTGCCTGCAGCATCGTCCTGAAGGATGCGGAGCCGGAGGCGCTGGTGCAGTCCTTACGGCACATCGCCAATGGCCGAAGTCTGCTGCCGATGATGTCATCCGATTCGATCGCATCGCAGGAGCAGGGCGCGAATTCGGACAGGATGATGACAGCTCTGACCGACCGCGAGCGTCAGATCATGCGTCTGGTATCCGAAGGATTGTCGAATAAGGACATCGGGCGACGGCTGTGCATTTCCGTCGGCACCATCAAAGTGCACCTTCACAACATTTTTCAAAAACTTGAAATCAGCAATCGAACGGAGCTCGCGGCAATAGCTATCGCGCAACATGATCGTCCGACAGGTGGAGAGCGCTAAGAGGATCGTCGCGGTCCGTCAATCCCCCGGTCACACCTCCCACTGCAATGAGCAGGCGCCTCAACCGGATGCGCCGGCCTGACCTGAAAGAATCTCGCGAGCGCGCCCAAAGCCCGGTTTCGTGCCCGAAGGCCAAGCCTGCGTCGCGAGCGCGGTAGGCCTCCGACTTCGGCGGCCACTGCGTCCATCGCAAGCTGAATGAGGTAATCCGTCAGGACTGTCAGTTCATCCGTAATGGCAGTCAGTGCAACGAGAGAGAAGGGCTATTCATTCATCATCTGCGGCTCTGGGTCGATCGTACTGGTCCGCTGTCAGGTAAAGCGTCGTCGCGGGCTATAGCGAACGGCTCGAGATAGCATCGCAGAGATGTGCCGATTGGAACTCGGCAACTGCGGAGCGGCGGCCCTGGCCTTTCCTTCCTGCCCCCCCAGTGGTCAGGGCCGTTCCCCCTTCGCGCCTTGTCGGCAGGACAGATAACTCTGTGGTTGAGATGAAGGCCAGTATGGGGCGCAGCTAGATGTCCCTCGAGTTTCACCGTGCCGTCGAGGACATGGAAATCTGGAGCGCGACCGGCGACGGCTTTTCGTTTGTCATCACGTATGAGAGCCCAGCTGGCGGCGGTTTTCATGGACGCGCGGGCTATGTGGCGTCATGGCGGCCGCTCTATGGGGGGAACGGCGCGATCAAGATCGGTGGTTCGGCGTTTGTAACTCTTGCGGAGGCCGAGAAGGCCTGCAACACGATGCTTGGACATCTGACGGGAGCGCCGTGTTGAACCGTACAACCCAAGTCAAGAGAGCGGTTCCTGTAGGGAGAAGCTGCCAAAATTGACGCGGCCGGCGAGCCTGCGCGCAATGGCCAAGCCGATACCGCGGCTGCCGCCCGGTGATGAGGACGTTATGCATCGGTGCGCGCCAGCTTTCCCGCTGCCGTGACTTCTAGTCGCTCGACGAAACGGATCACCGCGGGAACCTTCCATGCTGCGAGGCTGTCCTTGCATTGGGTGAGTATCTCTGCGCGGATGGTCTCGTGGCACTTCTCATCGGTGCCGGCCGTGAGGATGACATCGGCAACTACAATGGCGCCCGTGATCGGGCTCCTGCGCGATCGCGCCCGAGACATTTGAACGCAGGCGTGACGGTTGATCACGGCCTCCACCTCTTCCGGATGCACCTTCAACCCGCCGATATTGATAATGCCGCCTCGCCGGCCGACGAAGTGGTACCGTTCGCCGCGCAGCTCGACGATATCGCCAGTATCGACGAACCCCTCCTCGTCGGCGAGCGGCGGCGCATCGGCCCCGACATAGGCGCGCGCGGTACGCTTGGAGCGGATCCGCAGCGAGCCCTCGACGACCTTCATCTCTACGCCGTCCCGATTTCGTCCGATCAGGTGGGCAGGAAACCCCTCGCGCCCGTCGTCGACGCTAAACCCAACTCCGGCTTCGGTCGAGGCATAGGCGTGACCGATCGACGCGTGCGGAAATGCCTGGGCCAAGCCGTCGAGCACTGCCTGGTCAGCGATTTCGCCGGACAAGCGGATATAGCGCGGCGAAAAATTGGCGGTCGCGCCGCTCATCAGGAGCTTGCGCCAGTGCGATGGCGTGCCGGAGATGTGGCTGACGCCGCCCGCGCGCAGCCGCGCCACATGGACCGCGATGGCTTCCCCGGGCTCGGATAGCACCATCGATCCACCGCCGAGCACGGCGCGCAGGAAGATTTGCAGGCCGCCATAGCGGCGGATATCGTAGAACGTCGCCCACGTTGCGTCGCCGTAGCGCGCAGGCCCCTCGGCAATAATCGCGCCGGCGAGCCCATCGAGCGTATGTCGGACGATCTTCGGCAGCCCCGACGTCCCCGAGGTCAGCATCAACCATTCGGTCGCATGGTCGACCGTCCGTCTCGTGGCCCTCCGGTCGGGCAGGTCGATGCCGATAACAGTGTATTTTCCGGCGCGCGATCCGGATAGCGGTCGATCGGTGACGATGGTGTCGATCCCGGCCTGCTCGACCAGGGCCTGCAGGCGCTCCCAATCGAGATCGGGTGGGCATAAAAGCATGCGGCGTGCGACGCCGTCGAGCTCGATCATTGCGAGCGCGGAGAGCAGCTGTCTCGATGTCGCAATCAGTACCGAACGGCCAGACAAGTCGCAGCATCGGCCGGCCAGGCAGCTGAACTCGACAATGTCGGTCAGCGATACGCTGTGCCGGGCATCGGAAATGGTGCGGTCCTTCGGTCCTTGGCCGAGGTAGTGGCGTAGCGCGATGCTATCAGGCGGGAACATTCTCGTAAGCTCTGACGAACTCACCGAGTGTGGACGGGAAGGCTGCGTCCTCAGCAATAGTGAAGGGATCGACGCCGAGCTCGTCCTCCAGCCGCGCAACCAGAATCGCGAAGGCCAGCGAATCGAATCCGGTTTCGTTCAGGGACAGGTTGTCCTGAAGCGGCGGAAGCGTGACCTTCTGTTCTTCGGCGATCTGCTCCATCGCGGAGAAAATCTTCGTTCTGACCGACATGATGAACACCTCTCATTTCGATTTCCGGGCCGATGTTAGAGCCTGATTGCGCCCTCAACGATGCGCGCGTAGACGGACCGGTCGATCGAACGATAGTCGCCGGTCGCCGGATCACGCAGGAACAGCGGATCGTCCACGATTGAAGGATCGAATCCCTCGCGGACCAGCTGCTGCTTCTTCTTCCTGAAGGTGTCAGTCGCATCCAGCGCTCGGCACAACCTGACGAAAGCTGGAATTGCATAGGGCGGCAGGCGACTCGAAAGGTGTTCTCTGAATATCCCGAAATCGAAATTCTGGTCCACCACCAGGGCCGCCATGCCGGCGCGGCCATCGGTGCCGGACACTGCAACTCCATAGATCGAGGCGTCGAGAACGCCGGGGCAGTCCGCGATTGCGTCGTTCACTTCGCTGGTCGCGACGTTCTCGCCCTTCCAGCGAAAGGTGTCGCCGACGCGGTCTATGAAGTGCAGGTAGCCCTGCGCATCGCGCATCATCAGATCACCGCTGCGGAACCAGGCATCCCCCATGACGAAGACGTTGTGCAAAATCTTCTTCTTGGTCTCGGCGGGATCCGTGTAGCCTTCGAAAGGCCGGCCGTCGGAATTGGCCTCGCCGATCCGTCCGACAGCCTCGCCGGTCTCGCCGGGGGCGCACGCGATGCAGAGCCCTGCCTCGTTACGGACTGGGCTGCCGCTGTCGGCATCGACCTTGATAATCGAAGTCGGAAAACGATGCGCCAGAACCGGCGGTATCCGGCCGATCGCGCCCGGCTTTCCTTCGACGTTGAACAGCGAAAAATTGCCTTCGGTTGCGGCATAGAATTCGAGGATCTGCGGAATCGCGAACCGGTTGGCGAACATCTCCCAGATGTCGCGGCGCAACCCGTTGCCGACAGCCAGCCGCAGCCGATGCCGCGTCTCTTGTTCAGATACTGGCGCCTTCAGCAAATACCGGCAGAGCTCGCCAATGTACTGGAACATCGTACAGTCGAAACGCTCGATGTCGCGCCAGAAGCCGCCAGCGGAGAATTTCTCCGCAATCGCGACAGAGCCGCCCGCGCAGAGCATGCTGCAGGGAGCCGCGACGCCACCCACGGAGTGATGGAGCGGCAGGCAATCGTAGAGACGATCGTCGGTGGACGCGCCCGTCAGTCCGGCAAACCAGCCACCCCAGGCGAGAACGCGGCGATGACTGACGTTCGCCGCCTTCGGCAGGCCAGTGGTGCCCGATGTGTAGATGAGGAGCGCGCGTCCATCGATCGTGACGTCGCCACGTTCGGCGGCGGACAGCGGTCGTGGCTCGAAGGCGGCGAGCGCCGCATCCAGATCGCCGCGTCGATCGCCGGTGCCAAGGCTCCAGCATTGCGGCACACGGTGCAGATGGGGACGCGCGCCCTCGAAGGCGTCGACGCAATCGGTTGCGAGGATGAGGTGATCGGCATGAGCGACATCGATGCAGTGGGCAAGCGACCGGCCGATCAGCCTGGTGTTGATCAGCGCCACTGTTCCACCAACGCTGCTGATACCGAGCCAGCAGGCGAGGTAGTCCGGCCCGTTCGATGCCAGCAGGCAGACGGTGCGGCCGGCATGAAGGCCAACGTGTCGCGCCCAACGCGCATACCGGTTGATCCGGTTGGTGAGTTCGCCATAGGTGAAGGATTGGTCATCCGAGAGCAAGGCAGGTCGCTCCGGCTGACGTTGAGCCCAATCCTCGACGATGTCGGCGAACAAACGATGCGGCTGGGCCTCGAGCCGTGCGGTCAGTGCGATGGCTTGCAGCCATGTCTTGGCTGCGGAGCGCCGTGGAGCGTCGCGTGCGGTCGCGCGCTGGATCACGGCCTTGTTTATAAATTGATCATGCGGCCGGGCTGGATCGGTATCCGCCCGCACCCGTTCGATGCGGCTTGCCTGGTTCTCGAAGCACAACCTTTGTTCAACGGGCTTCATTCTGACCCGGATCCGAGCTGGTTGAGGATCATCCGCTCCATCGCCTTCACCGATTGGAAGTTTTCGGGTGTGATTTCGAGTTGAGGAAGAATGAGATCGAACTCGGCTTCGACCTTGAGCATCAACTCGACCATACCCATCGAGCTCAGCCCAATGTCCACGAGTCGCGACTCCGGATGGACCTCGGCGATGATTGCATTCTGCTGGAGGACGCTCCTGACGACCGACAGGACGCGATTCTGAACGTTGACGGCAAAGTCGTGCATTTCAGCCGGTCTCCTGCCGTGGCCAGGCGTGATCACATGGAGGGCGACGATACCCAACTGCACCTTCGGCCAATAGCTCTGCTTCGGAGGTACCTCGCCCGGGAGTGGAAGCTTCTTGATACCCACTTCTGCGCCAAGGACGCGGCGGGGGAAGTGGGCTAGTTGTCGGTTTTTGATCGGACTTCGTCTCGACCCGGCTCGCATCGTTCAATCATGACAACCATGAAGCGGGAGGCTCTGGCCCATGACCGTGCAGGAAGTTCCGTTCCGCAACAGCGCCACTGAAATTGGTCGAATTTCCTTTTCTCCTGACGACTCCTCGTTCCAGCAGCGAACGGCAAATGTCGCGGAGGTCGCCGCGGCCGAGGCAGAAGCGGTCGATCGCGAGGCGCGCTTCCCGCGGAAGGCGATCGACGCGGCGCGGAAGGAAAGACTTCTGGGAGCCCAGATTCCGATCGAGTTCGGCGGGGAAGGTGCGTCGATCTCCGAGATCGCCGATATGTGCTACGCGCTCGGCCGCGCCTGCGCTTCGGTCGGAATGATCTTCGCGATGCATCAGACCAAGGTCGCGTGCCTGGTTCGCCACGGCGCGGGCAGTGTGTGGCACGAAAGTCTCATGCGACGCGTGGCTGCCGAGCAGCTGCTGTTGGCATCATCGACCACGGAAGGCCAGAACGGCGGAAACATACGCTTCAGCTCCGCCGCAGTGGAGCGCGCAGGCACCGAGATTTCGCTGCTGCGCGACGCGACGGTGATTTCGTACGGCGCCGAGGCGGACGGCATCATCACCGTTGCCCGCCGCTGCGAATCTTCTGCCGGATCCGATCAGGTGCTGCTGGCCATCACCCGTGATGATTATACGCTGGAGCGCACTCTGGGGTGGGAGACCCTCGGCATGCGCGGGACCTGCAGTGCGGGTTTCAAGCTGGATTTCAAGGGGACCGCGGACCAGATATTCCCGGTAGCATACGAAAAGATCCATGCGCAGACGATGACGCCTGTCGCCCATCTGTGCTGGTCCTCGGTCTGGGCGGGAATCGCAGCAGCGGCGGTGGACCGGGCGCAGCTCTTCGTCCGCAAGGCCTCCCGCGGGTCGGGCGGCAATATGCCTCCTGCCGCGGCGCACTTCACGGCCGCCAGGATGACCCTGACAAAATTGCGCGCGGTCATTGCGGCAAGTCTGCAGTTCTATGAAGCCCGCGGACAAGACGTGCGCGCGTTGTCGTCCGTGGACTTCCAGTCCTCGATCAATCTTCTCAAGGTGGAGGCCTCCGAGCTTGCGGTTGCGACCGTCATGCACGCGATGCGCACCTGCGGCCTGTCCGGCTATCGCAACGACACCGACGTGAGTATCGGCCGCCACCTGCGAGACGTGCTTTCAGCTCCGATCATGATCAACAACGATCGCATCCTCACCAGCATTGGCCCGGCGACGCTCATGAGCACGGTTCCAGAGTCCCTGTGCGATTGACTTTCTTCCGAGAAGGAGAGGGCCTGATGAAAGTGGCCATTGTTGAAGCACCGGCTGCCTCCACTCAGGCTCCAGCCGATCCGTTGGACCATCTCGCCGATGCGCTGTTCCACGAGATGGGCTCGCCCGGCGTCTATGGCCGCACCGCACTCTACGAAGACGTGGTGGAGCGAATTGCCGCGGTGATCTCGCGGAATCGCGACCCGAACGCCGAGGTGATGCGTTTCCCGCCCGTCATGAATCGCGCGCAGCTCGAGAGGTCGGGTTACCTGAAGAGCTTTCCCAATCTCCTCGGCTGCGTCTGTGGCTTGCACGGCATGGAAAGTGAGATCGACGCGGCGGTCAGCCGCTTCGATGCCGGCGGTGACTGGACCACCTCGCTGTCGCCGGCCGATCTCGTTCTCTCGCCGGCCGCTTGCTATCCGGTCTATCCGATCGCGGCGAGCCGGGGGCCCGTTCCAGCCGGAGGCTGGAGCTTCGACGTGGCTGCCGACTGTTTCCGCCGCGAACCGTCGCGCCATCTCGACCGGCTGCAATCCTTCCGCATGCGGGAATTCGTCTGCATCGGTAGTGCTGATCACGTCTCAGCATTCCGGGAGCGTTGGATCATGCGCGCGCAGAAGATAGCCCGCGATCTCGGGCTAACCTTCAGGATCGACCATGCCAACGACCCGTTCTTCGGCCGGGTCGGGCAGATGATGGCGGTGAGCCAGAAGCAGCAGTCGCTGAAGTTTGAACTGCTGGTGCCGCTGCGCTCCGAGGAGCGACCGACCGCCTGCATGAGCTTCAACTACCACCGGGATCATTTCGGCACGACATGGGGCATCGTCGATGCAGCCTCCGCGCCGGCCCACACGGCCTGCGTGGCGTTCGGAATGGATCGTCTGGCGGTCGCCATGTTCCATACCCACGGCAAAGACGTCGGCCTGTGGCCGACCGCGGTGCGCGAGCTGCTGAACTTCGCGCAGACCGACGACCGAGCACCTTCAGCAAGCGAGGAGGCCCGATGCGCCAGGGAAGTCGGGAGCTAGCCCGGGGCCGGAGAGCCGAAGGGCCAGCTACTATGAGAAGAGAGACTGTCGCCGTCCACGGCGGCTTTGAAGACGATCCGGCAACGAAGGCTGTTGCCGTGCCAATCTACCAGACGGCCTCCTATGCATTCGACAGCGCCGACCATGGAGCGGCGCTCTTCAACCTCGAAGTCGACGGCTTCCGTTATACCCGGATCGGCAATCCAACCAACGCCGTGCTGGAGAAGCGCGTCGCCGCTCTTGAAGGAGGCATCGAGGCACTCAGCGTTGCCTGTGGACAGGCCGCGGTGAACTATGCGGTCGTCAACATCGCGGAGATGGGCTCCAATATCGTCTCGGTTCCGCAGCTCTACGGCACCACGCATACGCTGTTCGCGCACATCCTGCCGAGGCAGGGCATTGCTGTCCGCTTTTCGCAAGACGACCGGCCGGAAAGCGTCGAACGGCTGATCGACGACGATACACGGGCGGTGTTCTGTGAGAGCGTCGGGAATCCGGCCGGAAACGTCTGCGACATCCAGGCGATGGCCGAGGTCGCGCACCGGCACGGCGTTCCCCTGATCGTCGACAACACCGTACCGACGCCGATCCTTCTCAGGCCGATCGAGTACGGCGCTGACGTCGTCGTGGAGTCGCTCACGAAATTCATGGGCGGGCATGGCACGACGCTCGGTGGAATTATCATCGACAGCGGCAGGTTCCCTTGGACGGAGCATCGTCGGCGCTTCCCGATGATGAACGAACCGGAGAAATCGTACCACGGTCTGGTCTTCACCGAGCGCTACGGCACAGCTGCCTACATCGCGCGTTGCCGCGCCGTTTCCCAGAGAACAACGGGCGCCGTGCTGGCGCCGATGAACGCTTTCCTGCTGCT
Organism: Bradyrhizobium iriomotense; assembly: GCF_018129405.1. GTDB lineage: Bacteria > Pseudomonadota > Alphaproteobacteria > Rhizobiales > Xanthobacteraceae > Bradyrhizobium > Bradyrhizobium iriomotense_B. The sequence goes on from NZ_JAFCLP010000017.1 coordinate 163,235, forward strand.
CCAGGGCATCGAGACCGTCGCGCTCCGGATCGAGCGGCACGTCGAGAATGGCGCAAAGGTCGCGCGATTCTTGCGCAATGACGGCCGTGTCGGGTGGGTCAATTATGCGGGCTTTCACGACAGCCCCTATTTCGCGCTGACGCAGAAGTATCTGGATGGTCGAGCGTGTTCACTGCTGACTTTTGGTGTCGCTGGAGGTTTCGAGGCGGGCAAGCGGTTCTACGACAGGCTGAAGCTCTGCAAGCGGCTGGTCAACATAGGCGATGCGAAAACGCTCGCCTGCCACCCCGCATCGACAACGCACCGGCAAATGTCCGTCGAAGAACAGGAGAAAGCCGGCGTGCGGCCCGAGATGATCAGGTTGAGCGTCGGAATCGAGCACATCGACGACATCCTCGCGGATCTCGACCAGGCGCTCTGCGCCGTCGATGTTTCGGCAACCGTGAAGGCATTCGGATGACTGTCCTAATTGATATAGATTCGCACGAGCATCACCTCTTCTCCAGGGCACCGAGCGGCGCCTATGCGAAGGCGCCCCTGGGAAGCCGGGCAGATTGTCTCGACATCGGGCTCATTAATAACATGTCGGATGCCGCCCTGATGTCGACCGAGCGCCAGTTGTTCGACCTGCTCGATGCGGCCGCGGGACGACTTTGCGTCAGGCTGCACTTGTATACGATGGAGTCGACCCCCCGCTCGGAATGGGGGCGCGATTACGTGCGTCGATACTACCGTGGCATCGGCGATCTACTGAACAGGAGCCTGGATGGAGTGATCGTGACAGGCGCCGAACCAAGGGCCGCCAGCCTTACAGACGAGCCATATTGGACCACCTTCGCCGAGATCGCCGACTGGGCGACGGAGAATACCGTATCGTCGGTATTTTCCTGCCTGGCTGTTCACGGCGCCGTCCTGCACCTGGACGGCGTTGCGCGCCACAAGCTGCCTGCCAAATGCTTCGGTGTTTTCGCTCAAACAAAGACGAGACATCATCCCTTGATGCAGGATGTGCCGAGGACCTTCCGGATACCGCACGCCCGTTGGAATGAGGTGCAGGAGGAGGATCTCTCGGACTGCGGATACTCGGTTCTCACCTGGTCGGCGGAGGCTGGGGTCGACTGCTTCGTCAAGCAGCAAAAGAAAAGCCTTTTTGTCCATTTCCAAGGCCATCCGGAATACGAGACCCAGAGCCTGCTGGGTGAATATCGAAGGGATATGGGGCGTTTCCTCCGGGGAGAGAACGAAGTCTGTCCGACCATACCGAGGGGCTACCTGAACGAGGGCGCGGAGCAGATCCTGATAGCTTTCCGACAGAAAGCCCTCTCCGACAGAAACGCCGAGCTTTTTGCCGATTTCCCGGTCGATCGGCTCGCGAAGGACCTCAGCAACGTCTGGCGTCTTCCGGCCCAGCGGATATACCGCAACTGGTTGCACTACATTGTCTCGCAGCGACGCTCACACTCGGTGCGAGAAGCATCGCCCGCTGCCGCCGCAATTCCGGCACGTCGCCACGGACGCAAGTTGGTTGCCGCTCGATCCGCTCGTCTGGCGCGCTCGCCACCCCCGGGGATCACAAGGCGGCTCGGATACAAGGAGTGAGAGTTCTGGCGATGGTCCGATGCCGTGAGATAGGAATAGCCGATCTCGACGCCGTCGCGGATCTTCTGGCAAACGGCTTTCCAAGACGCTCGCGGGATTACTGGATCGAGGGACTCAGGCGCTTGTCTGTGCGAGAGACGCCCGACAGCTTCCCGCGCTTTGGCTATATGCTCGAGCACGACCGGGTGCCGGTCGGCGCTCTGCTGCTGATCCACACGGCAAGGAACGATGGCGGTAGAGCCTCCATCCGCTGCAATCTCTCCAGCTGGTATGTGGAGCCCGCCTTTCGCAGCTACGCTCCCATGCTGACCAAGGTCGCGCAGCGCCACAAGGACGTCACCTACGTCAATATCACTCCAGCGCAACGGACTTGGCAAGTCATCGAAGCGCAGGGATTCCGCCGCTATTGCGGCGGCTTGTTCTTTTCCTTTCCGGCAGTATCTCGCCCGGTCAAGGCGATGCGCGTGGAGATCGTCGGACCGAACGCGACAGCGATCGAAGGATTGCCGGTGGCTGACGTCGCGTTGCTTGCGCGTCACGCATCCTATGGCTGCCTCAGTTTGGTGTGTCGCGCCGGCGATGGCCGCGCCTTTCCGTTCGTGCTGCAGCCGCTGCGGGTCGGTCGTATCAGGCTGCCGGTGATGCAATTGATGTATTGCGCCGATCTGGCCGATTATGTTGTTTGCGCCGGCGCTATGGGCCGCTTCCTGATTCGACGCGGCTGGATGTCGATTGCTCTCGATGCCAACGGCCCTGTGACCGGCCTCGTCGGCATTTACAGGGAGCCGATCGGCCGAAAGTACTTCAAGGGTCCGCATTGCCCCCGGCTTGCCGATCTGTCGGACTCTGAGCTGGTGATCTACGGGCCGTGACTTCGTCGTTCCAGGACAGTTCCAACCGGTCGAGAAATGGCTCAGACCGTGCTCGAGGGCGAGCGCCGCGCCGTTTGTGCCCTTCCGGCTTGCAAAGCGATCAGTGACATATTCGTGTCAAGGAACGTTCGTAGCCTGAAAACTTGCTGTGGCATCCAGGCAAGGGTTCGGGGCAGTCGTCATTCGTCTCTGGCGATGCTGATGGCTTGCCGGAGCAATTGATCGGTGTCACGCCGCGTGCCGTATCTCACTTTGCGCCGATGTCGTTCGACATTTCCGCCCAGCCGCTTGCCTCCGCACTTTCTACACGTCGAGCCTGGGTGCGCTCACCAATCAAACCCTTTGCTTACCCGATGCCCGCGAGAGCAGGACGGGTCGCGTGCGGCGCTTTGTAGTCGGGCGTCACGTGCCGCAGATTGGTGTGCGCCTTTTCCATTGTCTCTATTATCTTCACTCCATTCTTTCCAAACCCCGCGTCGGCGCGGACCGCTATGTCTCCAAGGTCGTCAAATATCGTGCGCGACGGGCCGGCCGCTCTTCGAGAATCCGCTTCACGGAATTGGAGCATAGTCCGCACCGGACTGTGCAGCCGAGGCAGCCGTAGACCTGCGCAGCCGAGCAAAGCTCGCCGTCGGTCGATGCCACACCCCTGATGTCGTGATCGCTGATGACATTGCAGGAACAGACGATCATGCCGGGTTCCATTGTGATACCCGTCGGCCGGCGTGGAGCCGGACGGCGGCGATTGTCGCGTGCGCAATGGCGCGCCCGCGGCCGTCTGTGCCAGTCCACTGGGCATCGCGCCCGCGCGGGTCAATCTCCAGCAATTTGACGCCGACCGGAACCTCGCTGCCGTCGCGGGCGATGCCGCGCAGTACGCCGTCACGCGGCGCGAGCACCGGAACACCGGAGAGATGGCCGAGCACGAGATCCCTGTAGACGCGGGTGCCGATCTCGATCGGTGTGTGCCAGCGCCCCGCGAACTGCGAATAGACGAAGCGTTCCGCGCCGACATCACCCAGGGTGCTCGCAACGCCGTCGGCAGCGTCGGTCCAGCGCTCGTCGCTGACAAGCCCGATCTTGCCCGGACGCGTCTCCACTGCGACGTCGCAATTGAAGTCCGATGAGAACCCGGGGCCGAGACCAATGGTCAGCCGGGCCACCCGTCTGAGGTCGGGCGTGATCCGACGCTTCTGAAGACGCGCGTCGATGAGAAGGTCGATGTGGCGGACGGGAAGCAGATCGAGCAGGCCGAGCCAGGTGACCAGGAGTCGCGCCGGCCGGCACAGAGCCTGGTGGACCTGCATGCCGTCGTCCACGCGTTCGGCGACGATGTCCTCGAGTTGCGCGGTGTCGGTGAAGAGGGCATCGTGGAAGGCCATCTTGCGGCGGATCACCGGCGGGTCCGGATCGTGTGACAGCACTACACAATACCCTGCGCGCACGAGCTGGATGCCGATCGCTGAGGCGATCTCATTGGTGCCGAGGATGACGGCGAAGAGTCGTTGGTCGTTCGGCTGAAACATTTGAAACCACGTTTGCAGACAAGGCGTAGCAAGCCAGGACGCGATTGAGCCTGAAACGAAGAGAGCAAGAGCCGGGCCATTTGGAACGATTGAAAATCAGCTCACAACCGTCGGCCAACATTCAGGAACCGAGAGGGCGCAATGATTGCCGCATCGGGTCCGAAAGTCCACGTACTCCTGTTGCAAACCATCCAACGTGTCGTGAAGCCGACATCCCGACGCGAAAACTGCAACGATCGGTCGGCGGAGCGTGGCCCAAATCCTGCAAAGTTGCTCCACATGCAATGCCAGGCGTCCGGTCTGGACGCAGTGAGGAGCTTGTGTGACGCTCGATCTACTGGACCGCGATGGCGCATCGGCGCCCGATGTCGCACTCTGTCCGTTCCACAGCGACAAGTCGCAGGCGCAGCATGGCGAAGGGAAGACGCTGGTGCTGACCGGCGCATCCCGGGGAATCGGCCATGCGACGGGAAAGCTGTTTTCCGAAGCCGGCTGGCGGATCATCACCTGTTCGCGGCAGCCGTTCGATGGCGATCGATGCCCGTGGGATTCGGGGACGGATAATCATGTTCAGGTCGAATTGAGCGACCATCGCGCGTTGCCGCGCGCGGTCGCCGAGATCAAGGAGCGGCTCGACGGCCGGCCGCTGCATGCGCTGATCAACAATGCCGGCATTTCGCCCAAGGCCGCCGACGGCAGCCGGTTGAACTCGCTGACGACACCGGTCGAAACCTGGATGAGCGTGTTTCACGTCAACCTGCTCGCGCCGATCCTGTTCGCCCAGGGCCTGGTCGACGAGCTGAAGCTGGCATCCGGTTCGATCGTCAACGTCACCTCGATCGTCGGCTCCCGGGTGCATCCCTTTGCCGGAACGGCCTATGCGACGTCGAAGGCCGCCCTTGCATGCTTGACCCGCGAGATGGCGCACGACTATGCGCCGTTCGGAATTCGCGTCAACGCGATCGCTCCTGGCGAGATCAAGACGGACATTCTGTCGCCGGAGACCGAGGCCCAGCTGGCGCCGATCATACCGCTGCACCGCGTCGGCACGCCGGACGAGGTCGCCAAGGTGATCTTCTTCCTGTGCTCGGATGCGGCCAGCTACGTCACGGGTGCGGAGGTACCGATCAACGGCGGGCAACACGTGTGATCACATGCCCGTCGCTACTCGCCAAAGAAATGTCGCCGATTTGCGCTGGATCAATGCGGAGATCGCGCTTTCGAGCGTGTCGCACGTTCCGACGGTAAATTCCGCGGATCGGATGACAAAGCGTGCACATGCGATGGAATCTTTTTGCAGCGTTGCCGACAAGTTGAGCGCGACTCCCGACACGACATGAATGAGAATAAGACAAATTCCAAAGAAGGCTGTGGGGAGGATCTAACAGGCAACGGAGATTCCGTCATGCTGCACGCTGCTCCCGTGGTTGAACGCCCGCAGGCCGATCAGATCGCGCCGATCGTGCCGCTGAACGAGATCGCACTGACCGGCATCTTCGAGATATCGAAGATATTGACGGCCCCGACCCGCCTGGAGACGACGCTCGCAAATGTCGTCAACCTTTTGCAATCATTCCTCCAGATGCGTCATGGCGTTGTCGCGCTGCTCTCCGATGACGGCGTTCCCGATCTTGCGGTTGGCGCCGGATGGAGCGAGGGCAGCGACGAGCGTTATCGTGGGCGCTTGCCACAGAAAGCCGTGGACCAGATCGTTGCGACGGCGATGCCGTTGGTCGCGGAGAATATCGCCACCCATCCCGCCTTCAGTCCCCAGGACGTGGAGACTCTCGGCGCGTCGGAGACGGCGACACGTGTGTCGTTCATCGGTGTGCCGATCCGCATCGATGCCAAGGTCGTCGGAACGCTGACGATCGACCGGGTCTGGGACGAGCGGCCGCTGTATCGGCTCGATTCCGACGTCCGCCTGCTGACGATGATCGCCAATCTCGTCGGCCAGACCGTGAAGCTGCATCGCGTCGTCGCGCAGGACCGCGAACGGCTGATGCATGAGAGCTACCGCCTGCAGAAGGAGCTGTCTGAGCTCAAGCCGACGCGCGATCGCCGCAAGGTTCACGTCGAAGGCATCATCGGCGACAGCGCGGCGCTGCGCGGGCTGCTCGACAAGATTGCGGTCGTGGCCAAGTCGAACTCGACGGTCCTGCTGCGCGGTGAATCCGGCACCGGCAAGGAGCTGATCGCCAAGGCCATTCATGAGCTTTCGCCGCGGGCCAAGCGCCCGTTCATCAAGATCAACTGCGCGGCCCTGCCGGAATCGGTATTGGAATCCGAACTGTTTGGCCACGAAAAGGGGGCGTTTACCGGCGCGCTCAATTCCCGGAAGGGGAGGTTCGAGCTCGCGGACAAGGGCACCTTGTTCCTGGACGAGATCGGTGAGATTTCCGCCTCGTTCCAGGCCAAGCTGCTGCGGGTGCTCCAGGAGCAGGAGTTCGAGCGGGTCGGCGGCAACCAGACCATCAAGGTCGACGTTCGCGTCATTGCCGCGACCAACCGCAATCTGGAAGAGGCGGTGGCACGCAACGAATTCCGCGCCGATCTCTATTACCGCATCAGCGTGGTGCCGATGATGTTGCCGCCGTTGCGCGAGCGGCGCAGTGATATTCCGCTGCTCGCCAACGAGTTCCTGAAGAATTTCAACACCGAGAACGGCCGCGCGTTGAGCTTCGATCGGCACGCGATCGAGGTCTTGATGAGCTGCGGCTTCCCCGGCAACGTGCGGGAGCTCGAAAATTGCGTGCAGCGCACGGCGACGCTGGCGCCGGGACCGGAAATCGTCAGGAACGATTTCGCATGCTGTCATAACCAGTGTCTGTCGGCCATGCTTTGGAACGGCGGCTCCGAGAGCGCCTCGCAGCGCTCCTTGCCGATTGTGCCGCTCTCTGTCCTTCCAGCCGCTGCCCTGCGCGAGACTGCTGTTGGGGGACCGCCGAGAACCGTGGAGCCGGCAACTTCCGAGCCGAGCGTTGGGCTCGCCGGCACTGTCGCAGAGCGCGACCGCGTCATCGCGGCCATGGAGAAGTCCGGCTGGGTTCAGGCCAAGGCCGCGCGCCTGCTCGGCCTGACGCCGCGGCAGATCGGCTACGCGCTGAAGAAGCACGGCGTCGAGGTCAAGCGGCTCTGACGGCGGCTGTCGCAGATGCGACATGCTGTCGGGGCCACGACAAGCCGCTTGGGCAGATAACCGTTGAATTTCCGACGTTTCCCGGTTGGCACGACGCTTGAAAGGAGATGTCCGACGACATCGTCTGCCCAAGGAGTCGGAACACATGTCCTACAAGATTGTCGCCTCGCAATGCACGGTTTGCGGCGCATGTGAGTTCGAGTGCCCGAACGCCGCGATCAGCCTCAAGCGCGACATGTATGTGATCGACCCGAAGAAGTGCACCGAGTGCGAAGGGCATTTCGATGCGCCGCAATGCGCGGTCGTCTGCCCGGTGCCCGACACCTGCGTTCCGGCCTGAGGGCAGGTCGATGGCGCGGTCGAGGCCAGCAGTCTGGATTGGAAACCTGGGCACGGGCATCCGCCGGTGTGTCGTGCAGATCGGCCGGTTGATGGTGAGCCCCGACCGGCATGTCACTCTGGTGATTGCGCGCGCTGCGAACCAGGCGCGCAGGCGGCCCATGGTTGCCGCGGCTGGATATGTCTCCTCGCGGACGGAGCGATAGATGGCGGCTGTTCAGGAAACCATCGAACGGGTTCGCGGCATCGACGTCGACCAGTATCGTTATGGGTTTGAGACCCTGATCGACTCCGAGAAGGCCCCCAAGGGGCTGTCGGAA
>NZ_JAFCLP010000018.1 GCF_018129405.1 Bradyrhizobium iriomotense
CGTGCCCAAGCACAAGGGCCTCACCATGTTCTTCCTGGACATGAAGAGCCCCGGCGTCGAGGTCCGTCCGATCAAGCAGGCCAATGGCATGCAGGAGTTTAACGAGGTCTATTTCACCAACGTCCGCATTCCCGATCATCAGCGCCTCGGCGAGGTCGGCGACGGCTGGAACGTCTCGCTGACGACGCTGATGAACGAGCGCAGCGCGATCGGCGCGGCCGTCTCGACCGGTTTTCCGGAGCTATTCGAGTATTGCTCCAGCCTGATGCTGGACGACGGTCCGGCGATCGAGGATCGCGCGGTGCGCTCGAAGCTCGCCAATTGGGCGGTGAAGGCGAGCGGGCTGAAATACACCAGCATGCGCGCGATCTCGGCGCTATCGAAGGGCGAGCGGCCGGGGCCGGAAAACTCCATCGGCAAGCTGGTCGCGGGCTCGATGATCCAGGACGTTGCGACCTATGCACTGGATCTGCAGGGTGCAAGCGGCGTGATCAGCGGCGAGGATGCCGAACTCGCCGGCCGTTTCCAGGCCATGCTGCTGCGTGCGCCGGGCACGCGTGTCGAAGGCGGCACCGACGAGATCATGCGCAACATCATCGCCGAGCGGGTGCTGGGCCTGCCCGGCGATATCCGTGTCGACAAGGACGTGCCGTTCAACAAGATCCCGACCAAGGGAAGGAACTAGCCGTCATTCCGGGGCGGCTCGAAGAGCCGAACTCTGGTGCGCAGTTGCGCACCTGAGAATCTCGAGATGTGTAGGTAACCTCTGGATTCCGGGTTCGCGCGTTGCGCGCCCCGGAATGACAATAAAAGGGAAGCGCCATGAATTTCGACGACACACCGCAGGAAGCCGCATTCCGCGAGACCGCGCGCAAATGGGTAGAGGCCAATGCGCCGAAGGAGCTGCATGCCGAGCTGTCGAAATCCTCGCTCGGCCGCATTCGCCTTGCCAAGCACGACATCGTCGATGTCGGCAAGGCCTGGCAAAAGAAGAAGTTCGAGGGCAACTGGGCCTGCCTGCACTGGCCGAAGGAATATGGCGGCCGCGGCGCGAGCCCGATCGAGCGGGTGATCTGGCAGCAGGAGGAAGGCGTCTACGGCAAGCTGACGCAGCCGTTCCAGATCGGCGAGGGCATGTGCGGGCCGACCGTGATGGCCTTCGGCAGCGAAGATGCAAAACGTCGGTACTTGCCGAAGCTCGCCTCGGGCGAGGAGATCTGGTGCCAGCTGTTCTCCGAGCCGTCCGCCGGCTCCGACGTCGCAGGCCTGCGCACGCGCGCGGAGAAGAAGGGCGACAATTGGGTCGTCAACGGCCAGAAGATCTGGACCTCGGGCGCGCATTACTCCGACTACGGTCTTCTGATCGCGCGTACCGATCCGAACGTGCCCAAGCACAAGGGCCTCACCATGTTCTTCCTGGACATGAAGAGCCCCGGCGTCGAGGTCCGTCCGATCAAGCAGGCCAATGGCATGCAGGAGTTTAACGAGGTCTATTTTACCGATGTGGTGATCCCCGACAGCCAGCGGCTCGGCGCCGTCGGCGAGGGCTGGAGCGTGTCGCTGACCACGCTGATGAACGAGCGCATGTCGATCGGCGCGCGGCTTGCGACCGGCGTGCCTGAGATGTTCGAGTTCTGCTCCAACCTGATGCTGGAGGAGGGGCTTGCCATCGACGATCCCGCGGTTCGCTCGAAGCTTGCGAGCTGGGCGGCGAAATCGAGCGGGCTGAAATACACCAGCTACCGCACCATCTCGGCGCTGTCGAAGGGCGAGCGGCCGGGTCCGGAGAACTCGATCGGCAAGCTGGTGTCGGGCATGATGCTCCAGGACCTCGCGACCTACGCCATGGACCTGCAGGGCGCGGCCGGTGTTCTGACCGGTACGGACGAGGAGACGGCGCAAGGCCAGTTCCAGCAGATGCTGCTGTCCTCGCCCTCGATGCGCATTGCCGGCGGTACTGACGAGATTTTGCGCAACATCATTGCCGAGCGCGTGCTGGGCCTGCCGGGCGATATTCGTGTCGACAAGGATGTGCCGTATAACAAGATCCCGACGAAGGGGCGGTGATATGGTCTTGTAGGGTGGGTTAGCGAAGCGTAACCCACCTCTTTAGTTTCCGCGGAGACAGAAGTGGTGGGTTACGCCTTCGGCTAACCCACCCTACGAAGAATGCGAGCTGATCCATGGACGCACAAGTGAAACAAAACGACCGCATCGGCGTGCTCGAAGAGCTTCTCAACGAGCGCTACTCCGTCCGCGCGTTCCTGCCCAAGGAAGTCGATCGCGCCACCATCGCGCATGTGCTGACCACCGCGCAGCGCACCGCGTCCTGGTGCAACAGCCAGCCCTGGCAGGTCATCATCGCCAGCGGCGAGGCCAAGGAGCGCTTTCGCAAGGCGATCTACGCGGAGGCCTCGAAAGGCCTCGGCGACGACTACGATTTCACCCCGCCGCGCGAATATGTCGGCGTCTATCTCGAGCGCCGCCGCGAGAGCGGCTTCCAGCTCTACAATACGCTCGGCATTGCCCGCGGCGACAAGGCTGCCTACGCCAAGCAGGCGCTGGAGAACTACAATTTCTTCGGCGCGCCGCATATCGCCGTCATCCACACCAACGAGCCGCTCGGCATCTACGGTGCGATCGATTGCGGCGCCTATGTCTCGAATTTCATGCTGGCGGCGCAGGCGCTCGGGCTCGGCACGATTCCCCAGGCGGCGCTGGCGCGCCATTCCGGCCTGATCCGCCGCCATTTCAATCTGCCGGACGACCGCCGCGTCGTCTGCGGCATCTCGTTCGGCTATGCCGACCATGCTCACAAGGTCAACAGCTACCGCACCTCGCGCGCGAGCGTGCCTGATACGGTGACGTTCGTGGAGCAGTGATGACGTGCACGAAGGCGGCCGCGCGAACGGCCGCCTTCACACGTATGCCGTGGACCCTCTATCCGCCGCTGCCGCCGATCACGGCGCGCACGGTCTCGTCGGGCCCGAAGTCTTCGGCGCCGTCGACATAGAGCAGCGCGGCGAGCTTCGAGCGCGCGCGATTGACGCGGCTCTTGATGGTGCCGACCGCGCAGCCGCAGATCGAGGCCGCGTCCTCATAGGAGAAGCCGGAGGCGCCGACCAGGATCAAGGCCTCGCGCTGGTCCTGCGGGAGCTTCTCGAGCGCGCCGCGAAACTCCTCGAACTCGAGATGCGCATTCTGCGAAGGCTGCGTCTTCAGCGTCTTCGCATAATTGCCCTCGGCATCCTCGACCTCGCGCCGCCGCTTGCGATAATCGGAGCGAAACAGGTTGCGCAGGATCGTGAACAGCCAGGCCGGCAGGTTGGAGCCGGGCTGGAAGGAGTCGATGTTGGCGAGCGCGCGCAACAGCGTTTCCTGAACCAGATCGTCGGCGCGGTCTGCGTTGCCGCTGAGCGAGATCGCGAACGCGCGCAGACTTGGCACGGCCGCAAGGATGTCGTTACGCAGGGATTCCGTGAGAGGCATTAATCCCTCCCATTGTTGTTGTCGTTGGAGCCCCCATCAGTTTCCACTTGGGGTGCGCCTCCCGGCGCATCAAGTTTCTTGATCAGTTCCGCGAACCGGTCCGGAACCCCTTGCCGCACGACGTCGTCGTACATGGCGCGCAGTTGATGCCCGATCCGGGATTGGATCTCCGGAGTGAGGCCTCCCTTGCCGGGGGTCGTGCTTTTGCTGGCTTGAGACTTGAGATCTTTCATGACCTGTTCCACGTTTCCCCGAGTTAAGTTACTGTAAAATCGAGAAGTTTTCTCAACCGGGAGCCGTTCCCTGGATAGGCACAATTCCAGGTTCGACAAAAAGTTCCCCCTCTCGCGGAACTTTTCTTGTCCTGAGGCGTAGTCAGCCCAGCAGGGGAACCCGGGCCTCCCCTCTTGGTTCCTGTTCTCTGAGGTTGGCCCGAAGATGAATGGAGTGGGGATGTCCCGTTCACAGCTTGTCGCTGAACACTTGCCGTTGCTGCGCCGGTACGCACGCGCCCTGACGGGCAGCCAGGCCTCGGGCGATGCCTATGTCGCAGCCATGTTGGAAGCCATGCTGGGAGATCCGTCGGTGCTCGACGAGAGCCATGGGCCGCGTGCGGGCCTGTTTCGGCTGTTCACCCAGATCTGGAATTCGGTTTCGGTCAACGACGATGCCGAGGTGACGACCCTGCCGATGCCGCCCGAGCGGCGGCTGTCGAACATCACGCCGCTGCCGCGGCAGGCATTCCTGCTGCTGTCGCTGGAGGGATTTTCGGAAGAGGAAGTCGCCTTCATCCTCAGCACTGACGTTGCCGAGACGCGGCGGCTCGCGGACGCCGCAGGGCGCGAGATGGCGGCCGAGATCGCCACCGACGTGCTGATCATTGAGGACGAGACCTTCATCGCCATGGACCTCGAGAGCCTGGTGAAGAACCTCGGCCACAATGTCGTCGGCGTCGCGCGCACCCATGCCGACGCGGTGGCGCTCGCCAAGAACAAGCGGCCCGGCCTGATCCTCGCCGATATCCAGCTCGCCGACGGCTCGTCGGGGCTCGATGCCGTCAATGAATTGCTGCGCACCTTCGAGGTGCCGGTGGTGTTCATCACCGCCTATCCCGAGCGCTTCCTCACCGGCGAACGCCCGGAGCCGGCGTTCCTGATCTCAAAACCGTTCCAGCCGGCGATGGTGTCGGCGGTGGCGAGCCAGGCGCTGTTCTTCCAGCGCAACTCACGCAACCGCGCGCCGAAGGTGCCGGCGGCCTGACGAAGCGCCGCTCGCCTGCCACTGACAATGATGATTTGATCCGGCGTGCTGTAAGGCACGCCGGATTTTCATGTCTGTCGGCCGTGCTTGACGGCTATCGAATTCGCCGCTCAAACCTCATGGATTGATCCCGGCCGGAGATGCACCCATGGACCAAACGCTCCTCGATCGCCTCGCCATCCGCGACCTCGTCGAGAACTGGGCGGTCTGGCGCGACGCGGGTGATTGGGAGCGCTTTGCCACCGTCTGGCACGAGGAGGGCTGGATGTCCGCTACCTGGTTTCAGGGGCCGGCGCGGGATTTCATCCGCGTCAGCCAAGAAGGGTTCGCCAGGGGCGTCCGCATCCTGCATTTCCTCGGCGGCACCAGCATCGATCTGTCCGGCGAGCGCGCCATCGCCCAGACCAAGATGACGATCTCGCAGCGCGCACCTGTCCACGACGTGCTCTGCGACGTCGTCTGCACCGGCCGCTTCTACGATTTCCTGGAGAAGCGGCATGACCAATCAGGTATTGGCAATTGGGGCATCGTCCGCCGCCAGCCGATCTACGAGAAGGACCGCATCGACCCGGTCGATCCCGCCGCGACGCTTCAACTCGACCAGAAAGCGCTCGCCGCGCTGCCCGAAGGCTACCGCCACCTCGCCTACATGCAGGAGCTGATTGGCTACAAGGTCAAGCGCGACATGCCGGGCCTCATCGGTGCGGAAGTCGAAAAGCTCTACGGCGAGGGGCGGGACTGGCTGGCGGGGAAAACGAAGTGAGCCCCAGACAAAAGAAAACGAAGTGAGCCCCAGACAAAAGTAAGGCGCGACTGGCATCACCACAGTCGCGCCCTACGTCGCCGGCTTATGGGGCAGGGGGGAATAGCCGGCTGTTGAGACGACTCCCAGGCGCGGGAGTCGTTCCAGGCGGTTGCGAATTTTTTTGCATGGGCGCCCCGACCTTTTCGCACACGGTTAAGTGATCGTGACGGCCGAGAACCCCTGGTCCTCCGCTCGCGTTGTTCCCGCGATCGCCATGGGGCCAGGGATCGACAGCCATGTCACAGATTCAAAAGGTATTTTTAGGTGCCTTCGCGATTGCCACGACGCTCGGTGCCGTGCAGCTCGCCTCCGGCCACGATCTGGCCGACCGCTGGCAGGCGGTCGCCGACAAGTCTGACAAGCCGGGTCACAACGTCAATCGGGCCGGCAAGGCCGACCGGCTGGCCGAGCTCAAGCAGGCGGCAGTTCCTACCCGCACCGTGTCGATGCGGCTGAACGATCTCGCCGATACTTCGGTGCTGCTGCGGGTCCCCGCGGTGATCGAAACCGGCAACGCCAAGCCGCCGGTGCTGCTCCAGAACCAGAAGAAGCAGCAAGGCCGCAACAAGCCGACGATCGCCTGCGAGCCGATGGTCAGCTCGCTGACCGAGGTCGCCAAGCTGCTCCAGCCCGGCCGTTGCGTGACCTGATCGCCCGTCGTCCACGTCCATGGGCAGGATCGCCTCCGCCGCAGGCGTAGGCCAACCGCTTCACGTCCTCTTGATCCGCCCTCTCATCGCGTTATATCCGGGCTTTCCACTTTGATTTGACCGGGTAAACGCATGACGACGTCAGACACGGCTGTGCATACGCAGCCCTTCCAGGCCGAGGTTTCCGAGCTCCTGCACCTCATGGTGCATTCCGTCTATTCGGAGACCGACATCTTCCTGCGCGAGCTCGTCTCCAACGCCTCGGATGCCTGCGACAAGTTGCGCTACGAGGCGATCGCAACGCCGGCGCTGCTGGGCGAGGGGGACGCGCTCAAGATCCGCATCATCCCGAATAAGACGGCCGGAACGCTCACGATCGCCGACAACGGCATCGGCATGGAGCGGCAGGAGCTGATCGACCATCTCGGCACCATCGCCCGTTCCGGCACCAAGGCCTTCGTGTCCAAGCTGAAGGAAGCCAAGGACGGTCTCGGCCTGATCGGCCAGTTCGGCGTCGGCTTCTATTCCGCCTTCATGGTCGCCGACAGGATCGTTGTCATCAGCCGCCGCGCCGGCGAGAGCGACGTCTGGACCTGGACGTCTTCCGGCGGCTCCGGCTTCGAGATCGCACGCGCCAGCGAGGAGGACGCGGCGCGCGTGGCGCGCGGGACCGAGATCGTCCTGCACCTCAAGGAGGACGCCAAGAAGTATCTCGAAACCTACGAGATCGAGCGCATCGTCAGCGCCTATTCCGACAATATCCTGTTTCCCATCGAGCTCGTGCCGGAAGAGGGCGAGCCGCGCCAGATCAACTCGGCGAGCGCGCTGTGGCAGCGTTCGAAATCCGAGCTCACGGCTGAGGACTACAAGAAGGCCTATCAGCAGATCGCCTCGGCCTTCGACGATCCCGCGATGACGCTGCACTACCGCGCCGAAGGGCGCTACTCCTACGCCGTGCTGCTGTTCGCGCCCTCGACCAAGCCGTTCGACCTGTTCGAGCCGAACCGCAAGGGCCGCGTCAAGCTCTATGTCCGCCGCGTCTTCATCACCGACGATGCCGACCTGTTGCCGGGATATATGCGCTTCATCCGCGGCGTCGTCGACAGCGAGGATCTTCCGCTCAACATCTCGCGCGAGATGCTCCAGAACAATCCGCAGCTGGCGCAGATCCGGAAAGCCGTCGCGACCCGCGTCGTCTCCGAGCTCGAAAGCCTCGCCGACAAGGACCCGGAGAATTTTGCAAAGATCTGGGATGCCTTCGGCGCGGTGCTGAAGGAAGGCATCTACGAGGATTTCGAGCGCCGCGAGAAGCTGCTGGCGCTGTCGCGCTTCACCACCACGACGGGCGAGAAGCGGTCGCTGAAGCAGGTCGTCGCCGATTTCAAGCCGAACCAGACCGAGATCTATTATCTCGTCGGCGACAGCATCGAGCGGCTGAAGTCCAACCCGCGGCTGGAAGCTGCGACCGCGCGCGGCATCGAAGTGCTGCTGCTGTCCGACCCGGTCGATGCCTTCTGGACCTCGATGCCGACGGAGTTCGAGGGCAAGCCGCTGAAGTCGCTGAGCCAAGGCGATCTCAATCTCGACCTGATCCCGCACCTCGACGACAAGGACGAGGCGAAGAAGGACGAGCCCGTCGCCGATGAAGCGGCCACCATCGCCGTGATCAAGGCCGCGCTCGGCGAGCGCGTCAGCGACGTCAAGGCCTCGACGCGGCTCACCAGCTCGGCCTCCTGTCTCGTCGCCGACAGCCAGGGCCCGAGCCGCGAGCTCGAGCGCATCCTGTCGCAGCAGAACCGCGGCATGCGCACCAAGCCGGTGCTCGAGATCAATTTGCGCCATCCGATGGTGGGAGCGATCACCAGGGCCCAGGCCGGCTCCGGGGACGTCGACGATCTCAGTCTGCTTCTGCTCGAGCAGGCGCAGATCCTGGACGGCGAGTTGCCGGAAGACCCCGCGGCGTTTGCGGCGAGGCTGAACCGGCTGGTGCTGCAGGGGCTGGGCTAGCTTCGCGCGGCTTCGTTGCTCGTCATGCCCGGTTCAAGCCCGGCCATGACGAGTGCATCGCGAGAAGTCCACCTCACCTTGCCGTCATATGTCCCCAGGAACAGTCGCCTCTGCGGTCGTGTTATGCCATAGGAGGGCGTCGGCATCGGACGTGCCGGCGCCATCGATTCGAGGATGTCTCCATGCGTTTGCCGATCCTGACCCTCACCGCGATTGTCACGCTGTTTGCTGCGGCAGATGCCAGCGCGCAGACCTATGATCCGCGCTATCCGGTGTGCATGCACGTCTATACGCTAGGCGGCCGCGGTGGCGGCGGCGACTATTACGACTGCTCTTTCACCTCGCTGCCGCAGTGCCGCGCCACGGCGTCAGGTCGCTCCGCGAGCTGCGACCTCAATCCCTATTACGCCTTCGACGAACCGCCGCCGCCTCCGCGCAAGCGTTACAAGAAGGTGCATTGAGCGATCCGGAGCGCAGGAGCGTTCGTCATGCGTATCTCGTTCGGCCAGATCGTGATCCTCAGTGCGGTGCTCGCGGCCACGCCGTCGCACGCGCAGACCTTCGACCCCCGTTTTCCCGTCTGCATGCACGTCTATTCCGGCGCGAATGGCGGTGGTGGGGAGTGGTACGACTGCTCCTTCACGTCTCTGCCGCAATGCCGCGCCACTGCTTCAGGCCGCGCCGCGACCTGCGATCTCAATCCGTATTATCCGGTCAACGCGCCGTCGCCACGTCTGCGCCGCGGGAGAAGCGGCTAACTTTCCCTTTAGGTGCCGTGAGGCGCCTCGTTGGTCGCGCTGGTGATCGCGTCGGCCAATTGCCAGGTCATCTTGTCGGTGGTCCAGTCGCTGGCATGCAGCCTGGTATCGTCGCCCGGGTCCACCAGGCGGTCGAATGAGATCTTCGCGACCTCGTACCAGCCCTTCATCAGTGCGAAGCGGCGGAAGACGTTGACGCCCTTCTCGTGCGCGATCTGACTGATCGCCTCGACCATGGCCTCCGCCTTCTTGCGCTTGGCCGGTGTCAGCACCGCAGGCACATATTGAAGGTCCATCAGGATCACATCGATCCGTTCGGCGCGGAGCAGTCGGTCGACACCCTCACGGATGGCTTTCGTAGTGTCCGCGAATGAGGGGCCATCGGCTTGCCATACCGAATTGGTGCCGACCTGCCAGATGACGAGATCGGGTTTCAGGTCGAAGACGTCGTGGTCGAACCGCTTCAGCTCCAAGGGAGCATCCTCGCCGCCCACGCCCCGATTGATCACCTCGATTGCGACATTTGGAAATTTGATCCGAATATCCGCCAACAGCCGCTGCGGATAGGGAGCGATGCCTCCTTCGCCCGCCGTGGTCGACGAGCCGATCGCGACCACCCTGGCCTGCCCATCTCTCACTCGGCCGGCGAAATTCGTCAGTGGCTGCTCGAACGGTGCGGCCTGGACAGGAAACTCTGACGGATCGAGAGCCACGGGTCGCCTCCCTTTCAACTCCGACAACGCAGGGTAGAAAAGAATAGCCCGTTTGCCCGGGATCGCCTAGCCACGCCATTCCTTCCTGATCCCCGCTTGCGGGGAGAGGGGACACGCGCAGCGCGCCCGAATGACTGGATTTGCTATCGCAAGAATCGCACCAGGCCGCACGCCGTTCCCGCCGGCTTGGTAAAGGATGACTAGAGTTAATCACGCACTAACCGGCTTTTACCTTGTCTCTTAACGCCTGGGCAGGGCGCGCGAGCTAAGCTGCCGCCACCAGCAGACACGTTCCGAAAGAATGAACGGCATGACCACCGGCGTCATCGAGCAACCGAAAGCCGCGCGTGCGCCGTCGGCATCCAAGATCTGGCTGAAGGCCATCGAGCTCACCGCGCGGATCGAGACGCTGCCGGGCCGCCTGTTCGCCGACGTCGTCGACGATTGGGCGCGGCGCCAGCCCGGCCGCGTCGCGCTGGTCACGGACAATGCCGCGCTCGACTATGACGGCCTGTCGAAACGGATCAACCGCTATGCGCGCTGGGCGCGCTCGGTCGGCGTGGCCAAGGGCGATACCGTTGCGTTGATCATGCCCAACGGCATCGACTATGTCGCCGCCTGGCTCGGCATCAGCCGGATCGGCGGTGTGGTTGCGCTGATCAACACCAAGCTGGTCGGCCAATCGCTCGCGCATTGCCTCGATGTCGCGAAGCCTCTGCACATCATCGTGGCGCATGATCTGGTGGCGACGCTGGAGAGCGCGAAGCCGCATCTGAAGACAGAGGCGAAGATCTGGACCCATGGCGATGCCTGCAGCGAGCGCGCCATCGACGTCGCGCTCACCGCGCTCGACGACGGTCCGCTCCTGGCGGAGGAGCATGGCGACGTCACCATCGACGACCGCGCGCTGCTGATCTACACCTCCGGCACCACTGGCCTGCCCAAGGCGGCCAGCATCAGCCATCGCCGCATCCTCAATTGGGGTTTCTGGTTCGCGGGCCTTACCGGCGCGAGCCCGCAGGACCGGCTCTACGACTGCCTGCCGCTGTTCCACTCGGTCGGCGGCATCGTCGCGCCGTGCAGCATGTTGGCTGCCGGCGGCGCGGTGGTGATCGCCGAAAAATTCTCGGCCTCGCATTTCTGGCCCGACATCGTGCGGCACGACTGCACGCTGTTCCAGTATATCGGCGAGCTCTGCCGTTACCTGCTCAAGGCGCCGCCGTCGGAATACGAGAACCGGCATCGGCTGCGCGTCGCCTGCGGCAACGGCCTGCGCGGCGACATATGGGAAGATTTTCAGGCCCGTTTCGCCATCCCCCGTATTCTCGAATTCTATGCGGCGACCGAAGGCAATTTCTCGCTGTTCAACGTCGAGGGCCAGGTCGGCGCGATCGGACGCATCCCGCCGCTGCTCGCGCATCGCTTTCCGGCAAGCCTCGTCAAGTTGGATCCCGATAGCGGATCACCGCTGCGCAATGAAGACGGCTTTTGCCTCGCCTGCGCCCGCGGCGAGGCCGGCGAAGCGATCGGCCGCATCGGGACCGCGGACCAGGGCGGCGGCCGCTTCGAGGGCTACACCGATGCGGGCGAGACCGAGAAGAAGATCCTGCGCGACGTCTACGCCAAGGGCGATGCCTGGTTCCGTACCGGCGATCTGATGCGGCTCGACGACAAGGGCTTCTTTCATTTCGTCGACCGCATCGGCGACACCTTCCGCTGGAAGGGCGAGAACGTCGCGACCTCGGAGGTGAACGATGCCGTGCGCGATTTCACCGGCGTGGTCGACGCCACCACCTACGGCGTCAGTATCCCCGGTACCGACGGCCGCGCCGGCATGAGCGCGATCGTCGTCAACGAGGGCTTTGACATCACCGCGATGCCTGCGCATCTCGCCCAGCGCCTGCCGGCCTACGCCCGCCCGGTCTTCATCCGCATCTCGCGCGAGCTCGATGCCACCGAGACCTTCAAGCAGAAGAAGGGCGAGCTCGCCCGCGAGGGCTTTGACCCGGCCGTGGTCTCCGATCCGCTGTTCATGCTCGAGCCGAAGTCCGGTGCCTATGTCGCGCTCGCTTCCAATACCTATGCTGATATCGTCGACGGTACGATCCGGCTGTAGTCGCAACCAAAATCCGCCAGATAGTTCCAATTTTATCTGAATTGTCCAAGAAGCCATTTACTTCTATCGGGTAAACAGACGGCCATGGGGAGGCGGTTATCAAGAGCCGCCGCAACACGGACGAGCGATAACAAAAGAGAGCCAGCCATGTCGGTAAGGTCTAAGGTCATTGAGGCGATCCAGCAGATCGCCAAGGAACAGCACGTCACGCTTCCCGCACTCTCGGACGATCTGTCCCTGCACGAGACGGGTTTTGACTCGCTCGCCTTCGCGATCCTGGTCGCCCGCCTGGAGGACGAGACCGGCGTCGATCCCTTCACCATTTCCGAGGACGCCGCGTTCCCCGCCACGGTGGGCGATTTCGTGCGGGCCTATGAAAATGTCCCCGCGTGAGATCTTTGCGCTCCGTGACCATCTCGGCGCGGAGCTGAAGGGCCGCACGATTTCCGATGCGCACGATGTCGTGTCGCTGACCGACATCCTGTCGCACACGGTCGTGGGCGGCCGGCTGCACGAATTGTCCGGCCGCGCCGTACTGCTCAAGCTGTCAGACCAACTCCGGTCGGGCCTCGCCATGATCGAGCTCGACGGCATCGCCCGTCGCATGCTGCTGTGCCCGCCGGACCTCAACCCGGCGCATCTCGACACCCTGATCGCCGATGCCGGGATCGATGCCGTCGTCACCGACGAACCCGATCGCTGGGCGGAGACCGGCGTGCCGCTCGTCGTCACCGCACATTTGCCGCTTCAAGCCACAGCGCCGGCCAAGACCGAGCGCGCCACCGAATGGCTGATGCTGACGTCGGGCACCTCAGGCGTGCCGAAAATCGCCGGCCATACGCTGGAAGCGCTGACCGGCGCCATCATTGCCGAAGGCCCCGCGCGCGGTCCGGCGCCGGTGTGGGCGACGTTCTACGACATCCGCCGCTACGGCGGCCTGCAGATATTCCTCCGCGCCGTTCTCTCCGGCGGCTCGATGGTGCTGTCCGATCCGCACGAAGCGCTCGCCGATCACGTCGCGCGGCTGAACGCGCGCGGCGTCTCGCACATCTCCGGCACGCCCTCGCATTGGCGCAAGCTGCTGATGAGCGGTTCGGCCGCGCAATTCGCCCCACGTTACGTCCGTCTCTCCGGGGAAATCGCCGACCAGGCCGTGCTCGATGGCCTCAAGGCGGCGTTCCCGAATGCCTCCGTCGGCCACGCCTATGCCTCGACCGAGGCCGGCGTCGGCTTCGCCGTCAATGACGGGCTGGAAGGTTTCCCGGCCGACTATCTCGGCAGCCGCAATGGCGTCGAGATGAAGGTCGTGGACGGCTCGCTGCGCATCCGCTCGACGCGCACGGCCCACGCCTATATCGGCCGCAATGCCGCAGCGCTCACCGATGCTGATGGGTTCGTCGACAGCGGCGACATTGTCGAATTGCGCGGCGACCGCTACTATTTTGTCGGCCGCCGCGGCGGTATCATCAATATCGGCGGACTGAAGGTCCACCCTGAAGAGATCGAAGCGGTGATCAACCGTCATCCGGATGTGCGAATGTCGCGGGCGAAATCGCGCAAGAGCCCGATCACCGGCGGTATCGTCGTCGCCGATGTGATCCTCACTGAGGGCACGGATCAGGCGCGGGTGAAGGAGATTCGCGACCAGATCCTGGAGCAATGCCGCGCTCAACTCGCATCCCACAAGGTGCCGGCGGTGATCCGCTTCGTCGAGGCGCTCGACGTCACCCCGGCCGGAAAACTGGCGCGCACCGATGCATAACGTTCTTGTCACCGGCGGCAGCCGCGGCATTGGGCTTGCGATCGCAACGCGCCTCGCCGGCGCCGGCTACAACGTGATTGCGGCCGCGCGGCGCGAGAGCGACGAGCTCAAGGCCGCCATTGCCGCCTCCGAGGGGCGGCTGCATTTCCGTGCCTGCGACCTCGCCGTGATCGACGCGATCCCCGCTTTCGCAAAGCTCGTGCGCGACGAGTTCGGCCCGATCTATGGCCTCGTCAACAATGCCGGCCTCGGCACCGAAGGCCTGCTCGCCACCATGCACAATTCCGAGATCGAGGCGCTGGTGCAGCTCAACGTGCTGTCGCCGATCATCCTCACCAAATATGTGGCGCGGCAGATGATGGCTGATGGCGCCGGCCGCATCATCAACATCTCCTCGATCATCGCGACCACGGGCTACAATGGTCTCTCCGTCTATGGCGCGACCAAGGCGGCCGCGACCGGCTTCACCCGGTCCCTCGCGCGCGAGGTCGGCAAGCTCGGCATCACCGTGAATGCGATCGCGCCGGGCTTCATCGACACCGAGCTCACGCATAATCTCTCCGACGAAGGCCGCAAACGCATCGCGGGGCGCAGCGCGTTGCGCCGTCTGCCGGAGACGGATGACGTCGCGCGGATGGTGGAATATCTCCTGGGTGAGGGCGGCCGCAACGTCACCGGCACCGTGTTCACGATCGACGCGGGGAATACGGCGTAGGCGGAACCGGGCTGCAACAATTGAGTTGATCAGGCGCAATGACATCACGCCGGATTTGGTCGTAAGATGCCTCGCAGTCGATTGGGTTACGTCAATCGATCTGCCCTAATCGAAGGGGAGCAGTCGATGGCCACTTCAAACATGACCGCGTCAAGTCAGGCTCTGACCGAGCCATCGCGCGCGAAGCCGGATGACGTCCGCTGTCCGCCGATGTCGCATCAGAATTCCGGCGATCACGGCCACGAGATGTATCCGCAGCAATTCGTGCGTCTGGTCGGTTGCCACGACGTCCCCGCATCCGCGCTGCGCAAGCGCCAGGACGAGAAGCTGCACTAGGTCCGATGCTGCTTCGGCAGGTCAATCCGTTCGTGTGAAAATTCAGGCGGTCCCTCGGTGAGGCGGCGGATGCGGCGCTCGCGTTCATCCTCGGGCAATGCGGGATCGAGCAGGCCCTCGATCTCGTGCACCGCCAGTTCCTCGACCCGGGTGGCGTCCGTTGCGACCGAATGTGCTGATGTCGGGGCAGTGGGCGCGACCTTCAGGCCGAACTCGACCAGCTTGCAGATGGCATCCGAGCGCGACAGTTGATGGGCCTCGGCCCAGGCATCGACGGTGGCGGTGAGCATCTCCGGCATTTTCACCGCGCTAATCGCATCGAGCCCCGTGCGCCGACGCACCGGCGAGGCGGAGTCCTTGCTGCCGAAATCAGACACCCCGATCATCCCCGCGCGACCGTTACAGATGCATCAACCGTAAACGTCATTTGCGGCCCGCTGTTTGATGCTGATCAATGACGAGCTGCGGCATTGCGGCGCGGCGCGATCTTGTTGTCCGGCTCCATTTCAGCCAATGATCGGAAAATCGAACCCCGATCGACCCTGCCACGTATCTGGTTTCGGACGTTTCCCAACCACCCGGCGTCACCCGATGACATCAGGCGAATCCTTCTACGGCGGCATCTCCGTCTTCCGCGGCTTCACCAGCCTGATGGATCCCACGCTCTATGCGCCGCTGCCGGATGATTGGAGCATCGGTGTCGCCGACATCGTCGATTCGACCAAGGCGATCGCGGCGCAGCGCTACAAGGCGGTCAACATGGCCGGCGCGGCCGTGATCGCGGCGGTGACCAATGCGCTGGAGGGGCGGGAATTCCCCTTCGTGTTCGGCGGCGACGGCGCGAGCTTTGCAGTCGCGCCCGGCGATCTCGACCGCGCCCGCGATGCGCTCGCGGCGACCGCCACCTGGGTGCGCGAGGACCTCGATCTGAAGATGCGCGTCGCGCTGGTGCCGGTGAGCGCCATTCGGGCACAGGGTCTCGATGTGCGCGTCGCGCGTTTCGGTCCGTCGCCGAACCTGTCCTATGCGATGTTCTCCGGTGGCGGGCTCGCCTGGGCCGATGCCGCGATGAAGCGCGGCGAGTTCGCCGTGACGGAAGCTCCGGCGGGCACGCAGCCTGACTTATCCGGCCTGTCGTGCCGCTTCGAGGTGATGCCGGCTGCGCGCGGCCTGATCCTGTCGGTGCTGGTGATGCCGGCGCGCGGCGTCGATCCGCATGCCTTCCGCAAGGTGATTGAGGATATCATCCATCTCGTCGAGCGCAGCCCGGAGGGCGGCCGCCCGGTGCCGCCGCAGGGGCCGCCGCTGAAATGGCCGCCGCAGGGGCTGGACTTCGAAGCCCGCGCCAGGCGCGGCGGTCCGCTGCTCGCGCGCAGAGCCAGTGTGCTGGCCTATACGCTGTTCGCCTATCTGATCATGCGTTTCGACCTCAAGGTCGGCGGCTTCGTGCCCAGCCTCTACAAGCGCCAGGTCGTCGAGAACTCGGACTTCCGCAAATATGACGATGGCCTGCGCATGATTCTCGACTGCACGCCGCAGCTCGAGCGCGCGTTGAGCGATCGTCTCGCGACGGCTGCGCGCGACGGCATCGTGCGCTACGGCCTCTACCAGCAGGACGCCGCGATGATGACCTGCTTCACGCCGTCCGCGCTGCGCAGTGATCACGTCCATTTCATCGACGGCGCGCGGGGCGGCTACGCCTCGGCGGCGACGGCGCTGAAGGCGATGATGACGGCGGCGAGTTAGCGCCCCGCGCGCGTCCAGGTCTCGCCGCCGCAGAGCGCGCCGACGCAGCCTTCGACCCGCAATGAATCCGCTGACATCACCGTGACGCTGCTCGCATAGGTGCTGCCGTCGTCGGCATTGTAGATCTGGCCCGACCATTTGTTCGGACCTGAGGGCTGCATGCCGTTGAACAGCGGCAGGCCGATCATGGGGCGCTTTGCAAGCGCGGGATTGGGATTCTTGCTGTCGGTGGCGGGCTGGCCGGTCGCGGTGTCCATGGGCTCGCGCAGCCAGACGATGTGACCGCAGAGGCCGCCGCCGCACTTGCCGATCCTGACGCGGGCGTCGCCGGCCTGGGTGAGCCAGGTCCCGTCGGCGCTCTGCGCATGCGCGGCAGTCGCGCCGAGCAGCGCAGTCAGGATGACGGAGAGGATGGCGAATCTGCTGAACATGGAGCGGCCCCGAAAATGGAGGCGCTTCCATAGCAGCCCGGCAAGATAGTGCAACGCCGGATTGAATCACATTCCTGCGCGCGATTTGCCTGCGCTCATTTGCCCCAGCGCACGAACGCGACCGAAGCCGCGGTCAAGAGCCCGAACACGACCATGGCGCCGCCGACCAGCGCGAACAGGGTCCAGGCCGGCGCCTGCGCGGTCATGAGGCCGATCCCGCCGATCGCGACGATCAGCAGCCGCGCGGTGGAGGCCAGCACCGGACCGCCGACGCGTGCGGCGCCTTGCGAGGAGAAATACAGCGATACGCCCATGCCGAAGAACACGAAGGCGGGGCCAGCCCAGTGGAAATAGCTGTGCGCCGCCGCCGTGACGCCGGGATCGCGCGTGAACAGCGACACCCACAGCGCGGGATCGAGCGCGACGACGAGGCCGATCGTGCCGACGGTGAGGCCGGAGGCCGCAGCCGCCGTCCAGGCCACGCGCCGCGCGCGCGCGACATGTTCGGCGCCCATCGCCATGCCGACCATCGGCACCGAGGCGATGCCGAACGCGAAGGTGATCGGGATCAGCAAGAATTCCAGCCGCGAGCCGATGCCGTAGCCGGCCAGCATCTCGGTGCCGAAGGTCGCGAGGATCTTCGTGAAGATCAGGATGGTGAGCACGGTCTGGAGCGGCGAGAGGCAGGCGACCGCGCCGACCTTGAGGATGTCCAGGAACATCGCGCGCTCGAAATGGAACGCGCGGAAATCGAGCTGCAGCCGGCTGCGGCCGGACAGGAGATACCAGAGGAAGAAGATTGCGGCGCAGCTGAAGGCGATCAGCTGGCCGGCGGCAACGCCGGGCATGCCGAATTGCGGTACGCCGAACAGGCCGAGCCCCAGCGTGCCGCCGAGTGCGATCTGGAGCACGCTCGCCCCGATGAGCGTCATCGACGGCAGGCGCATGTCGCCGGTGCCGCGGATCACCGAGGCGAGCGTATTCACGAGCCAGATCGCGATCGCGCCGGAGAACAGCACCTGTGAATAGCTGCTGGCTTCCTCGAGCACGCGCTCGCGGCCGCCGAGCAGCGTGAAGAACGAGCGGCCGAACACCAGCATCATCGCCGTGAAGAACAGTCCGCCGCAGAGGCCGATGATGGCGGCATGCAGCGCGAGCGTCGCGGCGCGGTCGCGATTTCCCGCGCCGAGGGCGCGGCTGATCGCCGACGACACGCCGCCGCCCATCGCGCCCGCGCTCATCATCTGCGTCAGCATCGCGAACGGAAACACCAGTGCGATCGCAGCCAGCGGGATGGTGCCGAGCCGGCCGATATAGGAGGTCTCGGCAATCGCGACCAGCGTGCTGCCGACCATCGCGATCATGTTGGGGATGGCGAGCCGCAACAGCGTCGGCAGGATCGGCGCGGTCAGCAGGCTCGCGATGGGGGAGGCGGCCGGGGCTCGGGGCGGCACGGCATCTAGCGGGGCGTCGATCGTCATGTGCCACGGTGCGGAATATTGAATGATGATCGACATATTATAGGGCGCGCGAGGCCCGCGCCAGCCCCCATCTCACGCAGGGCTCACCAGGGCAGGCCGCATAGGTCGATGGTGCCCAGCGTCGGGGCGCGGACGATGTCGAAGACGTAGGGTGCCATGTAGTCGAAGCGAATTCGCCCTTCCGGCTGCTCGCAATAGACGTCACCTCTGAACGGTTGCCATTTGCGGGCCTCGTAGAACGCGAAATTGTGCGGTTCGCAGAACAGCAGCCCGAAGCGGACCGCCTCGTTGGCGCGCATGGTATGCACCGCCGCGTCGATCGCGATCGTCGCGTAGCCGCGGCCGCGCCGGTCCTCGCGCGTGCAGACGCCGCCGATGCCGCCGACGTGAACCTTCTGTCCATTCCAGGTCACGGTGCGGAAGTACACGCCGACATGGCAGACGAGCCCGTCCTCGGGCGTCTCGAGCAGCACGCGCAGATGGGCGTTCTCCCATTTGACGTGAGCCCAGGGCTTGTCTGCGACCAACTGCGGTCCCCAGACCGCCTGATGCAGCGGCTCCGCAATCGGCCACGAGGCGTCGCCGTTCAAAATGTCGATCTCGATGCTCATGGCGTTGTCCTTCACAGCTCCGCTTCGTGGCGCGTTTGTTCTGTCTTAAGCGCTTCAAAGGCAATGATATTTTATGGCGAACCGCAGGTTTGATCGACGGCGGCGCGTTGCGACGAATTTGTGCATTCGGGGAAGGTCACCCCATCACGCCTTTTCGCAAATTCTGAGGTATTTAATGGCAACGGAACCTTCTATAAGGGGTGACCGTTAGAACGTTCCCCACCAGTTGCGGACAAGAAGCCATGACCTTTACGCTGCCCCCACTCCCTTACGCCTATGACGCCCTCGGCCAGTACATGTCGAAGGAGACGCTGGAATATCACCACGACAAGCATCATCAGGCCTACGTCACCAACGGCAACAACGCGCTCAAGGGGACCGAATGGGAAGGCAAGTCCCTTGAAGAGATCGTCAAGGGCTCGTTCGGCAAGAACCCGGCCGTGTTCAACAATGCCGGCCAGCACTACAATCACATCCACTTCTGGAGCTGGATGAAGCCCAATGGCGGCGGCACCAAGCTGCCGGGCAAGCTCGAGAAGAAGATCAACGAGGACCTCGGCGGCTTCGAGAAGTTCAAGACCGACTTCCAGGCGGCCGGCGTCGGCCAGTTCGGCTCCGGCTGGGCCTGGCTCCAGGTCAAGAACGGCAAGCTCGAGATCTCCAAGACCCCGAATGGCGAGAATCCGCTGGTGCACGGTGCCACCCCGATCCTCGGCGTCGACGTCTGGGAGCACTCCTACTACATCGACTACCGCAACCGCCGTCCCGACTATCTCAAGGCGTTCGTCGAGAACCTCGTGAACTGGGAATACGTCGAGTCCCTGTTCGAGAAGGCCTGAGTTCTCACCTCGTCATTCCGGGGCGGCGCGTCAGCGCCGAGCCCGGAATCCATCGGGCGTCAGTCCGCATGGAGAAATGGATTCCGGGCTCGCGCTACGCGCGCCCCGGAATGACAGACAAGGCGGTCGCATCGGCGGCCGCCTTTTTGCTGTGCGGAATTGCCCTGCGCGGTGCGCGTATCGGCCTGTGATCGTACCGTTTGCATCGCGTTTGCGGCGCCCTTAATCAGGTTGGGCATCACCCTCGAGCCGCTCCACACCCATTGTCAGAACTTCCCCCGAAAGCCCCGGCGCCTGCCGAGGACGCGGAGTCCGAGCCGCGGCCGGGACGCGTGCGCAAGCCGATCGGCTGGTCGACCATCATCATCGCGGCCCTCGTGGCGGTGAGCGCGGCGCTGGTGTGGCGACGTGACGGCACCGACGGTGTTCTGGACATTCTCACCCACGATCTCTCCCTGTTCGGCGGCATCCTGCCGCGCGTGCTGGCCGGCTGCCTGTTAGGGGCCTTCATCTCCGAGATCCTGCCGCACGAAAAAGTCTCGCGCTCGCTCGGGCCGAAATCCGGCCTGATGGGCCTTCTGATCGGCACCGCCTTCGGCGCGATCCTGCCCGGCGGCCCCTTCACCGCCTATCCGGTGGCGAGCGCGCTGCTCGCGGTCGGCGCCGATTTCGGCGCCACCATCGCCATGGTCGTGAGCTGGACGCTGATCGGCTACGGCCGGGCGGTGGCCTGGGAAATCCCGATCATGGGCACCGATTTCACGCTGTGGCGGATCGTGATCTCGTTGCCGCTGCCGGTGCTCGCAGGCGCCCTCGGCCGCTTCGTCTATGTCAGGCTCTATACGAAGCCGCTCGCGAAGGACGACGAGAGTTGAGCGCGGCGCTTCTGATCGACGTCCTGCTGTGGGGCTCGGTGCTTGGCGTCGGCCTGATCGCCTTTCGCCGCGGCCCGCCGGTGTTCAAGGCATCCTTACGCGAAGGCTCGATGGACTTCATCAACATCGTGCCGCGGATTGCGCTAGGGGTGATCGGCTCCGGCTACATCGCCGCGATCATCCCGCAGGAGGTGATCACCGGCTGGCTCGGCCCGGACAGCGGCTGGCTCGGGGTTGCCACCGCCGTGGTCGCCGGTGCGGCCACGCCCGGCGGCCCCGTGATCGGCTTCTCCATCGGCACGGTGGCGCTGAAGTCCGGCGGCGGGGTGCCGCAGGTGGTCGCCTATGTCGTGGCCTGGGCGCTGTTTGCCTTCCAGCGGGTGATTTTGTGGGAAATCCCGTTCATGCCGGCCCGCTTCGTCTGGTTCCGCTGCGCCGTCTCGGTGCCGTTCCCCTTCGTGGCGGCCGCCATCGCCATGGTGATCGGCAAGCCTTGAGCGGGCCTCCATCCACCGTCATTCCGGGGCGATGCGCAGCATCGAACCCGGAATCTCGAGATTCCGGGTCTGGTCCTTCGGACCATCCCGGAATGACGAGGTGGGCCCGTGGACAGGGGTAATGTTATAATATAACGTTCTGGGATGGTTCCCGCCGCGTCCCACGCCCACCAGCACGACCATGCGCATGGCCACTCTCATGGCCATTCCCATGACCACGCGCATGGGCACGACCACACCCACGCCCATGTCCACGATGCGGCCTCGCCGCATCCGGCCCAGGCGGCGCCCTGGTCGATCCTGCGCATGACCATGGCGGGCCGCTTCGCGGCTGCGCTCGCCGTCTGCGCCGTGCTCTGGGGCGTCGTCTTCCTGGCGATGAGGTGAGGATGGCGGCGCTGCATTTCCACAACGTCACGCTGGGCTATGACCGGCATCCTGCCGTGCACCATCTCAACGGCGAGGTTGCGCGAGGCGCGCTGGTTGCCGTGATCGGCCCGAACGGTGCCGGCAAGTCGACGCTGCTGCGCGGCATCGTCGGCATCCTGAGGCCGCTCGACGGCAACATCCATCTCGGCGGGCTCGATGCCCGCGACATCGCCTATCTGCCGCAGAGCGCGGAGATCGACCGCAGCTTCCCGATTTCGGTGTTCGATTTCGTCGGCACCGGGCTGTGGCGCAACGCCGGCCTGTTCGGCGGCATCGGCAAGGCCGCACGCCAGAAGATTCTCCGTGCGATCGCGTCCGTCGGTCTCAACGGCTTCGAGAATCGTCCGATCGGCACGCTCTCCGGCGGCCAGATGCAGCGCGTGCTGTTCGCGCGCGTGCTGCTCCAGGACGCCAGCCTGATCGTGCTCGACGAACCTTTCAATGCCATCGACAGCAAGACCACGGCCGACCTGCTTGGGCTGGTCAAGCACTGGCATGGCGAGGGCCGCACCGTGCTCGCCGCGCTGCACGACATGGAGATGGTGCGCAATCATTTCACCGAGACGCTGGTGCTGGCGCGCGGTCCCGTGGCCTGGGGGCCGACGGCGGAGGTGCTGACGCCGGAGAATCTGATGGTCGCGATGCGGATGTGCGAGGCCTTCGACGACACCGCCGCGGCCTGCGCGGCCGATGATATCAGCTCGCGGGCGGCCTGATATCCGATGGTCTATGACGCGCTGATCGGTCCGTTCACCGAATTCGAGTTCATGCGGCGGGCGCTTGCCGCCGTGATCGCGCTGTCGCTGGCCGGCGCGCCGATCGGCGTATTTCTGATGCTGCGGCGGATGAGCCTCGTCGGCGACGCCATGGCGCATGCGATCCTGCCCGGCGCCGCTGTCGGCTTCCTGCTCTCCGGTCTCAACCTGTTCGCGATGACGGCCGGCGGCCTGATCGCCGGCTTTGCCGTGGCGATCCTCGCCGGCGTGGTCGCGCGCTCGACTGGGCTGAAGGAGGACGCCTCGCTTGCGACCTTCTATCTGGCCTCGCTGGCGCTTGGCGTCACCATCGTCTCGATCAAGGGCACCAATATCGACCTCTTGCACGTGCTGTTCGGCAACATCCTCGCCATGGACGACCAGACGCTGCTGGTGGTCGCTTTCAACGCCACGGTGACGCTGCTGGTGCTCGCGGTGATCTACCGCCCACTGGTGATCGAGAGTGTCGATCCGCTGTTCCTGCGCACCGTGAGCCGGGCCGGGGGCCCTGCGCATCTCGCCTTCCTGGCGCTGGTCGTCATCAACCTCGTCAACGGCTTTCAGGCGCTGGGTACTCTGCTGGCGGTGGGCCTGATGATCCTGCCCGCGGGCATCGCAAGGTTCTGGTCGCGCGATCTCACCGCGATGATCTGCATCGCCGTGGTGACCGCTGCTGTCTCCGGCTATGCCGGCCTGGTGCTGTCGTTCCAGACCCGCGTCCCCTCAGGCCCCGCGATCATTCTCGTGGCGACGGTGCTCTACGTCGTTTCCGTCCTGTTCGGGCGCGTCGGCGGCATCGTCCGGCAGCTGTTTCCCGGCCGGCATCTGGAGGCGTGACCGCGATGCGCTTCCTCGTGCTCCTTGCCTTGCTGATGATCGCCTCGCCGCTGCACGCCGCGGAGCGGATCAACGTCGTTGCGAGCTTCTCGATCCTCGGCGATTTCGTTCGCAATGTCGGTGGCGACCGCATCAATCTGACGACGCTGGTCGGGCCCGACAGCGACGTCCACGTCTATACGCCGGCCCCAAGCGATGCGAAGCGGGTCGCGGAAGCGAGGCTCGTCATCGTCAACGGGCTCGGGCTGGAGGGCTGGCTGCCGCGCCTCGTGCAGTCCGCAGGCAGCAAGGCGCAGGTGATCACCGCGAGCACGGGTATCGTGCCGCTGAAGTTCGGCTCGGCCGCAGATCCCCATGCCTGGCAGTCGGTCCCCAATGCCAGGATCTACGTGACCGACATCGCCAATGCGCTGGCCGTCGCTGCTCCGGACGACGCGGAGTTCTTCCGTGCCCAGGCCAAGGCCTATCTGGAAAAGCTCGAAACGCTGGATCGCGAGGTCCGCGACACCGTTGGCAAAATCCCGCAGGAGCGTCGCAAGGTCATCTCCACCCACGACGCCTTCGGGTATTTCGCGGCCGAATACGGCATCCAGTTCATCGCCCCCCTGGGCGTCTCCACGGAAACCGAGCCCAGCGCGCGGGACATTGCGGCCATCATCGGCCAGATCAAGGCCCAGAAAATCCCGGCCGTGTTCCTGGAAAATATCAGCGATGACCGGCTGATCCGGCGGATCGCCGCCGAGACCGGCGCAAGGGTCGGCGGGACCCTGATTTCGGACGGTTTGACCGGCGAAAAGGGGCCTGCACCCACTTACATTGACATGGTCAGGCACAATATAAAGGCCCTGACCAGCGCGCTTGACCATTAGGGCAGGGGCCACCCCGCCTCGCGTCGCGCGAAAAAGCCTTAAAGTCCGGAGTTGTTATGTCTGAAGCGACCTCTCAGAAAATTCCCGTGACCGTCCTGACCGGCTATCTCGGTGCCGGCAAGACCACGCTTTTGAACCGCATCCTGTCGGAGAACCACGGCAAGAAATACGCCGTCATCGTCAACGAGTTCGGCGAGATCGGCATCGACAACGACCTCATCATCGGCGCCGATGAGGAAGTGTTCGAGATGAACAATGGCTGCATCTGCTGCACCGTGCGCGGCGATCTCGTCCGCATCATGGACGGCCTGATGAAGCGCAAGGGCAAGTTCGACGCCATCATCGTCGAGACCACCGGCCTTGCCGATCCCGCACCGGTCGCCCAGACCTTCTTCGTCGACGAGGACGTGCAGAAGAACGCCCGCCTCGACGCGGTCGTCACGGTCGCCGACGCCAAATGGCTGTCCGACCGGCTCAAGGACGCGCCCGAGGCCAAGAACCAGATCGCGTTTGCCGACGTCATCGTGCTGAACAAGACCGATCTCGTCACCAAGCCCGAGCTCGCCGAGGTCGAGGCGCGCATCCGCGGCATCAACCCCTATGCGAAACTCCATCGCACCGAGCGCTGCTCGGTCGCGCTGGCCGACGTGCTCGACCGCGGCGCGTTCGATCTCGACCGCATCCTCGACATCGAGCCGGATTTCCTCGAGGCCGACGATCATGACCACGACCATGATCATCATCACCATCACGGCCACGACCATCACCATGATCACAGCCACGGCCTGAAGCACTATCACGACGAGGACATGCAGTCGCTCTCGCTCAAGACCGACAAGCCGCTCGATCCCAACATGTTCATGCCCTGGCTGCAGAACCTGGTGCAGGTCGAGGGCGGCAAGATCCTCCGCTCCAAGGGCATCCTCGCCTTCCACGACGACGACGACCGCTACGTCTTCCAGGGCGTGCACATGATGCTGGAGGGCAACCATCAGCGGAAGTGGAAGGAGGGCGAGCCGCGCGAGAGCCGCCTCATCTTCATCGGCCGCGAATTGCCGGAAGAGGCAATCCGCAAGGGCTTTGAGAGCTGCATCGTCTCGTGATGAAAGAGTTTACGCCGCCCCCCGATTCCGCCTCGATCGTCTCCGTCACCGACCGCGTCAAGCCCGTCGCGCTCGGCATGGCCGTGACCTCCGTGCACTTCCTTGGACCTCGCGCCGCCTTCGTCGGCGGCGAGGAGAACGTCGCGTTCGTCGATAGCCAAGGCGAGATCACGACGGTCGCCGTGCACAGCGGCGGCATCCTCTCGACCGCCTCCGACGGCAAGCGCATCGTCATGGGCGGCGACGACGGCAAGGTGGTCTCGCTCGATGCCAAGGGCGAGGTGACGCTGCTCGCCACCGACCCCAAGCGGCGCTGGATCGATGCGGTGGCGCTGCACGTCGATGGCGCCTTCGCGTGGTCGGCCGGCAAGACGGCGACAGTCAAGAGCGGCAAGAACGAGGAGAAGTCGCTCGACGTGCCCTCGACCGTCGGCGGCCTTGCGTTCGCGCCGAAGGGACTGCGGCTCGCGATCGCGCATTACAACGGCGCCACGCTGTGGTTTCCGAACATGGAGGGCTCGGCCGAATTCCTGCCCTGGGCCGGCTCGCATCACGCGGTCACCTTCAGCCCCGACAACAAATTCCTCGTCACCGCGATGCACGAGCCGGCGCTGCATGGCTGGCGGCTTGCGGACAACAGGCACATGCGCATGACCGGCTACCCCGGCCGTGTCCGTTCGATGTCCTGGAGCGCGGGCGGCAAGGGGCTCGCGACCTCCGGCGCCGATACCGTCATCATCTGGCCGTTCGCCAGCAAGGACGGCCCGATGGGCAAGGAGCCCGCGATGCTCGCGCCGCTGCAGGCGCGTGTGTCGGTCGTCGCCTGCCATCCCAGGAACGACATCCTCGCCGCCGGCTACAGCGACGGCACCGTGCTGATGGTGAGGCTGGAGGACGGCGCGGAGATCCTGGTTCGCCGCAACGGCACCCCGCCGGTGGCCGCGCTCGCCTGGAACGCCAAGGGCACGCTGCTGGCGTTCGCGGACGAAAATGGGGATGGCGGCCTGCTGGAGCTTTAATCTGTCATGGTTCCCGCCGTATAGGGGACCATGCGCTTTCTGACGACCTTCCAGCTTGCCGATTTCATCGACACGCTGGTCAGCCTGACCACGGCCTTCGTGCTGGGCACGCTGATCGGCGCCGAGCGGCAATATCGCCAGCGTACGGCGGGCCTCCGTACCAATGTGCTGGTCGCGGTGGGAGCGGCCGCCTTCGTCGATCTCGCCATGCATCTGGACGGCGCCGACGGCGCGGTGCGGGTGATCTCCTATGTCGTCTCCGGCATCGGCTTCCTGGGCGCCGGCGTCATCATGAAGCAGGGCATGGACGTCCGCGGGCTCAACACCGCGGCGACGCTGTGGGCCTCGGCCGCGGTCGGCTCCTGCGCCGGGGCCGACATGGTCGCGCAGGCCGCCGCGCTCACCGTCTTCGTCATCGCCGGCAACACCATGCTGCGGCCGCTGGTCAACGCCATCAACCGCATCCCGCTGAACGAGAAGGCGCTGGAGGCGACCTACTATTTCAAGCTCGCGGTTGCGACCGACGCCTTGCCCGACATGCGCGACCGCCTCGTCGACAAGCTCGAAGCGGCGAAATACCCGGTGGCCGATATCGAGGTGGTCGAGATCGGTGAGGA
Source organism: Bradyrhizobium iriomotense (assembly GCF_018129405.1). Taxonomy (GTDB): domain Bacteria; phylum Pseudomonadota; class Alphaproteobacteria; order Rhizobiales; family Xanthobacteraceae; genus Bradyrhizobium; species Bradyrhizobium iriomotense_B. The sequence goes on from NZ_JAFCLP010000018.1 coordinate 26,721, forward strand.
CAACCTGGAAATCGTCGCCAAGCTGGTGGCGACCGCGGTCGATCCGAACGAGCTGAACGCGGTGGCAACCGATCTGCAGCATCTGCCGGGCGTGCGTCACGCCACCTGGGAAGTCAGTACGACGGAGTAGCGCGGCCTTTTGGCGCGTGATGGGTGGTTCCCGCCGTCCTGGTCTCGGAACCGGCGCGCCCCAGCTTCGTTGATTCCGCGGATAAAGGCGGTGATCGACATGCCCGGCCCAGATGACAAGCGCAGACTGAAGCTCGACCTGACAATTGCCGGTTTGCTGTTCGCAGCAGGCGTCGTGGTGTCGGTGATGTCGCTGGCACAAATCCGCGCCGAAAGCCGACTGGAGTTGGCACAGGGGACGCCACCGCTCCAGGGCACTCCGTCCAACGATCAGGACAAGATGCCCGCGGAGTCCAAGCCCGGCGGCGACCGGCCGACCACGCCGGCCCCCGAGCCTGCACGCCCCGATCCGCAGACACAAGGTGCGGCGACCAGGCCGGCACTGCCGCAGGCGCCCGCCGAGAAGATCGCGCCGCCGATTGAGAAGAAGTAGCTGGCAGCCACGCGCCAGCCACGCACTCGGTGTCATCCCCGCGAAGGCGGGGGATCCAGTATTCCAGAGGCAGTTGTGATCGGCCGAGAAGCCGCGGCGTACTGGATGCCCCGCCTTCGCGGGGCATGACAGTCCAGTTTGAGGCGAGAAGCTTTGCGCCCCCTCACCGCACCAGAATATTCCGGAACTGCCAGGGATCGCTGGTATCGATATCCTCCGGAAACAGTCCCGGACGATCCGTGAGCGGCGTCCAGTCGGTGTAGAAACCCTTCACCGGGCCCAGATACGGCAACTGGATTTCCAGCAGGCGATCGAAATCCATCTCGTCGGCTTCGACGATGCCCTCGTTCGGGTTTTCCAGCGCCCACACCATGCCGCCGAGCACGGCGGAGGTCACCTGCAGGCCGGTGGCGTTCTGGTAGGGCGCGAGCTCGCGAGTCTCCTCGATGGAGAGCTGCGAGCCGTACCAATAGGCATTGTTGTCATGGCCGAACAGCAGCACGCCGAGCTCGTCGATGCCGTCGACGATCTCGTTCTCGTCGAGGATGTGGTGCTTCTCCTGCATCTTCGCGGCGCGGCCGAACATTTCATGCAGCGACAGCACGGCATCGTCGGCCGGGTGATAGGCGTAGTGGCAGGTCGGCCGGTAGATCGCCTTGCCCGATGCGTCGCGCACCGTGAAGTAGTCGGAGATCGAGATCGATTCGTTGTGGGTGACTAGGAAGCCGTACTGCGCGCCGCGGGTCGGGCACCAGGTGCGCACGCGCGTGTTGGCGCCGGGCTGCATCAGATAGATGGCGGCGCCGCAGCCGGCTTCGTGGGTGCGCGCATTCTCGGGCATCCATTTCTCATGGGTGCCCCAGCCGAGCTCGGACGGCTGCACGCCTTCCGACAGGAAGCCTTCCACCGACCAGGTGTTGACGAAGACATCGGGCTCCTTCGGCTTCTTCGAGCGCTGGGTGTCGCGTTCGGCGATGTGGATGCCCTTGACGCCGGCCTGCCGCATCAGGTCCGCCCATTCGCCCTTGGTCTTCGGCCGGGGAGCGTTGAGCTTCAGATCGGCGGCGACATTGAGCAGCGCCTGCTTGACGAAAAACGAGACCATGCCGGGATTGGCGCCGCAGCAGGAGACGGCCGTGGTCGAGCCCGCCGGGCGCGCCTTCTTGGCGGCCAGCGTCACTTCGCGCAGCGCGTAGTTGGAGCGGGCTTCCGGGCCCTTCGACGCATCGAAATAGAAGCCGAGCCAGGGCTCGTTGACAGTGTCGATGTAGAGCGCGCCGAGCTCGTTGCAAAGCTCCATGATGTCGGTCGAGCCGGTATCGACAGAGAGATTGACGCAAAAGCCCTGGCCGCCGCCTTCCGTGAGCAGCGGGATCAGCACCTCGCGATAATTGTCCTTGGTCAGGCCCTTCTGGATGAAGCGGACATTGTGCTTCTCGCAAAGCGCCTTGCGGCCCTCGTCCTTGGGATCGAGCACGGTGATGCGCGACTTGTCATAGTCGAGATGCCGCTCGATCAGCGGCAGCGTGCCTTTGCCGATGGAGCCGAAGCCGACCATGACGATGGGGCCGGTGATCTTCGCGTAGATCTGCGAGGGAGGGCTCATGGGATAGATTCTCCGGAAAGTGCTGGCAGTGAGGGGTGGATCAGGCGCTGCGGCGCTTGGCGGTGACTTCGATCTCGACCTTCATCTCGGGCTTGGCGAGGGCGCTGACGACCAGCAAGGTCGCAGCCGGCCTGATGTCACCGAGAACCTCGCCGCAGACGGCGAAGTGGGCATCGATGTAGCTGGCGTCGGTGACGTAGTAGGTCGCGCGGACGATATCGGCCATCTCGAATCCGCCCTCCTTCAGGGCGGCTTCGATGGTCTTGAAGCAGTTGCGTGACTGGCTCGTGACATCGGCCGGCATCGTCATCGAGGTGTAGTCATAGCCGGTGGTTCCCGCGACGAAGGCGAACTCGCCGTCGATCACGGCGCGGCTGTAGCCGACGGTCTTCTCGAGCGGGGAGCCGGTGGAAATCAGGCGACGGGACATCGGTCTGGGCCTCGACTGTAGGGGGTAGTTCGCGGGGTTAAAGGGCGTTTCCGGCGCCTGCGCAACCCCAAAGGAACGGGCTTGGTGCAGGCGCGGCCGGGCATTGCCGCTCGATGCGGCTTCGGTCGTCGCTATGAGGGCGATCCGTTAGGCCGCGTGCGCCTGGAGGGCGCGAACTACCCTCCGTTTGGACAGGGCCGCGCCGGTCGGGACGATCATCCCCTCGGCGCCGTCGAGCGCGCCGGCCTGGAATTCGATCGCCAGCAGGCGGTCGCGCTCGAACGGGCCGGGCAGGGAGAGCCCGGCCGTCTTCTCGGCCGAGAAGCCGAAGCGGGCGTAATAGGGGGCATCGCCGAGCAGGATCACGGCTTCATGCCCGCGCGCCCGGGCGGCGGCCAGCGCTTGTTGCATCAGCGCGGCGCCGATCCCGAGCTCGCGGCAGGCAGGGTCGACCGCCAGCGGTCCTAGGACCAGAGCGGGCCTGCCTCCGGCGCTGACATGCCACAACCGCACGGTTCCCACGAGCTTGCCCTCGCGCATCGCCGACAGGGCAAGGCCTGCGGCAGGTGCACGTCCGTCGCGCAGGCGCTGGCAGGTGCGGCCATGGCGGTCCTCGCCAAAGCTGGCATCCAGCAGCGCTTCACGGGCGGCGACGTCGACAGCACGTTCCGCACGGATCGCGAACGGAGCGGCTTTCGAGGTGAGGGCGACTTGTGGCTTCCGAAAAGCAGTCATGGCACGTCAGTCCCCGCTTGAACCGGCGTGCGAGAAGCACGCCTGTCCAAGACGTCGTCAGAAATCGAAGATGTCAGGGAGGAGCCGGCGGACCGGCTCCCGGGTTCGTCAGGCCTCTGAAAAAGAGAGGCTGTTTAGATGTGGTAGGTCTTCAGCGGCGGGATGCCGTTGAACGCTACCGCCGAGTAAGTCGACGTATAGGCCCCGGTGCCTTCGATCAGCAGCTTGTCACCGATCTCGAGCGTGACGGGGAGCGGATACGGGCTCTTCTCGTACAGCACGTCGGCGCTGTCGCAGGTCGGACCTGCGAGCACGCACGGCGTCATGTCCGCGCCGTCATGCGGGGTGCGGATGGCGTAACGGATCGACTCGTCCATGGTCTCGGCGAGACCGCCGAACTTGCCGATGTCGAGATACACCCAGCGCACCTCGTCCTCGTCGCTCTTCTTCGAGATGAGCACGACCTCGGATTCGATGATGCCGGCGTTGCCCACCATGCCGCGGCCCGGCTCGATGATGGTCTCCGGAATCTGGTTGCCGAAGTGCTTGCGCAGCGCGCGGAAGATCGAACGGCCGTAGGTGACGACCGGCGGCACGTCCTTCAGGTACTTGGTCGGGAAGCCCCCGCCCATGTTGACCATGGAGAGGTTGATGCCGCGCTCGGCGCAGTCGCGGAACACCTGCGAGGCCATCGCCAGCGCACGGTCCCACGCCTTCACCTTGCGCTGCTGCGAGCCGACATGGAAGGAGATGCCGCACGGCTCGAGGCCCAGGCGCTTGGCGACGTCGAGCACCTCGACGGCCATTTCCGGGTCGCAGCCGAACTTGCGCGACAGCGGCCATTCGGCGCCGGCGCAGTCATAGAGGATGCGGCAGAACACCTTCGCGCCAGGAGCGGCACGGGCGACCTTCTCGACCTCGGGGACGCAATCCACCGCGAACAGCCGGATGCCGAGCGCGAAGGCGCGCGCGATGTCGCGCTCCTTCTTGATCGTGTTGCCGAAGGAGATGCGGTCGGGCGTCGCACCAGCGGCCAGCGCCATCTCGATCTCGGCGACGGTCGCGGTGTCGAAGCAGGAGCCCATGGACGCCAGCAGCGAGAGCACTTCCGGCGCCGGATTCGCCTTGACGGCGTAGAACACGCGGCTGTCGGGCAGTGCCTTGGCGAAGCTCTGGTAATTGTCACGCACGACCTCGAGGTCGACGACGAGGCACGGCTCAGTGTCGAGACCTTCCTTGCGGCGGTTACGCAGGAATTCCTGGATACGTTCGGTCATGGCACTCTCCAACGGTCCCAGCGACGGGAGCCGTATCAACGTGACGTCTGATGAGAGTGCTTCGGCCACATCGCGCGATGGAGGCGCGCTGAAGCCAAAAAACTCAAACCAGACTGTGCTGCCGTGGATTGGTTGGGAGAGATTCCCGCCCGCACACCTGGCAATGAAGGACAAGCCTTTTCAGTAGCCCGCGCCGGCGTTGGACTGCCGGTAGAGACCAAAAAAGCCCGATCCGTCGTTGCTTTAAGTCGCGTCCCCCGTTGAGAGCGGGGTGCGCCGGTTCGCCTCCGGCTGCCAGTCACGGTTGCAAAGGGCGAAGTCACCTTCGACATGGCATCTCTTTGAGAGAGATGCTGGGCGCTCCGGGTTTGCTTCGGTCGCTCGACTTTTCAGTCCTCGACTTCCACACTTCCGAAGAGCCCCTCGGCTTCTTCACCCCTTGGCGGCTGTCCGGCCTCTTGTCCGGATACCTACCGACTGACACACGACCACAGGCACGTGCGAAATTGGGCAAGTCCGCACATAAGCGTTTTGACTCGGCTTCGCAAGAATTTTTTTAGGCTGCGGACAGAATTGCCTAACGTCTGCTTGCGCGGTGTTGCGCGAGCGACGCTGAAGATGAACGAGCGTTAAGTTTTCGCTGCGCTGCGCGTGTTGCTCACGCGCGTGAAGCGTCAGCCGCGCTTCGTGAAGGGCTCGACGCGTTGAGCGCCGCGGATGAAGGCGGTCATCACGAGCACACCGAGCGCGAACAGCACGGCCTGCAGGATGTGGGCGCCTTGATCGCCGAGACCGAACAGGATCGCGAGCGCCCAGCCGCCGGCAAAGGCTGCGCCGAACACCTCCGCGCCGATCAGGATGGCGGCGCTGATGACGGTGATGACGCTGCGCCAGACGATCTGGCGGGACGAGGAAGAAGTCGCGTTCATGAGCTCGGGGTCCGTGTCTTCGAGGGCCGCAATCTCCTCGAAAAGGCGGCCGGGAGCAAGGCCAAATGGCCCAAAAAAGCCCCATCGCGTGCTATAGCTGGCCGCAGCAATCGAGCCACAAAAACCGGGACTTGCGATGTCAGAACCCCGCCAAACCACGGACTCCGGGATCAATCCGCTGCTGAAGGCCTGGGTGACGCCGTTTGCGACCCCGCCTTTCGACGAGATCAATCCGGAGCACTTCCTCCCGGCCTTCGAGCAGGCCTTCGCCGATCATTCGGCCGAGATCGCGGCGATCACCAACGATCCCGCCGCGCCCGACTTCGCCAACACCATCACGGCGCTGGAGCGCTCCGGCAAGCTGCTGAGCAAGGTCGCGGCGGTGTTCTACGACCTCGTCTCGGCGCATTCCAATCCGGCCATCCTGGAGATCGACAAGGACGTCTCCTTGCGGATGGCCCGGCACTGGAATCCGATCATGATGAACGCCGTGCTGTTTGGTCGCATCGCCCAGCTGCACGAGAACCGCGCGGCGCTGGGCCTGAACCCGGAGCAGCTCCGACTGCTCGAGCGCACCTACACCCGCTTCCACCGGGCCGGCGCCGGCCTCTCCGAAGAGACCAAGGTGCGGATGGCCGAGATCAACGAGAGGCTGGCCCAGCTCGGCACCGGCTTCAGCCATCATCTGCTCGGTGACGAGCAGGACTGGTTCATGGAGCTCGGGGAGGCCGATCGCCAGGGCCTGCCGGAGAGCTTTGTCGCCGCCGCCAAGGCTGCGGCGGAAGAGCGCGGCATGGAAGGCAAGGCCATCGTCACGCTGTCGCGCTCCTCGGTCGAGACGTTCCTGAAGAGTTCGGCACGGCGCGACCTGCGCGAGAAGGTCTACAAGGCCTTCATCGCCCGCGGCGACAACGGCAATGCCAACGACAACAACACGACCATCGTCGAGATCCTGAAGCTGCGCGAGGAGAGCGCCAACCTGCTGGGCTACCCGACCTACGCCGCCTACCGGCTCGAGGATTCCATGGCCAAGACGCCGGAGGCGGTGCGGAGCCTGTTGGAGCGGGTCTGGAAGCCGGCCCGCGCCCGGGCGCTCGCCGACCGCGACGAGATGCAGGCGCTGATCACGGAGGAGGGCGGCAATTTCAAGCTCGCTCCCTGGGACTGGCGCTTCTACGCCGAAAAGCTGCGCCTTCAGCGCGCCAATTTCGACGATTCCGCGATCAAGCCGTATCTCGGGCTCGACCACATGATCGCCGCCGCCTTCGACTGCGCCACGCGCCTGTTCGGCGTCACCTTCGAGGAGCGCAAGGACGTTCCGGTCTGGCACCCCGACGTCCGGGTCTGGGAGATGAAGGGGCCGGACGGCAAGCATAAGGCGCTGTTCTATGGCGACTACTTCGCCCGGCCATCGAAGCGCTCGGGCGCCTGGATGACCTCGCTGCGCGACCAGCAGAAGCTCGACGGCGACGTCGCGCCGCTGGTTCTCAACATCTGCAATTTCGCCAAGGGCGCCGGCGGCGAGCCCGCGCTGCTGTCGCCCGACGATGCCCGCACCCTGTTTCACGAGTTCGGCCACGGCCTGCACGGCATGCTCTCCAACGTGACCTATCCGTCGCTGTCGGGCACCTCCGTCTTCACCGACTTCGTCGAGCTGCCGTCCCAGCTCTACGAGCACTGGCAGGAACGGCCCGAGGTGCTGCAGCAGTTCGCCCGCCACTACCAGACCGGCGAGCCGCTGCCCGACGACCTGCTCCAGCGCTTCCTCGCCGCGCGAAAATTCAACCAGGGCTTTGCCACGGTCGAGTTCGTCTCCTCGGCGCTGGTCGATCTCGAATTCCACACCCAGCCGGCCGCCGCCGCGCAGGACGTCCGCGCCTTCGAGAGACGCGAGCTGGAGAAGATCGGCATGCCCGAGGAGATCGCGCTGCGTCACCGTCCGACGCAATTCGGTCACATCTTCACCGGCGACCACTATGCCGCCGGCTATTACAGCTACATGTGGTCCGAGGTGATGGACGCCGACGCCTTCGGCGCGTTCGAGGAGGCCGGCGACATCTTCGATCCTGCCGTGGCAAAACGTCTGCACGACGACATCTATTCGAGCGGCGGATCGGTCGATCCGGAAGCCGCCTATGAGGCCTTCCGCGGTCGCCCGCCGGAGCCCGACGCGCTGCTGCGCCGTCGCGGCCTGCTCGACGACGCCAAGGCGGCCTGATGAGTATGCGCCGCCTGTTCGGAGGGCTGCTCGCCGTCGGCCTCACGCTCGCAGCGTCCGCGGCGAGCGCGCATCCGCATGTCTGGATCACCGCGACCAGCGAATTGCTTTACGCCGCCGACGGCAGCATCACCGGCGTGCGCCACGCCTGGACTTTCGACGACATGTTCTCGGCCTATGCGGTGCAGGGGCTCGAGAGCAAGGCCAAGGGCGCCTACACGCGCGAGGAGCTCGGGCCGCTGGCGCAGACCAATGTCGAGTCGCTGAAGGAATATGCCTATTTCACCTTCGCCAAGGCCGACGGCAAGAAGGAACGCTTCAACGAGCCGGTCGACTATTTCCTCGACTACAAGGACACGGTGCTGACCCTGCACTTCACGCTGCCGCTGAAGAACCCGGTCAAGCCCAGGCAATTGGTGCTCGAAGTGTTCGACCGCTCCTTCTTCATCGACTTCCAGATGGCCAAGGACAATCCGGTCAAGCTGGTCGGTGCGCCCGCCGGGTGCCAGATGAAGCTGGACCGTCCCAGCGACGGCTCGGCCACCGCCCAGAAGCTCAATGAGCAGACCTTCCTGAACGGCGAGAACAGCAATTTCGGCATGATGTTCGCCAACAAGATCACGGTGGATTGCCCTTGAAGCAGCATCTTTCCCCGCTCACCCGCGGGCTGACCGCCTGCGTGGCCGTTCTGCTGGTCGTGATCGTGGCCGATGCCGCGCTTCACGATCTGCTCGCGCAAAACCCGTTCGGCGCGCCGCGGCCGGCGCAGGCGGCCGAGCCCGAGGCCAGCGGCCTCATCGGCTGGCTCCTGGCCAAGCAGTCGGAATTCTATCGCCAGATGTCGTCGACCATCCGTGCCGCGAAGTCCGACGGCTCGGCGGTGTGGACGCTGCTGTTCATCTCGTTCGCCTATGGCATCTTCCATGCCGCCGGTCCCGGCCACGGCAAGGCGGTGATCGCCTCCTACCTGGTCGCCAACCGCGAGACCGCGCGGCGCGGCATCGCGCTGTCCTTTGCCTCGGCGCTGATGCAGTCGCTGGTGGCGATCCTCATCGTCGGCATCTCGGCCTGGGTGCTGAACGCGACCGCGAAAACCATGTGCAAGGCGGAAGGGGTGATCGAGATCGCAAGCTACGCCCTGATCGCGCTGTTCGGCCTGCGCCTCGTCTGGGTCAAGGGCCGCACCTTCCTCCGCGCGCTGCAGGCGGCCCAGCCGGTGCCGGCGATGGCGGGCGTGCCGCATGACCATGATCACGGCCATCACCATCATCACGATGCGCATGATCATCATGAGCGCGATCATCATCACCACGATCATGCTCATGCCCATGCCCACGACCACCACGGTCACGACCACGTCCATGACGAGCATTGCGGCCATTCCCACGGGCCCACCCCGAGCGAGCTCGCCGGCCCCGGCGGCTGGCGGCGCGGGTTTGCCGCGATCCTCACCGTCGGCATCCGCCCCTGCTCGGGCGCGATCCTGGTGCTGGTGTTTGCACTCGCCCAGGGCCTGTTCTGGGCCGGCATCGCCGCGACCTTCCTGATGGGGCTCGGCACCGCGATCACGGTCGCGGCCATCGCGGTCGTCGCCGTCTCCGCCAAGGACGTCGCCGCGCGCCTCAGCGCCGGCCGCGACGGCGGCGGCGCACTGTTCATGCGCGGCATCGAATTCGGCGCCGCCGCCCTCGTGCTGCTGTTCGGCGTCGGCCTCCTGTTCGGCTACATCGCGGCCGAACGGACGACGTGCTTTTGAGGCACAGGTTTCGTAGCCCGGATGGAGCGAAGCGCAATCCGGGACAGCATCAGCGCGGATAGCCCCCGGATTACGCTTCGCTCCATCCGGGCTACGGTTCAAAACCTCACACCGGCAAAAACCGCTTCAGCATCGGCATGAAGAAGATCCCGAGATTGATCGCAAAGCCGATGCTCCAGAGGATCGAGCGCAGCGTCGGGCGGTTGCCGAGATAGGTCAGCACGTAGGCGATCCGCACGATCAGGAACAGCGCGGCGAGCTCGTCGATCAGCCGCTGCGGCGAGTCCCGGAATTCGGCGAGCAGCACCGCGAAGGCGAAGAACGGGAAGGTCTCGATGCCGTTCTGGTGGGCGCCCAGCGCGCGCTGCGCGATGGCGTCCTCATAGAAGGCGGGATCGCGCGGCCGGGAATTGTCGAAGCGGCGAAACCTGATCCATTTGATCGAGGCGATCGTGGACAGATAGAGCAGCAGCGCCCCGAATACGCACCATTCCGCGAGCGTCATCGTCCCTCCCCCCGCTTGGGTGCGACCCTAGCGAAACCGGCCTCATCTTGACAAGTTCGGACCAACGCGCGACCCAACGAGCCATGAACAGCGTCGTCCCCGTCGAGACAGCGAAACCGGCCACCCGATCGGCCCTGCCGCGCGTCGGCGTGCTCCTGGTCAATCTCGGCACGCCCGATACGGCCGACGCGCCCGGCGTCCGGGTCTACCTGAAGGAGTTCCTCTCGGACGTCCGCGTCATCGAGGACCAGGGCCTGATCTGGAAGTTCGTGCTGAACGGCATCATCCTGCGCAGCCGTCCCCGCACCAAGGCGCTCGACTACCGCAAGATCTGGAACACCGAGCAGAACGAGTCCCCGCTGAAGACCATCACGCGGTCGCAAAGCGACAAGCTCGCGGCCGCGCTGTCGGACTGCGACCACGTCGTCGTCGACTGGGCGATGCGCTACGGCAATCCCTCGATCAAGGCGGGCATCGATGCGCTGATCGCGAAAGGGTGCGAGCGCATTCTCGCCGTGCCGCTCTATCCGCAATATTCCGCCTCGACCTCGGCCACCGTCTGCGACGAAGTGTTTCGCGTGCTCGCGCAGCTGCGCAACCAGCCGACGCTGCGGGTGACGCCACCTTACTACGAGGATGAAGCCTATATCGAGGCGCTCGCGACCTCGATCGAGGCGCATCTGGCAACGCTCCCGTTCAAGCCGGAGCGGATCGTCGCCTCGTTCCACGGCATGCCGAAATCCTATGTCGATAAGGGCGATCCCTATCAAAGCCATTGCATCGCCACTACCGAGATACTGCGCCGCCGCCTCGGCATGGACGAGGCAAACCTGCTGCTGACCTTCCAGTCGCGCTTCGGCAATGACGAGTGGCTGCAGCCCTACACCGACAAGACCATGGAGCGGCTCGGCAAGGAAGGCGTGCGCCGCATCGCGGTGGTGACGCCTGGCTTTTCCGCCGACTGCCTGGAGACGCTGGAGGAGATCGCGCAGGAGAACGCCGAGATCTTTAAGCACAATGGCGGCGAGCAGTTTTCCGCGATCCCCTGCCTCAACGACAGCGAACCAGGCATGGACGTGATCCGCTCCCTGGTGCTGCGCGAGCTCCAGGGCTGGATCTGAGAGTGCCCATGAACCGCCGCGAGCTCCTGGCGCTTGGGATGATCGCGGCGCTGCCGTCATCAGTGCTGGCACAGCAGCCCGCGCGCCGGCTCGGCGTGCTCTCGGTCACGGCCGCCGACGATGCAATCGGGCAGACGCGCAGCGCCATCCTCGTCGAGGCGCTCGGGCGCCACGGCTGGAAGGAGCACGACAATCTCAGGATCGATTGGCGCAGCGGCGCGGGCGACCGGACGCGAATCGCGCGGCTTGCCGACGAGCTGATCGCGCTCAAGCCCGACATCCTGCTCGCGGTCGGCACGCCCTCGGTGGAAGAGCTGCGCCGGCGCACCACGACGGTCCCGATCGTGTTCGCCGTGGTCACCGATCCCGTCAACCAGGGCTTTGTCCAGAACCTCGCGCATCCCGGCGGCAACATCACCGGCTTCACCGATTACGACGGCCCGCTGGCCGGCAAATGGCTGGAGATGCTGACCCAGGTCACGCCAAAAGTGTCCCGCGTCTCCGTCGTCTACAATCCCGCCACCGCGCCGTTCGCGCCGCTGATGCTGCGCACGATCGAGGACGCCGCACGGACGCTTCACGTGACGGTCGAACCCGCGCCGGTCCATGATACGGCTTCGATCGCGGCGCTGGCTTCGCGCCAAGACGGCGGCCTGCTGATCCTGCCGGACTTCTTCACCATGGCCAACCGCGTGCATCTGCTTGCGGCGATCGGAGAGGCGCGCGTGCCGGCGGTGTTCTGGAGCCGCACCTTCGTCGAGGAGGGCGGGCTGATGTCCTACAGCACCGACAGCGCCGAGCAGCTCCGGCGCGCCGCGGGCTACATCGACCGCATCCTCAAGGGCGCGCAGGCGGCCGATCTGCCGGTCCAGAACCCCACCAAGTTCGAGCTGGCGATCAACCTCAAGGCGGCCAGGGCGCTCGGCGTCACGCTGTCCCCGGGCCTGCTCGCAATTGCGAATGACGTGATCGAATGAAGCCGTCCATGGCGGACGCTTCGCCCGAATCCGTTAATTTCCGCTGCCAAAGCATGTCCGGAAAAGTGCGAAGCGGTTTTCCGGAAAGATCATGCGTAAACAACAACCTAAAGCGCGATGACGATTCATCCAAATCTCATCGCGCTTTAGGTCTGCGCCTGCACGCTTTCAAGAGCCTGTCGCAAATACATATCGTGACCGTTCTCTTGCTGTGCGTCTTGTGTGGAATTGCGCCGATACCGACGTGAATTGCGACCGCTGAACCGGTAGGGTTGTGATCCCGACCAATGACAGCGCCGGAAAGGGCCTTTTCCCGGCTTCTTTTCCGCCTTGGAGGAGCTATGAGCGGTTTCGACATTTTCGCGATTGTTCTGGTTTTGCTCGTCATCGTCACGCTGGTTGCCGGCGTGAAGACGGTGCCGCAGGGCTATGACTGGACCATCGAGCGGTTCGGCAAATACACCCAGACGCTGAGCCCCGGGCTAAACCTGATCGTGCCCTATTTCGATCGCGTCGGACGCAAGATCAACATGATGGAGCAGGTGATCGACATTCCCGAGCAGGAGGTCATCACCAAGGACAACGCCACGGTGACGGTGGATGGCGTCGCCTTCTTCCAGGTGTTCGATGCCGCGAAGGCGAGCTACGAGGTCGCCAACCTCAACCAGGCCATCACCGTCCTGACCATGACCAACATCCGCTCGGTGATGGGCTCGATGGACCTCGACCAGGTGCTGTCGCACCGCGACGAGATCAACGAGCGCCTGCTCCGCGTCGTCGATGCCGCGGTCTCGCCCTGGGGCGTCAAGGTCAACCGCATCGAGATCAAGGACATCGTGCCGCCGGCCGACCTTGTCGAGGCCATGGGCCGGCAGATGAAGGCCGAGCGCGTCAAGCGCGCCGACATCCTCGCCGCCGAGGGCCAGCGCCAGTCCGAGATCCTGCGCGCCGAGGGCGCCAAGCAGGGCCAGATCCTCCAGGCGGAAGGCCGCAAGGAAGCTGCGTTCCGCGATGCCGAAGCGCGCGAGCGGTCCGCCGAGGCCGAAGCCAAGGCGACGCAGATGGTCAGCGAAGCCATCTCCAAGGGCGACGTCGCCGCGTTGAACTATTTTATCGCCGACAAATATATCAAGGCATTCGGCCAGTTCGCGGAAGCGCCGAACCAGAAGATCATCATGCTGCCGATGGAAGCCACCAGCATGCTCGGCTCGCTCGCCGGCATCGGTGAGATCGCCAAGGCGACGTTCGGCGAAAGTGCGGTGTCCGCGGCAGCCGCGGCTCGCCGCACCGGCTCGGTGCCGTCGTCGGGTCCAACGCCGCCGTCGGTGCCGCAGCAGTAATGGGGCTACGCGCATGCCCCCGACCCGGAGGGCCACGGTAGTGCAAAGTGGGTACCGGTTTTCGGATAAAGGGCCTGCGTCCCTTTAGAGAGGTCGTGTCATGACCGACATGTTCGTATCGCTCGGCACCTGGAACTGGCTGATCTTCGGCTTCATCCTGATGGCGCTGGAGACGATCGCACCGGGCGTCTTTCTGTTCTGGCTTGGGCTCGCCGCTTTGCTGGTGGGCCTGATCTCGTTCGCCGTTCATCTGTCCTGGCAGATCCAGCTCATGATGTTCGCGGTGTTCGCGGTAGCGGCCGTTCCGGTCTGGCGCCGCCTTGCACGGCCGAAGCCCGACGAAAGCGCAAGCCCGTTCCTCAACAAGCGCACCGAGGCGCTGCTCGGGCGTGAGTTCACGCTGGAGAAGCCGATCATCGACGGCAGCGGCACCGTGCGCATCGACGACACGGTGTGGCGCGTTGCCGGCCCGGATACGCCAGCGGGCACGCGGGTCAAGGTGGTGCAGGTCGACGGCGCCAACCTGACGGTCGCGGCGGCGTGAGGATTCTTCGCCTCTCCCCGCTTGCGGGGAGAGGCCGGATTGCATCTGGGATGCAATCCGGGTGAGGGGGACTCTCCGCGAGTCCAACTTTCACCGTCTGCGCGGAGGCTCCCCCTCACCCCGCCCTCTCAGCGCGAGCGAGGCTCGTCGCGGCCCCGCAAGCGGGGAGAGGGGGAAGAGCTCTTCCACCTCTCCGCAAACCGGTGCAGCGGCATGACCATCTCGCACAGCTCCCGCCCCAGCGCCGTCAGTCCATAACCTCCGCCGTCGCCCAGCTCCACGAACCCCGCCTCGCGCAGCTCCGTCAGTCGCGCTTGCAGCACCGTGGGCGAGGCTTCGTCGCAGGCCGTGCGCAGGGCGCGGGAGGTGAGGGGCTCGCCGCGCAATTCCCAGAGAATCCGCAAGGCCCAGCGCCGGCCGAGCAGGTCGAGCAATGCCATGATCGGCCGCCCGGTGCGTGAGCCGCGGACGCTGCGTGTCTTTGAGCCGGCCTGTTTCGCCATCGGCGGTCCCTTGCGTTGTGCTACAAATAGTGTAGCGTATTGCTACGATAATTGTAGCAACGGAGACTGCCGATGTCTTCCGCCATGTCCGAGGCCATGCCGCGCATCGCGCCGCTTACCCCGCCTTATCCCCCGGAGATCCAGGCGCAGTTCGACCGCATCATGCGCGGCGCGCCGCCGCTGGTGCTGTTCCGGGTGATGGCGGGCCACGCCCGCGCCTGGGACAAGTTCCGCGCCGGCGGACTGCTCGATACCGGGCCGCTGTCGCTCCGCGAACGCGAGATCGTCATCGACCGCACCTGCGCGCTCAACAAATGCGAATACGAATGGGGCGTGCATGTCGCCGTCTTTGCCGGGCCGGCGAAGCTTACCGAGGAGGAGATCCGTGCCACCGTCCTGGGCAATGCGGCCTCACCCTGCTGGTCGGCGGCCGAGCAGGCGCTGATCACCGCCGTCGACGCGCTGCACCACCGTGCGACGCTGAGCGATGAAGAATTCGCCGCGCTGTCGGCGCATTACGACGAGTCGCAGATCCTGGAGATCATGCTGTTGTGCGGCTTCTATCGCACGGTGTCGTATCTGGCGAACGGGCTGCGGCTGCCGCTGGAGGAGAAGGCGGCGCGGTTTCCGGCGTAGCCCTCGCTGTCATTCCGGGACACGCGTAGCGTGAACCCGGAATCTCGAGATTCCGGGTTCGATGCTTCGCATCGCCCCGGAATGACTGTGCTTGGAACTACGCCACGCCCGCGCGCAGCAGGTCGTGCAGGTGCACGATGCCCACCACCTTGTCCGCTTCCGTCACCAGCAGCGTCGTGATCTTGCGGGTGTTCAGCACCTCGATCATCTCGCTCGCCAGCATCGACGGCGGCACGGACTTCGGCTGCTTGGTCATGATCTCGTCGACCGTCACCGTCAGAAGGTCGGGCCGCATGTGGCGGCGCAGATCGCCGTCGGTGATGATGCCGACGGCCTCGCCCGCGTTGTTGACGATGCAGACACAGCCGAGGCCCTTGGCGGACATCTCGACCACGGCGTCCGACATCTTTGTGCCTTCAGGCTTGAGCGGGATCTCGGCGCCGGTGCGCATGTAGTCGCGGACGAATTTCAGCATCGCGCCCAGCTTGCCGCCGGGATGGAAATGCGCGAATTCCAGCGCGGTGAAGCCGCGGCCTTCGAGCAGCGCGATCGCGATGGCATCGCCGATCGCGACCTGCATCATGGTCGAGGTGGTCGGCGCCAGATTGTGCGGGCAGGCCTCGCGGGCCTTGGGCAGCTCGATCACGATGTCGGCGGCTTGTCCCAGCGAGGACGAAGCGTTCGAGGTCACCGCGATCATCGGGATCGCAAAGCGCGCCGAATAGTTCACCAGCGTCTTCATCTCCGGCTGCTCGCCGGACCAGGACAGCGCCATGATGACGTCATCAGTGGTGATCATGCCGAGGTCGCCATGGGCGGCTTCCGCGGTGTGGACGAAGAAGGCCGGCGTGCCGGTCGAGGCCAGCGTCGCCGCGATCTTGCGCGCCATGTGCCCGGACTTGCCGAGCCCGGTGACGATGACGCGGCCCTTGGCGTTGCGGATCAGGTCGACCGCCCTCGCGAAGGTCGCGCCCAGCGGGCCGCGCAGCGCGGCGGCGAGGGCGTTGATGCCGCCGCTCTCCGTCTCCAGGGTGCGGAGCGCGGATTCGACGCTATCGGGGATGGAGCCGGATGATTGGGTCATCAGCGGTTTCGAACTCGGCATGTCCAGGTCCAGGGAGGAGGGGCGTTCGCCCGTTGGCGCCTGCTTAGCACGCCCCGGCTGGCGAGGCGACGAGTGCCCTAATGCCCTCAACCGGTCATTAACCATAATTGTTTTAACTCCATTAACGATGGGTTCCCGCCAGCCGGTCGGAGGCCGTCTTGGAAGTGTTTGATTTCGTTGGAGTTATTCTATCGTGGGGTCGTCTCCAGGCAGGGGCCGGAGCAAACGCGCGCATTTCCTGCGCGCCGCTTTGCCGTGCCTCGCGCTGACGGCCCTCGGCACCATTCCGGCGGCGGCCCAGAGCCTCACGCCCGACCTGTTCAATCCCAACCGCGGCGGCTTTGCTTCGCCCGACACGCTGCCGACGCGCCGCACGGCGGCCGTGCCGCAGGCGCCGTCGGACGCGCTGCCGGTGCTGCCCGATCCCAATGCCGATCCGCGCAGGAGCCAGCAGGCGCCGGCAACCTCGCGCGTCGGGCAGGTTCCGACCTACGGCCTGCCGGCTGCCAATGGCGCCAGCGGCTCCGGCTACGACTCGCTCAACCGCAAGCGGCAGCAGCCAAAGCTCTATCCCGGCCAGGCCAAGCCGAAGCGCCCGCTCGGCCCCGGCTCGCCGCCGCCACCGGCAACGCCGGTCAGGACGCTGGGTCCGCCGCGCATCGCGCCGCCGCCGTCCGAGAATGCGCACAAGACACCGGTACCGCCGGCGATGGCCGGCAACGTGCCCGGCCAGCCGCTGCGCCGTCGCCTCAAGGCCGATGACGACGCGTTCGGCGCGGTCGGCGATTACGCCGGCAGCTTCCTGATCAAGGGCGGGCTCGAACTCTCCGCCGGCTACGACACCAACCCGGCGCGCCTGAACATGCCGGTCGGCTCGCCGGCCTATGTCGTCGCGCCCGATCTCCTTGTCGTGTCCGACTGGGAGCGCCACGCGCTGGTCGCGGATTTGCGCGGCTCGTTCTCGGGCTACACCAACAACATGCCGGCGACGATCAACGGCTTTGCTTCGCCCTCGCCGGTCGAGATCGACCGTCCTGACTTCACCGGCCATGTCGACGGCCGCGTCGATGTCAGCCGCGATCTCAAACTGACCTCGCAGCTGCGCCTGCGGCTCGCCACGGACAATCCCGGCAGCCCCAACGTGCAGGCCGGCCTGCAGAAATATCCGGTCTATGCCACCTATGGCACGACGATCGGCTTCGACCAGACCTTCAACCGCTTCCAGGTCGCCGCCGGCGCCACCGTCGATCGCACCGCCTACACCGATTCAAAGCTCACCGACGGCTCGACCTCCAGCAATGACGACCGCGACTTCAACCAGTATGGTGGCGTCGGCCGCTTCTCCTACGATCTGAAGCCGGGACTGAAGCCGTTCGTCGAGATCCAGGGCGACACCCGCGTCCACGACCAGGCCGCCGACCGCAACGGCTATTTCCGAGATTCAAACGGCGGCTATGCCAAGGTCGGCTCGTCCTTCGAATTCTCGCGCATCCTCACCGGCGAGATCTCGGTCGGCTATTCCGCGCGCAACTATGTCGATCCGCGCCTCAGCCAGCTCTCCGGCTTCCTCACCGCGGGCTCGCTGATCTGGAATGCGAGCGGCCTCACCACGGTGAAATTCTTCACCGACACGCAGATCAACGAGACCACGGTCCCCGGCTCATCCGGCGTGCTCGTGCACACCTATGCCGCCGAAGTTGACCACGACTTCCGCCGCTGGCTCACCGCCATCGGCAAGTTTACCTACGGCACCTACGACTACCAGAACCAGAACCGCAACGACAAAACCTACTCGCTCGAAGGCAATTTGATCTACAAGCTCAACCGCAACGTCTGGATCAAGGGCACGCTGCGGCACGACATCCTGGATTCGAACCAGGCGGGGTCGAGCTCGCAGGGGACGGTGGTGATGGTCGGGGTGAGGCTGCAGAACTGAGGATTACCGCCGGTGACCACCGGCGGCGCCAAGGTGTCGTCCTGGCGAAAGCCAGGACCCATTACCCGAGGGAGTAGTTTGGCGAAGGCTCGCAGTTCGGTACTACGACCGACTGCCATCGATAGATTCCGCGGTATGGGTCCTGGCTTTCGCCAGGACGACGGCGGATTGTTTGTCCGCCGTCGAGCTTGCACAGTGGACTACCGCGGCAGATCCGTCTTCCCCATCAGGAACGTATCAATCGACCGGGCGCACAGCCGGCCCTCGCGGATGGCCCACACCACCAGCGACTGGCCGCGGCGCATGTCGCCGGCGGAGAACACATTCGGGCGCGAGGTCTGGTAGTCGAGCGTGTTGGCCTTGACGTTGCCACGCGGGTCGAGCTCGACCGATAGCAGCTTCAAGAGGCCCTCGTGCACGGGGTGCACAAAACCCATGGCAAGCAGGACGAGCTCGGCATCGAGCTCGAACTCGGTGCCGGCAATCGGCTTGAACTTGTCGTCGACGTGGACGCAGTGCAGCTTCTTGATCTGGCCGTTCTCGCCGGAAAACTTCTGGGTCAGCACGGCGTATTCGCGGATGGCGCCTTCGGCCTGGCTGGAGGAGGTGCGCATCTTCAGCGGCCAGTTCGGCCAGGTCAGGCCCTTGTTCTCGCGCTCGGGCGGGGCGGGCATGATCTCGAGCTGGGTCACCGACAGCGCGCCCTGGCGCAGCGAGGTGCCGATGCAGTCCGAGCCGGTGTCGCCGCCGCCGATGACGACGACATGCTTGCCGCCGGCCAAAATCTCCTGGACGCCGTTCAAGGGCTCGCTGGAGACGCGGCGGTTCTGCTGCGGCAGGAAGTCCATGGCGTAGTGGATGCCGGCGAGATCGCGGCCGGGGATCGGCAGGTCGCGCGGGGCTTCAGCGCCACCGGTCAGCGCCACGGCGTCATACTCGTTGAGCATCTCGCGCGGATCGACGTTGCCGTCAGCGCCGACATGGCTGTTGTAGTGGAAGGTGACGCCTTCGCCTTCCATCTGCTTGACGCGGCGGTCGATGACGTCCTTCTCCATCTTGAAGTCGGGGATGCCGTAACGGAGCAGGCCGCCGGCCTTGGCGTACTTCTCGTAGACATGCACATCGTGGCCGGCGCGCGCGAGCTGCTGCGCGCAGGCCATGCCGGCCGGACCCGAGCCGATCACGGCGACCTTCTTGCCCGTCTTCACCGAGGCCACTTCCGGCTTCAGCCAGCCATTGTCCCAGGCGCGGTCGACGATCGCGCATTCGATGGTCTTGATGGTAACAGGGTTGTCGTCGATGTTGAGCGTGCAGGACGCCTCGCACGGCGCCGGGCAGATGCGCCCGGTGAACTCGGGGAAATTGTTGGTCGAGTGCAGGTTGCGCGAGGCCTCTTCCCAGTTGCCCTGGTAGACGAGGTCGTTCCAGTCGGGGATCTGGTTGTTGACCGGGCAGCCGGGCGTGCCGGGCGCGACCGAGCCGGTGCCGTGGCAATAGGGAATGCCGCAGTTCATGCAGCGCGCGGCCTGGTCGCGCACTTCCTTCTCGCTCAAGGGAACGACGAACTCGTTGTAATGCTTCACGCGCTCGGCGACCGGGGTGTACTTGCGGTCGTGCCGTTCGATTTCCAGAAAACCCGTGATCTTGCCCATTAAACCCGAAGTCCCTGCCGTTTTCTTTTCCGTCGTTCCGGGATGCGCGCGCCGCGCGCAGACCCGGAACCTGGAGGTTATCTTTGCGAGATTCCGGGTTCGCGCTTTGCGCGCCCCGGAATGACGCGAGTTGAGAGTTACGCCCCGATCGCGATTTTCGGCTCGGCGTCCGCGTTGGCGGCCATTTCGCGCAGCGCGCGCCGGTACTCGACCGGCATCACCTTGCGGAATTTGGGCAGCCAGTCCTTCCAATTGGCAAGGATCTCGACGGCGCGCTTGGAGCCGGTCGCCTTGGCGTGGCGCGAGATCAGGACGTGCAGCCGCTCGACGTCGGAGGCGAGCAGGTTCTTGAACACGTCGACCCGGCCGTGCGCCTCGAGGTCACCGGAGTGGTTATAGGTGCCGGCGTTGATCAGCTCTTCCGACAGCACCGGCTCGAGTTCGACCATTGCCATGTTGCACAGCTTGTCGAAGTCGCCGGTCTCGTCCAGCACGTAGGCAATGCCGCCCGACATGCCGGCCGCGAAGTTGCGCCCGGTCTTGCCGAGCACGACCACGATGCCGCCGGTCATGTATTCGCAGCAATGATCGCCCGCGCCCTCGACCACGGCGACCGCACCCGAGTTACGCACGGCGAAGCGCTCGCCGGCGATGCCGCGGAAGTAGCATTCGCCCTGGATCGCGCCGTACATCACGGTGTTGCCGACGATGATGCTCTCTTCGGGCACGATTGCCGAGTTCGCCGGCGGCTTGACGATGATCTTGCCGCCCGAGAGGCCCTTGCCGACATAGTCGTTGGCTTCGCCTTCGAGCTCGAAGGTGACGCCCTGCGCCAGCCACGCGCCGAAGGCCTGACCCGCGGTGCCCTTGAGGCCGACATGGATGGTGTCGTGCGGCAGGCCGGCATGGCCGTAGATCTTGGCGACCGCGCCCGACAGCATCGCACCGGCGGAGCGGTTGGTGCTGTTGATCGCAGCTTCGATCTTCACCGGCGCGCCGCGGTCGAGCGCAGGCGTCGCCTTCTCGATCAGCGAGCGGTCGAGCACCGCTTCCAGATGATGGTTCTGGCGCTCGGAGTGATAGATCTTCTGGCCCTTCTCTTCCTTCTGCTTGACGAAGAGCTTCGAGAAGTCGAGGCCCTTGGCCTTCCAGTGCGCGACCAGGCGGGTCTGGTCGAGCAGCTGAACCTGACCGACCATCTCGTTGAAGGTGCGGAAGCCGAGCGAGGCCATGATCTCGCGGACTTCCTCCGCGACGAAGAAGAAGTAGTTGATCACGTGCTCGGGCTGGCCGGTGAAGCGCTTGCGCAGGACGGGGTCCTGGGTGGCGACGCCGACCGGGCAGGTGTTGAGATGGCACTTGCGCATCATGATGCAGCCGGCCGCGATCAGCGGCGCGGTGGCGAAGCCGAACTCGTCGGCGCCGAGCAGCGCGCCGATCACGACGTCACGGCCGGTGCGGAAGCCGCCGTCGACCTGGACCACGATGCGGCTGCGCAGCCGCTCGCGCACCAGCGTCTGGTGGGTTTCGGCAAGGCCGATCTCCCACGGCGAGCCGGCATGCTTGATCGAGGTCAGCGGCGAAGCGCCGGTGCCGCCTTCGAAGCCCGCAATGGTGACATGGTCGGCGCGCGCCTTGGCGACGCCTGCGGCGACCGTGCCGACGCCGATCTCGGAGACGAGCTTGACCGAAACGTCGCCCGTCGGGTTGACGTTCTTGAGGTCGTAGATGAGCTGCGCCAGATCCTCGATCGAATAGATGTCGTGGTGCGGCGGCGGCGAGATCAGGCCGACGCCCGGCGTCGAGTGCCGGACCTTGGCGATGGTGGCGTCGACCTTGTGGCCGGGCAGCTGGCCGCCTTCGCCGGGCTTGGCACCCTGCGCCATCTTGATCTGCATCATGTCGGAGTTGACGAGATACTCCGTAGTGACGCCGAAGCGGCCCGAGGCGACCTGCTTGATCGCCGAACGCATGGAATCACCGTTCGGCATCGGCTTGAAGCGGTCCGCTTCCTCGCCGCCTTCGCCGGTGTTCGACTTGCCGCCGATCCGGTTCATGGCGATCGCGAGCGTAGTGTGCGCCTCGCGCGAGATCGAGCCGAAGCTCATCGCACCCGTGGCGAAACGCCTGACGATGTCCTTGGCCGGCTCGACCTGGTCGAGCGGGATCGGCTTGCGCTTCTCTTCCTCGGCGTTCTTGATCCGGAACAGGCCGCGCAGCGTCAAAAGGCGCTCCGACTGCTCGTTGAGGATCTTTGCGAAGGCGCGGTAGCGCTCCTGCGAATTGCCGCGCGCGGCGTGCTGCAGCAGCGAGACCGATTCGGCGGTCCAGGCATGGTCCTCGCCGCGGCTGCGATAGGCATATTCGCCGCCGACATCGAGCGCGCCCTTGTAGACCAGCGCCTCGCCGAACGCGTCGGCATGGCGGCGCACGGCCTCTTCCGCGATCTCGGCGAGACCGACGCCCTCGACGCGGGTATGCGTGCCGGCGAAGAACTTCGACACGAAGTCCGCCTTGAGGCCGACGGCGTCGAAGATCTGCGCGCCGCAATAGGACTGGTAGGTCGAGATGCCCATCTTGGACATCACCTTGAGCAGGCCCTTGCCGATCGACTTGATGTAGCGCTTGACGATCTCGTAGTCGTCGAGCGAGCCGGGCAGGCGGTCCTTCATCGCGATGATGGTCTCGAACGCCAGGTACGGATTGATCGCTTCGGCGCCGTAGCCTGCAAGGCAGGCGAAGTGATGCACTTCGCGCGGCTCGCCGGATTCGACGACGAGACCGACCGAGGTGCGCAGTCCGACGCGGATCAGATGATGATGCACGGCGGCGCAGGCCAGCAGTGCCGGGATCGGCACGCGGTCGGTGCCGACCATGCGGTCGGACAGGATGATGATGTTGACGCCCTCGCGTACCGCGCTTTCCGCGCGCGCGCAGAGCTCGTCCAGCACCTGGTCCATGCCGGCCGCGCCGAGACCGGCGTGGAAGGTGGTGTCCAGCGTACGCGACTTGAAATGGGAGTCGGCGACATCAGAGATCGAGCGGATCTTTTCCAGGTCCGCGTCGGTCAGGATCGGCTGGCGCACTTCGAGGCGCTTGGTCGTGGCCAGGCCCTGCAGGTCGAACAGGTTCGGCCGCGGTCCGATGATGGAGACGAGGCTCATCACCAGCTCCTCGCGGATCGGGTCGATCGGCGGGTTGGTGACCTGCGCGAAGTTCTGCTTGAAGTAGGTGAACAGCGGCTTGGCCTTGTCCGACAGCGCCGAGATCGGCGTGTCGTTGCCCATCGAGCCCGCGGCTTCCTCGCCCGTGGCCGCCATCGGCGTCATCAGGATGGTGATGTCTTCCTGGCTGTAGCCGAACGCCTGCTGGCGATCGAGCAGCGACAGGTTCGAGCGCACGCCGGTGGTCGGCACCTTCGGCAGCTCTTCCAGCACGATCTGGGTCCGCTCCAGCCACTCCTTGTAGGGGTGGCTCCTGGCGAGCTCGGCCTTGATCTCGTCGTCCGGGATCAGGCGGCCCTGCTCGAGGTCGACCAGCAGCATCTTGCCGGGCTGCAGGCGCCACTTGGTGATGATCTGGTCCTCGGGGATCGTCAGCACGCCCATCTCGGACGCCATCACGATGCGGTCGTCCTTGGTCACGAGATAGCGCGCGGGCCTGAGGCCGTTGCGGTCGAGCGTGGCGCCGATCTGGCGGCCGTCGGTGAAGGCGATCGCGGCGGGGCCGTCCCACGGCTCCATCAGTGCGGCATGATATTCGTAGAAGGCGCGGCGCTTTTCATCCATCAAGGGATTGCCGGCCCACGCCTCCGGAATCATCATCATGACGGCGTGCGGCAGCGAGTAGCCGCCCTGCACCAGGAATTCGAGCGCGTTGTCGAAGCAGGCGGTGTCCGACTGGCCTTCATAGGAGATGGGCCAGAGCCGGTTGATGTCCTTGCCGTAGAGCTCGGAGCTCACCGAGGCCTGGCGTGCCGCCATCCAGTTGGTGTTGCCGCGCAGCGTGTTGATCTCGCCGTTATGCGCGATCATGCGATAGGGATGCGCCAGCGACCACGCCGGGAAGGTGTTGGTCGAGAAGCGCTGGTGAACGAGGGCGAGCGCGCTCTCGAAGTCCGCCTCATGCAAATCGGGATAGTACTTGCCGAGCTGATCGGCGAGGAACATGCCCTTGTAGATCACGGTGCGGCAGGACATCGAGCACGGGTAATAGCCGGAGAGGCCGCGGTCGCGACGCTGATAGATCGCCTGCGAGATCGACTTGCGCAGGATGTAGAGCCGGCGCTCGAACTCGTCCTCGGTCTTGGCGGTGCCGTTGCGGCCGATGAACACCTGCATGCAGGCGGGCTCGGTCGGCTTCACGGTGACGCCGAGCGAGGAATTGTCGGTCGGTACGTCGCGCCAGCCGAGCAGGGTCAGACCCTCGTCCCTGATCTGGTCGCCGATGATGCTCTTGATGACGTTGCGCCAGGCGGTGTCGCGCGGCATGAACAGCGCGCCGATGGCATATTCGCCGGGCGCCGGCAGCGTGAAGCCGAGCTCCTTGGCCTTGCGGCTGAAGAAGCTGTGCGGGATCTGCACCAGGATGCCGGCGCCGTCACCGGCGCGCGGGTCGGCGCCGACAGCGCCGCGATGCTCGAGGTTGCAGAGGATGCTCAGCGCGTCCGCGACGATCTCGCGCGACTTCTTGCCCTTGATGTTGGCGATGAAGCCGACGCCGCAGGAGTCCTTCTCCAGGCTCGGATCGTAGAGACCTTCGGCGGGAGGGCGCGAATTGTGCTCCTGAATCGGATCGGTCGTTTTCGAGGCGACCGTCGCCGACAGCTCTTCTGCCACGATGTTTGCGCGCTCGAATTGCGACCCGTTCATTGTTCCTGTCCTCTCCATGCGGCAAGCTGTCTCACCGCTCTCTTCGGCGCACCTTGGGCGTTCCGCGGCACCCGCCTCTGGGTCACCGCTCGTCCGCTGCGAGCCGCATTTTCTTAAATTCAGGCCTAGGCGTTCTACGTCCCCGAGAACGGCTTTGCCTGTTGCCTTCTTGGCGCTCGAGAGCACCGACTTTCGTTGCAATCCCTATGCCGGAACCGCAAGCAAATTTAAGACAGCTTTCCTGTCCTAACCATCACCTTGCCAAATTTTTGTCTAGCACACAAGCGCGCGAAAGTCCCGATTCCCGATATGTCAATCAATCGCTTTCCGAAAGTTGCGCGGCCCCGGTTTTGAAGCAAACGCGCCCTGATCCGGCCCTGTGGACGCCGAAATCCCCGATGAAGCTTCGGATCGGCCCTTCGGAAGGCGCGCCACGCCGCAAGAAGCGAAAGAGCGCGTTCCATCCGGGGTCTGACAGGAGCGTCTCGACCATGAAGTTTTTCACAGGATGTGTGGCCGCCGCCGCGCTGGCGCTGGCCGCAAGCACGGCTCAAGCGCAAGTTCCCGCGAGCGGTATTTCGGGAGGGGCCATGATCGCGGTCTCGGATTTCGACGGGCCGTATGCGCCCCCGGAAGCCGCGCCGCCTCCGCCGCCGCGCTATGGCTACGGCTATGGCTACGAAGAGCGCGGCCCGGCCCCGGCACTGCTGCCGTCGACGGAGGTGTACGCGGTGTTGCGCGACAACGGCTTCTCGCCGCTCGGCATCCCGCGGCTGCGCGGCAGCGTCTACACCATCGCGGTGATCGACCGCCGCGGCGACGACGGCCGGCTCGTGATCGACGCCCGCGACGGCCGGATCATCCGCTTCATGCCCGCGGCCGATGCCTACGGCATGGCGCCGCCCTATGGGGAGCATGCGGTCGCGCCTTATGGCCCGCAAAGCGCGCTGCCGCCGCCGACCACGATCCGCAGCGGCCCGCCACGCCCGCCCGCCTCGATCCCACACGTTGCGAGGCGCACCGTGCCGCTGCCCAAGGCCGCCCCGCCACGCGGCGAGGCGCCGGTCGCGGCGGTGAAGCCGGCTGAGCCGGCACAGCAGGCCCAGACTCAAGCGCCGCAGGCTCAGCCCGCTCAGGCGCAACCTGCCCAGCAGACCGCCGCCGCCGTGCAGGCAAAGCCCGCCGAGGCTGCGCCGCAAGCCACTGCGCCAACCGTCGGCCAGGGCAAGCCTGCTCCGACCATCCAGCCGACGCAGGAGATGCCGGCCGCGCAGGGGCTGGATTAGGCGCGCTCATAATCGGCTCGCTGTGAGAGGCGAGCCGCGTGCCACACCCACGGCGTCGTCCTGGCCTAGTGCGCAATTGCGCACGGGGGCCAGGACCCATACCGCGAGGTCTATCGATTGCGGGCGGTGTGAGTACCGGGCGAAGGGTCTTCGCCAAACCACTCCCTGGGGTAATGGGTCCTGGCTTTCGCCAGGACGACATTGGAGCAAAACAAAAGGCGCCCGAGATTTCAGGCGCCTTTTGCTTTCACGCAATCACCTCAACTCCGCGGATATCCCGCCGCCTCCAGGATCAAATTCGCCACTTCCTTCGGATGCGACACCAGCGAGAGGTGGCCGGCATCGAGCTCGACCGTGGTGGCGTTCATGCGCTTGGCAAGGAAGCGTTCGAGATCGGGGTTGATGGTGTAGTCGCTCTTCGACACCGCGTACCAGCTCGGCTTGCTGTGCCATGCCGCTTCCGTGGTGCGGCCGGCGAAGATCGAGGCCGCCGTCGGCCACTGCACGGCGTAGAGCTCCTTGGCCTGCTCCGGCTTCACGCCATTGGCGAAATATTTCAGGAAGGATTCTTCCGACAGCTTGGTGTAGCCGTCGCGCTCGACGATGCCGGCGCGCACGGGGCCGGTCGGAAACTGCTTCGACAGCGCGACGAAATCCTCGTTCGCATCGGGCGCGCGTGCAGCGACGTAGACGAGACCGGTGACCTTCGGGTCGGTGCCGACCTGGCTGATCACGGTGCCGCCCCAGGAATGCGCGACCAGCACGGTCGGGCCATCCTGCTCGGCCAGCGCGCGCTTGGTTGCTTCGACGGAATCGGCAAGCGACGACAGCGGATTCTGCACGGCGGTGACGTTGAGGCCGGCCGCCTGAAGGATCGGGATCACCTCCGACCAGCTCGAGCCATCGGCCCAGGCGCCGTGCACCAGCACGACGTTCTTTGCCTTCACGGTTTGCGGCGTCTGCGCGTGAGCGAGGCTGAGAGGGGCCGCCAGCAGGCTCGCGGCGACGAAAAGGCTGCGCCAAAGGGTCATCATCGTTCTCCGTCTTGTTTTGGGGTCGATGCCCAAAGGACGGAGCAAGCGGCAGCGGCGTTACGCGGCTCACCAGTCTGTGATGCGGTGCAGCAGTCCAATGTTTGCGAGAAGGCCGCTTAACCACCGGTGTCGTCCTGGCGAAGGCCAGGATCCATACCGCGAGGTCTATCGGTGGTGCGCGGTAGAAGTACCGAATGACGAATCTTCGCCAAACAGCTCCCTGGGGTAATGGGTCCTGGCCTTCGCCAGGACGACACCGGGGAGGAAGTTGGGCAAAACGAAAAAACGCCCCGGGGCACCGGGGCGTTTTCGCAACCTGGAAGTCGTGTGTGCTTAGGCGGCTTGCGCGGCCGAGCCTTCGATCACCTTCGCGGCTTGCGCGCTGGTGTTGATCGCGATCTGGCGCGGCTTCTTGGCCTCGGGAATCTCGCGGACGAGGTCGACGTGAAGCAGGCCGTTCTCGAGCGAGGCGTCCTTCACCTGCACGAAATCGGCAAGCTGGAAGGCGCGCTCGAAGGCACGCGCGGCGATGCCGCGGTAGAGCACTTCGGATTTCGAGTTCTCATTGGCGACTTTCTCGCCCTTGATCGTCAGCGTGTTTTCCTTCGCGACGATGGAGAGCTCGTCCTTGGCAAAGCCAGAGACCGCGACGGTGATGCGGTAGGCGTTCTCGCCGGTGCGCTCGATATTGTAGGGGGGATAGCCGGGGCTGCCGTCAGAGCTGGCCTGGTCGAGCAGGTTGAACAGACGGTCGAAGCCGACGGTGGAACGATAGAAGGGGGTGAGATCGTAGGTACGCATGGTCAAGTCCTCCATTGAGCGACTGCTTAAGTAACCCGCCCGCCATCGGGCCGGGCTTTAGTTCTGTGTGCAGCCTGATGTTCCGGTTCCGAAACACTGGTAGCGGCCTGCACGAAGGTGATATGGGTGGGGTGAGACGGCGTTCAAGAGGGCGGCAACAGCGCCTTTTCGGCGCTCCCGCCCCTTGATTTGCAGCACTTCGCGCCCAGCCCTCCAATCATGACGCTGCTCTCGATCCCGTCCAACCCCGTTCCCGAAAACGTCGTCAGCGGCACCATCAAGACCCCCGATGGCGCCGAGCTGCGCTACGCGCGCTGGGCGCCGCCGGCGGGCCGCAAGGGCACGGTCTGCGTCTTCACCGGGCGCAGCGAGCAGATCGAGAAATATTTCGAGACCGTGCGCGATTTGCGCGACCGCGGCTTTGCGGTGGCGATGATCGACTGGCGCGGGCAGGGCCATTCCTCGCGGCGCCTGCGCGATCCGCGCAAGGGCTATGTGCGCGACTTCTCCGATTTCGAGATCGACGTCGAGACCTTCGTGCAGCAGGTGGTGCTGCCGGATTGTCCGCCGCCCTTCTTCGCGCTCGCCCACTCCATGGGCGGCACGGTGATGCTGCGGGTGGCGCATGCGGGCAAGCGCTGGTTCGACCGCATGGTGCTGTCGGCACCGATGATCGATCTGCCCGGCCGCACCACCGCGTTTCCGGCGCGGGCGCTGCTGAGGACGATGCGCCTGATGGGGATGGGTGGCCGCTACGTCCCCGGCGGCAGCGACCGCATCACCGGGCTCGACCCCTTCATCAACAATCCCCTGACCAGCGATCCCGTGCGCTATGCGCGCAACGCCGCGATCCTGGAGGAGGACTCGACGCTCGGGCTGGCGTCACCGACGGTCGCCTGGGCCGACACCGCCTTTCGTGCGATGCATACCTTCAAGGGCATGAACTATCCCTCCGAGATCCGCCAGCCGATCCTGATGCTGGCAGCCTCCAACGACACCGTGGTCTCCACCGCGGCGATCGAGGAGTTCGCCTATCACTTGCGCGCCGGCTCGCATCTCGTGATCGCCGGTGCCAAGCACGAGATCCTCCAGGAGCAGGATCGCTACCGCTCCCAGTTCTGGGCCGCCTTCGACGCCTTCGTGCCGGGCACGCCGCTGTTCAAGTGAGAGACGGTCTGTTCCCTCGTCCGCAGGCGGGGGAAGGTGCAGCTTACAGCGTCTTCAGATACTCGATCAGGTCGTAGCGCTCTTGCTCCTTGAGCACGCGGCCGATGGTGCCGTCCTTGCCGGGGCCCGGCGTGCCGTCGAACGAGTGGCCGGCATTGCTGTTGCCGTACATGTCGGTGCCATCAGACGCCCGCGTCGAGAAGCGCGACTGCCCGGTCTTGCAGCTCTCGCCGTCGGCGACCGCGAAGCCGACCTGCTTCGGATCGTAGTCGCGGCCACCACCCATGCAGAACGATTTCGGGCGCTCGGCCGCTGGGCTCAGCATCCAGTAGAGCGAGGGGACCGATCCGTTGTGCAGGTAAGGTGCTGTGGCCCAGACGCCGTTGAGCGGGCGCGCGCGATACCAGGGCCCCGGCTCCTTCTTCTCGGCCGGCTGCGGACCGGGATTGGGGCAGTTCTTGCGCTTGCCCCACCAGGCTTGCTGCACTTTCGGCTCGATCTTGGCATCGTCCATCGCCTTGCGGCTGACGATGTCGACAAGCACCATCAGGCCGAGCGAGTAGGGCATGTCGGTCGAAGAAACATCCGGCAGATTGCAGCTCCACCAGGCATTGAGATTCTGCGTGGGATCGAGCTTGAGGAAGCCCGGCACCTGAACCGTCCGCGTCGCCAGCACACTGGCCTGAGCGGGGTCGGTCCCCATGCCCTTGGCGCTCTTCTGCACCTCGTTCAGGAATTTGTCGTCGCCGATGGTCTCCCACCGTGACGAGGACCAGATGCTCTGGCTCGGAAATTCGGTGTCGAACACGGGATCGTTGACCGGACCGAGATGGCATTCGGTGCAGATCTCCGCATAGAGCTTGCGGCCGCGTTTGACGCGGTCGCCATCGATCTTCCACGCATCATCGCCGAAGATGTCCGACGGCCATTTCGGCGATGTCAGTCCGGAGAGCTGCTTCTTCGGATAGGGCGCCTGCCCCTTCAGCAGATCCTCGATCCAGTTCAGATTCTTGATGTCCATCGAGGAGCGGAACAGCGTGTCCTTGGGCGTATTGTCGGACAGGTTGAGCAGCGCGGTCACGCCCAGCGCCTCGCCGGCGTTGCGGATCAGCGGTTGTTCGATCGACGCGTCATATTGCGCGTATTTGAGCCAGGGCACGGTCCAGATCGGCGGGAAGCTGACCGGCGCGTCCTTGGCATGCAGATTCTTCTCGAAGCCGCTGAGCCCGCTGAGCGCCATGTCCTGGGAGAAGACCTGGTTGCCGATGCGATTGAGCGCGTCGAGGCGGCCATAACCTTCCTCGGTGTCCTGCTGCGGCTCGTCCCGCTTGGTCTTCTCGTTGAACCGCGTCTTGCCCTCGATGGTCTTAGCGTAGGTCTTCTCCCAGTCGACCAGGAACGTGCCGATCGCACTCAGCTTCTGCTTCAGCGCATCGCGGTCCGCATCGCTGGCGGAGGGGCCGAGCACGCGATCGGCGAAGCGCGTGAAGCGGCCCGGCACGTAGAGCGTGTAGGCGATCGACAGGCCGGTCGTGACCTCGAGCTTCCTGAGGTCGGTCATCGCCGGGCCGCCGTCGAAGCGAATGTCGATGCCCTTGTAGTGGATCTGGCCGGTGTGGCAGGCGGCGCAGGTCAGGCCGATCCGGTCCTCGCCGATCTGGCCGGTCGCAGGATCGGGTACGCCGGTCATGCGTGCGAAGCCGACGGGCAGGCCGCCGACGTTTTCGGCCTGGGCACCCCAGTTCACCGGCGGATCCCAGAGCCGCGCCGGCACCGGCTTCGTCTTGTCGTAGACGTTGGCATAGCCGAACCGGCGCAGCGTGGCGTCGTCGGTGTTGATCGTCTGCGGGCTCGGGATGAAGCCGAAGCGCTGCAGATGGTCGCTGTCATGCAGCATTCCGGGCTTTGCGAAGAAATGAAGCCGCGGCTGCTCGAGCGCCATGAACCAGCGATAGGGCACCGGGAAGGTCGCGGTGCCCTGGCTGGTGTGATGAAACCAGTGCCGGTCCTCCAGCGCCCAATTCTGCTCGAGCCAGTAGGCGGCCCGGGGTTCGACAAGCTTCGGCAACGGCGGCGCCACGAGGTCCCCGAGAATGCCGGGCAGCATCGGCTGGAATTGATCCGGAAAGCGCAGCGCCACGACGCCAAAGACGAGAAGCGCGGCGACGAGCCCGCCGGCAGCGCGCAAGATCAGCGAGGGCGGGGTGACCGGCTGGCTGACGACCCGCTGGGTGATCCTGTCAGGGAATTTGCGCTCGTTGAACAATGTCCTCACCTCGGCCACGCTGAGATAGCGGTCGTCACCCTGACCCTTGCCCATGATCTTGAGCAGGATCGGCCACTCGAACTTCATCAGGATCGGGTAGTACCAGCGCGCTTGCTTGCCGGCGCGCTTGAGGTTGTCCTTCATGAAGGTCTGGATTTGCGAGGCGTTGAGCCCGGTCTCGGTGCCCGCATCGGGATCGGCATAGGTGCTGCCGAAACTGGCGAGCCGCGCGATCTCGTCCTCGTTGACGCGCCCGTCGACGCCGAGGATGCGCGAGCCGGCACCGAGCTTATCGAGCGGGCCGCCGCGCAGCATGTTGAGCTGCGCGCCCCAGAAGATGCTTTGCAGGATGTGACAGGCGCCGTTGGCGATCAGCGCGACGCCGCGGACCTGGATGCGGGCCGAGGTCTTCTTCAGCCCGGTCTCGCCGCTTGCATTCGCGATGGTCTGCGACAGCGTCCGGAGCGGGACGGTGCCGCCATCGACGAAGCCTTCGCCGACGAGGCCGCGCAGGAAGGGGCAGGGATTGTTCGGCGAGACCTGGATCGAGGGGTCGAAGGGCGGCTTCGAAGCGGGGTCATGCATGGCCCAAAATCCTGAAAGCGGCGAATCGTGAAATACGGACGCGCCGATCAAGCGCGGAAAGTCCTAACAAACCGACAGCAGCTTATACTACTTCAGCGTGTAACGAAGTGTGGCTGAATTCACTGTCCTGTCAACAAGAGCAGGCACGAGTTCGCCAAGGGGTGTGTGAAAGGGATCGTGAAGGGGCCCGCGGACCGCGGTCACGATTCGGCGGCGCGTTTGAGGTCGCTCTGGACCAGGGTCAGCTTGCTGAGCGGCACGCCCGCTTTCAGCAGCCCGTCGCGGTAATGGGCGATGTCCTCAGGCCGCTTCCAGTGGAAATTGCGCAGGTGACGGTCGACGTTCAGGGTCGGGTAATTGCCCATGAGCACATGGGTCGCCTCGCTTGCCTCATCGTCCCGCCCCAACTGCGCCAGGGCCGCGGCGCGGATTGCCAGCGCCTGCATGTGGTTCGGGTTGATGTAGAGCTGCTCGCGGGCCCAGGACAGGGTCGCGTCATATTGCCGTAGGAGATAATGGCTGAAGGCGTTCAGCGCCGCCCATTGATAGCGCGGGTCGCTGTTGTCGCGCTGCGAGGCCATCGAGAACAGCTCGATCGCCTCGCGATGCTCGCCGATGATGAAATGGCAGATGCCGAGTACCCCGCGCGCGCCGTTGTCATAGGGGTTGAGCGCGACCGCACGTTTGGCGGCGTCCATCGCGGCCTCGTAATGGCCCTCCATGCCGTGAGCCCAGGACAGGATCGAGAATGCGAAGGAGGAGCGCGGATCGAGCCGGACGCTGGTCTCGGCGAGGTGCATCGCCTCGGCCCACATCTCCCGCGTGCCCTTGACCCAGCCGAACTGGATGCTCTGGATCTGGATCGTGGCGAGATAGGCATGCGCGATCGACAGTTTGGGATCGAGCCCAATGGCCTCCCGGAACAGGTCGACGGCGGCGACCAGATCTTCCTTGGTCTGCCGGTAGTAATGCGACAGTCCCTTGAGGAAGCGGTCCCAGGCGGTCACGTCGGTCGAGAGCCTCGCCGGCGCCGAGGCTTCCGCCCGGACGATCTCGGTGGCGATGGCGGCGGACAGATTGGTGGTGATCTCGTCCTGCATCGCGAACAGGTCGCCGATGTCGCGGTCGTAACGCCCGGTCCAGAGCTGCTCGCCGGTCTCCGGCGCGATCAGTTCGGCGGTGACGCGGATCTTGGCGCCGGAGCGCCGCACCGAGCCCTGGATCAGATAGGTGGCGTCGATCTCGCGCGCGATCAGGCGCGTGCTCAAATTCTTGCCCTTGAAGGCGAAGGTCGAGTTGCGGCTCAGCACGCGATAGAAGGATTGCAGCGACAGCGCGTGGATGAGATCCTCGGTGAGGCCGTCGGAGAAATATTCGTCCTGGGCGTCGCTGAGATTGGCAAAGGGCAGCACGCCGACGATCGCCGTGCGGTACTGCTGCGAGAGGGCGGATGCTTCCCGGAGTTCCGGCGCGAGCGCCGGCGCGCCCTCGGGCGTCCAGGTAAAGACCCCGACCGCATCCTTGATGTTCTTGAAGCGGTGGTTGCCGGCGTCGGTCAGCAGCACGGTGAGATGCTTGCTCGCCTCCCGGTAGGCCTTGGCCGAGATGGCGAAGCCGCCGGGGCTTGCCACGGATTCGAGGCGGACGGCGATGTTGACATCGTCGCCGAAGACCTCGTCCTCGTCGGCGATGACGTCGCCCATATGGATGCCGAGCCGGAACTGCATGGCGCGGTCGGCCGGCAGATGGTGGTTGCGCTCCGCCATCAGCGTCTGCATCGCGATCGCCGCCTCGGTGGCGCCGACGATGGAGGCGAACTCCAGCAGGAAGCCGTCGCCGGTGTTCTTCACGACGCGGCCGCCGTGATTGAGGATGATGGGGTGAATCGCGGCGCGATGGGCCTTGAAGGCGGCATGGGTGCCGGCTTCGTCGCTGCCCATCATGCGCGAATAGCCGGCGACATCGGCGCAGACGATGGCTGCCAGACGTCTTTCCATATCCTCGGAGCTCCAGGGGAGGGGGGACCGGCCACGGCGTGGCAGTCGCCTCGAATCCCGCATTTCAAGAACCCTGCCTTTATAAAGCAGATGGGGCCGAGCGAAAGTATCAACCGCATTGCAAATTCGAAGTAAATCCTACGCAATCCCGGCGGTGGACGGGGCGGAGCGAACCGATTAAGCCCGGCTTTCAGGGCCGCAGGGCGGGCCGGGCGGGGGCATTTCACATGCTGGGCATTCACGAAATCTGGCTCTTCATCCTGTCGGGCATACTGCTCAACATCACGCCCGGGCCTGATAGCGTCTATGTGATCGGCCGCAGCATGCAGATGGGCTGGCGGGGCGGCGCGGCCGCGGCATTTGGCATCAGTTGCGGCTGCTTTTTCCATGTCGCGGGCGCGGCGATCGGGCTTTCGGCCCTGCTGATGGCCTCCTCGACGGCTTTCTCGATCCTGAAGCTCGTCGGCGCGGCCTATCTGGTCGTGACCGGCCTCCAGATGCTGTGGTCGCGGCCGGCGCTGGCGTCGGCCATCGACGAGCCGGAGCGGAGCTCGCTGCGGCGGGTGTTCCTGCAGGGCGTCTTCACCAACGCGCTCAATCCCAAGGTCGCGCTGTTCTTTCTGGCCTTCCTGCCGCAATTCGTCGCAGCCGATGCGCCTCACAAGCCGCTCGCCTTCCTGACGCTCGGCCTGATCTTCATCTTTACGGGAACGCTGTGGTGCCTGGTGCTCGCCGCGTTCGCGGCCAAGGCCGCCCATCGCCTGCGGAGCTCCGAGGGCGCGATCGCCTGGGTCAATCGCGCGCTCGGCGGCCTCTTCATCTATCTCGGTGTCCGCGTCGCCATGCTGGAGAGCCGGTAACTCGTTCGAACGAATGACATGGGGTAGCGTACGATCTGCGTTTACGCGAATTCCTTCGCCAGCGCGCTGCCGGCCAGATAAAGGCCGAGCAGGATCATCGCAATCAGGAACCAGCGGCGAAACGCTTCCGCCGGCATCCGCGCCCGCACCGACTGGCCGATGAACATGCCGGCAAAGGCCATGGCAAGGCCCACGGCGCCCGGCACGGCATTGGCGGGCGTCAGCAATCCGCCGGCGCTGAGATTGAAGGCGAGCGCCAGCGTCGCTGTCGTGAAGAACACGCCGAGCGCCTGCACCAGTTCGTCCTTCTCCATGCCGATCGCCTGCATGAACGGCATCGACGGGATCACCTGCACGCCTGTCGAGGCCGAGATCACGCCGGTGACGACCCCGACCACGCCGCCGATCCATTTCTCGTTCTCAGGCGCGACGCGGAACTGGAATTTGTTCAGGCCGATCACCGCGTAGATGACGAGCAGGACGCCGAGCACGATGGTGCCGTAGCGCGCATGAGGTCCGGTCAGCGCGCCGGCATTGAGCCAGCAGCCGATCACGGTGCCGATCATCAGCGGCCACAGCCGCCGCAGGATGTCGCGCAAATGGGGGCCGACGAAGGTCTGCCAGATGTTGGTGACGATGGCCGGCACGATCACGATGGCGATGGCGCGGCTCGGCGCCATGTTCACCGCGAGCAGGCCCATGGACACGGTCGGCAGTCCGAGCCCGATCACGCCCTTGACGAATCCGGCCATCAGGAAGACGGCGGCAATGATGACGAGAAGCGGGTCGATCATGTCAGGCACATTGACCGATGCCGCGATCAGGCACAATCTGGAGGTTACGGAGCCAGCCTTCGTCAGCTACGAAGTCTAGAGCACGATCCGGACCCGCAGGGCCGCGTCAGCGCAAAGTGTGGAGCGGTTTTCCGAAAGATCGTGCTCAATCAACAAGGTTGGAGAGACCTGCCATGCGTTTCGACCTCGTCGATCTCCAGCTCTTCATAGCGGTCGCCGACCAGCGCAGCATCACGCGCGGCGCGGAGCGGTCGCATCTGGCGCTGGCCTCGGCCAGCGCGCGCATCAAGGGCCTGGAGGATGCGCTCGGCGTCGCGCTGCTGAAGCGCGGGCGCCGCGGCGTCGAGTTGACCGCGGCCGGCGAGAGCCTGCTCGATCATGCCAGGCTCGTGCTCCACCAGATCGACGCCATGCGAGGCGACCTCGCCGGCTTTGCCAGCGGCGTGCGCGCGAGCGTGCATTTCCTCGTCAACACCTCCGGCCTGTCGGAGCACCTGCCGAAGGCGCTGGCCGGATTCCTGCACGAGCACCGCGATGTCGCCGTCGACATCGAGGAGCGCGAGAGCACCGACATCGCGGCCGCGATCACCGCGGGGGCCGCCGATCTCGGTTTCGCCGCCGAGCACGCCCTGCCCGACCATATCGAGCGCTTCGTGTTCAGCGAGGATCACCTGACATTGGTGACGTCGCGCCGCGGCCCGTTCGCCGGCCGCCGCCAGATCGATTTCCAGGAGACGGGTGCTTGCGACTTCGTCGGGCTCACCAGCGCCACGGCGCTGCAGATGCACATTTCGAAGCACGCCGCCCGGCTCGGCATGCGCCCGCATTACCGCGCGCGCCTGCGCGACTTCGACGCGATCTGCCAGATGGTCGCCGCCGACGTCGGCATCGCCCTGGTGCCGATATCCGCCGCCCGCCGCTGCGCCAGGCTGATGCCGCTCACCATGGTCCGCCTGCGCGATGCCTGGGCCAATCGCCGCCTCGTGATCTGCGCGCGCAGCTTCAAGACGCTGCCGCGGCCGGCGAAGATGCTGGTGGAGCATCTGAGGGCGGCGGCGGTGTGAGGGTCGAGAGACTTACTTCTCCGTCTCGACGCCGGCGTCCTTGATCACCTTCGCCCACTTCCTGGTTTCGTCCGCGATGAAGCTGCGAAAATGCTCCGGCTCGTCACCGATCAGCGTCGCGCCTTGCGCGGCGAGCTTCTCCTTCACCGCCGGATCTGCCATCGCCTTGGTCGCGAGGCCATGCAGCACGGTGACGATCTCCTTCGGCGTGCCTTTTGGTGCGACCATGCCGTACCAGTTCTCGACGCGCAGATCGGGAAGACCCGCTTCCGAAAGTGTCGGCACATCGGGCGCCGTTGGGGCACGTTCGGCGGAGCCGACCGCGAGGGGGCGCAACGCGCCCGCCTTGACCTGCGGCAGCAGCACCGGGAGATCGAGGAAGGTCATCTGCACCTGCTGGCCGAGGAGATCGTTCACGGCAGGAGCTGCGCCGCGATAGGGCACGTGCACGATGTCGATCTTGGCGGTCAGCTTGAACAGCTCACCGGCGAGATGCGGCAGGCTGCCGGGTCCGGAGGAGGCGAAGTTGAGCTTTCCCGGCTGCGCTTTCGCGAGCGCGATCAGCTCGCCGATGTCCTTGGCGGGTACATTGGTGGCGACGACAAGCATTTCCGGCACGGTCGCAACCAGCGTCACCGGCGTCAGGTCGGTCTGGGTGTCGTAGGCGACCCGCTCCATGCTCGGGCTGATCGCGAGCGCGCCGGCCGAGGAGATCGCGATGGTGTAGCCGTCGGGCGCGGCCTTCGAGACCGCATCGGTGCCGAGCACGCCGCCCTGGCCGCCGCGATTGTCGATCAGCACCGGCTGCCCCGACAGTTCCGACATGCGCTGGCCGATCACGCGCGCGATGATGTCATTGGGGCCGCCGGCCGGGAACGGCACGATCAGCTTGATCGGTTTTGCGGGAAAATTCTGCGCGGACGCCACTGACGGCAGCAGCAATAACAATCCAACGAGCAGCCTGCGTGAGATGGTCATGCAAGCCTCCCGCTCGCCTTTGTTATTGGTTGAGCAGCTTCAGCGCTTCTTCGTGAACTCTGGCGTCGCCGGCGGCGACGATGCGGCCGCCGCCCTGCGCCGGCTTGCCCTCCCAGGTGGTGACGACGCCGCCGGCGCCGGTCACGATCGGGATCAGGGCCGCGATGTCGTAAGGCTTCAGCTCGGTCTCGACCACGAGATCGACATGGCCGGCCGCCAGCATGCAATAGGAGTAGCAGTCGCCGCCATAGCGCGACAGCCGCGCGCCCTGCTCGATGCGGCCGAAGATGGCGCGGTCGCGCTCGTTCATCAGCAGCGGAGAGGTGGTGTAGGTCGTCGCCTCCGACAGTGAGGCGCAGCGGCGGACCTGGAGCCGGCGCTCGCCGGAGGGGCCCTTGTAATTGGCCGAGCCGTTATCGCCGGAAAAGCGCTCGCCGATGAAGGGCTGGTGCATCATGCCGTAGACCGGCGAGCCCTTGTGCAGCAGCGCGATCAGCGTGCCCCAGATCGGGAAGCCGCCGATGAAGGATTTGGTGCCGTCGATGGGATCGAGCACCCAGACATAGTCGGCGTCCTCACGCTCATTGCCGAATTCCTCGCCGACAATGCCGTGCTGGGGGAAGCTCGCCTTGATCAGCCGCCGCATCACCGCCTCGGCTGCGCGGTCGGCCTCCGTCACCGGGTCGAAATCCTTGGTCTTGCTCTTGTCGTCGATCGACAGCGAGGTGCGGAAGAACGGCAGGATGGTTTCGCCGGAGGCGGTGGCGAGCCGTCCGATGAAGGCGGAGAAGTCGATCACCGTCACGGTGAGTTCCTCAAAACGAAAGTCAGTGTGAAGCTCGCTCCTGCCTAGCTCAAATCGCCTTCCGCGTGCAGCGCTGTCTTGATTTGCACCCTGGTATTTTGAATGCAGGGAGCCACTGCCTCATTCGAGTCATCTGCTGGCCAAATATCGATCACAGAGTTGAAAACTTAGTTCCGACCATGCCTCGTTCGTATGCAAATGACTATCAACCCATTGAAATTACTTATCAAAGAAACTGAATCCAGGTTTCTCTTAAAGCAATTGAGCCATGTGCGTATTGCATGGGAAACCGCTCAAAAGCCCTTGCACTTTGTGCGGCGCGGCCGCATATTGTTGCGGTGCGGTAGCGCTCTGCGTTACCGCTGCCCTCCTTGGGCGTTTCCTCCCTAGACTTGGGCCGCTTCTTCATTAGAAGCGGCCCTTTTTTCTTTGGGCCTCTGTTTTCATTTCAAGGCGCGCAGCGATCCGAAGCGCAAACGCGTTCGCGCCAGATGCGCGTGCCGAAAGCACGCGAGGAAAAAGCTGTCGTCTATTCCGCAGCGGCCTGGAACGGGCCGAGATCTCCGAACGGGATCGTGGTGGCCAGCACGTCGGCGAGCACCGCGAAGTCGGAGGCGATTTGCGCAAAGCGTGGGCCGCGCTCGCGCCGCCGCTCGTCCATGTAGATCGCGCGGTTGAGCTCGAGCTGCACCGCGTGCAGGCCGCTTGCGGGGTTGCCGTAATGCTCGGTGATGAAGCCGCCGGCATAGGGCTTGTTGCGGCCGATCGAATAGCCGAGCCCGCCCATGGTCTCCTCGACCCTGTCGGGCAGCAGTGGCGTGCAGCTGGTGCCGTAGCGGTCGCCGATCACGACGTCGGGCCGGCGCGGCTCGTCCCTGCTGACGCCGACCGACGGCATCGAGTGGCAGTCGACCAGCACCACGGTGCCGAACATCTGGTGCACCTTGTTGATCAGCCGGCGCAGCGCGCGATGATAGGGCTTGTACAGCGTCTCGATCCGCCCCAGCGCATCGTCGACCAGGATGCGCTCGCGATAGATCTCCTGGCCGTCCCCGACCACGCGCGGAATGGTGCCAAGTCCGCCGGCGACCCGCATCGAGCGGGTATTGGCAAAGCTCGGCAGGCGGCCGGTAAACATGCGGGGATCGAGCTCATAGGGCTCGCGATTGACGTCGACATAGGAGCGCGGAAAGTTGACCCGCACCGTCGGAAAGCCGCGCGCGCTCAAATGGCCGATCAGCTCGTCCATGAACGAATCTTCCGAGCGCCGCAGCGTCG
Organism: Bradyrhizobium iriomotense; assembly: GCF_018129405.1. GTDB lineage: Bacteria > Pseudomonadota > Alphaproteobacteria > Rhizobiales > Xanthobacteraceae > Bradyrhizobium > Bradyrhizobium iriomotense_B. The sequence continues at coordinate 66,339 of NZ_JAFCLP010000018.1, forward strand.
GCAGATCGATCCTGGAGGCAGCGAGGAATTCGTCCGGATAGGTCGAGCCGGAATGGGGCGAGTTGAAGATGACAGGCGCGCGCCATTCGGCGGGCTCGAAGATCTCGAACGCTGGCGACATCTCGCCGTCAAACCGGGTCATCTTCTCAGGCTTCGTCCCTTACGCAGGCTTCGCCCCCTTTGGCGACGCACGATCCGGCATGGCCCCGGATCGAATGATTCGGCCGGTAGAGCGGCTCTTATGTGTCGTCATTGTCCGGAATCGCAACCATTCTGCCAAGCGAAAAGATGTGATGGGGGCTGGAACATGTCTTAACCCTGCGGGCATCGGGGTGGGGACCGGCTCGTCCAACGCGATTGATTCGGAGCCCATTCGGGTTCACAAAGAGCCGGCAGCGCAGCCGGCCCATGGTAAAGATTTTCACCCCAAATTTACCCTCTGTCGGGCTAAGTGACCTCTGCTGATATCCTCTGGGGATTCGACGTTTCCTGCCATGCCAAAGATCCTGCTCGCCGAAGACGACAACGACATGCGCCGTTTCCTGGTCAAGGCGCTGGAAAACGCCGGTTTTCAGGTCTCGTCCCACGACAACGGCATGGCCGCCTATCAGCGGCTGCGGGAAGAGCCGTTCGAGATGCTGCTGACCGACATCGTGATGCCGGAAATGGACGGCATCGAGCTCGCCCGCCGGGCCTCGGAACTCGACCCCGACATCAAGATCATGTTCATCACCGGCTTTGCCGCGGTGGCCCTGAACTCGGATTCGGACGCCCCCAAGAACGCCAAGGTGCTGTCCAAGCCCGTGCATCTGCGCGAATTGGTCAGCGAAGTGAACAAGATGCTGGCGGCCTAGATCAGGCCCGTTCCGTCCTTGCGCCGGGTCCCCTGAGCCGTTATAGGGACCCCACCGATGAAATGACCTCTAGGGCACGTAGCTCAGCGGGAGAGCACTACCTTGACATGGTAGGGGTCACAGGTTCGATCCCTGTCGTGCCCACCATCCTTCGCTCGCGAAGAGAGAGAAGGATGCCACGCCGAAGCCCAAAGGGCGCAGGCGGGCTGCCGCCGCGAGCTTCGGCTGGGCAAGCCACGACCTTCGCTCGCGATAGCAGAGAGAAGGATGCCACGCCGAAGCCCAAAGGGCGAAGGCGGGCTTGTAGCCGCGAGCTTCGGCTCGGCAAGCCCGATCCCCTCTACTTCAGTTCCGTATTCGCAACCGGCATGATCGAGGCGACGTGCCAGCCGGTCGCGTCCTGAACATAGGTCTGGCTGATCAGAAACGTATTCTGCTGGGGCGGCTTGCCCGGAAGCGCGCGCGTGAAAACGATGGGGACGAGGATCTGCATCACCTCGTTGGAGAGCACGGCGACGTGGAATTTCGACATGTCGGGCTCGAGGTGCCAGGTGCCCTCGTAATAGGTCTTGAAGCGAGCGGCGACGTCATCGCGGCCGCGCGTCTCGATGCCTCTGGCAAACAGCAGCGTGCCGGGCGAATTCAGGAGCATCGCCTTCACCGCGTCCGCATCATGCGCATTCTGCGCCGCGATGAATTTTTCGAAGATGGCTCGTGCCTCGGCGTCATTTGCGGCAGCGCGCGCACCTCCGGCTGACCAGAACGTCGCGGCGAGAAGCAGCGCCGCGGTCACCGCCGCAACATGACGGCGTCGTGAAAAACGTCGTGGCCTGATGGTGCTTGGAGACATTTCGGGCCGAGTCATGTTCACCTCCGGTCATTTGCATGGTGCTCGTCATACCATTGATGGCTGCGTCGACGTTTTCAGGATTGCACGATCGGCGGTAGCCCCGAGATCACGGAAGGGTTAGTCGGGGCCTTCGGTTGTGGTGGCACGCACCAGGCAAGCTCTCGCCGCCAACACAAAGTTGGGTTATCGTCCGGTGGCTCCATCCGATCTACGATCTCCCTTCAGACGCGAGCCCGCCCATGACTGTATCCGTCATCGAACAGGCAAAAATCCAGGCGCAGGTGCTGGTGCCGCTGGTCAAGGCGCTTCAGGCCGAGCTCGGCGAGGCGCGGGCCAACGTGCTGGTGCGCAAGGCGCTCGGCGATCTCTATCGCCGCTTCGGCGAGGAGTTCTGGAAGGCCAAGAACACTGCGAACAACGAAGCCGATCTCGGCAAGGCCGTCTCGTCGGCCTTCAGGACCTATGCCCGCGACGATGCGCTCGCCTATGACGTGATCGAACAGACGGCGGACGCCTTCGCATTCGACGTCACACGTTGCGCCTATGCCGAGTTCTACAAGGCGCTCGGCGAGCCCGAGCTCGGCTTCCTCCTGATCTGCACCGCGGACTTTGCCACCGCGGAAGGGTTTGGTCCCGACATCAGGCTCACGCGCACGCAGACCATCATGCAGGGCGCCGACCATTGCGACTTCCGCTACCGGCGCGATGGAGGCGGAGCACAGTGAGGGCAACGATGCGGGCGAGCTGTCTTGCCGTGGCGATGCTGACGCTGGCCGCGCCGCACGCGCACGCCGCGATGATCGACTGGCAGGCCGAACTCCAGCGCTGCCGCAGCTTGCGCGAAAACGTGGCGCCGCTGCTTCAGGCCGGCGAGGGGATCTCCGCCGTCGGCCGCTCCAGCAGATCCGTCCGCCGCTGCATCTGGATCCAGCGCATGGCGGTGCGGAAGAAAATCCCGGGCGCGGAGGTGTGGTAGCCTGCCTCGTCGCCCAACCGAGGTTATGGCCCTGGCGTGACGAAGGCCAAGATGATCGTGCCATCGTTGCCAAGCGCAATGTGCCAGTGCGAGGCCGCGCCACCCTGGTGCCAGACGGAATAGACGTCCTGCCCTTGCGCACCTACTCCGAGAAATTCGATCGAGGTGATCGGACCCAAGTCGGCAAGGCCGGGTTGCAAACGCGGTAATTGTTTGCGGGTCGCCTCAGCCAAATCCGCGCTCATCTCGCCATAATTGGGCTGGCCCGATGCGACGCTCTCAATAAGACGGCGAAGTGCGGCCGCTGTCCCGGGATTGGCGGACCGGGTGCTCATGCGAGTCTGGATCGCGCGCTGGAGGTCTTGCGCCACGGTCGCATCGATGCGTGGCATGATGTGATCATTGCCGTGTTGGCGCAGGACCACGGCCGTCGGCGTCCCGTCCGGTCCGAGGGTAAACCGAAGCTCGGCATCGATCTCCCGCGCAACGAATTCCGTTTCGCCCACCGCCTGGTACGGAGCCGAGCCTTGGCCGCTCAGCCGTCCCGATAGATGGTCCTCGTCACGCATGACGGTAAAAACGGCATTGTGGAATTGATATGTTCCGGCATAGCGATCCAGAATCGCCTGAGGTAACTGAACTTCTTTGGTCTTTGAGCCAGGCTGGTCCGCTGCGACTTGCTCCGCGGAGCGAATACGGGCCGCCAGGACATTCCAGTCGGCCAACCCGAATATCTTCGCGACAAGCTCGAGGCTCTCACTGACGGTGAGGGAGACCGAACGGGCGTCGAGGGCTTCGCGAAGCGTTTGCGCCATAGCTTTGGCGTCGCGGAAATCGCGCATCTTCTGTTCCTTTGCAATACGAACGGAGAATGTCAGAGCTTGCGTTGCTGACCCGTTCGCTTGAGCAAAGGAAGCGTGCGGCGGTCTGATACACTTCACCATACCCCGAAGGGCGCAAGCGGCAGGCGGCATCTACCCGCCAAAATTGTGCTTGAGAGCCCCGCGCTTGTCAACCGCGCCATCGATGTCTCTGCCGGGCTGCGTCACTCATTGCTCTGCAATCGATGCAGGCGCGCGCAGAAGCGTTCCCTCCTACCGGTCAGCTCTTCACCGCCCCGCGCAGCAAGCCCTTTAACCCGCTCGGATAGAGGCTCGGGCCGCCGTCCACGTCGAGATCGCCAAGGTCGAACCAGCGTGCGACGATCTCCTCTCCGTTGTCCTCGCGGAAGTCGATGCGATCCTGGCCGATGAAGGCGCCGTCCGGAAATGCGACCTCGGCGATGAACATCACCTCGTGCCCGGTCGATCCCTCGTGCACAAAAATGTTCTCCAGCATCAGCGGCTCGCTTGTGATGGTGACGTCGATGCCGAGCTCTTCGTTGAATTCCCGCACCAGCGCGGCCCGCCAGCTCTCGCCGAATTCGATCTCGCCGCCGAGCGGACGCACGCCCTTGAGCCGCCCCGCATCGTCCCGAACCTCCGCCGCCAGCAGCCGTCCGTCCCGCCAGTGCAGGCCGATCGCGACGACGCGGATGTGGGGATGGGGGCGCCAGGTGGTCATGGGGGATCGTTAGTCCGCTTGCTGTCTCCGCGCAACTCGCGTCGCTGTTCATTCCGTCTTGCGAGCCAACGGGTCCGCGCAAAGCGCGGCCCGATGACAGGCTCCGCGAAGCAATCCAGAATCGTTCCGCGGACGCATTCCTGGATTGCTTCGCTGCGCTCGCAATGACGATAGTGAATAATTGCGCACATCCTTTCCCCAACGTCGTCCTGGCGAAAGCCAGGACCCATTACCCCAGGGAGCAGTTTGGCGAAGGCTGGTGCCGTCGCCGGTACTCGCACCGCCTCTCACCGATGGATCACGCGGTATGGGTCCTGGCTCCCGTGCGCAATTGCGCACTAGGCCAGGACGACATCGGGGGTGCTGGTCGATCACCCCACCAGATACTTCTTCACCGCCGCCTCGTCCCACGCGATTCCGTTCCCCGGTTCGTCGCTCGGCAGCGCAAAGCCGTCCTTGATCGTCAGCCGGCTCGCCAGCACCGCATCGGCCCAGTCGACATATTCCAGCCAGTGCGCCGTCGGCGTCACGCAGAGCAAATGCGCGCTGACTTCCGAGAACAGGTGCGTCGACATCTCGATGCCGGCGGCGTGCGCCAGCGCGGCGGCGCGGAGCCAGCCGGTGACGCCGCCGATGCGTTGCACGTCGGGCATCACGTAATCGCAGGCCTCCGCCGACAGCGCGGACTGCATCGCAAACGCGCTGTCGAAATTCTCACCGATCTGGACCGGCGTCCGCAGCGCATCCGCGATGCGGGCGTTCCCGGCATAATCGTCGTGGCGGATCGGCTCCTCGATCCAGAAGAGGCCCTCGTCATCGAGCATCTCGCCGCGCCGGATCGCCTCGGTGACCGAGAGGGCCTGGTTGTAGTCGCACATCAGCGTCACCTCGTCGCCGACGGCCTTGCGCACCGCGCGCACCACGGCGAGGTCCTCCCGCGCGTCGGGCCGGCCGACGCGGATCTTTGCGGCGTGGAAACCCTCGGCCAGCAGCTTGTGCGCTTCTTCCACCGCAGCCGCCGCCGGCATGATGCCGAGGCCCTTCGAATTATAGGCCCTGACCGGTTTCGGCGCGCCGCCGAGCAGGCGCGCCAGCGGCAGGCCGCGTGTGCGGGCGAGCGAGTCCCAGGCTGCCATGTCGATGCCGGATTGCGCCAGCCGCTGCAGGCCGGCGAGGCCGAGCAGGGTGAAGCGCTGGGTCAGCTTGCGCTCGATCTCGAACGGCAGCAGCTCATCGCCGGTGACGAACTCTGACATTTCGGTGATCATCGCGGTCAGAGGCTTCAATGCCGAGGGTGTGATCGAGAACAAATAGGCATGCCCCACCGCCCCCCGGTCGGTCTCGCAGTCGATCAGCACCAGCGGCGCCCTGGCGACCGCCCCGGTCGAGGTCTGGAGCGGCAGGTTCATCGGCACGATCACGGGGCGCGCGACAAAGCGCTTGATGCGGATGGTCTCGGTCATGGCACTGGTTCCGGAATGATCAACGCAGGTTGATGGCGATCTTAAACATTCGTCATGAAACGAAAAGACGCCTGGTGCGACCACCATAAAATGGGGTTGCGCGGGCCTGCTTTTATTGGCTCTGTGCCGCCGCAGGCTGTGCCGCAAATCCGCGTGATCTGCGACAAGATCGGATACAACGGAGCCACAGGGTGAAACAACAGATATCCGAAGAACAGCGCAAGAGCGGCGTGCTGACCGGTGCCGCGATCGCTTTCCTGCTGCTCGCTCTGCCGCTGGCGGTGTGGCTGGACCTGACCGAGCTCTCCAAGACCGCGCTGCGCCGGCAGGCCGCCGATCTCAATTCGGTGATCACCAGCGTGCGCAGCTATTACGCGACCAATGTGGTCGGGCGGGTGCTCGCCAACCCCAATGGCACGACCAGGGTGGTGCACAATTATGAATCTGTTCCCGGCGCGATCCCGATCCCGGCGACGCTGTCGCTCGAGCTCGGCCGGGTGATCGGCGCGCAGCAGGAGAACATCACCTATCGCTTCGTCTCGGACTTCCCGTTCCAGAACCGCGCCCCGCACCAGCTCGACAAGTTCGAGAAGGACGCGCTCGATGCGCTGCGCAAGGACCCCGAACAGAAGATCGTGGAGACCGAGACCTCGCTGTTCTCCGACAAGGTCCGCCTGATCGCGCCTGTCACCATGGGGCCGGCCTGCGTCAGCTGCCACAACAGCCACCCCGAGAGCCCGAAGAAGGACTGGAAGGTCGGCGATGTCAGAGGTATCCAGGAGGTGATCATTGCCCAGCCGATAGCCGCCAACATCTTCTCGTTCAAGTTCCTGCTGGCCTATTTCCTGATCGCCGCGGGCAGCGGGCTATCGTTCCTGTCGCTGCAGCGCCGCCAGGCGCGCCGCATCAAGACCATGAACAAGGAGCTCGAATCCGCCAACGACTTCCTGGCGTCGCTGTCGATGAAGATCTCGCGCTATATCCCGCCACAGGTCTACAAGAGCATCTTCTCCGGCCAGAAGGACGTCACCATCCACACCGAGCGCAAGAAGCTGACCATCTTCTTCTCCGACATCCAGAATTTCACGGCGACCGCGGAGCGGCTTCAGCCGGAGCAACTGACGCAGCTCCTCAACGAATATTTCACCGAGATGTCTACGATCGCCCTCGAATATGGCGGCACCGTCGACAAGTTCATCGGCGATGCCATGCTGATCTTCTTCGGCGATCCCGAGACCAGGGGCGACCGCGCCGATGCGCAGGCTTGTCTGCAGATGGCCTGGCGCATGCAGCAGCGCCTTGCCGAGCTCAACGCGAAATGGCGCGCCTCCGGCATCGAGCAGCCGTTCCGCTCGCGCATGGGCATCAATTCCGGCTATTGCAATGTCGGCAATTTCGGCAGCACCGACCGCATGGACTACACCATCATCGGCGCCGAAGCGAACCTCGCCGCCCGTCTGCAATCCATCGCCGAGCCCGGCGGCATCGTGCTGAGCTACGAGACCTTCGCCCTCGTCAGCGGCATCGTCCGCGCCCACGCGCTGCCCGCAATCACGATGAAGGGCATCAGCCGCGAGGTCATTCCCTATTCGGTCGACGCGCTGAACGACGCCGCGGCGGAGAAAAGCGGCATCATCACCGAGCGCGCGCCGGGGCTGGAGCTCTATCTCGATCCGGCCGTGGTGAAGTCGGGCGACACCGCACGGGTGCGCTCGCTGCTGGAGAACGCACTGGCCTCGCTGAAGCCGGCGTGAGGGGACTTTCTTACCATCCCCTGGAGGGGGCCCTCAAGGGGAGGGTAAGAGTCTAACCTCACCGCGCCGCGCCCTCCGTGAACGCCGTCTCGATCACCTCGCCAAACGGCTGCCACGAGCGGCCGTCGAACTGGACGAGCCGCATCTGCTTGATCGGCAGATAGCGGTCGGGCGAGGTGTTCATCCTGATATTGGGCAAGGCGACCGACGGCTGATAGTCCCTGAGCGAGGCCGCCTGCCGCATGATATTGTCGCGCGAAAAATCGTCGCCGCATTGCTTCAGCACCTGCGTCAGCGCCTCGGCCGCGGCGTAGCCGTAGACCGCCGCGCTGCTGTTGGTGCTTTCAATCTGATGGTACCTGTCCATGAACGTGAACCATTCCTTCATCGCGGGATCGTCTTTCCAGGCGGGATCGCTTGGATCCTTCAGGAAGGCCGCCGAGATCACGCCAGCCGAATTCTCCAGGCCCGCTGGCGCCATCGCATTGGCGATCGTGGCCGAGGCATCGTTCACGATGAAGACCGGGCGCCATTTGAGCGACGCCGCGAGCTTGATCACCTTGGACGCGGTCGACGGTACGCCGAGAAAGACGAAAATGTCGGCGCCCGCGCGCTTGAGGATCGAGACGTGGCCTTCGAGATGCTCGTCGTTGATGTCGAAGGCGATGTCGACGAGGACGTGACGGTTCAGGTCGCCGAGCCCTTCCTGGATGCCCTTGTAGAGCTGGCGCCCGAACTGGTCGTTCTGCCAGAGCACGACGATCTTCTTCCTGGGATAATAGGCCTGGATGTAGTTGGCGTAGATGCGCCCCTCCGACCGGAACGACGGCTGCCAGCCCATGGTCCAGGGAAAGGCCCTGGCCTGGCTCAGCTCCTCGTCGCCGGAGGCGACGAACAGCTGCGGGATCTTCTTCTCGTTCAGGTACCAGCGCGTGGCGATGTTGCCGGGCGTGCCGAACGAGCCGAACATCACATGCACGTCGTCCTTCTCGACCAGGCCGCGCGTCAGCTCCAGCGCGGTCGCCGGATCGGAATTGTCGTCGCGGGTGATGAAGCGGATCTTGCGGCCGTTGATGCCGCCGCGCGCGTTGATCATGTCGAAATAGGCGGCTTCCGCCTGGCCGATCGCGCCGAATTCCGAGAGCGGTCCCGAATACGGCATGACATTGCCGATGCGGATTTCCTTGTCGCTTGCCGGTTGATCCGAGTGCTGTTGCTGCGACATCGCGCCGAGCGATGCGATGGCAATCATGGACACGAACAGCATCCTGCCGATGACGCGCATGTTCGAACCCTTGTCGTTGGCCCCCAACGAGGTCGTCTCAATCCGCACCAAGGCCGCTTGATCTAGGTCAAGCGTTTGTCAATCGTGTGGCTGGGTCGCCCGCTTCAATGCGGCGCAGCCGGCAGTGCGGGCGAAAGCGGCAGGCGTGCTGACGCGCCGACGATCGCTTATGGCTTTTGGCAACGCCTGACCGCGCGCCTCGTCCTTCGAGACGACCGCTTCCAGCGGTCTCCTCAGGATGAGGCTAAGCAGCACCGTGCCCGTTGAAAACTGCTGCCACGCAATCCCGTCCTCATCCTGAGGAGCCCGCCCAAAGCGAGCGTCTCGAAGGATGGCCGCAGGAACCGCTCTCAAGTCCGATTGCCGGTCTTGTGGGAAAGAGCAGTGGAGGGGTAGCCCAGCAAAATGGTGAGACGGCGCCGCAATCGCCCGCTACGGCAGCCTGCGCGCCTCGAGCTGATGCACCAGCAGCAGCGTCGGTTCGGCGAGGCTGTCGCCGGAGCCGTCCAGCCCAAACGCTGCGGCAATGCCGTCGCGGCTGCGTATACCAATTCGTCTGATTTGGAAGCGCTATCATCCAGCGTTTTCGTTCTTGGGGCTTTCATTCCAAGGGAAATTGAAAATGCCTTGTTCAGGAGTAGCTAAACTTGCCTTCGGAGAAACTGGCTTTCTGTAGTCCGCTGCGAGTCTCTCACATTTAGATAGATTTTTGCTGAGAGGGGCCGGGTAGTCGTTGGGGTGCTCTCGCTCCAGGTATTCGATCAGCTTTTTGAAGACAGGCAAAACGGCGGTTCGCGCAGCCAATACGATCTCGGAGTCTGGCACATTATCGTGATTTAGCGGCTTCACCGAAGAGTCTTGGAATACGAGGTGTAGGATGACACGGTTCATATGCACTGCAACCAGCTCAGCACGCGGCAATTCTGTCATTCTTAGTTTCTGCAGCTCTTCATCCACCGCTCGCATGACTAGAACACATCGCCAGACACGCGCTGTTGTAAGCTCGCTGGGAAAAATATCGGTGTACGGAGCGAGGTCGGTGTTGGCCCAAAGCGCACCGATCTCTCGTTTGACTTGAACAGCCAAATGTATAGAAGCCGCGCAGCCGAGCGCCTGCGTAGCTTCGACAATGCTGCACCCCTCCTCGCCCCTCGGTTCTGGTTCGCCGGATTTATAAACGTACTTGCGGCGATCCAAGGCAAAATCAGTTGCAAGCCGGTGTTGAAGTGGATCCATCGCCGCGAATTCGCGGTTGCTTACCGCATTCTGCAGATTTGCGGCCCGAGTGATCCGCCTGCCGAAATCTGGAGGACACTTTTCTAGAGAAATGATTCTAATCTGGACCCAGCCGGTGGGAGGGGAGGGCTGGATCCATCCGGGATTCCGCCAATGATATTACCAATGCTGCCAACCGTTTGAGCTCCGTTGACGATGCTTACACCGTTGCAAGTAAAGACGCCCACTCTGTGCTCAGGTGATCCTGCAAGGCCTCGAACAACGTTGTCGCAGATAACGGTGATGCCATTGTTGAAATACCAAAAGTGCTCGGGTTCATCGACAAGGGTTTGTTTCAAGGCCTCGTTGACATCAGAACTGTGATAAAACAAACGCAAATTTTGGGTGAATAGGAAGTTGGCATGTTTCTTCCACCATTCAGCGATTTCGCCGACGTGCACGTAGCCGTAGTAGGCTAGAAACGGTTTTTCGACCGACCCCCATTGATTTAGACCGATCTGCAGATTGATTTTTTGAGGCTTCGACTCCGAAGTGATTAGTTCGTAAGCGCCAGTCTGGTCGAGGTGCTCGCCGATGGCGGCGGGGACGGGATCGTTTAGCTCCGCGACCAGGTCGTCGACGCGCCTGACGACGTGTGCATGTGTCGGCTGGTTCGCCGAGTGAATAGTGATTAGCCGGATCCGGATCTGTCGATCCGCATATAGTGCGGTGCGAATTTCAGCTTCCTTGTTCTTGATCCTTTCATTGAACCGATCAAAGCGACAGGAAAGCAGATCTCGGACGCCTGCGACAAACTTACCTGTACCTTCTAGGTCTATCGGTTTGTTGCCGGTATCGCTCCATTTAGACTGCACAAGGAAGAGGGTGTCCGTTCTCGGCTCAAACCGAATGGCGTCGATACCGCCGTCGTGGAATCCATCTGTGACGGCTCCCCCCGCCACGTCAGCCTCTACTCCAGAAAGGCTCTTGATACATAGCGCGGCGAGCGCCCTCGAGAGGAATGCCTGTCTGACCTCCTCCTGAGGCTTCGCGGCATAGTCCGACATGTCAATTTTGCCGGTAAATTGCTGTTCCAGAACGCTCCGGATCCGGTTCAGCGTCAGCTGAGTCATGACGAAAGCATCCCCTGGTTGAGATCAGGAAGCATATCGCCCAGACTGGCGTTCAATCAACGCAGTAACTTTAATCCTTGCTGGCCAAAGCGGGCTCCCGGACGGCTGAGCCGGCCACAATACCGGCAGTCCGGTTCTTTCATACCCGATTGTCCTGCCTAGGCACGAAGATAATGCCGCCAAATAAAGTGTCGCCGACAGCACGCCGTCTACGGCAGCCCCCGCGCTTCGAGCTGATGCACCAGCAGCAGCGTCGGTTCGGCGAGGCTGTCGCCGGAGCCGTCCAGGCCGAACGCCGCGGCGATGCCGTCGCGGCTGCGCAGCAGTGCGCTGCGCGGGCAGTGGCCGGCGCCGCAGAGCGTCTTCTTCAGCGTCTCGCCCTGCGCCACGAGGCCGGCGGAATCGTCCGCGGCCCAGGCCAGCACAATGGGGACGTCGACATTGAGGATGCCGGGAAAGACCGATCGCTTGTCGTATTGGGTGGCATCTAGGCCGAGATAGGCTTTCTCGCTGTCGCTGGCGTCCTTGCCGACGCGGTAGATCCCGGACACCAGCACGACGCCGGCGACGTCGGCGCGGTCGGTCTGCAATTCCGGATGCGCCAGCAGGGTGGCGACGTGGAAGGCGCCGGCGCCATAGCCGACCGCGACGATCTCGCGGGCATCGCCATTGAACAGGTCGATATTGCCGTGGATCCAGGACAGCGCCGCCGCCACGTCGGTTGCCCCGGCGGGCCAGGTCGCCGCCGGCGCCAGGCGGTAGTTGACGCGAACCCCGATCATGTCGTTGCGCGCGGCAAAGCACATGGCCTGGTCCTGGATCTGGCGCGCCAGCTCCGGCGCGGCGCGGTCGCCGGTGAAGGTGTCGCCGGCCACGAACAGCAGCACCGGCCGCGGCGTGTCCGCCTTGGTCGCGCTGGTGGCGACATCGAGCACCTGGGCCTCGCTCTCGCCGTAGCGCAGGCCGCGGGAGAAGGTGACCTGCTCGCACAGCCGCGCGGTGCCGCCGGCGGTGGTGTCGGAATCGGTGAGGCCCGCCGGGACAAGATCGGACGGCGCCGTCAGCCGAGCCGGCAGCGGGCCATGCGCGGAGGCGGCAGTCACGGTCAAAAGCAGGAAAAATGCGAGGTAATTCTTCATCATGGTGCCGGCCTTGCGCGCCCGATATTGGCTCGCTCCCTGGGCCTGTCTTTTCAATTCGCCTTATTAGTTGGCTGGTGTTGAGGCGATTTCACGGCACCTGTGCCTCGTGTGCCCGGCCGCAATCAATTCCCCGGCAGGAACGTGCAATCGGCCCCGCTGCCGTCCTTGCGCCTGATCGCGTTGGGATCGATCGTGCAGCTCAGCTTGGAGAGGCTCTCGAAGTTCGATCCCGCCGCGCCGTCGGGCGGCACGCCCGCCAGTGCTTCGGTGGCGAAGATCTCGTTGGCGGTGGAGCCGTTCACGGTCTTCACCTTCTTGCCGAAGGTCACCTCGCAATTGCGAATGGTGATGTCGACATTGCCGGTGCGGCAGACGATCCGGTCGGCGGTCACCACGATGGCCTTCTTGTAGGGGATGTCGGCATTGGCGGCGAACAGCATCGCCACCGCCTTCCTCTCGGCGCCGGTCAGGTCCGGTGACAGCGGCGCGATCACCCCCGCGAGCGCCAGCGCGGTCGCGCCCGAGACCTTTGCGGGCGTGGCGGCGGAGGCACCGGGGAGATGGGACGCCCCGGCAAGGACGAGGGCGCAGGTGAGGATCGCTGGACCGGATCTCATCCCTTTCCCCCGGGCTCTCAGGCGGCCTTCTTCCGCTTGACGGTCTTCTTCGCGGTCTTCTTGGCGGCTTTCTTCACGGTCTTCCTGGCCTTCTTCGCCGCCTTCTGGGCCGCAAGGTAGGCCTCGACCTTCTTGGAGGAATGTCCGGCTGCGGTCACGGCGGCCTTCAGCTTTGCCGGGGTGATCTTGAATTTCTTCGACCAGTAGCGGACCTCATAGGCCTCGCCGAGCGAGATCCGGCTCTTGTCGGCGGCGCGGTGCTTCTGGAGCTTGATGTATTCCTCGACCTTCTTGGCGGAGTGGCCGACCTTCTTGACGGCGTATCTCAGCTTCGCCGGGGTCACCTTGAACTTCTTCGACCAGTAGCCGACTTCGTATTTCTCGGTGAGCGCGATCAGGGCGCGATCGGCGCCACCCCGCTTTGCCTTGTTGTCGGCCATGCTTCCCTCCTGCCGTGGATGGCATCCAGTCTAGCATGCAACCGGATTTGGAAGGCAAGATGCGGGACGGGCAGCGATTGCGCGGAGCGGCCGTTTTGCACCGGTGAGTCAAACGCTTGTGCGGCGCAGCCTGGTCTCGGGGCGGACCAGGCCTTCTACTGTGCATGGGGTTGTTTTCGCATTTTTTGTTGTTCGCGCTTCCGTGACGGAACCTTTTGCCGGCTGGGACGACTTATCCATGACACGGGGAAACACGTGCGAGGCTGTCATGGCAGAGAAGCATACCGCCGATCCGGCAGAGATCATGCGGGGGACCGGTCATCCTGAGCTGGAATATGCCGCCGGCTGGACCATCGCAGGTCTCGTCACCATCGGCACCATCGTCGCCGCCTGGGTGTTCGCGATCTAGGCGACCGGAAACTGGAGCTCGAAGGCGGCTCCTTGGGCAGTGGGCTTGAGCCTGATCGAGCCGCCATGGCTCGCCATCACCGCACGCGCGATCGCCAGCCCCATCCCTGTCCCGCCCTGGTCGCGGCGGGTGGTGAAGAACGCATCGAAGATCCTGTCGCGATTGGGCGCCGAGATCGGCTCGCCGTCATTGCTGACCGTCACAAGCAGGGTCGTCCGCACGTCGACTGCCTGCAGCCTGATTGTCCCAGCCTTGTGCCGCACCGCGTTATCAGTGAGGTGCGACAGCACGATCAGCGCCTTCTCCGAGGACATGCCGATCGCCCTATCGAGGCTGCCGCTCGCTTCGATCGAGCTTGCCGGAAACCTGTTCCTGAGGTCGGCGATGACGGGCGCAAGCTCGGTGCGCTCGTTCTGCGGCAGGCTCTCGGCGCGGGCGAGCTCCCGCAGCCGCTGCGCCATCGCCTCCAGCCGCTGGGTGTCGGACAGGATGTTGGCGATGAACGTGTTCTGCTCGGCCGGCGTCAGGCCCTCGGATTTGCCTTGCACCGAATCCTGCAACAGCTCGGCAGCGCCCTTGATCGAGGTCAGGGGCGATTTCAGCTCGTGGGTGAGATGGGCCGAGAACGTCGCGATATAGTCGGAGCGGCGTGCCAGCTGCTCGGCCATGCCGAGGAAGCTGTGCGAGAGCTGCGCGAACTCGCGCGTGCCGTAGTGCCGGAGCGGCCTGAACGCCTCGCGGTCGCCGCGGCCGATTCTGGCGGCACGGTCGATCAGCTCGCGCATCGGCAATGTGATGGTGCGGGAGAACACCAGCCCAATCAGGATCGTGCCGAGGATCACGGCGAGCCCCGCCAGCACGAACTTGCCGCGCTCCTGGTAGAGATGGTCAAAAATGTTGCTCGGCGTCCGCGTGGTGTAGATCACGCCGGCGACGCGGTTGTTGACGATGACCGGCATCGCCGAGAACACATGCACGCCGAGGCCGCGGCTGAAGGAATAGATCGGCGGCGGCGGTTTGTCCGGCACGCGGTTGCGCAAGGTGGCGCGATACTGCCCGTGCAACGCGTCCGCGACCTCCTCGATATGGGCGAGCGACTGCCCGACCTCCTGTCGCCCGGCGATCACCACGCCCTGCGGATCGAGGATGCGAAAACCTGCCAGCGTCACCTTCTGGGTCTCGCGGATGATCGGCGTCAGTTTTGCGCCGATCTCGACATAGGCTGCTTGCGCCGACTGGGGCGCGGGCAGCGCATCGGGCCGCCGCCGCAAAAGGTCGTTGGCGGTCAGATCAAGCGCCGGGCGGATCGGGGTGACCTGGTCGCCGGGATCGGGCAGCACGCCCGGCGGCACCTCGGCGCCGAGCGTGAGGCCGCCGTCGAGCCTTGCCGTGACCTCCTGCGCGTAGATCGTCGCGAGCACGCGGCTCTGCGCGATCAGCTCGGCCTGGGTCTGGCGGATCAGCTGGTTGTCGTAGAGGCGGAAGAAGAACAGACCGACCAGCGGCAGCACCGCGACGGTCGCCAGCACCGCGAAGATCACGAGCCCCAGCGACGGCCGCCATTTGTCGGGTGCCGCGCTCATGCCTCTTTCTCGCAGCGGCCGAGCTTGAAGCCGACGCCGTGAATGGTCTCGATCACGTTGTCGCAGGCCAGCGCCGCCAGCTTGGCGCGGATGTTGCGGATGTGGCTGTCGATGGTGCGGTCGGAGACCTGGATGTTGAGCTGATAGGCCGCCCGCATCAGCTGCTCGCGGTTGAACACCGAGGTCGGCCGGGTCAGGAACGCGCGCAGGATGCCGAACTCGATCGCGGTGAGCTTCAGCGGCGTGCCGGCGAAGGTTGCGACATGCTGCTCGGGATCGATCAGCAGGCCGCCTTGCACCAGCGCGGCCGGCCCGGCCTTGGCCTCGCCGTTGCGCGGGCTGAGGCGGCGCAGGATGACGTTGACCCGGGCCACCAGCTCGCGCGGGCTGAACGGCTTGGTCACGTAATCGTCGCCGCCGATCTCGAGACCGAGGATGCGGTCGATCTCCTCGTCGCGCGCCGACAGGAACAGGATCGGCACGTCGGAGCTTTTGCGGATCTCGCGGCAGACGTCGAGGCCGTCGAACTCCGGCATGCCGATGTCGAGCACGATGAGATCGGGCCTGTCGGCGGCAAAGCGGCTGAGCGCCTCCTTGCCGTCGCGGGCCTCGATCACGTCCATGCCGGCCTTCTTCAGGGCGACGCGGATGACCTCGCGGATGTGGCCCTCGTCGTCGACGATGAGAATGCGATGCGCCAAGAAACTCTCCGCTCACCCTGCCGGCGGATTACCCACCGGGCTCTTGGCTTGCGCATCGAGCCTGCGCTGCAGCCGCCAGCTCCGAAAGCCCCAGGCCCGCCACGTCAGGTCCTGCCGCTGACTTTCTACAAGCCGATCCCGACGTCCGGCAAGACAGTAATCACCGCCGCGAAGCGCGATGACCTTGTCGATCGCGGGCAGCGCCTGCGGGCCCAATGTGAGGAGGTAGTTGGCATCGATCTTCACGCCTTTCCCTCCCATTTCATTGCTGTGCTTCAGATTGTAGTCGGCAATGAACGCGTCGAAGTTCACCAGCGAAACACTGTACAGCACGATCGTTAACGCGATCAGGTTGGCGCCGACGAGCCAGCGGTTGGAGCGGTCGAGTGCGATGCGGGCGACGATCAGGAGCAGCCCCAGTGCCACCAGCCCCATCCAGATGAAGGCCGCGATCCGCCAGTAGGTCAGCATGTAGATGCCGACGTAGAGATCGAGCCGCAGGATGGAGGAGGCGACCAGCAGCACGTTCTGGCCGACCCAGAGATAGACCAGCGGCCGGATCACCTTCGATTTCTCGGACGAGCTGCCCGGACGCATCGCCGCCAGCACGAAGGCGGCGGCGAGCAGGGCGGTGACGATCAGCGGATAGGCGCCGCGATGGGCGTAGGCCGCGTAAGTCATGTTGTCGGGCAGCGCCACATGCCCCCAGAGATAGATGCCGTCGAGAATGGACTGTGCCGCGAACAGCAGGTTGAACAGGATCAGCGAGCGCAGGATGGTGGAGGGGCCGAGAAACTCCGCTGAGACCATGGGCGGCAGCGGCGGTGGCACAGGGCCATCGGCGATGGCGGTGGTGACTATCGTCTTGCGCCGCCAGCGCACGTGGATGAACGGCCAGACCAGCGCCAGCACCAGGATCCAGAACAGCACGCGCGGGACGCTGACATATTCGAGGATGATCTTTGGATTGAGCAGCGAGACCCATTGCTCGATCACGGGATTGGCGGCAGCGAACAGCGCGACGAACACGGTGCCCAGCACCACCGGCATCAGCCACAGCGCGATGCCGCGGGTGAACGCCGACATGTTGAACACCTGGGGCGCATCGAGGAAGAACCTGAAGGGACCGAGCAGGACAAAATTGCGCAGCGCACGAGCACGCTCAGTGAGCTCGGTCGTATCAGGATTGGTCGCAAGCAATTGCGCAATCGTCAGCGACGCGACGAGGATCAGGAAGGACAGCATGTTGAGCTCCTCGACGGCTGGCACGAGGCCGGCGACGAGGATGGCGGTGCCGATCATGGCACGCCGCAGATCCAGCGCGGCGTGATTGAAGAGCATCGACACGCAGACCGTCGCGATCGCAAACAGCGTCAGCGACAGTCCGATCCGATGGCCATAGAACAGCCAGTCGGCGAGCGCAGCCAGAGCCAGCGCGCAGCCAAGCTTGGCCGGAATTGAGGAATGCCTGTCCGGCAGAATGTCCGCTGCGATCGTCGAAGCCAGGCTCGTCATGTCCAAAACACCTTTCGTGATGGGTGGCATCACGAAGTCTGAACGGCACTTGTGCAGACGGCGGGATCATCGTCTGCACGGTTTCAGGAGTCTTTTGCAGTTTTCGTGCAGGTGCGCTTTTGCCCCTCGCGCAGCTTCAGTCGCCCTGATAGGTGCGATGCGTTCATCACCTTGGGCGTGACGCATCATGCAATTCCTCAATCGCCTCGGTCTCATCCTGCTCTGGCTTGCCGCGCCACTTGCCGCATTCGCGGCGGCGAACAAGAACGATCCCTATCTGCTCGTGCTGCGCGGCGCCGGAAACATCGCGCTTGTCGTCACAAGCATCCTGATCGTCATCGTCCTGCTGCGCGGAGGTCGCTGGCGCAGCATCGCGGGCAAGCTGCTCGTCATGCTGTGGTGCCTGCCGCCACTGCTGATGTCTGCCGCACATCTGAAGTTCGAGCTGCGCAAGCGCGACGTCTTCAGTGCGAGCGCGACGGAGGCGCGGCAGCTCGGGCCTCACTTCATGGTCGGTTATTCCTCCTTTCCCGAGGTCGCGCGTCTTGCCGAGCAGGGCCTGATCGGCGGCATCTATGTCACCCGCCACAACATCCGCGGCCGGACCATCGAGGCGCTGCGCGCCGAGATCGCGGCGCTCCAGGACAAGCGGCGCGCAGCCGGCCTGCCGCCGCTGGCTGTCGCCGCGGATCAGGAGGGCGGCATCGTCGGGCATCTCGCGCCGCCGCTGACGAAAGTGCCGGCGCTGGCAACGCTCACCGGGCTTGCTCCCGACGAGCAGCAGGCCAAGGCCGAAGAGTTTGGCCGCATTCACGGCCACGAGCTCGCGAACCTCGGCGTCAACCTCAATCTAGCACCGGTGCTCGACCTCAAGCCGCCGCAGCGGCGCAACCGCCTCGATTTCCATACGCTGATCGGCCAGCGCGCGATAGCGACCGATCCCGTCGTCGTCAGCACGATCGCAAGCGCCTATGTCCGTGGACTGGAAGAGTCAGGCGTCGGCGCCACGCTCAAGCATTTTCCCGGCATCGGCCGTGTGCGCACCGACACGCATCATTTCAGCGCCAATCTGAATACGCCGGTGAGGGAACTGGAGGTAACCGACTGGCTTCCGTTCCGCGAGGTGCTGTCGCATTCGCGCAGCGCCCTCATGGTCGGCCATGTCACGCTCACCGCCGTCGATCCGGATCGCGCTGCTTCGCATTCCAAGCACGTCGTCGATGGGATTGTCCGCGGCAAATGGGGCTACCAGGGCATGGTGATGACCGACGATCTCGTCATGGGTGCGATCTACCAGAACGACGTCTGCAAGGCTGTGGTCGAGGCGATCAATGCCGGCGTCGATCTGCTGCTGGTCGCCTATGACGGCGCGCAGTTCTACCGGGTCTTTGCCTGCGCCCTGGAGGGATCGCGGCAGGGCAGGCTCGATGCGGCGATGTTGCATGCGAGCGCGGCGCGGCTGGAGCGCGGCTTTCCGACCGCGCAGGCGCGAGCCTCTTCAGGCGCAATCAGCATCGCTCGCCGCAACTAGCCCTTGGCGAACTGGCGGTAGTCCGGCTCGCGATGAAACCAGAATTCGTAGCCGCTGACGTTCTTCTGCATGGCGACGTCGTGGATCGGCTGGTTGAGCGGAATGACGGGAACGTCGCGCATGCACAGCGCGATGAAATCCTTCACGCATCTGTCGTATTCCGCAGCATCCGTGGTGAAGCGCGCCTTGTCGATCAGCGCGTCCATCGCCTTGTTCTGGTAGGAGGAGATGTTGAAGATCGAGTTGTTGCCGTGGAAATTCCAATAGAAGTAGTACTCGGGATAGTCGAGCCAGCCGCTGAAGCGGTTGAGCGCGAGCGGCAGCTCCTTCTTGTTCAGCGTCGTGCGCCAGTTTGCGCCGGGGATCTTTTCGATTCCCGCCTTGATGCCGATCTTGGCGAGGTTCTCCTGGATCAGGATCGCAGTCGGCTCGCCGACGGTGGCCGTGCCCGTGTCCAGCGACAGCGTCGTCTCCAGGCCGGATTCGAATCCTGCTTCCTTCATCAACGCCTTGGCCTTGTCGAGATCGGTGACGTAGGGAAACGGCTGCGGCCAGACCGGCTTTGAGACCTCCGGCGCGCCGCCATACATGGGAACGGCGCGCCCGAAGAAGGCGCTGGTCTGGATCTGCTCATACGGCATCGCCCAGGCGACGGCCTGACGCAGCTTGGCATTGTCGAACGGCGGCTTCGCGGTGTTGAGCGCCACGTACCAGAGCGCGTTCGGGATCGGCACGCCCGAGACCTTGACCTTGCCCTCCCTAATGATCTGCTCGAAGTCACGCGGCGCAAAGCCGCTGGAAATATCCGCATCGCCCCGCTCCAGCATGGCGCGGCGGGTGCCGGCGGAGGGGACGTCGCGCGCGATCACGCGCTTGACCTTCGGCAGCGGGCCGCTCTTCCAGTCGTCGAAGCGCGTCAGCACGGTCTCGCTGCCGGGCTTCCAGCTCTCGATCTTGTAGGCGCCGCCGCCGGCCTCGTTGTTCTTCAGCCATGCGAGCGCCCACGGGTCTTCCGCCGTCGCGTTCTTCCTGGCGAGTTCGGAATTGATGATGAAGGGCACGACGACGGCGACGTTGAACAGCAGCATCTTGTCCTTGCGGACATAGTCGATGCGGAAGGTGTGATCGTCGACCACCACGAACTGCTCGGGCTTCTCCAGTGATCCCGCCGACATCTGGAAGGTCGGGAAGCCGCCAACCTTCACGGCGCGGTCGAACGACCATTTGACGTCCTTGGCGGTAACAGGCGTGCCGTCGTGGAATTTTGCGTCCTTGCGAAGCTTGAAGGTGCAGGACATGCCGTCGGCGGCGACCTCCCAGCTCTCGGCGAGCTCGGGCGCGAGCTTCTCACGGTCGTACGAAATCGTCCCATCGGGCAGCGTCTTGGAGGCGTAGGTCAGCAGACGGTCGTAGCAATTCCAGGACAGACCATTGACGGTCTGGTTGGAGCCGACGCCCTGCATGTCCAACGAGTTCGGCCCGAGCTCCTGCACCACCAGCAGCGTCTCGGCGCGGCCCTGCGCCCAGGCGAGACGTGGAGCGAACGCTGTCATTCCGCCCGCGCTCAGGCCGCCGAGCACCAGATTGCGGCGGCTGATGTCGAAAGGTGATGCGCTCATTGGTGCCTCTTTTGCGAGAAATCTGCGATGTAAAGAGGCAAGGCGCATGCCAGCAGCCGCGCTTCGCGGCGTCGCATCCTGTGCGAATCGCCCTCCGCTACGGCGTCACCGCTCCGCGCGAAACCGCGCGCGGGGCGGTCAGCTCTTTCCACGTCGAATTCGCGACATGCACCGGTGAGAAGGCCGGCCGCTCGACGTAGCGGCCGTCACCCGCCTCGGCGCGCAGATCGCCGTCCTTCCAGACGACGCGGCCGCGCGACAGCGTCGCCGCCGGCCCGCCGGTGCAGGAAAAGCCTTCGAACACGTTGTAATCGATCTTGCTCATCTGCCGCTTGGCGCTGATGGTCTTGCTCGCTTTGGGATCCCACACCACGATATCCGCATCCGAGCCGACGGCGACTGCGCCCTTGCGCGGATAGATGTTGAGGATGCGGGCGATGTTTGCCGACGTCACCGCGACGAATTCCTCTTTGGTCAGCCGTCCCGTGGCGACGCCCGCGGTCCAGAGCAGCGCCAGGCGATCTTCGAGGCCGCCGGTGCCGTTCGGGATTTTTCTGAAATCGCCGAGCCCAAACCGCTTCTGCTCGGTGGTGAAGGCGCAATGGTCGGTCGCAACCACCTGCAGCGAGCCGGCTTGCAGGCCGGCCCAGAGGCTGTCCTGATGCTGTTTGTCGCGGAACGGCGGCGACATCACGCGCTGGGCGGAATGATCCCAGTCCTTGTTCTGGTATTCGCCGGCATCGAGCAGCAGATGCTGGATCAGCGGCTCGCCATAGACCCGCTTTCCCGCAGCCCGCGCCCGCGCGATTGCCTCATGCGCCTCGCGGCAGCTGGTGTGCACGATATAGACCGGCGTGCCCGTCATGTCGGCGATCATGATGGCGCGGTTGGTGGCTTCGCCCTCGACCTCCGGCGGCCGTGAATAGGCGTGTCCCTCCGGGCCGGTGACGCCGCGCGCGATCAGCGCTTCCTGCATCAGGGCGACGACGTCGCCGTTTTCGGCATGGACGACGGGCATCGCGCCGAGATGGGCGCAGCGCGCGAACGAGTTGTAGAGCTCATCATCGTTCACCATCAGCGCGCCCTTGTAGGCCATGAAATGCTTGAAGGTGTTGATGCCGTAGGTTTTGACCACGGTCTCCATCTCGTCATAGATCTGCTTCGACCACGACGTCACCGCCATGTGGAAGCCGTAGTCGCTGGCCGCCTTCTCGGATTTGTGCCGCCACTCCTGATAGGCCGCGAGCATGGACTGCCCTGGATCGGGCAGGCAGAAATCCACCACCATGGTGGTGCCGCCGCTCAGTGCCGCCTTGGTTCCCGATTCGAAATCGTCGGCGGTGACGGTGCCCATGAACGGCATTTCGAGATGGGTGTGTGGATCGATCCCGCCCGGGATGACGTAGGCGCCGCCGGCATCGACGATCTCGGTACCTGTAGGCGCCTCGATCGACGGGCCCACCGCGACGATGGTCTCGCCATCGATCAGCACGTCCGCACGGCGCGAATGATCGTGATTGACGACGGTGCCGCCGCGGATGAGGAGGGGCATGAGAGACTCCGGGGAGAGGTGAGGGGCGGCCCGAAGGCTAAGCGCACCACCCGCGATGCGACAGGCGAAATTTTAATCAGCCGCCGCCGATCATTTTCACTTCGCGCGCGACCAGTCCGTCGATCATCGCGCGCACGAGGTTTGCGATCTCCTTGCGCAGCGCCGGCAGGGGAACGGCGACCAGCTTCTGCTCCAGCCCCAGCGCCACCATGCCATGCACCGCCGAGAACAGGCTGCGTGCGGTGATGCCGAACTGCTCCTGACTGCGCTTGGGCAAAAGCTGCGCCAGCGGCTGGTAGATGTGGCGGAACAGCTGCAGCTGGTCGTTGACGGACCAGTCGGGAAGGATCTTGTCAGCCGCCATGCGGTGCTCGAACAGCGCGCGCCAGAGCTCGAGGTTTTCGGCGGCGAAATCGCAATAGGCAATGGCGATGCGGACCAGCGTCTCCTGTGGCGACGGGGCGTCCGCGCTTTCCGCAGCGCTGAGTGCTTTGTCGAGGCGATGCAGGGTGCGCGAGCCGACGAGCAGGACGAGTTCGTCGACATCAGCAACGAGATTGTAGACCGCGCCATTGGCGCAGCCGATCTCGCGGGCCAGATCGCGGGTTTTCAAACCCGCCAATCCCCGCTCAGCGATCATCCCCTCGGCCGCCTGGATCAGGTCGACACGCAATTTCTCTCGCCGTTCCAGTGCCTTAGTCATTCTCAATCAAATTCTTGAGCGTCGCTCAAATTTTTATTGAACGATGTTCAAGGTTCCTGCTACAAAGCATCTGTGAGCAACGCTCATAAACAGGGAGCTGACAATGTTCAAGACCGTCGTGACACTTTTCCGCGGCACCGTGGCCGCCGCAGGCGAGGAGCTGGAGGACCGAACGGCCCTTCTAATCCTCGACCAGCAGATGCGTGATGCCGCCGCCGCCCTCGAGCGCAGCAAGCGCACGCTGGCGCTGGCGATTGCGCAGGACCAGCAGGAGGGCCGCAAGCTCGAGGCGACCCTCGCCCGCATCACCGATCTCGAGGCCCGCGCGGTTGCCGCGCTCGATGGCGGCCGCGAGGATCTCGCCAAGGAAGCGGCAGAGGCCATCGCAGGCCTCGAAGCCGATCGTGATGCGGCGATGACAGCACGCGCGCTGTTCGCGACCGAGATCGCCCGGCTGAAGCGGCACGTGACCAACGCGCAGGCCCGCATCACCGAGCTCGATCGCGGCCGGCGCCTTGCCCGTGCCTCGGAAGCGGTGCGCTCGCTCCGCCGCAGCGGCATCGAGGCGGCGCGTCCCTACGAATCCACCTTGCCGGAAGCCGAGAGCACCTTGAGGCGCCTGCGCGAGCGGCAGATGGAAGCCCAGGCCGCCGACGACGCGCTGGTCGAGCTCGATGCGGCCACGGGTCCCCTCGCTACTGCCGAGAGACTGGCCGAGCAGGGATTTGGCCCCCGGCTTAAGACGACCGCCGACGACGTACTGGCGCGGTTGAAGTCCAAGCGCGCGCAGACGGCCTGAACTCAGATTTCACAATCATTTAAACCAACAGGAGATCATCATGAACCAGAACGGCCAGCCCCATAGCAGCGCCTGGGTCACCTTCACCTACGTGTCCTTCGCAGCCTCCGCCTTCCTCGTCGCCATCGGCATCTTCTTCCTGCCGATCGACCTCTGGATGAAGGGCTATCTCACCATGGGCATCGTGATGCTGATCCAGACCTGCATCACGCTGACCAAGACCGTGCGCGACAATCACGAGAGCAGCCGGCTGGTGAACCGCATCGAAGATGCCAAGGCCGAGCGTCTGCTGATGGAGGTTTCCAAGGCGGCTTGAGGAGAGGGCGCCTGGAAGTGCGCCGCGGCTTGCAATCTGACGCGGTGGGTGCCCGAGCATCCACCGCGTGCCTGATCCGCATATCGCGCCTGCGAAATGCAACCGAGCCATGACGGATCGCGCGGGCGTGCGGCCTTGCGCAGCGGCGCCGGCCGACGCACTCTGTCCGGGCGGCGCGAAGAACGCCGCCAATAAAGAGACTGTGCGAGGAAACTCCGAGGAAACCTGCATGGCGGCGACGCGGATCGACTGCGACATCCATCCGGCGGTTGGCGGCACGCGCACGACGCTGCTTCCCTACCTCAGCGATCATTGGAAAGAGCAGGTGGTGAGCCGCGCCATCGACGGCCTCGATCTCACCTCTTATCCGCCGAGTATGCCGCTCACCGGCCGCGCCGACTGGCGGCCGGCCAATGGCTCCAAGCCCGGCTCCGATCTCGCCATGGTGCAGAAGGGCGCGTTCGACCAACTGGGCGCCAGCCACGCCATCCTGAACGTGCTCTACGGCGCGCAGGCCGTGTTCGACGCCTACATGGCGGCCGATTTCTGCAAGGCCATCAACGACTGGATCGCCGCCGAGTGGCTGTCGCGCGATCCTCGCCTGCGCGCCTCTATCGTGGTGCCGATGCAGGCGCCGGATCTGGCGATCGAGGAGATCGAGCGCCGCGCCGGCGACCACCGCTTCGTCTCCATCCTGGTCCTGGCCCAGGGCGAGACGCTGCTGGGACGCCGGCATTTCTGGCCGGTCTACCAGCTCGCGGAGAAGTACAGGCTGCCGCTCGCGATTCACGCCGGCACGCAATATCGGCAGGCGCCGAGCTCGGCCGGCTGGCCGTCGCATCGGTACGAATATTACTTCGTCGAGGCGCAGGCCTTTCAGGCGCAGATCCTCAGCCTGATCTATGAGGGCGTGTTCGGCAAATTTCCGAACTTGAAGGTCGTGCTGATGGAGTCTGGCGTCAGCTGGCTGCCCGCCTTCATGTGGCGCGCCAACAAGACCTGGCGCGGCGTCCGCGTCGAGGTTCCCTGGGTCGAGCGCGAGCCGGCGTCGATCATTCGCGAGAATTTCCGCGTCACCATGCAGCCGTTCGATGCACCCGGCGATGCCAGGAGCGTCGAGGAGATCATCGACCAGATCGGCTCGGAAAAGATGTTCCTGTTCGCGTCCGACTATCCGCACTGGCAGTTCGACGGCGACGATCCGATCCCGCCGAACCTGTCGAAGAGCTTGATCGCGAAGATGTGCGTCGACAATCCGCTGGAGACGTTTCCGCGGCTGTCGTTCGCCAACTAATTCCGGAGGTTTCGCATGAGTGAGGTCATCGACCGTCCGCTACGCGAAGATGAAAAGCCCGCCGCATCGCGGCTGCGCATCGTCGATTGCGACGTGCATCCCAGCCTGCATTCGCTCGACGATCTCGACGAGTTCCTGCCGAAACGCTGGCAGCAGCATTTGAGGGAATATGGCAGCCATTTGCGCACGCCGTATCTCTTCACCACGCCCTATCCGCGCTCCTCGCCGCTGATTGCGCGGCGCGATGCCTGGCCGCCGACCGGCGGGCCGCCGGGTTCCGATCTCGCCTTCATGCAGAAGCAGCATCTCGATCCGCTCGACGTCGAGTTCGGCATTTTGCAGGTGCTCGATTTCTTCATCTTCTCGCAGCAGAACCTGGAATTCGGCGCGGCGATCCAGCGCGCCATCAACGATTGGCAGTTGGCATTCTGGTCGCATCGCGATCCGCGCCTGAAGGCCTCGATCCTGGTCGGGCAGGACGGCACGGATCTCGCGATCGCCGAGATCGAGCGCTGCGCCAAAACAGGCGAGTACATCCAGATCAATGTCTCGCCGCGCGCCAACGAGCCGCTCGGCCGGCGCCGCTACTGGCCGATCTACGAACGCGCCGAGGCACTGGACCTGCCGCTCGGTATCCATGTCGGCGGCTACGGCGGTCACGCGCCGACCGGCGGCGGCTGGCCGTCCTATTATGTCGAGGAGCACCAATCGAATGCGCACACCATTGCGGCGCAGCTTGCGAGCCTTGTCATCGAGGGCGTGCC
Organism: Bradyrhizobium iriomotense; assembly: GCF_018129405.1. GTDB lineage: Bacteria > Pseudomonadota > Alphaproteobacteria > Rhizobiales > Xanthobacteraceae > Bradyrhizobium > Bradyrhizobium iriomotense_B. Next base: position 92,417 of record NZ_JAFCLP010000018.1, read on the forward strand.
GGAGCGGTTCCCAAAACTGAAGATCGTCTTCATCGAGGGCGGCTTCGGCTGGATCCCCTCGGCGGTGTGGCGGATGGACCAGCATTTTGAGCGCTTCCGTAGCGAGGTGCCGCACCTCAAGCGCAAGCCGTCGGAATATGTCCGCGAGCACTTCTGGTTCACGACCCAGCCGATCGACGAGCCGGACGAAGCGCGGCACCTGCGCGCGCTGATCGAATGGGTCGGCGTCGACCGTTTGCTGTTCTCGTCGGACTATCCGCACTGGGACTTCGACGATCCGCGCTTTGCCTTCAAGACGCCGCTGACGGAGGCGGAGCGGAAGAAGATATTCAGCACCAATGCCCGCGCGGTCTACAAGTTCTGAGACCAGCATGGCTCGTCACATCGTCGCCACCACCTCGGAGATCCCGCCCGGCGGCAACAAGGTCGTCGATATCGCCGGCCGCGACATCGTGGTGTTTCACGTCAATGGCGAGTTCTTCGCGCTGCTGAACCGCTGCCCGCACGAGGGCGCGCCGCTGGAGAAGGCGGCCTGCGTGGCGCGGCTGACCTCGCCCGAGCCCGGCGTGTACGAGCGCTCGCGCGTCGGCGAGATGCTGCGCTGTCCCTGGCACGGCTGGGAGTTCGACATGCGCAACGGCCAGTCCTGGTTCGATCCCAAGCGCGTCAAGATCCGGTCATATCCGGTCGCGGTCGAGCGCGGCGAGGAATTGCAGAAGGGCCCATATGTTGCCGAGACGTTTCCGGTACATGTCGAAGACAGTTACGTTATTGTCGAGATCTAACACACCCCCGTCATTCCGGGGCGATGCGAAGCATCGAGCCCGGAATCTCGAGATTCCGGGTCTGGTCCTTCGGACCATCCCGGAATGACGGATCACGCATTGAGATTCCAACGCAGGTGCGATATGGCTCTCGCGCTTTCCAGAGGCGGAGATGAGCTTTGTCGAAACAATCCCTGCGTGAGGAGGCCGAGCGCCTGATTCGCGAATCGATGGAAAAGAAGACCATCGTCGTCAAGCAGGGCACGACCCGCATCGAGGCGGTCTGCGGCAAGTGCGGCGCGCCGAACCGGGTGCAGGCGGAAAAAGGCCAGACCCGCGTCAAGTTCGCCTGCAAGAACTGCGGACACCAGCAAGAGACGCTGTAGCTTTCTTCACCTCTCCCCGCCCTTCTGCGGGGAGAGGTCGGATCGCGCAGCGATCCGGGTGAGGGGCAGGGCACTACGCAACCGCGACTTAAGTCTATCCGGCTCATGCCGTTCGCGGGCCCGTTTACAATTCAGACCGGAGTTTGCGGAGGCGCCCCTCACCCCACCCTCTCCCCGTAAGAACGGGGCGAGGGAGTGAGAGAGCGGTGCAAGCCTACTCCCCCTTCACAAACCGCGCGAACGCGTCCGCATAATCCGGATGCCAGCGCGACAGCGGCGGGCGGTTCTCGACGATGTCACCGGCCGCCCACAGCATGCGCTTCTCGTCGAGCGCGCGCGGCACGTCGTTGTCCGGACAGAGAATGTAGAAGTCGCCGGCCTCCAGACGGGCCAGCATGAAATCCACGGTCTGCTCCGCCGTCCAGGCGCCGGCCGGTTTTTCGGTGCGGCCCTTTGCGGTGAGGCCGGTGAAGACAAAGCCCGGGATGAGCAAATGCGCCGTGATGTGACAATCTTCTGTATTGCGCAGATCGTGCTGGAGCGCCTCGGTGAACGCTTTCACTCCGGCCTTGGAGACATTGTAGGCGGGGTCGCCCGGCGGCGTGGTGATGCCCTGCTTGGAGCCGGTGTTGATGATGAGGCCGCATTTGCCGCGTGCGATCATGTTGGGCGCGAAGATGCGGGAGCCGTTGATGATGCCCCACATGTTGACGCCGATGATGCGCTGCCAATTGTCCGGCTCGCCGAACAGCGTGCTGCCGGGCTGGATCCCGGCATTGTTCATGAGGACGTCGGTGCCGCCGTAATGCGCGCCCACGGCGCGTTCCAGTTCCATCACGCTTTCGGCACGGCTGACATCGACGGCGAACGTCATCACATGTGTGGCAGAAGCGACAGATGACAGTTTCGTTGCGGCTTCCGTCAACCGCGCCTCGTCGACGTCAGCGATGCACACCTTCATGCCGGCACGCGCGAAGGCCATGGCGGCGGCAAATCCGATGCCGGACGCGCCGCCGGTGATCACGGCAACATTGTCCTTGAGGATGGCAGGATGTGACATGGATCGTCTCCTCAGGAAGGGCTCGGTCGAGCTATAACATGGCGCTCGCGCGACCCTGCACAAGTCGGCATGGGAGGTCTTCGTTCCACGCTGCCTTTACGCCCATCCGGCACCGCTGTATTCTTCCCGATCTAACGGTCCAACCGAGATCGAACCCAATCAATGATTTTGACAGGGAGTGCAGCCATGGCTGTGTCGCAGGCTATTCCGATCACGCGCCACCCGTTCGCCAACGGTTCCTACAAACAGATGCTCATCGACGGCAAGTGGGTCGACGCGGCCTCCGGCAAGCGCTTCGAGACCCGCAATCCCGCGACCGGCGAGCTGCTCGCGACCGTCGCCGAGGGCGACAAGGAGGACATCGACCGCGCGGTCGCCGCCGCCCGTCGCGCCTTCGAGGGTCCCTGGAGCAAGGTCAAGCCGTTCGAGCGGCAGAACCTGCTGCTCAGGCTCGCCGACCTCGTTGAGAAGAATTTTGACGAATTGTCGCAGCTCGACACGCTCGACATGGGCGCGCCGCTCAGCCGCACCCGCGCCTATCGTCTGCGCGCCCTCGGCATGCTGCGCTACTATGCCGGCCAGACCACGGCGATCCACGGCGAGACCATCGAGAACTCGCTGCCCGGCGAAATCTTCTCCTACACGCTGAAGGAGCCGATCGGCGTCGTCGGCGCCATCATTCCCTGGAACGGTCCGCTCAGCGCGACGATCTGGAAGATCGGGCCTGCGATCGCGACCGGCTGCACCGTGGTGCTCAAGCCCGCGGAAGAGGCGCCGCTCACTTCGCTGCGTATCGCCGAGCTGGCGATGGAGGCCGGCATTCCGCCCGGCGTCGTCAACGTCGTGCCCGGCTATGGCGAGACTGCCGGCGCCGCGCTTGCCTCGCACCACGACGTCGACAAGGTCGCCTTCACCGGCTCGCACGTCACGGGCCAGTCGATCATCCGTGCGTCGGCCGGCAACCTCAAGCGCGTCTCGCTCGAGCTCGGCGGCAAGTCGCCGGACATCGTGTTCGCGGATGCCGATCTCGACGCGGCCGTACCCGGCGCGGCGATGGCGGTGTTCGCCAATTCGGGGCAGATCTGCAGTGCCGGCACGCGCCTGTTCGTCGAGCAGGCGATCTACGAGGAGTTCGTCGGCCGCGTCGCCGAGTTCGGCAAGAAGCTGCAGGTCGGCAACGGCCTCGATCCCAACGTCCAGATCGGGCCTCTTGTCTCCGAGCAGCAGCTCGAGCGCGTCACCGGCTATCTCGACATCGGCCAGAAGGAAGGCGCACGCGCGCTTGCCGGCGGCCGCCGCGTCACTGAAGGCGCGCTGTCGAAGGGCTTCTTCGTCTCGCCGACGGTGTTCGCGGGCGTCCAGGACAACATGCGGATCGCGCAGGAAGAGATCTTCGGTCCCGTCATCTCCGCCATCGCGTTCAAGGACATGGATGAGCTGGTGAAGCGTGCCAACAACACCACGTTCGGCCTCGGCTCCGGCCTGTGGACGCGCGACGTCAGCAAGGCGCATGCGGTTGCGAAATCCTTGCGCGCCGGCTCGGTGTGGGTGAACTGCTATCAGGCGATGGATCCGGCCGTGCCGTTCGGCGGCTACAAGATGAGCGGCTATGGCCGCGAGTCCGGCAAGCAGCATGTCGAGGAATATCTCAACGTGAAGGCCGTCTGGATCAAGACGGCGTAAGGTCCGTTCTCTCCCGCGTTCCGCGGGAGGGAATATCTACTTTTGCAGGGGCGGCGCCTTTTCGAGGAGCCGCCCCTCGCTATATGATCCGCATCCTTTCATAGACATCGGGGTCCGCATGAAATTCGAGGCGTTGTTTAGACCGTTGCAGGTCGGTCCGTACAAGCTCGCGCATCGCGTCGCGATGGCGCCGTTGACGCGCATGCGGGCCGAGCGGGAGAGCTTTTCGCCGCGCCCGCTCAATGCCGAATATTACGGCCAGCGCGCCACGAAGGGCGGCCTGATCATCGCCGAAGCCTCGCCGGTGCTCTCGCATGGCCGCGGCAACCCGGCGACGCCGGGCATCTATTCGGAGGGGCAGATTGCCGGCTGGCGCAAGGTGGTTGATGCCGTGCACGCCAAGGGCGGCATCATCTTCCTTCAGCTCTGGCATGTCGGCCGCGTCTCGCATTCCTCCTTCCACGGCGGCGAGTTGCCGGTCTCGGCCTCGGCGATCGCGATCAAGGCCGAAGGCATGAAGGCGATGACTGCCGACGGCAAGATTTCTGACTATGAGACGCCGCGCGCGCTGGAGACGGAGGAGGTGAAGGGCATCGTCGAGGCGTTCCGGCAGGGCGCGAAGAACGCGCTGGCCGCCGGCTTCGACGGCGTCGAGATCCACGGTGCCAACGGCTATCTGCTCGAGCAGTTCCTGCAGTCGCGCAGCAACCAGCGCACCGATCAATATGGCGGCTCCATCGAGAACCGCGCGCGGCTGCTGCTCGAGGTCACGCAGGCCGCGATCGACGTCTGGGGTGCGAACCGCGTCGCCGTGCGGCTGTCGCCGCACGGCATCGCCAATGATTCCGGCGAGCCCGATCCGATGCCGCTCTATACGCATGTGGTGAAGGCGCTCGACAAGCTGGGTCTGGCCTATCTGCATTTCATCGAGCCGCGCTCCAGCGGCGCCGGCCGCGCCGACGTCCACTGGGAGAACGTGCCCTCCGCCATGGTGCTGTTCCGCCCGCTTTACAGCGGCGTGCTGATGACCGCCGGTGGCTTTACCGGCGAGACTGCGAACTCGGCGATCGCCGATGGCCATGCCGACATCATCGCCTTCGGCCGCATCTTCATCTCCAACCCGGACCTGCCGCGGCGCCTGGAGCATGACTATCCGATCACGCCGTACAACCGCGCGACGTTCTATGGCGGTGAGGAGAAGGGGTATACAGACTATCCAGTCTATGACGAGCTGACGCCGGCGTGACGCTGCCGTAGCCCGGATGAGCGGAGCGCTATCCGGGACCCGTCGCCTGAACTCCGATCTTCCCGGATGTCGCTTCGCTCATCCGGGCTACGGGGCTCTTGTGTGGCTTCGACCGCCACCACAAATTCCGTCATTGCGAGCGCAGCGAAGCAATCCAGCCTCTCTCCGCTGAGGTACTCTGGATTGCTTCGCTGCGCTCGCAATGACGAAGGGGAAGCATCATGGCCAAAGCCGCAGCCGCCGCAGGAACAGCCACCGGCCAGTGCCTCTGCGGCAAGGTCACCTTCGAGATCGACGTGCCGGCGCGCTGGGCGTGGCATGATCACTCCGCCGCCAGCCGTCGCGCCCACGGCGCGGCTTACGCGACCTATATCGGCAGCTGGAAGAAGCGCTTTCGCATCACCTCCGGCAAGACTGCGCTGACCCGCTACGAGGACAAGACGACGAAGACCGCACGCAGCTTCTGCTCGCATTGCGGCACGCCGATCATGTACGAACGCCCGCGCGGGCCGCACATGGTCAACATCCCGCGCGCGCTGTTCAGGGAACGAACCGGCCGCCAGCCGCTCTATCACATCGCGATCGAGGAGCTGCAGGAATGGGCCTATACGGGTGAGCCCCTCGTGCCGCTGAAGGGCTTTCCCGGCGTGGTCTGGCAGCGCTCGAAAAAGAAGAAGCGCGGAAGCGGCGAGGACCCGTTCGAGCTGGGACGCGAGGAGATGTAGCTCCGCTCCCGCGCAACGCAGCCATGACCGCGCTTCCTTGCGCGGCTCCCGCGACTTCGGCCATCATGCTCCGGTCCTTGCGGCAACGTCCGCTCCTGGAGGAAACATGAAGAACAAGATCACCGGCCGCTCCGCCTTTCTCGCGCTGCTCAAGGACGAGGGCATCACGCATCTGTTCGGCAATCCCGGCACCACCGAGTTGCCGATCATGCATGCGCTGAAGGATCATCCCGATCTCACCTATGTGATGGCGATGCAGGAGAGCCTGGTGGTCGCGATCGCCGATGGCTACAGCCGCGCCTCGGGAAAGCTCGTCGCCTGCAACGTTCACGTCGCGCCCGGCCTAGGTAATGCCATGGGCTCGCTCTACAACGCGCAGTTCACGGGCACGCCCATGATCCTGACCGCGGGCCAGCAGGAGCAGGGCCATGGACTGATGGAGCCGGTGCTCTATGGCCCCTTGGTGCGCATGGCCGAGCCGCTGGTGAAATGGGCGGTCGAGGTGACGCGGCTGGAGGATCTGCCGCGCATCGTGCGCCGCGCCGCCAAGGTCGCGATGACGCCGCCGACCGGACCGGTATTCATCTCGCTGCCCGGCGACATCCTCAACAGCGAGGCCGGAATCGATCTCGGCCGCTCCACCCGCATCGATGCACGCACTAGGCCGTCGGATGAAGCGTTGCGGGCGTTTGCCGCACGGCTGCTCAAGGCCGAGCGCCCCGCGATCGTCACCATGGATGAGGTCGTCAAGAGCGATGCGCTGAACGAGGCTGCTGAACTGGCCGAGCTGCTCGGCGCCGCCGCCTATCAGTCCTCGACGCCCTATGGTGCGCACTTCCTCTCCGAAAGCCCGAGCTTCGTCGGCACGCTCGCGCGCGTGCAGAAGGCGGCGCGCGATACGCTGGCGCCTTACGATCTGCTGATCGCACTGGGTGGCGATCCCTTGCGGATGTCGGTCTATAGCGAAGTCGACGCGCTGCCTGACGGACTCGGTATCGTGCAGATAGGTCTCGTCGATTGGGAGATCGCCAAGAACTACGGTGCGGAGATCGCGCTGATGGCGGATCTGAAGGAAACGCTGCGCGCGCTGATCCCGGTGCTGAAGGAGATGGGCGGCGCGACACTGGCGAGCCGCGCGAAACAGCGCCTCGCCGAGCTCGCGCCGAAGAACTGGAGCGCGCGGCGCGCCGCGCTGGTCGAGCAGATCGGCAAGAGTGCGGGCCGCAACCCCATCGATCCCGACTTCCTGGTGCTGCAAATGGTCGAGGCGATGCCCGATAACGCTATCCTCGTCGACGAAGGTCTCACCTCCAGCCGCCAGATCACCAACCTGCGCCCGCATCGCGACCGCTACGGCTACCACGGCCTTGCCTCGGGCGGCATCGGCTGGGGCCTGCCGGCCTCCGTCGGCGTCAGCATCGCCAATCCGGATCGCCCCGTGGTGTGCTTCTCCGGCGACGGCAGCGCGATGTATTCGATCCAGTCGCTATGGACCGCGGCGCATCACAAGCTGCCGCTCAACGTCGTCATCGCCAACAATGGCGGCTACCGCATCATCAAGCAGCGCCTGCTCGCCTTCCACGGCGATGACAATTACGTCGGCATGGATTTTGTCGATCCGCCCGTGGATTTTGCCGGCGTCGCCAAGGCGCTCGGCTGCGAGGCGATCAAGGTCAGCGATGTCAGCGAACTGAAGGCGACGCTGGCATCGGCGTTCAATCGGCCGGGGACCAAGCTGATCGAGGTGATGGTGGACGGGAAGGTGTAGGGCAGGCTGCCTCCACATCGTCGTCCTGGCGAAAGCCGGGACCCATACCGCGTGATCTATCGAGTGCGGGCGATGCCAATCCCAAACCGCCAGTCTTCGCCAAACTTCTCCCTGGGGTAATGGGTCCTGGCTTTCGCCAGGACGACACCGGGGCAGCTACCCCTTCTTCCCCACCCGATACCCCGCCGCCGGATGCGGCGCACCTAACCGCGCCCGGCCGCCGCCGAACAGCTTCTCCCGCAGCGTGCCCTTGGCATACTCGCTCTTGTACCGCCCGCGCCGGGTCAGCTCCGGCACCAGCATGTCGGCGATGTCCTCGAAATCGCCGGGCGAGATCGCGAACGCGACGTTGAGGCCGTCGACGTCGGTCACCTCGCACCATTGCTCGATCTTATCCGCCACCACCTCGGGCGTTCCCACAACGACCGGCCCCGCGCCGCCGATGCCGACATGCTCGATGACGTCGCGCACGGTCCAGACCCGATCGGGATCGGCGCGGGTGACGTTGTCCATCGCGCTGCGGCCGGCGTCGTTCTGGACGTGACGCACCTGCTGGTCGAGGTCATAGCCGGAGAAGTCGACGCCGGTCCAACCTGACATCAGCGCCAGCGCGCCTTCGGGGCTGATATGGCGGCGATAGTCGGCGTATTTCTCTTTCGCCTCGGCTTCTGTCCGTCCAAGGATGATCGTCATCATCGAGAACATCAGGATCTCGGCCGGGTTGCGGCCGAGCGCGGCGGCCTCCTGGCGGATCGCGGAGACGCGCGGCGCGATCACCTTGGCTGACGGCCCCGACATGAACACGCATTCGGCGTGGCGGGCTGCGAACTGGCGGCCGCGCGGCGAGGTGCCGGCCTGGTACAGCACGGGCGTGCGCTGCGGCGACGGCTCGCTGAGGTGAATGGTGCTGTTGATGCGGTAGTTCGCGCCCTCATGATTGACGCGGTGAACTTTTGCGGGATCGGTGAAGATGCCGCGCGCCCGGTCGCGCAGCACGGCGTCGTCTTCCCAGCTGCCTTCCCAGAGCTTGTAGACGACCTCCATATATTCATCGGCGATGTCGTAGCGGTCGTCGTGTCCGGTCTGCTTGTCCTTGCCGGCACCGCGCGCGGCGCTGTCGAGATAGCCGGTGACGACGTTCCAGCCGATCCGCCCCTCGGTGAGATGATCCAGCGTCGACATCCGCCGCGCGAACGGGTAGGGCGGCTCGAACGACAGATTGCTGGTGACGCCGAAGCCCAGATCTTTCGTCACCGCGGCCATCGCCGACAGCAGCAGCAGCGGCTCGTTCGACGGCGTCTGCGCTGCATTGCGCAAGGCTGCGTCAGGACTATTGCCATAGACGTCGTAGACGCCGAGCACGTCGGCCAGGAACAACCCGTCGAAACGGCCGCGCTCCAGCGTCCTGGCGAGATCAATCCAGTAGGGCAGGCGGTTATACTCGGCGGTGCGGTCGCGCGGATGGGTCCAAAGGCCCGGTGACTGGTGTGCGACGCAATTCATCGCAAAAGCGTTGAGCCTGATCTCTTTGGCCATGCTGGTACCCCGGCGCCCTGTACTGAGCGCTCTTCGAATGATAGATGTGCGCCCCAATCTGGCGAAGTTCTTGCATATGTTGGGGTGTTGGCAAGGTCAAAATCAGCAGCGCTGTCGCGCTTGGCAAGCCAATCTCAAGAGAGCAAGAACGAAATCCCAAGAGAACTACAAGAGAACTAAAAGAACTGTCCAAGTCCCCGCCACTTTCGACGGCCTATGTAGCCCGCTACGTTCGCCCGCATCGAAACCTTGAAAATGAAAGCAATGACCAGAGCCGACGCCATCGCCCGCGCCCGCGACGATTTCAGATCCGGCGCGTTCCTCGCTGAACTCGACCGCCGCGTCGCCTACAAGACCGAGAGCCAGAATCCGTCGCGTGGCACTGAGCTGCGCGCCTATCTGGAACAGGAGATGCAACCGGCGTTCGCCGCGCTCGACTTCACCAGCCGCATCGTCGAATCCCCCAGCGGCAAGGCACCGTTCCTGTTCGCCGAGCATCACGAGAGCGCGTCTGCGCCGACCGTGCTGGTCTACGGCCATGGTGACGTCGTCGACGGCATGGAAGGCGAGTGGCGCGAGGGGCGCGATCCCTGGCGCACGACGGTTTCGGGGACGCGGCTCTATGGCCGCGGCACCGCCGACAACAAGGGCCAGCACAGCATCAACATGGCAGCGCTCCGTGCGGTGCGCGACGCCCGCGGCGGCAAGCTCGGCTTCAATGCCAAGTTCATTGTCGAGATGGGCGAGGAGATCGGCTCGCCCGATCTCGGCAAGGTCTGCGATCTCAATCGCGACGCGCTGAAGGCCGATTTGTTCATGGCCTCCGACGGGCCGCGCTTGTCCGCCGACCGTCCGACATTGTTCCTGGGTTGCCGCGGCGGCATCCGCATCCACCTCGACGTGAACCTGCGCGATGGCGGGCACCACTCCGGTAATTGGGGCGGCGTGCTCGCCAACCCAGCAACCATCCTGGTCAACGCGATCTCGACGCTGGTCGACGGTCACGGCCGCCTGCAACTCGAGGCCCTGAAGCCGCCGCGGCTCACCAATCAGATCCGCAGCTATCTTGCCGACGTCGAGGTGGTGCCGACCGCGGACGAGCCGGCGCTTGCGGAGAACTGGGGCGAGGAGGGATTGTCGGCGGCCGAGCGGCTCTATGCCTGGAACACGCTCGAAGTGCTGGCGATGTCCTCGGGCAATATCGAGAAGCCGGCCAACGCCATTCCCGGCCATGCCAATGCTGTGCTGCAACTGCGTTTCGTGGTCGGCACGAAGATCGACGGCCTGATCGACGCCATCCGTGCGCACCTGATCGCAAAGGGCTTTCCGATGGTCGAGGTGCGGGCGGCGCAGAGTTTTGCTGCATCGCGCACCAATTTCGACAGTCCCTGGATCAAATGGGCCGCGGATTCGGTGCTGGCGACCACCGGCAAGGCGCCGGCGGTTTTGCCGAATTTCGGCGGCTCGCTGCCCAACGACGTGTTTTCCGAGATCCTGGGCCTGCCGACGATCTGGGTCCCGCACTCCTATCCCGGCTGCTCCCAGCATGCGCCCAATGAGCACATCCTGCTGCCTTTGACCGAAGAGGCCTTGACGGTCATGGCCGGGCTGTTCTGGGATCTCGGGGAATTGCCCAAGCCACTCGGCTGAGCCATTAACCTGGCCCGCAATCCAGCCGAAAGTCACATTCTAATCCGGCCTGATTTGTGCTTGCATCCGGCCGCATCATCCTGAAAGGGGAAGAAAAAAGTGAAACATTTCCGTAGCATCGGGCTCGCGCTCGCCGCGACCTTCGCCGTCAGCCAGGCCGGGGCCCAGGAGCTGACCGGCACGCTGAAGAACATCAAGGACACCGGCGCCATCACGCTGGGCTTCCGCGACTCCTCGATCCCGTTCTCCTATCTGGACGACAACCAGAAGCCGGTCGGGTTCGCGATGGACATCTGCTACAAGATCGTCGACGCCGTGAAGAAGGAGCTCAAGCTCGACAAGCTTGAGGTCAAGCTCAACCCGGTGACCTCCGCGACGCGCATCCCGCTGATGGCCAACGGCACCATCGACCTCGAATGCGGCTCGACCACCAACAATGCCGAGCGCCAGAAGCAGGTCGCCTTCACCAACACCCACTTCCTGACCGCCAGCCGGTACGTCTTCAAGAAGTCGAGCGGCATCAAGTCGATCGACGACCTCAAGGGCAAGACGGTGGTCTCGACCGCCGGCACCACCAACATCAAGCAGCTCACCGAAGCCAACGTCGCCAAGGGCCTCGGCGCCAACATCATCCCGGCCAAGGATCACGCCGAAGCCTTCCTGATGGTCGAGACCGACCGCGCGGTCGCCTTCGTCATGGACGACATCCTGCTCGCCAGCCTCGTCGCCGGCTCGAAGTCGCCGGATGACTATGCGATCTCCAAGGACGCGTTCTCCAAGCCCGAGCCCTACGGCATCATGCTGCGCAAGGACGACGCGCCGTTCAAGAAGGTGGTCGATGCGGCAACCGCTGCGGTCTATACCTCCGGCGAAGGCGAGAAGATCTACGCCAAGTGGTTCACGACCAAGATCCCGCCGAAGGGGCTGAACCTGAACACGCCAATCTCGGCCGAGCTGAAGAACGAGTTCGCCAAGCCGACGGACTCGCCGAACCCGGACGATTATAAGTAAGATGCTGTTCACCTCTCCCCGCTTGCGGGGAGAGGCCCACCCTAGCCCTCTCCCCGCAAGCGGGGAGAGGGAAGAAATTCCAGCCACTCTGGAGGGGGTGGCCGGAGATTTGCATAGGCGCCCGGACAACCATGATGGGCGCGTTCGCGCGGGGGACACGTGAACTACCACTGGAACTGGGGAATTTTCTTCGAGCCGAACCCGATGGGGACCGGCACCTATCTCGACATGCTGCTGTCGGGACTGGTGCTGACCATCAAGACGGCGCTGCTCGCCTGGATCATCGCGCTGGTCTTCGGCTCGATCGTCGGCGTCATGCGCACGCTGCCGTCGCGGGGCGCCTACTGGTTCGGCTTCTGCTGGGTCGAGTTCTTCCGCAACATGCCGCTGCTGGTGCAGCTCTTCCTGTGGTTCTTCGTGCTGCCGGAATTGCTGCCGAGGGCCGCCGGCCTGTGGCTGAAGCAATTGCCGAACGCGCCGTTCTGGACGGCGGCGATCGGCGTCGGCTTCTTCATGTCGGCGCGCGTTGCCGTGCAGCTGCAGGCGGGTATCGGTTCGCTGCCGCGCGGGCAGAAGATGGCCGCGACCGCGCTCGGGCTCACCACCGTGCAGGGCTACCGCTACGTGCTGCTGCCGATGGCGTTCCGCATTATCCTGCCGCCGCTGACCTCCGAGTTCCTCAACACCATCAAGAACACGGCGGTCGCCATCACCATCGGCCTGATCGAGCTGACCGGACAGGCGCGCTCGATGCAGGAATTCTCGTTCCAGGTGTTCGAGGCCTTCACGGCCGCGACCATCCTCTATCTCCTCGTCAACGCCGTCGTCGTGACCGCGATGCGCTTCCTCGAGCGCTACGTCGCGATCCCCGGCTACATCACGGGGAAATAGCGCCATGCTCGGGAGTTTCGATTTCGACGTCATCCGCCGGTCGCTGCCCTACCTGTTCTACGAGGGCATGACCTTCACGCTGACGCTGACCGGGCTCGCCGCGCTCGGCGGCCTGATCTTCGGCACGGCGATCGCGCTAATGCGGCTGTCCGGCTACAAGACCCTCGGGCGCATCGCCGGCCTCTATGTCGACTTCATGCGCTCGCTGCCGCTGGTGCTGGTGATCTTCTGGTTCTACTTCCTGGTGCCCTATATCGGGCAGTGGGTGACCGGCGCCTCGCGCCCGATCAGCGTCGGCGCGTTCGCGTCCTCGCTCATCACCTTCATCATGTTCGAGGCGGCGTATTTCTCCGAGATCATGCGCGCCGGCATCCAGTCGATCTCGCGCGGCCAGCCGGCCGCGGCCAGCGCGCTGGGACTGAGCTACGCCCAGACCATGCGCTACGTCGTGCTGCCGCAGGCGTTCCGCAACATGCTGCCCGTGCTGCTGACCCAGACCATCGTGTTGTTCCAGGACACCTCGCTGGTCTACGTGCTGTCGATCCCGGACTTCCTGGGCGCAGCCAGCAAAGTCGCGCAGCGCGACGGGCGTCTCGTCGAAATGTACCTGTTCGCCGCCGTCGTCTACTTCACCATTTCCTGTATCGCGTCCTTCGGCGTTCGCCGTCTGCAGTCGCGCATCGCCATCATTCGCTAGAGTGTGTCGGTCATGATCGAAATCAGCCACGTCAACAAATGGTACAGCCCCACCTTCCAGGTGCTGACCGACTGTACCACCAGCGTCACCAAGGGCGAGGTCGTCGTGGTCTGCGGCCCCTCGGGCTCGGGCAAGTCGACGCTGATCAAATGCGTCAACGCGCTGGAGCCGTTCCAGAGCGGCGACATCTCGGTCGACGGCACCAAGGTCAACGATCCCAAGACCAATCTGCCGAAGCTGCGCTCGCGCGTCGGCATGGTGTTCCAGCACTTCGAGCTGTTCCCGCACCTCAAGATCATCGACAATCTCTGCCTCGCGCAGGAGAAGGTGCTGGGCCGGGGCCACGACAAGTCGGTTACCAAGGGCATGCAGCTCTTGGAGCGCGTCGGCCTGAAGGAGCAGGCGCAGAAGTTTCCGGCGCAGCTCTCCGGCGGCCAGCAGCAGCGCGTTGCCATTGCACGCGCGCTCGCGATGGATCCGATCGTCATGCTGTTCGACGAGCCGACCTCGGCGCTCGATCCTGAGATGGTCAGCGAGGTGCTCGACGTCATGGTCGACCTCGCCCGCGAGGGCATGACCATGATGGTCGTCACCCACGAGATGGGCTTCGCCCGCAAGGTCGCCAACCGCGTCATCTTCATGGACCGCGGCGAGATCGTCGAGGACGCCCCGAAGGACGACTTCTTCGGCAAGCCCCGCAGCGACCGCGCGCAGAAGTTCTTGTCGAAGATATTGTCGCATTAACTTTCTCCGTCATTCCGGGGCGCGACGCAGTCGCGAGCCCGGAATCCATAACCACCATCGGGAGTATGGATCCCGGGCTCGCGCTACGCGCGCCCCGGGATGACGAAGAGTAGGGTTTATCGGGCCCGCCAAATCTCCTATACCGATTGCCAATTCCCCCCTTTTCCTCCCAGGAGACCTGCCTTGGACCCGCTCGCCTATGTCAACGGCTCATTCGTCCCGCTCTCGGAAGCCAAAATCTCGGTCCTCGATCGCGGCTTCCTGTTCGCCGACGGCATCTACGAGGTCTCGGCGGTGCTGGACGGCAAGCTGGTCGACAACGCTTCGCACCTGGCGCGGCTGGAGCGGTCGGTCGGCGAGATCAGCTTGAGGCTGCCGGAGACGATCGAGCGCATCACGGAGATCCAGAAGGAGCTGATCGCGCGCAACAAGGTCGTGAGCGGCCTCGTCTATCTCCAGGTCACGCGCGGCGCCGACAAGGGCCGCGACTTCCCGTTTCCCAAGGGGGACGTCAAGTCGAGCCTGGTGATGTTCACTTCGGAGAAGGACATCATCAACGCTCCCGTGGCAAAGACCGGCATCAACGTGATCACGGTGCCCGACATCCGCTGGGAGCGCCGCGACATCAAGAGCGTCGCGCTGCTGGCGCAGGTGCTGGCGAAGCAGGCCGCGGCCGAAGCCGGCGCGGGCGAAGCCTGGATGCTGCAGGACGGCTACGTCACCGAGGGCGGCTCGTCGTCGGCGTTCATCCTCACCAAGGACGACGTCATCGTCACCCGCAAAAACTCCAACGCGATCCTGCCGGGCTGCACCCGCAAGGCGGTGATCGCGCTTGCCGAGGAGCGCCAGCTCCGTGTCGAGGAACGTTCCTTCACAGTCGCCGAGGCGCTCGCTGCCAAGGAAGCGTTCATCACCAGCGCATCCTCCTTCGTGCAGCCGGTGATCGCAATCGACGGCAAGACCATCGGCGACGGCAAGCCCGGCCCGATGGCGACCCGGCTGCGCGAGATCTATGTGGAGTTCGCCAAGGCGACGGCGGTTTAGGCGGTACGCTCCGCTATCGTAGGGTGGGCAAAGCGAAGCGTGCCCACCTTCCGTTGAATTCATGGAAAGGTGGTGGGCACGGCGCAAGTGCGCCTTTGCCCACCCTACGGGACTTGTGCTGAGGCGCGCGCCGTCCCCTCACGCCACCGACGCCTTCACCTTCACCGGATGCACGGCGCGGAACGCGATCGCGATCCTGTTCCAGGCATTGATGGCCCCGATCAGCATGGTCAGGTTCACCGTGTCCGCGTCGGAGAACTGCGCGCGAACCTGTTCGTAGACGTCGTCAGGCGCATGCGTCTCTGAGATCAGCGTCACCGCTTCCGTCCAGGCCAGCGCGGCGCGCTCGCGGTCGGAATAGAGCGGGGATTCGCGCCAGGCATTGAGCAGGTAGATGCGCTGCTCGGTCTCGCCGCGCTTGCGGGCGTCCTCGGTGTGCATGTTGATGCAGAAGGCGCAGCCGTTGATCTGCGACGCGCGGATCTTGACCAGCTCGATCAGCGATTTTTCCAGGCCCGTCGACTGGATCTGCTCTTCGAGCGCCATCAGTGCTTTGATCGTATCGGGCGCGGCCTGGTAGTAGTTCATGCGGGGCTTCATGGTCGTTCTCCTTTGCTCCGGTTGGGATCAGTGGGCTCCGCCAGCCGAGGTCTGGCCGGGCTTCTTCAGAAAGAATACGGCGATCAGAGCGACGATCAGCGCCATGCCGAGCAGATAGAAGGTGTCGCTGAAGGCGAAGATATAGGCCTGCTTCTGCACGACATGGCCGATCGCAACATAGGCGCGATGCGAGGCGTCCGCACGGTCGAGGATGCCGTGATTGACGAAATATTGCGTGAGCTGTTCCAGCCGCGTGCGCGTGGCCTGCTCGAACACGGAGACCGACTGCATCAGCACGTTGGAGTGATACTGCTCGCGCTTGGTCAGCACGGTTTGCAACAGCGCAATGCCGACGGCGCCGCCGAGATTGCGCATCATGTTGAACAGGCCGGAGGCCGAGCCGGCGTTCTCCGCCTCGATGCCGGCCGTTGCGACCGCTGACAATGGTGCCATCACCAGCGCCTGGCCGACGGCGCGAACGACGTTGGGCCACAGCAGCTGGTCAGCGGCGTAGTCGTTGGTCATGTAGATGTTCATGAAGTTCGACGCCGCAAACAGCACGAAGCCGATGCCGATGATGATCCGCGCGTCGAATTTCTGCATCAGGCGCGGCACCAGCGGGATCAGCAGGAGCTGCGGCAGCCCGGTCCAGGCCAGCACCGTGCCGATCTGCTCGGCGTTGTAACCCTGGATGCGCGACAGATATTGCGGCATGATGAACACCGAACCGTACAGCGCGATGCCGAGCAGGAAGTTCGCCAGCATGCCGAAGCCGAAATTGCGGCGGACCAGCAGGCGCAGATTGAGCAGCGGCTTCTTCACGGTGAGCTCGATGATCAGGAAGGCTGTCAGCGCCATTGCGGCGATGATCGACAGCTTGACGATGAAGGGCGAACCGAACCAGTCGTCCTTGTTGCCTTCCTCCAGCACGGTCTGCAGCGCCGACAGCCCGATCGCCATGGTGATGATGCCGGCCCAGTCGCCCTCGCGGAGCAGCGCGAGCTTCATGGGCTTTGCCTCGAGCGCGTACCAGAGCATGCCGACCATGATCGCGCCGGGCACGAGGTTGACGTAGAAGATGTACTGCCAGCCGAAATTCTCGGTGAGATAGCCGCCGATGGTCGGACCGATCGCGGGCGCGAACGTCGCCGACAGCGCGAACAGCGCAAGTCCGACCGGCTGTTTTGCGCGCGGCAGCAGCGTGATGATCAGTGTGAACGCCATCGGGATCAGCACGCCGCCGGTAAAACCCTGCACCGCGCGCAGCACGATCATCTGCGGCAGATCCTGCGCCAGCGCGCAGGCGGCCGACAGAACCAGGAACAGGACCGCATTGGTGAGCAGATAGATGCGGATCGAGAACACCTGCGCGAGCCAGCCCGACAGCGGGATCACCACGATCTCGGCGATCAGATAGGAGGTCGAGATCCAGCCGCCGTCGTCGATGCCGGCGCCGATCGCGCCCTGGATGTCCGCGAGCGAGGCGTTGACGATCTGGATGTTCAGCACCGCCATGAAGGCGCCGAGCGTCGCGCCGATCACCGCGATCCAGGTTTTGGCGGACACCGCCGGTGCTGCGGCGGGCGCGGGAATGTTGGCGGCGGATACGGCGTTGAGGGTGGGTTGAAGCGTGCTCATGGAAGCCTCGTCTCGGATACGGAGACAGGATGTACTGGGCGGACGGTTTCGATAATCGAGGAAGTCCTGGAAGGATCATCCGGCAGGATTTGACAATCCCACCGGAGCCTTCCTTGCCTTCAGCCGCCGTTCGGACGGGACATGTTGTCTGCCAGACGCTTGGCCGTCTCGCGTTCGGCCAGCACCGTCGCCTTCGTGTCGACGGTCGGCACCGCCGACATGCCGGGGCGCAGCAGGCCGGTGAGGCTGTGGTCGTCGAGCACGATCTTCACCGGCACGCGCTGCACGATCTTGGTGAAATTGCCGGTGGCATTGTCGGGCGGCAGCAGTGCGAATTCGAGCCCGCTGGCCGGTGACAGGCTGTCGACATGACCGCGCAGCGTGCGATTGCGAAAACTGTCGACGTGCAGCTCAACCGGCTGGCCGGGACGCACATGTGTCAGCTGCGTCTCCTTGAAGTTCGCAACGACATAGACCGCATCGAGCGGCACCACCGCCATCAATTGCGTGCCGGCCTGCACATACTGGCCGACCCGCAGGCTGCGGGCGCCGACCGTGCCGTCCACCGGCGCGGTGATCTCGGTATAGGACAGGTTCAGCGCCGCCTGCTGCGCGACCGCGCGGGCACGCTCGAGCTGGGCCGTGGCCTGGGCGCGCTGGGTGGTGAGCACGTCGACCTTGCGCTGTGCGGCGATCAGGCCCGACTTCGCGTGCTGCAATTGCGCATTGCTGGCGCGCAGCGCCGCATCGGTCTGCTGTGCGCGCTGGATCGTGCCGGAGCCCGACTTCATGAGGTCGTCGTAGCGGGCGCGCTCCTCCTGCGCGAATTTCAGATTGGCGTCCGCAGCCGCGACATCGGCAGTGCTCTGTTCGATGACCGGCTGTTGTAGTTCGAGTTGAGCATCGATGTTGCGCACCGAGGCTTCGCCGGCCGCGACGTCGGCACGGGCCTGATCCAGCGCCGCCTTGAAGTCGCGGTCGTCGATCCTGGCAAGAACCTGGCCAGCCTTGACCTTCTCGTTGTCGCCGACCAGCACCTTGGCGATATAGCCGGAGACTTTTGGCGCGATGATCGTGGAGTCCGCCTTCACATAGGCATCGTCGGTGGTCTCGAGGTAGCGGCCGTAGGTCCAGTAGTCGTGGCCGTAGTAGGCCATGGTTGCCGTGCCTGCGAGGAGGGCGAGCACCAAGGCGGCGCGCCGGACCATGTTCCGGGCCGGAACGGCGGGCGGCGCCTTGGGATAATCACGAGTGATTTCAGTTGCTTGCTGGAAGGTCTCGGTGCGGGGCATCTCGGACATTGCGGTCTCCTGTCGGCTCGCTGAGACTATCGGCCTTGCCGGCCCCGGTGATAATTGACAAAACCTCGGAAGGATTATCCATTGATGGTGGATAATCGGAGCCGTCGCCCCGTTCGTGATGTCTACCGGGCCAGAGCCGCGACTGCCCCAGAGCGATTGCCGCCTCTGTCGCGCGATTGCTGCTGAGGCGCGCGTCGTCTTGCAGGCGAAGCTGCAGGCGGGGCGAGCTATGTGTGCGAACTGATGATCCGGGACGAATGTCTCGCGATTGTCGATCAAGAGCGGATAATCAGGCGGCCATGGATCGATTGACCAGCCTCGAAGTGTTCAGCCGGGTGGTCGAGACCGGCGGCTTCTCCGCAGCAGCCCGCAAGCTCAACATGTCGACCACCATGGTGAGCAATCACGTGCAGGCGCTGGAAGACCGGCTCGGGGTCAGGCTGCTTCACCGCACCACGCGCAAGGTCAACCTGACCGAGATCGGCAAGGCCTATTACGACCGCTGCGTCCAGATCCTCGCCGACCTCGAACAGGCCGACGACATCGCGAGCGAATTGCAGTCGGTGCCCCGCGGCACGCTGCGCATTCACGTCGCCACCCACATGGTGCCGTTCGTGACGCCGGTGGTCGCAAAGCTCCTGTCGGCCTATCCGGAGCTCAAGATCGATCTGCGCATGGGCGAGGCCGATGTCGATCTCATCGAGGAAGGCTACGACGTTGCCCTGCGCATGACCCCGCCGCCGGATTCGAGCCTGATCGTGCGCAGCCTCGCCACCTGGCGTCATGTGCTGTGCTGTTCCCACGATTACATCGAGAAGCACGGCCGGGTACAGAAGCTCGACGAGCTCACCACGCATAATTGCGGTCGTCACCTCAACTATCCGTTTGGCGATGAATGGCGCTTTTTCGATCGCAAGGGCGCGCCGGCTTCGGTGCGCATCTCCGGCAGCTTCGTCACCAACAGCGGGGAGGCGCTGCGGAAGGTCGCGCTGGAAGGTGCTGCCGTGTGCCTGATGGCAGGGTTTCTCATTCAGGACGACCTCGAAGCCGGCCGCCTCGTGCGCCTGTTGCCGGAATATCGGACGGTCGAGCTGTCCATGAACGCGGTCTATCCGCACCGCCATCATCTGTCGGCGAAGGTCAGGACCTTCATCGACATGATCGTGCATCACAGCGCCGAGCAGCAGAAGCTGATCAATCCGTATTCGTGAGTGGCGCGGCGCCGGCACGACCGTAGGGTGGGCAAAGGCGCTCTTGCGCCGTGCCCACCATCTCTCCATGAAATCGGAAGAAGAGGTGGGCACGCTTCGCTTTGCCCACCCTGCGATTCCGTCAACGCGGCGGCGGCAGTCTCCCAAACACGCTGTCGAGCGCCATGCCGATCGCGAGCAGGCGGCGATCGCTTCCCGCGGGGCCATCCAGCTCGAGTCCGATCGGCAATTGGCTGCTGGCGCCGAGCGCAATCGGAATCTGGATGCCGGGAATGCCGGCATTGCTGCCGGGATCGGTGTTCTGGATGAACAGGCCGAAATTCTCGAAGCTGCTGGACTCGGGGTTGGAGGGAATAGCAACGCGCGGCGTGGTTGGGAAAGCGATCGCGTCGAGCCGGTTGTCGGCAAAAGTCTTGCTGTAAAGCGCCTGTAGCGCAGGACGCGCAGTTTTGATCGCGGCGTCGTAGATCGGCTTGGCGTCGACCAGCGTGCCATCGGGGGCAGGTAGTTTGCGCGGGATCACCAGGCCATCGTAAGTGCCCTTGACGTCGGCGCTGGCAATCTCCTTCGCCACTGCCTCGATGCTGAGGCCGGTGCCGGTGAGCTTGAGATAGGCGACCAGATCGTCATAGGCCTCGTACAGCGCGATGGGAAAGCTGACCTGGCCGTCGAGCTCGGCCAGTTGCGGCATCTCGATCTCGACCACGACGATGCCCCGGGCTTTCATCTGCGCGACTGCCGCATGGAAGGCGGCCTCGGTGTCGGCATCGAGATTGGCCAGCATCGCCTTCACGATGCCGACGCGGACCTGTGTCAGATCCGCCGCCGCAATCGAATCGCCGCCCGCGATCACGCGATCGAGCAGCGCGACGTCGGCCATGGTTGCGGCCATCGGACCTGCGGTATCGCGGGTGTGCGAGATCGGCGCGATGCCGCCCTGCGGATAGCGGCCGACGGTGGGGCGCAGCGAGGCGCATCCGTTCAGGGCGGCGGGGACCCGCACCGATCCGCCGGTGTCGGTGCCGAGCCCGCCGGCGACGATCCGCGCGCCGATCGCAGCGCCCGTGCCCGACGAGGAGCCGCCGGCGATCAGGGCGCGATCATAGGCGTTGCGAACGCCGAACTCGCTGCCGGTTTTGAATGCGGTGTTGTAGCCGGAGATGCCGAAGGCGAGCTCGTGCATGCTGGTCTTGCCGATGATGACCGCGCCCGCGTCGCGCAGCTTCGCCACGACAGGCGCATCGGCCTTTGGAATGTAATTCTTCAGCGCGGGGGTACCCGCGCTGCAAGGCAGTCCGGCCACCTCGATATTGTCCTTGATCACGATGGGCACGCCGCCGAGCGATTTTGTCTTATCACCCGTCGCGTCGAACGCTGCCGCGGCCTTCAAGGCACCGGCTTCGTCCAGCGTGACGAAGGCATTGAGCTCGGCATTGGCCTTGGCGCGGGCCAGGGCTTCCCGGGTGAGCGCGGTGCTTGTGATTGTCCCGGCGCTGAGGCCGGCCGCGGCCTCGGTCAGTGTCAACTGGTCGAAATCCATGATGCGTGACCCGCGGTTGCAAGGACGCCATCAGGGCGCCCGTTCGGTTCAGAGGCTGAAGCTTCGCCGGCGCCGCGTCAACCGTAGGCGCGCATCTTCGTCGGCGATGGTGCGTCGAGCCCGTCGAGCTGCCGGTCGATCTCGTCCTTCACCTTCACGATCGCGGCATCTTTGACCGGGCCATACCCGCGGATCTCCATCGGACCTTTGGCAATCGCCACGAGATTTGACAGATGCGCCGCGTCGAGCTTGCCGAGCATGTGTTCGATCAGGTCTTCATACCAGGCGATCAGCTCCCGCTCGGCGCGTCGCTCCGCGGTGTAACCGAACGGATCGAACGGCGTCCCGCGCAACCCCTTCAAGCGCGCTAGCAAGGCCAGGGGCATCTGGATCCACTGGCCGAAGGCGCGCTTGCGTGGACGGCCGCGGGCATCACGTCTCGAGCTCAGGAACGGCGGGGCGAGGTGATACTGGACGCTGAAGCCGTCCTCGAATTCGCGCTTCAACTCGTCGAGGAAGCCGCTTCTCATGTGCAGACGCGCCACCTCGTACTCGTCCTTGTAGGCCATCAGCTTGAACAGCGCGCGGGCGACCGCCTCGGTCAGCGCCTCGCTGTTCAGGCCGGCTTCGGCTTTGCGGACATTTGCGACGATCGTCCGGTAGCGCGCCGCATAGGCTTCGTTCTGATAGGCCGTGAGGAATTCGGCGCGCCGGGCAATGAGCTGGTCGAGCGTCTCGGCTTCGGGCGCATCGTCCGCCTTCGGCAGAAAGTCCGGATCGGCAGCTGCGATCCGGCCCCAGGCAAAGGCCTGCTTGTTGCGTTCGACTGCGACGCCGTTGAGCTCGATCGCGCGCAGCAGCGCCTGCAGCGAGACAGGGATCAGACCGCGCTGCCAGGCAAAGCCCAGCATGATGATGTTGGCATAGACGGCATCGCCGAGCAGGCGTTCGGCCAGCACATTGGCGTTGATGGTGCCGAGATTGTCGTTGCCGATCACCTGACGGATCGCGCGCAGGCGGGCAGGCGAGGCGAGATCGGCGTCGCGGAAGCGGACGACGTCGCCGGTCGGCATCTCCGCGGTGTTGACCGCGGCGCGCGTGCCGCGGCGATAGGTGCCAGACGCCTTCGGCGAGGAGCTGACGATGAGGTCGCAGCCGATCAGCGCATCGGCCGCGCCCTGGTCGATGCGGACCTGATGCAGCGCTTCGGGACTTGCAGCCAGGCGGATATAGCTCAGCACCGGGCCGAATTTCTGCGCGAAGCCGGTGAAGTCGAGCACCGAGACGCCGCGACGTTCCAGATGCGCGGACATGCCGATCAGCGCGCCGACCGTGATCACGCCGGTGCCGCCGACGCCGGTCACCAGCAGGTCGTAGGGCCGGTCAAATGTGGCGGGCGCGGGCAAAGGAAGCGTGGCGGCCCGGCCGGCCGCATCGATCTGGCTGGCGCTCTTCTTCCGGCGCGTGGCGCCTTCGACCGTGACAAAGCTGGGGCAGAAGCCGTTGAGGCAGGAAAAGTCCTTGTTGCAGGCCGACAGGTTGATCTGGCGCTTGCGGCCGAACGGCGTCTCCTTCGGCTCGACGCTGAGGCAGTTGGATTCGACCGAGCAGTCGCCGCAGCCCTCGCACACGAGGTCGTTGATGTAGGCGAAGCGTTTCGGATCGGCCATCTGCCCGCGCTTGCGCCGCCGCCGTTTTTCGGTGGCGCAGGTCTGCTGGTAGATCAGGACGGACACGCCGGAGATGTCGCGCAGCTCGCGCTGCACAGCGTCCATCTCCTCGCGGGGATGAATGGTCACGCCGCTGGGCAGGTCCGCCGGGCTGAACTGCGCCGGATCGTCCGACACCAGCGCGATGCGCTCAACGCCTTCGGCGCGAACGCTGTGTGCGATGGCGTGCACGCTGATGGGACCGTCGACCGGCTGGCCGCCGGTCATCGCCACGGCGTCGTTGAACAGGATCTTGTAGGTGATGTTGGCCTTGGCGGCGATCGCCTGCCGGATCGCCATCGAGCCCGAATGATAATAGGTGCCTTCGCCGAGATTCTGGAACACGTGCTTGTGGCCGGTAAATCGCGATGAAGCAGCCCAGTTCACGCCTTCGCCGCCCATCTGGATCAGCGACGAGGTCTCGCGGTCCATCCAGCTCGCCATGAAATGACAGCCGATGCCGGCCAGCGCCTTCGATCCCTCCGGCACTTTCGTCGACGTGTTGTGCGGGCATCCCGAGCAGAAATAGGGCGTGCGCGTTGCGCCGCTGACGTTGATCGTGCGCGCGGCCTCCGGCATCAAGGCGGCGGCGCGGGCGGCGAGATTGAGGCCCGGAAACATCGGATCGAGCCTGCGCGCGAGCACGCCAGCCAGCGCGCGCGGCGACAACTCGCCGATCCAGGAGATCAGCCGTGCCCCGGTTTCATCGTGCTTGCCGACCATGCGCTCCGGCTTGCTGCCGGGATAATCGTAAAAATATTCCTTGAACTGGCTCTCGATGATGCCGCGCTTCTCCTCGACCACCAGGATCTCGCGCTTGCCCTTCACGAAGTCCATGGCGTCATGCAGCGCCAGCGGCCAGACCATGCCGACCTTGTAGACGTCGAGGCCGATGCTGCGGCAGGCCGCTTCATCAAGGCCCATCAGCCGCAGCGCTTCCATCAGATCGAGATGGGCCTTGCCGGTCGTGACGATACCGTAGGTGGCGCCAGGGATGTCGTAGATGTGGCGATCGATCGGGTTGGCTTTTGCGAAGGCATAGACCGCGTGCTTCTTCGCCTCCAGCCGCTCTTCGATCTGTGGGCCGGGCAAATCGGGCCAGCGATAATGCAGGCCGCCCGGCGGCGGCGTGAAGTCGGGCGTGCGGAAGAGGCGCGGCGGGCGCAGCGCGACGGACGCGCCTGATTCCACGATCTCCGAGATCGCCTTGAAGCCGACCCACATGCCGGAGAAGCGGCTCAGCGCGTAGCCATATTCGCCGAACGCCAGATATTCGCCGACATCGGCTGGATGCAGCGTCGGCATGAACCAGCTCATGAAGGCGACGTCGGACTGGTGCGGCATCGAGGAGGAGACGCAGCCATGGTCGTCGCCGGCGACCACCAGCACGCCGCCATGTGGCGAGGAGCCGTAGGCATTGCCGTGCTTGAGCGCATCGCCGGAGCGGTCGACGCCGGGGCCCTTGCCGTACCAGAGGCCGAACACGCCATCGACCTCGCGGTCGGCTTGCGTCTCGACCTGCTGCGAGCCCAGCACCGCGGTTGCCGCGAGGTCCTCGTTCACCGCGGGGAGGAATTCGATACGGTCTCGCTTGAGGCGTTCCTGGATGCGCCACAGCTCGAGATCGACGCCGCCGAGCGGCGAGCCGCGATAGCCGGAGATGAAGCCCGCGGTGTTGAGGCCGCTCGCCCGGTCGCGCCTCGCCTGATCGAGCGCGATGCGAACGATGGCCTGCGTGCCCGTGAGGAAGACGCGGCCCTCCTCGCGGTCGTAGCGGTCGGAGAGATCGTAAGTGTCGAGTGACGGAATGGCGTCCATGGCGGACCTCGCGCGGCATCCTGCCCTAGTGATGGAAGGTTATGCCCGGGAGGCTGGTAGGTCTTACCTATTTATCCCGTGTAGTTCACAAATTCGGTAGAATTTTGCGCAAGGCCATCAAATTTGGTAGAGGTTCTCGGCTTGAGAGGCTTCCATGATCGAAGAACAGGACACGCGAATACTCGCCCACCTCCAGAGGGACGGCCGCGCCACCAACCAGCAACTCGCCGACGAGGTCGGCATGTCCACCTCGGCCTGCTGGCGCCGGGTGCGGGCGCTGGAGGAGAGCGGCGTCATCCAGGGCTATGCGGCGCTGGTCGCGCGCGAGCAGGCGGGATTTGCGATGTCGGCCATCCTCCACGTCTCGCTGGAGCGGCATGATGCGAAGTTCGTCGACGAGTTCGTGGCGCGGGTGACCAGGCGCCGCGAGGTGCTGGAGTGCTTCGCGACCACGGGCGATGCCGATTATCACCTCCGCGTCGTCGTGCAGGACATGGCCGCCTACAACCGCTTCCTCGACGAGTTCATGTTCCGCATTCCCGGCATCCGCTACGTCCGCAGCAACGTGGTGCTGAAGGAGATCAAGACGAGTGTGGCGCTGCCGTTTTGAGTTGCGGGAAGTGCCGTAGGGTGGACAAAGGCGCTCTTGCGCCGTGCCCACTATCTCGCTCGATTTGCGAAGGTTGGTGGGCACGCTCTGCTTTGCCCACCCTACGGCACCGCTCCGTCGTCGTCCCGGCGAAGGCCGGGACCCATAACCACGAATGCGAATTGCCTTGCGAAGCCGTAACGACGAGTCCCGATCAAAACATCGGCTGCGCGTATGGGTCCCGGCTTTCGCCGGGACGACACTGTTGGTGCAACTTGCGCTATCGCTGCTCCCTGACGAACCTGTTGCGCAACATCCCGACCCCGGTGATCTCGATCTCCACGACATCGCCGTGCTTGATGTCGGGCGAGGCGCCGTCGGTACCCATCCAGATCACGTCGCCCGGCCACAGCGTAAAATACTTGGTCAGCTCGACCAGGAACGGCACCACGCCGAAGATCATGTCGTTGGTGTAGAAGCGGTTGGTCTCCTTGCCGTTGACGCGGACGATGGTCTCCATCCTGGCGAGATTCGCCTCGGTCTCGATCCACGGGCCCATCGGCTTGAACGTGTCGGCGTTCTTCGAGCGCCACAGGCTGCGATCGGCCTTCTGCCAGCTGCGTTCGCTGACATCGTTGCCGATGGTGTAGCCGAACACGCAATCCATCGCGTTGTCTTTGGTGAGGTGCTTCACCTTCTTGCCGATGACGACGACCAGCTCGCCTTCATAGTGGATATTGTCCGTCGCCAAGGACGGGATCACGACCTCCTCGTCATGCGCGATCAGCGCGTTCTGTGCGCGATAGCCGATCTCGGGGCGGTCGGGCACGGCCGGCACCTCGCCGCGCTTGTCGGCGGCTTCCTTCAGGTGCTTCAGATAGTTCAGGCCGACGCAATAGAAGGTACGCGGGATCAGCGGCAGCTCGATCTTGACCTCGCCAAGCGGATGCGTGCGCGAAGTGCGCTGCCATTCACTGAGCGGATCGCCGTCGACCGCGATGACTTGATCGTTCTCGACGAGGCCCCAGGATGTCCTGTCCGCGGCGGTGAATTTCAGCCAGCGCATAGCGTGTCCTCGTCGTTATTCCGCGGCATCGCGCGGCTGTATCTTCCAGGCGCCGGCAGCCGGCCGCTTCAGCCCGAGATTTTCGCGCAACGTCTTGCCACGATAGTCCTTCTGGAACAGGCCACGGCGTTGCAGCTCCGGTACGACATGCTGGACGAAATCGGCGTAAGAGCCGGGTACATAGGTCGCGGCGATGACAAAGCCGTCGCAGCCGCGCTCGACGAACATTTCCTCCAGCTTGTCGGCGATCTCCCTGGGGCCGCCGACCATGGCGTCCTGCACCTGTCCGCGGCCGGAGAAGGTGACGAAGTCGCGCGCGCTGGGGTTGCTCTTGCCTGAATTCTTCAGCACGCCGTCGCGGATGCCGAGGATACCCTGCATGCTCTTCAGTTCTTCCGTCGTCAGCGGCTCGTCGAGATCCTTGGAGGCGAAATCGTAATTGAGCGCTTCAGCGAGCAGCGACAGCGCGTCGATCTGCAGCGGCAGCTTGTTGATCAGCGCCATCTTGTCCTCGGCTTCAGTCTTGGTCGCGGCGCAGACCGGCGTCGTCAAATTGCAGAGGAACATCTGATCGGGATCACGGCCGGCTTTCGCGGCTTCGTTGCGCACGGCCGCATAGCCTTCCCTCGCGGCGGCGAGGTTGCGCGCGGCAGTGAAGATCACCTCGCCCCAGCGGCCGGCAAAGCGCTGGCCGCGGCCGGATGCGCCGGCCTGGATGATCACGGGATGGCCCTGCTGCGAGCGCGGCACGGTGAACGGCCCGCGCGACTTGAAGGCCGGCCCCTTGTGATCGAGCCGCTTCACCTTGGTGGGATCGGCAAAGCGGCCGCTTGTCTTGTCCATGATGAGCGCGCCGTCCTCCCAGGTGTCCCAATGGCCGAGCACGACCTCCATGAACTCGTCGGCGCGGTCGTAGCGGGAATCATGTTCTGGATGGGAATCGCGCCCCATGTTGAGGGCTTCGCCGTCATTGAGCGAGGTGACGACGTTCCACCCCGCGCGGCCGCCCGACATCAAATCGAGCGTCGCGAAGCGGCGGGCGACGTCGAAGGGCTCGTAGTAGGTGGTCGAGCAGGTCGCGCCCAGGCCGAGCTTGTCGGTGACCATGCCCATCGTGGTCAGCACGATCAGCGGGTCCATCTTCACGCAGCGGATGCCGTATTCGACGGTGTGGGCGTGGTCGTTGCCGTAGCGGTCGGGCATCGCCAGGCGATCATCGAAGAACGCCATGTGGAATTTGCCGGCTTCGAGGATCCTGGCGATCTCCTGATAGTAGTCCGCGGACATCGAATCGTCGCGCGAGTCCGGATGCCGCCACGAGCTCGGCAAGTTGGTGCAGTTCTGCGCCTGGAGGAAGCCGACCAGTACCATCTGCCGCGTCATGCTGCTGTTCTCCGAATTGCGTCAGGCCAGATTGAGGACCGTGTCGAGCCGGTAGTCACGCGCCAGCGTGCGCAGCTTGTTCCAGGTCGCATCCTCGATCTCGATGCCGTCGCGCAGGCGCTGCTGCTCGCGCAGGCCCTCGATCTCGCCGGGATAGTAGACGCCTGTGCTGCCCTCGGACGGCGGGGTCGATTTCAGATAGCGTGCGAACTCGGCGACCTCGCGCTTGAACTCCTTGAGCGGGCGGAATGCGGCGACGTTGAACACGGCCATGAAGCAGCCGTCATTGTGCCGCCCCGTAGGCTCGACGCCGAAGCCGAGGCCGGTGAGCAGACCGCAGAGAACCTCG
This sequence comes from Bradyrhizobium iriomotense, assembly GCF_018129405.1. Classification (GTDB taxonomy): domain Bacteria; phylum Pseudomonadota; class Alphaproteobacteria; order Rhizobiales; family Xanthobacteraceae; genus Bradyrhizobium; species Bradyrhizobium iriomotense_B. The sequence continues at coordinate 120,826 of NZ_JAFCLP010000018.1, forward strand.
ACCATAGCGGCAAGGCCGCTGCCCTTGTAGCCCTCGGTACCGCCGAGCGGCAGCAGTGCGCCGCCCTTGCGATATTGGGTCGGGTCGGTGGTGTGTCGTCCCTCGGCATCGATGATCCAACCGGTGGGAATCTCTTCGCCACGGGCGACTGCGAGCTGGATCTTGCCGGCCGCGACCGCAGAGGTCGCCATGTCCAGATAGAACGGCGTATCGAGATCGGATGGCACTGCGATCGAGATCGGATTGGTGCCGAGCCGCGCTTCCTTGCCGCCGAACGGTGCCACGTGTTTCGGCGAGCGGCCGGAATCCGCTGTCGCGATCCCGATCATGCCTTCGCGCATCGCCATCAGGGGGTAGGCGGCGAGGCGGCCGACATGGCTTTGCCGGAACACGGTGCAGGCAGCGACGTTGGCGGTCTTCGCCTTCTCGATCGTCAGCGCCATCGCCTTGGCGTTGACGTGGAAACCAAAACCCCAATGGCCGTCGATCACCGTCGTGGTCGGCGATTCCTGGACGATGCTCCATTTGGCGCCGGGCACGATGTGGCCGGCCTTGATGCGGTCGATATAGGTGGGAACGGCGATGACGCCGTGGGAATCGTGGCCGGCGAGATTGGCGTTGACGCAGCCGCTCGCGACGGCGTCCGCTTCCTCCTCCGAAGCTCCAGCCGCCTGGAGCAGCGCAGCGCTGATGCGCGTGAGGCGGTCGGCCTTGACGAGCGGCATGGCGTTTCCCCGGCATGGTGCCCTTAAGGGGCTGCTTGTTGGGGGCCATCGTCTCAAAGCGCGGGAGCGATATCAATCTCCCGTAAACCAATACAGGGCTGCAAATTCGTAAACGGAACACGCCCTTGGTCGAAGATTCGCCCCGCACGGCGGTATTTTCGAGAGTTTAGCGCCGCTCGTTCGCAGCTCGTTCACTTTGATCGACGGTTTGCCCGGCGGAATAACGACCACTTAGGCGATCGCCGTTCATAAAGCTACCCGGGAGAAATAGGCAGAAATGCCCGGGAGCTGAGATCGTGCCGACGACACTCGCGCGCACATTTGCGGCGCTGAGCGCCATCAATGAAGCGATCCTCTACGCGAGATCGCCGGACGAGCTGTACCAGAAGGTCTGCGACGCCGGCTTTTCGAGCGGGGACTTTTTGGCCGTGGCCGTGTTCCTGGTGGGCCCCGATGGCCGGCGGCTGTGCTTTGCGGCTGGTTGCGGCGACGATATCCCGCGGCTGCGCTCGATCGTGATCACGACGGATGCCGGCACCCCGGAAGGATCGGGCGTCGGCGGCGAGGCATTTCGCGATCAGAAGCTTTGCATCAGCAACGACTATCTCAACGATCCGCGCTCGCTGGCGTGGCGTGAGGGGGCCGCCAAGGCGCATATCGGTGCGGCCGCGGCGTTGCCGCTGCTCTGCAACGGCAAGAGCGTCGGCGTGCTGTACGTGACGCGGAGCGAGGCCAACTCGCTGAACGAGCAGATGGTGTCGCTGTTCGAGCGCATGTCGGCGAACATTTCCTACGCGCTGGACAATTTTGCGCGCGAGACCGCGCAGCAGATCAGCGAACGGGCGACACGGCGGCTCAACCGCATGTTCGGCGCCATCAGCGCCACCAACGAAGCGATCCTGCGGGCCAAGACCGAGCTGGAGCTGTACCAGCTCGTCTGCGACGCCTCCGTGCACAGCGGCAAGTCGCTGGCGACCATCGTGCTGCTCCGCGAGCCGGATTCGCACTGGATGAAGCCTGTCGCGGCCACCGGGCAGAACCTCGAGCTCGTCACCCAGGCGCGCTATTCGGTCGACCCGGAAAATCCCTACGGCAAGGGCATCTCCGGCGAGGTGTTCCGGACGCAGAAAGCCATCGTCGAGGACGATCTCGCCAGCCGTACCAAGGGCTCGCCCTGGGAGCAGGCCAACGTCAACACCGGCGTCGCCGCCTGCGTGGTCGCGCCGCTGATCAAGCATGGCGAAAGCGTCGGCGTGCTCCTGTTCTTCATCAGCCGCTCCTGGGCCAAGGACGAGGAGATTGTCGCGCTGCTGCTGCGCATGGCCGAGAACGTCTCGTTCGCGATCGAGAATTTCGGCCGCGAGGCCGAGAAGGCCAGGATCGCGGCGGAAGAAGAGCGCCTCGCGCGCATGTATGCGGCGCTCAGCGCCACCAACGAAGCGATCCTGCGCGCGCGGTCACGGTCCGAGCTGTTCGAGCTCGTCTGCGAGGCGACGGCCAAAGGCGCCAAGTTCACCTCGGCCAGCATCGCGCTGGTCGACCACCGCGCCGAGCTGCTGCGCGTGGTCGCCAGCTACGGACCGAATGCCGACCAGGTTCGCCACTTCAAGTTTTCGATCTCCGAGCAGGTGGCGGAAGGACGCGGGCTCACCGGCACCGCATTCCGCACGCGCCAGCCCGCCGTCAGCAACGACGTGCTCGCCGACGACCGCATTGCGCCCTGGCACGTCAGCGCCCGTCGCAACGGGATCGCGTCCTCCGCGGCGCTGCCGCTGTTCAACGGCGACCGGGTCGAGGGCGTATTCCTGTTCAACTCCCCGGAGTGCGGCACCTTCACGCCCGAACTCGTCGAGCTGCTGCGCAAGCTCCAGGCCAACGTCTCTTTTGCGCTGGAGAATTTCGACCGCGCCGAGGCGAAGGCCAAGGCCGAAATGCAGCGCAACCGTCTCAGGGGCATGCTCGAGGCGCTGAGCGCGACCAACGAGGCGATCATGCGGGTGAAGACCCGCGCCGAATTGTTCGAGGTGGTCTGCGAGGCGGCGGTGCTCGGCGGCACCTTCTCCTCCGCAACCATCGCCATGGTGGATGCGACGCGGCACTATCTCGACATTGCCATGACCAAGGGCGAGAGCTGCGGCCTGATCAAGGAATGGCGCTTCTCGACCTCGGCCGATGACCCGGAGGGACGCGGGCTCACCGGCACCTCCTTCCGTACGCGCGCGCCTTGCATTGCCAACGAGCTTCTCACCGACATCCGCACCGCGCACTGGCACCAGATCGCGCGCACGCAAGGCACGAAATCGGGGGCCTGCTTCCCGTTGCTTAGCAACGGCGGCGAGGCTGTCGGCGTGTTGCTGTTCCTCTCGCCGGACGAGGGCGCGTTCACGCAGGATCTCATTCAACTGCTGGGGCGGCTCGCCGAGAACGTCTCGTTCGCGCTCGACAATTTCGATCGCGCCGAGGAGAAGGCCCGCACCGAGGCGCAGAAGGAACGCCTGGCGCGCATGTTCGCGGCGCTGAGCGCGACCAACGAGGCGATCATGCGGGCCAAGTCGCGCGCCGAGCTGTTCGACCTCGTCTGCCTTGCGGCGTCGAACGGTGCCAAGTTCACCTCGACGACGATCGCGCTGGCCAGCGCCGACAGCGACCAGCTCAAGATCGTCGCCAGCGCTGGACCGTCGTCCGACACCACTCGTAACATCCGTCTCTCGGTCGACGCCGAGCGCCCCGAAGGTCGCGGGATGGCTGGCACAGCATTCCGGACCCGGCAGCCATGCATCAGCAACGACTATCTCAATGATCAACGCGTGAGCGCCTTCCACGCCATCGTTCGCGGCGACGGCGCGCGGTCGGGCGCGGCGTTTCCGCTCATCGCGCACGACCGTGCCGTCGGCGTCATGATCTACATGTCGACCGAGCCCGCAACCTTCACGGAAGAGTTCGTCGAACTGCTGCAGCGTCTGGCCGACAACGTCTCCTTCGCGATGGAGAATTTCGATCGGGCCGACGAGAAGAACAAGGCGGACGAGCGGATCGAGTATCTCGCCTCGCACGACAGCCTGACCGACCTGCCGAACCGCGAGACCTTCAACGGGCTGCTGCGCGCGGCGATCGACACCGCGCAGCGCCACGATCACCGTTTTGCGGTGCTGTTCATCGATCTCGACCGTTTCAAGGTCATCAACGATTCGCTGGGCCACGAGGCCGGCGACCTGCTGCTGCTCGAAGTGGCGAACCGGCTGCGCGGCGCGCTGCGCGCCAGCGACGTGGTGGCGCGGCTCGGCGGCGACGAGTTCGTGGTCATCCTCGACCAGTGCGGCGAGATCGACGACGTCCAGCGCATCGCGACCGGGCTGCTCACGGCGCTCGCCGAGCCCATGGAGCTCGCCGGTCACGAGTGTCACACCACGGCCTCGATCGGCATCGCGATGTATCCGGCCAACGGCTCCGACGCGCAGACGCTGACCAAGAATGCCGACATGGCGATGTACCTCGCCAAGGAAGACGGCAAGAACGGCTATCGCTTCTTCTCCAAGGAGGTGAAGACCCAGTCGATCGAGCGGCTGTCGCTGGAAAGCGCGCTGCGCCGGGCGCTGGAGCGCGAGCAGTTCTCGCTGAACTACCAGCCCAAGGTGGACATGGAGACCGGCCAGATCACCGGCGTGGAAGCGTTGCTGCGCTGGACCCATCCCGATCTCGGCAACGTCTCGCCCGCCCAGTTCATTCCGCTTGCAGAGGAAACCGGGCTGATCGTGCCGATCGGCCGCTGGGTGCTGAACGAGGCCTGCGCGCAGGCTATGGCCTGGCAGCGCCGCGGCCTGCTGCCGCTGTCGATGGCGGTCAACCTGTCGCCGCGACAGTTCGCCGACGAGCATCTGTTGCAGGATGTCGACGAGGCGCTCGCGGCTTCCGGCATGTCGCCGGTGCTGCTCCAGCTGGAGGTCACCGAGAGCATGATGATGCGCAATGTCGGACGTGCGCTCAAGGTGCTCGACGCCATCCAGAGCCGAGGCATCCGCCTTGCCATCGACGATTTCGGCACCGGCTATTCGTCGATGTCGCTGATGAAGCACTTCCCGATCGACACCATCAAGATCGACCGCTCCTTCGTGCGCGACCTGCCGCAGGATTCGGAGGACCAGGCAATCGCGCAGGCGATCATCAGCATGGGCAAGGCGCTCGGCATGACGGTCGTCGCCGAAGGCGTCGAGAACGCCGAGCAGGAGGCGTTCCTGCGCAGCCACGGCTGCGACGAGATGCAGGGCTTCCTGATCTCGAAGCCGCTGCCGGCGAAGCAGATGGCCGAACTGCTGCGGCCGATGGTCCTGCCTGTGGCACCGCCGCTCCAGCCCGAGCCGGATCCGGTTGCCACTGCGGCTGCGGCGCTACGGCTGAAACGCGCTGTCGTCTGACGGCTGCGGGTGCAGCTCGCGGACGTCGTGGTCCGTGCCCTCGGCCATGCTCGGAAAATCCTGGGGCCCCGTCAGCGACGTCTGCTCGACGAACAGCGCCAGAATCGTGCGCGCGCCGTCGGCGAAGCTCGTGCCCTCGTTCAAGCCGAGCTCGGCGCACCATGTGCTGCTCATCGGCTCCTGATCGTCGACCACCGCCATCGCGGGCCCCCACCACCAGGCAGGCGCAGGCGAGCGCTCGTCCTCGGGCACGACATGCCAGCGAACGAACTCATCCATCACGCGCTCGAACTCCAGGCGTGCAGCCTGATGCATTGGATCGATTACTCCTTCGAATCCGCGCCTGATGACAGGCCGTCACGCAGATTCGATTGTGGTCCTGACATCAGGAAAAATCGGCTCGCGCAACAGGCGGAGCCCTGCATCCCGACCTCATCGTCGGTGATGCCCCAAAATGCGGCCGTCGGCGATGCACCAACGGCGGCAGCGAATGTCCATTGTAGCCGTTTGGAGGCACGGCAGGCAAGGTACGGATGTTACGGTTGCTTAACGTGCCCTAAGCGGATGGGCCTTCTGGTGCCAGGCCCAGGCGGTGCGGATCACCGTCGGCAGGTCGGAGTGACGCGGCACGAAGTTAAGAACTTTTCGCGCGGCAGAGGCGTCGGCGACGAGGTAAGCGGGGTCGCCGGCGCGGCGCGGCTTGACCGTGTGCGGCACCTCGCGCCCGGTCTCCTGCCTGATGGCGTCGAGGATCTCGCGCACCGAGAAGCCCGAGCCGGTGCCGAGGTTGAAGCTGCCGCCGGCATGTCCCTGTTCCAGAAGCTTCAGTGCCGCGACATGCGCGGCGGCGAGATCGGTGACGTGGACGTAGTCGCGGATCGCGGTGCCGTCGGGCGTGTCGTAATCGTCGCCGAACACGGCGAAGTCGACATGGCCCTGCAGCGCCATCATCGCGCGCGGAATGAGATGGGTCTCGTTGTCGCGCAACTCGCCGATGCCGCCGGCGGGATCGGCACCGCTGGCGTTGAAATAGCGTAGGCAGAAGGCACCGAAGCCGTAGGCCGAGCGATAGTCGGCGAGCATGCGCTCGATCATCCATTTCGATGCGCCGTAGGGATTGATCGGTGCGCAGGGGAAGTCTTCCGGCAGCTCCTTGGAATCGGCATTGCCGTAGACGGCACCGGTCGACGAGAACACGATGCGATGGCAGCCGGCGTTGCGCATCGCCTGCAGCAGCGACAGCGTGCCCTGCACGTTGTTGATGTAGTATTTCTGCGGGTCGGTCATGGACTCGCCGACGAGGCTCGCGGCCGCGAAATGCATCACGGCGGTGACCTTGTGCCGGGCGAAGACGCGTGCCAGCGCCGCGCCGTCGAGGAGGTCCGCCGTCACCAGCTCCGCGGCGACGAAGCTGCGGTGACCTGTCGAGAGATTGTCGAAAACCACCGGCAGATAACCGGCAGCGGTCAGCGCGCGGCACGCGTGCGAACCGATGTAACCCGCGCCTCCCGTGACGAGGACTATCGGTCGGTCGGTCATGTCCTTGACTCGGCGTCTCTCAGCGGTTGAAGGGCCGCTTGCGGCTGAACAGAAGATAGAGCGCGCGGGGGTTGGTGGTCAAATAGCGCCAGAACAGGCGGCGGGGCTCGAGCCATGTGCGCCAGGCCCATTCGAGTCCGAATTTCTGCATCCATTGCGGCGCGCGGGACCGGCTGCCCGACAAGAAGTTGAACAAGCCGCCGGATGTCTTGATAACGCCGACATTGGTGAGCAGCGGTGTGAATTCCTCGACGAATGCCTGCTCGTTGGGCACGCCGAGCGCGACCCAGAGATAATCGGGCGCGAGCGCGTTGATCTCCTCGACTTTCGCGCGCAGGGCGTCGCCGTGCAGATAGCCGTGGCTGTGCCCGACGATCTTCAGGTTCGGATACAGATTGCGGACGTTGGCGACCGCCGCGGCGTTCTCGGCCTCGCTGGCGCCGAACATGTAGAAGGTGCGGCCCACCGCTTCGGCCTTGCGCGCGACGACGTGGAACAGGTCCGTGGTCGCGACGCGCTCGGGCAGCGGAAACCAGGATTGCAGTTTCGAGGCCGCCACCAGCGGCTGGCCGTCGGCATTGATCAAATCGGCGATGCGGAACAGGCGCTCGGTCTGCGGCTCGGTCGAGCAGCGCGCCAGCACCTCGCCATTGGCCGAGGTCAGGTACAGCGGACGGCCGATGCGATGTTGCGGATCGGTGGCCTCGATCATGAAATCGGCGGTTGCTTCCAGATCGAGCGCGGCCATGCGGAGGCCGCCGACGGTGGTCCGTGGCACGTCGGCGGTTGCGGCCCGACCGTCCAGGTTGATGCGGCGCTCAAGCATATTGTCTGCCTCGCTGGCGCGCTTGGGTTGCGGGGGTGAGCTCGTCGAGCACGACGCCGACGAGCTTGCGCTCGGCGCGGCCGAGCGTGCTCAGGATCTCTTCCAGGCTGTCATTGATGTCCATGCTGGTCGGCAGCACTGCCACCAGCGCATCGACCTCATCGAGCAGCTTGCGGCAGCCGGCCGCGAGCGGCATTGCGGGCCCGTCGAGGATCACGAGGTCATAGCCGCCGGCGGAGCGCGCCTGCGCGATCGCCTTGCGGATGGCCTCAGCTGCCTTGCCGGCATCGCCTTCGGCGGCCGGCAGCACCGAGATGCCGTTGACCGTCTTGATCTCGCGCGCGGCCTTGCTGCCGTTCGAGAGCCAGCCGAGCCTGCTCGGCTCGCTCTTGCCGTTACGGTTGACCTTGTTCGAGAGCGAATGCGCCAGATGATCGGCGTCGATCATCAGCACGCGGGCGCCGTCGCGCGCGGCTGCGAGCGCGAAATTCAGCGCGGTCACGCTGCGTCCGGTGGTCTCGCCGGGACCGAGCAATGCGACCACCGGCAGCGCCTTGCCGCCGGCGCGCCGGGCCACTGCCGCGCGCATGTCGCGCCAGGCATTGAGCAGGCTCGTCAGGGGGAAGCCGGGGCGCAGCGTCGGCCAGCCCAGCCGTGTCAGGTCGACGCCGCCGCCGGTGGCGAGAATGGCGCCGAGCGTGTGGATGACGTCGGCTTCCTGGAGGCGCGCGATCAGAGGTTTTTCGATCAGGGGCTTGTCGCCCATCGAAGGTTGCAGCGGCGGTGCGGCAAGTTCCGGCAGGGCCTGCGCAACTTCCGGAGCTCGCGAGACCGGCTGCGGCTGCACGGTTTCCGGAGTTCGCGCGGCCTGCGGCGCTCGCGCAGCATCCGGGGCCGGCGTGCGCTGCGGACGGGCCGGCGTCGGCGCCGGTGCGGTCGCGCCGGCGAACAGCAGCTCGGCCGCGACGAACCAGGTCGATGCAGCGATCGCACCGAAGATGAAGCCGATCATCGCGAACAGGCTCATGGCCGGCGGGAACGAACGCCGCTGCGGCACGGTGGCCTCGCCGATGACGCGGGCGGCCGACGTGTTCAGGCTCTCCTGCTCCTCGGTCTCGCGCGAGCGCTTGAGGAAGGATTGATAGACGTCGCGGCTGGCATCGGCCTCGCGCTCGAGCTCGCGCAGGCGCACGGCGGCCTGGCTGAGCTGCACGCTCTGCCGCTTCTGCGCTTCCAGCGCCCGGTTCAGCGACGCCTCATAATCGCGGGCGCGGGTCAGATCATTCTTGGCCGACTGGGCGAAGCGGTCGATCTCCTCGCTGATGGTGCGCTTGAGATCCTCGACCTGCTTCTCGGTCTGGCGCAGCGCCGGATGGCGCGGGCCGAGCTCGCCGGCCTGCTCCGCATATTTCTTGCGGGCCTCGGCATATTGCGCGCGCAAATTGGCAATGGTCGGCGATTGCAGCGCTTCGGGAATTGCGCCGGCATCGGCCGCCGTGCGCCGGCTCGCCTCGATCTGGTCGAGCCGGGCCTGCGCATCCATCGTCGCGGCGCGCGCGGCGGAAAGCCGCTGGTTGCTGGCGGAGAGCTGCTGGTCGCTGATCAGCGCGTCCTGGGTGCCGACGAAATTATTCTGCGCCTTGTAGGTCGCAAGCGCGGTCTCGGCATTGCGCAGTCGCTCGCGCAGCTCCTTCAGCCGGCCGGAGAGATCGCTGGTGGCGCGGCGTGCCGCCGAGGCCTGCGAGTTGCGGGACTCCGTGAGGTAGACGTTGGTCAGCGTGTTGGCGAGCATCGCCGCCTTCGCCGGATCGGTCGACCACACCTCGATGTCGACGATGAAGCTCTTCTCGGTCTTGCGGATGGTGATGTGCCGGTTCAGCGCGTCGAGCGCCGCGAGCTGCACTTCCTTCGTCTCGGCGGCGGAGGGCGCGCGAGGCTGGAGGCCGATCAGCCCGAGCAGCGACGACATCAGGCTCTTGCCGTCGCCGCCGCCGAATTCGGCATCCTTGTCGAGACCCGCCTGCTGGATCACCTGGAGCAGCACGCTGTTGGAGGTGATCAGGCGCGCCTGGCTCTCCACCACCATGGACATGCCGGAGACGTCCTGCGCGCGGGGCGTGAGCTCGCGATCGACGAGCTGGAGCTCGCGCGGGTCGACATAGAGCTGGGCGGTTGCGGTGTAGCGGGGCGTCAGGCTCTTGCCGACCGTGACCGCGAGCGTCGCGCCGAGCAGGGCGGCGGCCGCAATTGCGACCTTGCGCCGCCAAAGCAGGTTGACCAGCTCCAACACGTTGAAGCCGGCCTGGGGCCTCTGCGGCGGGGCCTCTGGTCTCGCCCGATCGATCGGCTGGTTATAGTCCAGCATGGTCCCCAGCTTTCATTCCAACGGCCGCGGGCTGAGGGGTTACTCTTCGCTTTACGCCACGCACCCGCGATATAGGTGCCCAATCAACGCAACAGGGAAAATTAACCATACTCATTGAGGGACTATTCACCGAAATGGCAAACAAAGCGTTTAAGCGCATGCCACTGTTCGACGCGTCGGAGTGACGCCGAGGTCCTTCAGAGATTAACGGTTCGTTACCGCGCGCAGCGAGGGCGCGAGGCTCCGCTCGGCTCGCAAGTGGCTGCGCGCGCATCGGTCAGCTTTTCCGCAGGATGACGTGATAATCGCCGCGGCGCACGTCGGTGCCGCGCGGGAGCACGGCGTTCAGCACGGCGGCGCCGGCATCGACGAGCGCCGCGAACAACGGCTTGCGCCGGCGCATCTCGGGATAGCGCGGACTCTCGACCTCACGGCGGTAGGTCATCTCGAGGCCGTTGGCGGCCGCGAAGGCTTCGAGCCGCGGCAGCGTCACCAGTGGATGGAAGAAGGTCGGGAACGGCGGCTCGCCGGGCAGGCCGGCGTCCTTGATGCCGCGGATGTGCCGGTAGAACCAGACGTGGAACCAGTGCGGCGAATATTTGGTGACGACGCCGGACAGCGAGCGCGGATTGGGCGCGCCGATCAGGATCATGCCGCCGCGCTTGAGCGCATCGCGGAAGTTCAGCAGCGCTGCGTCGACATGGGGCAGATGTTCGATCACGTTGTAGCAGATCACGAGATCGAAGGTTTCGCTCCCAAAGCTGTAGGTCTGCACGTCGCCGAGGATGGCCTCGTCCGCGTAGGTGTTGTTGCGGACCTGGTCCTCGTCGATGTCGACGACGGTGACCCTGCTGCGGCTCAGCAATTCCGGCGGCAGAACGCTGCACGAGCCGCCGCCGGCCTCATAGATGGCGAGCCGTCCCTGCGGCAGTTCGCGGCGTAGCAAATCATGAACAGCAAGAAGGCTGTCGCGGGCTTCGCCGGGGACCAGATCATGCAGCGCCTGGACATGTGTGGTCGCGGGGGCGTCGATCGCCGTGGCTGTCGCGAAATCGATCGTGGCTGGCTTGTTCATATTTTCTGACCGCGCTTGTTCTATTCAAATTTACAGGAAAAAACTCGCATGCCCGAAGAGCAAATCTGATGCCGCGCCGCTTCACCGGTCGTGGTGCTTACGGACGGGTTAATGCGCATGGGCGTTAACTACGGCATTGTCCGTGTTGGCCCGCTCGCAGCGTAGTGGACTGCGACTTGCACTATCATGATCGCGACGATTTGCAGGAGAAAACGCGTGAAAGCGGTTAAGTGCATGTATGCGAGCTGATCGGCGACTTGTTGTCGTCCTACGCTTCCAGGCCGGTCGTTCATTTTGGGACGCATCTGTCCCGCGGTGATGTGCCGTCACAGAACAATGCTGATCCGCGCGGTTGATGCAGGGTTTTTTCAATAAATCTCGGACATCTAGAACGTCATGACGCTGATCCCGACAGACCTTTCCGCCAGCCGGATCTCGGATGCCGTGCGCGATCCCAATCGGGAGATCGCGGCGAGCTCCCGCGTCATCGACCTGTCGGTCGGCATCGTCGTCTGCATTCCCTGCTTCCGCCGGCCGCAGCATCTGCGGCTGACGCTGGACTCGCTCGCGAGCCAGCGCACCCCGCGTTCCTTCGCCGTCGTCATGGTCGAGAACGACGCCGTAAAGCGCGAGAGCGCGCCGGTCGCCGCGGAATATCTCGCCGACGGCAGGCTCCAGGGCATCTGCCTCGTCGAGCAGCGGCAGGGCAATTGCCAGGCGATCAACGCCGCGTTCGAGACGGCGCAGGCACTGTTTCCCGCCGCGACCCGCTTCCTGATGATCGACGACGACGAGATCGCATCAAGCGACTGGCTCGAACTGATGGTCCGCACCGCGGAGGCGACCGGCGCCGACGTCGTCGGCGGCCCGGTACTGCCGGTCTTCGACGACGATAGCAAGCCGTGGCTTGCGCGTCATCCCGCGTTTTGCCCGGCCTATGATTACAGCGGCGCAGTGCCGCTGATCTATGGCTGCGGCAATTGCCTGATCACCCGCGCGGCGTTCGAGCGGTTCGACAAGCCCGCGTTCGATCTGCGCTTCAACTTCCTCGGCGGCGGCGATTGCGATTTCTTCGTGCGGTGCCGCGACGCCGGCATGCTATTTCATTGGACGGCGGAGGCGGTCATCACGGAGACCGTGCCGCAGAGCCGCACCAGCTTCAGTTGGATCGCCAAGCGGGGCTTGCGCATCGGCGCGATCAATTATCGTGTGCAGCACAAGGCCGCGCAGAGCGTGGCGGCGCGGGCGCGGGTGTTCGCGCAGATGCTCGGTCGGCTGCCGCTGTCGCTGCTGCGTACGGCGCGTCTGCTGGCGACGTCGAAGGCGATCGTCGCGATGCACCCCGTGATGGTGGCGTTCGGTTCTGCGCTCGCGGCCTTCGGCTTCGAGCCGAAGCCCTATGAAGCGTCGAAGATCGTATCCTGACGCTGCAGGGAAGGGTTAGATGCCGAAGCGGGCGAGAACTGTCCTGGCCGCGGCGCGCGGCAGCGCCTTGAGCGAGCGCCGGCCAACCATTGCGAGATAGCCAACAGCGTCGCGATATCTGCCGAAGCGGACCGCCTGCATCGCCGAATAGGTGACGAGATGAATCTCCGCGGCGAGGCGCAGCCCGGGTGCCGTGCCTTCGGGCAATCTCGCCAGGATCAGGCCGTCGTCGAAGACACGCGCGATCGCCGGGAAGAAATCCTGCGGCGTGCGCACCGCCGCGTTCATGGTGTTGGCCGTGTGCAGGCGGTAGTCGAGCAGAAGCTTCGGTGCGAACTCGAACTCACCGATTGCGGCAAGGCGGCACCAGCAATGCCAGTCCTCGCAATATCTGAGCGCGGTATCGAAGCCGCCGATGGCGCGGAAGGCCTCGGCACGGGCGAGCGCGATGCCGCCATTGACGATGAAATTGCCGGCGGCAAGTCGCGCCAGTACGTCGCCGGAGGGCTTGCGGCGTCCCTTCAACAGGTCGCGCCGTCCGATCTGCCGTCCTTCGCTGTCGATCGTGTTGTAGTCGCCGTAGACGAGAACCGCGCGTGGAGCGTCGCGCGCCGTTGCGAGCAGCGCCGCCACCGCGCCGGGGCGCAGGCGATCATCGGCATCGAGGAAGAGCAGCCACTCGCCGCCCGCATGCCGCGCGCCGAGATTGCGCGCGGCCGACACGCCGGCGGAGTCGTTGCTCATCAGTCGCAGCCGCGGGTCACGGATGGCGCGAACGATCGCGGCGGTCTCGTCGGTCGAGCCGTCGTCCACGACGATCACCTCGCTCACCTCCGCCTGCGCCAGCGCGCTGGCGAGGGTTTCGCCGACATAGGCCGCAACGTTCTTGGCGGGAATGATGACGGACACGGAAATGGTCGAGCCGACCTGCAGCGGCAGACGCGGTGCCGCCGCCACGCGTGAGCTGGCCGGCAATTCGAGAACGTCTTCGGCGGTGATCAAGCTGCGGCTCGTTCTTAATGATCCGTTAACCGGGGCGATCTGCGCGCTGGCAGGACCCGTGATTGAAAACTCGCGGCGGATGATACTCGCATTGCCGGCAAATCATTGCGGGCGAGATCTGCGCGCCGCCGGTTTCGTCAAGTAACGTTAAGTCGACGGCATTGAGCTTGCGGAAATATGGAGGAGTGCGCCAGCGCCGCTCGGCCGCACTGGTTGACGGACGGTTAACGGGGATGCGGTAGGACCTGAAGCTTCCGCCGGCTTCACCACCTGCCTTGAGCCATGGATCGCAGCGCCGCTGACACCTCTGACGTCGAGGCCCCATCGCTCGGCCATGTCCTGCGCGACGGCCTTGCCGGATTGAATGCCGTGCGGGTGGCGCGCTGTCTCATCGCGATTGCGGCCCTGCTTCTCATCCTGGTGACGCTCGATCCGTTTCCCGATTTGCGCAGCGAGGACGCGGCCACCGTGGTCGGCGGGCGAATGGCGCTCACCTACGTCTCCTGGGGCCTGCTGGCTGCGGTTGCGGTGCTGCTCGTCGCGGTCACGGATGCACCCGCACTGAAGACCCTGATGACACCGCTGCATTTGTGTCTCGTCGGCTGGCTGTTGATCAACATCGTCTTCTCCGAGAGCCGCGGCGTCTCGATCCAGCGTTTCGTGCTCGCGGCCAGCGTCACGTCGCTCGCCGTTCTGTTGCCGCTGTTGCCGCCGACGCAGCGCAGCTTCAATTTATGCCTCGGCGCCGCCGCACTCGCGCTGCTCGCCCTGTGCTATCTCGGCGTTGTCCTCGCCCCGCAATATTCGATCCACACCGCGCTCGACGTCAGCGAGCCGCAGCTCGCCGGCGACTGGCGCGGCAGCTTCGGCCACAAGAACGTTGCCTCGCCGGTGATGACCATCCTGGTCTATGTCGGCATCTACCTGTCCGCCGCCGGATCGTTCGTGATGGGGCCGGCGATCGCCGCGCTCGCCGGCATCTTCCTGATTTTTACCGGCGGCAAGACCTCCTCGGTGCTGTGCCTCGCGATCTATGCGCTGGCGGCGCTGGTCTATGTCACGCGCAGCCTGTGGCTGAAGCGGCTCATCTGCTTCGTGCCGCTGATCGTGATGAACCTGCTGACTGTCGGCAGCGTGCTGAGCCCGGCGCTCGGGGCGATGACGCGCCTGCTTCCGCTCGATCCCACCTTCACCGGCCGTTCCGCCATCTGGGAGTTCGCACTCGCGGCGGTCGCCGAAAAGCCGGTCATCGGTCACGGCTATGCGGCCTTCTGGGACGACGTGACCGCGCGGCAGACCGCCCAGGGCTCCGAATGGGCGACGTCGGCTGCGCACAGCCACAACTCCTATCTCGATCTCGCGGTCACCATCGGCCTTCCGGGGCTGCTGCTGGTGATCCTCGTCTTCGTGCTCGCGCCGCTCGGCAATTTCCAGTCGGCCCAGGCTCACAACGGGAGCCGCGCACTGGCCAAGCTGTTCCTGACCGTCTGGCTGTTCGGCCTGTACTACGGCGCCACCGAGACCTTCCTGCTCGAACGGCAGAATCCGATCTGGTTCATGTTCGCCCTCGCGGTCGCCGGCCTGCACTTCCTCGCAAGGTTCCAGTGCACTGACCAGACGGAACCCCAGCGCTGACAGCTTGTCGCAGTCGCTGCGCCGTGGTTGCACTGGCTTAACGATAAGCAGCGACGTCACTTGTGGTCTGCGGCAAAACATAATCTATGGAAACATTCAGCAATCATATGTTCTGCGGATGACGTTTCTCAGCGTCGAGCAACCAGATGGTCTTGTGTCCAGCACGCCGGGAATCGCGGTCGATTTCACGCGCGACTGGCTGCAGGCCGCATCGCGCCTGAGTGTCGGCCATCGCACCGCGTTCCAGCATGGTTACTGGCTCGGCGCCTGGTACGAGGCGTTTGGCGACGTTGCGCCGCTGATCGCCGTGATCTCCGATGTCGCGACCGGCAAGGACCTCGCGGTCGTGCCGATGATCAGCCATGTCAGGCGCGGCATCCGCATCGTCGAATTCGCCGATCTCGGCGTCTCCGACAACAACGCGCCGATCCTGGCGCTCGATGCCGCGGTGGATGCGGCGGCGATGGATGCGATCGGCAAGGCGCTGGTCGACGCATTGCGCGCCTTGCCCGATCGCTTCGACCTGCTGCGCCTGAAGAAGATGCCGGCGCAGGTCGGCGGCAAGCCGAACCCGCTGGTGTCGCTCGGCCGCGCCGGATCCTGCTCGGTCAACGGCAACCTCGTGCTCATCGGCGACGACTATGAGGATTATCGGGCGTCAATCAGGCGCCTGCAGCTGCCGCGGTGCCGGCGCGTCTTCAGCCGACTTGGCAATGCTCGGTTCGAGATCGCCACGGATGCCGAGCGTGCGCGTGAATTCCTCGATGTGATGGACATGCAGCAGGAAGAGCGGATGAGACAGCTTGGCTCACCGTTCGTCCTGAACGACGATGTTCACGCCCGTTTCTATCGCGAGGTGGCGCGCCAGGGTGTTGCCGAGGGTTATGCCGTCATCTCGGCCCTGGTCTGTGACCAGGGCATCGCAGCGACCGCGCTCGGCGTCCGCTCCGGCGCGACCTACTTCCTGCTGCGCATCAGTCATACCGGCAAGACCTGGGCGAACTTTTCTCCCGGACTGCTCGTGACCGAGCGCACCATGGCGGCGCTGCATGCAGAGGGCGTGCGCCGCTTCGATCTCAGCGTCGGCAATCAGGATTACAAGCGCCGGCTAGGCGCCGAGCAGGTGCCGCTGACCGATGTCAGCGTCGCACTGTCCTGGCGCGGACTGCCTTTTGCCTGGCGCGACCACGCCGCGCAGGGCCTGCGCCGTCACCCCAGGCTCGCCGCCTTTGCCGCGCGGGCGATGGGCAAGGGCGCGCGCTGACGGGCGCCGTTCGTTTCGCCGTCATCGCGGAAAGCCCGCACGAAAGGCGTCGAGCAATGCGCGTCCTTGCGGCCAGTCACTGAGCCCGCTCGCGGCATTGATGTGGCCCAGCGCGCCCGCCACGATCAGGCCGGACTGCCAGGCCTGCGCCCGCCGCCGTGTCACCTCGAGCGCTCCATATGGATCATTCGTGCTCGCGATGATCAGCGCGGGAAAGCGCAGCGCGCGGTCGGGGACCGGCTTGAACGCGATGGCCTCCGCGGGAAAATTGCCGCCATCCGGATCGGGCACGGCGACCAGAAAGGCGCCCGCAATCGCGGACGGGAAGCGCGCGGCCCAATGCGCCACCAGCAGGCAGGCGAGGCTGTGGGCGACCAGGACAGCGGGCTTCGCGCAGCGCGCGACCGCGCGCTCCAGGGCTTGCTCCCAGTCGTCGAGGTCCGGCTCGTCCCAGCTCGCCGGCTGGAATCGCGTGAAGCGCGCATCAGTGCGCTCCCACAGCGTCTGCCAATGGGTGTCTCCGGAGCCGCCGAGGCCGGGCAATATGATGATGTCGTGCATGAACGTCCCGTGATATCTGAGGTGACGTCGCAGTGTGACCGACCGCGGTCCTGCATCACATGGCAAGTCATCGGCGGAATCGACCATCTGCCGATGATCTCAAGGTGGAATGGAGAATTTTGTTGGATCGTTTCGGGAGCATCGACGCCAAGGATTTGAAGATCCTCGAGGCGCTGCAAGCCAATGCGCGGGTGCCGCTGTCCGAGCTCGGCCGCTCCGTCGGCCTGTCCCAGCCGGCGATCTCCGAACGCGTCAAGCGGCTCGAGGAAGCCGGCATCATCGAAGGCTACGGCGCCCGCATCAACCCGCGCGCCCTCGGGCTCGGCCTGATGGCGCTGGTGCGCCTGCGCACCTCGCATGAGCACATCAAGACATGCCTCAAGCGGTTCAGCGAGATTCCTCACATCATCGAAGTCCATCGCGTGACGGGCGACGATTGCTTCGTGCTCAAGGTGCTCGTTCCTGCCCCGGAGGACCTCGAGACCATCGTGGATCGCATCGCCGGTTTCGGTGCGGTCACGACCTCGCTGGTGCTGCGGAGCGAGCCCGCGCGGCCGATCGGCAAAGACCTCGTCAGGAAGAAAACCGAACGCAGTTGAGTCGTGCGACCGGCTCGTCACCGCGCCGTCACAAAGCACGCGATTGCGCAAGCCTTCCGATAATCGCGCGCGTTGTGTTATCGTCGCCCTTGTTTCCCGGAGGCGACATGGAAGATCGTTCGGCAAAATATCGCGCATTCTTTGCGCAGTTGATCTGCACCGCGGCGAAGTCTGGGGATCCCCGACTTGAGGAGGCCTTCCGGACCGTCAGGCGCGAACCTTTCGTCGGGCCCGGGCCGTGGTCGATCTGTCTCGGCGGTCATCCCTATGTGGTCACGCCTGACGATGATCCCGCCTTCCTCTATCAGAACGCGCTGCTCGCGCTGGATCCGGCGCGCGGCCTCAATATCGGCATGCCCAGTGCACACGCTTATTGGCTCACCGGCTGCGCTGTCAGAGAGGGCGAGACCGTGCTCCAGATCGGCGCGGGCAGCGGCTACTACACCGCGATCCTCGCGCATCTCGTGGGACCCAGCGGCCGCGTTCATGCCTACGAGATCGACGAGCGCCTGGCGGGACTTGCGCGCGACAATCTGAAGGACATCGCTCATGCGGATGTGTGCAGCCGTTCGGGCATCGCGTCCGATCTGCCGGCTGCGGACGTGATCTATGTCTGCGCCGGCGCGGCGCAGCCGGCCACGCAATGGCTCGAGGCGCTGCGGCCAGGCGGCCGGCTGGTGTTTCCGTTGGCACCGGAGGCCATGCTCGGGGGTATGTTGATGATCACGCGCCCGGACGGCGGCGCGATCTGGCCTGCGAAATTCCTCAGCCGCGCCCAGTTCATCGGCTGCGCGGGATTGCAGGATGAAGATGCCGCCCGGCGATTGGCCGAGGCGTTCGCGAAAGGATGGGAAAGTGTGCAGTCGCTGCGGAGAGGAGGCGCTCCGGACGAGACATGCTGGTTTGCCGGCGAAGGGTGGTGGCTTTCAACGGCGCCGGCGCTCATGCCGACGGATTTAGTTCAGCCTCACGCCGACATCACGCAGGCCTAGCGGGGATCGCGTCTCACGATCCCGTGCAGCCGGCGCAGTGAAATCGGCCGCGCGAGGCGCGGAACAGGCTGCGACAGTACCATCGCCGCGCCAGCGCCTGCGCGGGCTTGCGGACCATCTGCGCGATCAACAAGAGTTCGAAAGCCATTCGTATCGCTTTCGGTCAATATATCCTAGTCGCGCATATGGGGCGGCATTCCCCTAGGAGAATGCCGCCCGTGTCACATCAGCCGTGCAGCTCAGCCATGCAGTTTCTTGGCGGTCTCCGCGATCTGGCGGCCCTGATAGCGTGCGCCGGCGAGTTCGTTGGCGCTGGGCTGGCGGCTGCCGTCGCCGCCGGTGATCGTGGTGGCGCCGTAGGGCGCACCGCCCGTGACCTCGTCGAGCTTCATCTGGCCGGCAAAGCCGTAGTTCATGCCGACCACGACCATGCCGAAATGCAGGAGGTTGGTGATGATCGAGAACAGCGTCGTCTCCTGCCCGCCGTGCTGGGTCGCACTGGAGGTGAAGGCGCCGCCGACCTTGCCGTGCAGCGCGCCCTTGGCCCAGAGCCCGCCGGCCTGGTCCAAAAAGTTCGCCATCTGCGAGGCCATCCGGCCGAAGCGGGTGCCGGTGCCGACGATGATTGCATCGTAATTGGCGAGATCCTCGACCTTGGCGATCGGGGCTGCCTGATCGACCTTGTAGTAGGAGGCCTTCGCGATTTCGGCCGGCACCAGCTCGGGCACGCGCTTGATGTCGACGGTGACGCCGGCCTCACGCGCGCCCTCGGCGACGGCATTGGCCATCGCCTCGATGTGGCCATAGGCAGAATAATAGAGGACGAGAACTTTGGTCATGTGTGGTCTCCGCTGGGGGTAGTTGGTGTTTGTGATCCCTCCGTCGTTCCGGGGCGATGCAAAGCATCGAACTCTGGTGCGCAGTTGCGCACCTGAGAACCTCGAGATTCCGGGTCTGGCGCTTCGCGCCATCCCGGAATGACGGCAATCTTCGTTAAGCCGCGTCGACGAGCACGAGCTCGGAGTCTTCGAGCGCCGTGATTTTCAGCTTGGCCTCGTCGCGGATCGCAGCGCCGTCGCGGGCGTTGACGCGCACGCCGTTGACCTCGACGGATCCGGCCGCGGGTACGAGGTAGAGATGCCGCGACTTCTGCGGCGCGTACTCGGCGCTCTCGCCGGCCTTCAGCGTGGTGGCGAGCACCCGCGCATCGGCGCGGATCGGCAGTGCGTCCGTGTCATCCTCGAAGCCGCTGGCGATGGTGACGAGCCTGCCGGAGCGGTCGGCCCTCGGGAAAGGTTTTGAGCCCCAGGTCGGCTGTCCCCCGCGCGACGTCGGCTCGATCCAGATCTGGAAGATCCGCGTCTTGGTCGGCTCGAGATTGTACTCGGAGTGGCGGATGCCGCTGCCGGCGCTCATCACCTGCACGTCGCCCGCTTCAGTCCGCCCCTCGTTGCCGAGGCTGTCCTGGTGGGTGATCGCGCCCTCGCGCACATAGGTGATGATTTCCATGTTGGCGTGGGGATGGGCGGGAAAGCCGGTGTTCGGCGCGATCTCGTCGTCGTTCCACACCCGCAAGGCGCCGTGTCCCATGTTGTTCGGGTCATAATGGCTTGCGAAGGAGAAATGATGCTTGGCCTTGAGCCAGCCGTGGTCGGCGCCGCCGAGTTTTGCGAAAGGTCTGAGTTCGATCATCTTCGTAATTCCCTGGGTTGGACGAGTGGCGCCTTGTTCAGGCGCCAAACCCGCCGTCGACATTGAGCACGGTGCCGGTGACGAAGGAGGCCTCCGGGCTTGCGAGGAAGACCACGCCTGCGGCGACTTCCTCGGGGCGGCCGAAGCGCTGCAACGCGTGCTGCTTGCGCTGGGCTTCCGCGAAATCGCGGTCGTCGTCCGGGTTCATGTCGGTGTTGATCGAGCCGGGCTGCACCACGTTGACGGTGATGCCGCGCGGACCCAAGTCGCGCGCCGCGCCCTTGGTGTAGCCGACGACCGCCGCCTTGGTGGCGACGTAGTCGGCAAGGCCCGGGAACGAGGCGCGGTCGGCGAGCATCGAGCCGACGGTGACGATGCGGCCGCCTTCACCCATCAGCTGCGAGGCGGCGCGGATCGCCGCGATCACGCCATGCACGTTGACCTGGTCCTGACGGGCGAGGGCGTCGGTGTCGGCATTGGCGTCGTCGGTGGCGCCGCCCGCGGCAACGCCGGCATTGTTGACGAGGATGTCGAGATGGCCGAATTCCTTGGCGACATCGTTGACGAGCTGCGTCACGTCCTTCGCCGAGGCCTGGTCAGCCCTGAACGCACGCGCCTTGACGCCCTTCGCCTTCAATTCAGTGACGACGGCTTCGGCCTTATCGGGCGAGGCGACGTAGCTGATGGCGACATCAGCGCCTTCATCGGCGAGCGCGCGGGCAGAGGCCGCGCCGATGCCGCGCGAGCCGCCAGTGACGAGGGCAACCTTGCCTGAGAGCTTCTTGGTCATTGGATTTCTCCATTCCGTGGGTTTGCGATTGACCCTTGGATAAGCCTCCGCCTGTGGTATAGAAATAGAAACTGTTGAAACGCATTGTTTCCTAAAGCATTCCGATTGGACCAAGCCGATGGCGAAACTCCCCGATTTCGAGGCGCTCGCGATCTTCGCAAAAGTCGTGGAATTACGGTCGTTTGCGGGGGCCGCGAGCGAGCTTGCGATGTCCAAGGCGACGGTCTCCAAGGCCGTGACCCGGCTGGAGGAGCGGCTCGGCGCGCGCCTGTTCAACCGCACCTCGCGCCGGCTCGCGCTGACCGATGCCGGCCACAAGCTCGCCGACCGTGCGACGCGTCTGCTTGCAGACGGCGAGGCGGCGGAGAATGAGGCGCTGGCGCAATCGGTGGCGCCGCGCGGCCTGGTGCGGCTCGCCGTGCCCATGACGTTCGGCATCAAGGCCGTGGCGCCGCTGCTGCCGGAGTTCTTCGAGGCCTATCCGGAAGTCTCGGTCGATCTGCATCTGAGCGATGCGACCGTGGACCTGATCGGCGAGGGCTTTGACATGGCGGTGCGGATTGCGCGCCTGCCGGACTCCTCGCTGATCGCGCGCCGGCTGTTCACCATGCCGCGTTTCACGGTGGCCGCGCCCTCCTATCTCAAGCGTCACGGCCGACCGACGCATCCGATGCACCTGGCCGAGCACAGATGCTTCAGCTACGCCTACATGTCGACGCCCAACATCTGGCACTACACCAATTCTGCCGGCGAGCAGGCCAGCGTGCGTCCGGGCGGACCGCTCCGCGTCAACAATGGCGAGGCCGTGATGCCGTCATTGATCGCAGGCCTCGGCATCGCCGAACTGCCCGAATTCATCGTCGGTGACGCCATCTCCTCCGGCGAGGTCGAAGTGATCCTGAAGGACTGGAAGCAGGCCGAAGGCGCCGTACATCTGGTGACGCCGCCCGGCGGCCCGCGCCCCGCGCGCGTCGAAGCGCTCGGCGATTTCCTCGCGGCGAAGCTGCCCGGCACATGCAAGCGGCGGCCGCGCGGGAAGGTGAAGGGGGCGTAAAGCGAGCCGCCTCAACGATTCGTCATTGCGAGCGCAGCGAAGCAATCCAGAATCCCACCGCGGAGACACTCTGGATTGCTTCGCTGCGCTCGCAATGACGGCATCTCGCTTTGCGGCCGGGCTACGACACCTTTACGCCATTGATCGCAACGATGCGCAGGCTCGGCTTCAGCGTCCCCTCCAATCGCGTCTTCAACTCGTGGACACGCGGATCGGTCGAGTGGGCCGCGCAAACCGCGTATTGATGGACGGATTGCGCCAGGGCCCGCCGCGCTTCCGGCGTTCGCGTCACGTCCGGCTCCGAAAGCCGCAAGACGATCGCGGCGAGATTGACCAGCATCTCGTCCAGAGCGACGTCGATAGTCGCAAGATTGCGCATCACTCCCTCCCGGGAAGGGCAACCCGCGGGTCCGCCGATGCGTTCCGCACCCGGGCCGGACATGGTTAAGGCCTGGTAAACGACTTGTTCTTGCCGGTCGCCACGCTAGGCTGGTGGGCGAAACAAAGAAAATCAGGGGGAGGCACCACCATGGATCGACGCGATCTCTTGCGCGCCGCTGCGGCATTGCCGTTTTTGCGGGCCGCCGTACCGGACAAGGCCTTCGCGCAAGCCTATCCGGCGCGCAACATCACCATGATCGTGCCGTTTCCGGCCGGCGGCCAGGCCGATCTCGCGGCGCGCCCGGTGGCGATGGCGCTGGAGCGGGTCCTCGGCAAGCCTGTCATCGTCGACAACCGTGCCGGCGGCGGCGGTGGGTCGGTCGGCAATGCGGCCGCGGCGCGCGCCGAGCCCGACGGCTACACGCTGCTGATGACGCTGTCCTCGCTCGCGGTGCTCCCGGAGGCCGACCGGCTGTTCGACCGTCCCGTTGCCTACGAGGTCTCGCAGTTCATGCCGATCGCGCGCGTGCTGGCCGATCCCACGCTGCTCGCGGTGCCGGCGTCGGCGCCGTGGAAGACGGCGCAGGATTTCATCGAGGATGCGAAGAAGCGACCGGGCCAGATCACCTATGGCTCGTCCGGCCCTTACGGCACGCTGCATGTGGCGATGGAGATGTTTGCAAACAGCGCGGGCATCAAGCTGCTCCATGTGCCGTTCCGCGGCGCGGGTCCCGCGCTCACCGCGTTGCTCAGCGGCACCGTGCAGGCGATCGCCGCAGCTCCAGGGACGCTGAAGCCGCAGGTCGACGACGGCAAGCTGCGTGTGCTCGGCAATTGCGGCGCAAAGCGCATCGCGAGCTTCCCGGACGTGCCGACCTTCCAGGAGCTCGGTTACAAGGACGTCGAGATGTACATCTGGGCCGGGCTCTTTGCGCAGAGTTCTCTTCCGGCGCCGATCGCGAGCCGCCTGCGCGAGGCCATGGCGCAGGTGATGACGAGCCCCGACGTGCTCAAGACCTTCGAAACATCGGGCAGTCTCGTCGCCTATCAGGACGCGCCGGCCTTCTCCGAATTCGTGGCGGCCGACAGCGCGCGGCTGATCGCGGCGGTGAAGAAGATCGGCAAGGTGGAGTAGGTTCCAGCTCCGCCTTCACATTTTGTTGTTGGTTCAGAACCCGCCCCCGCCTCATTGATTGATGAGAATTCGAAAGAATCGAGAAGGATCTGGACATGCGAGCAGAGCGGATTGCGCTGGGTGTGGCGCTCGCGATCGGCGGCACCGTCGCGCAGAGCGCAGCATTCGCCCAGGAATATCGCGGAACCATGGAACAGCAGATGGCCTGCACACCGGATGTGTGGCGCCTGTGCAGCGACCAGATTCCGGACGTGAACCGCATCGTGGCCTGCCTGCAGCAGAACACGCCGCAGCTCTCGAGCGGGTGTCGGGCGGTGTTTCAGTCCAACAACCAGGCACAGCCGCAGCAGCCGAGCCCGCGCAATCGCGTTGTGCCGCCGCCGCGCTACAATGCTCCGCCGCCTCCGCCGCGACCTTACGACGACGACTGAAGCATGATCCGGAAAAGCGCGCAGCAGCAGGCGCGACGATGTGGTCACCGCTTCGTTCAGCGCTCCCCCTTGCTGTCCGACTGAGGTCGATGTCGGAGCGCTGTCCGCAAGACAACTCCGAAGAGCAGTGCCGCGACTGGCCAATGGAACCAGATCTTGTGCATGCCGGTGAAAACATTGATCAGAATCAGAAAGGCCGACACTGTGAGAGCCGCTGCAACCGAGCGGGGCAGCCTTGCCAGCCCATCCGAGACGACACGCATCCACGAGGATGGCTCGTGCCTGTCGCCAAGCCGCAGGTGACCGGCTTGCTCCCGGCGAGTTGGGCTTTCGTCGACCGCGGAGCTCCGTCCCTGATCGGTCCGGCCGCTCATGGTCACCCGATAACTGGTCATGGGCGCAACGTTCTTCATTGGTCGCTGGCCGAGACAGTCGAAGCCAACGGATAATTTGTTGTGCACCTGATCGTAGACGGAGCTCGAGATCACGACGCCGCCGGGGTCGGCGAGTTCTTGCAGTCGTGACGCGATATTGACCCCGTCGCCATAGATGTCGGAACCGTCCACCATCACGTCTCCGAGGTTGATGCCGATGCGAAACCGCATCGGGGGTGCGTGAGGTGGGTCCGAATCCTGGTTGGAAATTTCCTGCTGAATCTCGACCGCACATTGCACGGCCTCGACGACGCTGGCGAACTCGGCGATGACGGCATCGCCCCAGGTATTCACGATGCGGCCGTCATGACGTTCCACCAATCCCGCAATGGCAGTGCGGTAGCGGCGGAGTGTCTCCAGCGTTCCGGTCTCGTCTGCTTCCATGAGGCGAGAATAGCCGTGCACATCAGCGCACAGGACGGTGGTCAGTCGTCGTTTCACCTTGTCGTCAGTCATGGCCCCCTATGGTAGCCTCCCTGACCGGCAAATGCATCAGGCAGTCGGGGCCATAGCAGGCGTCAACGCGCCGTAGTCGCCCTACGGCCTGTGCTCGCAGACGTCGACCCATTCGGCCGCGGTCAGCTCGGCCATCCGCTCGGGTGTGATGCGCACGGCGCTATGGGTCGAGCCCGCGGCCGGCACCACCACGTCAAACGCCTTCAGCGAGACATCGCAATAGACCGGCAGCGGCGCTTTCAGTCCGAACGGACAGACGCCGCCGACCTCGTGGCCGGTGATCTCGGCGACCTCCTCCAGCCCCAGCATCTTCGGCTTGCCGCCGAACTGCGCCTTCACCTTCTTGTTGTCCATGCGCGAGGTGCCCGCGGCGACGATCAGGATGACGCGCTCGCCGATCCGCAACGACAGCGTCTTGGCGATCCGTCCCGGCTCGACGCCATAGGCTTCGGCGGCGAGCGTCACGGTCGCCGAGCTGATCGGGGATTCGATGACGGAGATATCGGGGGCGTTCTCGGCGAAGAAGGCACGAACAGATTGAAGGCTCATTCCAGTCTCACGGGCGGGCGAATGGTGGGCAGCTCCGAGAGCGAACGGACGCGATGATCCGGCGCAAAGCCGAGTTCGTCCATCTGGGTGCGGATCGCCCTAAACATCGTCAGCGGTGCCACGAGTTCGTTCTCGACGCAAGCCAGCGCCATGGCTTCTGGCGTCACCCGTTCGATCCAGGCGACGTTCAGGCCGAACGATTTTGCGCCCGCCACGTCCCAGGGATTGGAGGAGACGAATAGCACCTCATCCGGCGTGGTGCCGAGCACCTCGCCTATCAGCTGATAGGCTTGCGGGCTCGGCTTGAAGATCTTCTTCGCATCGACGCTGATGGTGGCATCGAGCAGGCGGTCGAGCCCGGTGTTGTGCACCAGCCCGTCCAGCATGTCCGGACTGCCGTTGGAGAGGATCGCGAGCTTTCGCGGCCTCAAGGCCGCAAGCGCGCTTGTTGCATCCGGATAGAGATCGAGGTGCAGATACTTTTCGATCACACGGTCGAATGCCTCGCTGTCATAAGCGAGCCCGAGCATACGAAGTGTATAGGCGAGCGAGTCGCGCGTGACCGCGTCAAAATCCCGGTAGCGCTGCATCAGCGAGCGCAGCCAGGTGTATTCGAGCTGCTTGATGCGCCAGACCTGCGTGATGATCTCGCCATAGCCCGGAAACGCATCCTCGGTGACGTCGGCGACCGACTGGATGTCGTAGAGCGTTCCGTAGGCGTCGAAGACGACGGCTTTGATGCTCATTGGTTGTCCTTCCGGGCCGTTGTGGTTCGCAAGAATTCCGATTGGGGAGTGCGCATTATCGTCAGCTTACCAAAGCACTGCGGAAGTCTGCCACTGCAAGCGTGACCGGCGGCTTGTGACCCAAGGCGGGTTCATGGGCGCGAGAAGTGCGGCAGCACGGAACTCACGCGAGGTACGGATTGTCTCCGAGACATTCGATCAGCAATTCGGTCAGGACCCGCACTTTCCGTGAGGGATGCTGGCCCGGCGGACGGACGACGTATGCGCCCGCCGACGGCGGTGGATGGTGTGTCATGATTGGAACAAGGGCGCCGGAGGCCACGTAGTCGTTGATGACACAATCGGGGAGCCAGGCGATGCCGAGTCCTGCTGCCGCAGCCACGGCGAGAGCCGTGCCGTTGTCCGCCTTAAAACGCCCTTGCGGGTGGACCGTGACGATCTTGTCGCCGTCCATCAGTTGCCAGGATTCTGTTCCCTGCATCAGGGCTTCGTGGGCGATGAGTTCGTCCAATGTCTCCGGGGCGCCGTGCGCTTTGATATATCCGGGGCTCGCCACAAGCTTGCCGGAGATCGGCCCAACGCGCCTGGCGATCAGATTGGAGTCCGGGAGATAGCCTACCCGGATGGCGCAATCAAATCCCTCAGCGATGAGATCGACGAAGCGATCACTATAGGCGGCATGGACGTGAAGTTGCGGGTAGCGTCGCGCCATTTCCGCGAGTACGGGAGCGAAGTGGGGCGGCCCGAAAGAAAGCGGCACGGCAATTCGCAAACGGCCTCGAAGTTCGCCGGCGGGCAGGATTGTTTCCTTGGCTGCGTCGATCTCGGCGCGCACTTTGGCTGCATGATCTCGAAACGTGATCCCAGCTTCCGTGAGAGCAGCGCCACGGGTTGTTCGTGCAAGAAGCTGAACGCCCAGTTCCGCTTCAAGCCGGAACAGCCGACGGCTGACGATCGACTTCGAGACGCCGAGTCGACGAGCGCCAGCCGAAATGCCGCCAGCATCAGCAACTTCGACGAATGCAATCAGGTCTTCGACGTCCAATTCGGCGTTCCCCATTCTGCGACACAGCTTGGCACAATAGGGCGCTATCGTATCGCAAACGGGAATGACAGTGTTCGTGTTCTCAGGGTAGCGCGGCAGTTCGGCGCATGCCTCCCGCAAACCTCTCACAACTACAGCAAAGGATCTGTTGATGAGCTTTCGTAATGGGCTTGCTTCGCTTCTTCGTCCCCAAGACTCGGTACTTGTTTTAATCGACCACCAGCCTTACCAACTCGCGAACGTGAACAGCCACGAACCGCAGATGGTGATCAACAACACCGCGGGTTTGGCAAAGGCCGCCAAGGCATTCGGCGTTCCGACCATCCTGACGACCGTCATCGCAGAGCGGGGCGGTCTGCTCTTTCCCCAGATCACCGATGTGTTCCCCGGCCAGGAGGTCATCGACCGGACGTTGATCAACACCTGGGAGGACCAGAAGGTGGTGGCCGCGGTCAAGGCGACGGGCCGCAAGCAGCTGATCATCGCTGGACTGTGGACCGAGGTGTGCGTCGCGATGCCGACGATCCAGGCTCGCGGTGAGGGCTGGGATGTCACCGTCATCACCGACGCGTGCGGAGCCGTTTCGGTCGAGGCCCACCAGGTCGCCATCCAGCGCATGATCGCGGCCGGCGCCAACATGATGACCTGGATGGCGTTGGCGGCCGAATGGCAGCGCGACTGGGCCCGGACCGAACAGGCCGTCAAGCTGACGGAAGTGATTACGCAGCACGCCGGCGGTAGTGGCATCGCGTTCCTGTGGGAGCAGCAGCTGCTCAACACGCCCGTGCCGACCACCTAAAGCGCGATGAGATTTGGATGAATCGTCATCGCGCTTCAGGTTGTTGTCTGCGCATGATCTCTTCGGAAAACCGCTTCGCACTTTTCCGGATCATGCTTTAGAGCGATCGAACCGGGGATGACGAGAAACCCGAACGATGCGTCGCGAAAGCGGACCGTCCATCGGGCCTCGTCATCCCCATCTATGGTGAGTTCGGCCATATCTTGGATGCAGGTAATCGCCATCAACGAGCCGGGGATGCGGCAGCCGGTAGATCACGACGTTTTTCAGATCGCTCTTAGAGGACCACTTCTGACCCTTATCGGAAGTCGGTGGGCCCAACATGGCCGTCCACCGTTGGCAGGTATCGCAGCCATTCCCCGGATCGGATGCCTCGCGGGTCAATATCTCGGTGCGAGGCGACGTAGTCGATCTCGCCGCGCGTGGTGCCGATATCCATCAGATCCCTGTCACTTAAGTTGGACCAGGCGGCGCGCAATTTTTGGCGTTCGCGGCGCTCCAGAAAGGCATCCCAACATTTCCAGATGAAGCTCGAGACATGCCGGGTCGATACGGATGTCCGTTCCAGCCATCCTGTGCCGTGCGTCGTGCTCATTGCGGTGTCTCCAGGGATGGTGTCTTTCCACCGGCACGAGGGTGCCGCAATATCGGCAGGCACGCTTGACCGGCCGCTTACATTTTCCTCACCGGCAGCTTATTCTTGCGATGTCCAGCGAGGCCAAAGCGCTACCCGGTTGCCGGGGGCCCTCATCCAGCGGGATTCGCATCTTGCGCTATCTCTTCGAGGAGTACGCATTCGACACCGACCGGCGCGAGATACATCGCGGGGCGCTTGTCGTCTCCGTGACGCCACAGGTCTTTGACCTGCTCGACTACCTGATCCGCAACCGGGAGCGCGTCGTCAGCAAAGACGAACTCATCACCGCCATCTGGAATGGGCGCAGCGTGTCGGATGCCGCGCTGACGACCCGACTCAACGCCGCCCGCAACGCAATCGGTGATACGGGCGAAAAGCAGCGTCTAATCAAAACACTGGCGCGCAAAGGCTTTCGCTTCGTTGGCGTGGTGCAAGAGCAGAGGCCCATTGCGCAGCTTGGCTCGCTGACGCGGAATGACGGCACGGCGCAAAGGACGTTTTCACCGCCTCGTCTTTCCATCGTCGTATTGCCTTTCGTCAACCTCAGCGGTGATCCCGAGCAAGACTACTTCGTCGATGGTGTGACCGAGAGCCTGACCACGGACCTGTCGCGCATCAGTGGCGCGTTCATAATTGCGCGCAACACCGCATTCACGTTTAAGGGCAAGGCCGTAGACGTATTGAAGCTGGGACGCGAGCTGAACGTCCGCTATGTGCTTGAAGGCTCGGTACAGCGTGGCAGCAACCGTCTCCGGGTGAATGTGCAGCTAGTCGACACTGAAACGGGCAATCAGCTGTGGGCCGAGCGCTTTGAGAAGCCCATCGGCGATCTCTTTGATATGCAGGACGAAATCGTATCGAGGCTCGCCAACGCTCTCGATGCCGAACTCCTTGCTCTGGAAGCGCGCCGCGCGGAGCGCTCACCCAATCCCGACGCGACTGATTTGTGTTTCCAAGGCGCCGTTTGGCTCAACATGGGTCGAACACCTGAAAATATGACACGAGCCTGCGGCTTCTATGAACGGGCCTTGGCACTCGAACCGACAAATGTTGAGGCGCTGGTCGGCAGAGCATGGGCTAATTTCGTAATTGGTGCCAACTTGGTGTCCGACGATCGGGTAGAGCGTCTCGCCGCAGCCGAGACAACCCTCGCCAAGGCGCTATCCTTGGCACCGAACCATCCCCTGGCTCACAACACCATGGGCCTTGTGAAAATCTTTACGAACCGCGCGGCTCAAGGCATTGCAGAATGCCAGCGGGCGTTGACGCTTGATCGGAATTTGGCCCGCTCGCACGCGGGCATTGGGGTCGCGAAGTTTTTTCTCGGTCGGGGCGGGGAAACCGAAGCCCATATGGAGCAAGCGCTCCGTCTCTCTCCTCGCGACACACTTGTCTATGTCTGGAGTATGTTTGTTGGCCTCGCCAAATTTTGGCAGGGTGCCGACGCCGAAGCTCTTGTTTGGCTACGCCGGAGCCTTGAGGCCAACCGAAATTATCCCGCTGCGCATTTCAATCTCGCGGCTGCGTTGGCGCTCGTCGGTGAGTTGGAAGAAGCACGGGCCACAGCGCAGGTGGGCCTTGCGCTCAATCCGAGTTTCACTATCCGCCGGTACCGCACGAACACCCCAAGCAACCATCCGCTGTATCTCGCGGGATGCGAGCGCGTCTATGAGGGCCTGCGGCTGGCCGGGGTGCGCGAGGGCTGATGGTCCGCTTCTGGCCCAAGCCGGCCTCAAGGCGAGTTGCGCCAACGCGCTGCAATCAGGGGCGGAGCAGACCTCGGACGACGAGCAGCGCAAGCTAGACAGTCGGCTGACGTCCTCGCCGGGTCCAGGTCTCCCGCTCAGCGAAGACCCGGCTGACCTCCGCCATGTGCTCCGTGCCCCGCGCGCAGAGCGGCACGAGAGCTTGGGCGAGGCTGTGGCCCAAAGGAGTGAGGCTATGGTCCACCCGCGGAGGCACTTCCTTGTAGTCGGTCCGCTTCACCAGGCCATCGGCCTCCAACTCCTTGAGCTGCTGTATCAGCATCTTGTCGCTGACATCGCGCACCGATCGTCGAAGCTCGCCGTAGCGGGTCGGCCCGCGGCGAGATCTTTGTCGATGGAGGCCTGGCGCAGGTCTGAGGCCTTCAGCGTCTGAGCGTGAGGGCTTCGGTCATCGACCGAAGCCCTCAATGCGCAGCGATGATGTGGACCCGCCTAGATCCCCAGCAGTTTGCGCGCGTTCGCCTTGAGCACTTTCGGCCGGATCTCGTCGCGGATGTCGATCTTGGCGAAGTCCGACAGCCAGCGGTCCGGTGTGATCACCGGCCAGTCCGAGCCGAACAGCATCTTGTCCTGCAGAATCGAGTTGATGTAGCGCACCAGGATCGGCGGGAAATATTTTGGCGACCAGCCCGAGAGGTCGATGTAGACGTTCGGCTTGTGGGTCGCGACCGACAGCGCCTCTTCCTGCCAGGGGAAGGAGGGATGGGCGAGGATGATCTTGAGGTCGGGGAAATCGGCCGCGACGTCGTCCATGTACATCGGGTTGGAATATTTCAGCCGCATGCCCATGCCGCCCGGCATGCCCGAGCCGACGCCGGTCTGGCCGGTGTGAAACAGCGCGATCGCGCCGCCATTGTTGATCTCTTCGTAGAGCGGATAGGCCATGCGGTCGTTGGCGTAGAAGCCCTGCATGGTCGGGTGGAATTTGAAGCCGCGCACGCCGTATTCCTCGATCAGCTTGCGCGCCTCGCGTGCGCCGAGCTTGCCCTTGTGCGGATCGATCGAGACGAACGGGATGAGGACGTCGAGATGCTCGGAGGCGACCTCCAGCATCTCGTAATTGTTGTAGCGGCGGAAGCCGGTCTCGCGCTCGGCATCGACAGGGAAGATCACCGCGGCGATGTTCTTGGAGCGGTAGTAGGCCGCAGTCTCCGGCACGGTCGGCGGATGCTTGTTCGGCGACTTGAAATATTCCGCCATCTGCGCCTGGAAGTCGTCATAGCCGTCGTCGGCGTGGCAGCCGCAGGGCTCCTCGGCATGGGTGTGGATGTCGATGGCGACGACATCGTCGATATTGGGCAGCTTCAGCTTCGGCATTGGTTTCCTCCCGACGGGTTGCCAAATTGATTATATGATATAACGAATTTGGCAAGGCGTCGCTAAAGGCAAAACCGCAGCCCGCAAAAGTCGTTGCTGTGCCTGGCCTCTGAGGAAGAGATCGGGCCGATCCGGCCGCTTCTACTGTGCATGGGGTTGTTTTCGCGAAATTGCTGGTTCGGAACCGGGCAGTTAACATTGACATCACCTCCCGCCATGCCTTAAGAACCGCCCCGTCCCGGGCGGTCGGTCCGCCAGCGGGAAAGATCTCATTTTGCCACATTCGCGCGTGCCGAAACGGTAGTGCCGAACACGGCCTTTCGAACGTTCAGGATTCTGCCATGAAGGTCCGTAACTCGCTGAAATCGCTGCGCGGTCGCCATCGCGCCAACCGCCTGGTCCGCCGCAAGGGCCGGGTCTATGTGATCAACAAGGTGCAGCGCCGCTTCAAGGCTCGCCAGGGCTAAGCTTGCCCTCGCGGACGCCTGTCGCGCGCCCCGCAAGACCACGGTCTCACACGAGTTTGACGCCGCCTTTGCTTTGCAAGGGCGGCTTTGCGCGTTTAGACTTTCACCATGGCAGTGAGATTCCCTTTCGCGCGCACGCTGTGCCTGGCTCTCGTTCTGGGCACCACTGGCCTTGCTCCGGCCTTTGTTGTTCCAGCCCTGGCACAGCAGATTGAACCGCCGCCCCCGCCCGGCAAGCAGAAGAAGCTGCCGGAGGCGCCGTCCAAGCTGCCCAAGGTCGACCGCAGCAAGAATCTCGATTTCCTGTTCGGCGCGCTGAAGGCGGCGCCCGACGAGGCCAGCGCCAAGCATGTCGAGGCGCGGATCTGGGCGATCTGGCTGCAGACCCCGAGCGACACCGCGGCGCTCTTGATGTCGCGGGCCAAGACCGCGGTCGACGCGCAGAAGATCGAGATCGCGATCAAGCTGCTGGATTCGGTGATCAAGCTCAGGCCCGATTACATCGAGGCCTGGAACCGGCGCGCGACGCTCTATTACATGCAGAACGATTACGGCCGCTCGCTCGCCGACATCCGCGAAGTGCTGATCCGGGAGCCCCGCCATTTCGGCGCGCTCGCCGGTCTCGGTATGATCATGCAGGAGGTCGGCGACGAGAAGCGTGCGCTCGAGGCCTACCGCAAGGCGCTCGCCGTCAATCCGCACCTCGAGAAGATCCCCGATCAGGTCAAGGCGCTGACCGAAAAGGTCGAAGGCCGCGACATCTAGCTGAGAACTCGATCTGTTCTTGAGTGAATGCGGCGCCTGCGGATTAACCACGATCGGAAGCGCGGCGTTTCGAGGCCTATTGCCGGCACCGCCACAGGCTTACCTGCATCGCAGGAGCACAGCCATGAAGCGTCTGATCTTTGCGGGTAGCTTGCTGCTCGCGTCGGGAACGATGAGTTTTGCCGACGGATTGTTCTGGGTGGTCGGCAATCGCGCCACCGGCAAATGCGACATCGTGACCAGCAATCCGGTCATCATCGGCGATATCTGGTTCGGCGACGGTCCCTACAAGTCCAGGGCCGATGCCAAGCTTGCCCGCTCGACGATCCGCGCCTGTCCCGCGCTCGCCCCCGACGACGAAAAGGCCGAGGACGGTACGAACCAGGACTAATGCAGCACGCTGCCGCCGCGTTCGGCGAGGCCGCGATCGGCAGCCGCGGCGTAGGCCTTGGCAAGCTCCGCCTCGAGATGCTCGTTGATCAGAAGCAGCGCCCGCACGGCACCGCGCAGGTCGCCGTTGCAGCTCGCGACGATCTCGTCGATCGCAGTGTCGTTCGATCTGA
The DNA here is from genome assembly GCF_018129405.1 of Bradyrhizobium iriomotense. Classification (GTDB taxonomy): domain Bacteria; phylum Pseudomonadota; class Alphaproteobacteria; order Rhizobiales; family Xanthobacteraceae; genus Bradyrhizobium; species Bradyrhizobium iriomotense_B. The sequence continues at coordinate 154,273 of NZ_JAFCLP010000018.1, forward strand.
AGCTCATCGAAAATCCTCCGGTTCAAACCAGGACAAATCCTGCCGGTCTTTCCCGCATCCCCTGGGGCTGCGAGGAGGATCGGCGCCCACCCGCGCCTAAATGGCGGAACCGACCGTGGCGATTATATGGAAGCCGCGATGACGGTCGCATGAAGCTGGTCCAAAGCTTGCGTGTCGCAGGGCAATATCATTGATTCCATTTGTTTTTTCTGTTTGGCAATTATGGACATATCCACAGCCCCCTTAATTTCTGTGGAAGTGCCGATGTACCCGGGGCGAAACTGCCACGTGCCAAATTCGTAATTGTGAAGTGCCCTGGATCGCCCGGATTCTCTCCATGATCGTGATGTCAGTCGTGACGGCGCTGGTCCTGCTGGCGCTGGTCACGCAAGCCGGTGTTCTCGCCGTGCAGCGCGCCTTTCCGCCGCAGGGCCGCATGATCGAGGTCGACGGCGCTGTGCTTCACGTCGTCGACATCGGCCCGCGCGAGGCCGGCCCGCCGATCGTGATGCTGCATGGCGCGAGCTCCAACCTCGAAGCGATGCGGCGTCCGCTCGGCGATCTCCTCGCCCAGGACCATCGCGTCATCCTGGTCGACCGTCCCGGCCACGGCTGGAGCACGCGCGCGCAGCGGCGGGATTCGACGCCGCAGGTCCAGGCCCGGATGATCGACGAGGCGCTTCAAAAGCTCGGGATCGAGCGCGCCGTCTTCGTCGTACATTCCTGGAGCGGCGCCCTCGGCGCGCGGATCGCGCTCGATCATCCGGCCCGCGTCGCTGGCCTCGTGATGCTGGCGCCCGTCACCCATCCCTGGCGCGGCGGCGTCGGCCGCTACAACGAGATCATCGCAACGCCCATCGTTGGCCCGCTGCTCGCCTACACCATCACGCTGCCGCTCGGCTATTTCGTCACTGAGTCCGGCGCACGCAACGTGTTCTTGCCGCAAGTTATGCCGGATGGTTTCGTGCAGGACTCCGCGACGCCGCTATTGCTGCGCCCGCGCGAGTTCATCGCCAATGCCTATGATCTGGTGACGTTAAAGGAGGCGGTGACCGCGCAGGTCGCGCGCTACGGCGAGATCAAGGCGCCGGTCACGATCATCGCCGGCGAGCCCGACAAGACAGTGAAAACCAGCACCCACGCGCGCCCGTTTGCGGCATTGGTGCCGAATGCGAAGCTGATCGTGCTGCCCGATCTCGGCCACATGGTGCAGAACGCCGTGCCGGATCTGGTGAAGACGGAGATCGAGACGATGATCGGAAACATCGTCCCGGCGCAGGCGGCCGCCGATTAAAGCGCTTTCAAGCGGCGGCCGCCGTTCGCGCGCTTACTGCTTGATCTTCCCGTCCTTGTCGAATTGCGAGATGAAGGTCCAGAGATTGTTGATCTCGGTCTCGTTCTTGATGCCGGCGAACGCCATCTTGGTGCCGGGGATCTTCGCCTTGGGATCCTTGATGTACTCCTTGAAGGTCGCTTCGTCCCAGGTGATGCCGGAATTCTTGTTCGCGTCCGAATAGCTGTAGTCCGGCGCAGTTCCCGACTTGCGGCCGTTGAGGCCGTTCAGCTCGGGGCCGACCTTGTTCTTGGCGCCTTCGCCGATCGCGTGGCACGCCAGGCACTTGTTGAACGACGTCTTGCCAGCGGCGACGTCCTGCGCGATGGCACTGGACGACGCTGCGGCAGTCATGGCGAGGGCAACCAGCGCGCCGAAAGTCAGTTTTGTCATAAGGGTGCTCTTCGTCTCTTCCCGGGTCAGATGGAGGGTCGTGGTTTTGGCAGGTCCGATGCAGGTGGACAAGCCGCGAAACTTTGACAGGTTTCCTGATAGCAGACTTGCCCCAGAGAGAACTTGCGCTGCAACAAAGCAATGCGACCTTCGGAGGACCCTACCCAAAGACGGCAAGACATGATTGATTTGCCGGGACAATTCCGTCCGTCGGACCAAGGCTTCGTAATATGGCCATCATGATGCCCGCGAGCGACCAGAAAGTGCTGGCGCGCCGCGCAGAGATCGTCGCCGCCTTGCGCGCAATCGTGCCTGGCGAAGGCGTGATCGACAGTGCCGCCGAGATGCGGGCCTATGAATCCGACGGACTGACCGCCTATCGGCAGCCGCCGATGGTCGTGGTGCTGCCCGATACGACCGAGCAGGTCTCGCTCGTCCTGAAATATTGTGCCGCGCAGGGTATCAAGGTGGTACCGCGCGGCTCCGGCACCTCGCTGTCCGGCGGCGCGCTGCCGCTGGAAGACGGCGTGCTATTGGGGCTCGGCAAGTTCAAGCGCATCCGCGAGATCGATTTCGACAACCGCGTCGTCGTCACCGAGCCCGGCGTCACCAACCTCGCGATCAGCCAGGCGGTCGCGCATGCCGGCTTCTACTACGCGCCCGATCCGTCCTCGCAGATCGCCTGCTCGATCGGCGGCAATGTCGCGGAGAATTCCGGCGGGGTGCACTGCCTGAAATACGGCATGACCACCAACAACGTGCTCGGTTGCGAAATTGTCCTGATGAGCGGTGAGATCCTGCGCATCGGCGGCAAGGGGTGCGAGAACGCCGGCTACGATCTGATGGGCGTCATCACCGGCTCGGAGGGACTGCTCGGCGTCATCACCGAGATCACGGTGCGCATCCTGCAAAAGCCGGAGACGGCGCGCGCGCTGATGGTCGGCTTCGCCGAAGTCGAGGCGGCAGGCGAATGCGTCGCGCGCATCATCGGCGCCGGCATCATTCCCGGCGGCATGGAGATGATGGACAAGCCCGCGATCCACGCCGCCGAAGCCTTCGTCCATGCCGGCTATCCGCTCGACGTCGAAGCGCTGCTGATCATCGAGCTCGACGGCCCCAAGATCGAGGTCGACGAGCTAATCACGCGCGTCGAGACCATCGCAAGAGGCTGCGGCTCGGTGACGCTGCAGATCTCCAATTCGGAAGCCGAGCGCAATTTGTTCTGGGCGGGCCGCAAAGCCGCGTTTCCCGCCGTGGGCCGCATCTCGCCCGATTATCTCTGCATGGACGGCACGATCCCGCGCGGCGCGCTGCCGAAGGCGCTGGCGCGCATCCGCGAGCTCTCGGAAAAATACCAGCTCGGCTGCGCCAACGTGTTCCACGCCGGCGACGGCAATCTGCATCCGCTGATCCTCTACGATGCCAACAAGCCCGGCGAGATCGAGCGTGCCGAAGCGTTCGGTGCCGACATCCTGCGCGCCTGCGTCGAGTTCGGCGGCGTGCTCACCGGCGAGCACGGCGTCGGCATCGAGAAGCGCGATCTCATGGGCGACATGTTCACCGAGATCGACCTCAACCAGCAGCAGCGCCTGAAATGCGCCTTCGACGCGCAGGGCCTGCTCAATCCCGGAAAAGTGTTTCCGACCCTGCACCGCTGCGCCGAACTCGGCCGCATGCATGTCCATGCGGGCAAGCTGGCATTCCCGGACATCCCGCGGTTTTAGGCGCTCGCGGGAGAAGGGCCCGCGATGCTGGCCCTTCTCCCGCGAACCTCACAGCAGCCCGTACTGCGCCCGCTCGCGCTTCGCCAGCAGCGGCAACGCTTGGCCGGCGATCCAGGTCTTGAAATGCGCGCTCTCCTGGTGCGCCTTGAAGGCGGCTTCGTCGCGGAACAGCTCGTAGAACAGGAACTGGGCCGGATTGTCCCTGCCGCGCGAGATCAGGAACAGCTTGACGCCGTCCTCGCGCTGCGCCTCCGGCAGGAAGCGGTCGAGGATCCCTGCGACCTTGTCGGCCTCATCAGGCTTTGCCTCCCATTGCGCGACGACGAGCAGGCCGCCGCCGTCGACGGCGTCGCTGAGAGATTTCTGCGTGGCATAATGCTTCATGACGAGTGCCTCCATCGGTTGGTCGCGACTGCGATCGGCGCAGACTTGTAGCGACCGCCCGCCGGCTTTGGTTCGCCGATGATCGAAGTGTCGATGTCGTGAACGCTTCGATCGTGATCGAGGTGTCGATGTGGGCGTTGCGCGGGATTCCGATCGCGCCGGCGATGGTCGTTGGCGTCACGTCGCATTTGATTTTGGCGGCGAATTTCGCTACCGCCTTTTCCCGTGGATACGCTCAGGGTCAGAGACGCCAAAGACGTCGAAGAGGTGGTGCGCGCGGCGATTGCCAATGAGCAGCCGCTCGAGATCATCGGCCATGGCAGCAAGCGCAGCATTGGCCACGCCATGGCGACCAACGCCGTGCTCGACATCTCCGCGCTCAATGCCGTCACCTCCTACGAGCCCAACGAGCTGATCGTGACGCTCCAGGCCGGGGCGCCGCTCGCCGACGTGCTGTCGCTGATCGATGCCAAGAACCAGCAATTCGCGTTCGAGCCGATGAACACCGCGCCGCTGCTCGGCACGCCGGTATCAGGCACCATCGGCGGCATGATCGCGGCCGGGCTCGCCGGGCCGCGGCGCATCCGGGCGGGCGGGGCGCGCGATCACCTGCTCGGCGCGCATGCCGTTTCCGGTTTCGGCGACAGCTTCAAGACCGGCGGCAAGGTGGTGAAGAACGTCACCGGCTACGACCTCTGCAAGCTGCTCGCGGGGTCCTGGGGCACGCTGTCGGTGATGACCGAAGTGACGCTCAAGGTGATGCCCAAGCCGGAAGCAGAGCGGACGCTGCTGCTGCGTGGGTTAGATGATGCCGCCGCCAACAAGGCGATGACCGCGGCGCTCGGCTCGCCCTTTGACGTCTCGGGTGCCGCGCACCTGCCGAAATCGGCGTTTCGGGCCAGGGCCGACGGGCTTGGCGACATTGCAGGCCAGGGCGAGGCGCTGACCGCAGTGCGGCTCGAGGGCATCACCGCCTCCGCCGCCCACCGCGCCGGCTCGCTGCGTGAATTGCTGGCGCCGTTCGGAGCCGCAACCCTGGTCGAGGACGCGGCGTCGTCGGCGCTGTGGGCGACGCTGCGCGACGTGCTGCCGTTCGCGGCCGGCGGCGCGCTGGGGGACTGGCCGGTCTGGCGGGTCGTCTGCCCGCCCGCATCGGGTGCGGCGCTCGGGACGCAATTGGCGCGCGAGACCGGCGGCGACGTGATCTATGATTGGGGCGGCGGATTGATCTGGGCCGCATTGCCGCCGAAGGGTGACGCGCATGCCCCGGTCGTGCGTGCATGCGCGAATGCGGTTGGGGGGCATGCCACGCTGATCCGGGCGGCCGAGGATGTCAGGCGCGATGTCGACGTGTTCCATCCGCAGGCGCCCGGCATCGCCGCCCTGAGCGAGCGGGTGCGCGCCAGTTTCGATCCGAAGACCATTCTCAACCGGGGGCGCCTGAGCCGGAGCGCTTGCTGAATGAAGACCGAATTCTCACTCGCGCAGCTCGCCGATCCCGATCTCGCGGAAGCCGACAAGATCCTTCGCGCCTGCGTCCATTGTGGCTTCTGCACTGCAACCTGTCCGACCTATGTGCTGCTCGGCGACGAGCTCGATAGCCCCCGCGGCCGCATCTATCTGATCAAGGAGATGCTGGAGAAGGACCAGACCCCGACGGCCGAGGTGGTGAAGCATATCGACCGCTGCCTGTCGTGCCTGGCCTGCATGACGACCTGCCCCTCGGGCGTGAACTACATGCACCTCGTCGATCAGGCCCGGGTCAGGATCGAGCAGCGCTATCAGCGTCCGCTGGCCGAACGGCTGCTGCGCCAGGTTCTGGCCTTCGTCCTGCCGGACCCGCAGCGCTTCCGCATCAGCATGGTGCTGGCGCGGCTGGCCCGTCCGCTCGCCGTGTTCCTGCCGACGCCGCGGCCCTCGGCCACGCCCGGCCTGATCCAGCGCATCAAGGCGATGCTGGCGCTGGCCCCTCACCGGCTGCCGCCACCGGGGCCGCTCCCGGGCAGCGTGTTCGCAGCCCTCGGCAAGAAGCGCGGCCGGGTCGCGTTGCTGCAGGGCTGTGCCCAGCAGGTGCTGGCACCGCGCATCAACCAGGCCGCCATCAGCCTGCTCACCCGCCACGGCATCGAGGTCGTCCTGGTCAGGGACGAGCAGTGCTGCGGGGCGCTGACCCATCATCTCGGCAACGACGACGATGCATTGGCGCGGGCGCGTGCCAACGTCGCGGCGTGGAGCGCGGAGGCGGCCGGCGAGGGGCTCGACGCCATCCTGGTGACGACCTCCGGCTGCGGCACGGTCATCAAGGACTATGGCTATCTGCTGCGCGAGGACGCTGCGTTTGCCGCCGATGCGGCGAAGGTGTCCGCGCTCGCCAAGGACATCACCGAATACGTCGCCGGCCTCAGCCTCGCGACGACTGAGCGAGGCGACAACATCGTCGTCGCCTATCACTCCGCATGTTCGTTGCAGCACGGACAGAAAATCACGGGGCTTCCGAAAGAATTGCTTTCCAAGAATGGATTCGTGGTGAAAGATGTACCCGAGAGCCATTTGTGTTGCGGTTCGGCGGGGACCTACAACATTCTCCAGCCCGAGCTTGCGGGCCGGTTGCGCGATCGCAAGGTCGCCAACATCGCGAGCGTCAAGCCGGACATGATTGCCGCGGGCAATATCGGCTGCATGGTGCAGATTGCCAGTGGCACGTCAGTTCCGGTCGTACACACGATTGAGCTTCTCGATTGGGCTACGGGCGGGTCGCGGCCGGCACTGAACGCGCAAGTTTGAGCTTTCAGAGCCTGAACTTTCCTCCCGAGGTGACGACTGAAGACGCCCGATCGACCATTGTTCGGCGGCAACAGGAGGACCACGATGGCGAAAGCGAAGAAGAAGAAAAGCAAGAAGGCCAAAAAGGCCAAGAAGGCTGTAGCGGCGAAGAAGTCCGCGAAGAAGGCGACGAAGAAGAAGGCAGCCAAGAAGACCGCGAAGAAATCTGCCAAGAAATCTGCGAAGAAGGCCGCCCCGAAGAAGGCTGCCAAGAAGACGGCAAAGAAGGCGGCGGCCAAGAAGGCTGCACCGAAGAAAGCCGCGAAGAAAGCGGCACCGAAGAAGGCGAAGGCAGCTCCCGCGCCGAAGCCGTCAGCGCCGCCGGCAGCTCCGGCTCCCGAGCCTGTCGCCGAAACGAGCTGGGCGATGCCTTCGTCTTCTGCGGAACCGACGCCGGCCGAGGGGCAGAGCTAGGCTGAAGGCCGGGTCCAATCTCCCGGCCATGATCGACACCGGGAAGGCCGCAGCGGCGACGTTGCGGCCTTTTTGCATCGCCGCCTCAGAGGCGGGTGCTGCCGCTTCTTTGGGTCCGGTTGATTCGTGGCGCCGGAACCACGGAGCCGAAGGCGCCCGTACTTGCACGGCCCGCTTGTGCACTCTGGAGTGCAAATAATGTGATCGAGAAGCCACACAGGCCGACAACCTTTCCTGGAAACGCTAAAACGCCTAAAAAGTCGGCAGATGCCCGCGCTTTTTGCTTCACCGTTCGCATCCCTCGCTCCAGATTGTCGCAGTAACGCAATTTTGCAGACACGTCGCACGACCCCGGGGGGCTTCCGGGATCCGACTGGTAAGTAAGAACGGGTAGATGGGGATCGAAATGAAAAAAGTGGCTTTGTTGGCAACGGCGCTGGCAATGGTGACGACGGGTTCGGCTTTCGCGGCGGACATGGCGGTGAAGGCCAAGAAGGCCCCGCCGGTGGTTGCTTTCGATCCCTGGGATATCGCCTTCGGCGGCGCGATCATGAGCGACTACATCTTCCGCGGTATCACCCAATCGAACCACAAGCCGTCGGTCGCGGCCTATTTCGAGCCGCGCTACAACGTCACCAAGGACCTCCAGCTCTATGTCGGCGTGGCCGGTGAGAGCATTTCCTTCCCGAACCGCGCTGCGGCCGAGATCGACGTCTACGGCGGTATCCGCCCGACCTTCGGTGCGTTCGCCTTCGACATCGGCGTGTGGGGCTACCTGTATCCGGGCGGCACCTGCTACTTCGGTGGCACCGGCATCGACAACGCCGGCGTCTTCCAGGGCGCCGACTGCGCCGAGAAGGCCCTGCTCAACACCAACGTGATCAAGAAGGACCTGAGCTTCTTCGAAGTCTACGGCAAGTTCACCTACACCGTGAACGACAACTTTTCGTTCGGCCTGAACGAATACTACACCCCGAGCTATCTGAACTCGGGCGCCTGGGGCAACTACACCTCGATCGTCGGCAAGTATACCGCGCCCAGCACGGTGTTCGGTTCGAGCGGCGTCGGCATGTATGTGTCGGGTGAGTTCGGCCGTCAGTGGCTCGGCACCTCCGACAGCTTCTACGGCGTGCCGGCTTTCCCGAACGGCATCAAATATGCCGATTACAACACCTGGAACATCGGCATCGGCTTCACCTACAAGGTCATGACGCTGGATCTGCGCTACTCCGATACGGACCTGTCGAAGGGCGATTGTAACGCCTTCACCAGCGATTTCTCGGCACGCGGCAACATCACCCCGTTCAGCGGCACCTCCGTGACGCCGATCAATCCGACCGGTGTCGGCTCCAACTGGTGCGGCGCGGCCGGCATCGCCAAGCTGTCGTTCGACCTGACGGCGATGACCAACCTGAAGTAAGTTTCCTTCCAGGACTACTCACGAGGGCGGCAGAGCGATCTGCCGCCCTTTTGCTTTGGGGTGTGTCGTATCGTCTGTGAGAGCGATCGGCCCGCATGGTTCGAGACGCGCCGGAAGGCGGCGCGCCTCACCATAAGGGTCTGATACCTGGCCGCTAGAGCATGATGTTTTTACACGGAAACATAGCCTGAGTTTTTGAAGTAGTTGGTGCACTCCTGCTCGGAGAAGAGA
>NZ_JAFCLP010000019.1 GCF_018129405.1 Bradyrhizobium iriomotense
TCAAGGACGTGCTGCAGCAGCTGCCGATGGAATTCGCGGTCGAAGCGCAGAAGCTGATCTCGATCTCGCTTGAAGGGTCGGTCGGCTGATCGCCGACCCCGGCGGTGCGCACCTCGCGCTCCAACATCAATTGAATAGACTGGATACCAAGATGGCTTTGCTTGAAGTGAAAGACCTGAAGGTTCGTGTCGAGGAGCGTGAGATCCTCCACGGGCTGACGCTGACCGTGAACGAGGGCGAGGTGCATGCGATCATGGGGCCGAACGGCTCCGGCAAGTCGACGCTCTCGCACGTCATCGCAGGCAAGCCCGGCTATGAGGTCACCGACGGCCAGATCCTGTTCAAGGGCGAAGACCTCCTGGAGATGGATCCGGAGGAGCGCGCCGCGAAGGGCGTGTTCCTGGCGTTCCAGTATCCGGTCGAGATTCCCGGCGTCGCCACCATGACGTTCCTGCGCACCGCGCTGAACGCGCAGCGCAAGGCGCGCGGCGAGAGCGAATATTCCACCCCGGACTTCCTGAAGAAGGTCCGCGAGGTCTCGAAGTCGCTGAACATCCCGCAGGACATGCTCAAGCGCGGCGTCAATGTCGGCTTCTCCGGCGGCGAGAAGAAGCGCAACGAGGTGCTGCAGATGGCGCTGTTCGAGCCCAGCCTGTGCATCCTCGACGAGATGGATTCCGGCCTCGACATCGACGCGCTGCGCATTGCGGCCGACGGCGTCAACGCGCTGCGCTCGCCGGGGCGTGCGATGGTCGTCATCACCCACTATCAGCGGCTGCTCAACTACATCGTGCCTGATTTCGTGCACGTGATGTCGAAGGGCCGTGTCGTGAAGAGCGGCGGCAAGGATCTGGCGCTGGAGCTGGAAGCGTCCGGCTATACCCAGTTCGAGGATGCCGCGTAAGGAAATTTGCGATGAACGTTGCTGTGGCAAAGACCGGGAACGGCCGCGCGGTGAGCGATCTCTTCGCCGGCGCCGAAGGCCGCTTGCCGGGTTCGCCGGCCGTGATCGTGGCGCGCCGCGAGGCGTTCGAGACCTATGAGCGTCTTGGCCTGCCGCACCGCCGGATCGAGGAATGGAAATACACCGATCTGCGCGCGCTGGTCGGCGAGGTGCTGCCGCTGGCAGCCAGCCCCGATGCGGCCGCGCTGAAGCGCGCCGCGGAGGCCGTGAAGGCGCATGCGATCGCGGGCGCCCGCAAGCTGGTGCTGGTCGACGGCGTGTTCGCGGCCGATCTTTCCGACGTGAAGGCGCTCGGCTCCGACATGAGCTTTAGGACGTTACGGGAGACGCTGGAGAAGGACGCCAGTCTCCTGAAGACCGCGGTCACCGATGCCGTGATCGCGCTGAACGCGGCGATGGCGACCGACGGCGTCGTGCTGTCGATTGCTGACGGCGCGCAGCTGTCCGCACCGATCCAGATCATCCACATCGCGACCGCCGCTTCCGCGTCGGCCTTCAGTCGCTCGCAGGTCGCGATCGGGAAGGGCGTTCACGCCACCATCGTCGAGAGTTTTGTTGCGGCCGGTGCCAAGGCCTATCAGGTCAACGATGCCGTGCTGCTCTCGATCGGCGATGACTCCGATGTCGCGCATATCCGCCTGATGGACGATGCACCGGACGCGCTGAACGTCACCTCGCATTTCGTCACGGTCGGTGCGAACGTGAAGCTGAACTTCTTCAACATGACGACCGGCGCGGCGGTCAGCCGCCTGCAGGGCTTCATTACGTTCTCGGGCGAGGGCAGCGAGCTCTCGGCCAATGGCGTGAACCTGCTGCAGAAGACCGAGCATGGCGACACCACGCTGCTGGTCGACCATGCCGTGCCGAACTGCGTCAGCCGCGAGACCTTCCGCGCCGTGATCGACGATCGCGCCCATTCGGTGTTCCAGGGCCGCATCATCGTCCGTCCCGACGCGCAGAAGACCGATGGCAAGATGATGACCCGTGCGCTGCTGCTCTCGGACGAAGCCGAGGCCGACAACAAGCCCGAGCTGGAAATCTTTGCCGACGACGTCTCCTGCGGCCACGGCGCCACCGCCGGTGCGCTCGATGACAGCCTGCTGTTCTACCTGAAGGCGCGCGGCCTGCCGGAGAAGCAGGCCCAGGCGCTGCTGATCCAGGCTTTCGTCGGTGAAGCGATCGAGCAGATCGCCGATGACGGTTTGCGCGAGCACGTGATCGGCATCGCCGAGCGCTGGCTGGAGCGTCGGTCATGAGCACGCATCCGGCAGTCAAGAACGGCGCCTATGACGTCGCGCGGGTGCGCCAGGACTTTCCGGCGCTCGCGATGCAGGTCTACGGCAAGCCGCTCGTCTATCTCGACAACGCAGCCTCCGCGCAGAAGCCGAGCGCCGTGCTCGATCGCATGACGCAGGCCTATACGAGCGAATACGCCAACGTGCATCGCGGCCTGCACTACCTCGCCAATGCCGCGACCGAGGCCTACGAGGGCGCGCGGACAAAGGTCGCGCAATTCGTCAACGCCCGCCGGACTGAAGAGATCATCTTCACCCGCAACGTCACCGAGGCGATCAACCTCGTGGCGTCGTCCTGGGGCGAGCCGAACATCAAGCAGGGCGACGAGATCGTCCTCTCGATCATGGAGCACCATTCCAACATCGTGCCCTGGCATTTCCTCAGGGAACGCCACGGCGCGGTGATCAAATGGGCGCCCGTCGACGACGAGGGCAACTTCCTGATCGACGAGTTCGAGAAGCTGCTGACGCCGAAGACCAAGCTCGTCGCCATCACCCAGATGTCGAACGCGCTCGGAACCTTCGTTCCGATCAAGGAGGTCGTGCGGCTGGCCCACGATCGCGGCATTCCCGTGCTGGTCGACGGTGCGCAAGGCGCGGTGCACCTGCCCATCGACGTGCAGGATCTCGACTGCGATTTCTACGCTTTTACCGGCCACAAGATTTATGGCCCGACTGGCATCGGCGCGCTCTATGCCAAACACGAGCACCTTGTCGCGATGCGGCCGTTCAATGGCGGCGGCGAGATGATCCGCGAGGTCGCGAAGGACTGGGTCACCTATGGCGACCCGCCGCACAAGTTCGAAGCTGGCACCCCGCCCATCGTCGAAGCGATCGGCCTCGGTGCCGCCATCGACTATGTCAATTCGATCGGCAAGGAGCGCATCGCCGCGCACGAGCACGACCTCGTCACCTACGCCCAGGATCGCTTGCGCGAGATCAACTCGCTGCGGCTGATCGGCACGGCGCGCGGCAAGGGCCCGGTGATCTCCTTCGAGCTCAAGGGCGCCCATGCCCATGACGTCGCTACCGTGATCGACCGCCAGGGCATTGCCGTGCGCGCCGGCACCCATTGCGTCATGCCGCTTTTAGAGCGGTTCAACGTCACGGCCACATGCCGGGCCTCGTTCGGCATGTATAATACGCGGGAAGAAGTCGATCATCTGGCACAGGCGCTGCTGAAGGCGCGGGATTTGTTCGCATGAGTGACACGGCCGAAATCAAAGCCAATCCGATGGAGACCCATTCGGCGTTGCCGCCGGAGGAGACCGAGCGGCTGACCCGCGAGATCATTGCCGGACTCAAGACCGTGTTCGACCCGGAAATCCCGGCCGACATCTACGAGCTCGGCCTGATCTACAAGGTCGAGATCAAGGACGACCGCTCCGTCGACGTCCAGATGACGCTGACGACGCCGAACTGTCCGGCCGCCGGCGAGCTGCCGACCATGGTCGAGAACGCGGTCGCCAGCGTCCCCGGCGTCGGCGTGGTCGACGTCAAGGTGGTCTGGGAACCGCCGTGGTCGCCGGAGCGCATGAGCGACGAGGCCCGCCTCGTGCTCAACATGTGGTGACGGTCTCAACGCGCATTGAATTCGTTCTGCAACGGACCACATAAACAATATGACCCAGGCAACACCAGCATCCTCACCAAAACCCCGGCGGCCGCGACCGCAGGTGATGCGGCTGACGGATGCCGCTGCCCAGCGCATCACCGAGCTGACCCAACGTGCGGACTCGGAGATCGTGGGCTTGCGCGTCGGGGTGAAGAACGGCGGCTGCGCCGGTCAGTCCTACACCGTCGAATACGCCCACGAGATACGCCCGACCGACGAGGTCGTCGAGGACAAGGGCGTCAAGATCCTGGTCGATCCCAAGGCCGTGCTGTTCCTGCTCGGCACCGAGATGGACTACAAGGCCGACAAGATGCAGGCCCAGTTCGTCTTCAACAACCCCAACCAGGTCTCCGCCTGCGGCTGCGGCGAGTCGGTCGAGCTGCGGCCGGCCAAGATCGACGGGTAAGCCCGGCTCTCTCGTTTTACTCCGCCGTCGTCCTGGCGAACGCCAGGACCCATACCGCGTGATCTCGCGGTGATGGGCGGTGTCAGTACCGACACTGGCACGACGGGCAGTCTTCGCTAAACTCCTCCCTGGGGTAATGGGTCCTGGCCTTCGCCAGGACGACGATGGGGAGGCACCCGGGCCATGGACCGCGAATTCCTGATCGACCTGTTCGCCGATTTCGGCCCCGTCACCATCCGAAAAATGTTCTCCGGCTACGGCATCTCAGCCGACGGCACCAATTTCGCGCTGTCGCTGCGTGCGGGCCTGTTCTTGCGCGCCGACGAGGCGACCATCCCGGACTTTGAAGCCGAAGGCTCAAAGCCGTTCCAGTATTCGACCCGTGCCAAGACCGTGGTGGTCAACTCCTACTGGGAGCTGCCGGCGCGCCTGTTCGACGATTCCACCGAGCTTGCCCAATGGGCGAGGGCGGCGCTCGCCGCCGCCCAGCGCGCCAAGGTGAAGAAGCGGCCGAAGGGGAAAAAGGTGGCGAAGAAGGCCGCAAAAAGGGCGGCGGCGAAGAAGCCCGCTGCCAAGAAGAAGCGTCCGGCCAAGAAAGCGACCAAGAAAACGGTGCGGTAGGGTGGGCAAAGCGAAAGCGTGCCCACCATTCACGAACGTGATGCTGGAGAGATGGTGGGCACGGCGCTACCGCGCCTTTGCCCACCCTACGAGACCTTAGTCCACCGCCTTGGTCAGGCCGACCCTCATATCCTTGGCCGTGAAGATGCGGGTGCTGTCGGCAAGCACGCGGCCGTCGGCAATTCCGAGCACCAGCTTGCCGCGCCGGACCATGCGCATCGCGACCTCGTAGCGCACGCTCTTTGTATCGCGTGTGATTTCGCCCGTGCACTCCACGTCGCCGACGCCGATGGCGCGGCCCTTGCCCGGCGAGCCCGACCAGCCGAGCCAATAGCCGATCATCTGCCACATGGCGTCGAGGCCCAGGGAGGGCGGCATGATCGGGTCGCCGCGAAAATGGCAATCGAAGAACCAGTGGCCTGGTGTGATGTCGAGTTCGCCGACGATATGGCCCTTGCTGAATTCGCCGCCATCCAAACTGATCTCGGTGATGCGGTCCATCATCAGCATCGGCGGTGCCGGCAATTGCGCATTGCCCGGGCCGAAATAGCCGCCTTCGCTCGATCTCAGCAGCTCGTCCCGGGTGTAGGACGGCTGCGGCGTGTGGAAGTCATGAGGATTGGGCACGACGACAAGTCCTCGCGGGCAGGCGGCGAGGAGGATGTTGTTCGTCAGGTCGGAATGTCAAGCGGCTCGGCTTCCGCTCACGCCACCCGGCTGTGGCTCTCGACCGCGAATTCCGGATCGGCTTCGCAGATCACGCGGTTGCGGCCGTTGCGCTTGGCGGCGTAGAGGCAAGCGTCCGCACGCTCGATCAGCGCGTCGGTGTCGTCGCCCTGCTTGAGCATGGAGACGCCGACGGAGATGGTGACGCGGCCGAGAATCTCGCCGGTCGATTTCTTCTTCAATTCCTTCGCCATCACCGCTCGGCGGATGTGATCAGCGACGGTCAGAGCCTGGCGCAGCGCGGTGTTGGGCAGCACCACCGCGAATTCCTCGCCGCCATAGCGCGCGGTGATGTCCTGGCCTTTGATGGTCTGCTTCAGCGACAGGCCGACGAGCCGCAGCACCTGGTCGCCGGTGAGATGGCCGTAGGAATCGTTGAACGACTTGAAGTGATCGATGTCGAACAGCAGCAGCGACAGCGGCTCGCCCGAGGCGAGCGCGCTCTGCACGGCCATGCCGATCATGCGGTCGAAATATTTGCGGTTGCCGAGGCCCGTGAGCGGGTCGGTCAGGCTCTCGGCGCGGATCGCCTCCAGACTCTGCTGGAGATTGCTGATCTCGTTCTTCGACAGCGTCAGGCGGTCTTCCAGCGCCTTGTTGGTCTCGCGCATCTTACTGGTCGAACGCATCAGCGTCTCGACGATCGCCTTGATCTGCTCGCGGCTCTTGGCCGACGACAGCTTTTCGGACGCGCCCGACAGGCTGGCATCGTAGGAGCCGGTCATCCCGAGCGCATCGCTGAGTACCCGCATCACGTCGTCGATCTCGCCGATGACGCGCGCGCCGACCTTGTCGATGCGGTCGGTGGTCTTGATGTGGGAGAGATAGGTCTCGTAGATCTGCTCGAGATCGGCTTCGGTCAGCTTGCCGTGGCGCGCCAGCGTCTCGTTGACGATCTTGTTGAGCGGCGCGTTGTAGCCGGTGGCGTAGACGTACCAGATCTCGTAATTGCGGGGAATTGCGGTCTGGCGGAGCGAGCGGATCTGACCGAGCGCTACCTCGGCGAACGCCATCGTGCGTTCGTGTTCGTCGAGAACCTTGACCACGGAACATACCCCACAGCGGTCGGTGCGCCCTCGACCGCAGTAATGCTTAAATTATGTTCGTAGGCTAACGGACGATCGTGAACACCCCGTAAATATACGTTCACGAATGCGTCTGAAAAATTGAGCGGCAGTCTGTCTCAACCAGCCTGAAGCGCGTCGCGCTTCAGGCGCCGGCGGGGGAGCGAACCGGCCGCAGCAGGAATGCCGGCAGGTGCGAGTGATCGCCCGGCTCGGTGTCGACCTCGCGCTGGCGGCGCGGCTCGGGACGGCCGATCGACGGCACATGCGAATTGTTGGCCTGCGCGCGCGCACCATGACGCGGCTCGGATGATGGCCTGGTTTCGCGCTGAGGCCTTGCCTCGCGTGCAGGCCTCGCCTCGGCGGCGGGCCGTGCTTCGCCGCGCGCCTCGTGGCTGCGCTCGCGGTCGTGACCGCGACGCTCGCCGCGCTGCGGCTTGCCGCGTCCGCCACGCGAACGCTCACGGCCGCGCTGCTCGCGCGGACGCTCGATCGCATCGCCGGCTTCTGCGTGCACTTCGTAATCGCCTTCGGCGCGCGGAATGCTCTGGCCGATCAGCTTCTCGATCGCGGCCATCGACTTCTGGTCGAGCGGCGTCACGATCGAGATCGCGGTGCCGGTGCGGCCGGCGCGGCCGGTGCGGCCGATGCGGTGGACGTAGTCGTCGGCGTGGTGGGGGACGTCGAAATTGAAGACGTGGCTGACCTCGGGAATGTCGAGGCCGCGGGCGGCAACGTCGGAAGCGACGAGGAGCGGCAGCTCGCCCTTGCGGAACTGGTCGAGCGCGGCCATGCGGGCCGGCTGGTCCATGTCGCCATGCAGCGCGCCGACGCTGAAGCCGTGCTTCTGAAGCGACTTGTGAACGATCGCGACCTCGCGCTTGCGATTGCAGAAGATGATCGCGTTCTTGAGGTCCTTGGCCTCGCGCAGCAGGCGGCGAAGCAATTCACGCTTCTCGTGCGCTTCGCGTCCGGCGGGCACCTGGGCCTGGGTGACGGTGACGGCGGTGGTGGCGGGCCGGGAGACCTCGACCTTCTGCGGATTGTGCAAGAAGGCTTCGGTGATGCGCCGGATCTCCGGCGGCATGGTCGCGGTGAAGAACAGGGTCTGCCGCGTGAAGGGGACGAGCTTGCAGATGCGCTCGATGTCGGGAATGAAGCCCATGTCCAGCATGCGGTCGGCTTCGTCGATGACAAGCAGCTCGACGCCGGTGAGCAGGAGGCCGCCGCGCTCGGTATGGTCGAGCAGGCGGCCCGGGGTGGCGATCAGCACGTCGACGCCGCGCATCAGCTTGGCATCCTGGTCGCCGAAGGAGACGCCGCCGATCAGGAGGGCGACGTTGAGTTTCTGGCCGGCGCCGTAGCGGTCGAAGTTTTCCTTCACCTGCGCCGCGAGCTCGCGGGTCGGCTCCAGGATCAGCGTGCGCGGCATCCGCGCCCGGGCGCGGCCCTTTTCGAGGATGGTGAGCATCGGCAGCACGAAAGCCGCGGTCTTGCCGGTGCCGGTCTGGGCGATGCCGAGCACGTCCTTGCGTGCGAGGACGTGGGGGATCGCCTGTTCCTGAATGGGGGTGGGGTTGGTGTAACCGGTGGCCGCCACTGCGGCGAGGACTTTTTCGGACAGTCCGAGATTTGAAAAGGACATTGAGCCTCTGGTCGAAACCGCCGTTCGGAATCGAGGGTAATAAGGCTGGTCGCGTTCCACCCCGAAACGGCGCGCTCTCTAGGAAGCTGGGGGTGCTGACTCACGCGAACAAAGCGCAAGGCCCAGGAATCGCTCTTCGATCTGAGCCGCGTCGCCCCGGAACATAGGCGGGAATTGGCCAAAGTCAATGGAGCAGGCGCGGGAAGGCCCTAAAAACCCTGAGGTTTTTGCCCAAATCCCGGGCATGGCTGGGATTTCCGCCTCGGCCATGGGCTGGGCGGCGGCCGCCGGGGAGACCAGCTAATGCCCTTCGGAACCCTGGGCCCGGAAGTCGCCGGGGGCCATCCCGTAGGCTGCGTTGAAAACCCGGTAATAGGTCGCCAGGCTCTCGAAGCCGCAGGCGGTGGCGATGTCGGCGATCAGCCGCTCCGGCGCCTCCCGCATCAGGCGGCGGCTCTGCTTGAGGCGCTGGTCGGTCACGGTCTGCGAAAAGCTCTTCTCGGCGGCCTCGAACAGCATGTGCAGGTGCCGCAGGGACACACCGAGCAGATCGGCGACCATTGCCGGCGCGAGGTTCGGGTCTTGCAGGTGGCGCGCGATCAGGCGCCGCGCCTGCGACAGGCGTGCTGTCCGCAGGGCAGCCTGTCCGAGCCGGCTACCCGGCCGCACGATGCCGCGCTCGATCAGTGCCAGATGCGCCAGAGCCTGCACCAGGGAGGCCTGAGCTAGGGAGGCCTGAGCCAGGGAGCCCTGGGCACCGTTGGCCCCGTCGTCAGCCGCGGCGGCCTCACCGAGATCGGCAAAGCAGGCTCCGAGCAGAGGCGCCAGGCTGGGATCGTTGAACGTTCGGGCCGACAGCTCGCGCATGCGCTTGTCCTGCGCCGGGATGCTGCTCACGGGAATCTTCAGGATCCGCAAATGGAAGCCGCCGTTCCCGAGCGGCACGGTGCGATAGGGCAGGTCGGTATGGCTGGTGGCGAAGCTGCCATTGGCGATCGAAAAATCGCTGCCGCGCATGCCGCCGAACCAGCCGCCGCTGCCGAGCTGCTGGTAGACGCAGATGCTGTCGCTGGGCGCGTAGGCGATGTCGGTGGTGCTGCGCTCCACCGTATAGTGCGAGGCCTTCAGCTCGACGAGGCCGGCGCCGCCGAGCTGGCGCAGCGAGAACTCGCCGTAGAAGTCCGCGCGTCGCTCGCGCTTGAGCTCGGCGGTGACGCCGAACAGTCCCTTGGACCGGACTTCGCGCCAATAGTCGAAGCGGTCATGCGGCTCGACCTCGTCGGTACACCAGCGATACACGGCAGCCCCTCGCGTCCGGTACGATTGCCCGGGAAAACTAAGAAAAAGCAGATTCCGATGGAATCTGCCATAGGTCATACGATGGAACCGAAGAGGTGGCTGTTGAACCGTCAATGCGGCTGGGCCGACTATCACAGCAACGGCAGGGGTTCCGATCAACGAGGCCGTTCTCTAACGGGATGTTTTCGATGACGCGTCGGCTTTTCAGGATTCTGGCGGCCCTCGGCCTCGCGGCTAGCCTCTGCGGCACCGCGCTGCCCGCTCATGCCGAGAAGCGCGTCGCGCTGGTCGTCGGCAACAACGACTACAAGAACGTCCCGAAGCTCCTCAAGGCCGTCAACGACGCCCGCACCATGGGCGACACGCTGAAGCAGCTCGGCTTCTCCGTGATGGTGGCCGAGAACCAGAGCCGGCAGCAATTCTCCGAGACGTTGCTCGCCTTCGACCGGACGGTCGAGCCCGGCGACACCGCGTTCTTCTTCTACGCCGGCCACGGTTTCGAGATCGCGGGCCAGAACTATCTGCTGCCGACCGACGTGCCGGCGGCGACGGAAGGACAGGAAGAGCTGGTGCGCGACGCCTCGATCCTGGCCGACCGTATCGTCGAGCGTCTCCAGAACAAGAAGGCGCGGACCTCGATCCTGGTGTTCGACGCCTGCCGCAACAATCCGTTCGAACGATCAGGCACGCGCGCGGTCGCCGGCGGCGGCGGGCTCGCGCCGATGACGCAGCTGCCCGAAGGCGTGTTCTCGGTGTTCTCGGCCGGGCCCCGACAGACCGCGCTCGATCGGCTCTCCAACGACGACGCCAATCCCAATTCGGTGTTCACGCGCACTTTCGCCAAGCAGCTGCTCGAACCCGGCGAGAACCTCGTGCAGGTGGCACAGCGCACCCGCCGTCTCGTCAGCGAGATGGCCGACACCGTCAGGCACAAGCAGGTGCCGGTTTATTTCGACCAGATGGTCGACGACGTCTTCCTCAGCGGCATCGCCAAGGACGCGGCCGCGCGCCCGGCCGATCCACCGCAGAAGGTGGCGGCCTTGCCGCCGGTGTCGGTGCCGCGCGTGCCGAAGGAGGAAACCACCAACGCGCCGATCGCGAGCTTCTCGCGCCACAATGGCGGCTGGAGCGTGGTGTTCTCCTTCGCCGATCCGACGCTCGGGATTTCCTGGCGCATGGCGGGCAAGGGCGATTTCCGCGAGACCGGCTTCATCGACACGCTCGATCCGCGCACGCGCAAGCGGATGCCGAACCCGTCGATCGAGCTGCCGCCGGATGCTGCGGCCGGCACCATCGAGGTCCGCTATGTCGACCAGGCCGGCGACATGCAGGGCCCGTTCCCGATCAGGTTCGATCCCGAGGCCGCGCTGATCCGCGACCAGCGCAAGATCCTCGACATGACCTCGACGAGTTGGCTGTCGTTCCGGGAGTTCAACGGGCTGCTGGTCTACTACACGCATCTCGTCTCGTATCGCTGCGCGATCCGCGAGGTGCGCATCGGCATCGACACCGCCGTGCCCAACCAGGTGCTGAAGATGCCGAATTGCGACATGCGCGACCCCAGCGCGATCAGCGCCGGCATGCCGCTCTACATGAAGCTTGCCCCGGCCACGCAGTTCGTCTCGGTCGAGCTGACCTATCGCGACGGCAGCGTCTCGGAGATCAAGAGCTTTCGGGCCGCGAACCGCAGCAACAACTGACGATTCATCCCAATCTCATCGCGCTTTAGGCGCGCCGCTTTCTGAACAAGCGCTTGATGGACTCGACGGCTTCGATCAAGGGGGGCGCCAGCGAGAGGAACGCGCCCATCGCGATCGAGATGACGACGTGACGCAGCAGGAGCTTCTCCTGCTCCTCGAATGGATAGCCGTTCTGCTTGATGGGAACTGGCGCCAGCGTGCCGGTCGGGCCTGGGTCGGGCTTCCGCGGCTTGCGCGGCGGGATCATGATCACGACGAAAAGCACGTTGATCAGGATCCACACGCCGAGCAGTATAAGGATCGTCCGCACTTCAATTTCCTGAAAGCAATCTAATTTGCTGCAACGCTAACGGGCATTCACAGCTGCGGCAAATTAAACTTGCCTGCTGCACCGCACAGAAAACTTAGATCGTAAATGAGCGCGGCCTTGAACCCGAGTTCCTCCGTAAGAGTCCGGTGTTGTGTCGTCGGCGGCGGGCCCGCCGGCATGATGCTCGCCTATCTCCTCGGGCGTGCCGGTATCGACGTCGTGGTGCTGGAGAAGCACGCGGATTTCTTCCGCGACTTTCGCGGCGACACCGTGCATCCCTCGACGCTTCAGGTGATGGATGAGCTCGGCCTGATCGACGGCTTCCTGAAGCTGCCGCATCAACGCTTGCAGAAGATGGATGGACTGTTCGGCGGTACGCCGGTGCGGATCGCCGATCTCAGCCGGCTGCACACCAAGTACCCGTTCATCGCCTTCATGCCGCAATGGGACTTCCTGAATTTCCTGCGCGAAGAGGGCCGGCGCTTCGCCTCGCTCAAGGTGATGATGAACACCGAAGCCGTCGATCTGATCCGCCGCGGCGACACCATCGCCGGCGTGCGGGCGAAGACGCCGGACGGCGCCATCGACATCGAGGCCGATCTCACCGTCGCCTGCGACGGCCGGCATTCGACGGTACGCGAGCGCGCCGGCCTCGAGGTCGAGGAGGTCGGTGCGCCGATGGACGTGCTGTGGTTCCGCGCCAGCCGCAAGGCTGACGAGACCGAGAACCTGTTTGCGCGCATCGAGCCCGGCAAGATGATGATCACCTTCGACCGCGGCGACTACTGGCAATGCGCCTATGTCATCGCCAAGGGGCAGTACGATGCGGTGAAGGCGAGGGGATTGCAGGCGCTGCTCGACGACGTCGTGCGCATGGCGCCGGTGCTTCGATCCGGCATTGCCGATGTGAAGAGCTTTGACGACATCAAGCTGCTCACCGTCGCGATCAATCGCCTCGAGCGCTGGACGCGGCCGGGCCTGCTTCTCATCGGCGATGCCGCCCATGCGATGTCGCCGGTCGGCGGCGTCGGCGTCAATCTCGCCGTGCAGGATGCGGTCGCGACCGCCAATCTGCTCGCGGACAAGCTTGGGCGCGGTTGCCCGTCCGAGGATGAGCTCGACGCCGTGCGGCGCCGGCGCGAGTTCCCGGTGAGAATGACGCAACGCATGCAGGTGGTCGTGCAGAACAACATCATCAGCGGCGCCCTGCAGGGCGGCGATCGGCCGCTGAAGGTGCCGCTGATCGTGCGCCTCATCACCGCGCTGCCGTGGCTGCAGGGCATTCCGGCGCGGCTGATCGCGCTCGGTGTGCGGCCCGAGCACGTGCAGTCGAAGGCCGCCCCCGGCATCGTAAGCGCCGCAATTCGGTAGGGATAATGTCGCGTTAAATCGCGCGTGACGCGTTGCGTGCGTGCAACAGCGCCGGCGGATTCAAGGCGCGCCGATCGCCAATCCGGCGTCTTAACTTTCTTGATTCAAATTTGAGTAAGAGTTGCGTGTGAGCGTGCGCCCATCAAAGGACACGGGGTGTACCATGCGTAACAAATTGATTGCCGCCTTCGCTTGCACGACCGCTCTGGTTTCGACCGGCGCTGCGTCCGCCGCCGATCTCGGTGCGCGTTACACGAAGGCGCCTGCCTATGTCGAGCCGCTGTTCAACTGGACCGGTTTCTATGTCGGCGGCCACATCGGTGGCGCATGGACCAACGAGCAGTTCATCAACAACGGGACTGGTGCGGCGTTCGGCGATTTGCTCCCGGGCGAGGGCTATCGCCAGCGCAAGTCGGGCATCATGGGCGGCGCCCAGATCGGCTACAACTGGCAGGCCAACAACTTCGTGTTCGGCATGGAAGGCACCATCTCCGGCCTCGACAACAAGGGCACGGTCGTGAACACCGCGTTCGCCCCGGCGAACGACGTGTTCTCCTGGCGTGCAAATGTGCTGGCGACGGTCGTCGGTCGCGCCGGCTTCGCCGTGCAGAACAACCTCTTCTACATCAAGGGCGGCTACGCGGGCGTCAACAACCGGCTCTCGGTCACTGACCCGGTCGTGACGGCGACGGGCGGTCAGACTCACTGGGCCAATGGCTGGACCGTCGGCGCCGGCTGGGAATACGGCGTCACCCGCAACTGGATCGTCGGCCTCGAATACAACTACGCTGCCTTCGGCAGCCAGACCTATCAGCTCGGCGGCCTCGCGGGTAATTACACCTTCGATGCCAAGCCGCGCGACATCCAGTGGGCCGTCGTGCGCGCGAGCTACAAGTTCGACGCGCCGGTCATCGCGCGCTACTGAGCAACCAACGACCAATCAGCAAAAGAAGACGATCTCTGCCAAATTCAAAGCCCCGGCATCGCCGGGGCTTCTTTTTTGCGCGTCGCTTTCGTGTCTCAGGCCATCACCGAGAACCCGCCATCGACGGGGATCGCGGTGCCCGTGACGAAGTTGGACGCAGGCGAGGCGAGGAACACCGCGATGCCGGCGAAATCGTCGATGTCGCCCCAGCGGCCGGCAGGCGTGCGCGCCAAAACCCGCTCGTGCAATCCCGCCACCTGCTGCCGTGCGCCGCGAGTGAGGTCGGTGTCGATCCAGCCCGGCAGGATGGCGTTGACCTGAATGTTGTCGGGAGCCCAGGCATTGGCGCAGGCGCGCGTGTATTGCACGATGCCGCCCTTGCTCGCCGCATAGGCGGTCGCAAAGCTCGCGCCGAAGATCGACATCATCGAGCCGATATTGATCACCTTGCCGTTGCCGGACGCCTTCAGCGCCGGATAGGCCAGCTTCGAGCACACGAAGGCGCTGGTGAGGTTGGTGTCGATCACCTTGTTCCACTCGTCGAGCTCGAGCTCATGCGGCGGCTTGCGGATGCTCATACCGGCATTGTTGATGAGAATGTCGATGCGGCCGAATTCCTCGGTGACGCGGTCGATCATGGCGGCGACGGCCGCCTTGTCGGTCACGTCGGTGGCAACCGCAATCGCCTTCACGCCGCGCTGCTTGAGATCGGCAACGGCCGCGGCCGACTTGGTTTCGTTGCGTCCGACCACGGCGATATTGGCGCCGGCGTCGGCAAGTCCGTGCGCCAGGCCAAGCCCGATGCCGCCATTGCCTCCTGTGACGACCGCGACCTTGCCGCGAAGATCGAACCGGTTGGATGTCATGCTGTATTCCCTGGTTTCTTCTATTGGTTGCTCTGCCAGATCAGCACCAGCCCAAAGCCGGCCATGGCTGCGCCATAGCCCGCCCATTGCAGCTGGTTGACCATGAAGCTCGATCGCGGCCAGGGAACGGTGCCCGTGCCCTGTCCGATCCAGAGCAGCCCGACGGCAGTCGCAAACAGGCCTGCTACAAGCAGAAATCTGCGCATGCGTTCCTCCCGTCGGTCTGCTTCTGTCGCGGTCCACGGCATCAAAGATTGCCGCAGTCACGAAAACTTCGGCTCAGACTAGCCGCAGCGTCGGTTCGGATACAATGGGCCGTGGCCGCAAGGCTGCGAGGAGGACACATGTCCGTGCGCAAGGTGATCCCCGCAACGAAAAAGCCCCGGACGATGCCGGGGCTTTGACGTCTGAATGTGAGATCAGATCAGTACTTCGCGACGACCGGACCGGTCCAGTTGAAGCGGTAGACCAGCGAGGTCGAGATCGTCTGGTTCCAGCTGTTGGCGCGGATGCTGTTGGCGAGCGGGACGTTGCCGACGTCGGACAGCTCGGTCTGGGTCTTGGCGTTGTAGAAGGCCGAACGATACTCGGTCTTCATGAACCAGCCGGGCGAGGTGATGCCGAAGATGTTCAGGCTGTTCTCGACGCCGCCGCCGATGAACCAGCCGTTGCGGTTGTAGCTGCCGAGGTGAGCACCGGCCGGCACGCCAGCCAGGGTCAGGAAGTTGGTCTGGCCGAAGTGAGCGCCGGAGTAACCGCCGTTGACGTAGGAGAGAACGTTCGGGGCGACCAGCCAACCGAGGCGAACACCGGCGGCCCAGGAGTCTTCCAGCTTCTGGTTGCCGGTCCAGCCATTGATCGGATCCTGAACCGTGGCGCGGATGCTGCCGAACTGACCGTCAGCGAACACGCCGGCGACCCAGGTGCCGCTGAACTGCCAGTCGTAGCCGAGACCGACGGTGCCGAACCAGCCCGAGCCACCCTGGCGCTGGGTGATCGTCAGCGGAACCGCGCCGACCGTGGTCTGGACGGACTGGTCGGCGTTCGAGAGGCCACCGCCGCCGCCGCCGAAGATGTAGAAGCCGGTCCAGTTGGCGACGGGCGCCGCAACCGGGGCCTTCACGTAGGGACGGGCAGCAAGGTCGGCCGCCGAGGCCGAACCGGTCATTGCCGCAACCGCGGTCAGAGCCAGCAAAATCTTCTTCATGATAAAATCCCCAACCTTGGTCTGCAGCAGGCGCGAGCGCACTGAAGTTCGTGTCATCTGATGCCCGAACTATAGACGTTTCCCGTCGAAAAGCTGTTGCGTGGCAGGCACAGTCGCCGGAAAACGCCGGTCGGCAGGGTTTTAGCGTGACGATGCAGGACATCAGGAAAGTCACGTAATATCAATATCTTACGAAGATCAGCGAGCTGCGGATCCGGGTAAGTTTTCGTTAGCAAATTCGGTTTTGTCCGAAACGGAGGCAAACCTGCTCAGCCTTTGCCGCCGCTGAGTCGCTGGCCGAGTCGCGCTCCGGCAGGAATCGCCGGGACGGGCGGCATCGTCCCCCACATGAAAAAGCCCCCGGAGCTGATGGAGCCGGGGGCCTTTTTCGAGGGGTGCGCGCGACGTCAGACGTCGAGCAGCTCCTCGTTGGCAAATTCGGCCTTGTCCGAGATGAAGGCGAAGCGCGCTTCGGCCTTGGTGCCCATCAGCCGTTCCACCGAATCCGCCGTCGTGTCGCGGTCGTCGGCGAGCAGGACCACCTTGAGCAGCGTCCGCTTGCTCGGATCCATGGTGGTTTCCTTGAGCTGCGCCGGCATCATCTCGCCGAGACCTTTGAAGCGGTTCACCTCGACCTTGGCGTTGGCGTTGAACGCGCTCTTGAGCAGCGCCTCCTTGTGCGCATCGTCGCGGGCGTAGACCGACTTGGAGCCGTGGGTCAGCTTGTAGAGCGGCGGCACCGCGAGGAAGAGGTGGCCTTCGTCGATCAGCCGCGGCATCTGCCGGTAGAAGAAGGTGATCAGCAGCGAAGCAATGTGGGCGCCGTCGACGTCGGCGTCGGTCATGATGATGATGCGCTGATAGCGCAGATCCTCTTCGCGATAATGCAGAAGCTGACCGCAGCCGATCGCCTGCACGAGGTCGGAGAGCTGCGCATTCGCGGTCAGCTTGTCCTTGCCGGCGGAGGCGACGTTGAGGATCTTGCCGCGCAGCGGCAGCACCGCCTGGGTCTTGCGGTCGCGGGCCTGCTTGGCGCTGCCGCCTGCCGAGTCGCCCTCGACGATGAAGAGCTCGGAGCCTTCGGTGCCGGCATCGGTGCAGTCGGCGAGCTTGCCGGGCAGGCGCAGCTTCTTGCCGGCGGTCTTGCGCGCCGTTTCTTTCTCCTGGCGGCGGCGCAGGCGCTCCTCGGCGCGGTCGATGACGAAGTCGAGCAGCCGGTTGGCCATGTTCGGATTGCCCGACAGCCAATGGTCGAACGGATCCTTCATCGCCTGCTCGACGATGCGCTGCGCCTCGGCGGTGGCGAGGCGGTCCTTGGTCTGCCCCTGGAATTCAGGCTCGCGCACGAACACCGAGAGCATCACGGCCGCGCCCACCATCACGTCTTCGGAGGTGACGGAGGCGGCGCGCTTGCCCTGGCCGACGCGCTCGGCGTGATCCTTCAGGCCGCGCAAGAGCGCGCTGCGCAGGCCGGACTCGTGCGTGCCGCCATCGGGCGTCGGCACGGTGTTGGTGTAGGAGGAGAGAAAACCGTCGGCATCCGCGGTCCATGCCACGGCCCATTCGCAGGCGCCATGCGCGCCGTTGCGGCCCGATTTGCCCGAGAAGATATCCGGGTGCACCAGCGTGTCGGCGTGGATCGCCGCGGCGAGATAATCCTTGAGGCCACCGGGGAAGTGGAACGTCGCCTCCGCCGGCACATCCTCGATGCCCTTGAGCAGCTCGGGCGCGCAGTTCCAGCGGATCTCGACGCCGCCGAACAAATAGGCTTTCGAACGCGTCATCTTGAACAGGCGCTGCGGCTTGAACGCGGCCTTGGCGCCGAAGATGTCGGTGTCGGGCTTGAAGCGCACGCGCGTGCCGCGACGGTTGCTGATCTTGCCGAGGTCCTCGAGCTTGCCCTTGGGATGGCCGCGCTCGAAGCTCATGCGATAGAGCTTCTGGCTGCGTGCGACCTCGACTTCAAGGCGGGAGGAGAGGGCGTTGACGACGGAGATGCCGACGCCGTGCAGGCCGCCCGAGGTCTCGTAGACCTTGCTGTCGAACTTGCCGCCCGAATGCAGCGTGCACATGATGACTTCGAGCGCCGACTTCTTCGGGAATTTCGGGTGCGGATCGATCGGGATGCCGCGGCCGTTGTCGGTGACGGTCAGGAACCCGTCGGCGCTGAGGTCAACCTCGATGAAGGTCGCGTGGCCGGCGAGGGCCTCGTCCATCGAGTTGTCGATGACCTCGGCGAACAGGTGGTGCAGCGCCTTCTCGTCGGTTCCGCCGATATACATGCCGGGCCGGCGCCGCACCGGCTCGAGGCCTTCGAGCACCTCGATGTCGGCTGCGGTGTAGTCGGCTTCCCCGCCGCTTGCACGCGGCGCCGCTTTCGCAGCCGCACGCGGCTTCGGCTCATCGCCGCCGAAAAAGTCGTCTTTTGCTTTTGGTTTCAACTGCTTGGACATATGTCTTGATGTGCTTAGGGGGCCGCGTGGGCGGCGAATCGGTTCAGCGGACTATGCCACTTCTGGCTTGGAAAGGTTACCGCCGGGCCGGCCAAGCGGCGTGGTTACGGGCCAATCCCGGCGATTTTACACCGCATTGCCATTAGTTCCCGGCAATTTGACGTCTCGGACCGGTTTCGATCGGCTTTGTGACTTGATGTCACACAAGTCCTTGGCTTACCAGTCGTTTTCATCGAGCAGCACCTTGAGCAGGCGGGAAGGCTTATTCTGGAATGGAGCAGTTAGCGCACGCCCTGGCCGATTTCGTGCGCGCTCACCAGGCCTGGGCGGCTCCGATCGTGTTCCTGCTGGCTTTCGGGGAGTCGCTCGCCTTCATCTCGCTGTTGGTTCCGGCCTGGGGCGCGCTGGTGGCGATCGGTGCGCTGATCGGGGTGAGCGGCATCAACTTCTATCCGGTCTGGATCGCCGGCGGCCTCGGAGCGGCGCTGGGCGACTGGGTCTCCTACTGGTTCGGCTATCGCTACAAGGAGCATGTCGCCGAGATGTGGCCGCTCTCGCGCTATCCGGAACTCCTTCCCCGGGGCGAGGCCTTCGTGCGCAGCTGGGGCATACCCAGCATCTTCATCGGCCGCTTCTTCGGTCCCTTGCGGGCCTCGGTGCCGCTCGCAGCCGGTATCTTCGAGATGCCCTATTGGAGCTTCCAGATCGCCAATTTCGTCTCGGCCCTGATCTGGTCGGCGGCACTGCTGCTGTTCGGGGACGTGATCGCGAAAATCATGGAATGGATCTGGCGGCTGATCTGACCGGGCAGCGGGGGCCGCCCGGTCAGCGCGTCAGGCGCAGCCTACAGCGAGGCGTTCCAGATCGAGGGGATCCAGCGATAGCCGGAACCGTCCTTTTCCTTCTCGACGCGGACGAGACCGGGGAAGGCGGCGTGGAAGGCCTGGATCGGCATCTTCTCGGCAATCGCCATGTCGTAGAGCTTGCGCCGGGTCTCCTGGGCGAGCGGCTTGTCGACATCGGAGGCGATGTTCCATTCAGGATGCTTCACGAACAGGAACGCCGCGCCTGCGGTGATATCGACCTGCACCAGCACCTTCTCGGCGCCGGAGGCGACGATGAAGGAATTGTGGCCTGGCGTGTGGCCGGGGCTCGCAACCGAGGTGATGCCGGGCGCGACCTCCTTGCCGGCCTCGTATTGCGTCACCTTGCGACCAAGCGCGTCGAACACGCGGCGGATGTTCTTGAAATTGCCCTCGAGGATCGGATTGCCCATCCCCTTGCTCATCTCGCCGTCGTCCATCCAGAACTTCCATTCCACCGCCGGCACCACGATCTCGGCATTGGGGAAAGCGGGCTTGTTCTCGGCTGCCAGGAGACCGTTGATGTGGTCGCCATGGAAGTGGGAGATGATGATGACGGTGTCGACCGCCGCGCGGTCGATGCTGGCGGCCGCGAGATTGTTGTGGAATTGGCCGACCTTGCCCTTGGACTGCGTGAACTGGTCGGGGCCGAGACCGGTATCGATGACGACGAGCTTCGGTCCGGTGTTGATGACCACGGGGTTGAACGTGTGGGTGACCTTGTCGGTCGGCAGGTGATGTTCGGCGAAGACCTTGTTGATGTCGTCCTTGCTGGCGCCGGCCGCGTAATTGTCGGTCAGATTGACGGTGGCAACGCCGTCGCAGACCACCGTGACCTGGTGGGTGCCGACGTTGTAAGCGATAAAAGCTCGCATTCTGCTTCTCGGCCGGGGGCGCGGCGGCGCTTGCGGGTGACGTCTTCACGAAGGGCAGGAGCGCCGAGGCGGCGGCGCCGGCCAGCGTTGCGCGACGAGTGATCTCGTTCATGGCGATGTCCTGAGGCTGGGTTGCGAAAGGCACGGACCGGGCGAGGTTGTGGCCCGCCGGTCATTCTCGGGAACCCCCATGCTTAACGGAAATTCCGCTGCACCCCGATGACATCCGAGCGGCATCGTGCCGTCACGAGTGCGGCATCGTGCCGTCATCAGTGCGGCATCCTGCCGTCACCAGTGCGGCATCGTGGCGTCGGCCCCGGCATCCCGCCAGCCGATTTGGACTTGACCCCGGAACCCGCTGGCCTTATAGCCGCGCGCCATGATCAACGCCGCGACCATCCTGTTCGCCCGTCGCCGCCGCCGCAGCTTAGCGGTTTGGGCGGTCGATCGCGTTTGAGATCACCGTCTTTGCCGCTGGAACCGATCCGCGGCATCCTCTCTCCTGTCAGCGCGATCTGATCCGGCGGCTCCCACAAGGAGGCCCAGCAGGAGACCACGATGTACACGCCACCCTTTTTCAAGCAGGACCGCGCCGCAAGCCTCAAATTTGCGGAAGAGCGCGGCTTCGGCACTATGTGCGCCTTCGACGGCAAGAAGCCGGTCGCCTCGCCGTTGCCATTCTATTTGACCTATGCGGCTGACGGCACGCCGCAGGCCGCCTTTCATCTCGCCCGTCACAATCCGCTGCTAAAGCTTGCCGACGGCGCAGCCTCCTGGCTGATCGCGGTGAACGGTCCCGATGCCTATGTATCGCCGGACTGGTATGTCTCGCCGGATCAGGTTCCGACCTGGCTCTACCAGTCGGTGCATCTGAGCGGGCCGGTGCGGCCGTTGTCGGATGAGGAGCTCTCGGTGCAGGTCGACACGCTCAGCGACAAGTTCGAGAACTGGCTGCTGCCGAAGAAGCCCTGGACCTCGGGCAAGATGACCGCTGGGCGGCTCGAGGCGTTGAAGACGGGAATCGTGGGCCTGGTCATGACGGTTGAAGAGGTCGAGGGCAGCTTCAAGCTCAACCAGCACAAATCCGACGCCGATTTCGCAGCGATCGCGAACGCGCTTGGCGACGGCGATGCCGACGCGAAGCAGATTTCTCAACTGATGCGGCAGACCCGGCCGCAACTCTTTGCAGACGATACGAACAAGCTCGAAAGGACCGCGCCATGAGCCTCGCTGAGACCACGAAAACCCCGACCACCGGCGCGGCCAAGAAGCCCGCCACCGTCTTCGTCGACGGCGGCTCCGGCACCACCGGGCTCGGCATCAACGAGCGGTTGAAGCTCCAGAGCGACGTGGCGGTGAAGACCATCGCCGATGACAAGCGCAAGGATCCCGCTGCCAAGAAGGCGCTGATGGAGGAGGTGGATCTCGTCATCCTCTGCCTGCCCGACGATGCCGCCAGGGAAACGGTGGCGCTGATCGACAGCATGGGCGCTTTGGGGCCGAAGGTGCTGGACGCCTCGACCGCCTACCGGGTCGCGCCCGACTGGGCCTATGGCTTTCCGGAACTGACGGCGGACCAGGCCGGCAAGATCAAGGCCGCGAAGAAGGTGTCCAACCCCGGCTGCTATCCGACCGGCGGCATCGCACTGCTGCGGCCGATCGTCGATGCCGGCCTGTTGCCCCCGGATTATCCCGTCACCATCAATGCGGTGAGCGGCTATTCCGGCGGCGGCAAGTCGATGATCGCGAGTTTTGAAGACGGCAGCGCGCCGGCCTTCGAGCTCTACGGCCTCGGCTTCGAGCACAAGCATCTGCCGGAGATGCAGCTCTATTCGAACCTGACGCGGCGGCCGATCTTCATTCCCTCGGTCGGCAACTACCGGCAGGGCATGCTGGTCTCCGTGCCGCTCCAGCTCGACACGCTGCCGGGCAAGCCTGGCGGTGCCGAGCTTCAGGCCGCGCTGGCCAAGCGGTATGCCGGTTCAAAGTACGTCAACGTGATGCCGCTGCAGAACGAGGCGAGCAAGGGCGGCCGGCTCGAGCCGGAAGCGCTCAACGAGACCAACATGCTCGAGCTCTACGTCTTCGCCAGCGACAAATATCACCAGGCCGTGCTGGTCGCCCGGCTGGACAATCTCGGCAAGGGTGCCTCGGGTGCGGCCGTGCAGAACATGCGGCTGATGCTGGGCCTGCCGGAGGAGTAGGGTAGTCTCGTGCCCCGGACGCAGCGTAGCACTTCTTCAGTGATGCGCTGCAGAGCCGGGGCCCATTCTTCTAGCCGCGCTTGCAGTTTTCTGGATCCCGGTTCTGCGTCGCGTCACTGACGTGTCGCGCCTTGGCCGGGACACGGGACTCAAATCACCCTGAAGATCGCCAGCGCCAGCACGGCCTGCGCGAGGAAGCCGACGGTGAAGGCGAGGGTGCGGAACACCGGCAGGCCGAGCGAGTAGACGATCAGATGGGCGACGCGGGCCCAGAAATAGACGGCGCAGGCGAGCACGGTCCATTTCGAGGAATAGTCGATCGCGTTCAGGATCAGGACCAGCGGCGCGAAGATCACGAGGTTCTCGACCGCGTTGTCATGCGCGAACATCAGCCGGTTCGCCCAGTCCGCCTGCGGCTTGTCATTGCGCGACGGATTGGCCATGGCGCCGGAAAGGCCGCGAACCTGGCAGCGGTTGATGATGTAGGGAATCCAGAGGATCCCGGTCAGGATCACCGTCAGTGTCAGCCAGAACAATTCGCGCGTCATAGTCCGGTCCCCTCTGTCGTCGCCATGCTGCGAGCGAGTCTATACAAGAGCGCGGCAGAGTCCGCTATGCGCGAACCCTGACATAGCTGCCGGGCGCGTCCTCGATCGGGGGCAGCGCCTCGCTGCCGACACTGCGCGCCGGGACTTCCTCGGGATCGAGGCTGCCCAGCCATTCGCGCCAGTCCGGCCACCACGAGCCCTTGTGCTCGACCGCGCCCTTCATCCATTCGGCGACGCTGACGTCCTTGATGTTGTCGTTGGTCCAGTACTGATACTTGTTCGAGGCGGGCGGATTGACGACGCCGGCGATGTGGCCCGAGCCGGACAAGACGTATTTCACGGGCCCGCCGAAGAACTGCGAGCCGTACAGCACCGACTCGGCCGGGGCGATGTGGTCCTCGCGGGTGGCGAGGTTGTAGACGGGCACCTTGACCTTGGAGAGATCGAGCAGGGTGTTGTCGAGCACCATCGTGCCGGTCGAGAGACGGTTCTCCAGATAGCAGTTGCGCAGGTAGTAGGAATGGTTCGACGCCGTCATGCGCGTCGCGTCGGAATTCCAGTGCAACAGATCGAACGCGCTCGGCTGCTGGCCCTTCAGGTAGTTGCTGACGACGTAGGACCAGATCAGGTCGTTGGACCGCAGCATGTTGAAGGCCATCGCCATCTTCGAGCCTTCGAGCACGCCGGCCGTCTTCATGTCATGTTCGAGCGCGGCGATCTGCTCTTCGTCGACGAAGACCAGCAAATCACCCGCATGGGTGAAGTCGACCTGCGCCGCGAAGAACGTCGCCGAGCTCACGCGCTGGCGGCGCTTCTCGGCAAGCCAGGCCAGCGTGGTCGCGAGCATGGTGCCGCCGACGCAATAGCCGGCGGTGTGGACCTTCATCTCGCCGGTGACCTTCTCGATCACGTCCATCGCCGTGAGCGGGCCTTCCTTCATGTAGTCTTCCCAGCTCTTGTTGCCGAGCCGCTTGTCGGGATTGACCCATGAGATCACGAACACGGTGATGCCCTGGTCGACGCACCACTTGATGTAGGATTTCTCCGGCTTGAGATCGAGGATGTAGAACTTGTTGATCCAGGGCGGCACGATCAGGAGCGGGGTGCGCAGCACCTTCTCCGTGGTCGGCGAGTACTGGATCAGCTGCATCATCTCGTTCTGGTAGATCACCTTGCCCGGCGTCGTCGCCATGTTGACGCCGACGACGAGGTTGTCCGGGTTGGACTGGCGGATCTTCAGCATGCCCTTGCCGGCCGCGATGTCCTCGGCCAGCATCTTCAGGCCGCGCGCCAGGTTGCCGCCGCTGCTCGCCATCGTCTCGCGCAGCACTTCCGGATTGGTCAGCACGAAGTTCGACGGCGACAGCGCGTTGGTGACCTGCTGGACGTAGAACTCCGCCTTGCGGCGGGTGTGCACATCGAGGCCATCGGCGTCACGCACCAGCTCCTGCGCCCATTTGGTCGTGAGCAGATAGAGCTGCATGACGAAATCGAAGAACTGGTTCGACTTCCATTCCGGGTCGGCGAAGCGCTTGTCGCGCGGCGAGGGCGCGATCGCAGGCTGAGCGTCCTGGCCGGCCATGCGGCGCGCCGCCGAGCCCCAGAGGTCGAGATAGTCCTTGGCGAGCTTGGTCTGCAGATCGGACGAGCGCGACGAGTCCGACAGCCAGTATTCGGCGACCGCGGTGAAGGTCTTGACCATCTCGGTGAGCTCGGGCGGCGGGCGGTCCTGCACCTCGCCGCTCTCGCGCGGCTTGAGGTAGGCGGCCAGCGCCTTGCCGCCGCTTTCCATCGCCCGCGCGACATTCATCGCGAAGGCTTCCGCATCGAACTTCGTCTCGGTTGTCCCGGAGCCGGGCTTGTCGGTCGTGGCGGTACTCATGCGCAGAACAGTAACGATTCATTCCGTACTCGTCACCGCGAAGCTCGCAGGTTTGGCGTTAATCACGCTCCAAGATGTGCTGCACTGCGACAAGTTTCCTTGGTTCCGTCATAATCAGGCCGCACCGGCCGGCTTGGTAGGGACCGGGGTTGTATTCTCGGCTCGCACCATTTCGGGCAGCAATGGTTTGAGCTTGGGCGCGGTGTCGGGTAGGCTTACCCGGGGCCGTGCTTTGGGACGTGTAGGGGATTTCCCAAGTGTTGGCGTTATGGGACCTGCAAAAGACGCTGCCGATCCGCGGCGCGCTGCTGATGGCGGCGCTCGCCCTGGGCGGCTGCTCGAGTCAGCTCGCCGATCTCACGCCTGCGGATGCGCAGGCACATCCAAAGGAGCCCGGCACCTATTTGCCGGTGCACGACCTGCCGCCTGATCGCGATCAGGCGATCATCCCGCCGGACCAGCGCGCCAAGATCGAGTCCGAGCTTGCGGCGGCGCGCGATCGCCAGGCCGTTGCCGCCAAGGACGCCAAATGAGGCCGTGCAAGGTAATCGCTGGCGCCCCCGTCTTGCCGTGCTAAAAGACCTGAGTTCAGCCGAGAGTCAGGGCGAACGACTTCAGCCTCCGCCGTCGAAAATTGCTCTAAGTATTTGATTTTGAGCCATTTAACGGCCGGGCCGGGCGCTTTTGCGATCGGCGCTCGTGGCCAGTCGATTCTGTCCTGACCGGTTGCCCGGAGCCCAGAGAGCCATGGAAGAATTTTACCGCATCCGCCGCCTTCCGCCTTACGTGTTCGAGCAGGTCAACCGGGCCAAGGCGGCCGCGCGGAATGCCGGCGCCGACATCATCGACCTCGGCATGGGCAATCCGGACCTGCCGGCGCCGCCGCATGTGCTGGAGAAGCTCAAGGAGACGCTCGGCAAGCCGCGCACCGACCGCTATTCGGCCTCCCGTGGCATCCCCGGCCTGCGCCGGGCCCAGGCCGCCTATTACGCCCGCCGCTTCGGCGTGAAGCTCAATCCCGACACCCAGGTGGTGGCAACGCTGGGCTCCAAGGAGGGCTTTGCCAACGTGGCGCAGGCGATCACCGCGCCCGGCGACGTCATCCTCTGTCCGAATCCAAGCTACCCGATTCACGCCTTCGGCTTCTTGATGGCGGGCGGCGTGATCCGCTCGGTCCCCTCGGAGCCGACGCCGCAATTCTTCGAGGCGGTGGAGCGGGCGATCGTGCATTCGATCCCGAAGCCGCTGGCGCTGGTGGTCTGCTATCCCTCCAACCCGACCGCCTATGTCGCGAGCCTCGACTTCTACAAGGATCTCGTTGCGTTCGCGAAGAAGCACGAGATCCTGATCCTGTCCGATCTCGCCTATGCCGAGGTCTATTTCGACGAGAACAATCCGCCGCCCTCGGTGCTCCAGGTGCCGGGCGCGATGGACGTCACCGTCGAGTTCACCTCGATGTCGAAGACCTACTCGATGGCCGGCTGGCGCATGGGCTTTGCGGTCGGCAATGAGCGCGTGATTGCAGCGCTTGCCCGCGTCAAATCCTATCTCGACTACGGCGCCTTCACGCCGGTGCAGGTCGCCGCGACCGCGGCATTGAACGGCCCGGACGATTGCATCAAGGAGATGCGCGACACCTATCGCAAGCGCCGCGACGCGCTGGTGGAATCGTTCGGCCGCGCCGGCTGGGAGATTCCGCCGCCGGAGGCCTCGATGTTTGCCTGGGTGCCGCTGCCGGAAGCCTTCCGCAGCGTCGGCAGCATGCAGTTCGCGACCCTGATGGTGGAGAAATCCGGCGTTGCGGTGTCGCCCGGCGTCGGCTTCGGCGAGCATGGTGAAGGATATGTCCGCATCGCCATGGTGGAAAACGAGCAACGGATCAGGCAGGCCGCGCGCGGCGTGCGCCGCTTCCTTGAAAGCGGCATCGAAACGTTGCACAACGTCGTTCCGCTCGCCAACCGGCGCTAATTCTCTTCGACAGGTTCTCTGAAAGCATCATGGTCGCACCCCTGAAAGTGGGCATAGCGGGGCTCGGCACCGTGGGTGCCGAAGTCGTCCGCTTGATCGAAACGCAAGCGCGCGTGCTCACGGGCCGCAGCGGCCGCGGCATTCGCGTCGTCGCCGTCACCGCGCGGTCGAAGGCCAAGAAGCGCGGCATCGACCTGCGCGGCGTCGAATGGGCCAAGGATCCGCTTGCGCTCGCCACCCATCCCGAGGTCGACTGCTTCGTCGAGCTGATGGGCGGCGCGGGCGATCCCGCGCTTTCCGCGGTCGAAGCTGCGCTCAATGCCGGCAAGTCGGTCGTCACCGCCAACAAGGCGCTGCTCGCCAAGCACGGCATCAAGCTGGCCAAGGCCGCCGAAAAGCACGGCGGCGCGCTGAATTTCGAGGCAGCCGTCGGCGCCGCGATTCCCGTCATCAAAACGTTACGCGAGGGTCTTGCCGGAACCGGCATCGACCGCGTCTACGGCATCCTCAACGGCACCTGCAATTACATCCTGACCCGGATGGAGCAGGAAGGCCTCTCGTTTGCCGAATGCCTGAAGGATGCGCAGCGGCTCGGCTATGCCGAGGCCAATCCGTCCTTCGACGTCGACGGCCACGACACCGCGCAAAAGCTCGCCATTCTCGCCAGCCTTGCTTTCGGCACGAAAGTTGCTCAAAGCGCGGTGTATGTCGAAGGCATCTCCTCCATCGCGCCGGAAGATCTTCGTGCGGCCGCCGATCTCGGTTACCGCGTCAAGCTGCTCGGCGTTGCCGTTCGCACCGCCAAGGGCATCGAGCAGCGCGTGCATCCGACCATGGTTCCAAAATCCTCCTCGATCGCGCAGGTGATGGGTGTCACCAATGCGGTCACGATCGATGGCGAGGGCATTCCGCCGATCACGCTGGTCGGCCCCGGCGCCGGCGGTGCTGCGACCGCGTCCGCTGTCGTCGCCGACATCGCGGACGTTGCGCGCGGCATCCGCGCCAATCCGTTCGGCCGGCCGATCTCTCACTTACGCGACACGAAAAAGGCGCCGATGGAGCGGCATGAAGGCGGCTATTACATCCGGCTGCTGGCGCGCGATTTCCCGGGCACTGCGGCTGCGATCGCGACCCGGCTTGCAGAACAGAAGATTTCGATCGAGTCGATCGTGCAGCGCCATCCCAATGGCGGTGCTGCGAGTGCCGACGGCAAGGCGGTCCCCGTGCCCGTCATCCTGATCACCTACGCAACGCATGAGGACGCGGTGCGCCGTGCGCTCGCCGCCGTGCAGAAGGACAAGGTGATCAGCGGACGGCCGCAAGTCATAAGGATCGAGAAGAACTGACACGGTTCGAACGAACTGTGGGTGTTACGAGTTGATGCGGACGGAGATTTCCGTCCCAAACGTTTCGAAGGAGTGAGCCGATGTCGACCCATATTGAAGTCCCCCCGCACGCCTTGCTCGAGCGCATTCTCACGCTGGAGATCGTGCGTGTGACGGAGCGGGCGGCGGTGTCGTCAGCGCGGCTGCGCGGGCACGGCAACGAGAAAGCGGCCGACCAGGCCGCCGTCGACGCCATGCGGCGCGAGCTTAACAAGCTGCCGATCCAGGGCACCATCGTGATCGGCGAGGGCGAGCGCGACGAGGCGCCGATGCTCTATATCGGCGAGCAGGTCGGCCTCAAGGCCGGCCCCCAGGTCGATATTGCCGTCGATCCGCTCGAAGGTACGACGCTGTGCGCCAAGAACATGCCGGGCTCGATCGCCACCATGGCGATGGCCGATGGCGGCACGCTGCTGCACGCGCCCGACGTCTACATGGAGAAGCTCGCGATCGGTCCCGGTTACGACAAGGGTGTCGTCGAAATTGATGCCTCGCCCGCCGACAACGTCCGCCGCCTCGCCAAGGCCAAGGGCGTCAAGCCCGACGGCATCACCGTTCTCGTGCTCGACCGTCCGCGCCATGCCAGCATCATCGAGAGCGTGCGCTCGACCGGCGCGGCCGTGCGCCTCATCACCGACGGCGACGTCGCCGGCGTGATCCATTGCGCCGACCCCGACAACACCGGCGTCGACATGTATCTCGGCACCGGCGGTGCGCCGGAAGGCGTGCTCGCGGCCGTGGCGCTGCGCTGCATCGGCGGCCAGATGCAGTGCCGCCTGATCCTCGATTCCGACGAGAAGCGCGAGCGCGCCGCCAAGATGGGCGTCAACGATCCCAAGATGATCTACGGCATCGAGGACATGGCGCGCGGCGACTGCCTGTTCGCCGCCACCGGCGTCACCACGGGCTCGCTGCTCTCGGGTGTCAAGTTCCGCAAGGACGGCGTGATCGAGACCGAGACGGTCGTGATGCGCTCCGTCACCGGTACCGTGCGCTACATCAAGGCCGAGCACCGCGAACTCGCGAAGTTCCATCTGGACTAAGCAATGCAATAGCAACAGCCGTCATTCCGGGGCGACGCGTAGCGTCGAGCCCGGAATCCATAACCACGATCGGGAGTATGGATTCCGGGCCTGCGCCTCGCGGCGCATCCCGGAATGACGAGCGTGGAGGAAGCGCACATGTCCGACCTTTCCGCCGTCAAAGCTCTCGTCTTCGACGTATTCGGCACGGTCGTGGACTGGCGCACCAGCCTGATCACCGACTTCATGTGGTGGGCGAAGGGCCGCGGCATCAGCGCCGACTGGACCGCTTTGGTCGACGGCTGGCGCGGCATGTATATCGCGTCCATGGACGATGTGCGAAAGCACCCCGAGCGCGGCTATGTCATGCTCGATGATCTGCATCGGCGCTCGCTGGAGAAGCTCGTCGAAAAATTCGAGATCAAGGGCCTCACCGACGCCGACCTCGATTACCTCACCAGGGGCTGGCATCGCCTCAATCCCTGGCCCGACAGCGTTGCCGGCCTGACCCGGCTCAAGACGAAATTCGTGATCTCGCCGCTGTCGAACGGCAACGTCGCGCTCCTCACCAACATGGCCAAGTTTGCCGGCCTGCCGTGGGATCTCATCATGTCGGCCGAGCTGTTCGAGCATTACAAGCCCGATCCCGAAACCTATCTCGGCGCTGCACGCCTGCTTGGCCTCAAGCCGGACGAGGTGATGATGGTCGCCGCTCACAACGGCGATCTCGCCGCCGCGCAGAAGAACGGGTTGAAGACCGCGTTCGTGGCAAGGCCGACGGAGTACGGGCCGTTGCAGAAGGTCGATTTCGAAGCGACCGGCAACTGGGACATCATCGCGAAGGATTTTGGCGGCATCGCCGACAGGCTGGGGTGCTGAAGGCGGCCAGGGCATAACCGAATGAGCCGACCCGCCGCCATCACCGCCGCCGATGCGATCAGCACCTATATTCTGGCGAAGGATGGCAACCGTCCGCAGTTGATGACGCGCGCTTTCGCTGACGATTGCGAGCTCGAAATGATCGTCAAGACCGACGCCATTTCGTTTCCAAGCGCGGCGAAGGGCCTCGATCAGGTGACCCAGGTGCTGGTTACTGGCTTCGGCGAGCAGTACGAAAATGTGCGCACATTTTGCCTGTCACGTCCCGGCGCGGACCATCTGCCGCACCTCCGTTGCGACTGGCTGGTCGGAATGTCGGCGAGGCAGGGCGGTGCCGTTCGCGTTGGTTGCGGACGTTATGACTGGCATTTCGGATCCGGCGATGGCCGCGTGACGAAGCTGGTGATCGAGATCGAGGCCATGTACCTGCTTCCCGCCGAGACCTCCGAGTCGGTCATGCGCTGGCTGGCAGCGTTGCCATATCCATGGTGCGCGGGCGTCCAGGCCAGTGCGGCTGTTCCGGATATCGATGCGCTGCAGCCGATCGCGCACTTCCTTGTCAGCCGCAACTGAACCGCGCGACCAATCCTCTCAGAACGACGAGCGACGAGCACTCACCTCCGGCCGGAGGCGAGGGCGCTTCGCACTGCCGACAATCATTGCACCGAGAGCAATGTTCTTATTGTACCGATATAATGATCGGATCATATTCCGAGCAATGAGCAAATTGCACCGGCAACGGCTCGGTGCCAGCGGAGTGACGACATTGCCAGTGAGTTATCTCGATCTGTTTCTGGCATTCCTTGGATTGACCTTTGGACTGCCCTCAGTTCTGCCCGGCCTGTTTTTCCGAAACCCGGACGGTCGGCCCCCGAGGTCGTAAGCGGAGTGACGGCGCTATTCGGACGCGGCTGACGGACTTGCACGCGAGGGACTTGGAGGCGAGGGACTTGGAGACGCGCAGATGGCACTGACGGTCACTACTGTCCTCATCGCCTTTGCCGGCGTGTTCCTGATCTGCTTCATGAAGGGTGCGTTCGGCGGCGGGTTCTCGATCGTCGGCATTCCGCTGCTGTCGTTCGTGATGGACCCGGTCACGGCCGGCGGTCTGCTCGCGCCTCTGTTCATCGCGATGGATTTGTTCGCGCTGCGCTACTGGAAGCCTTCGACCTGGTCGAAGCCGGATCTGGTGCTGCTGTTGCCCGGGCTCGTGGTCGGCATCGCGCTCGGCTATTTGCTGTTTCGCGTGCTCGACCACCGCGCTGTTGCGATCGTGATGGCGGTCGTCACTCTGATCTTCGTCGGCCTGTGGCTCCTGAGCGATCCGAAGGTGATCGTTCGGCCGCGTTCGACGCCGAAGGCCGTCGCGGCCGGTCTCGCCTCGGGCGTCACGACGATGGTCGCGCATTCCGGCGGACCGCCGCTTGCGATGTATCTCTTGCCGCTCGGCCTCAGCAAGGAGGTCTATGCGGGCACGACCAGCCTGTTTTTCACCGTCGGCAATGCGACCAAGGCGGTACCATGGCTGCTGCTGGTGCGGCCATCTGGCAATGTCTGGATCGTGATGGCGGCTTGCCTGCTCGCGATTCCCTCAGGCGTCTGGCTCGGCTGGCGGCTGCACGGCAGGCTCGACCAGCGGCAGATCTATCGGGCCTGCTACGGCCTGCTGGTCATTACCGCGCTGAAGCTGTTGTGGGACGGTGTGTCCGGCTATCTCGCCTGATCCTCCGGCGCGCAGAACGTCGCAATGGCAAGATCGATCCGCCGGTCCACTACGCGGCGGTTGAGCTTGAATCCGGTATCGGTGAGCAGCCTGAAATGATCATGGCCGAACACCATGCCGAACAGCATTTCGGCGATGAGGCGCAGCGGCACGCCCTCGAACCGAGGCTCGAGGCGTATCGTCCTGAGCAGGTCGACGATATGCTCCGTGCCGCTCTCCATGATGACCTCGGCGAACATGCGCCCCAGCTCCGGCGAGGCCTGACGTTCACCGATGATCAGGCGCTGCAGCGCGATCTCGCCCGGCGATAGCGCCACGTCCGCAGCCTCCCGGAGCATGTTGCGAAGCCGGGTCACTGGCGATCCTTCCAAAGGAGCGTCGGCGTAATCGGCTTCGGGCAGACTGCGCAGCAGCATGGCGCGGAACAACTCGGTCTTGCTCACGAATAGCTTATAGAGCGTCTTCTTCGACATGCCGGCGGCGCCGGCGATGTCGTCCATCGTCGTCGCGGCAAAGCCCTTGCTGGTGAACGTGTCCTTCGCCGCCGCCAGCAAATGCATCAGGCGCGCATCGGGCGCGGGAAGGGCGACGTCCCGTTCGGGGGATGGACTGCCGCTGGCCTGTCTGCGGCTGACGGATTTCCTCGCCATGCAAAACCTGTCGTTCAGTTGAGGTCGGTTCACGACTGCTTGAGCGGACGCATCCGGGCAGTCTAGCACTTGACTTCGGGTATGGAAACTCCCAAGTTTCCTGATGGAAACTGCATAGTTTCCAGATGTGTCAATGTAAATGGCCTCTCCGGGAGGCCGGCAACCTCAGCCCAAACCTCAGCTCATGGATCGTCATCATGCGTCCCCCGATCGTTCGCGCTGTTCCGTT
Organism: Bradyrhizobium iriomotense; assembly: GCF_018129405.1. Taxonomy (GTDB): domain Bacteria; phylum Pseudomonadota; class Alphaproteobacteria; order Rhizobiales; family Xanthobacteraceae; genus Bradyrhizobium; species Bradyrhizobium iriomotense_B. Next base: position 32,696 of record NZ_JAFCLP010000019.1, read on the forward strand.
ACTTGCTCTGCTGTCGCTCGCAGCTTGCGGCGAGCAGAGCCAGCAAGCGGGACCACGGCAGATGGTGCCGGAGGTCGGCGTTCTGACCTTGAAGCCGCAGGAGGCGAGGATCTCGACGGTCCTGCCGGGGCGGGTCGTCGCCTACCAGGTCTCCGAGGTCCGGCCGCAGGTCACCGGCATTCTGCTCAAGCGCGATTTCGTGGAGGGCGCCGAGGTGAAGGAAGGCGATCTGCTCTATGAGATCGATCCGGTGCAGTACAAGGCCGCGCTGGCCAGCGCCGAGGCCGCGGTGCAGAGGTCGGAGGCGACGGTGGTCAGCGTCAAGCTGAAGGCCGCGCGCAAGACCCAGCTGCTTCAGACCAATGCAGCGAGCCAGCAGGATGTCGACGATGCCGTCGCCGCCTACAAGCAGGGCGAGGCCGATCTGAAGGCGGCCGAAGCCAACCGCGAGACCGCCGCGATCTCGCTCGACCGCACCAAGGTCACCGCGTCGATCTCGGGCCGGATCGGCAAATCATCGATCACGCCCGGCGCGCTGGTCACCGCGAGCCAGACGACTGCGATGACGACGATCCAGCAGCTCGACCCCGTTTACGTCGACCTCGACCAGTCGACCTCGGAGATGGAGCGTCTGCGCAACCAGATCGCGAGCGGAAAGCTGAAGCGCCCCGCCGAGGGCGTGCAGGTGGAATTGCTGATGGAGAGCGGCCGGGCCTATGGCCACAAGGGCAAATACGGCTTCACCGATGCCAGCGTCAATGAGAGCACCGGCTCGGTCTCCTCGCGCGCGATCTTCGCCAACCCGGAGCGGGCGCTGCTGCCGGGCATGTATGTCCGCGCGCGCGTCGTCGCCGGCGTCGATCCGAACGCGATCCTGGTGCCGCAGCGGGCGGTCTCGCGCAATCCGCTGGGGCAGGCGGTGGCAATGTTTGTCGACAAGGACGGCAAGATCGAGCAACGCACGCTGGATCTCGGCGAGGACGTCGACGGCAACTGGCTCGTCCGTTCCGGCGCCAAGGCGGGCGACCGCCTCGTTGTCGACGGAACGCAGAAGGCTCGCCCCGGCGCCCCCGTGAAGACCGTCGAGGTCGCGGTCGATCCGGCAACCGGCCTCACGGTGAATTCGACGCGGCAGGCCGATGCGCGGCCCGCACCCGCCACAACCGAGCAGTAATCGCCATGTCGCATTTCTTCATCAAGCGGCCGATCTTCGCCTGGGTCATCGCCATCCTGATCATGCTGGGCGGCGTGCTCGCGATCATGCGGCTGCCGATCGCGCAATATCCGCAGATCGCGCCGACCGTGGTCACGATCACGGCGACCTATCCCGGCGCCAACGCGGAGACCGCGGAGAACTCGGTGACCAAGGTCATCGAGCAGAACATGACCGGCCTCGACTATCTGCAATACATGTCGTCGTCGAGCACCTCGACCGGCGTCGTGCAGATCTCGCTGACCTTCACCAACGAGGCCGATGCCGACATCGCCCAGGTGCAGGTGCAGAACAAGCTCCAGCTTGCCACACCGCTGCTGCCGCAAGTCGTGCAGCAGCAGGGCATCAAGGTGGTGAAATCGTCGGCGAGCTTCCTGATGGTGCTCGGCTTCGTTTCCGAGGACGGCCGGCTCGCCGCCAGCGACATCGCCGACTACGTGGCGTCGTCGATCAATGATCCCATCAGCCGCGTTGCCGGCGTCGGCCAGGTGACGCTGTTCGGGGCCGAATACGCCATGCGCATCTGGCTCGATCCCGACAAGTTGACCAAATACAATCTGATGCCCGGCGATGTGATCGCGGCGATCCAGACCCAGAACACGCAGGTCACGGCCGGCCAGCTCGGCGGCCTGCCGTCCGTCGGCGGCCAGCAGCTCAATGCCACCATCACCTCGCAGAGCCGCCTGCAGACGGTCGAGCAGTTCAAGGACATCATCCTGCGCACCGCGACGTCAGGCCAGACGGTCCGCATCGGCGACGTCGCGCGTGTCGAGCTCGGCTCCAAGTCCTACGATTCCACCGCGCGCTATAACGGCAAGCCCGCGGCCGGCATGGGCATCAGCCTTGCGACCGGCGCCAACGCGGTTGCGACCTCGGAAGCGGTGAAGGCGCGCATCGCTCAGCTCAGCGTCACCATGCCGGAGGGCCTCCGCGTCATCTATCCCTACGACACCACGCCGTTCGTCAAGCTGTCGATCGAGAAGGTGATCCACACCCTGTTCGAGGCGATTGCGCTCGTCTTCGTCGTGATGTTCGTGTTCCTGCAGAGCTGGCGCGCCACCATCATTCCGACCATCGCGGTGCCGGTGGTGCTGCTGGGAACGTTCGGCGTGCTCTCGCTGGCGGGCTACTCCATCAACACGCTGACGATGTTCGCGATGGTGCTGGCGATCGGCCTTCTGGTCGACGATGCCATCGTCGTGGTCGAGAACGTCGAGCGCGTCATGGTCGAGGAGCACCTCTCCCCGCGCGAGGCGACCGAGAAATCGATGCGCGAGATCACCGGCGCGCTGGTCGGGATCGGCGTCGTGCTCTCGGCGGTGTTCATCCCGATGGCGTTCTTCAACGGCTCCGTCGGCATCATCTACCGGCAGTTCGCGCTGACCATCGTCACGGCGATGCTGCTCTCGGTGCTGGTGGCGCTGGTGCTGACGCCGGCCCTGTGCGCGACCATCCTGAAGCCGCCGAAGCATCATGGTGCGCAACGCGGCTTTTTCGGCCTGTTCAACCGCGGCTTCGACCGCATGGCCGACGGCTATCAGCGTACCGCGGGCGGCGCCATCAAGCGTATCGCCGGCGTGATCATCGCCTTCGTCGCGATCGTCGCCGGCATGGTCGTCCTGTTCCAGCGGCTGCCGAGCTCGTTCCTGCCTGAGGAGGATCAGGGCACGATCATGACCCTGATCCAGCTTCCGGTCGGCGCGACCTCGGCGCGCACGCTCGATGTCATCAAGCAGGTCGAGCACCACTATCTCGACAAAGAGAAGGACGCCGTGGAAGGCGTGTTTGCCGTCAGCGGCTACAGCTTTGCCGGCCAGGGGCAGAACGTGGGCCTTGCCTTCGTCAGCCTGAAGCCGTTCGACGAGCGCAAGCATCCGGCGACCTCGGCACAGGCCGTGGCCGGCCGCGCCATGGGCGCGTTCATGAAGATCCGCGATGCCATGGTGTTTGCTGTGCTGCCGCCCTCGATCCCGGGCTTCGGCAATGCCGGCGGTTTCGATCTCTATCTCCAGGACACCGGCGGTAACGGTCACGAGGCGCTGATTAAGGCGCGCAACCAGCTGCTCGGCCAGCTCGCGGCGGACCCGCGCGTGGCGCAAGCCCGACCGAACGGCCAGGACGATACGCCGCAATTCAATCTCGACGTTGACCAGGCCAAGGCCACCGCGCTCGGCGTGAACCTCAGCGACCTCAACACCACGCTGTCGGCGGCCTGGGGCGGCGCCTATGTCAACGACTTCATCGACCGCGGCCGCGTCAAGCAGGTCTATGTGCAGAGCGATGCGCCGTTCCGCATGGACACCAGCGATATCGGCCGCTGGTACGTGCGCAACACCGCGGGCTCCATGGTGCCGTTCTCGGCGGTGGCCACCGACCGCTGGAGCTTTGGCTCGCCGCGCCTCGAACGCTACAACGGCGTTGCCGCCGTCGAGCTTCAGGGCCAGGCGGCGCCGGGCGTCAGCTCGGGCGTGGCGATGCAGGCTGTGGAGGAGCAGATGGCGAAGCTGCCGAAGGGCTACGGCCACGAATGGACCGGCCTGTCATTCCAGGAACGGCTGACCGGCAGCCAGACGCTGTATCTCTACTCGATCTCGCTGCTGATCGTCTTCCTGAGCCTTGCCGCGCTCTATGAGAGCTGGTCGGTGCCGTTCGCGGTGATGCTGACGGTCCCGATCGGCGTGCTCGGCGCGCTGGCGGGAGCGACGCTGTTCAACCAGGCCAACGACGTCTATTTCCAGGTCGGCCTTTTGACCACCATCGGCCTCGCCTCCAAGAACGCGATCCTGATCGTCGAATTCGCGCTGGAGCAGATCGCGGCCGGCCGCAGCCTGGTCGAGGCCACGCTGCACGCCGCGCGCCAGCGCCTGCGCCCGATCCTGATGACCTCGCTCGCCTTCATCCTCGGCGTGCTGCCGCTGGCGGTCGCGACCGGGGCGGGCTCGGCCAGCCAGAACGCGGTCGGCATCGGCGTTGCCGGCGGCATGATCGCGGCAACCGTGCTCGGCATCTTCTTCGTGCCCGCGCTGTTCGTCCTGGTCCGGCGGATTTTTCCGGGCAAGCGGACGGATGCAGCCGCAACGCCGGTCGCCGTTGCGGAGCCCGCGGAATAGATCACTGGCTCGGCGACGCACGTCGCCGGGCCTGATCTTGGAAACTATGATCGCATCCGCATCAGCCCACCAGCGGCGCCGATGTCAGCTGCCGATGTCAGCTCTTGGAGACCGCGCTCGCAGCCTTGCGGATCACGTCCAGGACCACGTCCGGCTTCGACAGCATTGGGACGTGGGACGACGTCACTTCGGTCACCGTGGCGTTCATGCGCTTCGAGACGGAGCGCTGCAGGTCCGGGTGAACCGTCTGGTCCTGGGTCGCGAGGACATACCAGCTCGGCTTGGATTTCCACGCCGTGCCGTCGACCTTCTGGTTGAAGAGGTCTGCCACCGGCGCTCCCTGAGTCGCATACACCAGCTTCTGCTCGGACTCGGGCAGGTCTCCCGCGAAATATTTGAGGCCGCTTGGCTTGAGCCAGATGCGCCCCTGCGGCGCATCGAGATGGCTGAACACCTCTGTGGTCGGAAACTTGGCAAGCTGGCTCTGGGAGGTTTCGTCGGCATCGGGCGCGAGCGCCGCGATGTAGACGAGCGCGGCCACCCGCGGATCGGTTCCGGCGTGCGTGATCAGAGTGCCGCCGTAGGAGTGGCCGACGAGGACCACTGGCCCGGGAACGCGGCCAAGACAGGCCGTCACCGCGGCAACGTCGGTTGCGAGAGAGTCGAGGCCGTGCTGGCTCGCCATGACCTCATGGCCTTCGGCCTGCAATTTCGGGATCAGCTTGCCGAAGCACGATCCGTCAGCCCAGAGGCCGTGTGCGAAAACGATGCTGGGTTTGCTCATGATGATCTCCATTGGCTGCTTGAGGGCGAGCGCATCTGCTCGTGAAACGTGAAGCAGGAGAGCCTTACGTCTAACGCGCCATCAATTCAGTCGACAGAGGACGGCAAGGATAATCGGGCGAATGCGAAATTGCACCCCGAGCAGGTTTGGCGGCCTGCAGCCGGCGTTACTTCGCGATCGGCGTCGTCAGTTCGGTATTGGCCGTGTCCACCACGAACACGGCTAGCAGCTTCGCCGGCTCGGTGTCGCTGGCGTTGGAGCTGACGGCGTGGCGATCACCGGGCTTCTCGAAGAAGTTCTCGCCCTTCTGATAGACTTTTGCGGGCTCGTCATTGACCTGGCTGCGGATCGCTCCCTCCAGCACGGTCGCGTAGATGAACGCGGAGCGCGCGTGGGTATGGGCGGGCGAGGAGCCGCCGGGGCCATATTCGACCAGCACGCCCTTCATGCTCTTGCCGGGGACATTCGGCAACGCATGGTCGAACACCACCGTCACCTTGGCCGACTTGGCCGCGGGCTGCGCCTCGGCGGCATGTGTCGTCAGGAAGATGACGGCGTAAGCCGCCGTTGCGATCAGCAATTTGCGCATGGAATGTCCTTCATTGCGGTCGTTGCAGTGATGCGCGAATTCTTCAGGCCGTGGCCAGCCATGCCGCGAGCGGCGTTTTTCCGAGCCGCGCCTCGCCAAGCGGGACCAGCGAGGTGTCCTCGATGGGGGAGCCGTAATAGCCGGCCTTGGCGTCACCCACCACCGGACGGCTGTCGCCGGCCGCTTTCAGACGGCGCGCAACGAACTCGTTGAAGGGTGCCTTTTCAGGTCCGGCGATATCGATCGTGCCGTTGAGCGGTCGTCCCGTCGCGACCTCCGCAAGGCATGTGACCACGTCGTCGGATGCGATCGGCTGAAACGCCGCCGATGGAACGACGATCCGCCCCTCAGTCGCGCCCGTCTCCGCGATGGCGCCGAGGAATTCGAAGAACTGGGTGGCGCGCACGATGGAGTAGGGCACCGACGAGGCCTTGACGATGCTCTCCTGCGCGAGCTTGGCCCGGAAATAGGCGATGTCGGGCGAGCGATCCGTTCCCACGATCGACAGCGCGACGTGATGCTTGACGCCCGCGGCGGCCTCTGTCGTCGCAAGGTTCTGGCTCGAACGCTGGAAGAATTCGAGCACGGCGGCTGGCTCCCAGGATGGTGCATTGGCGACGTCGACCACGACATCCGCGCCGGCCAGCGCGGCAGCGAGCCCTTCGCCGGTGACGGCGTTCACGCCCGTCTTCGGCGAGGCGGCCACTGCCTCGTGGCCCTGCTGCGTCAGCCTCGCCACGAGCTTGGATCCGATCAAACCGGTGCCGCCGATCACGACGATCTTCATGGCATGTCTCCCGAGCGTTTTCGAACGCGAGCGGGGAAGGGGCCTCTCTCGCGCCGATGAATGATGCGAGCAGAGTCTTAGCCGAGCAATGAGGCCGGCTCTTGCCTGGAACGGGCCTGCCTTGTCGAAAAATGCTCCAGAAGCGGGGACAGAAATTGGTCAGGGATCATTCCCCTCCGTCGCGCGCGCGGATCAGATAACGCGCCCGGGCCGCACATGCGCGACCCGGGCTTGATGTCACCGGCTACAGCGTCATCTGCATCGGTTCGGGATAATAATGGAATCCCTCGCCGGCCTTGGCGACATGGCCGTAGCCCGGCCAGGCGAAATGATAGGACATCACCGGCGTCTTGTTGGCCGCGAGCATGGTCAGCAGTTTCACGCGGGATTCCGCCGCCTGCTTCGGGTCGGTGTCGTAGGAGAATTCCATCCGCGGCCGCTCCAGCAGCAGCACCGAATGGTGCGAGAGGTCGCCGAGGAAGGCGAAGGATTTGCCGGCCGAGGAGACCATGAAGATGGTGTGGCCGACGGTGTGACCGGGCGCGGCGATCGCCTGCACGCCCGGCAGGAATTCCTGGCCGTCCTTGAAGAAGACGATGCGGTCGCGGACCGGCAGCAGGTTCTTGCGGGCGTGGACGACGAAGTCCTTGGCCGGGCTGCCGAGCTTGCCTTCGTCGGTCCAGAAGTCGAAATCGGTCTGGGAGATGTAGATCTGCGCGTTCGGAAACAGCGGCTTGCCGCCTTCGTCCACGATGCCGCCGATATGGTCGATATGGGCATGCGAGCAGACCACGGCGTCGATGTCCCCCGGCTTGATGCCGGCCTCGGTCATGCTCTTCTGTTGTCGCCCGGTGCTGGCGCCGAACATTTTCGAGCTGCCCATGCCGGTATCGAACAGGATCAGCTTGTCGCCGGTGTTGACGATCGGAGAATTCTGTTCGAGCACGACGTTGTCCGGCGACAGGAAATTGTCCGCCAGCATCTTCTTCACCTCTTCCTTGGGAACGCCGGTGAAGGTTCCGGAGGGATCGCCGAGCGGCAGCGGTCCGTCGGACACGACGGTCACTTCGGCATCACCGAGAATGAAACGGTGCCAGTAGGGCGTCTGGGTGCCGAGCTTTGGCGCGCGCGCGATCGCGCTGCTGCCAAGGAGCGCGCTGGCGCCGAGGCCGGCCCCGAGTGCGAGCAGGGACCGACGAGAGACATCGGGTGTCATTCGTATCCTCCATTTTTTAGATCCGCACGATTGTTCGCGCGTGATGTGCGGCCTTAGGCCGACAGCGAGATGCTGCGCCGGTTCAGACAGGCTCGCAAGAGGAAACGGATTGGCGATGATCGCGAGGTGATCAAGAAACAATCAATGATTGTGTCGCGATTGTGTCCGCGGAATCGTCGCTGCAATAATCTCACGCGATCCGCAGCGTGGGCTCACTTCCTTCCGTCTCCGCAAAACCCGCCTGCAAAACCTCCTCGCGCTTGTGGCGCAGATGCGCACGCAGGATGTGCGAGAGGCCGGCGCCGTCGCGCCGCTGCAGCGCGTTCAGGATCGCCTCGTGCTCCTTCACCGCGAGCGCCCAGCGCTGCGGCGTCATCGGCGTGACATAGCGCGCGCGGCGGATGCGCGCGGTCACGGAGGCGTAGAGCCCCGCGAGCGCGGGATTTCCGGCCGCGGCGACGATGGCCTCGTGGATGGCGCGGTTGCCGCGATAGTACTGGATCAGATCGCCCTCGCGATAATGCCGCACCATCTCGTCATGGGCTGCTGCGATCGCGCCGATCTCGGCGTCGCTGATGCGCTCGCAGGCGAGCTCGCCGGCGAGGGCTTCGAGGCCCTGGCAGACCTCGAACAGGTCGCGCATGTCCTTGTCGGTCAGTTTTGCCGCGCGCGAGCCGCGATGCGGCAGCAGCTGCACCAGGCCTTCGGCGGCGAGCACCTTGAGCGCCTCGCGCAGCGGCGTGCGCGAGATCTCGAGCCGCTCGCACAGCTCGCGCTCGGGAATCCGCGCGCCCGGCGGGATCTCACCGTCGAGCAGGATGGCGCGGATGCGGCCGACGACCTCCTCGTGAAGCATTGGGACCCGAGCTCCAGTTTGAATGCAAAAACGCTGTAATCGGTCGAAATCTGGAAGTTCCAGCTTGCTAAGCGCAAATTTTGCATTCAAAAATGTAAAAAACAAGAGGATATGAGGAAATGGACCTGGCTGCGGAGGCGGACGACCTCGTTTTTGAATGCAAGGATGGCATCGGGCGGATCACCTTCAACCGCCCGCAGGCCCGTAACGCCTTCACCTTCGCGATGTACGAGCGCCTCGCGGCGATCTGCGAGGCGGCCGATCGCGACCTCGCAATCAAGGTGCTGGTGCTGCGCGGGGCCGGCGACAAGGCCTTCGCCTCCGGCACCGACATCAACCAGTTCCGCGAATTCAGAACGCCGCAGGACGCGATCGACTACGAGACCCGGATCGATCGGGTGCTCTCGACGCTGGAGCAGTGCCGCGTGCCGACCATCGCCGCGATCAACGGCTTTTGCACCGGCGGCGGCGCCGGCATCGCCGCGGCCTGCGACCTCCGCATCGGCACGAAAGCTGCGAAGATCGGGTTTCCCATCGCGAGGACGCTCGGCAATTGCCTGTCGATGTCCAATGTCAGCCGTCTCACCGCGCTGATCGGCGCCGCCCGCGTCAAGGATCTGATCTTCACCGCACGTCTGGTCGACGCCGCGGAAGCCGCCAGCGTCGGACTGCTCGGCGAGGTCGTCGACGATCTGGCCGCGCTGGACAGGCGCACTGAGGAGGTCGCCCGGCTGCTCGCCAGCCATGCGCCGCTGACGCTGAATGCGACCAAGCAGGCGGTCGCCCGCCTGCAAAGGCGGCTGACGTCGGACGAGGGCGAAGACCTCATCCTGATGTGCTACACGAGCCAGGACTTTCGCGAAGGGCTCGATGCTTTCCTCAACAAGCGCGCGCCGCAATGGCGCGGCCAATAGGACGGGCCAATGCAAAGTTCACAATCCACGTCTCGCCGTTCGGGACCGCTGGCCGGCCTCAAGGTCATCGATCTCACCCACGTCATGGCGGGTCCGACCTGCACCCTGATGCTCGCCGACATGGGCGCCGACGTCATCAAGATCGAGAAATGGCCGAACGGCGATGACACCCGTCACTCTGTGCCGCCGAAGATCGGCGAGGAGGCGGCCTCCTTCCTGATGATGAACCGCAACAAGCGCGGCATCGTGCTGGACCTCAAGACCGACGGCGGCAAAGAGGTGCTGCGCCGGCTGATCGCGGATGCCGACGTGCTGGTCGAGAATTTTGCGCCGGGCGCGATGGAGCGCCTCGGCTTCGGCTACGAGGAGCTGCACAAGCAGTTTCCGGCCTTGATCTACTGCTCACTGTCCGGCTTCGGCCGCACCGGCCCCTACAAGCACCGCCGCGGCTTCGATCTGGTGGCGCAGGCGATGAGCGGCATCATGAGCTTTACCGGCGAACGCCCGGATGGTCCGCCCGTCAAATGCGGCCCGCCGCTGTCGGACATCACCGCCGGCCTGCTCGCGAGCATGGGCATTCTCGCCGCCTACACGCATCGCCTCAAGACCGGCGAAGGGCAGTGGGTCGAGACCTCGCTTTACGAGGCCGCGCTGGTGCAGACCTATTGGCAGTCCACCATCGCGCTCGCCGCGGGCACCGCGCCGCGCGCGATGGGCTCGGCCCATCCGCTCAACGCACCGTATCAGGCGTTCGAAGCCTCGGACGGCTGGCTCGTGGTCGGCGGCGCCAACAAGAAGCATTGGCTGTTGATGCTGGAAGCGCTCGGCGCGAGCGAGCTCGCCGCCGATCCACGCTTCGTCAACGGTTCCGACCGCATGGCGAACCTGAAGGAGCTCGAAGCCGTCCTGAGCGAGCGCTTCCGCAACCAATCGCGGGCGCATTGGCTGGCGGCGCTGGACGAGAAGGGCGTGCCGTGCGGGCCCGTGCATGACATGCTGGAAGCCCTGAGCGACCCGCAGACGCTGGCGCGCGAGATGGTCGTCGAGGTCGAGCACTCCACGCTCGGCCCCGTGAAGACGATCGGGCTTCCCGTGAAATTCTCAGGCACGCCCGGCAAGGTGCTGTCAGGCGCACCGGTCTATGGTGAGCACACGCGAGAGGTTCTGGCCGAGTACGGGTTCGACCAGACGCAGATCGAAGCGCTCGAAAAAGAAGGCGCAATCGTTTCGGCCCTGAAAAGACGCGAGGAACGCGTCGCCTGACCGGACGTCGATACGACAACAACAAAAGACAAAAAATCAGCTGGAGGAAATCATGGGTCGGACGTCAACATTTCTGCTCCCCGCAGCCGTAACCGTGCTTGCCGGCACCATGCCGGCGCTCGCCGCCTGGCAGCCGCAAAAGCCGATCGAGTTCGTCGCCACCGCCGGCCCCGGCGGCGGCACCGACAATCTCGCCCGCGCGGTGCAGAACATCATCACCAAGCACAAGCTGACGGAGCAGCCGATCGTCGTCGTCAACAAGGGCGGCGGCAGCGGCGCCGAAGGCTATGTCTACGGCAAGGCCTCCGCGGGCGATCCCTACAAGGTGATCTTCGGCACCTCCAACGCCTGGCAGCAGCCGCTCGTCTCCAAGGTCGCCTTCAACTACACCGATCTCACCCCGATCGCGGCGATGGCGCAGGACGAGTTCCTGCTGTGGGTCAAGCAGGACGCGCCCTACAAGAATGCGGGGGACTATCTGAAGGCGGCTGCATCAGGCGAATTCAGGATGGGTGGCGCGCAGTCCAAGGACACCGACGAGGTGCTGACCCGCATGATCGAGAAGGCCGGCAAGGTCAAGCTGACCTACATCCCCTTCAAGAGCGGCGCCGAGACCGCCGTGCAGCTCGCCGGCGGCCATCTCGACTCCCACGTCAACAATCCCAGCGAAAGCCTCGGACAATGGCGCGGCGGCACGCAGCGACCGCTCTGCGTGTTCAGCCCGAAGCGGTTGCCGCAAGGGCCCAAGGTCACCGCGACCGAAGGCTGGAGCGACGTTCCGACCTGCGTCGAGCAGGGCCTCGACATCAAGCAATATGAGCAGCCGCGCACGGTGTGGCTGCCCGGCAAGGTCACGCCGGAGCAGGCCGCGTTCTACGTCGACCTCATGAAGAAGGTGCAGGCGACGCCGGAATGGAAGGACTACATCGAGAAGACCTCCCAGGTCGACACCTTCCTGACCGGCGCCGAGTTCGACAAGTTCATCAAGGAGGACCTCGATCACGTCAAGCAGGTCGCGGGCGAGCAGGGCTGGCTCGTCAAGTGAGGCGGGGCTGGTGCCACAATCTCCACTGTCGTCCCGGCGAAGGCCGGGACCCATACCGCGTGATCTATCGAGGAGCGTTGGTGGTGGTACCGACGTGGCGTCGAGTCTTCGCCAAATGCCTCCCTGGGGTTATGGGTCCCGGCCTTCGCCGGGACGACACTTGATGGCTTGGAAAACGCGTGCGTCATTCACCGGCCGCTGCACGCCACCTGACTGGAGCCCTCCATGATCTCGCGCCGCGCGCTTGAACTTGCGACCGCAATCCTCACCGGCAGCTTCGGTGTGGCCGTCGTCGTCTCCAGCCTCGACAACGGCATCGGCTGGTCGAGCGCGGGCGTCGACGCCGGCACGTTCCCGTTCCTGACCGGAATCATCGTCGTGCTCGGCAGCCTCTACAATCTGGTGCGGGGCCTTGTGCCGGCCGCGACGCTCGCAAACGTCCCCATCGCGATCACGCCGACGGAGCTACACCGGCTCGCCGGCCTGTTCGTGCCGGCCGCGATCTTCGTTGCCGCGATCCCGCTGCTCGGGATGTATCTCGCCTCAAGCCTCTATGTCTTGGCGGTGCTGGCGATCCCCCGGCACCAATCCGTGCCGCGTGCGCTGGCCATGGCGGCAGCCACGGCGCTCGCGCTCTACGTCGTGTTCGAGCGCATGTTCCAGGTGAGCCTGCCGCATGGCGCGCTCGCATCCGCGCTCGGTTTCTGAGGGAGCGGCGCGATGGAAAATCTCCAGGAGCTCCTGCACGGCTTCACCATCGCGGTCACCGTGCCGCATCTCGTCCTGATGGCGGTCGGCGTGCTGCTCGGCATTCTCGTCGGCGTGCTGCCGGGGCTTGGCGCGCCGAACGGGGTATCGCTGCTCTTGCCGCTCACCTTCGGCATGCAGCCGGTGTCGGCGATCATCCTGCTCTCCAGCATGTATTGGGGCGCGCTGTTCGGCGGCTCGGTTACCTCGATCCTCTTCAACATTCCGGGCGAGCCGTCGTCGGTCGCGACCACCTTCGACGGCTATCCGATGGCGCGCGACGGCCGGCCGACCACGGCACTCGCCACCGCCTTCGGCTCGGCGGCGTTCGGCGCGCTGATCGGCGTCATCCTGATCACCTTCCTCGCATCCTGGGTGGCGCAGGTCGCGCTCGCCTTCGGGCCGCCGGAGTACTTTGCGGTCTATTTCCTGGCCTTCGCCAGCTTCGTCGGCATGGGCGGCGCGGCCCCGATCAAGACCGTGGTGGCGCTTGCGATCGGCTTTGCCATCGCCGCCATCGGCATCGACACCGTCTCCGGCAGCGTCCGCCTCACCATGGGTGTCGACGAACTCGTCAAGGGCGTGAGCTTCGTCGTCGCGGTCATGGGTCTGTTCGGCATCGGCGAGCTCCTGGTCGCGGTTGAGGAGGAATTTCATGCCCGCGCCGTCTCTTCGAAGATCGATTGGCGCGAGGTGTTTCGCGCCGTCGGCCGCCTGCCGCGCCATGCGCTAGCGCTGCTGCGCAGCGCCGCGATCGGCTGCTGGATGGGGATCACGCCGGGTGGCCCGACCGCGGCCTCCTTCATGAGCTACGGCATCGCCCGCCGCTTCTCCCGCCGCGGCCGATATTTCGGCACGGGGGAGGTGGAAGGCATCATCTCGCCCGAGACCGCCGATCACGCCGCCGGCACCAGTGCGCTGTTGCCGATGCTGTCGCTCGGCATTCCCGGCTCGGCCACCGCGGCCGTCATGATGGGCGGGTTGATGATCTGGGGCCTCAATCCCGGGCCGATGCTGTTCGTCGACCAGAAAGACTTCGTCTGGGGCCTGATCGCCTCGATGTATGTCGGCAACATCGTCGCCGTCGCGCTGGTGCTGCTGACCGTCCCGGTCTTTGCCGCCCTGATGCGGATTCCCTTCGTCGTCATCGCGCCGCTGATCGTGATCATCTGCGTCGTCGGCGCCTATTCGGTGTCGAACTCCTATCTCGACGTCGTCATGATGCTCGGCTTCGGCATCGTCGGCTATCTCTTCAAGAAACTGTTCTATCCGCTGGCGCCCCTCGTGCTCGCCATCGTCATCGGCGACAAGGCCGAGGATGCATTCCGGCAGTCGATGCTGCTCTCGAAGGGATCGCTCGGGATTTTCTTCGCAAACAAGCTGGTGACGTGCCTGATCGTCGGTGGCATCGCGCTGCTCCTGCTGCCGCTTGCATTGCAGCTCGCGCGCTTGCTGCGCAAGCCAGCGCCATCCACCGGTGAGACGACAGTCCAAGAGACAGTTCCAGAGAAGGTGATCATATGACCGCAAAGCCGCTCATTGCACTCGCGATGGGAGATCCCGCCGGCATCAGCCCGGAGCTGACGGCCAAGCTGGTGGCGGACGTCGATATCGGTGCTCGCTGCCGCGTCGTCGTGATCGGCGACCGCCGTATCTTCGACGAGGGCGCGCGCATCGCGGGTGTCAGGCCGGACCTGGGCATGGTGGAGCAGGGCGCCGATCTTCGCGCAGCGCAGGGCGATGCGCTGTTTGTCGATCTCCACCACCTCGCTCCACAAGAGGTCGAGCCGAAGACCGCCACCCTTGCCGGCGGAAAATTCGCACTGACCAATTACCGTCACGCGCTCGAGCTCGGCCGCGACGGCCGCGTCGATGCCGTCTGCTTCACCCCCTTCAACAAGCAGGCGATGCGGCTTGCCCGCGCCGAGTATGACGACGAGATCGCATTTTCCGCGGAGGTCGTCGGCCTCAAGACTCCCGCAAGCGAATTCAACGTGCTCGACCGGCTCTGGAACGCACGCGTCACCTCGCATATTCCGCTGAAGGACGTCGCTGCAAACCTGTCCAGCGAACGCATCCATCGTGCGCTCAAGCTGACCGATGCCTGCATGCGCAACGCCGGCTTCGCCCGGCCGCGCATTGCGGTCGCCGGTCTCAACCCGCATGCCGGTGACGGCGGCAATTTCGGTCGCGAGGAGATCGACGTGATCGCGCCCGTGGTCGCGGCCGGACAGCGCGAGGGCATTGCTGCCGAGGGACCATTCCCGGCCGACACCGTGTTCTTGCGCGCCAAGGCCGGCGCCTTCGATGCCGTGCTGACGATGTATCACGACCAGGGCCAGATCGCGATGAAGCTGATGGGTTTTGACCGCGGCGTGACCTTGCTCGGCGGCTTCCCTTTCCCGATCTGCACGCCCGCACACGGCACCGCCTACGACATCGCGGGACAAGGCATCGCATCGATCGGCGCCAGCCGCGCCGCGCTGCTGCTGGCGGCGGAGATGGCAGCGCGCCGCACGAGGGTCTGATATCTCGCCGCAAAACGCGACCTCACCCTGAGGGCCCGCCATAGGCGGGCGTCTCGAAGGATGCGCCGCAGACAAGCTCTCCGCTACGTTTTGCCAGTCGTCTCCGGGAAAAGCTAGGGCAGAAGCGGATATCACCCAGCTGACAATCTCCCCGAAACCGTCGAAAATGCGCCAAAGCCGACATCGGCCCTAGCCGAAGGGCAATGCCCTATGCTTTGATAGGTTGGACGGATCTACCGATCTCGGGAGGCCGTTTTGACCGACAATCGCGTGGAACGGCGGCTCGCGGCAATTTTGGCAGCGGATGTTGCCGGATACAGCCGCCTGATGGGTGCGGACGAAGAAACGACCCTGCGGACCCTGGACGCGTACCGTCGCACGATATCCGACCTCATATCTGAACATGCGGGGCGCATTTTCGGATCTGCCGGAGACAGCGTGATCGCAGAGTTCAGCAGCCCGGTGCAGGCCGTGCGCGCCGCAGTCGCCATCCAGCGCGCGCTTGCTCGCCACAACGCCGATCTCCCGAGCGACCGGAGGATGGAACTTCGAATAGGCATCAATCTCGGCGACGTGATGGTGGACAACGACAACCTGTTCGGTGACGGAGTAAACGTTGCTGCACGGTTGCAGGGCGTTGCTGACCCCGGCGGAGTTTGTATCTCCGGTGCAGTCCGCGATCAGATCGAAGGCAAGCTGAAGTTTCCGCTTATGCCGATCGGACAACGATCGCTTAAGAACATCAGTCGTCCGGTTTTGGTCTACTCCGTGGATTGGCGACCTGAGCATCCGGTAGCCACAGGAGTGTTGGGCGGTGAACTCTCGCTGCCGGACAAACCATCCATTGCGGTGCTCCCTTTCTCTAACATGAGCGGCGATCCCGAGCAGGAGTATTTCGCCGATGGCATCACAGAAGACATCACTACCGCCTTATCCCATCACCGATGGTTTTTCGTCATCGCGCGAAATTCGACGTTCGTCTATAAAGGGCGAGCCGTCGATGTGAAGCAGGTCGCTCGCGAACTCGGCGTGCGGTACATCCTCGAAGGAAGCGTAAGAAGGGCTGGTCAGCGGGTGCGGATCACAGGCCAGCTAATCGAGGCGGAAACCGGCAATCACCTGTGGGCTGAGCGGTTCGACCGCGACATGGCCGACATTTTTGCCATCCAGGACGAGATCACCCAGAGCGTGGTCGGCGCGATTGAGCCCGAGATGCTGCTTATGGAAGGGAAACGAGCCTTTCGCAAAAGCATCGGCAACCTGGACGCGTTCGATTGCTGCATGCGTGCCATGTGGCATTTTTCACAAATGACTCCCGAGAACCAGGACCACGCAGTTGCTCTGCTGCGGCATGCGATCAGTCTTGATCCTACTCTTGCCCAGGCACACATGTGCCTTGCACGCACGCTCAATAGTCGGATCTGGCACGGCTGGACTAGCGAAGTCGCAAGCGACGCGTCCGAGGCTCATGCGGCTGCGATGCGCTCGGTTGCGATCGATGATCGCGACCCCTACTGCCACTATGCGTTGTCTTGGACGAGCTTGGTGATGCGAATGCATGCGCAGGCGCTCGCGGAGGCGCAGCGTTCGATCGACCTCACCCCGAATTTCGCGCTCGGGTTTTTCGCCCTTGGTCTGGTCCGGATCTATATCGGACACTTCAGAGAAGGTCTCGACGCTCTGCTGAGTTGCCTTCGCCTAAATCCGAACGATCCTCAAGCCGGCGCTTTTCTCAGCTTCATCGCGCTCGCCCATTATCATCAGGAGAATTACGAGGAGGCGGTCCATTATAGTCAGCTTGCAATCCGCACGCGCCGTTTCCACCTGGGGCTCAGGATCCTGCTCGCAAGTTTTGGTCAACTCGGACGCGAGCAGGAAGCGCGACCGTTGGTCCATGATTTCATCTGTCGGGCGGCGAACCCGCAGCAGCTGTTCGATATTACGACCCCCTACCTTGACCTGAAGTACCGGGAGCACCTCGCAGACGGCCTGCGTCGTGCAGGCGTAACAAACCCGCACTGCTAGGCATTTGGTGGAATGCGGTTGAGCCTGTTGAGGCAAACGGCGCTCTGCCACAGGGCAAAGCAGACACTCCGAAAACGCAACTTTGCGCCACGCCGGTAACGGCGGGTCCGGTTTTGGCCCGTTTGAGACCTGCCCATCGATTCATAGATTGTCCGCTTGTCGGGGAAGACTGGAAGCGCCCGCCGCTCGGTCAAACGATGCGAATGATCCATAGGCGACTTCAGTCTCCTGAGTCGCGAAAACGCGGCAACATTTCTTTTGTAACCGGTCTTTCGGCTCGTTAGATTAAATTCCGTGGGGCTTCCAAGAAATAGGAGCTAACCATGTCACGTCTCGCGCGAATTGCACTCGCGCTCTTGCTGGCGACGGTGCAACTTCCGGCAGCATTTGCGCTGGACAATCCACCAGCGACCATTTCTCAGGAGCTTGTGCCATTCTCGTCGGATGAGGGGCTTGCGCGGCTGGCCCGCTCAACTGCGAAGGTGGACTTTCCCGCCCTTGCCAATCAGTTCGAAGCGGAGTCGAACGGCGCGTTTTGTGGACCCGCGTCTGCCGCAATCGTGCTCAACGCCGTTCGAGGTCGGAGCCCTGATCTGCCGCGGGACCGGAGCCGATTACATTCAGAAGACCTTAAATACATTCCGAGCGCCTACGACCCCACGATCCCTCGCTTCACACAGGACAACGTGATCACCAAAGGCTTGAAGACCCGCGCGCAAGTTCTCGGCGAACCAATGACGGTCAATGGAAAACAGATCCAGGACTTCGGCTATCAGGTCCGTCAGCTCGATGAGATGCTGAGGGCGAATGGTCTTACGACCCGGCTTGTCATCGTTGATGACAGCAAGCCCGAGCAGGATATTCGGACTGATTTACTTGAAAACCTCAAGCGTCGGGGTGACTATGTGATCGTCGCCTACCAACGCAAGGCTGTAGGCCAACAGGGCCCCGGACATATCTCGCCGCTTGGCGCATACGACGCTGAATCCGACTCGGTCCTTGTCCTTGACGTCAATCCTGCGAGCGCTGGCTGGGTGTGGATGCCAACTGCGACCCTCGTTAACGGTATGCGCACGTTCGATACGGTTGAGAATCGCGGGTATATTCTTGTTGAGACCCCTTGAGGCGTTCCTCACTTCACGTCGATGAAACGGAAACTTCCGCAATTGGCCCATCGCGACATACTGCGCCGCCGCACTAACTTGGTCGCTATAGGGGCAAGCGGACGTAGTCCCAGTCGCATCGCGCCGCCGGGTTTATAGGTACTCGCCTAGAAACTTCCGCGGTCGCGCCGAGTTGCCGGTCCGGTGAACGCCTCCATCCCGGAGCTGGCACATGGGCGATGGCGTGTTGCGACGGACGATGATGAGCGCCCGGTCGGCCGATCGCGCCCGGGTATTCTGCATCGCTCTGATCCTTGTTCTGGCGGCAGCACCCGCGTTCGCGGCCGAGATGACCGCGGACGCCATCAATTCCTCCGAGCCCTCGAAGAAGACGCTCTCGAACGAGAAGCCGACCCCGGCGGGCGTGCGGCTGGAGGTCCTGCTGGACAGGGCGCATTTCTCGCCGGGCGAGATCGACGGCAGGTTCGGCGAGAACGCGAAGAAGGCGCTGCGCGCCTATGCGGAAGCCCGCCAGTTGCCGGGCTCGGACGTGCCGACCGAGGAGATCTGGAACGCGCTGCGGGCGGACGAGCGGCCGGTGACGCTGACCTATGCCATCACCGAGCAGGACGTGGCGGGTCCGTTCCTGAACAAGCTGCCGTCGAAGATGGAGGACATGAAGGACATCCCGAAGCTCGGCTTCACCAGTCCGCGCGAGGCTCTCGCCGAGAAATTTCACATGAGCGAGCAACTTCTCGCGGCGCTCAATCCCGGGCGCCGTTTCGACCGGGCCGGCGACACCATCGTTGTCGCCGACACCGCGAGCACAGGCGAGGGGGCGCCCGCCAAGGCCGACAGGGTCGAGATCGACAAGGTCAGGCAGATCGTCAAACTGTTCGACAAGTCGAATGCGCTGATCGGAGTCTATCCGGCGACCGTCGGCAGCGAGGACAAGCCGTCGCCGTCAGGAACGCTCAGGATTACCGAAGTCAGCAAGAATCCGTTCTATCGCTACAATCCCGCTTATCGCTTCAAGGGCGTCCGGTCCCGCAAGCCTTTCACGATCAAGCCCGGGCCGAACAACCCGGTCGGGACGGTGTGGATCAATTTGTCCGCCGAAGGCTACGGCATTCACGGCACGCCGTCGCCGGACAAGATCTCCAAGGCGGAATCCCACGGCTGCGTACGTCTCACCAATTGGGACGCCGAACGTGTCGCCGGCAGCGTCGCGAAGGGCACACCAGTCGCCTTTGTCGAGGGCGCCAAGTGAGGGGCCAAGTGAAGGGCCAGGTGAAGGGGGCGCTCACGCCGGTCGTCAGCAGGTCAACGCGTTGCGTTTTCTGATTTCGGAATAATGGCATAATGCCACTGTTTTGCCCGACGAGTCAAAGCGAGGCTTGAGCGCGGAAAAAACACCAGTGAGAACAACGCCCGGCTACTGTGCATGGGGTTGTTTCGCGAGTTTTTTTGATTGGGCGACCTTTAGGCCCCGCAGACGATCACGCCGTACCAGCCGAGGCCGCGATAGGTCTCGTAGCCGGGCGTTGCATGGAAGGCGACCATCGTGCCCGAGCGGTCCTGATAGAATCCAGAGCGCTGGCCGTTCAGCGACAGCGAGATGCGCTCGCTCAAAATGCCCTGGCCGTCGGAGGCGGCGATGACGCGGAAATTCGAGTCGACCAGCAGCACGCGGGCCTTGTCGATGTCGCCGACGCGGACGCCTTGCACGATGGCGCGGGCCTGCGGCTCCCAGTCGAAATGGATGGCGAGCACGCCGATCGGCGCGCCATTGGCCTGGCCGCCGGCGCGGACGCTGGCGCAATAGGTCGCGACCTGCGCATTGCCGAGCAGCGGCTGGTTCTCGACGTCGCCGGCGACATAGTCGTCGCCGGAGCGCAGGGTGCGCGCCTCGCGAAACCATTTGGTGTGGGCGACGTTCTGGCCGACGACGCGAAAACGGTCGGCGCGGCCGTTGGCGATGACGTTGCCGTCGAGGTCGCAGAGCCAGAGGTCGAGATAGACGGTATAGGCGCCGAGGATCACGCCGAGGCGCTGCGAGGCATAGGTGACCGCTGCCGGCGCGGGCGAGGCCGCGCAATCGACCACGGCGGAGTCGGTCGCCCACCAGCGCACGTCGCAGGTGCGCTCATAGAGATTGCGGTCGATCAGCTCGACCGCGTTGAGGGACAGGTCCACCATGCGCTCTCCGCGCGAGCGCTGGCTCATGCGGTCGATAGAAGCGACGAGGTCGCCGGTCCGTTTCGTCAGCTGGGTCTCGAGCTCGCGTGCGATGGTCTCGACCTGCTGGCCGACGCCGCGCACCTCCTGCGCCACCACCGCGAAGCCCGCGCCTTGTGCGCCGGCGCGCGAGCTTTCGATCAGCGCGTTCAGCGCCAGCATCTTCATCTGGTTGGTGATCTGCTGGATCGCCTTGGTCTTGTCGACCGCGATCTGGTTGACCTCCGCAGTGAGGCGATTGATCAGTGCGGAGATGTCGGAGTCATCGTCGGCAGGTTCGGTGGCGATCGGCTTGGCTTTCAGACCCAGCGCAGCAGACATCGGGGACTTCCCTTGGCAATGAGGCCAGATCTGCAATGAACCCGGAACAAAATCACGTCAGATCGAATACGATTCTTTTTCGAGGATTCCGCCTAACGCCTGCTTAATTTGCTGTTCGGCGGAATGCCTAAATGGTAGTCACTCCGGCCTCCCGGCCGGCCATCCACCGCTTTGTGCGGCCCGGCCGTTGCAAATCGCCGGAGTTTCCCGGCCAATCCCTTCAAGCCAGTCCCGGGCCGCCAGCGTGAGCGCCCGGAGTCCGAGTTCCCAACCGATAGCCTCGTCATGACGCCGCCTGCCACAGCCTTGCCCGTCGAACTGCCCCAGGCGTTCCTGGGGGTGGCGCGCTCGCTCACTGACAAGCTCTGGCGCGACCGGCTCGACGCCCGCGGGGCGGCCAAGGCGCTCGCCATCGTGCAGCGGCACCAGCTGCCGGAATTGCTGGCGCGGGTGCTGGCGGGTCGCGGTGTCGATATCGACGCCGTGCCCGACTTCCTCGATCCGACCATCCGCAAGCTGCTGCCGGATCCGTTCACGGTCACGGAGATGGAGGCGGCCGCAAAGCGGATCGCGGATGCGGCGGCGAGGGGCGAGAAGGTCGCGATCTTCGGCGACTACGACGTCGACGGCGCGACCTCGGCGGCGCTGTTGGCTTGGCACCTGCGCCATTGCGGGCTCGATCCGCTGATCCACATTCCCGACCGCATCTTTGAGGGCTACGGTCCGAACGTCGAGGCCGTGCGGGGGCTGGCGGCCAAAGGCGCCACGCTGCTCGTCACCGTCGATTGCGGCACCACCAGCATCGAGCCGCTGGCGGAAGCAAAGCGCCTCGGCATGTCCGTCGTCGTGATCGACCACCATCAGGCCGGCACCGAGCTGCCGGAGGTCGATGCCCTGGTCAATCCGAACCGGCTCGATGATCTCTCGGGCCTTGGCCATCTCGCCGCCGTCGGGCTCGTGCTGGTGACGCTGGTTGCCGTCAATCGCGAGCTGCGCCAGCGCGGCTTCTGGAGTACGGAGATGCCCGAGCCCGATCTGCTCGGCATGCTGCATCACGTCGCGCTCGGCACCGTCGCTGACGTCGCGCCGCTGATCGGCCTCAACCGCGCCTTCGTCGCCAAGGGTCTGATTGCGATGCGGCGCCGCGACCATATCGGCCATACCGCGCTGATGGACGTGGCGCGGCTCAACGGGCCGCCCGAGGCATGGCATCTCGGCTTCATGCTGGGGCCGCGCGTCAATGCCGGCGGCCGCATCGGTCGCGCCGATCTCGGCGTGCGGCTGCTGCTCGAAGGCGACAGCGTCGAGGCGGCGCGGATCGCGGCCGAGCTCGATCGCCTCAACAGCGAGCGCCGTGTCATCGAGCAGGCCGCGGAAGCGCAGGCCGAAGCCGAGGCGCTCGCTTCGATCGGTCTCGAGGACAAGCTCGGCGTCATCGTCACGGCGTCGGAAGGCTGGCATCCGGGCGTGGTCGGTCTCGTTGCCTCGCGCCTGAAGGAGAAGTTTTCGCGGCCCGCCTTCGCCATCGCGCTGGAGCCGGGCGGTATCGGCACCGGCTCGGGCCGCTCGATCGCCGGCGTCGATCTCGGCAAGGCGGTGCGGCAGGCGGTCGCCGATGGCATTCTGCTGAAAGGCGGCGGCCACGCGATGGCCGCGGGCGTGACGCTGCGGAAGGAGAAGCTCGCCGAATTCCGCGCCTATCTCGAGCACGCGCTGGCGCGCGACGTCGCCGAAGCGCGCCACGTCAATGAACTCTATATCGACGGCGCGGTCTCCGCGCGCGCGGTGACGACGGAGCTTGCGACCACGCTCAATCGCGCCGGTCCCTTCGGCAGCGGCAATCCGGAGCCCGTGCTGGCACTGCCGGGGCATCAGCTCGTGTTTGCCGACGAGGTCGGGCAGGCGCATCTGCGCCTGCGCTTCAAGTCTGGCGACGGCGCCATCGTCAACGGCATCGCGTTCCGCTCGGTCGGCCAGAAGCTCGGCAATGCGCTGCTCGCCAATCGCGGCCAGCAGATGCATGTCGCGGGCTCGTTGTCGGTCGACCGCTACCAGGGCGCCGAACGGGTGCAATTCCGCGTCGTCGACGTCGCGCTACCGGACCAGGGGCCATCCGTGATTAGATGACGCATGATCCCTCGCGACAAACGCGGAACGCGTTTGCGCGGAGATCATGCGCAAAAGGTAACTCGCTCAAACAACAAAAAAGGGAGTGAACATGGCAGGGCAGGTTGAGGGCAAGGTCGCGCTGGTGACGGGCGGCGCCTCGGGCATCGGCGAAGCCATCGTCGAGCTGTTCGCGCGCGAGGGCGCCACCGTCATTGCAACCGACATCGACGAACTGCGCGGCCCCGAACTCGCGCGGCGCATTACAAAAGCCGGTGGCAAGGCGATCTTCCTGGAGCAGGACGTCACCAGCGAGGAGCGCTGGATCGAGGTCGTCGCGGACATCGCCAAGCGCTACGGCCGGCTCGATGCACTCGTCTCCAACGCCGGCATCGGCATTTCCGTGCCCTCGATCGTCGACATGACGCTCGCTGACTGGCGCAGGCAGAATGCGATCAATCTCGATGGCGTCTTCCTCTCGGTCAAGCACTGCCTGCCGTTG
Organism: Bradyrhizobium iriomotense; assembly: GCF_018129405.1. Classification (GTDB taxonomy): domain Bacteria; phylum Pseudomonadota; class Alphaproteobacteria; order Rhizobiales; family Xanthobacteraceae; genus Bradyrhizobium; species Bradyrhizobium iriomotense_B. The sequence continues at coordinate 56,043 of NZ_JAFCLP010000019.1, forward strand.
ATGCGCAAAACCGGCGGCGGCTCGATCGTCATGATGTCCTCGCTCGCGGGCCTGCGCGGCTCGCCGGGCCTCTCGGCCTATTCGCTGACCAAGGGCGGCGTGCGGCTGTTCGCCAAGTCGATCGCAATGGAGTGCGCGGCCGCCGGCGACGGCATCCGCGTCAACTCAGTCCATCCCGGCATCATCGACACGCCGATCTGGGGCAAGATCCCGACCGGCGCGACCGGTGCCGGTCAGAACGCCCCGATCGATCCGGAGGAGCGCGCGCGGGTCGTCACGCCATTGGGCCGCGCCGGGCAGGCTGCCGAAATCGCCTCCGGCGTGCTGTATCTGGCCTCCGACGCCTCGCGCTACGTCACCGGCAGCGAGCTCGTCATCGATGGCGGCATGAATGCCGGCGGCGTGCCGCGGCGCGCTTGAGCGGCGCAGGGCAGGGTGGCGGTCGCAGGGGCTGACGCGCAGGCGCAGCCCCTGTACAACGTCGGCAACTTCCGACCGACAGAGGTGTCCATCGCCATGGCGCACAGCCTTCATTCGCCTGCTTCCTCGCCCGCGCCATTCCGCTCGAACCGGCCGGACCTTGCCACCGACGCAATCCGGACCGCGCGCGAGGACCTCGCCGCCTGCTTCCGCATGGCCGCGCGCAACGGCTTTGAAGAGGGCATCTGCAACCACTTCTCGGCCGTCGTGCCCGGCCATGACGATCTCTTCCTGGTCAACCCCTACGGCTACGCCTTCCGCGAGCTGACGGCGTCAAAACTCCTGATCTGCGACTTCCACGGCAACGTGCTCGACGGCGAGGGCTTGCCCGAGGCGACCGCGTTCTACATCCATGCCGAGATGCACAGGCGCCTGCCGCGCGCCAAGGTCGCCTTCCACACCCACATGCCCTACGCTACGGCGCTGTCGATGACCGAGGGCGATCCGCTGATCTGGGCCGGTCAGACCGCGCTGAAATTCTACGGGCGCACCGCGGTCGATCGCGACTACAACGGCCTCGCGCTCGACAACCGCGAAGGCGCGCGCATCGCCTCCGCCGTCGGCGATGCCGACATCGTCTTCATGAAGCATCACGGCGTGATGGTGCTGGCCCCGACCATCGCGGAGGCCTGGGACGATCTCTATTACCTCGAGCGCGCCGCCGAGGTGCAGGTGCTCGCGATGTCGACGGGACGCAAAGTGCTGCCGGTCGATCCGGCTGTTGCGGCCGAAACATACAAGCAGATGCGCGGGGGCGATTCCGAATCCGCACGGCTGCATCTCGCCGCGATCCGGCGCCAGCTCGATGCCGAGGAGCCGCAGTACAGGCACTGAAAGTAGGGATGTCATTCCGGGGCGAGGCGAAGCCTCGAACCCGGAATCCAGAGATTGTAGCGCGAGATTCCGGGTTCTCGCTACGCGAGCCCCGGAATGACGGGATACCTACGACCCCTGCCGCAGCTTCGCCAGCACCTTCAGTCCGCCATAGCCGTCGGCCGGCGTGATGCCGGCGCGCTGCTGAAAATCCTTGATCGCCTTCATGGTGTCGTTGCCGACGCGGCCGTCGGTGCCGCCGGTGTCGAAACCGGCCTTGGTCAGACGCGTCTGCATCTCCTGCACCTCCGCGAGCGTCAACGCGCGCTCGGAGCCGGGGAAGGGCTGGATGAAAGGCGGCGCGCCGAGGCAGCGGTCGCCGAGATGGCAGATCGCCAGCGCATAGTTCATCGAGGGATTGTAGCTCTTCACCGAGTAGAAGTTCGGCCCCAGCAGGAACGTCGGTCCGCCCGCAACCGGCGTCCACATCTGCGCCGAAGCGTTGGGCTGCGGAAACGGCTGGCCGTCGGCGCGGGTGACGCCCGCTGAAGCCCAGGCCGCATAGGTCCGGCTGCCGCTCATCTCGCCTGATGCGCGGACCTCGTAGCCCCAATGCTCGCCGCGATGCCACTTGCCGCGATTGACGAGATATTTTGCGGTCGAGCCCAGCGCATCGTCGGGCTTGCCGAACGGCGAGACCTTGCCGTCGCCGTCATAGTCGATGCCGACATTGAGCCAGACTTCCGGCATCCATTGCGAATGCCCCATCGCGCCGGCCCAGGAGCCCTTCATCTCCTCGGGCGTGCTCCAGCCCTTGTCGACGATGCGCAGCGCGTTGATCAGCTCGGTCTCCCAATAGGCCTTGCGGCGCGGCTCGTTCCAGGCCAGCGCGGCGAGCGAGGGAAATACCGGCGTCATGTGGTTCTGCTGCACCAAGGGATCGCCATAGGCGGACTCGACGCCCCACAGCGCCAGCAGCGTGCCGCGCTCGACGCCGAAATCGCGCTCGATGCGTGCGAGCAGCGCCTCGTTGTTCTTCAGCGCAATCTTGCCGTTGATGATGCGCCAGTCCGAGACGCGGCGGTTGATGTATTGCCACACCTGCTCGTGGAATTCGGGCTGGTTGCGCATCTGCTTGAACACGCTCATGTCGGGCTCGACCCGCCCCATCGCGCGCTGCCAGGTCGCGGCCGAGATTCCCTTGGCCATCGCGCGTGCGCGAAAGGTCTCGCGCCATTCGTCGAAGCCGGCAGGCGCGGCGAGAACGCGCGTCGGGAGCGCCAGCAATGCGGCTGCACCGAGCGTCGACTGGAGCAGGGCGCGGCGGGTGTGACAGGGCGAGGAATCAGCGTGCTTCATGGGCACATTCTAGCCGGAAACATGGCCCGTGTGAGTCGGTTCCTGGAACAGAAGACCAGGCGCTGGGAACAAACTGTCGCACTGCTGCATTCCCTCCGAACATGGTCTGTTCATCCAAGTATTCGAGGTGGAATGAAGATACGCGCGCATGCGGAAAGCCATGTCGTGGAGCTCGACGACGGATCGCAATGGCAGATCTTTCCCGGCGACCTCGCGACCACGCTGAGCTGGAAGCCTGAGACCGATCTGCACCTGGGGCCGAGCGGCGACCGGTTGAGCTCGCATGTGCTGGTGAACGCTGCGGACCAGACCCGTGTCCGCGTGATCGCCGCAGGCGAGACCTGGTCGGATGGCGAAGTTAAGAAATCGTTGAAGGGCGGATAGGCCGCCCTTCTGCAAGCCTGAATATCCCCAAATTTAAGCCTCGCGCTTTACCGTCGGTTCGCTCTTGTCGCGCAAGATGTGCGCATGCGTGAACTATTCGAGATCATCCGTGCCAATCCCTGGCCTTTCGGAGCCGGCTTGTTCGTCGTGATCCTGATGATCATCGCCGAGAACTTTCGCCGCGGCATTCAAGGCGATGGCGCCGGCGGCGACCTCCCGGATTTTGATGATGGCGGGGGATGCGGCGACGGAGGCGGCGGCGACTAGGCCCGCCTAGTCCTCCTGCAGATCTGCGGCGATTCCGGCGAGCCAGCGCCGGACCGTGGTTTCAGCCTTGGCATCCAGATTACGGGCGAGGCGCTTCTCCAGCGCGATCACGCGTTCCCTGCAGGCCTTCAGCAACGTCGCCCCGCGCGGCGTCAACGTCCATTGCTGGATGCGGCCGTGGACGGGATGCGGCGTCATCACAATCGCGCCGTCACGCTCGAGATTGCGGATGATGACGCCGACGGTCTGCGGCGTCAGGAAGGTGAGGCGGGCGACGTCGGCGCCGGATAGTCCCGGATAGGCGTTCAGCATCGTCAGCGCCGCGAATTGCGGCGACGTCACGCCGAGATCGGCCAGCGTTCGCTCCATCGTCAGGCGGACCGCGGCATGGGCCTGACGCAAGAGATAGCCGAGATAGCCCTCTTCGCCGCGCTTGCCTTCGCCGGGCGCGGGCACGCGAACGGCAGTCGGCCTGGGCGTTTCCCGCCGGGCTTTCGATCTCGTGACATCAGCAGTCTTGCGCGACATGTAAGTGCTCTTATACAATGTAAGTATTCTTACAATAACACGAGGTCTACGGCAATGTCACACGCCCGCAGCGAATATGAGGATTTCAAGCGGATCGCGCCGGACGCGTATGATCTGGTGCTGGCGCTGGGCCAGCTGGCGGCCAAGGCGGGTCTCGACAAGCAGCTGCTCGAATTGGCCAAGCTGCGCGCCTCGCAGATTAATGGCTGTGCCTTCTGCGTTCAGCACCACGTCCTCTTGTCGGAGCGGATCGGCGTGCCCGTCGACAAGCTCCATCTGGTCGCGGTCTGGCGCGAGGCGCCGATCTTTTCCGCGCGCGAGCGGGCGGCACTGGCCTGGGCCGAGGCGCTGACCTGTCTGCCCGATGGCGTCAGCGAGGAGGTCTACGCGGAAGCGTCTCGCGAATTCTCCGAGACGGAACTGACGTATCTGACCTCGGCGGTCGCCTCGATCAACGTTTGGAACCGTTTTGGCGCGGCGTTTCGCTGGACGCCGGCGAAGCGGCCGGTCGCGGCGACCGCCGCTGCATCCTGATAGACAAGGAGAGATCCCGATGACAGCCATGAGCTTTTCTGCCGCGCAACGTCCGACGCCGTCAGGTTCGGCAGTGCTCGCCGTCGTCGCGGGTCTCGCCTGCGCGTTCGCAATCGGCAAGGCGCTGCCGTTGACGATCGACACTGTCCCCGGCGCGCTGGCGCCACTCTGCGCCACCGCGGCCGAGAGTTCGCCGCTCGACAAGGTCGAGCCGATCGGCTCTTACGCATTGCCGAACGTGCCGGGCAAGCGCGTCACGATCGTGCGCGTGTTCTATGGTCCCGGCGGGTTTTCGCGGCCGCATCGCCATGCCGGCTCGGTGACGGCCTACGTCACCAAGGGCGAGATCCGCTCCCAGCTCGGCGGCGGCCCGGTCGAGACGTTTGGCGTTGGCCAGTCGTTCTTCGAGCCGCCGGGCTCGACGCATCTCGTATCGGCGAACGCGAGCGCGACAGAGCCGGCCGAATTGATCGCGGTGTTCGTCGCGGACGAAGGCGCGCAGCTGACGACGTATCTGGAGTGATCGTAGCCCGGGTGAGCGAAGCGACACCCGGGGCAGTCGTCGTAAAAGTCCCGGATGTCGCTTCGCTCATCCGGGCTACGCAATCAGCGGGCTCTCTCGTCAGCCCCCATACGACGCCGGATCAGGATTGTCCGACGGATGCTCAAACGACTTCTTCATCGAGACCGGCATCGGCACGTGGAAGTTCAGGCCGCGCGGCGGCACCGGCTCCATGAACCATTTGTTGTAGATCTTCTCGATCTCCGGGCTCTTGTAGAGTCTTGCGGTGGCCCGATCGACCACGGCCTTGAATGGTGCGTCGTCCTTGCGCAGCATGATGCCGTAGGGTTCGGGATCGGAAAAAGCGCCGGTGCTGATGGCGTAGAGCGACGGATCCTTCGCCGAGGCAATCATGGACGCAAGCTGGATGTCGTCCATGACGAAGGCTACCGCGCGGTCGGTCTCGACCATCAGGAACGCTTCCGGGACATCCTTGGCATTCATCACGGTGATGCCGAGCGAGCGCGCCGCATTGGCCTTGTTGAGCTGGGTGATGTTGGTGGTGCCGGAGACCGAGACGACGGCCTTGCCCTTGAGGTCATCGACCTGATCGAGCTTCGAAGCCTTCTTCGACACGAAGCGGCTTGCCGTGAGGAAATGGGTGTTGGTGAACCAGACCTGTTTCTGGCGCTCCGCGTTGTTGGTGGTTGAGCCGCATTCGAGATCGATGGTGCCGTTGGCCATCAGCGGAATGCGGTTGGACGAGGTGACCAGGTTCTCGTTGACCGCGAGCTTGTCCAGCTTGAGTTCGGCCTTGATCTCCTCGACGATCTTCATGCAGATGTCGATGGCGTAGCCGACGGTCTTCTGCTTCTCGTCGATGTAGCTGAAGGGTACGGAACTGTCGCGCACGCCGAGTGTGATCGCGCCGGTGTCCTTGATCTTCTTCAGCGTACCGGTCAATTCCTCCGCATGAGCCGGCACGGCGAATGCAACGGCCAGAACGACCGCCGTGGTGAGACAACGCATGTGCTTCCCTTCTTCCAGTTTGCCTGGCGAGAGCAAAGCAATTCCGGGGCCAGAGAAGGCGCGATGTTTCGGGAAGGTCTTGACGTCGATCCGGTCAGTCTGCGCGCGCATGGGGCGGGGAGATGCGCGATGAGGCGGTAACTGCCTCAATTCTCCTCGCTGCTCGATCCCTCGCGCAGGTCCGGCTTGATGGCGTCCTCCGGCAGCGCATGAGCCACCGGCTGGGCCGTGACGGCGATCTCCGGGCCGACCTCGCGGCCGCGGGCGCGGATCAGGCGCTCATAGGCCGAAACGAGCGTGACGTAGGGGCTGACCCAGATCCAGCCGTCGCGGGTGAACACCTGGACGTCAAAATGCAGATGCATCGAGGTGCCGGCGGGATGGTCGAGATAGTTCGAGACCACGCCGATCTTCTCGCCTTCGGCCACGATGCGACCGTTGAGCAGGCCATCGGCATTCATCGCCTGCGGATTCATGTGCATGTAGCGGAAGCGGATGTGCTCCTTTCGGCTGTTGACCTGAAGCGTCGCGGCCTGGTCCTTAGACGTGCGGATCACGACGGCGTCGCGCACCGCGACGACGGCGCGCTGCTTGCGATCGCAGGGTTCGCGTCCTTCACCGGGCGGCGGGCACTCGGCCGCACGGATGTCCTCGCCCTGGTGGCCGTAACCGCCGGCGCATTGCCAGACTTCGAAGCTGCGGGACTCGCAGAAATTGTCGCGCCAGGGATAGGCGGTCGGACCATCGCTCTTGTCGCGCCTGGCGTAGGACTGCGAGCGCACGAAAGCGGGCGTCTTCTCCAGGGGAAAGCGGATCTGCGCATAGGCGATCACGTCGGGATGGCCGCTCTTGTTGCGGTAGCCGGTGTTCGGGATGATGTCGCCGCTCGGCCGGTAGCCGAAATCGAGTGAGCGCGTCGCGGGACGATCGAGCACGTTGGAGGCAATGTCCGTCAGCGGCCGCATGCGCTGGCCGCCGGCGATGCGCAGCGCTTTCAGGAAGCGCTCGGCGACCGGATAGGCCTCCTTGCAGGCCAGCCGCCGCGGTTTTGCGACGCTGTCGAGGCACTGGACCGACACCACATAGGCGACGCCGAAGCGCGTGAAGGCGTAGCGCACATAGCCTTCCCGGATGAACCTGCGCAGGTCCGGATAGGTTGCGGCGAGCGGCTTGACCGGCTCGCCCTTGCCGCCGGAGGGATCGGCAACGTCATAGAGCAGCGCCGAGCCGGTGATCTGCACCTCGACCGGCCTTGCGAAGACACGCGAGGGCATGCCGTCGCCGGCGCCGGGCTCTAGCGAAAAGGTCGCGCTGTAACCCGCGGGACCGGCATCGAACATGTCCATGGGATTGAAATCGGCCTGATAACGCGACAGCGACAGGCTCGATGGCGCGCCATTGCGCCGGGCCTCGAGATAGGCGCCGGCGTCGAACGGCAGCAGCACGGGCACGGCGCTGCGGGCAATGCCGGAGAAGAATTGCGAGGAGACCCCGTTGAGCTGCACCAGGGCCGGTGTTGCGCGCGGATCGTAGCGCGGCACCGATCGGCGGGGCACGAAGGTGAAATCGCCGGCGATCTGGGGATGGCTGTTGATCTCGACGCGAAGCTGGTCGAGCGCTGCGCGCCAATCGACGCGCAGGGCCGTGAGCGACGGGCTGCGGAATTCATCCGCGGCCAGCGGAACGGCAATGAGGGGCGACAGCGACGCCAGAAGAAGCGAGACGAAGCGGAAACTCTTCCCAACCACTGTCTCGCCCCCCGGCGGCACCTGTCTCGATCCCTCGCTTAGTCCTTGGCGCGCTCGGCGTAGGAGCCGTCTTCGGTCATCACCACCACGCGGGTGCCGACCGTGATGTGCGGCGGCACGGTGGTGCGCACGCCGTTGGACAGCACCGCGGGCTTGTAGGAGGAGGAGGCGGTCTGGCCCTTGGTCACGGGCTCGGTGTCGACCACTTCCAGCGTCACGCGCTGCGGCAGGGCGATCGAGACCGGGTTGGTGTCGTGCATCGACAGCTTGACCGTCATGCTCTCCTGAAGATACGCGGCAGCATCGCCGACGACGTCCTTGGAAACCTGGACCTGGTCGTAGGTCTCCGGGTTCATGAAGTGATAGCCGTCGCCATCTTCATAGAGGTAGGTGTAGTTGCGCTCTTCGATCGTGGCCTTTTCGACCTGGTCGGTGGTCTTGTAGCGCTCGGAGATCTTTACCCCGTCCGAGATTCGGCGCATTTCGATCTGGCTGACCGGGGTGCCCTTGCCGGGATGGATGTTCTCGGCGCTCACGACGACATAAAGCTTGCCGTCTTGCTCGATCACGTTGCCCTTGCGAATAGAACTGGCGATGACTCTCAAAGCTGTATTTCCTGCTTGCTTGGCCCGGCTGCGGCCAGGACGTGGTCAAATTGATGGGGGACTTGGGGCCTCAAATCGGACCTCGGCGCCCGTTTCGGGCCGCAACATACTGATTTTGCCGCTGGATGCCAGCTTTTTGCTGGCCTGCGGAGCCGTCGGTTAATGGCTGGGGACAAGCCGATCTCGCCGTTCTGGTCGCCCTCGCGGCACCTCGACCGGCGGCCATTCCTCCAGGCGAGGGGTGCCGTGACCGGAGCTTTACGGGGCTTTTTCGCCGAACAAGGGTTTATCGAGGTCGAAACCTCGGTCCTCCAGGTGTCCCCGGGCAACGAGACCCATCTGCACGCCCCCCGGACCGAGATCATGCGGCCCGACGGCAGCCGGGCCAGCCGATATTTGCGGACCTCGCCGGAATTCGCCTGCAAGAAGCTGCTGGCGGCCGGGGAGCCCCGAATCTTCGAGTTCGCACGGGTGTTCCGTGACCGCGAGCGCGGCGACTTGCATCTGCCCGAATTCACCATGCTGGAATGGTACCGGGCCAGCGCCCCCTATGCCGCGATCATGGCCGACACCGTCGCCGTCATCGCCCGCGCGGCGCAGGCGACCGGAATCGGGACGTTCTCCTTCCGCGGCCGCACCGCCGACCCCTTTGCCGAGCCGGAGCTTCTGACGGTTGCGGGGGCCTTCGAGCGGTTCGCCGAGATCGATCTGCTGTCGACAATCTCGGGCGACGAGGGTAACCGTGCCGCGCTCGCCCGAATGGCCACCGGCAAGGTCCGCGTGGCCGAGGACGACACCTGGTCGGACATCTTCAGCAAGGTCCTGGTCGAGCATGTCGAGCCGCATCTGGGGCAGGGACGTTTGACCATCCTGTTCGAATACCCATCTCCAGAGGCGGCGCTGGCGCGGGTGAAGGCGGACGATCCCAGGGTCGCCGAGCGGTTCGAGGTTTATGCCTGCGGCGTCGAGCTCGCCAACGGGTTTGGTGAGCTGACCGATGCCGAGGAACAGCGCCGCCGCTTCACGGACTCGATGGCGGAGAAGCAGCGCCGCTACGGTGAGGCCTACCCGCTGGACGAGGATTTTCTCGCTGCGGTCGCCGAGATGCCGGAAGCGAGCGGCGTCGCACTCGGCTTCGACCGGCTGGTGATGCTGGCGAGCGGCGCAACACGGATTGATCAGGTGGTGTGGACGCCGCCTGCGGGTGAGACATGACGAAGACGAATCTTGCACGCACTTTGCGCGAGCCGGCCGAGCTCGTGGCCGAGCAGCTTGCCCCCGCCGCGGCGCTGCCCGCGCTCGAGCGCGTCGCCGCGCGTTATGCGGTCGCGATCACGCCGGCGCTGGTCGAGCTGATCGACACCTCCGATCCCGACGATCCCATCGCGCGGCAATTCGTTCCGACAGCCGCGGAACTGGAGATGCAGCCGGGCGAGAACGCCGACCCGATCGGCGATCATCCGTATTCCCCGGTTCCCGGCATCGTGCATCGCTATCCCGATCGCGTGCTGTTCAAGCTGGTTCACGTCTGCGCGGTCTATTGCCGCTTCTGCTTCCGCCGCGAGATGGTCGGGCCCGGCAAGGAGAACGCGCTCTCCGACACCGCCTATCGCGCCGCGATCGACTACATCCGCGCGCATGGCGAGATCTGGGAAGTGATCCTGACCGGCGGCGACCCGCTGATGCTGTCGCCGCGTCGCATGAGCGAGATCATGGCCGATCTCGCCGCGATCGATCACGTCAAGATCATCCGTCTTCATACGCGCGTGCCCGTGGCCGACCCGGCGCGGATCGGCGACGAGATGGTCGCAGCGCTGAAGGTTCCGGGCGCGACCACCTGGGTGGCGCTCCATGCCAACCATGCGCGCGAGCTCACGGAAGCCGCCCGTTCCGCCTGCGCGCGGCTCGTCGATGCCGGCATTCCCATGGTCAGCCAGTCCGTGCTTTTGCGCGGCGTCAACGACAATTTGGCCGCTTTGTCGGATTTGATGCGAGCTTTCGTCGAATGCCGGATCAAGCCCTACTACTTGCATCACGGCGATCTGGCGCCGGGCACTGCGCATCTGCGCACGACGCTGGCGGAGGGACAGGAGTTGATGCGGCAGTTGCGCGGACGGGTGTCAGGACTGTGTCAGCCTGACTATGTCATCGATATTCCCGGCGGTGCCGGCAAATCGCCGGTGGGGCCGAGTTACGTGTTGGCGGTGCAAAATACCGCACCCCACGCACGTGATGCGGGAGCCGAAACACGTTATCGTATCGTCGACTATTGCGGCGAGGTTCATCTCTATCCGCCCGAGACCTGAGCGGTGATGGTGGGAGCGCCCGTTGAGAATGGAGGAACGGATATGAAGAAGATCATGCTGGCAGCATCGCTCGTGGTCTTGCTTGGCGGCGCGGCGGTTGCACAGACCGGCGGCTCCAAGGGATCGACGTCAAGCGGCGCGTCCTCCGGATCGGTGCTGCCAGCCCCTGTTGGTCATCGCCAGCCGCGTGCCAGCGATGTACCCAGCGAGAAGAATCTGAGCGATCCGAACAATCCCGTGAACAAGGAAGACGCTCTGCTCGACAAGAAGATCAAGAGCATCTGCCGCGGCTGCTAGTCACCATAGCGGGCAGGGCGCGAATAGCATCGCCCCGCCCGCATTGGTCTTTACGTCAGGCCGACCGCTCGTGCAGTCCCGCGCGCTGCGCGTTGCGCCGGATTTCGACAGCGTCGGCGAGCTGTTCCAGCACGGTTGCCGTGGTCGCCCAGTCGATGCAGCCGTCGGTGATGCTCTGGCCGTAGGTGAGCGGCTTGCCCGGCACCACGTCCTGGCGGCCGGCGACGAGATTGCTCTCGATCATCACGCCCATGATGCGGTTTTCGCCGCCGGAGATCTGGCCGGCGATGTCCGCCATCACCAGCGGCTGGTTCTCCGGCTTCTTGCTCGAATTGGCATGGCTCGCGTCCACCATCACCAGCGGCGCGACACCGGATTTCGCCAGTTCGTTGCAGGCCGCCGCAACGCTTGCCGCATCGTAGTTCGGCTTGCTGCCGCCGCGCAGGATGATGTGGCAGTCCTCGTTGCCGGCGGTCGAGGCGATCGCCGAGCGGCCGAGCTTCGTGACCGCCATGAAATGATGCGGATGCGAGGCCGACTTCACCGCGTCCGCCGCGATCCGCACATTGCCATCGGTGCCGTTCTTGAAGCCGACCGGGCAGGACAGGCCCGAGGCCAGCTCGCGGTGGATCTGGCTCTCGGTCGTGCGCGCGCCGATCGCGGCCCAGGACACGAGGTCGGCGATGTATTGCGGGGTCGTCATGTCCAGGAATTCGGCGCCGGCCGGAAGGCCGAGATTGTTCACCGCCGACAGCACGTTGCGCGCCAGCCGCAGGCCCTTGTTGATGTCGAAGCTGCCGTCGAGATCAGGATCGTTGATCAGGCCCTTCCAGCCGACGGTGGTGCGCGGCTTCTCGAAATAGACCCGCATCACGATCTCGAGCTGGTCGGCGAGGTCCTCGCGCAGCTTTGACAGGCGCTCGGCGTAGTCGAGCGCGGCCTTGGGATCGTGCACCGAGCAGGGGCCGACCACGACCAGCAGGCGGTCGTCCTGGCCGGTGAGGATGGCATGGATCGCGTTGCGCGCGGCCATGACCACACGGGTCGCCGTGAGCGTGCGCGGGACCTCCCGCATCACCTCTTCCGGCGTGCTCAGCTCTTTTAGTTCGCGGATACGAAGATCGTCTGTCGTGCTCAGCACGGCGGGCTCCTGTCTGTTTTAGAACCTGCCGGCCAATAAAAAAGCCGCCAGGTCTGGCGGCTGTTCGGACGTTTGCTTCAATATTCAGATTGAGCGCGATCCTCCTGCCGCCAGCAAGCTGTCGTAGCTAAAGTACCAAAAATAGCTGGTGGCGACGGTGATCATGGCAGGCCATATAGCGTGCCATTGGCGGGTTGTCACCCCCCAATCGGCCGGTCGGGCGATGAGGGGTCTCAGGGGTTGCTGTTGCGCGCCGCCAGCGACACGCCGATTAGGGTGGCGCCGCCGAACAGCAAATTGATACCGACGAGGACGCCGATCGCCCATTCCGCCGAGCTCGGCAGCCCCGTGATCACCATGAAGGAGATCGCGATGTCGACGAGACCCGAGATCAGGAGCCACGACCAGCGGCCGCTGAGCTCGCGGCGGTGCTCCAGTGCGTACATGATGGTGGCGACGCCTTCCGCGAGGAAATAGGCGCCAAGCACGATGGTCAGCGTCAGCACGGCCTGCATCGGACGGGCCAGCAGCAGCATGCCGGCGAGCACGGCCAGCGCAGCCGAGATCAGCGACCACCAGAAGCCCGGTGAGGTGCGTGCCCAGTAGGTGACGATCAGCCCGCCGATGCCGCTGATCAGGAACACCCAGCCGAGAAAGATCGCGGTCGCAAGGCTCGCGAGCGGCGGCACGATCAGCGCGGCAATTCCGAGCGCGGCGAGCAGGATGCCTTCGAACAGAAAGGCCTTCCAATGCGCTTTCACCGCCTGGCTCATCGCGGACTTAAGCCGTGAAAAATCCTCGGGCAATGTCATGGTGACCCCCAACGTGGCAGCCGATGCGTCCAATCTACCCGGTGCGCAGCGCGTTCGCCAACCCGTGCGTCAACCGCCGCCGTGCACAGACGAAAAACCTTCGCCACTGGTACGAACGCGGTTGCGGCCAAGAATGTAGATCGCGATCGTGACGATCAGAAGTGCAAGGCCGAGCAGGATCGAGACGAAGCCGATCGGGATCAGAGCCAGCGTCAGGTTGCGCTCGGGGTTGATCAGCCAGTGATGGATCGAGGTCAGCACGAAGGCAAGACCGAGGAAGCCGACGCCGCCACCGGCGAGCAGCAGCGCCCACATCCGGCGCAATTGGCTGAGCCGCTCCCGTGCGACATCGGTGCGCGGCGCGTGATGGCGCGCGACGCGGCGGACGAGGCGGATGGCGAAGGCAATCGAGCTGAAGCCGATCAGGAGGCTGGCGCCGCCCAGCCACATCCGCAAGTTGGGATCGAGATCCGGCATGCGCTGGAGGGTGAGCAGCGGGAAGTCGAACGCCGAATGCAGAGCGAGCGGGCCGGCGAAGATCAAGAGGCGGCTGGAGAGGCGGGCCCAGTCGCGATGGTGGCGGTTCGCGCCCAGCGCCGTGCCGGCGCGCGCGATGGTCAGGTAGGCGCCCGCGATGATGCCGAGCGCGCCGTGGAACGGTACCGTCAGCACGCTGCGCAAGGCGGCCAGCGAGCGCCACATCTCGGCATGCTGGACCAGATAGGCGAGGTTCTCGTAGGCGGCGAAGCCGAGGCCGACCGCGGCGCCATAGACCACGGTGTCCATCGGATTGGCGAAGGTCCGCCGCTTGGTCGAGGAGACCAACACGATGGCAATCACCTTGACTGCCTCTTCTGGCAGCGCGACCCCGAAGATCGAGTGCATGGCCAGCGCCGCCCAGGGATTGTCGGGAGCCGCAACCATCTTGGCGAAGGGGGCGCGGGCAAGGCCCAGCAGGGAAATGCTGGCCGCACCTAACAGGAACGCGGTCCAGACCTGGGCCGGCGGGCCAGGGCGTTCTTCGGCGGCAATGACGAGCCACAGCATCAGCAGCGCCGGAGCGATGGCGGCAGTTCCGATGACGGTGGGTAACGCTTCAATCAGGTACATCGGCGCCGAAAATAGGTTCCCTTGATCCGCTTATCTACTTCTACCGATGCGACCATCTGTCATGCGTAGGCTGTCGCCTCGCTTAACGAGCGCGACAGCCAACGTTCATCGGGACCGCCATGTGTAGAATACGAGCGCAATCAATTGCATGACGGAACCGCTTCGCCATCAATGACAACGGCGGCGCCTCACGGCCTGGGTGGGAATTGGCAAGCCAGATCAAGGGAATGCGCAGGTTTCTTCGATTCACGATGCACGTGCTCCGACACCGAGTCCAGAGGCGAGTCTCGACAAGGCACGGATAAGCCAAGCGGCCTAGCCACGCTTCGTTGTGCGGCCGGTCTTCAGTGCGTGGTGAACGGCGGCGGCCCTTCGGGGGCGATGTCGAAGGCGCCGAGATGGAATTCCTCGCCGATGAACGCGTCCGCCTCGGCATGGTGCGCGAGCAGCGTGAATGCGGCGTTGGGGTATTGTTTCCAGATCTCGAGATCGTCGGCGGTGATGGTGAGCCAGCCGAACGTGTACATGTAGCGGCCGGGCTCGGTGACCCGGCCGACCCTGTCCCAGGTGATCTTGTTGACTGGCATCCGGTCCCCCGATCGCAAGTCCGCAAATTGACGTCCGGCACGCGGCACGGACCGTCAAAAGCTGATCCCGCAATGGGGCCGCGATAGGGCGGCGATGCGGAGGCAAGACGGCCGCAACGCGCGGCCGCCGCCTGCCGGTTCAGCGCGCCGTCGAGGCCGCCTGTGCTTCGGCCCGCTCCAGCTGACGGTGCGAGGCGTGGAAGACATCGTGGACGAGGCCGATCTTTTCCAAGCCCAGGATGATGAGGCCGTTGAGATCGATCTCCCACCAGGCGTGCGAGATATAGGCGTCCCGCGGGAAGCGGTGGTGATTGTTGTGCAGACCCTCGCCGAAGGTGAGGATCGTGGTCACGAACTCGTTGGTCGAGGCGTCGTCGACCTCGAAGCGGCGATAGCCGTAGGCGTGGCAGACCGAGCCGGTAAGCTGGCTGGTGAGGATCAGCAGATAGGCGCGGAGCAGGCCGGAGAACAGCACGCAGCCGATCATGGTGTGCACGCCGCCGAAGATGTAGCCGACCACGCCGGGGATGAACACAGCCGACATCCCGTACCAGACCCAGCGGGTGCGCACGAAGAACATCGCGATGGGATCGGCGAGGATGTCCTTGGCGTAGTATTCGTTGTCGGTGGTTGCCTGGTCGAACACCCAGCTGCCCTGGGCATGCAGGAAGCCCTTGAGGGCGCTGGCATAGCGATTGCCGAAGCCGTCGAATTGCGGGCTGTGGGGATCGCCGACGTCGTCAGCGTAGAGATGATGGCGGCGGTGGTTGGCGACCCATTTGGCGATCGAGCCCTGCACGGCCATCTGCGCAAGGGCGCAGAAGAAGACGCGCATGATCGGCCCGGTGCGGAAGCTGCGATGGACGAACAGGCGGTGCATGCCGGCGCCGATGCCGAACGTCGTCAGCGCGAACATCCAGGCGAACGTAAACAGCTCGACCTTGCCGACGCCTTGCGTGACGGCCCAGACGATGCCCGCGACCGCGCCGACATAGAGGATGCCGAGCAGGAGATAGCTCTCGCGCAGCTTGGCCTGGACCAGCGGTCCCTCGGTCACGACCCCGGGTGGGAGCTGTGGCTTGGCCGCGGTGACGGTGGTCTTTGCGATTTCAGCCGGGGCGGACTCGGCGATGGACATTCCGGGATTTCCAATACTTAAGGCCCGCACTGATTGCGGACGTACTGGGCCACACCCTATCGCGCAGGGGCCTCCGCCTCCAGCGTTTAGTTAAGAAAGAGTTAAGATCGGCCCGGCCGGTATCAGGCTGACTGCGCCAGGGGCGAGCGAACGATCAGGCGGACGAGGTCGTCGCGCGACTGCTTTTCGGCGAACTTGACCGCGAAGCCAGTGTCGAATTTGCGAATGACCCGCCCGACGCAGGCGCCGACCGCAAGCGCGGTTCCGACCGGTGGGTCGTATTCGCAGGAGATGGCGACGCCGGCGGTGGAGACGTCGATGATGAAGCAGGGATGGATGCTGCCGTCGGCCAGCGTCAGCAGCGTGTGCGAGACCTGCGGAACGAAGCGGGCGTCACGCCGCAGCTCCTGGACGCTGGCGTCCTTCTGCTTCTTCTCGAGCCAGGTCAGCTTTTCCGACATCCAGGCCCGCCGCGCCCGCGTCATCTCGAGCTCCATCAGGAAGCCTGCCTTCAGCGTCGCGCTGATGGTGCACTGGAATTCGCCGAAATCCTGGAAGTAGGAGGTCACGCGCTCGCCGACCTTGCCGACGACGGGCACGTCCACGATCATCCGGAACGGCGAGACGCGCTTGGTCCGGCAGGCGAAGGTGCGCAGCTGGCCCTCGCAATCGTACCAGCGCGGCAGCGAGTAGCTGCCGCTCACGGTGACTTCCACTGCTCGCTGCCTGAGGAACTCTGCGACGGACATGAACGCCAATCGGTTGCGGATGATTTCCGTAAATCCACGGTAGCCGTCAAATTCTAAGCAAATGATACCGTCGCTCAGGAGCAGGGGTAAATTTCCGGTAAATGCGCCGGGCGTTGCGCACCGTGATGCTCTCACAACATCGTCATTGCCGAGCGCGGCAGAAGCAACAGCTGCGGCACTTATCCGAGCAGCACCACCAGGGCCAGCAGGCCGAGGCTGATCAGCAATTTGATCGTCAACCAGATCAGACCATCCGACCGGTGCTGCAATCCGGACCATGCAAATGCGCGCCGGATCGCGAACGACCCGAACACTTCGAGGCAAGCGAACAGAAGGGCGATGCCGGCGATGACCGACCATGACTCGGCCGGAGGCATCCATTGCGCGACCAAGGCGGGGACCGAACCTTTCAGTGCGCCGAGCAGCGCGAACCATCCGAACCAGGACGCAAAGCCCTTGACGATATCTGGCCCGATCGCATCGGGCTCGAACCGGATGCCGGTCGCTGCCAGCATGCGCTCGATCCGGTCGCCGTCAGTGAAGAACAGGAAGGCGCCGACATAGAGAGGGATACGCGACATGAAGAGGATGGCGATGATGCCGAACAGCACGACGTGGCCGATGACGTCGCAGAGGATCTCCACATCATTCGTGCTTGGTGGCTTCGGTGCGGCCTGCCCCTGCGGCAGCGATCTAGCGCGCGCCATGTGCTCCAGCATCTTGGCGCGGCGCTCCGGCGCGTAGGGGGCGGCGCGGTGCATCCAGGGTGGCGGCTGCCCGGCAACGCCGAGCTGGCTGTCCGAGGGGGATTTGCGCTGCGCCATGGGCCTGCACCGGTTCCAATCGAGCATTGGTCGGAGGCCAGGGGCGGGGAGGTTCACTGCAGGGGTAAATATCGCGGCCCTGTGCGGTCTCGCACGTGGCGCTCCCTAGCGGAATCGAACCGCTCTCTCCACCGTGAAAGGGTGGCGTCCTAACCGATAGACGAAGGGAGCAAACGCAGGGCCCCGCCGCTTTGGGCGGCACGGCCGCCGACCACCTGAGTCGTACCCGGCGGCTTGCAGCGGGCGAACGTATAGTGGCCTTTGCGGCTGCGGGCAAGCCGTTCGGGAACGTCTTTTGGAACCGGTGGATAGCCTCGCCCCGGGATCATTCGGAGGCGATTTCAACGGTTTCTTAGGGTTCCCTGAGCTAGCGCTGGAGGGGGAGAGTTTTCGCCGATGCCACAACCCAAGAAGCGGGCCGCCCGCAAGCTGCTGTCGCGGCATGCCTGGATCACGCTCGACGGCGGGTTCGCGGCACGGCATTGCCTGGTCCAGGACATCTCCGAGACGGGCGCCAAGATCACCATGGACGACGACGCGAGCCAGCTGCCCGGCGTGATCCGGATGGCCTTCGCGCGCGATGCCCGTACCGGGCGGAGCTGCCAGGTGATCTGGCGCCGCGGCAAGTCGGCCGGCGTCAGGTTCATCTGACCTCGCCCGCGGATGGCGCGCCGCGCCCGTCCGGGCTAGAAGGTCGGCATGCGTGCGCTGCTCCTGATCCTGATCACGTTGCTCATCACGTCCGCGGCCGCGGCCGAGACGCTGCGCCTTCCCGCCGCCGAGCCGGCGCGGGCGGGCAAGGCGTTGCCGCTGAAGGACGCCTCCGCCACGGCGAAGGCGAATGCCTGCGCATCGTATGGAGCCGGCTTCCATCTGGTCGAGGCGACTGGGACCTGCGTGAAGATCGGCGGTGCGATCAGCGTCGACGCCGCCGTCAGGCGCTGAAGCGCATGCCGCCGGACCTGTTGCGGCTCGACATCCTCGTCCCCGTGCTGGTGTATTGCGCGCTGCTGTGGTGGGTCGGCCGCGGCATGAGCTGGACGGCAAAGCTCGCCACCGCGGTCGTCACGCTCGTGCTGATCATCTGCGTGGTGCTGGTCGAGCGCGGCTGGCTCTAGGCGCGGAGGTCTTGTTTGTTTGGACGCGTTTTCTTCACGCGAACCGGTATCCACTTCGCTCGAAAACGCTATGCAAACAAAAAACTGCGAAAACAACCCCATGCACAGTAGCCGTCAAGTCGCGCAGCGGCGGCGAACATTCGCGGCCGAACGGCGATTTTCCGTGCGCGCGTCGCGCTTTAAGCGCCGCCGCCGGCTCACGACATCGGGGGTGCGACGAACTGTGCAAATCCACCCCGCTTGCCGAGCTCGGCGAGCCAGCGCGTCAGGTTCGGCTGGGCCGGCCGGCTGATGCCCTCGACACCGAGCCAGCGCCGCGCGTAGGAGCCGATCGCGATATCGGCGAGCGTGAACTGGTCGCCCTCCATGAAACGGCGCGAGGCGAGCAGATTGTCGGCGATCGCCCAGACCTCGGCGGCGGCATCGGCATCGCGCTGCACCTGGATCATGTCGCGCTCGGCGGGCGCCGTGCGCACGATGCCCCAGAACACCGGGCGGTCGACCGGCTGCACTGCCGACAGCGTCCAGTCGAGCCAGCGGTCGACGCTGGTGCGCAGCCTCGGCGTGTCCGGATAGATCGGCGTGCCGCGCCCATGGG
The DNA here is from genome assembly GCF_018129405.1 of Bradyrhizobium iriomotense. Lineage (GTDB taxonomy): Bacteria > Pseudomonadota > Alphaproteobacteria > Rhizobiales > Xanthobacteraceae > Bradyrhizobium > Bradyrhizobium iriomotense_B. Next base: position 74,972 of record NZ_JAFCLP010000019.1, read on the forward strand.
CCAGACAAAGATAGCGCATGATGGAGTTCGACTCCCACAGCACGAAGTCGCCCTCGACCAGCGTCGGGATCCGCGCATTGGGGTTCATCGCGAGATAGTCGGCCTCGCGGGTCTTGCCGTATTGCATGCCGGCGTCGATGCGCTCGTAGGCAAGGCCAAGCTCGGTGAGGCACCACAGCACCTTCTGCACGTTGATCGAATTGGCGCGGCCCCAGATTGTCGGCTTGGTGTCAGGCATGAAGCTTCTCCCCGCGGCGCACCCGGTGTCGTAGCCCGGATGGAGCGCAGCGCAATCCGGGGTTTGTTCGTGCGGCGAGACTGTCCCGGATTACGCTTCGCTCCATCCGGGCTACGGTCCACCGCCGTGCGGGTGATAGCCGAATTTCGGATCGCGGAGGTCGGCGATTGCGCCGAGCCCCTCATGCAAAAAGCTCCGCCCGGGGCGGAGCTTTTTCATCGCATACTGAGCCCGACGTCAGTGGCCGAAGAACAGCCACAGCAGGATGATCACCGGGATCGGCACGCCCAGCATCCACAACAAGATTCCGCGTCCCATCGCGTTCTCCTCCAATCGTATCGTTGAGGAGTGAACGCCCCCGATACGGGCTTGTTCCTGCCGCGCGGGCCTTACCGATCAGGCCTTACCAATGGCCGGTGTTCGGCATCGACAGCCACGGCTCCTGCGGCGGCTTCGGCTCGCCCTTCTGCAACAGCTCGATCGAGTGCAGGTCCGGCGAGCGCACGAAGGCCATGTTGCCGTCGCGCGGCGGACGGTTGATGGTGACGCCGGCCTTCTGCAGCTTCTCGCAGGTCGCGTAGATGTCGTCGACCTCATAGGCGAGATGGCCGAAGAAACGGTCCTCGCCGTACTTCTCCTCGTCCCAATTGTAGGTGAGCTCGACCAGCGGCGCGCCGCGCGTCTTGGGCTGATCCTTCAGCGCGTCGAGATCGTCCGACGAGCACAGGAACACCAGCGTGAACCGCCCCTTATCGTTCTCGATCCGCCGCACCTCCTTCAACCCCAGCGCATCCTGGTAAAACTTCAGCGCGACATCGAGATTGCGCACGCGCAGCATGGTGTGGAGATAACGCATGGTTGTTGCTCCCTTTTGACGGATGGAGGGTTTTGCTTTGGGCCGGGACGGCGGGGGTAGGAGATAGCAGGAAAGTGGGAGGAGGGGCAGGGGGCGGCTGTGCGTGAGGGGGGAAGCAGCTCGCGGAGTCGCGCTAGCTCGAAGACTGATTGTTCGGTGCTGGGCCGTGATTTGAGAGGTCTGCTTGTCCAGCATGTCTGATTTGGTTCCCTCGCGCCTAGAATATAAACTTCTGGCGAACGACTTGGCGCTGTGCTTCATGGCGCCTTGCAGACTAGCTAGCTGCAAAACCATCAGCCGCGATGCATAACGGTGGGAAGGAGCTGAGCATGCTGATCTATCTAACGATCAACATCACCATCAACCGAAAACGTTGATGGTACTTGGGGTCGAGAGACCCCATTTAAGGTATTACTTTCGGTTAGATACTATTTTGAGAGGCCGTCCTTCGGGGCGGCTCTTTCGTTTGTGCGCTTGACTGGGGTCGCTCGATCCGACGCGTCGCCTCTCCACCCGTGAGAATGCCGAAATTGCGGTGACACCGGGGCCTTTTCGGTCATAGCCCCTCACGCGAAGTGCGACCGCCAACCATGCTGCGCGCATAGCAACGAACACCGCCGCCATCTTGCCGTTGACCAAATTACAGTCCAGCACTGTCACTGTGGTGCTGAAACGGCAATAGGCGGCCTTCGATGAGGGGCTTATTCTGCGACGAGGTCGGCTAGCTAGGCGGCGGGCTTGTTGCGCTTTTCCAAGTACGTCCCGACGATCGTAAGAATGGTCCCGAGCGCAAACAGGACAATAAAAGTATTCCGTGTCCGATGAAGGATGGGCGGGACTGCTAACTCGACATCAACTTTGCGATCCAGTTCCTCCCATTCGTCCTTTAGCATTCCCGCGATCCCCTTTTTCGACGGAGAGTTGTCAGGGGGCACGCCCATGTTGAGCATGATGACGCGCTGATTTAGCAGGGCCATTTCGACAAGAGCGTTGATCCGGTTTTCCGATACCTCGTCTGCCATAGGTGCCATGACAAGAAGTTGGACACCGATCGAGCCGAGAATAAGAAGCTTCCCTATAAGATCGCAGGCAAGGTAAAGCGGCATCTTCATTTGGCGTCCCCAAGACAAAAGCCCCCGAAGGAGTTGTACCAATGCGTGCACTCAGGCCTTGGCCCGAAAGGTGAACTAAAGCAAATGGTTGTGCTGCGTTGGCCGCGCAGCCAAGCATTTTGAGCGGGATATGAGGGTGATGCAATGTCACCGTAACCAACTACGGTGACCTCGCTCGGGGCGCAATGGAAGGATTAAGTCGGGGACGCTTTCCCAACTTTTTCGCAATCGACGCCCCAATTGAAGGGATAGCGTCGTCAAAGTATCTATGTATTGCGTGGACATTCTTTACTCGAAGCCACGCGTTTGTCTTAGTCGAGCTGACCTGAAGTCCCATAAATGCAATGCCAGTTTTGGGCGTCCAGATTTTGGGAGCCTTGCTGGCAACACGGAATACAGGGCCGCCGCTTACTCCACCGACGAAAGGTGCGTCGACAGGTTTGTTGCCGTTGTAAGAGTCTGCTGCTGTCTTGTCGTAGTCCAAGATAACGTCGTACCGCGCGTCGTATTTTTTAACCCCTGTCGGCGCAGTCGAAAGTCGTTGAGTCGTTAGGCTCATGAATGACGCGCCGATCATTTCGCCTGTCTTTCGCTCTCGTATCTTGGGAAATCCTGCGACGAAATAGAGAGAGTCGCGATCTGGGAGATCGAAGTGTTCGATGTCTATGAATTGCCACGTTAGCTTCAACTTTCGAACGAAAGCATCATCCAGGAGTTCAATTGCGATGATGTCGCCTGAGGTTGCCCTATTGCCGTGGGTGATGTGCACAAATTTTCGACCTAGCTTTCTGGGCTCAATGGTCGCTAGGTCAATTGGACCGACAAGGCCATCGTAAGGAAATTCAGTGTGAGTCTTCTTGTCGTAGTCATCGAATAGATGTCGGGCGGTAAGGAGAAAGTGGCGGTCGCCATGTCGAAAAAGCACACCACTGCCCAGGGTCTCTAGGCGATCGCCGTTTGTCCAGACGACGGGGTAGGTTACCGCCGCTAAGAACATGTCAATTGCTTTCCGTCCTTGATCTTGGACTTCACTCCCTATGGACATTGCGGCCCGCTCTTTACGAATACAACCAAAAGATGTCGACGAGGCGTACCGCCCAAATCGTGCAATATCAAGCCTAATTGCGGTGACGGTGCACTCAATTGGGCTGTCCGCTAAGCGTGGACTGAACCCGCAGAGCCGGCCGGGTGGGCGATGGCGAATAAATTGAATGCACTGGACTGCACCCCTGAAGTGAGACACGATAATTACAGTGACAGTGGGGTTGTCACGATGCGCTACCGCGCGTTGTTTTGCGCGAAGGCGGTTTCGAACTCAAGGGGCGACTGGTATCCGAGCGCCGAGTGCAGGCGCTCTTTGTTGTAGACCTCCGCGATGAAGCTGTTGATGTGGCGGCGGGCATCGCCCAGATCGGCAAAGGCCTTACCGTTGATCTGTTCAGCCTTGAGCGTTTTCATGAAGCTTTCAGCCTTGGCGTTGTCGAAGGGATTGCCCGGCCTGCTCATGCTGATGGTGATGTCGCGATCGGCAAGCCGCTGGCGATAGGCGATGGAGGCGTATTGCACGCCGCGGTCGGAGTGATGGATCAGACTGCCGGGGGCCGGTCCCCGAGCCGCGATGGCCTTCTCCAGCGCGGCAATGGCAAGCGAGGCATCGAGCGTGTCCTCGAAAGCCCAGCCAACAGCCTTGCGCGAGAACGCGTCGAGAATGACGGCGAGATAGGCGAAGGATTTAGCCAGATGCACATAGGTGATGTCCGCGACCCAAATCTGGTCGGGTGCGGACGGCACCAAGCCACGGACCAGATTCGGGACGACGAGAAAGCCCGATGGCCGCTCCGCGGGCGGCTTCAGGAACGGCGTCTTGCGCTGTGCCAGCAGGTTATCTTCACGCATAAGTCGCTGAACTTTCTTGGCGTTTACGACCATGCCTTGGCGCCGAAGGGTGGCGGTCACCCGCCGATAGCCGTAGAAGACGTGCTTGAGGCAAATGCGTTGGATCACGTCGCGCAGCTCGCATTCGGCCGTCTCGCGGCTGCGTTTGGCCTGGTAGCGATAATACGTCGCGCGCGGCAGACCCGCGAGATGACACAGGCGCTGCACATCGGCATGAGCATCGATCGTCTTCGATGTCATGGTTTTGATGACTTCGATGATGCGGGTGCGAGTTTGCCTTGCGCTGCCGGCCGCTCCAATGCGCGCAAGGCTTGCCGAAAAAAATCGAGGTCCATCTGCTGGCGGCCCACCAGCCGTTCGAGTTCGGCAATGCGGGCTTTGGCAAGCGCGAGGGCGGAGCGCTTGTCGTCGTACGTCGCTAGCGGCTTGAGCTTGCGGGGGCCAGGTTTGGGTCCGGGCTTCCGGTTCAAACCGTCCGGCCCAGCGGCGTTCCAGGCTTTGATCCAGTCATGGAGAATCTTGCGGGAGATTCCAAGCTCGCGGGCCACAGGGAGGACGCCTTCGCCTCGCTCAACCCGCTTGATTGCCTTCAACTTGTAAGCCGTCGGAAACTGACGCTTCTTTCCTCGTCCTGCCACAGGTCATCCTCGAAATGCCTGTCACTGTAATTATCGTGTCTCACTTCAGGGGTGCAGTCCAACACTGTCACCGTAGTGCGAAGATCCATATCTCGCTCACACCGTACGGACGTTCAGCCGCCGGCGCTGTCCATCATGTAGCTTCGAAAATGCAGATCAAGCGCGACAGAGCCCGCAGCACCGAGCAGGACGAGGATACTCGCATATATCAGTGGCTTCCTCACATCTGCACGGAATGACCATACGCCGAGGCCAAGGAATCCGATCCCGAAGGCGAGGCTGAACCAGGTCAGGCAGATGGCCAATTGCTGCTCGGCGCGATCCAGCTGAGACATGAATCCGTCGGGAAATCCCAGCCACGTGACGAACACCGATAGGCGAGCCGAACCCGCGAACATCAGGACTGCGAGTGCGAACGGATAGACATTCTTGCATGCCATGAATTGTCTCGGTTGGGCCGTCTGACTATCATGCCGGTCGCACGGCATGCAAACCATGCGGTAAGTCATTAGCCACATCATACACATGCGGCTCGATAAGATTTATAACCGGGCAGGGCAAGGTCGGATGAGCGAGTGCGCCGGCCGTGCCCTCCGCGGCACGCAAGCGCAGTTGAACCCCGCCAGAGGCGGGGGCGACTAAACGCCATGGCCGCTTTCCTTGCAGAATTCCTGTTCGATCTCGCCAGAAGCCTCGTCGGCAGCTGGCTGAGACAGGCTGCATTGGCCATTTGTGCGTGGCTCGACACGAAGATTCACGGCCGCGCTGCACGCTTTGTCGTGGGCGGTCTGCTCGGGATCGCCGCCTATTTCCTCATTCCTGTTATCGCCGGGCTGCTGGGTCTTTGATGCCCTCCGTGAAGACAAACTTCTGCATCGCATTGGCCATCGGGGCGTTCGTCTCATTGGTGCTCCTCGCCATCGAGCCGCTGACCGATTTCGCTTATCTTTCGCTGGAATGGCCTGGCATCACCGTAGCGTATTTCTTCTGGGGAGCGGTAGGAGGCTCCTCCTTCCTCGGCATCGCCATTTCCTGGCTCGTGAATGCGCTCGTCTACGGTCTGGGTGCTTTCGTCATTCTCAGCGCTGTAAAGGTGCTGAGGGAGGCATGAAGAGCTGGCTTCAGAGGTTAGGCAAGGTTGCGAGGGTTGCTGCGATTTGCGGCACCGTCGCGTGGCTCGTGCTTTTGACAAGCTCTCCGCAAGCGCCCGATGCCGCACATCCCGAGCGTTACGCGCACCGGCACGACGTCCGGTATGTGAGCGAGGGGACAGAACTGGCTCTGCGAATCTTGCTCGGCGCGTCGTTCACTCTGGTCCTGGTGGCATTCGGATGCCACTTCGCGACCAGCGACATGCGAGAGTGAAAATAGCCGGTGGATTCCGGTGGCATCATTCAGGATGATGCTTCAGCGCCTTGATCCGTCCTTGCCGCGCCCGGCCTCTTCGGACTCGTCCACGAGCGTCAAGGCCGCGCCGTCGTAGCTCAGCCTCAAGCCGCGGCCGACGATCCAGATCCATCCCTCGCGGGTATCCTTCGCCGGCTGGGCGTTGAACTGGTCGGAGATCGATTTGACGGCGGCGTCTTGCGGCCCGGGATTGTTCAGCGCCGCATGGACGCGCCAGATCGGATGCCTGGCGTCGACGTCGTCGCTGTCGATCGTGACCTTGGCGCCATCGACTGCGCATTCGAGGGTGAAGGTGTCGCGAAGCTGGCGGCAGCGGTAGCGGCGTTGCGTGATGACTTTGTTGGTCTCCTCCAATGTCATCCCGGGCGAGAAGCCGAGGATGTCGGACTTCTTCACATTGGCCAGCGATGCGGGCTTCAAAAACCCCGGCTGGATCGCCACGAGGGCGGCAATGGCCACAACGATCAAGCCGGCGATAACAATGGCAATCTTCATCAGCCCTCGCGAGAAACATCCGACCATACAACAGCCGGAGCATCCTACCAGCGTGGCGTCATCATTCCTGGTTGGTTGTGTTGGCCAACGGGAATAAGAAAGCCACTTTCCTGAATGAGGACGTTCGGTCGGACGGACATTCTCCGGCAGGTTTTCCGAAACCGCCTTTCACACGCGTCCACGCTGATGTATGTTCCATAGCGAGCCGCCAACGAGGTGTGCCGAAACCTCGTCAGTACCTGGCGGCGTTTATGCCCACGGCGGGCGGTGTACTCCATTTATTTCAGATCCCACCGTCGCGACGATCAGCATCGTCGCGATGCGCGTCTTCATTTCAGAACGGAGCAAGCAACATGCATTTCTGTCTCACAGGGCAATACACGCCGCGCGCTCTCAATGCCATTCTGGAAAATCCCACGACCAATCGCCAGGAAGCGGCGAGAAAGCTGGTCGAGGCGGCCGGCGGAAAGCTGGTCTCGATGTACAGCGTCGCGGTCGACGGACCCGGCGTTCTCGTGATCTTCGACGTGCCTGATCCCAGTGCGGCGCCTGCCATCTCCGGCCTCACCGTCACGGCGGGCACCTTGCAAAACGTGAAACTGATGCGCCTGTACACGCAGGACGAGATCAAGCAGGTGCGGCAGAACGCGGCCAAGCTGCGCTCGTCCTATAGCCCACCCGGCAGCTGATCGTTCGAACTGTTTTCCGCACAATGCGAGGCCGCGGACCGCCGCTTTGAGCGGCGGTCTCGCGAACTCATGCTCAGGCTACGCGGCGATCCGTTGCGCGACGGGCGTCGTCAGGTACTTGAGCGCTTTCGCATGCTCGAGATCGGGAACCGCGATGGCCGTGTGGCTGTAGATCGCATGGGTCCGCGATGTCGCGATCCTGTCCAGGATCTCCTTGCCCTTGATGACGTGCAGGCCCATTCCTTCCGCGGACGGGAAGATCGCCAGCACTACGTCATAAGCCGCGATCACGGCTCTCAGCGCCTCGGCCTTGTCCTCGGCGACATCGACAAAAACGCGAACATCGGCTGCGAGTTCACGCAGCTCGTCAAAATTCAGCACTGTGGGGATACTCCAACGCAACGATACCTAATGAAGCTTGGATGCGTTAGGTTACTGAAGTCTCAACAACATGCCTCTCATCACAAGTTTAACGGTGAGGTGACTCCTTCGGTCTGGAGAACGCCGTCGAGCTCGTGGCCGCCGTCGGCCTGAGCTTCGTCGCGATCGGTGTTGCGGCCTGGTGGTTCGGTTGGGGACTCCCTGAAGGCCATCACATTGCGCGCCGCGACGGCGATGGTGCCGGACGCATCTTCGCGATGTCGCGGCTGATATAGCGCGTCAGCTCTCGATCGACGGGTGGCAGGCGGCAGCAAAAAGTGACGGGATTCACGTGAAACTGCGGCTTGCGTTTTCGGCCTCGATGGGTTCTAAGCCCCGTGACTTCCTGACCGCCGGCATGACCACGAAGCGCGCTGCGCGGTTTTGTCATGTGCCCGGCAAGTGACCTCACAGCTCACACCCACCCAATTCAGAAGGATTCCAGACATGGCGAAGATGACCAAGACTCAATTGATCGACGCGATTGCCGAGGGCACGCAGCTCTCGAAGAACGACGTGAAGTCGGTCATCGAGTACATGGCCACCGTCGGCTACAAGGAGCTCAACGAGTCCGGTGAGTTCGTTATTCCCGGTTTCGTGAAGATGTCGGTCGTGAACAAGCCGGCGACCGAAGCGCGGATGGGCATCAATCCCTTCACCAAGGAGCCGATGCAGTTTGCGGCCAAGCCGGCGAGCAAGTCGGTCAAGGCCTCGCCGCTGAAGGTGGCCAAGGACGCCGTCTGATCCGGCGCTCACGCGCCGCCTTGCGTGCCGGACGAAACGACACGCGGGACGGCGCGATCATCCCTCGCGAAAAGCGAAAACCCCGCCTGGGGGAAGCGGGGCTTTCTAATGGGGGAAGCCTGGGGGAAGCTTCAATAGTTAGACGCGCGGGCCTGCCAAAGGTTCACGGTCTGACGAAGAGATCATGCTCGGCGAACGCGATCGCGAGCAGTCCCGCGAGCGCGAGGATCACCCACAGCACCTGAAGCTCGCAGAAGCAGCTTCACGTCGCCTTCATGCAATTCGACGTGGGACGGAAAGCCGCGTTTCGAGACGCTTCGTTTCGGCCGGCGGTTTTAAAAAGAAAAACCCCGCGCGATGCGCGCGGGGTTTTCCAAACTGACGGCGATGGGATTTCAGCGCCTGGCCGTCAGTCATAGCTCTAACTTAAGGTTGAAAATCCAAAATGCAACAGCGCCGCGGCGACGGAATATGCTCGTCCACGCGGCGCTGCTATGTGACTGGGCGCTGAAATCCCCAGCCTTCATGAGTCTGCGCAGCGCCCGGAAGGTTCAAGACGATTTGCGCGGAAATCTCGCGGAGGGGCTGGACTTCGTGTTCTCTTTTTGTTCTAGTTAGGTCACCTTGGAGGTGACTCATGACCGTCGAAAAGCAGCGCGAAGTGATCCGGCTCTGGAACGAACTCAGGAAGGTCGAAGGCCCCGCCGCGGAAGAGCTCCGCATCCAGATCCTCGAATGCTTTTCCGAGAAGGGCAAAGGCAAGCGGGCGGCGTGACGTACGTTCGGCCGGGATCGACGACATCAGGCAGGCGCGGTCCCGTTCTGGCGGCGCGCACTTGATCTGATATCGCCGAGGGGGCGGTGCGTTGAGTTTTTGATCGCAGGCCGGTCATCGCGGGTTGCGTTGGCGCGTGGCGCTGTGTGTCCGTGTGCTCGCCGCCGCTCGCGTAGGAACCATCATCCTGCATCAGCGTTCGCGCACCATGATATGCCCGCGATGCGCCAGGCCGATGACGGCGAGCTCGGCCAACAGCTTTCGATGCGAACCCTGCCGCGAGATCGTCATCGTGTTTGCGGTCGTCTCGACATTCGTGCCGCCGAAGATGTCTGCCACTGACGCAGCGGCGCAGTGCGACTTCATCGATCGTTAGGAAACGCTGCGCGCTGATTTTCTCGATTCCGATTCGTTCTGCGAGAACGAAATGGAGTCGGATGCGGAACAAGTCGCGACTGACTTGAATCCCGATGCGGAGCCAAGCCGGCCGTGGGTACTGTGTGTCTCTGCGAACTCGATCGGCTCGCGGTGACCGGCGATTCGCGCGCGTGCTCCACACCTCTTGTTAACAGTTGCTCCGCGCCGATTTCTTCGATTCCGATTCGTTCTTCGAGAACGAAATGGAGTCGAAGCTGGAACAAAGCTGGACGGCGAATGCAATTGGCCTTCGGTCGCGGCCTGAACAAAGCTGTGCAGGGCAACGGGCGCGCTGCGCGAACGCCTAACGAAAGCTTTCGCGCAAGCCGATAACCCTATTCGGTTAGGTTAAAAGCCCAATCGCGTTGCGATTGCTGCTGCTTGGAGTAGGTGTTCCTGCAAGGACAAGAACGACTTTGCCAAGAAGCAGCTTTTGACATGACGCCTTTTTCAGAACCGTCCTTTTATCAAGGCGATCGGCACACCTACCGGCGGGTCGCCATCGTCGGCTCGCTGTTCTGCCTCGCTTTCGTGGTGATCAGCTTCTCGCTGCGACCGCAAGACGACGACGTCCGCGTCGCGGTCAAGGCCGATAGGCTGGTGCGCACGGCGGGCCAGGCGCCACGCGCCAATTAACGCTCGCAATTAACGCTTGTCGGTGTGGATCGGGTCGGTCGCCGACGCATCGCGGGACGAAGCGCCGCGAGTTGCAAGCGCCACGAACCCGGCGAAGCCGGACAGGTTGAGCAGAACTTCGAGCCAGGCGGGCATATCGGCCCTCGCATTTCGTCAGGACAACCTCAACGTGCGCGACGGACGCTTGTTCCGCGCGGGCAAAAAAATCCGGCTAGAGCCGGGAGGAGGGGTCGAGCCGCCGGCCGAGAGCCGCGACGGATTCGGATGAGGGCTGCTCCTTGAGGAACTCGGCGATGGCCCGCGCGAGTTCGCCGTCGCTCATCGGCGTCGGCGGCTGGCGCAGCGTGCCGACACCGAAATTGCGCACGATCTTCTCAAAGTGCTGATCATCGGATTTGGGAACGAGCCTGCGGATGCGGGCCAGCAAAGCGGATATGGGCAATCCTTCCTCCTCGGCATCCGCCCCCGCTGGCAGCCATTATCGTCTGCTGCCGTTTGCTCCCGTGTTGCTTCCCTTGGAACTGAAAACCCCGCCAGCATCGCGGAGGATACTGACGGGGCTTCCGTGCTTTTGCCTCTACCGGATAGCGGAGGCTCTGCACTTGCAGACTTAATGCCCGCGAGGAGATTTCGTTCCGCCTGCATCGGTATTTTTTGACAGCCCCCGGTTCCGCCTGCGCGCAACCATCGCAGGCGGCCCGCGTTGTGCTTCCTGTTGCGAAGGAGGAGATCATGAAGAAGACACTGGCAGTTCTCGCCACCGTCGCAGCCGTCGGCGTGACCGCGGTCGCGGCGCCTGCGCCCGCCGAGGCTCGCGGACGCGGCATCGGCCCGGGCCTCGCATTCGGCCTTGCCGCCGGCGCGATCACCGCGGGCGCGGTCGCCGCATCGCATCCGTACGGCTATTATGGTCCGGGCTACGGCTACTATGACGGGCCGGCCTATTATTACGGACCGGGCCCATACGCCTATGACGGCGGACCGTACTACCGGCGCCACTACTACTATCGCCACTGGTAACGGTCCAACAATGCGAAAAGCCCGGAGCGATGCTCCGGGCTTTTTTCATGCGCATCGATCAGGTGTGTTTTACGGCCAGAGCGAGGGCCGTTCCACCTTGCGGGCATTCTCGAGCGTCGACACGAAATACTCTTCGCGTTCGCGCTTGAACTTCTCCTGGGTGGCACGGAAGGCGGCGACACGGGCGGCAATCTCTTCGCGTTCGCGGATCTTGCGTTGTTCGTCTTCGGTCATGTCCATCCCCTCTGTTCGCAATTGGACTTCATCTATGGGACTCCGTCTAAATGTGTACTCAAGCGCTGCCGCCGCATCGCTCGCTGAGTCGCATCAACATATGCATTGGCGCTTCTGATTGGGGCGTCAATGGGGAAGAGGGATTGCAGGATTGTGATAAGCGACGGTCGGAAAAAATTGCCGAGCACGCTTCTGTGCGCATGAGGGTCGTGCGTTCGTTCGCGGTGGACAAGAGCGTCAACAATCTTGTCGCTTGGGTGCGACGCAGCTAGCCCAAAGGCAAATCGCAAGAGCAGATCAGTCGCGACGGCGGCCTGACGCGCGCTGAATTCTGCTGCAGGGCAGGGGCGCGCCTTGCGAGAGGACGGCAACATCCGGCGCGGGCATGCTATAGAGCCATGCCCGAAAGTCAGGATGGCTGGCCCATGATTGCATCAGATCTTCGCAGCGGCGTCGAACGTCTCGGCGATATGATCGCCGAGGCCAGGACCATCGTGCCGTTCACCGGCGCCGGCATCTCGACCGAATGCGGTATCCCCGACTTCCGCTCGCCGGGCGGACTTTGGACGCGCTACCGCCCGATCGAGTTCGGCGAATTTGTCGCAAGCCAGGACGCGCGCGACGAAGCCTGGCGCCGCCGCTTCGCGATGGAGGAGGTTTTTGCGGCGGCCAGGCCCGGCCGCGGTCATCGCGCGCTGGCATCGCTCTACCGCGCCGGCAAGGTTCCCGCGGTCATCACCCAGAACATCGACAATCTGCACCAGGCCTCGGGCTTCGCCAGCGAGCACGTGATTGAACTGCACGGAAATACCACTTATGCGCGCTGCATCGGATGTGGGCAGTCCTATCAACTCGACTGGGTGAAGCGACGATTCGACGAGGACGACGCCGCACCCAACTGTATCGTGTGTGATGAGCCGGTGAAGACGGCCACGATCTCGTTCGGCCAGATGATGCCCGAGGATGAAATGCAGCGCGCAACCGAGCTGTCGCAGCATTGCGACCTCTTCATCGCGATCGGTTCCTCGCTCGTCGTATGGCCGGCGGCCGGCTTCCCGATGATGGCGAAGAACTCCGGTGCACGTTTGGTGATCATCAATCGCGAGCCGACCGAGCAGGACGACATCGCCGATCTCGTCATCCGCCACGACATCGGCGAAACCCTCGGGCCCTTCGTCGGCAATTGAGGCGTTAGTTTGATTCGCGGCTGTGCAAGCTGTTCATAGGTTCCGGCGAATCTCTTTTTTGTCTATGCGTCGCAACCGGGAGTGTTATCTTTTGAGTCGGAAGATTCGCGTCGCGTCGAGTTGAGAACATTCTCTTAAGACGCGTGATTCGAGCGCCGCCAATGTGGCGGGTTGCATGGCAGTGTGGGGTCCGGGGTTATGGGGTCGTCGGACGGATTTGAGTCGAAGAAGCTTGGAGTTCCCGGACAGGGCACGTCGCCGGGGCGGTTGACGCCGGGCGAGCATGGCGGCGCCGGCCGCGACAGCGCACTCAGTCCGTTCACGGGACTGGGCGAGGCAAGCGCCAATCTCGTCGAGGTGACCGGCGTCATCAAATGGTTCGACGCCTCCAAAGGCTACGGCTTCATCGTTCCGGACAATGGCTGGCCCGACGTCCTCCTGCACGTTACCGTGCTTAGGCGCGACGGCTTCCAGACCGCCTATGAGGGCGCACGCATCGTCGTGGAGTGCATCCAGCGCGCCAAGGGCTACCAGGCATTCCGCGTGGTCTCGATGGACGAGTCGACCGCGATCCATCCGGCGCAGATGCTGCCGCCGCGCACCCACGTCACGGTCACGCCGACCAGCGGGCTGGAGCGGGCCCAGGTCAAATGGTTCAACCGGCTGCGCGGCTTCGGCTTCCTGACCTGCGGCGAGGGCACGCCCGACATCTTCGTGCACATGGAGACGCTGCGCCGCTTCGGCATGACCGAATTGCGCCCCGGCCAATATGTGCTGGTCCGCTTCGGGCCCGGCTCCAAGGGCATGATGGCGGCCGAGATCCATCCCGAGACCGGATCGCCGGGGTTGCAGTCGCACTAGCTTCGCCTGACAACCAATTCCCGCAATCGTGAGCAGAGGCGCGCCGGCTGACCGGCGCGCCTCTGGCTTTTCCGGCGGTCGCCGCGTAGGACTGTTCCGTTCCCACGCCTCGAGTGCCATCCCCCATGCGTTCTGCCATGAATTTCGATCGACGGCCGTTCCGGTTGCTGGCCTGGAGCTGGCTTGCCGCCATCCTCCTCATCGCCGGCTTTGCCGTCGCGAGTGCGCCCGTCGGCGCAGCGAGCTTCCAGCCGCTCGAGATCGTCACGAAGAACGGTGTGCAGGTGTTCTCGGTGGAGATGGCGACGACCGAGGAGGAGAAGCAGACCGGCCTGATGTACCGCAAGGAGCTGGCCGACGGCAAAGGCATGCTGTTCGACTTCAATCCCGAGCAGGAAGTCTCGATGTGGATGAAGAACACCTATGTCTCGCTCGACATGATCTTCATCCGCGCCGACGGCCGCATCCTGCGGATTGCGGAAAACACCGAGCCGCTGTCGACCAAGATCATCTCGTCGCGAGGCCCCGCCCGGGCGGTTCTGGAGGTGGTGGCGGGAACGGCGCAGAAATACGGCATCCGCCCCGGCGACCGGGTCGGCCACCCGCTGTTCGGCAGCAAATAGGGTCGCCCAAGAGGGGCGTTGCCAGCCTTGCTGGCGCCGGTTTGTAAGCTTGCTGGCGCCCTGGGAAGCGTGTATCGACGGGGCTCGCCGGACATTCGGGGTATAGCGCAGCCTGGTAGCGCGGCAGTTTTGGGTACTGCAGGTCGTTGGTTCGAATCCAGCTGCCCCGACCAGTCCCGGCGTTGATGCCTCAAAGTTGAGGGCCTTGCGGCCCGCTAGCGCCCCATCAGAACAGCAGCCAATCGGCGAGGCGCCAGGCGATCCAGGCGAGGGCGCAGATCCAGCCCAGCATGACGATCCCCGCGACGCCGAGGCCACAGAGCGCGAACAGTGAGCTTCCGCTCTCCGGTGCCTCGGAGAGTTTCTCGGTCGTATCGATCTGGCTCACTGCGCCCCCTTGCCTTGCGGCCTTCTCTTTATTGGTCTCTGCTCGGTCGAAGAAATTCACCGGCCGCGCTCCAGCTCACACGGACGTGAGGCGAGATGATGATCCCTGCATGAGGGCCCGCGCTGACTGCGGACGCCCGCGGATGTCCCGGATAGGTGGGAACCAGCTGCAACGCGCGGCGTGGCGTTTGGTTGCTGCGGTCGGTGCCGGAAAATGCCTGCCGCGCCGAATTTTTTACGCCTCCAGCGCCTGCTTCGCCCGCCCGGCGCGTTGAAGCGGAGAGGCAGTTACGCAACCGGCGTTGCGCCCGAGGCTCCCACGGACGAGGCTTTCATGTCGATCAGTGCGATTGCATCAACCAGCGCGGCGGCGGCGACGACCCCGTCGACGGCCACGGCGTCATCTTCCGCGGCATCTTCGACATCAGCGGCTTCGTCGACTTCAGCCACGTCATCGACGTCGGCGACATCGTCGTCGCAATCGGCGGGCGGAAGCTCGGAATCTGGAGGCAGTGGCGGCTCGGCCAAGACCATCGTCAGCGAGGTCTCGATCACCATCGATGGGGTCACCACCACCACGATCACCTATTCCGACGGCACGACGGAGGTCGAGACGTCCGCGAGCGCGCAAGCTGGTCAAAGCGGTCAGGCCGGACAGACCTACAACGCGCAAGGCGCGGTCAGTGGCAATGCCCAGAACGGATCCGGCAGCACGTCCAGCGCAGGTGCCAGCGCTGCGGTCTAGTCGAGGTTGATCGCCGGCCTATGGTGTCCTGAAACGCTCGCACCAGGCATGCCCGAAGCCGGCTAAAGCCTTGGCGCTCATTGTCCCCATCGCACGACTTCCGCGCGATTTTTCAAGGTATTGGCGAGGGCCACGGGGCGCAGAATTGCCAAAGATTCATCGAACCTTTGGCTTGTCGCCACAGACATATCGGTGTTGGGGATTTCAGCGCCCAATGGCCTAAACGGACGCCGCCAAGCGATGATATTCCGCTTGCGCGGCGTTGCGCTTTTCGGACCCAAGGCAATCAGCTCGACGCGTGCCAGCCGGGCGGAAACGGCACGAACGGCCAGATCATCTGGTTGTCGTTGGCGGGCTTGGGCGGCTCCTGAACCGAAGTCCGGAGCAATGGGGCAGGCGGCACCGGTCGCACCGCCAGGCGCAAACATACACACTGCAAGTTCATTGCGATCGCCCCAGTCAGTAAAGTCATTTTTCAAATGCAATGTCAGTTCAAAATCACCGCGCGTCCAAAACGGCACGCTCATCTCAAATCGCGCATGCATTCTAGAAAAGCCGGCCTCGGCTTTCAACCGGTCCGGCCATCCGTTCGCCGCAGGTAAGGTTGATCGGTTAGGTTAAGGGCGAGCGGTTGTTGCGGCCGCCTCAAGGGGCGTTATCAGATCAGTCCCGGCTCGCGATGGGCTGCCTGAAATCCGTGCTCACACAAGATCACAGTTCGTCGCGGCGCGCGTATCCTGTGAGTTCTGCGTCATGTCTTTCGATCGCAACGTCAAAACCGTCAGTACGCAGTCGAGCTGGACCGAAATCTGGCACCTCTGGACCGTGATCGTGCCACGCCGCTCGATCAACGGGCAGCTCGTTTACGGCAAGGTCTGGCGGCGGCACGACGGCCGCGACTGGATCTACAAGAAATTCACCGAGTTCGACGGCGAAGAGGCGGCGTAACGGCCGCCTCTCTCAGGCCGCCTTGGCCTCTGCCGCCGGCTTGGCCGGTGGCGGCTTCAGCGGCTTGTCCTGCTTCTTCGACCACGAGATGTAATAGGCCACGGTCGTCATGATCGCGATGCCGGCGATGCTGACGAAGAGCTGCGCGAACAGCGAGCCCGAGCTCATCGATAGTTCGAAATGGCCGACGAAGGACAAGAACACGCCGACGCAGAACACCGCGAGCGACTGCTGGCCGCACACGATCAGCGGGTCGAACACCTTCCATTCCAGGCCCGGCCAGTCCTTCGGCACGAAGCGGATCACCAGGATCACGATCACGACGAAATGCAGGAAGCGGTAGGGCGCGAGGTTGGTCTTGTCGTTCGGGTTGAAGGCCGAGAACAGCCATTCCGGGATCATGCCGCCGAGGGTGGGGAAGCGGCCGGCCATGGTCATGATCAGCGCGAACAGCATATAACCGAGACAAAGCCACAGCGTGATGGGCGAATTGATCAGCGTCATCGAGCGCCGAGCGCCGCCCATCGCGCACCAGGCGCCGAACACGAACAGCACCTGCCAGCAATAGGGGTTGAAGTACCACTGGCCGGCCGGATAGGCCGTCAGGTTCCAGCCGAACTGGCGCGCGGCGAGCCACAGCACGATCGACAGCGCCATCGTCACGTCGGGCTTGCGCAGCATGAACCACAGCACCGGCGGAAACAGCCCCATCAGCACGATGTAGAGCGGCAGCACGTCGAGATTGAGCGGCTTGAAGCGCAGGAACAGGCCCTGGCGCAGCGTCTCGGTGGCGTTGTCGACGAGGCCGGCGACGTTGAACTCGTTGATCATCTCGGAATCGCCGAAGCGCAGCGCCAGATAGCTGATCGAGGCGATGTAGATCACGAACAGGATGATGTGGGCGACGTAGAGCTGCCAGACCCGCTTGGTGAGCCTGGTCGCGCCGACGATGAAACCGCGGTCCAGCATCATTCGCGCATAGACGAAGGAGGCGGTGTAGCCGGAGATGAAGACGAACAGGTCGGCGGCGTCGGAAAAGCCGTAATTGCGCGTGGTGATCCAGTTCACCACGTTGTCGGGGATATGGTCGAGGAAGATCGCCCAGTTCGCGACGCCGCGAAACAGGTCGAGCCGGAGGTCGCGGCCTTTTTCGGGGAGCGTGGCGTTGATGTTCAGGAAGGCCATGCGACGGGAGCTCTCGAAGGGGGCGGACAGGCTGAGGTCGGGGAGGCAGTGCCGCCGGGCGGGATCCCGGCGCGGAAGGCGGGTACGCAATTGTCACGGTGCAGCATAATGACTATACCGTCGCAGAGGTTACCGGGGGCCGGAATCACCAATCAGTTCCCAATCGGTGTCTCTATACTATCCCTGAGGTTTCCACCAACTGCCACCCTGACGCATCGAAATCGAACGAAAAGACGCAAGAGGCCCGGACCACCCATGACCGCACGCATTTTCAAGCCCGCCAAGAACGCGATGCAATCCGGCCGGTCCAAAACGAAGGAATGGCAGCTGGACTACGAGCCGGAGCAGCCGCGCGCGGTCGAGCCGCTGATGGGCTGGACCTCGTCGGGCGACATGAAGCAGCAGATCACGCTGCGCTTCGCCAGCAAGGAAGAGGCGGTCGCCTATTGCGAGCGCAAGGGCATCGCCTACCAAGTCATCGAGCCCCAGGATTCGATCCGCCGGCCGGTCGCCTATGCCGACAATTTCTCGTTCCGCCGCGGCGAGCCCTGGACGCATTAAGGGCCATTCTCATCTGGGATGCCGTCGTGCCCGGGCCTGTCGTTTTGGGGCGGCATGGATGGCCGCGGGAGGTTGTCGGACGAGCTCGGCCTTCATGGTTCGAGACGCCCGCTTTTGGCGGGCTCCTCACCATGAGGGTTTGATACCTCGCCGCGAAGCGTGACCTCATCCTGAGGGCCCGCCGGAGGCGGGCGTCTCGAAGGATGCGCCGCAGGCAAGCATCCCGCCACGCTTTTCCAGCCTCGGGGAAGCCTAAGGTGGTTGGCACCAATCTCGCCGCGTGCTTCGCTGCCTCGCGTAACACGACCAAGACGAGGGTGGGGTATGGCGGGGCGTGACCAGCTCGACGGCGTCGATCTGAAAATACTGTCCGAGCTGCAGCAGGACGGGCGGGTTCGCAACAACGAGCTGGCGCTGCGCGTCGGCGTCTCCGCGCCGAACTGCCTGCGGCGGCTGAAATCGCTGTTCAGCCGCGGCGTGATCCGGGCGGTGCGCGCCGTGATCGACGAGCGGTTGCTCGGCTATGAGGTGGTGTCGTTCGTCTCGATCCAGCTCGGCAGCCAGGCCCAGCCGGTGCTGGAGGCATTCGAGAGCTCGATCGCGGCGATCCCGCGTATCCAGCAGTGCTGGCGGATTTCGGGCGACACCGACTATCTGCTGAAATGCGTCGCGCCGAGCGTCGAGAGTATGCGCCAGCAGCTGCTGCATTTCGCCGCGATGCCTGACGTGAAGAACGTCCGCAGCTTTCCGGTGCTCGGGGTCGCCAAGGACGTGCCGCTGCCGTTGCAGGAGGTCGCGGCGGTACCGGCGAGTTAGGGTACTGCGTCGCCGGTGTGAGGCTCACAGAGACCCGAAGGAGCTGAAATCATGTACGTCGCGGGCTTCGTCATTCCTGTTCCGGAGGACAAGATGGAGGCCTATCGCCGATGGGCCGGGAACGGTGCGGCGCTGTTCAGGGAATATGGCTGTCTGGAGATCGTCGAATCCTGGGAGGACAACGTGCCTCACGGCAAGCACACGGACTTTCACCGTGCCGTGAATGCGATTGAAGGCGAGAAGATCGTCTTTACCTGGCAGGTCTGGCCCGACAAGGCGACCCTCGAGGCGGCCGAAGCGAGAATGCGTGACGACAAGTGTTTTGAGGCTGCGGGGACATTCCGTTCGATCCGAAGCGTTTGATCCTCGGATGCTTCAATCCGATTCACGTCATGGGGCGCTAAGACCCGGTAGGGGCGAAGTCATGGGATTAAAACAGCTGAGTAACTCACCTAACTGTGACATGTGATTTGCGAAGTCCTGCAATGCGCTGAATCGTGATTGTCGGGTTCAGTGCGCCACCTAGATGCAAGGTGTGAACCTCAGCCTGCCTCGCATGCCGAGGATTCTTTTGTGGGACCCTGAAGCAGGAAAAGACAACATGACATCGATCTCGAAGACGATCGCGGCTTCCGCTGCGACGCTGTTTGCGTCTGCATTTCTGGTTCTGACCGCGCCGGCTGCGCAGGCAGAAGACTACTGCATCACCAACGGCGCCCAGGCCGCTCACGGCTGTGGTTATCCGACCATGGAGGCCTGCCGTCAGGCGGCCGGCGGTATCGGCGGCATGTGCTCGCAGAGCGGCGGCGCCAAGACCACCAACGACGCGCTCGCTTTCCAGCCGAAGCAGGCGAAGCAGCCCAAGGTTCGCTCGGGCGCGCAAAACTAACGCCTGACATCGAGACCTGATCCAGCACATTGCGGCCTCCGAGAGCGATCTCGGGGGCCGTCTATTTATGACGAGCAGGTGACGGTGCGCCTCAACGATACCGGCCGCGAAATTCGCGCGGGCTCGTACCCGTCCAGGTCCGAAAGGCCCGCGAAAAGCTCTTCTCGTTGCGGAAGCCGGCGAGTTCCGCGATCCGCTTGATCGGCGTGCGGCCGCGCATCAGCTCCTGTTTTGCCAGTTCGAACTTTGCTTCTTCCTTGAGGTCGCGCAGCGAGGTGGACTCCTCGCGCAGACGCCGATGCATGGTGCGGGTGGAGAGCGCGAGCTCGCTCGCGACATCCTCGGCGCGGAGGCTGCGTCCGCGCGCATTGCGCAGCACGCGGCGGACGCGCTCGACCAGCAGGCGGTCGCGCCGGTAGGGCAGCACGGTCAGCCTGAGCGCGCCCTTGAGCATATTGTCGAGGTCGGCGGCGCTGCGGGTCAGCGGCAGCGAAAGATAGTGCTTGTCGAAGACGATGCGGGCATGGGCCGCGTCGAAGCGGACGTTTCTGCAAAAGATGGTCGGATAGACCGAGACGTGGCCTGGCTCCGGGTGGGGGAATTCGGCGGCGCGGAGCGCGATCCTGGAATCCACCGCCCAGCAGGAGAAGCCGAGCACGTAGCGGAGCAGCGTGACAAGGCAGAATTCGCGCAAAGCCCCGAGGTCGCGCTGCTCCCGGATCGACACGACCGCAGTCTCCTCGCCGACGGCGAGATCGAGCAGCACGTCCTCGGTGAGCAGGCGGTGATGCCGGCACCAGCGCTTGAGCGCGACCTGAAGCGTCGGCGCGGTGATCGAGGCGCGGCACAGCATGCCATAGGTGCCCCATGGCAGCCGGCGCGAGAACCAGCCGAGCGCCTCGTCGTCGAGCTCGCGCATGGCATGGCCCGCCAAAGCCTCAAACTGGGCGGCCGTGACCCGCCCGTCCGGAGAACTGATAATGTCCAGCGCTACCTGGCCCCGGCTGAGGGCCTCCGTCGGATCGCGGCCGTATCGCTCGTATGCGGCCACCACGCCGCGGACGAAGGCGGCAGGGGTCACGGCGCGACGCGGGATCGCGGTTGCGGCTTGAAAAGGCATGGAAAAATCCTCGCCAAGTTTGGCGGAAAATGCAACCTTTTCGACCGCAAGAGGGCCCGGTCCCCGCTAGGTTCGGTCCCAAATTACGGAGGAATCGCCTTGAACATCCCGAGCATCGATTTCGATCTGGGCGAAGACATCGGCATGCTGCGCGACACGCTCCGCGCCTTCGTGGAGGCGGAGATCACCCCGCGCGCTGCCGAGATCGAGAAAGCCAATCTGTTCCCGGCGGACCTGTGGAAGCGCCTTGGCGACCTCGGTCTGCTCGGCATGACCGCCCCGGAGCAATATGGCGGCTCCAACATGGGCTATCTCGCCCATATCGTCGCCATGGAGGAGATCTCGCGGGGCTCGGCGGCCGTGGGCCTGTCCTACGGCGCCCATTCCAACCTCTGCGTCAACCAGATCCGCCGCAACGGCAACGACGCGCAGCGCCAGCGCTACCTGCCCAAGCTGATCTCCGGCGAGCATGTCGGCGCGCTCGCGATGTCCGAGCCCGGCGCCGGCTCCGACGTGGTCTCGATGAAGCTGCGCGCCGACAAGCGCGGCGACCGCTACGTGCTCAACGGCTCCAAGATGTGGATCACCAATGGCGGCGATGCCGACGTGCTGGTGGTCTACGCCAAGACCGATCCGGAGGCCGGCCCGCGCGGCATGACCGCCTTCCTGATCGAAAAGGGTTTCAAGGGCTTCACCCACGGCCAGCATCTCGACAAGCTCGGCATGCGCGGCTCCAACACCTATCCGCTGTTCTTCGACGAGTGCGAAGTGCCGGAGGAAAACGTGATGGGGAAGGTGGGCGAGGGGGTCAGGGTGCTGATGTCCGGCCTCGACTATGAGCGCGCGGTGCTCTCTGGCGGGCCGCTCGGGATCATGGCGGCCTGCATGGACGCTGTTGTGCCCTACATGCACGAACGCAAGCAGTTCGGTCAGCCGATCGGCGACTTCCAGCTGATGCAGGGCAAGCTGGCCGACATGTATGCGACCTGGCAGGCGACGCGCGCCTATGTCTACGCGGTCGGGCGCGCCTGCGACCGCGGCGACCACGCCCGCAGCCTGCGCAAGGATGCTGCCGCCGCGATCCTCTATTCCGCGGAGAAGGCGACGTGGATGGCGGGCGAGGCGATCCAGGCGCTTGGCGGGGTCGGCTATACATCCGAATTCCCGGTCGGCCGTCTCTGGCGCGATGCAAAACTCTACGAGATCGGCGCCGGTACATCCGAGGTGCGCCGCATGCTGATCGGCCGCGAGCTGATGGCCGAGACGGCTTAAATCCTTCACCTCATTGGAATCAACATGCCGCTCCATTCCAGCATCGATCCTTCTTCGTCGGATTTTGCGCGCAATTCCGAGGCCATGCGCGGCCTCGTCGCGGACTTGCGCGAAAAGCTCAGCCAGGTCGCCGGCGGCGGTGGTGAGGCCTCGCGCAACCGCCACACCGCGCGCGGCAAGATGCTGGCACGCGAGCGCGTCGACCTCCTGGTCGATCCCGGGACCTCGTTCCTGGAGTTGTCGCCGCTCGCGGCCTACGGCCTCTATGGCGGCGACGTGCATTCGGCGAGCGTCGTCACCGGGGTGGGGCGCATCTCGGGGCGCGAATGCGTGATTGTCGCCAATGACGCCACCATCAAGGGCGGCACCTATTATCCGATGACCGTGAAGAAGCATCTGCGGGCGCAGGACATCGCGCGGCAGAACAACCTTCCCTGCGTCTACATGGTGGATTCCGGCGGCGCCTTCCTGCCGCTGCAGGACGAGATCTTTCCGGACGAGCGGCATTTCGGCCGCATCTTCTACAACCAGGCGCAGATGTCGTCAGCTGGCATCCCGCAGATCGCGATCGTGATGGGCTCCTGCACCGCCGGCGGCGCCTATGTGCCGGCGATGTCGGACGAGAGCATCATCGTGCGCAACCAGGGCACCATCTTCCTCGGCGGTCCGCCGCTGGTGAAGGCTGCGACCGGCGAGGTAGTGAGCGCCGAGGAGCTCGGCGGCGCCGACGTGCATTCGCGGCAGTCGGGCGTCACCGACCACTACGCCCAGAACGATGCGCATGCGATCGGCATCGC
Source organism: Bradyrhizobium iriomotense (assembly GCF_018129405.1). Classification (GTDB taxonomy): domain Bacteria; phylum Pseudomonadota; class Alphaproteobacteria; order Rhizobiales; family Xanthobacteraceae; genus Bradyrhizobium; species Bradyrhizobium iriomotense_B. Next base: position 97,940 of record NZ_JAFCLP010000019.1, read on the forward strand.
CCGGCGCATCGTCGGCACGCTGAAACCGTCGGCGCGGCCGAACCTCAACATGCATCCGCCGCGCGATCCGCTGTTTGCCGCGGAGGAGATCTACGGCGTGGTGCCCGTCGATGGCCGAAAGCCGTTCGACGTGCGCGACATCATCGCCCGCGTCGTCGACGGCTCCGAGTTCGACGAGTTCAAGAAACTCTACGGCACGACGCTGGTGTGCGGCTTCGCCCATATCTGGGGCTATCCGGTCGGCATCATCGCCAACAACGGCATTCTGTTCAGCGAAAGCTCGCTGAAGGGCGCGCATTTCATCGAGCTGTGCTGCCAGCGCGGCATTCCCCTGGTGTTCCTGCAGAACATCACCGGCTTCATGGTCGGCAAGAAATACGAGGCCGGCGGCATCGCGCGCGACGGCGCCAAGCTGGTGACGGCGGTGGCAACGGCCTCGGTGCCGAAATTCACCGTCGTGATCGGCGGCTCCTACGGCGCCGGCAATTACGGCATGTGCGGCCGCGCCTACGCGCCGCGCTTCCTCTGGATGTGGCCGAACGCGCGCATCTCGGTGATGGGCGGCGAGCAGGCTTCGATGGTGCTGAGCCAGGTCCGCCGAGACAATATCGAGGCCAAGGGCGATAGCTGGTCGAAGGAGGAGGAAGACAAGTTCCGCGAGCCCATCCGCGCGCAATATGAGAGCCAGGGGCATCCCTATTACGCGACCGCGCGTCTCTGGGACGACGGCGTGATCGACCCCGCCGACACGCGCCTCGTGCTCGGCCTCGGCCTCTCGGCGGCGTCGAATGCGCCGATCGAGCCGACGAAATTCGGCCTGTTCAGGATGTGATGCGATGGACCGCTCAAACCTCTACCGCCGTTTTCGCACCCTCCTGATCGCCAACCGCGGCGAGATTGCGTGCCGCGTCATCCGCACTGCGCGTGCGATGGGCCTGCGCACGATCGCGGTCTATTCCGAGGCCGATCGTGGCGCCATGCATGTCGCGCTCGCGGATGAAGCCGTGCTGCTCGGGCCGGCACGCGCCCGCGACAGCTATCTCAATGTCGAGCGGTTGATCGAGGCCGCGCGCAAGACCGGCGCCGAAGCCGTGCATCCCGGCTACGGCTTCCTGTCCGAGAATGCCGAGTTTGCGCGAGCCTGCTTCGACGCCGGGCTGGTGTTCGTCGGCCCGACCGCGGGAATGATGACGGCGATGGGCTCGAAATCCGGCTCAAAAGAGCTGATGGAGAAAGCCGGCGTGCCGCTGGTGCCCGGCTATCACGGCGATGCGCAGGACGATGCGACGCTGGCGAAGGCGGCCGAGAAGGTTGGTTTCCCCGTCCTCGTGAAGGCCTCCGCCGGTGGCGGCGGCCGCGGCATGCGCATCGTGCGCTCCGCGGCCGAGCTCGGGCCTGCGATCGTCAGCGCCAAGCGCGAAGCCCTGGCCGCGTTCGGCGACGACCGCATGCTGATCGAAAAGTACGTCGACAATCCCCGGCATATCGAGGTGCAGGTGATCGGCGACAGCCACGGCAATCTGGTCTCGCTGTTCGAGCGCGAATGCACGCTGCAGCGCCGGCACCAGAAGGTGATCGAGGAGGCGCCGTCGCCGACGCTCAACGCTGCCCAGCGCGAGGCGGTCTGCGCTGCCGCGCGGAAGGCGGCGGGTGCAGTCAACTATGTCGGTGCCGGCACCATCGAATTCGTTTCCGACGGCAAGGACGTGTTCTTCATCGAGATGAACACGCGCCTCCAGGTCGAGCATCCCGTGACCGAGCTGATCACCGGGATCGACCTCGTCGAATGGCAGCTGCGCGTCGCCTTCGGCGAGGCTCTGCCCTTGAAGCAGGACGAGATCCGCCTCAACGGCCATGCGATCGAAGCGCGCGTCTACGCGGAGAACCCGACCAAGAATTTCATGCCGTCGGTCGGAAAGATCTCGACCTGGCGCCTGCCGGCGGAGACCGGGGGCCTCCGCATCGACGCCGGCTATCGCGAGGGCGATACCGTCTCGCCTTACTACGATGCGATGCTGGCAAAGACGATTGCGTGGGCGCCGACGCGGGACGTGGCCATCGACCGGCTCAACCGCGGCCTGGAAGAGTCCGATGTCCGCGGCATCGTCACCAACATTCCGTTCCTGTCTGCCCTGATCACGCACCCGAAGGTGCGCGCGAATGCGATCGACACCGGCTTCATCGAGCGCGAGCTCGCGGTGCTGACGTCGGCGGCCCCGGCGCCCGGAGAGCTCGAGCTCTGCGCCGCCGTGGCCGCAATCGTCAACGAGGAGCGGCAGGCCGCGCAGGCCGAGGCGAGTTCGCCGTGGCAGACCTTCGGCTGGCAGCCGGTCGGCCGCCGCCAGCGCAGCTTTGCCTTCCGCGTCGGCCATGGTCCGGAGCAGAAGATCGCTCTGAACTACGGCAGCGGGCTGTCCACGCTGGTCATCGGCGAGCGCGAGCTGGCGTTCACGATTACGGCGAAGGACGGCGGCTTCGATCTCACGCTCGACGGCGTCAAATCGTCGGTCGCAGCGGTGATCGACGGCCATGAGCTTTACCTGCGCACGCGCAACGGCCGCTTTGACCTGCACTGGGTCGATCCGTTCGGCGGCGAGAGCGAGGAGCATGTCGGCGAAGACAAGATCGCAGCGCCGCTGCCGGGAACCGTCGTCGCCGTGCTGGCCGAGGAGGGTGCCAAGCTGGAGAAGGGCGCGCCGATCCTCACGCTGGAAGTCATGAAGATGGAGCAGACGCTGCGCGCGCCCTTTGCCGGCGTGCTGAAATCCATCAAATGCAAGGTCGGCGACATCGTGCAGGAAGGCGTCGAGCTCGCCGTGGTCGAACCTACGGGAGAGTGACATGAGCGATCCCGTCCGCATCATCGAGATGGGGCCGCGCGACGGCCTCCAGAACGAGAAGACGCCCGTCAGCGTCAAGGCCCGTATTGCCTTCATCGAGGCGCTGGTCGGAGCCGGCCTCGATACGGTCGAGGTCGGCGCCTTCGTCTCGCCCAAGGCGATCCCGCAGATGGCGAGTTCGGACGCCGTGCTGCAAGGTGTCGCCCATGTGAAGAACGCCGAGTTCCACGTGCTGGTGCCGAACGAGAAGGGTTATGACGCTGCGCGCGCCGCCGGCGCGAACGTGGTCTCCGTGTTTGCGGCGGCTTCGGAAGGGTTTTCGCGCGCCAACATCAACTGCACGGTCGCGGAATCCATCGAGCGGTTCAAGCCGGTGCTGGTGCGCGCCAAGGCCGATGGCGTGAAGGTGCGCGGCTATATCTCCTGCGTGCTGGGCTGTCCGTTCGATGGCGAGATCAAGCCGAAGGCGGTGGCCGATCTCGCGAGCACGCTGTGGGACCTCGGCTGCTACGAAATCTCGCTCGGCGACACCATCGGCGTCGGCACACCAAGCAAGGCGAAAGACATGTTGCGCGCGGTCAGCGCCAACATCCCGCCCGCGAAACTCGCGATGCATTTCCACGACACCTATGGCCAGGCGCTCGCCAACCTCTATGCGGGGATGGAGGAGGGCGTCCGCGTCATCGACGCCGCCGCCGGCGGCCTCGGCGGCTGCCCCTACGCGCCGGGCGCAACCGGCAATGTCGCGACCGAGGATGTCGTCTACATGCTCGAAGGCATGGGCGTCAGGACCGGCGTCGACATGGAAAAGCTGCTGGCGGCGACGAATGCGATGAGCGTCGTGCTGGGCAAGCCGCCGGTGAGTCGTGTGGCGTCCGCGCTGAACGCGAAGAAAAAGCGGGCGGCTTCGTAGGGTGGGTTAGACCAGCAGCCGCGCAAAGCGCGGTCGCTGGGCGTAACCCACCTCTTATGTTTCCGCACAAACAGTGGTGGGTTAAGCCTTGCGACTGCGCTTTGCGCAGCCGCAAGGCTAACCCACCCTACGAAACCTTCCTAGGCCGCCTTCAGCCCGACATCCGGCAACAGCGGCCGGTTCTTGAGCGCCTTGACCATCATGGCCTCGACCTCGGCTTTTTCCTGCGGCAGCAGTGCGAGGCGCGGCGGGCGGGTCAGCGCCGTGCCGCGGCCCATGATGTGCTCGCACAGCTTGATGCACTGGACGAGGTCCGGGCGGGCGTCGAGATGCAGGAGCGGCATGAACCATTCGTAGAGTGGCATGGCCTCGGCCAAGCGGCCGGCCTTGGCCAGGCGGAACAGCGTCTCGCCCTCGCGCGGGAAGGCGTTGGACATGCCGGACACCCAGCCCACGGCGCCCATGGCGACGCTCTCGACGATGACGTCGTCGAGGCCTGCGAACAGCACGAAGCGGTCGCCGACCATGTTCCTGGTGTCGATGAAGCGCCGCGTGTCACCCGAGGAGTCCTTGAAGCAGACCACGGTCTCGACGTCGGCGAGCGAGGCGAGGATGTCGGGGGTGACGTCGTTCTTGTAGATCGGCGGATTGTTGTAGAGCATCACGGGAAGATCCGTCGCGCTGGCGACGGCGCGGAAATGCGCGGCGGTCTCGTGCGGCTTGGACGAGTAGACCAGGGCCGGCATCACCATCACGCCGTCGATGCCGACGCGCGCGGCTTCCTTGGCGGTTTCGACCGTGAAGGCCGTGGTGAATTCGGCGATGCCGCACAGCACGGGCACGCGGCCGGCCGCGACCGACTTCGCCGTCTCCATGATCGCGACCTTCTCCTTGCGCTCCAGCGAGGTGTTCTCGCCGACCGAGCCGCAGACGATCAGGCCGGAGACGCCGTCGCGGATCAGTCCGTCCATCACCTTGGCGGTCGCATCGATGTCGAGCGAGAGATCGTCGTGAAATTGGGTGGTGACGGCCGGGAAGACACCTTCCCAGGAAACGCGGCGGCTCATGAGTTCACTCCAAGTGTATTGCCGGCGGGGGGCTGGGGCCGCCGGTTGTGGCGAAAAGGATGGCGGTTGGGATCAGAGCGTGGCGCCGACCTTGCGCAGCTCGGCGAGGACCGGGGCCTTGGGCAGCCAGATCTTGTCGAATTCGGCGATGACAGCCTCGGTGTCGCCGGCGGGCACCTGACGAATCGGGATCGGCGCATTCTTGAAATTCTCGATCAACGCGGGCTCGTTGCCGGCGAGCTCGTCGATCTGCGCATCCAGCGTCGTCTTGATCGTCTTGGTGATCAGCTCGCGGTCGGCCGCGGGGAGCGACTGCCAGACCCGGCCTGAGACGACCGCGGCCATCGGCATGAAGACGGCATTCATCTGCAGGATCACCTTCGAGACCTTGTCGAACCGCTGGTTCCAGGAGAATTCGAGATCGGCCTCGAGGCCATCGACCTGGCCGTTGGCCATCGCGTCGAACACCTGCGGCGTCGGGATCGGCGTCGGCGCAGCACCCAGCGAGGAATAGAAGTCGCGATAGACCGGCGTCGGGTTGATGCGCAGCTTCATGCCCTTGATGTCGGCGAGCGAATTCAGGTCCTTGGACGAGAACACCGCGCGCATGCCGGTGATGCCCCAGCCGAGGCCGATCGTGCCGGTCTCCTGCGGCAACACCTCGAACAGTTTGACTGCCGCCGGATGCCGCACGAATTTCGCCACCGCCGGCGTCGAGCGGACGATGTAGGGCGCATTGATCGCGGCGATGTGCGGCACGCGCGAGCCGAGCTCGGCGGCCTGGATGAAGCCCATGTCGAGCGCGCCGGACTGCAATTGCTGCATCATCGCGGGCTCGTTGCCGAGCTGGCCGGAGTGGAACACGGTCAGGGTCAGGCGGCCGTTGGTTGCGGCCTTGAGCTCGTCGCCGAATTTCAGCGCGGCCTTGTTCCAGGAATGGCCGTTGGGCGTGATCAGGCCGAGCCGGAATTCCTTGGCCTGGGCGAGCGCCAGCGAAGGGGCGAACACCGATGCGGCGGCACTGGCGGCGAGAAAGCGGCGGCGTGAAAGCGGCATGGTCGGGCTTCCTTTTGTACGGGCCTATTTGACGAGGATCAGCGAGAGCGAGGGGTAGAGCGAAAGCAGCACCAGGAGGACGCAGGAGATGACGAAGAACGGCAGCGTCACCATGAACATCTTGCCGGGCTTGGCGCCGGTGACGGCGGCCGCGACGAAGAAGCAGAGCCCGACCGGCGGCGACAGCAGGCCGAGGACCAGATTGATAACCACCACGACGCCGAACTGCCGGGGATCGATGTGATAGACGTCGGTTGCAACAGGCAGCAGGATCGGCACCGTCATGATCAGGCCGGGAATGCCGTCGATCACAGTGCCGATGACCAGCAGGATGACGTTGCAGATCAGCATGAAGCTGACCGGGTCCTTGGCGGCCGACTGGATCCAGCCGGCGGTTTCCTGCGGCACCTTGCCGAAGATCAGGACCCAGGAGAACACGGCGGCTGCCGCGACCAGGAACAGCACGATCGCCGAATAAATGCCACTGCGCAGCATCATCTGCGGCAGCTGGGAGAACTCAAATTCTTTCGTCCAGTATTTGCCGACCAGCGCCGCGGCGACTGCGCCGACGGCGGCGGATTCCGTCGCATTGGCGAGGCCGCTCAAAATCGTGCCGACGATGACGATCGGAATCAGTAGCGTCGGCGAGGTCCGCAGGATCGTCATCAGACGCTGGCGCGGCGTCTGATAATCGGCGCGGGGATAGTTGTACATGTATCCCATCAGCGCGATGACGAGGCAGAACATCACGGTGAGGATGACGCCCGGCACGATGCCGGCGATCAGCATGTCGCTGACGGAGACCTGCGCCAGCACGCTGTAAACCACGAACATCACCGAGGGCGGAATGATCGGGCCGAGCATGCCGCCGTAAGCGGTGAGGCCCGCCGCAAACGTCTTGTCGTAGCCCTTCTTCTCCATCTCCGGCACCATGATCTGGGCCATGATCGCGACCTGCGCGGTCGCCGAGCCCAGGATCGAGGAGATGAACATGTTGGCGAGGATGTTGACGTAGGCGAGCCCGCCCTTGAGCGAGCCGACGAAGGCCATCGCCATGTCGACGATGCGCCGCGTGATGCCGCCACCGTTCATGATCTCGCCGATCAGGATGAACAGCGGAATGGCAATCAGGCCGTAGCTGTCGACGCCGCCGAAGAGCTGGAGCGGATAGGACTGGAACAGTACGGGATTGCCGGACGCTGCGATGTAGACGAGGCCGGCAAGGCACAGGCAGAGCCCGATCGGCACGCCGACCAGCATGAACGCGACGAAGGCGGCGGACGTGATCATCAGTTGACCCCGTCGAGCTCGGAGAGCTGGAAGCCTTTCGGCGGCGTGCGCGGCACCAGCTCGAGATCTTCCAGCAAATTGGCGAGGCCGTGGATGGTCATCGACACGGCGAAGATCGGCAGCGTCAGATAGAGCACCCAGGTCGGCCAGTTCAGCGTCTGGGTGTGCTCGGTATAGAGAAAGTTGAAGGTCTCGGCCGCGAGCTTGCGCCCGTCGAAGCCGGCACGTGCGAGGCCGACCGGGTCCATCCAGAGCACGCAGGTGATGGTCAGGGCGATTCCGAACACGACGACGAGGCCGGTCGAGATCACCTTGGCGATCTTCTGGTGCTGCGGCGAAAGCCGCTCCGTCAGCATGGTGACCGCGAAGTCGAGCCGCAGCCGGGTCATGGCGGAGGCGCCGATGAAGGTCAGCCAGACCACGCAATAGACCGCGGATTCATCGATCCAATAGATCGGGAAGCGCGAGTAGCGGGTGATGACGTTCACCAGGATCAGTCCGGTGAGCAGGTACATCAGGCCCATCAGCGCCAGACGCTCGAAGGCGAGCAGGGCGCTCGACATCCGCACGACCGTACGTCGGAGGCTGAGCGCGCGCGTGGCCGGCATCGTCTGCTCGATCATGAAAGAGGCCCCAACCCCCGAAGATTTGTCGTGCGATTGCCAAATGTATAATTTATACATTTTGGGAGTCAAACGGAGATTGCGGTCAATTCGGCGGCAGGACGCGCTTTTGCTGGGCATCGGCTTTTGCGGAGCACGTCAACATGCAAGAGAGGAACCGCTTCGCTCCGACGAGTCGGAAGCAAGACGGAAGGTCAGATGAAACAGCCTCTGAAGCATCGCACCCTGTCGGCTGCGATCGTCGATCAGCTCCGTCAGGCGATCCTCGACGGCACATATCCGGCCGGATCGCAGCTGCGCCAGGACGCGCTTGGAGATGCCTATGGCGTCAGCCGCATCCCGGTGCGCGAGGCGCTGTTCCAGCTCGAGGCCGAAGGGCTGGTGCGGATCGTGCCGCAGAAGGGCGCCATCGTCTCCGAACTGTCACTGGATGAGATCAACGACGTGTTCGACCTGCGGCGCATCCTGGAGCCGCGATTGCTGGCGCAGTCGGCGCCGTGCTTCACCGCGGAGGATTTCGAGGGACTCGACGACATCCACAAGAGTTTTGAGAAGGCGATCAAGGCACGGAACGTCAGCGACTGGGGCCAGCTCAACGCCGACTTCCACATGGCGCTCTACGTCCACGCCCCGCAGCCGCGCACCCGCGCGATCGTGCTGTCGCTGCTCCAGACCAGCGACCGCTACACCCGCCTGCAGCTCTCCAACACCAAGGCGATGGGCATCGCGGAGAAGGAGCACGCCCAGCTGATCGCGCTGTGCCGCGCGCAAAAGGTGGAGGAGGCCTGCCGGTTCCTGGAGCGGCACATCGAGGCCGTGCGCAAGGATCTGTTGCAGGTCGTGGCCAACGCGCCGAAGCAGCGGCGGAAGGAGAATCCGTAGGGTGGGTTAGCCTTGCAGATGTGCGTAGCGCATCTGCAAGGCGTAACCCACCACTGTTCGTCACCGCGGATGCAGAAGAGGTGGGTTACGCCGCGCGGATCACGCTTCGCGCATCCGCGCGGCTAACCCACCCTACGGCAGCGTCACCTACTCCCGTCCGGCCCCATCACGAGATCGGGCAGCCAGGTTGAAATCCCCGGCACGAAGCACAGCAGCAGCACCGCGAGCATCATCAGCAGCACGAAGGGCAGCGTGCCCCAGATCACCTCGCGCAGGGGAATATCCGGTGCGACGTTGCGGATCACGAAGATGTTGAGGCCGACCGGCGGATGGATCAGCCCCATCTCCATCACGATGGTCATGACCACGCCGAACCAGATGATATCGAAATTGGCGGCGCGCAAGGGCGGCAGGATGATCGGCGCGGTCATCAGGATGATCGAGACCGGCGGCAGGAAGAAGCCGAGCACGACGACCATGACGAGGATCGCAAACAGCAGCTCCCAGCGCGGCAGATGCATCGCGACGATGGACTCGGCGACCGATTGCGAGATGTGCAGATAGCTCATCACGTAGGAATAGAGCAGCGACATGCCGATGATCATCATCAGCATGGTCGATTCCCGGATCGTCGATTTCATGATGGGTGCAAGGTCGCTCGGCCGCCACACGCTGTAGATCGCCGCGATCAGCGCCAGCGCCAGCAGGCCTCCGAGGCCGGCCGTTTCCGACGGCGTGGCGTAGCCGCCATAGAGCGCAATCATGACGCCGGTGAGCAGCAGCACAAAGGGGATCACGCGCGGCAGCACGCTGAAGCGTTCGGCGAGCGTATACTCGTCGCGGGCCAGGATCGCAGCCTCGGGGCCACCGTTCTTGTAGATCGCTTCAGCCGTCTTGTATTCCTGGCGGAAGCGGATCACGGCATAGGCGCCGAACAGCGTGACCAGCAAGAGGCCCGGTCCGATGCCGGCGAGGAAGAGCCGTCCGAGCGACTTTTCGGCCGCGACCGCGAACAGGATCATGGTGATCGACGGCGGCAGCAAAATGCCGAGCGTGCCGCCGGCGGCGATGATGCCGGCAGCGAACCCGCCGGAATAGCCGCGCTTGCGCATCTCGGGAATGCCGGCCGAGCCGATCGCCGAGCAGGTCGCCGGGCTCGAGCCCGCCATCGCCGCGAACAGTGCGCAGGCAAACACGTTGGCAACGCCGAGGCCGCCGGGAACGCGATGCAGCCAGGCATGCAGCGCCAGATAGAGGTCCTGGCCGGCCCGCGACTTGCCGATCGCCGCGCCCTTGAGGATGAAGAGCGGGATCGACAGCAGCGTGATCGAGGCCATTTCCTCGTAGACGTTCTGCGTCACCGTATCGAGGGACGCCGTGGGCATGTAGATGCCCATGAACACGACCGCGACCGCGCCGAGCGCGAACGCAATCGGCATGCCCGAGAACATGATGACCAGCGTCGCAATGCCGTAGGCTAGGCCGATCCCGAAAACGCTCATGGCCGCCGGCCTCCGGCAAAGGGCAGCGCGAGCTGCACGAGGATCTGGATGCAGAGCAGGCTCATGCCGAACGCCATCAGCGAATAGGGAATGGCAAGCGGCGGCGACCACATCGAATTCGAGACCTGGCCGTCGACATAGGCCTCGTGGGCCAGCGTCCAGGACTTCCAGGTGAAGAAGGCGCAGAACAGGAACGTCGCGGCGTCGACCAGCCAGAGCCGGATCCTGTTGGCGAGCGGCGAGAGCAGGCCGACAAAGGCCTCGATGCCGATGTGACCGCGGTTCTGCTGCACATAGGCGGCGGTCATGAAGGTGGCGCCGACCAGCAGAAACACGGCGGCCTCGTCCTGCCAGTAATTGGCGGCCTTGAACAGCGCACGGCTGAGCACGCTGTAGCTCAGGATGGCGCAGGCTGCGACCAGCGCGATCGCGGCAAACACGACGATGATGCTGTTGAGGATGGCGAGACCGCGATCGATCGCCGCCGCAGGGCCCGACCCTGCGGCAGCGCTCGTCTGGTCGTCACGATCCGGAAGCGGACCGTGGCTCATGCCGCAACGTCGGTGGCGAGCTTGAGCAGGTTGGCCGAGGTCGCGGTCTTGGCGCCGTAATCCTTCCAGGCGGTGTCACGGGCGATGTCGCGCCACTTGCCGACGGTCGCGGCATCGAGCACCGAGACCTTGGCGCCGGCCTTCTCGTAGACCTTGGCGACCTCGACGTCGTCGTCCTGCGCGCCCTTGCGGCCGAAGGCTTCGAGCTCCTGACCCACGGTGAGCAGCACGTCCTGCTGGTTCTTCGGCAGCTTGTCGAAGATCGCCTTCGACATCATCAAGGGCTCGAGCATGAACCAGTAGGAGGCCCCTGCGCCCGAGGTCAGCGACTTCGCGACCTCTTCGAGGCGGAACGAGATCAGGCTGGTGGAGGAGGTGATGCCGGCATCGCACGCGCCGGTCTGCATCGCCGCGTAGATCTCGTTCGACGGCACCGACAGCACCGAGGCGCCGGCGGTCTGGAGCACCATGTCCATCTCGCGCGAGCCGCCGCGCACCTTCATGCCCTTGGCATCTTCAGGGGCGACGATCGGCTTGGAGCGGCTGGCGACGCCGCCGGCCTGCCAGACCCAGGTGAGCAGGATGATGCCCTTGTCGGCAAGAAAATCGGTCAGCGCCTTGCCGACCGGCTCCTTCTTCCAACGCAGGCCCTGGTCGTAGGTGGTCACGAGGCCCGGCATCAGGCCGATATTGGTCTCGGGCAGCTCGCCGCCGGCATAGGGCATCGGATAGAGCGAGATGTCGAGCGCGCCCTTGCGCATCGCGGAGAACTGCGCGTTGGTCTTGATCAGCGAGGAGTTCGGATAGATCTCGGCGGCGATGTCGCCATTGCTGCGCTTACTGACTTCAGCGGCGAACATGCGGCAGAGACGGTCGCGGAAATCGCCCTTGTCGATGGTGCCGCCCGGGAATTGATGCGAGATCTTCAGCGTGGTGGCGGCATGCGCGGTTCCGGTCCCGAAGCGCAAGATAGCGGGTGCTGCGACGGCGGTCGCGATCAGATGGCGGCGCGTAATCATGGTGTCATCCCCTTGGACTGTTCTTGTTGGTGTGATTTGGGTCGGGTCTTGTCAGACCGGCGTTCAGGCCCATCCTAGCCGGTCTTTCACCCGATATTCTCTCATCTGATAGTTCGAGACCGAATGCCGCGGCAAGTGCCGGTCGTGCTGCGCTGCACACTTGCCGTTCTGCTGCTCCGGATGGAGGTCGGATAGCGCGGGTGTGATTGCGGCGAATGCGCGGTGGTCTGGAGAAATTTATCGGCGAGGCCGTAACAAGTCAGGCCGTCGATCCGACGAGATCAAATAGCGGCGTCCGTCGCTGACAACACCATCTCGAAGGGAAGATGATCCATGACCATTCGTACCCGTATCGCGCTCGGCGTCTCGGCTGCCGTTCTCTCGCTTGGCCTCGCGCTGTCGCCGGCCGCCTTTGCCCAGGACAAGATGGGCAAGGACGACGGCATGATGAAGAAGGACACGATGTCCAAGGACGGCATGAAGAAGGATGCCATGTCCAAGGACGACGGCATGAAGAAGGATCACATGTCGAAGGACGGGATGAAGAAAGACGACGGGATGATGAAGAAGAACTGATCGTCTGTCGTCACCGGCGCGCGTGCGAAAGCAGACGCGCGCTCGGAAGAGTCCGGGGGGCGGTCACATGGACCGCCCCGACATGATGTCTCCGTTCAATTTCAATTGAACGTGACTTCCGAACGCTACTTTGTGAACGTTACTTCTGCACGTTACTTGCGCTTGGCCTTGCGGGCGGCGTAGCGGGCGTCGCGCTTGGCTTTCTGCTCGGCCTCGAGCGCAGCTTGCCTGGCGACCGCTTCCTCCGCTTCGCGCGCGATCCGCGCGGCTTCGGCGGCCTTGGCTTCCTCCTCGATGCGCTTCTGCTCGGCCCTTTCCGCCTCGCGCGCGGCCTTTGCCTCGGCGCGCTTGGCCGCAAGAGCCTCGCGTTCGGCGCGGCGCGCCGCCACCGCCGGATCGTCGTGGCCCGGCTGCGACTTGAATTTGTTCAAAAGATTTTTGCGTGCGTCCTGCGCCGCCTTTTGCCGGTCTGCGAAGCCGGGTTCCCTGAATCCACTCATCGACGAGCCTTGTCTTCCTCGCTTTCAATCCTACATCAGTGCCTGTTGGTACGTCGGCTGGGCATAGCAGGCGCAACGCGACGCAGAAGCGTGTACATCGACGCGCGTCGCGAAGCCACCCATAATCGCAGCCGATCAGGTAGACGAAAAATCGCTCCCCCGACGATCTCTCGTAGCCCCGAAAAACTGCCGAATTGTGATGTCCCTCATAGTGGGCGCCCTGACGCAACGCCTAGCGTCCGCCCCAATTCGAGACGGAGCACGGGCATGACCATCTTCCGGCTGAGCCTCAAGGCGCTCGCGCTCATCCTCGTGGTGGCGGCGCTGGCGGGTGCCGCACTGCTGTTTGCCCGTCCACAACCGATCGAGAACACCGTCCTGGGCGCCGACTGGGAGTGCAGCCAGACCGCCTTCGTGCTCACGACCTGCGCACCGCGGGCCCGCGAGGCGATCCCGGCTGTCGAAACCTCGCGCAAGGATGCGATCCGCCAGACCCGGGGCTGAGCCGGAAGGGTCGGCCGGGATGTGACGCCACGCCGCAGAGGTGATAAAGCCGACTGACCCGTGCGATCAGGTTGTCATGTCGAGCCCTGCGTCCAAGCCCGAACCGGGCGAGAAGCCCAAATCCCCGCCAAGACCTCAACCCGGCGATAACCGCCGCGGCGCCATCGCCGGCCTGATCATCGCGCTTCTGATCCTTGGAATCGGCTGGTGGCTCGCCCGCGATCTCACCTCGGCCAGCAAGATGCAGGACTGCCTGATGTCGGGACGGAGCAATTGCAACGTCATCGAACCGGCTCGCTAGCGGCGCTCGGCTCTGCCCCTTGCAGCCCCGTCGGGCCGAAAAATTGCCGTGATCTTAATCATTTGTAACGGGACTTGGCCGATCACTTGGCCGATCAAGCAGGTCAGTCATGTCAGCCGGCATCACCCCGGCGCGAGGCGAATCGTCTATCGCGCAAGGGACCACGGCAAGCGAGAGAGTAGGGGGGCAAGCACGCATGAGTGCGTCCAGCCGCAAGAAGATCATCATTCCCTTGGTTTCGGCCATGTCATTGCTCGCGCTTTCGGCGCAGGCTCAGGAAGCCAGGCCGCCCAGGGACGCCGGCCAGTTGCCGGACCGGCCCGCCGCCGGCGCGCCGCCCCAGACCAATCAGAACATGCGCAAGGGTCCTCCGCCGCAGCAGGCGGCCCGGCCCGCGCCGCAGCTCGGCGGCCAGCCTCATGCTGGCGGCCCCGGTCCCGGCCCGCACAATGCTGGCGGCCCGCCGCCCGGCCGCAACTACGCGCGTGGCCCCGCGCCGGCGCGCGACTGGGGCGGGCATGCCTATCGCGGCAACCTCGCCTGGGACGGCGGGCGCTGGCGCCACGAAGTCCATAACGGCCGCTCGGGCTGGTGGTGGGACGTCGGCGGCGTCTGGTACTATTATCCGCAGCGGATGGCCGGTCCGCCCGCCTACATCTCGGAGGAGTATTACGACGACGTGCCGGTGGCCTATGCCCCTGCGCCGCCTCCGGTCGCCTACGAACCGCCACCTCCGCCGCCGCCGGCGGATCCCGGCGCAAGCGCGCTTGGCGGCGCCATTGTCGGCGGTGTGCTTGGTGGACTGATCTCGGGCAACGCAACGGGGGCCGCTGCAGGTGCGGTTCTCGGCGGCGCCACCGGCGCGATCGCCGGCGCGACGGCAGCCTCGCGCCCCGGCTATTATCTCGCCGAGGGCAATTGCTACTACCGCTATCCGAACGGACAGTATGTGCAGGCCGATCCGCGCGCGTGCTACTGAAGCTTCTGCGCAGGATGTGAAACCGAAGAGGCGGGCGAAAGGCCCGCCTTTTTTGTTGGCCGGTCGATCCGGTTGCGCGCGGATGAGGGCTGATCGCCTCGCGCGTCAGGCTACCAGCCAGTTGAAGAATGCCATCGCGCCCCAGACGAGGCCTGCGATCCAGGCCAGCGTCACCAGACCAATCGTCGCAAGACACACGATGCCGAACAGGTCGGACTTCTGGCGCTGTGTCGGGACCCTGGCTTCGGCGGTTGCTTCCTGTGTCATGACGGGACCTCCCACGCCGTCTCGCGCTCCCAAGGGAAGCGCTGAGGTACTGTTTAGCGCGGGAGGCCGTGCGCAGGCTGTGACGCAATTCACAGATCGCCCGGAATGAAGCCGGACACCTGCCACGAGGACGCGTCTGAAACCGCGAGTGCAATTTCCCTGGTGCCACAATCGAAGCGTGTCAGAATGGCCTATGACATCCGCAATCATACGGACGAAATTGCCACGCACTTGTCCAGATCGGGCGGCTACAATCGGCTTCATGTGCAACAAGTACGACCCGCAGCACGAAGCCGAGGCCGCAATGAAGCGCGCCGCGGCGGCCGAAGGCGCCGACCGGCAACGCCTGATCGAGCTCGCCATCGCCTGGCATCAGCTTGCCCGCGAGCGGCGCGAAGAGGAGCCGACGGAGTAGCGGGCGCGCAAGCGATCAGCGCCACGGCAATCTCATCTTAACATTTGCGCAGCGCTGATTCTCGCGGTCGCGATTCGTGCTATGCGAACGAAGCGGAGTCGGATCGTGAACAAACAAAAGGCCGCCGAAGGAGCCTGGTGTTGTCACGCGGCTTCGCTGTCCTCCTTGCGCAGTCTCAACGATGCAGACGCATCTTCGTTGCACGGCGTAGCGCGCCGCAGTTTGGACCCCGGAGGCGCGCCGGACGTTGAAGGAGAGTTGCAGCTGACAAAAGTCATATGGAGACCATCAAGGCCTATCTGGAGCGCAAGCGCGACGAGCTCAGGTTGCTCAATGGCTGCCTGAGCAGCCCGCGACATGTGCCGTGTCCGCGCTCGGTGGACGAGGTCATCAGGGCGAAATTCCAGCTGACCGCCGCGCTGCGCGCCGAGCATGCGCTGCAGGACTGGAAGGCGACGGAGACGTCGTGGTCGGCCACGGCGTCTCCGACCAGCGGTCCGTTCACCTTCAGCTACGACTATCAGCGCGCGGATCTGAAGGTGAACGGACCCTCGTTCTATGAACGCGAGCCCGGCTGCAGCAGCGAGACGATCTATACCGCCTCCGGCATGGCCGCGATCTCGGCCCTGTTGTTTGCCGCGACCCGGATCGTCGCCAGCGCTGACATGCTGGTCCTGCCGGGCTCCTACGGCGAGACGCTCGAGCTGATCGAGCGCTTCGTCCCGGATCTGCGGCTCGTCACGTTGAGTTTGCCGCGGTCCGATGCCTTGGCTCCGGCCGGCGCGCCGCGAATTCTTCTGCTGGATTCCTGCGTCTCCGCGGGCGCGTTCGAAGCGGCGCTGCGCCGCGACGGTTCAGCGTTCGATCTCCTGATCTTCGACACGACATGCTTTGCCGGCCGATCCGGCCGCATCCGGCGTGTCCTGCGCTGGGCAAGGCGAAGCGGAATCCCCGTCGTGATGGTACGAAGCCACACCAAGCTCGATTCTCTCGGCGCGGAATACGGCCGGCTCGGCTCTGCGGTGTTCGTCGGCTGGAGCGAGGAGGGCGCCGAACATTCGTTGTCCGAGCGCCTCGCGGCGGAGACGCGCGACGCCGTGCGGCTTCTCGGCGGCGCGGCGCTGCCGGCGCATTTTCCGCCCTTCGTGGGCACGGCGGCCTATTGGACCTCAACAAGGAGGCGCGTCGCAGCCATCCTTCGTAACGGCCGCCATGCGGCCAGGCGCTTTGCGCGTGAGCTCGAAGAGCTCTCGGCCGAGCTCCACTTCACCCACGGCCTCTACGTCACGCTTCGCAGCAGGCGCTGCCTCGATGAGGCCAGCGCGCGGCACGCCGCAGACGCAATGAGCCACGATCTCGGCCGGGACGGCTTCCCGATCCGCCATGCCGGCAGCTTCGGCTTCGACTTCGCCGCGACGGAATGGTTTCACAATGCGACGACGCACGAATACAGCGTCCGGGTCGCGGTGCCGGATCTGCCGACCGAGCTGTGGGATGATCTGGCCGCGGCGATTGCAGGGTGGTGGCGGGCGCACCAGTCGGCGGACGGGGAATGATGCGCAGGCGGCGCACCTTAGAATCAATCGATCGCCAGACACTGCTCCAGGGGCTGCTTCTCCGAGAGCGGCTTCTGGTGATTGCCTCGCGACCACGCCTGAACGGCGAAGGCGAGTTGATGCTGGCTAATGGCCGCGTCCGCGATGGACGCCCGCGCCGTCTCGATACGTTTTGCAATCCCGCCGGAGTTCACATCCACGGTCGCGTCGATTGCCAAAAACGAAATTGCGAGGACGGCCACGGCTGATGCGATGGCCATTCTTGTCCACTCGGATGGTGGCATCGGGGTCCTTCTCGGGCGTACGTCGCCCGGCGCATAGATAGGGCTGATGTGCCCGGTTCAAAGGCCAAGCCACGCGTTCGTGAAGGGCGATGGATTGGCAACCGAGCGTCTTGTGGCTGGCGTTGGGCGAGATAGACCGGGAAGGCAAGTGCGAGCCCACCGGTTTACCGCGGCGCGCTTTTGTCCATTGTCAGCCTTACGGCAATATCGGGCGTTCCGACCGGCCAGCTCAGGACAAGCGCGTGTTCTCGCCGCCGCCGCTCGAAAATCAATCCAGATGGCCGGCGAGTGAAGCCTGGCCAGGGCCAAGGTGGGGTTGTCGAGCTATCGAACAGGAGTTGCAGCCGCATCCCCTGCATTGCCATCACCACGCCGCAGTATGTGCCGGTGCTAGGGTCGCTCAATGGCGCCAGCTCGACGTCCAAGCTGGACTTGTAGCCTTGTCCAACGCCACCCAGAAAATACAGGCCGCCACGATCGTCCCAGCGTCGCCGAAACAGCGCAGCGTTGACCTTTTCGAGATCGATTTTGCATATCTCGGCGATCGGTTTCCCTCCAAGGTCCGAGCCTACCGAGTGAAACATCCCACACGCCACCTTGAGCATCCACAGTTCTAGCATCTCGCCACTGGCGAGGTGAAACTTCGGCTTGCGCGCCAACGTCTGGCGATCAAGATCCGTGTGCACTTCGCGAAGCTGTCGAAAAAACAATGCAGCCTCGGCGTCCAGCGGCGACAGCGCCGCGTTGTGGCGACTGCATAGGATTTTGGCCGTGAGGCTTGCCGCGGACGTTTCCAAGATTTCGTCTTTATCTAGCCATCTCATGCCGCCGACGCGGAGCGTGTCGCCGATCTGATCTAGGACGGCCTTGGATACATAGTGCTCACGCGAAATGTCCTGAGAGCAGTTTCGCATTCCCTGCAGGTAACATCGCGGATGCGCGAAATTCGTAATTGCGCCAGGCGGCGTCAGCGTTGGCACTGGCTTTCGCAGTTGGCCGTCCCAGTCAAGGTGACATCGTTCGGCCGGCTGTCCGTTTCCACAGGGGCAGGGCTTTTTGACGTCCAAGCGCAACTGCTTGAACACGCCCTCCAGCGCGCCAGCGTTCATTTGAGTAGGCCGGCAGCAAAGTTGCCTTCGGCCAGCGTCTGTAGTGCCTTCGGATTCATCCCATTGAAGAACTGCCTCGGATTACGCTTGGCTGCATCGAAGATGCCTTCAATGAGCTCGTCGACGTCCTGTAGGCAGAGCGTCTCGTACTGCTTGACTTCCGGGAGCGCCGCTAACCGTTCGCTAATTTGAGCCGCTATCTCCGGCGGAAGAAGATGTGCAGGCGGTGTCCGGCGTGGGAAGCCATCTGGAATCGTGGTGCGATGAGTCGTGTGCACAACCTCCATGCCGTTCTTCAGCACGTCGTCCGGATAACGCAAGCTCCAGTGGGAGTGGAGCGTGGCGATCACCGGATCGAACGAGCCGAGCGCGCCATCCGCTATCTCGGCCTTAAAAGTCGTCCACAGGTCAGGCAGCTTATGCAGCTGGTTGCGAAGGTCCTTTAGAGTTTTGTTTCTCGCAAGGGCACCCTTTAGTGCGAATTCGACAGCATGATGTAGCAAGTTTGCCGCGACCGGGTGCAAACCGGCCATGAAGGCGAAGCGGCCGACGACGTAGTATTGGCAGCTGCGTTCCCAGAAATGAGTTTCCCGCTGTATCGTTTGCTGCTGCATCTCGTCGAGCCTCTGACGAAATCGCACCGCGCATGTCGCGTTCGTGTTGCGTGGAACGATTTTTTTGGTGGCGTTTGTAAGTCGTTGATTTCGCTTGTGGTGGTTGAGACCGCTCGCAGCACGAATATCGTGACTAAAACAAAGGCGAAATCGATCTAAGCTATTATCAATACAGCGGATTTTCTGGCGATCCCGGCAGGACTCGAACCTGCAACCCGCGGAGTAGAAATCCGCTACTCTATCCAGTTGAGCTACGGGACCGTCTGGAGCCGCCCATTTGGGGCGGCTGGCCGTTCATCTAGCATGCCAATATGAAAAATTGGGTCTTTCGCCAAGTCTGAACCGAACCGTTTTCCTCAATGGCGCGACAAAGCGGAACGGTGGGGTGTCAGGGTGCCGGGTTGAGCGGCAGCGGACTGGACGATGGATCACATCGCCGGGAACGCTGAACAGCTTCCGGGACACGGCCGCCGGTCGACTGGCTAGGTGTTGCTGCGCCATCAGGACGGCGTGCGCGGCGGTATCTGGACTGGTCTCCTCTGGGCCTGCCTTGTCATGGCGAATGCGACGTTTTGCACCTCTGGTTCCATCGCCTTGAGTCCGTCACCTTTCCGCGCATTTCTTGCGACAAGCGGCGTTCGTCCGCGATTTCCGGGAGTCCATCCATGATCGGTCTTGTTCGCGCCGTCACAATCTGCGCCGCGCTGGCGCTCGGCCTTTCGGCTGCGCAGGCCGCCGACAAGGCCTTCAAACGCGACGATCTCGCCGATTCCGCGATCAAGCTGGAGGCGCAGATCAAGAGCGAGGCGGGCCCGGTCGCCAAGACCAACGCGACGCTGCGCACGGATGCCGACGCCGCATTCCGGCGCAATGATTACCGCACCGGCCTGTCGGTGCTCGGCCAGATCGCGGCCACTACCCCTGACGATGCCGGCAACTGGCTGCGGCTCGCCAAGGTGATCTTTCAGATCTGGCCCAAGAACTCGAGCGAACAGACCTTCCTGCTGGAGCGCGCCTCGACCGCGGCCTACATCGCTTACATGCGGGCCGGCAATCCGGGCGAGGAGGCCGACGCGCTCGCCGTGCTCGGCAAATCGCTGGCCGAACGCAAGCTGTGGCGGCCGGCACTGGATTCGCTGCGGCTGTCGCTCGACCTGCGCGAGGTCGCTGATGTCCGCGGGCAATATGAGAAGCTGCGCGACGAACACGGCTTCCGGCTGCTCGACTACACCGTGGACTCGGATTCGGCGAGCCCGCGCGCCTGCTTCCAGTTCTCGGAGGAGCTCGCCAAGCGCACCGACTTCGCGCCGTTCCTGGCCCTCGCAGGGCAGGACAAGCCGGCGCTGTCGGCGGAAGGCAAGCAGCTCTGTGTCGACGGGCTGAAGCACGGCGAACGCTACAACATCAATCTGCGCGCCGGCCTGCCGTCCACGGTGAAGGAGGGGCTGCCGAAATCGGCCGAGTTCAACATCTATGTGCGCGACCGCAAGCCGTTCGTGCGCTTCACCAGCCGTGCCTATGTGCTGCCGCGGACCGGCCAGCGCGGCATTCCCGTGGTCAGCGTCAACACGCCCGCGGTCAACATCAACGTCTTCCGGATCGGCGACCGCAACCTGATCAACACGGTGGTCGACAGCGATTTCCAGAAGACGCTGTCGAAATACCAGCTCGGCGATCTCGGCGACGAGCGTGGCGTCAAGGTCTGGTCGGGCGAGCTTTCGACCGCGATGACGCTGAACCAGGACGTCACCACGGCATTCCCGGTCGACCAGGCGCTCGGCGAGCTCCAGCCCGGCGTCTACGTGATGACCGCCGCGGCCAAGGGCCCGGGCTCGGACGACGAATACCAGCTCGCCACGCAATGGTTCATCGTCTCCGACCTCGGCGTCTCCGCTTACTCCGGCAACGACGGCATCCACGTCTTCGTCAACTCGCTGGCTTCGACCGATCCGGTCGGCAAGGCCGAGGTGCGGCTGGTTGCCCGCAACAACGAGATCCTGGCGACGCGCAAGACCGACGATTCCGGTCATGTGCTGTTCGAGGCGGGCCTCGCGCGCGGCGAGGGCGGCCTGTCGCCGGCGATGCTCACGGTCACGGGCGAGAAGGCTGATTACGCCTTCCTGAGCCTGAAGACGTCTGCCTTCGACCTCTCCGACCGCGGCGTCTCGGGGCGCGCCGTGCCCGCCGGTGCCGATGCCTTCGTCTATGCCGAGCGCGGCGTCTACCGCTCCAGCGAGACCGTCTTCCTCACTGCGCTGCTGCGCGACGGGCAGGGCAACGCCGTGACCGGCGGGCCGATGACGCTGGTGGTCGAGCGCCCCGACGGCGTCGAATACCGCCGGGCCGTGCTGCCCGACCAGGGCGCCGGCGGCCGCACCCTGTCCGTGCCGCTCAACTCGGCCGTGCCGACCGGCACCTGGCGCGTGCGCGCCTTCACCGATCCGAAGGGCGCTTCGGTCGGCGAAACCACGTTCATGGTCGAAGACTATGTTCCCGATAGAATCGAATTCGACCTGTCCGCCAAGGACAAGCTGATCAAAGCTAATGCTCCAGTGGAGCTTAAGGCGGACGGCCATTTCCTCTACGGCGCGCCGGCCTCGGGCCTCCAGCTCGAAGGCGACATGCTGGTCGCGCCTGCGGCCGAGCGGCCCGGCTTTGCCGGCTACCAGTTCGGCGTCGCCGACGAGGAGACCACTTCGAACGAGCGCACGCCGCTGGAGAACCTTCCCGAGGCCGATGCCAACGGCGTCGCGACCTTCCCGGTGACGCTGGACAAGCAGCCGGCCTCGACGCGGCCGCAGGAGGCGCAGATATTCGTCCGCATGGTCGAGACCGGCGGCCGGGCCGTCGAGCGCAAGATCGTGCTCCCGGTCGCGCCCACTGCTGCGCAGATCGGCATCAAGCCGCTGTTCGGCGACAAGAACGTCGCCGAGGGCGACAAGGCCGAGTTCGACGTCGTGTTCGTCTCGCCCGAGGGCGAGAGGCTGCGCCGCGACGGCCTGCGCTACGAGCTCCTGAAGATGGAGTCGCGCTACCAATGGTATCGCCAGAACAATTACTGGGAGTACGAGCCGGTCAAGTCGACCTCGCGCGTCGCCGACGGTGACGTCACGATCGCTGCCGACAAGCCGTCGCGCATCTCGCTTAGCCCGCAGCCCGGCCGCTACAGGCTCGACGTCAAGTCGAGCGACGCTGACGGCCCGGTGACCTCGGTGCAGTTCGACGTCGGCTGGTACTCCGACGGCAGCGCCGACACGCCGGACCTGTTGGAGACCTCGATCGACAAGCCGCAATACGCCTCCGGCGACACCATGACGGTGTCGGTCAACGTCCGCAGCGCCGGCAAGCTCACCATCAACGTGCTCGGCGACCGCCTGCTGACGACGCAGACCATCGACGTCAAGGAAGGCACGGCGCAGGTGAAGCTCCCGGTCGGCAAGGACTGGGGCACCGGCGCCTATGTGGTGGCGACGCTGCGCCGTCCGCTCGATGCGGCGGCCCAGCGCATGCCGGGCCGCGCGATCGGCCTGAAATGGTTCGGCATCGACAAGCAGACCCGCACGCTGAGTGTGAAGCTGACGCCGCCGGCGCTGATCCGGCCCAACGCGATGCTGAAGATCCCGGTCAAGCTCGACGGGCTCAATCCGGGCGAGGACGCCAAGATCGTTATCGCTGCGGTCGATGTCGGCATCCTCAACCTCACCAATTACAAGCCCCCGGCGCCGGATGATTACTATCTCGGCCAGCGCCGCCTCAGCGCGGAGATCCGCGATCTCTATGGCCAGCTGATCGATGGCATGTCGGGCACGCGCGGCCAGATCAAGTCGGGCGGCGACGCTGGAGCTGCCGAACTGCAGGGCTCGCCGCCCTCGCAAAAGCCGCTGGCGCTTTATTCGGGCATCGTGACCGTTGCTGCGGATGGCACCGCGGAGGTGAGCTTCGATATTCCGGAGTTCGCGGGTACCGCGCGCGTCATGGCGGTGGCGTGGACCGCCACGAAACTCGGCCGCGCCAACACGGATGTCGTGATCCGCGATCCCGTGGTGCTGACCACGACGCTGCCGCGCTTCCTGCTCAATGGCGACCACGGCACAGTCAATCTGGAGATCGACAATGTCGAGGGCCAGGCCGGTGACTACGTCATCAACGTCAAGACGGGCGGCCCGGTGAAGATGACCGGCAATCCCGCCACCACGGTCAAGCTTGCCGCCAAGCAGCGCAACTCCTTCTCGCTCGCGCTCGATGCGACCGCGGCGGGGCAGGCGACGCTCGACGTCGACATCAAGGGGCCGAATGGCCTCGCGCTGGCGCGTCACTATGCGTTCGACGTCAAGGCGGCAACGCAGGTGCTGGCGCGGCGTTCGATCCGGACGCTGGCGAAGGGCGAGAGCCTGACGCTGACCTCGGACATGTTCTCCGACCTCGTGCCGGGCACCGGCAGCGTCTCGGTCTCGGCCAGCCTGTCGACCGCGCTCGATGCGGCGACAATCCTGAAGGCGCTCGACCGCTATCCCTATGGCTGCTCGGAGCAGATCACGAGCCGGGCCATGCCGCTGCTCTATGTCAACGAGCTCGCGGCCGGCGCGCATCTCGCCATGGACACCGAGGTCGACCAGCGCATCCGCGACGCCATCGAGCGGCTCCTGGCCCGCCAGGGCTCGAACGGCTCGTTCGGCCTGTGGTCGGCGGGCGGCGACGATGCCTGGCTGGATGCGTACGTGACGGACTTCCTGACCCGCGCCCGCGAGAAGGGCTTTGCGGTGCCGGACGTGCTGTTCAAGAACGCGCTCGACCGCATCCGCAACTCCGTCGTCAACGGCAACGAGCCGGAGAAGGACGGCGGCCGCGATCTCGCCTACGGCCTCTACGTGCTCGCCCGCAACGGCGCAGCTCCCATCGGCGATCTCCGCTATCTCGCCGACACCAAGCTGAACAACCTCGCAACCCCGATCGCGAAGTCGCAGCTTGCCGCGGCGCTAGCCCTGGTCGGCGACCGCAACCGCGCCGAACGCGTCTATGGCGCGGCGCTCGACAGCCTCGCGCCAAAACCGGTGCTGGAGTTCGGCCGCACCGACTATGGCTCGCAGCTCCGCGATGCCGCGGCGCTGGTGTCGCTCGCGAGCGAAGGCAATGCGCCGAAGGCGACGCTGACGCAGGCGGTGTCGCGGGTCGAGACCGCGCGGGGGCTGACGCCCTACACCTCCACGCAGGAGAATGCGTGGCTGGTGCTGGCGGCGCGGGCGCTGGCTAAGGAAAACCTCTCGATCGAGGTCGACGGCCAGCCGGTCAAGACCGCGCTCTATCGCAGCTACAAGGCGGATACGCTGAGCGGAAAGCCGCTGAAGATCACCAACACCGGCGATGCACCGGTGCAGGCGGTGGTCTCGGTGTCGGGCTCGCCGGTGACGCCGGAGCCGGCGGCGTCGAACGGCTTCAAGATCGAGCGCAGCTACTACACGCTCGACGGCAAGCCCGCCGACATCAGCAAGGTCAAGCAGAACCAGCGCTTTGCGGTGGTGCTCAAGATCACCGAGGCCAAGCCCGAGTACGGCCACATCATGGTGTCGGACTATCTGCCGGCGGGCCTGGAGATCGACAATCCGAAGCTGGTCTCGTCGGGCGACAGCGGCACGCTGGACTGGATCGAGGATGGCGAGGAGCCCGAGGATACCGAATTCCGTGACGATCGCTTCACCGCGGCGGTCGATCGGGCCTCGGATTCCAAGTCGGTCTTCACCGTCGCCTATGTCGTGCGCGCGGTCTCGCCGGGCAAATACGTGCTGCCGCAGGCCTATGTCGAGGACATGTACAACCCCTCGCGCTATGGCCGAACAGGGACGGGAACGGTCGAGGTGCGGGCGGCGAAGTGAGTGGTGGGATGAACGAAGCCAGCGAAGTCTCTCGTCATTCCGGGGCGGTGCGCAGCACCGAACCCGGAATCTCGAGGTTCCGGGTCTGGTCCTTCGGACCATCCCGGAACGACGACGGGAGAGGAGGGCGCACCATCATGCGTATCCTCTCCGCCGCCGCCTTCACCCTCATCCTTGCCATCACCGGCTTCGTCGCCTGGGTCTACTCCCTCGGGCCGCTCCCGCTCGACGAAGCGCGTCAGGTCTCCACCACCATCGTTGATCGCAACGGCAAGCTGCTGCGCGCCTACGCGATGGCGGATGGACGCTGGCGGCTGCCGGTCGATGCCAGGACCAATGTCGATCCGACCTATCTGAAGCTGCTCTTTGCCTATGAGGACCAGCGCTTCTACGCCCATGACGGCATCGATCCGCTGGCGCTGGGCCGCGCCGCGTTGCAGCTCGGAACGCGCGGCCACATCGTCTCCGGCGGCTCGACCATCACCATGCAGCTCGCCCGGCTGATGGAGCCGCGGCGGCAGCGCTCGCTCTACGCAAAACTGCGGCAGATGGTGCGTGCGATCGAGATCGAGCGCAGCATGAGCAAGGAGCAGATCCTCGATCTCTATCTCGCGCTGGCACCCTATGGGGGCAATCTCGAAGGAATCCGCGCCGCCTCAATCGCCTATCTCGGCAAGGAGCCGAAGCGGCTGTCGCTGGCGGAGGCCGCGCTGCTGGTCGCGCTGCCGCAATCGCCGGAGACGCGCCGGCTCGACCGCTTTCCCGAGGCGGCGCGCAAGGCGCGCGATCGCGTGCTGGATCGCATGGTCGAGGAGCATGTGGTCAGCGCAGACGACGCCAGGCAGGCCAAGGCCGCGCCGGTGCCGACATTGCGCAAGCCGATGCCGATCCTGGCGCCGCACGCCTCGGACACCGCGCTGTCGACCGTGAAAGACAATCCGGTCATCAAACTGACGCTGGATGCGACCTTGCAGAAAGTGCTGGAGCCGCTGGCGCGTGACCGTGCCATCGCGCTCGGGCCCAACATCTCGGTCGGCATCATCGTGGTCGACAATGAGAGCGGAGACGTGCTCGCGCGCGTCGGCTCGGCGGATTATTTCGATGAGAGCCGGGCAGGGCAGGTCGACATGACCCGCGCCATCCGTTCGCCGGGCTCGACGCTGAAACCCTTCATCTACGGGCTCGCCTTCGAGGACGGCTTCGTTCATCCCGACAGCTTGATCGACGATCGGCCGGTCCGCTTCGGCTCCTACGCGCCGGAAAATTTCGACATGACGTTCCAGGGCACGGTGCCGGTGAGGAAGGCGCTGCAATTGTCGCTGAACGTGCCGGCCATCGTGCTGCTCGACCGCGTCGGCTCGAGCCGGCTGGCCTCGCGGCTGCGGCAGGCCGGCGGCAACCTCATCTTGCCGAAAGACGAGACGCCCGGGCTTGCCATGGGCCTCGGCGGCGTCGGCGTGACGCTGCAGGATCTCGCGCAGCTCTATGCCGGCTTCGCCCGGCTTGGGACCACCAAGCCGCTGCGCGAGATCGTCACGGCCAAGGATGACCGCGAGCCGCTGCGGCTGCTGGATCAGGTCGCGGCGTGGCAGGTCGGCAACGTCCTGCTCGGCACGCCGCCGCCGGAGAACGCCGCCCACAACCGCATCGCCTTCAAGACCGGCACCTCCTACGGCTATCGCGATGCCTGGTCGATCGGCTTCGACGGCCGCATGACCATCGGCGTCTGGGTCGGCCGTCCCGACGGCGCGCCGGTTCCCGGCCTCATCGGCCGCGTCGCCGCGGCCCCAATCCTGTTCGACGCCTTTGCCCGGAGTGGCAAGACGCTGGCCCCCTTACCGAAGCCGCCCAAGGGAACTCTGGTCGCCAGCAACGCAAAATTGCCGCTGCCCTTGAAGCGGTTCCGTCCGGTCGGGGAACTGGTGCGGACTGGGGGCGAGCAGGCGCTGCATATCCAGTTTCCCCTGAACGGCTCGCGAATTGATGTCGATCGGTCGGGCGGTCCCGAGAGCGCCGCCATGCCCGTAAAAGTCGCCGGCGGGGTTTTGCCGATGACCGTCATGGTTAACGGCACGGCGCGCGGCGAGATCGACGGCCGCCGCCAGCGCCTGATCGATCCGCCCGGCCCGGGCTTTGCACGGCTCACCGTGATCGATGCCACGGGCGCCGCGGACACAGTTGTCATTCGAATTCAATGACCCTGCCTTAAGCGGTTGTGGCGATGGCGGTTTCAGCGTAAGCGGAACCAATGGCCGAGACCTACCCAAGCCCCCGTTTTGGAGCGCCCCGTGAGCCGAAATCGCCCGTGAATCCGGGCAGCCGGCTCGTGTCCATGTTCGATATCGCAACGGCCAGCCACGCCCGCGCGGTCGCCTTTCTGCTGCTGTGCGCGCTGCTGCTGTTCTTGCCGGGCTTCTTCACCATCCCGCCCGTCGATCGCGACGAAGCGCGCTTCGCCCAGGCCACCAAGCAGATGGTCGAGAGCGGCGACTATGTCGACATCCGCTTCCAGGAGGACGTCCGCTACAAGAAGCCGGTCGGCATCTACTGGTTGCAATCGGCCGCGGTCGAAGCCGCATCGGCGCTCAAGCTGCCGAAGGCCGAATTGCGGATCTGGGTCTACCGGCTGCCGTCGCTGATAGGCGCGATCGGCGCCGTGCTCATGACCTATTGGGCGGCGCTTGCTTTCGTCACGCGGCGCGCTGCCGTGCTCGCGGCGCTCCTGATGTGCGCCTCGGTGCTGCTCGGCGTCGAGGCGCGGCTCGCCAAGACCGATGCGATGCTGCTGTTTTGCGTCACCGCCGCGATGGGCGCGATGGCGCGGGCTTACCTGTCCTGGCAGCGCGCCGAGGACGAGACGCGTCCGCCCTGGAGCTGGCCCGCGATCTTCTGGACCGCGCTCGCCGTCGGCATCCTGATCAAGGGCCCGCTGATCCTGATGTTCGCCGGCCTCACCATCGTTGCGCTCGCGATCCTGGACCGCGATGCCTCCTGGCTGTGGAAGCTGCGCCCGCTCTGGGGCCTGATGTGGATGCTGGTGCTGGTGCTGCCCTGGTTCGTCGCGATCTTCTGGCGCGCGGGCGAGACCTTCTTCGCCGATTCCGTCGGCGGCGACATGCTGAGCAAGTTAGGGGCGCAGGAATCCCATGGCGCGCCGCCCGGCATGTACCTGGCGCTGTTCTGGATCACGTTCTGGCCGGGCGCGCCGCTGGCGGCGATGGCGGCGCCTGCGGTGTGGCGGGCGCGGCGCGAGCCCGGCGCACAATTCCTGCTGGCCTGGCTGATCCCGTCCTGGATCGTATTCGAGGCCGTGCTGACCAAGCTGCCGCATTACGTGCTGCCGCTGTATCCGGCGATCGCGATCCTCACCGTCGGCGCGCTGGAGCGGCGCGTGCTGTCGCGGTCCTGGCTGATGCGCGGCTCGGCCTGGTGGTTCGCGATCCCCGCGGCAGCCTCGATCATCGCGGTGGTCGGCGCGGTCATGCTGACCCGGCAGCCGGCCTTCGTGGCCTGGCCGTTCATCGCGGCCTCGCTGATCTTCGGCCTGTTCGCCTGGTGGCTGTTCGACACCAATCGCGCCGAGCGCTCGGTGCTGAACGCGCTGGTCGCGGCGCTGATGCTGGCGGTCGTGGTCTGGGGCATCGTGCTGCCGTCGCTGACCCCGCTGTTTCCGAGCATCGAGATCGCGCGGGCGCTTCGCAACGTCACCTGCGTCGGGCCGAAGGCGGCCGCCGCCGGCTATCACGAGCCGAGCCTGGTGTTCCTGACCGGCACGCAGACGCTGCTCACCGACGGCTCGGGCGCGGCGGATTTCCTGCGGCAGGGCAGCTGCCGCTTCGCGCTGATCGAGCAGCGTTCCGAGCGCAGCTTCGTACAACGCGCCGAGGCGATCGGGCTGCGCTACAAGGTCGGCGCGCGCATCGACGGCTACAATTTCTCGCAAGGGCGCGCGATCTCGATCTCGATCTTCCGTTCGGAAGGCACCGAATAGGATGTCGGCCCCGACCCATATCGCGCCGCGGGCGGGCTATCCCGCGCAGTTGCTCACGGTGTCGGGGCGTGCGCTGGCGCAGCTCGTGCGCTCGCCGTCGCATTCGCGTCGCGCCGAGGCCGCACGAAAGCTGGCACGGCACTCGCTGTGGCTCAGCATGGCGGGTGCGGCCCTGGTCATCGCGCTGATGCTGGCGTTCGACGGGACCGAGATCCAGCTGATGCCGGCGCGCGGCACGCCAAGCCTGTGGCCGATCCGCATCCTCACCGATTTCGGCAAGGACGAGTACGTGCTCTCGATATTGGGAGTTGTGTTGATTGTCGTGGCGCTCGTCGCGGCGGGACTTCACGGCACAAGCCGCGCGCTGCTGCTTGGCCTCGGCACGCGGCTTCAGTTCCTGTTTCTGTCCGTTGCCGTCTCCGCGTTCGTCGGCGAGATCCTGAAATACCTCATCGGCCGGGGGCGTCCGTTCGTCGGCGGCAAGGCCGATCCCTTCAACTTCATCCCGTTCGAGGGGTCGGGAGCCTATGCCAGCCTGCCGTCAGGTCATGCGATCGCGGCGTTCGCGCTGGCGTTTGCGGTCTCCGCACTCTGGCCGCGGCTGCGCGTGTTCATGTTCACTTACGCAATCGTGATCCTGCTGACACGGCTCGTGCTGCTCGCGCATCACCCCAGCGACGTCATCGCCGGAGCTCTGGTCGGCTTGGTCGGAGCCATGGCGGTCCGCTATTGGTTTGCAGCACGCCGGCTCGCCTTTGCCATCCGTGCCGACGGCACCATCGTGCCACTTCCGGGGCCGGTCACAGGGCGCCTCAAAAGGGTTGCCCGCGGGGCATCCGCCCCATAAAAGCGGCTGCCTGCCGGGGCCGCCGGTTCCCTGAGGGGCAGGCCAATTCCAACCACGAGCCTCGATTTGTCGACGTCCCAGCCTTCGGTTTCCATCGTCGTTCCCGTGCGCAACGAAGCCGACAACATCGCGCCCCTGATCGAGGAGATCACTTCGGCGCTCGACGGCCGCTGGGATTACGAGATCATCTACGTCAATGACGGCTCGACCGACACGACCGGCGAGCGGCTCAAGGCCATCATGGCGCAACGGAGCAATCTGCGTCAGATCCGCCATGCCAGATCAGGCGGCCAGTCGGCCGCGGTGCGCAGCGGGGTGCGCGCCGCGCGCGGCGTGATCGTGGCAACCCTCGACGGTGACGGACAGAACAATCCGGCCTTCCTGCCGGACCTGATCGCTGCGGTGGAAAAAGGGGCGGGCCGGGTCGGCCTCGCCGCGGGCCAGCGCGTCGGACGCAAGGACACCGGCTTCAAGAAATTCCAGTCGCGCGTGGCCAACAAGGTCCGCAACGCCATCCTGAAGGACGGCACGCGCGACACCGGCTGCGGGCTGAAGGCGTTCCGCCGCGAGGTGTTCCTGATGATGCCCTATTTCGATGGGCTACATCGCTTTCTGCCGGCGCTGGTCCGCCGCGAGGGCTACGACATCGCCTATGTCGACGTGATCGACCGGCCGCGCCGTTCCGGCGTGTCCAACTATGGTTTCTTCGACCGGCTCTGGATCGGCATTATGGATCTCGTCGGCGTGTGGTGGCTGATCCGCCGCAAGAAGCCGACACCAGATGTGACTGAGGTGAACGCATGATCATTCAATACGGTCAGGCGCTGAGCAACTATCTCTACGACGTCTTCGTCGCCAAGTTCGACTTCTGGCTGGCGTTCGGCCTGGTCGCACAGCTGTTCTTCACTGCGCGCTTTCTCCTGCAGTGGATCGCGAGCGAGCGCGCCGGCAACAGCGTGGTGCCGATGGCGTTCTGGTTCTGCTCGATCGGGGGCGGGATGATGACGCTGGTGTACGGCGTCGTGAAGCGCGAGCCGGTCATCATCCTCGGGCAGGGGCTGGCGACCATCATCTATGTTCGCAACATCATGCTGATCTGGAAGAACCGCGGCAGCGCGTCGAAGACGCTGGATCGCTGACCAGGGGCCGAGGGCGGCAAGGCATCCGGATGGTCCAATCGGCATGCGCAAGTCACCGATAGTTCTGTTCGTATCGGTTGTTCTGGTCGGCCTGGTCCTGCTCGGGCTCGGCATTTTCGAGCTCGGCGCTACCATCGCTTTTCTCGCGAGAGCCGAGCAGACGGAGGCGCGTTTCGCCGGCGCCGTCGCGCGCAGCGGCGGAAATCATGGCGGGACGTTTCTCTATCCGACTTTTCAATTCACGACGCGCGACGGCCGCGCGATGACGTTCACGTCCTCGTCGGGGTCGACGAGCCAGCCCTATGCGGACGGCGAGCGCGTCAGGATCGCCTACGATCCCGGACGCCCTGAGGATGCGCGGCCGCTGTCGTTCCTGACGCTTTGGATTGCTCCGATCCTGCTCTGCGGCGCCGGCCTGCTTCTGTCGGGAGGCGCTGTTCTCGTTCGCGCAGCCTTAGCGCGGCAGCACTGATGCTGCGCCTGAGGCGGGCAGGGTGGCCGTCTCGGCCTCATGCCTGCGATAGGGCTCGCCGGCCGCATCGAGCACGGGATAGGCGACCGAGCAGATATGCGAGTGGATGCGACGCAGATCGCGCAGCACGTCGAGATGCAGCGAGGTGGTCTCGATGGTCTCGGGCCGGCCCTCGCGCAGGCGGTCGAGATGGCGCTCGACGGCGGCGAGCTCGGTGTTCTTCAGCGTGGTCTTCTCCACCAGCAGCTTGCGGGCTTCGTTGGCATCGCCCGACATGAACACGCCGAAGGCGATCCGCAGCGATTCCATCGTGCGCTTGTGAAAGGCGGCGAGCTCCTCGGCGCCCTCGGCCGAGAACTGGAAGCGGCGCTTGATCTTCTTGGTCGCAAGCTCGCTCAGGCTCTTGTCGATGATGTCGCCGATATGCTCGAGGTTGATGGCGAAGGAGACGATCTCCATCGCGCGCCGTCCTTCGCTCTCGTCGAGGCTGCCGCGCATGAGCTTGGTCACGTAGAGCTTGATGGCCTCGTCCAGACCGTCGACGGCATTGTCCATCTTCGAGACCTGATCGACCAGCGCGCGGTCGCCCGTCATCATCGCGGTCATCACCTTGCGCAGCATGATCTCGACGAGGTCGCCCATGCGCAGCACCTCGCGGGCGGCGTCGGCCAGCGCCAGTGACGGCGTCTCCAGCGCGCTCTCGTCGAGATAGCGCGGCCGTGCCGGGTCGGTCTCCTGCACGCGATCGGGCAGCAGCCGCGTCAACAGGCGCGACATGGTGTCGAGCAGGCCGATGAAGATGACGGCGGTGCCGAGGTTGAAGGCGATGTGGAAGGCAGCCGTCATCTTCGCGAGATCCGGCTGCCAGGCATGCATGTGGGCGGCGATCACGTTCAGGAACGGCAGGACGAGCGCGATCCCGACCACGCGGTTGACGAGATTGCCGACCGGCAGGCGGTAGCTCGCGGGATCGTCGCGCCTGGCACCTTCGAACACGGGATTGATGGCGCTGCCGAGATTGGCGCCCAGCACCAGCGACAGCGCCGCCTCGGGCGAGATAAACTGCGAATAGGCCAGCGACATGATCAAGAGCACGCTGGCGACGCTCGAATGCACCGCCCAGGTGACGAGCGCGGCGATGACGATGCAGAGTACGGGATCGCCCGTGATCGCCGACATCACAACGCGCATGCCGGGTGCGTTCTCCGCCGGCGCCATCGTGTCGAGCAGGATGTGCAGCGACAGCAGCATCAGGCCGAGGCCGATGCAGACACGGCCGATGTCCTTGATCCGGGAGCGCGGTCCGGAGCGGAAGGCGACGAGGCCGAGCACGAACAGCACGGGCGCGACAGCGGCGATGTTGAACGACAGCACCTGCACGATCAGCGTCGTGCCGACATTGGCCCCCAACATGATGGCGAGCGCGGCGGCAAGGCTGACGAGGCCCTCAGCTGCGAACGAAGAGGTGATCAGGGCGGTCGCCGTGCTGCTCTGGAGCAGCGCAGTGAGCGAGAGCCCGGCGGCGAACGCGCTGATGCGGTTGCCCAGCGCCTTGCCGAGCAGCCGCCGCAGGTCGGGACCGAACGCGCGCAGGATTCCGCTGTGGACCATGTGCAGTCCCCACAGCAACAGCGCAACGCCGCCCATCAGATCGAGCAGAACCAACGTACCCATGCTCCGTGTCCGGATTGGAGTCGATTGGTGAGGCTAGCGCCAAACGTCCGCGGATCAACCCTTTGTTGGCGCGTCGGCGTTAACGTTTGCCTCGGTTGCCCGTTCCCGCGGCGCGATGCCTTGTGAGCAGGCTCACATTGCTGCCTTGAGGGCAGCGAAGCCGCGATCGAGATCGGCCTTGAGGTCGTCGGTGCTCTCGAGTCCGATGTGGAGTCGCAGAGTCGGGCCGCCCGGCGCCCACTTGGTCGCGGTGCGATAGGCGTCGCAATCGAACGGAATCACGAGGCTCTCGAAGCCGCCCCACGAGAAACCCATGCCGAACAGCTTGAGCGTATTGAGCATGGTGTCGACGGCCTTCTGCGGCGCCGGCTTCAGCACGATGCTGAAGAGACCGGAGGCGCCGGTGAAGTCGCGCTTCCAGATCGCGTGGCCGGGATCGGTTTCGAGCGCGGGATGCAGCACGCGCGCAACCTCGGGACGGGCAGCCAGCCAGCGCGCCATGTCGAGCCCGGAGCGGTGATGCTGCGCCAGCCGCACCGACAGCGTGCGCAGGCCGCGCAAAGCCAGGAAGACGTCATCGGGGCCGGCGCATACGCCGAGCAGGCGGATGCCTTCTGAAATCTGCGGCCAGGCCTTGGCGTTGGCCGAGATGGTGCCGAACATGATGTCGGAATGGCCGCCGATATATTTGGTGGCGGCCTGCATGCTGATGTCGACGCCCTGTTCGAGCGAGCGGTGATAGAGCGGGGTGGCCCAGGTGTTGTCGTCGATCACGAGCGCGCCGCGCCCATGCGCAACTTCGGCAATGGCGCGGATGTCGGGCATCTCGAAGGATTGCGAGCCCGGCGCCTCCACCAGCACGGCGCGGGTGTTGGGCTTGAACAGTCCGTCGATGCCGGCGCCAATCAGCGGATCGAAATAGGTGGTCTCGACCCCATAGCGGGTCAGCATGCCGTTGCAGAAATTGCGCGAGGGCCGATAGACGTTGTCGACAACCAGAATATGGTCGCCGGCCTTCAGCACCGAGAGCAGGGTGGTGGAGATCGCCGACAGCCCCGACGGCACGATGCCGACGCCGGCGCATTGCGGCCCCTCCAGCGCCATCAGCGTGTCCTGGAACGCCCTGGTCGTCGGGGTGCCGTGGCGGCCATAGGTGAACTCGCCGCGATGGGCATGGAGGTCCTCGGCGGTCGGATAGAGCACGGTCGAGCCGTGGAACACCGGCGGATTGACAAACCCCTTCTGCGCCTTGGTGTCGCGGCCGGAGGTGACCAGCCGGGTCTCGGCCTGTTGCTGGGAGGGGTGCGAGGAATCCATGCGTCTGCTTTCAAAACCGCGTTTCCGCCGGGGCGCTTTGCACCAAACGGGCCGGCCGAAAGGCCGCTGTCGTTAATAACAGAACACAGAAGAGTCCCGTCAACCCCTTGACCCGGCTCGCCAGTCGTTCTGTGATGCGCAGGTGCTATTCAGTCGCCGCATGTTGAGGGGCCTGCCGCGACCTTCGATCCATCGTCTGACCGGACCTTGCGCCACGGCCATAACGGCGGGCGCCTGCGGCGGGGATTAAGGTATGGCCTCCCGAGATCGGCGAGTGTTCGGCAAGGTTTCCCAGCATGACTCTTGCAAGGCTCCCCCTGGCAGAGACGATCCTGAGACAACATTCCTGACCTTGAGACGACTTTGAAAGGCCTTCAGCCCATGAAACGCGTAACCTTGGCTCTCACTCTCGCTCTCGCCGCTGGCCTCTCTGCCCAAGCCGCCGACGCGCAAACGCTCAAGACCGTCAAGGACCGGGGCACACTGTCCTGCGGCGTCAGCCAGGGCCTGCCGGGCTTCTCCTCGCCCGACGACAAGGGCAACTGGACGGGGATCGACGTCGACCTCTGCCGCGCGATCGCGGCCGCCATCTTCAACGATCCGACCAAGATCAAGTTCGTGCCGCTGTCCGCCAAGGATCGCTTCACGGCGTTGCAATCGGGCGAAGTCGACGTGCTCTCGCGTAACACGACATGGACCATCTCGCGCGACACCTCGCTCGGCGCCAATTTCACCGGCGTCACCTATTATGACGGGCAGGGCTTCATGGTGAAGAAGTCGCTCAAGGTGAATTCGGCGCTCGAACTCAACAGCGCCTCGGTTTGCGTCCAGACCGGCACCACCACCGAGCAGAATCTCGCCGACTACTTCAAGGCCAACAACATGAAGTACGAGGTGATCGCGTTCGCCACCAACGACGAAACGGTCAAGGCCTATGAAGCTGGCCGCTGTGACGTCTTCACCACCGACCAGTCGGGCCTCTACGCCAACCGCCTCAAGCTCGCCAATCCCAACGACCACATGGTGCTTCCCGAGATCATCTCGAAGGAGCCGCTCGGGCCGATGGTGCGCCACGGCGATGACCAGTGGTTCGACATCGTGAAATGGACGCTGTTCGCGCTCGTCACTGCAGAAGAGCTCGGCATCACCTCCAAGAATGTCGACGAGAAGGCCAAGCTGGAAAATCCGGAGCTGAAGCGCGTGCTCGGCAGCGACGGCAATTTCGGCGAGCAGCTCGGACTGACCAAGGACTGGGTGGTGCGGATCGTGAAGGCTACCGGCAATTACGGCGAGGTGTTCGACCGCAACGTCGGCGCCGGCTCGCCGCTCGCCATCAATCGCGGCCTCAACAATCTCTGGAACAAGGGCGGTCTTCAGTACGCGCCGCCGATCCGCTGATCTGCACGATCCGCGGCTGCGATGAGCACCGAGGCCCGTAAACCGCCACCCCAGATCGCGCTGAAGATCAGGCGCGCTCTGGGGGGCAAGTCCGGCTGGAACGGCATCGTCGTCCAGTTTGCCTTCGCGGCGATCCTCGGCTGGATTGGCTACGAGATCGTCTCCAACACCCGCGCCAACCTCGAGAACCAGCACATTGCCGCCGGCTTCGGCTTCCTCAGGAACAATGCCGGCTTCGACGTCAACCAGACGCTGATCTCCTACACCGGCTCGGACACGTTCCTGCGCGTGTTCGTGGTCGGGCTTCTCAACACGCTCGTGGTCTCGGTGGTGGGCATCTTCTTCGCCACCGTGATCGGCTTCATCGTCGCGCTGTGCCGGCTCTCGCCCAACTGGCTGCTGTCGCGCGTCGGCGAGATCTATGTCGAGATCATCCGCAACCTGCCGCTGCTGTTCCAGATCCTGTTCTGGTACCTGGCGGTGCTGGCGGCCCTGCCCAATCCGCGGCAGAGCATTTCGCTGCTCGGCATCGCCTTCATTAGCAATCGCGGCCTCGTCATTCCCCGCCCGATCGGCGAGAGCGGGTTCGAGCCGTTCCTGGCGATGCTGGTCCTCGGCATCGTGGTCTCGCTGGGCTTGCGCTTCTACGCCAGGCGTGCGCTGTTTGAGCGGGGGCAGGTGATCCGCATCTGGCCCTCTGTGCTGGCCTTGCTGTTCGGGCTTCCGCTGGCCACGATGCTGGTCTTCGGTCTGCCCTTTACCTTCGAGCTGCCGCAGCTCAAGGGATTCAATTTCGCCGGCGGCTCGCGGATCATCCCGGAATTCGTGGCGCTGACGGTGGCTCTGTCGACCTATACCGCCGCCTTCATCGCCGAGATCGTACGCGCCGGCATCCTGTCGGTGCACAAGGGACAGATGGAGGCGGGGTCTTCGCTCGGCCTCAGCCGCGGCGCCACGCTCCGGCTGATCGTCGTGCCGCAGGCCATGCGGGTCATCGTGCCGCCGCTGACCAACCAGTATCTCAACCTCACCAAGAACTCCTCGCTGGCGGTCGCGATCGGCTATCCTGACCTCGTCTCCGTGTTCGCCGGGACGTCGCTGAGCCAGACCGGGCAGGCGATCGAGATCATCGCCATGACGATGGGCATCTATCTCTTGATTTCCCTCGTCACCAGTGCCGTCATGAGCGTCTATGGTTGGCGCGTCAGCCGGAGCCTTGGCGCATGACCGATCTTGCCTCATCCTCCTTCGTCCGGCACGATCTGGTGAACGAGCGTCCCGCGCCGGTGAAGACCACGGGCTTCATCGGCTGGGCGCGGACCCGCCTGTTCAACTCGCCGACCAACATCCTGCTCACGATCCTGGGCGCCTTGCTGCTCTGGTTCACCATCGTTCCCAGCGTGAAGTTCCTGATGGTCGATGCGGTCTGGAGCGGCAACGATCGCACGGCTTGCCTCGCCGAGAACGCCGGTTTCGCGGTCGGCGCCTGCTGGCCCTATATCCAGGCCAAGCTGCCGCAACTGATCTACGGCTTCTATCCCGAGGCCGAGCGCTGGCGGGTCAACCTCACGTTCGTCCTGGCGGCGGTCCTGCTGGTGCCGATGCTCATGCCCCGCCTGCCGGCCAAAGGGCTGAACGCCGGCCTGTTCTTCTTCGCTCTTCCCGTGGTCGCCTTCTTCCTGCTGCGAGGCGGCGGCATTTCCGGCTTCGGCCTGAGCTGGACCGCCGGCCTGCTGGAGCTGTTCGACGACAGCATCATCGGCGCCGGAAACGTCCTGCTCAATCTCAGCAAGACCTCGGCCATCGCGCCGCTGCTGTGGGTCATCGGCAACCTGATCTTGCTGGTCGGCACGGCGATCCATTGGCTTGTCTTCCCACTGATCTGGCTGCGCGACCAGATCCAGGGCTCGGGCCAGTCGGTCTGGGCCGACTTCGCCATCACGACGGCCGTCGTCTCACTGATCGCCTTCGTCCTCGGGGGCGGCCTGCGCACCGGGTGGCGCGCGCTGGCCGCGAGCATCGCGACCTTCGTCGCCATTGCGATCGTCATCAAGCTGATGGGGCTCGACCACGGCGGACTGCCCATCGTTCTGACGAATTTGTGGGGCGGGCTGCTGGTGACGCTGGTGGTGTCCGTCACCGGCATCGTGACCTCGCTGCCGATCGGCATTGCGCTCGCGCTCGGCCGCCGTTCGACCATTCCGCTGATCCGGATCTTCTCGATCGCCTTCATCGAATTCTGGCGCGGCGTGCCGCTGATCACCGTGCTGTTCTTCGCGACCTACATGCTGCCGCTGTTCCTGCCCGGCAATTTCACCGTCGATGGCCTGGTGCGCGCGCTGATCGGCATCGCGCTGTTCACCGGCGCCTACCAGGCCGAGAACGTCCGCGGCGGACTTGCCGCGATCCCGCGCGGGCAGGGCGAGGCCGCAGCGGCGCTGGGACTGTCCTGGTGGAAGACGACCTCGTTGATCGTGTTGCCGCAGGCGCTGCGCCACGTCATTCCGAACCTCGTCAACAGCTTCATCTCGCTGTTCAAGGACACCTCGCTGGTCTCGATCGTGGCGCTGTTCGACCTCCTTGGCTCGCTTCGCGCCTCGTTCTCGGATCCGAAGTGGTCGACGCCATCCACGGCGTTCACCGGCTTTGCCTTCGCCGGGATCATCTATTTCATCTTCTGCTTTGGAATGTCGCGCTACTCGCTGTTCGTCGAGCACCGCCTCAACGCCCACCGCCGCAACTGATCGAGGCCACCATGTCCGACCCCATCGTCAAGATTTCCGGCCTGAACAAATGGTACGGTGAATTTCACGTCCTGCGCGACATCGATCTCGAGGTCCGGAAGGGGGAGCGCATCGTGATCTGCGGTCCCTCAGGCTCCGGCAAGTCGACGCTTATTCGCTGCATCAATGCGCTGGAGGAATTCCAGGAAGGCGAGATCGTCGTCGACGGCATCGAGCTCGGGCCCAATCTCAAGCACATCGACGCCGTGCGCCGCGAGGTCGGCATGGTGTTCCAGAGTTTTAATCTGTTCCCGCACCTCACGGTCCTCGACAACTGCACGCTGGCGCCGATCTGGGTGCGCAACATCCCCAAGAGGGACGCCGAGGCGACCGCGATGAAATTCCTGGAGCGGGTCAAGATCCCGCACCAAGCCAACAAGTTTCCGGGCCAGATGTCCGGCGGCCAGCAGCAGCGCGTCGCGATCGCCCGCGCCCTGACCATGAACCCGAAGGTGATGCTGTTCGACGAGCCGACCTCGGCGCTCGACCCCGAGATGGTCAAGGAGGTCCTCGACACCATGGTCGACCTCGCCGAGGAGGGCATGACCATGCTGGTCGTCACCCACGAGATGGGCTTCGCCCGCGAGGTCGCCAACCGCGTGGTCTTCATGGACGCCGGCCAGATCATCGAGGCCAACACCCCGAACGAGTTCTTCGCCAGCCCGCAGCACGCCCGCACCAAGCTGTTCCTGAGCCAGATCCTGCGGTGAGTGCCTGCAATCCGGTGGTCTCGCTGGCCTGACGGCACGCAAGCTTGGCACCATGCGAATCGGCTTGGCTCCCTCCGGACCATTCTCCGGAGAGCAACCTTGCAGAGCAGCCTCGGCGCGCGCGCCCACCAGAACGCGCGATTGCAGCAGAAGTTGAGGGAACAGGCGGACGCCGTCATGTCCTTCGCCGTCGAGGCGCTGGGGCAGGGCAGACTTGATGAGGCCGAGAATCTCTGCCGCGAGATCCTGAAAGAGGTTCCGGATCATTTCCACGCCACGCACCTGCTTGGCCTGCTGGCGTTCGACGGCGGGTGGCTTGAGGACGCGCAATTCCTGCTCGAGCGTGCCACCATGCTCGATCCGCGTTCACCCGATGCGCGCAGCAATCTCGGCGCCGTGTATTTTTCACTCGAAAAGTACAAGGACGCCCGCGCATGCCAGGAGAAGGCCATCGCGCTGAAGCCGAATTGTCCGATCACCCTGACCAATCTCGGCAACACGATGCTGCACCTCGGCCAGGCCAAAGAGGCAATCGAGCTGCACGAGCGCGCGATCAGGCTGAAGCCGGACTATGCCGACGCATTCTGCAACCGCGGCATGGCGGAACTGATGATCGGCCAGTTCGAGCGCGCCGGACAGAACTTCGAACGGGCCCTGTCGTTGCAGCCGCGTCATGCGGAAGCGATTGCCGGCAGGGGCATGGTGAGCCTCGAGCTCCGGCACTTCGAGGCGGCGGAAGCCGCGCTCGATGCCGCGCTGGCGCTCAAGCCGGGCTCGGCCAGAATTCTGGTGCAGCGCGGACGCCTCTATTTGACTCTCTCCCGGCTGCAGCAGGCGGCAGCGGATTTCGACGCCGCACTGGCGCAATCGCCTCGGAACGAGCTCGCGCTGTGCTGGCGGGCGCAAGTCGACATCATGGTACGGAACACGGCGGGCGCGATGGCGGGCGCCAAGAAGCTGCTCGAAGTCAATCCGCAATCCGAGGCGGCCATGTCGCTCCTGGCCTCCTGCTATGCGAACCAGGGAGACATCGCGACGGCGCTCGAGTATCTCGATGCGGCGCTGGCGATCGCGCCCGACTTTCCCGAGGCCATCGGATACAAGATCTTCGTGCTGGATTACCTGCAGGAGGCCGATTTCGTGGTCCAGCAGGCGGCACGAAAATACTGGTGGGATCAGATCGGCGCCAAGCTTCCGCAACGGGCGCTGGCGCCGCGCAATCTCGATCCGGACCGACAGATCGTGGTCGGATATGTCGCTTCCGAATTCAGGCAGCACTCGGCGGCTTACTCGCTGCTGCCGGTGCTGCGCCATCACGATCGTGCCGCGTTCAAGATCGTCTGCTATTCCTGCTGGCCGCTGCAGGACGAGATAACCGAGAAATTCAAATCTTGCGCAGACGTCTGGGTCGAGGCCGCGCAGTTCTCGGACGACGAACTGGCCGATCGCATCCAGGCCGACGGAATCGACATTCTGATCGACGTGTCCGGGCATACGACCGGCAACAGGCTCCATATGTTCTCACGCAAGCCGGCCCCCATCCAGGTCACCGGTTTCGGCCACGCCACCGGCACGGGTCTGCAGACCATGGACTATGTGCTCGCGGACCCGACCTTCATTCCGCAATCGGCGCGGCATCTCCTGGCCGAAAAGGTCCATGATCTGCCGTGCCTGATCACGATCGATCCCATCCTGGACGTGCCGCCTTCGGAGCTTCCCATGCTCCGCAACGGCTATGTGACTTTCGGCGTGTTCAACCGCATCTTCAAGATCTCGGACGAGGCGATGCGGGTGTGGTCGAGGGTGATGCGCGAGGTGGCGGGATCGAAGATCATCATCAAGAACGGGCT
This sequence comes from Bradyrhizobium iriomotense, assembly GCF_018129405.1. Lineage (GTDB taxonomy): Bacteria > Pseudomonadota > Alphaproteobacteria > Rhizobiales > Xanthobacteraceae > Bradyrhizobium > Bradyrhizobium iriomotense_B. Next base: position 138,839 of record NZ_JAFCLP010000019.1, read on the forward strand.
GCTCGACGATCCGCTGTTGCGCGAGCGCCTGGTCGCCCGGTTCGTGGCACACGGCATTGCCGAGGAGAACATCATCTGCATGGGCACGACGCCGCGCAACGAACATTTGCGGGCCTTTGCCGATGTCGACATCTCGCTCGATACGTTCCCGCAAAACGGCGGCATCAGCACCTGGGAATCCCTCTATGCGGGCGTGCCGGTCGTCGCCAAGCTCGGCAACGGGTCGTCATCGCGCGCCGGCGGGTCGATCGTGGCGGCCGTCGGCCTTGACGACTGGGTCGCCGAGGACGAGGAGGGCTATGCCGCGATCGCGATCAAATATGCCGCCCAGCCAGCGCATCTGGCGAAGCTGCGCGCGGAATTGCCGGCCCAGATCGCAGCTTCGCCCGCCGGCAATGTCGAGATCTACACGCGCAGGGTCGAGGCGGGGTATCGCCAGTTCTGGCGCGACTATTGTGCCTCGGCCTCCGAAGGCGGCGAGGTTGCGTAGGCAGATCGGCCGCGGCGGATGAGCATGCGTGAACCCCGGATAATCCCGGGGCCGTTGCCGGTCGAGCCAACCGGCTGGCCAGGCTTGCGAATCAGTTAGACTCGTTCTGGGCCATCCTCCGGAGAGTAACCTTGCAGAACAGCGGCGCCGGCGCACGCGCATTCCAGAACGCGCGGTTGCAGAAGAAACTGATGAAGCAGGCGGACGCCATCATCTCCGCCGCGGCGAGCGCCTATGGCCAGGGAAAATATGCCGAGACCGAGGCGCTCTGCCGTGAGATCCTGAAGGCGCTTCCGGATCATGTCGACGCCATGCACTTGCTCGGGATGTGTGCGCATGACGGCCGGCGCCTGGAGGAGGCGCAAGAGCTGCTCGAGCGTGTGATTGCGCTCGATCCGCGCCTGCACGATGCCCACAACAACCTCGCGACCGTGCATTTCGACCTCGGCAATTTCGAGGAGGCGCGGCGGTGCCAGGAGAAGGCGATCGCGCTGAAGCCGAATTTTGCGGTGGCGCTGACCAATCTCGGCAATACGCTGATGCATCTGGGGCAGTACGAGGAGGCGCTTAAGCTGCACGAGCGCGCAATCAAGATCAAGCCGGATTACGCCGATGCATTCTGCAATCGCGGCATGGTCGAGATGTTGCTCGGACAGGTCGAGCGCGCCAAGCAAAGTTTCGATCGCGCCCTGCTGTTTCAGCCGCGGCACGCCGAGGCGATCGTCGGCAACGGCATGATCAGCATGGAGCTCCGGCATCACGAGGAGGCGGCAGCCAAGTTTGCCATGGCGCTCGCGCTCAAGCCGGGCTCGCCCAGGATTCTCGCCCAGCGTGGTCGGCTCAGTTACGAGTTGCAGCGCCTGGAGCCGGCGCTTGCGGATTTCGAGGCCGCGCTTGCGATTTCGCCCAAGTTCGAACTGGCTCTCCAGGGCAAGGCACAGGCCTGTCTCGTGATGGGAAAGACCGCGCAGGCGATGGCGGCCGCGACGGCCTTGATCGAGCAAAATCCGCGCTCCGAGCTCGGCTTGGCGCTGATGGGTTTCTGTTATTCGAACCAGGGAGAGATGGACGCCGCGATTGAATATCTCGATCGCGCGCTGGCGATAAAGCCGGACTACGAGGATGCGATCAGGGGCAAGATCTTCTTGCTGGACTACCTCCCCGAGGCCGACTTTGCGCTCCAGCAGGCGGTGCGACGAGCTTGGTGGGACTTGATCGGCTCCAAGCTGTCGCGGCGGACACTGCCAAAGCGGCCGCTCGATCCGGACAAGCAGATTGTGGTCGGCTATGTCGCCGCCGAATTCCGGCAACACTCGGCGGGACTCACCTTGCTGCCGGTGCTGCGCCATCACGATCACGCCAACTTCAAGATCATCTGCTACTACTCCTGGCCGGGAGCGGACGAGTACACCGCCATGTTCAAGCAACTGGCGGACGTCTGGGTGGACGCCTGGCAGCTTTCGGACGACGAACTCGCCGATCGCATCGAGGCCGACAATGTCGACATCCTGATCGACGTTTCGGGCCACACGAACACTAACAGGCTGCAGGTTTTCGCGCGGAAGCCGGCTCCGATCCAGGCCACCGGCTTCGGACATGCGACGGGCACGGGCATGCAGACCATGGACTATGTGCTCGCGGATCCCGTTTTCATTCCGCCACCGGTCCGGCATCTGTTTCCCGAAAAGATCCACGATCTGCCGTGCCTCATCACGATGGAGCCCGTCTCGGATCTGCAGCCGTCGGAGCTGCCGATGCTGCGCAACGGCTACGTCACCTTCGGCGTGTTCAACCGCATCTACAAGATTTCGGATGATGCGATCCGTGTGTGGTCGCGCCTGATGCGGGAGCTGCCGGGATCGAGGATCATCGTCAAGCATGGTTTGCTCGACGAACCCTTGCTGCGCGACGGCCTGGTCGCACGCTTCGTCGCGCAGGGCATTGCCGAGGAGAACATCACCTGCCTGGGCTTCACCTCGCGCAACGACCACCTGCTGGCCTTTGCCAATGTCGATATTTCCCTGGATACGTTCCCGCAAAATGGCGGCATCAGCACCTGGGAATCGCTCTACACGGGTGTTCCCGTGGTGACCAAGCTCGGCAACGGCGCCCCCTCGCGGGCCGGCGCCTCGATCGTGGCTTCTGTCGGTCTCGGCGACTGGGTCGCGGAAGATGACGAGGGCTATATCGAGATCGCCCGGAAATTTGCCTCGCAGCCGGCGCTTCTGGCGAAGTTGCGCGCAGACCTTCCGGCAAAGATTGCAGCCTCGCCCGCCGGCAACGTCGAGATCTACACGCGTGAGCTCGAAGCCGGTTATCGCCAGTTCTGGCGCGACTATTGTGCTGCAGCCTCGGACATCGACGAGGGGGCGTAGACCGGCCGGGCCGCGGCGACCTCGTGGACGCGCGTCCCCGACGTGAGGAGGCCTGCGGCGATCAGACGAACGGCGGCTTGATGTTGCTGCGCTTCTCCAGCCATTCCGGCACCGGAAGGTTCTTGGCGCGCATGAAGTCCGCGTTGAACAGCTTGGACTGATAGCGGCTGCCGGAATCGCACAGCACGGTGACGATGGTCTTGCCCGGCCCGAGCTGCTTTGCGAGACGCATCGCACCCACAATGTTGATGCCCGTGGAGCCGCCGAGGCACAGGCCTTCGTGCAGGAGCAGGTCGTAGATCACCGACACGGCTTCGGTGTCCGGAATCAGGAAGGCATCGTCGACCTTGGCGGTTTCGATCACGGGTGTGACGCGGCCCAGGCCAATGCCCTCGGTGATGGAGTCGCCCGGGGTCGATTTGGCCTGACCGTTCTTGAACAGCTCGTACATGGCAAACCCCTGCGGATCGGCGCAGGCGTTGACGATGCCCGGGTGCTTCTCCTTGAGATAGCGACTGACGCCGGCGAGCGTGCCGCCGGTGCCGACCGAGCAGATGAAGCCGTCGATCTTGCCGCCGGTCTGCTCCCAGATCTCGGGACCTGTCGAGTCGTAATGCGCCTTGGCGTTGTCAAGGTTGTTCCACTGGTCGGCGAACAGCACGCCGTTCGGCTCGGTCTTGCGCAGCTCGTCGGCCAGCCTGCGGCCGACATGCTGGTAATTGTTGGGATTGGCATAGGGGAGAGCCGGGACCTCGATCAGCTCGGCGCCGCACAGCTTCAGGAAGTCCTTTTTCTCCTGGCTCTGCGTCTCAGGGATGACGATCAGCGTGCGGTAGCCGCGAGCGCTGGCGACGACCGCGAGCCCGATGCCGGTGTTGCCGGCGGTCGCTTCCACCACGAGGCCGCCGGGCTTGAGCTCGCCGCGCTTCTCGGCCTCCAGGATCATCCATTTGCCGGCCCGGTCCTTGACCGACTGGCCGGGATTCATGAACTCGGCCTTGCCCAGGATGGTGCACCCGGTCAATTCCGAGGCGCGCTTGAGTTTGATCAGCGGGGTGTTGCCGATGGCTTCGACAACGTTGGTTCGAATGGTCATGTCGGGGGAAATCACTGGCAAAGGGTTGATCTGGCTGGCCAGAACCTAGTGCCTGGGAGGCCAAAGGGGAAGGCTTTTGCGCTGCGGCGAAAGTCCCGACGCGGCCCGCGGAGTGCCGATAGTCCCGAGCAAAGAACCACGCGAACGATGCTGGGACACGATCGCGGATATCGACGGAACGATTATGCCCGGTGACCGTCGGGACATGGAAGATATCGGTCGTCGCAAGCAGCTCCCGCAGCCAATCTCTATCGCGTGCAAGCCGGCTGGCCGCGCATGGTTCCCGGACGAGTTGAATGGTATGCGGAGAAACGTGCGCGGGCCGGGTGTTCGTGCCGATTCTTAGCGACCTAGTGAGAGCGACCCGCTACGCCTTGAGACGGAGCCGAGGCCGCATGCAGCTCGTTGCTGACCGGTGCAGCCGGATGAAGCCGCTTCACCTGGGTGTGGCACCAATATCACATGAAATCTTGGTAAGCTTGAGCGCCCTTTCCGGCACCGCGAAAAGTCGAAAAGTCGCTGCAAGACAGACATATCTTGCATTTGTATGATCGCGATGGGGAGGCGCATGGCCCGCCACCTCGCACCTGCGGCACTGTCCCGCTGTTCCGCGCCCGGCTAGTATGAAGCCGAAGGTTCCGCAGAAAGCATCACCTGTGAGCGAGTTGCCAAAAGCCCCCCGACTGCCTGCCTGCGAATCGGTTAATCCGGCTGCGCGGTGGCGGCTCGATCTGCCCGGCGGGGGGTGGATGTGACACAGCATGTTCCGGTGATCGCCATGCGGCGGTCTTTGGGGTCTGCGTCCCGGACGCGTCGTGTAGCGCGCTGGCTTGCCGTGCTGTGCCTCGCTGCAAGCTCAGGCGCATGCGTGCTGACGCAGGATCTTCCGGATCCCGCGCTCGATGTTCCCGCACAGTACAAATATGCCGGCAAAGGCGATGCGCCGCCGTCGCTGGATTGGTGGCGCGGCTTCCGCTCCACCGAACTGACGCAACTGATGGAGGAGGCGCAGACCGTCAACCTCGACATCGCCGCCGCCGTCTCGCGCATCGTCCAGGCCGATGCGCAGGCGCGGCAGGCGGGTGCAGCGCTGCTGCCGACCCTGTCGGGGGGCGGATCGGAAACCTATTCGCGCACTTCCGGCTCCTCGTCGTCCGGCCTCACCAATGGCGGACGCGAAGTCGTCAACTATTCGGCCTCGCTGAGCGCGAGCTACCAGCTCGACTTCTGGGGCCAGAACCGCGATGCGCTGCAAACGGCGGAGGAGACGGCGAACGCCAACCGCTTCGATCGCGACACCGTCGCGCTGACGACGCTCGCCGCCGTCGCCAACGCCTATTTCCAGGTGCTGGCCTCGCAGGATCGCCTGCGTACCGCCCAGAGCAACATCGCCAGCGCGCAGCGCATCCTCGATGCGATCCGCGAGCGCCGCAAGGCCGGCACTGGCACCGACCTCGACGTCGCCCAGCAGGAGAGCGTGCTCGCCAACCAGAAGGCACTGGTGCCGCCGCTGCGCCAGACGCTCGACCAGAATGTCAACGCACTCGCCGTGCTGGTATCGCGGCCGCCGGAGAGCGTCCGCGTGCTCGGCGGCTCGCTGAACAAGATCGCCATCCCGCGCGTCACGCCCGGCCTGCCGTCGGAGCTTTTGACACAGCGGCCCGACATCCGCCGGCAGGAGGCGCAGCTCGCTTCGGCGACTGCCAATATCGGCAATGCCCGCGCGCAGTTCTTTCCGACCATCCAGCTGACCGGCAATGGCGGCTATCAGAGCTCGGCGCTGGTGTCGCTGTTCCAGCCGCATGCGGCGTTCTTCCAGCTCGTCGGCAGCGCGACGCAACCGATCTTCGACGGCGGCAAGATCCTCGGCAATTTCGAATTCGCCAAGGCGCGGCAGGACGAGTTGCTTCAGACCTACCGCAAGACCATCATCCAGTCGTTTGCGGACGTCGACAACGCGCTGTATTCGATCAAGCAGACCACGATCAAGCTACAATTGCAGCGCGATGTCGTTACCTCGTCGAAGCGCGCCTTCGATCTCGCCGAGCAGCAATTGCGCGCCGGCACGGCCGACATCGTGACCGTGCTGAACGTCCAGCAGACACTATTTCAGGCCGAAGACGCGTTGTGGCAGGCCCAACTCGCACGGCTTCTCGCCATCGTCAGCCTGTATCAGGCGCTCGGCGGCGGCTGGGAGCCGCGAATGGAGAAACCGGTCAATGCTCTTTAAGCCGGATACGAAGGAAGGCGCGAAAGAAGGGACGGCGAAGAAATCGCGCGGCCGCGGCTTCGTCATGACCCTGATCACGCTCGCGATCCTCGGTGGGCTCGGCTATTTCGGCTGGACCGTCTGGCACCAGCAGCCGCAGCAGGCGAATGGCCGCAACCAGCGGCCCGATCTGCCGGTGCCGGTGCTGGCGGCAACGCCACGCATCCAGGACGTGCCGGTCTATCTCGACGGCGTGGGCGCGATCCGCGCGCTCAACACCGTGACCGTGCGCTCGCAGGTCGACGGCAAGCTGATCGCGGTCAACTTCACTGAGGGCCAGGACGTCAAGAAAGGAGACGTGCTTGGCGAGATCGATCCGGCGATCTACCAGGCGCAGTACGATCAGGCGGTTGCCAAGAAGGCGCAGGACCAGGCCCAGCTCGCCAACCAGCGCATCGACCTTACGCGCTACGAGCAGCTCGCTGCGACCAATGCCGGCTCCAAGCAGCAGGCCGACACCCAGCGCGCGCTGGTCGCGCAGACCGAGGCGCTGGTCAAGGCCGACCAGGCCGCGATCGACAATGCGGCGGCAACGCTCAGCTACACCAAGATCGTGGCGCCGCTCTCGGGGCGCGTCGGCCTGCGCCAGGTCGACCAGGGCAACATCATCCACGCCGCCGACACCACCGGCCTCGTGGTAATCACGCAATTGCAGCCGATCGCGGTGTGGTTCAGCCTGCCGCAGCAGCAGATCATGCGGGTCAACGCGGCAGCGGCGAAGGGGCCGCTCGCGGTCGACGTGTTCGGCAATGACGGCATCACCGTGATCGACACCGGCAAGCTCACCGGCATCGACAACCAGGTCGACCAGACCACCGGCACGCTCAAGCTCAAGGCGGAATTCCCCAACGCCAATTACCAGCTCTGGCCGGGCCAGTTCGTCAATGTCCGTCTCAAGGTCGAGACCTTGACGCAGGCGCTGGTGGTGCCGACATCGGCGGTGCAACGCGGCCCGGTCGGCACTTTCAGCTACGTCATCGGCGAGGACAATGTCGTCTCGGCCAAGCCCGTGACGGTGACGCAGCAGAACGAGCATGACGCCGTCATCGCCAGTGGCCTGTCGGCGAACGACAAGGTCGTCACCACGGGCTTTGCCAATCTGTCCGACGGCTCCAAGGTGATCGTCGGCCGCGACGATCAGACCCCATCGGCCGATCTCGCCCCGCGCAAGCGCTCGCGCGGTCCGGACGCCCAGAAAAAGGACGGTCAGAAGGATTCGCAAAAGGAGGGACAAGCCAAGGACGGCGAGTTCCGCGCCAAGCGAAACAGCAGTGAAGGCGACCAGAAAGGACAGACCGGTCCGGCACCGGGGCCGGGGGCATCGGGATCTGGAGCCAAGCAGCCATGATCCCGACAACAGCCGCCTAGGCGGCAGGCGTATTCCATGGGAGTCTCCGAACCCTTCATCCGCCGGCCCATCGCGACCTCGCTGCTCGGTATCGCGCTGCTGATCGGCGGGCTGCTCGGTTATTTCGCGCTGCCGGTCTCGGCGCTGCCGCAGGTCGACTTCCCGACCGTGCAGGTGACGACGCAGCTTCCGGGCGCCAGCCCCGACGTGATCGCCTCGCTGATCACCGCGCCTCTGGAGCGGCAGCTCGGCCAGATCCCGTCGCTGTCGGCGATGAACTCGACGAGCTCGTTCGGCGTCAGCCAGATCTCGCTCCAGTTCGACCTCAACCGCGACATCGATGGCGCGACCCAGGACGTGCAGGCCGCGATCAATGCGGCGGCCGGCGTGCTGCCCAAGACGCTGCCTTACCCGCCGACCTACGCCAAGGTGAACCCGGCCGACGCGCCTGTCATGACGCTGGCGCTGCGCTCGGACACGATCTCGCTGCGGGTGATGAGCGACATCGCCGACACCATTCTGGCGCAACGGTTGAGCCAGATCTCCGGCGTCGGGCGCGTCTCGGTGCTCGGCGGGCTGAAGCCGGCCGTGCGCATCCAGGCGGATCTGGCGCGGCTTGCCGCCTATGGCATCGCCATGGAAGATCTGCGCACCGCGATCGCCAATGCCAACGTATCAGGGCCGAAGGGTTCGCTCGACGGCGCGCAGCAATCCTACATCATCGCCGCCAACGACCAGATCGCCGCCGCCGAGGCCTACAAGCCTGTCATCATCGCCTACCGCAACGGTTCGCCCGTCACGATCGCCGACGTCGCACAGATCGTCGACGGCCTCGAGAACGACCGCACTGGCGGCTGGTACCAGGGCACGCCGGCCGTCATCATCGACATCCAGCGCCAGCCCGGCGCCAACGTCATCGACGTCGTCAGCCAGATCCGTGCCGAAATTCCAAAAGTCCAGCGCGCCATTCCCGCCGGCGTGAACCTCACCATCGTCTCCGACCGCACCGTGACCATCCGCGCCTCGGTGCGCGACGTGCAGTTCACGCTGATCCTCAGCGTCGTGCTGGTGACGCTGGTGGTGCTGCTGTTCCTGCGCTCGCTGCGCGCCACGCTGATCGCAGGCGTCGCGCTGCCGCTGTCGCTGATCACCAGCTTCGGCATCATGTATTTCGCCGGCTTCAGCCTCGACAATCTGTCGCTGATGGCGCTGACGATCGGCACCGGCTTCGTGGTCGACGACGCCATCGTCATGATCGAGAACATCGTCCGCCACATGGAGAATGGCGACGGGCCGATGCAGGCCTCGCTGAAGGGCGCCAGCGAAATCGGCTTCACCGTGATCTCGCTGACGGTGTCGCTGATCGCAGTGTTCATCCCGCTGCTGTTCATGTCGGGCCTCGTCGGGCGCATGTTCCGCGAATTCGCGCTGACGCTGACGATCGCGGTCGTCACGTCGGCCGTGGTGTCGCTGACTCTGACGCCGATGATGTGCTCGCGGCTGCTCAAGCACGCGCACGAGGAGCTGGCGGTGCCGGGCCTTGCCGCCATCAGCCGCTTCATCGACCGCACCGTCGAGTTCTATCACCGCACGCTGCTCTGGGTCTTGGAGCGCCAGCGCGCCACGCTGGTCGTGACCTTTGCGACGCTGATAGCGACACTCGTCCTCTATGTCGTCGCGCCAAAAGGCTTCCTGCCGCTGCAGGACACCGCCTCGATCACGGCGGTGACGGAGGCGGGGCCCGACGTTTCGTTCGCGGAGATGCAGAAGCGGCAGGCCGAGGCCGCCGACGCCATCAAGGCCGACGCTGACGTGGTCGGCGTGGTCTCCGTGATCGGCGCGGGCTCGGTCAACCCGACCACCAATGTCGGGCGTCTGGTCATGACGCTGAAGCCGCGCGGCGAGCGGCGTGACGATGTCGGCGTGGTCGTGACCCGGCTGAAGGAGAGGGTGGCGGGCATTCCCGGCATGACCGTCTATTTCCAGCCGGTGCAGGACGTGCAGATCTCGACCCAGTCGAGCCGCTCGCAATACCAGTACACGCTGACCGGCACCGATGCGGCGCTGGTCTCGGAATGGGCGCGCAAGCTCGTTGCGGAGATGCGGCGCGATCCCCTGTTCCGCGACGTCTCCTCGGAAGCGCAGGAGGGCGGTTTGCGGGCGCAGCTCGATGTCGACCGCACCCGTGCGGGCCAGCTCGGCGTGAGCCTGCAAGGAATCACCGACACGCTGAACGATGCCTTCGCGCAGCGGCAGATCTCGACGATCTACGGCCAGGCCAACCAGTACCGCGTGGTGCTGGAGGCGCTGCCGATGTACCAGCGCGATCCTTCGATCCTGTCAAAACTCTATCTGCCGGGCGCCGCGAGCACGATCGTCGGCGCACCCGGCGCGCAGGTGCCGCTGTCGGCGGTGGCGACGCTGAAGCGTACCACGGCGCCGCTCGCGATCTCCCACCAGGCGCAATTCCCGTCGGTCTCGCTCAGCTTCAACCTCGCGCCGGGCGCGGCCCTCGGCGATGCCGTCGAGGCCGTGAAGGCGATCGAGACCCGCATCGAAATGCCCAACAGCATCGTCGGCGTCTATGCCGGCGACGCGGCTGAATTCGCCAAAGCGCTCGCGGGACAGCCCTGGCTGCTGCTCGCCGCCGTGATCACGATCTACATCGTGCTGGGCGTGCTCTATGAGAGCTACATCCACCCGATCACGATCCTGTCGACGCTGCCCTCGGCCGGCGTCGGCGCGATCCTGGCGCTGGTGCTGTGCGGGCAGGACCTCTCGGTGATCGGTTTGATCGGCATCATCCTGTTGATGGGCATCGTCAAGAAGAACGCGATCATGATGATCGACTTCGCGCTGGAGGCCGAGCGCGGGCAGGGGATGTCGCCCAACGAGGCGATCGTGCAGGCGTGCCTGTTGCGCTTCCGTCCGATCATGATGACGACGCTGGCGGCGCTGTTCGGCGCGCTGCCGCTGGCGATCGAGAGCGGCACCGGCGCCGAGCTGCGCTTCCCGCTCGGCATCTCCATCATCGGCGGCCTGCTGCTGAGCCAGTTGCTGACGCTCTACACTACGCCCGTGATCTATCTCGCGCTCGACCGCATCAACCGCCGCCTCGAGCAGGCGCTGCCGCCGGCCGAATCCGGTGGGCCGCCGGTCGCGGGCGCGACCGAGGGGATGTGATGGTATCGATCTCGGAGCCCTTCATCCGCCGTCCGGTCGCAACCACGCTGCTGTCGATCGGGTTGTTCCTGCTGGGTGTCGTCGCCTACGAGTTCCTGCCCGTCGCCTCGGTCCCGAACGTCGACTTCCCCGCCATCTTCGTCTCGGCCAGCCGGCCGGGCGCCGACCCGTCCGTGATGGCGGCGACGGTGGCCTCACCGCTGGAGCGGCGCCTCGGCGAAATATCGGGCATCAACCAGATCACCTCGACGAGTTCGCTCGGCATCTCCAATATCCAGCTTCAGTTCGATATCGGCCGCAACATCGACAAGGCCGCGCGCGACGTGCAGGCCGCGATCAACGCCTCGCTGGTCGACCTGCCGAGCGACCTGCCGACGCTGCCGCGCTTCCGCAAGGCCAACACGGCGGGCGCGCCCGTCTTCGTGCTGGCGCTGACCTCGAAGACGCTGTCGGCGAGCGCGATCTACGACGTCGCCGACACGGTGCTGGCGCAGCGCATCTCGCAGGTGCCTGGTGTCGGTGATGTGACAGTCTCGGGCGCCGACCAGCCGGCGGTACGGGTACAGCTCAATCCGGTCGCGCTTTCGAACGCCGGCATCGCCACCGACGACGTGCGGACCGCGATTATCAACGCCAATCCGCTCGGACCTGTCGGCATCTTCAACGGCGAGCGCCAGAGCGAGACGCTGTCGCTGAACAAGCAGATGCGCACGGCGAAAGAGTTCCGCGACATCGTCATCAAGAGCTCGAACGGCAATTTCGTCCGGCTCTCCGACGTCGCCGACATCGAGGATTCCGTCCGCAATGCCCGCTCGATCGCCTGGTTCAACAAGCAGCCTGCGGTGCTGATCCAGATCACCAAGCAGGGCGACGCCAACGTCATCGATACCGTCGACCGGGTGAAGGCGCTGATCCCCGAGTTGAAGCAGTGGATCCCGGCCGGTGTCGAGATCTCGACCCTGGTCGATCGCACCGGCACCATCCGTGCCAGCGTGCTGGACATGCAATGGACGCTGCTGGCGACCGCCATCCTGGTGATGGTCGTCGTGTTCGTGTTCCTGCGGCGGATGACGCCGACGATCGCCGCCGGCATCTCGGTGCCGCTGGCGCTGGCCGGCACCTGCGCCGGCATGTGGGTCGCAGGCTTCTCGATCGACAATCTGTCGCTGATGGCGCTCGCCATCTCCGTCGGCTTCGTGGTCGACGACGCCATCGTCATGATCGAGAACATGTTCCGCAATCTCGAGCACGGCATGCGGCCGTTTCAGGCGGCACAGGAGGGAGCCAGGCAGATCGGCTTCACCGTGGTCTCGATCAGCCTGTCGCTGATCGCGGCCTTCACGCCGTTGATCTTCATGGACGGCATCGTCGGCCGCCTGCTGCGCGAATTCTCGCTGACGCTGACCTTTGCGATCCTGGTCTCCACGCTGGTGTCGCTGACGGTCACGCCGATGATCTGCGCGCATTACATCCGGCAGACCACCTCCGGCACCGCGACGCTGTTCGACCGCCTCATCGAGGGCTCGCTGTCGCGCATCGTCACCTTCTACGCCCGCAGCTTGCGGACCGTATTGGAATATCCGATGCTGACCTTGCTGGTGTTCTTCGCCACCATCGGCCTCACGGTGACGCTCTACATCAAGGTCCCCAAGGGCTATTTCCCGACCGACGATTCCGGCTTCATCATCGGCGCGACGCGCGCCTCGGCCGACATCTCGTTCCAGTCGATGCTCGGCCTGCAGCAGCGGCTCGCCGACATCGTGATGCAGGATCCGGCGGTGGCCGGCATCGGCTCCACCGTCGGCAGCGGAGGCGGGGGCCCGGGGCCGGCGACCTCGAACCGCGGCACTATGTTCATCAGCCTGAAGCCGCCGGAGGAGCGCGACCACGTCTCGACGCAAGTGGTGATCGACCGTCTCAGGCGGGCGCTGTTCCCGGTGCCGGGCATCCGCCTCTTCATGTTCGCCGCCCAGGACGTGCGCGCCGGCGGACGGCAGAGCGATTCCGATTACCAATACACCCTGACCAGCACCGACCTCGGTCTCTTGCAGAAATGGGCGCCGATCGTCGCCAAGCGCATGGAGAGCGTCGAGGGTATCACCGACATTTCCAGCGACCGCGATCCCGGCGGGCTGCAGCTGACGCTGAACATCGACCGCCAGAAGGCCTCAGCACTCGGCGTCAAGGTCCAGGACATCGACAACGCGCTGAACAATGCGTTCTCGCAGCGGCAGATCTCGATCATCTACACCCAGCGCAACCAGTACATGACCGTGCTGGAGATCGATCCGAAATTCCAGGTCGATCCCTCCAACCTCGACCGCATCTATGTCGCCGGCGCGGGCGACGCGCAGGTGCCGCTGTCGGCCGTGGTCCACGCGACGCGCGGGCTCGCCGCGCTCGCGGTCTACCATTCGCAATCGTTCCCCTCGACCACGGTGTCGTTCAACCTGCTGCCGGACGTGCCGCTTCAGGCTGCCACGCAAAACATCCAGCGTGCGGTCGAGGAGCTGCACATGCCCGAGGGCATTCGCGGCAGCTTTGACGGCAATGCCGGTGACTTCGCCAAAACCAGCGGCCGCCAGCCGCTGCTGATCCTCGGCGCACTGGTGGCAATGTATATCGTGCTGGGGGTGCTCTACGAGAGCCTCGCCCATCCGCTCACGATCATCTCGACCTTGCCCTCGGCCGGCCTCGGCGCGTTATTGGCCTTGCAGCTGACCAACACGCCGCTGACGGTGATCGCGTTCGTCGGCATCATCCTGCTGATCGGCATCGTCAAGAAGAACGGAATCATGATGGTCGACTTCGCGCTCGACGCCGAGCGCCAGCGCGGCCTGTCCTCGGCGGAGGCGATTTTTGAAGCCTGCCAGGCGCGATTCCGCCCGATCCTGATGACGACGATGGCGGCGCTGTTCGCCGGCATTCCGCTCGTCATCGCAACAGGCCCCGGCACGGAGCTGCGGCGACCGCTCGGCATCACCATCATCGGCGGCCTGTTCGTCTCGCAGATCCTGACGCTCTACACCACGCCCGTGATCTACCTCCTGATCGACCGCCTGCGGCGGCGGTCGGAGCGGCGTGCGCTGCCCGCGCCCGCGGAATAGGTTGTTGCAGCGCTGCGCGAAGCGTATAGCGGCAATCATGTCGAACCCGTCCGAGGCCCCGGCCGCCGCGCCCGAGCCGATCCCCGAATGCCCGCACTGTCAGAAGCCGATGCCGCTGTGCATCTGCGACAGTGTCACGCCCATTGAGAACCGGCTTTCGCTGCTGATCCTGCAGCATCCGCAGGAGCAGGACAGGGCGCTCGGCACCGCGCGGCTGCTTGCGAAGCATTTTGCCGATGCCACCGTGCGGGTCGGCCTGTCCTGGCCGAGCCTGTCGAAGGCACTGGGCCGACCGGTCGAGAATGCCGCGCGCTGGGGCGTGCTCTATCTCGGCTCGGCCCGCGCGGCCGATCTCGAGGCCGAGGGCGAGATCGTGGCGCTGACCCGCAAGGGCGAGATCGCGGAGAACCAGCGCGCGATCCTCGGCAAGCTCGAAGGCGTGGTGCTGCTCGACGGCACCTGGAGCCAGGCCAAGGCCTTGTGGTGGCGCAATCCCTGGATGCTGAAATGCCAGCGCGTGATCCTCAACCCGTCGCGCCCATCGCTATACGGACGTCTGCGCAAGGAGCCGCGCCGCGACGGCCTCTCGACCATCGAAGCGGCCGCGACGATCCTCGCCGGCCTCGAACGGCGCCCCGACATCGCCGAGACGCTGCATGCCAGTTTCGAGCGGATGCTGACGCGCTATCGCGAGGTCCAGGCTGAGATGCCGGAACTCGCGCCAAAGCCGGCTCCGAAGGGCCGCCGCCGCGATTTCCGGCGCAGCAGGCGCGCCTGAGCTTGGTCCACATCGGAAGAGGCGATCGCCGCCAAAGTCGGACGAAGGCGGTTGCCTAAGCCATTGATCCCCTATATTGGTCCGCCCTTACGGGGCCACGTGGCGGAGTGGTTACGCAACGGTCTGCAAAACCGTGTACACCAGTTCAATTCTGGTCGTGGCCTCCATCACAAATCTCTGATCTTTCAGCCAAAATTTGAGTTCTGCGCGGTTCCGCCGGGGCGGCGCGCGCCGGGAGCCACCGGGTTTGCCCGGGGCCACGATTCAGGCCCTCTGGCATAGACTTCGCATCTGCGAAGGGACGCATCCAAACCCTGGAGCTGGAGAGCACGTGGCCGACGTCGTTCGATTTGTCCCGAAATCCGAGCTGGAGCGGGCCCGCCTCATTGCCGAGGCGCGCGCGATCTATGACAGCATCTTTCCGCCCGCTGCACCCGACCGGGCGCCGCAGGATGGCAAGGAACGCGTCAAGAACTGATCGGGGTCGGCGCCATTCCCCGGCGCGCAGTTGACGCCGAACCGCCTGCAGGGCGGGCGCATCAGGTCACGGCAGGGCGGGCCTCAGCAGGCCGCGTACCAGCCGTCCGGAAACGGCAGCAGGGGCCAGGCGCCCTCATTGTCATTGGCGGCCTTGGGTGTTGCGGCATACGACCAAGAGCGGGGCACGAAATTCTCCTCCGGCTCAGGCGCAAAATCTTCGTTGATCATGGCGTCCCGGACGGCATCCAGCAGCAAGTTGAATTCGGCTTCGCTCATCACACCCTCGCAGAACGCGGATGGCGCAATGTCGCAAAGCCGGTTTGTTAGCCGATTGAGCCGATCGTTCGCATTTTAACGATCCGGCGATCGGGGCCCGTTTGGTTAGCGATTCCTGAAAAAATCCCCGCGGGAACCTAGGCGTCCCTGGCCCGTCGCCAGTGTGAAAGAGATCACATTCTCGGCGATTTATTTCTCCTAACCCTTCGCGACGACCGGCCAACGCGGGCCGGGAGCGGGCGGGCAGAACGGGAGACTTGGTCATGAAGACAAGGTTCTTGCGGTTTGCGGGCGTGAAGAGCCGGGCGCGTCGCGCCTCGACGGTCGGGCTGTTCCTGACGCTGTTCGCCTCTGCGGCTCACGCGCAGGGAACGGCGGAACAGCGCCGAGCCTGCACCCCCGACGTCTACCGGCTCTGCGCCGGCGAGATCCCCAATGTCCGCGCCATCACCGCCTGCCTGCGCCGTAAGCGATCAAGCTTGAGCGAGGCTTGCCGCACCGTGTTCGATCAGGCCGGCGGCTGACATGCCAGCCCTGTGAGTTTGTGCGCAGCAAGTGGCTAGCGCGGTCTCGCGAATCCGGCATAGTCAGCCTGTGGATATGCTGCGGACAGTCTGTGGAGTGCTGTGGATACCGACCGCAAATGCGTCGATCCCGCGCCGCATCTCCCTCGGTAATCGTCATATCTCTGTCAAATAGCCTCATCAGATGATTGCTGGATCATACTGATCGCTGCGTCATCCGGGATTGTTTGGTTCCCCCGAATTCGGAATCCCGTATCTGCATCGGCTCGCGACTTGCGAACAGTTTTTGTGCAGCCGCTTGCCCAAATCGCGGGCCGCCTCCATCCAATTTTTTGTACGCCCGCGGACAAGCTTTCCGGTTCGCATCCCACCTAGGCTCGCTCCCCGAGATCTGGAACATGGCCGATGCCATGGCAATTCGAGGGAGTTCGAGATGGAGACACGGGTATTGCCCCAGGCGCGGGGGATGTCGCGCGCATTGCCGTGGCGCAAGGCCGCGCTCGGCGCGGCCATCGCTTTCGGCCTCGTCGCCGCCGCACCGCTGAGCGCGCAGGCCGCAGCGCCCGCCGCCTGCGCCGCGCTCCAGCAGAAATATCCGGACTGGAAGGGCAAGACGCTCGTCAATGCCATCAACCCGCACACGCCGGGCTATGAGACCATCGATCCCAAGGATCCCAGCAAATATATCGGCTTCGACATCGATCTCGGCGAGGCCATCGGCGAATGCCTCGGCTTCAAGCTGACCTACAAGCCCGTGGTGTTCGCAGCGCTCCTGACCACGCTCGCCGCCGGCCAGGCCGACATCGTGATCTCCGACATCTACGCCACCAAGGAGCGCGCCAAGGCCGCCGACTTCATCACCTACTCGAAGGTGTTCGACGGCGTGCTGGTCGCCAAGGGCAATCCGAAGGGCATCAACGGCATCAACATGTCGATGTGCGGCGCGGCTGCCGCCGAGAACACCGGCTATGTCGAGGTGCCCCTGATCCAGGCGCTGATCCCGGAATGCAAGAAGGCCGGCAAGGCGGAGCCGACCATCCAGCTCTACGACAACAACGCCAACTGCATCCAGGCGATCCTCGCCGGCCGCGCCGACACCTATGTCAACGACGTCAACACGGTCGACAGTGCGGTGAAGGCCTATCCGGACAAGCTGGAGAAGGCGATCGCGGTGACGATCCCGTATTCGGTCGGCATCGCCGTTCCCAAAGACAAGCCGAAATTCCGTGACGCCGTGCTCGCCGCGCTGATCGAGGTGCAGAAGGCCGGCACGCACATGGAGCTTCTGAAGAAACACGGGCTCGATGTGAACAACTTCAAGGAGCCGGACATTCTGACGGCTGACTGATGTCGCTGTTCCTCCATTACCTGAGCATGCCGTATCTGCTCGAGGGCATCGAGCTCACCCTCGAGGTGACTGCCCTCGGGCTCGGCGGCGGATTGATCCTCGGACTGATCCTCGCCGGCATGCAGCTCTCGCGCTTCTGGCCACTGGCGGCGATCGCCAGGGCCTACACCGTGATCTTCCGCGGCACGCCGCTGATCCTGCAAATGGTGTTCGCCTACGACGCGCTGCCGCATATCGGCATCAAGCTGCCGGCGGTGCTGGCCGCCGGCCTCGCGCTCGCCTGCAACGAGGCGCCGTTCATTGCGGAGATGCTGCGCGCCGGCGTGCTCGGCGTCGACCGCGGGCAGGTGACGGCTGGACAGGCGCTCGGCATGACGCCCCGGATCCTGATGTGGCGGGTGATTGCGCCGCAGGCGATCCGCACCATGATCCCGGCCTTCGGCAACGAGGCGGTGAGTGCGCTGAAGAATTCCTCGCTCGCCTCCGTCGTCGCGGTCCAGGAGCTGACGCTGCGCTCGACCCAGCTGGCGTCCTCCACATTCGACTTCTTCTCGATCTTCTTCGCTTCGGGCCTGCTCTATCTCGTGCTGACCGCGACCATCAGCGGCATTCAGCTGTTCGTCGAACGGCTGCTCGATCTCGATCGTACAAAGGGCCGCGAGCGCAAGCTCGCCGACTATCTGCCCTGGCGCCGTGTCGATCTCGTCACCAAGCTCGAACCTGCCGATGCGACCGCCATCGATCCCGAGCCCGCGCAAGCAGAGCTCACGGATACGCCGCCGCTGGCCCTGACCCGGGAGGAACGCGCCCGCCGCACCGCGACGATCGCGCGCAACAACACCGCGGTCGAGGTCAAGGATCTCACCAAGAGCTACGGACCGCAGAAAGTCCTCGACGGTCTCGACCTCACGGTCCGTGTGGGCGAGGTGGTGGCGTTGCTCGGACCGAGCGGCTCGGGCAAGAGCACGCTGCTCCGCTGCATCAACCATCTCGAAAACTGGGACGCCGGCACCGTGCGCGTCGGCGGCCGGCGCCTCGGCTTTTCCGAGGACGGCAAGCCGCTGTCGCCGCGCGCCATCGCCAACGAGCGGGCCAGCGTCGGCGTCGGCATGGTGTTCCAGCAGTTCAATTTGTTCGCCCATCTCTCGGCCAAGGAGAACATCGCCGGGCCCTTGCGCTGGGTCCACGGCATGACCCGCATCGACGCCGACCGCCGCGCCAGCGAGCTGCTCGACCGCGTCGGGCTGTCGCATCGCGCCGATGCGCTGCCGCGGCATCTTTCCGGCGGCCAGCAGCAACGGGTCGCCATTGCCCGGGCGCTTGCGCCCAATCCGAGCGTGCTGCTGCTGGATGAGCCGACCTCGGCGCTCGACCCCGAGCTCGTCAACGAGGTGCTGGAGGTGATCCGGCGTCTCGCCATCGACGACGGCCTCACCATGATCATCTCGACGCACCAGATCCGGTTCGCCGACGAGGTCGCCGACCGCGTCGCGTTCCTGAGCGGTGGCGCGATCATCGAGGAGGGGCCGGCGCACGAGGTGCTCTCCAACCCGCGCAATGCGCTGACGGCGCGCTTCCTCAGCGTGATGGAAGCCGACAAGACTCCGGAGGCGGTGCGATGAGCGGCGCATCCACAAGGTTCAAGACTCCCGAAGAGGCCACCTCATGAAGCATGTCACGCTGCCGGTTTCGCCGAAAACCGTCCACTGGGGCTATTTCTCCAAGAAAGTCACGCCGGCCCTGACGCTGCGTTCCGGGGATCGCGCCACCATCGAGACGCTGACCCATCATGCCAACGACGACTACGAGCGCATGATCCAGGGCGATCCCGGCGCCGAGAGCGTGTTTCAGTGGACGCGCGAGCACAAGGCGGTGGCGCGCCGCGGCTCAGGCCCGGTCGAAGGCCCGTTCATCCGCGGCGCAGGCGAGGGGATCGGCGTGCATCTGCTCACCGGGCCGGTCGCAATCGAAGGCGCCGAGCCCGGCGATGTTCTCGAAGTGCGCATCCTCGACATCAGGCCGCGGCCGAGCTGCAGCGCCTGCCATGCCGGCCGCTGCTTCGGCTCCAATGTCGCCGCCAACTGGGGCTTTCACTATCACGATCTGATCGAGGAGCCGAAGCCGCGCGAAGTGGTCACCATCTTCGAGCTCGACACCTCGGGCGAGCCCTATGCGAAGGCGGTCTACAACTATGTCTGGACGCCGCAGACCGATCCTGACGGCATCGTGCATCCGACCATCGACTATCCCGGCGTCCGCGTCGATCACGCCACCATCAGGAAACGCGAGAACATCCTCTCCAGCGTGAAGGTACCCGCACGATTGCACTTCGGCACCATGGGCCTTGCACCGTCCGAAGCCGACTTCGTCAGCTCGATCCCGCCGAGCTACACCGGCGGCAATATCGACGACTGGCGCATCGGCAAGGGCGCGCGGATGTTCTATCCCGTTGCCGTGCCCGGCGCCTATTTCTCGGTCGGCGATCCCCATGCCGCGCAGGGCGACAGCGAGCTCGGCGGCACCGCGATCGAGACCTCCCTGACCGGCGATTTCGAATTCATCCTGCACAAGAAGGCCGACCTTGCCGGCACCCATCTGGAAGGCCTCGATCATCCCATGCTGGAGACCGACCACGCCTGGTCGTTCTACGGCTTCACCTATCCGAACTATCTCGCAGCGCTCGGCCTTGATGCGCAAACCGAGATTGCCAATCACTCCAGCCTCGACCGTGCGATGCGCGATGCGTTCAGAAAACTCCGCCGGTTCCTGATGACCGTGCACGGCCTCAGCGAGGACGAGGCAATCTCGTTGATGTCGGTCGGCGCCGATTTCGGCGTCACCCAGGTGGTCGATGCCAATTGGGGTGTCCACGGCACGATCCGCAAGAACATCTTCCGGTGCGACTGAATCTCTCCACTTCGTCATTCCGGGGCGACGCAACGCGTCGAACCCGGAATCCATTTCACTACCGTCTTCTGCGCGCAATGGATTCCGGGTTCGCGCTTGCGCGCGCCCCGGAATGACGAAGGGGGGCCGCCATACTCTAACACTTTGAAGAACAGTCCAATTCCTGGATGAACACTTGACCAATGAACCCCATTTGCGGCCCGTCGCTGCGACGGATGACCGCGTTCGTCTGGCACAGAGGTTGCTTCGATCGACTGCAATCTGGGTCGATCCGATGAGCTTCCGGCCGTTCACGAGCGAGTCCTACGCGCAAGACGACCGCCCCGAAGCCTGGCGGGACGTGCTGGCGGCGGTCGGCTTGCAACCGGCAGGCGGTCATTCCTTCTTTGACGGGCACGCAACCGCCTCGCATCGCCAGGCCGCAGGTGTTGCGCTGACGCGCATGGCCGCGGGCGCGCAGAGCGTCGCACCGCTCTCGCAAGCCAACGAAGACCTCCCGATCGCGCTGATGCCGGTCGAGGACGGCATGGTGCTCAGAAGCGCCGGCGGCCACCGCATCGTTCCCGTCGGCCATCTCGTGCTGCTGCCGCGCAGCGGCGACTGGAGCATCGTGTTCCAGCGCGACATGCGCGCCATCGTGCTGTCGGTGACGTCGGAGGCGCTGCACGGACGCCTGTCGGGCAAGCCGCGGCTCGGCGAGCCCCGTGTCGTTCCGCCCGGTGGCTTTGCCGACGTGTTCTCGCGCCTGCTGGACGCGACCGCGCGCACGCTCGATAGTTTGAGCGATACCGAATGGAATTCGCTGGCGCAGTCGCTGGTCGATCTGCTGCTGACGCTCGCGCATCAACTGGCGGCGTCGACGTCCGACGCCGGGTCGAGCGCAACGCAGGCCGCGCTGCTGCATCGGATCTGCCAGACCATCGAACGCCGGCTCGACGATCCCGACCTTGTGCCGGCGCGTGTCGCGCAAGCCGAGGGCATTTCCGAACGTTACTTGCAAAAGCTGTTCGAAACGGTCGGCGACAATTTTACCCATTACGTTCGCGAGCGTCGTCTCCAGCGCGCCTGGGCGGATCTCTCCAACCCGACCGAGGCGCATCGCTCGATCTCGGAGATCGCCTACGCCTATGGCTTCGGCGACTCCGCACATTTCAGCCGCGCCTTCCGCCATCGCTTCGGCCTGCCGCCGCGCGAGTTTCGCCAGCAGGAGGCGGAGCGGGCGACCTCGCAGCATGGCGTCGCCGGCCAGCGCGGCTGGCCACAGGAGGCGCTGGCACAGCTGCGTGCACATCAGAGCGTCGAGACACGCAGCAACGTCGCCTGTGCCGGCGCCGGGGAGCGCACGACCACGGAGCGCCGGCATCATCATCTCCCGGTCGAGGCCAGCCGCGTCCATTGGGGCTATTTCAGCCGCTCGCTGCCGCCGCAGATCGAGATCGCATCGGGCGACACCATCACCATCGAGACGCTGACCCAGCACGCCTCCGATGCCCCTGACATGATGATCGCCGGTGATGCCGCCGCCGAAAGCGTGTTCGGCTGGACGCGGAACAAGAAGAACGTCGACCGCCGCGGCGCAGGACCCATGGATGCCAGCGTGTTCGGCCGCGGTGCCGGCGAGGGGTTTGGCGTGCACATCTGCACCGGCCCCGTCGCGGTGAAGGACGCCCAGCCCGGCGATGTCCTGGAGGTGCGCATCCTCGACATCGTGCCGCGGGCGAGCCGGAGCCCGAACCATGCCGGGCGCGTGTTCGGCTCCTCTGTGGCGGCCTGGTGGGGCTATCACTACAACGAGTTTCTCGGCGGTCCCAAGCCGCGCGAGGCCGTGACCATTTACGAGATCTTTGACGATGTGGACGCGCCCCATGCCCGCGCGCTCTATTCTTATCGCTGGGAACCGCAGACCGATCCCTTTGGCGTGGTGCACGCCACCTACGACTATCCCGGCGTTCCCGTCGCACCCGGTACGATCAAGCGCCGGCACGCCGTGCTCGACGGCATCCGCATTCCCTTGCGGCCGCATTTCGGCGTGATCGCGGTGGCGCCGCGTGAGGTCGATTTCGTCGATTCCGTGCCGCCGTCCTATTTCGGCGGCAATCTCGACAATTGGCGGCTGGGGAAGGGGGCGACCGTCTATCTTCCGGTCTCCGTGCCCGGCGCGCTGCTGTCGGTCGGCGATCCCCACGCAGCCCAAGGCGACGGCGAGCTCAGCGGCACCGCGATCGAGTGCTCGATGACCGGCACCTTCGAGGTGATCCTGCACAAGAAGGCCGATCTTTCCGGCCGTCCCTTCGCTGATCTCTCATATCCCCTGATCGAAACCGCCACTGACTGGGTGCTGACCGGCTTCAGCCATCCCAATTACCTCGCCGAGTTCGGCGCGCAAGGGCAGAGCGAGGTCTACGCCAAATCGTCGCTCGACCTCGCCATGAAGGATGCGTTCCGCAAGATGCGGCGCTTCCTGATGAACACCAAGGGGCTCAGTGAGGACGAGGCGATCGCACTGATGTCGGCTGCCGTCGATTTCGGCGTCACGCAAGTCGTCGACGGCAATTGGGGCGTGCACGCCATTCTCAGCAAGCGCCTGTTCCAGAGCGCGACTTAACGAGGACACATCGAGTGAAATTCCACATGATCAGCGGCGGGCCGAAGCCGGTCGCGCCCTTCAGCCATGCCGTGGAGACCGACGGCTTTGTATTCGTCACCGGCCAGATGCCGGATACGCCGCAGACGCCGGGCGTGCTGCCCGAGGGCATCGTCGCGCAGACCCGCGCGGTGATGGAGAACCTGAAGGTCGTTCTGGCGGGCCTCGATCTCGGCCTCGAGCACGTCGTGATGGCGCGCATCTATCTCACGCGCTTCAAGGAAGACTACGCCGCGATGAACGAGACCTATCGCAGCTTCTTCGCATCGGATCGCCTGCCGGCCCGGACCTGCGTCGGCGTCACCGGCCTTGCCTATGACGCGCTGATCGAGATCGACCTGGTGTGCCGGCGGCCGTGAGGCCAGCTTTCGTAGCCCGGATGAGCGAAGCGATATCCGGGACCGCTGCTCGCACGAATCCCGGATGTCGCTTCGCTCATCCGGGCTACAAGCCCTTGCGTTGCCCGCCGGGCAAAACACACAACCTGCAGGTCCATCCGCAACTTCAAAAATATTCCACTTTACCGAAATTCGGCTTTGGCGTATTCGTGCGCCACCTCATCCCGGTCAGAGGGGCGTATCGCGATCGTCACGACGCGCGGGGTGAGCGGCGGTGGACGCTAGTCACATCGGCGCGAGAAGGCATCGCAGGGCGGGCAACCGTGAGCGAAGGC
>NZ_JAFCLP010000002.1 GCF_018129405.1 Bradyrhizobium iriomotense
TTCTTGCCGCCATATAGCCCTGACCTCAACCCGATCGAGCAGGTCTTCGCCAAACTCAAACACCTCATGCGAGCTGCGGAAGCGCGTGACGTCGAGACAACCTGGCGAAAAGTCGGTGAACTCCTCGATCTCTTCTCAGAAGAGGAGTGCACCAACTACTTCAAAAACTCAGGCTATGTTTCCGTATAAAAACATCATGCTCTAGGGGTGATTGCCGTCCTTGAACGCGGGCCCTGCCGGCAGCGACTAACCTACAGAGTGCAAAGGGATCAGTGGAACGTGATCGAGCCTCCTCTTCCTAAAGCACCAAAATGGTGCTTTAGTGCTTTTCATGAGCCAGTCACCCCGAAACGCGCCGTCCGCACTGCGTTACAGGCTTGCCCCGGACCCGGCCGCCAAGGCCGCCATCGAGGCAACATTCCAGGCCTATGACCGCATGATGGAGATCCTCGACGAGGTGGCCCGGACCCATAATGTGGGTTCCAATGTCGTCCTGCTCCACGCTCACGCCTATGAGCCGATCCGGAAACATACCGCACTGCCGTCGCGGCTGGTGACGCTGGGCCTGCGCGACCGCAACGAGTATCGCGCAGCGCAAGGCCGCCGCCTGCCGCTCGACGACAAGCTCGCCAAGATCAAGGGCCCTGCCACCATTTCGATTGCGACCGTGCAAGGGCGCTTCAGCGTGCCCTTCGACTACGCCGGCTATGCCGAGGGTTGGGGCCAGAGCGTGCCGGCGCACCTCATCCGCACCGACGACGGTTTCGAAGTTCACTACGGCGTCACGCCGAACAGCCTGCCAGAGGAGGAGAACGCCATGGATACCATCGCTGCCGCCCCCGACAACTTCCTGTCCCGGGTCGGGCGTCTGATCGCCGGGATCGCCTACGACGCGATCGAGCAGGCGGAAGGCAAGAACAAGCTGAAGGTGGTCGGCCAGGCCATCCGCGAGATCGAACGTGCCGAAAGCGAGGCGCGCGACGCGCTCGCGGCCGGACGGGCCGAGGAATACCGCCTCAACGCGCGCCGCAGCGAGATCGAACGCGCGATGACCGATCTTACCGCCAAGATCGAAGGCGCGATCGCCGATGGCCGCGACGATCTCGCCCGTGCCGGCATCGCACGGCAGATGGATCTGGAGGCGCAGTTCGAGGTGCTCTCGCGAGCCATCGACGAGAACAACGAGAAGATCGAGCAATGCGTGACCTCGCTGCGCGCCGTGCTGTCGGCGCTCCAGGATGCCGAGCAGCGCCGCGCCGATCTCGAAAAGAGTGAGGCGCATGCGAGCCATCAGGCCTCGACGTCGCCCCGGAAGTCGGGCGGGGCTTCCGCAGCAGCCAAGGCCATGCGGGCGGGCAGGGCGGTGGCACGGGCGACCGGCGTGCCGCAGGGCATCCCGTATTCCAGCGACATCGACGAGCTCAGCGCGCTTCATCGCGACAAGGAAATTGCGGCGAGGCTGGCGCGGTTGAAGTCGCGCACTTGAGTGCAGTGTCATGAGCGCATTGCTCGAACACGTCATGTCGCCGGAGGTCAGGCCGTTCGCGATCGCGGCGGCCATGATCGTCATCGTCGGCTCGCTCGAGGTGATCACGATGCTGGTCGGGGCTTCCCTCAGCGAGATGCTCGGCACCAGCATCGATTTCAGCCATCCTAGTGACAATGGCGTGCTCAACGCCATTTCCTGGATCAATGTCGGCGGCGTGCCGCTGTTGATCTTCCTGTTGCTGGCGCTCGGCGCCTTCTCCATCACCGGCTTCCTGATCCAGGACATCGCCCGGATGGTGGCCGGGCCCTTGCCGGCGACGGTCGCCTCGGTCGGGGCGATTGTCGTCTCGGTTCCGCTGGTGCGCACCGCCAGCGGCGCCATCGCGCGGATCATTCCCAAGGACGAGAGCTATGTCGTCGGCCTCGGCGATCTCGTCGGCCGCGTCGGTGAGGTCGTCGTCGGTCCGCTCGACCAGGGGCCGCCCGGCCGGGTCAGCGTCGCCGACGTCCACGGCAACCGCCACTTTGTCCTGGCGGTCGCGGCACCTTCGTCGTCGCCCCTGCCGCAGGGAACCCTGGTCCTGCTGGTCGATCGCGATGGCACCCGCTTCGTGGCGGTGAAGGCCGAGGATGAACTCAAACCGTCCAAGCCACCTCTAAGCAGCTAGTAAGTCAATTCATTGGAGCAAGTCATGTTCGACATCGCAGTCCCGGCCATGATCGGCGTCGCGCTGATCGTCGTCCTGGGGATCGTCTTCACCATTCTCTACAAGCGCGCCACGCGTGACGAGGCCTTCGTGCGCACCGGCCTCGGCGGCAAGAAGGTCGTGCTCGACGGCGGCGCCATGATCCTGCCGATCTTCCACTCCTATGCCAGCGTCAATCTGAAGACGCTCCGGCTGACCGTCGAGCGCAAGGAGCGGGAATCCCTGATCACCAAGGACCGCCTGCGCGTCGACATCGTCGCCGAGTTCTACGTGCGCGTCCGCCCGGACGAGGAAAGCATCGCGCTGGCAAGCCAGACGCTGGGCGCGCTGACCAACGACGCCGAGGCGCTGCGCAACCAGGTCGAGGCGAAATTCGTCGACGGCCTCCGTTCGGTTGCCGCGACCATGAGCATCCTGGAGCTTCAGGAGAAGCGCTCGGACTTCGTCAAGCACGTGCAGTCGACAGTTGAGTCCGACGTCAAATCGAACGGGCTCGAGCTTGAATCGGTGTCGCTGACCAAGCTGGACCAGACCGACGTCAAGTTTTTCAACCCCGAGAATTTCTTCGACGCCGAAGGTCTCACCCAGCTCAAGACCGTCACCGAGACCCGCCGGCGCGACCGCAACGCCATCGTGCGCGACAACGAGGTGGCGATCGCGCAGAAGGACCTCGAGGCTCGGCAGCAGACCCTCGGGATCGAGCGGACCAAGAAGGAAGCCGAGCTCTCGCAGGAGCGCGACATCGCCAACAAGACCGCCAGCACCCGCGCCGAGGTCGCAACCGCGACCCAGACCGCCCGCCTGACGGAGGAAAACGCCCGCATCGACACCGACCGGGCCGTTGCCGAAAAGGAGGCGGGCGCCAAGCAGGTCAAGGAAACCGCTGTGATCGAGTCGGATCTCGCAATCAACAAGCGCAAGACCGACGCCCAGCGCGAAATCCAGATCGCGACGCAGGAGAACGAAATCCAGATCGCGGCCAAGAGCAAGCAGACCTCGGAAGCCGTTGCAGAGGCCAAGACGGCCGAAGCGCTGGCCGTCTCGGCGGAGGAAAAGGTCGTGACCGCACGCGCGGTCGAGGTCGCCGATCGCGCCCGTCTCACCCAGGTGCTGGCCGCACGGACCGAGGCCGAGCGCAAGTCGACCGAATTGATCGTCGCGGCCGAAGCCGAGAAGAAGGCCTCGCTCGACCGCGCCGAGGCCGTCAAGACGCTGGCAACGGCGGAAGCCGAGTCCAACAAGATCAAGGCGGTCGGTGTCCGGAACATCGGCGAGGCGGAAGCTGCCGTCATCACCATGAAGAACGAGGCGCAGAACAAGCTCGGCAGCAACGTCATCGATTTCGAGATCGCCAAGAAGCGGATCGAGACCATGCCCTCGGCATTGGCCGAGATGGTCAAGCCGATCGCCAACCTCAAGGACGTCCGTATCCTGCACACCGGCGGTGCGTTCGGCGGCAATGGCGCAGGTAGCGGCAACGTCGGCTTCGGCGAGGGCCTTGCCGGCGAGCTGCTCAAGGTGCACGCGCTGCGTCCGATGATCGACGAGATCCTGCGCCAGAGCGGCTTTGCGCCGGGGGATGATCCCGTGAAGGCGCTGGTCGGCGCCGTGACGGGCAAG
Organism: Bradyrhizobium iriomotense; assembly: GCF_018129405.1. GTDB lineage: Bacteria > Pseudomonadota > Alphaproteobacteria > Rhizobiales > Xanthobacteraceae > Bradyrhizobium > Bradyrhizobium iriomotense_B. The sequence continues at coordinate 3,816 of NZ_JAFCLP010000002.1, forward strand.
AGCAACGGCGCCGCAGTGCCGGCGCCCGCGCCGGAGAAAACAAACAGCGCCGATCTATGAATGCCGGTTCATTGCTGCTGAGAATTCGAAACGATAAGAACAGGCCTTGCGCGTCTCGCGTCGCGCAACGTCCCGGAGTGCGGATCGATCGCGTGTTGAATCCGTCGATCGCACTCCGGACGGCTCTTTGAGGCAACGCCATTTGTTGCCGCGGCGCCGGCGCCGATCGACGTCAGGCGCTTACAGCCTGTTTCGATCGGGAGATTTTCACATGAAGTATTTTCTGTCCGGACTGGTCGCGATCGGTCTTTCGATCGCCGCCACGGCGTCGTTTGCTGCCGACGCCCGCAACGTCACCGTCGTCAACGAGACCGGCTATGCCATCAAATTCCTCGGCTTCAATGCGCCGGACGATGGCCTCGACGAATGGGAGAACGAACTCGACAAGGTTTTGCAGAACCAGGCGAGCACCTATGTCGAATTCGACGAGGATGACGAGGGGTGTGTCTGGAACATCCGCGTCGACTGGCAGAACTATGACGAGGCCGTGCTCTGGAAGAACGTCAACCTCTGCAAGTTCACCGCGCTCCGGCTGCGCTACGACTCCGGCACCAAGACCACGTCGTTCGTCGCCGAATAGTTTTCGCCCGACAGAGAGCGTTTTCGAGCGAAGTGGATACCGGTTCGCGTAAAGAAAACGCGTCAAACCAAAAAAACTGGAGGGGCCGGCCCAGGCCCTTCCTCAGATGCGTTGCGGAAGATGACGAATTCGTCCTTTGCAAGCGCAACCGGCTTTGTTATACGCACCCGCGCGCGGACGACAGTTCGCCCTTTTCCTCGGTAGCTCAGCGGTAGAGCATCCGACTGTTAATCGGATGGTCGCTGGTTCGAATCCAGCCCGGGGAGCCAAATTCCGCTGTCAATTCATGAACTTACCGGCGTTCGCTGATGCGGCGCGCGATGTCGCTCGAGTCGTCTCTCGCGGACCCGGCGGTGCTCCGATCCACGCAGAATCGCGTTCAAGCAGATGTGTCCGGCAGCGCCATCGCAGCCGCCGGGGCGGCACCAAAACGACTTAATTCAAATCGAGCTTGCCAGAGCCGGACTCTTACGGAGCTGATTCACATGCCCGACATCCAGATCGACCGCGCCCAACTGGCTCCCTCGATTCTGCCGGCCGACGTTCCCGAGCTCAGCGACGACGAATGCATCGCCCGCCTTAAGCGTGCGGTCGAGACGCCCGATTCGGCGCGGCTGGATGAGGTCGCCGCCCTGATCGGTCGCCTCGCGGTGACGATCGAATAGTTCGTCCTGTTCCCTGATGCGGTGAGTTGCGGCGGCCGTGGCCAGCCAAGGCCCAACGGCCATGTTGCGTTTTCGCCGGGCATGTTCCAAAGATGCCGCTAACTTCCGTCCGCGGCATCGTCCGCATTTCAGGGTCCGCAAATGTCCGGTTTTTCGACCGCGCGCCTCAAAATGGTCGATGGCCAGGTGCGCACCAATGACGTCACCGATCGCCGAATTCTCGATGCCATGCTCACCGTTCCGCGCGAGGCGTTCGTGCCGGCGAGCCGCCAGGCCCTGGCCTATCTCGACCTCGATCTCGATGTGAGCGAGGGCGCTGCCAAGCGGTTCCTGATCAAGCCGCAGTTGACCGGCAAGCTGCTCCAGGCCGCTGAGATCGGCGAGGGCGACAATGTCCTGGTCGTCGGCTGCGCCACGGGCTATCTCGCCGCGCTGGCGGCCAAGCTGGCGCGTCAGGTCACCGCGACGGAGTGCGATTCTGCCCTGGCCGCGAAGGCCAAGGAGGCCTTTGCTGCCCTCGGCCTCGCCAACGTCACCTGCAAGGCTGCTCCCTGCACCGAGGGCGAACCGTCCGCCGCCCCCTATGACGTGATCATCCTCAATGGCGCCGCCGAGGTGACGCCGGAAGGGCTGTTCGGGCAGCTCAAGGAGGGCGGCCGTCTGGTGGGCGTATCGGCCGAATCAAGGCCGCCGCGGGCGACGATCGTGACCCGGACCCACGGGGAATTCGGCCATCGGGCGCTGTTCGACGCCACAGCTCCGGTCCTTCCCGGGCTGGAACGGGCCGCCGCCTTCGTCTTCTGACGGCCCAAATCCCGTTAAAATCCCGTTCTGAATCAGAAGTGTGGCCGGGATGCTGCACGTGAAGAGTTTCCACCGAGAACTACCTTGAGGTAGTTCCGTCGCGCCAATCCGCGTCCTATGTTGCGGCGGGGCAACGACTCCACTCGATAGACGGTAACCCGGCTCGCGGGCACGAGCCGGGCGTTAAAATGAAACGGAAATTTTGGGATGCATGGGGTGAAGCTCTTCACCGGAGCTGCGGTTTCGGTCCTGCTGCTGGCGCTGGCCGGGCCGACGCCTGCCTTGGCGGACACGATTGAGGCCGCCTTGGTGCGCGCCTATCAGAACAATCCGCAGCTCAACGCACAGCGCGCCCAGGTGCGCTCGACTGACGAAAACGTGCCGCAAGCCCTATCCGGCTATCGCCCCAGGGTCTCGCTGACGGCGAGCGGCGGTTATCAGTATACGGATTTGCAGAGTGGCGTGGGGAGTTCGTCCATCCACGGAACCACCATGCCTCGCAGCGCTGCAATTACCGCTACGCAGACGCTCTACAATGGCAACCAGACCGCCAACAGAACGCGGGCGGCGGAGAGTCAGGTGTCCGGTGCCCGCGAAGCGCTGCGCAGCCTCGATCAAAGCCTGCTGCTCCAGGCCGCCACGACCTACATGGATTATCTGCGCGATGCCGCCACGCTGGAAGTCCAGCGCAGCAACGTGCGCGTGCTCGAGCAGACGCTGAAGCAGACCCGTGATCGTTTCAACGTCGGCGAAGTGACGCGCACCGACGTTGCGCAATCGGAAGCGCAACTGGCGGCCGGCAAGACGCAGGCGCTCACCGCGGAGGCGAATCTCACCACGACGCGGGCGAACTTCCGCCGCATCATCGGCAACGAGCCGACGAATCTCGCACCGGGCTCGCCGGTCGACCGGTTCCTGCCGTCAACACTCGCTTCGGCCATCGAGCTCGGCCTGATCGAGCATCCCAACGTCACGGCCGCAATGTATGGCATCGACGTCAATTTCTTGCAGGTCAAAGTCGCCGAAGGTGCGTTGCTGCCGACGGTTACGATCCAGGCAGCAGCCACGCAGTCCAACGAACAGTCCTTGATTCAGTTGCGCTCGTTCAACGCATCCGCGATCGCGCAGGTCTCGGTGCCGATTTATCAGGGTGGTAGCGAATATTCGCTGATCCGGCAGTCCAAGGAAAACCTGGCGCAGCAGCGTCTCAACCTCGAAACCACGCGCGACCAGACTCGTGCGAACGTGGTGCAGTTCTGGGGGACGTTGCAGGCCGGCAAGGCGCAGGTGCAGTCCGCACAGGCGCAGGTGACGGCGTCCGAGATCGCACTCAACGGTGTGCGCGAGGAAGCCAAGGCAGGTCAGCGCACCACGCTCGACGTGCTCAACGCGCAGCAGGCGCTGGTCAATGCGCGCGTCGCATTGGTGACCGCGCAGCACGACCGCGTGGTGGCATCCTACAACGTCCTCGCCGCAGTCGGCCGCTTGTCGCCGCAGGTGCTCGGCCTTGCGACCACGGTCTACGATCCCAGCGTTCACTACCATCAGGTCCGCGACAGCTGGGGCGGCGTGCGTACGCCTGACGGGCGCTGATCCCCGTAGTCATCCGGTCGGCCTCGCGAACAATTGCGGCCGACCGGTGCTTTGCTTGCAATCATCAAAATCCCTGACATAGCCTTGCCAAGAAGATGCGGGTCGATTCGCTCCGCAACTGATGTCGTATGCGTAAAGCTCGAGTGCCGAGGGCAGGGGCGCGCCGCCGCACGTTGAGCCGTGATCTGGGGACAAGTCGGGCTGCCGCGACGAAAATGTCGGGGCGCTCGCTGCGGAACCGGCCAATCCTGTCGTGCTTGGTGTAAAACAACGCATGCGAGGGCGTTGATGATGTGGAGTCGGAGATGACGCAGCCTGCAAAGGTCACAGAACCCTCCATGGAGGAGATTCTGGCCTCGATCCGGCGCATCATTGCCGACGATGAGGCCAAGCCGCCGCCGGCAGAGGCCGCCAAGCCCGAGAAGGCTGCAGCGCCCGCCGCGCCGCCGCCCAAGCCGATGAACGAGATTCCGCCATCCAAGGTCGCACCGCCCAAACCTGCCGCCGAGAAGCCCGCGCCACCTCCGGCTGCGAAGCCGGCTCCGGCACCGCCGCCGCCGCCCCCGCCCGCCGCGGATGCCGGACCTAACAACCAGGACGATATCGACGCGCTGCTGGCGGGTCTCGATGCGGCGACGCCCGCGCCCGAGGTCCGTGCTCCGGAGCCGGAGCCCGAGCCTGAACCCGACGTGCTCGAATTGACCGACGAGATGGCGATGGACCCGGCGCCGACACCGCCTCCGCCGCCACCAAGCTTCCGCAAGGTCGAGCCGCGCGACGATCTCGAATTCGCCGAATCGCCGCCGCCGCGTCCGGCGCCTCCGCCGTCCTACGCGCCGGTGGACTTCGATGCACCGCCGCTGCCGCTGCAACAGCCGATCCTGGCGCAATCGACGGTCTCCGCGGTCGAATCCGCCTTCAACTCCCTGGCCCATACGGTCCTCAGCAGCAATGCGCGGACGCTGGAGGATCTGGTCAAGGAGATGCTGCGTCCGATGCTGAAGTCCTGGCTCGACGACAATCTGCCGGGCCTTGTTGAACGCATCGTGAAGGCCGAAATCGAGCGGGTCTCGCGCGGCGGCCGCTGAGAGCGGCCGAAGGGCCCTCATAAAGCCCGGCTTGGGTGTCATATCCGGCCTCGGACCGGGCCGGAAAGTGCTGTTGCCGCCTCGCTTTCCGCTGACCTTTTCGTTGACTTGGCCCCCGCGCGCGGCTTTCTAGCAGCCCCATGATCGAGAAAAATTACCAGCCCGCCGATATCGAAACCCGCATGTCCGTCGTGTGGGAGGACAGCCGTGCCTTCAAGGCCGGCCGCCCCGACCGCCGCGACGCGGTGCCCTTTACCATCGTGATCCCGCCGCCGAACGTGACGGGCTCGCTGCACATGGGCCACGCCCTCAACAACACGCTCCAGGACATCCTGTGCCGGTTCGAGCGCATGCGCGGCCGCGACGTGCTGTGGCAGCCCGGCACCGACCATGCCGGCATCGCCACCCAGATGGTGGTCGAGCGGCAGCTGATGGAGCGCCAGCAACCCGGCCGCCGCGAGATGGGCCGCGAGAAGTTCCTGGAGCGGGTCTGGCAGTGGAAGGCCGAGAGCGGCGACACCATCATCAACCAGCTCAAGCGCCTCGGCGCGTCCTGCGACTGGTCGCGCGAGCGCTTCACCATGGACGAGGGCCTGTCGAAGGCCGTCGTCAAGGTGTTCGTCGAGCTGCACCGCGACGGCCTGATCTACAAGGACAAGCGGCTGGTGAACTGGGACACCAAGCTGCTCACCGCGATCTCCGATCTCGAAGTGCAGCAGACCGAGGTCAAGGGCCACCTCTGGTATCTGCGCTATCCGATCGAGGGCAAGACCTTCAGCCCCGAGGATCCCTCGACCTTCATCGTCGTCGCGACCACGCGGCCGGAGACCATGCTCGGCGACACCGGCGTTGCCGTGCATCCGGAGGACGAGCGCTATCAGAAGCTGATCGGCAAGAACGTCGTCCTGCCGCTGGTCGGCCGCAAGATCAAGATCGTCGCCGACGAGTATTCCGATCCCGAGAAGGGCTCGGGCGCGGTCAAGGTGACGCCGGCGCACGACTTCAACGACTTCGAGGTCGGCAATCGCCACGGCCTGCGCCGCATCAGCGTGCTCGACAGGGAAGGCTGCCTCGATCTCCTCGACAACGAGGATTATCTGCGTGACCTGCCCGAAGGCGCCGCGCAATTCGCCGAGGAGTTCAACAAGGTCGATCGCTTCGCGGCGCGCAAGCGCATCGTCGAGCGGCTGGAAGCCTTCGGCTTCGTCGAGCGGATCGAGCCGCACACCCACATGGTGCCGCATGGCGACCGCTCTGGCAGCGTGATCGAGCCCTACCTGACCGACCAGTGGTACGTCGACGCGAAGACACTCGCAAAACCCGCGATCGCGGCGGTGCGCTCGGGCGAAACCTCGTTCGTGCCGAAAAACTGGGAAAAGACCTATTTCGAGTGGATGGAGAACATCCAGCCCTGGTGCATCTCGCGCCAGCTCTGGTGGGGCCATCAGATCCCGGCCTGGTACGGCCCTGATGGCAAGGTGTTCGTCGCCGAGACCGAGGAGGAGGCCATCAGCCACGCGCTCGGCTATTACGTCGAGCAGGAGGTCATCACGGTCGAGCAGGGGCGCGAGATGGCGCTCGACCGCAACAAGCGCGAGGGCTTCATCACCCGCGACGAGGACGTGCTCGACACCTGGTTCTCCTCGGCGCTGTGGCCGTTCTCGACGCTCGGCTGGCCCGACGATACGCCCGAGGTGCAGCGCTACTATCCAACCAACGCGCTGGTCACCGGCTTCGACATCATCTTCTTCTGGGTTGCCCGCATGATGATGATGGGCATGCACTTCATGAAGGAGATCCCGTTCTCGACGATCTACATCCACGCCCTCGTCCGCGACGAGAAGGGTGCCAAGATGTCGAAGTCGAAGGGCAACGTCATCGATCCCCTCAACCTGATCGACGAATATGGCGCGGACGCGCTGCGCTTCACGCTGGCAGCGATGGCCGCGCAGGGCCGTGACATCAAGCTCGCCACCAGCCGCGTCGAAGGCTACCGCAATTTCGCGACCAAGCTCTGGAACGCCTGCCGCTTCGCGGAGATGAACCAGTGTGCCGTGCCCGAGGGTTTCGAGCCGGCGAAGGCGAAAGAGACGCTGAGCCGCTGGATCGCGCATGAGACCGCGCACACCACGCGCGAGGTGACCGAGGCGATCGAGGCCTATCGCTTCAACGATGCCGCCGGCGCGATCTATCGCTTCGTCTGGAACGTCTATTGCGACTGGTATGTCGAGCTCGCCAAGCCCGTGCTGCTTGGCCCCGATAGCCCCGCCAAGGACGAAACCCGCGCCATGGTGGCCTGGGCGCGCGACGAGATCCTGAAGCTGCTGCATCCCTTCATGCCCTTCATCACCGAAGAGCTGTGGGAGGTGACGTCCAAGCGCGACGGCCTGCTCGCGCTGGCGCCGTGGCCGCTGAAGCCGTCTGAGCCTTCGCCGGAACAGCTCGCGATGCTCGCCGCAGCCGCCGGGCCGACCGATCCGCTGATCTCGCCGGCTCTGGTCATGCCGATCTTCGACCATGCCGACTTCACCGATCCCAAGGCGGAAGCCGAGATCGGCTGGGTGATCGACCTCGTCACGCAAATCCGCTCCGTGCGCGCCGAAATGAACATCCCGCCGGCAACGCTGACGGCGCTGGTGCTCGCGGGCGCCTCGGCCGAGACCAGGGAGCGCGCGCCGCGCTGGATCGACGTCATCAAGCGCATGGCGCGGCTGTCCGACATCGCCTTCGTCGACCGTGCGCCTGACGGCGCCGTTCAACTGCTGGTGCGCGGCGAAGTGGCCGCGCTGCCGCTGAAGGGCGTGATCGATGTCGCCGCCGAGCGCACGCGCCTCGACAAGGAAATCGGCAAGGCCGACGCCGACATCAAGCGCGCCGAATCCAAGCTGGCCAACGAGAAGTTCGTCGCCAACGCGGCCGAGGAGGTCGTCGAGGAGGAGCGCGAAAAGCGCGAGGCGGCGCTGGCCCGCAAGGCCAAGCTGCTGGAGGCGCTGGAGCGGCTGAAGCAGGCGTCGTAGGACGCCCGTCATTCCGGGATGGTCCGAAGGACCAGACCCGGAATCTCGAGATTCCGGGTTCGGCTCTTCGAGCCGCCCTGGAATGACCTTCACTTCGGAAACGGCTTGCTCAAAAATTTCGAGCCCCTGACGCCATAGCGCCAGGGCAGCTCGACGGCCTTGGTGATGCCGATCCGGATGCCCGTTGCGACCTCGACGTCCTCCGTCCGCGCATGCAACGCAATCGGCGGCCGATCCAGCGGCAGCGTGTTGTGCGTGATGGTGATACCGAGCGCCTCGGTCAGCTTGCCCGGGCCTGAGCACAGCGCGTGCAGGTCCTGGACATGGCGGCGGCGCCGCATCGCAGCGAGGCCATGCGTCGGCTCCAGTGCGCGGATCAGGACGGCACTGGCCGAGCCTTCCTCCTCGCAGACGAAGTTCACGCACCAGTGGATGCCGTAGGAACGGTAGACATAGGCATAGCCGGGCGGGCCGAACATCACCTGGTTCCGCGGCGTTCGACCATTGTAGGAGTGCGCCGCCGGCTCGGTATGATGATAGGCCTCGACCTCGACGATGATCCCGCCGACGCCGTCGACCAGCATGGTCGCGCCGATCAGGTCGTGTGCGACCTCGCGCACGTTGCGCGCGAAAAAGGCACGCTTCAGGGCCTTGCCAAGCCGTGGTGTGGAAGGTTTCGAGACTGGAGCCATTCGAGGTGAGAATCGCCTGAGAACAGAGCAGGATATTGCCCATATCTGCCATGTTCCCTGAAGTGGTGCGAGCCGGGTTGCGATGCCGGGCCAGACCGACTAGGTAGGACCTGAACAGACCGGATACCCCATGGTCGTTATTGTCGATACCATCTCGAACCCGCTGCGCCCGCGCCACCCCGAAAAGGTGAATCGCCCTGATTCCGCTTCGCCGCCGAAGCCGGACTGGATCCGCGTGCGGGCGCCCAATACCCGCGGCTATGCCGACACCCGCAACATCGTGCGCGCCAACGGCCTGCACACGGTGTGCGAGGAGGCGGGCTGCCCGAATATCGGCGAGTGCTGGGACAAGAAGCACGCGACCTTCATGATCATGGGTGACACCTGCACCCGGGCCTGCGCCTTCTGCAACGTCAAGACCGGCCTGCCCAACGCGCTGGATGCGGCCGAGCCGCAAAATGTTGCCGAGGCCGTGGCCAAGCTCGGCCTCGCCCACGTCGTCATCACCTCGGTCGACCGCGACGATCTCGCCGATGGCGGCGCCGAGCACTTTGCCCAGACCATCCGCGCGATCCGCGCGGCATGCCCCTCGACTACGATCGAGATCCTGACGCCGGACTTCCTGCGCAAGGAAGGCGCGCTGGAGGTCGTCGTCGCGGCGAGGCCCGACGTGTTCAACCACAATCTCGAGACCGTGCCGTCGCGCTATCTCACGGTGCGGCCGGGCGCGCGCTATTTCCATTCGATCCGGCTGTTGCAGCGGGTCAAGGAGCTCGATCCCACCATCTTCACCAAGTCCGGAATCATGGTCGGCCTCGGCGAGGAGCGCCATGAGGTGCAGCAGGTGATGGACGATCTGCGCTCGGCCGACGTCGACTTCCTGACCGTCGGCCAATATCTCCAGCCGACCCGCAAGCATCACGCAGTGATGCGCTACGTGCCGCCGGACGAGTTCTCGTCCTATGAAAAGATCGCCTACACCAAGGGATTCCTGATGGTGTCGGCGAGCCCGCTCACCCGCTCGTCGCATCATGCAGGCGAGGATTTCGCGAGACTGAAGGCTGCGCGGGCAGCTCACGCCCGCTGACGTACCATGCATCGAGTTTCGAGCAAGCACCGCGTCAACCACAGCGCGTCCGAGATGTTTGATCTGGTCGCCGATGTCGAGCGCTACCCGGAATTCGTGCCGCTGTGCAGCGCGCTCAAGGTCCGGCAGCGCATGGCGAAGCCCGACGGCACCGAGGTGCTGATCGCGGACATGACGGTGTCGTTCAAGCTGGTGAGGGAGTCCTTCACCAGCCGCGTGACGCTCGACCGCGCCAATCTGAAGATCCTGGTCGAATATCTGCAAGGTCCGTTCAGGAATCTGGAAAACCGTTGGACGTTCGAGCCCAAGGGTGAGGGCGTCTGCGACGTCGGTTTCTTCCTCGCCTACGAATTCAAGAGCCGCATGCTGGCGATGCTGATGGGCTCGATGTTCGACGCCGCCTTCGCGCGGTTCTCGACCGCGTTCGAGAAGCGCGCGGACGCGATCTACGGACGGCCGAAGCTGGCGTCGACGTAGATCGGGCAAGCTCTCTCCACCGTCATTGCGAGGAACTCTTGCGACGAAGCAATCCAGAGTCTTTCCGCGGAGGGATTCTGGATTGCTTCGCTGCGCTCGCAATGACGATGGGGAGGTAGGCGTGCCAAGCAATCAATCCACGGCCTTCACGATGTCAGGCGGCTGTGAGGCGTAATACGCCGCGGCCTGGTCGATCTCCTGCGGCGTCATCGCGCGGGCGATGTTGCGCATCTGCTGGCTGATGTCGTTGCGGCGGTCGCCTGAGGCGAAGGCCAGGAGCTGCGCCTTCATATAGGTCTCCGACTGGCCTTCGAGCCATGGGCTGCCGGTCTTGTTGTCGAGGCTGCCGTGACAGGAGCCACAGGGCGCGATCCCGCGCATCGGCGCACCGTAGATGACGATGTTGGGTTTTGGCAGCTGCGGCGTCGGATGATAGGCGGGCAGCCGCGGCAGGTAGGCGTAGTAGAGCGAGAGATCGGCGATCTCCTGATCGGTCAGATTGACGGCGAACGGCGACATCACGGCATTGGTGCGCGCGCCCGAGCGGAAATCGTGCAGCTCCTTGTAGATCACCGCCGCATACTGGCCGGCGAGGTTCGGTGAGTCCGCGCGGCTGATGCCGGTCGGGCCGTGGCAGATCGCGCAGCGCTGCGCCAGCGTGGCGCCGCGGCCGATCGCCTCCTGGCTCGGGCGTGACAGCGTGTTCGACGTGAGCACGACCTCGGACAGGCGCTTTGCCTGTTCAGGTGCTGTGACATTCGCCGCGCGCTGCGGCACGCCGGCAGCGCTGCAGATAGCGTCCCAAACATTGGCGAACTGGACCCACGGCTGGGCGAAGGGCAGCACAATGAAGCCCACAACCGCCGTCACGATCAGAATCGCAGCGGTGATGCCGACGCCTCGTGTGAAATGCGGATTGCTGAAGGTGAAGAGGTCGCGCGCACTCATCACTGCGCTCCCACATAGACGGCCGGCACCGAGGTACCCTCGGTCATCGCCAGGGTCAGGATCGGGTAGCCGTAATTGGTGAGGGTGAGCGCGATCATCAGCGCCACCCACAGTGCATGCGTGTTGAGGGCGAGGGGCACGGTCGCCGGCTGGTGCACCGCCAGCGCAAAGCGATAGGGGCCGGCGTCGGCCCCAGGTGCGCGCATGCCGCGGGCGAGGATGACCAGGAACAGGATGCCTGAGGTCAGCAGGATGAAGCCGCCGATCGCGGAGAAGGTGACCGAGAGCGCCTGAGGCGCGATCGCGGGATCGCCGAAGTCGAAATAGGCCATGCGGCGCGGCATACCCAGGATGCCGACCCAGTGCCACGGGAACGTGGTGACGATCATGCCGACGAACCACAGCCAGAGCTGGGTGCGGATCAGGCGGAGATCGATCAGCTCGCGTCCGGTCAGATGCGGCCACAGATCATAGGCGATCGCAAAATACATGATCACGATGGCGCCGCCGAAGATCAGGTGGAAATGGCCGGTGATCCACTGCGTGTTGTGGATGGACGCATCGAGCTGATAGCTCATGTTGATGAGGCCGCCGGCGCCGCCGAAGCCGAGCATGACGAAGGAGAAGGCGAGCGCCAGCATCATCGGATTGTCCCAGGGCAGGGCCCTGATCCAGCCGAACAGGCCGCGGCCGCCGCGCAGGCGCGCCGCGATCTCGACAGAGGCGCAGATCGTGAACACCGTCAGCAGCGTCGGCAGCGCGACCAGCGCCGTGAAGGCCGAATGGATGAACTTGAAGCCGGCGCCGACCATTGGATCGGCGAAGGTGTGGTGCATGCCGATCGGCATCGCCACCACCAGGAACAGGATGAAAGAGATCCGCGCCATGCTGTCGGAATAGACCCGGCCGCCGATCGCCCGCGGCACGATGGTGTAATAGGCGATGTAGGTCGGCATCAGCCAGAAATAGACGATGGCGTGCAGCGTCCAGGAGAAGAACACGCGGGCGAGGCCGGCATCGATGGTGGCCTTCAGTCCCGCCGCGACGGGAATGATCTGGAGCAGCAGTTCGAGCGCGGCGCCGACCGCGGTCCACGCCCACAGGTAAGAGCCCGCGACATTGGCATACATGGCGAGCGGCACAGGCGCGCCGGGATGGGCCTTGCGCCAGACGCTCAGGTTGACCGACATCAGCGCGACCCAGATCCAGGAGCCGACCACGACCAGCACGACGCCGAGATAGTAGAAGACGTTGCCGATCAGCGGCGGATAGAAGGTGTAGAGCACCGAGGCGCGCCCCAACGCGACCGGAATCACCGCCATGATGCTGCCGATGACGATCAGCCAGAACCCGGTCCAGGCCCAGCGCACGCCGACCAGACGCTGCTCCAGTGCGGACTCGCTGATGGCATAGCCAAAACCCATCGCCACCAGCGTCGGGAAGACGTAGCCCATCACCGTGCCGTGCGCGGTCAGTGAGCGGTAATAGAGCTCGGGGTTGGACAGCCATGTGCCGATCGGACTGCGGATGAACATCTGCCAGGCGCCCAGCGTGAGCGCGATGCCGAACACCGCAAAGGCGAGCCAGAAATGGGCGAGGATGAGCTTCCTATTGACCAACACAGCTCAGCCTCCCGCCGCCCTTCGCGCGACCCGCGAATTCGGTCTTGTCGATCACCTTGACCTTGCCCCACATGCCCTCATGGCCGAAGGAACAAAACTCCTGGCAGGGCATCAGATAGTCGCCGGTCCTCGCAAAACGCATCAGCTGCTCGGAGATGTAGCCCGGCACCAGCATGGTGTTGATATTGGTGCCCTGGATCAGGATGCCGTGGACGACGTCGGCGCTGGTGGCGCGCAGCGTAATCGGCGTGTCGACGGGGACCACGATGCAGGCCGGCGTGAAGGAATATTGCTGGCCGATCGCGCGCACGGTGACATTGCCGTTGGCCTCCAGCACGCTGCCGAGATTGCTCTCGACGAACTCGCCGGACAGGTGAATCCGCGAGGGATCGGTGATCTCGACGCGTGGCTGCGGCATGGTCGCGCGGTGGATGCCGGCGAATGCCGCGAGCAGCGCCATCATCACGATGATGATCACCGCGATGGTCGCCCAGCGCCGCTCGACGCGGGCCGCGACCTCGGCGCTGGCGCTGCCGTTTCCATGGGTTTCCTCAGTGCTCATTGCAGCGGCCCGCGCGGCAGGAAGACGAACAGGTAGAAGGCGAGCCACATCGCGACCACGCAGGCGGTGGCGATGCCGGCGAGCAGAAGCGCGCCCGAGGGGCCTTGCGCCACGACCTCCTCGACGGCCTGGTCGGCGGCGGCAGGGCTGGTCGGCGGATCGGAATTGATCATGACGGATCTCTGGCGTCTCTCAGTTCAGCGGTGCGGAGCGCAGCTCATTGGCCTCGCGCGCCGAGACCGGCGTGCCGCGATTGCCCCAGGCGGTGCGGATGTAGGAGACGACGGCGGCGACCTCGTTGTCGGAGAGCAGGCCCGCGAAGGGCGGCATGCCATAAGGCATCGGGTTGCCCTTGGTGCCGGGGGGATAACCGCCATTGAGCACCATGCGGATCGGGTTGACCGCCGACTCCATCTCGATCGACTGGTTGTTGGCGAGCGGCGGCCAGTGCGGCGGCTTGCCTTCGCCCTGAATGCCGTGGCAGCTCGCGCAGCTCTTGTCATAGACGGTCTTGCCGAGGCTGATCAGCAGACTGCTCTCGGTGGTCGGCAGCGCCGAGCTCGGCGGCGGCGGAGGCGAGGGCTCTGCGATGCTCTTGAGGTACACCGCCATCGCGCGCGTATCCTCGTCGCTGAGATATTGCAGGCTGTTGTGCACGACCTCGGCCATCGGACCGTAGACCACGCCGCGCGCCGAAACGCCGGTCTGGAGCAGGTCGGTGATGTCCTTGATGCTCCAGTCGCCGAGTCCCGCCTCGCGGTTGGAGGTGAGGGACGGCGCGTACCAGTTCTGCATCGGGATCAGGCCGCCCTTGAAGGCGTCCGATTGCGAGGTGCCGCCGAGCGCGTTGATCGGCGAATGGCACATGCTGCAATGGCCGAGGCCTTCGACCAGATAAGCGCCGCGATTCCATTCCGCCGACTTGGTCGGGTCGGGCTTGAACTCGCCCTCGCGGAAGAACAGCGTGCGCCAGCCGAGGATGAGCTGGCGGTTGTCATAGGGGAAGCGCAGATCGTGCGGCCGGTTCTTCTGGTTCACCGGCGGGATGGAGCGCAAATATGCGAAGATCGCGTCGCTGTCGGTGCGCGTCACCTTGGTGTAGGACGCAAACGGCATCGCCGGATAGATCAGCCCGCCATCCGGAAAGCGGCCGCTGTGCATGGTCTTGTAGAAATCGTCGGCGCTCCACTTTCCAATCCCGGTCTCCGGATCGGGCGTGATGTTGGAGGTGTAGAGCGTGCCGAACGGGGTCGGCATGGCGCGGCCGCCGGCGAACAGACGCCCCTCCGGCGCAGTGTGGCAGGCGGTGCAGTCGCCGGCGCGGGCGAGATATTCGCCGCGCGCGATGATGTCGCTGGTCTTGTCCTGCGCCTGCGCGACAGTCGTGAACGCGGCGAGGGCGAGGAGCGTGATCCATGGTTTCGAGCCCATCATCCGCCTCGTCAGTTGGGCTGGCTGCCGCAGCCGAAAGGCAGCGCGTAGGTGCCTTTCGGCACGGGAGCCGGGTTGGTGGGCGCGGGACGCGTCGCAAGCCAGGCGGCAACGGCGGTGACGTCGGCCTCGGTCAGGTGGCCGGCGACGAGCTGCATGCAGTCGGGCGATTTCGCCGTGCGTGTGCCGTAGCGCCAGGCGCCGAGCTGGGCGCTGACGTAAGCGGCGCGGAGGCCAAGCAGGCCGGGGATGCCGGGCTGCATGCCCGTCAGTCCCGGACCATGGCAACTCACGCAGGCAGGAATGTTGCGGCCGGCATCGCCGCTGGTGGCGAGTAACTCGCCCTGCGCCAAAACTTCCTTGCTGACCTCGCTCGGCGCCGGCTGCGGCAGCGGCGGATGCTCGCCGGCAAAATATTCCGCCATCGCCTCGAGGTACGGGTCGGGCAGAAACTCCAGCAGATAATTCATCGGCGGGTATTTGCGGCGGCCGCTGCGGAAGGCGAGAAGCTGGTTGTAGAGATAGCCGGCGGGCTTGCCGGCGAGCCGCGGAAAATAGACGTCGCTGGTGCCTTCGCCCTTGTTGCCGTGACAGGGCGTGCAGGCTTCCACCCGCGCAGCCATCGTATCCGGCGGCTGGTTGGCCGGTTGTGCGGCCGCACCATCAAACGCGGCCAAAGTGACGATGACGACGGCCGAAGCCGCGGCGCGAGCGAACACTTTCGTCGCCCTCCACAAGACTGGTCCGGTTGATTCCGGATTACAAAGTAGAGCGGCATTATTGCGCCAATATTTTCCTGCGCAAGATCGGGCACGGGTGATGACGTTTGGTCGCGCCTGCACATCTATGATCCCGATCGTCTTCGACAAGAATTGCGTGCTTTTTTGAAAAGCAGACATGTCGCTGCGATCTCGCGACGCCTTTCGTCCGAGCTCTGCTTCGTCGTATCGCGCGCTCTTGTCAGAGGGCGCAGGGAAGACCGGGTGCCGGCCGGGCACCCACGGTCCACTGTGCGAAAGGTGGCGACAAGAATTTGCACAGCGGCATACAGGTGAAGCCCAACACGCGGCCTTCCCTGCGCAGTGGTTTGACGGCTTATGCCGAGCTCTCCCCGGGGAGCGATGCACTATTGCCCCCGTCGCCTCGCAGATGACTGATGCACGCGCCCGGTCGGGCAATACGCGCATCACCGCAAGACTTGGCGCACAGACCCCGGGCGCCAGGACGACACGGTTTTGCCGTACGCAAATCACACCGGTCGTGTGCGCGATGGCCTTCGCTCACGGTTGCCCGCCCTGCGATGCCTTCTCGCGCCGATGTGACTAGCGTCCACCGCCGCTCACCCCGCGTGTCGTGACGATCGCGATACGCCCCTCTGACCGGGATGAGGTGGCGCAGGAATACGTCAAAGCCGAATTTCGGTAAAGTGGAATATTTTTGCGCGCGGCAATTGACCCGCCGGCTGGGTGTTTTGGCCGACGGACAGCACAAGCGCTTGTGGGATGCGCGGACAACCACAAGCGGCGCACAATCAAGGATTCAGACTTTCTGCGATCGAAGGTGACAAGTGCAGTTTGTGCCAAAACCTGGAGCCGAGACGGAACACCCCTTGCCACGAGCGGTACACCGGCAGGGGCTGCATTTCATGGGGCTCTCAACTAAACTCTGAGTCGGGCGCGGGGGCCTGTGGAGCGGGACTGGAGACATGGCGCGCTGGAAGCAATCGTGGAGCGAGGACGATCTCAACCGGCTCAGGAAGCTCGCAGGCACCAAGCCGATCACGACGATCGCGAAAGAGCTCGGACGGACCACGGGAACGGTGCTCGCGAAGGCGATCGAGCAAAAGCTTCCCGTCATCTATCGGATCGAGCGAACGGCGCAATGACAGGCGCGCGCTGCTTGCAGCGGCGTGAGATGCTTCGCCGTGCCCAGACTCGTAGCCCGGATGGAGCGCAGCGTAATCCGGGACCCCTGCGCCCGCGGATACAAATCCCGGATTACGCTGCGCTCCATCCGGGCTACGGACTCACCCGCGCGGTGAGCGTGGCGGCCGGCGCTTCACCGCATGCCGGCGCGGCGAGCGGGTCACGCGCGGGCGCAGGCGGCTTGCGGCGGTGCGCTGCGCTTTGGCTGCGACTTGCGGGCCGCGGGCGAGGTCCATCAGCATGCGCAGGGCCTCGACCACCGAGCGGGCGCGCACCGCGCTGCGGCCGATCGCGCCAAAACGATGCTCGCGGTGGATGATGCGGCCGTCGCGCGCGGCGGCGGCGAAGTGCACGAGGCCGACCGGCTTGCCGGGCGTGGCGCCGCCGGGGCCGGCGATGCCGGTGATGGCGACGGCGAGATCGACATCGGCACGCTCCAGCGCGCCGATCGCCATCGCGGTTGCGGTCTCCTTGCTGACGGCGCCGAAATTCGTCAGCGTGCTGGCTTCAACGCCTAGCATCGCGCGCTTGGCATCATTGGAATAGGTAACGAAGCCGCGATCAATTACGTCGGAGGAGCCGGGGATATCGGTCAGCGCGCCGGCAACGAGGCCGCCGGTGCAGGACTCCGCCGTCGCGATCGTCAGCTTGCGCATCCGGCACAGATCCAGCAGCGAGCGGGAGAGGGCGCGTGCGTCGCTGCCGCCCATGGCCTTACACGCTCCAGGGAAGACGGATGGTGGCGCTCGCGGTGGCCGCAATGCCTTCCTCACGGCCGGTGAAGCCGAGCCGCTCGCTGGTGGTCGCCTTCACCGCGACGCGGGAGATGTCGACGCCGGCGATCTCGGCGATGCGCGCACGCATGGTGTCGCGCAGGGGGCCGATCTTCGGCCGCTCGCAGATCAGCGTCACCTCGAGATTGGCGACGCGGCCGCCGCGCTGGGTGACGCGCTCGATGGCGTATTTCAGGAACTGGTCGGAGGAGGCGCCTTTCCACTTGGCGTCGCTCGGCGGGAAGTGTGAGCCGATGTCGCCGTCGGCGAGCGCGCCGAGGATGGCATCGACCAGCGCATGCAGGCCGACATCGCCGTCGGAATGCGCCAGAAAACCCTTGCTGTGCGGCACGCGCACGCCGCAGATCATGACATGATCGCCTTCGCCGAAGGCATGCACGTCGTAGCCGGTGCCGGTCCTGATGTCGCCGAGTTGGCTGGCTAGGCGCGCTTCCTCGCGCACGAAATCCTCGGGGGTGGTGAGCTTCATATTGGCAACATCGCCTTCAAAGGTTGCAACCGTCAATCCCGCCCATTCGGCGATCGCGGCATCGTCGGTGAAATCCGAGCGTCCGTCCTTCGCGGCGCGACGATGCGCCTCGAGGATGACATCGAAACGAAAGGATTGCGGTGTCTGCGCGATCCGCAGGCGCGACCGGTCCGGCGTGTCCTCGACATTGCCGCTCTCGCCGGTGACCTTGATGGTGTCGGTGACGGCAACGGTGGGGATCGCAGCACCGGTGCGGCTCGCCGCCTCGATCGCGCGCGAGATCACGCCTTCGGACACGAACGGACGCGCGGCGTCGTGGATCAGGACGATGTCCGGCTTGTGCTTGGCCAGCGCTTCGAGACCGGCGAGCACCGAGGCCTGCCGGGTGGCGCCGCCATTGGTCGGCGCCTCGTGCTTCAATCCTGCGACCGCTGCCGTGAAGATGGCGCTGTCGTCGGGGTTGACCACCGGCTGCACCGCAAACACGTCAGCATGGCGGCTGAAGGCTTCCATGGCGCGATAGATCACAGGCACGCCGCCGATCTCGCGATATTGCTTCGGCCCGCCGGCGCCGGCGCGCAGGCCGCGTCCGGCCGCCACGAGGACGACAGCGGTGCGTTGTGATTTCGCCATAGGACTCAAATACTCAGTTGCTGATGAAAGAGCAGGGGGTGATTGCCGGCATGCCTCTAGCACGGCAGGCCCGCAAAAAAAGGGGGTTTCCCCGCATTGTGGGAAACAGCATTTTGCTGCACTGCACTTGAAAGATCTGCAGAATTGTCTAAACTGTAGGCATGACGCTTGACTGCACAAGAATTGTGCGCAAGATAGGTCATGGCCAGCGCGATGAGGCGCTGCTGAGTTGACGAGACCCCTGTGACCGGCCCGGCAGTATCCGGCTCTAAGCCGTTGAAAATAGGCGATATTGAAGTCGCCACCCCGGTCTTCCTGGCGCCGATGTCGGGGGTGACTGACTCGCCCGTTCGGCGGTTGGTCGCCGAGCTCGGGGCCGGTCTGGTCGTGTCCGAGATGACCGCGAGCGATGAGCTGGCCAACGGCCACCGGATGTCGCAGTTGCGTTGCGAAGCCACCGGAATCGGCCCGCACGTGGTCCAGCTTGCCGGCTGTGAGGCGCACTGGATGGCCGAAGGCGCCCGGATCGCGGAAGCCGAGGGCGCCGACATCATCGATATCAACATGGGCTGTCCGGCCCGCCATGTCACGGGCGGCCAGTCCGGCTCGGCCCTGATGCGCGATCTCGACCATGCCGTCAGCCTGATCGATGCGACGATCGCGGCGGTGAAGGTGCCGGTGACGCTGAAGATGCGGCTCGGCTGGGACGACCGCAGCCGCAATGCGCCGGAACTGGCGCGGCGCGCGGAAGCCGCCGGCATCAAGCTCGTGACCGTTCACGGCCGCACCCGCTGCCAGTTCTACAAGGGCGAGGCCGATTGGGACGCGATCCGCGCCGTGCGCGAGGCGATCTCGCTTCCGCTCATCGTCAATGGCGACATCACGTCATACGAAAAAGCGCTTGCCGCGCTCGAGGCCTCCGGCGCCGATGCCGTGATGATCGGCCGCGGCGCGCAGGGCCAGCCCTGGCTGCCGGGCCAGATCGGCCGCCGCCTCATGGGCGGGGCGACCGAAGCCGCGCCGTCGCTTCAGACGCAACTCCATTATGTCCGCACGCTCTATGAAGGCGTCTGCGCGCTCTATGGCCTGCGCGTCGGTCTCAAGCATGCGCGCAAGCATCTGGGATGGGCGCTCGACGTCGCTGCCGACGTAAGCCGCGCGCCGGCCGAGAAGCTGAAATCCTGGCGCCAGAAGATCCTCACCTCCGAGGATCCGCGCCTCGTTCACAATTCACTGCAAGATGCCTTCGACGACTTCGCATGGAGCGCTGCTGCATGAGCTCAGCCGCTGAACATCGTCGGCCGCTTCCGTCCGACAGCGACGCGATCCTGGATGCGCTTCCCAATCCCGTGCTCCTGATCGGGCCGGACGGCAAGATCGTCGGCGCCAACATCGCAACCGAAGCCTTTTTTGAGATCTCGACGCAGTTCCTGAAGCGGCAGTCGCTGAAAGAACTGGTGCCGTTCGGCAGCCCCTTGCTGGCGCTGATCGACCAGGTGCGTTCCTCGAACTCGCCGGTCAATGAATACAAGGTCGATCTCGGCACGCCGCGCATGGGCGGCGACCGCCAGGTCGATCTGCACGTGGCCCCGCTCACCGAGCGGCCCGGCCACATCGTGGTGATGCTCCAGGAGCGCACCATCGCCGACAAGATGGACCGGCAGCTCACCCACCGCAGCGCTGCGCGCTCGGTGATAGCGCTAGCAGCGATGCTGGCGCACGAGATCAAGAACCCGCTTTCGGGTATTCGCGGCGCGGCGCAGCTCCTGGAGCAGCAGGCCTCATCCGAGGACCGCATGCTGACGCGGCTGATCTGCGACGAGGCCGACCGCATCGTGACGCTGGTCGACCGCATGGAGGTGTTCGGCGACGAGCGTCCCGTGGTGCGCGGCCCCGTCAACATCCATTCGGTGCTCGATCACGTGAAGCGGCTGGCGCAGTCGGGATTTGCCCGCAACATCCGCTTCATCGAGGATTACGATCCCTCGCTGCCCCCGGTGCTGGCGAACCAGGATCAGCTCATCCAGGTGTTCCTCAACCTCGTGAAGAACGCCGCCGAAGCGCTGATCGACGTTCCCGACGCCGAGATCCAGCTCACCACCGCGTTCCGCCCCGGCGTGCGCCTGTCAGTCCCCGGTCAAAAATCCCGGGTATCCCTGCCGCTCGAATTCTGCGTGAGGGACAATGGACCAGGCGTGCCTGATGATCTTCTGCCCAACCTGTTCGATCCCTTCGTGACCACCAAGCAGACCGGTTCTGGCCTCGGTCTTGCTCTGGTCGCCAAGATCGTCGGCGATCACGGGGGCATCATCGAATGCGAATCTCAGCCGCGCAAGACCACCTTCCGCGTGCTGATGCCGATGTATTCCACATCGGTGAAACACGCCGATCAAAGCAGTCGCGACGGCTCTGCCGGGAAGTCGTCGTCTGCGTCACAGGGGGCAAAATGAGGATTAACGATGCCCGCAGGTAGCATTCTCGTTGCTGATGACGACACCGCCATCCGCACGGTTCTCAATCAGGCACTTTCCCGCGCCGGCTACGAGGTCAGGCTCACCGGCAATGCCGCCACGCTGTGGCGCTGGGTCAGCCAGGGGGAGGGCGATCTCGTCATCACCGACGTGGTGATGCCGGACGAAAACGCCTTCGACCTGTTGCCGCGGATCAAGAAGATGCGGCCGAATCTGCCTGTCATCGTCATGAGCGCGCAAAACACCTTCATGACGGCGATCCGCGCCTCCGAGCGCGGGGCGTATGAATATCTGCCAAAACCCTTCGACCTGAAGGAGCTGATCGCCATCGTCGGCCGCGCGCTGGCCGAGCCGAAGGAGCGGGTCTCGACGCCGGACGAGGACGCCGAGATGGAGGCAATCCCGCTGGTCGGCCGTTCGCCGGCAATGCAGGAAATCTATCGCGTGCTGGCGCGCCTGATGCAGACCGACCTCACCGTGATGATCACGGGCGAGTCCGGCACCGGCAAGGAGCTGGTGGCGCGCGCGCTGCACGATTACGGCAAGCGCCGCAACGGCCCGTTCGTCGCGGTCAACATGGCCGCGATCCCGCGCGACCTCATCGAGTCCGAGCTGTTCGGCCATGAGCGCGGCGCCTTCACCGGCGCCAACACCCGCGCCTCCGGCCGCTTCGAGCAGGCCGAGGGAGGCACGCTGTTCCTCGACGAAATCGGCGACATGCCGATGGAGGCGCAGACCCGATTGCTGCGCGTGTTGCAGCAGGGCGAATATACCACCGTCGGCGGCCGCACGCCGATCAAGACCGACGTGCGCATCGTCGCGGCTTCCAACAAGGACCTGCGCGTCCTGATCCAGCAGGGCCTGTTCCGCGAAGATCTGTTCTTCCGCCTCAACGTCGTGCCGCTGCGGCTGCCGCCGCTGCGCGAGCGTATCGAGGACCTGCCGGATCTGGTGCGGCATTTCTTCTCGCTGGCCGAGAAGGACGGCTTGCCGCCGAAGAAGCTCGATACGCTGGCGCTGGAGCGGCTGAAGCAGCACCGCTGGCCCGGCAACGTCCGCGAGCTCGAGAATCTCGCCCGGCGCCTTGCCGCGCTCTATCCACAGGACGTGATCACGGCCTCGGTCATCGACGGCGAGCTGGCGCCGCCCTCGGTCAGCCCGGGCGCCGCAGTTCAGCAGGGTGTCGACAATCTCGGCGGCGCGGTGGAGGCCTATCTGTCCTCGCACTTCCAGGGCTTTCCGAACGGCATGCCGCCGCCGGGCCTGTATCACCGCATCCTCAAGGAGATCGAGGTGCCGCTGCTGACGGCAGCGCTCGCCGCCACCCGCGGCAACCAGATCCGTGCCGCCGACCTGCTCGGACTCAACCGCAACACGCTGCGGAAGAAGATCCGGGATCTCGACATCCAGGTGTATCGGAGCGGGGGCTAGACTTCACGAGCCGACGGTGGCTCAGCTCCCCCTACCACAGCGGAGCTGAGCCTGTCCGGATCGCGCTGGCCGTTGTGGCTGACGCGGTGAGCAGAAGTCCTGATAGGGCCGAAATGTTCCGCCGGACCATGCAAATTTGTCATGCGGCCGCGAGGCGCTGCGTCGCGCCTATCTGACCAGGCGTGCAGGCGCCGGCAGCACGTTGGCCAGTTGCGTCGGCGGCTGCAGGCCGACGCCGTTGACCAGGAGATCGACGGCCACGATCAGCAGCAGCACTGCCGAAACCATCGTGGCAAGAAAGACTCTATCCATTCCGGTCAATCCGGAGGCACGGGAATCCGTTCCCGCCGGCGGATGCCGAATGGCTTTACCCCGTGGATTGCGTCCGCCGGACGCGATCCATAAAATACGAAGTTATTACAAAGACATACTAGGTGTTCGCCTCGGCGACTTCCATCGTCCGCGCGGGATGTCCTGATCGGGGACGAAGGACTCATCCCCGCGGCCGCTTGATCTGGATCAAGAATGCCGTGCGGAGGAGGCCGCTACGTCCATCGGGTATCCGCACTCCCGGAAGGACAGCGTCGTCTTGAGCACACTTCGCAAGCTTCTCTCCGCGGAGCAGATTGTCCAGCTCGTGATCCGTCTCGGATTGCTGGCGCTCTTGATCGCATGGACGTTTCTGATCATCCGCCCCTTCGTGCCGATCCTGACCTGGAGCGCGGTGCTTGCGGTCGCGTTCTATCCCGCCTTCAGCTGGCTCGCCAAACGCCTCGGCGGCCGGCCCCGAACGGCCGCGACGATCCTCACCCTGACGACGCTCGGCATCGTCATCGGTCCGGCGGCATGGCTCGGGCTGAGTGCGGTCGAAGGCATCAAGGACCTCGCGAGCCAGATCGGTACCGGCGATCTCGTGCTCCAGGCGGCGCCGGAATGGCTCAAGGACTGGCCGCTGATCGGCCCTCAGCTGTTCGATCTCTGGACAATGGCCTATACCAACGTTCGCGCGGTTCTGCGCGAGGTGGCGCCGTATCTGAAGCCGCTGGCCGGGGTGATGCTGTCGTTCGCCGGCAGCGCCGGCGTCGGCACGCTGCAGTTCCTGCTGTCGGTGCTCGTCGCCGGGTTCCTGTTTCCGCATGGGCCGCAGCTCGTTGAGGCGATCCGCGGTTTCCTGTTCCGCATCGTGCCGGAGCAGAGCGAGCATTTTCTCGCGCTGGCGGGTGCGACGATCCGGGCGGTTTCGCAAGGCGTGATCGGCGTTGCGATCATCCAGGCGCTGCTGGCCGGCATCGGCCTCAAGCTTGCGGGCATCCCGAGCGCCGGCTTGCTCGCCATCCTCGTTCTGCTGCTGTCGATCGTGCAGATCGGGGCCACGATCGTCCTCGTGCCCGTGATGATCTGGATCTGGATGGACAAGGACGTGACAACGGCGCTGCTTCTGACGGTCTTCCTCGTCGTCGTCGGCCTGCTCGACAACATCCTCAAGCCATTGGTCATGGGCCGCGGTCTGAGCACACCGACACTCGTCATCCTGATCGGGGTCATCGGCGGCACATTGGCGCACGGCATCATCGGCCTCTTCATCGGCCCGATCATTCTGGCGGTCGCCTGGGAACTCGCGGCGGCCTGGATCCGGATCGACCATTCCGCAGCGCAGGCGCAGGACAAGTCCGAGATGTCCGCTGCCGCCCAAAGATGAGTTTTCGATCGCAGGGCAATCCCTGGCGCCGTTCTTGAACGTTTTCCGTCGCACCAAGATAGGCCCGAAAGGCAAGAAGGTCGGTCCTGATGCTGCTTCAAGTCCTCGTCAGCGCACTGGTCAGCGCGATCAATATCGGGATCCACGCGCTGGCGACCGTCGGTGCCGTATCGATCGCGCGAGCGGCCGGCTTGGGGCTCATCACCAAGGGTCCGCGATTGCACTTGATGGGGGTGATGGTCGCAACCGCCGCAGCGCTGAGCGTCGCGCACACCCTGGAGGTCCTGGTCTGGGTCTGCACGTATTGGCTCGTCCAGGCGGCGCCGGCCGGGAGCGACCTGCCGTATTTCGTCTTCGTGAACTACACCACGCTCGGCTATGGCGACATCACGCCGGTGCCCGAATGGCGGCTGATCGGCCCGTTGACGGCCATGAACGGCATCCTGCTGTTCGGCTGGTCGGCGGCCATCCTGTTCGAGGTCCTGCGCAGGACGATCGAGAATCGTGAATCGGCCGAACGGCCCCCCGGCAGGACCAATGTTTGAATTGCTGAGCGTGCCGTTCCTGCTGCTCTGCTCGCGCGCGGTTCGGTAAAGCCCTGCGTCGGTCAGGGCTGAAGATCGAGACAAGCGAGCTGGTCTCGGTCCAGGAGCACGATCTGGCGCTGAGTGTTGCCGATGAAGCCGAGGACGCCGAGCTCGTGCAGCCGCGAAATGGCGCGAGAGACGGTTTCCAGCGTCAGGCCGAGATAGTCGGCGATGTCGCGCCGCGACATCGGCAGCGCGATGACACCCGTAGCGGTCAGCCTCTTGTCCATTTCCAGCAGGAAAGCCGCGACCCGCTCCAGCGAGGTCTTGCGGCCGAGCAGCAGCATGTGATCTTCCGCATGCTGGAGATTGTTCGTGGTCATGCTCAGCAGGTTTCTGGCAACCATGGCATCGCTCTCGGCCACGATCTCGAGGCTCTGCCGACGCACGAGGCGCACCGTGGTGTCGACGATCGCCTCGGCCGTGAAACGGTGCTCGTTTCCGTTCTCCAGCCCGAAAATGTCGCCGGTCAGGTGAAACGCGCCGATCTGCCTGCGGCCGTCCGACAACAGCTTGTAGCTCCGCACCGCGCCAGACTTGACCTGGTAGACATATTCGGCGGGCTCTTTCTCGCCGTAGATCTCGGCGCCTTTCTTGTAGGAAAATTCGATTAAACTGACGAGCGCATTTGAATCGCTGGTCATGCCGAGGTCGCGAAGAGAGTTGGGACGCAGCGCGGAATCGGTGGTGATGCGAACGAACATGGGCCAGCTCCTCAGCTTGCCGCCGAATTGGTCTTTGAGACAAAAATCTCTTGCTGCGGAAATGCGCCGCGCAATCGCGCTCCCGTCGAGGTTGATTTACGACTAAGGCGGTATTTCAATCCATTGTCCCAAGGGTCAATGTCCCAAGGGACAGCAAGGGGCGTTCGCTGCGCGGACTGAGAAGACCTCGATGGAGACCGGAAAGTATTCTGTTGCGAAGCATATGTTTCGGTTTTTGAACCGTTGGCAACCACGCGGCCTCGGTTAAAGATTGCTTTATTGAATTTTATGCGAGGTAAATGGTGCCCGGTCTTGTCCACGTGGTCGATGACGACGCATCGTTCCGGACGGCGATCGAGCGCCGGCTGAAGCTTGCGGGTTATGACGTCAAAACCTACGCATCGGCACAGGACTTCCTCAACGCAGCGCTGGACGACGAGCAGCCGGGATGCATCCTGCTCGACGTGCGGATACCGGGCTTGAGCGGCCCTGAACTGCAAAGTCGCCTGATCGCCGCGGGCTCGACGTTGCCGATCATATTCCTGACGGGTCACGCCGACACGCCGACGACCGTGCAGGCCATCAAGGCGGGAGCGGAAGACTTCCTGACCAAACCGGTTTCGTCGGAGCTGTTGCTCGATGCGATCGCGCGTGCACTGGCGAGGCAAGACGCCGCGCGGAGCCATCGCGGCAAGCTCGAAGCCTTTCGCGCGCACCTTGCGACGCTGACGCAGCGCGAACGGCAGGTGTTCGATCTCATCGTACGCGGCAGGATCAACAAGCAAATCGCCTACGAGCTCGGGACGACCGAGCGGACCGTGAAAGCGCATCGCCATCAGGTGATGGAGAAGATGCAGGTTCATTCGCTTGCCGAGCTCGTGTCGATCGCGGAGCGGCTTGGAATGCTGGATCCGAACGGCCGCTAGACTGCACCGTCGTTTCGAATGCAGTTCCCACGGTGTCACTGCCCCAAAGGACAATATGAAGCGCGTTGACGTGGTGATGCCATGCAATTGCGGCACGCGTACTGGTTGCAGCTGCTGCATCACCATCGTGGCGAGTCCGAAAGGTCGCTTTCCTGCCGATGCGCGGATCAGTTTTCATCGTCGACGACGATCCATCCATGCGAGTCAGCATGAACAGGCTGCTGCGCGCGCACGGATTCGACGTGACGCTGTTCGATTCCGCGGAGGCCCTGCTTGATCACGGCGGTTTCGACAAGGCGATCTGCATCGTCCTCGACATCAATCTCGACGGCAAGTCCGGCGTCGAGCTGCGCCGCAAGCTGGCAGAGGAGGGCGTTACGGCGCCAGTGATCTACATTACCGGCAATGACAGCGCGGTGAACCGTACTGCCGCGGTTGCGTCGGGTTGCGTCGCCTATCTGACAAAGCCGTTCACGGCGCAATCATTGATCGATTCGGTCACGCGTGCGGCTGCGCCATAGCGAGGAAATGCCGATCATTCGTCGACATACTGCTCCAGCATCTTCGTCGGTGCGCCCTTGCGGACGGAGGCGAACTGCGCGAGCGGCACCGATGTCGTCAGCGCCAACAGGTTCGCATCGACGACCTCGAGCGCCAGAGTCTTCCCGGACTCCATCTCCTTGATGATGCCGGGAGGCACGACGTCGGCGGCGATGCAGGCGTTGGTCAGACACCAGCTATAGGGAACACTGAAGGCGCTGCCCCTATCAACCGACAGCTTGGCCGGTTGCTGCAGGTACATGCCGACCGGCACGAAGAGTTGCAGCCGGGCCGTCGGCGCGCCTTCGCGCTCGATCAGATCGATGCGCACGGCCATCTGGCCGGTCGGGAATGTCCCGGTGATGGTCGTCCGGCACAGCGTCGGCGCACCGCCGGCCTTGAAGCAGAGCTTCTGCCAATCACCGTAGCTGATGTCCTTGGCTTCGCGCTGACCGCGCGTGGCCACTTCGGCAGGTTTATCGGTCCGTGCGGCTTTCGGCGCGGCGATGGCGGGACAAGTCGCGGCCCCGACGACGGCGGCAATGAGCAAGGCGCAGAGATGGTCACGGATGGTAGACATGGTTGGCGCCTCCAGGGCAGGCTCTACTTCTGTGCCTCGAGAAACTTCGCCACCAGCGGTGACCAGAGCGGGATCGCATCCGGCGAGCCGATGAAAAAATGCCCGTCGTTCCCGAACGGCGGCATCAGATGATATTCGGCGCGGCCGCCGGCGGCCGTGAAGGCTTGATGCATGCGCTTCGACAGATCAGGCCCGAAGAACGTGTCGTTCTCGATGTAGATCCACAGCATCGGCACCCGCGAGGTGCGACCGAAATCCGCGGTGGCCTCGACCAGCCTGTCGGGCGCGCAATTGTTGTTGGGCTTGCCGCCGACCCGGCCGCCGCGGCCCGCAGCGAAGGTGATGATGGCCTTCACCTGCGGTGGATTGACGCTCGACAGGGCGATGGAGGCCCAGCCGCCGGCGGACTGTCCGACCACGATGACATCCTTCGGGATGATGCGCTTCTCGGCAGCCATGTAGTCGATGATCCACAGATCGACCTGCGCGACCGCAAGGCCCGCATCATGGAAGTTCGGATTGGTGCACTTGCCGACCTTGGAGAAGAACGGCCCATAGAGTGCACGCTCGGGAATGTCGATGGCGGCTGCGCCATAGCCGCTGCCGACCGGCGCGACCACGAGGTAGCCGCGCCTGGCGAACCATTTTGCGGCATCGCGGAATTCCACCAGCGGAAAGAAGCTCCGGTCAGTGGGGTTGAGCGAGACGCCGTGGTTCATGATCACCAGCGGAAAGGGGCCGTCGCCGACCGGGCGCACCAGATAGGCAAACATCGGCAGTGGCAGCGGCAGCACCCAGATCTCCTCCTGGATGCGGACCTCGTCCTCGGCGCGAGCGGGCGCCGCGAACGTGCCGAGGAGGAGCAGGATGGTTGCGAGGAGGAGGCGCATAGCGGCGGATTTGATTGGGCGCGGCCGATGATTGCTTGATCCAGATCAAGCCTGGCGCCGGCGCGCGCCCGCATTCCGGTCAGTGCCGCGAGGCGGCCATCGAGATCCAGAGCAGGGGGAAGAAACGTCATGAGAAAGTTCACCATCGGCGCCGTCCTGGTCGCCTCGCTCGCAGCCATTGCCAGCTTCAGCACGCCCTCGCGTGCCGAGACCGGCGAGGTCGCGGTCGTCTTTACCAAGGGCGGATTCATCGTCGGCGTCGGCGGTGGGGAGGGCGTGCTGCTTCTGAGGGGCAAGAAATATCCCTTCACCGTCTCCGGCATGAGTGTCGGTTTCACGGTCGGTGCCTCGACGACGAAGTTCGTCGGCCGGGCCCTCAATCTGAAAGGGCCCGCGTCCATCGAAGGCTCCTACGCCGTGGGCGGAGCGGGCGGCGCTGTTGCGGCGGGGGCAGGTGCCGTGCAGCTGCAGAACGCCAATGGCGTCATCCTTCAGCTCAGCGGACCCAGGATCGGCGCCGAAGTATCGGCTGCGGTCGGCGGGGTGACGATACGGTTGAAATAGATCCGGGAAGCAGGGCTCACCGCAGACGGGCTGCCTCACCGCAGCCCGTTTGGCTTTTCGATATCGCGTTTCAGTATCGCTCCTCGACGAACTTCAGCCCGCGCAGGCTTGCCTGGTCGTTGTAGCGTCCCTTGTGCGATCGCGGCGGCAGCTTGACCTTGTCCCGCTTGACCTTCTTGTAGGGGATCGTCCGCAGGATGTGCGAGATGACGTTGAGCCGTGCGCGCCGCTTGTCGTCGGAGCGGATCAGTCGCCACGGCGCATGCCTGGTGTCGGTCGCCTCGAACATCATGTCGCGTGCGCGCGAATAATCATACCAGCGCCCGAACGACTCGGTGTCCATCGGGCTCAGCTTCCACTGCCGCAGCGGATCCTCGATACGCGCCATGAAGCGGCGTTCCTGCTCCTCCATCCCGACCTCGAGCCAGAGCTTGATCAGGATGATGCCGGCATCGACCGCGAACTTCTCGACCAAGGAAGCGCTTGTACTCGGCCGTCTGCTTTGCCCTATAGCGACCAAGTTCGTGCGGCAGCGTAATAGGTCGCGATGGCCAATAGAAGCGGCTCGGAAGGCGCAGCGGCTTCAGATGGCCATTGAGCTTGCGAAATCGGCGCTGCTCGCGGGCAAGAGAGGCCTGATCGTCGGCATCGCCAACGACCGCTCAATCGCCTGGGGCTGCGCCAAGGCGTTTCGCGCGCTGGGCGCCGGAGGAGGCTCTAGCGCGTGCTGGCTTCCTCAGTAACGGCTTGGGATCGGCTCGCCTGCGCCCAGATCCTCGGTAGCGCCTTTCGGCCGCGCCTGCGGCTTGGGGATCTTCGGCAGGTCTATGTCGACCTTTTTATAGGGTATGCTGTCGATCAGATGCCGGATCAGGTTCAGCCGGGCGCGACGCTTGTCGTCGGCTGGCACGATGTACCATGGCGTCTCTGGCGTGTGCGTGGCCTCGATCATGCGCTGGTAGGCCGCTGTGTAGTCCCACCAACGCCGAACCGATTCTGTATCCATCGGGCTCAGTTTCCAATGCTTGACCGGGTCATTGATCCTGGCCTCGAAGCGGCGCCGCTGTTCGTCCTGGCTGACATCGAGAAAGTACTTCCGCAGGATGATTCCGGTTTTGACGATCATCTCCCGTTCGACTGCAGGAGCGAGCGCCAGGAAGCGCTCGTAGTCCTCGTCGCTGACGAAGCCCATCACATGCTCTACCCCGGCGCGATTGTACCATGAGCGGTCGAACAGGATGATCTCACCTGCCGCCGGGAAATGCGCAATGTAGCGCTGGACGTAGACTTGCGTCTTCTCACGGTCGGACGGGACGGGCAATGCCACGTGCCGGTAGACCCGCGGGCTCGTGCGGGCGGTAATACGGCTGATCACGCCGCCCTTGCCCGCCGTGTCGCGCCCCTCGAAAACCACGATGATGCGCGCACCCTTGGCTTTGACCCAAGTCTGCAGGCGGACTAGCTCCACTTGGAGCTTCGCGAGCTCCTTCTCGAATTCCTTGCGTTTCATCTTGCCGGAGGCGCTGGTTGCTTCGGCTGACTGACGCTTCTTTTGCCCATCTTTCGCCAATTGGAACGCTCCTCGAGCATGGCCAGAAGCAACAATCGAATATTTTATCAGTTCGCGGTTGCGCTATCAGCCGCTCAACACGTTATCGCTCCGCGTCCTAGTCGTCGCCCCATGAAATGGTCACGCCGATGTCGCCGGGCACGCCGCCCGGGAAATCGATGACCTGATAGGCGATGCGATAGCCGCGCGGCTTCAGATAGTCGGTCCAGAGCTGGAAGATCTCCTTGGGGATGCCGGTCAGCGTATTTTCCCAGCCCTTTTCCATCTGGTTGATGGCGCGTCCCTTGTCGGTGCAGAGCGTGTTGGGAAAACGATAGACCATGACCTCGGTGAGCCCGTTTCGCACCGCGCGCTGGATGATCGTCGAGGCGAGCTTGATCTTCTCCTCCTCGGTCTTGCCGGAAGGCTTGCTCAGTCGCTCGATCAGGGCCCGCTTCTCGGCCTCGGCCGCCGCGGCGAGGCGGACATACTCTTCCGCCTTCTCGGCCTCCTTGAGCGCGGCCTCTTTGCGGATCTGCGTGGCACTGGGAATGAGATCGTCGAGGCCAGGCATGGCTGCGGCTCCCTTTGATTGTGCAATCGGCTTTGGGGGACGCTAGGTCCGGCAGCGGGTGTTCCCTTGATTCAAATCAAGCAAATTGGGAAGCTACCTGAACACAGTGCCGAAAGTGCACGTTTGCCGACCGGGAGAGACGTTTGAGCGACCAGCTGCATCCGATGGCTCCGCACCATCTGCCATTCTATCTCGCGCCTGGAAGCGGGACCGACACGCTGATGGTGGTGATGGGTGTGTTCCTGATCGGCACCGTGCTCTGGCTCGGCACGCTCTATTGGAAGCTGCACAGCCTGCCGGAACGGATGGCGCACAAGTCGCAGAAGCTGCAATTCGAGTTCGTCGCCGTGCTCGGCCTGATCTCGTTGTTCACGCACATGCACATCTTCTGGATCGCGGGCCTGCTGCTTGCGATGATCGATCTACCCGACTTCGGCACGCCATTGCGCAGCATAGCCGGATCCGTCGAGAAGATCGCCGACGCGACGCCGGCGGCCGATGGCGGGGAAGTCCCGGCCGAGGCTGCGGCGGTGCCGCCTCCGGCAGACAAGCCGGAACCCACCAAGGAGAAGGAGCACAGCCATGTTTGAGCTGATGTTCTGCTCGCTGCTGACGATCCTGCCCGACTATCTTTACCGCCGTTACGTCCAGGGCAAGCGCTTCGGCAAGGAGATCACCTTCTTCTCGGTCTGGTACGAGCTGCGCTGGGGCATCACCGGCTGCCTGATGCTGACGGTGTCACTGATTACGATGATCTTCTACTTCCACCCGTCGACGTCGTCGGCAACGCTGTATTTCCGCACGATGCCCATCCTTCCCGAAGGCTCGGGCCGTGTTGCCGAGGTCAAGGTCGGCTTCAGCGCGCCGGTCAAGAAGGGCGACGTGCTGTTCACGCTCGACACCTCGAGGCAGCAGGCTGCATTCGAGACGGCCAAGCGAAAAGTTGCGGAGGTCGATGCCGCCATGCAGGCGGCGGAGGCCGACGTGGCCAAGGCCGAGGCGCAGATCGCGGAAGCGAAGGCCAATTACCAGCAGGCCAAGGACGAGCTCGAGGTCAAGAGCGAACTGCAGCGCCGCAATCCCGGTATCGTTCCACAGCGTGACATCGAAAAGCTCCAGGTCCTGGTCGATCAGCGCCAGGCCGGAGTCGATGCCGCAACCGCCGCCAAGCAATCCGCATCCTTGCAGATCTCCACCCTGTTGCCGGCGCAAAAGGCCAGCGCGGCGGCCGCGCTCGACCAGGCCCAGGTCGATCTCGACAAGACCGTCGTCCGTGCCGGCGTTGACGGGCGGGTCGAGCAGTTCCTGGTTCGCCCCGGCGATGTCGTCAACCAGCTGATGCGCCCGGCCGGCGTCCTGATTCCGGAAGAGGCCGGCCGAAAGCTTCTTCAGGCCGGCTTCGGCCAGATCGAGGCGCAGGTGATGAAGACCGGCATGGTGGCGGAGGCGACCTGCATATCCAAGCCGTGGGTGATCATCCCGATGGTGATCACGACCGTGCAGGACTACATCGCAGCCGGGCAATTCCGGTCCGGCGAGCAATTGCTGGAAGCGCAGAATGCCGTTCGACCCGGCACGATCCTCGTATTCCTGGAGCCGCTCTACAAGGGAGGGCTCGAGGGCGTCACGCCGGGCTCGAGCTGCGTCGTCAATGCCTACACCAGCAACCACGAGGAAATCTCGGCCAAGGATACGTCGACCAGCCGGAAGATCGCACTGCACGTCGTAGACGGCGTCGGCCTCGTGCACGCGCTGCTGCTGCGGATCCAGGCGCTGTTGCTGCCGATCCAGACGCTGGTGCTGAGCGGCCATTGAACGACGAGAGAAGGACGAAGCACATGGGTTCACGGAAGATGGTCACGGTCGGTGCGACGTTGATGTCGCTTGTCGTGGCGGCTGCCAGCGCCAGAGCCCTCGACCTCAACGGCGCCTGGGCCGGCGATGCCGACAATTGCAGCAAGGTGTTCGCGCGCAAGGGCGGGCAGTTCGGCTTCAGCGACATGTCGGACGTCTATGGCGGCGGCTTCATCATCGACGGAGATCAGATCGTCGGAAAATTCGCGCGCTGCCGGATCAAGGCGAGGAAGGACAACGGTCCGAACGTCAACCTGGTTGCGGCCTGCGCGACCGACATGATGCTGTCCAGCATTCAGTTCAGCCTGAAGGAGGTGGATGCAAACAGCATCATCCGGCTGTTCCCGGGCATGGAGGACATGGAGATCCGCTATTTCCGTTGCCCGGCCTCCTAGCGGCGGCGTGCTCTCGCGGGCTGTCCGAGCGCGACAATTGCCGCTAGAATTGTCCGGAAAGCAGCCACCGGAAGCTGCAGGGATTGGAGCTGAGCGGACGCATGTCCTCTGACTCGGTCAGGTCATGGCCGGCCATGCTGTTCTGCCTGGGCTTGTTCGTCGCCGTGTGCCTGTCGCCTGACCAGGCCCGTGGCGTCGAGCGGAGCCTGCGCGGTGAGCTCAAGCGTGTGCTCCTGCTGCATTCCTTTGGCCGCGAGTTTCGGCCGTGGAGCGAATACGCGCGCGACATCAAGGCCGAGCTCGAGCGGAAATCGCCATGGCCGCTCGACATCCAGGAGCATGCGCTGCTCACGGCGCGGTTCAACAATCCTGGTCCCGAGGCGCCCTTCGTCGAGTATCTGCAATCGCTCTACCAGGGGGCGGTGCCCGATATCGTGTTGACCATTGGCGCACCTGCCGCCCGGTTTGCCCAGAAATACCGTGCAAGACTGTTCCCCGACACGCCGTTGGTTCTTTCCGCGGTCGAGTACCGGCTGATCAACCGCGCCGATCTCACCGAGAATGACGTCGTTGTGGCGATCCGCAACGATTTCACGGCCGCATTCGCCAACATCCTCCAGCTGCTGCCGGACACCAGGACGGTCGCAATCGTGATCGGTGCCTCGCCGCTCGAGAAGTTCTGGATCGAGGAGGTCAAACGCGAGCTGAAACCTCTGGACGAGCGGTTGGAGCTGATCTGGTATTCGGACCTGTCGTTCGAGGAGATCCTGAAACGCGCATCGAGTCTTCCCCCGCACACCGCGCTGTTCTGGGGCCTGATGTCGGTCGATGCAGCCGGGATCGTCCACGAGAGCGACATCGCCCTGCGCAGCCTGCACGCGGTTGCGAATGCGCCGATCTTTTCCTACCAGGACCCGTTCTTCGGGGGCGGCACCGTCGGCGGGCCGATGCATTTGGTTGCGGAAACGAGCTCGAGGACCGTCAGCGTCGCGATCCGCGTTCTCGGCGGCGCAAAACCTGCGAGCATCACCTATGAGCCGCTCGGCTTCGCGGCGCCGAGATATGATTGGCGGGAATTGCAGCGCTGGGGCATCAGCGAGAGCCGCCTGCCTCCCGGCAGCGAGATCCTGTTTCGCGAACCGAACATCTGGGCGCGCTATCGCTGGCAGATGCTAATGATCTCGGCCGTATTCCTGGTGCAGGCCGGGCTCATCAGCGGGCTGCTGCATGAGCGTCGCCGCCGCCGGCTCGCCGAAGTGGAATCCCGCCAGCGGCTGGCGGAACTTGCCCACGTGAACCGGTACTCGGCCGTTGGCGAACTGACGACCTCGATCGCGCATGAATTGAACCAGCCGCTCGGATCCATTCTGACCAACGCCGAGACGGCGGAGCTCATGCTGAGGGCCGCTCCACCCGATATCGACGAGATCCGGCAGATCCTCGCCGACATCAGAAGGGACGATCAGCGGGCGAGCGAGGTGATCCGCAGGCTGCGCAGCATGCTGAAGAAGACTCCGTTCGAGATCAGGGATATCGAGCTGAACGACACGGTGCGGGAGGCGATCGGACTGGTGTCCGCCGTCGCCGATGGACGCCGCATCGCGCTGACCTACATGCCCGCATTCGCGGACCTGCACGTCAAGGGCGATCCCGTGCAGCTTCAGCAGGTCGTGCTCAATTTGATCATCAATGCGATGGATGCAGTCTCGGATGCCGAGATGAAAAAGCGCGACATCACCGTGTCGACCACGCGTACCGGCAGCCAGGCCGAGATCAGGATTTCCGATACCGGTCCAGGCATTGCCTCCGCGGATCTCGCAAACGTCTTCAATCCGTTCTTCACGACCAAGCCGCAAGGCATGGGAATGGGACTTGCGATCGTGAAGACCATCATCGAGGCCCATCACGGCACGATCGCCGCTGAGAACCAGCCGGGGGGCGGCGCCCTGTTCACGATCAGGCTGCCGCTCATTCGCTGACAGCGCCTCGTCCGTTCTCGCGCCGCAACAAGACTCGAAGCAGCCTTTCGTTGATCTCGATCAACGAACGCCCGTGCCACGGCCCCGATCTTCGCGGCCGGAAAGTTGGATGGAGGGTGGAATGTCTCGCTGCAGCAAAACCCTGATGGCGGTTGCGCTGATTCTGGCGATGCCGATGGCGGCAATTGCGCAGACAGCCGACAAACCGGCGACGCCGAGCACGCAGGCGCAGCCGGCGAATCCGCCGGCGCCGGCTGCCGAGCTGTTGAAGCCGGAACAGCTCGAAGCTTTGGTCGCACCGATCGCACTCTATCCCGACGAGCTGCTCGCCAACGTGCTGGCCGCTTCGACCTATCCGCTCGAAGTGGTGCAGGCCGACCGCTGGCTGAAGGAGCGCAAGACGCTGAAGGGCGATGCGCTGAAGATCGAGGTCGACAAGCAGGCCTGGGACGACAGCGTCAAGGCGCTCACGAGCACGGCCGAAGTTCTTTCCATGATGAGCGACAAGCTCGACTGGACCCAGAAGCTGGGTGACGCCTTTCTCGCCCAGCAGCCCGACGTGATGGATGCGATCCAGCGCCTGCGCAACAAGGCCTATGACAACAAGAAGCTGGTCACCACCAAGCAGCAGAAGGTCAGCGTCCAGTCGCAGGAAGGCAAGCAGGTGGTTGTCATCCAGCAGGCCAATCCTGCGGAGATGTACGTGCCGTATTACGACCCGGCGACGGTCTACGGCACCTGGCCTTATGCGGAATATCCGCCGTATTACTGGGGCTATCCCTCCTATATCGGCGCCGGCATGGTTGCGGCTGGGCTCGCGTTTGGCACGGCCTGGGCGATCGGACGCTGGGGCAATTACTGGGGCGGCGGCTGCAATTGGGGCAACCGCAATGTCTACGTCAACCATCGCACCACCAACATCGGCAACGGCTGGCAGCACAATCCGGCGCATCGCCAGGGCGTGCGCTACAACAACACCAATGTTCAGCAGCGCTTCGGCAACAACAATCTGAAGGCCGGCGTATCGGACCGCATGGATTTCCGCGGTCGTGACGGCAACCAGGTGCTGCGTCCGAACCAGGGGGCCGGAGACCGCGCTGGCGATCGTGCAGGCGATCGTGGCGGGCCCGGTGATCGCGCCGGCAATCGCGGCGATCGTCCTGGTGCCGGGGATCGCCCCAGTGCGGGGACGCGGGACCGGCCGGGCGGCGGCGATCGCGCCGGTGCGCGTGACCGCGCCAAGGGTGGCGGCGATCGTGCAAAGGCCGCAAACCGAGCCGGTGCCGGCGCAGGCAACCGTGGCGGCGGCAATCGCGGCGGCGCCATGAACGTCTCCTCCGGCCGGGCGGCGGCGGCGGCATCCGCGCGCGGTCGCGCCAGCATGGCGAGCATGCCGCGCGGAGGCGGCGGGCCGAGCTTTGCCGGTCGCGGCGGCGGTGGCGGAATGGCGATGCGTGGTGGCGGAGGCGGCGGCTTCCGTGGTGGCGGCGGAGGAGGTGGTTTCCGCGGCGGCGGCGGTGGCCGGCGCTCGGACATCGCACTGAAGCACGACATCGCACTGCTCGGCCATCTCGGCAACGGCCTCGGCTATTATCGCTTCAGCTATATCGGCAGCGACAAGGCCTATGTCGGCGTCATGGCGCAGGAGGTCGAAAGCGTGATGCCTGATGCGGTGACCCGCGGCAGCGACGGCTATCTGCGCGTCCACTACGAAAAGCTCGGTCTGAAGTTCCGCACCTACAGCGATTGGCTCGCCGGCGGCGCGAAGATTCCCGCGGAGGTCGCGCCATGATCGGTCTGTCGCTTTATCGCGCGGTTCTGCCGGGCATCATGGTGCTGGCGCTTCTTGGATCGGTGTCACAGGCGCAGGAATCCTACAAGACGCCGGAGGACGCGGCCGCCGCACTCGCTGCCGCGGCCAAGAGCGGACCGCGCGACCTCCTGAAGGTGCTGGGCAGGGCGGCGGACGACATCGTCTCGTCCGGCGACGAGGTCGCCGACGCCGATATCCGCGCGCGGTTCGTCTCGATGTACGACGCCAAGCATGCGATCAAGGCAGAAGGCAACAAGAAGGCCACGCTGCTGCTCGGCCCGGACGACTTCCCGTTCCCGATTCCGCTGGTCAACACCAAGGCCGGCTGGGAGTTCGACACCGACGAAGGACGCATCGAGGTGCTTCGCCGCCGCATCGGCCGCAACGAGCTCGACGCGATCCAGACCGCGCTCGCCTATGTCGACGCGCAGAACGAATATGCCGATAAGGATCGCGGCGAGGGCGCAGGTGTCTACGCGCAGCGCTTCCTCTCCACGCCCGGCAAGAAGGACGGCCTGTTCTGGCGTGATGATGCCGATCCGAGTCCGCTCGGCGCGCTGGTCGCGGAGGCAACGGCCGAAGGCTACAAGCAAGGGGCAGGCGATGGGCCCGCGCCCTATCACGGCTATTACTTCCGCATCCTGAAAGGCCAGGGTTCGAATGCCCCCGGCGGCGCGCTCGACTATGTCGCCAAGGGCAAGATGATCGGCGGCTTCGCGCTGATCGCATGGCCCGCCGAGTACGGCAATTCCGGCGTGATGACCTTTCTGGTCAACCATGCCGGCACCGTCTACCAGAAGGATCTCGGCACGCGGACCGATTTCATCGCGCCGCGCACGACGCTGTTCGATCCCGACCAGACGTGGAGGAAGGTCGATGCCGAAAAGCCCTAGGCCGGACCGCGTCCTGCGCGCCATCGCAACCGGCCTTGCGGCGCTGGTGCTCGTCCTGCTTGCGATGCCGGCCACGCCATCCTTCGCACAGGCGAGCGGCCATGTCCGCGTCAAGTTCGTCAAGGCTGGCCTTCTGGTCGGCGGCGGCGCGGGCAGCGGCGTGTTGAACTATCGCGGCAGGAACTATCCCTTCAACGTCGCAGGCCTCAGCTTCGGCATAACAGCCGGCGCGAGCGTTGGCCGGTTCGAAGGACGGGCGTCGGGAATCCGGGACGTCGCCGACTTTGCCGGGACGTACAGTTCCGTCGGCGGCGGCTTCGCCCTCGTTGGCGGCGTCAATGGCGTTCAGCTGCGCAACGAAAAGGGCGTGACGCTCGTGCTGCAGGGCCCGAAGGCTGGCTTGGAGCTCGCGGCAAACATCAGCCAGATCACCATTTCGCTGAAGTGAGGCAGTCGTCGACCCTCGTCGAGCGGGCCGGCGCCCCGTCGAATCCCGACTGCTCCATTTTGGTAAATCGTGGCCAAAAGAAGAAGTTGAATTCTGTAAGCCACTGAGATCGCGTGGCTATTTGACACTGTAGTGTCTCGGCAACAATGTGGTACGAATACATCAGTTTCCGCCCGCCGCGGACCCGTTTTCAGCACCATTGCCGGAATGACCAGCGCAGATACCTCGGCCGCATCCTTTGACACGGCCCCAGCCGAAGAGCCGCGACGCTGGTCGCCACGACGCTGGCTGGCGCCCTTTGCCGTGGCGCTCGCACTGCTGTCGGGCCTGCTGACCTTCCTCGTCCTGACGGGCCTCACGCGGATCGACCCCACGCCGGAGGTGGTCCGCTCGTTCTACCTGATCAATGCCGGCACCATCCTGCTGCTGGTCGGGATCATCGTCCGCGAGCTCTGGCAGCTCATCCTGGCGCGGCGACGGGGAAGGGCGGCAGCCCGCCTCCATGTCCAGATCGTCAGCCTGTTCTCGATCGTGGCGGTGCTGCCGGCCGTGCTGGTCTCCGTGGTCGCCAACGTCACCCTCGAGCGCGGCCTCGACCGGCTGTTCTCCGGGCCGACCAAGGAGGTCATTCAGAACTCGCTGAACATCGCGCGCGCCTACATGCAGGATCATGCGCAGCTGATCCGCGGCGACATTCTCGGCATGGCCAACGACATCGCGCACGCCAGGCCGCTCTACGACCAGGACCGGCGCTCGTTCCGCGAGATGCTCACCGCCAGTGCCAGCTCCCGCAATCTGCCGGGCGCGATGATCATCGACAAGAACACCAACATCCTGGAATCCGCCGACACCGGCATGCGGCTGGCCTATTCGCCGCCCGCGCCGGACTTCCTCAGCAACGTCAACGAGAACGAGCCTGAGATCGCGGTGCTGCCGGATGCGAGCTTCGTTGCCGCGGTGATCCGCCTGCGCGCCTTCAGCGACACCTTTCTCTATGTCGCGCGACCTCTCGATCCGAATGTAGTCAATCAGCTGAAGCAGACCGAGGTCAGCGTCGCCGAATATGCCCAGATCGAGTCGCGGCGGCTCGGCATCCAGGTCGCCTTCGCCCTGATGTTCGCAGTGATCGCGCTGACCATCCTGATGGCCTCGGTGCTGATCGGCCTGAACTTCGCCAACTCGCTGGTGGCGCCGATCCGGCGACTGATGAACGCGGCCCATACGGTTTCGACCGGCGACCTCCACGTGAAGGTGCCGGTGCACCAGTCGGAAGGCGACCTCGCCCAGCTCGGCGAGACCTTCAACAAGATGACGCAGGAATTGCGCAGCCAGCGCGACGAGCTCGTCAACGCCAGCGACCTCATCGACAGCCGTCGCCGCTTCATCGAGGCCGTGCTGTCGTCGGCGAGCGCCGGCATCATCGGCGTCGATACCTCGGGCAGCGTCGGCATTCTCAACCGCTCCGCCGAGAAGCTGATCGGGCACTCCGAAGCCGAGACGCTCGGCCATCCGCTCTCGGACGTGCTGCCCGAACTCGACGAGATGATGAAGACGGCGCGGGAAGGGACCCAGCGCCTGGTGCAAGGCCAGATCACGATCACCCGCGACGGGCAGGAGCGCAATCTCTCGGTCCGCGTCAGCGCCGAGAAGAACCAGCCGCACGACAGCTACATCATCACGCTCGATGACATCACCGAGCTGGTCTCGGCGCAGCGCACCTCGGCCTGGGGCGACGTGGCGCGCCGCATCGCCCACGAGATCAAGAACCCGCTGACGCCGATCCAGCTCTCCGCCGAGCGCATCCGCCGCAAGTTCGGCAAGACCATCACCGAGGACAAGGACAAGCAGATCTTCGACCAGTGCACCGACACAATCGTGCGTCAGGTCGACGACATCAGGCGCATGGTCGACGAGTTCTCGCGCTTTGCGCGGATGCCCAAGCCCGTGATGGAGGGCGAGGACGTCGCCGACACGGTGCGGCAGGCGGTGTTCCTGATGAAGGTCGCCCATCCGGAAATCGACATCGAGGCCGACTTCAAGCAGGATCCGCTGCGCGCCCAGTTCGACCGGCGCCTGATCTCGCAGGCGGTCACCAACATCGTCAAGAACGCCACCGAGGCGATCGAGCAGGTCCCGCCGGAGGAGCTCGGCAAGGACGGTGGAAAGGGCCGCATCGACGTCGTGGTGTCGCGCGAGGGCGACGACGTGCTGATCGACGTGATCGACAACGGCATCGGCCTGCCCAAGGTCGCGCGCTCGCGGCTGCTCGAGCCCTACGTGACCACACGCGCCAAGGGCACCGGCCTTGGCCTTGCGATCGTCGGCCGCGTGCTGGAAGACCATGGCGGGCGCATCGAGCTGAAGGACGCCTCCGATTTCCGAGAAGGTCAGCGCGGCGCCTGGATGCGGATGCGCTTTGCGATCTCCGGCCAGCCCGCGAAGAGCCAGGGAGCCGAGCAGGCGCCTGAGCCCATGGCCAGGCCGGACATCAAGGAAACGTCCAAGGAAACCGGCAAGGACTTGGAAACAAAAGGGCCGGCGGCCGGAACCAAAGGGCCGGACGAAAAGACCAATGATTCAACGAAAATCGAAGCCTCAACAGGCAGCTGAGAAGACAGGCGCAACCCATGGCTAGTGAAATTCTGATTGTCGATGACGAGGCCGATATTCGGGATCTCGTCGCGGGCATTCTCGAAGACGAAGGGTTCGTCACAAGGACCGCACGCGACAGCGACTCGGCACTCGCCGAGATTGCCAATCGCCGGCCGCACCTGGTGTTCCTCGACATCTGGCTGCAGGGCTCCAAGCTCGACGGCCTGCAGCTCTTGGAGCAGGTCAAGAAGGACAATGCCGACCTGCCGGTCGTGATGATCTCGGGCCACGGCAACATCGAGACCGCGGTCGCCGCGATCAAGCGCGGCGCCTATGACTTCATCGAAAAGCCGTTCAAGGCCGACCGGCTAATCCTGGTCGCCAATCGCGCGCTGGAGAACTCGCGGCTCAAGCGCGAGGTCAAGGAGCTGAAGCAGCTCGCGCCGAGCGCAAGCCAGCTGGTCGGCCGCTCACCCAGCATGAACCAGCTGCGCCAGACCATCGAGCGCGCGGCCAAGGCCAACAGCCGCATCCTGATCGTCGGTCCCGCCGGCGCCGGCAAGGAGCTGACCGCGCGCACGCTGCATGCGGCCTCGGGCCGCGCCGACGGTCCCTTCGTCGTCATCAACGCCGCCGCGATCACGCCCGAACGGATGGAGCACGAGCTGTTCGGCATCGAGCAGTCCAACGGCGAGCAGCCGCGCAAGCCCGGCGCGCTCGAGGAGGCCCATGGCGGCACGCTGTTCATCGACGAGATCGCGGACATGCCGCGCGAGACCCAGAACAAGATCCTGCGCGTGCTGGTCGAGCAGTCGTTCCAGCGCGTCGGCGGCACCGCCAAGGTGCAGGTCGACGTGCGCATCATCTCATCCACCGCGCGCAATCTCGAAGAGGAGATCGCGGCCGGCCACTTCCGCGAGGACCTCTATCATCGGCTCTCGGTGGTGCCGATCCGCGTGCCGGCGCTGTCGGAACGGCGCGAGGACATTCCGGAGCTGATCGACTACTTCATGGAGCAGATATCGGCCGGCAGTGGCCTGCCCAAGCGCCAGATCGGGCAGGACGCGATGGCGGTGCTGCAATCGCATGTCTGGCCCGGCAATGTGCGCCAGCTCCGCAACAATGTTGAAAGAGTCATGATTCTGGCGGCCGGCGGACCGGAGGTCATCATCACTGCCGACATGTTGCCGCAGGACGTCGGCTCGATGGTGCCGGCGATGCCGACCAGCAACAATGGCGAGCACATCATGGGCCTGCCGCTGCGCGAAGCGCGCGAAGTGTTCGAGCGCGACTATTTGATTGCACAGATCAGCCGTTTTTCAGGAAATATTTCTCGCACGGCTGAGTTCGTTGGCATGGAACGGTCGGCGCTGCATCGGAAGTTGAAGGCGCTCGGCGTCGGCTAGTGCCGCGCCGTTGCAGCCGCCCTCGGGAATAGGCGAGGAAAATCATCGATTTCCGTAGTTTTTCGGGGCAATAGGGCGTCGGCTGCCGCGCGAAGCGGCTTGCCTAATATCCCGACCTGTCCTCTAATCGAACCGCTGTTCCTTCCGAGGGGGATCTCATGAGGAACGGCAACCGGAAGAGGCTCCGAATTCCACAAAGAGGGCCGCATCCGGCGCAATAAAAAGAAACTCAAAGCGAGAAAAAAACAATGGCGGCAGACCGCGCACAAAACCTACAGGACACCTTCCTTAATCACGTTCGCAAAACCAAGACGCCACTGACGATCTTTCTGGTCAACGGAGTGAAGCTCCAGGGCATCGTGACCTGGTTCGACAATTTCTGTTTGCTGCTTCGTCGCGACGGTCACTCGCAGCTGGTCTACAAGCATGCGATCTCGACCATCATGCCGGGCGCGCCCATCCAGTTGTTCGAAGGCGGCGAGGATCAGCCGGCTTGAGAGTGATCTGATTGGAACCCCGGAATTTCGACGGGGATGCCGACCGTCCGCGGTCGGCAGGGGCTAAGCAGACGGGGCGGGTGCTTGTCATCGGCCCCTATTTGCGAGTGCGCGCGGGAAGTACCGACGCGCAATCGGAAAGTCATGTCCAACGCGACGCCGAGGCCCGGCTCGATGAAGCCGCCGGCCTTGCGCGCGCGATCGACCTCGTCATTGCCGATGCGATCATCGCGCCGATCAGCCAGATCCGGCCCGCGACCTATATCGGCAAAGGCAAGGTCGAGGAGATCGCAGCGCTAGCCAAGAGCCTCGACGTCGAGCTCGTGGTGATGGATTGCGCGCTGGCGCCGATCCAGCAGCGCAATCTCGAGAAGGAATTGCACGCCAAGGTGCTCGACCGCACCGGCCTCATCCTGGAAATCTTCGGCCGTCGCGCCAAGACCAAGGAGGGCTCGCTCCAGGTCGAGCTCGCGCATCTCAACTACCAGCGCTCGCGCCTGGTGCGATCCTGGACCCATCTGGAGCGCCAGCGCGGCGGTTTCGGCTTCATGGGCGGTCCGGGCGAGACTCAGATCGAGGCCGACCGACGCCTGATCCAGGAGCGCATCACCAAGCTCGAGAGCGAGCTGAAGAAGGTGCAGGCGACGCGGCGGCTGCACCGTGCCGGCCGCCAGCGCGTGCCGTATCGCGTGGTCGCGCTGGTCGGCTACACCAATGCCGGCAAGTCGACGCTGTTCAACCGCCTGACCCGCGCCGACGTGCAGGCCGCCGACATGCTGTTCGCGACACTCGACCCCACCTTGCGCGCACTCAACCTGCCGCATGGCGGCAAGGCGATGCTGTCGGACACCGTCGGCTTCATCTCCAACCTGCCGACCCAGCTCGTCGCCGCCTTCCGCGCCACGCTGGAGGAGGTGCTGGAGGCCGACGTGATCCTGCACGTCCGCGACATCTCGCATGAGGATGCCGAGGCGCAGCAGAGCGACGTCGACGCGGTACTGCGCCAGCTCGGCATCAATCCAGACGACTCC
This sequence comes from Bradyrhizobium iriomotense, assembly GCF_018129405.1. Taxonomy (GTDB): domain Bacteria; phylum Pseudomonadota; class Alphaproteobacteria; order Rhizobiales; family Xanthobacteraceae; genus Bradyrhizobium; species Bradyrhizobium iriomotense_B. The sequence continues at coordinate 47,686 of NZ_JAFCLP010000002.1, forward strand.
GGCCGCATCATCGAGGTCTGGAACAAGATCGACCGTTACGAGCCAGAGCAGCGCGAGGAGCTTCTGAACATCGCCGCACGCAGGCCGGAAGATCATCCGGCGATGCTGGTCTCCGCCGTGTCGGGCGAGGGCATCGACGCGCTGCTCGCCGCGATCGAGCAGCGGTTAGCCGCCAAGCGCACCACGCTCGATCTCTCAATCGACGCCGCCGACGGCGCCGGCATCAGCTGGCTGCACCGCAATGCCGAGGTGCTGGCCAAGGAGCTGCACGACGGCCGCTTCGACATGACGGTGCGGGTGGATGAGACCAAGCGGGATATCGTGGTGAACCGGTTCGACGCCGTGCCGCGTCTTTCCGCGTAAGGCTGTCGTCCCGGCGAAGGCCGGGACCCATACCGCGTGATCTATCGAGGGAAAGCGGTCGTCGTACCGACGAACTCATAACTCCCAGTCTTCGCCAAACTCCTCCCTGTGGTTATGGGTCCCGGCCTTCGCCGGGACGACCGCGGAGTTAGCGGCGCGCTTGATTGCTTCTCTCAACAGCAGGAGCCTGCTTCTCATCCCCCTTCGCCGCATTCCACAGCGCGTCCATCTCAGCCAGCGACGCCTGCTCCAGCGTCCGGCCCTGCGCCTCCAGCGCACGCTCGATGAACGCAAAGCGCCGTTCGAATTTGGCGTTGGTCGCGCGCAGCGCGGCTTCCGGATCGGCGTCGACATGGCGGGCGAGGTTGACGAGTGCGAACATCAGGTCGCCGGTCTCTTCCGCAATCTCCTGCTTGTCGTTGCGGTCCAATGCCGCCTCGATCTCGTCGACCTCCTCGCGGATCTTGTGCAGCACCGCGCGCGGGTCGTTCCAGTCGAAGCCGACGGCGGAAGCCTTGCGCTGAAGCTCCATGGCACGGGTCAAAGCCGGCTGGCCGGCCTTGACGCCCGATAGCAGCGATTTGTGCTCCGGAGCTTCCTCCGGCGGCCGGCGTGCGGCGCGCTCGGCTTTCTCCTCCGCCTTGATGCGGTCCCAGACTTCCTTGACGTGATGCGGGGCGAGATTGCCGTTCTTGTCGGCGAAGACGTGGGGATGACGCCGGATCATCTTGCGGGTGATGGCCTCGACCACGTCGCCGAAAGCAAACGCGTTCTGCTCCGACGCCATCTGGGCATGGAACACGACCTGGAGCAGGAGATCGCCAAGCTCCTCGCGCAGGTCGTCGAGATCGCCACGGGTGATGGCGTCGACCACCTCGTAGGCTTCCTCGATCGTGTAGGGCGCGATGGTTGCAAAATCCTGCTCGAGGTCCCAGGGGCAGCCGGTCACCGGCGTGCGCAGCGCCGCCATGATCTCGATCAGGCGGGAGATGTCGCGGGAAGGGGTCATTGCGGGCAGTCTCCTGGGTCCAGAACCTTATGCCAAAAGCGCGCCGCCGTTCCCAGCGGGGCGCGGCGAAACAGGCCGATTTCTACCGATTGGCGGGCGAGGTGCGCAGTGCTAAAGCGCGGGCCATGAGTGACGCATTTTCCTCCGAAACCGCGCTGGTGCTGTTCTCCGGCGGCCAGGATTCCACCACCTGCCTCGCCTGGGCGCTGAGCCGCTTTGCCCGCGTGGAGACGCTGGGGTTCGAGTACGGCCAGCGCCACGCCATCGAGCTGGCCTGCCGCGAGCGCCTGCTCGACGGCATCAAGGGCCTGCGCGCCGATTGGGCCGCAAAGCTCGGCGAGAGCCACACGCTGTCCATCCCGACGCTGGCGGCCGTGTCAGAGACGGCGTTGACGCGCGACGTCGCGATCGCGATGGGGGCCGATGGCCTGCCCAATACCTTCGTGCCGGGCCGCAACCTCGTGTTCCTGACCTTCGCCGCGGCGCTGGCCTATCGGCGCGGCATCAGCCACATCGTCGGCGGCATGTGCGAGACCGACTATTCCGGCTATCCAGATTGCCGCGACGAGACCATCCGCGCCATGCAGGCCGCGCTCTCCCTCGGCATGGCGAGGCCCTTCGAGCTGCACACGCCGTTGATGTGGATCGACAAGGCCGCGACCTGGAAGCTGGCGCATGATCTCGGCGGCGACGGGCTGGTCGACCTGATCCGCGAGCAGTCCCACACCTGCTATCTCGGTGAACGCGGCGCGCAGCACGAGTGGGGATATGGGTGCGGGGAGTGCCCGGCGTGCCGTTTGCGGGCGAAGGGGTGGGGGGAGTACGTGGTGGGGCGCAAATAGCGCTCCGATCTCCGCTGTCATTCCCCGCGAAGGCGGGGAATCCAGTACGCAGCGGGTTCTCCGTATCTCACAAACGTCTCTGGAATACTGGATCACCCGCCTTCGGGTGATGACAGTTTTGGGTGAGGCGGCAGCGCCTACACAACTCGCTAAGCGATTACCCCGCAAAATCCTCCGGCCTGAGCTCGATCGGCTTGCCGTGCGGCGTGCGATCCGCCGCGTGGTCCCAGGCGTCGCGATAGCGGTGCAGCGTGTCCATCGAGGCGACGCCCTTGCGCGCGACGAGGCCTTCCAGCGTGGCGAGCCAGTGCAGATAGTAGGTCTCGCCCGTGTCAGGATCGCCGGCGGCCTGCGCGCGCTTGATCTCGGAGGCCAAAGCTGCGGCCCATTCGGGCCAGGTGAACACGCCGCGCTCGTGGAGGCTCAAGGCCATCGCGAACGCATGCGCCTCCCAGGGTGCGCGGAACACCGGGCCGTCGTCATCGCGGGGAATGCTTGGAATGGCCGCCGTGGCGGCGGCAGCAGCAGTGCTGCTCATCACGCCGGGTCCAGATAGGGCTCGAACGCGTCGATCGACACCTTCAGCGTCGGATCGCCATCCTCGCCCCAGAGATCGCGGCCCTCGAACACGACGGTATAGAGCCATTGCGGGTTCTCGCCGCGCTCCATCGCCGCCGAATCCGGAAAGACATGGCAGCCATGGTTCAGCTCGACGACGCCGACATGGCCGCGCACGTAGCGCGGCAGCCGGGTGTGCGTGGCCGGATGGATGTTCTTGGCGCGCACGCGATCACCGATATTGAACTTGGCGGGCGCCGGGGCAGGGCGGGCGAACTTGCCGCGCACCATGATGCGCTCGACATTGGCGAGATCGAACTTGCCGTGCTTGAGCGCCTTCGGAGCTTGCATCGCGTGGCCGGCGGCGACCTCCTCGCGGGTGAGGTAGCCCTTCTCGATCAGCAACTCCTCGAGCCCGAGGAACCATTTCTTGTAATAGGAACTCGACAGATAGACATGCGGCGGCAGCGTCTCTCGATAGAAGCGCGAGGTGTCGATGTTGAACGCGCCGGCCGCGCCCATCGCGCGCACCATGGCGAGGACGCGAGATTCCCACTCCTCATGAAACATCGGCTCGTTGGGCTCGGGCTCGACCTTGCCGAACCCATCCATGCCGCCCATGTCGTGCACGCCGTTCACGACGGCGCTCCCGGCGTCCTGGGAAAGCCGGTCCCGATCATGGAATCGCGCGTGACGAGCCCGGCGAGCTGCTCCTCGCTCCAGCCTTCGGTGCCCTCGGGGCGCATCGGCAGCACCAGGAAGCGCGTCTCCGCAGTCGAATCCCAGACCCGGATCTCCATGTCCTTCGGCAAGCTGACGTCGAAATCGGCGAGCACGCCGCGCGGATCCTTCACCGCGCGCGAGCGGTAGGGCGCAGCCTTGTACCAGACCGGCGGCAGCCCCAGCATTTCCCAGGGGTAGCAGGAGCACAGCGTGCACACGACCATGTTGTGTCGCTCCGGTGTGTTCTCGACCACGACGAGATGATCGCCGACGCGGCTGACATGACCGAGCGTGCTGATTGCCTTGCTGCCGTCCTCGAGCAGCGCCTGCTTGAAGGCCGGATCGGTCCATGCCTTGGCAACGACGCGCGCGCCGTTATGCGGGCCGATCTTGGTCTCGTAGGCCTGGATGATGGCATCAAGCGCAGCCGGCTCGACATAGCCTTTTTCGGTCAGGATCGTCTCGAGCGCGCGCACGCGCAGCTCGGTTTCGGACAGCTCCGAATGATCGTGATCGTGGTGATGATGGTCGTGATCTTGGCTCATAGCGGCAAAGATAGGCGCTTTGGTCCGCTTCTGTCGAGCGTTGGTTGCAGCGCAATCCGGCCACCTGTTCGTGACGCCGTTGGGCGCTAACATTGGCGCCGGCAAGCTGGCGAAGCCATCCCACGAGTTGGTCCCGGACGGCCATTGATTGCACCGAGGACAATCCGTATACGCGGCGCAGGGACAAAAGCGGCCTGGTCAGTTTGGCCGGACCAACGCGACGATAATCGAGGGGGAGGGCCCATGGCCGCTAGCTCGCAGGCGCCTGAGGCGAAGGGGTTCCGCTGGAAGCTGATCGCGCCACTCGTGGTGTGGCTGGCGATCTATCTGTGGCCCGTGCCCACGGGGCTCAACGTCAATCAGTGGCACTATTTTGCCGTTTTCGCCGCCGTCATCACCGGGCTCATCCTGGAATCGATGCCGGTCGGCGCGGTCGGCTTCATCGGCCTGACGGTCGCCGGTGTCGCCGGCTATATCGATCCCGATCCCGGCAAATCGCTGCGCTGGATGCTGGCCGGCTTTGCCGAGAGCACGGTGTGGCTGATCGTCGGCGCCTTCGTGTTCTCGATCGGCTATCGCAAGAGCCAGCTCGGCCGGCGCATCGCGCTGGTGCTGGTGCAGCGCTTGGGGCGTAACACGCTCGGCCTCGGCTACGCGGTCGCCATGTCGGATTTCCTGCTCGCGCCGGCAACACCCTCCAACACCGCGCGCAGCGGCGGCATCGTCTATCCCATCATCAGCAACATCCCGCGCATCTATGGCTCCGAGCCCGGACCGACCGCCGGCAAGATCGGCACCTACGTGATGTGGACGGCGTTCGCGGCGACCGCGATCACCAGCTCGTTGTTCTTCACCGCGCTCGCGCCCAATGCGGCGGCGCTGGCGATCGCCAAGAAGACCGTCGGCGTCGAGGTGAGCTGGGGCCAGTGGTTCGTCGGCTTTGCGCCGCTCGGCATCCTCCTGATGGTCCTCGTGCCGCTGCTCAGCTATCTCGTGTGCCGTCCCGAGGTGAAGCGCAGCCCGGAAATCTCGGAATGGGCGGCGAAAGAGCTCAGCGCCATGGGCTCGATGTCGCGCAACGAGTGGATCATGCTAGCGCTGATCGTGCTCGCGATGTTCCTGTGGATCGCGGGCTCGAGCCCTGACATCCACATCCCGGTGCTCGGCTCGAATTTCGTCAACGCCACCACCGTCGTCTTCATCGTGATCTCGCTGATGCTGATCACGGGCGTGATCGAGTTCGCCGACATCGTCAGCGAGAAGAGCGCCTGGGAGGTGTTCTTCTATTTCACCTCGCTGCTGACGCTGGCCTCGGGCCTCAACGAGATCGGCTTCATCAAATGGTTCGCGAATGAATACGCAAAACCGCTCGCGGGACTGTCTCCGTCGACCGCGATGCTCCTCTTGGTCGCGCTGTTCTTCTGGATCCACTATTTCTTCTCGAGCATCACCTCGCACGCCGCCGCGGTGCTGCCGGTGGTGCTCGCGGTCGGCTCCGGCATCGCCGACCTGCCGGTCACGACGTTGGCCATGCTCTGCATGTATTCGCTCGGCCTGATGGGCGTGATCTCGCCCTATGCGACCGGCCCCGCACCGATGTATTTCGGCAGCGGCTATATCGGGAAGGGGCAGTTCTGGGGCTTCGGACTGATCTTCGGGCTGCTTTATTTCGCGGGGCTGCTGCTGATCGTGCTGCCCTGGTTGCAGATGCGGTGAGCCGGGCGCGAGGCTGATACCCCCCGGCGGAGGAATATTCTTCTCCGGGGAGGGATGGGGAAATGTTCGTCCAACTCCCGTCAAATATCTGAAATTGCAAGAAAGACCGGAAAAGGCGATGGTGCGTGCTGCGGTGCAGCGTGTTCCTTCCGGGCCCTCATCGCTGCTTCGCTCCCCGTCGCTTGATGCGACCCGGTTCCCGTGCGCGTGCTCGGGAACGCGAACTATTGTGCATGAAGGCCGCCTCCATGAATGCCCATCAATCGCTCGCGATCGGACAACCGATCGAAACGCTTGAAGCGATTTCACCCGCTGCGACCGAGCCGGACGCGATGGTCCGTTTCGAAGCCATCTCGAAGACCTATCCGGCCTATCGCGGCAAGCCCGGTGTCAACGCGCTGCAGAATATCGACTTCGCCATTCCGCGCGGCTCCATCACCGGCGTGATTGGCCGCTCCGGCGCCGGCAAGTCGAGCCTGGTGCGCCTGATCAACGGGCTGGAGAAGCCGACCACGGGCCGCGTCATCGTCGACAACAGGGACATCTCGGCGCTCGCGGGCCGCGAGCTGCGGCTGGCGCAGCGCTCGATCGGCATGATCTTCCAGCACTTCAATCTGCTGTCCTCGCGCACGGCCGCCGACAACATCGCGCTGCCGCTCGAGATCGCCGGCTGGTCCAAGGCCGATATCCGCGCGCGCGTGACTGAGCTGCTCGCGCTCGTCGGCATCGCCGACAAGCACGACCGCTATCCTTCCGAACTGTCCGGCGGCCAGAAGCAGCGCGTCGGCATCGCGCGGGCGCTGGCCACGCGGCCGAGCGTGCTGCTGTCGGACGAGGCGACCTCGGCGCTCGATCCGCAGACCACGCGCGCGATCCTCGACCTGCTCGCCAACATCAACCGCGAGCTCGGGGTGACCATCGTGCTGATCACCCACGAAATGTCCGTGGTGCGCCAGCTCGCCAAGGAAGTTGTGGTGCTGGATGCCGGACACGTCGTCGAGAGCGGCCATGTCGCCGACATTTTCACTCACCCGAAGCATCCGATCACGCAGTCCTTCCTGGCCGAAGTGATCGGCGACAGCCTGCCGGTGTCGCTGGCAAGCCGGATCGTTCCGGAGCCGTCTGCCGGCGGGCAGGCCGTGGTGCGCGTTCAGGTGCGTGGGGCAGGGGCCGGCGACACCGTGGTGGCGCGGCTTGCGCGCGAGCTCGGCCTCGACGTGTCGCTGCTGTCGGCCCGCATCGACGAGATCGGCGGCCAGCATGTGGGCTCGCTGACCCTTGGCATTCCCGGCGGCGAGGACGCGGTGACGCGGACGCTCGCCTGGCTCTCTCAATATCAATTATCGGCGGAGCGTCTCGGCTATGTCGCCTGAACTCATCAACCTGATCATCCAGGCCACGGGCGAGAGCCTGTACATGGTCGGCATCGCGGCGCTGCTCGGCACCGCTTTCGGTCTGCCGCTCGGCGTCTTCCTCGCAACCAGCCGCAAGGGCGAGCTGTTCGCGGCGCCCCTCGTCAATCGCGTGCTCGGCGCCGTCGTCAATGCGACGCGCTCGACACCCTTCATCATCCTGGTCGTGGCCATCATTCCGTTCACCCGGCTCATTGCTGGCACCTCGATCGGCTCGACGGCGGCGATCGTGCCGCTGACCATCGCCTCGACGCCATTCATCGCGCGTCTGGTCGAGGCCGCTATCCGCGAGGTCGACGGCGGCCTGATCGAGACCGCGTCCTCCTTCGGGGCCTCGCCAATCCAGATCGTGCTCAAGGTGCTGATCCCCGAGGCGCTGCCTGGCCTCTTGCTGGCGCTGACGCTCGCAGTGGTCAGCCTGCTCGGCTATTCCGCCATGGTCGGCGCCGTCGGCGGCGGGGGCCTTGGCGATCTCGGTATCCGCTACGGCTACCAGCGCTTCATGCCGGAGATGATGCTGGCCGTCGTCGTCGTGCTGATCGCGCTGGTGCAGCTCGTGCAGAGCGCGGGCGACTATCTGGCGCGCCGCGTCAACCGCCGGCTGCGGCACCGCTGAACCAAACGTCCTGAAACTGGAGACTTCCATGCGTTTTCTCGCAACCCTTGCGGCTGCAGCCTTGCTTGCGACCACCGCTCACGCCGAAACCATCCGGGTCGGCGTCACCGCCGGTCCCCATGCCGAGATCCTTGATGTCGTGAAGAAGGTCGGCGCCGAGCGCGGCCTCTACATCAAGGTGGTCGAGTTCACCGACTACGTGATCCCGAACCAGGCGCTGGCGCTGAAGGACCTCGAGGCCAACTCGTTCCAGCACGAGCCCTACCTGAAGAATCAAATCTCGAAGACAGGCTGGAAGATCGTCAAGGTCGCCAACACGATTGGCTCGCCGCAGGGCGTCTATTCGCAGAAATACAAGAAGCTTAGCGATCTGCCGGAAGGCGCCCGCGTCGCCATCGCCAACGATCCTTCCAACGGCGCGCGCGGCCTGATGATCCTGGCGCTGCACGGCGTCATCAAGTTGAAGGACCCGAACAACGTCTCTTCGACCATCGCCGACATCACCGACAACCCGAAGAAGCTCCGCTTCGTCGAGCTCGACGCCGCCCAGCTGCCGCGCGCGCTGCAGGACGTCGACGTCGTCTCGATCAACAACAATTACGCCGTGCAGGCCGGCCTCAATCCGGCGACCGATGCGATCGCCCGCGAAAACCCCGATGGCCCCTGGGTCAACATCCTCGCCGTTCGCGAGGAGGACAAGGACAAGCCCTGGGTGAAGCAGCTGATCGAGGCCTATCACTCCGAGCCCGTGAAGGCGTTTTTGGAGACCCGATTCAAGGGCACCTATCTGCCGACCTGGTAAGGGCAGAAGACGCGCGCGTCAGGCCGCGAGCCTGGCGCGCCGCAGCGTCTCCGAGGGCTTTTCGGAGAAGTGGCGTTTGTAGTCCAGCGAGAACTGGCTGAAGTGCCAGAAGCCGTGCTGCACGGCGATGTCGTAGACGGATGTCCCGGCGCCGCCGGCGCGCTTGAGGTCGCGGCGCACCCGGTTCAGCCGCATCGCGCGCCAGTAATGCATCGGGCTCGTGCCCAAGACCTCCTGGAAGCAATAGCCGAGCTTGCGCGGGCTGGCGCCGACCGCCTTGCAGACCTCCAGCAGCGACAGCGCGCGCTCGCCGCTGCCATGCATCAGCGCGCGTGCGTGATCGACGGTGCGCTTGCGCGCCGCGGCGCTTCGGCCGGGATCGGTAGGCCGTGCGGTCGGCAACATGTCCATGATCTCGACGAGGAGGGCGTCTTCGAGCGCCTGCCGTGCCGCGGGGTCGTCGAACTGCTCGGGTGCCGTCGTGATGGTCTCTTGAATGGCGGCGAGATGGGCGCGCAGCCGCGCGATCTGCGCCTCCGCCATCTCAATCACCCGCAACTGGTGCCAGACGCTGCGGGGCAGCGCGATGTCGAGGCTGGCCGCCAGCTCCTCGATCAACGCCGCGCTGGCAACGACGCCGCGCAGCTCGAACCCCTTCGGCGTGCACATGTCGACCTCGGCGTCGATGCAGGCGATCACCTGGGCGCCGGCCACGCTCGCGCCGTTGCAATTGACCTCGCCATCACCGTCCCAGGGCAGGCCGATGCCAAAGCTGTCCGCGCCAAGCTGACCGTATTGGCGCACCTGCTGGCTGGTGATTTCGCGAAACACTTCGACGTGGGGCAGGGAGAGCTGGGTGAAGCTACCCCTGAAGGCTCCCGCGCTAATCTGGTCGTAGCTCAACCGCCAGCGGCCGAGCGCGGCGCAGTGCTCGTCGACATCCGTGCTGCTGGCCTGAAGCAGACTGGCAGCCGAGTCCTGAATCGGAAGAGTTGCGCTTAAGGCCATGACGTTACGTCGGAATTTGCCAGCCAAGAGGCCGGCAGGAGCTGCGTCAAGACTGGCACGCCCCGCGCCTGTGTCCAGCAAAATATTGCGGGATTTCGATAACGCCTGACCGCGCCGCCGTGCAGGCTTCCTTCTCGGCCGTTCCGACATCGCAGTCGGGATGGCGCTTCGCGGAGGGATCGAGATGCGACCGACCGATATCATGCGCGGCAGCCCGCCCGCGCCAGAGGCCCAGGTGACCCGCGCCAACTGGCGCAGCTTTCCCGCCATCCGCTGGGGCTTTACCCACACCCGCGAAGTGCTGCCGACCGCCGAGGTCCGCCGCTCGTCGCAACCGACGCCGATGCCAAGCGCGCCGCGTGAGATTCAAAAGCTCGGCTTCACCGCGCCGGACGGCAAGTCCACCACGATCGAGGCGACGCTACGCGAGACCTTCGCCGATACGCTGCTCGTGATGCACCGGGGCACCCTGATCCACGAATGGTACGGCGACGGCATGACCGCGACCACGCCGCATCTGATCTGCTCGATCAGCAAGGCGATCGCCGGCACGCTCGGCGGCATTCTGGCTGCGCGCGGCCTGCTCGATCCGGAGGCGAGGGTGGTGCGCTACGTGCCGGAGCTGGAGAATTCGGTCTACGGCGGCTGCACCGTCCGCAACCTCCTCGACATGGCCGTCGCCATCAAGTTCGAGGAGGATTACGAGGACCCCGCAGGCGACGTCGCGCGCTATCGCTTCTCCTCGGGCTGGGATGTGCCGCCTCCGGGTGTCGACCCCAGCCACCAGCGCGCCTATCTCACCACGCTGCGTGGGACGGGTAAGCCGCACGGCAAGGTGTTCCACTACGTCTCGACCAACACCGAGGTGCTCGGCTGGGTCTATGAGCGCGCCTGCGGCATGCCATATCCGCGTATCCTGTCCGAATATCTCTGGCAGCCCTTGGGCGCCGAGGAGGACGGCTCGCTCACGCTCGACAGCCACGGCATGGGCCGCATCGCCGGCGGCATCTCCGTCACCGCACGTGATCTCATCCGTTTCGGCGAGATGATGCGCTGCCGCGGCGTGGTCGAGGGGCGGCAGGTGGTGCCGGGCTGGTGGATCGACGATATCCGTGAGAACGGCGATCCCCAGGCCTGGGCCGACGGCGACCTCGCCGAGTTCTTCCCGGGTGCGCGCTACCGCAGCAAATGGTTCGCGATCGACCCGTCGCGCAACGCGCTCACCGCGATCGGCATTCACGGCCAGCACCTCTATGTCGATCTGGATTCCGACACCGTCATAGCGAAGCTTGCGACCCAGCCGAAGGCGATGGACGTTCCGATCGACCAGCGCTGGTTTGCCGCCTTCAGCGCCATCACCGCGCATCTCGCCTCGCGCTGAGATCAGGACATCGCCATGCTCGATACCGCCAAAGCCAAACCGCAAGCGCAGGCCACCGCGCCGCATCCGCTCGATCCGCTGACGGCTGAAGAGATCACCGCGGCCTGCACCCTGGTGCGCGCGGCGGCCACATCGCCCGAGAATTGCCGCTTCCCGACGGTGCGGCTGGAGGAGCCGACCAAGCAGGAGCTTGCTGCGGGCGGAGCAGGGCGCCGCGCCTTTGTGCTGACGCTCGACGTGACCACGGGCGAGGCGATCGAGCAGGTCGTCGATCTCGCCCGCAACGAGATCGTCGCGCGCAAGATCATCCCCAACCGCGAGGAGCCCTACGGGCAGCCGCCGGTGATGCTGGAAGAGTTCTTCAAGTGCGAGGCCGTGGTGAAGGCCGACCCGGGCTGGCGCGCGGCGATGGTCCAGCGCGGGCTCACCGACAAGGACATCGAGCTGGTCCAGGTCGATCCGTTCTCGTCGGGTTTCTTCGACAAGGAGTTCGAGCGAGGCGCCCGCATCGTTCGTGCGGTCAGCTATTTCCGCGAGCACCTCCAGGACAATGGCTATGCCCATCCGATCGAAGGCGTGGTCGCCGTCGTCGACCTGATCGGCGGCAAGGTGATCGATCTAACCGACGAGGACCCGATCGTGCCGATCCCGCGCAAGAAGCGGAATTACGGCGCGCACGAGGTCCAAAACCCGCGCACCGACATCAAGCCGCTGCATATCGAGCAGCCGGAGGGCGCGAGCTTTGAGGTCGACGGCTGGAAGGTCGACTGGCAGAAATGGAGCTTTCGCGTCGGCTTTACCCCGCGCGAGGGGCTGGTACTGCACCAGCTCGCCTATCAGGACGGTGCGCGCAAGCGCTCCCTGATCCATCGCGCCAGCGTCACCGAGATGGTGGTGCCTTACGCCGACCCGACCGCGAACCACTTCTGGAAGTCGGCGTTCGATGCCGGCGAATACGGGCTCGGCATGCTCGCCAACGCGCTGGAGCTCGGCTGCGACTGCCTCGGCAACATCCACTATTTCGACGTCCCGGCCGCCGACAGCAAGGGCGAGCCCTTCGTCATGCAGAACGCTATCTGCATGCATGAAGAAGACTACGGAATTGCCTGGAAACACTACGAATTCCGCAACGGCCTGTTCGAGGTACGGAGATCCCGGCGGCTTGTGATCTCGTTCTTCGCGACCGTCGGCAATTACGATTACGGCTTCTACTGGTACCTCTACCAGGACGGCACGATCCAGCTCGAGACCAAGCTCACCGGCATCATCCAGACCGCTGCCGTGCCGTCAGGCGAAAAGTACAAATGGGGCGGCATGGTCGACGACAATCTCGGCGGGCCGACGCACCAGCACTTCTTCAGCGTCCGCCTGCACATGGATCTCGACGGCGGCGGCAACACTGTGACGGAGCACGATTTCGTCCCGCGGCCCTGGGGCCACGACAATCCCCATGGCAACGTGTTCGACACCACGACGCGCGTGCTGTCGCGTGAGCGCGACGCGGCGGCGATCGCCAATGGCGAGACCGGCCGGTTCTGGAAGATCAGCAATCCCAACGAGACCAATTCGGTCGGCAATGCGCCGGCCTACAAGCTCGTGGTCAATCCCAGCCCGCTGATGCTGGCGCAGGAGGGCAGCTATGTGCGCAGGCGCGGCGGCTTTGCGACGAAGCACGTCTGGGTCACGGCGTTCGACAGGGACGAAAAATACGCCAGCGGCGACTATCCCAACGTCCATGCCGGCGGCGACGGCCTGCCGCGCTACGCCGCGCAGAACCGCAACATCGAAAATGCCGACATCGTGGTGTGGCATTCCTTCGGCCACACCCATGTCTGCAAGCCCGAGGATTTTCCGATCATGCCGGTCGAATATGCCGGCTTCATGCTGAAGCCGACCGGCTTCTTCGCGGCCAATGCGGCCTTCGACATCCCGCCGGAGCGCAACAGCCGCAGCGTGCTTGCGGGCGAAGGGAAGGGCGGCGCCGCCTCGTGCTGCCAGAAGGACTAGCAGCGCCGCGGTATTCAGCCGGCAGCCAGTTCGACATCGTTCGCTGGCGGCAGCTCAATCGACGCCGGGCCAGCAACCAGGCTGTCGAGGTCGACCAGCAACAGATCGGCAATGTGCGTGAGCTGGTGCAGCGGGATGCTGATCTCGCCGCGCTCGGCCCGCGCCACGTCGTCGGGTGAGACGCCAATGAGGTTCGCCATCTGGCTCTCGGTGTAGCCCCGTGCCTCGCGCGCGCCGCGGACCTGCGCGCCAATGTGCCGCCGGTGCAGAGCCTGCTCTTCTTCGGTCATCATGAGCGCCTGCTCATCAAGGCTCGCCACACCGTCCGCGAAGGCGACGCCGAGCAGCCGCCGCTTCTGCCAGGCCACGCGGCAGGTCTTTCGCAAGCCATCGGCGAAGATCAGCGTGGCCTCTTTGGGAAACGCCAGCGACCAGTCGAGCTTCAGCCTTGCTCCGGTGCCTGATACGTCCGCGATCGTGCAGGGGATGCTGACGGTGCCTCGGACGCCGTCGAACTCGACGAGCCCCGTCCTCGCCGTGGATTGCCTGGTCGCAGCGCGCAATTCGCTCATGGACGTCGAACCCCGGATTTCCAGCCTGCGCTGGCACAGAACGTTGCGGCACGGTCTGCAACGCAAATGAAATATCCCGCAACAAATTCTACCGCCGCGGTTGCTCAGGCTCAATCGAGCGCCGGGGCCATGGTAAAGGATTGGTTCTCCGCGCCCGCTTTCGATGTCACTGGTGGTCGCGCCTCGTCGGTTGACCACGGCCGTCTAGAAAGATTCCAAATCCACGCGCCTCTCACCGCGCCTGAGCGCATTCGCCGCATGTGCTGCGCACAGGTCTGGAGAGGTTCTAACCCGGTTCCTATCGCGCTCCGAAATCGCCTGCGTTAGGGCGGGGCATCAAAAACGATACCGGCGAAGCCGGCAGTGCGTGGGGCCACCAAAGACGTGACAGACTTCCAACTTCCTTCGCGTTCCGACACGCGTCTTCGACGAGTTCAGGTGCTCTTCCTCGGAGCCTTCAGCACATTCGCTCTCATCCTTCCCTTTGGTCCCGTGCAGGCGCAGACGCAAATTCCCTCCGTTACCGTCGACGCGCCGGCCCAGCGCGCCCGTCCTGCGGCGACCGCCGCGTCGCGACGATCGGCAGCGACGCGCACTTCCCGCGCCAGCCGCCGTGCTCCGGCGCAGCAAGCCGCGCCGACCCAGTCGGCGTCGAATGGCGCGACAGGTGAACGCGCCGGCGGACCGGTGCGCGGGTTCGTCGCCACGCGCAGCGGCACCGCCACCAAGACCGACACTCCGCTGATCGAGACCCCGCAGTCGGTATCGGTCGTCACCACCGACCAAATCAGGAACCAGGGCGCAGTCTCCATCGGCGAGGCGCTGCGCTACACCGCCGGCGTCAGCGGCGACGTCAATGGCGGCTCGGACACCCGCTTCGGCGGTCTCCAGATCCGCGGCTTCGACATGACCATGCCGGGCCTCTATATCGACGGCCTGCGAATCCCGTCCAGCAATTACGTGCACTTCAACGGGCTCGATCCCTATGGCGCCGAGCGCCTCGAGGTTCTCAAGGGCCCGTCCTCGGCGATGTACGGCGGCAGCGGCACCGGCGGTCTGCTCAACTACGTGACAAAGCTGCCGACGGCGCAGCAGTTCGGCGAGGTCTCGATCTCCGGCGGCAGCTTCAACCGCTATCAGGGCCAGTTCGACATGGGCGGCCCCGCCAACAAGGAAGGCACCGTGCTGTGGCGCCTGACCGGCGTGGTGCGCGACGGCGAAACCCAGGTCGACTTCAGCAAGGACAACCGCGTCTTCATCGCGCCCGCCGTCACGTTCAAGCCGAATGACGACACCACCCTCACCGTGCTCGCCAACTATCAGAAGGACCGGGCAGGGTGGGGCCTCCAGTTTCTGCCGGCTTCCGGAACGGTGTGGCCGAACAACGGCCGCACCATCCCGGTATCGTTCTTCGCGGGCGTGCCGAGCTTCGACGCCTTCAACACCGAGATCGCAACAGTCGGCTACCAGCTCTCGCACGATTTCACCGACAACATCACGTTCCGGCAGAACCTGCGCTACGCCTACCAGCACAACGAGGAGAAGGTGTTTTACGGCGGCGGCTATACCGACGAGGCCACAGGGCAGCTCGCCCGCTACGGCAGCTATAGCAACTCCTACATCAACTCCTTTGCGGTGGATAACCAGCTCCAGGGCAAGTTCACGACCGGAATCCTGAGCCACACCACGCTGGTCGGGGTCGACTATCGCAACACGACGTTCCGCGACACCGCCTTTGGCGTCACGACGTCAGCGCCCGAGGTCAATGTCTTCAATCCGGCCTACAGCTACGACTGGACCATCGGCGGCATGAGCGACGACACCGGCGTCAAGCAGTCGCAGGTCGGCGTCTATGCGCAGGACCAGATCAAGCTCGGCCGGCTGTCGTTCCAGCTCGGAGGCCGCCAGGATTTCGTGACGACGCAGGTCGACAGCGGCATCTCCAATACTACGGTCTCGAAGGATGCCTCGGCCTTCACCGGCCGTGCCGCCGTGATGTACAATTTCGACAACGGCATCGCGCCTTACTTCAGCTACTCGGAATCATTCCTGCCGGTGCTCGCGACCGGTTTTGGCGGACAGATGCTCAATCCCGAGACGGGCATCCAATACGAAGTGGGCGTCAAGTACCAGCCACTCGGCTGGAACGCGCTGTTCACCTTCGCTGCCTTCGACCTGACGCGCGACAACGTCGTCACCTACGTGCCTGCAGCGACCTATGCCGAACAAACCGGGCAGGTGAAGTCGCGCGGCATCGAGCTCGAAGGCACGATGTCGCTCGCCGACGGCTGGAACCTGCGCGCGGCCTACGCCTATGTCGATGCCATCGTCACGCAGGATCCGGTCAACGTCGGCAAGGCGCCGACGACGGTGCCGCTCAACCGCGCCTCGCTGTGGAGCGACTACACGCTCCAGAACGGGCTGCTCGCGGGCCTTCAATTCGGCGGCGGCATCCGTTATGTCGGCGCAACCTGGGGCGATGACGCCAACACGTTCAAGGTCGGAGCCTCGACCGTGCTGGATGCGCTTTTGGCCTACACCAGGGACAATTGGCGCCTGTCGCTGAACGTCACCAACCTCGCCGACACCCGCTACGTCGCGGCCTGCTACAACCTGTCGGGCTGCTTCTACGCAGAGGGACGCAAGGCCATCGGCAAGCTGACCTACCGGTGGTGAGTTCAACTCAAGACGGTCCGGCCATGACAGCCGGACCTGCTGGATGAGAGTCGAGAACGATGAGAGCGATATTCGGCAGGCTGCATCGCTGGGCGGGATTGCTCACGGCCGGATTCCTGTTCTTCTCCGGCATCACAGGCGCGATCATCTCCTGGGACCATGAGATCGACGACGTCCTGAACAGCCATCTGTTCGACGTCACCAGCAAGGGTCCGGCCATTCCCTCGATCGAGCTCGCGAAGATGATCGAGCAGCGCGATCCCCGTGCGCGCGTGGTCTACCTCTTCATGACACCGGAGGAGGGCCACTCGCTGTGGTTCTTCATCATGCCGCGGATCGATCCGGCGACCGGCAAGCGCTATTCCCTCGACTACAATCAGGTGTTCCTCGATCCCAACACCGGCGTGGAGCTCGGTCGCCGCTATTGGGGCGCGGTGTGGCCGGTCACGCGAGAGAACTTCGTCTCGTTCCTCTACAAGCTGCACTACACCATGCACATCCCGGAATTCTGGGGCAGCGACCGCTGGGGCATGCGCGTGCTCGGGGTGATCGCGATCATCTGGACCATCGATTGCTTCGTCGGCTTCTATCTGACGCTGCCCTCGTGGCGACGCGCCAAGGCGGCGCGGGCGCCCGCGGTTACGCGACAGCTCGATCGCGGCTTCTGGGCGCGCTGGGCGCCGGCCTGGACCATCAAGACATCGGGCAGCGCCTACCGGATCAATTTCGATATCCACCGCGCCTTCAGCCTCTGGACCTGGGGCGTGTTGTTCATCATCGCCTTCACGGCGTTCTCGCTGAACCTCTATTTCGAGGTGTTCTCGCCGCTGATGAAGATGGTGTCGAACTACACGCCGACGCCCTACGAGCAGCGACCCTATCGCGATCTCGATGATCCCATCGAGCCCAAGGTGACGTTCGCCGAGATCGCCGCACGCGCGGCCGCCGACGGCAAGGCGCGGGGCTGGACGATCCCGGTGGGCTCGATCAATTACGGCCCGGCCCATGGCGTCTATGCCGCCGCCTTCTTCCACCCCGGCGACGATCATGGTGCCGGCGGCGTCGGCCCGGCGCAGCTCTATTACGACAGCGAGGACGGCCGTCCGATCGGCGAGCGGCTGCCCTGGGTCGGGACCGCCGCCGACATCTTCGTGCAAGCGCAGTTTCCGCTGCATTCGGGCCGCATCGTCGGCCTGTTTGGCCGCATCCTGATCTCGATCATGGGGCTGGTGGTGGCCGCGCTCTCGGTCACCGGGGTCGTGATCTGGTGGCGCAAGCGCCGCGCCCGTGTCCGCGTCCGCGAGACCGCTGCACTGCGCCTGAGCCGGCAACTCACGCCGGCGGAGTAGGGCCGGGCAAGTCTGTCTGGGCCCACCGATGCGTTCAAATAAAAGTTGTGACGCGCCGCGGCTTTCCGTAAGGTTGTAAGGGTGAACGCGCTGCCAGGCAGCGCGGGTGATCATTCGCCGCGAGTGCCCAATGACCACACCTTGTCACTTCAACTCCGCTCAGTTGTCATTCGAGGGATCACCGCTGGATCAGGCCCGGTGCCTGCTTCGCACCGTCAAGCCCCACGGCATCGTCGCCGAGGCGCCAGCCGATCTGCCGCCGGTGCTGTCCGGCCTGCTCGCCAGTCCCGCAGCGCTGGGGGTGACCAAGGCGCAGCTGCGATCATTCCTTCAGACGCAGGGGATTGCGGAAAACACCGTAGGCGGCTCGGTGACGGATCGCATCTGCCACGCCAATTCCGACGACCCGAACGCACCGCTTGCGCGTTATTTCGTCATCCACGACACCAGCTTCAAACTGGGGGCCGGACAAGACTTCGACCCGGATTTCATCAACACGGCCGCCTGGTCCGGCAACAAGCTTTCGGGTCTGCCTGACGGCAAGACCCACATCTACATCACGCGCCTCGGCGAGACACGGACGGACCGGACCTACGGCACGCCTTGGCGCGCGACCCAGTTCGAAATGCCAAGTACCCGCTTCAGGGGACTGTTCCTGCATCACGAACTGGTGCAGCCGCGCATGGGCCCCGGCACCCAGGACTTCCAGTCGCCCGACCCAGGATTCACGCCCGCCCAATATGCCAGGCTCGCGCTGCAATATGTCATCGCCGGCGTCAGGCGCGGCGAATGGATGGTCCCGGTCTACCACTGCGTGCTGGATCTGGGTGTCGGCGACCACGACGACCCCCAGCATTTCGACCTCGCGGCCTGGGACGCGGCCCTCCAGACGACGCTCGCGGGCGTCCGTGCGGAGCAGGCAGAGGTCGCCATGGCGGCCGACGTGGCGGTATCGTCCGCGACCGCACCGCGCGCGCGGCGGACCAGGCCACAGAAAACCGGACGAACCAGGGCGGTGAAGAAGGCCGCGCCGCGCAGGAAGGTCGCGGTAGCCAGGAAGCCCGCGAAAAAGACCTCCGCAAAGAAGAAGTCGCCGGCCAAGTCGCGCAAGACAGCCGCGGCTGTGAAGAAGGCGGGCAAAAAGACAGCCAAGACTCGCGCCAGGAAAAGCAAGAAGCGCGCATAGGCGTCACGTAGACGCCTGCGGAGCAGGGGGAGAGGGGCGGCGGGCCGGCAAGTCTTTGCCTGTGCAAGTCTTGGCCTGTAGGAGTCCTGGCGTGCCGGTGAACCTTCGCGCGGGGCACCGGCACCAAGACTGGAGATTGCTTCCAGCCTTTCGGACATCGCATGAGATCGCTCGCCTTGCTCTGCCTGCTCGTCTTCGCCACGCCCGCCTATGCGGCCGCGCCCGAGCAGCATTATCTCGACCTGCGCGACCGCTACATCGCGAAGTTCTCCAAGGCCAAGGAGAACGACGAGACCTTCAAGCAGCATGACGCGGCGCTCGAGGAGCTGGCCGGCGTCCTGCGCGGCCTGGTCGGCCCGGTCACGATCAAGGGCCTCCCGGCAGACGGCAAGTCGAACGTCGACACCCTGTTCAAGGGCGATTCAGGCTTCGGCCATCTCGACGGCCTCGGCTTCGCCTCCGAAGGCGACAAGATGCAGGCGGTGGTGACCACCACAGGATTGCTCAAGCACTGGCTGCGCGAGCACCGCGAGGACGGCATGCCGCAGGAGATCGGCGCGGCGATCAACTCGGACCGCTTCTACTATCAGGCAATCCAGGACTCAGCCTTCGCCAAATATGCGGATCTGCCGGTCACGAAACCCGCATCCGCGAGCGCCGCAGTCGCCGTGCTCGGCGTGCGCGGCAATGGCGATCTGAAGGGAGCGCCGCACGAAATCGGCGTGGTCGCGATCCAGGGCGAGAAGGTCTTTTTCCTCGCCGCAACGGACGCCGTGAAGACGGCCGAGATCCCGGCCTGTGAGAAGGTCTGGAAGCAGATGATGGCCAGAAAGCCCCCGCAGGACGCCATGGCCAAAGAGGACCAGGCCATGGACGCCTACACAAAATGCTTCGCCAAGGAGGCGCCGAGGCAGAGCTGGTTCGCGGCGGCGGTGAAGAAGGCGCAGAGCCAGCTGGACCTGCTGCCGCTGCGCTGAGCCGCCTTGCTTCAGAACGGATAATGGCGAGGCCCGGTCTGCACGGTGATCCAGCGCAGCTCGGTGAACTCGTCGATGGCAGCCTTGCCGCCGAAGCGCCCGTAGCCCGACGCCTTGGTGCCGCCAAACGGCATCTGGGGCTCGTCGTGCACGGTCGGCGCGTTGACGTGGCAGATGCCGGCTTCAATCCGCTTGGCGACGCCAAGGGCGCGCGCGATGTCGCGGCCGAACACGGCGGAGGAGAGGCCGTATTCGGTGTCATTGGCAACCCGCACCGCCTCATCCACCCCGCTGACCCGCACAACGGTCACGACCGGACCAAAACTCTCCTCGCCATAGATGCGCATCGCCGGGGTGACGTGATCGACGATGGTGGCCGGCATGATCGTGCCGCTGCCGTGTCCGCCTGCCGCAAGCACCGCGCCCTTGGCGACGGCGTCGTCGATCAGGCCGCGTACGCGGTCGCAGGCCGCGCCGCTGATGAGCGAGCCGAGCACGACATTGCCCTTGCGCGGATCGCCGTGGGGCAGTTTCTTCGCCTTGGCGGCGAACTTGGCGATGAAGGCGTCCGCCACCTTGTCGTCGACGACGATCCGTTCCGTCGACATGCAGATTTGTCCCTGGTTCATGAAGGCGCCGAAGGCCGCGGCATTCACGGCAGCATCGAGGTCGGCATCGTCGAGGATGACGAGCGGAGCCTTGCCGCCGAGCTCCAGCAGCGCGCGCTTGAGATGCTTGGCGCAGGCGAGTGCGATGAGACGGCCGACGCGGGTCGATCCGGTGAAGTTGACGCGGCGGATGGCGGGATGGGCGATCAGCGCCTCGACCACGGCCTGCGCATCCTCCGGCGCGTTGGTCACGACATTGACGACGCCGTCGCCGAGCCCGGCCTCCGCCAGGCAGCTTCCGATCAGGCGGTGCACGCCGGGGCTCATCTCGGAGGCCTTCAGCACCACCGTGTTGCCGCAGGCAAGCGGCATCGCCACCGACCGCACGCCGAGGATGATCGGCGCATTCCACGGCGCAATTCCGAGCACGACTCCGACCGGCTGACGGAAGGCCATCGCGAG
The DNA here is from genome assembly GCF_018129405.1 of Bradyrhizobium iriomotense. Classification (GTDB taxonomy): domain Bacteria; phylum Pseudomonadota; class Alphaproteobacteria; order Rhizobiales; family Xanthobacteraceae; genus Bradyrhizobium; species Bradyrhizobium iriomotense_B. The sequence continues at coordinate 68,498 of NZ_JAFCLP010000002.1, forward strand.
ATTGTCGGGCTTGTCGGACGGGATGACCTCGCCCGAGATCTGCGTCGTCATGGCGGCGGCCTCGCGCAGCATGCCTTCGGCGAGATGCACGTTGAAGCCGGCCCAGCCCGCGGTGGCGCCGGTCTCGGCCACCATCAACGCCGTGAACTCCGCAGCGCGGCGCGCGAGGATGTCGGCGGCCGCGCTGAGCCGCTTGCGGCGCTCGGAGGGGCCGAGCTGCGACCAGGCCGGAAAGGCGGCAGCCGCAGCGTCGGCGGCGCGCATCGCATCGTCGATCGAGGCCGCGGCCACGATGGTCGCGACCTCGCCGGAGATCGGATTGCGGCGCTGGAAGGTGCGCTGGTTGCTGGCCGACTGGTCCTTGCCGCCGATGAGAAGGTCGATTGCGTTCATGGCACTCTCCATGAGGTGCTGGGGTGATCAACGTGGGGGCGATGCGGCGCGCGCCTTGCCGAGATAGGCGCGCTGGATCTCGGGATCGTTCTTCATCGCAGCGGCCGGTCCGCTGCCAGCGTTGCGGCCGGACTCGATCAGGTAGACGCGATCGGCGATGTCGAGGCTGGCGCGCGCATTCTGCTCGACCAGCAGCACACCGACGCCACTGGTGCGGATCTGCGCCAGCGCGCGAAACACCTCGCGGCTGAGGAGAGGGGACAGGCCGAGCGAGGGCTCATCGAGCAGGAGCAGCAGCGGGTTCGACATCAGCGCCCGGCCGATCGCCACCATCTGCTGCTCGCCGCCGCTCATGGTGCGGACCGCCTGGGTCATGCGCTCGGCAAGGCGCGGGAACAGTTTTAGGATCCTTGCGAGCCGATCCGCTTCGCCGGCGCGGGCGCGCGCGGGATAGGCGCCGAGCTGCAAATTCTCGGCAACCGTCAGTTCGCCGAATACGCCGCGTCCCTCAGGCACCAGGGCGATGCCGCGCTCCACGATCAGATGTGCCGGCAGATCGCCGATGTTCTGTCCCTCGAACCTGATCGTCGCGCCCGGCGCCGGCCTGACCAGCCCGGCGATGCTCTTGAGCAAGGTGGACTTGCCGGCGCCGTTGGCGCCGAGGATCGCGACGATCTCGCCCTGATTGATGCCGAGCGCAATTTCGGCCAGGGCCTGGTGCTTGCCGTAGAAGTGGGAGAGGGCGGCGACCTCAAGCATCGTCGCCTCCGAGATAGGCGGCGACGACCTTTGGATCGGCCAGGACATCGTCCGGCGTGCCACGCGCGATCACGCTGCCGGCGTTCATGACGATGCAATGGCCGCACAGCGCGCGGATCGCATCCATGACATGCTCGACCATGATGATGGTGAGGCCGCGCTCGCGCAGTTTCGCGATCAGGGCAATGCCGGTCTCGAGCTCGCTCGGATTGAGGCCCGCCAGCCATTCGTCGAGCAGCACGAGGCGCGGCTGCAGCGCCAGCGCGCGGGCAAGCTCGAGCCGCTTCTGGTCGATATAGGTCAATTCGCTCGCAGGGGCTTCGTGCAGAGCGCCGAGCCCGACCAGATCCAGCAGTTCGTGTCCCGTTGCGTCCGAACCGCTTGACGTCGAGAACAGCCGCGCCGCTGCAACGTTCTCGGCCACGGTCAGGTCCGGCATCACCCGCACCAGCTGGAACGTACGCGCAAGGCCGAGCCGCGCAATCTGGTACGCGCGCAGGCCGTTGAGGACGGTGCCACTGAAGCGGATCGTGCCTGACGAGGGGCGCAGGGCCCCGGACAGCGTATTCAGCAGCGTCGTCTTGCCGGAGCCGTTCGGGCCGATGATGCCGACGATCTCACCCGGTGCGACCGTGAAGCTGACGTCCTCGACCGCGCGCAGCCCGCTGAACGATTTGCTGACGCCGTCGACCGCGAGCAGCGTTGCATCCGCTTTACGGGCGGAAGCTGTGGCGGAGCCACCGGCCGGAACGCGCCAGCGGCCCGCCCCGAACAGGCCGATCACGCCGTTCGGCAGCACCATGACGATGAGGACGAAGATGATGCCGAGCACGATGCTGAAATGGTTGGGCAGCGTCGCGGTCAACACCTCGAACAGCAGCACCAGCGGAACGACGCCGAGCACGGGCCCGAACAGCGAGCCGGCACCGCCGAGGAGGGCCATGATCACGACCTGGAACGAGATGGTCGGATTGAAGGCGATCGCGGGATCGATATAGGTCCAGCGCGGCGCCATCACGGCGCCGGTCATCGCCATGAATGTCGCGCTCAGAATGAAGACGCCGAGCTTGATGCGCGTCGCATCGATGCCGGAATGGCTGGCCGCGGTCTCGTCGGCACCGATGGCGCGCAAGGCCAGCCCGTAGCGCGAGCGCCCGAGCTGCCAGCCGACCAGGAAGACGATGGCGGTCAAACCCAGCAGCTGCCAGTAGAGAATGTCCTGCGTCACCGCGCTGAAGAGATAGCGGCCGACCGATTTGTGGATGTTGACCTCGTACCAGATCACCAGCTGCCGGATCAGCTCGGCAAGCCCGAAGGAGAAGATCACGAAATAGATGCCTGACAGCCGCAGGGTCGAGAGTCCGGTGATGGCGGCGGTGAGGGCGCCGACGCCGGCCGCGGCCAGCAGCACGACCGGCCAGGGCATGGTCTCACCTAACACCGCGGCCGTGTAGGCGCCGAGGCCGAAGAAGGCGACGGTCGCAAGCGAGATGTAACGGGTGGGGCCTGAGAACATCGCCCACGCGGTCGCAAGGATCGTGAAATAGAGGACGCTGATGCCGAGCGCGAGATAATAGCCGTTGGCATAAAGCGGATAGGTGACGACGGCCGCAGCCAGCACCAGGGCGGCACACCACAGCAATGCACGCATCGGCCCGGTCATGACGCGGCTCTCCCGAACAGGCCGGTCGGCCTGATCAGCAGCACGCCGAGAAACAGCGCGTAGGTCGCAGCCAGCGTCAGCCCGGGATCGACCAGCCGCGCCACCGCGGTCTCGACCACGCCGAGCAGCAGCCCCGCAACCAGCGCGCCCAAGACGTTACCGACGCCGCCCATGATCACGACGACCAGCGCCTTCATGGTGAAGACCACGCCCATCGCGGCATTGAAGGTGAGGAACATGCTGACCAGCACGCCGCCAACAGCCACGAGGCCGCCGCCGAAGGCAAACGCAAATCCTGACAGCGCGGCCACGTCGATCCCGACCAGGCGCGCGGCGTTGGCATCGACCGCGATGGCGCGCACGGCGGTGCCGATCCGCGTGCGGGTGAGGGCGAGATAGACGGCGCCGCCGACCACGGCCGCAAACAGCAGCGCGACCAGGCGGTTGACCGCAAGCGTCGAGCCCATGATCGTCAGCGGAATGGAGAGATAGCTATAGCTGTAATACTGGCCGCCGAAGGCGACCAGCATGGCGCCCTGGATCACGAACAGCACGCCGAAGGTCACGAGGATGCTGTCGATCTCCTGCGCGCCCCGGTCCTTGCCCCGCCGCATCAGCCGCTCCAGCAGGAAGCGGTAGAGCAGCCAGTTCAGCACCATCGCGACCGGGACTGCCAGCAGCAGTGCGGCCAGCGGGCTCAGTCCGAGTCCGCTGTAGAGAGAGAACGCGCCGAAGGCGGCCGCGACCAGCGACTCCCCGTAGGACAGGTTCATGACCCGCGCCACGCCGTATTGCAGCGTCAGCCCGAGCGCGATCAGCGCGTACATGCCGCCGAGCACGAGGCCCGGCAGGATGATGTCGACAAGCAGCATGAAACGGAGCCCTTCGAGCGGACGGCAGGCCTCGCAGCGCAAGGCCTGCCAACGTCCTTACTGCCACTGTGCCTTGGGCACGACCGGCGCACGTGCACTCGGCAGCGAGGCCGGCGCAAGCGCGTAGAACTCGCCGTTCTGCCACTGGCCGACGCTCCACACTTCCTGGAGCAGCCCGTCCTTCAGCTTGACCTTGCCGATGATGGTGTCGAACGTGCCCGAGCGGATTTCGGCGGCAACCGCGGCGCGATCGAGCTTGCCGACCTTTTCGATCGCCTGCTGCAGCACCTGGAGGCTCGCATAGGTGATCGAGCTCGCCCAGCGGTCGGGCTCCTTGCCGGTCGCGGCCTTGTGGCGCGCGAGATAGTCCTTCAGCTGCGGCGAGTCCGCGTTCCAGCCGCCGATCCCCATCACGCCCTCGCTGTTGGCCGCGAACTTGCCCTTGTAGAGCGGGAAGGCGGTGCCGACGCCGACATAGAAGACCTTTGGATTGAACTTCAGGAGCTGCGCCTGCTCGGTCAGCGCGATCGTATCCGGCGGATAGCTGAAGGCGACGAACGCATCCGGGTTAGACGCGATCGCGTCCTTCAGCAGCGGCTGAAGATCCTGCGCGCCCATGGGGTAGGTTTTGTCATAGGTGAGCGTAAAGCCGTGTTTCTTGAAAGCCTCGCGGCCTGCAGCGGAGAGCTCGATGCCGAACTGATCGGCGACGCTGACCATCGCGACGTTCGCACCGATCTTGCCTTCGCTCTTCAGCTTGCCGAGCAGGTCCGCCAGTCCCTCGGAGATCTGCGCCGACGTCCCAAGCCAGAACGTCGCGTTCGACCAGCGCTTGGCGAGCTCCGGCGCCTTGTCGGTCACCGAGGTCACCGCGAGGTGAGGGTAGCCGAGACGGTTCAGTGTCGGTCCGACCGCAAGGTTGAGGCCCGTGCTCCAGGGCGGAAGAATGAAATCGACCTTGTCCTGGTTGGCGAGACGCTCGATCGCCTTGACGGCTTCCTCCGAGCTGCTGCGGTCGTCGTATTCGACCACCTCGATCGGCAGCTTCTTGTCGCCGAGCTTGATGCCGCCGGCGGCATTCACGTCCTTCACCCACAGCTCGTAATTGGGCAGGGTGGTGATGCCGGCGCCGCCGGCATAGGGACCCGTCTTGGAGATGGCATAGCCGATCCGGATCTTCTCCTGCGCATCGGCCGTGGACGCAAAGGACCCCAGCGCCGTGGCGACAGCCACCAAGCTAGTGACGCGCAGCAACGTTCGACGGTTCGCCGAAAACATGTCGATCCTCCCTCGGGTTTCACTCAAGCGGTTGTTCGCTACGTGTGAGTGGGTCGTTCCTCTTGGTCCCGGTTTCTTTTCGGCGCGGCTTATGAAGCCGGCCGCGACCAGGACTTGACCTAGCAAGCACCGAGGGGTTTGTTCGCACAATGGACAAATCCGGCGAAAGATTGGACGCTTCTGGTCGCGATGGCCAAGTGCGTCGAGGCGTCGCGGGCGCCGGTCCAGCGGCTGCAAGCGGCGCTGCGCCTGTCGGCGCCGAGCTGATCGCCTCGCACTACGTTGCGCGGCGCTGGATGCTGACGTCGAAAACCGCCCGGCCATTCATCCATCTGCTGTGCCTGCACGGCGCCTCCACCGCCGAGGTCGGCCAGCCCGGCAAGACGATGACGTTTACGGGCCCAGCCATGGTCTGGCTGCCGGCGGGATCAGCCGATTGGCTCGAGGTGTCGGCGGGAGCGACCGCCGAGTTGCTCCAACTGCGCGCGGGCGTGTGGCATCGCTATCTGCCGCCGTCGGCCGAACCCGCCTATCTTACGCTCGAAGCCGCCGGCAGCATCATGGCGCGACCGGTCGAACCCGACCTCGTGACCACGATGTCACGCTCGATTGCGGCGATCGCCGCCGAGATCGCATCGCCTGCCCGCAGCGGTGCGGCATCGATCATATCGGCCGAGCTGACGCTGTGTGTGCTGCGCTTCTGGCGCCTGTTCGCCGACGATAGCGACCGGGACGAGGAGGGGAGCAGTACCGAGATCTTGAGCCGCTTCCGCAGGCTGCTCGAGGAGCGCTATCACCAGCACCTGCGCGTGAGCGATTACGCCAACCTCCTCGGCATGACGCCGGACCGTCTGCACGCGCTGTGCAGCCGCGAGCTGAAGCGTTCGCCGAGCGAGCTGATCCAGCAGCGCATCGTCAAGGAGGCCGCGGCACGGCTCGAGGCCGGCACCGTGGCCGTCAAGCAGATCGCCTTTGCGCTGGGCTTCAAGGACACCGCCTATTTCAACCGCTTCTTCCGCAAGCATACCGGCGAGGCTCCGGGCGTGTGGCGCCGTCGCGTCGCGGCGCGCGTGCGAGCCGGACGATCGAGGCCGACGCTCGACTTTGCCGACTGGCCGTGAGCGCCGCCAAGCCAGAATCGATCCTGGGAGCACGGACATTCCCGCCGGAAATCGCGCCGTTGCAACGAGCCAACGACCGCCAAGTCTACGCCGGGGGAGCGCTGGAGCGCAGCTCCTGGGCGGCCGGAAACCGTCTTGCCCGATCGGCCGCAGCCATATCCGTAATTCGCATAAGGTATATTATGGAATATATTTATATACAATTGAATCAGATGTTTAGGCGAAATTCCTGCCACCGCACCTTCGCTCCAGCGCTGTTTCCGGCCCGGCGCTCGACGATCGTCCCAGCTCTCGACGGCTACTGTGCATGGGGTTGTTTTCGCTTTTTTTTGGTCAGGCCCCATGTGGCGAAAGCCGATATTGCCGTGACGTTGTCCGGCTGCAATAAGCGAGCTTCGCGAGATCGCAGATGACCTTCTGACGTGACGTCCGTATAGGTTTGCATCTCAGAACAAAAACAATCCTTCCGAGGAAGCAGACCCATGAACTTTTCCCGACGCACGCTTCTCAAGGCCTCCGCCGCGACCGCGGTCCTGGGTGGCATTGGCGCGCCCCATGTGGCCCGCGCCCAGAGCGCCGAGTTCACCTACAAATACGCCAACAACCTGCCGGACACCCATCCGCTGAACGTACGCGCCAAGGAGATGGCGGCGGCGATCAAGGCCGAGACAGGCGGCAAGTTCGACCTCCAGATCTTCCCGAACAACCAGCTCGGCTCCGACACCGACATGCTGAGCCAGATCCGCTCGGGCGGCGTCGAGTTCTTCACGCTGTCGGGCCTGATCCTGTCGACCCTGGTGCCGGCGGCCTCCATCAACGGCATCGGCTTCGCATTCCCGGACTACGACACGGTCTGGAAGGCCATGGACGGCGATCTCGGCGCCCATGTCCGTGGCGAGATCAAGAAGGCCGGCCTCGAGGTCATGGACAAGATCTGGGACAACGGCTTCCGCCAGACCACGTCCTCGACCAGGCCGATCACCGGTCCTGATGATCTCAAGGGCTTCAAGATCCGCGTCCCGGTGTCGCCGCTGTGGACCTCGATGTTCAAGGCGTTCGACGCCGCGCCCGCCTCGATCAATTTCAGCGAGGTCTATTCGGCGCTCCAGACCAAGATCGTCGAGGGCCAGGAGAACCCGCTGGCGATCATCTCGACCGCCAAGCTCTACGAGGTGCAGAAGTACTGCTCGCTGACCAACCACATGTGGGACGGCTTCTGGTTCCTCGCCAACCGCCGCGCCTGGGGCGCGTTGCCGGAGGACGTGCGCACCATCGTCGCCAAGAACATCAACGCCGCCGCGGTCAAGGAACGTGAGGATACCGCCAAGCTCAACGCCAATCTGCAGCAGGAGCTCGCGGCCAAGGGCCTGACCTTCAACCAGCCCGCTGTCGCGCCGTTCCGCGACAAGCTGCGCTCCGCCGGCTTCTATGCCGAGTGGAAAGGCAAGTATGGCGACCAGGCCTGGGACCTCTTGGAAAAGGCCGTCGGCAAGCTGTCGTAACGCGTTGGGGCCGTCATGGCTCATATCGAGGTCGAGGTGACCGAAGTGGCGGGCGAGGCGGCTGTTCAGTCCCCTCGCCGACCTTCGCTGCTCGCCTCGACGGAGCGCCTCCTCGGGCTCCTGGTCGAAATCCCGGCGGCCATTCTGGTGGTCGCCGAGATCGTGATCCTGTTCGCCGGCGTGGTCGCGCGCTACGGCCTGCACCGGCCGCTGATCTGGTCGGACGAACTCGCCTCGATCCTGTTCCTGTGGCTGGCCATGCTGGGTGCAGCGGTCGCATTCCGCCGCTCCGAGCACATGCGCATGACCGCAATCGTCGCAAGCGCCAGCCCCGCGATGCGGGCCTATCTCGACCTGGTCGCGACCTCTGCGGCGCTGGCGTTCCTGGCGCTGATCGTGTGGCCGTCCTGGGACTACGCCTACGAGGAAAGCTTCATCACCACGCCGGCGCTGCAGATCTCGAACATGTGGCGCGCCGCGGCGCTGCCGGCCGGCATCTGCCTGATGGCAGCGTTCGCGCTGCTGCGGCTGCTGCGGGCCGCCGATTACCGGATGGTGCTTGCAGCCGTGATCTCGGTTGCCGTCGTCGTCGGCCTGTTCTGGCTGACGCAGCCTTACTTGCGGCCGCTCGGCAATCTCAACCTCGTCATCTTCTTCGTCGGCGTCGCCGGCTTCTGCGTCTTTGCCGGCGTTCCCATTGCGTTCGGCTTTGGGCTGGCGATCTTCGGCTATCTGGCGCTGACCACGCGCACGCCCGTGATGGTGCTGGTCGGGCGGATGGACGAGGGCATGAGCCACCTCATCCTGCTTTCGGTGCCGCTGTTCGTGTTCTTAGGGTTGCTGATCGAGATGACCGGAATGGCGCGGGCCATGGTCGCCTTCCTGGCGAGCCTGCTCGGCCATGTCCGCGGCGGCCTGCACTATGTGCTGGTCGGCGCCATGTACCTGGTCTCGGGCATATCAGGCGCCAAGGCCGCAGACATGGCCGCGGTCGCGCCCGTCCTGTTCCCGGAGATGAAGCAGCGCGGCGCCAAGCCCGGCGATCTCGTCGCGCTTCTGGCGGCAACCGGCGCCCAGACCGAGACCATTCCGCCGAGCCTCGTGCTGATCACGATCGGCTCGGTCACGGGCGTCTCGATCGCCGCGCTGTTCACCGGCGGCCTGTTGCCCGGCGTGGTGCTCGCCATCACGCTCTGCATGCTGGTGTGGTGGCGCTACCGCCACGAGGACATGAGCCATGTCCGCCGCGCCGGCGCCGGCGAGATCGGCAAGACCTTCATCATCGCCCTTCCCGCGCTCGCGTTGCCTTTCGTGATCCGCTACGCCGTGGTCGAGGGCATCGCCACCGCGACCGAAGTCTCCACCATCGGCATCGTCTATGGCGCCCTGGTCGGCCTCCTCGTCTACCGCCGCTTCGACTGGCGGCGGCTGTTTCCGATGCTGGTCGAGACCGCGGCGCTGTCGGGCGCGATCCTGCTGATCATCGGCACGGCCACCGGCATGGCCTGGGGCCTGACGCAATCCGGCTTCTCGCGTTCGCTGGCTGCGGCCATGACCGGATTGCCGGGCGGGCCTGCGACCTTCATCGCCGTGTCCATCCTGGCCTTCACGATCCTCGGCAGCGTGCTGGAGGGCATCCCGGCGATCGTGCTGTTCGGGCCGCTCTTGTTTCCGATCGCCCGCGCCGTCGGCGTGCACGAGGTGCACTATGCGATGGTGATCATTCTGGCCATGGGTATCGGGCTATTCGCCCCGCCCTTCGGCGTCGGCTATTATGCCGCCTGCGCCATCGGACGCGTCGATCCGGCCGAAGGCATCAGGCCGATCTGGGGCTATCTGCTGGCGCTGCTCGTGGGATTGATCATCGTTGCGATCTTCCCCTGGATCTCGATCGGATTTCTTTGACGCGGTTTAAGGAGGATGTCGATGAGTAAGCGACAGAACCCGTACAATATCGGCCTCGACAAGACGCAAGCCAACTACGTGCCGCTGAGCCCGCTGAGCTTCCTCGCGCGCAGCGCGGCGGTCTATCCCGATCACGTCAGCACTGTCTATGAAGGCCGCAGCTTCACCTGGGCGCAGACCTACGAACGCTGCAAGCGCTTTGCCTCGTATCTCGCTAGCAAGGGTATTGGCGTGGGCGACACCGTGGCGGCGATGCTGCCGAATATCCCCGCGATGAACGAAGCGCACTTCGCGGTGCCGATGACCGGCGCCGTGCTCAACGCACTCAACATCCGCCTCGATGCGCCCTCGATCGCGTTCCAGCTCGATCATGGCGGCGCCAAGATCATCCTGGTCGATCCCGAGTTTTCCGGCGTGATCACCGATGCACTGGCGCAGATGAGCGGCCCGAAGCCCTTCGTGATCGACGTCGACGACGCCGCCTTCAAGGGCGGCAAACGTATTGGCGAGATCGAATACGAGGCCGCCGTCGCGCAGGGCGATCCTGACTTCGCGACGATCACGCCGAGCGACGAATGGAACGCGATCGCGCTGAGCTACACATCTGGCACGACGGGCAATCCCAAGGGCGTCGTCACCCATCATCGCGGCGCGTATCTGAACGCGGTCAGCAACATCCTCGCCGGCAATCTCGGCCAGCATCCGGTCTATCTCTGGACGCTGCCGATGTTCCACTGCAACGGCTGGTGCTTCCCCTGGACCATCGCGGCTGCCGCCGGCATCAATGTCTGCCTGCGCAAGGTCGAGCCGACAAAGATCTTCGAGCTGATCAGGCAGCACGGCGTCACCCACATGTGCGGCGCGCCGATCGTCTACAACACGCTGATCAATGCGCCCGATGCGCCGAAGGGCAATACGGCCCGCCGCGTCGTCGGCCTGATCGCAGGTGCCGCGCCGCCGGTGGCGGTGCTGGAAGGCGCCGAAAGCATCGGCATCAAGCTGACGCATGTCTACGGCCTCACCGAGGTCTACGGCCCCGCCTCCGTTTGCGCCGAGCAGCCCGGCTGGGACGAGTTGCCCGCGCCCGAGCGCGCGCGCATGAAACGGCGGCAGGGCGTGCCCTACCCGCTCGAGGAAGGCGTCACCGTCATCAATCCGCAGACCATGCAGGAGGTGCCGCGCGATGGCGAGACCATCGGCGAGGTCATGTTCCGCGGCAATATCGTGATGAAGGGCTATCTGAAGAACGAGAAGGCGACGACGGAAGCCTTCGCCGGCGGCTGGTTTCACACCGGCGATCTCGGCGTGCTCGACGAGCACGGCTATGTCATCATCAAGGACCGTTCGAAGGACATCATCATTTCCGGCGGCGAGAACATTTCGTCGGTCGAGGTCGAGGACATCCTCTACAGGCACCCCGCCGTATTGTTCGCCGCCGTCGTCGCCAAGCCCGATCCGAAATGGGGCGAAGTGCCCTGCGCCTTCGTCGAGCTGAAGGACGGCGCCAGCGCGAGCGAAGCCGAGATCATCGCCTTCTGTCGTTCGCACATGAGCGGCTTCAAGACGCCGAAGGCGGTCGTGTTCGGACCGATCCCCAAGACCTCCACGGGCAAGATCCAGAAATTCCTGCTGCGCAACGAAGTGGGTTCGGCTAAGGCGATCTCGGCCTGAGCCCGGACACATTTGGAAACACTGACTGTATCTCGACGGCGATTGCCGCATCGTCTTGAAACCGTTGGCGCGGGTTTGACGACATCGAGACACACCAGGAAAAGATTGGAAAACGTTAGAGACGCATTTACGATTCAGCTCCGTCGGATTCGCTGCTTCCACCTGATTCGCCGCGCGGGCTGCGCGGCCGGCGTCCGGCGCGGTTGGGGCGCTTCATGCGGTTTGTGTCTTGAGCGCAGACGTGCGTGCGCGTCTGGCGCTGCTGCTATTGACGGCCGGATTGCTGCTGCCGCGCGCGGCGGACGCGCAGGTCATGCGCGAATTCGGCGCGTTCGGGGGCGCCGAGAATTTCGCTCCCCCTGGTCCGAGCGCGCCCGGCAACGGTTTCAATAATTCCGGCGGCACGAATGGCTCCATGTTCGGCGGCCCGCAGGCGTCCGGTTTTGGCGGCGCGCCGTTCGGCAACGGCAATGGCGGCGGCATGCCGCCGAACTACGGCTGGAACAGCGAGCCGCCGGGACTTGCCGGCGCGGCACGGTTCGGCATGCGGCATGTCTTTGGCGGAGGCTCTGATGGCGCCCCGCATGGCGAGACGGCACAAGCCACCTTCCTGGCGATGAGGCAGTTCACGCTCGCCCTGCTCGATCCCGCCATCGATGGCCGCGGCATCGGCCCGGCCGAATTGGACGCAGAGCTGGCAGCCTACGCCGATATCGCAAACGACCGGACGCATGGCGGCATCGGACGCGACGCCTATGCGGCGATCTACGGCAGGCCGGCGCTCGCGGCCCCGCATTGGAGCGTCTGGGCGGCTGGTTTCGGCGGCTCGCAGGTATCGACCGGCGGCACCGGATCGGCCAGCCGCAGTTTTGGGACCGTGGCCGGAGCCGATTATTCGCTCTCGCCGCAGACACGGATGGGCTTTGCGCTGGCCGGAGGTCGCACCGGCTTCGCCGACAATTTTTCGAGTGGCCGCTCCGATCTGTTCCAGGCCGGCGCCTTCGTCCGGCACAGCGTCGGATCGGCCTATGTTGCCACCGGTCTCGCCTACGGCTGGCAAGCAATCACCAGCGATCATCCGGTGACGCCGGCCGGCTCCGGGCAGTTCGCCGCGGCGATCAACGCCAACGCTTATTCCGGCCGCGTCGAAGGCGGCTATCGTCTTGCCACACCCTGGCTCGGCATCACGCCTTATGCGGCGGCGCAGGTCACCACCTTCCGCCTGCCGTCCTCCGCGAGCGGGGCGCAGCCGCCCGAGGCGGCCAACGCATTTTCGGCCGTGCCCGGCAGCGACAGCTTCACCGACAGCCGCACCGAGCTCGGCCTGCGCACGAGCACGCAGCTTGCGTTGCCGGGAAGCGTGGTGAACCTGCGCGGGCGGCTCGCCTGGGCGCATGATTTCAGCGCAGGGCAGTCGATCCCTGCGGCGTTCCTGTCCCTGCCCGGCCAGAGCTTGACCGCGAGCGGCGCGGCCTTGGCGCCGAACGCAGCGCTCACGGGAATTGCGCTCGAGCTGCGCGCCATCAACGGCTGGTCCGCCTCGGCGAGCTTCGACAGCGAAGTGTCGAGCCTGATCCGTGCCTACACCGGCAAGGCCGCACTGCGCTACGCCTGGTGACAAGGCGCTTTGACCGGTGACGGCGCGCGGGGCGCCTTCACCCGCTAGCACCAACACTTCTCCTCGCCCTCACATCTTCTTGTAGGTGTCGATCAAGCCCTGGCCGTCGGCGCCGGCCTTCTTCAGCCAATCGGCCGCGAGCTGCTCGCCGATCTTCTGGAAGCCGGCCTTCAGCGCTGGGCTCGGCGGTTCGACCGTCATGCCCTTGGCCTTGAGCTGATCGATGTACCAATTGGCCTTCTCTTCCCAGGCCTTCCAGCCGCGCGTCTCAGCGGTGGCGGCGGCCTTGAGGATGGCCTCCTGGGTGGGCTTGTCGAGCGCGTCGAACGCGGCCTTGTTCACGAAGGTGTAGTCCTTCGGGATCCAGGCCTGCACGTCATAGAAATATTTCAGCGACTCCCAGGCCTTCGAATCGTAGCCCGTGCCGCCCGACGACATGAAGGAATTCACCACGCCGGTCGCGAGAGCCTGCGGCAGCTCGGCCGCCTGGATGGTGACCGACTGGGCTCCGACCAGTTCGCCGATGCGCGCGGTCCCGACATTGTAGGCGCGCCATTTCAGGCCCTTCATGTCCTCGATCGTGGCGAGCGGCTTGTTGACGTAGACGCCTTGCGGCGCCCACGGCACGACGAACAGTAGCTTGAGACCTTGTGCGTCCAGCTTCTTGGAGATCAGGGGCTTTGAGGCCTGATAGAGCTTCGTAGCATCCGGGAAGCTCGTCGCGAGGAACGGAACGACGTCGACACCGTAGATCGGGTCCTCGTTCTCGTGGATGGACAGCAGCACCTCGCCCATCTGCGCCTGTCCGGTTATGACCGCGCGCTTGATGTCGGGCGCCTTGAACAGCGAGGCGCCGGGATGGACCGTGATCTGAAGCTTGCCGGACGTGGCGGCCTCGACGTCCTTGGCGAACGCGACCAGATTCTCCGAGTGCGGATTGTCGGCGGGATACGCTGCCGGCAGATTCCATTTGGTCTGGGCCACGGCGGGCGCTGCGGCCAGCATGGCGCCGGCAATCAGGCCTGCGCGAATGAGACGAGACTTCATCGGACTTCTCCTCACGGTCGAATTGAGATCAGTCGGGGAAAGCGAGCTTGGGCAGAAGCATCACAATCTGCGGGTATTCGGTGATGATGAACACGGCAGCCAGCAGCAGCACGAAGAATGGAAACGCAGCCCGCGCGACGGTGAAAGTGTCGCGGCCGCTCATGTTCTGGAGCACGAACAGGTTGAAGCCCACCGGAGGCGTGATCTGCGCCATCTCGACGTGGATGATGAGATAGACGCCGAACCAGACCAGGTCGAGACCCGCCTGCTTCACCATCGGCAGCACGATGACGGCCGTCAGCACGATCATCGAGATGCCGTCGATCAAGCATCCGAGGATGATGTACATGATGCTCAGATATAGCGCGAGCATGCCGGGGGTGAGCTGCTGCCCCTGGACCCAGGTGGCGAGCGCGGCGGGGATGCCGGTATAGGCCATCGCCGCCGTGGTGTAGGCCGCGCCCGCAAGGATCAGCATGATCATGCAGGTCAGGCGCGTCGCGCTCATGATGCTTTCGAGGAAGTTCTTGCGCGTGAGCGTGCCGCTCCACCACGCCAGCAGCAGTGCGCCTGCGACGCCCCATGCGGCGCATTCGGTCGCGGTCGCAAAGCCGAGCACGAGCGAGAGGAACACTGCCAGGATCAGCAACAGGCACGGCGCGAGCCGCGCCGACTCCCGGAGCTTCTGCCGCAACGGCATGGGCGGATCGCGCGGCGGAATCTTGTCCGGGTTCAGCAGCGACCAGATGATGATGTAGCCGGAATAGAGCGCCATCACGAGCGCGCCCGGCAGGAAGCCGCCAAGGAACACCTGAAGCACGGAGACATTCGCGGTGACCGCGTAGACCACCATCGGAATCGACGGCGGGATCAACAGACCGAGCGTGCCGGAGCCTGCGAGCGACCCGAGGCTCAGGCCCTTGTCATAGCCGCGCTTGTCGAGTTCGGGCAGCGCGATCTTGCCGATGGTCGCGCAGGTCGCGGCCGAAGACCCCGACACCGCAGCGAAGATGCCGCAGCCGATCACGTTCACATGGGTCAGCCGTCCGGGCAGCCATTGAACCCAGGGCGATAGCCCGCGGAACATCTCTTCAGACAATTTGGTGCGGAAGAGGATTTCGCCCATCCAGATGAACAGCGGCAGCGCGGCCAGCGTCCAGGATGCGCTCGCGCTCCACGTGGTCGTCGCAAGCACCGAGCCAAGCGGCAGGCTCGTGGTCAGCGCCATCGCCACGAAGCCGACGAGCCCGAGCGACACCGCGATCCAGACGCCGCTTCCCAGCAGCAGGATCATGACGCCGAGCAGGATGAAGGAGAGTTCGATCATGCCGAGATTGGCCATGGTCAACCTCCACCGCCCTGCGAGATGCGCTCGACGAACTCTTCCGGCGTCTCGTCGGGGGAGCCCTTCTCGTAGCTCGGCCGGTTGCCGCTGCCGACATTGACCATCTCGTCGATCAGCGCGATCGACAGGATCGCGAGGCCGCCGGCAAAGCCGAGCTGGGGAATCCAGAGCGGAAGCGCGACGACGCCTTGCGCCACGTCGTTGAAGCGCCAGGAATCGTACGTCATCTGCAGCGCGTGGCGGGTGAAGTAGAGAATGAAGGCGGTTGCGATAGCGAGCGCCACGATTTCTGCGACCTGCTTGGTCCGCCCGTGCAGCCGCTCCAGCAGTAGGCCGACGCGGATCATCTCGCCGCGCTTGAAGGTGTGGGCGAGGCCGAGAAACGCCATTGCCGCCATGCACCAGGATGCGAAATCGTCGCCAGCCGGGATGTTGAGCGCAAACTGCCGCCCGACCGACATCACCATCATGATTGCGAAGATCGCAACCAGGAAGACGCCGGCCGCAATGCCCGAGCCGAGATAAAGCAGATCCAGAGCGCGTCGGACCGGTCCAACAGCCTCTACGTCGTCGCCATGCCCTGCCACGCGGCCCCCATCCCCATCTTGCGGCGCAATCAAGTCCGGCGTTAGCTCACCGTGCCTGATTATCGCCACTCGCCAGCGCCTGTCCTTCAGACGTTAGACCAACACGATGGGGCTCGCGAAAGCAAGGAGCATGCCGGCCTGCGGCGAATTTCCACTGGATAGGCTCAGTGCGTCTCCAGCCGCAGGCCGTCATAGGCCGGCACCACGCCTGCAGGCAGCGATTGCCTGATCACCTCATAATCGACATCGGCCGTCATGTTGGTGATGACGGCACGCTTCGGCTTGAAGCGCTCGATCCAGGACAGCGCGTCGTTGATGCTGAAATGGCTGACATGGCTGGTGTAGCGCAGGCCGTCGACGATCCAGAGGTCGAGATTTTCCAGCGCGCCCCAGCTCTCGCGCGGGATGTCGTTGAGGTCGGGCGTGTAGGCGGCATCCCCGATGCGATAGCCGAGCGCGGGAATGGCGCCGTGCTGCACCAGGAAGGCCGTCATCGTCACCGCGCCGCCCTTCCCCAGAATGGTCTGGCTTTCGCCCGCCTCGATCGAATGCCGGGTCAGGATCGGCGGATAGTCGCTGCCCTCCGGCGATATGAAGCAATAGGAGAACCGCGCCATGATGTCCTTGGCGGTCGACAGGTTGAAATAGGTCGGGATACGGCGGCGCATGTGCATGACGACCGAACGCAGATCGTCCATGCCATGGGTCTGGTCGGCGTGCTCGTGGGTCAGGAACACCGCGTCGATGTAGTCGACATTGGTCGAGAGCAATTGCTCGCGCAGGTCCGGCGAGGTGTCGATCACGATCCGCGTGGTGCCGTGCTCGGATTTCCGTTCGACCAGCAGCGAGCAGCGGCGGCGGCGGTTCTTCGGATTGCTGGGGTCGCAGGCGCCCCAGCCGAGGGCCGGACGCGGCACGCCGGCGGAGGAGCCGCAGCCCAGGATCGTCAGCGTCAGCGTCATGCGGCTTCCAGTTTCAAGCTTTCACCTTGGCGAACAGGCGGAAGAAGTTTTCGCTTGTTTGGCGTGAGATCTCATCGAATGACACGCCGCGCGTCTCGGCGAGCACTTTGGCGACCTCGACCACATAGGCCGGCTCGTTGCGCTTGCCTCGAAACTTGCCCGGCGCAAGATAGGGCGAGTCTGTTTCAACCAGAATACGGTCGGACGGCAGCTCCGCTGCAAGCGCGCGCAGGGCCTCCGACTTCTTGAAGGTCAGGATGCCCGTGAAGCCGATGTAGAGCCCGAGCGACACCGCCTTCAGCGCCAGCTCGCGCCCGCCCGTGTAACAATGCAGCACGGCGCGAAATGATCCGCGTGCCACTTCCTCTTCCAGGATGCGGGCGCAATCGGTATCGGCCTCGCGGG
The DNA here is from genome assembly GCF_018129405.1 of Bradyrhizobium iriomotense. Lineage (GTDB taxonomy): Bacteria > Pseudomonadota > Alphaproteobacteria > Rhizobiales > Xanthobacteraceae > Bradyrhizobium > Bradyrhizobium iriomotense_B. The sequence goes on from NZ_JAFCLP010000002.1 coordinate 85,626, forward strand.
TGTGGATCACGAGCGGCAGGCCGGTTGCGCGTGCGGCGGCGATATGAGCGCGAAAGCCCCTCGCCTGCGCTTCCGGCGAGCCATTGTCGTAGAAATAGTCGAGCCCGGCCTCACCGAGCGCAACGACCTTGGGATGCTGTGTCAGCGCGACCAACTCGTCCGGCGTGATGCCGTCCTCCTCATCCGCGTTGTGCGGATGGGTGCCGACCGAGCAGTAGACATCGTCGTAGCGCTCGGCGATGGCGAGAAGCTGGTTGAGCTTTCGCACCCGGGTCGAGATCGTGACCATGCGCATGAGGCCGGCCGCACGTGCGCGCGACACGATCCCGTCGAGATCTTCCGCGAAATCAGGAAAATCCAGATGGCAGTGACTGTCGACCAGCATCGTTCTCAGGCCGCCGGCTCGATGTAGCGCGGGAACGCCGGCGTCGGCGCCGGCAGTGTCGAGCCCGGCGCGATCCGCTTCACACCGCCGAGCATGGCGAAGTTGCGCTCGCCCGCGGGAATACCGAGGCTGTCGAGCAGCAAGCCCGAGGCGGTCGGCATCGCCGGTTGGGCCAGGATCGCGATCTGGCGCACGACCTCGGCGGTGACATAGAGCACCGTCCTCTGCCTGACCGGATCGGTCTTGGCGAGCGCCCACGGCGCCTCGCCCGCGAAATAGCGGTTGGCCTCCGCGACCACGGCCCACACGGCGTTGAGCCAGTGATGGATCTGCTGCGTCGCCATCGCCTCACGCGAGGCGGCGATCATGCCGTCGGCCATCGCCAGGATCGCCTTGTCGTTGTCGCTGAACTCGCCCGGCTCCGGCAGCACGCCGCCGAGCTGCTTTGCGATCATCGACAGCGAGCGCTGCGCGAGGTTGCCGAGATCGTTGGCGAGGTCGGCATTGATGCGCGCGACGATGGCTTCATGGTTGTAGTTGCCGTCCTGGCCGAACGGCACCTCGCGCAGGAAGAAATAGCGCATCTGGTCGACGCCATACTGGTCGGCGAGGTTGAAGGGGTCGACGACGTTGCCGACCGACTTCGACATCTTCTCGCCCCTGTTGAACAGGAAGCCGTGGGCATAGACGCGCTTCGGCACGGGAATGCCGGCCGAGATCAGGAATGCGGGCCAGTACACCGCATGGAAGCGGATGATGTCCTTGCCGATGATGTGCACATCGGCCGGCCAGTAGCGCCAGTTCCCGTCGCTCTCGTCGGGAAAGCCGACGCCGGTGATGTAGTTGGTGAGCGCGTCGACCCAGACATACATGACGTGCTCGTCGTCACTGGGCACCTTGACGCCCCAGTCGAACGTGGTGCGCGAGATCGAGAGATCGCGCAGGCCGCCCTTGACGAAGCTCACCACCTCGTTGCGGCGCGAGTCCGGGCCGATGAAGTCGGGATTGTCCGTGTACAGCTTCAGGAGCTTGTCCTGATAGGCGGACAGACGGAAGAAATAGCTCTTCTCCTCAACCCACTCGACCGGCGTGCCTTGCGGACCGAGGCGCACGCCGTCGTCGTTCAGGCGCGTCTCATCCTCGGCGTAATAAGCCTCATCACGTACCGAGTACCAGCCGGAATAGGTATCGGCATAGATGTCGCCGTTGGCTTCCATGCGCCGCCAGATCTCCTGGGTCGAACGATGGTGCTGCTCCTCGGTGGTGCGGATGAAGCGATCGAACGACACGTTCAGCCGCTCGTCCATCTCCTTGAAGCGGCCGGCATTGCGGGTCGCAAGCGCAGCGGGCGTCAGTCCCTCGTTCTGAGCGGTCTGGACCATCTTCAAGCCATGCTCGTCGGTGCCGGTCAGGAAGAACACGTCCTTGCCATCGAGCCGAGCAAAGCGCGCCAGCACGTCGGTGGCGATCGCTTCATAGGCGTGGCCGATATGCGGGCTGCCGTTGGGATAGGCGATCGCGGTCGTGATGTAGAAGACGTTGTCGCGCGCGGGTACGGCAGCTTGCGCAGCCGCGACGGGCTTCGGCGCAGGCGGAGCCTTGGGCTTCAAAACCTTGGGCTTCGAAACCTCGGGCTTCGACACCTTGGGCTTCACAGCCTGAGGGGGCGCGGCGACGGGAGCAGGCGCGGCGATCACGGCAGGCGCAGCCGCCTTCGTCTTCGCGACCTTCTTCGCAGGAGCCTTGGTCTTCGCCTCAGCCTTGGCCGGCTTTTTGGCGGTCGTTTTCGCCGAGGCCTTCTTGGCGACGATCTGCTTCTTCGCAGCCTTCTTGCTGGCCTTCTTTGACGTCTTCGCAGCGCTCTTCTTCACGCCCTTCTTCGCGCTCTTCTTGGCGGTCTTGGACGCACGCGCCTTTACAGCCTTCTTCGCGGCTCTTTTCACGGCCTTCTTGGCAGCCTTCTTTTTGCTGCTCTTGCCCTTGACGGTCTTCTTAGCTCGCGTTGCCACGACGAATTCCTTTGCCGGCTTCTCGAAATTTGGAAACGAACCTGCGTTAGGTCATTGTTTTGAGCATGATCCTCTCGGAAAACCGCTACACGCTTTTCCGGATCATGCTCTAGCGCGTTGCGTCCGCCAGCCAGCCGAACACCGAGAAAACCAAGGGCTTTCGCTCCAGATTGTAGGTTTCGGTGTCGCGCGCGGCGCGGACGATCTTTTCCCATACCTCAGCTAGGCGCGCAAGGCGCGGCAGGTTCTGGTTGGCATTGGCTTCGTCCGCATGCAGGCGCTCCGCGATCCAGCGGTCGATGCCGTCGATGAAGGCCGCAAGCGCAACGCGGTCGCTGGTCCCGAGCGAATCGCCGAGCGTGTGCAGTTCGCGCGGATCGACCTGCGGCAAACGCGCCAGTAGCGCCGCCGTGCGCTGCTGGAGTTTCAGGGCGTTTCCGCCAAGCAATGTCAGGGCGCGCGCGACACTGCCTTCGGAGGCCTCTGCGGCCTCGCGCAGCGCCAGATCGGTCGGAGCAAGGTCGGCGGCTGCCGCCGCTGCGCCGATCACCTCGTCCGTTCCGAGCGGCCGCAGGCGCAGCTTGCGGCAGCGCGACTGGATTGTGGCGAGCACGCGCGCGGGCGCGTGGCTCACCAGCAGGAACAGCGATTGCTGCGGCGGTTCCTCCAGGATCTTCAGCAGTGCGTTGGCCGCATTCGGATTGAGCTCGTCGACGGTGTCAACGATGCAGACCCGCCAGCCTTCCGCCGCCGCCGTCGAGCCGAAGAAGCCGATCGTCTCGCGCGTCTCATCCACGGTGATGACGGTGCGCATCACGCCGCGGTCGTTGGCGGTGCGCTCCAACGTCAGCAACCCGCCATGCGAGCCGGCCGCGACCTGCCGCGCCACGGCGTCATCAGGATCGATCGCAAGATTTTCGGCACGCTGCACGGACGATGAAAGCGGCTGGCCATGGCTGAGCACGAAGCGCGCCATGCGATAGGCCAGCGTCGCCTTGCCGATGCCTTGCGGTCCCCCGATCAGCCAGGCGTGCGGAATCCGCCCGCTGCGATAGGCCGTCAGCAGCGCCGTCTCGGCATCGCGATGGCCCAATAGAAGGCTCGTCTCGCGCGGATGCGGGGCGGTCTCACGCTCGGCCTGACGCGGGCTCATGCTGAGATCACCGAGGCGGTCGTCGGAAGGAGGCGCTCGCGTACCGCGCTCCAGACGCGGCCTGCGACGGTGTCAGGATCGGAGTTGGCGTCGATCAGCACGCAGCGCTTGGGCTCTTCCGCCGCAATCTTGCGATAGGCCTCGCGCAGGCCCTGATGAAAGCTGAGCTGCTCGCTCTCGAACCGGTCGGGCGTGCCGGTGCCGCGGCGTACGGCAGCACGCTGGAGGCCGATCTCGACCGGCAGGTCGAGGATGATGGTGAGGTCCGGCTTGAGATCGCCGATCGTGACCCGCTGCATCGCGTTGATCAGCCCGATCGGGACGCTGCCGAGGCTGCCCTGATAGGCCCGCGTCGAGTCCGCAAAACGATCACAGAGGACCCAGGCGCCCTGGTTCAGCGCGGGCTGGATCACGGTGCGGACATGATCGTCGCGCGCGGCGGCAAACAGCAGCGTCTCGGCTTCGGGCCCGAGCAGCTTGCCCATGCCCGACAGCACCAGATGGCGCATGATCTCGGCGCCCGGCGATCCGCCCGGCTCGCGCGTAACGAGGATGCGCATCCGTGCCGCCTTGAGGCGGTCGGCGAGCTTCTTGATCTGGGTCGACTTGCCCGTCCCCTCGCCGCCTTCAAAGGTGACGAAGCGTCCGCGTCCGGACGGTCGCTGTACCTTGCTCTCACTCATGATCAGAGCTTCTCGGCGCCCGCGCGGAACATGCCGATCACGAGCTCGCTGGCGCCGTCGATCGCGCGCCGCATGGTCGAGCCGGTGCCGATCGCTTCACCTGCATAGACCGGCGTCTCCACCGCGATGTTGCCGCTGCGCCAGACCTTGACAACGCCGACCTGCTGACCGGCCTCGACCGGCGCCCGCACGGGACCTTTATACACGACGCGCGCGATCAGCTTGTCGCTGCCGTTCTTGTGCACCATCACCTTCACGGGCGTCTTGGCGACCAGCTTCACCGAGCGGCTCTCGCCGCCGAAGACTTTTGCATAGCCGACCGGCTGATCGGCCGCGATCAGGGTGCGGGTCTCGAAGTTGCGAAAGCCCCATTCGAGCATCTTCTTGGCTTCGGTGGCGCGATCCTCGGGGTCCTCCAGCCCGTTGACGACGACGATCAGCCGCGTGCCGTTCTGCACCGCCGAGCCGACCATGCCGTAGCCGCCCTCCTTGGTGTAGCCGGTCTTGAGGCCATCAGCGCCTTCCATCGAATTGAGCAGCGGATTGCGGTTGGGCTGGCGGATCTTGTTCCAGGTGTACTCCTTCTCGCCAAACAGTTTGTAGAACTCCGGAAAGTCCAGGATGATATGCCGGGCGAGGATGCCGAGCTCCCGCACCGTCATCTTGTTGCCGGGGTCGGGCAGGCCATTGGAGTTGCCGAAAGTCGACTTGGTTATGCCGAGTTCGCGGGCGCGCTTGGTCATGAAATCGGCGGCGAAGATCCGCTCGTTGCCCGCCATGGCCTCGGCGAGCGCAATGCAGGCATCGTTGCCGCTCTGGATGATCGCGCCATGCAGGAGATCGTCGACAGAGACCTTGCTGTTGATGGCGGCGAACATGGTCGAGCCGCCGGAGGGCGCACCGCCCCTGCGCCAGGCGTTCTCGCTGATCCGGTACTCGTCGGTGAGCTTGATGTCGCCTTTCTTGATGGCGTTGAACACCACTTCCGCCGTCATCAGCTTCATCATGCTGGACGGCGCGCGCAGCTCGTCGGCGTTCTTCTCGAACAGCACGCTGCCGCTGGAGGCCTCGATCAGGATCGCGGTGGGCGCATCGCCGTCGAAGCCGGCGTCATCCGTCTTCTTGGCGCCCTGGACGCTCTGGTTGGCCGCATAAAGAGCCCCGCCCCAGCCGATCCCCGCCACCACAACGGCAGCGATCAGCCCGCGCGCCAGCGCGCCGGCGGTGAACCGGGTGCAACGGAGCGAAAAAAGACGAAATGCCATGGCGAAGCCCTGAGAGCGGCGTTCTAACAGCTGGAACCGGTGCGAACAACACGAGGCTGGCGCCGGCGCCCGAGTTTGCATGATTCTCGTCACGACCCTATCGTGACACCTTATATTTATCGACCAAACCCCTGAAACAAGGCGGAAAAGCGATGTCCTCCACCCGCATGATCAAGGCCAACGGAATCGACCTGTACATCCGCGAAGCCGGCCAGGGTCCGCTGGTCGTGCTCTGCCACGGCTGGCCGGAACTGTCCTACTCCTGGCGCCACCAGATCCCGGCGCTGGTGGACGCCGGGTTTCACGTCGTCGCCCCCGATATGCGCGGCTACGGCCAGAGCGCGGCGCCGGCCGATGTGAACGCCTACTCGATCTTCGACACCGTCGGTGACGTCGTTGGCCTCGTGCAGGCACTCGGCGAAACCAAGGCCATGGTGGTTGGCCACGATTGGGGTGCACCGGTGGCTTGGCACGCGGCGCTGTTTCGACCCGACATCTTCACGGCAGTGGCGGGCCTGAGCGTGCCGCCGCCCTTCCGCGGCCGTGGCAAGCCGCTCGACCTGCTGCGCGAGGGCGGAGTCACCAACTTCTACTGGCAATATTTCCAGGCGCCGGGCGTCGCCGAGGCCGAGCTCGAGCGAGACGTTGCCCGCACCATGCGCATCGTGCTCGGCGGACGCGGCCTCGCCGATCCCACCGCCGCCATGTTCGTGCAGGAGGACAAGGGCTTTCTCGGCCACGCGACTGCCGGAGAGCCGCTGCCCGCCTGGCTCAGCGAGGCTGACCTCGCCTATTTCACCGAGGCCTTCCGCAAGTCCGGCTTCCGCGGCGGGCTGAACTGGTATCGCAACCTCGACCGCAACTGGGAGCTGACGGCGCCCTGGCAGGATGCACAGATCCACCAGCCGTCCCTCTTCATTGCCGGTTCGAAAGACGCGGTCATCACCGGCCTGATCGGCGCCAAGCGCGTCAACGAACTCGAGCGCGTGCTGCCCAATCTCAAGCGGAAGCTGATCATCGAGGGCGCCGGCCATTGGGTGCAGCAGGAGCGGCCCGAAGAGGTGAATGCGGCGCTGGCCGGCTTCCTGCGCGAGGCGGCGGCGCTCTAGACTCTAGTAGAGGCCGCGGCCGCTGAGGATGCTGCGGGCTTCGGCAGCGCCGTCCGAGGCATAGCCGGCGGACGGAACGCTCTCGGTGGTGTAGCGGCCGTCCTCGTCATAGGACACGGCGCGCGCGTTCTGGAGCGCCCGGCCCCGGCTGCGGCTCGAGGCCGACATTTCCGAGGTCGCATTGAGCGAGGCCATGTCGGCCGAGGAGTTGCCGAGATTGTAGGGCCGCCCCTCCGGCATCGGAACCTCGCCACGAATGGCGCCACGGGTCGATGACGGCAGCTCGGGCACGAAGGGCCGCGCCGAGGCGACCCGAACCATCGAGGGCGACGGCGCCGGGATCCCGGTGCGCAGGGTCGCCATCAGTTGGCGGTCGTCGGAGCCTTCGAGCGGCGCCCGGCCGACATATTCGACACGGACCTTGGCGACACCATTGCCTTTGAATTCAAGCAGTTCGGCGGCCTTGTTCGAAACGTCGATGAGCCGGTTGCCGTGATAGGGCCCGCGGTCATTGACGCGGACGATCAGCGACTTGCCGTTCGACACGTTGGTCACCCGCGCATAGGACGGCATCGGCAGGGTCGGATGCGCCGCGGTCAGCGAGCCCATGTCGAACACTTCGCCATTGGCGGTCAGGCGGCCGTGGAAGTCATCGCCGTACCAGGACGCCATGCCCTCGGCGCGGTAGTTGACGTCCTCCTCCGGCACGTAGGTCTTGCCGGCCACCACGTAGGGCTTGCCGACGCGGTAGGTGCCGCCGCCCTTCGGGACCGGATCGCCCCAGGCCACGACCCGGGGGCTCGAGGACACGCCGTATTTCGGATCGACGCGGCTGGCGAATTTGCCCGACGAGGCGCAATTGGCGAGCGCGAGGCAGGTCGCGGCCGCCGCAACACCACGCGCGGCCCGCAAAACCGAATCTGACCGTCGGATCCCCATTCGCCCCAAATACCATTTCGCCGAAGGCGTACCCAACCCGCTGGTGACGGGCGCGCGCTGTCCGGTCCTTTGCTCCGAAGCGGCCCACCACCGCATCGGATATGGTAACGATAACGCAACCCGAACACGGCGGAAATGGGGAGCTCACGGCGATCACGCCGGGATGGTAAACGGGCCGTTCGTTTCCCCCCCGTTGATCTACGGAGCGCAGGCGCCCTGCTCTGTGCCACTCCCGGACATTCTGTTGCGCCAAATCCTCACTCCACCCCCATTGTCACGCGGCTCACTGGAATTCTTTTGACTGTGCAAGGCCGCACGCGTTCTCTCGCATGCAAGGGCGGGATTTGGAATTTAACGATGATCGAGACGGTTTCGGCACTGATGGGTCTGGTTAGCGCGGGGATCTTCCTGGCCCATGCGTTCGAAGGTTACCGGACGAGGGCCTGAAGGCACTCGCGCGGGCGGCAAGCATCACCTCTTTCAAGGCGGCATGTTCGGCAGGTTTTGATCGATCCGACCGAGCATCGAAGACGAGAGCGGCAGGTGTCCCATGCGCAACCATGACCTCGTATCCGACGGCTTCCTCGCATTGACCGCAGGCGGCTTGGTGCTGTTGTGCTCGGGCCTGGTGGCACTGGCGTTCGGCTGAGCACCACCACGCGTTTCCTCATCTCTAACCACAACTACACCGCGACGCAGCATGCCGTCCGTTCTGGATTGCCCCGCTCTCTTTTAGTTGATTGAATTTCTGCGTTCGGCGCCTCGACTCATTTCAAGAGGCCATCACCAACGAAGGTGACGCAAATGCTTGCTGAGAAATTTTTTCTGGTTCTGGAATCGCTAATCCGCGGCGACCGCACCTATCCCGACGGAAGCCCCCGTATCATCAGCACCGCCCCACACGTGCCGGTGAAGCTGCCGGGCCAGAAATAACCGGCGTCCTGGAGCGCCAGTCACGCGCTCAACGTAAGCCGAGCAGCGACCGGCGATAGAGGCTCTCGCGGGCTTCGCTAAGGCAGACGAAGCTGCCGTCAAAACCCTGGCCGTAGCGCTTCTGGCCCTTGGCGTAGTAGACGCCCTTCCTGAAATCCAGCCAGACCACCTGGTCATGCGGACAATGGCGCTGCGCCTGCGCCTCGTAGCGAAACGGCGTCAGCGGCGTCGCCGATGCCTCGCCGGCGCCCAGCATCATCGCCACGACAAGCGCGGTTCTCCCAAGTCCACCGCCAAAGCCGCTCCGCACCTTAACGCCTCCTGATCCGGGCCGTCGCACGACGGCCGCGTCCACGCTAGCACGAAACTGCGCAATCACCGGAAGCTTCGCCGAACGCACCGCACGTCTTCCGCCGGCCATCTTGTCGGGGTACAGAAAAGCGAGATCGTCCCTGCTCGCGAGGATGCTGCCTGAATGTCGGTTGAGCCTGAGACCACGACCGAACCCCGCCTGCCCTCGCCGCGGCTCGGCCTGCTGCCGATGGTCATCTTCGGCTCGCGCTGGCTGCAACTGCCGCTCTATCTCGGTCTGATCGTGGCGCAATGCGTCTACATCGCGCTGTTCCTGAAGGAGCTCTGGCATCTCTCCTGGCACGCCCTCGATCTCACCGAGCAGCAGATCATGATGAGCGTGCTGGCGCTGATCGACGTCGTGATGATCTCCAATCTGCTCGTGATGGTCATCGTCGGCGGCTACGAGACGTTCGTCTCGCGGCTCGACCTCCAGGGCCACCCGGACGAGCCGGAATGGCTCGGCCACGTCAATGCGAGCGTGCTGAAGATCAAGCTCGCCATGGCCATCATCGGCATCTCCTCGATCGCACTGCTGCGCACCTTCATCGAAGCCGGCAATCTCGGCTCAAACCGCGCCGGCTTCACCGAGACCGGCGTGATGTGGCAGGTGCTGATCCACATCACCTTCATCGTCTCGGCGCTCGGAATTGCCTATGTCGACAAGCTCAGCGATTCCGGAATGCGCAGACACGCCGAGTGAGGCGCTCGAATTCGCCATACACCGTCTGGATCCGGAGTCCCCATGTCCGCTGACGACATCTCCTTCAGGCCGGCGTGCCCGGACGATGCGGAGACCGTGTTCGACATCACCAAGGCCTCGATCGCGGGTCTTTCGCGCGGATGCTATTCACCGGCCCAGATCGAGAACTGGATGGGCGAACGGACGCCCCGGTTCTATGAAGAGCTCATCGCCAAGGGACGAATGACCGTCTGCCTTCGCAACGAAATCGTCATCGGCTTCGTCGATGCCGAGCCCGGCGAGGTCACCCGATTGTTCGTGCTGCCCGCGGCGGCCGGCTCCGGTGTCGGGCAGCGGCTGCTCGACATCGGTGTGGCCCAGGCGCGGCTCGGCCATAGCGGACCGATCCGCCTTGAAGCCACGATCAACGCCGAGGCCTTCTACCGCCGCTATGGTTTCAGAAGCACGGGGCGAGGACAGTTCTCACACGGTCTCGGCGGCGAGCCCATCGAGATCATCCATATGGAGCTGTGAGCACCAAGCAGCGCGGCGCTCACTGTTTTGCTTCGAGTTGCTGCATGGCCTGATGCAGGCATTCCTGGAGCTTCTCGGCGACCTGCTCGCGCGCTACCCCCTTGTCGCGGAGGTCGCCTGACACCTTGTCCAGGACCTCGTCGATCGTCCGGCTCTCCAGATGGTCCGTCACCAGCGCCGCCGCATAGCCTGCCGCTGCATCGCCGCTGAGGCCGAGCTGGCTGGCGGCCCAGAGTCCGAGCAGCTTGTTGGACCGGGCCGTCACCTTGAACATGAGCTCCTCGTCGTGGGCGAATTTGGCCTCGAAGCCCTGCTCGCGCTTGTCGAACGTGGTCATGGTCAGCTCCATTGCGTTGTCACTGAACGGGATCGGATTGGCTGGAAGCGAACGTCTCCGTATTTCACGCCAGTTGAGGATCATTTGAAGCTTCCGGCGGAAGGCAAACGCCGTCAAGCCTGCCGCTTGCGGCAGGCTTGGGGTGTTCACCGCAGCCGCCAGCTTCGAGCCAGCCAGATCGATCACGGGAAGATGCCTACCCCTTGTTGAGCAAACTCAGCGCCGCATGCCCCGGGGGGAGATCGAGAGCTGACGCATGAACAGAGATCTGCGCGAGTTTCGCCGGCTCGAACGCCTCTGCCTGGAGCAGACCGGTCGAACCGTAGATCCTGGCGACATTGGCGGGCTGCGACCGGGCGCCGTCAGCCCTTCGCGGCCGCGGCTTCGCGTGCGAGCCGCTCGGCCTTCAGCCGTTCCTTGTTGGCGTAAAACGCCTTCTGCGCCGCTTCGTGATCGCGCATGGCCTGTTCGGCCTCGATCCGGCGAGCCGCATCGCGCGCCTGGCGCTGTTCGGGGGTCAGGGGTTTGCGTCGGAAGGAAAGGTCTTCAGTCATGGCGAGACAACGCGGAGGCGAGGAATGAGTTCCGCGTGCCGTATCCCGCGTGCGCGTGAGGCAAGCCGAAATGCCCGATTATTCAGTGGCTTACCGCCAGAATCTCTGGCTCGGACCGGCGGCCTGCCCGAAACGGACATCGGAGCCGTCCGCCCTGCGTCGAGGCTGCTCAAGCAAAATGTCGAAAAACAACCCCATGCACAGTAGCTAAGTCATTCTGGTACAACGACTTTTCTCGCGTCCCGAAAGGCCTTTTGACCCGTCGGGCAAATCAGTGGCATCCTGCGATCTTCGGAAAATCCGTCGCCGGAGCCAGCGACGCCGGGCTCACAGGGAAGCTGCCAGGGACGAGATCCGATAACGGTTCGGTGAAGGAAACGATTTACCTCCCCGCTCGAAGCATCCCGGAAACATAAGGTTGCTAGTTTTTCCCGGAATTTAAGGGGAGACAGAAGATGATTGCTCTCAAGGTGATTGCGCTGACGCTCGGTGCTGGAATTGCTCTCTGGATGTATTCAGGCGACCTCAGCGCCGACGTCGCGCTGGCCATCGTGGCCTTCTTTGCATGATGACAAAGACCCGCTGGTATGAGCCGGCGGGTTCTCTGGGGACCTCATTCGGATCGCCGGTCATCTCGTCCACCGGCACGATGTGAGCCACGACCCGCCGCAGATCTGGTTTCCCCCTGCGCAAAAGCGTCATCATCGACGCGCATGGCGAAGCTACTCAGCAAATCGAACGTCATTGGTGCGCGGCCTAAGGGCGCGGATTTCGCCCGGTGCCGTCGCGCGGGCACTGTGCGGGCCTCAATCTTGTGCAACAGCTTCCTGTTTGGGCACGCGAAAATACAGCGCGCAAACTATGCTGCGCCGGTGACCATTTAGCTGAGAGGATTGCAAGCCATGCGAATTGCTGCCGCCATATCGATCGTTTTCCTGAGCGCGTTCAACTTTCCGGCCCAGGCACAAGACCTGCCAGAGCACACTATCCTGGCCTTCAACCTGCCTAGCTGTCCGAAAGGATGGCAGGAATACACGCCCGCTGCCGGAGCGCTTGTTGCCGGGGTCGGTAACACGTTCCAGCTCGGCGCCAACGGAGTAAGTCCGAGCTTTACCGTCGCAGATGCTGGAGGCGGAGCATCCGCGCCGAAATCAAAAGTAACGGGCCTTCTGTTCTGCGAGAGAAACAAGAACCGGCGATAGAAGCGAGACAATTCCCGCAAATGGGAACATCGGTTCAATAGAGTACTTGAAGTGGGCCGCCGGCTCTTCGTCTCAATATCGCCGGCGGCCCGTCGCACCACTTCCAATTGCCCTGCCACAAACAGAAGCCATGGCGCGACTGCGGAGAAAGCCCGCATGCCGCCGGCGGTTCCGCCACGAGGCATGCGGGTTCTGCCGGGCTACCATCGATAATTCCCGGCTAGCCCAGGCCCCCTGTTCTGGAATCATGCGGGCGACCCGTTTTCAGCGATGGCAATTCTGATGACGCGCGTTGTCTTTGCTTGCCCGAAATGCGACGCGGCCTTCATGACCGATCAGATTTCGCGAAACGACCACGAGCCTCGCCAGTTTTGCTGCGCCTACTGCAAAACCATCGTCCACGAATGGCAGGACGAATTTGATTTTGTGAATTGGCGACCTGCGTCGCAACCGGACTGACGTCCCGCGCAGTCCCCTGACGGTCTCCATCATGAAAACGGCCCCGCTCTCTCCGGGCAGAGAGAGCAAGGCCGCGCATTCCCAGATTTGCGGCCGATAGGGGCTTCCAATGGACACCGGCCGCACAGTGAAGCTTACCTGATTCCCGGTCGGAAATTGCCGATTTTTCCCGGTCGACTTGCACCGGCAAGAACCGCGCTCTAAGCCTCCTCCTTGAACGACAGGCGCCATGACCCATGAGGTCATCGCGCGTAACCATCATCCGCATCGTAAGGAACCTTGCCCACGCACTCGAATTCACAGGCGATGAAGCGTCTGGTTTTCGGGTTCGCGGCGCTTGGCGCCACGCTGCTCTTGGCGCTGGTCTGGCTTGGCCAGCACGAACGCCAAGCAGCCATTGAGCGATTGGAGAATTACGAAATCTCGCCCCGCTAGGGACGCAATCAGCGCCGCCCATGGGATCGCAGCACTGTGACGGCAGCCACGGCCGCGAGCGTCCGCGATGCGGTTTGGCTGGAGCCGAGACGAGCATGGGACGCGAACTTGGCTCGGAGCTCGAACTCGTCCGATCCGCTCACCCAACGCCTGGAAACGACAATAGGCGCAAGCGCAGCAAGGAGGCCGTGGCGCCTCGATAGCCGCTCTCACCGTGCTTGCGGCGGGCTTTCGCAGGCCGTAAGAGACGTCTGTCCGTAACATGTCCCGGAACCAGGGACTGTTCGCATCGCGCTCGACGGGGATCAGCCGCTAAGTGGTTGAAACTATTGCGCTGGAAGGGTGGCCGAGTGGTTTAAGGCACCGGTCTTGAAAACCGGCGTGCCCGCAAGGGTACCGTGGGTTCGAATCCCACCCCTTCCGCCAGTTCCGAGCCAATCCGCCCGTCCCGGCCCCGCAGCGATATCGAACGGCACCTCAGCGCAGCGCCAGGCGCGCGCTGATCTCCCCATCCAGCACGAGGTCATCGCGTGCGCCGAGCAACCAAAGCTCGTCCGCCTCGACCCGCAGCAAGCTCCGTGACCACCAGCGCTCGATCATCGCCGCGAGAATTGCGGCCTCGTCGGCATCGAGATCGTCCATCAGATTCCAGAGTCCGACCACGTAGAGGTCCGTCGTCGGGCGACCGAGCACGCGCTGAACCGCATGGAAGAGGTTCGCGCCATCGCGCTGCTCGGGGTAGACTCGAAGATAGAGCCGTCCCCGGTTCACATTCCCGGAGAACAGCCCCCGGACCTCGGCCCTGATGGGTCCGAGCCCGGCCAGGGCCGAGCGACGGGCGGGTTCGATGGCCGGCGGCTCGGAGCCGAGGCCGCCGCAGATGGTGGCGTGCAGACGCTCCCGCCGCCTGTCCAGCACGTGCCACGCCACCTTGCGAGCGAAGGGAGCCGTCCGCAGTTCCGCATCGAGCGCCTGATAGGCCGGGGAGGCTTCGAGTGCGTCGGCCGAGACGGGCAGCACCACCGAGTAAGCCGTGGGGTGGCGTCCCCTGTCGTAAGAGGTGCCCTCCTTCGCTGCGATCACGCGAGGATCGCGAGGAGCGACCAAGGGCAGATGCGCCAAACGGTAGGCATCGTCGAGCAACATGCCTTGACCGGCGGCGAAACGCGTCCGGCTGCGTTCGTAGGCAAGTGCGTCGTCACTGCAAATCATGTCCGGGCCGAGATTGAGATGCCGTTCAGTCTGAAGCACAGGGCTAATTCTCTCTCTGTGAATGGTCAGGGTCGCAAGACCAAGCTGCTGAACCAATATCCGATCGACGCGAGCAAACCGGCAACCGAGAAGATCAAAGGGTGTGCGGATTCGTTCCGCCAATAGGTTGGAACAGCTCTGCCGAACCTAGCAAGCGGACGCTACCGGTTGCACCCACACAGAGGGGAATCTGGGGCACTGCAAATCCGAGGTACGCCGGTTGCCCAATCGCGAGCGACCTGGGTTCGATGCCAAATGTTAGTCCGGGCTAAGCGTAGCCTTGCTCGCCCGGCAACTTCGGCCCCAACTCCTCCTATCCCTGGGTTGGGGCCGTTTCCCCAAAACGCAGACGGCGCTGCAATGATTAGCGCGCCAGCGCGCACGAGGACCTGAGGAAACGTAGCACCTGTTCGGCGCGCTCCTTGGTCAAATTAGCCGCCATGTCGGTCCCGATCAGTGCTGGGCCCATGCGCTCCCGATCGTAGACCATCCAACCCTTGCCTCCCATTCGAACGAAAAACCTGCTCTGCATCGACTCTTGATCAGTCATTGGTGACGCCCCGGTTGCTCGACGAACAAGGAAAGGCGGCCATTCTTCTGCTTGCATTAATCTGTGTGAATCGGATTGGGAAAAAATGGCAATAATTCCTGTCTGGAATGTGCTGAAGCGAACAGAAGCGCTGGGAGCGCAGGGTAAGCTATCGACGGCTTGGCCTTCCCCAAGGGTCCAAGCACCTCCAGCGGCCCCGGCTCTACCCCAAAAGCCCCCCCACCACAGCCGGGGCCGCCTTGTGGCTATTGAGACAGCTCCGTCAGGCGAGTGTCAGCCAGGTGTCCTAGCCTTGGCGGGACCGTCGACACCGCCCAGGGCGTTGCCGGTTGCGGGGCCCGGCTGGAGTTTCTGCTCCAGGTCCGGGCCCTGTTTGCTCGAGGCCAAAGAAAACGCGGCGCCCGAGGGAGCGCCGCGCGAAATTCGTTCGTTGCTGTGTGGGTGTCAGTAACCGCAGGAGGCGCAGCCCATCTGCACCGGGGCGTAATAGGAATAGCCGGGCGAGACCATTTCGACGCGCTGGCGCGTGGCGTATTGCGGCGGGATGCGCTCGTACTGGACGCTCGGCGGCGCCACCATCACGGTCTGCGGCACCATCACGGTGCGGTACTGCGCCGGCGTGCGATGCGCGACGACCGAGCCCGGCGAAACCATGACGGTCTCATCGACGGTGCGGTATTGCGGCGCGACGTATTGCTGCTGATAGCAGGTCGTGCAGGGCGGCGGCGCGTAGCAATTGTAGCAGCCGGCAGAGGCGGCGCCCGTCATCGACATCGCGGCGACGGCCGTGGAGAAAACAACAGCAAGAGTACGAGACATTATTTAGTGCCCCAGTTGCCCGAAATGGATTTGCGAAGGTCGCATCAGTATACGCTGCAAAATCCAAGGCTGCTGAAGTTCGTCGAGGCATCCTTAATGCGAACGCGAAGCTGCTTACGATCAATAAGGACTCATTGACCATGCATGCTTACGCCAAACGACCGGATTAGTAGCCCGGATGGAGCGCAGCGCAATCCGGGACCGGCCTCGCTCCGGTCTCGCAACTCCCCGGATTGCGCCATCGGGCGGCGCTTCGCGCCGACCGGTGGCTCCATCCGGGCTACGAGAGCCAGAGCTTACTTCGAGCGCCGCTTCACTTCGCGCACCGCGCCGCGCGCAGCGCTGGTGGTGAGTGCAGCGTAAGCCTGCAGCGCGGTCGAGACATTGCGCTTGCGGCCCGTCGCCTGCCAGGCGGCATCGCCCTTCGCCTCTTCCGCTGCGCGGCGCTTGGCGAGTTCCTCGTCGGAGACCTCCAGCGTGATGCTGCGGTTCGGAATGTCGATGGCGATGACGTCGCCGGTGCGCACCAGACCGATGTTGCCGCCTTCGGCGGCCTCCGGCGACAGATGGCCGATCGACAGGCCGGACGAACCACCGGAGAAACGGCCGTCGGTGACAAGCGCGCAGGCTTTGCCGAGGCCCATCGATTTCAGGTAGCTGGTCGGATACAGCATCTCCTGCATGCCGGGGCCGCCGCGCGGGCCTTCGTAGATGATGACCACGACCTCGCCGGCCACGACCTTGCCGCCCAAAATGCCTTCGACGGCAGCGTCCTGGCTTTCGAACACGCGCGCGGGGCCTGCGAATTTCAGGATCGAGGCATCGACGCCGGCGGTCTTCACGATGCAGCCGTCCTGCGCGAGGTTGCCGTAGAGCACGGCCAAACCGCCGTCCTTGCTGAAGGCGTGCTCGAGATCGCGCACCACGCCCTTCTCGCGGTCGGCATCGAGCTCGTCGTAGCGGCGCTCCTGGCTGAAGGCGACCTGGGTCGGGATGCCGCCGGGCGAGGCACGATAGAAGGTGCGCACCGCCTCGCTCTTGGAGCGCTTGATGTCCCAGCGCTCCAGCGCATCGTTCATGGTCGGCGCGTGCACGGTCGATACCGAGGTGTCGATCAGGCCGGCGCGGTCGAGCTCGCCCAGAATGCCCATGATGCCGCCGGCGCGATGCACGTCCTCGACGTGCACGTCGGCAACGGAGGGCGCGACCTTGCAGAGCACGGGCACGCGACGAGAAAGCCGGTCGATGTCGCGCATGGTGAACTCCACCTGCCCTTCATGGGCGGCGGCGAGCAGATGCAGCACGGTGTTGGTCGAGCCGCCCATCGCGATGTCGAGCGTCATCGCGTTCTCGAACGCCTTGAAGTTCGCGATGTTGCGCGGCAGGACCGAAGCATCGTCCTGCTCGTAATAGCGTCGCACGAGATCGACGATGGTGTGACCGGCCTCGACGAACAGGCGCTTGCGATCGGCATGGGTTGCGACCACCGAGCCGTTGCCGGGCAGCGCCAGGCCCAGCGCCTCGGTCAGGCAGTTCATGGAATTGGCGGTGAACATGCCCGAGCAGGAGCCGCAGGTCGGGCACGCCGAGCGCTCGATCACCTTGACGTCGTCGTCGCTGACCTTGGAGTCGGCCGCGGCCACCATGGCATCGATGAGGTCGACGGCCTTGGTCTTGCCCTGCAGCTTGACCTTGCCGGCTTCCATCGGCCCGCCCGAGACGAACACGGCGGGGATATTGAGCCGCAGCGCGGCCATCAGCATGCCGGGCGTGATCTTGTCGCAGTTGGAGATGCAGACGAGGCCGTCGGCGCAATGCGCATTGGCCATGTACTCGACGCTGTCGGCGATCAATTCGCGCGACGGCAGGCTGTAGAGCATGCCGTCATGGCCCATGGCGATGCCGTCGTCGACCGCAATGGTGTTGAACTCCTTGGCGACGCCGCCGGCCTGCTCAATCTCGCGGGCGACGAGCTGGCCGAGGTCCTTGAGGTGGACGTGGCCGGGCACGAACTGGGTGAATGAGTTGACGACCGCGATGATCGGCTTGCCGAAATCGCCGTCCTTCATGCCGGTCGCGCGCCAGAGGCCGCGGGCACCCGCCATGTTGCGGCCGTGGGTGGTGGTGCGGGAGCGATAGGCTGGCATGGCGGTTTCCGTCCTCGGGTTTGGGGCCGGGCGGGAAAATGTCGAGCCGCCTCAGGCCTTTCCGGCCGGATAGCGCACGGGCGGGCGAGGTGCAACGGGAACTTGGGCCGGACAGGGCTCCCCTGCTCCCGGCGCGGGGTCCTGCCGCGCCCCCAATTGTCGTCCCGGACAAGCGCGCCTCAAAGCGCGCGCTGATCCGGGACCCATCAGCCACAGGGGATGGCTGTGGCGCGAAGCTGACAACTCCGAGCCTCCATAATCACGTCCGCCGGTGGTTATGGGTCCCGGATCTGCGCTTACGCTTGTCCGGGACGACGCCGGAGGACGTTGCACGGGTCCGTAACCGCCGCACCCCTTGCTTTATTGCAGGGTCGGATCGAGCCGGTCGCGCAGCCAGTCGCCGATCACGGAGACCGCCAGCGTGGTCACGACGATGGTGGTCGCCGGCGCCAGCATGATCCAGGGCGCCCGGGTCAGGTATTCGCGGCCATAGCCGACCATGTTGCCGAGGCTGGTCATCGGCGGCTGCACGCCGAGGCCAAGGAAGGACAGGCCGGATTCCATCAGGATCACCTCGGGGAAGACCAGCGTGGTCGAGACGATCAGGGTGGAGGCGATGTTGGGCAGGATGTGCCGGAGGTAGATCCGCGACGGCGTTGCCCCTAACTGCCGGACGGCCGCGGCGTAGCCTTGCGCGTTGGCGGAGATGGCAAGGCCCCGCGCGATGCGGGCATAGCGCTCCCAGCCGAACAGGCCCATCAGGCCGACCAGCAGCGGCAGCGAATTGCCGAAGAAGGCGAGCACGGCCAGCGCCATGATCAGGAAGGGCATGCTGGCCTGGAAGTCGGTCAGCATCAGCACGAGCTGCTCGACGGCGCCGCGGAAATGCGCGGCCAGGAAGCCGAGCGTGGTGCCGACGACGGCTGATATCGCGGTGGCGCCGAAGGCGATCAGCAGCGAGATCCGGATCGAGACCAGGAGCCGCGACAGCACGTCGCGGCCGAGCTCGTCGGTGCCGAGCCAATGTGCGACATTGCCGGGCGCGGCAAGACGATTGCGCAGATCGAGCTGGGTGAAGCCGTAGGGCGCGATCTTCTCGGCGAAGGCCGCGATCGCCAGCATCGCAACGATCCAGCCGATCGCCAGCGCCACCGAGACCGGGATCGCCGGCAGGCTGATGCGGCGGCGGACAGACGCGTCCTTTAACGTAGCGTCGGTCATGCGTGTGCTCCCTTGGCGCGCAGCCGCGGATCAAGGAAGCCGTAGAGGAAGTCGACGACCAGGTTGGACGTGACCATCGTCATCGCCACCAGCAGCAGGATGCATTGCACGACCGCGAGATCGCGGTTGGCGACGGCGACCACGAGCAGGCGCCCTACTCCCGGCCAGGCAAACACGCTCTCGACCACGACCGCGCCCGCGATCAGCGTGCCCACCATGAAGCCCAGAATTGTGACGGTCGGGATCGCCGCGTTCGGCAGCGCATGCGAGGTCACCACCTTGTGCCACGGCACGCCCTTTGCGGATGCGGTGCGGATATAGGGCTGACCGAGCACCTCCAGCATCGCACTGCGGGTGAAGCGCGCCAGCACGGCCGCGCCGCCGAGACTAAGGGTCGCAATTGGCAAGATGGCGTGGCGCCAGCTGTCCTGTCCGCCCGAGGGCAGCCAGCCGAGCTGCACGGCGAAGACCAGAACCAGGATCAGCGCCAGCACGAAGCTTGGCACAGTAAAGCCGGCGACCGCCGTCATCATCACGGCGCGGTCGATTCCCGAGCCCCGGTGCAGCGCGGCGTAGATGCCGGCGGGAACGCCGAGCGCGACCTTGAAGAAGAAGGCCGGCAAGGTCAGCGCCAGCGTGGCTGGAATCCGCTCCAGTACCAGCTCGATCGCGGGACGGCCGTCGCGCATGGAGCGGCCGAGCTCGCCTTTGGCGATGGCGCTGAAGTAATCGAGATACTGGAACCAGATGGGATCATCGAGGCCCCAGGCTTTTCGGAAGGCGGCGATGGCTTCGGGCGGCGCTTCCGGTCCCAAAATCATCAGGGCGGGATCGCCCGACAGCCGCAGCACGACGAAGGCGAAGGTGACGACGAGAACGATCGTCAGTGCCGCACGCCCGATCCGAATGGCGAAATAGCGTCCCATCAGGCCGCGTCCCGCGTCTCGGCGCCCGTGACGAGGTGGCAGGCGACCTGCCTGTTGCCGCCGACCGCCGAGAGCGCCGGCACCTCGCTCGCACAGCGCGCAATCGCCCGCGGACAGCGCGGATGGAAGGCGCAGCCTTGGGGCCGCGCTGCCGGGTTCGGCGGATCGCCTGCCAGCACGATGCGGCCGGCGCTGCGGCGGCCCGGCGCGGGCGACGCCGAGACCAGCGCCTGCGTGTAAGGATGCTCGGGGCGCGCAAAGAGATCGTCGGCGCTGCCGATCTCGACGATGCGGCCGAGATACATCACGGCGACGATCGTGCTGATCTGCCTGACGACGCGCAGATCGTGGCTGATGAATAGCAGCGTGAGCCCAAGCTGCGCCTGGAGGTCGCAAAGCAGGTTCACCACCTGCGCCTGGATCGAGACGTCGAGCGCGCTGACCGGCTCGTCGCAGACCAGGAAATCCGGCTTCGTCGCCAGCGCCCGCGCCAGCACGATGCGCTGCCGCTGCCCGCCCGAGAGCGCGCCGGGATAGCGCGCGCCGTGCGCCGGTGTCAGCTCGACCGCGCGCAGCAATTCGCGCACCCGCTCCTCGCGCTCGGCGGGCGTGCCGAGGCCGTGGATGTCGAGCGGCTCGCGGATCTGCGTTGCGACCGGCAGGCGCCGGTCCAGCGCGCCGAGCGGGTCCTGGAAGATCATCTGCATCCGCGCGCGCTGCGTGCGCCAGGCGGCCGTCCCTAGCGCGGCCATCGGCTTGCCGTCGAACCGCACCTCGCCGCGGTCGGGCGGCTCGAGACCGAGAACGATCCGGCCGGTGGTGGACTTGCCCGAGCCGGACTCGCCGACGAGGCCCAGCGTTTCGCCCTTGGCAATTGCGAGCGACACGCCGTCGACGGCATGCACGGCCGTCGCTCGGCCGAACATTCCGGAGCGCATGCTGTAGCTGCGGGAGATCATGGAGACCTCGACGAGCGGCGCGCTCATTCGGCGGCCATCCCGAGCAGCGTGCGGCGCGAGGCCTCGGCGCGGATGCAGGCGACGGTGCGATCGTCGCTGATGAGCGCCAGGCTCGGCGCGGCAAGGCCGCACGGCTCGGCCGCGAGCGCACAGCGCGGCGCGAAGGCGCAGCCGCTGGGCATGTGCGCGGGATCAGGCACCGTGCCGGGAATGGCGGTGAGACGGCGGCGCGGTCCGTCGAGCGGCGGCAGTGCGCCGATCAGCCCCTGCGCGTAGGGATGAACGGGATCGGCAAAGAGCTGGTTGCTGGGTGCCTGCTCGACGATGCGGCCGGCATACATCACCGCGACGCGGTCGCAATTCTCGGCGACGACGCCGAGATCGTGGCTGATCAGCACCATCGCCATGCTCATCTCGCGGCGGATGGTGGAGAGCAGCTCCAGGATCTGCGCCTGGATGGTGGCATCGAGCGCCGTGGTCGGCTCGTCCGCGATCAGGAGGTCCGGATTTCCGGCGAGCGCCATCGCGATCATGATGCGCTGGACCTGGCCGCCGGAGAATTCGTGCGGATAGGCGGAGAGCCGTCGTGCGGCGTCGGGGATGCCGACGAGATCGAGCAGCCGCTTCGCTTCGGCCTTCACCGCCTCGCCCTGGAGGTCGCGATGCAGTGCCAGCGCTTCGCAGAGCTGTTTGCGAATGGTCAGCACCGGGTTGAGCGCGCTCGCCGGATCCTGGAAGATCATGGCGACCCGCCCGCCCCTGACATGATCGAGCTCGGCGGCCGGCGCGCCAAGAAGTTCACGTCCATCGAGCCGCACGGAGCCCGAGACCTTCGCATGCCGAGGCAACAGGCCGAGCGCGGCGAGCCACGTCACCGACTTGCCGGAGCCGGATTCGCCGACGAGGCCGAGAGCCTCGCCCCTGCCGAGCGCGAGATCGACACCACGCAACACCGGCACGTCATTGAAGGCGATGCTCAGGCCTTCGATGCTGACCAGCGGCGCCACCTCAGGCCTCGAAATTGCCGGCGCGGAAATCCATCGCGAAGGCGGGCGAGGCCTTCCACTTGATCGATTTCGGCTTGGCGGTGAAGGTCGCGTTCTGGTGCAGCACCGTGTAGGCGGGGTCCTCGCGCTCGGCGATCTCCAGCATGCGGCGGAACGCCTTCTTGCGGGCCGCGCGGTCGGTCGACGTCTCCAGGAATTCCGAGAGCGTGTTCAGCTCGGTGTTGGTCCATTCGCCGATCTGCTGCTGCTGGCCGTTCGGCCCGTGCTGTGCGACCAGCGACGACACCGGATCGTTGAAGGCGGCCGAATTCGACCAGTCGCGCACCGCGCGGGTCGGCGCGCGCTCCATGATCTGCGACCAGTTCTCCTTGGTCTCGATCTGCACGTTGAGGCCGACCGATTTCCACATCTCGACCAGGATCTGCGCGGTCGCGACCTGGTTGGTGTAGTAGTTGTTGAGCAGGCGATAGGGAATCGGATCGCCCTTGTAATTGGCCTGCTTGAGCAGATCCTGCGCGAGCTTGGGATCATAGGCCGGCACGCTCCAGTCGGCGTTGAACATGTCGCCGTAGAACTCCCACTGCAGGCCCTTCGGCACACGGGTGCGGCCGGCCCACAGGCTGTCGACGATGGCCTGGCGGTCGATCGCATGGGTGAAGGCGCGTCTGACCAGCGGATTGGCGAGCTGGGCGTGGTTCTTGTCGAACACGGTCAGGCGGTGATTTTGGATCGTGCCGCCCTGCACTTCGAACGCGGCATTCTTCTCGATGCCGGCGATCTGGTCCGGCGGGATGTCGCAGGCGAACTGGTATTCGCCCGAGAGCAGCCCGTTGATGCGGCTCGCGACTTCAGGGACTTCGAGGAAGCGGATGCGCTTGAGCGGCGGCCGGCCGCCCCAATATTCATCGTGGGCTTCCAGCGTCAGCGACACGTCGGGCTTGAGCTCGACGACCTTGTATGGGCCCGTGGTAACAGGCTTGCGCGCCCAGTCGAGATAGCTGGCGGATTCCTCCCAGGCACGGCGGTTCATGATGTCGGAGCCGTAGCGCGACAGCCGGCCCTCGATCGTGACGTCGGGCGTCGCGTTGTAGAAGCGCACCGTATATTTGTCGACGGCATCGACGCGGACGAGGTCCGGCCAGATGCGGCGGGCAACCGCCGGCACATCGGGCGGCAGTTCCTTGCCCGGCCGCGGCGTCGGGATCTTCTCGAAGGCCTGGATGGTGGAGCGGCTCTTGGCCTCGGTCTCGCCGAACATGCGCTGGCGGCTGAAGGTGAAGACGACGTCCTCCGCCGTGAGCTCGTCGCCATTATGGAACTTGACGCCCTGGCGCAGCTTCACTTCGACGGTCTGGTCGTCGATGCGGCGCCATTCGGTGGCGAGACCCGGCACGGCCTCGAGGCTGCCGCGCCAGTTCTTGGAGATCAGGCCCTCCCAGATCGAGGAGAAGAACACGCGCTCACCGACATTGGACTGCTCGCGCAGCACGTCGAGCACGTTCGAATTGGTCACCTTCTGCACCGCGATCGTCACCGACGGACGATTGTCGCTCTGCGCGATGGCAAAGCGCGGCAGCAGCAACGTGCTTGCGGCCGCGCCGCCGGATTTCAGGATGGTGCGACGGGTGAGTTTGCTCATGATGATAAGTCCTGCCCTCGAGGATGTCGGTTATTCGGCGAGACCGAGCGCGGCGAGATGGGCAGCGCCGGCGCGGACGTCGTCGTGGTTGCGGAGCTCGAGGATCAGCCGCGGGTTGGAGGTCAGCCGTCCCAGCGCGCGGAACACGCCGACCCAGGGGATGTTGCCTTCGCCCGGCGCCCAGTGCCGGTCGGCAAAGCCGTCGGTGTCCTGGAGGTGCACATGCGCCAGCATGTCGCCGGCGGTCTCGACGTAATAGTCGACCGGCGGCGCGCCGGTGGAGATGTGGGCATAGTTGGCGTGACCGGTGTCGAGCGAGACGCGGACCTTGCTGCTTTCGAGTGCCTTGGCGAGGCGCACGCGGTCGCGCGGGTCCTTGTCCTCGATGTTCTCGATGACGATCTCGCAGCCGATCGTCTCGGCGCGCGCGATCACCTCGGCGAGCGTCGCCTTGACGCGCTCGACCAGATTGCCGCGGTTGTCCGGGTAGAGGTCGAGATTGTTGTGGTCCCAGGTCGTGAACGGCGAATGGATCACCATCTGCGTCGCACCGAGGAACTCGGCGGCCTCAAGCCCCTGCAGCAGGCGCTTGGTCACGGCCTGGCGGATCATCGGGTCGTGGCTGTCGATCTTGAAGCCCCAGAACGGCCCGTGGATGCCGAGCCGGCCGGTGTGGCCCGCGAGCATCTGCTTGATCTCGCCGGCTGCGCTGCGCCAGTCGCCGTCGAGCAGATCGGCGCGGAAGAAATCCTGGATTTCGAGATCGCGCTGCCGTTCCAGGAGCCAGTCGCGATGCGAGGGGATCGATTTGATGGACAACGCGGCGCCCAACACCGGCTTCGACATGGCTTGCTCCTTCGGTCGTCAGCGATGACGAGGAGCAGCGCTAGACCAGTTCAGTGACAGGCCCGTGAAATCGAGGTTCCGCAGCGTCGCGCAGGTGTGGACATCCAGCGCATCGCCAGCATCGATCTTGTGCAATGGCGCGCCGTCGATGCAGGCACGTGCAGTTTGCCGCAGAAGCAAGTTGAATCGTGTCCGTAGTGATCCGGAATGGAATCCTATTCCGATCTCGCGTACATCGCGCGACATCGATCGGCGGCCACTTCCAAGGGCATCACCCTCTGATCGCGCACCAAGGGGTTGGGGGACCACATGGGGCGGGGGATCGAAGGCTGGGGCAAGGTGACGAGGTCCGGACTCCTAGGCACTCCGGACCTCGGAACTTTTCAGATTGAACGCACATCGCGCCGTCCGGCTGGTTCAGCCGGGCGGCGCGTTGTCGTTTCAGCGTCGTCTTCCGGTCAGCGCGTTTGCGGCTCGAGCGTGACCGTGCAGTCGCCCTGCCCTTGCGTCGCCACGACGATGTCGCCCGCGGCGGCACCGAGGGCGATCGGCGCAGACGAGCCGCCGCCGGGCATCTGAACCGTCACGCTCAACGAATCCGTGCGCGCCGTCGAGCCGACCGTCGTGGGTTCCGCCTCCGCAACGTTGCCGGAGGCGTCGCGCCGCATGACGCGGCAATTCACGTTATTGCTCGCGTTGCTGCCGGCGGCAGCCACGCTCGATGCGGCGGCGCCGCCCATTTGTGCGCGGGCCCGCGATGGATCGCGCGGCACCTGGCTGACGATGCGATGCGTCCGCGGCTCCACGATGACGACGTCGTCATCCGTCGCGAAATACTCGTAGTCCCGATACTGGGGCTCGATCGAGACGATCTCGGGCGGCAAGCGGTACAGACGCACGCGCGAGGGAATCGTCTCGCCGACTCGGATCGAGATGTTCAGATTGCGCTCCGGCTGGGCGAGGCGTACGCGGCTGACCGTTTCAGACATCCGCACCTGCCTCTCGGTTGTCACCTGAGCCTGCTGATTGACCTGCGTATTGGTCTGGGGCGTCTGGTTGGCCTGATTGGTTTGCGTGCCCGTCGCAGCAGGAGCGCTCTGGGCATTGCTGGCCGGAGCCGTCCGGCTTGTGTCCGTCGCTGTTGCCGGCCGGCCCTGCTGCGCCGGAGGCGGTTGCTCGGCGGCATTGCGCGGCGGCTGGTTGCGCTCGTTCTGCTGAGCAGCCGGGCCCGTCTTGGACTTCTCCGACTCGGCCGTTGATTTCTGCGGCGCGGACTTGTCCTGCTTTGTCTGCGCGCTGCTCTTGCCGCTGTCGCGTCCTGCTTTCTCTGCCTCGCGGTTGCGATCGCGCGCAGTCTCGCGAGAATCCTGCGCCTGATCCTTCGCCTTCGGCTGATTGCGCTCGGCAGACGGGGCCGGCTGGCGCTTGTCGTCGCTGGCCTCGTGCTTGGCGCCCCCCTTGTCCTCGCGGCCCCCGCCCTGCATTCGCTCCTGAGCGCCCTGTGCACGTTCC
Organism: Bradyrhizobium iriomotense; assembly: GCF_018129405.1. GTDB lineage: Bacteria > Pseudomonadota > Alphaproteobacteria > Rhizobiales > Xanthobacteraceae > Bradyrhizobium > Bradyrhizobium iriomotense_B. Next base: position 111,533 of record NZ_JAFCLP010000002.1, read on the forward strand.
TGAACACGATCTTGACCGCGTTCTTGAAGGCGTTCCTGGGCCGCACCACCGCGTTGCGGTGCAGCGCCCTTCGCCGGTTCCTCGCTCCGTTTCGGCTCGTCTTTGCGCTCGCCGGGCGCCTGGGCGTAAGCGAGCCCGGACGCGAGCATCAGGCCGATGGCCGCAGTCGATAACATTAAGTGCTTCCGCATTGTCCCTCTCCTCAACAAATCGCAATGACAGACGCGAACGTTCTGTCCGTGCGAATGTTCCTGAGCAGGAACGCAGCCATTCACCAGTGAGCGGATCAGGTAGCGCTCACATCGCATCCTTCAGCGTCAGCCGCGCCGTGAACGTCACGCTGATCTTGCCGACCAGCGCCATGCCCTCGACTTCGGCGCCGCCGGGGAAATAGTCGCCGGAAAAGCCGCAGGTGACCTCCCTGCCTCCGAACACCAACGTCTTGCCGACCGCTTCCGTGTGCTGGTTGACGATCATGTCACCGCGCCACTTCCCGTTCCGGAAGGTGTAGCTGCCGGTGTAGTAGAAATAGCTGTCGCCACCCATGATGCGGCCGTCGCAGAGCACGACCACGCCCCTCGCCTGTCCGCGCTTGCCCTCACGCATTTCGATGTCGAAAATGTAGAGGCCGTTGATGACGCTGGCCCCTTCACCCGCCTCTGAGCCTTTCCCGGCCGTCATCAGATCGCTCCCAGCAATATCAATCCGCCGCGCCGATCAGCTCGGCACGTTCCGCTCGAGATCCTCGAGCCAGGCCGCGGCGCTCGAATCCGAGGGCGCGCGCCAGTCGCCGCGCGGCGACAATGAGCCGCCGGCCGACACCTTCGGGCCGTTCGGCATGGCCGAGCGCTTGAACTGGCTGAAGGCGAAGAAGCGGCGCAGGTACACCTCTAACCAACGCCGGATCTCGGGAAGATCATAGGCCTTGCGCCGATCATTCGGGAACGCCGGCGGCCATTCGCCCTTGCCGACGTCCTTCCACGCCTGCAGCGCCATGAACGCGATCTTGGATGGCCGCATGCCGAAGCGCAGCGTGTAGAACAGGTTGAAATCCTGCAGCTCATAGGGACCGACCGAGGCTTCCGTGCTCTGCGGCTTCTCGCCGGGCAGCACGGGCACCAGCTCAGGCGAGATTTCGGCCGCGAGGATCGAGCCCAAGGTCCGGTTCACGTCAGCGCTAAACTGTTTCGAGGCGATCACCCAGCGGATCAGATGCTGGATCAGCGTCTTCGGCACGCCGGCGTTGACATTGTAATGCGCCATCTGGTCGCCGACGCCATAGGTGCACCAGCCGAGCGCGAGCTCGGAGAGATCGCCGGTTCCAATGACGATGCCGCCGTGATGATTGGCGAGCCGGAACAGATAGTCCGTGCGCAGGCCCGCCTGCACGTTCTCGAAGGTGACGTCGTAGACCTTCTCGCCCTTGCCAAAGGGATGGCCGATGTCCTTCAGCATCTGCGTCGCCGTGGTGCGGATGTCGAGCTCCTGCCAGCTGGTCTGCAACGCCTTCATCAGCGCCAGCGCATTGGTCTTGCTTTCGCTGCCGGTGGCAAAGCCGGGCATGGTGTAGGCGAGGATGTTCTCACGCGGCAGGCCGAGCAGGTCGACGGCCTTGGCGGCAACGATCAGCGCATGGGTGGAATCGAGCCCGCCCGAGACGCCGATCACGACGCGCCTGGTGCCGGTCGCGCGCATGCGCTGCACGAGGCCGGCGACCTGGATGTTGTAGGCCTCGTAGCAATCCTGCTCGAGCAGGCTCTCATCGCTCGGCACGAACGGGAAGCGCTCGACCTTGCGCAGGAACCCGATATCGGCGGCCGGCGGCTTCAGGGCGAACGTTACCTTGCGGAAGAACGCCTCGCGCTGGCGGCGGTTGTCGTCGAAAGTGCCCATCAGGGCTCGCTCCTGCCTGAGCAGGTCGAGATCGACGTCGGCATAGGTGATCTGGCCGCTCTGGCGAAACCGTTCGCCTTCGGCCAGCAGCACGCCGTTCTCGTAGATCGAGGTCTGGCCGTCCCAGGCCAGATCGGTGGTCGATTCCCCGGCCCCGGCGGCGGAATAGACGTAGGCCGCAAGGCAGCGCGCCGAGGTCGACTGGCACAGTAGCGCGCGCGAGCGCGCCCGGCCGATCGTGATCGGGCTGCCCGAGAGATTGATCAGCACGCTGGCACCCGCCAGCGCGAGCTCCGAGGCCGGCGTGACGGGGATCCACATGTCCTCGCAGATCTCGACGCCGATGGTCAGGCCCGGGACGTCCTCGGCCGCGAACAGCAGGTCGACGCCGAACGGGGCGTGCAGACCGCCAAAGGCAATGGTCTCGCCGGCGATTCCGGCGCCGGAGGCGAAATGGCGTCCCTCGTAGAACTCGCGGTAGGTCGGCAGGTACGATTTCGGAACGACGCCAAGGACGTTGCCGCGATGGATGACGACGGCGCAATTGTAGATGCGATGACCAAAGCGCAGCGGCGCGCCGACGATCAGCACGGTCATCAGCGCGGCGGAGGCCTCGACGATGGTGACGAGCCCGCGCTCGACCGCATCGAGCAGCGGATCCTGCTTCACCAGGTCCTCGATCGCATAACCGGACAGGCACAGCTCGGGAAACACGGCCAGCGCCACCGACTGCTCGTGGCAGGCATTGGCCGCCGCCAGGACGGCCTTCGCATTGGCCGAGGGATCGGCCACATGCGAGGTGGTCACGCAGGCCGCCACGCGCGCAAATCCGTGAGTGTAGATCGAATGGAAAGTCATCGCGCGCAGTACCCTTAAATCTTCGTCCGGCCGGCCGCCGTCAGCTCCGGTCATATGTAGCCCATCGACCTGGCCCCGTGCAGGCCATCCGCCATCATGCATAACGGATTTGCGCCCCGGCCGGCCCAGCGCCGGGCGACTTCAAGCGCTGCGGGCCAGGACACCGGCCAGATCGCCGCGCAGCCACTCGGCGATCCGAGGCCAGGCATGCGCGTGGGTCCGCGCGCCCATGAACAGGCCGAGATGGTTGCTCGGCTCGGACGCCGCCGCAATGAAGGCTGGTGGCGTACCGACAAGCCGGGCGGTGGCGAGCGCCTGCGTCGCCGGCACCACCTCGTCGTCGAGCCCTGCCAGCAGAAAGATCGGCACCTTGACGTCCTTGAGACGAACCTTTCGGCCGAGTGCGACGAAATTGCCGCCGGCAATCCGGTTCTCCCGGAAGATCCAGTTGACGATCTCCAGATAATAGGTGCCGGGCAGATCGAGGGGCTCCACATTCCACTGGTCGAAGCGCGCGAGCAGCGCCGCGCCTTCCTCGTCCGAAAGCTCCTTCTGCAAGGCGGCTGCGATATCCTCGCGGCTCGGCGCCTTCGACCAGACGCGCAACATCTCTTTGCCGCTGACATTGCCACCGCCACGCGCGACGAGCTGGTCGTAGACCATGCCGGGCGCGTTGCGGGCGAGCCGCGACATCGCCGAGTCGATCGACAGGTCGACCGGCGCGCCTGCCAGCACCAGCCGCCGCACCTTGGCCGGAAAGCGTGCCGCGTAAAGCAGCGACAGCCAGCCGCCCTGGCACAGACCGACGAGATCGACCGGCGCGCCGATCTCGTCGACGGCGACGTTTAGATCGGACAGATAGCTGTCGATCGAGAGATAGCGCATATCTGATGTCGCCGACCGCCAATCGGTGAGATAGACCCGGTCGATGCCGCCTCTTTGCAGCGACTGCACCACGCTGTGCCCGGGCGCGAAGTCGGCGATCAGGGCCCGATGCAGCGCATAGGGCGCGCAGACCAGCGCCGGCTGGCCGGACCGGTCCGTCGTGCAATTGCGCAGGCGCATGGTCGCAAGCTCCAGCGCCACCGTGCTCGGCGTCGTCCACGGCAGGCTGCTGTCGGCCGGCTCAGCCGGCCCGCGCTCCATCCACCAGAAGCAGGCATCCATCGCGAGCCGCGCCGCTGCAAACGGCCACAGCAGCGGGTCGTCTTGGACGTGATCCGGTCCGCCCGGCGGTTTGCCTGTCTTCTTCGCCACGTCTATCTCGCGCTCCTCACAGGAATGCCTCGAAGCTGATGACGGAAATGCCGAGCTCGCCAAAGCTCCGATGGGCCGCAGCCATGGAGCCGTCGAGGTCGATGCCGCGGCAGGCGTCCTCGATCACCGCGACCTCGAACCCCGCCTTGCGGGCATCCTCCGCCGAAAAGCGGACACAGAAGTCCAGCGCGAGTCCGGCGACGAAGATGGTCTTCAGCTCACGTTCGCGCAAATAGCCGAGCAGGCCTGTCGGCGTCCTGTGGTCGTTCTCGAACAGCGCCGAATAGGAATCGATGCCGCGGCGAAAGCCCTTGCGCACCACCAGACTCGCCCTTGTGACATCCAACTCCTCGTGGAATTCGGCGCCGGCCGTGCCCTGCACACAATGCGACGGCCAAAGCACCTGGGTGCCATAATTCAGCTCGATGGTCTGGAACGGCTGCTTGCCCGCATGGTTCGGCGCGAATGAGACATGATCCGCCGGATGCCAGTCCTGGGTCAGCACCACATTGGCGAATTTTTGGGCGATGCGATTGATGGCGGGCACGACTTTCTCGCCGCCGGGCACGGCCAGCGCCCCGCCGGTGCAGAAATCGTTCTGGACGTCGATCACCAGCAGCACATCGCGGTCGGAAATCTTCATCGCAAGGCCCCATTCCACCCGCCCGTCGCCGGGCGCTCTCTCCAATGTCGATCTTCCGGCGCAGCTTCGCAACCACCGACAGCGTGTGGCGATACCGCGCTGATGGCCGTGGGACCTCCCAGGATGCAACGGTTTGGCCCTGTCCGTGTTGACTAGGCACAATCAAGCGAGGATTCTCGGACCGTCCGCGCAGTTGCGGACCGGATCAGGAACGGAGACAGGGGTTCCCGAGGGCCGGCAAGGCCGCGGCAGCCACAGGGCCATGGGTATCGGCAGGACAGGACAGATTCTTCTCGCCGATATCGGCGGCACCAATGCGCGCTTTGCGCTGAGCCGAGGCGACGGCGACCAGACCGGCGCGATCGACTATGTAAAGGTCGCCGACTTCCCAACCGTCCGGGAAGCCATTGCCGATGTGCTGGCACGCCAATCCGGCGGCGAGCCGCCCCGACGGTCCGTGCTGGCCGTGGCAGGCCCCGTCACCAACAACCGCTGCGTCATGACCAACAGCCCCTGGGTCATCGACGGCAACGAGCTGCAGCCGGCGCTGGGCTTCGACAGCGTCCACGTGCTCAACGATTTCGAGGTTGTGGCCTGGTCCCTGCCCGCCTTGCAGCCGGCCGATCTGATCCCGCTCGGCGGACAAGACGGCTTGCCCGGAGAGCCGCTGCTGGTGGTCGGGCCTGGAACCGGCTTTGGCGTCTCCTGTCTGGTCGAGCGCCATGGAGCGCGCCTGGCCGTCGTCACCGAAGCCGGACATGCGACGCTGCCGGCAGAGAACGAGCGCGAGGAACGCGTGATCGCCTGCTTGCGCCGGCGCCTCGGCCATGTCTCGATCGAGCGCGGTGCGCTATCCGGCTCGGGCTTGCAAAGCCTCTACGAAGCCCTCGCGGAGGTCGACGGCGCCCAGGTGCCGCAACGCGACGCCGCTGCCATCACCAAGGCGGCCCTGGACGGCAGTTGTGCGCACAGCCGCGCGACGCTGGAGATGTTTTGCGCCACGCTCGGCTCGGTCGCCGGCAATCTCGCGGTGACCTTCGGCGCCCGTGGCGGCGTCTATATCGCCGGCGGGATCGTGCCGCGCTTTCCCGAATTCCTGGCCGCCTCGGCCTTCCGCGCGCGCTTCGAGGCCAAGGGACGCTTCCAGGACTACTTGCGCAACATTCCGACCCGGCTGGTCACCAGGCCCGATGCGAGCTTCCTCGGCCTGAAGATGTTCGCCGACCACAATCCGGATTGAAGCGCAGCCGGCAGGGCCGTCCGGTCCGTTAACTAATTCACAGCTGATTGCATCGAAAGCACGGTTCCACGCAGGATCGTGCTTGCCGGATTGTTTCCCATGGGAAACAATCCGCCTGAGTGTGTGGCGTTGGTTGCGGGGGGCGTGACATGCGTAAGCAGGACGTTGGGTTCGACTATCACCGCTATCACCGCCTGCTGGCCGAGGCGGACGACGAGGACAAGCGGCTCGCCCTGATCGAGCTCTTGATCGAGGAGAAGGCGCGAGACCGGCTGGCCGCCCAGCGCGCCTCGGATCGCGCCGCCATGACCGCCCAGACCATCGCCACCGTGTTGAGGAACGGCCGCAGCTGAGACGTGCGATCCCGCGACGGCACGCGCGTCGGTGCGTATCGGTTGCGATTCCGTTAGGGATCCCTCGCAATCCGACGTCAAACTTTTTGCTCTAGGAATTCCCTCACCTGATGCAATTCAGGATCAACAAAGGGGGGAATGAACATGAGCATGATTTCGCTCGCCGCGATGCCGGCCGTCGCCGAAACGCGTTTCGCCGCTTCTTCGTTCAAGACCATCTTGCTGTTCTGCTGCGCGGGCCTCCTCGCCTCGTTCGGCCTGATGGCGCGCGGCATCGATCTCGGTGCCGGCCTGATCTGAGGTCGCGACGGATTTCTTCGTGAAATGGCCGCCCCAGGGGCGGCCATTTTCGTCGGCGCTCCCGGCGCGGCGTCTTCGCCGTCGTTCGGCGCGGCGCCTTCGCCAACGCGGCATCTTTGCCGTCGCTCAGCGCGGCGTCTGCGCCGTGGCTTCCGGAAACAACGAATCGATCATCGCCTTGAGCTGATCGATCGAAATCGGCTTGCGCAGGATGGGCCTGCGGCGAAGCAAGGACGGCAGCAATTCCGGCCCATACCCGGTGGCGAACAGGAATGGCTTGCCGCGGCGCTCGATCAGGTCCGCGACGGGATCGACGTACAGTCCCATGAGATTGATGTCGAGGATGGCGAAGTCGTATTGCGCGGTCATCGCAAAGGCGCTCGCGTCCCGGACATTGTCCGCTTCCGCGACGACGTGGTGGCCGAGCTCTGCCACCATGTCGGCCATCATCATCCGGATCAACGCCTCGTCTTCGACCAGGAAAACGGAGAGTCCGTCCGCCATATCAACCCCGCAGTCAGCCTCGCTAAGCTAATCATAACCGAATTGCGCAGAGGATTCACGAATTCGTGGCGAGAGCCGTTAATTCAGGCGCCCGCAATCCGATTCAACTTGATCAATCCAGTCCGCGCTCGTGGCTCAGACGGACCATCTCCTGGATGAAGACCTGCTTCTGCTTGTCATCGAGGCTCGAATAGAGCGGCTCGGCGGCATCGGCGACATTGCGCTGGTCGGCGGCGCGGTCGATCAGGAATTGCGCCTCGTTGCGCATCTGCTCGATGATGTCGTCGGGTGGATCGCGCTTGGCGCGCGCAACCCGCAGGTTGAGTCGCTCTGCACCATTATGTCCCAGGTAGTGCATGGCGCTCGAGAAGCCGTACCAGTGCTTCTCCTGGTCGGGCGTGAGGTTCAATTCGGTCTTGATCCGCTCGATATAGGAATCGCTGTTGGCCACGATCTGCTCGGCGGTCTGTTGCGGCGCGCCGGGCTGGGTGAGGACGGTAACGTCCTTATCCTTGTTGTCCTGCGGCGCGCTCGGCGCGTTCTTGGCTTCCTTGCTCGCCTTGGCGCCCTTGCCCGCCTTGGCGTTCTCCTTGGCGCTCTTGGCATCCTTGTCCTTGCCGGCGCCCTGTTGCTTGGCGTCCTTCGCATCCTTGCTGGCGTCCTTATTAGCATCCTTGGCGGCCGGCGCCTGATTGGCATTGTTATTGTTGCCGACGCCGAGCACGCCGGTGAAGACGCCGACCACACCGCCAATCGCGCCGCCGAGCACGCCACCGACCGGGCCGGCCGCCTTGTTCCCGGCAGCCGCCCCCTCCTGGACGCCTTTGACCAATCCTTGAGCGTTCGCGACTGCGGCAATACCGAGCAGCAACGCGAGCACTGATCCCAGCGCGAGCGATCGTCGCAAGTAATGTCGCGCTAACGGCGCCGGGTTGATCATTCTCGTCTCCATCGTCGAACTGATTGGCCTCTGTCGGGGTGGGACTTACCCCGCCGGTTGCAACATTATCGTTTCCGCCGCTTCGAGGTCCAGACGCGGCCAATTGCTGTCCACGCCCGAAAAGTGTTTCGCGCGAAGCGGTTATGGAGGCTTATTCGGAACTGCGGCGTAATTGCGCACGGATCGCTCCCGACCGGCCGACGCGATGTGTGCGTCGCAAAAAACCAGGGAGAGCGATTCACCTCCGCCGCGCGATGCCAGAGGCACTGCTGCACATTCAGGCACAACGTTAGTTCTAGACGAAGCGCCTTCGGCTTTCTCGACAGACGCGATCAATCATGATCTGATCGCGCTACCAATTTGCCGCGCGGCGCATGATCCAGATCGACGCTGACGGCACCGACAAGAACGACCTACAAGAAACGCCAACAAGAAAATCAAAAGCAAAACTCGGAAGAGTTCAGAGGAAACACCAGAACAATAAAACACCCAAGCGAGGAAACGAGATGTCACGCAAGACACTGACGCGACGTCAATTTGTGGCTGCCACTGCAATGTCCTCCGCGGCGCTGATCACGGCGCCCTACGTCCGGGGCGCTTATGCCGCCGGCAAACTCTCGATCGGCTTCTGGGACCATTGGGTGCCGAATGCCAACGATGCCTCCACCGCCATGGTCAAAGCATGGGGCGAAAAGGAGAAGGTCGAAGTCTCGATCGACTACATCACCAGCAACAACAACAAGATCCAGCTCACGGTCGCAGCCGAGGCCCAGGCGAAATCCGGCCACGACATCCTGCAGATGCCGACCTGGTGGCCGCACGCCTACGCTGAAAATCTCGAGCCGGTGAACGATGTCATGGAGCCGCTCATCAAGCAGAACGGCGAGGTCAACGGCACCGTCAAATATCTCGGTCAGGCCGGCGGCAAGTGGCTCGCCGTTCCCGCAATCCCGGGAAGCCAGATCAAGGGTCCCTGCTCCCGCATCGATCTGATGAAGAAGCATGCCGGCATCGACGTGCAGGAGATGTATCCGGCCGGCGCGCCCGCAAAGGCGGACAATTGGACGTTGGAGACCTTCCTCAAGGCGGCCGAGGCCTGCCACAAGGGCGGCGTGCCATTCGGGATCGGCCTCGGCGAAACCACCGACAGCGTCGACACGGCCGGCGCGATCTTCCAGTCGTTCGGTGCCGAGCTCGTCAACGCCAAGGGCGACGTCACGGTGAAGACCGATGCCGTTCGTCAGGCGCTCGAATATTACAAGAAGCTGATCGCCTTCCTGCCGCCGGACGCTCCGTCCTGGGACGATGCCTCGAACAACAAATGGCTGATCTCGGGCCGCGGCGCGATGATCCTGAATCCGCCGAGCGCCTGGGCGGTCGCCAGGCGCGACGCGCCGCAGATCGCCGAGCAGTGCTGGACGCACGGCATGCCGTCCGGGCCCAAGGGCCGCTTCGCACCCTACCTGCCGTACTTCTGGGGTCTCTGGAGCTTCAGCAAGAACAAGGAAGCGGCCAAGAGCCTCCTCGCCTACCTGTCGCAGCCGTCATCGATCGAAAAATTCGTCGCGGCGAGCGGCGGCTACGATCTGCCCGCCTACGCCAACATGACGACGCTGAAGACCTGGGCCGAGGAAGGGCCGCCGAAGGGGACGCTGTATCACTATCCCAACCCCAACAACCATCAGACGCTGTCGATCGCAGCGTCTCCGGCGCCGCCCAAGATCGCACAGCAGATCTACTTCCAGGCGACGTTGACCAAGATGGCACTGCGCTATGCGCAGGGCGAAAAGATGGAGGCCACGCTCGCCTGGGCCGAAGGCGAGTGCGAGGGCTTCATGCGGAGTTGATGCCGGGTGTGTGCCAGGCGGTTCACGCTCGACGCGTGAGCCGCCACGCATTCCGTGCCGCCGCCAATCGCAGGAAGCCGACCGATCGGGCCGGCTTCGCCAGTCGACAATTTCCGAGAAAGCTACGCCATGGCCGATGTCGTCGTTGAGCAGGGTCAAACAGTCCGTGCGGCGCGCGCGCGCAAGCCGACGAGCCTCCGCAACGTCCTGGGACGAAAATCGACGGTCGCGTTCTTCCTGACGCTGCCGCTGATCCTGCTGATAGCGCTGCTCGTACTCTATCCCGCCGTCTACTCCGTCCACCTCGCGACGCTGAACAAGTCGATGCAGAAGTTCGTCGGCTTCGGCAACTTCCTGTTCCTGTTCAAGCGCGACACGTTCTGGATGGTGGTGAAGCAGTCCTGCATCTTTGCCGTCACGGCCGTGTTCTTCAAGGCGCTGATCGGCTTCATCGTCGCCCATTTCGTGCACAACATTCCGGCCAAGGGGCAGCGCAAATGGCGCGGCATGCTGCTGGTGCCCTGGGTCATCCCGCCCGCGATGAGCACGCTGGCCTGGCTGTGGCTGTTCGACCCCTCCTACAGCGCCTTCAACTACACGCTGTCATTCTTCGGCATCGGCCCGATCAACTGGCTCGGCGACAATTTGTGGGCCCGTTTTTCCGTCATCCTCGTCAACATCTGGTACGGCGCGCCGTTCTTCATGATCATGTATCTGGCCGCGCTGAAGTCGGTACCGGACCAGCTCTACGAGGCTGCAGCGATCGACGGCGCCAACTGGTGGCAGAAGATCTGGTACGTCACGCTGCCGATGATGCGCAACATCATCGCGATCACGGCGCTGTTCTCGCTGATCGTGACCTTCGCCAATTTCGACATCGTGCGCATCCTCACCTCGGGCGGCCCGCTGGACCAGACGCATATCTTCGCGACATGGGCCTTCAAGGTCGGCATCGAGGGCAGCGACATTCCGCTCGGCGCCAGCGTCTCGCTGTTCATGGTGCCGATCCTCGCCATCGCAGCGATCTTCATCCTGCGCGATGTCTCCAAACGCGGGAATGAAGCCTGATGAGCACGCTTGCAATCGACAAGGCCGGACCGTCGCGCAAGGTCAAATATGGCAGCATGAGCCGGGACCGCGCCTGGGCGCTGCGCTGGTCCTACTTCTTCCTGGTGCTGTTCGCGATCTTCTTCCTGACGCCGCCGATCTACATGCTGATCACCTCGCTCAAGAGCAGCGCGGAGATTTCGGCCGCAACCAATCCCTGGTGGGTGTTTCACCCCACTTTGTCGAACTATGTCGAGCTCCTGACCTCCAACCAGTTCCTGCGCTTCTTCTGGAATTCGTCGATCGTCTCGCTCGCCGTCGTCGCCGTCACCATGTTGATCAGCGTCCCAGCGGCCTTCGCGCTGGCGCGGATGAAATTCTGGGGCTCGGCGACGCTGGCGACGGGCGTCTTCCTGACCTACCTGATCCCGGACAGCCTTCTGTTCATCCCGCTGTTCAAGATGCTGGCGCTGGTCCAGGATTACACCGGCATCACACTGCTGAACCGATGGTACGTGCTGCTGTTCATCTATCCGACGCTGACGGTGCCGTTCTGCACCTGGATCATGATCGGCTATTTCGCCTCGATCCCGAAGGAGCTCGATGAGGCCGCCCTCATCGACGGCGCCTCCTGGCTCCAGACCCTGACGCGGATCTTCATCCCGGTCGCGCTGCCCGGGCTGATCGCCGCGACCATCTTCGCCTTCACGGTGTCCTGGGCGCAGTTCCTCTATCCCCTGGTGTTCACGACGTCGGTGGATCAGCTGGTGCTGCCGGTCGGCATCACCACCACACTGATCAAGGGCGACGTGTTCAACTGGGGACAGATCATGACCGGCGCGCTGCTCGGCGCCGCGCCGCCGCTGATCATCTACGCATTCCTGATGGACTACTACATTGCCGGCCTGACCGCCGGCGCGACAAAGGGTTGATGACTCATGGCTGACGTTGCTTTGCGGAAGGTAGTCAAGCGTTACGACGATGTCGAAGCCGTGCGCGGCATCGACCTCGACATCGCCGATCATGAGTTCATCGTGCTGGTCGGCCCCTCCGGCTGCGGCAAGTCGACGACGCTGCGGATGATCGCCGGCCTCGAGGACATCAGCGACGGCGACATCATGATCGGCGGCGACGTCGTCAACGACGTGCCGCCAAAGGACCGCGACATCGCGATGGTGTTCCAGAACTACGCGCTCTACCCGCACATGACGGTCGCCGAGAACATGTCGTTCGGGCTGCGCCTGAAGCACTATCCCAAGGCCGAGATCAAGGCGCGGGTGACGGAAGCCGCCCGCCTCCTCGACATCACCGACCTGATCGACCGCAAGCCGAAGCAGCTCTCCGGCGGCCAGCGCCAGCGCGTCGCGATGGGACGCGCCATCGTGCGCAATCCCAAGGTATTTTTGTTCGACGAGCCGCTGTCCAATCTCGATGCCAAATTGCGCGTGCAGATGCGGATTGAGATCAAGAAGGTGCACCAGAAGGTGCGCACCACCACGGTCTACGTCACTCACGACCAGGTCGAGGCGATGACGCTGGCCGATCGCGTGGTGGTGATGAACAAGGGCCGCATCGAGCAGATCGGCACGCCGAACGAGCTCTACCACAAGCCGGCGACGCGCTTCGTGGCGGGTTTCATCGGCTCGCCCGCGATGAACTTCATCCCGTGCCGGCTCGAGGATGTCGGCGGCACGCTTCAGCTCCGCCTCACCGACCGCATCGCCTTCGCACTGCCGCCGGCCCGCGCCGCGCGCTACAATGCGCTGCCGCGCACCGACAAGCTGCTGCTCGGCATCCGTCCCGAGCATCTCACCGAGTCGCACGCGCATCTTGCGCCCGGCGTCGAGACCTTCGACACCGTGCTCGACGTCACCGAGCCGATGGGGATGGAGACCCTGGTCTATTTCGGGCTCGACGGCACGCCAGTCTGCGGCCGCGTCGATCCCAATGCCGGCGCCAAGGACGGATCTCCCATGCGTTTGGCGATGGACCTCAACAACATGCACCTGCTAAACGAAGAGACCGGCGTCGTGCTGTGACGCCGGCTCAAGAAACACGAGCAGGCAGGGGAGCATGGCGACCAACAAGAAGAAGATTTTCGTTACACAAACCTTGTCGCAAGGAGCACGCGCCCTCCTCACCCAGCGGGACGATATCGAGCTCATCGAGTTTTCCAACCTGATCTCGGCCAAGGACTTCGAGGCCTTGCTGAAGAGTCATGCGCCGGTCCATGGCGTGGCGTTAGGCGCCACCGCCTTCGGCGAGACCGAGCTCGAGGCATCAGAAGACATGAAGGTGGTGACCCGCATCGGCGTCGGCTACGATGCCGTCGACGTGCCCGCCCTCTCCCGCCGCAAGGTGCCGCTGATGGTCGCCGGCAGCGCCAACTCGCCCTCGGTCGCGGAAGCGGCGCTGTTCATGATGCTGACGCTGGCCAAGCGCGCGCAGGAGCTGCATCGCTGCGTCAAGGACGGCACATGGGCCGACCGGCTCGGCATGCTGCCGTTCGACCTCTACGGCAAGACCGTGCTCGTCATCGGCTTCGGCCGCATCGGCAGTCGCACCGCCAAGCGCTGTCTGGCGTTCGAGATGAAGGTCCAGGTCTACGATCCCTACAAGGGAGCTGCCGACATCAGGGCGGCCGGATGCGAGCCGGTCACCGACCTCGACGCCGCGCTTCCTCACGCCGACTTCGTCACCATCCACTGCCCGAAGACGCCGGAGACCGTCGGCCTGTTCGATGCTGACAGGATCGGCCGCCTGAAGCCGAGATCCTACCTGATCAACACCGCACGCGGCGGCATCGTGAAGGAAGCGGCGCTCTATGACGCGCTGATGTCCGGAAAGCTCGCCGGCGCCGGCATCGACGTGTTCGAGGTGGAGCCGCCGCCGGTCAGCAACGCGCTGTTCGCGCTGCCCAACGTCATCATGGCCCCGCACGTCGCCGGCGTCACGGTCGAGGCGGTCCAGCGCATGAGCGAGCAGACCGCGCGCAACATCCTGAGCGTCCTGGATGGCGATCCGATCCGGCAGAACGTCATCAATCAGGACGTGCTGGGCTGAGCCGACCGCCTTCGGGACGCCAGAAAGCGTCCCATTTTGGTGCAGATCGGGCCCCAACTCAGCCTTAATCAAACGCGCCTAATGTTCCCGGCCGCGGCGGCGTGGGACAGACTTGCCGGCCGCGTCGAGTTGGAGGATGGACCCTTGTCAGAGATCGACCCGACCGACCATGCGCTGGCGACCATCGCCAGCATCCTGGAGCACCCCGAGCCCGTTCTCGTCGTCCGCGACACCGAGACGGCGGCCGCTGAAGAGAATGCTGACGTCAACGAACCTTCAGCCGCCGCTGATGAACATCCGGTGGCCGCTGAGCACGAGCATCCCGTGGTCGAAGAACAGCCGCTGGTGCCGGAGCACACCGATGCCGACGGCTACAGCAAGGTCGGACCGGGCCCGATGGTGGCGATCCGTCTCAAATGGACGGTGCATCGCGGCGATGACGGCCAGTACTACGTCCACGAGACCATCGGCGAGCAGTCCGCGCCCGTCGTCAGCGGTCCGATGACGAGCGAGGCCGCCGTGCGTTTCGTCGATGCACACGAGGAAGAGGCGAACAAGCGCTTCGAGCTGCTCCGCAGCGAGATCGCCGGCCGCAGCTCGCTCGCCGATTACGAGCGCAAGGGCGAAGCGTAACGCTCCGGCCGAAGGTCTCCGTACACCTCTCCCGAAGGGAGAGGTCGGAGCGCATCGAAGATGCGATCCGGGTGAGGGGTTAAGGTCTCGCCGGATGTTGCGGCCCCTCACCCGGATTGCTTTGGACGATGCTTCGCATCGCCAAGCGCAATCCGACCTCTCCCCGTCGGGGAGAGGTGGACATCGCGCCTGCTCCTACTTCCTTCCCAAGAAATCCTTCTTCACGAGCTCGACGCCGGCGTGCCGCAACAGGTCGTAGGCGGTCGTGACGTGAAAGAAGAACTGCGGAACGCTGAACGTCAGCAGCAGCGTCCGCCCTGTGAACGGCAGCTCGGTGCCGTTCTTCAGCCTGAAGAACACGTTCTGCTCCGCCGCGGCGTCGATCGCCGCGCGCGGCAGGCTCTCGATGAACTCGATCGACGTCGCGATGCGGGCCTGCAGCCCGGCCATGTCGTGCTCCAGCACCGGCAGCACGACGGGATCGCGCTGCGCCAAGAGGGCCGGCGCAACCGTGGCGTGGCGGCAGGCCTCGCCGACCTGCTGCGCCAGATCGTACATGTTCGGCGCAAGGCGCATGCCGAGCAGCACCGCCGGATTGAACTTGCGGGCCTCGGCATAGGCCACGCCCTTGTCGAGCAGGACGGACAGGTTGCGCAAGTACGGCACGAAGAGGCCGACCGAGGCCTCGTACATCGAAATCGTCACCCCAAGCTTCCTTTCAATTCTGCCTCGCCAGCAACGGGCATCTGGTCTAAATCCAGGTCAGAGGAGCTGTACAATGACAGCTCGGGCATGGGTGGAAAAGAGATGACCGTTCGAATATCCGTTCGCGTTTTGGCGGCTTTGGCCGTGGCGCTGCTGATGAACCTTTCGGCCCACGCACAGCAGGCGGCGCCCTCGCGCCTCGACGAGATCATGAAGCGCGGCACCCTGCGCGTCGGCATGACCGGCGACTACAAGCCCTTCACCTATCTGGACAAGGCCACGCAGCAGTTCTCTGGCTTCGACGTCGACATGGCCGAGGCGCTCGGCAAGGCGCTCGGCGTCAAGGTCGAATTCGTGCCGACGGCCTGGCCGAAGCTGATGAAGGATTTCGAGGCCGATCAGTTCGACATCGCCATGGGCGGCGTCTCGGTGACGCTCGACCGGCAGAGGAAGGGCTTCTTCTCGACGCCGATCATGCGCGAGGGCAAGACGCCGATCGCGCGCTGCGCCGACGTCGGCAAGTACCAGAGCATCGCCGACATCGACAAGAAGGGCACCCGCGTCATCGTCAATCCCGGCGGCACCAACGAGCGCTTCGCGCGCGCCAACATCAAGGACGCTGAGATCACGGTCTTCCCGGACAACACCGTGATCTTCGAGGAGATCGCCAAGGGCAACGCCGATCTGATGATGACCGACGCCTCCGAGACGCGCTACCAGCAGAAGCAGCATCAAGGCGTGCTCTGCGCGGTGCATCCGGAAAAGCCGTTCGACTTCTCCGAGAAGGCCTACTGGCTCCAGCGCGACATGGCGCTCAAGGCCTTCGTCGACCAGTGGCTGCACATTTCCATGGAGGACGGCAGCTACAAGAAGATCTACGCTGCCTGGTTCGATTAAGAGCGTTCCGGTTCGCGTATAGAAAACGCCTCAATGCCGGGATTTTGGCACCTCGTTCCGATCGCTCGGAACGGGGCTCTCTACCGCGTCCTCCTGTCGCTTGCCTCGGCCAAATTGTGGACGGGTTCCCGGCGCATTGAACCCGAACCTACCGGAGCACGACTCATACGGACGACAGTGATCTAGATCACTTTTTGCGATCGAGCCGGGGCGTAAGCGTCGGTCCGGGGACCATCTGCTAGGAGATGCGAAATGAGGAAGCTGTTGGCCACGGCCGCATTCCTTTTGTTGGCGAGCACCGCTGCGCAAGCGCAGTACACCTTCGAATATGGCGGGCGCACAATCCGCATCGATCCAGACCGCGGCACGGTGCAGATTCCCGGCGTGTACGACAACACCGGCCAGGGCAAGGCCAAGAAGGCCAAGAAGAACGAGACGAGCCCGGGCCAGCAGGCGCCGCAGGAGGCCAAGGCCGATCCGCAGGCGCCGGCCGCACCCGCGCCTCCACCTGCTGCCGCAACAGTACCTCCAGCAGCCACGCAGGCTCCCGCGCCCGTCGTGGCCGCACCGCCTCCCGCGCCATCTGCACCACAGCCGGCGACTGCCACTGCTGCGCCGGCCGCTACGGCTGTCGCGCCTCCTACCGCACCGCCTCCGGCCCCTGCTCCCATCGAGCAGCAGGCAGCTCCCGTGGCACCGCCCGCGCCGCCGGCCGCTGCGGCTGTTGCGCCGCCTGCGCCCCCGCCGCCAGCCCCGGCCGCGGCTGCGGCACCTCCGGCGCCGCCTCCGCCCGCCGCTCCGCCAACTGCGCCCACGCCGGTCCAGTCCGCCGCAGTCGCCCCGCCCGCTCCGGCAACCGCGCCCACGCGTGATCTCAATTCACCGCTCGGGGTCTGGCTCACCGAGGAGAAGGAAGGCAAGGTCCGCATCGAGCAGTGCGGCACCAATCTCTGCGGCTATTCGGTCGACAGCAAGTCGAACCAGAACGGCGAGCAGGTTCTGATCAACATGAAGCCCGGCAAGGACCAGAAATGGTCCGGCCGCATCCTCGATCCCAACAGCGGATCGACATACGACTCCACGATCGCCATGAAGGGCACGGACAGGCTGCGCGTGCAGGGCTGCGCCTTCGGCGGCATGTTCTGCGGCGGCCAGACCTGGACGCGCGTGAACTGATTTCGGCTTCGACGCTCTGACCAAACAAGGGGCCCGCGATCCGGGCCCTTTGCTTTGTCCGCGGCGTCATGACGACGTGCGCCACCTCACAGAGCCTGCTGCAGGCGTGAGCCCCCTCACATCGCCGGTTCCGCGCGCCGTGTCACGTTCCCCTGCATGGTCAACCACAGGGGCGTGCCATGAACGGCATTCGCAAAGGTCTCTTCGCTACCCTTCTCGCCATCGCCTTCCCGCTGGCGCAGGCTTATGCTGCGACAAGCACTTTCGACGGCACATGGAATGTCCGGATCTCGTCATCGAGCGAGACCTGCGGCAACGGCGCAACCGTCGCGATCGGCATCAACAACGGTCAGATTGCATCGAGCAGCGCCGCAGTGAACGCCTCCGGTCGCGTGGCGGATGCCGGCAGCATCAACGTCACCCTGAGCAGCGGCATCAAGCGCGCGGTCGGCTTCGGTCACCTCAGCGGGACCTCGGGCTCCGGCACCTGGCGAGGCGCGCTGTGCACGGGCACATGGACGGCCGAGCGGATGTAAGTCGCCGTGTCCCGGCTCGGCGACGCATCGCCAAGGGCGATGCGTCTTGTCCGGGGCACGAGACTAACCCAACGCCGCGCCGTACTCCGCGTCCGTCACCGGCTCCAGCCAGGTCGAATAGACGCCGTCGAGTGCTTCCTGCATCGCGATGTGGCACATGCCGTTGGTCGGCGACGCCCCGTGCCAGTGCAATTCACCCGGTGGAATCCACACGGTGTCGCCGGGGCGGATCTCGCGGATCGGCCCGCCCTTGGACTGGACGCGACCGACGCCGGAGATGACGTAGAGCGTCTGCCCGAGCGGATGGTGGTGCCAGTTGGTGCGTGCGCCCGGCTCGAACGCGACGCGCGAGCAGTTCAGCCGCGCCGGCGCGGGCGCCATGATGACGGGGTCCTGCCATACGGTGCCGGTGAAGTGTTCCTTGGGCGCGCGGCGGGTCGGCCGCGTGCCTGCGACGGTGATCTCCATGGGGTCCTCGCTTCCGTTACTTCTTGCTGGCGGCGTAGCGCGCCTTGGTCTCGGCGTTCATGGGATAGAGGCCCGGCAGCACCGCGCCGTTGTTCACCTCGTTGACGATCCAGGCTTCCATCCGCTCCTGTTCGACGCCCTCGGCGAGAACGTGGTCGAGCATCGCCTGCGGGATCAGCACGCAGCCGTCCTGGTCGGCGACCACGATGTCGTTCGGGAATACCGCAACGCCGCCGCAGCCGATCGGCTCGCCCCAGCCGACGAAGGTCAGGCCCGCGACCGACGGCGGCGCGGCGTAGCCGTCGCACCACACCGGCAGGTTGGTGCCGAGCACGCCCTCGACGTCACGCACCACGCCGTCGGTGACGAGCGCAGTGACGCCGCGCTTGACCATGCGCGCGCAGAGGATGTCGCCGAAGATGCCGGCATCGGTGATGCCCATGGCATCGACCACGGCGATGCAGCCGTCCGGCATCGCCTCGATCGCGGTGCGGGTCGAGATCGGCGACGACCAGGATTCCGGCGTCGCCAGATCCTCACGCGCCGGCACGAAGCGCAGCGTGAAGGCAGGCCCTACCAGGCGCGGCAGGCCCGGGCGCAGCGGGCGCGCGCCGCGCATCCACACGTTGCGCAGGCCCTTTTTCAGCAGGACCGTGGTGATGGTGGCAGTGGTGATGCCGGCGAGGGTCTTGCGGGCTTCGGGGGACAGCGACATGGACGAGAACGAGCTCCGGATAGGCGGGAAAAGAACGCGCGCATCTTGCGAGCCGGGCGCTTTCCGTCAAGGGCCAAAAGACCCACAAGAATGCAGGGCCGCAGCGCCGTTATGCGACGCGATAACAAGGCTTTATCGCGGACCCCTGCATTAATTTATTGGACTTGCGGGCGCATTTACGCGAAGCAGGGACAAGCGGAACTCAACGCTGAGCCCGCGTTTCCCGAGAAGCCCGATTTCGACAGCGCTTTGACAGCTCAATGGCCGCGACGCTTCCCCCGCCCCGCCTCCTGCCTAGTGGCGACAGTGCCGTCACGGTCGAGTTCAGCCGCACCATCGACGACGACGCCAACCAGCGCGTGCTGGCGCTCGACAAGGCACTCGCAGCGAGCCCCATCGACGGCATCACCGAGACGGTGCCGACCTATCGTTCGCTGCTGGTGCATTACGACCCCGGCAAGATCGGCTTCGACGCGCTCGGTGAAAAGATCCTCCCGATCGCCACCCGGCCGCTGCCGCCGGCCACCAGGGCGCGGCGCTGGCGCATTCCTGTCGCCTATGGCGGCGAGCATGGCATCGATCTCGAGGATGTCGCCAAGGCGCTCAACACCACGCCTGATGACATCATCGCCCGGCATGCCGGCGGCGACTACAAGGTCGCGATGATCGGCTTCACGCCGGGCTGGTCCTATCTCAGCGGCCTCGACAAATCCCTGCACATGTCGCGGCGGCAGTCGCCGCGGCTGCTGACGCCGGCCGGCACCATCTCGATCGGCGGCGTCCAGGCCGGGATCCAGTGCCTGGCCGCCCCGAGCGGCTGGCACCTGCTCGGCCGCACGCCTGTCAGAACCTATCAGCTCCACCGCAATCCGACCTTCCTCACCGAACCCGGTGATCACGTGACTTTTTTCGCCATCGACCACAAGACGTTCGAGGACATGGACCGCGCCGCCGAGGCCGGCGAGATCGTCGCCGAGCAGGTGGTCGCATGAGCCGGCTCATTGTTGCCAGCATCGGCCCTGCCAGCTCGGTTCAGGACGGCGGGCGCCACGGCGCACAACGCTACGGCCTGACGGTCAGCGGAGCGATGGATCGTCTCTCGCTCGCGGCGGCGAACACGCTGGTCGGCAATGAGGTGCTCTCCGCCGCTGTCGAGATCGGCCCGTTCGGCGCGACGTTCACCGCGCGTGACGGCGCCGTGCGCGTCGCGATTGCTGGCGCGCCGCGCAATGCCGATGTCGCGGGGCGGCCGGTGGCGATGGACACATCGGTGACGCTGAAGGACGGCGAGACACTGACGCTGGGTTTTGCCCGCGGCGGCGCGTTCACTTATCTGGCGATCGAAGGCGGCATCAAAGGCGAGCCGGTGTTCGGCAGCCTCGCGGTGAATGCCCGCGCCGGCCTCGGCAGCCCCTACCCGCGCCCGCTCCAGGCCGGCGACGAATTCACGGTCGATGCCGCGAGCGGCGCGCCGGAGCTGCGGATCGAACTGCCCAAGCCTGCGATAGGTCCGATCCGCGTGCTGCTGGGGCCGCAGGACGACGAGTTCGACGACGCCAACAAGGCGCTGTTCTTAGGTAGCGAATGGAAGATCTCGGCGACATCGGACCGCATGGGCTATCGGCTCGAAGGGCCCGCGATCAAGCACCTGCACGGCCACAACATCGTTTCCGACGGCACGGTCAACGGCAGCATCCAGGTGCCCGGCAACGGCTCGCCGATCGCGCTGATGATGGACCGCGGCACCTCCGGCGGCTATCCGAAGATCGCGACCGTGATCACGGCCGATGTCGGCCGCTTGGCGCAGACCTCGGCGGGAACCGCGTTCCGCTTCAAGCAGGTCGGCATGGCGGAGGCGCAGGAGGAGGCACGCAAGTTCGCCCAACTGATCCGCAGCCTCGCGGACCGCCTGCGTTCCTCCGACACCGTCGAGCTCAACATCGAGGCGCTCAGCGATGCTAACGTTGCCGGCTACGCGGTGAGCGCGGTCGACGCCGGGACGTGGCAAGTCACGGCGGAACCGTAGCGGCAACAAGACCAGAGGCGGAGAGCAACCATGACGACGATCGATCTCAATTGCGACCTCGGCGAAGGGTTTGGCGCGTGGGAGATGGGCAACGACGCCGCGATGATCGAGCTCGCAAGCTCGGTCAACGTCGCCTGCGGCTTCCACGCCGGCGACCCCGACATCATGCGCCGAACGGTGGAGCTTGCGAAAGCGCGCGGCGTCTCGGTCGGCGCTCATCCCGGCTATCGCGACCTGCACGGCTTCGGCCGGCATCCGATCGCGGGGCTCAAGGCCTCCGAGATCGAGAACCTCGTCGCCTACCAGATCGGCGCGCTGCAGGCGATCGCGACCGCGGCCGGCCACAAGGTCACGCATGTAAAGGCGCATGGCGCGCTTTCCAACGTCGCCTGCGAGGACGACATGACGGCGAAGGCGATCGCCGCCGGCATCAAGGCGGTCGATCCCAGCCTGATCTTCGTCGTGCTCGCCAATTCGAAACTGGTGAAGGCCGGTGAAGCGGCCAACCTGCCGATGGTCCACGAGGTGTTCGCCGATCGCGCTTATGAGGACGACGGCAATCTCGTCTCGCGCAAGAAGCCCGGCGCGGTGCTGCACGATGCGAAAGTGATCGCCGACCGCGTGGTGCGCATGGTGCAGGATGGCGCCGTGGTGTCAGTGACGGGCAAGGTCATCAAGATGCGCACGGATACGGTCTGCATCCACGGCGATACCCACGGCGCGGTCGAGATCGCGCGGACTTTGCGTCAGGCATTGAAGGAAGCGGGGATCGAGGTCGCTCCGTTCAAGCGCGGGGCTTGATCAGAACGGATGCACCGACAGCGTGCCGAACACGATCGCTGCGATCACGGCAAAGGCGCTGTAGAGCGCCAGATGATGGGCGCTCGCCCCGGTGCGACGCGAGAGCGAGCGCGCGTAGAAGTGCAGCCTGGCTTCCGCCGATAGTTCGCGCATGGTCGATCTCCAACGCCCCATTTGTGGGAGTATGAAGGATCAACCCTGGCGGGAGGCAAGACGGTGGCGGAAATAGCGATGAGGGTTCTCCGGAGAGGCCCCATCGGAGGGGTAAATTCTTCCGCCGCCCGGGTTCCGAGAATCTTATTCGTTAGAATCTGAGCCAGCTGGAACCGCCGCGGATGACGATGGGATGACGGTCGGAACCTGGGACTTCAGGGCCGGTCCAACAAAAATGTCGAAAACAACCCCATGCACAGTAGAAACCGGATTCGGCCGTGCGGCCCGGCGGTTGCGCCGCCAGGCCGATTTAGGCTGATCCGCTCGCGCCTTAGTAGACGTCAGCCTGGAAGCGGCCGGTCTTCTTGAGTTCGGCGACAAAGCTGACCGCCTCATCGGTCGAACGCGCGCCGAACTGGGCGACGATGTCGACCAGCGCGCGCTCGACGTCCTTGGCCATGCGTTTGGCATCGCCGCAGATGTAGAGATGCGCGCCTTCGGCGAGCCAAGTCCACAGCTCGCGGCCGACCTCGCGCATGCGGTCCTGCACATAAAACTTCTTCTCGCCGTCGCGCGACCAAGCCAGCGACAACCGGGTCAATTGACCCGAGGTCTTCATCGCATTGAGCTCTTCCTGGTAGAAGAAATCGCAATCGCTGCGCTGATGACCGAAGAACAGCCAGTTCTTGCCGGGCGCACCGGTCGCCTTGCGGTCGAGCAGGAAGGCGCGGAATGGCGCAATGCCGGTGCCGGGGCCGATCATGATGATGGGCGTCTTCGGGTCCTGCGGCAGGCCGAAATTGTGCGCCTTCTGCACGTAGACCTTGAGCTTCTCGCCTTCGTTGATGCGCTCGCCGAGGAAGGTCGAGGCAACGCCGATGCGCTTGCGCTTGCCGATCACGTAACGCACGGAATCGACCGTCAGCGACAGTTTGCCCGGCGTCGCATTGTGCGAGGACGAGATCGAATAGAGCCGCGGCTGCAGCGGCTCCAGTGCCTCGACGAAGGCCTCGGGATGCGGCCGCGTGCCGGAAAACTTCTGCAGCGCCGCCATCACGTCGAGCGTCGCCGCATCGCCATCGGGATCCTCGCCCTGCGCCAGCGCCCGCGCCTTCTCGCGCTGCGCGCCGCCGGTGATGAAGGAGATCAGCTCGAACAGCGAGTCCGGCGCCGGCGACAGCGAGACGTCGTCGATCAGGACCTCGCGCAGCGTCTTGCCGTTGACCTTGGTGGTGTGGGAGGCGCCGAGCAGCGCGATGATCTGGTCGACGAGGCCGACATCGTTGCGCGCGAACACGCCGAAGGAATCGCCGACCACGTAGTCGAGCTTGCTCGCGGAGAGATCGAACTCGATGTGATAGGTCTCCTTCTCCGACTTCCCCTTGTTGAGGAGACGGCGGGACAGGAAGGTCGCCTCGGTCGGATTGTCGCGCGAGCGGCCGGGCTCGGCGATGGTCACGGTTACGGCGGGCGCGGCGACTGCGTCCGTCTTCTCCGGTGCTTTCGCCGCGGGCGCCTTGTCGAGCTCCTCGTACAGCGATTTCAGCATCCGCGCGGTTTCCTTGCCGCCGGGAACGCAGAGATTGAGCCGCGCTTCGCTACGGCCCGCGATCGCTTCCGAATAGTCGTGGCAATTGTAGCCGCACTGGCCGCAATCCTGCTGCGCCATCGCGGCCATCATCTTGCGGCGGACGGGGCGGCCCTCGGCGAGCTTCATCCGGTCGGCGATCGGCATGGTCTGGTCGTGCCATGGCGCTTCGCCGTCGTCGCCGTCCCCGGCCGGCATGACCGCGGCGCCCTGCTCCGCCGACAGCGGCGTTGCCACATCAGGCGACAGCAGTCCGGCAAAGAAGCCGTTCAGCCAGGAGCGCTGCGCATCGGAGAACGGCGCGCTGGCGGGAATGATGTCGAGTTTCGGCGGAGGGGTGATCTGGTTCATGCGGACACCTGTGCATCGGCAAGCTTGCGCAGCGTTTCGCCGTCGTGGCGGCGCGCAAAGGAGAGGAAGGTTTCGTCGGGCGAAGAGCGATGGGCGAGATAGGCCTTGAGCAGCGCCTCGACCGTCTTCGGCGCGTCCTCGGCCTTGAGGTCGTGATAGACCTCCTGCCCGACATCGGCGTCGGGGCCGAACCCGCCGCCGGTAAAGAGGTGATAGCCCTCGACCGTGTCCTCCTCGTTCACGGGCACGCGCGCCCCGATCAGCCCGATGTCGCTGATGTAATGCTGCGCGCAGGAATGGTGGCACCCGGTCAGATGGATGTTGACCGGCTTGTCCATGGCGACGCGCGGCTCGCACCAGTCGCCGATCTCGGCGGCATTGCGCTTGGTGTTGGACGCCGCGAAACGGCAACCGGCATTGCCGGTGCAGGCAATCAGACCGGCACGGATGTGCGAGGCTTCGACCGCGAGCCCGATCTGCTTGATCGCCGCGATGGCGAGCTCGACATTCTCGTCACGCACGCCCGAGATCAAAAGGTTCTGCCAGACTGTGAGACGGATCTCGCCGTCGCCGAGATCGCGCGAAACCTTGGCAAGGCCGCGCATCTGGTCGCAGGTGAGCTTGCCGAGCGTCAGCGACACGCCGATCCAGTTGAGGCCGTCCTGCTTCTGCTTGTGCACGCCGATATGGGCCGTGCGATCCGCTGCGGGCCGCGGGAGAAATGCCTCTTCCGGTACACGCGCGAAAGGCGTCTTCAGCCGCTCCTCGACCAGCTTGAGGAAGCCGTCATGGCCCATCGCGTCGAGCACGTATTTCAGCCGCGCCTTGTTGCGGTTGGTGCGGTCGCCATGGTCGATGAAGACGCGCACGATGGCGTCCGCGACGGCGGTCGCCTGCTCCGGCTTGACGATGATGCCGGAATATTTCGCAAAATCCTTGTGGCCGGTGATGCCGCCGAGGCCGAGTCGGAACCAGACGCCGGGCTCGACGCCGAAGCCGTCCTTCACCTCATAGGCGGTGAAGGCGATGTCGTTGGTCTCTTCCAGCACCGCGATCTTGCCGGCGCCGTCGAAGGCGACGTTGAACTTGCGCGGCAGCCCGTAGAGCGCGCGGTCGTTGAGGATGTGATAGTGCCACTCGCGCGCATAGGGCCGCGTGTCGATGATTTCCTGCGGATCGATGCCGGCGGTCGGCGTTCCCGTCACGTTGCGGATGTTGTCGGCACCGGAGCCGCGCGAGCACAGGCCGAGATCCTGGATGCCCTCGATCATTCTGATCGCGTGCTTCGGCGGGATCTCGCGCAGCTGGAGATTGGCGCGCGTGGTGACATGGCTGTAGGGACCGCAGAGCTCGTCGGCGAGATCGGCAAGGCCCGACAGCTGCCAGTGCTTCATGATGCCGTTGGGGATGCGCAGGCGGCACATGTAGGAGTCCTGCGTCGGCGCGACGTAGAAGATGCCGTAATAGCGCCAGCGGAAATTGTCCGCAGGGCTCGGCGGGGTGTTGTCGAGCGCCTGCTGGCGAAGGCGCGGATAGGCATCGAAGGGATGCTCGTCGCGCTTGAACTTCTCCTGGTCGGCGAGCTTCTTGCCCGACGCGATGACCTTGTCCTGCGCCTTGATGTGCACGGCATCAGGGCCGGTCGGCTCGGCATTCGCCTTGCCGCCGCCACCGCCAAGGCCGCGACCGACGCGGCTGATCTGCAGGCCGGTCGTGAAGCCTTCGAGATAGCGTTTCTGCTCGTCGGTAAAGTCGACTGAGACCGTATCGATTTTCATGGTCGGTAACGAAGCTCCTGCGGCCACCTAGGTGGTATCGACGGAAAATTGTGTGACCCGCGGGGAACTCGGCTGGCGGCTTAAGCCAGCTTCGCAACCCGACGGTCCAATCAGCTTCGTTGCTGTGGGACTTGGCTCAGCAGGCACCAATGACAAGCTGGCCGCAGTGCAACATACAAGTTGCGTGCCAGCTTTCACAAAAGAGAAAATCCTGATGTTTCAACGGAGTACGGGTCGCCCCGGAAAATCCCGGTCCCGGAACTCACACGAAATTCGAGCACTCGGCCCAAAATTTAGCCGTTGCCGCTCATCGCCTAAAAACGATGCAGGAGGCGAATCAGGCCTTCCAGCGCCCGACCTCGAAGGCTTCGAGGTGCCCCCGGATGTTGTCGGGATCGAAAGCGGGTCCGGCGAACGCGCCGAATGGCGCGGGCGCCTCAGCGGGCGGCGGGCGGCCGACGGCTGCGTCGTAGAGATCCGGCCTGAACACGGCCATGGCCGTCTTGACGCCGTCAGGCGTGAGCGCCGTTTGCCCCCAGCGCACCATCTGGGCGTAGAGCCAGGCGGCCTGGACCGGCTCGGGGCGCCCTGCCCCTTCGCGCCCAACGAGGAGATAGCGGGCGCTTTCGCGGAAGGTGCCGTCCGGCGAGATCTTCAGGCGTCCCGTGAGGGTACGCTGGATGACCTCGGCATCGACGCCGATCCGCTCCGGCTGCGCCAGAATCTGCGCCGCCTCGGTGAGGTTCGCAGGCTGCTCGATGAACTCGGCGCCCTTCACGGCCGCACGCACCAGGCTAGCGACCACATCCGGATTCTTGTCGGCCCAGACCTGACGGACCGCCAGCACCTTCTCGGCGGCGCGCACGAGGATATCGGAGACAAAATGCAGGATGTGCCCGATGCCGAGATCGACCGCGACTGAATTCCAGGGCGCGCCGACGCAGAATGCATCGACATGGCCGCTCTTGAGGCTGTCGACCATAAAGGGCGGCGGCAGCACCACGAGGCGCACGTCCTCGTCGGGATCGACGCCGGCCGCCGCCATCCAGAACCGCAGCTGGTAATTGTGGGTCGAGAACGGGAAGGTCATGCCGAAGGTCAAAGGCTCCGCGCCTGCCTCGCGACGCTTGGCGACCACCTTCGCCAGCGCCTTCGCGGTGACCAGCGGATCGAAACGGTCGCCATCGATCTCCTCCATCAGCGCGGCATGCAGCGTCGGCGACACCGTGATCGCATTGCCGTTGATGCCGAGATTGAAGGGCGCGGCGATCGGCACCTTGACGTGGCCGAGCCCGAGCGAGGATGCGATCGCGACGGGCGCCAACAGATGTGCCGCGTCGAACAGGCCGATATTGAGCTTGTCGCGCACATTGGACCAGGACACCTCGCGCACCAGCTCGACGTCGAGCCCTTCGGCGGCGGTGAATCCCTTGTCGACGGCGACGATCAGGGCTGCGGCATCGACCAGCGGGATGAACCCGATGCGGAGCGGTCCGGTCATTTCAGCATCTCCGATGCGGTGATGATCGACTGGGCGATCTCGCCGATTTTCTTCTTCTCGCGCATCGCAGTCGAGCGCAGCAGCACATAGGCCTCGTCCTCGGTGAGGCCCTTCACCTTCATCAGGATGCCCTTGGCGCGCTCGATGATCTTGCGGTCCTCGAGCTGCGACTTGGTGCGCTCGAGCTCCTCCTGGAGTTTCGCGAAAGCGTTGAAACGGGACACGCAGAGGTCGAGGATCGGCTTGATGCGCTCCTTCTTCAGCCCGTCGACGATGTAGGCCGACACCCCCGCCTCGACCGAGGCCTGGATCGAGGCTGAATCGCTCTGGTCGACGAACATCGCGATCGGCCGCTTCACGGCGCGGCTGACCTGGAACATCGCCTCCAGCACGTCGCGGCTGGGGTTTTCCAGATCGATCAGGATGATGTCGGGGTCCACCGCATAAATACGGGCGAGCAGACTCTGCATCTCGCGGATATGGACGACCTGGGTGAACCCGGCCTCCCGCAACCCCTCCTCCAGGATCGCAGCCCGGATCGGGCTCTCGTCGACAATCACGATTTTGGGCGACTGTTCGGCGCTCATGGCTCACTCACGGCAGGTGATTCATCCATAGCACGCCGGAGGGCCATGCAAAGGGTTGTAATTATGGGCAATTGGGACTAGCTCAGGCCGGTCAATCAGGCAGATCAAATATGGATCAGACGGCTGCGCCCAAGGTCAGCTTCGTGTCGCTCGGGTGTCCGTGAGACAACGAATGTAAACTCTTGAGCCGCCCACTCCCAAGGAAAAATGGTGCCCGAAGGCAGCTGTCATCTGGACCATCAACTCGTCAGAGCGTGCACTCATTAATGCGAGATGTCGGCTTCCGGATGCGAAGCAGAACTCATGTGCTCAATCCGAGCTTCACCGGTCGTGGACCCACTTCCGACCAGTACCGGCGGGCTCCCGTCCGCCTATTCTCACTAATACTAATCCCTGCTCAGGGCTTAATAATCGCCCCTATTCCTCCAACGTCACTTAGGTGGTGCGTCGCAAGCTGATTTCGAAGCGCCGGCTCAGTGCGAGCTTTTGACGCGGCTGGGATGCCTCAAAGTGATCCACGCGCCGATCGGCTTTCCTTTACCATTTAGACGATCAAAGACGGCCTTGGCTGAATTTGATCAAGACGCACGCTGGCGTGCCTTTCAGTGCGAGGTGTCGCGTGACGCTAAGCTCAGTCGCCACAACCTGATCCTCCGGGCCGTCATCGATATTGCGGTGAGGCTTCTGACGCGTGCCGGCGTTTTCGAGAGGAGGAAACCTCATGAACCCCAAGCGTAGCGCAATCGGAATGTTCATCGCGTCATGCCTCATCGGGACCGTGACGCTTCTGCCGCAAGATTTGCAAGCTCAAGATGCAAAGGTAAAGACGGCGATGGAGACCATGGAGTCGATGGCGCACAAACTCGGCCCACCAAAACTTGATGGGACGGATTCCGTCGCTGGCAAGGAGGTCCCTGCCATCTACTTCGGTTCAACGAAGATGAACAACAATTTTGAATTAGTGGATGATGTCGTGAAACAAGCTCAAGGCACGGCCACGATCTTCGTGAAGAGCGGCGACGAGTACGTACGGGTTGCGACGAATGTGAAAAAGGACGATGGCTCGCGAGCGATCGGCACCGTTCTGGATCCGAAGGGAAAAGCGATTGAATCCATTAGGAAGGGAGAAGCCTTCTATGGAGAGGTCGATATCCTCGGCAAACCTTACATCACAGGCTACAAGCCAATACGGGACGCATCGCAAAATGTGATCGGAATCTACTACGTCGGTTACATGAAATAGATTGCGGCGTGATCCGTTAGGCACTGCCGGCTCGGAGAGCTCGGGCAATTGAATAAGACTGCCGTGCGGCACGACAAGCGATGGCCTCCGGACAGGGTCCGACCGCCCCTTTCCGGAGGCCAGGTCCGAGTTTGGCCGATCGCGTTGGCTGGCAAATGTCCGCTTTGTGCCGCTTGTGGGTGTTAGACAGACGTTCAACCAGCATGGCTGGTAGAGCGCATCCTTCATCGCTTCGGTAAGCTCCATCGGAACGAGCTTCCACCCACCAGGAACTTTCAGTTCCCTTGGCACTCCTTGATTTCATTCGCTATGCACGAGTCTCAATTTTCCATCGCGGGAACATGCCCGGCAGTTGAATTTTTCTATCGGATCAATTAGTTGGATCGCATATCCGAACAATTCAGATCCAGGTCCCAGGCGATTACATGGAACGAGCGCCGCGTATATCATTCACATCGCTGGGTTGTCCCAAGGCATTGGTGGATTCCGAGCGCATCATCACGCGCCTGCGCGCGGAAGGCTATGAGCTCGCCCGCAAGCATGACGGGGCCGACATCGTCATCGTCAACACCTGCGGCTTCCTCGACAGCGCCAAGCAGGAATCGCTGTCGGCGATCGGCGAGGCCATGGCCGAGAACGGCAAGGTGATCGTGACGGGCTGCATGGGCGCGGAACCCGAGCAGATCGAGCAGGCCTATCCGGGCGTGCTCTCCATCACCGGCCCGCAGCAATATGAGAGCGTGCTCGATGCCGTGCACCGCGCGCTGCCGCCGGCGCACAATCCGCATCTCGATCTGGTGCCGCCGCAGGGCATCAAGCTGACGCCGCGCCACTACGCCTATTTGAAGATCTCCGAAGGCTGCAACAACCGCTGCACCTTCTGCATCATCCCGAAGCTGCGCGGCGACCTGGTCTCGCGTCCGGCTGATGACGTGCTGCGCGAGGCCGAGCGGTTGGTCGGTGCCGGCGTCAAGGAGCTGCTTGTGATCTCGCAGGACACCTCGGCCTACGGCGTCGATCTGAAATATGCCGAGAGCCCGTGGAAGGACCGCCAGGTCCGCGCCAAATTCCTCGACCTCGCGCGCGAGCTCGGCGAACTAGGGGCCTGGGTCCGGCTGCAATATGTCTACCCCTACCCGCATGTCGACGAGGTCATCGCGCTGATGAATGAGGGCAAGGTGCTGCCCTATCTCGACATCCCGTTCCAGCATGCGAGCCCCGAGGTGCTGAAGGCGATGAAGCGCCCGGCGGCGCAGGACAAGACGCTGGCGCGGATCAAGCGCTGGCGCGAGGAATGTCCCGATCTCGCCCTGCGCTCCACCTTCATCGTCGGCTTCCCCGGCGAGACCGATGCCGACTTCGCCTATCTGCTCGACTGGCTCGATGAGGCCGAGATCGACCGCGTCGGCTGCTTCAAATACGAGCCGGTCGCCGGCGCGACATCGAATGCGATCGAGAACCCCGTCCCCGAAGAGGTCAAGCAGGAGCGCTATAATGCGCTGATGGCGCGCCAGCAAAAGATCTCCGCGCGCCGCCTGAAGCGCAAGGTCGGCACCCGCCAGCAGATCATCATCGACGAGGTCGGCCCGACGGTGGCGAAGGGCCGCTCCAAGGCCGATGCGCCGGAGATCGACGGTGCCGTCTATCTGTCGAGCCGCCGCCCCCTGCGTGTCGGCGAGATCGTCACCGCGAAGATCGAGCGCGCCGACACGTATGATCTACACGGCAGCGTCGCGGGATTTTGAGTTCACGACGCTTCCGACGCCTGCCGTCCGTCATGCGCGGAAAACACCTCCTTGGCTGCGAACAGCCCATTCACCGCCGCCGGGAAGCCCGCATAGACGGCCATCTGCATGATGATCTCCACGATCTCGTCGCGAGACAGCCCGACGTTCAGACCCGCCTCGATATGCACTTTGAGCTGAGGCGCGGCATTTCCGAGCGCCGTCAGCGCGGCGATCGTCGCGATCTCTCGATCGCGCAGGCCGAGGTCCGGGCGGCTGTAAATGTCGCCGAAGGGAAACTCGATCACGTATCGTGCGAAATCCGGAGCGATGTCGGCGAGTGAGGCGACGACTTTTTCGCCGGCTCTGCCGTCAATGCGTGACAGGGCCCGCTGACCGCGATCGAAGCGGCTTTCGGCTTGTGTTTGGGCGTGCGTCATTTTCCTTCGTCCTCTGTTCGCCGCCGGCATAGCCGGCGATCTTGGTATCAAGGACGAGCAGGCATTCCTGGAGTACGGCCATCTGCGTGCGAACCTGTTCACGGTGGATTTCCAGCATCTGCCGCCGGGCTGGCCCGGTGGCTTCGCCTTCATCACGAAGCGCCGCATAACGCAACATGTCCCGGATCGGCATTCCCGTGGTCTTGAGCCGACCGAGGAATTCGATCCATGTGAAGATCGATGCGTCAAAGTCACGCTGGCCGGAACGATCCCGGTCTGCGTATGGCAGCAGCCCGATGCGCTCATAATAACGCAACGTGTGAGTCGACAAGCCGGTTCGTTTTGCGAGGTCGCCGATCTTCATGTGTGCCCGTTCTCGTACTGACGCACGTACAGATACCCCTTCGAGCGCACTCTAAGTCAAGAGGGATCGAAGGTGCCGTTCCCGCGAGGTCAGGATGGCACGACAGCAGACAATTTCGGCGCGCCGGCTGCGCGGCAGTATCGCGAGATTCCGAGCTTCAGTCTGCCGCCAGCCATTTCGGCACCCAGCGCTCCGGCCTTGGTGCGCGGGTGAGATCGGCCTTCGCCTCGGACAATTTCGCCGGCTCGCCGTCGATGGTCGGGCGCAAATCGTATTCGAAGCTCGGCATGATGCGGCCGTCGGCATAGAGCCCGAAATTCATCAGGTACCACAGGCCAAGCTCGGGCTGCGCGCGGCGCATTTCCTCGCGCAGATCGCGCAGCAGGGATTCGATCGAGGAAGCTTCCTCGAATGGCTGCGGTCCGCGCGTCAGCACGCGCGCCTGGTATTGGCTACCTACGATCGCGATCTCGAAACGCGTCTTGTCCCAGGGGTTCTTGCCCTTGGGCAGATGGGCGGCAAGCCGCCAGCCAAGCTCGGCCATCAACCGGTGGTTGGCCCAATAGTCCTCGCGATCCCGGCTCCATTTCTCGACGAAGCCGCGGAAGTCGGGAAGCTCCGATGCGCCATCGTCCGGCGCAGCCGCCTCGCCGATCGGCCGTTCGGCGAGCCATCGCGCGAGCTCGACGGTCTGGCACTCGACCTCCTCATGCGGCTTGAGATCGCTCCAGGCCTTGTCGAATTGCTGCGACGTCAGTTTGGCGAGCAGCCCGTCGAGGCTCGGTGCGAGTAGTTCGTAGTTGCCCTCGGAGCCCAGCCCCACGATCGGCGGATTGTCGCGATCAAGGCCCGCGCCATACCAGCCGCCCACGGCCGAACCGTCAGGCAATCGCATGAATAGCGAAAACCGATCGCGCAACGGACTGCCGTCGACGATCGGCGCGGAATCGGAGAACTGCCCCTGCAGGGAGAAGCAGCCGACGCTGCCCCAGGGGCGTCCCTTGAGCCAGCCGGCAAAGTCGACCAATAGCGGCGGCGCTTCGATGCCCGGCGGAAACGCGCCGCGAATGCTGTCGAGATCAATCGGGTAAGGTGTATCGGACAAGGCTGAAAACTGTCTGGTTGGTCCCGTCTCCCTTGGTCTGAACCGAGTCACGTTCGGTTCGAACCAATTGGCGTCCGTTGATCACAAACGCGCTAGAGGCTCAATGGTTTCTACGTGGCGATCGATGAAATACAATCACAAGGTTGGTATTGGGGGCGGGCTGTACGCGATTGGCACAGCATTGATGCTGCTCGCGCTTCCCGCCGCTGCCCAATCCCCATCGCCCGCGCAGGCGCGGCAATGGTGCTTCGGCACCGACGAGGTCAGCGACGAGCAGCGCCTCGCCGGCTGCTCGGCGGTGCTGCGCGCCAATCCCGAAAGCGCGCGGGCACTTGCCAATCGCGGCGAAATCTATCGGCGCAAGGGTGAGGCGGAGCGGGCTCTGGCCGATCTCAACCGCGCTATCGATCTCGACCCCAAGGACGCCATCGCCTGGTACAATCGCGGCATCGTCTATGACGATGTCGGCGATCGCGACCACGCCATCGCGGACTATACAAGCGCGATCCGGCTCAGCCCCGGCGATCCATTCTATTACAACAACCGCGGCAACTCCTACGCCGGCAAAGACGACTACGCGCATGCGCTCGCCGATTACGACCAGGCCATCAAGCTCGATCCGAAATTCGCGCTGGCCTATTACAACCGCGGCTCGGCCTATCGCGAGCACGGCGAGGCCGATCGCGCGCTCGCAGATCTCGACATATCGATCAAGCTCGACCCGAATTACGGCCCGGCCTATGGCAACCGTGCTCGCGTCTATCGTGACCGCGGCGACCGTGCCCGCGCGCTGGCCGATTTCACCAAGTCGCTTCAACTCTCTCCGAACAACGACCTCGATTACTATGCGCGCGCGAGCATGTATTTCGATACGCATGATTACGCGCTGGCGCTGGAGGACTACGACCGCGCGATCAAGGCCAATCCGATCTATGCCGGCGTGTTCAACTCGCGCTGCATGACGCGGGCGATCCTCGGACGTTTGCAGGATGCGCTGGCCGATTGCGAGCAGTCCCTGCGAATGAAGCCCAACGACCCTGATACGCTCGACAGCCGCGCCCTCACCCATCTCAAGCTCGGCAATCTCGACGCGGCGATTGCCGACTATGACGCAGCGCTGAACGCAAGGCCGCAGTTCGACACTCGCTTTACGGCCGCGGGCTTGCGAAGCGGAAGAAGGGCGACAACGAAGGCGCCGAGCGCGACATCGCAGCGGCGAAAGCGATCAACGCCGGCATTGCCGATGTGTTCGCGCATTACGGTGTCGAGTAATCTCGCGCCGCGGGCCTGCGCTTGCAATGTGACACTATAGTGCATTCACGCAGGGGTCACGGACTCGTCCTAATTCTCGCGCGCCTTTCAACGCGAGCGAGGAATTTTGATGAGCCGCCTGTCAGACATGCTGCGCACGCAGCGCTTCGACGATTACCGCTTCTACCACCAGAGCACCGTCAACCAGACGCTGCACCTCGTCAGCGCCGTGATCTTCCTCGGCTGCTACGCGCTGCTGTTCAAAGACCCTGCCCTCGCCGGGCTCGTCGGCTGGCTCGCCATGCTGACGCGGCAGACCGGGCACTTTTTCTTCGAGCCGAACGGCTATGACGCCGTCAACGACGTCAGCAACGCCTACAAGGAAGCGGTGAAGGTCGGCTACAACCAGACGCGCAAGATCATCCTGCTCCTGGTCTGGGGCAGCGCGCCGATTGTGCTCTACGTCTTCCCCACCCTGTTCGGACTGTTCGATCTACCCGCCGGCCAGTACGACTTCATCCGCCATGTCGGCGCGCTCTGGCTCGCGATCGGGATCGGTGGCGGGCTTGCCCGCATGCTCCAGCTCTTCGCAACGCGCGACGTCACGACCGGCCTCGTCTGGGTGTTCAAGGTGCTGACTGACCCGTTCCACAACATCGCGCTGTACTGGAATTCGCCGCTCAAGCTGATGCGCGGCGAGCTCATCGACAGCGCGATTGCGGGTGCGGATTGGGGCGACGAGGAGGCCGAGCAAGCGGCGCACCTGACCTGACCGATGCACGCTCGGCGGGAAGCTTGCAAAACGGCCGCTTGACAAGTCCTGCCATTCGGCTGTACGGACGCGCCCCATGATCAACTCTCGGACCCACCGCCGCGCAGCTTTCCGTCGTCGCACCCGCGACGATGATGGGTTGCGCCATGTCCGACGACGCCGCTGAAGCACTAGAATTCAGCCAGTTTTCGAGAAGGCCGCACCCGCAAAGTGCGGCCTTCTTGCTTTTTTGCGTCCTTTTTCCACCCGCCTCCAGAGGAGTTCGACATGACCACCGCCACCCATCCGTATGACGCGCTGATGGACATCACCGCACGGCCCAAGGCCGTGTTCGTCCGCGGCGCCGGCTCCTACCTCTGGGATGACGGCCGCAAGCGCTATCTCGATTTCGTGCAGGGCTGGGCCGTCAACTGTCTCGGCCACTCCCCGCCCGCAATCGCCGATGCGCTCGCCGCGCAGGCCAAGCGGCTGCTCACGCCAAGCCCGGCTTTCTACAACGAGCCGAGCCTCAAACTGGCGCAGGCGCTGGTCGAGAACAGCGCCTTCGACCAGGTGTTTTTTGCCAACTCGGGCGCGGAGGCCAATGAGGGTGCGATCAAGCTCGCACGCAAATATGGCAGCCTGCACAGGAACGGCGCGTTCGAGATCATCAGCTTCGAAGGCGGCTTCCACGGCCGAACGCTGGCGACGATGTCGGCCTCGGGCAAGAAGGCGTTCGAGCCGCTGTTCGAGCCGAAGGTATCAGGCTTCAAGAAGGCGAAGCTGAACGACATCGCTTCGGTCGAGAAACTGATCAACGCCAACACGGTGGCTGTGATGCTCGAGCCGATCCAGGGTGAATCAGGCGTGTGGCCTGCGACCGATCAGTTCCTGAAGGAATTGCGTGCGCTGACCGAGGAGCACGGCCTGCTGCTCATTTTCGACGAGATCCAGACCGGCATGGGCCGGACCGGAAAGCTCTTCCACTATGAGCACGCCGGCATCGCGCCAGATATCATGACGCTCGGCAAGGGCATCGGCGGTGGCGTGCCGCTTGCGGCGCTGCTCGCGAGCGAACGCGCCTCCTGCTTCGAGCATGGCGACCAGGGCGGCACGTTCAACGGCAACCCGATCATGTGCGCGGCGGGACTTGCGGTGCTGGAGGAGATCAGCACGCCCGACTTCCTGAAGTCGGTCGCCGAGACCGGCCTTTTGCTCGAAAGCGAGCTGCAGAAGGTCTCGGCCCGGCACGGGCTCGGCGGCGTGCGGGGACGCGGCCTGCTGCTGGCGCTCGACCTCAAGCTGCCGATCGCGCCGGGGATCGTCGCCCAGGCGTTCGAGGCCGGCGTGCTGCTCAACGCCCCGCAGGTCGACAGCTTGCGCTTCATGCCGGCGCTGAACGTCACGAAGGGAGAGATCGCCGAGATGATCGATTGTCTCGACGGTATCTTGACCAAGGCCGGTGCTGCACGGCGCGTGGCGTAGTTTGGTTTCGTCATTCCGGGGCGGCTCGCAGAGCCGAACCCGGAATCTCGAGGTTCCGGGTTCGATGCTTTGCATCGCCCCGGAACGACGGTGAGCTACGGCTTCAAAATCGACGCGCCCGTGGTCTTGCGGCTTTCGAGATCGATATGGGCCTTCGCGGCGTCCTTCAGTGCGTAGGCATGGTTGATCGGCACGTGGAGCTTGCCGTTGATGACGGCGGCGAACAGCGTGTCGGCGCCTTCCAGCAGCTCCTTGCGGGTGCCGATATAGTCGTTGAGCTTCGGGCGCGTCGCAAACAGCGAGCCGTGATTGTTGAGCTCGGCGATCGAGAACGGCGGCACCGGACCTGAGGCATTGCCGAAGGAGACGAACATGCCGCGCGGCTTCAGGCAGGACAGCGAGCCCGGGAAGGTCGCCTTGCCGACGCCGTCATAGACGACGTCGCAGCCCTCGTTGCGGCTGATCTGCTTGACGCGGGCGACGAAGTCCTCCTCGTTGTAGAGGATGACGTGGTCGCAGCCGTTGGCTTCCGCGAGCTCCGCCTTCTCGCGCGAGCCGACCGTGCCGATGACATGGGCGCCGAGCGCACTCGCCCATTGGCAGGCGAGCAGGCCGATGCCGCCGGCGGCGGCGTGGATCAGCACGCGGTGGTGCGGCTCGACTTTGAAGGTCTTGTGCAGGAGATACCAGACCGTCAGCCCCTTCAGCATTAGCACGGCGCCCTGCTCGTGGGTGATGTGGTCGGGCAGCTTGACCAGCTTCTCCCAGGGAAGGTTGCGCTCGCCGGTATAGGCGCCGAGATTGTGGTAGTAGGCGACGCGGTCGCCGGGATGGAAATTGGTCACGCCGGGGCCGACCGCGACGACCTCGCCCGAGGCCTCGTTGCCGGCGATGAAGGGCAGCCCCGGCGCCTTGTAGAGGCCGGTACGGTAGTAGACGTCGATGAAGTTGAGGCCGACCGCATGCTGGCGGATGCGCACCTCGCCGGGTCCCGGCGCCGGCACCTCGACGCTCTCATAGACCAGGGCTTCGGGGCCTCCGACCTTGTGCACACGGATGGCTTTGGTCATTGCCTGACCTCCTCTTCTCCAAGGCGGAGCGAAAGACATCGCGCCCGCCTTGTCAACTCGGCGCCGACGGGAATGGCTAGACCGACGCCTTGCGCGCCTTCTTGCGGTTGCGCTTGGCCAGTACGTTGAAGAATTCGACCGCCGCCGAGAACGCAATTGCGAAATAGATGTAGCCGCGCGGGATGTGGAATTTGAATCCGTCCGCGACCAGCGCGACGCCGATCAGCACCAGGAAGGCCAGCGCCAGCATCTTCGTGGTCGGATGCTCCGCGACGAATCGCGACACCGGCCCGGACGAAATGTACATGATCAGGCAGGCGATCACGACGGCCGCGATCATGATCTCGATGTCCTGCGCCATGCCGATCGCGGTGATGATCGAGTCCAGCGAGAACACGATGTCGATGATCACGATCTGGACGATCACCCAGAAGAAGGCGCTGCCGCCGGATTTCTCATCGCCCTCGTCGTCATCGACCTCGACTTCGGCGTGGATCTCGTGGGTCGCCTTCGCGATCAGGAACAGGCCACCGCCGATCAGGATCAGGTCGCGCCAGGAGAAGTCGTAACCCGCAAACGAGAACACCGGCGCGGTCAGGCCGATCAGCCAGACCAGCACGCTGAGCAGGATGATGCGGAAGACCAGCGCCAGCGCCAGCCCGATCTGGCGGGCGCGGTTCGCCTGCTGCTCCGGGATGCGCGAGACGATCACCGACAGGAAGATGACGTTGTCGATGCCGAGCACGATCTCGAGCGAGGTCAAGGTGAGGAGCGCGGCCCAGGCCTCGGGGCTGGTGATCAGATGCGTCATGCGAAGGATCTTGCGAAGCGGATCAACGCGTCGCTGAAGCTGATCCAGAGCGCGATCGCGCACAGCGCGGCGGTGACGCCGATGCCGACGTGAAAGTCCATCTCCAGCGTGTAGAGGGACAGCAGCGCCCAGATCGCGATCAGCGACATCGTCAGCCAGCGCAGCCGCACGACGCGGACCGGATGCAGCACGTGGAACGGCACGAAGGTCAGCACCACCAGGGCCGCAACCAGCAGCGTGGACCACAGCGGCGACCAGTGGAGCAGGAACAGGTAGAACGCCGCCGCATTCCACAGCGCCGGGAAACCGCGGAAGTGATTGTCGTCGGCCTTCATGCGCAGATCGGCGAAATATAATGCGCTGGTGACGATGATGGCGACGCCGAGCAAGGGCGCTGCGACCGGCAGCAACAGCCCGCTCGCCACGATCGCATAGGCCGGCACGAATACATAGGTGACGAAGTCGACCACGAGGTCGAGCACGTCCCCCGACCAGTTCGGCTGCACGTTCTTGACGTCGAGCCGGCGCGCGATCGGCCCGTCGATCGCGTCGATGATCAGCGCGACGCCCAGCCATTGAAACATCGCCGCCCAGTGCTCGCGCACGGCCTCCAGCATCGCGAGCAGCGCGATCGCCGCACCGAAGGCGGTGAAGATATGCACCGAGAACGCCGCGGCGCGGATCGCGGGTGTCGGCTTCAGGGAATCCTCTCGGCTGTCCATGGCTTCTGCTATCAGAATGAGACCGATTTGCACATAAGCCATTGCGGCGCCCGGTCGCACAATTCGCCATAAAACCTAGGAAAAATAGGTGGGCTTGAATTTGCCGCGGGGCGTGTCATTTGTCGTTCCATGACAGACGCATCGACACTTTTTGACGCAGCCGTGATCGGCGGCGGACCGGCCGGGATAGCAGCGGCGATCGCACTGGCGCAGGCCGGCGCACGGACCGCGCTGGTGGCGCGCCGCCTGCCCTACGCCGACAATCGTACCACCGCGCTATTGGGTGCCTCCATCGATCTCCTGGAGAGCCTCGACGTCTGGCAGCGCTGCAGGGACAAGGCGGCCGCGCTCGAGGTCATGCGGCTCGTCGACGACACCGGCCGGCTGTTCCGCGCGCCGGAGGTCCGTTTCTCCTGTCACGAAATCGGGCTCGACGCCTTCGGCTACAACATCGACAACCGCTCACTGATGCTGGCGCTGGAAGAGCGCGCGGCGGAGCTGCCCGGGATCGTCCGTTTCGACGACGAGGCCGAAAGCGTCGTCATTGAAGCCCACGATGTCGCGATCCGGACCGCCTCCGCACAATTCCTCTCGGCCCGCCTCGTGGTCGGCGCCGACGGCCGGCATTCGCTGTGTCGCGAGGCCGCCGGCATCGAGGTCGCGCGGCGCGAGCTGACGCAGACGGCGCTGACGTTCAACGTCGGCCATGCGCGGCCGCATCGCAACGTCTCGACCGAGTTCCACACGCCGCACGGGCCCTGCGTGTTCGTGCCCCTGCCCGGCGACCGCTCCAGCATCGTCTGGGTCTCGGCGCCCGCGGAGGCCGAGCGGCTGCGCGGCTTGAGCGACGAGGAGCTGTCCGCTGCAATCGAGAAGCAGTCGCACTCCATCCTGGGACGCATGACGGTCGAGCCCGGGCGCAACCTGTTTCCGCTGGCGATCGAGCGTCCAGAATCCTTCGGCCGCGACCGCATTGCACTGGTCGGCGAAGCCGCCCATGTGGTTCCTCCGATCGGCGCCCAAGGCCTCAATCTCGGCCTGCGCGATGCCGCCGACATCGCGCGGCTCGCGGGCGAGGCCATCGCGGCGGGCCAGGACCCCGGCGCGGACGAAGTGCTCAAGCGCTACGACCGCGCCCGGCGGCCCGACATCCTGAGCCGGACCTTCGCGATCGACATCGCCAACCGCTCTTTGCTCAACGATTTCCTGCCGCTCCAGCCGGTCCGCGCCGTCGGCATGCACCTGCTCGGTGCCATCGGCCCGCTCCGGCGTTTTGCCATGCGCGAAGGCCTGACGCCGACCTGGCGAAGGTAACGCCTCTCACGGAAACACGAGCCGCCCGGTCTGGATCGCCCACATTACGCTGGTCAGCGTGACCACGGACGCAAACGTCCCGAGCAGCACGGCGACGGAGGCGGATTCGATCCAGGCATCGTTCTGGCGGGCGATCACGAACACATTCAATGCCGGCGGCAGCGAGGCCATCAGAACGGCGGTCGCGGCCCAGGGCTGCGCGAACGGGCCGAATGCCAGCATCAGGCCGAACGCCGCAAGCGGATGGATGAGGAGCTTCACCGCGATCACGCCGGGCACCTCCCACGGCACACGGTCGAACGGGCGAAGCGCCACCGTCACGCCGAGCACGAACAGCGCAGTCGGCGCGGCCGCGTTCTGGAGGAAGGTGATGGTGCGGTCGAGCGCGACCGGCAGCTCGATATGGAGCGCCGCGACCGCCGCGCCAAAGCAGGCCGACATGATCAGCGGGTTGAGCACGATCTGCTTCACCACGACGCCAAAGGCGTGCACGATCGAGGGATGGTCGCGGTCGGAGAGCTCGATCAACAGCGGCACGATCGTGAACAGGAAGATGCTGTCGCAGCAGAAGATCAGCGCGGTCGGCGCCGCGGCCTTCGTCCCGAGCACTGCGAGCGCCAGCCCCGGTCCCATGTAGCCGATATTGCCGTAGCCGCCGGAGAGACCAGCGAGCGTCGCCTCCCGCAATGTCAGGCGTCCCAGCACCTTGCCGACGACCAGCGCCAGGGTGAACGCCGCAACCGTCGATAGCGTGGTCGCGACCAGGAACGGCGGGTTGTTCAGCTCTGCGAACGGCGTCTTCGACATGATCGCGAACAGCAGCGCGGGCAGCGACACGTAAAGCAGGAAGAAGTTCATCCAGGCGAGGCCCGATTCCGGCAGGGCCTTGACCTTGCCGCAGGCGAAACCAACGAAGATCAGGCCGAAATAAGGTAGAGCCAGGTTGAGGATATCGACCATAGATGAAGTGTTTTCTGAAGACTTGGGGGCTATCCGCCCCGGACACGAAGGTTAATTCCCGATAAGGCCACTAGCATCGGCCACAATCCTGGTCTATCGACGGGGGATGATTAAAGCGCGGACCGCCAAATTCCAGATCGGACAGGTCGTGCGCCACCGGATCTTCTCGTTCCGGGGCGTGATCTTCGACATCGATCCGGAATTCAACAACACCGAGGAGTGGTGGCTGTCGATTCCCGAGGAGGTGCGGCCCCACAAGGACCAGCCGTTCTATCACCTGCTCGCGGAAAACGCGGAGTCCGAGTACGTCGCCTACGTCTCCGAGCAGAACCTGTTGCCCGACGACTCCGGCGAGCCGATCCGGCATTCCCAGGTCGCCGAGATCTTCATCAAGGACAAGGGCGGCGGCTACCGCCCGCGCAATCCCTCGCTGAACTGATCTTCGCTCGGACACGGCTGGTCAGCAAAAAAGGCGCTCGAATGAGCGCCTTTTTCATGTCCGGGATTTTGTCCCAATTATTTCTGGGCGGTCGGAGGTGCGCCGGGCGGCGTGCCCTGCTGCTCGAGCTTCTTGCGCTGCTCGTCGGCCTTCTTCTGAAGCTCTTCCTGGAGCTTCTTCTGGGTTTCCTCGAACACCTTCGGATCGGTCGGCGGACCGTCATAGGCCTTCTGGAATTCGCCGGCGAGCGGCAGCGGCAGGGTCAGCGGCGCGCCATTGGCGTTGATCGCCTGGACAACGAGATTCTGGCCCTTCTTCATGCTGTTGATGAGCTCGGGCGTGGCCTCGTAGTCGGACATGCAGCCGTTCTGGAAGCAGATCACATACGGTTGCTGCAGCGGCGCGTTGCTGTCCACGATGATGCGGGTGCCGTGCACGAGCTGCATGCCGAGCGGCAGCGTCACGCGCAGGATCTTCTTCGGCTCGCCTTCCGGCTCGATGATGACGGCGGCGATCACCGGCTGGCCCGATTCGATGCGGCCGTCCTTGCCGGTGAAGCAGACCTGCTTGGCGTTGGCGTCCTGGCCCTTGAGGCAGAACTTGGTCCAGGGGGCGTAGATCAGCTGGATCTGCTGGTCGGCGGGCTGGGCCGCGCCCTGCTGCGCCGGAGCGCCCTGCGCGGGAGCCTGCTGGGCCGGCTGCGCCTGGGCGGGTGCCGGAGCCTTGGGGGCAGCCTTCGGAGCCGCCGCCTTCGGGGCCGGGGCCGCCTTGGGCGCGGCGGGCGCACCGGGAGCCGGCGCCGGGGTCTGGGCTTCAGCGGCGAACGGGACGGCCAATGCCGTCGCCGTCAACAAGGCGAGAAGTCGCCCGCGCGGCCGGACGGACGCGGCCAAATAACGGAAATTCATTGCAGAAAACCCTTTCTGAACGGGAAGTGCCCGAACCGCTCCGAAGCACCGAACCAAGCCGCCTTGGGCGCGGCTCTCTCCCCGTCAATTGAGGCGGATAAGTGACGGGCTCGGCGCTCTTGCGCGATTGGGTGCCTTCTTAGCGTGGCCGACGAAAAGATCAATGCCGACAAGCGTCTTTGACCACATCCGCAACTGCCTCCGGTGAAATTCCCTGTGATAGGATTCAGGTCCGACGGTCCTCGAATCAACGTGTGCCGATGTTCATGTTCCAGCGCCTCTTCGAGGGCCCCGGTCTGCGCCTCTGCATCCTTGCCTGTGCGCTCACGTTTGCGCTTGCCTGGGGCCTGTCCGCTGGTGCTGCACGAGCCGAGGAAGCCTATGCCATCGCCATGCACGGCAAGCCGGCGATGCTCGCCGATTTCACCCACATGCCCTATGCCAATCCTGATGCCCGCAAGGGCGGTCGGCTGACCTGGGGCATCCTCGGAACCTTCGACAGTCTCAATCCCTTCATCGTGAAGGGATTGGCGGTGCAGCCGATCCGCAACTACGTGGTCGAGAGCCTGCTTGCGCGCGGCCAGGACGAGCCGTTCACGCTCTACAGCCTGCTCGCGAGGTCCGTCGAAACCGACGACGACCGGACCTTCGTCACGTTCCGCCTCGATCCCCGCGCCCGCTTTTCCGACGGCACACCGGTGCGCGCCGAGGACGTGCTGTTCTCCTGGCAGTTGCTGCGCGACCGCGGCCGTCCCAATCACCGGCAATATTACGCGAAGGTCGCGAAGGCCGAGGCGCCCGATCCCCTCACCGTCCGCTTCGACCTCACTGGCGCCAATGACCGCGAGCTGCCGCTGATCCTCGGCCTGATGCCGATCCTGCCGAAACACGCGGTCGATATCGCGACCTTCGAGGAGACGACGCTGACGAGCCCGGTCGGCTCGGGCCCCTATCGCGTGACCGCGGTGAAACCGGGCGCCAGCGTGACGCTCACGCGCAATCCCGACTATTGGGGCCGCGACCTCGCCATCAATCGCGGGCTCTACAATTTCGACGAGATCAGGCTCGACTATTTTCGCGAGGCCAACGGCCAGTTCGAAGCCTTCAAGCGTGGCCTCTACGATTTCCGCGTCGAGCACGAGCCCTTGCGCTGGCACGACGGCTACGATTTTCCGGCCGCCAGAAGCGGCGAGGTGATCCGCGACACCGTCAAGCCCGGCGTGCCCCAGCCTTCCGAATTCCTGGTCTTCAACACGCGCCGTCCGGTCTTCGCCGACATCCGCGTGCGCCGCGCCCTGACGCTGCTGTTCGATTTCGAGCTGGTCAACCGCAACTACTTCTTCGGCCTCTATTCGCGCGTCGCCGGCTATTTCGCCGGCTCCGAGCTGTCGGCCTATGGCAAGCCTGCGGATGCGCGCGAGCGCGAGTTGCTCAAACCGTTCGCCGCGCAGATCCCGCCGGAGATCATGGAGGGCAGCTACCGCCTGCCCGTGACCGACGGTTCGGGCCGCGACCGCACGACGCTGCGCGCCGCGCTGAAGCTGTTGTCTGAGGCCGGCTACGATCTCGACGGCACCGTGCTGCGCAACCGCACGACCAAGGCGCCCTTCACCTTCGAGATCATGGTCACGACCCGCGACCAGGAGCGCATCGCACTCGCCTTCCAGCGCGACCTCAGGCGCGCCGGCATCGAGGCCAGCGTGCGGTCGGTCGATCCCGTGCAATTCGACCAGCGCCGGCTCGGTTACGAGTTCGACATGATCCAGAACCGCTGGGACCAGTCGCTGTCGCCCGGCAACGAGCAGTATTTCTATTGGGGCAGCGCGGCCGCCGACAATCCGGGCACCCGCAACTACATGGGCGCCAGGGATCCAGCCATCGACGCCATGATCGGCGCCCTGCTGGAGGCCCGTGAACATACGGATTTCGTCTCCGCGGTGCGCGCGCTCGATCGCGCCCTGATCGCGGGCTGCTACACAATCCCGCTGTTTAACGTATCCGAGCAATGGATCGCGCGCTGGAATCGGATAGAACGGCCGAAGGCCACCGCGCTGTCCGGCTACCTGCCGGAGACCTGGTGGTCGAAGGGTGAGCCTCAAGCGACGCAAATGAAGTGACGCCGTGAACCAGCCAGCCGTATCGCCGACGCTCGACACGCTGTTTCAGCGCACGCTGATGCGGCAGCCACACGCAACCGCTCTGCTCGATCCCCTCAACAAGGCGCGCATCACCGGACATCAGCCGCGGCGGATGAGCTATGCCGAGGCCGACACCGCCATCGAGGCACTGTCGGCCCATTTCGTCGAATCGGGCCTGCCGGCCAATTCCGTCATCGCGATCCAGTTGCCC
The DNA here is from genome assembly GCF_018129405.1 of Bradyrhizobium iriomotense. Lineage (GTDB taxonomy): Bacteria > Pseudomonadota > Alphaproteobacteria > Rhizobiales > Xanthobacteraceae > Bradyrhizobium > Bradyrhizobium iriomotense_B. The sequence continues at coordinate 156,329 of NZ_JAFCLP010000002.1, forward strand.
AACACGGTCGAGTTCGTGCTCACCGTGCTCGCCGCCCATCGCGCCGGCCTCGTCGTCGCCGTGCTGCCGCTGCTGTGGCGGCACGCGGAACTGACCGCGGCGCTCAACCGCACCGCGGCGCGCGCCATCGTCACCATGAGCACGGTCGACGGCGTCAGCTATGCCGACCTTGCGATGCACGCCGCCGCCGAGGCGTTCTCGATCCGTCATGTCTACGGCTTCGGAGGCGAGCTGCCCGAAGGCATGGCCTCGCTCGACGACGTGCTGGCCCGCCCGCCCGGCACCACGCGCGCCGTGATCCAGGACGGCCGCAAGGCGGCGATGATCTCCTTCGACGTCACGGCGGAGGGCTTTCGCCCGGTGCCGCGGCCGCATTTCAGCCTGATCGCCGGCGGCCTTGCGATGTCGCTCGAAGCCGACGTCAAGCAGGGCGCAACGGTGATGGCGGCGTTCACGCCGATGTCGTTCGCAGGCCTCGCATCCTCGCTCGCGGTCTGGCTGCTGTCGGGCGGCACGCTGGCGCTGCATCACCCGTTCGAGAACGACGTGCTGGAGCAGCAGATCAACGAGCACGAATGCGAGGTGCTGATCGCGCCCGCGCAACTCGCGCTGCGGCTTGGCGATGCCGACCTCGCGGCGCGGATGCCGAGCTTGCGCAACGTCATCGGCCTGTGGCGCGCGCCGGAGCAGGTGGCGGCGAGCGATGCCTGGATCGCGCCGCATGCGCCGCTCACCGACGTCTATCTGTTCGGCGAGGCCGGATTGTTCGGCGCCCGCCGCGGCGAGGACGGCATGCCGGTGCCGGTGATGCCGGGGCCGCACGGCGCGCCGCGTGAACAGGCCGGCTCCTCCATCGCCGGCGAGATCCTGCTGACACCGAAGGGCACGCTCGGCCTGCGCGGCGCGATGGTGCCGATCGCGGCCTATGCCCCGCCGCAGCCGGTCGGCGAGACACTGACGGCGCAGCCGCCACGCGATTATGTCGACACCGGCTATGCCGCCCGGCTCGACCGGGCGAGCGGCGCGATCTGCATCACCGCACCGCCCTCCGGCATCATGGCCGTCGGCGGCTATCGCTTCCTCTCCAACGACCTCCAGGAATGGGCGCGCCGGCTCGGCCAGGGCGCCCTACTCACCGCGCTGCCCGACCGCCTCTCCGGCCACCGGCTGGCAGGACGGGCCCAGGACAATGCCCGCGCCCGCGAGGCGCTCAGCGAGCTCGGGCTTAACCCCCTGATGGTCGAGGCTTTTCGCGACCGCTCCGGGCCGGCTTGAGCGCAGTTTCGCCTGAGACGTTGACGCAGCATTAAGGCGGCCAAACTAGATTGCGCGGCATCTGTTGCGTGATCAGAGCTTTTCGATGTCCCAGGCGGGCCCGATCCTGTTTGTGTCCAATACCGAGCGCCCCGCCTTCGTTGCGGCGCTGGACGAGGCCCGGCTCTTCCCCGTGGTCGACACCGACTGGGCCAGCGCGACGCGCGCGGTCGAGCAGGTACAGCCGGCCGCGGTCCTCGCCGCGATGCACAGCGGACATGAGCCGCATCTGGCGCTGCTCGCCAGGAAGATTGCCGACCAATCGCCCTACCTTCCCTTCGTGGCCCTGGATGCGGCGGGTGCGCTGCCGCACAACGCCCTGCCCTTCGCTTCGCGCGGCGGCCATCCCGATCGTCTGAGCGCGCGCTTACGCGCCGCGCTGCGCGTCCGTACCCTGCATTCGACCGTGCTGCGCCGGCTGCCCGAGGCGAAGGTCGTGCTGCCCGAGGGCGACCCATCGCGCGATGCCACCGTTCTGCTGATCGGCCGCGGCGCCGCCTATCCCGCACTCTCCGTCGCACTCGGCGAGCGCGTCGGCGTGGTTGGCGCGCTCTCGATCGAGGCCGCGGCGAAACATCTCAACACCCGCGATATCGATGGCGTCGTGCTCGCCGAAGGGTTTACCGCGCGCGTGACCGATGCCTTCCTCACCGTGCTCGCCGAGGACACCCGCTTCCGCACCCTGCCTGTGGTCGTCACCGCGCACCAGCTCGTGCAAAGCTACGATCTGCCCAATCTCGAGCTGATCGCGGGCGAGCCGGCGAGGATCGCCGCCAACGCCCTGCCGCTGATCCGCCAGCACGCGATGGAGGCGCAGCTGAGCCGCACGCTGCGCTCGATCGATGCCGGCGGCTGGCTCGATCCGCGCAGTGGCCTGCTCACCACGGAAGCCTTCGCCCGCGATTTTGCCAAGGCGGTCGAGCAGACGCTGGCCCGCGGCGGCGGCCTGTCGGTGGCGCGCTTCGCCTTCGATCCCAACAATCCCCGCGCCCAGCTCGACGCGGCGCGTATCCTGAGCCGCCTGATGCGTCAGATGGATTTTGGCGCGGCACAGAAGGACGGCTCGGTCATCGTCGTGTTCGCTGAGACCGATTTCCGCACCGCGCACATGATCGCGCGCCGCTTGTCGGCGGTGATGCGGCACACGTCCAATGGCAAGCACGAGATGCGCAGCGATCCGGTTGTGAGCGTGGACTCGCTGTCGCCGTCGGATACGGCAAGGTCGCTGTTGGCGCGGCTGTCGGCCGACGCTTCAAGGGCGGCGTCGTAGTCACGACCGCGCTGCCGTAGGGTGGGCAAAGCGAAGCGTGCCCACCACATCCCTCATCTTGGAAAGAATGGTGGGCACGGCGCAAGAGCGCCTTTGCCCACCCTACGACATCTCGCTCCGTCCCTACGCCGCCTTCTTGCTCTCGGCGAGCTGCGCCAACTGTCGCATGATCTCCGTCGTGCCGGCGAGGCGCTCTTCCGGCGTCTCCCAATCCTGCAGGAACACCACCTTCATGTCGGGCCGCACCTTGGCGGCTTGGCCATGGCTGCGGATGAAGGTCACGAGGCGATCGGGATAGGCGAAGGAATTGTCGCGGAAGACGATGACGGCGCCCTTCGGGCCGGCATCGATCTTCTCGACATTGGCACGGCGGCAGAACGCCTTGATCGCGGCGACCTTGAACAAATAGCGCACCTCGTCGGGCAGCACGCCGAAGCGGTCGCGCATCTCGGCACCGAAGTTTTCGATCTCCTCCTCGGTGTCGAGATCGGCAAGACGCCGGTACAGCGACAGCCGCACCGAGAGATCGCTGACGTAATCCTCGGGGATGAGCACGGGCATGCCGATCGTGATCGACGGCGACCAGCGGTCGGCGGCGGGCTCGGAGACGCCGGCCTTGAGGTTGACGATCGCCTCCTCCAGCATTGATTGATAAAGCTCGAAGCCGACCTCCTTGATGTGGCCGGACTGCTCCTCGCCGAGCAGATTGCCGGCGCCGCGGATGTCGAGGTCGTGCGAGGCGAGCTGGAAGCCGGCGCCCAGCGTCTCCAGCGATTGCAGCACGGTGAGCCGGCGCTCGGCCTGCGCGGTGATCTTCTGCTGCGCCGGCAGCGTGAACAGCGCATAGGCGCGCAGCTTGGAGCGACCGACGCGGCCGCGCAGCTGGTAGAGCTGCGCAAGGCCGAACATGTCGGCGCGGTGCACGATCAACGTGTTGGCGTTGGGGATGTCGAGGCCTGACTCCACGATGGTGGTCGACAAGAGGATGTCGAACTTGCCGTCGTAGAACGCGGTCATGATGTCCTCGATCACGGCGGGCGGCATCTGGCCGTGCGCGACCGCGACCTTCATCTCCGGCACGTTCTTGTCGAGGAAGTCCTTGACCTCGGCGAGGTCGTCGATGCGCGGCACGACGTAAAATGCCTGGCCGCCACGATAGCGCTCGCGCAGCAGGGCTTCGCGGATCATCAAGGGATCGTGCGGGGCAACGAAGGTACGCACCGCGAGGCGATCGACCGGGGGCGAGGCGATAATCGAGAGCTCGCGCACGCCGGTCAGCGCCAGCTGCAGCGTGCGCGGGATCGGCGTCGCCGACAGCGTCAGCACATGCACCTCGGCGCGCAGCGCCTTCAGCCGCTCCTTGTGGCTGACGCCGAAATGCTGCTCCTCGTCGACGATGAGCAGGCCGAGGTCGCGGAACTTGATCGCCTTGCCGAGCAGTGCGTGGGTGCCGACGACGATGTCGACCGAGCCGTCAGTAATGCCCTTCTTGACCTGGTTCAGCTCCTTGGTCGGGATCAGGCGCGAGGCCTGCGCCACGTTCACCGGAAAGCCCTTGAAGCGCTCGCTGAAGGATTTTGCGTGCTGGCGGGCCAGCAGCGTGGTCGGCACCACGACCGCAACCTGCTTGCCCTCGAGCGCGACCGCGAAGGCGGCGCGCAGCGCGACCTCGGTCTTGCCGAAGCCGACGTCGCCGCAGATCAGCCGGTCCATCGGACGGCCCTTTTCGAGATCCTTCAGCGTGGACTCGATCGCACCGAGCTGGTCCTCGGTCTCGTCATAGGGGAAGCGCGCGCAGAACTCGTCATAGAGGCCCTGCTGCACCGGCAATTTCGGCGCCTCGTGCAGCATGCGCTCGGCCGCGATCTTGATCAGCTCGCCCGCGATCTCGCGGATGCGGTTCTTCAGCTTCGCCTTGCGGGTCTGCCAGCCGGAGCCGCCGAGACGATCCAGCTCGACCGTGGTCTGGTCCGAGCCGTAGCGCGACAACAGCTCGATGTTCTCGACCGGGAGGAACAGTTTTGTCTCGGCGGCATAATGCAGCTCGAGGCAGTCATGCGGCGCGCCGGCAACATCCAGCGTCTGCAGGCCGATGAAGCGGCCGATGCCGTGCTCGACATGGACGACGATGTCGCCAGCGGCAAGGCTCGTCACCTCCGAGATGAAATTGTCGAGCTTGCGGCTGGCCTTGCGCGGCCGCACCAGGCGGTCGCCCAGAATGTCCTGCTCGCTGATGACAGCGATCTCGTCGGTCTCGAAACCGCTCTCGAGGCCGAGCACGGCGAGCATGGTCTCGTTGCGCGGGGTCGCCTGCACCGTGCGCCAGGTATTGACGCTGGTGGTATGGGCGAGCTTGTGGTCGCGCAGCATCGAATTCATGCGGTCGCGCGAGCCTTCGGACCAGAGCGCGATCACGACCTTCTTGCGTTGCGCCTGCAGCGCCATGACGTGGCTGACGACGGACTCGAACACGTTGACGGTGGTGTCATTGCGCTCCGGCGCGAAGTCGCGGCCCTTGCGTGCGCCGGCATCGACGACACCGGTGCCGTCGGTCGGCACCGAGAACGGCGTCAGCCGCGCCAGCGGGATGTCACCGAGGCGCCTGGTCCATTCCTCGTCGGTCAGATAGAGCCGGTCAGGCGGCAGCGGCTTGTAGATGGCGCCGCCGCCGGGATGCTCCATCGCCTCGCGGCGGGCCTGGTAGTAATCGAGGATCTGCTTGAAGCGCTCCCGCACCGCGTCCTCGGCCTGCGGCTCGATGGCGACGGCCGCGCCTTGCAGATAGTCGAACAGCGTGTCCATCCGGTCCTGGAACAGCGGCAGCCAGTGCTCCATGCCGGGATGGCGGCGGCCCTCGCTGACGGCCTCGTACAGCGCATCGTCGCGCTCGGGCGCGCCGAACTCGGCGACATAGCCCATGCGGAAACGGCGGATGGTGTCGGTGACGAGCTGAAACTCGGAGACCGGAACGAGATCGAGCGAGCGCATGTCGAGCAGCGTGCGCTGGGTCTCGGCATCGAAGGAGCGGATCGATTCAAGGCTGTCGCCGAAGAAGTCGAAGCGGACCGGCTGCTCGAGGCCGGCCGGAAACAGGTCCAGAATGCCGCCGCGCACGGCATATTCGCCGGGCTCGCGCACGGTGGAGGAGCGGTTGTAGCCGTTGTGCTCGAGCCAGGCGACGACGGTGTCCATCGGCACGACATTGCCGGGCGCGACCGACAACGCCTGCGCCGCAACCAGCTCGCGCGCGGGCACGCGCTGCACCACCGCGTTCACCGTGGTCAGCACGATCAGCGGCTTGTCGCTGCCGGTGAGCGAGGCGAGCCGCGCCAGCGTGGTCAGGCGCTGGGCGAGAATGCCGCCATGCGGCGAGACGCGGTCATAGGGCTGACAATCCCAGGCAGGAAAAATCAGCACCGGCAGATCGGGCGCAAAGAACCGCAGCGCGCGTTCGAGCTGCTGCATGCGCCCGCCGTCGCGGCAGACGACCGCAAGGCTGACCGCCGGCTTCTTCGGCCGCGCTGCGATGGCGCGGGCGAGATCGGAGACGATGAGGCCTTCGGCTCCTTCCGCGACGTTGGCAAGCGTCAGCGCGCGGCCGGGCGTGAGCAGCTCGGCCGGCGATTTCATCCCCTGCTTCATGCGCTGCCGTCCGCGATCGGAAACGCCTTGATGCGGGCAAACAGCGCGCCGGTGACGTCAGCCGGCAGCACCTTGTCGCCGGTGATGGCGGCATAGAGATCGGGATCGTTGACCTCGAGCAGGCGTTCGAGCTCCGCCAATTCGGGCTCGGACAGGTTGCCGATCTCGGAGTCCGCGAAGCGGCCGAGGATCAGGTCCATCTCGCGCGTGCCGCGGTGCCAGCAGCGGAACAGAAGCCGCTTGCGGCGGTCATCCAGCCCGCTGCTCGATCGTGTCGTTCCCGTCATGTCTCAAATCCAGTCAAACGCAGAAAGCCCGGACGTGCCGGGCGGGGGTGATATAGCCATTCGGACCGGCCATGTCAGCCCTTTGTTATTGCAATTGTTTGGGGACCGTCATTGCCGGGCTTGACCCGGCAATCCATCGTCATTGAAAAGATGGATGCGCGGGTCAAGCCCGCGCATGACGAATGTTGCGAGAATGCGCCCCAGCCTGCTCAATCCGCTGTTTGCTCCCGTGACCAGCCTGCCCGGCGTCGGTCCGAAGCAGGACAAGCTGCTGCAGTATCTGCTCGGCCGCAGCGAGACGCCGCGGCTGGTCGACCTGTTGCTGCATCTGCCGAGCCAGGTCATCGACCGCCGCGCCCGGCCGAAGATCCGCGACGCCGCCGTTGGAACCATGGTGACGCTGGAGGTCACCGTCGATCGCCACCGCCCGCCCCCGCCGCGCAACGCGCGCGCGCCGTATCTGGTCTATGCCAGCGACGATACCGGTGATGTCGTGCTGACCTTCTTCCGCGCCAAACCCGGCTATGTCGAAAAACTGCTGCCAATGGGGGAGAAGCGCTACGTCTCCGGCACGCTGCAGATGTATGACGGCATTCCGCAGATCGTGCATCCGGACCGCGTGCTCGACGAGGAGGCGATCGCAAAGCTTTCGGGGATAGATCCGGTCTATCCGCTGACGGAGGGGCTCGCGCTCGGCTCGCTGCGCCGCGCGATCGCGCAGGCGCTGCAGAAGCTGCCGGCCTTGCCGGAATGGATCAGCCCCGAGGTGCTGCGCCGCTGCCACTTCCCGCCAATCGCGGAAGCGCTCACGCGCGTGCACCAGCCGGTCGAGCTCACGGACATCCTGCCCGACCAGCCGTTCTGGTCGCGCCTCGCCTTCGATGAGCTGCTCGCCGGCCAGCTCGCGCTCGCCCTGATCCGCGCCCAGCTGCGCCGCCCCGCCGGCGTCCGCAATGCCGGCGATGGGCATCTGCGCAACAAGATCATCGACGCCCTTCCTTACGCGCTCACACCCTCCCAGCGCAACGCCGCCGCCGCCATTGCCGAGGACCTGAAGCAGCCGGTGCGCATGCTGCGCCTGCTTCAGGGCGACGTCGGCTCCGGCAAAACGGTCGTAGCGTTGCTCGCTGCCGCCGCGGTGGCCGAAGTCGGCAAGCAGGCCGCGCTGATGGCACCGACCGAAATCCTGGCGCGCCAGCACATCAAGACCATTGCCCCGCTCGCCGAGCGCGCGGGATTGCGGGTTGCGATCCTGACCGGCCGCGAAAAGGGCAAGGAGCGGCGCGAGTTGCTGGCGCAACTCGAAGCCGGCGAGATCGACCTTCTCGTCGGCACCCATGCGCTGATCCAAGACGACGTGATCTTCCGCGATCTCGCCCTCGCCATCGTCGACGAGCAGCACCGCTTTGGCGTGCGCGAGCGCCTTGCGCTGACGTCCAAGGGCGAAGCGGTCGACGTGCTGGTGCTGAGCGCAACCCCGATTCCGCGCACGCTGGTGCTGACCTATTTCGGCGACATGGACATCAGCGAGCTGCGCGAAAAACCCGCCGGCCGCCAGCCGATCGACACCCGCGCGGTGCCGATGAGCCGGATCAGCGAGGTCATGGAGGGCGTCGGCCGCGCGCTCGAAGCCGGCAAGCTGGTCTACTGGATCTGCCCGCTGGTCGAGGAATCCGAGGCTGAGGGCACCGAGCATCTGACCAACGCGACCAAGCGTTTCGAAAGCTTGCAAAAGCGCTTCGGCGACCGCGTCGGCCTCGTCCACGGCCAGATGAAGGGCACGGAAAAGGACCGTGTCATGGGTCAGTTCGCCGCTCACGAGATCGGCCTGCTGGTCGCGACCACCGTCGTCGAGGTCGGCGTCGACGTGCCAGCCGCCACCATCATGGTGATCGAGAACGCCGAGCGCTTCGGCCTCGCCCAGCTGCACCAGCTGCGCGGCCGCATCGGACGCGGCTCGGAAGCTTCGACCTGCATCCTGCTCTATGGCGAGCCGCTCGGCGAGATGTCGAAGGCACGGCTGAAAGTGATCCGCGAGACCACCGACGGCTTCCGCATTGCCGAGGAGGATTTGAAGCTGCGCGGCGAAGGCGACGTGCTGGGAGTCCGCCAGAGCGGCCTGCCCGGCTACCGCATCGCGCGCTCGGAAGTGCACGGCCAGCTCATCACCCAGGCCCGCGACGAAGCACTGCGCATCCTGAAGGATGATCCTAAGCTCAAGGGCGAGCGCAGCGAAGCGCTGCGCTGCCTGCTGTATCTCTACGAGCGCGATGAGGCGATCCCGCTGATCGGCGCGGGTTAGCCCCCTGCCCTTCGCCTTCCGATCTCGTAGGCCGCCACGTGCGCGCGGGCCAGATCCAGCAGCGGCGTGTCGATGCCGAGCGTACGGGCGCGATTGGCCATATCGCCGAGAATATGCTCCGCCTCGGTGATCGAGCCGCGCTCGATATCGCGCAGCATCGAGGCCTTCAGCGGCGAATCCAGGGTGGTGAACAGTTTTCGGTCAAACTCGATGAACGGCGCGCGCGGCTCGAAACCTGAAGCCGTCGCAACAGTGCAGCATTCCGCAAACAGGCGGAAGATCGATTGCTCGCCGTTCGGCACGGCCAGGATGTCTCCGATACTCGCGCGCATCAGGCAGGTGATGCCGGCGAGCGTCGAGAGCTGAACGAATTTCTCCCACATGTCCTGCATGATCGCTTCGCTGGCGCGCACGTCGATACCGGGGACCTGCAGCAGTGTCTCCAGCGCGAGCGCACGCTCGCTCAACGTCCCATCGATCTCGCCAAAGACAACCGTCTGACTCGCCATGAACTGGACGACACGACCATCCGGATCGAGTCCGGCACTGACATTCGCCAGCCCGCCGAGGACGCGCGCGGCGCCGAACCTGGCGCTGAGGGCCTCGATATGCTTCAGCCCGTTCAGGATCGGCAGGATCATCGTGTTGGGACCGACGGCGGGCGCAAACTGGCTCATGGCGTCGTCGAGCGAGTAGGCTTTCACGCCGACGAGCACGACGTCGAACGGCTCCTTCAAATCATTTGCCAGGACGATCTTCGGCTGCATGGCGAAGTCGCCGTGCGGACTCACGACCTGCAATCCGTTCCGCCGCAATTGCTCGGCCCGCGCGGACCGCACCAGAAAGGTCACGTCGCGGCCTGCTCGGACCAGGCAGGCTCCGTAATAGCCGCCAAGCGCGCCCGCGCCGATGACAAGCACTCTCATTCGAACTCGCCTTGCAGAGGAACTGCGTCCGCAGAGACAATAACAGATGGCCTCCGCGCCGTCTCCTCCTCGTCATTGCCGCAGCGAAGCAATCCAGACCGCCTCAGTGGAAAGATTCTGGATTGCTTCGCGGAGCTCGCAATGACGAGGCGGATGGAGTTCTGCACACGTCAATCAGGCTGACTAGGCCGGTGACTAGGTCTTCTTCTGCGCGATGCTCGCTGCGAATGCCTTCATCAGCTCCGCATCCACGGCCTCGCCACTCGCATCCCCCGCGAGGTGCTCGAACCAGCGCGCAAAACCCTCGTAGATCTGGCTGGCGGGATGATCGGCGCCGAGGAAACCGGAAATCTCACGCATCTCCGCGACCCAGCGATAGGCTTTCGGGATCATATCGGGCAGCGCCACTTCGAGCCGCGCCAGAATCGCGGGCTGGCTCAGCGCGAGCTCGTCGCGGAGCGCATCGGCCGCGCCCGCCTTGGTTGCCGCGACCACCATGGCCGAGCCGATGCCGGCGAGGCCCTTGACGATGCCGGCGTAGGACATCTTCAGCGCGGAGGCCGCACCGACCGGTCCTTCGACGATCCGCACGTCGAGGCCGAGATCCTTCAGCACCACGACGTCCTTCGCATGCTCGCCGGACATGTAGAAGGCCGGGCTTTTGCCACCCGGCTGCGGCGGAAAGCCGATGATGCCGCCGTCGACGAACGGCGCCTGTGCCGAGCCGATGATCTCCTCGATTCTTTGCACGGTATCGACATTGACTGCGTTGCAGTCGACCACGACCGGCTTCTTGGCGCGCCGGACGATCAGCGCGGCCAGGCGTTCGGCAAGTGCAACGGCTTCGCCCGGCGGCACGATCGAGAGGATGATGTCGGCCTCCGCAATCGCCTCGTCCTCGGCGCCGATCATGCCGGCATCCGACGCGCGTTTCTGCGTCGCCTCGCTGCGGCCTTTCAGGGAGGTCAGCACGCGCGCGCCGTTTTCGCTGAGGCGGCGGGCCACGGCGCTGCCCATGGCGCCGGGTGCGAGGATCGCAATGGTCTTTGACATCGTGCACTCCAGGTCGACTCCGAGCGAGGCGCTCAGATCGACCGAAGACTAGCAGAGGATGCGAGTCCTTGCGTGAACGCGGCCATCCCGCAGCGGAATGGCCCTACTCCACCTTCGCAGGCTGGGGCTTGAGCGTCGAGCCGTTGGCGATGCGCGCGGCATTCGCCATGCCCGCAAGCGCAGCCGCCTTCTTCGGGTCGGGCGCCGAGCCCGGCTGCACCACGCCGGCCGACATGATCAGCGTTGCAGCGTCCTCGGCGCTGAGGTCGACCTCGATGATCTTGCTCTTGGGCACGTAGAAGAAGAAGCCGGTGGTCGGGTTCGGCGAGCATGGCAGGAACACCGAGACATGCTCCTCCTGCCCCGGCAGGCTGCGGGCGATGTCCTCGCTCGGCGATTGCGAGATCAGCACGATCGACCACATGCCGGGCGAAGGAAACTCGACCAGGCCGACTTTGCGGAAGCTCGAGCCCTTGCCCGAGAACAGCGTCTCGAACACCTGCTTCAGGCCGCGGTAGATGGCGCGCACCGCCGGGATGCGGCCGAGGAAGGTCTCGCCGACGTCGACCAGCGTGCGGCCGATCAGGTTGGCCGCAAGGAAGCCGACCAAGGTTAGCGAAAAGAATGCGACAATCAGTCCCCAGCCGGGAACGCCATAGGGCAGATAGGTTTCGGGCCGATAGGCCAGCGGCACGAACGGCCGCACCACGCCGTCGACCCAGGTGACGAACCACCAGACCAGATAGAGGGTGATCGCGATCGGCCCGGTCACCACGAGGCCGGTCAGGAAATAATTGCGGAAGCGGCCCATCAGGCCGGTATGCGGTTCCGGAGCGGGATCAAGCGGCGCAGGGACGTCGTCGCGGGTGGTCATTCGGGTTCCAGGTCGGTCGCTGCACTCAAGCTAGGGTTTTCTAGCAGGTTTTGGAAGAGTGCAGCCCCGATCCCTTCTGCCTATTCCACCGTCACCGATTTCGCGAGATTGCGCGGCTGGTCGACGTCGGTGCCCATGATGACAGCCGTATGATAGGCGAGCAGCTGCACCGGGACGGCATAGACCATCGGCGTAAAGGCTGCCGCCATGTCGGGCATGACGATGGTGACGAGGGAATCCACCGTCGCCTCCTCCGCGCCCTTGGCGTCGGTCATCAGGATGATCCTGCCACCGCGGGCGGCGACCTCCTGCATGTTCGAGACGGTCTTCTCGAACACCCGGTCGTAGGGCGCGATGACGACGACCGGCATGGTCTCGTCGATCAGCGCGATCGGGCCGTGCTTGAGCTCGCCGGCGGCATAGCCCTCGGCGTGGATGTAGGAGATCTCCTTCAGCTTCAGCGCGCCTTCGAGCGCGAGCGGGAAGCTGGTGCCGCGGCCGAGATAGAGCACGTCGCGCGACTTCGCGATCTCGCGCGAGAGCTTCTCGATCTGGAGCTCGGTGGTGAGCGCATCCGACATCAGCCGCGGGACCTCGACGAGGCCGTGGACCAGCTTGGTCTCGTCCTCGTCGGACAATACGCCTCTCGCCTTGCCGGCCGCGATCGCGAGATTGGCGAGCACCATGAGCTGGCAGGTGAAGGCCTTGGTCGAGGCGACGCCGATCTCGGGACCGGCCAGCGTCTGCAGCACGGTCTCGCTCTCGCGCGCGATGGTCGAGGTCGGCACGTTGACGACGGCGACCGTGTGCACGCCCTCGGCCTTGGCGTAGCGCAGCGCCGCCAGCGTGTCGGCGGTCTCGCCCGACTGCGAGATGAAGATGGCGAGATCGCCCTTGCGCAGCGGCGCCTCGCGGTAGCGGAATTCGGAGGCGACGTCGACCTCGACCGGCACGCGCGCAAAGCGCTCGAACCAGTACTTTGCGACGAAGCCGGCGTAGCTCGCGGTACCGCAGGCGGTGATGTTGATGCGCTGGATGGTCTTGAAATCGAACGGCAGCTTGACCGGCAGCGAGACGCGCTCGGTCGCCATGTCGACATAGCGTGCCAGCGTGTGGCCGACCACTTCCGGCTGCTCGTGGATCTCCTTGGCCATGAAGTGGCGGTAATTGGCCTTGTCGACCAGCGAAGTCGAGGCGGCGTGCCTGATCTTCTCGCGCTGGACGGCGTGGCCGTCCTTGTCGAAAATCGTCGCGCTCTTGCGGGTCAGCACGACCCAGTCGCCGTCCTCGAGATAGCTGATCGTGTCGGTGAACGGGCCCAGCGCGATGGCGTCGGAGCCGAGATACATCTCGCCGTCGCCATAGCCGATCGCGAGCGGCGGGCCGTTGCGGGCGCCGATCATGAGGTCGGCGTCGCCGGCGAAGATGAAGCCGAGCGCGAAGGCGCCGCGCAGGCGCCCCAGCGCCAGCTTCACCGCCTCCACGGGCTTGTTGCCGCGCGTGAGCAGGTCGTCGACGAGATGCAGCACGATCTCGGTGTCGGTCTCGGTGTGGAACACCGTGCCCTTCTTTTCGAGCTCCTCGCGCAGCTCGCGGAAATTCTCGATGATGCCGTTGTGGACCACGGCGACGCGCTCGGTCGCGTGCGGATGGGCGTTGTTGACGGTCGGCCTGCCGTGGGTGGCCCAGCGGGTGTGACCAATGCCGGTCGTGCCCTTGAGCGGCTCGGCTTCCAGCCGCTTCTCCAGATTCTTCAGCTTGCCCTCGGCGCGGCGGCGCTCGAGATGCTTGCCTTCGAGCGTGGCGACGCCCGCGGAGTCGTAGCCGCGATATTCAAGACGTTTGAGCGAATCCACCAATTGCTCTGCAACCGGCTCGCGCCCGAGAATGCCGACAATCCCGCACATGCGGATCAATATCCCCCAAATCGTCGAAAAATCGCCAAAACGACGCGCTCAGTTTTTAGCGAAATTCCGAGGGAACCATATACTCAATAATTATTGCTGATTGAGACAGCATTCGCCTGCACCATTGCCCTGCCTGCGTCGACGTGGCCGGCCTTTAACCCCGCGCGTTAACTTGTTGTCAACAAGTTTGACCAACGATTCCGGTCAGGAGAACAAGGCCATGAAAGGCTCATCCGACCGCAAAGGTCTGTCGTCGTTGTATCTGCGTGCCAGCGAGACCTCGGGCACGCACCTCGCCCATTGGCCGCCGCCCCAGCGCGGCAAGGAAAGCAAGCCCGTCTTCGTCAAGCATAAGCAAGGCGAACCGGCCAAGCGCGCCAAGCCGCGCGGCTGGCGCCTGACCCGCGCGATCTTCTCCGAATTCGCCGACGACGAATAGCGCTTCCTACTTCTCCGGCTTCTTGCCGCCCGTCTTCATCTCGCGATAGCGCGCCGCGCCGCCTTCCCGGATGGTCTGCTGGTTGCGCTCCAGTGCCATGGCGTCGTCAGGCACGTCCTTCGTGATCACCGAGCCGGAGCCGATATAGGCGCCGTTACCGATCTTGACCGGTGCGACCAGCGAGGAATTGGTGCCGACGAAGGCGCCCTGCCCGATGATCGTCTTGTGCTTCTTGAAGCCGTCGTAGTTGCAGGTGATGGTGCCGGCGCCGATGTTGGAATTGGCGCCGACGGTGGCGTCGCCGATGTAGGAGAGATGATTGACCTTGACGCCGGCCTCCAGCGTCGCCGCCTTGGTCTCCACGAAATTGCCGATCCGCGCGCCGTCGCCGAGCGAGGTGCCGGGACGAAGCCGCGCATAGGGGCCGATCGAGACTTTCTTGCCGAGCGTGGTCTCGACGATGTGCGAGAAGGAATGGATCACGGCGCCGTCGGCAATCGACACGCCGGGGCCGATCACCACGAACGGCTCGATGGTAACGTCCTTGCCGAACACGGTGTCGGCGGACAGATACACGGTCTCCGGCGCGATCAGCGTGACGCCGGCCTCCATCGCCGCTTTCCGCAGGCGCGCCTGCATCACGCTTTCCGCCTCGGCGAGCTGCGCCTTGGTATTGATGCCGCGCACCTCGTCCTCGCTGGTCTCGATCACCACGGACTCCCATCCCTGCTTGCGGACGATTTCGACCGCGTCGGTCAGATAATATTCGCCCTTGGAATTGGCATTGCCGATCTGCTCGAGGATTTCGAGCGCGCGGCGGCCGTCGATCGCCATCACGCCGGCATTGCACAGATCGATCTTGCGCTCGGCTTCGCTGGCATCGGCCTGCTCGCGGATCGCGACCAGGCGGTCGCCCTCGACGATGAAGCGGCCATAGCCGGTCGGATCGGCGGCGCGGAAGCCGAGGGCCGCGATAGCGGCCCCTTTGGCGAGCGGCGCGCGCAGCCGCGCAAATGTCTCGGCCGAGATCAGCGGCGTGTCGCCGAATGCGATCAGGAGATCATCGGCGCCGCGCGCGATGGCCTCGCGTGCCGCCAGCACCGCATGCGCGGTGCCGAGGCGTTCGCCTTGCACGAAGGTGAGCGCGTCGGGGCGGATGCGCTTCGCCTCATCCGCCACCGCCTGATGATCCGGTCCGATCACGACGGCGAGCGAGGTGCCGGTTCCCTTCGGTGCAGCGGCGAGCACGTGGGCGAGCAGCGTCTGGTGAGCGACGGGATGCAGAACCTTCGGCAGGCTCGATCGCATCCGCGTGCCTTCACCGGCGGCGAGCACGATCGTGAGGCTGGAACGGGCGGTCATCGCAATCCTGTCAGATACGGCCGAATCAATTGGCGGCAGGCCGCCCTCGTGAGCTGCCGCCTTGCTACCCCCGCAAACGCCCGGAATTCAAGTGCGACCGAGTTTTCCTGTTAATGTTCCCTGATTGATTCGGGGAAGCCGGACAGGGCTGGGCATTTAACGTTCATGGCAAAGGATTCCGACCCACTGGCGGACGCCTTCGGCACGAAGGAGACCGGCGGGCTGTTCTCCGGACTTTTGGCCGAGGAAAGCACGTTCGACCGCCGCATGTTGTGGCGGCTGGGCTCGTGGGGCGTGGCCGCCGTCGGCGCCGTCGTCGTCGCCGTGATGGCCAACCAGGCCCAGTTCGGCTGGCGCCGTGACCAGGTTGCCTCAGCCGACCTCGCGCGCCAGGCCGACCGGTTGCAGCTGCTGACCAGGGAAAGCCAGAACGAGGCCCGCCGCCTCGCCGCCGCCATCGAGACGCTGAACACCGATCGCGACCGGCTCTATTCGCGCGTCACCGTGCTGGAGCAAGGGCTCGATTCCGTCACCGGCGCGATCGCCAGGCAGAGCGCGAAGCCGCAGGATATGCCGATCCCTGAGGCGCAGCCCGCGGCAGCTGCGCCCAGCGTCGGGCCGGTTGCCTCGGTGCCGGCGCCCTCCGCCGACAAGCCGCGCGCAACCGCCAAGGACCAGGCGAAGGAGCCTGCAAAGGACGCCGCCAAGGAGCCGGCAAATCCGCCGCCGCAGACCGCGGCTGCCGCCTCGCTGATGTCGCAGGCGCCGGCAACGACCTCGGCGCTGCCGATGCTTCCACTGGTGCCGTCCAAGTCGATGATGGCGCCGCCCGATCCCGCCGCATCCAAGCTGGTTCAGCCCGAGGCAGAGAAGAAGCCGGAGCCCGCCCCCGCCCCGACCGAAGTCGCCGCGGCCGCACCAGCCAAGCCGGAGGCAGCCGAGAGCGAAGCGCCGGCGATCGCCATCCAGCAGACGCGCTTTGCGATCGACCTCGGCGGCGCCAACTCGATCGACGGCCTGCGCGCACTCTGGCGCGGCGTGACCAAATCCAATCCGGAAGTCGCGGCGCTGCGGCCGATCATCATGATCAAGGAAGGCGGTAACGGCCTCGGCATGCAGCTGCGCCTAGGGGCCGGCCCGCTGATCAACGCCGCCGCCGCCGCAAAGCTCTGCGCCGGGCTATCCGAGAACGAGCGCCGCTGCGAGACCACCGTGTTCGACGGCCAACGGCTGTCGCTGCGCGGCGGTTCGGAGAAGGGACAAGACAAGGCACAAGAGAAGTCTCAGGACCGGGTTCAGGAGAAGAGCTCCGACAAGACCCAGGACGCGACACCGCAAGCCGAGACCGCGCCCGCGCCAAACGCAAAACCGGACAAGCGCCGCCGCAGCTATTCCTCCAAGCGTTCGTCGAAGCGCGAAGAGCCTGCGCCTGCCCCGGCACCGCAGCAGCCGGCAGCGCAAGCAAAGCCGGAGACGGCGTCGGCAGGATCGACGCTGACGTCGTTCTTCAGGCGGTAAAATTCGGCGCCTATCTCGCGGATCGCAATCCGCACCAAAAAGCGGCAACAGATTTGTCCCTATGACGAGCGACATTTTTGGGCAATGACACTGGTTTTGCTTCCGCCGCCGAAGAAACCCGCTAGAGTTGTGGGAGATCAGCGGCTCTCTTGATCTACAAAACGTGCAAATCGGCCGCGCTGGGCAGGAAATTTGTATGGAACCAGATCAGCGCGAAGAAGAATCAAGCAGACCGCGCCGTCTTATGCGCGTCATCGTGGGAATCGCATTCAGTCTCACGGCGGTGGTCGGGCTGGTGATGATCAACCTACCTCCGACAGACTCCAAGGTGCAGGCTATGATTGAAGCCGCAATAGTAAAAATGGAAGGCTCGATACGCCCCACCTTGCCCAAGAAACTCGACCAGCTAACCACTCTGGTGGCGGTCGATCATGCCGGAAACACGATACGGTACGAAATGACTGTTGATCTAAGCAAGACGACAGCGAAGCCGACTGCAGCATTTGCATCGCAGGTGCGCTCTCCAATGCTCAAGGCCATCTGCAGCAGCGAAGCGGCGCAAGTCCTCAAGCTAGGGGCGTCCTACGAGTATATTTATCGGGATCAGAGCTCGAACGACTTGGGAAGGTTCACGGTTTCGAACTCCGATTGCCAAGGTCAGTGAAGGCGTAGTCTTCCACCGCATGTTGGACCAGGCATTTCGTTTTCCGTCTAGAATTATCCACCTCCCCTGTTGCCCCCTTCCCCCATCCCGACCATATTGCGGCCATGACAAAAAAGCCCTTCCGCCTCACGCCCTACCAGGTGCAGTTCCTGATCATCGTCGGCTTCGCGACCGTCGGCTATGCGCTTTATTTGCGCTATCTCGGCATCGAGCTCTCGACGGTCGGCCTTGCCTGCGACGCCGGCCTGCAGACGCTGATCTGCAAGGCGCGCTCGGTCGCGACCGTGCTGTTCAAGAATTCGGTGTTCGGCATTGTCGCGCTGGTGGTGGCGACGCTCAACCTGATGCGGCCGTCGATCGTGCTCTTGACCGTCGGCATTATCGCCGCCGGCCTCGGCATCGTGCTCTACAATGTCGTGCTGTCGGGCCTTGCGATCGGCCTGTTCATTCTTGGATTTGCTCGGCCCGCGCCCGCCACAGCGTGAGCGCGAACAGAAGAAAGATCGCGCAGGTCCACAGCGACTGCCAGTTGTCGCGCCCCTCGTTGAAGAGCACGTAGATCGCCGACAGCGCGAGCACGCCCGCGAACACCGCTTCCGCGATCGGGCGCTGGCCGATCTGCGGACGGTTCAGCGTCAGCAATGCGAACGGCACCACCGCCATCGTCAGTGAGGCGTAGGGAAAATCCTTGTAGCGCGGGTCGAACACGAAGCCGAGCGCGGTCTCGGCCGCGATCACCGCGGTCACCGCCAGCGTCAGGCCGAGCACCGCGGTGAGCTTCGACCATTTGCGGCCCTCGCGCGGGCCGAGCAGATCGAGGAAGGTCGGCAGGCTGCGGCCGATCACCATCGCCTGCGCGCAGAAGATCGGCGACAGGATGCCGGCAAGCAGCAGTGCACCCCAGAGCAGCCAGCCGCCGATGCCGTAGCTCTCGTAGTACATCTTGTCGGCGCCGATCCCGAGCAGGCTCCCCGCCGTCGTTGCCGAGATCGCGACACCGAGCCAGGCCGAGAAGCGCGGCGTCCACGGCCGCCGGCGCAGCGTGATCAGCGCCACCGCGAACACCAGCGCGCACAGGCCCATGCCGGCGCCCATGTACCATTTCCAGTACGGGAAATTGCTGATCGGCTGGCCCGGCGGATATTTCAGATTCCGGCGCACGGAATCGTAAAGGCCCCAATAGCCGCCGACGGTCCCTTCCAGCTTGCGCTTCCAGGGCTGGTCGTAGGACTCGATCAGGTTGACGCGAAACTTGTTCGCTTTCGCAAGACTGAGGATTTCCGACACGACGCGCGCCTGGTTGGTGCGTGACGGCAGCGCGCCCTCGCGCATGCGCCCAGCGCTCGGCCAGCCGGTTTCGCCGATCAGGATCTCCTTGCCGGGGAACGCCACCGCCATGCGCTCGCGGATCGCCTCGACATGGGAGGCGGCGAATTTCGCCTTGACCGGGAAATCCTCCCAATAGGGCAGGATGTGAATGGTGACGAAATCGACGGCGTCATAGATCTCGCGGTTCTTCAGCCAGAATTCCCAGACATCGGCATAGGTGACGGGCACGCTGACCTGCGCCTTCACCGAGCGGATGATGGAGACGAGATCGGCGGTCGTCATCTCGCCGCGCAGCAGCACCTCGTTGCCGACGATGACCGCGGTGATGACGTTGGGGAAGTCCTTGGTGAGACGGACGGCGAGCGCGGCCTGCTCAAGATTCTTGGTGCGGTTGCTGGAGAGCCAGATGCCCTGCAGCACCTTCAGCCCGCCGACCTTGGCGGCGATCGCCGGAACCTGGTCGAGCCCGTTCTCCATGGAATAGGTGCGGACGCAGTCGGTGATCTCCTTGAGCTGGCGCAGATCCTGCTCGATCTGGTCGGCCTCGATATGGGTCCATGCGTTCAGCGGCGACTGCTCGCCGCGGAACGGCGCATAGGAGACGCATTGAACCTTGTCGTTGGGATCGATAGGCGCGCGCGCGAGCGTGATTGGCGTGGCCAGCCACCACCACACGGCAGCAATCGCACCCAGTGAAACGAGCAGAAGCGCCAGTGGCGTACGAAGAGAAATCGGTTCCGTCCTCCGCGAGGTGCCGTCGATTACCTGCTCGCACGCCGTCTGCCAAGGGGGCACGCCGGATGGATCCCCCACGCCCCCAAGGAATTTACCTGCGGCCGTTCGACAGAGGCCTAGGATCGTGACTTTGCTGGACAAAATTCGAAATACAGGTCATGGGACTCGGCGGGAATTTTCCGCCGCATTGGAGACCCATTTGGACGCCATCACGACGCGTCCGCGGGATCCTGACGCGGGCGGTCAGTGGAGAAGTTGGGGAATTCATGCGGCAACGGGTGCGTCAGTCACGAAATGCGGTCCTGCGGCAGTTCGCCGCCACCTTGGCCGTCTTCGCCCTTCTAGGCCTGGCCGGCCTTCATGGTGCCTCCGCCCAGAGCGGCACGCCGGCCCCCGACCAGGGCAAGGCCGCGGCCCAGCCCGCCGACGCCGCTGCCAAGGACGCCGCCCAGAACCAGCGCCGCACCGACGAATTCGCCGAAGCCGCCCAGGTCATCAATGGTCCGGCCGGCAATCCCGAATGCGTCTGGCTCGGCCGGCGCGTGGTGCGGCTGATGTGGCGGGACGACCTCGATACCGCGTTCCGCCATCTCGACCTCTACGACCGCTTCGGCTGCCCCGGCGGCCACATCCAGGCGGCTTTCCGCTGCCTGACCCGCTTCGGCGGCCAGATCGATCCCAAGGTCGCCGAGACCCTGGACAGCCGCGTGCACGCCTGCTGGATCAACCCGGCCTCCCAGCCGCAGCAGGCCGCGGCCACGGCGTCCCAGCCGGCAGCGCCGACCACCGGCAACGCGCCGGCCCCGCAGCCGGCGGCGAGCCCCTCGCCCGCGGCAAGCCCGACACCGGCGCCCCAGAAATAACCGCTGGTCGCTTCAGCTGTCGTTCAGGAACGATCGGCCATAGACGCGGTTGGCACTGCCACGCGTCGTTCGAAAAGCCCATGCCCTCATAAGGACATGAGCCCATGAAAGTTGTGAAACCGCGCAGCAGAGGTATGCTCCATTTGCCGCGGACTCGGTCGGATCTCGGGGTCGGATCCGCTTCCCTGCCACCTCAGCCCCTATTGGTTTAGCCGCGATGCGCGTTGTCGCCGCCGTTCTGTTGCTCGTGTCCGCGCTTCACGCTGGGCTGTGGGGAGTCTTGCGCGACAAGGAACCCGCTCCCGATTTTAGGGGTCTGCTCCCCAGCGTCTCCTACGCGCCGTTCGAAGGCTCGGCCCACCCCGACATCGACAACATCCCGAGCATCGAGAAAATCCGCGCCGACCTGAAGACGCTGTCGACGATGACGCGCGCGATCCGCCTCTATTCGTCCACCGGCGGCGTGGAACTGGTGCCGCCGATCGCGGCCGAGTTCGGTCTCAAGGTCACCGTCGGCGCCTGGATCGACAAGGACAAGGATCGCAACGAGCGCGAGATCAAGGCTGCCATCGAGCTCGCCCGCAAGAACAGCAACGTCGTCGGCGTCGTGGTCGGCAACGAGGTGATCTACCGCGGCGAGCAGAAGGTCGAAGACCTCATCGACATGATCAAGAAGGTCAAGGGCTCGGTGCGCGTGCCCGTTACGACCGGCGAGATCTGGAACATCTGGCGCGACAATCCCGACCTTGCCTCCAACGTCGATTTCATCGCCGCCCACGTGCTGCCCTATTGGGAAAACTTCCGCTCGGACCAGGCGGTGGATCAGGCCGTCGACCGTTACAACCTGCTGCGCAATTTGTTCCCCGGCAAGCGCATCGTGATCGCCGAGTTCGGCTGGCCGAGCCAGGGCTACAATTTGCGCAACGCCGACCCCGGTCCGTTCCAGCAGGCGCTGACCCTGCGCAACTTCGTCAGTCGCGCCGAAGCCATCGGCATGGAATACAACATCGTCGAGGCTATCGATCAGCCCTGGAAGTTCTTCGAAGGCGGCGTCGGTCCGTACTGGGGCATCCTCAACGCCAGCCGAGAGCCGAAATTCGCCTGGACCGGCCCGGTCGAGAACCCCGACTATTGGAAGCTGATGGGAATCGCGCTCCTGGTCGGCATCCTGCTGTCGCTGCCGATCCTGCGGCTTGAAAAGCCGACCGCGAAGCAGGCCTTCCTGCTCTCGGCCACCGCCAACGGCGTCGGCGCCTGGACCGCGACCGTATTCGCGTTCTGGAACAGCCACTATTTCATCTTCGGCTCGGCCTTCGCGCTGACGCTCGGCATGATCCTGCTTGTTCCGCTGGTGCTGATCGCGATGGCGCGCATCGACGAGATCGCGGCCGTTGCTTTCGGCCGGTCGCCGCAGCGGCTGCTCGCCAAGGGCAAGCCGGTCGAGAACGTGCCGGAGAATTACTACCCGAAGGTCTCGATCCACATCCCCGCTTATTTCGAGCCGGTCGACATGCTGAAGCAGACGCTCGATGCGCTGTCGCGGCTGAACTATCCGAACTACGAATGCGTCGTCATCATCAACAACACGCCGGATCCCGCCTTCTGGCAGCCGATCCAGGATCATTGCCGCGCACTCGGTGAACGCTTCAAGTTCATCAACGCCGAGAAGGTGCAAGGTTTCAAGGCCGGCGCTTTGCGCATCGCCATGGACCGCACCGCCGTCGATGCCGAGATCATCGGCATCCTCGATGCCGACTACGTCGTCGAGCCCGACTGGCTGAAGGACCTCGTGCCGGCTTTCGCCGACCCGCGCGTCGGCCTCGTGCAGGCACCGCAGGAGCATCGCGACGGCGACCTGTCGATCATGCACTACATCATGAACGGCGAATATGCCGGCTTCTTCGACATCGGCATGGTCCAGCGCAACGAGCTCAATGCCGTCATCGTGCACGGCACGATGTGCCTGATCCGGCGCGCCGCGATGGACATGGCCGGCGGCTGGTCAAGCGACACGATCTGCGAGGACTCCGATCTCGGCCTTGCGATCCAGGAGCTCGGCTGGGTCACGCACTACACCAACCACCGCTACGGCCAGGGCCTGCTCCCCGACACCTACGAGGCGTTCAAGAAGCAGCGCCACCGCTGGGCCTATGGCGGCCTGCAGATCGTCAAGAAGCACTGGCGCCGCTTCCTGCCGGGCGCGAGCCGGCTGACCTCCGACCAGAAGCGGGAATACGGCCTCGGCTGGCTGAACTGGCTCGGCGCCGAAAGCCTCGGCGTGGTCGTGGCGCTGCTCAACCTCGTCTGGGTGCCGATCGTCGCCTTTGCCGACATCGCCATCCCCGACAAGATCCTGACGCTGCCGATCATCGGCGCCTTCATCGTCTCGCTAGCGCACTTCCTGTCGATGTACCGCGCCCGCGTCGCGATCAAACCCGGCCAGATGCTGGGCGCCATGATCGCCGCGATGAGCGTGCAATGGACGGTGTCGCGCGCGGTGGCGCAGGGATTGATCACCGAGCACATCGCGTTCGCGCGAACCTCCAAGGGCGGCCTCAGCAGGATGTCGATCGAGTTCCAGGCGTTCTGGGAGGCCGTGATCGGCACTCTGCTCCTGGTCGGCGCCGGCGTGCTGGTCGCCTCCAACAGTTTCCGGCAGATCACTGAGATCTACATCTTCGCCGGCGTTCTGGTGCTGCAAAGCCTGCCGTTCCTGGCCGCGGTCGCGATCGCCATCCTCGAGCTCAGCCGCATCAACTCGTTCCAGTTCTGGCGCGACAGCGCGATCCGCACCGCCGAGCTGATCGGCCTGCGCCCGGTCGCCCTGCCGACCCCCGCCGGAACGCCGCAGCCGGTGCCGAACGAGGTCCGGCGTGAGGCGAACTGACGGACCGGCCCAAACTTGGGCGCCTCAGGCCCCGTGATTAAAAGTCATGGGCTCTTTGGGCGTGGATGACGGCCCATCAATCGGGTTGAAAATCTCGGCCTAAACGGCGGACACCGCAAGTAAATCCCCGCCCCTGCCGCGAGTTTCGGCAGCCGCCCCCGCTATTGACCTCCGCAGCCACTCCCCCTACACAGCGCGGACCGAAAGCATGATCCGGAAAAGGCCGGTTTTCCCCGCAACGCAAGTTTCAGCGAAGCGGCAAGACATGCTTCTCTCGAATGTCCGAAGACGATGGCGATCTCTTCTCGAAGCCATCCGCGGCCATGGGAGCGCGTAGCTCAGCCGGTAGAGCACGTGACTTTTAATCACGGGGTCCTGGGTTCGAGCCCCAGCGCGCTCACCACATTGATCTCCAGACAGATTTTGCTATCTGAGATCGGCCTCGCAGGCTGACCGATCGAGATCGGGTCAGCAGAGGATCGGCGAAAGGGAATGATAATGCGGAACGGATCGATCGGCAGCTTCACGGTCAAGGTTTTGATCGTCGCTTTGATCCTGACCGTCTCGACGCTCTATACCGTCTCCTTGTCGCTGCAATGGATTGCCGAGACTTTCTCTGGAGGCCCGGAGTTTTGGCTCAAAGCGGAAAAGAGCCTTTATCGGTTTGCGGATCAACCCGATCTTCCCCCTGAAAAGAAGGCGAAGATCGTCGCCGCGCTCAAAAAGATCCGCGAGAAGAACCAGCCCTATATCGACGCGCTGACCGGCAAGGAATAAAGCCCGCCAGCGTTAGCGTGTAGTCACCCTCGCGAAGGGTGTTTGCTGGAGGCGAGATCAATTCGGTGCTCGGCCACCGTCATTACAGCTTCGAAGACGATGGCGATCTCTTCCAAAGCCATCTGCGGTCAAGGGCATTCACCACGCTCGCCGCGGGGCATTAGGAACGTTCCCGCGCGCGGGGAATCTTACAATCGCAATCGATCCTGTGTTGCTCGTGGATCGAACGATGGAAAAAGCTCTTGCCTATGCCATCTCGGCGCTCCTCGTGGGCTTCGGTGCCTGGATACTCATCGCTGGCCTTTCCTCTGGTTCACCCGTCCTATGGATCATCGTGGCGCTGGTCCCAATCACGATCGGACTCGTGAGCGCTTTTGGTCCGGTGTGAGTGCTGGGGAAAATCGGCGATGGGTCAGCGCGTCTGCATTTTCCGAATCGACGTTCCGTGGTCGCTCCGCTCATGCGTCGCGTTCAGGGGTGTAGGCGTGAGCCAGTTTCTATCGATGCTGCTGCTAGTGGCCGCCGTCGTTCTGACCGTCTGCTTCGGGGTGGCGGCTTGGCGCATCTCTGACGAGAAGGATCTCGATGTCACTGGCCAGATCGCGCGTCAGTCCTATGGATGGAAGGCGCCTCCGACCCGGTAAGTTGCGCACGGCCGCTATGGGGCCGCCGTCCTCGTAAGAGATTACGCTCACAGTGCACGCAACCTATCGCGCTTACCGCCATTGCTTGGCATCTGCCTGCAGTTCCAAGAGCCCTCCCCGCCAAAAAGCCGCGAGACAACCCGCCGGAAATGTGTAGGATTCAAGAAAATCGGAGGAGCGGCATGTTTGAAATCAACGGTTTCGACACGGCAGGCGTCGTCAGCCTCAAGCGGCTTTCACTCACCGCCGCCCTCAAGAAGGCCAAAGAGCTTGTCGAGGACGGGTGCTGGGACGTTCAGGTCGTTGATCCAACCGGCCGGGTCTACACCTCGTTTGAGGAGCAGGCCGCCTAGCCGCCCAGCCCTTCGCTATTCGGAGATCAGCCACCCCATCAGATCGCCGGCGCGGGCTGACAACGCAACCGGTCGTGGTGGCTATCCGCCTCGGCCGACATTGGACGAGGCGCTGTTCAGCCAGCGCTGCGTTGCTTCATCGCTCCAGCCGGGGACCGCGAAGCGTGCCCGAGGATTTTCGTCTGCGCCGAAACGCTCGACCGCGGGATAGCGCGGATAATGTGTGCGGGAGCGATGCGCCGTCGCAGCGTTCGCAGCAGTGCACAGGACAATCAACAGACCCAAGGCCAGAACAGAGCGCATCGTACCAGTTCCAATTGAACGCCGCCCGGGTTGATGTGATGCGTCAACGATCCCGCCGCAATCCAACGCGGCATCACAGCTCGGCGATGGGCGCGCGACCACAGCACCCTTGCGGCGGCACGGACCGACGCTCAACTGCCGCGCGCCATGCCGTTGCCAATCAACTCATTTGGGAGCACGCTCTCTCCAGGCGCACAAGACGCCGACAGGGAGAGACACATGAAGGAACCTGGCCTGGATGGCCGCCACCGCGACAAGGACGGCGGGATCAGCAAGAAGCACGGCAACACGCTGGTCGGCACGTTGCGCAAGATCTACGGAAAGGGTTTTGCGGCCGGCTATCCCGATACGACCCAACTCAGCGAGGTGCTGCCTCAATTGAACGAGACGTCGCTGAGTCAGTTGCGCCGCGATCACGACACCGGGCATTTGCGGCACAAGATCGAGCACGCCTCGAAGTGACGGGCTGCACTCGGCCAATCTTATTCAGTCAGGGAGCCTTCAGCTCTCCGGCGCCGCCGTAGCAGCCGGCACGCTCAGCGGAGCTCCTCCAACCGACACGGGCCCGACAGGTTTCGACTCCCGAACCAGCAGCCGTTTGCGCATCGCTGCGGACAGTCCATAGCGCGCATTCGCTCGTCGAATGGAGGACGTGACGTCCGACATCATCACGTTTTGCAGCGAGTCGACTTTCGCGATCAGCGTGGAGAGCTGCGAAGATATCTTCCTCACATCGACCCTCTCGTCCGTGATGCTCTGTCGCAGCGACAGGAGCACCAATGTATCCTGCTGCTGCAGAACTGCATTTTGCTGCACCAAGGCGTTGTTCTCCTGCAGCGAAGCCGTGTGCTGCTGCTGCGCCGACTGGATATCCTTCAAGGCGGCGACGACCGGATCCGGTTTTGGCGCGGACGATTCCGGGCGCGGAAACAGTTCGGCGAACTTGCGGACATTCAGCGACGGAAGCTCGGACGGCCATGTGTAGATGGCCGCCGAACCGTTGATGGCGAGGGCGCACACCGACAGTGCCAGGATCGATTTCCGGCTGGACCGCTTGGCCGGTACAGGAGCCTCCAGGGCTTCGGGTTCGGGCGCTGCGGCGGCTGCAAGGGCTGCAGGGTCGAGTTGTTCGACAAGGCCTTGCGTTCCGGACGTCGTGGTCATCTGCATTGACCTCATGAGCGAGCAAAAGGAAGCCGTCGCCGGAACGTCGTCGCGACGCCTCCTTTACGCAGCACCCATACACAACTGTCTAAAATTGTAGGCTTTTTGGATTAATTCCACGTTAGCGGCCTGGCCGGCTGACGGGCCCATCTACCCCGGCCGATTACGGGGTCCATGCGACGGAATGACTCAAATAGCTGGGGGGTAAGCTGACAATGCGTGTCGCTGCGGTCCACCGAACTCCCGGCCCCGCAGGACGCTCAATGAAGCGCCAAACGTAAGCAGCCTTCTCCGCAGCGGATTTTCCGAAGTTGACAGAATGCCACTGTTTTGCCCGACGGGTCAACCGGCTGCGAGCCGGAAGCATGGCGCCGAACGATGCGCCGTGACGGAGAGCGGTTGAACCCGATCGTGGGCCCGCGCCAGCCTTTCCGCCGGCTGCAGAACACATTGTGCCAGCAATACTTTGCTACTGTGCATGGGGTTGTTTTCACATTTTTAAGGTGCCCTACCCCTCATCCAGCGCCTCGAACAACTCCTCCACCCGCTCGAACGGCGCATCGCGCATCGGGCTGTGATAGACGACGCGGTCGCCGTCGCGCTGGAGTGACTTCCCTCTCGACTTCCGCAGCCGCCCGGGCAGGAACGTCGCAGCCACCGCGCCGGGGCCGACGTCGAGGCGGATGATGCCGCGCCGCTTGCACTCGATCCTGAGCATGGCCGCGGCGAAGAAGTCGCGGGCGACCTTCGGCAAGGGACCGAAGCGGCGGGAGGTTTCCTCCTCGAGGTCGTCGAGATCGTCCTCGTTGCTGCATCGTGCGGCGCGCGCATAGAGCTCGAGCCGCACGGGCTCGGACTGCACATAGGTCTCGGGGAGCATGTCTCCGACCGGCAGGTTGAGGTCGGGCACCCACACCGCGGCACGCTCCTCGTCGACCTTCTCCGAGGCCATCTTCAGGAGGTGGCTGTAGAGCACGGGCCCGAACACCTGGACATGGCCTGATTGCTGCTCCGAGAACAGATCGCCCGCGCCCCGCAGATCCAGATCGCGCTCGCTGATGGCAAAGCCCGCGCCCGGCCGGCTGAACTCCTCGAGCACAGCCAGGCGCTTCTCGGAATGCCCGGACGCCGTCTCGGCCAAGAGATGGGCGAAGGCGCGGATGCCGCCGCGCCCGACCCGCCCGCGCAGCTGGTGCAGCTGGGCGAGGCCGAACTTTTCAGGCCAGCACACCACGATGGTGTTGGCACGGGGAATATCGAGGCCGCTCTCGACGATGTTGGTCGCAAGCAGGACGTCGGCCCTGCCCT
Organism: Bradyrhizobium iriomotense; assembly: GCF_018129405.1. Lineage (GTDB taxonomy): Bacteria > Pseudomonadota > Alphaproteobacteria > Rhizobiales > Xanthobacteraceae > Bradyrhizobium > Bradyrhizobium iriomotense_B. The sequence goes on from NZ_JAFCLP010000002.1 coordinate 184,250, forward strand.
CGACGAAGCTCATCATGCGGTCGTCGATCTCGTCCGCCGCCAGTCTGCCGTGCAGGCAGACGATGCGAAGGTCGCCTGCCACCGCCTGCACCCGCGCCAGCATCGGATCGAGATCCTGGATGCGCGGGCAGATCAGGAAACTCTGTCCGTGGCGGCGCTGCTCGCGCAGCAGCGCGGAGGCGATGGCGGCATCCGACAGCGGCGCAATCCTGGTCGCGACCGGAAGCCGGTGCACCGGCGGCGAGGCGATCACGCTGAGATCGCGGAAGCCGGCAAGGCCGGCGGCAAGCGTCCGCGGGATCGGCGTTGCGCTCATCATCAGCACATGGGCATTTTTGGCGAGGCCGGCGAGCTTTGCCTTCTCGGCCGCGCCGAAATGCTGCTCCTCGTCGATGATGACGAGGCCGAGATCGTCGAACTTCACGTCCTTCGCCGTGAGCGCCTGCGTCCCGACCACGACCTTGATCCGGCCGCTGCGCAGGCCCTCCCTGGTCTCGCGCAGCTCCGCGCCGGACGTTGCCCGCGACAAATTCCCGACCTCGATGCCGAACGGGGCGAAGCGCTTCTGGAACGTTGCGACATGCTGCCGGGCCAGCACTGTCGTCGGCACTGCGATCGCCACCTGCTTGCCGGAGAGCACCACGGCGGCCGCCGCGCGCAGCGCCACCTCGGTCTTGCCAAATCCGACGTCGCCGCAGACCACCCGGTCCATCGGGTGACCGGACGCAAGATCATCCAGCACGTCGCGGATCGCCTTGGCCTGGTCGGTCGTGGTGAAATAGGGAAACCGCGCGACGAACTTCTCGTAGGCCGATCCCGGCGGCACCAGCTTTTCCGCGCGCCGCCGCCGGCGCTGGCTGATGTGCTTGGCGAGCACCTTGCCGGCGATCTGGATCTCGCGCTCGGCCTCGCTGCGGCGTGCCCACCATGAGCTGCCGTCGGCCTTGTCGAGCGCGAGCTTGCCGAGCTCGGCCGCGTAGGGCCACATCAAGGCGAGATCCGTCGGCGGCACCAGAACCGCATTGTCACCTGCGAACTTGAGGCGGATCATCTCCCGCATGGCCCCGCCGCCGGTGTTGACCGTCTGCAAGCCATCGAGCACGGAAAGGCCGCGCTGGAGATGAACGACCACCGTGCCCTGCTCGGGCACATCGGCATGGTCGAAGGCCGCGCTCCAGGCGCGCGCCATCGGCTGCGCGTGATGCGCCCGGCTGCCGAGCACGTCGGACGCCGTCACGACGACGAGAGGCTTTCGCCCGGGCACGATGAAGCCCGCATCGAGATCGGCCAGGAGCGCCGCCTCGCCGCTTCCCCCGCGCGTCGCCTCGTCCCAATCCTCGCAGCGCTGCGCCTTGACGCCGCTCATCCGCTCCATCACGCGCAGATCTTCCTCTTGCGCGGCGACGAGGATCAGCCGCGAACCGGCCCGCCGCGTCTCTTCGACGAAGGCACGCAGCGCTTTCCGTGCGGATGTCAGCTTCGAGAATTCGGGCACGGCCTGGAACGACGCCGTCCGCGGCAGCACCTTCATGCCCCTGGAGAGCTGCTTCCAGTCGCGGCGTCCGAGATATTCGCGCTCCCGCTCCGCACGCGGCGCAGCCTCCTCGATCGTATCAAGCCAGCCGTCGGCATGCGAGGGGACCCCTGCATCGGCGATCCATTTGGCGCGTCCGCAATAGTCGAACAGGCTCGCGCGCTTGCCGCCCTTGCCGGCAAAGCCAAGCCGCTCCGACATCGGATCGACCACGAGCTCCTTCGTCTCGAAGATGATGTCGTGCTCTTTCGGATCGAACGCCACGATCCTGTCGATGGCGCGATCAGAATGCTCGATCCGGAACGGGCCGAGCGCACCTGCGGGAAATATCTCGAAGGTCTGCCCATGAAACAGCGCCCCGCCCGGATAGTCCGGCTCGTCGTCGAGATCGTATCCGAGGGATTCGAGGCGGGTCTCGAGATCCCGCTCGGAAAACGCGCCGCCCACCTTCAAGCTGACGCTGAGGCGCAACAGGCTCGCCGGCGGCGGCAGGCGCTCCATCACCGCTTCCGCGGTCGAGACGAGAAACAGTGGCTTCTTGGACCTTGCGAGGCGCCGCAGCACGGAGGCTCTGCGCCCCGCAAGCTCGTGCGAGGGCTCGAGCTGATCGAACGGCAAGGTGTTCAGCCGCGGAAACACCAGCACCTCGCAGGACGGATCGAGCGCGTGAATGACGCTGCCCAGCCGCTCCGCCCTGCTCTCCTTCTCGGCGAGAAACACGATGCCGCTGGGCCCGGACTGCTTCCATTGCGCAAGCAGATGAAGCGCCATCGAACCGAGCGGCGACGAAGACGAGATCGAGGCGCGCTGCGCCCCCTCGCTCTTCCTCGGCGACGCCTTGGTCTTCAGCGCTGCCTTGGTCTTATGCGTCTTAGCTTTGAGCGACGTCCTGGACTTGGGCGATATCCTGGTCTTCGGCGATGCCCTCTTTAGCGATGCCTTGGCCGCCCGCGCCTTCTTTGCAAGCCTCACGTGAATCCGTTTCTGGTCGTAAACCGCCGCAACTGAACACGCGCCGCCCTCGTTTCGATTCGACGACGCGCCGCCATGCATATGGGATTTGCCCGGCGAACGCACGCCTCGCGGCAACGTTTCGTGCATCCACAGAGGGGAACCGAGCCCCGTCCCGAACCTTACAATGCGGCGTGGGATCGTGCCTCATTTGAGGCAAAGGGCTGATGTGATCGAGGACCGCATCGCCAGCACGAAAAACCCCTGCGCTTGGACGCCGGGGCGTTTCGTTGGAAAATGATTTGGTCAAGCAATGATGCTTTCATAGCAGCGAATTGGTCGAATGCTTGTGAACTGGATCACACGCCCTGTCAGCGCAGCTGCCGCGGATCGGGGTACCGCGGGGGGCTTCGGATTTGAGCGTTGGCACGCCGCGCGCTAGGATGCCTCTTTTTACGGAGGCTCATTTGAAGCCATTCATTTTCCTCGCCGCCAGCGTGCTGCTTGCAACCACACCCGCCCGCTCGCAAGCGCTGGTCGATCCCAGCAAGGTCGCCCCCGAATTCCGTGAAGCCGCCGAGAAGCGCCGTGCCGAGCAGATCCGGCAGCGCGAATGCGCGCTCAAGGCGGATCTCGAGAAGGTGCTGCCGAGAGATCGCACCGCATTTCTCAATCATTGCCTGGAGACCATGGCGGCCAAGCAATAGCTTGGCCGCGCGCGTGACGCGAGCATCGCCGACATGCTCGCGCCCGCTGCATCGGCTTGCGGCAGGCTGGCGGTGAATTCGCAAAAGGACTTCAGGCTTTCTTCAGACATTTGCGATCAGCTGACGATCATTCCATCAGTCATTGTCGATCGCGCATGGGCTCCGTCCAGATTCAGTGCACGCGCTGCAAGAACGTGTTCCGCGATCGTGCCGCGCGGTTGCAGGACGGCTATTCCAGGCAGTGTCCGAGTTGCGAGGTGGTGCTGTTCTTCGCCGAGGATTCCCAGCACCCCTTCGTCAAGCGCGCGATGCGCAATGCGCGCAAGGTCCGCAAGGAGCTGCACGAGGCCGAGGCGGCGAGGCGCGCCGCGCCGGAGCCGCGCCTGGCGCAGTCGAGGTCGTTCGCCGGGCGGACGCAGTCGGCGGAGCGAGAGGACTAGGTCACCCGCGCCGCCGCTTCCTCGGAAACAGGCGGTCGCGGATATAGCGCGAGGTCGGCGTCAGGCGGACGCCGCGCGGCTTCTGCCAGGCGGCGCGGTCGATCTCCTTCTTGTCGCCGATCGCCAGCCTGCCCTTGGCGCCCTTGGCGATGAAGATCGCATCGCTCATCTTGCGGCCGGAGCGCTTGTTCCTGGCCTTCACTTCCTTCCAGAGGCTGATCCTGCCGAGCTTCAGCTTGGGCAGCTCTTCCTTGATTTCCCGCCGCAGGCAATCCTTCTCGGACTCGCGCGCACGCTTGCGGCCGCCCGGGAACATCCACAGGCCGTCCGACCGGCGTCTGACCAACAATACCTTGCCGCGCTTCGCGGCAACCAGCTTGGAAGACTTCGCCATTGCTGTCGCAATCGAGAATAGAATCGTCCCGATCGTAACTTGTCTAGTTGGATAGACAAGTTCGGGGTGCGTCTTGATCACAGGCTGCGGACCGTCAGGCCGGGGCGACCACTGAGCGCGGGACCGCGCCTTTCCAGCCGCGGTATTCAGCCTTCGCTGGCGCCCGCCCCTGCCTTCGCCCCGTCCTCCGTCCTGATCCAGGCCATCATCATCTCCCAGGCCACTGACAGGATGATCGGCCCGATGAACAGGCCGACGATGCCGTGGGCGAGCGTGCCGCCGATCACGCCGACGAAGATCACGATGGTCGGCGTGCTGAGGCCGCGCCCCATCACCAGCGGCTTCAGCATCGTGTCGATGAAGCCGACCAGGACCAGAAACACCGTGAGCAGCAGCGCCGTGGTGACGTCCTTGGCGGTCCAGATCCAGATGATGACAGGCAGCAGCACGAGGAAGGCGCCGATCTGCACGATCGAGAGCAGCAGCACGATGAAGGCGAGCAGGCCCGCGCTCGGCACCGCCGCAAGCTTGAAGCCAATGCCGGCGAGCAGGGCCTGCACGATCGCGACGCCGATCACGCCTTGCGCCACGGCGCGGATGGTCGCACCCGCGAGCGACAGGAAATGCTCGCTTTGCTCAGGCACGATGCGGAACAGGAAGCTGCGGCCGGCCGCGACCAGCCGCGGCCCATGCGGGAACAGGAAGCCGGCCACGAACACCGAGACCAGGAATTGGAGCGTACCGACGCCGGCATCGCCCGCGAACGACAACAGCGGCCCCGCCAGCGGCTGAAGATACGGCGCCACCTCGCGCAGCACTGCGCGGATGTTGGTGTAGGCCTGGTCCCAGAGCTCATAGAGCCAGGGGCCGACCAGCGGCCACGATTTTAGCTGCTCCGGCGCCGACTGCAGCGCGAGGTCGCCGGTGCCGAGCTGGTGCGCCAGTTCGCGCGCGCCGTCCACCGCGCTGATGCCGAGCCAGGTCGCGGGGCCGATGACGATGCCGAGCGTGATGAGGGTGAGGATCGCCGCCGCAGTCTTGGGGCGCCCGCCGAGGATCTTGGCGACCCAGCTGAAGGCCGGATAGAACGCAACGGCGAGCACGCCGCTCCAGGCCAGGATCGGCACGAACGGACGGATGATCAGGAAGGTCCAGATGATCAGCAGGGCCAGCAGGCCGAGCCGGATCACGAGCTGGATGATGTCCTCTCCCGTGAGGAGCTGACGGAGGCTTTTCACGGGCACGACCTTCCTTGCGGCATCGACGCGGGTTCCGGCACTTGCACGGGCAGCCGTTATTGCCAGCCCCGGGGCGGGCGTCAAGACGACCGCCCGCTCGCCCAGGCCCCGCCGGCCACAGGTTTAGGAACGCATCGGCCCAAAAAGCATTCCGAGACAATGCAGCGCCGCCCCCGAGAGCCCGATCAGCATGCGGGAATTCACCGCGGCATCCGCTTTTCGATCAAGCGGAACAGTGCTCCCGGCTATTGGCACTATGCCTACGCGATCGACGACAAGGTCCGCACCGGGCGGGTGCAAGGCAGGCTGCCGCTGCTCGCCATCCGGCGCGTGCAGATGCGCATCGACCGGGACATGCGGCTCGGCCGGACCGAGGGCTGATCCGCGACGACGGCGCGATTTGGCTAACGGCGATTAACCGGATTTCCCTGGGCCGGTTTACGCCGATGCAAAGGCCCGCTCCTACCCTGCATCGAGGTCCCTGGAAATAGCGCGTGCAATGGCCAACAGCATCTGGACGATCGAAGAATTCACCTGCACCGGTTGCAGCATGAATTACACCGCGACACGGGAAGAGCATGCCGAGGCGCATGTCGGCCACTTCAGGTGCAACATCTGTAGCAGCGTGGTGCACAGCTGGTCCGGCAAGCATCACTTCTTCGGCTGGCAGGCGGTGAAGACGAAGCCGCCGGTGTTCGGACGCCGCTGGGCGGGCGTGGAGTGGTAGGCTAAAGGGCCATTGCGGCCTGCACGAGCGATGACTTCTGCTCGTCTGCGGCGCGAGCTACACTCGCCTCCCCGCAACCGAAGCCGACACGCGATGACCGCAGCTTTCGTTCCCCAGATCGCCCTCTACCGCAACGGGCTGGCCGAGCAGCGCGGCCTGTCCTTCGCGAGCTACGAGGACATGCGGCGATGGTCGGTGCGCGACCTCGACGGCTTCTGGCGCAGCATCTGGGATTATTACGATCTGCAATCGCCGACGCCGTATGCCGCCGTCATCACCGAGCGCAAGATGCCGGGCGCGGTCTGGTTTCCGGGTGCGCAGGTGAACTACGCCCGGCAGGTGTTCCGGCACGTCGAGGCGGCTGACGCCGCCGGCCTGCCCGCGATCGTCAGCAGCGGCGAGGACGGCAAGCTCAGGGAAACCAGCTGGCCGGAGCTGCGCCGCAAGGCGGCGGCGCTCGCACTGCATCTGAAGGAGAAAGGCGTCAAGCCGGGCGACCGCGTTGCGGCCTATCTGCCCAACATCCCCGAGACCATCATCGGTTTTCTCGCCAGCGCCAGCATCGGCGCGGTCTGGAGCGTCTGCGCGCCCGACATGGCCGCGCCCGCCGTGATCGACCGCTTCAAGCAGATCGAGCCGAAAGTGCTGATCGCCAGCGACGCCGTCACCTATGCCGGCCGGCGGCACGACCGGCGCGATGTCGTCGCGGAGCTGCGACGATCACTGCCCACGGTCGAGCACGTCATCCTGCACAGGGAGGCTGAAGCCGCGGCTACCCCAGATGCCCTGCTCTCCGAGATCACCGCAAAGGTCGGCGATGCGATCGACGCGTTCGAGCCGATGTGGCTGCCGTTCGATCATCCGCTCTGGATCGTCTATTCCAGCGGCACCACCGGCCTGCCGAAACCGATCGTGCACGGCCATGGCGGCATCGTCATCGTGGTGCTGGCGCTGCTCGGCCTGCACAACGACATCGGCTGCTCCTATCACCCAAACTCGTTCGGCGAGCGCTATCACTGGTACTCTTCGACCGGCTGGATCATGTGGAATTCGCAAGTCGGCGGCCTGCTCAGCGGCACCACCTGCTGCATCTTCGACGGCAGCCCCGGCGGCGCAAAAGACAAGCCGGACTGGACCACGTTGTGGCGCTTCGTGGCGCAGTCGAAAGCGACCTTCTTCGGCGCCGGCGCGGCGTTCTTTGCCAACTGCGCCAAGGCCGAGATCGATCTGACCGCCGGCGATCTGTCGCGGCTGCGCTGCCTCGGCTCGACCGGCTCGCCGCTCAGCGCCGACACGCAAGCCTGGTTCAACGCGCGCTTCGCAGACCTGTCGAAGACCAACGGCAGCACGGCGCAGGCTGACATCTGGTGGGCCAACATCTCCGGCGGCACCGATTTCGCCGGCGCCTTCATCGGCGGCAACCGCGAGCTGCCGCAGACGCCGGGCGCGATGCAGTGCCGACTGCTCGGCGCCGCCGTCGAAGCCTTCAGCGAACAGGGCCGCGCCGTCACGGACGAGGTCGGCGAGCTCGTCTGCACCGAGCCGATGCCCTCGATGCCGCTCTATTTCTGGAACGACAAGGACGGTGCGCGCTATCGCGCCAGCTATTTCGAGACCTATCCGGATAATTTCGACGGCAGCGGCCGCGGGCCGGTGTGGCGGCACGGCGACTGGCTCAAGGTCAATCCCGACGGCTCCTGCATCATCTATGGCCGCAGTGACGCCACCATCAACCGGCACGGCCTGCGCATGGGCACGAGCGAGCTCTATTCCGCGATCGAGGCGCTGCCGGAGGTGCTCGATTCCCTCGTGGTCGACCTCGAATATCTCGGCCGCGACAGCTACATGCCGCTGTTCGTGGTGCTGCGCGAGGGCACAGCGTTCGACGCCGCGATGCAGGCCAGGATCAACAAGGCGATCGAGGCCGGCTTGTCACGCCGCTTCCTGCCGAATGAAATCTTCGCAGTCGCAGAGATCCCGCGCACGCTGTCGGGCAAGAAGCAGGAGTTGCCGATCAAGAAGCTGCTGCTAGGCCAGCCCGTCGAGAAGGTCATCAACAAGGAGGCGATGGCCAACCCCGCCTGCCTCGACTGGTATCTCGCCTTTGCCCGCGACTATCTGGCGCGGACCGCGGCGTAGTTTCGATCAGCCTCCGCCGAAATTGGAGGGATCGAGATTTCTGTTCTCCGACGGCGGGATCGGCGGCCACCCGGGAAATTTGTACCAGCCGGGCGGCACCGGCGCGTCCTCGGACGGACGGACGACAACGGGGTGGTGCCGGCGGGCGTGGTGCGCCGGCACGGCGGCGGCAGCCGAGCATGCCGACATCAAGAGGATCACAATCGGGATAAGCCGCATCGCATGGGCTCCAAACGTCCACCCAGGCTGATACGTGGTGTGGGAACCACGCATGCCCACGCATACGCGACGTCACGACCGGTCACAACGGCGGCATCGCGACGCGCGGACGATCGGCCCAATTGTGCCGATGTCGTTTGCACTCCGTTCACCGATCGCCGCTAGATCGGGATGGATCCTCCGCCGAACACCTGACATGGCCGACCTCAACGCCGTCCTCACCCGTCTCAACGACCGCCTGCTCCGCCTCGAGGGCGAGCTGTTCGTGCTGCGCTCGCTGGCGCGCGCAACGCTGACGGCCGGCGACGACCATGCGGCGCGGATGCGCAAGCTGGTCGAGGCTGCCAAGGTCGCGCTCGACGACGAGGCGAAGCGAGAGCTCGACAAGCCGACGCGAAAATATGTCGATGCGGCCACCGCACTGGTGGAGGAATTGCTGGTGGAGCCGACCCCGGCGCGGCCATTGTTCACGGTGATCGACGGTGGCCGGCGCGACTGAACGCGTCAGATCGGTCGTGTCGAACCGCGATCCGCGGAGTCAGCCTTCAGCCGGCTGAGGCCCGCCTCGATGATCGCGATCTCCTCGTCGATCTGGCCGATCGGCAGGCTGAAATCGTAGCCCGACCTGCTCTTCAGATCCACCGCGAGCCGCTGCCTGTGCATCATCAGCTGATCGAGGCCGCGACGGTTCTTCAGACGCACATAGGCGTCCACGATCTGCTCAATCGCGCTCGGCATGAAATCGGTCCCGGCGAAAAGGCCCGCGCCGCGCACCCACGCCGGCGGGACATTTTCGGTGTCGCGGTACGCAATACAAATCCGCGACGGATTCGTCGATACGACAAGCTGGTTGAGAACGTATTACCGTCAGATGATTTCGTGACACGCGGCATGAAAAAGCCGCTGGCAGTTACGCCAGCGGCCACGACCGGGTTCGAAAACGGATCCGGATTGAAATGTCGCCAGCCCCGGTGGGGCATGTTCTAGCGGCAGTCGGGGATCGCTTCTGTCAGAAATGAAACACAGGAACCCGCATGACGCCATTTGCCGTCCGACCGTGGCCGCCCGGCAACGCTAGTCCGTGACGCAGAAATATGTCCGCGGCGATTTGCGATAGGCGCTGTAGCGGTAGTACGGCCGGTAGGCGTAGCCGCGATAAAGCGCCGGCGGCTCCTCGCCGTAATAGGCGCCGTGATAGAAGTTGATGACCGGCCCTGTGGCGCAACGATAGGCATCCCAGGTCGGCCCCACGAAGGGTGGGACCCCGGTCTCGGGCGGGACCGTCGGATACGGTCCGCCGGCATGGCCCGGAGTGGCCACAACAAGTGTCGCGAGAAGCAAGAACCAGGTGCTGCGCATGCGCTCGCTCCGAGCCGGTGCAATGTGCCTATGGAAGCACCGGAACGACCGGCTGCGCAATCGCGCAAATCAGCGTGTCCCGCGCCCGGCGCATTGTTGATAACCGCCGCAAACGGCCCGCGGATGGTGACACGGCTGCCGGACATGTTATCGGGGGTATGACGCAGTTGCGAAACGGATCGGACCCCCATGCGCATTACCCTCGTCGGCTCCCGCCATTTCGGTGTGACCACTCTCAACATGCTCCGGGAGCACAGCGTCTCGATCGCACGGATCGTCGTGGCCGACGCCGAGGATCGCCTGGCCGCAGCGGCCAGGGCCGCCGGCATCGAGGTCGTAGTGCAGGCCAATCCGAAGCTGGTGGTGGCCTCCGAGATCGCTCCTGATACCGATCTGATCATCACGGCACACAGCCATGCCCGGATCGGCAGGGACGCGCTCGCCGCCGCCACGTACGGCGGGATCGGCTACCACCCCTCGCTGCTGCCGCGCCACCGCGGCAAGGCCGCCGTGGAATGGACCATCAAGGAAGGCGATCCGATCGCCGGCGGCACCATCTATCAGCTCGCCGACCGCATGGATGCCGGCGCCATCGCCGCGCAGGACTGGTGCTTCGTCAAGAAAGGCGAGACCGCTCGCGAGCTCTGGGAGCGTGCGCTTGCCCCGCTCGGGCTCAAATTGCTGGCCGACGTGATCGATTATATCAAGGTTCACAAAGCGCTGCCGTCCAAGGTCCAGGACGAACAGTTCGCGACCTCGGCGCCGAGTCTCTCCTGATGTTTACCCTTAACGTGAGGGCGCATTGATTCTGCTTGAAAAATCGGAGCCAAAAACGCAAATAAACCATTGTTTCCACAGGAACAATTTTCGATTTGGCAGCGCAACAAATTTCCGTCACATTTTGTCCGAATAAGCGACAGCATATCAGACATACTCAAGGACGGAATTCATGCGTTTTGCTCGCATCGCGGCGTTCTGTGCCGCTTCAGTTTTCACCGGCACCCTCGCCGCTCCCGCCTTCGCCCAGAGCCCCTATGACGGCAACTGGCAGGTCACCATCGTGACCAAGAGCGGCTCGTGCGAGCCGACTGCGAGCTCAATGCTGACCGTTGCTGACGGCAAGATCACCGCACCCGGCGCTAACGTTTCCGGCACCATCGGCAGCGGGGGACTTGTGAAAGTTTCGATCAATGGTGCATATGCCAACGGTCAACTCAACGGCAACGCCGGATCGGGGAAGTGGAATGGAGCATCTGCAGGCATACCGTGCAGCGGGCGGTGGGAAGCATCGCGCCAATAAACCAATCAAGGCTCGTGCCCCAGGCCGGCGGCTGCTGATGGCGGCCGCCGTTTTGTTTGCGGCGGGAATCGTCAACTCTGAAAGCAAGGCCCAGTCCGGCCCGTTCGCCCCGATGGCGGGCAGCTGGAGCGGCGGCGGCACCGTAACGCTGGATGACGGCTCGACCGAACGGATCCGCTGCCGGGCCAAATACGCTCCGATCGGACCCACCATGGAGCTGTCGCTGACCTGCGCCAGCGACGCCTACAAGTTCAACCTCGGGGCCAACGTCAGGGCCGAGGGCAACGCGATCACCGGCAGCTGGTCCGAGGCCAGCCGCAACATCTCCGGCGCGCTCCAGGGTCGCGGCGGCGGCGGAAACTTCGAGGTGGTCGCCTCCACCGCCGGCTTCAACGCCAATATCGCGCTCAGGACCAGCGGCAACAAGCAGACCGTCACGATCCGCGCCGACAGCCAGTTCCGGGGCGCCAACATCTCGATGTCGAAGTAAGACACCAGGGTGACACGACGATCGATCCGGCGACCTTCGCCGGATCGGTTTTTTATGCGCCCGGCACGAACGCGGTGACCTCGATCTCGACCTTGGCCCGCTCGTCCACGAGACCGCCGATATAGAGCAGCGTCGAAGGCGGGAAATTGCGCCCGAGCGTCTCCTTCCACGCCGCACCGATGCCGGCACCGGCCGCCTCATATTCGCTGCGGCTGGTCAGGTACCAGGTCAGACGGACGATGTGCTCCGGGCCCGCACCGGCTTCACCCAGCAGCTTGATGATCCGCTGCAGCGCGGCTCCGACCTGCGCCGCCATGTCAGGCGCGTAATTGCCCGCCTCATCACCGCCGGTCTGGCCGGCGAGCACCACCCACCGGCCCGGCTGCTCGACCACAACGCCATGGGAAAAGCCGCGCGGTTTTTTCCACTCGGCCGGTTGCAAGATGCGCATGAGCGAGATCTCCCGATTTTCTCGTTGTTCGCTGATGCCTTAACACGCCGCCCTGCATCGCTGCATCCGCAGATTTGGCCGTTGCAAACGGCGGCGATGTCGCCGATACCGGCCGTCCCTTCGAATTCCACCCTTCCGCATCCGCCGCAATGAGCACGACACCGTCCAAAACGATGGCTGCACTGTGGATGGCCGGCTGGCTGTCGCTGACGCTGATCATGGCGGTGGCCGGGCGCGAGGCCGCACGCGAGCTCAACGTCTTCGAGATCATGGAGATCCGTTCGCTGGCGGGCTTCGTCCTGCTGGCGCCGATCATCTATCGCGCCGGCGGCTTCAGGGTACTCAGGACATCGCGCCTGCAACACCACATCGCGCGCAACTTCGTGCACTATGTCGCGCAGCTCGGCTGGTTCTTTGCGCTGACGCTGATCCCGATCGGCCAGGTCGTGGCGATCGAGTTCACCATGCCGATCTGGACCGCGATCCTCGCGGCGAGCTTCCTCTCCGAGCGCATGACGCCCTGGAAGATCGCCGCCATCGTACTCGGCCTCGTCGGTGTGATCGTTATCGTCCGTCCCGCCACCGGCGAGATCAACCAGGGCCAGCTCATCGCGCTCGGGGCCGCCATCGGATTTGGCGTCTCGATGGCGCTGGTGAAATCGCTGACCCGCTCCGAAAGCGCGCTGTCGATCCTGTTCTGGATGCTGGTGGTGCAATCGGTCGCTGGCTTCGTTCCGACGTTGTTCGTCTGGACCTGGCCGTCGGCCTATGCCTGGGCCTGGGTCGGCGTGATCGCCGTCTGCGGCACGTTCTCGCACTACTGCCTCGCCAGCGCGATGCGCTATGCCGATGCGACGATCGTGGTGCCCATGGACTTCCTTCGGGTTCCACTGACCGCAACCGCAGGTTGGCTGCTGTATTCGGAGCGGCTCGACGCCTGGACCGTGCTTGGCGCGGCGCTGATTCTGTGCGGCAATCTCCTGAATTTGAAGCCGCCGCCGGTTCCCGCTCGCGCGCAGTGAACCTCGCGCCGCCTCGCGCGACAAAACGAAGTGGCCGTGTGATTTGGATCACGTTGGAGAGCCCCTCCATCGTGCACATTCGGCCACACAGCAGCGGGTTGAACGCGACGTACCGCCGTTTTGGTGGCACGAAGTCGGGCACTTCGTGTAGGTTCGTTGCCAATTTGTTGCTGCCTGCAATTCGATTCTGGGGATTTCAGAATGCGCTATCTCACCCTGCTCGCCTCGCTGATGTGCGTGGCACTGTCGGTCAGTGCCGCGAAGGCCGACCGTCGCGTCGCCTTCGTCGTCGGCAACGGCTCTTACAAGAACGTCGCGCAATTGCCGAACCCGCCGATCGACGCCAAGGCGATGGCCGCGACGCTGCGCAATGTCGGCTTCGAGGTGATCGAAGGGTCCAACCTCAGCCGCGATCAGATGACGGAGAAGCTGCTCGACTTCGGCCGCAAGGCGCAGGGCGCCGACATCTCTCTGTTCTATTATGCCGGCCACGGCATCGCCGTCGGCGGCACCAACTACCTGCTGCCGGTCGATGCCGACATTAAGACGGAGATGGACGTCAAGCTGGGCGCCGCCATCAACATCGACCTGACGCTGGAGCAGACCATGGGCGATGCCAAGGTCAAGCTCGTCTTCCTCGATGCCTGCCGCGACAATCCTTTCGCCGCCAAGATCAAGTCGAACTCGGCGACCCGCAGCGTCAACGTGCAGAGCGGTCTTGCCGAGATGAAGTCCGGTGAAGGCACGCTGATCGCGTTCGCGACCGGCCCGGGCCAGACCGCGCTCGACGGCCAAGAGGGCAACAACAGCCCGTTCACTCGCGCGCTGATCGACAACATCACCAAGCCCGGCGTCGAGATCCAGCAGGCGATGACCTCAGTCCGCGCCCAGGTCAATGAAGAGACCCACAAGGGCCAGCTTCCCTGGGGCCACACCAACCTGATCGGCGCGGTGTATCTCAACCAGGCTCCGACGACGCAGATTGCCAACGCGGCGCCGACAGCGGCTGGCAGCGTCCCTGTGGCGACCGCCGGCAGCTCCGATGGTGTCGAGCTCGAATACTGGCGCTCGGTGAAGGAATCGAACAAGCCGGAAGAGCTGAACGCCTACCTCACCGCCTATCCCAACGGCCAGTTCAAGGCACTGGCGCTGGCGCGGCTTGCCGCGATCAAGAGCGGACCGTCGACCACCACCCGCACCCTCAATGCCGGCGTCGATCCCGCAGCCTTTACCGATGAGGCCTCTCAGCTCACCGAGGACCAGATCGGCCTCGACAAGAACCAGCGCCGCGACGTGCAGCGTCGCCTCACCGGGCTCGGCTTCGACACCAAGCAGACCGGCGTCTTCAGCGACGAGACCCGCACCGTGCTCAAGCGCTGGCAGGCCGCGCGCGGCTATCCCTCGTCAGGCTACCTCAACAAGCCCCAGCATAAGGCCTTGCTGTCCGAGGTCGTGGCGACACCGCCAACCGCAAGCGATAGCAGCCAGAAGGCGGCCCGACGTACCAGCGCCCCCGCACCCGGCAGCGCGCCGGCACCGGCTCCCCAGCAGCGCAGCAGCCCGGGCGATGCGGCCGGTGCAGCCTTCGTGGGTGGCGTCGTCGGCGGCATGATGGGCGGCATGTTCCGCCGCTGAGACGGGACGGCAGCTTCAAAAACAAAAGCCCGGCTCGCGCCGGGCTTTTTCATTGGTGCGACAGTGCCGCAGCATACTCCGTCATTGCGAGGAGCCCTTGCGACGAAGCAATCCAGGCTGTCCCCGCGGAAAGATTCTGGATTGCTTCGCGGAGCCTGTCATCGGGCCGCGCTTCGCGCAGACCCGTTGGCTCGCAATGACGAGCTCCGTTACTTCCCCGCCGCCTTTCGCAGTGCTTCGTTGATGCGGTCCTGCCAGCCGGGGCCGCCCTCCTGGAAGAACTCCAGCACGTCCTGGTCGATGCGCAGCGTGACCTGCTCCTTGATGCCGGGAACGGCATTCTGCTTGGGCGGCGCTGCGGCGACCTTGGCCGTCACCTTCTTGAACGCCGCCTCAGCTTCGGTCCTGGCATCGCCAAGCGTGCGTGGCCGCCTCGGTTGATCCGCCATATCCTAGATTCCTTCAAACAGAGCCGTCGAAAGATACCGCTCCGAGAAGGACGGCACGATCGCCAAAATGGTCTTTCCCGCAGCTTCCGGCCGCTTGCCGATCTGGAGCGCGGCGGCGATCGCCGCGCCCGAGGAGATGCCGCCCGGAATGCCCTCATGCCGCGCCAGCGCGCGCGAGGTCTCGATCGCCGTGGTCGAGTTGATCTTCACGATCTCGTCGATCACCGACCGGTCGAGGATGTCGGGCACGAAGCCGGCGCCGATACCCTGGATCTTGTGCGGCGTGTGTTGACCGCCTGATAGCACCGGGCTCTCCTCCGGCTCGACTGCGATCACCCGTAACGACGGCTTGCGCGGCTTGAGCACCTGGCCGACGCCGGTGATCGTGCCCCCCGTGCCGACGCCGGCGACGAAGAAGTCGATGTTACCGCCGGTGTCGTTCCAGACCTCCTCGGCGGTGGTGCGGCGGTGGACTTCCGGATTGGCGAGGTTCTTGAACTGCTGCGGCATCACCGAGTTCGGGGTCGTCTTCAAGAGCTCCTCGGCGGCCGCGATCGCACCCTTCATGCCCTGCGCGGCCGGAGTCAGCACCAGCTCGGCGCCGAGAAAGGCCAGCATCTTGCGCCGCTCGATCGACATGGATTCCGGCATCACCAGCTTGAGCCGGTAACCGCGCGAAGCCGCCACGAAGGCGAGCGCAATGCCGGTATTGCCAGAGGTCGGCTCGATCAGCACGGTGTCGGCCTTGATGATGCCGGCCTTCTCCATCGCGATGATCATGGCCGCACCGATGCGGTCCTTCACGCTCGCGGCGGGATTGAAATATTCAAGTTTTGCCAAAATCGTCGCGTTCACCCCGTGCTGGCCCGGCAGGCGTTGCAAGCGCACGATCGGCGTGTCGCCAAAAGCCTCGACGATCGAAGAGTAGATCCGGCCGCGGCCGGGTTGGTGCGCTGCACCCGTTTTGGACGATGCGTCCATGACCAACTCCCCTGTGGCGACAATTGCGCTTCTATCGTGGTTCTTGCGCAGTTACAGACAGCTTGCGGCGACACGCAAGCAACAATGCGGCACATGTTAAATACGCTGCATCGCAAAATCACGTGAGCCGTAATTATCAGAAAACCAACGCATTTGTGTTGCGACCTCGTCAACTGATTCTGCTTATGTTAGACTTACGTCTTAAAGCAGGGAGGTCACCACGATGTCAGCAGTTGCTGAAGTGTTGTCGACCGTCGCGCAAAACCGCGATCCGCGTTGCAGCGAGTTGCCCACCTGTCCCGTCTGCGCCGACTCCATGGTCGCCGCTGAAGCATCTGCCTACGTCTCGGACCACATGATCAGCTATCTCTGGACCTGCGACAATTGCGGCTATGGTTTCGTGACCAAGCACGCCGTCAAGCAGCGGATCGTCTGCAACTGACGTTGATCAGCGTGGGGCGATATCGCCCCTCGCCCAATCCTCGCGCGTACGCTGATAGAACTCGTCGAACGTTCCGTGTGTGATCGCGTCCCTGATGCCCTGCATCAGGGACTGGTAGTATGCGATATTGATCTCGGACAGCAGCATTGCCCCCAGCGTCTCGCCCGCCTTGACGAGATGATGGAGATAGGCGCGCGCGCAGTTGCGCGTCGACGGCCATGAGCTCTCTTCATCGAGCGGACGCGGATCGTCGGCATGGCGCGCGTTGCGCAAATTCACCTGACCGAAACGCGTGAAGGCCACGCCATGCCGCCCATTGCGCGTCGGCATCACGCAGTCGAACATGTCGATGCCGCGCTTCACCGCTTCGAGGATGTCGTCGGGCGTGCCGACGCCCATGAGATAGCGCGGCCGCTCCTTCGGCAGCATCGGCGCGGTCTCGTCGATCATGGCCAGCATCACCTCCTGCGGCTCGCCGACTGCAAGACCGCCGATCGCGTAGCCGTGGAAGCCGATCTCGACGAGGCCTCTAGCGCTCGCGTGACGAAGCTGCGGGATGTCGCCGCCCTGCACGATGCCGAACAGCATGTAGCCGTCCGGTGCGCTCTCGAAGGCGCGCTTTGAGCGCTCGGCCCAGCGCAGCGACAGCCGCATCGCGCGGTCGATGTCGTCGCGCTCGGCGGGCAGCCGCACGCATTCGTCCATCTGCATGGCGATGTCCGAGCCGAGGAAGCGCTGCACCTCGATCGAGCGCTCCGGCGACAGCTCGACCTTGGCGCCGTCGATATGTGAGCGGAAGGTGACGGCCTGCTCGCTGACCTTGCGCAAGTCCGCCAGCGACATCACCTGGAAGCCGCCGGAATCCGTCAGCATCGGCCCGTTCCAGCCGGTGAACCGCTGCAAGCCGCCGAGGGCTGCGATCCGCTCGGCGCCGGGGCGCAACATCAGGTGATAGGTGTTGCCGAGCACGATATCGGCGCCGGCCTCGCGCACCTCGCGCCAGTGCATGCCCTTCATGGCGCCGGCGGTGCCGACCGGCATGAAGGCCGGGGTGCGCACCGCGCCGTGCGGCGTGGTCAGGCGGCCGGTACGCGCGGCGCCATCGGTGGCGAGCAGTTCGAAATGATTGGGTAGATCGTTGTTGGGAAGATTCATGGCCGTGCTTATTGCGTGCCGGGCGAGGCCGATCAACCCGCCCGAACCACCCGATGCGTCAGACTGGGACAGATTTGACGCGGACCTGGAGTTCCGCCCGGCTTGCCAAATAAAACGATACAGTGTAGTTTTACCGTGGGGCCTGACGAGATGCCGCGGTGAGTTTGCCGGCGGCCGTATTTGCGTGATCGCCAGCCACCGACAATGCCCTCCGCTTCATGTTCGACCGAAATGTCCGTCCCTTCGCGTGGCGGGATACGACAGACCGCCGCCCGCCTGACCGGACTTCTGGTCCTGGGCTTAAGTCTGGCGCTCGGCGCCTGCACCTCCCTGCCCCGCACGCCCTACACGGCCGCTGAAGCCCAAACCTCGCGCGTGCTGGATATCGACGGCCTCAGGCGCTACGCCGACGAGCCGGTGACGAAATTCAGCTTCGACAAGGACGCCAGCACCGCGACGAAATCCTATCTGGCGCTCTCCGGCGGCGGCGCCGATGGCGCCTACGGCGTCGGCGTGCTCAACGGCTGGTCCGCGGCCAGAACCCGTCCCACCTTCACGGTCGTCTCGGGTGTCAGCACCGGCGGCCTGATCGCGCCGTTTGCATTTCTCGGCTCCCAATATGACGACACGCTGAAGGAGGTCTACACCAGCGGCATCGCGGAAACCCTCTTGAACGATCCCAGCATCATGCGCGTGCTGTTCGGCTCCGGCCTGTTCGGCAACACGCGCCTGCGCGAACTCGTCGCCCGCTATGTCGGGCCGGAGATCATGGCGCAGGTCGCGCGCGAGAACGCCAGGGGCCGCAGGCTGCTGATCGTGACGACCGATCTCGACACCCAGCGGACCGCGATCTGGGACATGGGCAAGATCGCGGCTGTCGGCACGCCCGAGGCGCTCAAGCTGTTTCGCGACGTGATGGCGGCTTCCGCCAGCATTCCTCTGGTGTTTCCGCCCATCATGATCGATGCCGAAGGCCAGGGCCGCCGGTTTCAGGAGATGCATGTCGACGGCGGCGTGACGGCACCGGTGCTGACGCTGCCGGAAGCCCTGCTGTTCCAGGGTAGCCGCCTGCCGGGCACTGCGAAGATGGACATCTACATCCTCGTCAACAAGAAGATCGAGCGCAACTTCGAGCTCGTGTCCAACAGCACGATCGACGTCGCCTCGCGCAGCCTGTCGGCGATCACGCAGTCGCAGACCCGTTCGATCATCTTCTCGACCTACGATTTCGCCAAGCGCAACCGCCTCGGCTTCCATCTCTCCTATATCGCGCGCGACTATCCCGCCCCGCCTTCGGAAGGGTTTGACACCGGCTATATGCGGGCGCTCTATCAGTACGGATATGAGAAGGCCGCGTCGGGCGAGGCTTGGACTTCGACGCTGCCGTGACGCGGGTGACGGAACGGCGTCCTATCGAAACGGTTGACGATACGGCCAATTCGGCCAGATTCGCGATGACGCCCCCGCTCCTGCGCGATATAGAGCGAATGACAGGCAACGCGCAGGAATCATTGGGCATGGGATTGACTGCGACCAAAACAAGATCGGCAGCGCCGCGGCGCGAGGTGCCGAAATCGCGTGGCGGCCGGCCGACCAAGACCGCCGCCATCGAGCGCGACCAGCGGCTGATCGAGGTCGCCACCCGCCTGTTCCTGGACCGCGGCTTTGACGCGACCTCGCTCGATGCGGTCGCGGAAGCGGCGCGCGTGAGCAAGCCGACCGTCTACTCCCGCTACGGTGACAAGCGCGGCCTGTTTGCGGCCGTGCTGAGGCGCGAGATCGAACGCTGGCTCGCGCCGCTGTCGGCTGCCGCGGAAACGCAGCTTTCCAGCGCCGCGGACATTTCGGTGGAGCAGCGACTTGTCGAGATCGGACGCGAGATGCTGACCTTCACCTGCGGGCCCGATGCCGTCGCCTTCAGCCGCATGATGACGTCGCAGGCCATCAACTTCCCCGACGTCGCCAAGCTCGGCAAGGAGGAGGGCTGGCTCAAGGCCGTCGCCACCACGGCGCGCTTCTTCGACCACCTGGTGGCGCAAGGCGCACTGGACATCGAAGACACCACCATCGCAGCCGAGGTGTTTCTCGACGTCGTCGTCGGCCACACTCACCGCATGGCGACGTTCGGAACGGCGCTCGAGATGAAGTCCGCGGAAAAGCGGATGCGCACCGCGATCAAGCTGTTCCTGGCTGGTGCGCTGGGCCCCGCCGACCGCGTCAAGGACGCCGCCAGGGACGCCGCCAAGGGCACGCCGCGGCGCCGCACCTCCCGCTGACAATTCCGTGAGCTTGCGATTTTCCCCAAGGGGGCCGTCGCAACGGCATTGACCGAAATAAAACGATACGGTATGGTTTAGTTAAGTTGGTACGGGCCGCTTTTTTCACCAGCCCCAAAAGAGGTCAGTGCCGCTTCGATCGCCGCGGCGGGTACAGCCGCCACGACGCTCCGCGGCCGGCCTTTGCCCAAGGTCGGCCGCGAATTCTTTACGATCATCCGGCACACTCGCTGGCCGAGGGTTTCGAGCATGACGACAGCCAAACGATGGACCTCGCAACTGCTTGCGATCGCCTTGCCCGCGCTGCTCATCGCCGCGCCGGCACAGGCAATCGTGACCACGGGCACGCCGACCGCGCTTCACAGCGACACAGATGGTGATGCTGAAGCGGACCGCCAGGCGGTCAGCCGCGAGATCGAACGATTCCGCAGTTCCTCGATCACGATCAGCCAGGCCATGGCGATTGCGGAAGCCCGCCATGCCGGCGCCACCACCGCCGACGTGAGTTTCGACGGCGGCTCGGGCGTGCCGGTCTACCGGGTGAAGACCCTGCACAACGACCGGATCTGGCGCCATACCATCAATGCGGCGACCGGCGAGCTCGTCGGCGGCGAGGCCGCCCTCCCCCTCGCCGAGCTCGACAACGACGATCGCAGCAATCTCGCAGCGCTCGGCGCGATCAGGCACCGCCTTGCCGACGCCGTACGCGTCGCCGAGCGCGCAGCCTCGGGCAAGGCCATCAGCGGTGGCCTCGTGCGCGAGCGCGGCCGGCTCAGTTTCGCGATCGTCGTGATCAGCGGCGACGACCTCAAGGAGGTCATCCTGGAGCCGCCGGGCGCCCGCGCCAAATAGCGATGGCTTGTCCCCCGGCCCCAACCGGGGGGCGAAAAGCCATTGACGGGCGCAAAACTCTCCCGCATAAGTCGCCGCCATGTTCACGACCACCAAACGCACGACCAAAACCACCACGGCCCCAGGGGCCCGGGGAGGCGTGCGCGCGTAGGTCGTCGACTTAAACGCATCAGCTCTACCGAAGCCCCGCCCTCGATGGTCCGGGGCTTTTTTGTTGTCTAAAACTCAATGGAGGAGAATGTGAGTAACGATCCCGTCGTCGCGATTGTCGGCGTCACCGGTGCGGTGGGCGCCGAATTCATCGCCACCATGGACAAGCGTGGCTTCCGCGTCGGCAAGCTCAAGGCGCTGGCGAGCGCCCGCTCCGCCGGCAAGACGGTGTCGTTCCGCGGCCAGAACGTCGTCATCGAGGAACTGACCGAGCGCGCCTTCGAGGGCGTCGACATCGCCCTGTTCTCCGCCGGCGGCAGCATCTCGAAGAAGTATGCGCCGATCGCGGTCAAGTCGGGCGCCGTGGTGGTCGACAACTCCTCCGCCTTCCGCATGGATCCCAACGTGCCGCTGGTGATCCCCGAGATCAACGCGAACCGCATCCGCGACCACAAGGGCATCATCGCCAACCCGAACTGCGCCGCGATCACCGCGCTGGTGCCGCTGTGGCCGATCCACCAGAAGAACCGCATCAAGCGCGTCATCATCTCGACCTACCAGGCCGCGTCCGGCGCCGGGGCAGCCGCGATGGAGGAGCTCGTCGAATCCACCCGCGCCAATCTCAACGGGCAGGTCTATACGCCCAAGGTGATGCCGCACCCCTACGCCTTCAATCTCTTCAACCACAACACCGCGGTCGACCCCGAGACCGGCTACAACGACGAAGAGACCAAGGTCATCAAGGAGACCCGCAAGATCTTCGAGGACGAGAGCATCGCGGTCGGCGTCACCTGCGTGCGCGTGCCGGTGCTGCGCGCCCATTGCGAGGCCATCACCTTCGAATGCGAGAAGCCCATCACCGAGGACCAGGTCCGCGCCATCATGGCGCAGGCCCCCGGCGTGAAGGTCGTCGACGACCGCGTGAAGAACTACTTCCCGATGCCGATCGACGCCTCGGGCCAGGACGACGTCCTGGTCGGCCGCATCCGCAAGGACCTCAGCGATCCCTCCGGGCATTCGATCTCGATGTTCGTGGCGGCGGATCAGCTGCTCAAGGGCGCGGCGCTGAATGCGGTGCAGATCGCGGAGCTCTTGCCGCAGCGGGTGATGGCGTAACAGAAGGTGCCGTAGGGTGGGCAAAGGCGCGCAAGCGCCGTGCCCACCGCTCCTGCCACACATTCAAGAAAATGGCGGGCACATTTCGCTGTGCTCGCCCTACGACGGCTAACCGCGCGGTCAGACCAACGCCGCGACGATATCCGTCTTGGCAAAATCGATTCCTTTGAAGAGGAGCGGTTGCGAACGCATTTTGGCGAGAGCGTAGACCGCACAATCGACGATGTTGAGTTGTGCCGGATGTCCCCCGCCCTTGCCAAACCGCTGAAATTGGCCATGTCGGCGTCGAAGGGCACGACGACAATCCCGGCGGTCTCCAGCAATTCGTCGAAAAACGCCACAGCCGTCGCCCCGAAGCGAGCAGAGAGAACGATCTTGGCTTCCAGGACCGCTACTGCCGACATCGACAGACTGTCAGCATCTAGCATGGCTGTCCGATAGCGTTGCGCATCCAGCTCGTTGGTTACGGTCGCGATGATCGCAGACGTATCCAGTACCATCAGGACGACGGCCCAAAACGGTCGTAGCCGATAATTTCGTCAGCAGACCGGGTATCCAGAACGGGCAGGCTAGCGGTCCGCTCAAAGAACGACGTCAGGGCGGCCCTTCTATCGGCAACCGGCGAGCCGACACGAGACAAGCGCTCCTCGATGGCACGCTCCAGCGCCGTCTCGATATCTTCCCCCGTCAGGCGGGCGAGGCGCTGGGCAAGCTCGTCGACTTTCGCGGAACGGATGTTCATGACCGCCTCGATCTACGCAAATGACGTCAACAGCATAACACGAAGGGGCCGCCGGGTCACTCCCGTGCCCGGAACAGCAGGCACGCATCGCCATACGAATAGAACCGGTAGCCGCTCGCGATCGCGTGCGCATAGGCCTGCTTCATCGTCTCGAGTCCCGAAAACGCCGACACCAGCATGAACAGCGTCGACTTCGGCAGGTGGAAATTCGTCATCAGGATATCGACGGCACGGAAGCGATAGCCGGGGGTGATGAAGATCGCGGTCTCAGCCGCAAACGGCTGGATCGTGCCGTCTTCGCTCGCCGCACTTTCGAGCAGACGCAATGACGTCGTGCCGACCGCGACAGTGCGGCCGCCATTCTTCCGCGCGGAGTTGAGCCGCTCGGCCACCTCGGCCGAGATCGTGCCCCACTCGGCATGCATCTTGTGGCCTTCGGTGTCGTCGGCCTTGACCGGCAGGAAGGTCCCTGCCCCGACATGCAGCGTGACCCTGACGATGCCGACGTCGCGCGCGCGTAGCGCCTGCTCCAGCTTGGGCGTGAAATGCAGGCCCGCGGTGGGAGCCGCGACCGCGCCTTCGTTCGCCGCGAACATCGTCTGGTAGTCCGCAAAATCCTGGTCGTCGGGCGTGCGCTTGGAGGCGATGTAGGGCGGCAGCGGCGGGCTGCCAAGATCGGCGATGGCCTGGTCGAGTGCCGGGCCGTGGAACGAGAAGCCAAGCGTCACCTCGCCCTCAACGCCCTTGGCCTCGACCTCGGCGTCGAGATGGCCGAGCAGGCAGACCTTGCCTTCATTGCCGAAACGGATGCGGTCGCCGGCAACGAGCTTCTTGGCGGGCTTGACCAGCGCCTGCCAGCGCGAGCCGTCGAGGCGCTTGATCAGCGTCGCCTCGATCTTCGGCTCGGTCTCGCGGCCGATGCGGCGGCCTTTCAGTTGCGCCGCGATCACCTTGGTGTCGTTGACGACGAGCTGGTCGCCGGGCCTCAGCCATTGCGGCAGGTCGGCAATGACCTGGTCGCGAAGTGCGCCGTTCTCGACGACCAGCATCTTCGCGGAGTCGCGCGGGCTCGCCGGGCGCAAGGCGATGCGCTCGGCGGGCAGGTCGAAATCGAAGAGATCGGTGCGCATGTCTCACTAGCACCGTCATTCCGGACGCCGCGGCTCAAGCGCGGCGATCCGGAATCTCGAGATTGTGGCGCGAGATTCCGGGTTCGCGCCAAGGCGCGCCCCGGAATGACGGGTGACTATTCCTTGTCCGCGGCCATCCGCGCCTTGACGATCTTGTCGGGGTTCTGCACCGGCTCGCCGCGTTTGATCTTGTCGACGTTCTCCATGCCCTCGGTGACCTTGCCCCACACCGTGTACTGGTTGTCGAGGAAACGGGCGTCGTCGAAGCAGATGAAGAACTGGCTGTCGCCGGAATCGGGGCTCGCGGCGCGCGCCATCGAGGCGGTGCCGCGCACATGCGGCTCCTTGTTGAACTCGGCCTTCAGCTTCTTGCCGGAGCCGCCGGTGCCGGTGCCGTGCGGGCAGCCGGTCTGGGCCATGAAGCCCTCGATCACGCGGTGGAACACGATGCCGTCGTAGAAGCCCTCGCGGACCAGTTCCTTGATGCGCGCGACATGGCCGGGCGCGAGGTCGGGCCGCATCTCGATGGTGACGGGGCCCTGCGTGGTCTCGAGGATCAGGGTGTTTTCGGTGACGCTCATACTCGTCTCTCTTGCGTTGGGGGTGAAGTCTTCCGGTTACGGAACTGGATCGCGAATGGACGTCCCGCAGCAGCGCCGGCCATCGTTTCGGTAAATGGCATCGGCGTGCAGCGTTGCAACGCCTCCATCACCGCGATCCGGTATTGCAGCCGGTCATTGTCGGAGGCCTCCGCGGATTCATAGGTAATCCTCGGATGGCCCAGAATGTTTCCGGCCCGGTTAAAGCTCACGACGACGGTGATGTCGAGTGGGCGAGCCTTGGCGGGCGGCGGCGGCTTCCAGCAGGTGTGCAGATGCCGGAAGACGTCCTGGATGGTGTTGACCTGCGCGTCCTCGGCCTTCGCGCCGGAGACGCCGAGCAGTAGCACCGCGGCGGCGAGCAAAAGCCTGTTGCCGCAGCGCGCCATCGCGTTTTTCCTACTTGATGTCGGAAGCGACCTGCACCTTCACCATCTTGTCGGGATCGGTGACGGTGCCGCTGCTTGATCCGGGAGGCGCCTTCTTCAGCTTGTCGACGACGTCCATGCCCTGCACGACCTCGCCGATCACGGTGTACTGGCCATCGAGGCTGCCGCCATCCGCGAACATGATGAAGAACTGCGAGTTGGCGGTGTCGACGCTGTCGCCGCGCCGGGCCATGCCGACGATGCCGCGGGCAAAATGCACCTTGGAGAATTCCTGCTTCAGGTTCGGATATTTCGAGCCGCCGGTGCCGTTGAATTTCTCGCCGTCGCCGGTCTGCGCCATGAAGCCGTCCATGACGCGGTGGAACGGCACGTTGTTGTAATAGCCCTCGCGCGCCAGCTGCTTGAGGCGCTCGGCGTGCTGCGGCGCCAGATCGGTCCTGAGCTTGATGACGATGCGGCCCTTGGTCGTGTCGATGACCAGGGCGTTGGCCTTGTCGAGGTTTGCCGGAAGCTGCTGCGCCACCGCCGGGACCGCGCTGACGAGCGCGGCCAAGATCGTGGCAAGAATTGCGAGACGACGGATCATGAAAACTCCGGATCTGGTGAGATGAGAGAGCGCGCCGTTATCCGGCGAATTTGGCCTTGAGCAGGGTGGCAACGAGCGGCGGCACGAAGGTGGAGACATCTCCGCCCATCCCTGCGATCTGGCGCACCAAAGTGGCGGTGATCGGGCGGACCATGGGAGAGGCCGGCAGGAAGACCGTGTGCACCTCCGGCGCCATGGCCTCGTTCATGCCGGCAAGCTGCATCTCGTAGTCGAGGTCGGTGCCGTCGCGCAGGCCCCGAATCATGATGGTCGCGCCGTGCTTGCGCGCCGCGGTCACCGACAGATCGTCAAACGTCACGGCTTCGAGCACGCAGCCGGCCTGGGCCGCGATCGGACCGCAGACGTCCTCGAGCATCTGCAGGCGCTCCTCGGTCGAGAACAGCGGCTTCTTGCCGGGATGGACGCCGATCGCGACCACCAGGCGGTCGCACAGGGGAACGGCATGCCGGACCACGTCCAGATGGCCGTTGGTGATGGGGTCGAAGGAACCCGGATAGAAGGCGATGCGCGGCATGGCCCCCTCCTACCGCGCCCGGCCCGGCCCGGCAAGCCGGGCAGGTTCCTTGTCCGTTTCCTGCCCGTTGGCCGGAAAATGCCCGCCGGAGGTGTCGGCAACGGCCGGATTGTTTCGTCCTGGGGCCGGCGACGAAACAAAGCAGAGCGCGAACGAAACCATTTCCGGCGTCCGCGAAGACGTCCGGAAACTGGCCATGGTTACTAATCCGGCCAACGAACGACGGGCCGCGTACTGGGCGTAGGCGGCCGCATCACAGGGGACTGTCAATGATCAAGGCGCTTTCAGCGATCGCACTCTCTGCGTGTGTTGCCGCAGCCCTCACCCTCCTGCCCGGCTTTGCCCCGACCGTCGAAGCCAGCGTGCCGCAGCCGCTCGCCAAGAGCGACCGGCTCGATATCCGCACCATCGGGCGTGACTGCTCGCAGCAGGCCTGGCCGAATTTCGAGGCGTCCTGCCTGCGCCGCGCCGGTAGCAAGTCTGATGTCCGCCAGGCCCGCCTCGTGACCGCCGACCGCACGCCGTAGTTGGCCCCGTCAGCTTCGCGTCAGGAAAGCCCCTCAAGATAAACCCCAAGATAAACCCCATGGATATTTGCGACGTCTCGTCGCAGACTGCGTGATGATCGCGCTCGTCGGAATGGCCCGCCGGGCGCGATCCCATCGGGGGGTCGCCATTGTCCAGTACGCCCGCAGTCGCTTCCAGCCACCATCCCGATCCACTGCCGCTTGCCATGACCATGGGCGCCCTCGGGGTCGTCTATGGCGATATCGGCACCAGCCCGCTCTACGCCCTCAAGGAAGCCGCCAAGGCAGCTGCCCATGGCGGCACGCTAAGTCACGACGCTGTCCTGGGGGTTGCCTCGCTGATCCTCTGGGCCCTGCTGCTGATCATCTCGCTGAAATATGCGCTGCTGATCCTGCGCGCGGATAACCGCGGCGAAGGCGGCATCGTCGCCCTGCTGGCCCTGCTCCATGCGCGCAACGCGCAACCAGGCACCTGGCGGGCGCATCTGCTGGTGGTCGGCCTCGTCGGTGCCGCCCTGCTCTATGGCGACGGCGCGATCACGCCGGCGATCTCCGTGCTGAGCGCCATCGAAGGCCTCAAGGTCGACGCGCCCTCGCTCGCGCCAGTGGTGGTGCCCGTCACCGTCGCCATCCTGATCGGTCTGTTCATGATGCAGAAGCAGGGCACCGGCTTCATCGGCCGCATCTTCGGCCCGGTGATGCTGGCTTGGTTCGTCGTGCTGGCCGCGCTCGGCATCCACGGCATCGTCAAGGCGCCGGCGGTGCTGGCGGCGCTCAGCCCGTTCTATGCCTTCAACTTCCTGATCCACCAGGACTTCCACATTTCGTTCGGAATTCTTGGCGCCGCGTTCCTCGCGGTGACCGGCGGCGAAGCCATGTATGCCGATATGGGGCATTTCGGCCGCCTGCCGATCCGGCTCGCCTGGTTCGCAATCTGCCTGCCCGCTTTGGTGCTGAACTATTTCGGCCAGGCCGCGCTGCTGATCACCGATCCCTCGATGATCGAGAACCCGTTCTTCCAGCTCTGCCCGGATGCCCTGCACTATGCGCTGGTCGCCTTCTCGGCGGTCGCGACCGTGATCGCCTCGCAGGCGATCATCTCCGGCGTGTTCTCGCTGACCCAGCAATCGATCCAGCTCGGTTTCCTGCCGCGCATGCAGATCCGCCACACCACCAGCCACGCGATCGGCCAGATCTACGTGCCGCTGGTGAACTGGCTGCTCGCGGCTGCAACGCTTGGCGCGGTGCTGAGCTTCGGCTCCTCGGACGCCCTCGCCGGCGCCTATGGCATCGCGGTGTCGCTGCTGATGGCCATCACCACGCTGCTGGCCGCACTCGTCGCGATCCAGTGGGGCTTTTCGCCCTGGCTCGTGGTCGCCGTGAACGGCGCGTTCTTCGTCATCGACGTGATCTTCTTCTCCGCCAATTCGATCAAGCTGTTCGAGGGCGGCTGGTTTCCGCTGCTGCTCGCCGGCCTCGTCGCCTTCCTGATGCTGACCTGGCGCGCCGGCGTGAAGCTGGTCGAGGCCGCGCGCGGCCACCTGCGCCAGCCCGAGGAGGACCTGATCGAGACTGCGGTGAACAAATGCAGAGCGAGACTGCCCGGCACGGCCGTGTTCCTGGCGTCAGCACCAAAGGGCGTGCCGCTGGCGCTGACCCAGTTCGTCAAGCACAACCACGTCCTGCACGAACGCATCGTCCTCGTCACGGTGCTGATCGAGGAATCGCCGCATATCACCGACGAGGAGCGCGCCGAGGTGATCGACATCATCCCCGGCATCACCCGCGTGATCCTGCATTACGGCTTCATGCAGAATCCGACGATCTATGAGGGACTGGCGCTCGCGTGCCGCCAGGGCAAGCTGCCCGGCATCGACCTCTCCGACATCACCTATTATGTCGGCCGCGAGACCATCATCCCGCGCGAGGACGTCCCGGGCATGTGGGTCTGGCGCGAAGGCGTATTCGCCTTCCTGCAGCGCAACGCCGAACGCTCCGCCGCGTTCTTCGGCGTGCCGACCAAACAGGTCGTGGAGTTCGGCACGGAGCTGGAGATTTAGCGCGGCTCACCGGGCTGCATGAGGCAAGTGCGAAATGTCCAACAATCCGCCTCTGCAGCTGAAGCCTCGGCTGACAATCTCGGTCGATGAGGTGCAGACGATCATCCGTCGGACGTCTCCGCGGGCGTTGGTGCTGGATGTCGCTGAGCTGCATGGCGGGGAGATCGGTACCGTCATGGAGATCGTGTTGGCGGATTCGCCAGCCTGCATCCTCAAGGCCTACCCTGCATCGCTGCAGTGGAAGATGGCAAAGGAAGTCTACGTTCTTGGGCTTCTCCGTGACCTTGACATAACCGTTCCCAGCGTACTGTTCGCCGACAACACGCGATCGGTGATCGACCTCAACTACGTCCTGATGACCAAGCTCGACGGCACGGTGCTCGGCCGGCGAGAGGCGGTGCTGACAGACGCACAGCTGTTCGAAATCTACGCCGAGATGGGCGCGGCGCTGCGCCGGATCAACGACGTCGCCCTCGACAGCTTTGGCTATATCGGCCCCGACGGGGTCTGGACGGCGCATCCGAGCAACCACGCCTACGTGTCCGCGCAGTTCGAGAGGAAGCTGACGGAGTTCTGCACGCGGGGCGGTGATCCCACGCTGGCCGCGCGCCTGCGGGGCAGCGTTGCGGCACGGCAGCATCTGTTCGAGGCAGCCGTCACCCCTCGCCTGTGCCACTACGATTTCCATGCCGGCAACGTGCTGGTGACGCCGGAGGGCGAACCGCATCTGACGGGCATCGTCGATTTCGAGAATGCGACATCCGGCGATCCACTGATGGATATCGCGAAGGCGATCTATTATTTCACGGCGAAGGATGCGCCGAAGCGCGACGGGCTGCTCGCCGGCTATGGCAGGATCGAGCGCGCCAACTGGCAGGAAACGCTCGCGCTCTACCGCGTGTATTGCACGCTGGAGCTATGGTGCTGGATGGCGCAGATCGGCAAGCACGAGGCGCTTGCCGATTTGACGAGAGAGCTTGCAAACGCCGCATAGAACGGGGCGTTACGCCCCGTTGCCGTTCTCGCCGTTCCCGTTCTCCGCCTCTTCGGTGATGTGCTCGACCGACACCACATGCTCGTCCTCGGCGGTATCGAACACGATCACGCCTTGCGTCGAGCGGCCGGCGATGCGGATGCCTTCGACGGGGCAGCGGATCAGCTGGCCCTTGTCGGTGACCAGCATGATCTGATCGGCCTCCTCCACGGGGAAGGATGCCACGAGGTTGCCGTTGCGGTTGTTGACGCTCATGGCGACGATGCCTTTGCCGCCACGGCCGGTGGTGCGGTACTCGTAGGACGAGGTCCGCTTGCCATAGCCGTTGACGGAGACGGTCAGCACGACCTGCTCGGCCGCCGACATCTCGACATAGCGCTCCTGCGGGAGCTGGAAGCTGCCTGACGTCTCCTCGGCCTCGGCATCCACCGCAGCCTCTTCCGAGGCGGCTTCGCCTGCGACCGCGCGGCGCATCTTCAAATAGGCCGAGCGCTCGTCCGAGGTGGTCTCGACGTGGCGCAGGATCGCCAGCGAGATCACCTTGTCGCCCTCGCCGAGCGCGATGCCGCGCACGCCCATCGAGGTGCGCCCGGTGAACACGCGCACGTCGGTGACGGGGAAGCGGATGCACTGGCCGCCCGCGGCCGTCAGCAGCACGTCGTCGCGCTCGGTGCAGATCTGCACGTCGACGATCGCCTCGTTGTCGTCGAGCTTCATGGCGATGATGCCGGAGCGGCGGACGTCGACGAAGTCGGACAGCTTGTTGCGGCGAACGTTGCCGCCCGTGGTGGCGAACATCACGTCGAGCTGGCCCCAGGTCGATTCATCCTCCGGCAGCGGCATGATGGTGGTGATGCGCTCGCCCTGCTCCAGCGGCAGGATGTTGATCATGGCCTTGCCGCGCGCGTTCGGCGCGGCCATCGGCAGCCGCCAGACCTTTTCCTTGTACACCTGGCCGCGCGAGGAGAAGAACAGCACCGGCGTGTGCGTGGAGGCCACGAACAGGCGGCTGACGAAATCCTCGTCGCGAGTCTGCATGCCGGAGCGGCCCTTGCCGCCGCGGCGCTGGGCCCGGTAGGCCGACAGCGGCACGCGCTTGACGTAGCCGGCGTGCGAGACGGTGACGACCATGTCCTCGCGCTGGATCAGGTCCTCGTCCTCGACCTCGCCTTCCTGCTCCATGATGACGGTGCGGCGGGGCGTGGCGAACTCCGCCTTCACCTCGGCGAGCTCGGTCTTGATGATGTCGAGGATGCGCGCGCGCGAGCGCAGGATCTCGAGATAGTCGCTGATCTCGCCGGCGAGCTTGGAGAGCTCGTCGCCGATCTCGTCTCGGCCGAGCGCGGTGAGGCGCGCCAGGCGCAGCTCCAGGATCGCCCTCGCCTGTTCCAGCGACAGGCGGATCGTCCCGTCCGCATTGATGCGGTGACGCGGATCGTCGATCAGCGTGATGATGTCCTCGACGTCGCGGGCGGGCCAGTCGCGCGTCATCAGGGTCTCGCGCGCCGCAGCCGGCGTCGGCGAGGTCCGGATCACGCGAATGATCTCGTCGATGTTGGCGACCGCGATGGCGAGGCCGACCTGCTCATGCGCGCGCTCGCGCGCCTTGCGCAGCTTGTATTTGGTCCGGCGGGTGACGACCTGCTCGCGGAAGCCGACGAAGATCGTCAGCATGTCCTTCAGGTTCATCGTCTGCGGACGGCCGGAATCGAGCGCGACGGCGTTGACGCCGAAGCTCGTCTGCAGCGGCGTGAACTTGTAGAGCTGGTTCAGCACGACGTCGGGCACGGCATCGCGCTTCAGCTCGACGACGACGCGATAGCCGTCGCGGTCGGACTCGTCGCGCAGGTCGGAGATGCCCTCGATCTTCTTTTCCTTGTAGAGCTCGGCGATGCGCTCGACCATCGTCGCCTTGTTCACCTGATACGGGATCTCGGTGATGACGATCGCCTCGCGTTCTTTCCGGATCGTCTCGAAGGTGACCTTGCCGCGCATCACGATCGAGCCGCGGCCGAGATGGTAGGCGCTGCGGATGCCCTGGCGTCCGAGGATGATGCCGCCGGTCGGGAAATCCGGGCCCGGGATGATGTTGTTGAGCTCGTCGATGGTCAGCGACGGATTGTCGATCAGCGCGACGCAGGCGTCGATCACCTCGCCGAGATTGTGCGGCGGGATGTTGGTGGCCATGCCGACCGCGATGCCGCCGGCGCCGTTGACGAGCAGGTTCGGGAACCGCGCGGGCAGAACCACCGGCTCCCGCTCGGAGCCGTCGTAATTGTCCTGGAAATCGACGGTGTCGTCGTCGATGTCCTCGAGCAGCTTCAGCGCGATCTTGGTCAGGCGGGATTCGGTGTAGCGCATCGCCGCCGGCGGATCGCCGTCGACCGAGCCGAAATTGCCCTGCCCGTCGATCAGCGGCGCGCGCATCGAAAAGTCCTGCGCCATGCGCACCAAGGCGTCGTAGATCGCCTGGTCGCCATGCGGGTGATACTTACCCATGACCTCGCCGACGGCACCGGCGGACTTCTTGTGCTTCTTATCCGGGGTGTCGCCGCGATTGTTCATCGCGAACAGGATGCGGCGGTGCACCGGCTTCAGCCCGTCGCGCGCATCGGGCAGCGCACGCGCCACGATCACGCTCATCGCGTAATCGAGATAGGACTTCTTCATCTCCTCGTAGATGGAAACGGGGCGAATGTCCGAGGGATGCGCCGGCTGGTCGCCGGGCTTGTTGTCGTCGTCAGCCAATGGGGAATCCGGTGAGTTTTTGTCTGGGAATCATATAGCGCATCACACCCCTGATAACCACCCTTGCCGGGCTCTAGGGAAGCGCTTTTTCCGACTGTTTTTCCAGAGGCTTACGCCCTTCCCGGCACTGCCCCGGACGGGGCCGGAACGAGCGGTGCGGAACCGGCTCTCACGCCCCGAAAATCACCCGGTGCATGATGCGGCCGGGCACCAGCGTAAACAGGCCCGCCACCACCAGCGCACCGGCGAAGATGAAGATCATCATCCGCCGGTGGTCGGCGACACGATGCGTGCGCGCCCGCCACACCGCGAGCGGCAGAACCAGCAGGGTGAAAATCGACAACAGATGGATCGGGCTGAACGGCCCGACCAGGCGGATCTCGTGGATCCAGAATGACGAGGCGGCAACGGCCACCATCAGGACGATCCAGATCCAGCCGATTGTCCGGTGCGGCAGTGTGCCCTTGGGAGCGGCGAACTGGACGAGGCCGAGCATGAAGGCGGCCATTGCGGCAAAGGCATGCAGCGGGATCGCGGGAGCGGCCTCAAGCAGCGGCGCGAGACTCATGCGGGCTCCCTCGGGTCAAGCGGCGACCAATGTGAATAAGATTAACATGAAGTTAATACCATTCACATTGCAGCCCGTCAAAGACTTGAGGCAACACATGAGGCAAGCTCGGAAAACCGAGCTTTACCGGTCAATTGGTAAGAAATCCTGTCGCTTCACACGAGCAAGGCGACATCGGGGAGAAAACGCCCCCGCCCGCCTCAGAACGGGATGTCGTCGTCCATGTCGCTGTTGCGGCCGCCGCCGGCGGCAACAGGACGGCGCGGCGCGCTGCTGACGGGACCGGAGGAGCCGAAATCGCCGCCCGGCTCGTCGCCGAAGCTGCCGCCTCCGCCGCCACCACCGCGGCCATCAAGCATCGTCAGCGTCGAGTTGAAGCCCTGGAGCACGACCTCGGTCGAGTATTTCTCGACGCCGCTCTGGTCGGTCCATTTGCGGGTCTGGAGCGCGCCCTCGATGTAAACCTTCGCGCCCTTCTTCAGATACTGCTCGGCGACCTTGCAGAGCCCCTCATTGAAGATCACGACGCGATGCCACTCGGTCTTTTCCTTGCGCTCGCCGCTGTTCTTGTCGCGCCAGGTCTCCGAGGTCGCGATGCTGAGATTCGCGATCGGCCGCCCGTCCTGGGTGCGGCGGATTTCAGGATCCTTGCCGAGATTTCCAACCAGAATGACCTTGTTGACGCTTCCCGCCATCGCCGCTCTCCACTCCAAATGCCACTGAATTTCGTTAGGCTGAATTTCGTTAGGCTGAATTCATAAGGCCGCGCGCCCCGCGGTCCTGTGCAACCTGATTGAGGCGACCCTATACGCTTGCGCGGACCGATCAGCCCACCAGCCCTCGGGTTATCCCCACATATAGCATCGCCTGTCGGCATGTTCCAGATTTGTTCTTTCTGGACGGACGCCGAATATCCGCCTCGGGCGGCGCCTGCATGCCGCCCAATTGGTGCGCACCGGATGGAACCTTTTCAGGTTCCCCTAATCATGGAAAAGTGCTTAACATTCATCAAGTTACATGCTCGCACTTGCCCTGCGACTGTTGCATTTCGGAGACGGACTCTGCCTCCCGCTTAGGCTACGGTTGCCTCGGAATTAAGTTCATATGGGCGTCGCGCCTGATTGGCCGCTTCGGGGACCTCAAGAAGCGGACCTTACCTGGGGAGACTGCAATGAATAAGATTTTGATTGGTACATTCGGTGCTGTGGCGCTGGGCCTGTCGGCTCCCGCAAGCGCGGCGGATATGGCGGCGCGTCCCTACACCAAGGCTCCGCCCCCGATGGTCGCGACCATCTACGACTGGAGCGGCTTCTACATCGGCATCAACGGGGGCTGGGGCTCAAGCCGCAATTGCTGGGACTTCGTGACGCCGGTCACCGGTACGCTGATCGATGACGGCTGCCATAACGCAACGGGCGGCACAGTCGGTGGTCAGGTCGGCTATCGCTGGCAGTCGGCCAATTGGGTGTTTGGTGTGGAAGGCCAAGGCAACTGGGCTGACTTCAGTGGAAGCAACATCAGCCCGACCGCGCCAGGTCAGCAGAACCGTACGCGGGTCGAAGCCTTCGGCTTGATTACCGGTCAGGTCGGTTATGCCTGGAATAACGTTTTGGTCTACGTAAAGGGCGGCGGCGCCGTAGTGGACGACAGATACGACCTCATCGTCGCGCCGGGCTTTGTGGGTGCTGGCACGACCTTCGGTTCGGCCAACGGAACACGCTGGGGCGGAACGGTCGGCGCGGGAGTCGAATTTGGCTTCGCCCCGAACTGGTCGGTGGGCTTCGAGTACGATCACATCTTCCTCGGCACCCGAAACGTCGACTTCACCTTTGGCGGAGCCTTCGTTCAGACCGAACGCATCAGTCAGGACGTCGATCTCGCCCTCATCCGCTTGAACTACCGTTGGGGCGGCCCGGCGATCGCCAGGTACTGATCGCAAGCATAGTCTCTTCTGACGAAAGGCCGGCCTCGCGCCGGCCTTTTTGCTGCGTGCGAGCGAAGGGACGGTCCGTCACTGATTATGACGTTTTGTGACTGTTGTGGCTTTTCGGGTACACAACTTGCGGCTTCGCTGGTGTAAGCACGACGCCAGTTGGACCACAGCGTCCGATGCCCTTCCGTTCACGGAAGGCAACAACAGAAACTGGGACTGGGATTTAGGTTAAAAATGAAGAAGGTTTTGTTGGCTTCGGCCTGTTTGTTCGCTCTGGCTGCCCCTGCGTCGGCGGCTGATCTCGCGGCCCGCCCGTACACCAAGGCTCCGGTGGCTGTGGCCTCGGTCTACAACTGGACCGGCTTCTACCTCGGTATCGTCGGTGGCGGCGCCTGGGAAGACTCCTCGGGCGACCCGAAGATGAAGGGTGGCTTCGTCGGTGGCACCGCCGGCTACAACTGGCAGACCGGCAACGTCGTGTTCGGCGTTGAAGCTGATGGCTCCTGGGCTGACGTCAGCGCTTCCGTGACCGGCGCCACTGTCGTCCCCGGCTTCGGCGTTGCGACCGCGACCGCCAGCTCGAAGACCGACGCGATGGGCACCGTGCGCGGCCGTATCGGCTACGCCGTCAACAACGTCCTGTTCTACGGCACAGGCGGTTACGCCTGGATCGACAACAAGATCACCCTCTCTGCACTCGGCGTGTCCGTGTCGGACAGCAAGTGGCACTCCGGCTGGACCGTCGGCGCGGGCGTCGAAGCGTTCTTCGCTCCGAACTGGTCGGTCAAGGGCGAGTACCTCTATCGCAGCCTCGGCGGCGAGACCTACTTCTCGGGCGCCCTGCCCACCGGCACGCTCAACTTCCACACCGTGCAGGTCGGCGTGAACTACCACTTCAACGGCCCGATCGTCGCGAAGTACTAAGCTTCATCTCCGACGCTACCCGCGTTACGAAAGGCCGGCCTCGTGCCGGCCTTTTTGTTGTCTTCACGCGTAGCAATATATGCCAGCCCGCCACCAGCGTTTTCGGCGAGATGTGGCTCTCCGGTAACACAACCTTGGGCTTCAATGGTGTAAAGCAATGACATCAGTTGGGTCATAGGCTCCGCTGCTCTTCCTTGCGGAAGGCAACAAAGAGAAACGGTACTGGGGAATCAGATGAAGAAGATTTTGCTGGCTTCGGCCAGTCTGTTCGTACTCAGCGCGTTGACGCCGGCCTCGTTGACACCGGCCTCGGCGGCCGATCTTGCGGCCCGCCCCTACACCAAGGCGCCGGTGGCTGTGGCCTCGATCTACAACTGGAGCGGATTCTACATCGGCGCCAACGCCGGTGGCGGCTCCAGCCACAATTGCTGGGATACGACCGCTGTGCTCGGCGTGGCTGTCCCCGTCACGGCTGAAGGTTGCCACAATGCGACCGGCGCCATCGTCGGCGGCCAGATCGGCTATCGCTGGCAGTCCGCCAGCTGGGTGTTCGGCCTCGAAGCCCAGGGCGATTGGGCTGACCTGAAGGGCTCGAACACCAGCTCGCCGGCCGCTTTCTTCCCGCTGGTGAACAACACCAAGATCGACGCCATTGGCCTCTTCACCGGTCAGGTGGGCTATGCTTGGAACAACGTGCTCTGGTACGTGAAGGGCGGCGCGGCCGTCACCCACAACAAGTTCAGCGGCACTCTCGCCGGCGTCACGCTCGACACCGCCAACGAGACCCGCTGGGGCGGCACCGTCGGCACCGGCATCGAGTTCGGCTTCGCTCCGAACTGGTCGGTCGGCGTCGAGTACAACCACCTGTTCATGGGCAAGCACACCGACACCTTCACCTTCCTCGGCGTGAACACCCGCAGCGATAGCATCAAGCAGGACGTGGACATGGCCACGGTTCGCGTGAACTACACCTTCGGCGGCCCGGTGGTTGCGAGGTACTGAGCCCCGCTCCATCCGCTACGAAAGGCCGGCCTCGCGCCGGCCTTTTTGTTTGGCGGCACGTTCCAGAGCAGTTCCGTCCCCGCTGCTGCCAGATGCCGCCAGCGCGCCAACATTCCGTTGACGATTCGCAACTCCCTCTGGAAATCCGTCTCCGTTCTTCCTACGTTCGCTGCCATACCCAGCGGCGCCGATCCCGGTTCCGGGCAAAGCGCGCCTTTTTTGTTGGCGCGATCGCGCACCTTTGGGCTTCCTTGAGGGCAACTCGGATGGATGAAGTGATCAGGGCGAAGCGCCAACAACAGAACGCGGGCTCCAGCCTGCGCGCAATTACGATCCGCGGCGCGCGCGAGCACAACCTCAAGAACATCGACGTCGAGATCCCCCGCGACAAGCTGGTGGTGTTCACCGGCCTCTCCGGCTCCGGCAAATCCTCGCTCGCCTTCGACACCATCTACGCCGAAGGCCAGCGCCGCTACGTCGAATCGCTGTCGGCCTATGCGCGCCAGTTCCTGGAGATGATGCAGAAGCCCGACGTCGACCAGATCGACGGCCTGTCGCCGGCGATCTCGATCGAGCAGAAGACGACCTCGAAGAATCCGCGCTCGACCGTCGGCACCGTCACCGAGATCTACGACTACATGCGCCTCTTGTGGGCGCGCGTCGGCGTGCCCTATTCGCCGGCCACGGGCCTGCCGATCGAGAGCCAGACCGTCTCGCAGATGGTCGACCGCGTGCTGGCGCTGCCCGAGGGCACCCGCCTCTATCTGCTCGCCCCGGTCGTGCGCGGCCGCAAGGGCGAGTACCGGAAAGAGCTCGCCGAATGGCTCAAGAAGGGCTTTCAGCGCGTCAAGATCGACGGCACCTTCCATGAGCTTGCGGAAGCCCCGACGCTCGACAAGAAATTCCCGCACGACATCGACGTCGTGGTCGACCGCATCGTGGTGCGCGCCGACATCGGCCAGCGCCTCGCCGAAAGTTTTGAGACCGCGCTGAAGCTCGCCGAGGGCCTTGCCGTCATCGAGTTCGCCGACGCGCCGGCGGCCGCGCCAGCGGAAGAGAAAAAGAAGACGGCAAAAATCCACGACAAGAGCGGCCCCGAGCGCATCCTGTTCTCGGAAAAGTTCGCCTGCCCGGTGTCCGGCTTCACCATTCCCGAGATCGAGCCGCGCCTGTTCTCGTTCAACAACCCCTATGGTGCCTGCCCCGCCTGCGGCGGCCTCGGCGTCGAGCAGCATGTCGACGAGGACCTCGTCATCCCCGACAAGGAGCTGTCCTTGCGCAAGGGCGCGATCGCGCCCTGGGCCAAGTCATCCTCGCCCTATTACGAGCAGACGCTGACCGCGCTCGGCAAGCACTACAAGTTCACCCTCGACACCAAGTGGAAGGATCTCGCCAAGAAGACCAAGGACGCGATCCTCTACGGCTCCGGCGAGGACGAGATCAAGTTCTCCTACCAGGACGGCGTGCGCTCCTACGACACCAAGAAGCCGTTCGAGGGCGTCATCACCAACATCAACCGCCGCTACCGCGAGACCGAGAGCGAGTGGGCGCGCGAGGAGCTGGCGAAATATTTTCACGACGTGCCGTGCGAGGGCTGTAGAGGCTTCCGCCTGAAGCCCGAGGCGCTCTGCGTCAAGGTCGGGGCTAAGCATATCGGCGAGATCTCGGAGCTGTCTGTCAAGAAGGCCGGCGAGTGGTTCGAGACCGTGCCGGAGGCGCTGAACAAGCAGCAGAACGAGATCGCCGGCCGCATTCTCAAGGAGATCCGCGAGCGCCTCACCTTCCTGCTCGACGTCGGCCTCAACTACCTCACCCTCTCCCGCTCCTCCGGCACGCTGTCCGGCGGCGAGAGCCAGCGCATCCGCCTGGCCTCGCAGATCGGCTCAGGGCTCACGGGCGTGCTCTACGTGCTGGACGAGCCCTCGATCGGCCTGCACCAGCGCGACAATGCGCGCCTGCTCGATACGCTGAAGCGGCTGCGCGACCTCGGCAACACCGTGGTCGTGGTCGAGCATGACGAGGATGCCATCCGGCTTGCCGACTACGTGCTCGACATCGGCCCCGGCGCCGGCATGCATGGCGGCAACATCGTCGCCGAGGGCACGCCCGCCGAGATCATGCGCAACCCGAAATCGCTCACCGGCAAGTATCTCACCGGCGAGCTCGAGGTCGAGGTGCCGGAGCGGCGTCCGCCGAACCACCGCCGCACCATCAAGGTGGTCAACGCGCGCGGCAATAACCTCAAGAACGTCACCGCCGAGATCCCGCTCGGACTGTTCACCTGCGTCACCGGCGTCTCCGGCGGCGGGAAGTCGACGCTCCTGATCGACACGCTCTACCGCGCCATCGCCCGCAAGCTGAACGGCGCCAGCGAGGGCGCCGCGCCGCACGACCGCATCGAGGGCCTCGAGCACATCGACAAGATCATCGACATCGACCAGTCGCCGATCGGCCGCACCCCGCGCTCGAATCCTGCGACCTATACCGGCGCCTTCACGCCGATCCGCGAATGGTTCGCCGGCCTGCCCGAAGCGAAAGCGCGCGGCTACGAGCCCGGCCGCTTCTCCTTCAACGTCAAGGGCGGCCGCTGCGAGGCCTGCCAGGGCGACGGCGTCATCAAGATCGAGATGCACTTCCTGCCCGACGTCTACGTCACCTGCGACGTCTGCAAGGGCAAGCGCTACAACCGCGAGACGCTGGAAGTCCTGTTCAAGGGCAAGAGCATCGCCGACGTGCTCGACATGACCGTCGAGGAAGCCGCCGAGTTCTTCAAGGCGGTGCCGCGCGTGCGCGAAACCTTCCAGACCCTGCACCGCGTCGGCCTCGACTACATCCATGTCGGCCAGCAGGCCACCACGCTCTCCGGCGGCGAAGCCCAGCGCGTCAAGCTGGCCAAGGAGCTGTCCAAGCGCGCCACCGGCCGCACGCTCTATATCCTGGACGAGCCCACCACCGGCCTGCACTTCCATGACGTCAAGAAGCTGCTTGAGGTGCTGCACGAGCTGGTCGCGCAGGGCAACACGGTCGTCGTCATCGAGCACAATCTCGAAGTCATTAAGACTGCCGACTGGGTCATCGACCTCGGCCCCGAAGGCGGCGACGGCGGCGGCGAGATCGTCGCCTGGGGCCCGCCGGAGGACATCGCGAAAGCGCCGCGGAGCTACACCGGCAAGTTCCTGGAGCCGGTGCTGAAGAAGGCGCGGAAGCCGAAGCGGCGGAGCACGAGCGAAGCGGCGGAGTGAAAACTTTGGATCGAGGTCGCGTAGGGCGGATTAGCTAGGCGTAATCCGCCACTGCCCCTCTTGTGGGACAGTCGGGCTAGGCTTCGTCATCCTCGCCCGACGAACCACGCAGGATCCGGGAGAGAACCGACATGTCCGCTGGACTCGTCCAAACCTACCGCGCCTTCGCCCACAACAATGCCTGGGCCAATCACCGGCTTCTCACCGCCTGCGCCGCGCTGTCCCAGGCAGAGTTCGAAGCCCACCGCACCGGTTTCTTCCCGAGCCTGCAGCGTACGCTGAACCACATCTACATCATCGACCTCTTCTACATCGATGCACTCGAAGGCGGCTGGCTCGGACCGGCAGCCTGGAAGAACGAGGTGCCTTTTCCTGCCCTCACCGCGCTGCAGCCTGCGCAAGCCGCGATGGACAGGCGCCTGATTGCGATCTGCGATGCACTGACGCCCGCGCGGTTCGATGACGTTGTGAAGATCAACCGCGACACGAGCGTTCAGACCGAGCGCTGCGACCGGCTGCTCATGCATCTGTTCCAGCACCAGATCCATCATCGCGGGCAGGCGCATGCCATGCTGTCCGAAACGGCCGTTGCGCCCCCGCAGCTCGATGAATTCTTCGCAGAAGGCGAAGCGCCGCTCCGGGCTGCCGAATTCGCCGAACTCGGCTGGACCGAGGAGACCGTCTGGAAATCCCGGATATAAGCTACGCCAGGAACTCCAGCGGCACGTGGTCGGTCAGCCAGACGCCACTGTCGGATGATCGATCCGAGGGAGCGATGCCCAGTCGAGCCTATGCTCTCTTCCGGAAAGCCATCCTCGCCGAGCAGCACGTCACCTGCATCTACGAGGGGCGCTACCGCGAGCTCTGCCCGCACATCATCGGCACCAGCAAGAACGGGGAAGAAGCTGTGCTGGCCTGGCAATTTGCCGGCGAGAGCAGCGGACCGCTGCCGCAATGGCGGTGCCTGAAGCTCGCCAATGTCAGCGGCGCCCGGGCGCGCGACGGCGACTGGCATGAGGGTGGTTCGCATCGGACGACACAGACCTGCATCAAGAACATCGATCTCGACATCAACGTTCACGTGCGCAAGTTGCGGTGAGCGCCGCTAGCTGCCGACGAATTCTATGACCGCTTCGCCCCGCGCGACGGCTTCGACAATTTGCGGCATGGCGCCTAGAAACTGGCGGATCAGCACGCGATTTTCGATATTGCCCACGCGCACCCATAGCACGGTCGGTCCCTGACCCTTTGCAACGCGGAGAAGCGAAAAGTCGCGATCCTTGGTGACGAGAACGGCCGATCGAGAAATGGCTTCGTTCCAGATCACTCCATCGATCGCGTTTGCCATCCCGAACTCGGCCACATGAACCGCATCGTATCCAGCACGACGCATGGCTTCCGCGAGTGCCGGAGGAAGCTGAGCATCGATCAAGTATGGCAAGCTATTTGGCCGCTATGATCGGGTGGTCGACCTGACGGGCAGCATAGGCGAGCACCGCGTCGATGTCGGCCTCTTCCAGATATGGATAATCCTCGAGGATGCTCTCCCGCGTCTGTCCCGCTGACAGCAGCCCCAGGACGTCGGCAACCGTGATGCGCAGGTCGCGAACGCATGGGCGTCCATGCATACGCTGGGGATCAACCGTAATCCTTGCCAGTAGCTCCGACATCTGTCACCTCTGGACCTTAATATAGCATCTCCGATCGCATCTGTCAGCGCGTCGCCAGCTGGACTCGATGCGCAGGTCCGCCCGGTACTTCCGTCTCCTCCATGCCCTACTCCCTCGCCATTTTCGATCTCGACGGCACCCTCGCCGACAGTTTTCCGTGGTTCTTGCGCACCATCAACGATGTCGCCGACCGCTTCGGCTTTCGCCGCGTGGCGGATGAGGACATCGAGGCGCTGCGGCATGCCTCGAACCGCGAGATCCTGAGCCGGCTCGAAGTGCCCTTGTGGAAGCTGCCGGCGATTGCGCGGCATGCGCGGCGGCTGAAGGCGGAGGCAACAGCTGAGATCTCGCTGTTTGCAGGCGTCGAGACGATGCTGCGGACGCTGGCTGAGAACGGCGTGCAGCTCGCGCTGGTGACGTCCGACAGCGAAGCCAATGCGCGCGAGAAGCTCGGCGAGGCCGCGACTCTGTTTTCGCATTTCGATTGCTCTGCGTCACTGTTCGGCAAGCCCGCGAAATTCCGCCGGGTCGTCCGCCGCGCCGGCGTGGAGCCGGGCAAGGTCATCGCGATCGGCGACGAGGTCCGCGACATCGATGCGGCGCGCGCCGTCGGCATTGCCTGCGGTGCCGTGTGCTGGGGTTATGCGGCGCCGGCGGCGCTGCGGGCGCTGGGGCCGGATCACACGTTTGAGCGGATGGAGGAGATTGCCGAAGCGGTCTGCCGGATTCCGCAGAGAGCCTGATCCGCAATCGCCACGCACGGCCCAGGGAGACGTCGATGACACTCACGGATGCAAGCCGCCTCAAGCTCCTGGAGCCGCCGGTCGGCCGGCTGCGGGTCGTGCTCGACACCGACACCTATAACGAGATCGACGATCAGTTCGCGCTCGTGCAGATGCTGCTGTCGAAGGACCGCTTCGATGTCGAGGCGATCTACGCCGCGCCGTTCTTCAATGCGCGCGCGGACAGTCCCGGCCACGGCATGGAGCTGAGCTATCAGGAAATCCTTCGCCTGCTGGATCGCCTGGATGTCGCGCCGGACGGCCTGGTTCACCGCGGCGTCACCGACTATGTCGGCCCCGGCAAGACGGCGCGGACGGCACCCGCCGTGGACGACCTCATCGCCCGGGCGCGCGCGGGCACGCCGGACAATCCGCTCTACGTCGTTGCCATCGGCGCCATCAGCAACGTCGCCTCGGCGCTGCTGAGGGCGCCCGACATCATCGACCGTATCGTCGTGGTCTGGCTCGGCGGCCATGCGCTGGAATGGCCCCACACGGTCGAGTTCAATCTGAAGCAGGACGTCGGCGGCGCACAGGTGCTGCTCGACAGCGGCGTGCCGCTCGTCCTCGTCCCGTGCATGGGCGTCACTTCGCGTCTTCACTCGACGGTGCCGGAGATCGAACGATACGTCGAACCCCACGGCAGCATCGGCGCATTCCTCGCCATGCGCTTCAAGGAATATTCGTCCGACCACATGGGCTGGGCCAAGGAGATCTGGGACATGGCGCCGGTCGGCTGGCTGCTCAATCCCGTGTGGGCACCAAGCGTCGTCATCCCCGCTCCGGTGCTCACGGATCAGATGACGTGGAGCGTCGACCGCAGGCGGCATCCGATCCGCTACGTGACCTATGTGGACCGCAATCCGATCCTGAGGGACTTTTTCGTGAAGCTGCGAGACTTCGCTGGACCGAAATGAGTCCGTAGAATCGGTAGCCCGGATGAGCGAAGCGACATCCGGGACCGTCCGCGCCTGAAGCAAGTCCCGGATATCGCTTCGCTCATCCGGGCTACGAGACATCCCCTACTCCGTCCTTCTCAAGAACACCCCGAACGCGCGCGGGCCGTCGCCGGTCTTGATCTCGCCGATCACCTTCAGATCAGTGGCATCGATGATATCGAGCGTGTTGCTCTCCCAGCAGGCGACGATCACGCGCTTGCCGTCGGCGGTCGCCGCAATACCTTCGGG
The DNA here is from genome assembly GCF_018129405.1 of Bradyrhizobium iriomotense. Lineage (GTDB taxonomy): Bacteria > Pseudomonadota > Alphaproteobacteria > Rhizobiales > Xanthobacteraceae > Bradyrhizobium > Bradyrhizobium iriomotense_B. Next base: position 227,895 of record NZ_JAFCLP010000002.1, read on the forward strand.
GTACTCGCCGACATTGATGCGCTTGACCGGCTTCAGGCTCGCCAGGTCGAACACGCTGACGGTGCCGCCGTACTGGTCGGTGACGAAGCCGCGGCCCAGCGTCAGCGCAACCGCATAGGGACGCACCCCCACCGGCACGCGGCCGATCTCGCGGGCCTCCGCGAGGTCGATCACGGAGACGTCGTCGGAGCCGACATTGGCGGTGTAGGCGCGCTTGCCCTCGGCATCGATGGTGACGCCGAACGGACGCGTGCCGACCTTGATGGTCGCCTTGCGCTGGCGCGTCGCGGTGTCGACCACGGAGACGCTGTCGTCGTCGCGGTCCGCCGAGAGCAGCAGCCTGCCGTCAGGCGTCACCGCCAGGCCCGACGGTGAGGCGCCGACCGCGATGCTGGCGGTGACGCTGCGCGAGGCCGCATCGATCACCCGCACCGCCGCCGCGTACCAGTCCGCGACATAGACCGTCTTGCCGTCGGGCGCGACGGCAATACCGAGCGGTCCACCGCCGACCTCGACGCGGCCAGCGACCTGCCGCGTGGCGGCGTCCACCACCGTCACCGCCTTGGCATCCGGGCTCGTCACATAGGCAAAGCGCCCGTCGGCGCTGACGGCGACGCCGGCCGGCTTGCCGCCGATCGGGATGGTCGCAACGCTGCGCGAGGTCGCGAGGTCCACGACCATCAGATCGTCGCTGAGCTGGTTGGTGACGAACGCCTCCTCGGCGGAGGCGCAGCCAGGGCACGCAAGGCTGGCGGCGAGCGCCGCCAGAACCAGCGCACGCACGACCAGCATCCGCACGGTCAGCTTCCGCTCTCGATCTTCTTCTTCAGCGCCTCGAGGCCGGCCTTGTAGAGGCCGCTCACCGCAGTCTTGGCGGCCTCGTCACTCAACTCCGGCGGCGGGTCGTTGTTGGGAAAGCCGCGGTAGAAAGCGCCGGCCCACTCCAGCGTCGCGCCCTTGCCGTCGGCGCTCGGCGTCACCGTCAGCGTCGAGGAATAGTTGGTGACCGGCAGCACCTTCACATCCACGGTGGTGATCCGGTAGGAATAGGTCATCGCGGCCGCGTCGAACTTGTAGAGCTCCTCGTCGACGGTGGCGCCGCCCGTCAGCGTCAGCTTCCGCGTCGCGCCGATCTCATTGCCCTTCTCGCCCTCGGTCTTGGTGACGGGCGGAAGCCAGCTCATGTCCTGGAAATTGCCGATCACCGCCCACACCTTGGCCGGAGCAGCGTTGATCTCGATGGATTCCCGGACCTTCTGCCGGGTCGGCCCGTGGGACCAGGCCGGCGCAAACGCCGCCATGAAAGCAATCCCCGCCACCGCCAGCGCCGCCACCCCGGCGACCGCCGTTCCACTTCCTATCCTCATACCGTTTCCTCACTCTTGGATCTGCGCGACTTGAGGCGCGCTGGGATCATCGTAGCGTATTTTTGGGCCGAGGGGAGACCGGTTCGTGGCACGGCGGTGGCGGGGGCGCACCCCGTTCACACCATTCCTTGCGTTGCTCGACGGGCAAAACACACAAGACTGGGGTCAATGCATCAGGATGAAAACAATTCGCTTTACGCGAATTCGGAATTATCGCATGTTGCAGCCATCCCAGCCCGGTCCGAGGGGCGTATCGCGATCGTCACGACACGCGGGAGGGGACGTGGTGGACGCAGGCGGCGTCGGCGCGAAGGCGGTTTGCAGGGCGGGTCACTCCGTGAGCGAACGCCGCGCGCACACGACCGGTGCAGCCTGCGTACGGCAAAATCGTGTGGTCCTGGCGCCCGGGGTCTGTGCGCCAAGTGCTGCGGTGATGCTGCGGCCCAACCGGGTCCGCGGCATCAGCCATCCGCAGGGCGACGGGGGCAATAGTGCATCGCTCCCCGGGGAGAGCACGACATAAGCCGTCAAACCACTGCGCAGGGAAGGCCGTGTGTTGGGCTTCACCTGTATGCCGCTGTGCAGCTTCTCGTAGCGCAATTTCCGCACAGTGGACCGTGGGTGCCAGCCGGCACCCGGCCTTCCCTGCGCCCTCGGAGTCTTCGGGGGCGATGACGACAGCAAAGCTCGGGCAGTTCATGCCGCGAGAATGCGAAACCGCGCATGTGATCTGGTAGCAATGCGAGATGAATTCGGGCTCTCGTGCCCCGGACGCAGCGCAGCGCCCCTTCGGCGGTGCGCTGCAGAGCCGGGGCCCATACAACAGCAGAATGCGCCGCTTCTGGATCCCGGCTCTGCGCCGCAACGCTCGCGCGTTGCAGCTTGTCCGGGACACGCGTATGGGCGTCGGGTGCGCCCCTCGTCTACTCCGCCAGCGTCGCCTCGACGAACCCGCGCGGATCGTCGCAAAACTCCCGCATGACCCGATAGTGATCCGTCTGCTCCACCGTGACAGGCTCCAGCCCGTACTTCCCGAGCCGCAGCAGCCGCGCATTGGGATAAGCCATCAGCATCGGCGAATGGGTTGCCATGATGACCTGGCAGATGCGGGATTCGTCCATGCGTCGCAGCAGTTTCAGGAACTCGATCTGGCGCGCCGGCGACAGCGCCGACTCGGGCTCGTCGAAGATGAAGATGCCCTGGCGCTGGCAACGCTCTTCGAAGAAGCGCAGGAAGCCCTCGCCATGGGAATGCGACAGGAAATCAGGGCCGACCTGGCCAGCATCACGCGCAGCCTTGTCAAGATATCGCGCGACCGAGAAGAAGCTCTCGGCGCGGAAGAACCATCCATTGGTGATCTTCGGCAGCCAGCTTGCGCGCAGCGCCTTGGAGAGCCGACCGCCCATCTTCTCCCGTGCTTCGGAGTGGTCGACCGGCATGTAGCCCTTCCCGCCACCAGCATCGTCGTAGCCGGCGTGCGCTGCAATGCCCTCGAGGATCGTCGATTTCCCGGTGCCGTTCTCTCCGACGATGATCGTGATGGCCGCGTCGAAGTTGAGCTCGAAATCATCCGGAAAGATGGGCAGGCAGAACGGATAGGCTTCGCGGTCTTGGACTTGCGACGAGTCGAGCCAGACCCGTCTCAGATAAGGCGCGGGCAGGTTGATCGTTCGACTGCCTCTTCGGCTCATGCCCGGCCCCCATTGCGACATCCCTCGACCAGAACATATCAGGAACGCAATCTTCGCGAAAGCTGCATCTGAGAAACATATGGACACAAACAGCAATAAAACCCGTCATGCGTCACTTGGACGCTAATTGAAACCTGAGATTGCAGGTCAGAATCGTCCTAAGAAAACGCAGCTGTGAGACAGTCGCTGGCATGAGGCCAGCTCCCACCTCGCGACCCCGCAATGATTGACGGATGTCCGGGACCGTAAGAAGCCGCGAGGAATGCGCGATGGTATCAACGTATTTCAGCTACAACTACATTTCGCACCATCTCAAGCAGTCCCTGACGCGGGTCGAACAGCAGACCGACGTCGCGCGAGAGGCCGCCTATTACAAGGCCAACATCGGCAAGGTGAAGACCGTCGACGATCTCATGAAGGACTATCGCCTCTATCACTATGCGATGAAGGCGTATGGCCTGGAAGACATGGCATATGCCAAGGCTTTCATGAAAAAGGTGCTGGAGAGTGACCTCTCCGACCAAAACAGCTTCGTCAACAAGCTGGTCGACAAGCGTTACCGGGAGTTTGCCGAGGCATTCTCCTTCACGAGCGGTATAAAGCCCGTTGCGCAATCGGAGGATCAGATCGACGAGATGATCGGCCTGTACACGGCAACCAAGAAGAGCCAGGTCGACGCGCTTGCCGACGATACGAAATACTACAGCGCCCATATCGGCAGCATCAGCAATGCTGACCAGCTCCTGAACGACGATCGTCTGCGCAACTACGTCTACTCGGCATTCGGGATCGATCAGAGCAAGTGGCCGCGCGACACGATCAGTCAGGTCCTGCGCAGCGATCCGTCCGATCCGAACAGCTACGTCAACACCACCTTCGCGTCTCAGTTGACCGGCCTCAACACCCAACTCGCTCAAGCCAAATCGGACGTGAGCGCCACCAACACGAAGATCGCCGACTACACCGCCCAGCTCTCGCAACCGGGCGCGGACGTGGCCCAGTTGAACGTCCAGATCCTGGTCGAAAAATATCACATGGAGTCGTACACGAAGAGCATATCCAGCCTCAACGACCAGATCGCGACGATTGGCAATTTCGTAGACCTGGCCGGCGCATTCGAGTTTTCGCCTGACGGGTCGCTGCCGTCGGGCGTGTCCGCGCAGACCGCCGCGAACGTCACGCTCACGACAAAACGGTTCGACGACAGCAAGTCCGCCGTCTATGCGGCGGCAAGTCCGCTGAGTGAGGCCTTCGCAACCGTTCAATTCAGAAACGCCATCGGCAAGATCGATTCAGTCCAGGCGTTCGTGTCGACTCCGGCCGTGTATGATTTTGCGCTGGGCGCCGTCGGGCTCGATCCCGCAGTGGTCTCGCAGGACACCATCAAGGCGGTCCTAGAAAGCGACCTCAGCGATCCCAAGAGCTACGTCTATACGCTCAAGGACAATCGATACGTCGAGCTCGCACGCGCCTTCAACTTCGACGCAAAAGGCAATCTGACGACCCCCCTGGTGGCTCAGGACCCGGCAAAAGTCCTCGATATCTCGAAGAACTACGTCATTGCAGTGCTGAAACAGGCCAGCCCCGAGCAGCAGAAAGCAGTCCGGGAACAGGCCCAGAAAGACGCGACGTCCTATCAGGAAGCCATCGCAGGCATCGACAGCGTTTCCGAGCTGCTTGCGAACCGGAAGATGGTCGATTTCATTCTCGTCGCCAAGGGCCTGGATCCCAAGAAGGTCAGCACCGACTATCTCAAGAAGATCTTCGCCTCCGACCTGAACAATCCAAAGAGCTTCGCGAACACCGAGAGCGATCATCGCTTTGCCGAAATCGCGGCGTCGTTCAATTTCGACAGCAAGGGCAATGTCGCGCGCCTTGCGATGGTTGGCCCTCAGAAGCAAGTCCAGTTGCGGGAAACACAGGCGAACTATCTCCAGCAAAGCCTCGAGCAGCAGCAGGGCGATACGAATCCCGGCGTGCGCCTGGCGCTCTATTTCCAGCGCAAGGCGGGGGAGATCACGTCCGCATACGACATCCTTGCCGACAAGGCGCTTTCGGAGGTGTTCAGGACCACCTTCAACCTGCCTGACTCGATGGCATCGATGCCGATCGATCAGCAGGCCAAGTTCGTGGACAAATTCATGAAGATCAAAGATCTCTCCGATCCCGCGAAGGTCGAAAAGCTGTTGGGCCGTTTCTCCGCCATGTATGACGTCAAAAACAGCCAGAGCATCGGTCAGGGACAATCCCCCTTGCTCAACCTCTTCCAAGGGGCGAGCTCAGGGATCAGTGAATCCACGTTTCTGGCCATTGCCAAGCTACGTACTCATTGATGATCGCTCGCCGATATTAGCTCAACACCTCAAGCACCAACTCCATGGTCATCAGCACGGGATTGTCGCCACGGATCAGACGCCCCTCCGCAATGCCGCCGGTGTAATCGATCAGGGCAACGTCGAGCGCTGCCTCGAGTGCACCCGAAGAGCCCGGCGCGATCGTCCCCGCGGTCACCGCAAGCTCCGTTGCGAACGGCTCGGTCACGCCACCATGGGTGAAGCGCGCGCCGATGGTCGAGCCGACGCCGCCGCGAATCTTCGCGCGCGCAATGCCGTGCGCGCGGCAAAAGTCTTCGAGGCAGGAGGCAAAATCCTGATTGGGGCGCAGCCGCAGCGCGAAGGCGCGGCTGGTCGTGCGCGCGCCGGTGCCCGCGGCCGCGACCGGTCCGAACAGCCTAAAATTGGTCTCGGGATCTGGCTCGGCTGTGAACATCGCGCCATCGATACCGAACGCCTCGACCTCGAACGGTTCGGCGACGATGGTCTCGTCCGGCAGCATGTGGCCACCGCTGGCCTTGCCGTCGGCCTCGGTCCAGAGCCCATGGCAATGAAAGAACGGCGCGCCTGCGCGCGTGCCGAGCGTCATGCTGCCGAGCTTCGTGCGCGTCACACCGGCCGGCCGATAGGTATCGCTGTAGAACGCGGCATTCTCGCCGGTCTTCGACAGCGCCGGCATGACATAGCCGAACGGCCCGAGCGCGCCGCGGTGAAAATTCAGCACGCCGCCGGCAAATCCCTCCGCCGCAAAGCCGCGCTGTGCAGCCTCCAGCAGCGGCACGCCTGCCTGAAGCGTGAAGGAGAAGGTACGCCCGCTCGCCTCCACCCATTGAATGCGTTCCGCGATCGGCGCTCCAGGCTGCTTGATACTCCGCATCACCTAATCTCAGCCCACCTTCGTCTTGTCGAGGTCGAGCAGCCCGCGCGCCTCGAGCTCGTCGCGCACCATCCGCTTCGGCACCTTGCCATAGCCGGATTTCGGCAAGGCCTCCCAGAAGAAGAAGCGCTTCGGCATCTTGTAGCGCGGCACCTTCGGCGCGAGGAACGCCGCCATCTCGGCCTCGCTCACCGCCTTCGCGCCCTCGCGCGCAACGCAGACGGCGACGCCGACCTCGCCCCAGGTCGCGTCGGGCACGCCGAGCACGGCCACTTCGCCGACTGCGGGATGCGTCAAGATCTTCTCCTCGATCTCGCGCGGATAGATGTTGGAGCCGCCGGAGATGTACATGTCGGAGGCGCGGCCGGTGATGTAGACAAACCCCTCCTCGTCCATATGGCCGAGATCGCCGGTGCGGAACCAGCCGTTGCGGAACGCCTGGGCATTGGCTTCGGGGTTGTCGTAGTAGCCGGCGAACACCGCAGGTCCGATCACGCAGATCTCGCCGCTCTGGTTCGCCTTGAGCTCGCGGCCCTCGTCATCCTGGATCGAGACCTGCATGCCGGTGCGTTCGAAGCCGCAGGTGCCGATCTTCGCATGCGGGCCGTCCTCGGGATCGTGCAACGCCGCCGGCAGCACGGTGATATTGCCGGTGACCTCGCCCAAGCCGAAATACTGCACGATCACGTTGCCGAGCTTGTTCAGCGCCGCCTTCTGATCCTCGCGATACATCGGCGCGCCGGCATAGATCACCTGTCGCAGCGAGGAATGATCGTATTTGTCGACGGCGGGATGCTCGACCATCATCTTCAGGATCGTCGGCACCGTGAAGAGATTGCTGACGCGGTGTGCCTCGATCAGGCGGAACGCCTCGTTGATGTCGAATTTCTCCGTCGGCAACAGCACGGTACGCACGCCGCGCGCGGTCTGCACCAGCTGGTGCACGCCGGCTCCGTGCGACAGCGGCGCCACCACCAGCGAGGCATCGGCTTCGGTCACGCCGGGGGTGAGATCGGCGAGATGGTTGGTTATGACAAATCCCATCTGGCCGTGGGTCAGCACGGCCGCCTTGGATCGCCCGGTCGTGCCGGAGGTGAAGAAGAACCAGCAGGGATCGTCATATTCGACGTCGACATTGGCGACGTCAGCGCCGGCCTGCGCGGCGATGGCATCGGCCACCGAGCGCTCACCGAACGCGGCCTTGCCGTCGAGGCTCCAGGTGAATTGCAGCGCACCGCCCTTCACCGCCGCCGCATGCTCGGGAAAATCGACATGGCACAGAAACGCCTTCGCGCCCGAGGCCTCAGCGAGATAGGTGACCTCATCGGGCATCAGGCGGAAGTTGGTGGGTACCCACACCGCACCGAGCCGGAACGCGGCGAACATCGAGAAGAACATCTCGTCGCCGTTCTTGGAGTGGACGAGGATGCGGTCGCCCTTGGTGATGCCGCGCGCGGCGAGCGCAGCCGCCAGCGCCGAGACCTGCGCGTCGATCTCGCGCCAGGTCCAGGACTTATCGCCCCAGACGAAACCGGGACGCGTCCCGTGCCGCCGCGCATTCTGGGTCAGCATGTAGGCGAGATTCATGACGCGGCGGGACATGCGCAAAGGCTGCATCGGGCTTCCTCTTCGAGCGCGGACGGCGCGCACGCCGCCCGCTCATTGCAGCCCATTTATCGCCATCGCCGGCGCCCCCGCAAGGCCGCCCGCCGCACACCTGCCTTACGGTTGCCTAAACGCAAACGGGGTTGCCGTGATCGCCTTCTCCTTGGAGCAGGCCTGCGCGCCAAAACCGCCGCAATAGCTGCCATGCAGATCGAACCGGATAACGCGCGCGGCGCCGCGCTTCATCGGCGGCGCCAGGATCCTGTAGCTGCGGACGTAGCCGTCGAACACCGGACGCACGCTGCCATCCGGCAGCGTGACCAGGATGTTCATGACGCAGCCGCCGGTTCCGCAATAGGTGGTCTCGCGGTCGCCGCATTTGGTGTCGCGGAAATCGACGATGTAATCGTCGCGGCCGTCGCCGGTCAGGTCGACCTTGTGCACCGTGTCCGGCGCAAAGGTCACCGCCCCTCCGTCCTGGCTCTCGCATTCCTCATTGGCGTAACGCAGAGCCTTCTGCACGCCGGGCGGATAGTCGGCCGGATTGAACGGCTTTGCGTCGTCGGCGCGCGCAGCCGTGGCAAGGAGGGTCAGAAGGAGCATCAGATATCGCATTCGCGTTGGTCGTGCGCAGGTCCGCGATCGTTCAGGGAATTTTAAACATGATCGGCGCAACCTCGCTCAGTTCTCGCGTACAGAGTGCCGCATCATGGTCAAAGCGCCCGCCCTCCTCCTGTTGTCGCTGGCGCTCGCCGGATGTGCCATTGGCCCGCAGGCGCATTTGCCCTCCGATCCCGCCTTCAAGCCTGCACGCTATGCCTGGGATGGCGCCGGCGAGGATCCCAATCATCCGCGCGCTGCCGCCGGATCATCGCGAACGACGCGTACAGCCACCACATCCGAGCACACCAGGTCGCAAGCCGGACTGCAGCCCTATTCGAAGGAATGGTGGCAGGCACGGGACAGCATCGAGGCCGAACAGGACGCCGGGGTCAACCGCTCCCTCGTCATTTGCCAGGGCTGCCTCCGCCCGCAGCCGCAGGCGGAAGATTCCAGGCTCGCCAAAGCGAGCGATTGAACCGAACGGCCTTCCCATCGGTCTACAGAGATGCGCGCCGGCTCCGACCTGCCGTCATGCGCCATCATCTCAGGGACATCTCATGCTCACCCGCCGCTCCTTCGTCGCCGCCGCTCTGCTCGCGGGCATCTCCCCTGCATTCGCCGAGACCCCTGTCCCCGCCGATCCCGTCGCTATTCTGACTGCGATCTACACCCGCGCCGGCAAGGGCAAGGGCGATGGCGGCGGCGGCTTCGTCATCGAGAACAAGGCGGCCAAGGCAAAATACCTCTCCAAGGCGCTGGTTGCGCTGTGGGCCAAGGCGGATGCGCATACGCCGAAGGGCGATGTCGGGCCGGTCGATTTCGATCCGGTCACCAATTCGCAGGAGCCGGACGTGAGGTCGTTCAAGGTGGACACCGAGAAGACGGAGGCGGACAAGGCGACCGTCGCGGTGACCATCACCGGTCACCGTAACGACCGGAAACCCAGTGATCTGATCGTGCGTTACGACTTCGTGCGCGAGGCAGGTAGCTGGCGGATCGACGACATCAGGGGCGCCTCCGACGGCGAAGCCTGGTCGATCCGCAAGATGCTGACGGACTCGCTGAAGAGCTGACCGGAGACGACATGAGCAACGTCATCGACAACAAGGCCCACCACCGCTTCGAACTCGAGGTCGAAGGCCACCTTGCGACCGAGCATTACAGGCTCGACGGCGATGTCATCACCTTCGAGCATACCGAGGTGCCGAAGGAGCTCGGCGGCAAGGGCGTCGGCTCGAAGCTGGTGCAAGGCGCGCTCGACCAGGTCCGTGCCGCCGGATTGAAGCTGATCCCGCAATGCCCGTTCGTGAAGGCGTGGATCGACAAGCACCCGGACTATCAGGATCTTGTGGAGCAATGAGCGCATGGCCCGCCCGTAGCTGGGCGGGCCTGCCGAAATCTACGGTCTATCGCCCGTGCTTGAGCAGGTCCTGGTCGTCCAGGTCCCAGTCCTGCCACAGCAGCAGCACGCCGAGGAGTACCACCCCCGCGCCGAGGCTCGTGTGGTAGATGCGCAGGAACCCTTCACCGGAATAGCCGAGGACGTAGGGGGAGGCGATGAGCCACAATCCGATCAGGATCGTCGCCACTTCCTGCCAGCGCTGCAGCGCGACATATTCGAGCTGGCTGATGCCAAACACGACCAGGCCGACTGCGACCGCATTCAGGATGACCGTCGGGTCTCCGACGATCCCGGGCTGATCCTGAATGGGAAACCATGGCGAGACGACAATCAGTGCGCCCAGCAGCATCCCGGACCAATCTTCCCACGTGCGATGAGTATTCAAGAAACCAAAGTCCGACATCGTACCCTCCTCTGACAGAGGCACACGTCGGCGGCTGGCGATCACGACTTCCGAATGTCTGGCGACCCTGCCTGCCGCATTCGGACGTATGTCCTGCAAAGGACGTGGGAACCGCGGGCAGCCGCGCAAGAGCAGGCATCAGGATTATTTCGATGGAATCCGCGATGCACGCCGGTCATTGCCCCATACCGCACCGCAGCTACAGAGCGCCGAGCTTTTGCAGCGCATCGCGCGCGGTCGCCAGACCCGGCTCCAATTCCAGCGCCTTCCTAAGATCGGCGATCGCACCCTGCTTGTCGCCGAGCCGCAGGCGGGCCTGGCCGCGATTGTTCCACGAGAAGACGTCCGAGGGGTCGTATTGCAGCGCCTTGTCGTAGTCGGCCGCGCCGCCCTTGTTGTCGCCCTGGTAGAGCCGGATCATGCCGCGATTGCGCCAGCCGCGCGCATCGGTCGGCGCAATGCGGATCGCTTCGCCATAGTCGGCGGCGGCACGATCGAGCTGCTCGCTGTCGCGATAAACGTTGCCGCGGTCGATGTAGGCGATCAGGTCCGGGGCAAGCTTGATCCGCGTGCTGAAGTCGGCGAGCGCATGCGCCGTATCGTGCTTGCGCGCGTAGACGTAGCCGCGATTGGCGTAAGCGCGGGCATAGTTCGGATTGCGCTTGATCGCCGCGTCGAAATCGGCGATGGCGCCGTCGAGATCCCCCTTGTTGTAACGGGAGTCGCCGCGATTGTTGTAGGCGAGCGCCAGCGAGGGATCGAGCTTAATGGCCTGGTCGTAATCGGCGATGGCGCGATCATAATCGCGCTTGAAGTTATAGACGCGACCGCGATTGTTGTAGGCGCAGGCATAATCAGGATCGAGCCTGACCGCTTCGTCGAGATCGGACAGCGCTGCATCGAGCTCGCGCTTCTCGGTGAGGCCATGCCCGCGGCTGCAATAGGCACCGGCGAGCCTGCGGCCAGTCTCGCTCTTGGTGTCAATCACTGTCGAGCAGGCCGTCACCCGCTCATCCGGCGTGCTGGTCAGCGCAAAGCAGGCATCCCAAGCGGGACCGCCTTCGGCTGCGGCTGGGACCGGCGTTGCCGAAGCGAGCACGGCAAGCAAGGCCATTAGACTGAGCTCGACACGCATTTTGCAGATATCTCCCCTGCGGCAACCTCCCTTGGTCGCGCCTTGGCAAGGCCGGGTTCAGGCGCCTAGATCAGCGGCAGACAACGCTTCGGAAGGATTTCGCATGGCGGCATCGGTACGCGACAACAAGGACAAGAGCCGCTTCGAGCTCGATGTCGGCAGCGACATCGCCTTCGCCAATTACCGGCTGACGCCGTCGGCGGTGATCATCACCCACACCGAGACGCCGCGCGCGCTTCGCGGCCGCGGCATCGCCTCCGAGCTGGTCAAAGGTGCGCTCGATCTGATCCGCCGCGACGGCAGGAAGGTGATCGCCGGCTGCGGCTTCGTCGTCGACTATCTCGACAAGCATCCGGAGGATGCGGACCTCGTCGCTTGAACGCAAAAGGGCCCGCGCAATCGCGGGCCCTTCGACGACCGAGGGATCGGTCAGTGCTTGATCTCAGGCGGCAGCTTGCCGCCATTGGCGGCGAGCTTGGACATCACCTGCTTGTGCAGCCAGACGTTCATGCTGGCGGAGTCGTTCATGTCGCCGCTATAGCCGAGCTCCTTGGCGAGATCCTTGCGCGCGGCTAGGCTGGAATCGATGTCGAGCGCCTTCATGAGGTCGACGATCGAGGTGCGCCATTCCAGCTTCTCGCCCTTGTGCGCGGCGACCGCCTTGTCGACGATGGCGGCGACATCGACGGCCGCCATGGGCGCTGATGCCGGCGCTGATGCGCCCGGCGCGGTCCCTGCGGGGGCACTGCCCGGCGCTGCGCCACCGGCGGGCGCGGCGGAAGCCGGCTGGCTGCCGAAGATCGCGCTCATGATTTTCCCGAAAATGCTCATGTCTGTTCCCCGAAAAGGATCCGTTGGAAGGGCCGTGAGTGGCCCCTTATAGACGAAGTCACTGCGTTGCGCCCGCGGAGTTCTGCGAACCAGCAAACAGCATCAGCTTATCTGCGGCGAAATGACGACCGAATGACATCATTGAGGTTGCACTGCGGCATCGAATTTCACCCAAGCGTGAGGGACAGGACTCGGAATTGGGAGTAGCCTTTACGTTCAACTCGCGATCCCGTCCGGAATTCGCGTCTGGTTGGAATCGCGAAACTCAGAGAAGAGCGGCCGCTTGCGCCGTTTGCCGGCGCCGAGTGCGGCTGCCCGGCAAGGGAGCTAGCGACCATGGCGACACTCTACCAGGGCAATGTACCCACGATGGCCCAGCCCGCAGACGCGGCTGGACCAGTGATCCGAACCATCCAACTGTCCGACCTGCACGAGGCGCTCCGGCGCGGCTGGGAGGATTTCAAGGCAGTTCCGAGCCACGCCATCATCCTGTGCGTGATCTATCCGGTACTGGGCCTCGTGCTCGCCCGTGTGGTGATGGGCTATTCGGTGTTGCCGCTGCTGTTTCCGCTGGCCGCAGGCTTTGCCCTGATCGGCCCATTCGCAGCCCTCGGCCTCTACGAACTCTCCAGCCGACGCGAACGCTATGAGGAGGCCAGCGCCTGGGATGCCATGGAGGTGCTGCGCTCGCCTTCGTTCGGCGCAATGCTCGGCCTCGGCGCGTTGCTGCTCGCGCTGTTCGTGACCTGGGTTGCGACCGCGCAGGCGATCTATATTGCGGCGTTCGGCTATGAGGGCGTCACCGGGATCTCGGATTTCCTGACGCGCGTGCTGACGACCCAGCAAGGCTGGTGGCTGATCGTGGTCGGCTGCGGCACCGGATTCCTGTTCGCGCTCGCCGCGCTCTGCATCAGCGTCGTGTCGTTCCCGCTCATGCTCGACCGCCATGCCGGCGCGTTCGAGGCCATGGTGACCTCGCTGCGCGTCGTCGCCAGGAACCCGGTGCCGATGGCGGCCTGGGGCCTGATCGTCGCAGTGCTGCTGGCACTTGGTACGATCCCGGCCTTCCTCGGTCTCGCCGTCGTGATCCCCCTGCTCGGCCACGCCACCTGGCATCTCTACCGCAAGGTGATCGTATCCGATCCCGGCGCGCGGCCCGTACCGCCTCCACCGCATCGTCCACGCAAACCGGCCGCGGATTTCCCGGCCAATCTCTTCCCTTGGCGGAATCGAACGGACGCTTAACGATCTCGTGACATCCGATCCTGCCCGGCTCCGGGCAGGATCGGCCTGTCATGCGCCTTGCTTTGGCCGCGGTTACAATCAAAATTGCACCGCCGGTCAGATCACTTCACGGAATCCATTTCATCTGATGACCCCGACGATTTCTCGTCTCGCTCTTGCAGCCCTCGCCCTCTCCGCGTCAATCCTGTCCGCCCAGCCAGCGCTTTCCGCTGTTGCTTGCGGCTCGGGCAATTTCGACGCCTGGCTTGCAGATTTCAAAACCGACGCCGCGGCCAAGGGTATTTCGCAGCAGGCCATCACCGCGGGGCTTGCCGGCGTGACGCTCGATCAGAGTGTGCTGAACCGCGACAAGTCGCAAAAGGTCTTCACCCAGACCTTTGAAGAGTTTTCCGGCCGCATGGTGCCGCCGCGCATGACGCGCGGCTCCAACATGATGAAGCAATACGGCTCGGTGCTGTCGCGCATCGAGCAGACCTACGGCGTGCCGGGTGAGGTGCTGGTCGCGATCTGGGGTCTGGAGACCGATTTCGGCGTCAACACCGGCAAGTTCGCCACCATCCGCTCGCTGGCGACGCTTGCCTATGACTGCCGGCGCGCCGAGCAGTTTCGCGGCGAACTGATGGACGCGCTACGCATCGTCCAGCGCGGCGACCTCGCACCAGCCGACATGAAGGGCGCATGGGCCGGCGAGCTCGGCCAGACCCAGTTCATGCCCTCGTCCTGGATGAAATATGCCGTCGACTTCGACGGCAACGGCAAGCGCGATCTCCTGCACAACGCGCCCGACGTGCTCGCCTCCACCGCCAATTACCTCGCCGGCTACGGCTGGCAGAAGGGGAAGGATTGGCAGCCGGGCAGCCCGAACTTCGCGGTGCTGCAGCAGTGGAACAAGAGCGAGGTCTATTCCAAGACGGTGGCCTATTTCGCCGCCCAGCTCGCACGCGCTCCTTAAAAACACACCCGACAAAACGCGTAGGGCCGACCGCAAGGCGATCGGCCCTCTCTTGGGTCGCGTTTACTTGCCCATGGTGGCGTGCATCGCCTTGTTCAGATGCGCGCCGCAGGCACCCATTTTGCCGTTGAGCAGCGAGTCCTGCGCCGCCGCAATCTCCTTCTGCGCGACGAACTTGCTGTCGCCGTCAGCCATGTTCTCGATCGCGGTCTCCGTCTTCTCCAGACTGGCCCCGCTGCAGCCGCCCGTGGCGTGCTTGGCGGCCTGAGCCGGCGCAACGGCGAATGCGACGGCGGCGAATGCGATAACCCCGAGTAACTTCGTCATGATGTTACTTTCCTTCTCTTGTTCTTGGGCCAGAACCAGCGACATTGCCGGAATCTGCGACATGACTTTCCTCCGGTTGCGGCAACTTGCCGCAATAAATTCCCCGCGAGAATTGCGTGATGTTGCGCGCCGCGCAGAGCCGCATGCGGAAATTCTGATTTTCATTACAACTTGGTAATGAGCTGACGCACGCTTGGCGTGTGCGCGCCGCATCAACGAGGGCGGTCAGCCCCAGGACCGATCGCGAACGATTGCATCCAGGCTCCCTTGGGAGCGCGGCAGTACGCGTCCAATATTTGAATATAAATTCATTTTTTTCGCCAGCGCGATTCATGCGAATCACGCATGAGAGACTTGGGCTTACAAGCTGACCCATCGTGTTGCGGATCACGGGAACGCAACTTATTTCAACCCTCATCGGAACCGCATTGTCTGCCATAAGCCCGTGATTTCACGGTAATTTATTGTAGCCAGCGGTCACTTTCGCCCAGCACTTGGGCGGGAGTGCCAAGAGGTTAATCGCCCCTTACCGACGCTATGCGCTCATCGCTTAGCTGCATCGCAACATCGGAACTTTCGCACTGCACCACTCTCACCTATATTCATTTCAACGATGACGCCTTAGGCAAAGGCTGAATCGAACTACAGGAGACTACCAATGCTGCTCTCGCTCATCCGCATGATCCAGGCTTTCCGGGATTATCAGCGCAATGTTGCCGAGCTGTCCCAGCTCAGCGATCGCGAACTGGCCGACATCGGCCTCGATCGCTCGGACATCCCGCGCGTCGCCGCCGGCCAGTATCAGGGCTGATATCGTTCAGCCCTTCACCGGAACGGACCGATAGCGCCCGCCTCGTGCGGGCGTTGTCGTTTCCGGAGGCAGAAAACTCGATCTCGGCGATTCCACTCTTCGCCGAAAAGCGCTACCTGTCCGCCCCATGACAGGATCCCATTCCAATAGTGTGCACGTGATCGGCGCTGGCCTTGCCGGCTCCGAGGCCGCCTGGCAGATCGCCAAATCAGGCGTGCCCGTGGTGCTGCACGAGATGCGGCCGGACCGCATGACCGAGGCGCACCGCACCGACGGGCTCGCCGAGCTCGTCTGCTCCAACTCGTTCCGCTCGGACGACGCGGCCAACAACGCCGTCGGCCTGCTGCATGCGGAGATGCGCCGCCTCGACTCGCTGATCATGCGCGCGGCCGATGCCAACCAGGTGCCCGCCGGCGGCGCCCTTGCGGTCGACCGCGAAGGCTTCTCCGCGGCCGTCACCAAGGCTCTCAACGATCATCTGCTGATCGAGATCGCCCGCGGCGAGGTTGCAGGCCTGCCGCCGGCGGACTGGAGCAACGTCATCGTCGCGACCGGCCCCCTCACCTCCGCTCCGCTGGCCGACGCCATCCGCCAGCTGACCGACGAGAGCGCACTCGCCTTCTTCGATGCGATCGCGCCGATCGTGCACCGCGAATCCATCGACATGTCGGTGGCCTGGTTCCAGTCGCGCTACGACAAGGTCGGCCCCGGTGGCAACGGCGCCGACTACATCAACTGTCCCATGACCAAGGAGCAGTATGACGGCTTCGTCGCCGCGCTGATCGCCGGCGAGAAGACCGAGTTCAAGGAATGGGAGACCAACACGCCCTATTTCGACGGCTGCCTGCCGATCGAGGTGATGGCGGAGCGCGGCCCCGAGACGCTGCGCCACGGCCCGATGAAGCCGGTCGGCCTCACCAATCCGCACGATCCCGCGACGAAGGCCTACGCCATCGTCCAGCTGCGCCAGGACAACAAGCTCGGCACGCTCTACAACATCGTCGGCTTCCAGACGAAGCTGAAGTACGGCGAACAGCAGCGCATCTTCCGCACAATTCCCGGGCTGGAGAAGGCCGAATTCGCCCGCCTCGGCGGCCTGCATCGCAACACCTTCCTCAACTCACCCAAGCTGCTCGACGGCCAATTGCGCCTGCGTGCGCAGCCGCGACTGCGCTTCGCCGGCCAGATGACGGGCTGCGAGGGCTACGTGGAATCCGCCAGCGTCGGCCTGATCGCCGGCCTCTATGCAGCCGCGGATGCACGCGGCGAGACGCTCGAGAGCCCGCCGGGCACGACCGCGCTCGGATCGCTGCTCGGCCACATCACCGGCGGCCACATCGAGACCATCGAGCCGGGCACGCGCTCGTTCCAGCCGATGAACATCAATTTCGGCCTATTCCCGCCACTGGCGAGCGTACCGACGAGGAAGCCCGACGGCACGCGCCTGCGCAGCAACGAGAAGACCGTAGCCAAGAAGCAGGCGATGAGCGCGCGGGCGCTCGCCGATCTCGATCGCTGGATCGCCGATCACCTGCGCATAGCCGCTGCTGCGTGAGTTTTAGATGAGCCTCCCCAAAGACGACGCCGCAGAGCTCTCGGCGCGCTGGACCGAGGGCGTGCTGCTGAAGCGCGACGTGTTCTCGACCGTCGAGCGCGGCCGCTTCCGCGGTGACAATTGCGAGGTCGACGCGGTGCTGCGCCGGCTGGACGAGGTGCCGTGGTGGTCGTTCCTGCTGGCGCGGCATCTGTTCGCGCGCGAGAAGCATGCACTCGCGCTCGCAAAGGGTCTGAACGTCGGTCCCGAGCTGCTCTGGGCCGGACGCCGCGCTTTGGTGCGCGGCTTCGTCGACGGCGTCGCACTGCATCTGGCAAAGCCGCATGGCGACCTCGCCTATTTCCGCTCGGCCAAGGCGGCGTTGCGGCGGCTGCGACGCGCCGGCATCTGCCACAACGATCTCGCCAAGGAGCAGAACTGGCTGGTCGGCCGCGACGGCCGCGCCTATGTGACCGACTTCCAGCTCGCCGCATGCTTTGCGCGCCGTGGCCGGCTCTATCGCATTCTTGCCTATGAAGACCTCCGCCACCTGCTCAAGCACAAGCGCTCCTACGCGCCGGAAGCGCTGACGCCGCGCGAGCGAAAAATCCTGGCGAAGAAGTCCTTTGCTGCGAGCCTGTGGCTTGTCACGGGCAAGAAGGTCTACCGTGCCATCACGCGCGGCCTGTTCAATTTCACCGACCGCGAGGGCGGCGGCCGCCGGCTCGTCAACGACGCGCCGGTGCTGGCCGAGTTGATCCGCAAGAATCCGGCCGTGCGCGACACCGCCATCGTCGCCTTTGCCGATCGGCGCACCGGCGTCGGTCTCTATGCCTTCGTCGAGGCGGATCAGGCCACGCTCGAAGGCCAGCTCCGGAGCGAGCTTTCGGCGGCCAAGGGTCCCAAGCCGCCGGAGCACATCCAGGTGGTGCACGCGCTGCCGCGTGACAACAGCGGCAAGCCACGCACCGAGATCCTGCAATTGGTCGCCATGAACCAGCTCGACCTGATCGAGCCGATGATGAAGAACGACCAGGACCGCGCCTTCCTCAAGGACATCCTGGAGCAGCGCAAGAACCTGCGCGACCGCTTCAATTTCGAGGCGGACCTGCCGGCCGGCTAGTCTGATGGCCCGTGCCTTGAAGCGTCCACATTGGCGATAGAGAAGCGGTCGGGCAATTGGGACTTGGCGGGGTCATGGGCACTCGGGGGACGACGATGCAGCGTGCGGTTGGCGGCCTGATCGCCGGCGTTGTGCTGCTTGCGGCCGCCCCCGCAATGGCCGAATCCCCGGCCGAGCTGATCTCGAGCTTCCGTCTCAAGCACGGTGAAGTCCGCGTCGTCCGCGATGCCACGCTCGACCGCATCGCCATGGACCAGGCCCGCGCGATGGCGGCGAAGGACGATCTCAGCCACGACGCGCTCGGCCCGTTCAACCGCCGCGTCGCCCCGGCCGGCGCAGGTCGCGCCGCCGAGAACATCGCCTATGGCTACGACAATTTCGAGAAGACGCTCGGACAGTGGATCGACTCCTCCGGGCACCGCAAGAACCTCTTGCTGCATAACGCCTCCCGCGTCGGTATCGCGAGCGCCAGGAATACCAGCGGCAAGCGCACCTATTGGGCGATGGTCATTGCCGGCGACTACGAGCCCAAGGGCAAAGGCAAAGGTAAAGGCAAGAAGAACGACGGGGAGCCGCTGGTTGCCGTGAAGCGCGAGGCGGCGCCGGCCAGCAAGCCGAAACCGAGCAACTGCCACATCAAGCTGCTCAGCCTCTGCATCTGAGGCGGGCTCCGCGCCCGCGTACCGTCTTGATTGCCGGCATTCCAGCAGGCCCGCCCTGCAATCGCCGGGGAGACGTGCAGAGCCTGTCGGCGCAACTTGCGATAAGGCTGGCCGAACGCGTTCCGAAGTGAAATAATCCAGTCGAAACTGCCGCATATTTTGGCCCAATGCTATAACGCATTCGGCGATATGGATTTCCGATGCCCGCGCTCTCCCAGGACGTGGTGGCAGATTTGAAGCAGGAGAACGCCCGGCTATTGGCCGAGTTGCGCGCCGCGCACGATCGGGAGAACGCAACCGCCGACGTCCTGAAAGTGATCGCGACGTCATCCTCCGACGTGCAGCCGGTGTTCGACGCAATCGCCACCAGCGCCAACCGGTTGATCGGGGGCTTTTCCACCGCAGTATTCCGTTTCGTCGACGGAATTGCGCACCTTGCCGCGTTCACCCGCACCAATGCTGTCGCAGATGCACATTTAACGCAGATGTTTCCGCGGCCCATTGCGGACTTTCCAAGCTTTCAACTCGCTTCGTTCGGAAAGGTTGTCCCCGTCCCCGACACCGAGGCCACCTCCGAACTGCAGATCCGAGACGTCGCCCGATTGCGCGGTTTCCGCGCGATGCTGTTCGCCCCTATCATGAAGGGCGGAACTGCAATCGGCATGATCAGCGTCACGCGTCCCCAGCCGGGCAACTTTGCCGAGCACGACAAGCAACTGCTGCGGATCTTTGCGGAGCAGGCTGTCATCGCCATAGACAATGCGAAGCTGTTCAGCGAAGTCCAGCAGCGCACAAACGACTTGACTGAATCGCTTCAGCAGCAGACCGCGGTCGGAGACGTTCTCAAAACGATCAGCCGCTCGACCTTCGATCTGCAGCCGGTGCTCGATACGCTCGTTCAGACCGCAGCGCGCTTGTGCAACGCCGAGATGGCTTTCATCATGCGGCGCGAAGGCGATCTCTACCGCGCCGGAGCAGCGGTCGGTTACAGCGCAGAGTATATCGAGTTCATCAAGGACCACCCCATCGCCCCCGGGCGCGGCACGATCACGGGGCGGGCGGTGATGGAAAAGCGTCCGGTCCAGATCTTCGATGTCGCCTCCGACCCGGAATATACGCTGCAGGAGGCGACGAGCCTCGGCGGCCAGCATACAGCGCTTTGTGTACCGCTGCTGCGCCAGAACGAGCCGATCGGGACCATTGTGCTCGCGCGCCAACGCACGGAGCTCTTCACCGAGAAGCAAATCGAGCTCGTCACCACCTTCGCCGACCAAGCCGTCATCGCGATCGAAAACGTGCGCCTGTTTGATGAGCTTCGGCAACGGACCAATGACCTGAGCGAGTCATTGCAGCAGCAGACGGCGACTGCAGACGTGCTGAAGGTCATCAGCCGTTCCGCCTTCGACCTTCAGAAGGTGCTCGATACGCTGACGGAATCCGCAGCGCGCCTATGTAATGCGGATATGGCCGCGATTGCGCGCAAGGACGAGCGCGGTTTCTATCATGCCACCGGCTACAATTTTCGCGTGAATTGGGTCAAGGTCGCCGACGTTCACCGGCTTCAGCCCGGCAGAGACAGTTTGATCGGCCGGGTTCTCCTCGAACAGCGGTCCGTTCAAATCCTCGATGTGCTGGCTGATCCCGAATATGCCTACCTGGACATGCAGAAGGCCGCAGGCTATCGCACGCTGCTCGGCGTGCCGATGATGCGCGAAGGCGAACCGATCGGCGTGCTGTTCCTGGGTCACACGACGGTTCAATCGTTTTCCGAGAAACAGGTCGAGCTGGTTTCGACGTTTGCCGATCAGGCGGTGATTGCCATCGAGAACGTGCGTCTTTTCGAGGAAGTGCAAACTACGAGCCGTGACTTGCAGGACGCACTGACATACCAAACCGGCAGCGCCAGTATTCTGAAGGTCATCGCGTCCTCCCCGACCGAGATCGATCCGGTCTTGAATGCGATTGTCGAAAGCGCCTGCGAGCTCTGCGAAAGCTCCGATGCGGTACTTCGCCTGAGAAGGGACGACCATCTTCAACTGGTTGCACATCACGGTCCGATAGTGCCCTCCCGCGCAACGTGGCCCATCAATCGCAAATGGACAGCCGGCCGCTCGATTCTCGACCGGTCTCCGGTCCAGGTGGGGGACATCACCTCGCCGGAGGGCGATGAATTTCCTGATGGACGAGAACTCAGGCGCGATGACGGCGTGCGGACCATCCTCAGTGTACCACTTTTGCGCGAAGGCGAAGGAATTGGCGCCATCACCCTTCGACGCACCGAGGTCAATCCGTTCAACGCCAAGCAGATTGCTCTGCTTCAGACCTTCGCCGATCAGGCCGTCATTGCGATCGGCAATGTCCGACTGTTCGAAGAGGTCCGAGAGCGCACGCGCGAACTTACGGAATCCCTCGAGCAGCAGACCGCGACAGCGGAAGTTTTGGCGACGATCAGCTCGTCCGCCGGCGAGTTGGAGCCGGTCTTCGACAAGATGCTGGAGAACGCGACCCGCGTCTGCGGAGCCCGATTTGGCACCATGAATCTCTACGAGGAAGGCGGCTTCCGCACGGTTGCACTCTACAACGCGCCGCAGGCCTATGTTGATACCCGCTTGTACCAGCGCATTCGCCCACATCCCGGCAGCGGTCTCGGCACTGTGGAGAAGACTCATCAGCCCGTCCACATCGAGGACATCCGGACCCAGCCGCCTTACATTGAAGGCAATCCCAACGTCCGCGCGCTCGCCGACCTTGCCGGAGCAAGAACCCTTGTCATCGTGCCCATGCTTAGGGAAGACGAGCTTATCGGGACGATCACGATCTTCCGCCAGGAAGTGAAGCCATTCACTTCGAAGCAGATCGCGTTGGTTGCCAATTTCGCGAATCAGGCCGTCATCGCGATCGAGAACGCTCGTCTGTTGAATGAACTGCGCAAGCGCACAAAAGAGCTCTCGCAGTCTCTCGAAGAGCTGCGCGCGACACAGGATCGACTGATCCAGACCGAAAAGCTCGCCTCACTTGGCCAGCTAACCGCAGGCATCGCCCATGAAATCAAGAACCCGCTCAATTTCGTCAACAATTTCTCATCGCTCTCATCGGAATTGATCGGCGAGCTGAACGAGAGGCTGCGTGCGACCGAGTTGGACGAGGCGGTCAGGCAGGAGATCGACGAACTCACGCAGGTGCTCCAGGGCAACCTCGCAAGGATCGTGCAGCACGGCGCACGCGCCGATTCCATCGTGAAGAACATGCTGCTGCATTCGCGACAGGGTTCTGGCGAGCGCCGCGCCGCCGACATCAACGGGATCGTCGAGGAAGGCCTCAATCTCGCCTATCACGGCGCGCGCGCGGAAAAGCCGGATTTTCACATTACGCTCGAGCGAAAGCTCGATCCCTCTGCGGGGATCGTCGGCGTGTACCCGCAGGAAATCACGCGGGTCTTTCTCAATCTGATCTCGAACGGCTTCTATGCGGCCATGAAACGCAAGGAAGTCGCCGGCGATGGGTTCGAGCCCGTTCTTAGCGCGACAACAAGGGGTCTCGATCGCGCCGTGGAAATCCGCATTCGCGACAATGGTACCGGAATTCCGGCCGAGGTGAGGGAGAAGATATTCAGTCCGTTCTTCACGACCAAGCCGGTCGGCGAAGGAACCGGGCTCGGCCTGTCGATATGTCACGACATTATCGTGAAACAACATGGCGGCAGCATCGATTTCGAGACCGAGCCAGGCGCCTTTACGGAGTTCATCATCACGCTGCCGCGCACTGCGGCCAGCGCAATGCAGACCGGAGACAAGGGGTGAGCGTGTACATTTTGGTTGTTGACGACGAGCCGGATGTCGAGGTGCTGTTTCGCCAGCAATTCCGACGCGATCTGCGCGCCGGCCGCTTTCTGATGGAATTTGCATCGTCGGCGCCGGTGGCGCTGCAGCGCGCCATGGAGTTCCGGGATGCCACGCTCATCCTGATCCTGTCAGACATCAACATGCCCGGCATGAGCGGGCTCGAGATGTTGCCGATTGTGCGTGCGGCCCGGCCCGACGTTCCCGTGATCATGATTACGGCTTACGGCGATACCGAAACCAAGCGCAGAGCGCTGGACAGCGGCGCTACTGATCTGTTGACCAAGCCGATTGACTTTGCAGCGCTGCGCCAGGAGATCGAGGCGAGGCTCGGTCACGCCGCATGATCGTCATGCGGGCGCAGCTCGGTGCGCCTGCAGGTCCACGTCAGCCCCGCCGCGCGGCCTCGATCACGGCGACGTCTATCTTCGTCATCCCCATCATCGCGTCGAACGCGCGTTTGGCCTCAAGGCCTCCGGCCGCCAGCGCCTCCGTCAGCGCGCGCGGCGTGATCTGCCAGGACACGCCCCATCTGTCCTTGCACCAGCCGCACGCGCTCGCCTGCCCGCCATTGCCGACGATGGCGTTCCAGTAGCGGTCAGTCTCCGCCTGGTCGTCGGTGGCGATCTGGAACGAGAAGGCTTCATTGTGCGTGAAAATGGGGCCGCCGTTGAGGCCGAGACAGGCGACGCCCGCCACCGTGAACTCGACGGTGAGCACATCGCCCGCCTTGCCGGACGGATAGTCGCCGGGCGCGCGGTGCACGGCGGTTACCGCGCTGTCGGGAAACGTCTCCGCATAGAAGCGGGCAGCCGCTTCGGCATCCTTGTCGTACCAGAGGCAAATCGTGTTCTTGGCCATCAGAATCCCCTTCAGTCGTTCCGTACCAAATCACGCCCCCTGTCAGCATAGGCATCCCGCTCTGCATCCTCCAGCCGCAACATCCGTTTGCCCCGATCTTGCTCGCATGCGTCATTGTGTCTAACTCTGGGAACCCGATGGCAGAGGTTCTCACGTGATCGACATCGACCAAATACGAGCCGATACACCGGCCGCCGCTCGGCTCGCCTACCTCCATAACGCCGGTGCGGCTCTCATGCCAACGGCGGTTGCCGCGGCGATAAAACGGCATATCGACCTCGAGAGCGAGATCGGGGGCTATGCTGCCGCCGACCGCGAGTCGGATCGACTTCAAGCGGTCTACGGCTCGGTGGCGCGTCTGCTGAATGCCGCGCCCGATGAGATCGCTCTCGTGGAGAACGCGACGGTTGCCTGGCAGATGGCGTTCTACGCGCTGCCGTTCCGCAAGGGCGACCGCATCCTGACCGCCGAGGCGGAGTATGCCGCCAACTATGTCGCCTTTCTTCAGGTCGCGAAACGAACCGGCGTGACCATCGACGTGGTGCCGAGCGATGCAACGGGCGAACTCGACATCGACGCGCTCGAACGCATGATCGACGCGCGCGTGAAGCTGATCGCCATCACCTGGGTTCCGACCAATGGCGGGCTGGTCAATCCCGCGGCGACGATCGGCAAGATCGCGCGGGCGCACGGCATTCCCTATCTACTCGACGCCTGCCAAGCGGTCGGCCAGATGGCCGTGGACGTCGAAGCCATCGGCTGTGACATGCTGTCGGCAACGGGGCGCAAATTCCTGCGCGGCCCGCGTGGCACCGGTTTTCTCTATGTCCGCCGCGCGCTGCTGCAGCAGCTCGAGCCGCCCATGATCGATCATTTCGCCGCGCCCTGGGTCTCGCGCGATGAATATCGACTCCGCGACGATGCGCGCCGTTTCGAGACCTGGGAGAACAATTACGCGGCCCGGCTCGGGCTCGGCGCTGCCGTCGATTATGCGCTCGATATCGGCATGGGACCCATCGAGCAGCGCTGCCGCCTGCTGACGGGCCGCCTTCGCAGCGGCCTCGCCTCCATTCGCGGTGTCACCATTCGCGACCTCGGCCGCACGCCGGGCGCCATCGTCAGCTTTACGATGGAAGGGCACGAGGCGGACGCCATTGTTCGCAGCGCCGCTGCGGCGGGCATCACCATCGGCGCTTCGGATCCGGCGAGCACCCGCATCGACGCCGAACTCCGCGCGCTGCCGCCGCTCGTGCGGGCGTCCCCGCATTACTACAACACGGAAGCGGAGATCGACCGGCTGATCGGTCACCTCGCGGATTTGGCGCCGCGTTAGCGTGGCGCGCTCACGTGCAGCGTGCGCTCAGTCCGGATGCGCTGAGCCTCGCCATGACCTCGTCGAGATGCGCGCTGTCGCGGGTCTCGATGACCAGCTGCAGCAACGTCGCCTTGGCCGGCAGGTCGGAGAAGGTCCGCTGGTGCGAGACCTCGATGATATTGGCGCCGGCTTCGGCCAGCAGCGTTGCCACGGCGGCCAATTGGCCGGGCCTGTCGGGAATGTCGAGCGAGAGCTGGGTCAGCCGCCCTTCGCGCGCAAGCTCGCGCGTGAGGACCGAGGCGATCAGCCTTGTGTCGATGTTGCCGCCGCTCAGGACGAGGCCGACCTTCTGGCCGGCGAAGCGGGATGGATCGGACATCAGCGCGGCCAGGCCGGCGGCGCCGGCGCCCTCGACAACCGTCTTCTCGATCGAGATCAGAGTCGCGACCGCACGTTCGAGCTCGGCTTCGTTGACCAGCGCGATGTCGTCGACGAGGCGGCGGACGATTTCGGTCGTGATCTTGCCCGGCGATTTCACCGCAATGCCTTCAGCCAGCGTATCGCCGCGCGCCGGAAGATTGCCGTCATGGATGGCATTGTACATCGACGGATAGAGCCAGGCCTCGACACCCAGGATCCGCAACGACGGCTTGATCGACTTCGCGGCAATGGCAATGCCGCTGATCAGCCCGCCGCCGCCGATCGGGACGACCAGCGTGTCGAGCTCGGGGACAGCCTTGAGCATTTCGAGGCCGACGGTGCCCTGCCCCGCGATGACGAGCGGATCGTCATAAGGATGGACGAAGATCATGCCGCGGGATTCGCCGTGGCTGCGCGCAAAGGCGGCCGCCTCTTCCAGCGTCGCGCCTGTCACCACCACCTCGGCGCCGTGATGCCTGGTGTTCTGGATCTTCACCATGGGTGTGCCGATCGGCATCACGATGGTGGCGGGAATGCCGAGCCGCCTGGCGTGATAGGCGACGCCTTGCGCGTGATTGCCCGCGGACATCGCGATCACGCCTCGCGCGCGCTCCTCCGGCGTCAGCGCGGTGAGCCGGTTCAACGCACCGCGCTCCTTGAACGAGGAAGTGAACTGGAGGTTCTCGAATTTGAGCCAGATATCGCAGCCGCAGATGCTGCTCAGCGTGCGGCTGTAGCTGCAGGGCGTCTCGACGACGGCGCCGTGGATGGTCGCGGCGGCGGCGTGAATGTCGCCCGGTGCGACCGGAAGGCCGCTGAGATCGGAGGACGTGGTTTGGGACAACTCAGCCATGGGCCAGCATAGAGCATTTGCTTCGGCCGGGCGATAAGCCAACCGCTATTTGGTAAATTCCCGGGAACGTGATGCTCGCCAGAGTGTCCACAGCATCCGCAGTCGCGACGGAGGCTGCAGCGCAAACGGATTGCGCCCGGGCCGCGACAGGCGCTTGAGGTCGCCCTGCGCCTGGCTCAGCGGCAGAAACGCCGGCCGCACGGACGGCGGCAGCTGCGTCAGCAGCGACAAGGCCGTGGTCACATGCTGCCGCGCCTCGCCCGTGAGCTGGTCCAGCACGGCCCGCAGGCTCGGCGTCGCCTTGCCGGCGAAGACATCCTCCATGCTGCAGCCATGGCTCGCCAGCACCTGCTGCGGCAGGAACAATTGCCGGTGCGCTGCATCGCGCGGCAGATTGGCGATGATTTGCGCGATGCCCTGCGCCAGCCCGGCGTGCCTCGCGAGGTGCTCGGCCGCCTCCGACGGCGGTCCCAGAACCTGCGCCGCCAGACCGAACAACGCCGATGAGGTCGCGGCCAGGTAGCCCTCCAGCGCCGCCATGGTCGGCATCGGATCGTTGTAGAGATCGAACTGGTGCTCGTCGGCGAGCAGCGACAGCGGCTCGACCGGCAGGTCGAAATCGCGGATCGCGCGCAGCAGCTCGGCCGCGACCGGATTGCCCTCGGCACTGCCATGGACATGGCCCGACAGCATGTCGGTCCACCATTGCAGGCGGATTTCGCCGGGCAAGGGCTGGCTCACCTGGTCGCGGACGCGGACGATCTCGACGTTGAAGGCATAGAGCGCCAGCAGCGCGCGGCGCTCGGTGGCAGGCGCGAACAGGGTCGCGGCATAGCGCGGAAAGTCGTGGCTGCGCACGAGATCGGCGCAGAAGGCGGCAGAATCGGACGGCGGCGCGGGGCTGCTCATGGCACGGCGATCAGCGCGGCGGCGACACGGCGCCGTTCGCCGATCATGATGTTGTAGGTGCGCACGGCCGGGCCGGTCTGCATCGTATCCAGCACCACCCTCACCGCCTTAAGGGCCTGGCGCAGCTCCGGCGGGGGCAGCCAGAGCCCGGTTCCGGTGCCGACCAGGAGCGTGTCGATGCTGTTGGCGGCTGCGAACACCCGATCCAGCGAGTAGCGGTCGATCTTGGTGGGATCCGTCACGTCCCAGGCCCAGATCGCGTCGGGCAGGCACAGCAGCGATCCCCGATGCGACATGCCGGCAAAGGCGAAGCCGCCCTTGCCATAGGCATCGATCGGCGCCGAGCGCGGGAAATGCGGTGCGTTGGGATCGCCGGCCATCTGGTTCGTCCGAATGAGCTTATTGCCCTCGCAAACGCCTGCGAGGGCCTGCAGTTCGGATCATGCCTTGTTTTTCTTCGCCGGCGTAGCCGTCTCGGGCGCATCCTCGCGATGCTCGCCGACGCCGAGATAGATCAGGATCGGCGCCGCAATGAAGATCGAGGTGTAGGTACCGACCAGCACCACGCCGAACATCATCACCGCCGTGAAGCTGTGGATGGCGTGGCCGCCGAACAGCAGCAGCGCGAGCAGTGCCAGCGTCACCGTGACGTGGGTGATGATCGAGCGCGACAGCGTCGAGTTGATGGACTCGTTGAGCAGCTGCGGCATCGGCATCTTCTTGTAGCGCCGCAGCATTTCGCGGATGCGGTCGTAGATGACGACGGTGTCGTTGAGCGAATAGCCCAGAATGGTCAAAAGAGCCGCGATGCTGGTCAGGTCGAAATCGACCTGGCTGATCGACATGAAGCCGATCGTCAGCACGATGTCGTGCACGTTGGCGATCATGGCGCCCAGCGCGAACTGCCATTCGAACCGGAACCAGAGATAGATCAGGATCGCGACGATCGCGAGCATCAGGCCGATCATGCCGTAGGCCAAGAGCTCGCCGGCGACGCGCGGACCGAGCACCTCGGTGCGCTGAATGTCGACGCTGTCGCCGAGCGCGCCACGAAGCTTCTGCAGGGCTGCCTGCTGTGCGGCGTCGCCACCCGGCTGTTCCGCAACGCGGATCAGGACATTCTCGGGGCCGCCGAACTGCTGCAACTGGACTTCGCCGAGACCGAGGGCGTCGAGCTTGGTGCGCATCGCCGCGATGTCGGCGGTGCCGGACCTCGCCTTCACCTCCAGCAGCGTGCCGCCCTTGAAGTCGATACCGAGGTTCAGCCCATGGGTGAAGAACAGCGTGATCGCGACGATCGACAGCGCGGCCGAGATCGGGAAGCTGATGCGGCGGAAGCGCGTGAAGTCGAAATGCGTGTTGTCAGGAACGATGCGCAGCGACGGCAACAGGCCGAGGGCCGCAACCACGGTGAGGATGGCAATCAGGACGCCGAGCCCGATGAGAACGGTGTGAGTCACAATCAGGCTCCTAGATCGGCACGCTCTGCGGCCGCTTCCACCGCACCCACCAGGCGACGATCAGCCGGGTCAGGGTGAAGGCGGTGAACACCGTGGTGATGATGCCGATGCCGAGCGTCACGGCGAAGCCGCGCACCGGGCCGGTGCCGATGTAGAACAGCACCGCGGCAGCAATGAAGGTGGTGATGTTGGAATCGAGGATGGTGGCGAGCGCCCGCTTGAAGCCGGCGTCGATCGCCGAGATCGCGTTGCGGCCGCCGCGCAGCTCCTCGCGGATGCGCTCGTAGATCAGCACGTTGGAGTCCACCGCGATGCCGACGGTGAGCACGATGCCGGCGATGCCGGGCAGCGTCAGCGTGGCGTTGAGCAGCGACAACAGGCCGAAGATCATGGCGACGTTGATGGCCACCGCGACGTTCGCGAACACGCCGAACAGCCGGTAGGTCAGCAGCATGAACACGATGACCAGGATCGAGCCGACGTAAGCTGCAAGCTCGCCCTTCTCGATCGAGTCCTGGCCGAGGCCCGGACCGACGGTGCGCTCCTCGACCACCGTGAGCGGCGCCGGCAGCGCGCCGGCGCGCAGCAGGATCGCGAGATCGTTGGCCGATTGCACCGTGAAATTGCCCGAGATCTGGCCCTGGCCGCCGGTAATCGGCTCGCGGATGACGGGCGCCGAGATCACCTTGTTGTCGAGCACGATCGCGAACGGCAGCCCCACATTCTCGGTGGTGGCCTGCGAGAACTTGCGCGCGCCCGAGGTGTTGAACTTGAAGCTGACGACCGGCTCACCCGTGCGCTGGTCGAAGCTCGCCTGGGCATCGGTCAGATCGCCGCCGGCGACCAGCACCTGCTTCTTGACCACGTACGGCACGGGCGGCGGCGAGGCGCTCATCAGCAGCTCGGATTCCGGAGGCAACCTGCCCTGCTGCGCCTGATCCGGCGGCACGGAGGTGTCGACCATGCGGAATTCCATCTTCGCGGTCTTGCCCAGCAGCTCCTTCAGGCGGGTCGGATCCTGCAGACCGGGGACCTGCACCAGGATGCGGTCGTTGCCCTGGCGCTGGATGACGGGCTCGACGGTGCCGAGCTCGTTGACGCGGCGCTCGACGATCTGGATCGATTGCTCGATGGTCTTGCGCATGCGGTCGAGCATCGCGGCCTGCGGGATGCTCAGGCGGATCACGCCGCCGCCGGCGTCGGTCACCTCGAGGTCGCGCTGACCGCTCGATCCCATCAGACCGCCCAGCGGCTGGGACAATTCGCGCAGCTTGGCGAGCGCCGGCTGCACGTCGGTTTCCTTAGTGATGCGAACCTCGGCCGCGTCGTTACGCACGGTCACGCCGCCGGTGAAGCCGATCTTGGCATCGCGCAGCGTCCGGCGAACGTCGTCGCGGATCTGGTCCAGCCGCTCCTTCTTCACATAGTTGGAATCGACCTCGAGCAGCAGATAGGAACCGCCCTGAAGGTCGAGGCCAAGCACGATCCGGCGCTGCGCCCAGGCCGGCCAGGTCTTGACCGTCGCCTCGGGAAAGAAGTTCGGGACCGCGCAGAGGCACACGATCAGCGCTGTCAGGATAATCCCCAGCGCCCTCCACCGCGTGAAATACAACATCGACTGGACCTGTCAGATCAGGAGACTTTGGAGACTCGCGGAAGCGCTCACTTCGACGCGGCGTCGTCCTTGGCGGTTTCCTTCGCACTATCCTTGGATTCTTTCGCCGGCTCGCCCTTGGCGCGCACGCCGGAGATCATCTGGCGCATCTGCCGCACGCGCACGCCGTCGGAAATCTCGAACTCGATCTGGTCGTCATCGACGACCTTGGTGACCTTGCCGACCAGGCCCCCCGAGGTCACGACGGTGTCGCCGCGGCGGATGTTCTTCACGAGGTCGGCATGGTCGCGGACCTTCTTCTGCTGCGGACGCAGAATCAGGAAGTACATGATCACGAAGATCAGGGCGAACGGCAGCAGCGACATCAACATGCTGTTGGTGTCACCGGCGCCCGCAGCCTGGGCATACGCAGGGGTAATCAGCATTCGGACGATCCTCGTGAGAACGGGGGAAAGCCGGTCAGGCCCTCAGGGGCGACCGGTTCGGTCAAATTCGCGCGGACTATAGCGGCCATTGCCCCAATTGCAACGCTGCCAGACCGTCGATTTGGCCACCTTGCGGCGCGCCGTCAGGCCCGATAAGGCTGCATTCTCAGGAACTTCGGACATGCCCAAAAAACCAAGCAAAAGCCCGGCCGACAAAGGCCCCCGTCCCCCTGCCGGCAAGCCCGCCCGCGTCGCGGCAAAACGCCCCACGGCGGCCGTCAAGGCGGCCCCGGACCTCTCCCAGGAGCGCCTCGTCCGCGCGCTGGAGACCATTGCGGCGCACCTCGCCGCCCAGGGCAGCCCGGCCATTGAGCCCGAGTCGTTCGAGCGGGCCGATGCCTATGTCTGGCACCCCGACGGCCGCCTCTCGGCCGTGCCGCGGGTCAGCCGCGTCGAGCTGTTCCTGCTCAAGGGCGTCGACCGGATGCGCGACATCCTGATGGAGAACACCGAGCGTTTCGCAGCCGGCCTGCCCGCCAACAACGCCCTGCTCTGGGGCGCGCGCGGCATGGGCAAATCGTCGCTGGTGAAGGCGGCACATGCCAGCATCAATGCCGGCCGCAAGCCCGCCTACAGGCTGAAGCTGATCGAGATCCACCGCGAGGACATCGAGAGCCTGCCGGCGCTGATGGAGAAGCTCCGCGACGCCAGCTTCCGCTTCATCGTGTTCATCGACGACCTATCCTTCGACGGCAATGACGCGTCCTACAAATCGCTCAAGGCCGTGCTCGAAGGCGGCATCGAGGGCCGCCCCGAGAACGTCATCCTCTACGCCACCTCCAACCGCCGCCATCTGCTGGCGCGCGACATGATCGAGAACGAGCGTTCGACCGCGATCAATCCCGGCGAAGCGGTCGAGGAGAAGGTCTCGCTGTCGGATCGCTTCGGCCTCTGGCTCGGCTTCCACCGTTGCAGCCAGGACGAATATCTCGCCATGGTGCGCGGCTATTGCAGCCATTTCGACATCAAGATCGACGACGAGGCCCTGGAGCGCGAGGCGCTGGAATGGTCGACCACGCGCGGGTCCCGCTCGGGCCGCGTTGCCTGGCAGTTCGTGCAGGAGCTGGCGGGACGGCTGGGCGTGAAGCTGACGGCGCAGTAGCGGTCGGATTGCAACCCAGTTACGGGTGTCTTTCCCCGAAGACGGGGAATCAAGGGCGCGTGCGACGCCGCCGCAGGGACGGCGGCGAGGCTGCCAAAGAAGCCGGGTATCCAGAAGCTGACACCGCCTTCATCGGCTCGCGCCGCATCATTGGGGAGCGCGAGTAAGGTGGCAATTGCCGCCGCGCCCAAACGAAACCAGCCGTTGATATCGACTTCCTGCTCTTTATCTGCATCTGCCGATTTCCACTCTTCAACTGCCCTCCGCACAACCGAAGAACAATCCGGCCGTGTGAGGACCCCGAAAACGATCGGCTGCACAAAGCCGGCCCGGTCATGCAACGGACTAGGGTTGCGCGACCAGAAATTTCCTAATCTCGCTCGCAACAGACGCCTCTCACCTCTCCGGGAATAGCAGGGAGAAAAACAAGCGCAGTTGCCACGCCGGCGCGCCATCCGGTCTAACCACGTTATAAAAGCCTTGGATCGACGCACTCACCGGCTGGTCGCCGAGCTTGAACAACCGACCAAAGCCGCCACCGATCGGTACGGTCCATTGCTGACCCGGCGCTGCAAGCCAGTTCGCGGTCATAATCGGTGAACTTGTCAGGTACCATCCGTGCGCCATGTTGTAGTTGATAAACGGCTGCACGAGAAATTGATTCACGCTCGGGCGCAACGGATTGCCGCCAACGGACCACTGATTGTTGGCCAACACGCCGATCACCCAATGTCCCGGCGTTACTAACGCGACGGCCGTTGGACCGAGCAGTACTTTTCCCTGTCCAAGAATAGGATCGGTCGCGGACGGAATCGTAAAGACCGGACCGACGCCCCAGATCAGGGAACCCGGATGGGTGGGTGACACAAAGAATTCCTGAGTGATGTCACCAATGCCATTCGTGTTGCTGTCAAAAAACGGGCTCGGTTGACTGATCACGGGCATGATGGTCCGCGAAATCAGATTCCAGTCTGCGTTGAGGGAAAGCGGCACGACTGGCTGAATGTTGAGTACTTCCTGGGTGCGGTTGAACGGCCCGGCGTTGAAATTAGTGTTGCTTTGGAAGGGAACGCTGACGAGATCGGCGATGGGGTTCTGTGATTTCTTGGCTAGGTCTTCACCTTCGGAGTGCTCGGCAGAATGCACGGTTCTTGCCGGCGCGACCGTATCGGGAAGCCCGCTCTCGAACTTATAGTTCGCACCGAACTTGACCATCTGAAGGTCGCGATTCAGCGGGATGGGCGGGACGGTGGGCGAAGTCCAGTGTCCCAGCCCAACGTAATCGTATTCGAGCTTGATCGTCCAATGCGATTTAAACCCGTACTCGATGCCCACGCCAGCTAGCCAGCCGGAACTGGTGTTGGACCCCTGCCAAGTGACGCCGGGAAAGTTCAACGAGGCATTGCTCTGCACCCAGCCACCGCCAAACTTGCCGTAGAGAAGCCAGCGGTCTTCCACGAGGCCGACGCGGCCTGCCACCGTTCCGATCCAGTTCTGGCTCACCGAGCCGAGCGTAGGAGTCGGAAGCACGGGATGACCAAATGTCGCCCCATCGAAATCACCTTCCACGCCAAACAAAAGATGGCCGGCCTGGAAGTTGTAGCCGGCCTGAACGCCACCGATGAATTCCGTCAGCCCGCCATATAAATTGTTGCCTGGAATGTTCAGGCTGCCGCTGGTCCAGGCCCCACCGACATTTGCGCCAAGATAGAACCCTGACCAATTGTATGGCGGCGGAAGAGCGGTCGGAGCCTTCACCGGCATATCCGCAGCACGCGCAGTGACGCTCACCAAGATAGCAAGCAGAGCCGCAAGGAACGACTTCATGGCACGCTCCCATATGGGGTAACGATATTGCCAGACTTTCCCGTCGCTTCCTCATTCAACTACAATTGGTTATTTTTGACTGTCTCTTACGGGACACACCCGGCGAGAATGTCGATCAGCTGGATGCTTACCGCATACGAGGCCGCTTTTGGCCCGTTTGAGACAGACCAACCGACTCAGAATTGTCCGCTTATGGGTAGACCGGAAGCGACGGGTGCGTAGTCAGAACGACGCGATTGACCCATACCAGAAGTCAAAGCCCTCTCATGGTAGCGTCAGCGATGGGCAACCCATGCGTCTCGCGTCAGTCGGTAAAGAACTTGCGGCCGCAACGGGTCACTTTCCGCGATACGTGGATGAGTTGGCGTGCTCGGCTCAATAGCGTGCATTTAGCTTGATGGTTGATCCGCACCGCATTCGCGCGGCCAGAAGCCTTACGATCTCGCCTCTAATCAAACGAAAAGATCCTCTTCCAGTCCCTCTTCATGTCAACAACGGTCCACCTGTTCAGCGCTGCAGCATCGAGAGCGACATCGAGCTTGCCGAAATGCGACTGGCGATCGTAGGCATATTCACGTTCCGCATCGGTATGGTGGACGATCAGGCCGAACCGCGCGCCGCTGGCACCGAGCGTCGCCCATTGCAGCATTTCGAGGTCGCCATCGGAGTTGCCGAAGGCGGCGATCGGACGCCGGCCAATGTGGCTATTGATCCCGATCGGCTTGCCGGCCTTGTCGTCGATGAAATCGACCTCGGGCAGGCGAAATAGGACCGGCGTGCTGTCACGCATTTCATATCTGGTCTTGATTGACGATCCGACGACCTGCTCGGGAGGTATGCCATAAATCCGCTCGGTCCACGGCCGCATGAATTCGATGCCGCCTCCTGACACGATGAAGGTCTTGAAGTCGTTGGTGCGGAGGTAAGCGAGCAATTCGAGCATAGGCTGATAAACAAGCTCGGTGTAGGGGCGTTTGAAGCGGCCATCACGCGTGGTCGCAAGCCAGTCTGTAACGATCTTCTCAAACTCCGCTGTCGTCATGCCGGCGTGAGTCACCGCCACCAGCTCGGCCACACCCTTTTCGCCGAAAGCTGCGAGCGCCTTCAGGTCGCCGTTCAGCACTGCCGCGAAGGGCTGCTTTTCCTTCCATTCCGGATGCATGGGTGCAAGAACCTTCACGCGATCCAACACAAAAGCGAGCTGCACATACATCGGCTGCTCGATCCAAAGCGTCCCATCGTTGTCGAAGGTCGCGATGCGTTGATCGGGCGGTACGAAATAGGGCCCGCCACTCTCCGTGATCCGTGCGACGAAGTCGACGATCGAAGCTTTCGTCGGGCCTTCATTCCAAGATGGCAGAGGACCGGCTTGCGTCTGGGCCATGGCCGACGTGGAACGCAGGGCGGCAGATAGAAACGGAAGCATCGCCAGAGACGAGAGCAGTGCGCGACGGTCAAGGCGTGGAAATCGCATGATCTGTTTCATTGTCGATCCGCTTGTGCGGCCCCTACCGGTCAACATTGAAGTTGCGTGCGAGGCTAGTGTCGCTGCTATTCGTCGCGCGCTTGCCGATATGCTGCTTCGTGAGAAGTCGGATTCAGAGCGCGGTGGATTGGCGAGCGCCGAAAGTGACGCTCGCCAATGCAGTATCGAGCCACTAGTCGCTGCGGCCTGCCGTCTTCATATTCTTAACTTGCTGCATGACCTGTTCCAGGTTGTAGCTGGCCGGGTCCTGCAGCGGCGGGAACTTGATGAAGGTCTCGAGGTGCATCAGCCAAAGCTGCTGGCCGATGGGCAGCAAGTTCCAGTCATAGACATAGGCCGTCGATGGAGAAGCAATCGCCCCGCCCATACCGAAGAGCGTCTTCTGTTGCTGACCCACCGAGGTCTCGAAGGGATCGCGCTTGATGTTGACGACCTGGGTCCAGGAGTAGGGCCGCACGCCGTTAACGAAGCCGGCCGGGTCGTCGGACACCATTGCGAAATACATCTTCCAGTTCTTGTAGCGGACCGCCGACGGATCCTTGCTGGAGTAGTACAAGAAGTGGTCGCGTGCCGACTTCTCTGACTTGCCGCTCAGGTAGTCGATCTGGTTGATGCCGTCGAGCGTGGTCTTGACGATGCCGGGATACTCGCCGGCCTCGATCCGTTGCTTCAGTGCGTCGCCTTTGGGCCCGCCGGCGATCTCGACGAGAGTCGGAAGCCAGTCAAGGGCGGAAAACATTTCGTTCTTCACCGTGCCGGGCTTGATGACGCCTGGCCACCGGATCACCATCGGGGCGCGCATGCCGCCCTCCCAGGTGCTCAACTTGCCGCCCTTGAACGGCGTGACGCCGCCGTCCGGGAAGGTGATGGTCTCGGCGCCGTTGTCGGTGGTGAAGACGACGATCGTGTTGTCGAGTTGGCCCATGTCTCCGAGCTTTTTCAGCACCACGCCGATATTGTCGTCCATCTGCTTCATGCCGGCTTCATTGATGCCCCAATCCTTGCCGCCGGGTTCGCCCACCATCGCCAGGTACTTATCGTTCAGCACGGTCGTGATGTGCATGCGCGCCGGATTGTACCAGACGAAGAACGGCTTGTTGGTGCGACGAGGATCGTTGCGATCGAGGAAGTCGACGACCTTGGCCGAGATTTCCTCGTCGATACCCTTCGATCGATCGAGGGTCAGCGGGCCCTCGTCCTTGCATGTCATGTTCTTGGCGGTGCCATCTGAGGACTTGCACGCGAGCATTGGACGGGGTGGCGTCAGGCAGACCGTGGTCTTGGGGTCCACCGCGCCGGGAACCTCAGGTACGCCGGGGATCGGCGTGTTCTTGCATGGCGGCGCGACGGTCTGCTGGGCCGGGCTCTTGTTGATGTCGGGGAAGCTCACCCCCTGCATGGCATCGAGGTGATACAGGTAGCCCCAGTACTCTTGGAAACCATGTGCAGTTGGCAGCGAGTCGGTGTGGTCGCCGAGATGGTTCTTACCGAACTCCCCGGTGTTGTAGCCGAGATCGAGCAGGAACCTGGCGAGGGACGGCGTCCCGGGCCGCAGATAGGATGGGCTGCCGGGAATCTCTGGCAAGGTCATGCCGACGCGAACCGGCTGCATGCCGGTAAGGAAGGCCGTACGCCCGGCCGTGCAACTCTGCTCGGCGTAATAGTGCGTGAACATCGCGCCCTCGTTGCCGATGCGATCGATATTGGGCGTTTCGCCGACCATCAATCCGCGGTGGTAGATGCTCGGCTGCATCCAGCCGATGTCGTCGCCCATGATGAAGAGGATGTTTGGTTTTTGCGCCGGCTGTTGGGCGACTACCGGAGTGCTGATCAACGCTGCGGATGGAATTATCATCGTCGCACTGAGCAGCGCCAGACAGGACCGCTTGATCCAGCTTTGCGTCTTGCGCGGCGTTGCAACCGAAAGCTTGTCATTGAATACGCAATTCAACATGGCATTCCTCTCCCGTTATGATGCGTTGGAGACACCTCGTCTGATGCACCGAAATCCAAGATGACTCGTGGATGTGTCGACCGGCTCCGCATGCCGCGCAGCCGGCCGGTAGCGCCGGCAGTAATTCGGCGCGCACAAATGCGAGCCGCCTTTGATGACCTTGCGTGGAATCTTGACGTTGGTCGTTCTGGGGTCGTAGCTATCGGCCTCGCGGCCGCCGCGCGGGTTCTCTGGAATGCAGCAGGCTTTTGCAGCGTCGGCCTCATGCCGAGGCGCGTACCAGTCGGACGTCCACTCCCAGACGTTGCCGATCATATCGTGCAGCCCGTATCCGTTCGGCGGAAACGCGGTGACCGGCGATGTCCGTTCGTACCCGTCGTCCCCAGTGTTATGGCGTGGAAATTCGCCCTGCCAGGTGTTGGCCATGTGACGGCCCTCGGGCGTAAATTCATCTCCCCATGCGAACTCGGCACCGTCCAGCCCGCCGCGCGCCGCGAATTCCCATTCCGCCTCGGTCGGCAAATCCTTGCCGGCCCATCTTGCGTAGGCGATCACGTCGCTGAACGCCACATGCACGACGGGATGATCGTCCAGCCCACGGATGTCGCTTCCGGGTCCATAGGGATGCCGCCAGTCCGCGCCTTTGGCGAAGGTCCACCACTGGCTGAAGTCCCGGAGATTGACCGGATACGCGGGCGGAGAGAACATCAGCGAACCCGCGTAGATCATATGCGGGAGAATTCCGGGATAATCCTTTGGATCGGGCGTGATCTCGGCAACGGTGACGTGGCCGGTAGCTCTGGCGAATGCCTTGAATTGCCGGTTCGTCACTGGATGGCGATCCATCCAGAACGCATCCACGGTGACGCGGTGGACCGGCGCTTCCTCCGGATAGTGCCGATCCGAACCCATGCGAAACGTGCCGCCCGGCACGTACAGCATCCCCTCATCTGCTGGATGCTGGAACGATTGTCCGGGATCAGGCGACGATTTCGTATCAGCCAGCTTCATGCCGATCTCCGGACCCGTGCATCATTGGCTTGCGCCGCCACGAAAACGGAACGCCACTCTTCCAGGTTGATCTAGATCAAGGGTTCAGGGTTGGGTTTTCACGCCGGCGCTGGGTCGCTGGCAAGCCCAGCCATGTCCGTTGCGCCGTCGAAACCGAAGCAGTCTCAAAACACTAGACGATCGCACCGACAGCCATCGGCTACTTTGCATGGGGTTGTTTTTCGAAATTTGATTTTCCGTACGCCATGGTTCGAGGCAGCTTCTCGGCTTGGCGATCGCCGCCGCTGGAATACTGGATCGCCCGCTCGAGTGCGCAATGCGCACAAGACGGGCGATGACAGCATATTTGTGGTGATTGCGCGCCCGACTCTGTGGGCCCGCGCCTCACGCCCCGTTCAGGAATTGAAGCGGGTCAACCGGGCTCGATCCCTTGCGGATCTCGAAGTGGAGCTGCGGCGACGCCACCTCACCGGATTGACCCGACTTGGCAATGACCTGACCGCGCTTGATGGTATCGCCGCGCTTCACCAGCAGCTCACTCGCATGGGCATATGCGGTGACGTAGCCGTTGGAGTGCCGAACCAGGACCAGATTGCCGTAACCCTTCAGCTCGTTGCCGGAATAGGCGACGACGCCGTCTTCAGCCGCCTTCACCGGCGTACCCTCGGGCACTGCGAGATTGATACCGTCGTTGGACTTGCCGTTGGTCTTGGCGCCGTAGGTCGTGACCACCTTGCCGCGCACCGGCCAGCGGAAGGTCGGCAGCGCGCCGGTGGCCTCCGCAGCCTTCGCCGGCGTCTCGGCGGGCTTCTCTTCGACGTTCGCCGTTGCCTGGGCCAAGCGCGCGCTCTGCACGGGAGCGACAGCCGCCATCTTGGTGGCGGGAGCCGGTGCCGGAGCAGCGGCAACGGGCTGCAACGTTCCTGCAACCGGTGCCGCTGCGACGGGCGCCGCGGCAACCGGCGCCGCGATCGCAGCGGTCTTGGCGCCGGGCACGGTCAGCTTGGTGCCGAGCTTGAGCTTGGCCGACGGATCGAGGCCATTGGCACGAGCCAGCTCGACCGCCGAGATGTGGTTCTTGCGGGCGATGCTCGCGAGCGTGTCGCCGCGATTGACGAAATGAGTGCTCGGCGGCGCCGCAACGGCCGCGACCGGCTTCGCAGCAGACGCTGCCGCAATGGGAGCCATCGCCGGCGCGGGCGCTGCGGCCGTCGCTGGATGCGGGATGATCAGCTGCTGGCCGGGCGAGAGCGCGCGCGGACCCTTGTAGCCGTTGGCGGCGAGGATCGCCTGCGGCGTGACATGGTAGCGCTTGGCGAGCACGTCGAGGGTGTCGCTGGTGCCGACGATGATCTTGGTCCCGCCGGCCGGTTGGGCGGCCGCGACCGAGCGCGGCGGCACGGTGGCCGTGGTCTCCAGATGCGGCTGCGCCGGGGGCGCGTAGGAGCTGACGCCGCGGCCGCCTCCGGACACGCCGGCGCCCGAGGTGACGGGATAGGATTGCGGCGCGGACACCGCCGGCGGCGGCAAGGGCTGCGACTGATAGTAACCGGGCTGCGTCTGCGGCCGCGCATATTGCGGCAGCTCACGCGGCTGCTGCGGCGGCGGGGCCTGCTGCACCGAACCGGTCGATTCAGATGAGAAAGGATTGGAGAAATTCGACTGGGACAGCCGCGACGACATGTCGGCGCTGCACCCTGCGAAGCTGAAGGAGATCAGCGCCAGCACCGCGACCTGCGGCACGCGGCGCGAGTAAAGCAACTCGACGACGACAGACATGGTTACTCACTCGTACGCAACAGAACTGGTGTTTTAAGTAAACACGCGCCGAGTAAATAACGGCTTAACCCTCCCAATAAGATGTTGGCGGAACAGCCAATCCGGAATTCTACAGCTCCCGCGCCACGCCGGGCAGTGCCGGGACGAAGCGGACGTCGACGAGTTCCTTGCGCTCGATCCCGGCTTCGGTCCGGGTCAGGCGGATCAGCGTCTGCACGCCCTGATGCGGCCCGACCGGGGCGATCAGGATGCCCCCGACCTCGAGCCGCTCGACCAGGTTCTCCGGAAGCTGCTCCACCGCGGCGGTGACGATGATGCGGTCGAACGGCCCGATATTGGGCGGCAGGTTGAGACCGTCGCCGAGCATCACCTCGACATTGTGACAAGCGAGCTTTTCGAGCCTGGCGCGTGCGGCATCGGCCAGCTTGCGATAGCGCTCGACGGTCAGGACCTTGCCTGCGAGCCGCGACAGCACCGCCGCCTGATAGCCGGAGCCCGCGCCGATCTCGAGCACACGGTGATGCTTCTGGAGCTGGAGCTGCTCGGTCATGTAGGCAACGACGAAGGGCTGGCTGATGGTCTGCCCGCACGCGATCGGCAGCGCGCTATCGCGATAGGCGACCTCGCGATCGGCCTCATCGACGAAAAGCTCGCGCGGCACCTCCTCCATGGTCCTCAGCACCGCCTGATCGCTGATGCCCCGACGCCTCAGCGTGAGCTGAAACATCATCTTTTCCGGCGGATGCTGATTGGGGGTCATCGCTGCTTGTATCGTCTCGTCGGGTCCGGATCGTCGCTTGCAGAGCTCAAGGCCCGGGCGAGAATCTTGTTCCTGCCCAGGAACCCATGATAGCCTTTTGCTGCAGTATTTGACCACAAATTGGCCTGCAGCGGTCTGGCCGCGAAGGCCATTTTCGGGCGCTCGTTCGCCGAAACGCGCATTGCGTCGATTCGCGTTATCTGCGAACGTTTTCGCAAATGGGCAAGGACTCACCGACAATGACTGCGACAGGGCTTTCGGGCCGCTCTGTATTCCTCGTCGAGGACGAGGTGATGATCAGGATGATGGTCGCGGACATGCTCGAAGAGCTCGGCTACAAGGTCGCAGCCGAAGCCGGCGATATCACCGAGGCCATGCGGCTCGCCCAGGCCACCGAGTTCGACATCGCCATCCTCGACGTCAACGTCAACGGCAAGGTCATCTCGCCGGTCGCCGATGTGATCAGGGCGAAGGGCTGCCCGTTCATCTTCGCCACCGGCTACGGCTCCTCCGGCCTGCCCGAACAGTATCGCGACCGGCCGGCGCTGCAGAAGCCGTTCCAGCTCGACGCGCTCGGCAAGACCATCGAGGCCGCCCTTCGAGGCAGCTAGGACACTTCCGTAGCCCGGATGGAGCGCAGCGAAATCCGGGATTTTCGCCACGTGCAACGACGGCCCCGGATTGCGCTTCGCTCCATCCGGGCTACAGGTTCGTCGCGAACCGCTACTTCAGCGTCGCGCTCAGCGCTTCCGAGAACGCCTCGTTGGTGCGATCGAGTCTGAGCGGCGTGACCGAGACATAGCGATCGCGCAGCGCAGCGAGATCCGTGCCGTCGGCCGGCGTATCCATCATCGCCGCGCGCTCGAAGCCGATCCAGAAATAGGGGTTGTTGCGCCCGTCCCTGCGCTCGTCGATCCTGAGGAAGCCGAGATTGCGCTTGCCCTGGCGGGTGACGCGAATGCCGAGCACATCTTCCGGCGCGCAGGACGGGAAATTGACGTTGATGACGGTGTCCTTCGGGATGCCCGCGGCGATCACCTTACGCAGGATGTCGGGACCGAATTTGCGCGCGGTGTCCCACGGCGGCCGTTCGCGGGTCTCGACGCTGAACTCCTGCGACAGCGCGAACGATGGCAGCCCGAGGATGGTGCCTTCCAGTGCGCCGGCGATGGTGCCGGAATAGACCACGTCCTCGGCGACGTTGCGGCCCTTGTTGACGCCCGACAGCACGACATCGGGCGGCTTGGTGCCGAGGATATGCCGCGCTCCCATGATCACGCAGTCGGTCGGAGTGCCGCGCACGGCAAAGTGCCGCGGACCGACCTCGCGCAGGCGCAGGGGATCGTTCAGCGACAGCGAATGCGACACGCCGGACTGGTCGAGCTCGGGCGCCACTACCCAGACGTCGTCGGACAAGGCACGCGCGATCTCCTCCACGACCGTGAGGCCGGGAGCGTGGATGCCGTCGTCATTGGTGCAGAGAATGCGCATGAGAGAGGTCGATTCCAGAAAGCGGGGTCCGAGCCGTCTTATCCGGCTATGGCCGATCAGGCAAACCGGACCAATTTCGGGGCCGGCCGGCCGGGTTCCCTAGCCTGGTCCTGTTACCGGCGGACGCGCCATTGCGGCAGGAAGCGCGCCAGCCGGCCTTCGACCCGCAGCTGCATTGCCGGCAGGACCGGGCTTTCGACGGGCGTCTCGACCACGCCGAGTGCCGCCAGCTGCGCAACGATCGGGTCCGGTGTCTGCGGAAAACGTTCGCGTGCCACCGTCAGTGCCTTGTCGAAGTCAGCGGCATTCACGCCGGGCTTGGCCCGCCGGCTCTGCACGAGATCCTCATCCCAGAGCCGCGCGATCTCGATGTCGAGCACACCGCGCAAACGCTGGTCGACGGCCTGGATGCCGGCACCCGTCACCGCCCATTGTCTGCCGACCCAGAAGATATCGCGGTGCAAGGCCATGGACGGTAGGTTCGCGTTGACGGGCCGGCAGGATAGCCAGCCGCCCGATCTTCGCAACCCTACTCGCGCGCGATCACCTTCAGCCCGCCCATATAGGGCTGGAGCACGCTGGGGACCGCGATCGAGCCGTCCTCCTGCTGATAGGTCTCCATCACCGCAATCAGCGCGCGGCCAACCGCAGTGCCGGAGCCGTTCAGCGTGTGCACGAAGCGTGGCTTGCCGTCGGGCCCGCGCGAGCGCGCATCCATGCGGCGTGCCTGGAAGTCGCCGCAGACCGAGCAGCTCGAGATCTCGCGGAACATGCCGCCATCGCCCTGCCCGGGCATCCAGACCTCGATGTCATAGGTTTTCTGCGACGAAAATCCCATATCTCCTGCGCAGAGCGTCATCACGCGATAATGCAGGTCGAGCTTCTGCAACACCTGTTCGGCGCAGGACAGCATCCGCTCCAGCTCGTCCTTGCTGGTCTCGGGCGTCGTGATCG
Source organism: Bradyrhizobium iriomotense (assembly GCF_018129405.1). Classification (GTDB taxonomy): domain Bacteria; phylum Pseudomonadota; class Alphaproteobacteria; order Rhizobiales; family Xanthobacteraceae; genus Bradyrhizobium; species Bradyrhizobium iriomotense_B. The sequence goes on from NZ_JAFCLP010000002.1 coordinate 270,917, forward strand.
AGACCAGCTCGACCTTGGTGAACTGGTGCTGCCGGATCATGCCGCGGGTGTCGCGCCCCGCGGCGCCCGCCTCGGCACGGAAGCAGGGCGTCAGCGCGGTCAAGCGCATCGGCAATTGCTTCTCGTCGAGGATGGATTCGCGCGCGAGGTTGGTGAGCGAGACTTCCGCGGTCGGAATGAGGCCGAGGCGCTCGGTCTTCAGCCGCTCATGATCTGGCGAGGCGAGCAGCTCGCCCTTGATCGCCCAGAACTGATCGTCCTCGAATTTCGGCAATTGTCCCGTGCCGAACATCACCTCGTTGCGCACCAGCAGCGGCGGGTTGATTTCGGTGTAGCCGTGCTCGGTCGTGTGCAGATCGAGCATGAACTGACCGATGGCGCGTTCGAGCCGCGCCAGCCCCTTCTTCAGCACGACGAAGCGCGCGCCGGAGAGTTTTGCGGCCGTCTCGAAATCCATGTAGCCGAGCGCCGTGCCGAGATCGTCATGCAGCTTCGGCGCGAAGCTGTAATTGCGCTTGTTGCCGAACAAATGGTGCTGCACGTTGCCGTGCTCGTCGACGCCGTCGGGCACTTCGTCGAACGGAATGTTCGGAATCGCGGACAGCTCTTTGGTCAGCTCCTCGTCGGCGGCTTTTGCGGCGGCTTCGAGCTCGGGCATCGTGGTCTTGAGTTCGGCGACCTCGGCCATCAGCGTGGTCGCGCGCGCCTCGTCCTTCGCCTTCTTGGCATCGCCGATTTCCTTCGAGGCCGCATTGCGCCGCGCCTGCGCCTGCTCGGAGGCCAGGATCGCCGCCCGCCGCCTCTCATCGATCGCCAGCAGCGACGCCGACAGCGGCTTCAGGCCACGCCGGGCGAGGCCGTCGTCGAAGGCTTGCGGGTTATCGCGGATCGATTTGATGTCGTGCATGGCCGTGGTCCTGGGGCTGCGCGTAAACATACAACGGCAAACGTTGTACGTCAGCGCGCCTCCCCTAGCACAGCTGTCATCATCCGCGAAGGCGGATGATCCAGTATTCCAGAGACGTCAGTGATTCCCCGATAGGCGGCCGCGTACTGGATTCCCCGCCTTCGCGGGGAATGACACCGAGTCCCTACTCCGCCGGATTGGCCGGCGTCGACACGTCGGTACCGGTCGCCTGCGACGAGGCCGCCGCCTTCTTCTCCACCATCCCCACCGCGATGATCGAGCCCTCGTAGAGCGCCAGCAAGGGGATCGCCAGCGAGCATTGGCTCAGCACATCGGGCGGCGTCAGCACAGCCGCGATCACGAAGGCGATGACGATGAAATACCGCCGCTTCTCGCGCAGCATTTTCGACGTGACGATGCCGATGCGGCCGAGGAGCGTCAGGATCACCGGGAGCTGGAAGGCGATGCCGAAGGCGAAGATCAGCGACATCATCAGCGACAGATATTCGCCGACCTTGGGCAAAAGCTGGATCTGCGCTGTCTCGTCGCTGCCGGCCTGCTGCATGCCAAGCGAGAAGCGCACCAGCATCGGCAGCACGACGAAATAGACCAGCGCCGCGCCCAGCACGAAGAAGAACGGGGTCGCGACCAGATACGGCAGGAAGGCCTGCTTCTCGTGCTTGTAGAGCCCTGGCGCCACGAACTTGTAGATCTGCGTCGCGACGATCGGAAACGAGATGAAACCTGCGCCGAACAGCGCGAGCTTGAGCTGCGTGATGAAATATTCCAGCAGCGCCGTGTAGATGAATTTGGAGTTCTCGGGCCCTGCGACCCACACGAACGGCCAGACCAGCACATTGTAGATCTGCTTGGCGAAGAAGAAGCAGAAGATGAAGGCCACGCCAAAGCCGAGCAGCGCCTTGATCAGCCGCGAGCGCAGCTCGATCAGGTGGTCCATCAGCGGGGCTTTGCTGGCCTCGATATCGGCGTCGGTCATGACGCTTTGGCGTCCTTGATCGCTTCGGATGGCGCGGTGTCCTGCGCGACCTTTGCCTGCTCGACCTCACGGGTGATGGCGAGCGGCTCGTTCACGGCCGCATGCGCCTCGGCTTCCACGAAGGTCTCTGGCGTCGGGGCTTCTGGGGTGGTCGGAGTCGCCGGCGCTTCGATTGAAGTCGCCGGCGTTTCACTTGAAATCGCCGGCGGTTCGACGGCAGTGGCGGCCGACGTCTCGGCCGGCTTGTCCAGCGCATCGACGCGGAGCGCGTCGCTGACGTCCTTCTGGAGCGAGGTCAGTGGATTGAATCCAGTAGCGGCTTCCTTGACCTCATCAAAGCTCTTCTTGAGGTCGGCCATCTCGGCCTCGCGCATCGCCTCCTGGAACTGGCCCTGGAATTCGGCGGCCATCTTGCGGGCCTTGCCCATCCACTGTCCGACCATGCGCAGCACGCCCGGCAGCTCCTTCGGGCCGATGGCGATCAGGGCCACGACCCCGATCAGGACCAGTTCACTCCACCCGATGTCGAACATGAGGTCTTCCGTTCACGCGAAGCCGCAACCGGCCCAATCCCTTGCGCGCAGGATCCGGGCCGCTACCCGCGTCTCGCGTGCTCTCTGGCTCAGACGGCCTTGCTGCCGACGTCGGACCGTGCCGCGGTCGGCGCGGCGTTGTGCTCGATGGACTTGGCCGGCTCGGGCTTCTCGGCAGGCTTGTCGTCGTCCTGCATGCCCTTCTTGAACGCCTTGATGCCCTGCGCCACGTCGCCCATCAGATCCGAAATCTTGCCGCGGCCGAACAGCAGCAGGACCACTGCGATCACCAAGATCCAGTGCCAAATGCTGAGTGAACCCATCCTGCAACCCTCCAAACGCGCATGGCCGGGGACCCGGCCGATCTTCACCGAAACCTAGGCTTGGCGGGTGTCAAAAACAAGGACCAAGGCAGCGCCAATTCGCTGTTGGCACTACGTAATCTTGCTAGTGTTAACCGGTCGCAGGGCCCCTCAGAAGGACGATACGTCAGTCCTCGGCGCCGCCTTCGCTGCCACCCTCGCCGCCGCCCTCATTGCCGCCTTCCGGCGCCTCGGGCTCGACCGCCGGCGCGAGCGCCAGATCGAGGTCCTCGCCCGGTTCCAGCGGATCCTCGTCCTCACGCAGCGCCGGATCGTCCGACGGCGTCGGCACGCTGAAGCCCGTCGGCAGGCGCGAATCCAGGAGGCCCGTGCCCTTCAGCTCTTCCAGGCCGGGCAGGTCGCCGAGCTGTTCCAAGGTGAACTGCGACAGGAAGTCCTCGGTGGTTCCGAACGTCAGCGGACGGCCCGGCGTCTTGCGACGGCCGCGCGGCTTGATCCAGCCGGTCTCCAGCAGCACGTCGAGCGTGCCCTTCGAGGTGACGACGCCGCGGATCTCCTCGATCTCGGCGCGCGTCACCGGCTGGTGATAGGCGATGATCGCCAGCACCTCGATCGCGGCGCGCGACAGACGGCGGGTCTCGGTGCTCTCGCGCGTCATCAGCCAGGCGAGATCGCCGGCGGTGCGGAAGGTCCATTTGTTGGCGACCCGCACGAGGTTGACACCGCGCGAGGCGTAGTCGGCCTGGAGCTGCTCAAGCGCGGCCTTGACGTCCACGCCATCGGGCATGCGCTTGGCCAGCGTTGCGGTATCCAGCGGTTCACTCGAAGCGAACAGCAGCGCTTCCAGCAGCCGTAGCTCTTCGGGACGTGCCTGGGTCTCGTTCTCCATCGGCTCGGCCTCTTCTACCCGCACTTCAGCCAGGCTTGCCATGACAGACTCTCCTTCTTGCACTTAAGCGACCGGCGCGTCGGGCGCAGGAGCTGCGTCCGGAACCGGTTTAGGGCGCCCCTTCCGGAAATAGATCGGCGCAAACGCCTCTTTCTGGTTCAGCTCGAGCTGACCCTCGCGCACCAGCTCGAGCGCGGCGGCGAAGCTCGAGGCGAACACTGTCGCGCGCTGCGTGGGATCGGCGACGTGCCGGATCAGGAAGTCATCGAGAACACCCCAGTCGTCCTGTTCGGTGATGCTGCCGACCAGCCGCTCCAGCGTGGCGCGCGCTTCCGCCAGCGACCACACCGTGCGCTTGGCCAGATGCACGCTTGCCAGCACGCGCGACTGCCGCTGCGAGGCATAGGCAGTGAGCAGGTCGTAGAGCGTTGCGGTGTATTTCGGATGCTTGATCTCGGCGATCTGCTCGGGCTCGCCGCGCGGGAAGATGTCGCGCTGCAACTGTGGCCGGTTCATCAGCCGGTTGGCGGCTTCGCGAATGGCTTCCAGACGGCGCAGGCGGTTGGCGAGCGCGGTCGCCATCTGTTCGGCGCTCGGCCCTTCCGCGCTCGGCGGCTCCGGCAGCAGCAGACGCGATTTCAGGAATGCAAGCCAGGCCGCCATGACCAGATAGTCGGCGGCGAGCTCCAGCCGGATCTTTCGCGCGGCTTCGATGAAGTGGAGATACTGGTCGGCCAGCGCCAGGATCGAGATCTTGGCGAGATCGACCTTCTGCTGCCGCGCCAGCGCGAGCAGCAGGTCGAGCGGGCCTTCATAGCCCTCGACGTCCACCACCAACGCCGGCTCGCCCTCGGCGAGCTCTGCGGGCCGCCCGGTTTCAAACGATAGGATTTCTGCGGTCATGCGGATGCCGTGTTTGCCCGTGCGATCAATGCGTCCAGCTCAGTGCGTGCCGCCGCCCGGTCGAACGGCTGCGGCGCCTTGCGTGCGGCGAGCGCGGCGGACGCTCGCTCCAGCGCCTTGCCGGACAGTTCCGGCGTCTGACCGGCGACCTCGCGCATTTCGTCGATGTTGCCGTTGCAATGCAGGGCCATGTCGCAGCCGGCCGCGAAAATCGCGCGGGTCCGCTCGGCGATGCTGCCCGCCAGCGCGTTCATCGACACGTCATCACTCATTAACAAACCCTGGAACCCGATTGCGCCGCGAATCACCTGAGCAATCATTGTCGCAGATGTCGTCGCCGGATGGGCGGGGTCGACGGCGCTAAACACAACATGTGCAGTCATGGCCATCGGCAGATCCGCCAGCGGCTGGAACGCCGCGAAATCGGTCCGTTCCAATTCGTCCCGGGGCGTGTCGACGGTCGGCAGCTTGAAATGGGTGTCGGCGGTGGCGCGGCCATGGCCGGGGATATGCTTGAGCACCGGCAGCACCCCGCCCTGCTCCAGGCCCTCGGTGACCGCGCGGGCGATCGCCGCGACCTTGCCCGGTGAGGTGCCGTAGGCCCGGTTCCCGATCACGGCGTCGGCGCCCGGTACCGGCACGTCGGCCAGCGGCAGGCAGTCCACGGTAATGCCGAGATCCGCGAGATCGGCCGCGATCAGGCGGGCGCTGAGCCGCGCCGCGGTGAGTCCGAGCACCGAATCAGTGTCGTACAAAGTCGCGAACACGGCCCCCGGTGGGTAGACCGGCCAGTGCGGCGGGCCGAGCCGCTGCACGCGTCCGCCCTCCTGATCGATCAGGACCGGCGCATCAGGCGCATTCGCAACTGCCCGCAATTCCGCAACCAATGCAGCAACTTGAGCTGGTGTCGCGACATTGCGCTTGAAGAGGATGAAGCCCCATGGGCGTTCGGCACGGATGAACTCCCGCTCGGCGGCGGTCAGTTCCGTTCCGGATACGCCGGTAATGAAGGCCCGCGTGCTCATAACGGCCGATTAACCCTGACCCGCGAGGGGGTCAAGGAAACGGCCGCTAATTCCTCTGGACGAAGCAGGACGGAAGGCCTGCAGACTTCAGGCTGTTGCAAGCCTGCGTCGCTTCCTCGGCCGAACCGTAGGGCCCGGCGAAGGCGCGGTAGACGACGCCCTTGCCCTTGTCGCTGAGATCCACCCGCTTGATCACCGGCGAGCGCGATCCGAGCACGCTGCCATATTTGCTCTGGAGCACCCGGTACGAGGCGGCGGCACTGTCCTCGCTCTGCTGCGAGGAGACCTGCACGATGAAGCCACCACCACCACCGCTGCTCGCGGGCGCAATTTGCGTCGGGTTGGTCGCAGCCATCCGCTGCGGCGGCTCGGCCGCCGGTACCGATTGCGGCGCCAACGACATTGGCTGGTTAGCGCTGGCATTGGCCGAGGTCGGCGGATTGCGCGGCGCGGCCGGAGCAGCGGGCGCGGCAACAGGCTTCGGCGCGGCTGCTGCCGGCTTGGCAGCGGCCGATTGGGGCGTGGCGCTGTCGGTCTGATCACCCTTCACGGCCACGGTCCTGATCGGGCGCGGCGAATTGTTCGGCAGCGTGCCATTGCTCGGGGTCGGCCCTACGCTCGGCGGCGGCACCGCAGACGGCGACACGCTCGCCACCGATGGCGGATTCGCATTCTGGTTCAGTGGTGGGAACACCACGCGGGGACCGCCCGCCCTGGCGTTGACGTCGACAGGCGCCTCCTCGCGCGGCACGATCTTCTCGGTGCCGTCACCGGTGACCATGCGATCCGGCACCTTGGCCGAGGAATCCGTCGGTGCCGGCACGACCTTGGTCGGGGTGTTGTCGGCCTTGATGATCGGCGGCTCGCCGCTGCGGGGCGATCCGACGTAGGTCTTGTAGGCGAAGGCCGCGCCGGTGCCGACCACCGCAAGCGCGAGGATCGCCGCAACCGTCATCATGCCGCCGCGCTGCTTCTTCGGCTCGTCGAGGTCGGCCTCGGGATAGTCGCTCTGGAACGCGTAAGGGTCGTCCGGATAGGCCGGATCGCGCTGAAAGTCCTGCTCGCCCGTCTCCAGCCGTCCGTAGAGCGCATCGTCGTAGCGCGACGGATCGGGCTGCTGATACGGCTCCTGATAGGTCTGCTCCTGCTGATAAGCTTGGGTCTGATAAGCCTGATCCTGGTGAGCGTGATCCTGATAGGCCTGCGGTTGATGAAAATCAGGCTCCGGCGCGGCCGGCTGGGCGGAATAACGGTGCAACGGATGAACCGGGCTGACAGAAACGGGATAGTCGGGCTCCGGCGCGGGGGCCGGCTGCGGCTGCACGTTGGCACGGCGCATCCATGACGGCGGCCCGGACGGAGGCGGCGGGGCCGGCTCGGCATAGTCCTGCTGATAATCGTCCTGACGGTAGTCCTCGTCCTGATAGCTCTGCGCGGGTGCTGCCGGCTGGCGCGCGGCGGGCCGGCCCTGCGCGGCGAACGGATCGGTCTGTCCGATCAGGCGGGCGAGCTCGGCCAACGGATCGTTTTCCGCCTTCCCATGCTGATCGCCGCCGCGACCATAGTCATCGGAAGGAAACGGTCTGTCGTGATATCGTTCGGCCATCGTGATGATGCGTCCCTTCGGGAAAGCCGCGCGCCCCTCGACCAAGGCACGGCTTTCGACCCACAAGGCTTTCAACCAAGTCTAAGCGATCCGGCTTCTGCCGGTTACCCCCGAATTCCCCTTAAGTAGTTCGCCCCAAACTACCGCATCTCGTCCGGAGCATGGACGCCGAGGATGGCGAGGCCCGATGCCAGGACAGAGACGACGCCCTGGACCATGGCCAGTCGCGCCTTTGTAAGATCTGCATCATTATTGATAATGAAGCGTAAATAGGGCAAATCGCGCCCCTTCGTCCAAAGTGCGTGAAATTCGCTGGCTAAATCATAGAGATAAAAGGCAATTCGGTGCGGCTCATGGGCCGCGGCGGCGGCTTCCAGCATGCGCGGATAAATTGCGAGGCGCTTAAGAAGATCGAGTTCGACGGGGTCAGACAGCCGTTCCACCGCCGACTCAGCGAGCCAGGCGATGCGCTTGCCGGCGTCCTCGGGGAGTTCCGGGAATACCTCAGCCCGCGCGTTGCGGAAGATCGAGTGGCCGCGGGCATGGCCGTACTGGACGTAGAACACCGGGTTGTCGCGCGACTGTTCCATGACCTTGGCGAGGTCGAAGTCGAGCACCGCGTCGTTCTTCCGGTAGAGCATCATAAAGCGGACGGCATCCTGGCCGACTTCATCCACCACCTCACGCAGGGTGACGAAGTCCCCGCTCCGCTTCGACATTTTTACCGGCTCGCCGTTGCGCAGCAGCTTCACGAGCTGGACGATCTTGACGTCGAGCGATCCCTTGCCCGAGGTCGTCGCCTTCACCGCCGCCTGCATGCGCTTGATGTAGCCGCCATGATCGGCGCCCCAGACGTCGATCATCTCCGCAAAACCGCGGTCGAACTTGTTCTTGTGGTAGGCGATGTCGGAGGCGAAGTAGGTGTAGGAATTGTCCGACTTGATCAGCGGACGATCGACGTCGTCGCCGTAAGCGGTCGCCTTGAACAGCAACTGCTCGCGGTCTTCCCAGTCCTCGACCGGCGCGCCCTTCGGCGGCGGCAGGCGACCTTCGTAGATATCGCCCTTGGCCTTCAGGAAATCGATGGTCTCGGCGACCTTGTTGTTGCCGGTCTCGATCAGCGAGCGCTCCGAGAAGAACACGTCGTGACGGATGTTGAGGGCGGCGAGATCGTCCTTGATCTCGTCCATCATCATCGCGATCGCCTTGGCGCGTACGGTCGGCAGCCATTCGGCCTCGCTCATCGCGCGCAGCTTGTCGCCGTGTTCCGTCGCGAGCGCCTGCCCGACCGGCTTCAGATAGTCGCCGGGATAGAGCCCCTCCGGGATGGCGCCGATATCCTCGCCGAGCGCCTCGCGATACCTCAGGAACGCGGAACGCGCGAGCACGTCGACCTGCGCACCAGCGTCGTTGATGTAATATTCGCGGGTGACGTCATGGCCGCCGAACTGGAGCAGGCTCGCCAGCGCGTCGCCGAACACGGCGCCGCGGCAATGGCCGACATGCATCGGCCCGGTCGGATTGGCCGAGACATATTCGACATTGACCTTGGAGCCGCCCTGGACGCGGCCGTAATCGGGGCCTTCGCGCAGCACGGTGCGCAGCGCCTCGGCCCAGGCCGCGGGCTTCAGCGTCAGGTTGATGAAGCCAGGACCGGCGACATCGACCTTGGCGATCAACGCATCGGCGCGCAGCTGCTCGGCGATCTGCTCGGCGAGATCGCGCGGCTTTGCCTTTGCCTCTTTCGCAAGCACCATCGCGGCATTGGTCGCCATGTCGCCATGGGTGGCGTCGCGCGGCGGCTCGACCACCACGCGGGAGAAATCGATGCCCTCGGGCCAGCTGGCGTCCGCCGCGAGCGCGCGGCAGGCGGCGTGCACACGTGCGAGCACGTCGGCGAACAGATGCAGGGATGAGGGTGTCTGGGGCATGGGCGCCGCCTAACGCAAATCCGGGGTCGAGTCAAAAAGCCGCTGGTGCTCGGTCAGGGCGAAACGGTCGGTCATTCCGGCAATGAAATTGCCGATCCGCCGGGCCCGGTCGCCCTCGTCGTCCGCCTCCGCCCCGACCAGCCATTCCGGCGGCAGCTCCGCCGGCGATTTCAGGTATTTCGCGAACAGGTCGAACAGGATCTGCTCGGCCTCCCCCATCACCCGCATCACCCGCTTGTGGCGGTACATGTGCTGGTAAAGGAAGGTTTTGATGGCGGCCTCCTCCTCGGCGACCTCCGCGGGGAACGCGACCAGCGCCCGGCTCAGCCGGCGCACGTCCTGGGCCGATTGCGGCCTGGTGGCTGCGAGGTTCTTCTGCGCCTCGGCAAACACCGCGCCGATCAGATGCGAGATCAGCTCGCGCACCAGCTCGGCACCGCGCCGGACGTCTTCGAGATCAGGATAGTGGGCCGCGATCCCGTCGATGATCTCGGCGGTGAGCGGCATGACCTTGAGATCGTCGAGATCGAACAGGCCCGCGCGCAGGCCGTCGTCGATGTCGTGAGCGTCATAGGCGATGTCGTCGGCGATAGCGGCGACCTGGGCTTCGAGCGAAGCAAAACTCCACAATTCGAGATCGTAGACCTTGATGTAGTCGGCGATCCCGACAGGAATGCCGTGCTCGCAATAGCGGCCGACCGGCGCGCCGCTGCGATCGGTCAGCGGGCCGTTGTGCTTGACGATGCCCTCCAGCGACTCCCAGGTCAGGTTGAGCCCGTCGAATTCGGGGTAGCGATGCTCGAGCGCTGACACGACGCGCAAGGTCTGGGCATTGTGATCGAAGCCGCCGAACTCCTTCAGACAGGCGTCGAGCGCCCGCTCGCCAGCGTGGCCGAACGGCGGATGGCCGAGGTCGTGGGCAAGCGCGAGGGTTTCGGTGAGGTCCTCGTCCAGCCCGAGCTGACGGGCCAGCGCGCGGGCGATCTGCGCCACCTCCAGCGAATGGGTCAGCCGGGTGCGGTAATGGTCGCCCTCGTGGAACACGAACACCTGGGTCTTGTACTTCAGGCGGCGGAACGCGGTGGAATGGATCACCCGGTCGCAATCCCGCCGGAACGGGCTGCGGGTCCGGCTCGGGGGCTCGGCAACCAGCCGGCCGCGGCTGCGATCGGGGTCGCAGGCATAGGGCGCGCGGGGGGCTGCCATTCCGACGGACACGGCGAATTTAGTCCCTATCCATTTGATTCTGCGTATGGTGGCACTTAACTATGTCAGGCGCGGGATACCAAATGAATTGGGCAAGTGAACTTGGTATGACCGCGGGACTATCGGAGACCAGCAATGACGACTGCCGTGACCATCAGTGACCGAGCCGCACGCCGGATTGGGGAGATCCTCAAGGGCGAAGGGTCGGGCGCGATGCTGCGCATCTCGGTCGAGGGCGGCGGCTGCTCCGGCTTCCAGTACAAGTTCGACATCGACCGCGCCCGCACTGACGACGACCTCGTGATCGAGCAGGACAACGCGGTGGTGCTGGTCGATTCCGCCTCGCAGCCGTTCCTCGCGGGCTCGCAGGTCGATTTCGTCGACGATCTGATCGGCGCCTCGTTCCGCGTCAACAATCCGAACGCGACGGCGTCCTGCGGCTGCGGCACCAGCTTCTCGGTCTAGCCCGACTTAAAATCTGAAAAACAACCCCATGCACAGTAGCCGGGACGCCGGCACGATGCATTTCGGACTTTACGAACGCCATTTGACGCGTCGGGCAAAACAGGGGTAACCTGTGATCATCGCGGGGTCCCCAAAAGCGGGGCTCGGCGGGTCCGATACAGTCTGACGCCGAAGCGGCCCCTGCCGCAGTCCAATCATTCGAGAAAGTTCGAATCTCGTCAGCGGCGCCATTTGCTTCCGGCCAGTTTCTGGTGGGGGACCGATCCGTCCGAGATTGAGCATCGCTGCCTTGGCGCCGAGCAGTAGCTCCGAGCGCCATATAGAGCTGCATGCCATCTCCGTGTAGCAGAATCCCAAGCATCGCCCGACGATCCAGCTGGTCGTCCGTAGGAACGCGGATTTCGGCTCCCGCGTTCTTCAGGGGCGACTGTGTATCACCGACTTTTGCAACCGCAGCCGGATCGTGAATCTTCGGTCTCGCAAAAGATGAAGTCTTCCGTTGGGTGGTACACGTCCGGGTTACTTCGGAGTAGCTAACGATCGCGCGAATGATCTCATAGTTGGGGCGATCCTGCGATCTAAAGTCCCTGTAGGCTCAGGACGACCGTCAGATGACTATGTCAGCCACCCACAGCTCGCTGTTGATTTTCCGCAACCCCGATGACGGTAGCCGGGAGGAGATTTACGATGGTGAACCCGTGATGACCGTCCAAGCTCACGACGTGCGGACTATCGATGCTGCAATACCCTTGCCGAAGATCACCGCGGTCACTCCCCCTCTGGCGCCGGCCGAGGCGCTCACGGCGCCTGAGCTGTTCGACCGTTTGGCTCGCGCGATCACGGCGCGCTGGACCGGCGGACTTTCGCCCGCGACGCTTGCGCTAGCGCTTCTTGACTGGCAACTCCATCTTGCGGCCTCGCCGGGCAAGCAACTCGCCCTGGCGAGTGAAGCCGCCTGGGACCTGATGCGGTTTTTCGCAACACTGGCGACCCGGCATCCGACCTTTCCGAGCTGGTCGATGATCGCGCCGGCGGCGAACGATCGTCGATTTTCCGATCCGGATTGGGAGCTGCCGGCGCTCAACATGCTGGCGCAGGCTTTCCTGCTGCACCAGCGATGGTGGCGATCCGCAACAACTGACGTCCGCGGTGTGGCGCGGCCGAACGCGGCAATCGCGGATTTTGCGATCAGGCAATGCCTGGAGGTGATGGCACCGACCAATTTCGCGCTGACCAATCCCGAAGTGCTGCGCAAGATCATGGAAACCGGTGGCGGCAACTTCGTCGGCGGCTTGCACAATTGGCTGGAGGATTGGAAGGCGTTCCCCATGGGCCGAGAACCGGCTCACCATTTCGTGGTGGGCAGGAACGTCGCCGTCACCAAAGGAAAGGTCGTATATCGCAACGAACTGATCGAGCTGATCCAATATTCTCCGGTAACGCGAACGGTTCGACCCGAACCGGTTCTGATAGTCCCGGCATGGATCATGAAGTACTATATTCTCGACTTGTCGCCGCGCAACTCGCTGGTCCGCTTCCTGATCGAACACGGCTTCACTGTCTTCATGATCTCGTGGCGCAACCCAACGGCGGATGACCGGAACCTGAGTCTCGAAGACTACCGACGCCTCGGCGTTGAAGCCGCAATCGAAGCGATCAGCCGGATCATACCCGGGCAACCCATTCACGCCGCTGGATATTGTCTGGGCGGAACGTTGCTGTCGATCGAGGCCGCGCGACTAAGCAAACAGAAGCCTGACCGTCTCCGCTCGATGACACTGCTCGCCGCACAAACCGACTTCACCGAGCCTGGCGAACTAACGCTGTTCATCAATGAAAGCCAGGTGTCACTCCTCGAAGACATGATGTGGCAGCGAGGCGTGCTCGAGGCCGCGCAGATGGCCGGTGCGTTCCGGATAATTCGCTCGATCGATCGGATCTGGTCGCGCGCGGTTCGCGAGTATCTGATCGGCGAGCGTGAGCCTGTGAGTGATTTAATGGCCTGGAATGCCGATACGACGAGGATGCCCTATCGCATGCATTCGGACTATCTCCGGCAGCTCTTCCTCAACAACGACCTGGCAGCTGGACGTTACCGCGCCGATGGCGAGCCGGTCGCGCTGTCGGATCTCCACGCGCCCATGTTCGTTGTGGGAACGCTGCACGATCATGTCGCGCCCTGGAGGTCGACATTCAAGGTTCATTTCCTCGCCGATGCGGACGTCACCTTCGTGCTCGCAAGCGGTGGACACAATGCAGGCATCGTGGCCGCTCCGGATGAGGAGGGGCCCTCGTACCAGATATTCACCAAGAAGGCGCATACACCCTATGTTGGACCGGACGAATGGCTGAAGGCGGCGCCAAGCCACGAGGGCTCATGGTGGGGCGAATGGATTGGGTTCTTGGACGCCTATTCGGGTGAACCCGTTCCGCCGCCAATCGGGGATCTCGCAAGAAGCAGCGAACCGCTCGACGATGCCCCAGGCAAGTACGTGCTGGAGCAATAGAGCTGCGCTCACGGACCTCGCGCGCATTATTGCGCTACGAGAGCAGGCTGGTCTCCGCTCACCTGCCTCGAGAGCCGCAACCCATCACGCAGCGTCTCGCCGGCCGATGCACAGAACGGCCGAAGTCCACGCCACGTCACGCTGCAGCGCTGCGACCTCGCATTCCTCATGCAGCATGGGCGCGATCGCGCAGAGCAGGCCATGAACGCAGGGAAGCCAAAAGGCCGGGCTAGCGGAGCGCAGTCAAGGCCGCAGCCGGTCGCGCGAAGCGCGAGCGGCACCGGGCCACTTCATGCGATGCCGCTTCAGTGCCATCAAAAACAAAGTGCAGGCAAATACTTACGACCCCCGACAGCCCGGAGCAACACCGTCGCTTTTATCTAGCCGTCTTGATCGGTCGCCGGGGCGCTGTCGTTCTGTTTTCGATATTGATACAAGTTCAGTGAACGGCGGATCGGTAGATTTCAAGGATGTCAAAAAGCATCTCCGTAACAGATCTTCAAAGCGCACTGAATGCCGCACAGATACGGCTCAAACGTGCAGTGCAAGCTCTCGCACCTAAGCATAAGGGTGGAGAGCTTGAGGAGTTTGCCGCGGCCCAGGAGGCTTTGCTTGAGGCGGAGCGCGCCCTCGCAGCAGCGCAGAACGAACCGCATGCCATTCCAATTGAGTTTCCCGTACAATGGGACACCGGCGCTCCGCTTCCCTATTTGCTCCAGAACGACTATCGGGCGTTTCTCGTGTTCTTCCTGCGCGACGCTGACCCAGGGTGGGATAGAACCTACGTCAACATTCGTCACGCTGATGACGCCAGTCCAAGCAACCTTGCAGTTGTCGAGTTCAAACGTTGCATATGCACAAAGATGGGGACACCAAACGACGAGGTGTTTCATGGCCATCCGCTGAACGGCAAGGGCTTGCGAGGGTATAGTCCGCTACGAGTGAAGAATTCTCTTTGGATCAAGGAACTGGAGGCGATCAATTCAATACATAGCGGCTACAGACCCGAAGCCTGGCGCGGTCTCAACCACTACATCTTCGGATTCCACGACTGTACCTTCGAATGTGTCGCGGAATCATTCCTCGTTGAGGCAAGAGCGACGACTGTTCCTGAATTGCTCACCGAAATTTGCGGCAAACTTGTCCAGTAGGGTCGCCTCGACACCTCGAGTCCCTCCGGTCCCTCCAAAGCGGCGTAGCGCTAGTGTGCAGGGAAGCGCACCACAGCTGGCGGTAGCGCAATATTGAAGGCGGCATCATAGCGCCACGGCGAAGCAATAGTGCCCATCTTCATCGGCCGTGGCGCGCCAATAGCGGCAGTAAATTATCCAATGCGTATTATTGATCGTCTGTTCTCTTGCCTCGCTCTATTCATCGCAATGGCAGCCCTCCCGGTGTTTCCCGTGCGCGCCGCCGAAACCTGCCCCTTCATCAGCGCCCAGCAGCTCGCCAGTGCGATGCCGGCGCTCAAATGGTCACTGATCTCAAATCAGGACGGCCGCGGCTGCATCTACCAGGCCGGGCGCGGCGACACGATGATGTTGAGCGTGTTCCGCAATCCCGACCAGGACCGCGCCAGGGAATTGTACGCGACCTTCGTCAAGACGCTTGGCGAGCGCATGCCGCTGAACGCAGTCGCAGGGATCGGCGACGAAGGCCAGGGCGGAACGAGCGCCGCCGGCGCAGAGCGCCAGGAGGCCTCGGTCGTCGCCTTGTCCGGCGATTACATCCTGCAGGTCAGCGTCTATCCGATCGGCCGGCGTTCCGACGATGCGCTGCTCCGACCGCTCACCGAAGCCGCGCGCGTTGCCATCGCCAGCGTGAGCAAGAGCAGCGAGCGGTTCGGCGATTGCGAGTGGCTCACCGCCGCCGATGCCGACGGCTTTCTCGACAAGAGCACGCTGACGGTCCAGCGGACCGGCGCGGGCAGCTGCATGATGTTCGATCGCGAGGCCAACACCATGACCGGCGCGGTGATCACGATGTCGCGCGATACCGTCGTCAGCATGATGAAGCGCACGGGCCCGTGCCGGCACGTGGCGATTCCCGAGCTCGGCAGTGGAGCGTTCGGCGAGCATTCCTGCACCAAGGGCAACGGCAACGCCGCCAACATCTACGTCTGGAAGAATGGCAGGCAGGCTTCGATCCTGTTCGCACCGGTCAAGCCGCATCCCGAGTCCGGCTCGGTCGAGCGCCTGAAGGCGGTCGCCGGGCGGGTCTATGGAAAGCTTTAGACGCCGGTCATCTGCCTTTCCTCGTCCGTCCACTCCACGTCGCCCGGCGATAGTGCCGGCTGGAGCGGTGCGTCATCCGACACCAGATGGCCGTCCAGCGCGCGCAGCAAGGCCGCGACCAGCGCCGGCTTGCGCAGCGGCTTGGCCAGGAAGTCCGACATGCCCGCTTCGCGGCAGATCTTGACGTCTTCGGGGAAAGCGTTGGCGGTGAGCGCGACGATCGGCAGGGCCTCGAAGCGGCCGCCCTGCGCACGGATCGCGCGGGTCGCGGCAAGGCCGTCCATATCGGGCATGCGCACGTCCATCAGCACGACATCGTAGTCGCCCTCCGAGGCCGCGGCGACGGCCTCCACGCCGTCGGTGACGACGCGCAACTCGACGTCGAAGGCCCCCAGCATCTTGCTCACGACCATGCGGTTGACGGCATCGTCCTCGGCGACCAGCACCTTGAGCGGCCGATCGAGGCCGGCGATGCGGGCTTTCAGCTCCTCGGCCTCGTCGCGTTCGGCCGCCGCATCGGAGGCCTGGGCCTGGCTCCAGGGCAGCACCAGCGTGAAGCGGAAGGTCGAGCCCTCGCCCGGCGCCGAGGTGACGCCGATCGTGCCGCCCATCTGCTCGATGATGCGCCGGGAGATCGCAAGGCCGAGGCCGGTACCGCCGAAGCGGCGGCTGATCGAGGCGTCGGCCTGGGCGAAATCGCTGAACAGCAGGCCGAGCTTCTCGGGCGCGATGCCGATGCCGCTGTCGGTCACCGTCCATTCGACGGTCGCCAGCAGGTCGCGCCGCGCCTGGCAGGTCGCCGATATCGTCACCTCGCCTTCATCGGTGAACTTCACCGCGTTGGAGGCGAGATTGAGCAGCACCTGGCGGATGCGGGCGACGTCGCCGCGCAGCGTCGGCGGCAGGTTCGGATCGAGCTCGACCTTGACGATGAGCCCCTTGCTCTTGGCGGTCGCGCGCACCACGGTCGCAACCGTCTCGACCAGAGCCTGCGGCGCGAAGTCGATCGCCTCGAACTGGAAGCGGCCGGCTTCCAGCTTGGAGAGGTCGAGAATGTCGTTGAGGATGCGCTGGAGATTGTCGCCGGACTCGCGGATCGTGGTGACGGCCTCACGCTGCTCCGGATCGAGTTTCGTTTCGAGCAGCATGCTGGCAAGCCCGAGCACGCCGTTCATGGGCGTGCGGATCTCGTGGCTCATCACCGCGAGGAAATCCGACTTGGCGCGGCTTTCGGCCTCGGCCTTTTCCGCGCGCCAGCGCTCGGTGACGTCGCGGCCGAAGCCGCGATAGCCGAGGAACTGGCCGTCGCGGTCATAGGCCGGCTTCGCGGTCAGCGACCACAGCCGCGCCTCGCCGCCGGCAACGACCTTGAGGTTCATCTCGTGCAGCGGCTCGGCATGCTCCATCAGGCCGACGATGTTGTAGGCCGCGGTCTTGTCCTCGGGGGAGAGCATGTCGAGCACGTCGGCGAAATGCGAGCCCTTCAGCAGCGGAAGCGGCAGCTGTGCGACGTCTGCGAAGCGTTGGGGAACGTCGACCAGATGCCCCTCGGCATCGGTCTGCCACAGCCAGTCGCTGGCGTTCTCCTGGAAGTCTTTCAGCAGCAGCGAGATGATCTCGGTCTGCCGCTCGAGCTCGAGCTGGGCCTTGAGATTGCCGAGGAACAGATTGCCCTGCGAGACGATGTTGCGCGCCATGAAGAACGCGAACAGCAGCAGGAACACCGCAGTCACCAGGTATGGCCCCGTGCCGCACAGCAGCAGCGCGCCGGCGCAGCCGATCGTCATGGTGGCGAGATAGACGAGGCCTGCACGCGGGAAGGTCGAGAGCATGAAGGCGCCGCCGGACATCATGCCGACCATCAGACAGGCGAGGAGGAGCTGGCTGGTCGGCTCGATGCGGCTGAACAGCGCGAGCGGCAGCGTGGCCCAGATCGCTGCGAGGAAGAAGGCCTGCCGCATCATCTGGCGCGCAGCGCGGGGTGAAGCCTCCTGCGGCGGGCTTTGATGCGACCGCCGCCAGGCCCGCACCGCGAGCGAGGCGGTGACGGCAAGGGTCATGCCCCAGATCGCGAGGAAGTCGTTCCAGCCCCGTCCCCAGAACAGGATCAGCACGATGGCAACGTTGAGCATGGTGACGGCCATCGTCACCGGGATCAGCCGCGTCACGGCGTCGATCTGCTTGGCGCGGATACGGCGCAGCTCGCGTTCGCTGAGATCGGCGGTGAGGCCGTCCTCGATCTCGAAGCCGCCGAGCCAATACAGGAACGCGCCGACGAGGCCGTCGCGCGGCTCAGTGCGTTGTGAAGTCTTGACCGGCCATCCCATCCACGGAACCTTTTCCGTATCAATGGCCCGCGGCACGCTTAAGCCGGGTTAATTTTGTGGGAGATTTTGCGGCGTCCTTGACGGGCACGTTTGCATTTTGTTCTAACCATGGCCCCTGCCTGGAGCCCTCCGCCAATGCCCATCAGAGTTGCCACCTGGAACGTGAATTCGGTCCGGCAGCGGATCGATCTCCTCCTGACCTGGCTGAGGGAGTGCCAGCCCGACATCGTCTGCCTGCAGGAGATCAAATGCGTCGACGAGGCCTTCCCACGGCTGGAGATCGAGGCGCTCGGCTACAACGTCGTCACCCATGGGCAGAAGACGTTCAACGGCGTCGCCCTGCTCTCAAAGCTGCGGTTCGACGAGACCAGGTCGGGGCTCGCCGGCGACGACGAGGACGCCCATGCCCGCTTCCTCGAGGGCGTGGTGACGCTCAAGTCTGGCGTGCTGCGCATCGCCTGCCTCTATCTGCCCAACGGCAATCCGGTCGGGACCGAGAAATATCCCTACAAGCTCAAATGGATGTCGCGGCTTCTTGAGTATTCGAAGGAGCGCCTCAAGACCGAGGAGCCGCTGATCCTCGCGGGCGACTTCAACGTCATCCCGCATGCCCGCGACGTCTCCAATCCGGCCGCCTGGACCGAGGATGCCCTGTTCAAGACCGAGACGCGCGAGAGTTTTCAGTCCCTGCTCGGCCTCGGCCTGACCGACGCCTTGCGGGCGGTCACGGACGAGCCGGGCCTCTACACCTTCTGGGATTACCAGGCCGGCGCCTGGCAGAAGAACCAGGGCCTGCGTATCGACCATCTGCTGCTGTCGCCTCAGGCCAGCGACAAGCTCGCCAATGTCGGGATCGACAGCTATGTGCGCGGCTGGGAGAAGCCGTCGGACCACGTGCCGGTGTGGGCGGACCTGGATCTGGAGGCTGCGTAAGCTACGTCGAGATGGTGGGCACGCTGCGCTTTGCCCACCCTACGGCACCGGTGTTGCCGAGCTACTCCCGGCGGCCCTGCACCCATTGTTCCAGCATTTGCAGGCACATGGCGCGGTCGTCGTCGGAGGCCTTGGCGAAGGCGCGGTTGTAGCTTTCCTTGATCCAGGTCTCCTCGCTACCTGCACTGTCGCGCGCCAGCGTCAGCCACATCAGGCCGCGCGCCGCCTGCCGCGGCAGGCGGTCACCGTTGAACAGCATCTGGCCGAGCAGCGCCTGCGCCTCATGCTGGCCCTTCTGTGCGGCAAGGCCGAGCCAGCGGGCGCCGTAGCGGAAGTCCTCGCGCGAGGCGTCCGGCGTCTTCAGGTACAGCCGGGCGAGATCGTACTGGGCATCCGCATTGCCGAAATAGGAGGCCGCATAGGAGAACATCTCCCGCGCCCGCTCCGGATCGGCTTTGATCTTCGAGTTCGGGATGCCGCTGAGGTAGTAGCGGCCGAGCGCGACGAAGGCGTTGGCCACGACCTGTGCCTGCGGTGCCGACGGGCTGTCCTCGGCGTGCGCGTTGGCGATCCGGCTGAAATATTCGAAGGCACGCACGTCGTCCTGGGCGACGCCGTCGCCATTGGCGTACATGCGGCCGAGCTTCCACTGCGCGATGGGATGACCGCCCTCGGCGGCATATTGCAGGGCGCTGAGCGAGGTTTCCTGGGTCGCCGGAGCCACCTTGCCGCGCACCGCACCCGCGGCGCCCGGCAGCGTGGTCACGACGGGGATGGTGGCGTCCTTCTGGTTGACCGGCGCGCCGTCAAAGGCGAGCGCAGGCGCGACCAGCGCACTGGCCCCCAACACAAACGCAACTATGGCACGCCTAGATGTCCGCATAGCACTGTTTCTCGTGCGCGCCGCCCGGATGGGTCACAGCCCCCCCGACCGCTGGTCCAACCTGCTGAGCATATTTCCAGAGCGCACCCGACGTGTGGTTAGTCGCGCGAGCGCTCCATTTGGTCTTGCGCTGGGCGAGCTCCTGGTCGCTCAATTTTACGTTAAGGGTCCCGGCGACGGCGTCGATCTCGATGATGTCGCCATCCTCGAGCAGCCCGATCGGGCCGCCGATGGCGGCCTCAGGCCCGACATGGCCGATGCAGAAGCCGCGGGTGGCGCCGGAGAAACGGCCGTCGGTGATGAGCGCGATCTTGCCGCCCATGCCCTGCCCGGTCAGCGCCGCGGTGGTCTGGAGCATCTCCCGCATGCCGGGGCCACCCTTGGGGCCCTCGTAGCGGATGACGATGACTTCGCCTTCCTTGTAAGTGCGGTTCTGAACAGCCTCGAACGCGTCCTCCTCCCGGTCAAAGCACCTGGCCGGACCGGTAAACCTGAGGTTGGACATTCCCGCGACTTTCACGATCGCACCTTCTGGCGCCAAATTGCCCTTCAGACCGACCACACCGCCGGTGACGGTGATGGGGTTGTCTGCCGGGTGCACCACGTCCTGGTGCGGATTCCACTTCACGCTTTTGAGGTTTTCGGCGATCGTTCGACCGGTGACCGTAATGCAGTCGCCGTGGAGAAATCCGTTGTCGAGCAGCGTCTTCATCAGAAGCGGTATGCCACCTACTTCAAACATGTCTTTGGCGACATAACGGCCGCCCGGCTTCAAATCCGCGACATAAGGTGTCTTTTTGAAGATTTCGGCGACGTCGAATAAGTCAAACTTAATGCCCGCCTCATGGGCGATCGCTGGTAGGTGCAGCGCAGCATTGGTCGAGCCGCCGGAGGCAGCGACGACGGCCGCCGCGTTTTCCAATGCCTTGCGGGTGACGATGTCGCGCGGCCGGATATTCTCGGCGATCAGGTCCATCACCTTCTCGCCCGCGGTCATGCAGAAGGCGTCACGGATCTCGTAGGGTGCCGGGGCACCGGCCGAGTAAGGCAGCGCAAGGCCGATCGCCTCGGAGACGGTCGCCATGGTGTTGGCGGTAAACTGCGCGCCACAGGCGCCCGCGGAGGGGCATGCCACGCGCTCGATCTCGTCGAGGTCCTCGTCCGACATGGCACCGACCGAGTGCTTGCCGACGGCCTCGAACATGTCCTGCACGGTGACCTGCTGTCCGCGGAAATTGCCGGGCAGGATCGAGCCGCCGTAGATGAAGATCGAGGGCACGTTGAGGCGGACCATCGCCATCATCATGCCGGGCAGCGACTTGTCGCAGCCGGCAAGCCCGACAAGCGCGTCGTAGGCGTGGCCGCGCACGGTCAGCTCGACGGAATCGGCGATGCATTCGCGCGACGGCAGCGAGGAGCGCATGCCGTCATGGCCCATGGCGATGCCGTCGGTCACGGTGATGGTGCAGAATTCGCGCGGCGTGCCGCCCGCGGACGCGACGCCCTTCTTCACCGCCTGCGCCTGGCGCATCAAAGCGATGTTGCAGGGAGCGGCTTCGTTCCAGCAGGAGGCGACACCGACGAAGGGCTGGTGGATCTGCTCGGTGGTCAGACCCATGGCGTAGAAGTAGGACCGATGCGGCGCGCGCGCAGGGCCTTCCGTCACGTGACGGCTCGGCAGCCTCTGCTTGATGTTAGTCTTCGCGTCCATCGCAACCAGTTTCCCCGGTCAACCCTTTCAGACCCGAAAAATCAGAGCCAAGATTTGAATCGACCTTGGGATTTCCCGTCGTCTTCGAGGGATCGCCGCTCCCGCCGAAAAACTTAGAGCGATTTTATTCATGTTCGGGTGTGGCCAAAAAGCGGCGGTGATGCGAACGGCTGGCGATGAGGGCTTAATCCGGAATAGGTGTTGCGTAGACAGCACAATCGTTACCGGGAAGACACGGAGATGGCTACTTGGATACCGCCCAGAAGATGACAGTCCACAATCTGAGATTTTGTAGCAGGTACAGCGCACCCCGCATGGGACGACCGACGGGCACACCCACGAAGTGAGTCGCTGGCGCCCCTCGCGGAGCGAGGTGCATCGCTCGTGTCCCGGACAAGCTGCAACTCGTAAGGCGTTGCGGCGCAGAGCCGGGACCCAGGGCAGCATGGCACCGCGCGGTTGGATGGGCCCCGACTCTGCAGCGCACCGCACCGGACGATGCTTCGCATCGCCGGGGAGACGCTGCGCTCCGTCCGGGGCACGAGAGCGAAGTGTGGCGCACGCTCTCTCCAAGTCGTCATTGCGAGCGCAGCGAAGCAATCCAGAATCCCTCCGCGGAAAGACTCTGGAGTGGTCGGACGGCTTATGCCGCGCTCTCCTGGGAGCCGAATTCCTTCTGGCCTCCCTCGTCCTTGCGAAATTCACCAGCACCGCGCCGGTTGACGCGAGGGCCGCCTCCGCAAGAGCTTGGCCGTAGCAACGACGGCCAGGACCACACGGTTTTGCCGTACGCGCGGCCCGCCATTTCGCCGCAGTTTTCCCAGCCCTGTCGACGGAGCCGGAAACTTACAGACGAGACGAACCTGACAGCGCCGTTCGTCCGCACGAAGCCTAAAGGGCTCACGGAGAGCAATCCGCCCTGCCCTCAAGCTCTCGCGCCCGACGCTGCCGCGTCCACCGCAAGCCCGGCTCGCGAAAATGACGACCACATGATCGCCCCTCAAGGATGAGCCGGGATGGGCAACACATACGACAAATCCGAATTTCGGTAAAGCGGAATCTTTTTGGCGATGCGGGTTGACAGCCGGGCGACACAGCCCGGGTCCCGTAGCCCGGATGAGCGAAGCGATATCCGGGGATATTGCGAGCGGATACCCGGGTGTCGCTGCGCTCACCCGGGCTACGCGTGACCGCTCAGGCCGACATCGCCTTGCGCCGGAACGGAGCGACCAGGCGGACGATCTCGCAGACGGCGACGAGGCCGGCGAGCCAGACGGCGCTGAGAAGCCCAAGCCGCATCACGATGGCGGCGGTGAAGGCGCCCTCTCCGCCAAGGGCCGGCGTCGCGGCAAACAGCACGAGCTCGTAGATCGCATACGCGACGACGAGCGTGATCGCCAGCATCAGTGGCGCGCGCCCCTGCGGCAGCACACGAAGCACCACAGACGAGACGGCGGTCGCAACCAGCGCAGCGGCGCCGATGACAAAACCCCAGGCGAGAGTGCTGCCATCGACCGGATAGTGCAGCACACCGAAACCGATGCTCTGGTTCACCAGCCATGCGCCGATGACGACGAGCAGCGCCGGCCGCAGCGGCAGCATCGCGGCCGCGATGACGGCGAACGCGGCAAACGGAGTTGCGCAGGCGAGCGCGAAGCTTGCCAGCGCACACGACATCGTCAGCAGTGCAAGGCAAAACATCGGCGCGAGGCGCGGCGCGACCGGGTGAAGCCGGAAACGATCGCCTTGAGACGGCAGGATGTCGAGAGCCATGGGTATCTCCTTTTGCAATTCTAGCCCATTCGGGAGCATGTGACAGCCCCATCGGGGCTCAGAACGTGGCGCCGGCCTTGAGCAGATAGGTGCGGCCGGGCAGCGGATAGGCGCTGAAGCGGCCATCGGTGAAAGTGCTGGCGATCGCATAGTCGTAGTAGAGCGCGTTCAGCACATTGTTGACACTGAGGGACCAGAAATAGCGCTCGTACTGACCGCCGAGCTTGAGGTCGATCGTGCCGTTGGCAGGGATTGGCTTCTGGGTTCCCGCCTGGTCGTTGTCCATGCGCCGCTCGCTCCAGAAGCGCGCGGTGGCATCGAGCACAACATAGTTCTGCCAGATGTTCCAAGTGAAGCCCGCACTCGCGGTGTATCGCGACACCAGCGGCACATCATTGCCGGCCCAGACGCCTTCGCGGAAGACGGCCCGTGTATAGGCCATGCCGGAGCGCAGCAGCAGAGCGTCGTTGACGCGATAGGACAGACTGGTCTCGGAGCCGTAGCGCCGGGTCGGATCGAGATTGGTGTTGTAGAACAGGATCGGGCTGAAATGGATCTCATTGGTGAGGTCCATCAGATAGAGACTGCTCTGCAACTGCAGCCCGCCCCCTTTGATGCGCAGCCCGCCCTCGACATCTCGCGACGTCTGGGTCTTGAGCTGGAAGGTTTGCGGGATCGGAGCGAAGGTGAAGGGATCGAACGACGGCCCCGACGACACGCGCTCATCGACGTCAGGCGTCCTGAATGCGCGCGCCGCGCGGCCGAACAGCGAGATCATGTCATTGAGGCGATGCTCGGCACCGAGGTGCAGCGCATATTGCGTCTCATCGCTCCGAAGCGGGAGCGCGCCGATGTCGGTGTTGAACGGGGCCGCCGGGTCGAAATTGTCGCGAGCCGAGAGGCTGACGTTCTGCACGCGCCCGCCGTAGGAGATGTCGGTCGTGGGCAGCACACTCAATGTGTGCTGAAAATAGCCCGCAACCGTCTGCTGCCTGAGGTCGTAATTGTGCCAGGGAGCCAGCCCCTGCCCGGCACCGCGGTTCTGCTGAAAGCTCGCATCGTAGTAGTCGATACCGGTCAGGAGCTGCGACGGCATCCCCAGCAGCAGGCTCTTCACGCTGAGACGCGGCGTGATCGACCATGTCGTCAGATCGGCATCGACATAGGTCGACGTGAACAATGCCGGGACCGGCGTTGGGCCGGAGAAGAACGCGCTCTGCTGCTTCTTGTCGCGCACGCCGCCGTCGACGATGAGATCGACGCCGTTGACCAAAGTCTTGGTGAAGCCTGCCGTTGCGCTAAAACCCTGCTGGTTGGCGTAATTGAAAGGCGTGCTGGTCCCCTTCCGATTGGTTGCGAGCTCGTCGACGCCGATCGAGGGATCGACGATGCGGCCGCCCGGCAGTCGCAGCTCCTGATTGTCGCCTGTCACGGTCAGGAACGCGGAAAGGCCAGGTGTCGTATAGTTCAGATTGCCGACGCCGTTCTCCTGGGAATAGCGATTGTTGTCGCGGTAGCCGTCGGTCTTGACGGTGTTGCCGTAAAACGAGGTCGACCACGGACCGGAATTGAGCGAGGTCGAGATGTTGCCAAGCTTCGTGTTGAACGAGCCGAAGCCGGCCTCGATGCGTGCGGTCGCGGGCGGTCCGCCGACGCCGTTTTTGGTGACGATGTTGATCACGCCACCGACTGCGTTGTCGCCGTAGAGCACCGCGCCCGAATTGCCGCGCGTGATCTCGATGCGCTCGATGGAATTGAGCGGGATGGTGGAGAGGTCCACCTGTGTCATGTCGATGTCGTTCAGCCGCCGGCCGTTGATCAGCACCAGCGTGTTGGCGGTGGCAAAGGCGCCGAAGCCGCGCAGGTCGACGCTGGTCCTCGCGGCCACCGGCCCGCCATAGAGCGTCGTGATCTGGGCGCCCGGGACTTGCGTCGCGATGATCTCGGCAAGTGTCTGCGACGGCGAATGCGCGATGTCCGCGGCCGTGATGACGGTCGTGGCGGCCCCGACAATGCCCCCGTTGCTGGCGGCAGCCGCACTGCCGGAGCCGGATGAGCCGGCGCCGCTCGGGGCGGCATTCGACGGCGCACGCCTCCTCACCGTATCGCCATCGCCCGTCGCCCTGGCGCGGGTGCGGTTCTGATCGTCGGACTTGGTCACCTCGACCGGCGGCAGCTGCTCGGTGGCAGCGTGCTGCGCCAGGGCGACGGAGAGATCGAGCGAATGGAGGGAAATGGATGCGACAAGGCCGGCGCTGAGGCGCCTGGCGGCAGAGACAATGCGGGACACCGTTGTAACCTCGGCATGACGTCAGTGGCACGTCACAGCGAACGAGGTTTCACGCGGAGCGATGGATTGCTCGTGTGAAGCTAATGTCTGTACTCCCCGACCGACATCTTCGCGTGTGACCACGGCTGACGGCAGGTCTCCTGGCTCGCGGGTCGTTACCTTACGTCGCCTTCCCAGGACCGAGATTCCCAGTGGCATATGACGAAAGATTCACCGCTTACAGTTGCGGGGGCAGCCGTGGCGTTGGGAAAATCCCGCACCACGTTCCCTTTTGATCTCCGTGAGGAGAACCGTCACTGATCAATCTACGAGGCGATCGCAGGTTGAGTCAATCGACCGGTCGAACGATGAGCCCGAACGTCAGGCGAACGCGATCACGCTGGCTCTTTCTCCGTAGGCGTCCTGATCATCGCCCGCTCGCCGGCGTCGACGAGCTGGCCGATGCCGGTCCGGCCCGCCAGCGCACAGCGGATGATGTTTTCGGCCACCGATCTGCGAAAGCCATGGTCCTCGCCGTCGGGGCGATTGCGGCAGACCCGGTCCAATGCCAGCTTCATGTTGATCCGGGTGCGGGTGTCGAAATGCTCGCTGATCATTGGCACGGCCTCGATCGCGTTGATGTCGGTGGCAGAAAACGCCGTGGCGATCGGCCGGGTTCCAAAACGGAAAGCGAGGGATGTGCCGGCCGTCTACGTCCGGCTTCTCGGGCGCTGCGCCAGAGCCCAGGCGACAGCAACGTCGCGCGGCGGAACGTCGATGCGCCGGATCGGGGTCAATTCGCCCGAGGCGGAGATGATCGCCGTTTCCTCGCGGCCGCAGCGCGGGCACACGAAGCGAACCTCATGCGGGGACGCCGACCAGCTCGAGCGCTTCACATTGGCCGCCATCGGCCAAGCCTCGCATTTCGAGCACGACACCAGAAACCGTCCGGGATCGAGCATACCCATTCCATCGGACTCCGCGCTGCCCGCCCCTTCAATGATTAACCCATGTGAATCGTTCCGGTGCCGTGACACCGTCAGCCTCCCGCCCTGCGGAGCCAACGGACTCGCTGTTCCCGATCCGCCGGCCTCCGAAAGGCTCAGTGCGCGCCCTTGAGGGTGCAGGAGGTGGTGCAGGTGACCGTGGTGCCGCGGTCGCACGCCTTGCAGGCGGCAACGCACTGGTTCATGTCGCGCGCATTGTACGAGCTGTAGTTCCGCATCGGACAGGTCGAGGTCGACCCGGTGATGTCCTGCTCCTGGTTGCAGGCTGCCGTTGCGAGCGCGAGAACAAGGACTGCAAGAAGACGCATGGAATTGCCCTGTAGGAGCGGCAAAGCGACGTCAGCGAGGAACGTTGCACCGCAACGGACCCCGGCATTCCCACTGCGAGCAACCGTGGAAGCCCGAGGCTCGCATCCCCAGAGGATGCGCGCCAAAGATTAAAAACGGATTGCAGCCGGCCTCAGGCCGCAGTTTTGGTCGCGATCGCCTGCCGCATGTCCACCGCGAGTTGGCGGTACTGTTCTGACAGTTTCAGATAGAATGCGCGCTTGGTGCTGTCGGTAGCGAGCTTGGCGATCAGCTCGCATTCGGCCGTGAGCGTCTCGAACCGTTCCAGCCTGTCCTCAAGTTCTGTCATCGGCGTGTCCCCATCAAACGCCACAAAGGACCAATGAGCCTAAGCCCCGGAAATAGGTCACGGCGAACATCGTTATGGGGTAGCATCAATTTTCGCTGCCGTACGCAGCGCGAAGAGGATGCCGCTACCTATTTCTGCTCCAACCGCCATGCGCCGTCCCAGCCCGCCTCCGGCGGATTGGCCTCGAACTGCGCGATGCGGGCGAGCAGCGTGCGCGAGGGACCGTCGCCCGGGACGGCTTCGAGTGCCGCGTTGATGGCGGCACGGGCTTCGGCGAAGCGGCAGGCGCGATAGGCGGCGAGACCTTCGGCATAATGCTTTCGCAGGCTCGCTTGCGCTTCGGTCAGCGCGCCAGCCCTGCCCATCACCTCGAAGATCGCCTGCGGCGCGCTCTGGCCGGCGACCGCGAGACGATCGATCTCGCGCAGCTCGAGATGCGGGCCGATCGCATCCGCCGTCGCCTGCGCGATCAGGATGCGGGTGCCGTAGACCTTGTTGACGGCCTCGAGCCGCGAAGCGAGGTTCACGGCATCGCCCATCACGGTGAAGCTCATCATCAACTCGGAGCCGATGCTGCCGGTCAGGACCTCGCCGGTCGCAATGCCGATCCGCAGGTCGCACAGTGCGGGCATGGCGCGGATCCCGAGCAGATCCGGCAGCTGCTTCTGCAGCGCGGGCACCTCGTCGGCCATCTCGACGGCGGCAAGGCCGGCGAGCAGCGCCGGCTCGTCCCCTTCGATGAAGGGCGGCCCCCAATAGGCCATGATGGCGTCGCCGATATATTTATCGATCACACCGCGATTGTTTCTCACGGGAGCGGACATGACCGTGAAGTAGTGGTTCATCACCTTGACGAGGCCGCGCGGGGTCATGCCTTCGCTCATCGAGGTGAAGCCGCTCATGTCGCAGAACATGATGGTCATCACCCGGCGCTGGCCGTCGATGGCGACCTCCGGCCGCTCGATCAGGCCCTGCACCACCTTGGGATCGATGTAGCGTCCGAACGTCTCGCGGATGCGCTCGTTGTGGCGCAACTGTTCGATCATGCGGTTGAAGGCGGCGGCAAGCTCGCCGATCTCGTCCTGGGTGGAGACCGTGATGGGCTTGTCGAACCGGCCCGCCTCGACCTCGCGGGTGCCGGCGAGCAACAGCCGCACCGGACGCGTGATGCCGCTGGAGACCAGCAGCGCGAAGGCAAATCCGACCACTGCCGCGAGCACGGTCACGATGCCGGATACGATGATCGCCTGGTGCTGATGGCTGATCACCTGCGACGTGCTGACGAAGACCTGCTTGAGCATGTCGGCGCGGATGGCGTCGATCTTCTGGTTGAATTGGTCGCGCAGCAGGTCGATGTGCTCGAGCGTGATGCGGGCCTCCGCCATCTGCTGTGCCTCGATCTGCTTGAGGAGTTTTGCGTGGTCCTCGCTCTGGTCGCGACGCAGCTCGGTGACGGCGGTGTCGATGCGGATATCGATCCGTGCGAGTGCCGCATTGTCGGACGGCGTCCTGGGATCATCGATGATCGCATTGATCAGCTTGCGCGCGCTCTCGGCCTCTTCCTCGATCTTGCGGTCCGCTTCCTCGAACTCGCGCAAGCGCGCCGCGTAGGCCTCCTCGTCCGAGGACGCCTGCATCTTCATCATCACCATGCGCCGCAGCGCCACCGCCCGCTCCAGCGAGCGGATGTTGGCGCGCGCCAGGTCGCCATAGGCCGGGATGTAGCGATTGGTCAGCTCGTCAAGGAGGATTCCGACCTGGCTCGACATCACCATCGACAGGATCGAGGTGACCAGCATCAGAACGATGAGTCCGAGGGCGATGCCGACGATCTTGCGCCGGATCGACTGGTTGAAAAGCGGCATAGGTGCGGGCAAAGGCTGAAAGGACCGATTGGGAACGCAATATACCGGATTTGGCGGCGGGAACACGCGCAATCCGGCTGCGGTGACGCTCCAAACCGCGCACAACCGTCGCGCGAGCCCAAATCGTTAACAAAGGTTAAAACGCCTGCCCTTTTCTCCTTTGCGGAAGTTCCCTCGCCTCATCCGTATTTTGCCGCATTGTTGCGACAGCGTGAGAAATGCGAAACGATGCCGTGGCATCGTTTGGTGTCTTTGATTCTCAAGCCGCATACGATCGCGGACCTTGGTTTGTAGTGGTTTCGCAGGGGGACCATCCAATGAACCAGTGCCTACGCTCGCTCGCGTGTGTCGTTGCCGTGGCCGCTTTGGCCCTCCTTCCGTCGGAGCTGGCGGCGAAGAGCAGTCACAAATCGTCTGCGTCGAAGAAGACGCATGAGGCGAAAGCCGGCAAGCATCGCCATGCCGCGGCGAAATCCCGTCACGGCAAGCATGCCGAGGCCAAGCGCAAGTCGAAGAAGCAGGACGACGAGCCCGCGGACAAGCCGGCCGCCCCGCCGCTCACCGGCGATCTCGCCGCGCTGAAGGACGCGATCGATCTGGCGCGCAAGGGCAAGACCGACGACGCCAGCGCGGCGCGCGACCGCATCGCCGACCCCGCCGGGCAGAAGCTCGCCGACTGGTTCATGCTGCGCCACTCCGAGAGCACCGCGAATTTCAAGCGCTACGCCGGCTTCCTCGCCGCCAACCCGGACTGGCCGAGCAGCGCGCTTCTGCGCCGCCGCGCCGAGGCCCGGCTGTGGCAGGAGAAGACCGACGCCGCCACCGTGCACAAATTCACGATGGACCGCCCGACCAGCGCCAAGGGCAAGTTCGCGCTCGCCCGCGTGCTGCTCAACGAAGGCGAGACCGACAGGGCCGCGCGGCTCGTGCGCGAGGCCTGGCGCACGGACGAGCTCTCCGAGCGCAGCGAGGAAGATTCCTACGAGGCGTTCCGCGATCTGCTGAACGCCGACGATCATCGCGCCCGCATGGACAGGCGGCTCGGCGCCAAGGACTACGCCGGCGCAAGGCGCGCGGCAAAACGGCTCGGCGAGGATGCACTCGCGATCGTCAAGGCCTGCGCCGCCGTCACCGGCAAGGCGAACAAGGCCAAGGACTATCTCGACGACGTCGCGAGCGAGGCGCGCCGCGATCTCGGCTATGTGCTGTGCCGCGCGCAATGGCACCTCCAGAAGGACCGCATCGACGATGCGGCCGAGGTGATCCTCGCCGCCGCGCCCGACACGATGGCGGCGCAGGACACCGACGCCTGGTGGCGCGAGCGTCGCCTCCTGGCGCGCAAGCTGCTCGACCAGGGCAAGTTCAAGACCGCTTACGACGTGGTCCGCGCCGCGGCGGTGCCCGAGAAGGAAGTCTACCGCGTCGACTATCACTTCATGTGCGGCTGGATCGCGCTGCGCTACCTCAACGAGCCCAGGACGGCGATGGTGCATTTCGCTGCGATCGACGAGGGCTCGGCCAATCCGATCGCGCTGTCGCGCGCGCATTACTGGCGCGGCCGTGCGGCGGAAGCCATGGGCGCGACCGCCGACGCCCGCACGAGCTACAAGGCCGCCGCGCGCTATTCGACCGCCTATTACGGCCAGCTCGCCCGCACCAAGCTCGGGCTCGACCGTATCGAGCTGCGTGCGCCGTCGCCGGTTCTGGCATCTGCCGACACACCACCTGCCGACGATCGCGTGCGCGCCGCCGACATGCTCTACGGGATCGGCGAGCGTGACATGGTGTTCTACTATGCCGAGGATTTTGCCAAGGAGAGCACCGACGTCGCAGCGCTCGAAGCGCTCGGCGAGCTCGCCGGACGGCGCAACGATGCGCGCGTGATGCTGGAGGTCGGCAAGTCGGCGCTGGCGCGCGGGCTCGCGCTCGACCATTACGCCTTCCCGACCATCGGCATCCCCGAGCACAAGCAGGTCGCCCCCGCGATCGAGACCAGCGTGATCTACTCGGTGGCACGCACCGAGAGCTCGTTCGACCAGCGCGACAAGTCGCCCGCCAATGCGGTCGGGCTGATGCAGGTGACGCCGGAAGCAGGCCGCGACACCGCAAAACGCTTCGGCCTGACCTATGACTGGGACAGGATGGTCTCCGATCCCGTCTACAACACGCAGATGGGCGCGGCCGAACTCAGCGCGCTGCTGTCGGAATATCGCGGCAACCAGATCATGACCTTCGCCGGCTACAATGCCGGCCGTGGCCGGGTGCGCGAATGGGTGCAGGCGCGCGGCGACCCCAGGGATCCCAATGTCGATCCGGTCGACTGGGTCGAGCGCATCCCGCTGTCGGAGACGCGCAATTACGTCCAGCGCGTGATGGAGAACGTGCTGGTCTACCGCGCAAGGTTCGAGAGCAGCGGCATGGTCGCCTCGAAATCCGAGCAGCGCGTCACGACGCAGGAAGTGAGCGCGGAGCCAACGGTATCGGCCGCAGCCCCGTCGCCCTAGCCTCGCGACCGCCGGGGCTGGATGCGGCGCGGGCTGGACGCGGTGACTGCGGCCGACGACTCTGCGCGGCCGGCATCGAGCAGCTAGCGGTCACCTCCTTCCGTGATCAGAAGGTCGTACTCGCGCAGATAGGCCTCGGCCAATGAGCGCGACAGCGCGCCCATCTGAATCATCCAGCTCAAGCTCGCGATTGCCGTCAGCACCGCGATCGCCTCGAACGGGCTGCGGGGCCACAGCATGTTCATGGCCGTCTGCTGGCGGTAGCAATCGTAGTCGCAATATCGCTCTTGCTTGGACACATGCCGGACGTAACTCGAACCCAGCGGCCGGTCGCATGCACTGCAGACGGCGCCGTGGCGAGGATGTTCCTGATTGACGAGCATGAATCTCAATGCCGTGTCCTCTCCTGCCGATGGAATCTCCGCCGATGCGTCCCGCCGGCCTCTCTGCTCAGGATGCCGCGCGCGTACGCGCCTCGATCAACGACGCTGCTTCCTGGTGAATCGCGTAGCATTCGTAGCCGCAGTAGCGCAGCAGTGTCCTGGCGTCGCGCAGATAGCCGCCCTCGATCTCCTCGCAGCACCACAGGCACGACGTCTTGCGGAACGGGGTCCTGCCGTTCACCAATATGAATCTCACGTGGCACCTCCCAGCGCGAAGCAGTAGACCGTGTCGACCAGAGAGGCGGACGGCGGCGGCGCGCAGATATGGTTGCGGCCGTCGGGATTGTCCCTGTTGCGCTCGACCTTCTGGGACGGAATCAGGATGTATTTCCCGTCCTCCCGGCGCCGCGCGTAGATCCTGCCGTCGACGTAGCGTATCTCGGTCGGGTAGCAATCCGCATTGTTGCAGCAGCTCAGAACCGGGTTGTCCGGCATGTGCCAGTTCGAATAGAACTTCTCGTGCAGCAGCTGATCCTGAGGCGGATGGTGACGATGCGAACCATCCCGTGCGACTTCATCGGCCTTCACGCCCGTCAGCAGCGGAAGCGGCAGCGCGATCGCCAACAGGAGCTTGCAGCCACGGTTCAACTCACAGCCTCCGGACGAAGAAATGGCCTGACGGGCTAGGTGCGGCAGCCGATCGTCATGCCGCCTGACATCGGAACAGCCAGCTGCGGTCGCGTTCGCGACGCGCCCTGAAGCGGTCGAGACATTTCCGCGAGCAGAGCGGCGTCCGCCAGGAGTAGTATCGGATCAGGCCAAACTTCCCGGCACAGACGGCACAGCCTTTGGACTCGGGACGGCGCTCGGAATACTCGGGGCTATCGCACATCATCCTCTCCTCTTGACCTCTTGGGGTCCTGGCTTCCTCGTGCGCAAATGCAGGGGTCGCCACGGTCGTCACGGAAAATGCGGCTTCTCAATCGTTGGGACGCAGAGCCTGGCTCTTTTGGGGGCAACACGCCGAGCTTTTCGGCAATTTGTGCTCCGCAATCGTCTCCTCTCGATTGGCCGCAAGACTAGGCTCCTCGCAACGCCCCGCTCAATTGTACGGAGGTAAATGTGCGCTAGAACTAGGGTTGTGCGAGCTATACGTAGGTTTGTGCCGTAGTTTTCCGGACCTCCGCCCCACCTGCGCAACGAGACGGCGCAACGCGCGCAAGCTGCACGGCAATCGGGAATTCTGCCGAGAGTTCGACTTTGGTCGGAGGGAATTGCCCCTACTATGGCAAAGTGCTCTACTCGCCTTGACGCTGGCGAGCCGGACGCTTGCGATGATGCCTGGCCAGATCATGAAAATCGGGAATTCGGCCGCACAATTCCTGCTCGGCGGCCTTGCGGCGCTTCGATCATTCGGCAACGGTGAGAAGGACGGGCCCGCGGTCGCAGACGCCGCGCGGCAGAACACCGATCTGCGTGACGCCATGAAGCAATGGCGCGAGGTGTTCGAGCACAATCCGGTCATGTACTTCATGGTCGATCCGGCCGGAACGGTGCTCAACGTCAATACATTCGGCGCCGCACAACTGGGCTACACGACGGACGAACTGATCGGCCAATCCGTGCTGAACGTCTTCTTCGAGGAAGACCACGACTTCGTTCGTCAATGCGTCGCCTTGTGCCTTAAGACCGTGAACCAGTCGCACACCTGGGAAATTCGCAAGTTCCGGAAGGACGGCTCGGTGCTCTGGGTCCGTGAAAACGCCAAGGCGATGCTGCGCGGCGACGGCACGCCGATCCTGCTGGTCGCCTGCGAGAACATTACCCAGCGCAAGGAGGCGGAGGATGCGCTGCGGCAGAGCGAGGCCTATCTCGCCCAGGCTCAGGAATTGAGCCACACCGGCAGCTTCGGCCTGCACTTCGCGACCGGCGAAGCCGTCTGGTCGAGGGAGACCTTCCGCATCTTCCAGTGCGACCCGGCGACGAAGCCGACCCTGCGCTTCGTCTTTCAGCGCATCCATCCGGAGGACCGCGATAGGGTTCGCAGCACCCTTGATCGGGCCTACCGCCGGGCGGAGGATTTCGACCACGAATACCGCCTGCTGATGCCCGACGGATCGGTCAAATATCTCCATTCCGTGGCGCGCGTGGTTCGACATCCATCGGGGCGCATCGAGTTCGTCGGGGCGGTGACCGATGTCACGATTGCCAAGGAAGCGGAACAGAGGCTGCGTCGCAGCGAAGCCTATTTGAGTGAAGCCCAACGCCTCAGCCATACGAGCAGCTGGGCCTGGGACGTTCATCGTCAGGAGTTCGCCTACCGATCGGCTGAACTCTACCGCCTGTTCGGGTTCGAGCCGGACCAAATCGATGTTCCCGCCCGGGCTTTTCAGCAACGTATCCTGCCGGAGGACTTTCAGCGCATTGTCGAGATGGAGCGCGAAGCTATCAGGCAGAAGCAGCCCTTCCAGATCGACTTCCGGATTGCCCGCCCCGACGGTTCGATCAGGCGCGTCCACAGCGAGGGACATCCCGTGTTAGGCCACGACGGCGAGGTGAGGGAAATCATCGGTACGCACGTGGACGTCACCGAGCAGCTCGCGGCAAAGGATGCGCTGCATAAGGCGTTCGACGAGCTCAAGGCATCCGAGCAGCGATTCCGCGACTATGCCGAAACCGCATCGGACTGGTTCTGGGAGACCGGCCCGGACCACCGCATCACGCGGATATCGGAACATGCCGATACCTCCAGCGCCGCGCCGACGGGCTGGATCGGCCTGACCAGTTGGGTCATTCCACCCGATTCGGAGCTTGAGCCGGAGAAGTGGGAGCAGCATCGCGCGGCGCTCGATGCCCGCCTTCCGTTCCGCGATCTGATCTACCGCAGCAGGGATCGTAATGGCTCTCCAATCTACGTGCGCACCAGCGGCAAGCCCTTCCATGACGCCCAGGGCAATTTTCTCGGCTATCGCGGCGTCAGCAGCGACATCACGGCGGCGATCCGCGTCGAACAGGCGGAAGAGGCGCTGCGCAAAGCGCAAGGCGAACTCGCCCATGTCACGCGCGTCACGACGCTCGGCGAGCTGACCACCTCGATTGCCCACGAAATCACCCAGCCTCTTGCCGCGGTGATCTCCAATGCGGACGCCTGCATGGCCTGGCTCGACCGCGAACCGGCCGATCTGAAGGCCGCGCGCCGTTCCGCCGAATGGATCGTCGAGGACGCCCATCGGGCGAGCGAGGTGATCCGCCGGATCAGGGCACTTGCGAAGAAGACCGAGATCGAAGTCGTTCCACTCGACATCAACCAGGTCGTCAGGGAGGCAGTGGCGCTCGTTCGGCGCGAGCTCGCGACCCATGCGGTGTCGGTGCGGATGGAGTTGGCATCCGACCTGCCGCAGATCTGCGGCGACCGGATCCAGCTCCAGCAGGTGCTGATCAACCTGGTGATGAACGGCATCGAAGCGATGCAGGGCAATGTCGACCGCCCGCGCGAGGTGGCGATCCGCTCGTGCCGGGCGGACGACGACGACGACCGCCTGCTCCTCACCGTGACGGACCGCGGTATCGGCCTCGGCAAAGACGTCAAGGAGCGCATCTTCACCCCCTTCTTCACGACGAAATCGGGCGGTCTGGGAATGGGACTCTCGATCTGCCGATCGATCATCGAGGCTCACGCGGGTCGGCTTTCGGCCTTTCAAAATGAGGGGCGCGGTGCAACATTCCAGATCGCCCTGCCCTTGCCACACAAGGACACGTCGTGACCGACCATGCCAAGCAGACCGAGGGGAGCGCCGGCGATCCGATCGTCCTGATCGTCGATGACGATCCGTCGATGCGCCGTGCGCTCACCAATCTCTTTCAATCGGTCGGTCTCAAGGTCGAAGCCTTCAGTTCGGCGGCGGAGATCATGGAAGCCAAACCGCCTGCGGTCCCCAGTTGCCTCGTGCTCGACATCCGCCTGCCGGGCTTGAGCGGCCTCGACCTCCAGGCCGACCTCGCCAAGGCCAATATTCACACGCCCATTATCTTCATCACCGGTCACGGCGATATCCCCATGACCGTGAGAGCCATGAAAAGCGGCGCCGTCGATTTTCTGACCAAACCGGTGCGCGACCAGGACATGCTGGATGCGGTGCAAGCGGCGATCGAACGGGATCGCAAGCGGCGCGATGCCGAGAAGTCGATCTCGGGTGTGCGATCCCGTTTCGAGGGGCTGACGGCACGCGAGCGCGACGTCCTCGCCCTGGTTGCATCCGGCCTGATGAACAAGCAGGTCGCCGCCGAGCTCGGATTGGCCGAAATCACCGTGAAGATCTATCGCGGGCAGATCATGCGGAAAATGGGGGCGAAGTCGTTGGCCGATCTCGTCAGAATGACGGACGCGCTCGGAATCCCGCGCAATAGGGGTCACCTGCAAACCTAAGTATGCTTTCCAAGCTCGCTCTTGTGGCCCACCTTCCCTCAAGCGGCTGAACCGCGGCCGGCGGCTCCCCCGTTGCAGGAGCGATCATCTTGTCAGTGTCTTCGATCATTTCCGTCATTGATGATGATCCCTCCGTTCGTCTTGCGACGAACAACCTCCTGACGTCGCGAGGATACACGGTCTACACCTTTGGCTCCGCTCACGAATTTCTCCAATCCGCCGAACTGGAGGCGACCTCCTGCGTGATCGCGGACGTGCAGATGTCGGCCATGAGCGGTGTCGAGCTGTTGACCCATATGCGCGGCCTCGGGCGCATCACGCCCTTCATCTTCATGACGGCCTTTCCGGACGAGGCCGTGCGCGACCGCGCGCTGAAGGCCGGCGCGATCTGCTTTCTCGCCAAGCCGTTTTCAACGCGAGCCCTGATCGAGTGCCTGGAGACGGCATTGTCTGACGCCGGTGAGGCCACGATGTGATGCGGCAGCGCCGCATCCCGCCGGTCCCCACGGCCGGGACATTGTGGGCTGCGTGGCCCTCAATCCACCTTGATGTTGGCCGCCTTGATGATCGGCCACCATTTTGCGATCTCGGCCTTTTGCCGCGCACCAAGCGCCTCTGGGGTGAGCTGGTCCTGCGGCGTCATCTCAAGACCCTGGCTTTCGAGCTGCTTCTTCACGGCGGGATCGTTCAGCGCCTCCACGGCCGCGGCGTTGAGCTTCGCCACGATCTCCTTCGGCGTGCCCTTCGGCACCCACATGCCCGACCACAGTGTCATGTTGAAGCCTTTCAGGCCCGCCTCCTGCGCAGTCGGGATATCGGGCGCGGAGGCGAGGCGCTTGTTGTCGGTGATGGCGTAGGCGCGGATGGTGCCAGCGCGGACCTGGTTGATGGAGTTGGAGGTCTGGTCGACGATGATATCGATCTGGCCGGCGATCAGGTCGTTCAGCGCAGGCGCGGTGCCGCGGTACGGGACGTATTGCAGCTTGATGCCGGACACGCTCTCGAAATAAACGCCGGCGATGTGGCTGCCGGACCCTGCGCCGGCCGTGCCGGCGGTCGGCGGCGACGGCCGCGACTTCAGCCATTCGATCAGTTCTTTCAGCGAGGTCGCGGGCACCGCATTCTTGCTGACCACGATCATCGGATTGCTCGGCAGCAGCACCACGGGTTGGAGGTCCGTGACGAGATCGTAGCTGAGCTTGTAGACGGCGCCGTTGGCGACATGGGTGCCGAGATGGCCGAAGGAGATGGTGTAACCGTCGGGCGGCGATTGCGCGGCTCGCCCGACGCCGATCGAGCCGCCCGCGCCAGTGACGTTCTCGATCACCAGCGGCTGGCCGAGCGAGGTCCGCATCCGCTCGGCGAGCACGCGCGCCATCGCATCCGACGGGCCGCCGGCCGCAAAGGGAACGATGATGATGATGGGGCGCGAAGGATAGTCGTCGGCGCGCGCGGCGCTTGCAATAGCGAGAATACCGATCAGTCCGGCCCAGACGGCCTTCTTCATTGTGTTCTCCCCAGCGATGTCTTTGTTGTTTTTTTCTTCACCTCGCCCCGCTTGCGGGGAGAGGTCGAATTCGTGCGCGGCGCCAATTCGGGTGAGGAGCTTCCGCAAATTCAGCTGTCACCGTCCCCGCGGAGACTCCCTCTCACCCCAACCCTCTCCCCGCAAGCGGGGCGAGGGAGAACTACGAGCTCGCCCGCAGCCTCTTTTGCGCGGCGCTAGAACTGCGCGTAGTCGATCGGCTTGTGGCGATCGAGCGTGCGAGTGACCGGCGGCAGCGGATATTTCAGGCCGGTCGCGCAGTTGAACAGCATCACGCGATCGGTCTTGCTGACGCGGCCGTCGGCAAGGCTCTCCTTGTAGGCGGCGTAGGTGGCGGCGCCCTCCGGGCACAGCAGCAGCCCCTCCTCGCGCGCGACCTCGTTCAGCGCCGCCGAGATCTTGTCGTCGTCGACCGCAATGGCAAAACCCTTGCTCTCGCGCACCGCGCGCAGAATGAGAAAATCGCCGATCGCCTGCGGCACGCGGATGCCCGACGCAATGGTGTGAGCGTCCTCCCAGCGCGTCGCATGCTCGGTGCCGGCGTCGTAAGCCCGCACCATCGGCGCGCAGCCCGAGGCCTGCACCGCGACCATGCGCGGGCGCTTGCTTCCAATGAAGCCGATCTTCTCGAGCTCGTCGAACGCCTTCCACATGCCGATCAGGCCGGTGCCGCCGCCGGTCGGATAGAAGATCACGTCGGGCACGTCCCAGCCGAGCTGCTCGGCGAGCTCCAGGCCCATCGTCTTCTTGCCCTCGATGCGGTACGGCTCCTTCAGCGTCGAGGTGTCGAACCAGCCGACCTTTGCTTTCCCCTCGCCGACGATCTTGCCGCAATCGTCGATATAGCCGTTGACCCGGTAGACGGTCGCGCCCTGGAGCTCGATCTCGCTGACATTCACCTCAGGCGTATCGGCCGGGCAGAAGATCGTGGTCTTGATACCGCAGGACGTGGCGTAGGCAGCGAGCGCTGCGCCGGCATTGCCGTTGGTCGGCATCGCCATGTGCTTGATGCCGAGCGCCTTGCCCATAGACACCGCCATCACGAGGCCGCGGGCCTTGAACGAGCCGGTCGGCAGGCGTCCCTCGTCCTTCACGATGATCTCGCCGCCGCCGAGCTTCTTCCCGAGCTTCGGCAGCCGGATCAGCGGCGTGGTGACCTCGCCGAGCGAGACGATGTCCTTGCATTTGCGCACCGGCAGCAGCTCGCGGTAGCGCCACATGTCGCCGGGCCGCTGGGCGAGTGCGTCCTTGGTCAGCGCCTTCTTCACGCCCGCGAGGTCGTAGCGCACCAGCAGCGGCTTGCCGGCCTTGGAGAGATTGTGGACCTGATCGGCGGCGTAATGATCGCCCTCCATCGCACATTCAAGATGTGTGACGAAGGTCGGGCGTTCGATGGTGAGATTGTCGTTGTCGTGCATGGGATGATTTCCTTCTTATTCTGCAAACGGCTCTCTCCGCTCGTCATTGCGAGCGCAGCGACGGTCAGATATTCAACACCCGTCCATACGCGTCCAGCACGGCTTCCTTCATCATCTCCGACAGGGTCGGATGCGGGAACACCGTGTGCATCAGTTCTTCTTCCGTGGTCTCCAGGTTCATGGCGACGACGTAGCCCTGGATCAGCTCGGTCACCTCCGCGCCGACCATGTGGGCGCCGAGCAGCTGGCCGGTCTTCTTGTCGAAGATGACCTTGACCAGGCCCTGATCCTCGCCGAGTGCGATCGCCTTGCCGTTGCCGACGAAGGGGAAGCGGCCGACGCGGATCTCGCGGCCGTTCTCCTTGGCCTTGGCTTCCGTCAGGCCGACCGAGGCGACCTGCGGGTGGCAATAGGTGCAGCCCGGGATCATGTTCTTGTCCATGGGATGCGGGTGCAGGCCCTTGATCGCCTCGACGCAGATCACGCCCTCGTGCTCGGCCTTGTGCGCGAGCATCGGGGGACCAGAGACGTCGCCGATGGCGTAGATGCCGGGGACATTGGTCTTGCCGTAGCCGTCGATCACGATGCAGCCGCGGTCGGTTTTGACACCCAGCTTTTCCAAGCCGAGATTCTCGATGTTGCCGACGACGCCGACCGCCGAGATCACGCGCTCGAATTCGGTGGTGACGGGCTTGCCCTTGCCGTCGTCGATGGTGGCGACGACGCTGTCGGCCTTCTTCTCAAGCTTCGTCACCTTGGTCGAGGACATGATCTTGATGCCCTGCTTCTCGAAGCGCTTGCGCGCAAGGCCCGCGATCTCGGCATCCTCGACGGGCAGGATCTGCGGCAGCACCTCGACGACGGTGACGTCAGAGCCCATGGTGTGGAAGAAGGAGGCGAACTCGATGCCGATCGCGCCGGAGCCGACCACCAGCAGCGACTTCGGCATCCGCTCCGGCACCATCGCCTCGAAATAGGTCCAGATCAGCTTCTTGTCGGGCTCAAGCCCCGGCAACACGCGCGGCCGTGCGCCGGTCGCGACGATGATGTGCTTGGCCTGGTAGGTCCCTTCGCCCAGCGCGCCCTTCGGGCCCTCGACGTCGGACTTCTTCACCGTGACCTTGCCGGGCGCGTCGATCGAGGCCGCGCCCCAGATCACGCTGACCTTGTTCTTCTTCATCAGGAAGCCGACGCCGTCGTTCAGCCGCTTGGAGACGCCGCGCGAGCGCTGCACCACGGCCTTCGGATCGAACGAGACCTTCTCCGCCGACAGGCCGTAGTCCTTGGCGTGCTGCATGTAATGATAGATCTCGGCCGAACGCAGCAGCGCCTTGGTCGGAATGCAGCCCCAGTTCAGGCAGATGCCGCCGAGATAAGATTTTTCGACGATCGCCGTCTTGAGACCGAGCTGCGCGGCGCGGATCGCGGTGACATAGCCGCCGGGACCGGAGCCGATGATGATGACGTCGAAGGATGTGTCGGCCATGTCGGCTCCCGTTCAACTCAAGAGTCGCCGCGGGCGCGGCGCTTGACCAGAAAAGACCTCACCAGCCATTCGAGCAGCACCGCGAGGACCATGATGGCCAGCGCGGTGAGCACGATGGGCTGGGCGATGTTCCGTGCCAGTTGCTCACCGGCAAAGAACGCAGAGTGAAGAAAATCGAGCCCAACCGGGTTGAGCGCGACGACGGCTCCAAGCAGCAGCGATATCCATGGCCAGCGGGTCCGGACATGCAAAATTGCCCCCTCTGCCGCCGCGTCAGACCATCATCATCACAGGATTTTCGATCAGCTGCTTGAAAGCGCCGATCAGCTCGGCGCCGAGCGCGCCGTCGATGGCGCGGTGATCGCAGGACAGGGTCACGCTCATCATGTGCGCGATCTCGATCTTGCCGCCACGGACGACCGGCCGCTCCTCGCTGGTGCCGACCGCGAGGATGGTCGCATGCGGCGGGTTGATCACGGCGGTGAAGTGGCTGATGCCGTACATGCCGAGGTTGGAAACGGCCGTGGTGCCGCCCTGGTACTCCTCGGGCTTCAGCTTGCGCGAGCGGGCCCGCGCGGCAAAATCCTTCATCTCGTTGGAGATGGTCGACAGCGTCTTGGTCTCGGCCTTGCGGATGATCGGCGTGATCAGGCCGCCCGGCATCGCCACGGCAACGCCGACGTCGGAATGATGGTGCTTGACCATGCCACTCTCGGTCCAGCTCACATTGCAGTTCGGGATCTTCTGCAGCGCGACCGCCATCGCCTTGATGACGAAGTCGTTGACCGAGATCTTGTAGAGCGGCTTCTTCTCCTTGTCCTTGGGAGCAGCCGCATTGATCTCCTCGCGGGCGACGAGCAGCTTGCCGATGTCGCAGTCGATGGTGAGATAGAAGTGCGGGACGTTCTGGATCGACGCGGTCAGGCGCTGCGCGATGGTGCGGCGCATGCCGTCGTGCGGGACGATGTCGTAGGAGCCCGGCTCGAACAACGACAGGATCTGCTTGTCCGACATGGTCGGCGCGATCGCGGGCGCGCCTGACGGCGCCGCGGCGGGCGCCTTGAGGCCCTTGCCGGACTTGGCCTGCTCGACGTCGCGGGCAACGACGCGGCCGTGCGGGCCGCTACCTGATATCATCGAGACATCGATGCCGGCATCCTTGGCCAGACGGCGGGCCAGCGGCGACGAGAATACGCGGCCGCCATGGCCGTTGCTTTGCGCAGCCGGCGCTGCCGCCTGCGGCGCAGGAGCCGGCGGTGCGGCCTTGGGAGCGGCCGGCGCGGGAGCCGGTGCGGCAGCGGGAGCCTCAGCAGCCTTCGGCGGCG
Source organism: Bradyrhizobium iriomotense (assembly GCF_018129405.1). GTDB lineage: Bacteria > Pseudomonadota > Alphaproteobacteria > Rhizobiales > Xanthobacteraceae > Bradyrhizobium > Bradyrhizobium iriomotense_B. Next base: position 312,936 of record NZ_JAFCLP010000002.1, read on the forward strand.
CGGCCGAAGCGCTGGGCTTGGCGCTGCCGGCGGCCTTCACGTCCTCGCCTTCGCCGGCGAGCACGGCGATCACGTCGTTGACCGGAACGTCCTGCGTGCCCTCGGGCACCAGGATCTTGGCGATCGTGCCCTCGTCGATCGCCTCGACCTCCATGGTCGCCTTGTCGGTCTCGATCTCGGCGATGACGTCGCCGGATTTGACCTTGTCGCCTTCCTTCTTCAGCCACTTGGCGAGGTTGCCCTTCTCCATCGTCGGCGAGAGAGCGGGCATCAGGATGTTGATGGGCATGCTGACCTCAAGAAGAACTTTGCAAAACGTCGTCTCCGACAGCGGAGACGAACAGACCAGGTTTAGTTGCCGATGTCGCCCTGCCACAGGCGCTCATTGGCAGGGATGGAACGCCAATTCTTCATCATGGTGATGGAGCGGTCGTCGGCAAGGTCGATCCAGGGGATGCCGAACTTGTCGAGGATGTCCTTGGAGCCCGGGAAGGTGACGGACTCCCCGATCACCACCAGCTTGACCTTGAACAGCGCGAGCGCGCCGGCGCACATCGAGCATGGCGACAGCGTGGTGTACATGACGGTGTCGTGGAACGTGATCGCGCCGGCTTCGCGCAGGCAGCTCATCTCGCCGTGCAGGATCACGTTGTTCTCCTGCACGCGGTTATTGTGGCCGCGGGCGATGATCTTGTTGTCGCGCGTCAGTACGGCGCCGATCGGCAAACCGCCCTGCGCGATCGAGGTTTCCGCCTCGCGGATCGCCTCCAGCATGAAGTCGAAGTGGTAGGATTCGATCGCCACTTTCAGTGCCCCTTCCCCCGCGGCGTCGTGGTGCCGGTGTCCGTGGGACGCTCGATCTCGGCCTGGAACATGTCGAGGATCCGGTTCAGCGCGTCCTCCTCGGTATATTCGCTCTCGCGCGCATAGGCGCGCGCGGCGTGGCGGGCGAGATCGACGAGCAGCAGGCCCCACATGTCGGGCTCCTCGAAGGCGCGCTGGAACGCCATCGACAGCCCGCCATCCAGCACGAACACGCGCAGGATCTCGACCGCATCCTCGCGGGTCATGACGTCGGGCGGCAGTGGCTGCTCCTTCGGGCCCGCCATGGTCTACCTGTAGCAGACGGCTTTGGCGGCCCCGACGACTTCCGCCGCCGAGGGCAGCGCGAGCTTCTCCAGGTTCGAGGCATAGGGCATCGGCACGTCCTTGCCGGAGACCCGCGCGACCGGCGCATCGAGATAGTCGAAGGCGTTCTCCATGATGCGCGCGGCGATCTCGGCGCCGACGCCGCTCTGGGCCCAGCCCTCCTCCACCGTGACGGCGCGGCCCGTCTTCTTGACCGAGTTGACGATGGTCTCGGTGTCCATCGGACGCAGCGTGCGCAGATCGATCACCTCGGCCTCGATGCCGTCCTTGGCGAGCTCGTCGGCGGCCTTGAGCGCATAGGTCATGCCGTTCGACCAGGAGATGATGGTGACATGGCTGCCGGAGCGGACGATGCGCGCCTTGCCGATCGGAATGATGAAATCATCGAGCTTCGGCACTTCGCCGGTGTGGCCGTAGAGCACCTCGTTCTCGAGGAAGATCACCGGATTGGGGTCGCGGATCGCAGCCTTGAGCAGGCCCTTGTAGTCGGCGGCCGAGAACGGCGCGACGACCTTGAGGCCCGGAATGTTCGAGTACCAGGCCGAGTAGTCCTGGCTGTGCTGGGCGGCGACGCGCGCAGCCGCGCCGTTCGGGCCGCGGAACACGATCGAGCAGCCCATCTGGCCGCCGGACATGTAGAGCGTCTTGGCCGCGGAGTTGATGATCTGGTCGATCGCCTGCATGGCGAAGTTGAAGGTCATGAACTCGACGATCGGCTTCAGCCCGGTCATGGCGGCACCGACGCCGACGCCGGCAAAGCCGTGCTCAGTGATCGGGGTGTCGATGACGCGCTTGGCGCCAAATTCCTGGAGGAGGCCCTGGGTGACCTTGTAGGCGCCCTGATATTCGGCGACCTCTTCACCCATCACGAAGACGTCCGCGTCGCGGCGCATCTCTTCGGCCATGGCGTCGCGCAAGGCTTCACGGATGGTCTGCGTCACCATCTCGGTGCCGGCGGGCACTTCGGGATCGGGCTCGGCAACGGCCTGCGGAGCGGGCGCGGCCTTGGGCGCGGGCGCTTCGGCCTTCGCTGCGGCGGGCGGCGCGGACTCGGCAGACTTCGCGGCCGGTGCAGGTGCTTTCGCAAGATCAGCCGCGCTCTCACCATCAGCGAGAATCGTCGCGATCGGCGTGTTCACCGCGACGTCGGCGGTGCCCTCGGGAATCAGGATCTTGCCGAGCGTGCCCTCGTCGGTCGCCTCGACCTCCATGGTCGCCTTGTCGGTCTCGATCTCGGCGATCACGTCACCTGACTTGATCGTCTCGCCCTCTTTTTTCAGCCACTTGGCGAGGTTGCCCTTCTCCATCGTGGGCGACAACGCGGGCATCAGCACTTGAATTGGCATATCGACTCCAAAAGAAAGCTTGCGCGCGTTCAGCGGTAAACGTCGGTCCAGAGCTCGGCGGCATCCGGCTCGGGATCATGCTGGGCAAAGTCGGCGGACGCGTTGACGATGTCGCGCACCTCGGCGTCGATCGCCTTGAGGTCGGCCTCGCTGACCTTGGCAGCGAGCAGGCGATTGCGCACCTGCTCGATCGGGTCCTGGTCGTGGCGGATCTTCTCGACCTCCTCGCGCGTGCGATATTTTGCAGGGTCGGACATCGAATGCCCGCGATAGCGGTAGGTCTGCATTTCCAGGATGAAGGGGCCTTTACCGGCACGGCACCAGGCCGCCGCCTCCTCGCCCGCCGCCTTCACGGCGCGGACGTCCATGCCGTCGACCTGCTTGCCGGGGATGTTGAAGGACACGCCGCGCTTGGAGAAATCCTGCTGGGCCGAGGCGCGCGAGACCGCGGTGCCCATGGCGTAGCGGTTGTTCTCGATGACGTAGATCACCGGCAGCTTCCAGAGCTCCGCCATGTTGAAGCTCTCATAGACCTGGCCCTGGTTGGCCGCGCCGTCGCCGAAATAGGTGACGCTGACATTGCCGTTGCCGCGATAGTGGTTGGCGAAGGCGAGGCCCGTGCCGAGCGAGACCTGGGCGCCGACGATGCCGTGGCCGCCGTAGAAGTGCTTCTCCTTGCTGAACATGTGCATGGAGCCGCCCTTGCCCTTGGAATAGCCGCCGCGGCGGCCCGTGAGCTCGGCCATGACGCCGTTGGCCTCCATGCCGGTGGCAAGCATATGGCCGTGATCACGATAGCCGGTGATGACCTGATCGCCCTCCTTCAGGGCCATCTGCATGCCGACCACCACGGCCTCCTGGCCGATATAGAGATGGCAGAAGCCGCCGATGGCGCCCATGCCGTAGAGCTGGCCGGCCTTTTCCTCGAACCGCCGGATCAGGAGCATCTCGCGGAGCGCCTTGAGCTCCTGCTCCCTGGTGAATTCCGGGGGCGAACCGCCGTCGGTTTTGTCCTGTGCAGCGCCTGCGGCGGCTTTCTTGGGTGCGGCCATGGGAATTCCGGGTCAGAGAAAACTTTCGCCCTCTCTAACCCAAGTCAAACGCCCTTGGAAAGCACCGCGGCGGCATGCCACGACTTTCATTATGCCGCACTGCAACGTGATCGTAATATTGCAAAATGTTTGGCGCTGATCGGGCAACAAATTGCTGCCGGGGAACGGCACGCGCAGATTCGTGGCCGCGTCAAGAAACGCCCGGTCAACCAAATCCCGACATTTGGAACGGGCGACGCCGAAACGGCGCCGCCCTCTCCTCCGATCAGATCTTGCCGATCAGAAGAAGCCGAGCTTCTTCGGGCTGTAGCTGACCAGGAGATTCTTGGTCTGCTGGTAGTGATCGAGCATCATCTTGTGGGTCTCGCGACCGACACCCGACTGCTTGTAGCCGCCGAAGGCCGCATGCGCGGGATAGGCATGGTAGCAGTTGGTCCAGACCCGGCCGGCCTGGATCGCGCGGCCGAAGCGGTAGCAGCGGTTGGCATCGCGGCTCCAGACGCCGGCCCCGAGGCCATAGAGCGTGTCGTTGGCGATCGCGAGCGCCTCGTCATCGGTCTTGAAGGTCGTAACCGAGACGACCGGGCCGAAGATCTCCTCCTGGAAGATGCGCATCTTGTTGTGGCCCTCGAACACCGTCGGCTGGACATAGAAGCCCTTGGCGAGATCGCCGCCGAGCTCGGCGCGACCGCCGCCGGCCAGCACCTTGGCGCCCTCCTGCTTGCCGATGTCGATATAGGAGAGGATCTTTGCGAGCTGCTCGCTCGAGGCCTGCGCGCCGATCATGGTGTCGGCCACGCGCGGATCGCCCTGCTTGATCGCGGCGACGCGCTTCAGCGCCCGCTCCATGAAGCGGTCGTAGATGTCGGCGTGGACCAGCGCCCGGCTCGGGCAGGTGCAAACCTCGCCCTGGTTCAGCGCGAACATGACGAAGCCCTCGATCGCCTTGTCGAAGAAGTCGTCGTCCTCGGCGGTGACATCCTTGAAGAAGATGTTGGGCGACTTGCCGCCGAGCTCCAGCGTGACCGGGATGAGGTTCTGGCTGGCATATTGCATGATCAGCCGGCCCGTCGTGGTCTCGCCGGTGAAGGCGATCTTGGCAATGCGCGGGCTGGACGCCAGCGGCTTGCCGGCCTCGAGGCCGAAACCGTTGACGATGTTGAGCACGCCCGGCGGCAGCAGGTCGGCGATGATCTCGGCCCAGACCATGATCGAGGCCGGGGTCTGCTCGGCGGGCTTGAGCACCACGCAATTGCCGGCGGCCAGCGCAGGCGCAAGCTTCCAGCAGGCCATCAGCAGCGGGAAGTTCCAGGGAATGATCTGGCCGACCACGCCGAGCGGCTCGTGGAAATGATAGGCGATGGTGTCGTGATCGATCTCGCCGATCGAGCCTTCCTGGGCGCGTACCACGCCGGCGAAATAGCGGAAATGGTCGATCGCGAGCGGCAGGTCGGCGGCGCGGGTCTCACGGATCGGCTTGCCGTTGTCCCAGGTCTCGGCAACCGCGAGGCGCTCGAGATTCTCTTCCATGCGGTCGGCGATCTTGTTCAGGATCGCGGCGCGCTCGGCGACGCTGGCGCGGCCCCAGGCGCCCTTGGCGGCATGCGCCGCGTCGAGGGCCGCCTCGACGTCCTGCGCGTCGGAGCGCGCGATCTTGCAGACGATCTGGCCGTTCACGGGCGAAGCATTGTCGAAATACTTGCCGGCAGCCGGCGCGACGAACTTGCCGCCGATGAAATTGTCATAGCGTTCGGCGAAGGGATGCTGGGCGACGCCCAGGAATTCCACCTTGTTCATTGATCACTCCCGATGTTGCTGTTTGCGATTGTCGTCGTGTGTTCACGACTTGCGCCGACGATGATGCGGGAGATGTTTTCTGTCAGCCCGGGGAAAAACGATGGCGGAGCGGACCTGTCGCAGTTCTGCGACAGATGATGCGGGCACCCGTCATTGGAGGAAACAACGGCTCAGTGGCTCAGCTCGAACCGCTTGAGCTTGCGGTGCAGCGTGGCGCGGCTGACGCCGAGGGCCTTGGCGGCGGCGGAAACATTGCCGCCCGCGCGGAGCAGCGCCCGCTGCAACACTGCGCGCTGACCGCCGGCGAGGTGGTCGCGCGCGATATCGCCGCCGAGCAGATCGGCCGCGGGCACTGGCCGCAACGGGCGGCCGGGCGCGATCCCAAGTCCAATACCAAGTCCCACCCGGGCGGAGCGGGTCGCGCCGATCACGAGATCGTCCCCATCGACGGCCACGAGGCCGCCGCACTGTCCGTCCGCAGCCGGCGTCAGCACGATGCGGGCATGGGCGAAGGCGCGGCGGAACAGGTCGGCCTCGATACGTTTGGCCGCCTCGCCCGCCGCCAGCGCGATCAGACTGGAAAACGCATCGGTACGGTCGGCGCGGCAGGAGGAGACGTCGAGCACACCGGCAAAGGCCGCCTCGTGGTCGTAGATCGGAACGGCGGTGCAGCTCAGAAGTGTGTTGCGGGTGAAGAAGTGTTGGTCTCGGTCGATCGTCAGCGGCCGCTGCTCGACGACACAGGTGCCGATGCCGTTGGTGCCCTCGTGCTCCTCGCTCCAGAGCGCGCCGGTCCACAGGCCCCAGGATTGGAACGTCGCATCGTCCGCGGGCGTGCCGCGACGGTCGACCGGCACCCCCTCGCCGTCGGCGAGCAGCACGCAGCAGCCGGCGGCACCCACCGCCTGGTAGAGCCGGTCCATGGCGCCTTGCGCAGCGGCCAGCAGCGGCGCGATGCGCTCGCGCGCCTCGCGGAGTTCCACCTCTGTCAGCCGCTTCGGCAGGCCGCGGCCGGAGGGGTCGAGATGATGCAATCGGGACGAACGGCGCCAAGAGGCCACGAGCGCGGAGCGAGCCGCCTGGCCTGATGCGATGGCGGCCTCGACACGGGCCGCGTGATGCTGGGGGGCTTGCCCATTCATCACCGTTTCCTCCGGGTGGCATTCTTAAGACGTGCCGACGCCGCCGGATTGATCCTCGTCAATTTTGGGGGCAGCGCGCCGCACAAGCCGTGCCCCCGCCGGCGCAGCCCCGTCAAGGCGGCCGCCTTGCGACCTTGGTGTGATGGAGAAGCAACTGCCGGTCCGAGCCAGCTTTCGAGGCCAGTTTCGAATGGCGCGAAAACGCTAGTTCGGGGGGATCATCCGGACGAGATCATGCGGATTGACGTAGTCGAGCTGGAACCGGGCCCGCTCGTCCAGCATGTCCGGATCGATTCTCGAGGTGCGCAGCAGCGAGACGCGCTGCTCGCTCCTGGCGCGCTCGCGCTTGAGCTGCGCCAGCTCGCTCGTTAGCGCGATGATCTCCTGGTCGAGTTCCTGGCGCGCGTTGAGGCCGTATTTGCCGGTATAGGCGTTGACGCCGAAATAGCCGACGATGGCGGCCGCCATCGCATAGAGGGCAAGACCGGTCAGGATCGATTTCAGGCGCGCGCGGGAGACCATCTTGGGAAGATGGGGCAGCTTGGTTAAGGGAACGCTAATTTTGAGCAAGCTGTCATTCCGGGGCGATGCGCAGCATCGAACTCTGGTGCGCAATTGCGCACCTGAGAATCTCGAGATTCCGGGTTCGGCTCTTCGAGCCGCCCCGGAATGACAAACCTATCGGCTGGCCGTTCAGCCTCACCCGTGATGCTTCGCCACGTGCGCAGCGAAGGCATCGATGTAGGCCTGAAGCACACCCTTCAGCGAGTCCTTGGTGAGGTTGCCTTCCGCATCGAAGGCATCGCCGACGGCGTTCAGGTAGGTCTCGGGCTGCTGCATGATCGGACCGGCGATGCCGGGCAGGATGTTCTGCAGCGTCTTGGCCGCGCTGACGCCACCGAGCGGTCCCGGCGAGTTCGAGATGATGCCGACCGGCTTGCCATTGAACGAGCTCTTGCCATAGGGCCGCGAGGCGACGTCGATGGCGTTCTTCAGGGCGCCCGGAATGGCGCGGTTGTATTCGGGGGTGATGAAGATGACGCCGTCGGACTTCTGGAGCTTGTCGCGGAAGGTCAGCCAGTCCGCGGGCGGCGCGGCCTCGAGGTCCTGATTGAAGAAGGAGATGCCCGCCGGCGTGATGACCTCGAGCTTGAGCGAGGCCGGCGCGAGCTTGGCGAGCGCATTGGCAAGCTTCAGCGAAAAGCTGTCTTTGCGCAGGCTGCCGGCGATGACGACGATATTGTAGGCCATGGGGTGTCCTTGAAACCTTGAGGGGAAGTGCCGTGCGGCACTTAAGCGATCCGGATCGATGGATGCAAGTGCATGAACCGGTCCGATTTGGAAACGCTGCGTTTCGCGAAAGCAGACGTTGAGGCCCTGCTACCGTAGCCCGGATGGAGCGAAGCGTAATCCGGGGCACATGTAGCTTGCGGCACGATCCCGGATTACGCTGCGCTTCATCCGGGCTACGATCAAAACAATCAGGCCGCCAAGCGGCGGCCCGATCTTTCGCGCAAATCTCGAACCCGGATCAGATCGTCGGATTCCAGGCCGACGGGATCAGGCGATATTTGGCCCCGTCCTTCTCGACATGGCCGACCGAGGGGAAGGTGAAGTGGAAGCCGATCACGGTGGCCTTCTCCGCCGCCGCCATGTCGTAGAACTTGTGGCGCGTCGCCTGCGCCAACACGGCGTCGGTGTCGAACATCACGTGCCAGTCCGGATTGCGCAGGAAGAATTCCGGGATGTTGGTGACGTCGGACTGGATCAGCACCTTCGCATCGCCCGAGGCGACCGCGAACGAGGTGTGGCCGGGCGTATGGCCCGGCGTCGCGATCGAGGTGATGCCGGGCGCGACCTCCTTGCCCCACTCGTACTTGGTGACCTTGGACTCGAGCCCGGCGAAGGTCTTCTTCACGTTGGCGAAGTAGTTCTTCATCATCGGATTGGACTCGGCCTTGGCGACGTTGTCCTCGCTGGTCCAGAACTCCCAGTCCTTGCCCGGCACCATGATCTCGGCGTTCGGGAACGCGAGCGCGCCGTCGGCGAGACGGATGCCGTTGGTGTGGTCGGGATGCAGATGCGACAGCAGCACGACGTCGATGCTCTTCGGGTCGACGCCGGCGGCGGCAAGGTTTTGAAGCGTGCGGCCGACGGCCCCCTTGCTCGGCTCGAGATTGGCGACGCCGTTGCCGGTATCGATCAGCACGAGCTTGGAGCCGGTGTTGATGAGTTGCGGATTGAACGGCACCGTGACCATGCCCTTGGGCATGTAAGCGGCTTCGCCGGCGGCCGCGGCTTCTTCCTTCGGCGCATTGACGACGAACTTGTCGGGCATCGGGAAGGTGCGCGCGCCGTCGTTGATCGAGGTGCACTCGTAGCTGCCGACCTTGTAGCGATAGAAGCCCGGCACCTGCGTCCCGGCCGGCGGCACTGAGGCATTGGCAATGGTCGGGCGAAGTCCGGTGGCGGCAGCCGCACCGACGGCGGCGACGCCTGCGAGCAGGTGACGACGATTGAGATCGGTCATGGAATGAAGTCCCCTTCTGAGCGCCTTGCGGTTTTTCCGCTTTCAACGGCGGCGGGAATAATCCCCCGCTTCGCTCAGAAGGCAAGACGTGATGCGCCGTCGCGCATCACGATAATTTATTTGGGGCGTTGGGGAATTTTTCGCCCATGGCCTGTCCGCGCCAGTATCGCTTTGGTGAATGGCCGTAGACTCGCTTGAAGGCGTGTCCGAAGGCGCTCTCCGACGAGTATCCGAGCTGCGCGGCCGTTGCCGAAACGGTGGCTCCACGTCGAAGCAGATCGCGTGCAAGTCGCATTCGCCATCGAAGCAGGTAGTCGAGCGGCGCCAGCCCCACCAGCGACTTGAACCGCTTCGAAAACGCGGATCGCGACATGGCGATCGCTTCGGACAATGCTTCCAGGGTCCAGGGGTGAGCGGCGTCTTCGTGCATCAGCCTGATGGCCTTGCCAATCCTGGCATCGACCAGCGCGTTGATCCATCCCAAACCCTCGCCGGCACTCTGATCCAGCGCCGCGCGGAGCACCTGGACGAGTAGGACGTCGGCAAGCCTGTCGGTGAGTACGGCCGCTCCGATTCCCGTCCCCCTGATTTCAAGGTCGAGAATCTCGAGCGTGGAATGAATGACGGGTGCCGACGGACTGCGCGACGGTATGAGCAGAAAGCGAGGGAGCGCATCGAGCAGCAATCCGGCGTCCGACGCTTCGAAGCCGAAACTGCCCGCAAGCAGAACGGTATCGCGGCCCGCGTGACGCGCGACATCCGACCGCGTCCAATCGAACGCCGCCATACCGTCTTCGGGAGCAAGGCGTTGGTCGTTGGCCAGAACATAGGCTGGTGCATTGGCCAGAAGAAAGCAGTCGCCGGTGACAAGCCGATGATGGGCTTCGTCGCCGAAATCGATCCAGCAATCACCCCGGATGACCGCGCCGAACTTGAGGGCGGGTTTGGCCGGGAACCGATACGACCAATTGCCGCCCGCCTCGAACCTCGTGCAACGCGCAGCGCGAACGTTCAGGAGCGAGAAGACCTGAGACAACGGGTCCGAGGTCTTGTGCCTATCCGAGGGTTTGTCCAAGGCTTGTTTGTCCAAGGCTTGATCCGATCTCGACGATTTTCGAGCACTTCGAGCATAGATCATCCTCGATTCCGATGCGAAGTTCATCTCGCAACGAATTGGGTGGAACATCTATGACGGGCATCGCAGGCAAGGTCATCGCCATCACGGGCGCCAGCAGCGGAATTGGCGAAGCCGCCGCCCGGCATCTCGCAGAGCGTGGCGCCATCGTGATCCTCGGCGCACGGCGCCCCGACCGGCTGCAGATGCTGGCCGCGAGTATCGCCTCAAAGGGCGGAACGGCGTCGTATCTCGTCACCGATGTCAGGCAACGCGAGGATGTCGCCAGGCTCGTCGGACTTGCCACGGACCGATACGGGAAGCTGGACGTCCTGATCAACAATGCGGGGATCGCCCCGATTTCGCGCCTGGACGATCTGAGGGTCGACGACTGGGACGACATGATCGACGTGAACGTGAAGGGCGTACTCTACGGGATCGCCGCGGCCCTGCCCGTCTTCCGTCGTCAGGGCTTCGGCCATTTCGTCAACACCCTGTCGACCGCCGGCATCAAGATCATTCCGACAATGGCCGTCTATGCGGGGTCGAAGAATGCCGTCAGGGCGATTTCCGAAGGACTTCGTCAGGAGATCGGCCCGTCCCTTCGCGTGACGACCATCTCACCCGGTTATGTCGACACCGAACTGCCGTCTTCCATGACGGATTCGGCGTTACGGGAGCAAGGACAGGCAAGCATGAAGGCGATGGCCATTCCGGCGAGCGCTATCGCGGAGGCGATGGCCTTCGCGATAGCGCAGCCGGATAGCGTGGACGTCGGCGAGATCGTTATTCGCCCCACGGCTCAGGCATAAATTCGATCAGGCCTGGATGCCGCAGAGCGTCACGACTTATTCGGGTCGATGAGGAATTTCTCGCCGGTGGCGCGTTTGGCGTACGCCGCGATGTTGGCGGGATCGAGAGCCTCCTGAAGCGACACCACCTTGGTGTAGTGGCTGGCGAAGGTGGTCTTCAGTTCGTTCACGACGCGCTGGCGCAGCCGCCCGATATCGGCCGGACCGATCTTCTGGAGGAACGGCGTCAGCAGCCATCCGCCGACGCCCCAGGCCATGCCGAAGCCGCGCGGCAGCTCGATCGGACGGACATCGAGCGCGCCGTAGACATAGACCTGCTTGTGCACGCTGGAGCCGTAGCGGCTGTATTCCTTGGCGGTCTTGTTGATCGCGATTTCCATGCAATTGAGGATGTCGCCGGCAAGCTTGCCGCCGCCGATGGCGTCGAAGGCGATGGTGGCGCCGGTCTCGACCAGCGCGGCCGTGAGATCGTCGAGAAAGCTCGGCACGCTGGAATCGACGACGTATTTGGCGCCGATCTTCTTCAGGATCTCCGCCTGCTCCTTGCTGCGCACGATGTTGACGAGCGGGATGCCGTCGGCGATGCAGATCTTGTTCAGCATCTGGCCGAGATTGGACGCGGCCGCGGTGTGTACCAGCGCCTTGTGGCCCTCACGCCGCATGGTCTCGGTCATGCCGAGCGCAGTGAGCGGATTGACGAACCAGGACGCGCCCTCCGCCGCCGTAGTGCCCTCGGGCAAGGGCTGGCAGTCCCTCGCCTTCAGGGTCCGGTATTGCGCGTACATGGCACCGCCGATCATCGCGACCGTCTTGCCCATCAGCGCCTTCGCAGCGTCCGACGAGCCGGTCTTGATGACGACGCCGGCACCTTCATTGCCGACCGGCAGGGACTGGTCGAGGCGCGCTCCCATCGCGCGCATCGCGCCTTGCGGGACAGTTGCCGTGATGACGGGCGCCTGCTTCGTGCCCGAGGCCTTGGCCGTGCTCATGTCGGCGGCGCCGACGAGCAGGCCGAGGTCGGACGGGTTGATCGGCGTCGCCTCGACGCGGACGACGACCTCGTCGTCCGCGGGCTCGGGGGTCGGCACGTCGACCAGCGAGATTTCCAGCTCACCGCTCGCCTTGATCAGCGAACGCAGTTGTAGTCCGGTCTTGCCGTCGCTCATGTCGATCCTCCCCTGTCCGTGTTGAAGCTCTGGCTTATGCCAGCGCCTTCAGTGCCGCCCTGCCGCCGTAGAGCGCCTGCTTGCCGAGCTGCTGCTCGATGCGCAGGAGCTGGTTGTATTTGGCGGTGCGGTCGGAACGCGCAAGGGAGCCGGTCTTGATCTGACCGCAATTGGTGGCGACCGCGAGGTCGGCAATAGTGGAATCCTCGGTCTCGCCGGAGCGGTGCGACATCACCGAGGTGTAGCCCGACTTGTGCGCCATCTCGACGGCGGCGAGCGTCTCGGTCAGCGTGCCGATCTGGTTGACCTTGATCAGGATCGAATTGGCGCGGCCGGCCTTGATGCCTTCGGCGAGGCGCTTGACGTTGGTGACGAACAGGTCGTCGCCGACGAGCTGGCACTTCTTGCCGATGAGATCGGTGAGCTCCTTCCAGCCGTCCATGTCGTCTTCCGACATGCCGTCCTCGATGGTGACGATCGGATAGCGCGAGACGAGGTCGCCGAGATACTTGGCCTGCTCGGAGATCGAGCGGGTCTTGCCCTCGCCTTCATAGACGTACTTGCCGTCCTTGAAGAACTCGGTCGAGGCGCAGTCCAGGCCGAGCACGATGTCGGTGCCCGCCTTGAAGCCGGCCTTGCCGATCGCGTTCATGACGAAGTCGAGCGCGGCGTCGGCCGACGGCAGGTTCGGGGCGAAGCCGCCTTCGTCGCCGACATTGGTGTTGTGGCCGGCCTTCTTGAGCTCCGACTTCAGCGTGTGGAACACCTCCGCGCCGTAGCGCAGGCCTTCGGCGAAGGACGACGCGCCGACGGGCAGGATCATGAATTCCTGGAAGTCGATCGGGTTGTCGGCGTGCACGCCGCCATTGATGATGTTCATCATCGGCACCGGCAGGAGCCGTGCCGAGGTGCCGCCGACGTAACGGTAGAGCGGCATGTCGAGTGAGTTCGCGGCGGCCTTCGCGCAGGCCAGCGACACGCCGAGGATGGCGTTGGCGCCCAGCCGGCTCTTGTTCGGCGTGCCGTCGAGATCGATCATGATCTGGTCGATCTGGGCCTGCTGCTCGACGTCGAGGCCGCTCAGGGCCTCGAAGATTTCGCCATTGACGGCGCCGACCGCCTTGGTGACGCCCTTGCCGAGATAACGGGCCTTGTCGCCATCGCGCAGTTCCACCGCCTCATGGGCGCCGGTCGAAGCACCCGACGGCACGGCGGCGCGGCCGAGCGCGCCATCTTCCAGCACGACGTCGACCTCGACGGTGGGATTGCCCCGGCTATCGAGAATTTCGCGGCCGATGATGTCGATGATGGCGGTCATGATGTGCACTTCCGTTCGTTAGGGCTGATCGGTGCCGCGGGTCTTACACGGGCCGCAAGCAAATGTGAACGCTTGGACGCCCGGCTTCGGCTGACGCCTGAAGCACCCAGGACTAAACTTGAGAACGCCGGGTCTGCGCGTCCATCCTCAATCCCAAGAAGCCGAGGTAACGCCATGAATCGCCGCCAGTTTCTTGCTTCGAGCGCCGCCGTCCTTGCCGCCCGCCCAAGTCTTGCGCAGGAGCCCCCGTTCCGGACGAAATATTTCCCGATCAGCGCCGGCATTGGCTTGCACGATCTCACGCCCGCCCCTGACGGCACGATCTGGTTCACCGCCCAGGGCAAGGGCCTGCTCGGCAGGCTCGATCCCCGGGATGGCAGTTTCAAGACGGTCAGCCTCGGCCAGGGCGCCGCCCCGCACGGCGTGACGATCGGCCCCGACGGCGCCCCCTGGATCACCGAAGGCGGCCAGAACGCGATTGCGCGGGTTGATCCCGGCGATCTCAAGGTCACGCTGTTCCGCCTGCCGGAAAAGTTCGCCTCCGCCAATCTCAACACCGGCGTGTTCGATAAGACTGGAATCTACTGGTTCACGGGCATGTCCGGATATTACGGCCGCCTCGCGCCGAAGTCGGGCGAGATGAACGTGTTCAGGGCACCAAAGGGCGTCGGGCCCTATGGCATCACCGTGACGCCCAAAGGCGATGTCTGGTACGCCTCGCTCGCCGGCAGCCATATCGCCAGGATCGACCTTGCGACGGGCAGCGCCCATGTCGTCGAGCCGCCGACGCCAAACCAGGGCGCGCGGCGGGTCTGGTCGGATTCGAAGAGCCGGATCTGGGTCAGCGAGTGGAACAGCGGCCACGTCTCCGTGCACGATCCCGCCGACGGATCCTGGAAGACATGGAAGCTGCCGGGCGAGCGTCCCCGCGCCTACGCGGTCTATGTCGACGACAGGGACAAGGTGTGGCTGACGGATTTTTCGGCCAATGCCATCGTGCGTTTCGATCCCGCCACTGAGAAGTTCAACGTCTTCGCCAGCGACAAGGCCAACGCCAATGTCCGCCAGCTCGACGGCCGTCCGGGCGAGTTGTGGGGCTGCGAGTCCGGCAACGACCGCATCGTCATGATCCAGACGATCGCCTCGGGTTGACGACGGTCGCGATTGCGTCCATCCCGACATCCTCTGGAGCGCGATCTTGTCGCGCTCTAGCCGATTTTTGATTGAGCATGATCTTTCGGAAAACCGGTGCCCACTTTTCCGGATCATGCTCCAAAGGATGTGACGACGATGGCGAAAAAATCCCTCCAGCTCGGCCGCGCGGTCGAATGGCCGCACACACCGGAAGAAGCCCAGCTCGACCGCGTACCCAACCCGCAAAAGGGCACGGATTATCTGGTGCGCTTCACGGTACCGGAATTCACCTCGCTCTGCCCAGTCACGGGCCAGCCGGATTTCGCACATCTGATGATCGACTACGCGCCCGGCCAATGGCTGCTGGAGTCGAAGTCGCTGAAACTCTACATCGCGAGCTTCCGCAATCACGGCGCCTTCCACGAGGATTGCACTGTCATGATCGGCAAGCGCATCGCATCCGAGATCAAGCCGAAATGGCTGCGCATCGGCGGCTACTGGTATCCGCGCGGCGGCATACCGATCGACGTGTTCTGGCAGACCGGCCGTGTGCCGAAGGGCCTCTGGGTGCCCGAGCAAGGCGTCGCGCCCTATCGCGGGCGCGGTTAGCAGGAGAAGAACAACAATGAAATCGATGTCAGCAACATTCCGCAACATTGCCTTGGCTCTTCTGGGCGTCCTGTGGCTCACCGGCGCATCCGATGCTGCCGAGGTCCGGGTGATGATCTCGGGCGGATTGACGGCTGCCTACAAGGCGCTCGTGCCGGAATTCGAGAAAGCCACCGGCAACAAGGTGCTGACGGAATATGGGCCGTCGATGGGGACCACCACCAACGCGATTCCCGTGCGGCTCGAGCGCGGCGAGCCGGCCGACGTCCTGATCATGGTTGGCTATGCCCTCAACGACCTCGCGAGCAAGGGCAAGGTCGTTGCCGGCAGCCAGTTCGATCTCACCAAATCGCCGATCGGGATCGCCGTGAAATCGGGCGCGCCGAAGCCGGACATCAGCTCGGTCGACGCGGTCAAGCGCGCGCTGCTGGCGGCGAAGACGATCGCCTATTCCGACAGCGCCAGCGGCGTCTACGTCTCGACCGAGATGTTCGACAAGCTCGGCATTGCCGAAATCATGAAGGACAAGGCGCGCAAGATTCCGGCAACGCCGGTCGGCGAGATCGTCGCGCATGGCGAGGCCGAACTCGGCTTTCAGCAGATCAGCGAATTGAAGCCCGTGAAGGGCATCGACATCGTAGGTCCCCTGCCGAACGAATTGCAGAAGATCACGATCTTCTCGGCCGGGATTGCGACCGGTTCGAAGGAGCCCGAGGCTGGCCGGGCCCTGATCAAATTCCTCGCCTCTCCCGCCGCACGCGAAGCGATCATCGCGAGCGGGATGGAGCCGATCCCGACTGGCGGAGCGAACTGAGGCAAGCCAGCCCCTCGCTCGTGTCCCGGACGTGGTGCAGCGTGAGACTCTGCGCTGTAGGATGACGAATATGCGCCAAGCCTTGAGCGCATTATGCGCCATCGATGGTCCACTGCGCGCCTGGCTCACCTCCGAGTTAGTATATCTGGCCCCAATCTAGGAACGCTTAGCTATGCTCACCGTCTATGGCGAAGGTCGTGGCTTCCGTGTTGTTTGGCTGCTTGAGGAATTAGGGTTGGCCTATCGGCTGCGGCCGGTCGATCTGCTGGCAGTCGAGAAGGATCGCGATTTCCTCGCGATCAACCCCGCCGGCTTCATTCCCGCACTGCAGGACGGCGAGACGATCATGGTCGAATCGATCGCGATTCTTGAGTACCTGCTTGCCCGCCACGGCTCAGGTTCGCTTGCCGTCGCCCCGGACGATCCCGCCTTCGCGTCCTATCTGCAATTTCTTCACTTAGGCGAGGCCGGGCTCGCCGGGCCGATGAACGCTGTCATTGTCGGTCGCCAACTGGCGCCCGAAGCCGAGCGAGATGCCCGGGTTACCTGCTGGGCACTCGAGACCTTCGAGAGCCGGCTGGGGTTGGTTATCCGCCGCCTCGCGGATTGCCCCTATCTCGCCGGCGACCGATTCACTGCTGCCGATATCTCGGTGAGCTACGCCCTCCTGCTCGGCCTGCGAACTGGCAACTACGTCCCCGGTTCTACCGAGCGGGACTATCTCGCTCGCACGATGGCACGCCTTGCCTACGCCCGAGCGATGGAAAGCTGCCAAGCCACCAAGGCTTGGGCGGCGAGATCACCGGGATTGTAGTGCTCGAGCCGATCCTGCCCAACAAGCTTACGAGTCTACGGCCTAATACGCGCTCAGGAGATCGACCTTGGCATTCGCCGCGACCAGCCGCCGCGCCAGGATCCCGGCGAGGTTGCGCATGATCTTCAACGACGTCTCCGGGTGCAGGCGGCGATAGTCGGCAAAGCTGTCGAGCGGCAGTTCGAGGCAGGTGACGGGCGTATCAGCGAGGACGTCGGCGCTGCGGCTTTGCTCCAGGATCGCCATTTCGCCGAACTCCATGCCGGGGCCGAGGGACGCCAGCCGCACACCGCTGCGCAGCTTCACGCTCACCATCCCGCTCTGGAGAAAGAACAGCGAATTGGCGGGCTCGCCGGCGGCGACAATGCGCTGACCGGCCGCGTAGTGCCGCGTGGTCGAGAGCTTGACGATCGCGGCGATCTCCTCCGCGTCGAGCTCGGCGAGCAGCGCCTGCTCGCCGAGCTGCGCGCTCTCCTTGGCGTCGGTGAAGCCGCCGAAGCGGTAGATCACCTGATCCTCGGCCCATTCGATGGCATCATCGAGCAGCGCGAAGTGGCGCAGCCGGCGCGGCTCAGCCGTGCGCGCGGCGATCGCGCTCCACACGGCGGAGCTGTCCTCGAAGCCGGACAGAATGGCGGTGACGCCGGCATTGCCGAGCGCGGTCAGCGTCTCGCCGAGCAGCTCCGCGCCGGCCGCGGTGATGTCGGGGACGCGGCGGAAATCGATGATCAGGAGCGGTGCGTTCGGCGGCTCGCTGGTGAGCCTTCGCGTGACGTAGTCGATCGTGCCGAAATTCATCGCACCGACCAGCTCGAGCACGCGAATGTCGCTGTGGCGCTCGTCGAGGATCTGCTGCTCGTGCGGCTGGCGGCTGCGACGGGACGAGATGCCATAGACGTCGTAGTCCGCCATGATGCTGGTGCGCACGTCCGCGTTGCGGTTGAGCATGTGCAGGTCGAACCGCGCCGACAGCGCCTCGCAGACCTTCAGGCCGCGCACGCTGTTGAAATGGTTGTCGAGCAGCGGCGAGAAGGTGCCGAGCCCGAGCTGCGAGGGCAGCGCCGCGACGATGCCGCCGCCGACGCCGCTCTTGGCGGGAATGCCGACGCGATAGGTCCACTCGCCGGCATAATCGTACATGCCCGAGCTCGTCATCACCGACAGCGTGCGCGCGACGATGTTTGGTGTGATCACCTGGACGCCAGTGACCGGATTGATGCCGCGATTGGCGAGCGTTGCCGCCATCACCGCGAGGTCGCGCGCGGTGACCAGGATCGCGCATTGGCGGAAATAGACGTCGAGCACGGCATCGACATCATCGGGCAGCACTGCGTAATTCCGCAGTAGCCAGGCAATCGCGCGGTTGCGGTTGCCGGTCGCGGTCTCCGAGGCATGCACGGCCTCGTCGACGCCGAGCTCGCGCCCGGCAAACTGGCTGAGCTTGGCGCGGACGCGCTCGAAGGCGCCCTTTCCGTCCACATCGAAGATCAGGCCCGAGCAGGCGATGGCGCCGGCATTGACCATCGGGTTGAAAGGACGGTTGTCGTTGGTGAGCCGGATCGAGTTGAAGGCTTCGCCGCTCGGCTCGACGCCGATGGTGGCCGCGACGCGCTCCTCGCCTACCATCTCCAGCGCCAGCGCAAAGACGAAGGCTTTGGACACCGATTGGATCGTGAACGGCACGTCGCTGTCGCCGACCTCGTAGATGTGACCGTCGATGGTGACGAGCGCGATGCCGAAATGATCGGGATTGGCGCGCTTCAGCTCGGGAATGTAGTCGGCGAGCTCGCCGGAATTGTCGGAGCGGAATTCGGCGTGGCAATCGGTGAGGAAACGCCGCAGCGGTGGCTTGGTGAGATACCCGGTCAAGCGGGGCGAGTTGGCTGCGCTGGCGGAACGGCTGGTCTGGGCGTCCACGATCTCACACCTCGATTTGCCCAGAATAAAAGCAATTCGTGTGCCATGTATACGTTGCCGGTGGTGTCATGGTGAGGGACGGCGCCCCACTCAAGTCACCGAATGGACTTCAGCGCGCGTCGGAGGGCGCCCGCTGCTTGAGCAGCCGTGCGCAGACGAGGCCCAGCACCACCATGATCGCGGCGCTCGCGAGCAAGGTCGGCACCTTGCCGGCATGCTGGAGCCCGAAGCCGTAGGCGAGCGGCCCGACCGTCTGCCCCATGAAGAAGAAGAACGAATGCAGCGACAGCGCGGTCGCGCGCGCCTCGACCGACAGTTCGCTGGCGAAGACCTGAAGGCAGCCATGGGCGATGTAGAAGCCCCAGCCCATCACGATGAGGTTCAACGCCTGCACCTCCCAGCGCGGGCCAAAGGCCACGGCGATAAGCTGTGAGGCTACCAGCGTCATGCCCGCGATCATCATTCCCTTCATGCCCAGCCAGGGCAGCAGGCGCGACACCGTCAGCGTGTAGAACAGGCCACCGACCGCAAAGCCCGCGATGACGATGCCGGCGATCGACAGCGAGGTTTGCCCGAGCTCGAACAGGAACGAGGCGATATAGGGAAACAGGCCGAGCACGCAGCAGCCCTCGACGAACACGGCCGAGTAGCACACGTAGGCGTTGGGATTGGTGAAGATGGTGCGATAGCCCGCCTTCAGCGCGGAAAGGCTCGTTTTCGGCGGATGCTTGACCTTCGCGCCGCGAAAGCCGGCGGCGACTGCGATCGAGGCGACGATGACGAGCACGCCGAGCACCGCCAGCACGCCGCGCCAGCCGAGGAAATCGCCGATCAGGCCGGAAGCCGAAGCGCCGAGCAGATTGCCGGTCATGGCGCCGGCGAGCGTGCGGCTGATCGCGACCTGCCGCTTCTCCGGCCCGACCAGATCGCTGGTCAGGCTCAGCGCCACCGGAAACACGCCGCCGGAGCCGATGCCGGCGAGGATGCGCGTGGCAAACAGCACCGAGAACGAAGTCGAGAGCGCGCCCAGGATGTTGGCGAGACCCAGCAACGCCAGACATGCGATCATCAGCCGCGTCTTGCCGAACAGATCGGCAGCAGCGCCGATCACCGGCTGGATGATCGAGAAGGTGAAGGCGAACACAGCGGCAAAGCCCGCCGCGGCCGCGATGCTGACGCCGAAATCCTCAGCAACATGCGGCAGCACCGGATCGAGCGCGCGCGCCGAGAGCGCTGCAGCGAAGCTTGCCCCGGAAATGACATAGAGCGCTGCCGGCAAGCCGTGATCGTGCGGCCGCGCCTCGCCTTGCTGCATCAGCGCGGGTTCTTGGCCAGCGCGTCGAACGCCATCAGCCTGGCGATCAAGCCTTCGAACTCGCGCAGCGGCACCATGTTGGGGCCGTCGGAGGGCGCGCGATCGGGATCGGGATGGGTCTCGATGAAGACGCCGGCAACGCCGACCGCGACAGCCGCGCGCGCCAGCACCGGCACGAATTCGCGCTCGCCGCCGGAGGACGTGCCCTTCCCGCCCGGCTGCTGCACCGAATGGGTGGCGTCGAAGATCACGGGCGCGCCGGTACTGCGCGCCAGGATCGGCAGCGCGCGCATGTCGGAGACCAGCGTGTTGTAGCCGAAGGACGCACCGCGCTCGGTGACGAGCACGTTGGGATTGTTGGCGCTGGTGATCTTCGCGACCACGTTCGCCATATCCCATGGCGCCAGGAACTGCCCCTTCTTGACGTTGACGACCTTGCCGGTCGCGGCCGCTGCCAGCAGCAGATCGGTCTGCCGGCACAGGAACGCCGGGATCTGCAGGACGTCCACGGCCTGCGCCACCTCGGCGCATTGCGTGGCCTCGTGCACGTCGGTCAGCACCGGCAGGCCGAGCGAGGATCGGATTTCGGCGAAGATCGGCAGCGACTGCTCAAGGCCCAGCCCGCGCGCCGCCGACGCGCTGGTGCGGTTGGCCTTGTCGAACGAGGTCTTGTAGACGAGGCCGATGTTCAGCCGCGCGGCGATCTCCTTCAGCGCGGAGGCCACCTCCAGCGCATGCTGGCGGCTTTCGAGCTGGCAAGGTCCCGCAATGATCGCGATCGGCAGATCATTGCCGAATTTGACCTTGCCGATGGTGACGACCGGCGCCGCTGACGTCGAAGAGCTCAAGGCAAATCCCTCTTTTCGGCGCGACCATAGCCGCCATGAGGGTCGGATCAACCCTATTCGGCCCGGGCCGTCAGAATATCAGGGTTGCGCCAGGGCTCTCCGCCGCCTTTTGCGCCGGCAGCCCCCTTACTTCACTGCCGAAAAGGCGGTTGGCGCCAAGATCTGGCTGACGATGTTGGCGACGATCTGGCCGTCCGCTTCGCTCTCGGCGCGCGCTTTCATCCAGTCCGGATCGGTCACGAACTTGCCCCACTTCGTCTCGCGCTCGGCAAGCGACTCCCAGGCGAGGAAATAGGTCAGCTCCTGGCTGGA
Source organism: Bradyrhizobium iriomotense (assembly GCF_018129405.1). GTDB lineage: Bacteria > Pseudomonadota > Alphaproteobacteria > Rhizobiales > Xanthobacteraceae > Bradyrhizobium > Bradyrhizobium iriomotense_B. The sequence continues at coordinate 334,125 of NZ_JAFCLP010000002.1, forward strand.
TTCGCCGATCAGCGTGGTGAAGAACCCGGCCTGCCTGATGCCGTGCTTTTCCCAGATCTTCAGCGTCGCCGTCTCGAACCGCTTCAAGAGCGCCGGCAGGCGGCCCGGCACGCAGCGATACTGACGCATTTCGTAGATCATTCATGTTCCTCCCTGAACAGGTCCGGCGGTTATAGCGGCAGGCCATGACGGTGTCTTGAGCCCCGCCCGGCCCCCCCTGTGGCGTTCTGCGCATGGCTTGAGCTTCAGCCGCCGCGCCAGACTCCCGCAATGCTGCCGCAATGATCGGGCCGCTAGAAAGGCTCAGTTGCGGTTCAGGTGGCTGTCACATGCGGATTTTGCTCGTCGAGGATGAAGCGGAGATGGCCGGCGCGCTGGCCTCGGCGCTGAAGCGCTACGACATGGTGGTGGACCACGCGCCGACGCTTGCCGAGGCGGAGGAGGCCATTTCCGCCGATGTCCATGCCGCCGTTCTGCTCGACCGCCAGCTTCCTGACGGCGACGGCCTCGCCTTGATCCCAAAGCTCCGCGCGCGCGCCGACGGCGTGCCGATCATCGTCCTGACCGCGCGGGGCGAGCTCGCCGACCGCATTGCCGGGCTCGACGGCGGCGCCGACGACTATCTGGCAAAACCGTTTGCAGTCGAGGAACTGCTGGCGCGGTTGCGCGCCGTGCTGCGGCGGCCCGCCGGCCTCTCTCCCGAAATCATCCGCGCTGGCCGCCTCGCCTTCGACCTCAGTCATCGCGAAGCCAGCATCGACGGCGCGCCGTTCGAGCTGCCCCGCCGCGAGCTCCTGGTGCTTGAAGCCTTGGTCCGCCGCATGGGCCGGACCGTGCTGCGCTCGGCGCTGGAAGAGGCGGTCTACAATTTCGACGACGAGATCCAGTCCAACGCGCTCGACACGCATGTCTCGCGTCTCAGGCGAAAGCTCGCGGAAGCTGACGCGGGCATCGAGATCCACGGCATTCGCGGCGTCGGCTATCTCCTCAAGAAGCTGCCAGCCTGAAGAAGCTAACATGAGCAAACACGACGATCCCTATTGCCTGCGCTCGCGCTTGAGCTGGCGCCTGCTCTCGCTTCAGGCCGCGATCCTGGTCGCGCTGGTTGCCGTCGTCCTGGCCGGGCTTTGCGCCTCCGGCTTCGTGCTGGCCGGGCGCGATGAGGACCGCGTCATCGATGTCGTCCAGCGCGCGCTCACGCGCGACACGCAAGGCGGACTGGCCTTGCGCCCGACGGCCGCGCTGGAGCAGTTGCGCAGCGAGACCCCGGACCTCTGGTTCCTGGTACGCGACCGGCAGGGTCGTTTCCTCAGCGAAGGCACCGTGCCGGCCGAATTCGCCGCAATCGGCAACGGTCTCGACCAGATCAGCCAGGCGCGGCTCGGCTGGCAGATGTTCGAGGACGATCCGCGCAAGCCGGCGGCGCGGCTGAAGCGGGTCGACACCGACGCGGGCAACGTGCAGGTCATCACGGCGACGCAAGGACGCCTGACCGGCGCCAAGGCACTGTTCACGACCTCCCTTGCGTTCCTCGGCATCGCCCTGCCCGGCCTGCTGCTGATGGGAACGGCGACGTTCATTGCCACGCCAATGATCGTGCAGCGCGCGTTCAAAGGGCTTGATACCGCCGCGGACGAGGCCCGGCGCATCGACATCCATCAGCGCGGCGCGCGGCTTCCGGTGGAGCGGATTCCGCTGGAGGTCGTGCCGCTCGTGACCGCGATCAACGACGCGCTGGCGCGGCTCGACCAGGGCTATGCCCGCCACAAGCGCTTCGTCGCCGACGCCGCACACGAGCTGCGCACGCCGATCGCGATCCTGAACACGCGATTGGAGTCACTCGCCCCTGGGCCGGACAAGACCCGTCTGCTGGAGGATGCCGCGCGGCTGGCCACGCTTGCCGAGCAATTGCTCGATATCCAGCGGCTCGACCGCTGCGGCCATCCTTTCACGCGGGTCAATCTCGTCGCCGTTGCGCAAAGCGTCGCCGCCGACCTCGCCCCGCTGGCGATCGCGGCCGGTTACGAGCTGGCCCTCGATGCGCCGGCGACACCGATTGAGACGATCGGCGATGCCGCGGCGCTGGAGCGTGCACTGACCAATCTCGTGCAGAACGCTATCCAGCACGGCCCGCGCCGCGGCACGATCGGGATTCGCGTCGGCAGGCCCGCGAGTATCGAGGTCACCGACGAAGGCGCCGGCATTCCCGCCGATCAGCGCGAGCAGATCTTCGAGCCGTTCTATCGGCTGACGCCGCTCGACCGCGGGGCTGGCCTCGGCCTCAACATGGTGCGCGAGATCGTGCAGCTGCATGGCGGCCACGTTTCGGTGGCGGACGGACCGGAGGGCGGCGCCTGTTTCCGGATGACGCTGCCGCCGGTCCGACAGAGTTGATTCAATCCGCATTCGCCTCCAGCAGCGCAATGCTGTCGCAATGCGCCTCCGCAACACTGCATCCGTCTCACCTCCGGTCTTTAGGAGGTGCAAACCAAGATGCCGGAGTGCGCATGCCCAATGATTTTCTCTCGTTCTTCCTGTCCTGGATGTCGTCCCCGCGTCGGGTCGGTGCGGTCGCACCATCGGGTGCGGCGCTTGCCGATCTCATCACGCGCGAGATCAGCGCAACGACCGGTCCGATTCTCGAGCTCGGTCCCGGTACCGGTGCGTTCACCTACAAGCTGCTCAAACGCGGCGTCCGGCCACAGGATCTCACGCTGATCGAATACGGCTCCGACTTCATGAAGCTCCTGCAAATGCGCTTTCCCGGGTCGCGCGTGCTGTGGATGGACGCGGCGCGGCTTGCGGCCGAGCGCCTCTATGACGGCGCCCCCGTCGGCGCGGTCGTGAGCGGCCTGCCGCTGCTCAATATGTCGAGGCGCAAGGTTATGTCGATCCTCAGCGGCGCGTTCAGCTATGTCCGCCCCGGCGGCGCCTTCTACCAGTTCACCTACGGAATGAGCTGCCCGGTGCCGCGGCCCGTGCTGGACCGGCTCGGCCTGCGCGCAAAGCTCGTGGATCGCGCCTTGCTGAACGTGCCGCCCGCCGCCGTCTACAGGCTGACGCGCCGCCCGCAGATGAAGCTGGTCACGGGATCGCTTGCGCCTGAACCATCGGCGCGGGTCGCGCTGGCGCCGATGCATCACGCGCGCGACTATTCCGCCGCGCGCTAAGCCGTCAGACCAGCCGGCTCTGCACCATCGCCGCCTGAATGAACGAGGCGAACAGCGGGTGCGGCTCGAACGGCCGCGACTTCAGCTCGGGGTGGAACTGGACGCCGATGAACCAGGGGTGATCCTCGTACTCGACGATTTCAGGCAGCACGCCGTCGGGCGACAGCCCTGAGAATTTCAGGCCATGCTGCTCGAGGCGGTCCTTGTAGGCGGTGTTGACTTCGTAGCGATGGCGGTGACGCTCGGAAATCTCGGTCGCGCCGCCATAAACCTGCGAAACGCGGCTGCCGCGATTGAGCGCGGCGGGATAGGCGCCAAGCCGCATCGTGCCGCCGAGATCGCCGGCCTGCGTGCGCTTCTCGAGCTCGTTGCCGCGCAGCCATTCCGTCATCAGGCCGACTAGCGGCTCCTTGGTCGGGCCGAACTCGGTGGAATTGGCATCCTCGATGCCGACGAGGTTTCGCGCGGCCTCGATCACCGCCATCTGCATGCCGAAGCAGATGCCGAAATACGGCACGTCGCGCTCGCGCGCGAACTGCGCCGCCTTGATCTTGCCCTCCGCGCCGCGCTGGCCGAATCCGCCCGGCACCAGGATGCCGTTGACGTGCTCCAGGAACGGCGCCGGATCCTCCTTCTCGAAGATCTCGCTCTCGATCCAGTCGAGATTGACCTTCACCTTGTTGGCGATGCCGCCGTGCGAGAGTGCCTCGATCAGCGACTTATACGCATCCTTCATGCCGGTGTATTTGCCGACGATGGCGATGGTGACGTTGCCTTCGGGGTTGCGGATGCGCTCGTTGATCTGCTGCCAGCTCTGCAGCACCGGCGGAATCCGCGAGCCGATGCCGAAGGCGGCGAGCACTTCGTCGTCGAGGCCCGCGTTGTGGTAGGCCTCGGGGACGGCATAGATGTTGTCGACGTCGCGCGCCTCGATCACGGCGCTTTCGCGCACGTTGCAGAACAGCCCGAGCTTGCGCCGCTCTTCCTTCGGGATCTCGCGATCGGTGCGGCAGAGCAGGATGTCGGGCTGGATGCCGATCGAGCGCAGCTCCTTGACCGAGTGCTGCGTCGGCTTGGTCTTCAATTCGCCGGCGCTCGGAATGTAGGGCAGCAGCGTGAGGTGGATATAGACGGCGTGATCGCGCGGCAGCTCGTTCTTGAGCTGGCGGATCGCCTCGAAGAACGGCAGACCCTCGATGTCGCCGACGGTGCCGCCGATCTCGACCAGCACGAAGTCGTAATCGTCATTGCCGTCGAGGACGAACTCCTTGATGGCGTTGGTGACGTGCGGAACCACCTGGATGGTCGCGCCGAGATAATCGCCGCGGCGCTCCTTGGTGATGATGTCCTGGTAGATGCGCCCCGTCGTGATGTTGTCGGCCTTGGTCGCCGGCCGGCCGGTGAAGCGCTCGTAGTGACCGAGATCGAGATCGGTCTCCGCGCCGTCATCGGTCACGAACACTTCGCCGTGCTGGTACGGCGACATCGTTCCGGGATCGAGGTTGAGATAGGGGTCGAGCTTGCGGAGGCGGACCTTGTAGCCCCGGGCCTGCAGCAGGGCACCGAGTGCCGCCGAAGCCAGACCCTTGCCGAGCGAGGAAACCACGCCGCCGGTGATGAATATGTACCGCGCCATGGGACTTAACCTCTAATCCCTCGAATTCGATTCGCCAAAGCGATTCGTATTCCGCCCCAAAGATTTTGCGGGCCTGTGGGTGAGCCAGAACTAAGAGTGGTGACAGTGCCTTGATGGGGGTTGTTGATGCAGGACGGTAGCGGCCGCCCTGCATGGCCCCCCTGCTTTATTGCGAACGTGGCACCTGCGGGCCGGTCGGAGCCGGCGCCTGCTGCTGCTCGTCGGCCTTCTTCAGCGAATCCAGGATGCCGCCCGAGGTCGGCGGCGCGATCGGCGATCCGCCGGCCGGCTGGGTCTGGGACGCCGGCGTGCCAATGATCGACGACGGCGCGCGGCTGTAGCCCGCGTGCCAGGACAGGAACATGCTGGTGAGGAAGAATCCCGCAGCCAGAATCGCGGTGGTCCGCGTCAAGAGATTCGCGGTGCCGCGGCTCGACATGAAGCCCGCGCCGCCGCCCATGCCAAGGCCGCCGCCTTCCGACTTCTGGAGCAGGACGGCGCCGATCATGACGGCGACGATCATGAGGTGGATGACGATGACAACGGTCTGCATAGTATCCTTCCGTCACAAGCGGGCGGCGCCTGACGGCGGCCGATCGCGCTTCGCGGGTTTTCCTGAAGTTGCGCGGTGTTACACGATCGGAGGGGGCATTGCCACCCCCGATCGGTCCAATAACTTAGCCTAGAACTGCCAACGGTTTGGGTTAGCTAGGGGCAGCCCTTGGCAATGGCAAGGAAATCGGCCGCTTTCAGGCTGGCGCCGCCGACCAGCGCACCGTTGACGTTCTTCACGGCCATCAGCTCGGCCGCGTTCGAGGGCTTGACCGAACCGCCGTAGAGGATCCGCATCCTGGCGCCATCGGCCTTGAACCGGGAGGTCAGGAATTCCCGGATAAATCCATGAATTTGCTCGACATCCTTCGCGGTGGGGGTGAGGCCCGTGCCGATCGCCCAGACCGGCTCGTAGGCCACCACCAGGTTGGCGGCAGTGGAACCGTCCGGCAGCGAGCCAACAAGCTGGCCGCGCAGAATGTCCAGGGTCTGGCCGGCGTCGCGCTGGCCTTGCGTCTCGCCGATGCAGACGATCGCGATGGCCCCTGCCCGCCAGGCGGCTTCGGCCTTCTGCCTGACGAGGGTGTCACCCTCGCCATGGTCGGCGCGGCGCTCGGAATGGCCGACAATGATGGCGGTCGCGCCCGCATCCGCCAGCATTTCGGCGGCGATATCGCCGGTATGAGCGCCGGAGGCCTTCGGATGGCAATCCTGCGCCCCCACCGCAACTTTCTTGCCACGCGCCTTCTCGGCGAAGGCGGCGACCAGGGTCGCCGGCGGGCAGACCAGCAGGTCGGCCTTGGCGACCACATCTGCCGCACCATTGAGCATGGCGTCGAATTCGGCAGTCTGGGCCTTCAGGCCGTTCATTTTCCAGTTGCCGGCGATCAGCGGTCGGATGGCGTCGGTCATGTCAGTTTCCAGCGATAAGAGGTTTGTTGATGCGCTAGCAGAGGTGCTCCTGCAGTTCCAGATTCTTGTTCTGACGCGTTTTCCAGACGGAAAACGCTTTGGGGCTTTTAACCGCAGCTCCTCGCCGTCGCATGACCCGAGGTTGCGGGGGGAAAGCCGCCACTTTATGATGATCTATCAATTTGGTGACGCGCTTTTGCGGAATCTGCATTAAGACGCGCTCCCGTTCCCCTCCTGACCAAACAAGTTGGACCAAATGCTTCGAGGAATGCGCAAGGCCTCATCAAATTGGCTCGGCAAGACCATTATGGCCGTGGTGATGGGCGTGTTGATCGTCAGTTTCGGCATTTGGGGCATCGCCGACATCTTCAAGGGCTTCGGACAGTCCACGGTCGCCAAGATCGGCCATACCGAGATTTCGCTGAACGAGTTCCGGCAGATCTACACCGATCGCCTGCAGCAGATCAGCCGCCAGTTCGGCCGGCCGCTGACGCCCGACCAGGCCCGCGCCTTCGGCCTCGACCGGCAGGTGCTGCAGCAAACGATCGCGGAAGCCGCTCTCGACGAAGAGGCGCGCCGTCTCGGACTCGGCCAGTCCGACGAGCAGATCCGCCAGGTCATCATGAACGACCCCAACTTCAAGGGCGTCGGCGGCAACTTCGATGCGAACCGCTTCCAGGCTGTGATCCGCAATTTCGGCTATACCGAGCAGCGCTACGTCGCCGAGCAGCGCAAGGTGTCGCTGCGCCGGCAGATCACCGGCACGATCGGCGCCGGCCTCGAGCCGCCGAAGGCCATGATCGACGTGCTGACGCGCTTCCAGAACGAGCAACGCTCCATCGAATTCCTCAGGCTGGACGCGGCCCAGGCTGGTCAGATCGACGCGCCCTCGCCCGAGGCGCTCGCCGCCTATTTCGAGGATCACAAGGTCCAGTTCCGCGCACCCGAATATCGCAAGATCGCCTTTGTCGTGATCTCGCCGGAAGAGATCGGCAAATGGAGCGAGGTCTCCGACGAGGACGCCAAGAAGGTGTTCGAGCAGCGCAAGGACCGGCTCGGCACGCCGGAGAAGCGCCAGATCCATCAGATCGTGTTTCCCAACGAGGCTGAGGCAAAGACTGCACGCGAGCGCCTCGCCGGCGGAATGTCGTTCGAGGACCTCGGCAAGGAGCGCGGGCTGAGCGCCTCCGACGTCGATCTTGGACTGGTGACCAAGTCGGCGCTCGACCCCGCGGTCGGGAATGCTGCATTCGCACTTCCAGCCGGTGAGATCAGCCAGCCGATCCAGGGCGCCCTCGGCACCTCCATCGTCAAGGTCGATAAGATCGAGCCGGGCGTCGAGGCCGACTACGCGAAGCTCGCCGGCGACATCAAGCGCGAGATCGCGACTGAGCGCGCGCGCGTCAAGGTCGCCGACCTCCGCGACAAGATGGAAGACGAGCGCGGCGGCGGCTCCAGCGTGATCGACGCGGCGCAGAAGCTCGGCCTCACCGCCGTAACCATCGACGCTGTCGACCGCTCCGGCCGTGCTCCGAACGGCCAGCCGGTGGCCAACATCCCGCAGGGCCTCGACGTGGTGTCGCAGGCCTTCAACACCGATGTCGGCGTCGACAACGACGCGATCTCCTTCAAGGGCGGTTATGTCTGGTACGACGTGATTGCGATCACGCCGTCGCGCGACCGCAATCTCGACGAGGTTCGCGACCAGGTCGAGGCGCGCTGGCGCCAGGACCAGATCGCGACCAAGCTGAAGGCCAAGGCGACCGAGATGGTGCAGAAGCTCGAAGCGGGCGGCAAGCTCGCGGATGAGGCGGCAGCGATCGGCGCCAAGGTCGAGAGCGCGACCGGCTTCAAGCGCGATGACTCGCCCGCCGGCGTGCCCGGCACCGTCGTGGCGGCCGCATTCCGCACCGCCAAGGACGGCGTCGGACAGACGCAAGTGAGCGGCGGCAGCGAGGTGATCGTGTTCCGCGTCACCGACATCATCGATCCCGCGGTCGATGCCGCCTCCGACGCGGTCAAGAAGCTGAAGGAAAGCCTCGACCGTGCCCAGACCGAGGAGCAGGTCGCCTCCTACGTCAACAAGCTTGAAACCGACATCGGGACCACCATTAATCAGGCCGCCTTCGCGCAGGTGACCGGCGCGAACCAGTGAGTTGAAAGCACGCGATGGACGACCTGAAATCGATCATTGGAAAAGTGGCGACCGGCGCCAGCCTGTCGCGTGACGAAGCCGCTTCCGCCTTCGATGCCATGATGTCGGGCGAGGCAACGCCCTCGCAGATGGGCGGTCTCTTGATGGCGCTGCGGGTGCGCGGCGAGACCGTGGACGAGATCACCGGCGCGGTGGCGGCGATGCGCTCCAAGATGCTGACCGTGACGGCACCGCCCGACGCCGTCGACATCGTCGGCACCGGCGGCGACGGCTCCGGCTCGGTCAACGTCTCGACCTGCGCCTCCTTCATCGTCGCAGGTACCGGCGTGCCGGTGGCCAAGCACGGCAACCGCGCACTGTCGTCGCGCTCGGGTGCCGCCGACGTGCTGGCTTCGCTCGGGGTGAAGATCGACCTCAAACCCGAGCAAGTCGGCCGCTGCGTGCGCGAATGCGGCATCGGCTTCATGTTCGCCCCCGCCCACCATCCCGCCATGAAGAACGTCGGCCCGACCCGGGTCGAGCTGGCGACCCGCACGATCTTCAACCTGCTCGGCCCCCTGTCCAATCCGGCGGGCGTGAAGCGGCAGATGGTCGGCGTGTTCTCCAGGCAATGGGTGCAGCCGCTGGCGCAGGTGCTCAAGAACCTCGGATCCGAATCCGTCTGGGTCGTGCATGGCTCCGATGGTCTCGACGAGATCACCCTCACCGGCCCGACCTTCGTGTCCGCGCTCCACAATGGCGAGATCAGGAATTTCGAGGTGACGCCGGAGGAAGCCGGACTGACGCGCTGCGAGACCGGCGCGCTCAAGGGCGGCGATGCCGACGCCAATGCGATCGCGCTGCAAAGCGTGCTCAACGGCAAGCCGAGTCCCTACCGCGACGTGGCGTTGATGAACGCCGCCGCCGCACTGGTCGTGGCCGGCCGCGCCAAGGACCTCAAGGAGGGCGTCGCGATCGGCGCCAAATCGCTCGACAGCGGCGCGGCGAACGCGCGGCTGAAACACCTGATCGCGGTCTCCAACGGCTGAGCCTGACATGTCGGACATCCTGACCAAGATCGAGGCGTACAAGCGCGATGAGATTGCCGCCGCCAAGCGCGCGCAGCCGCTGTCGGCGGTGGAGGCGAAGGCCAAGGCAGAGCCCGGCGCGCGCGGATTCGTGCGCGCGATCCGGGCCAAGCATGCCAATGGCGATTACGCGCTGATCGCCGAGGTCAAGAAGGCCTCGCCGTCGAAAGGATTGATCCGCGCCGATTTCGATCCGCCGCTCCTCGCCAAGGCCTATGAGGCCGGCGGCGCCGCGTGTCTTTCGGTGCTGACGGACACGCCCTCGTTCCAGGGCCATCTCGACTTCATGGTGGCTGCGCGCGCGGCGACCTCGCTGCCGGTGCTGCGCAAAGATTTTATGTTCGACACCTACCAGGTGGCCGAAGCCCGCGCACACGGAGCGGACTGCATCCTGATCATCATGGCCGCGCTCGACGACGCCACCGCCAAGGACCTCGAGGATGCCGCCATCGCCTATGGCATGGACGTGCTGATCGAGATCCATGACCGTGCCGAGCTCGACCGGGCGCTGAAACTTCGCTCGCCGATGATCGGCGTCAACAACCGCAATTTGCGCACTTTCGAGACCACGCTCGCGACCAGCGAGGCACTGGCGCCGCTGATCCCCGAGGGGCGGCTGATGGTCGGCGAAAGCGGCATCTTCACCCCTGCCGATCTCGCCCGGCTCGAGCGCGTCGGCATGTCGACCTTCCTGGTCGGCGAGAGCCTGATGCGGCAGGCCGATGTCACCGCCGCCACGCGCACGCTGCTCGCGCGCGAGACCGGCGCGCGCGCGACCGGTACGCGCTGACATGGCGCGCAAGACTTCCACGACCACGCCTTCGAAGAAAGCAGGCCCTGCCCTCACCCATATCGGCGCCTCCGGCGAAGCGCGGATGGTGGACGTCTCGGCCAAGCCCGCGACCGAGCGGCTCGCTGTCGCTGAAGGCCGCGTCGTCATGACCAAGGAGACGCTCGACCTGATCGTGTCCGGCAACGCCAAGAAGGGCGATGTGCTCGGCACCGCGCGCATCGCCGGCATCATGGCGGCCAAGCGCACCTCCGAGCTGATCCCGCTCTGTCATCCGCTCGCGCTGTCCAAGGTCACCGTCGACATCGAGCCCGACGCGAAACTGCCGGGCTGCCTCGTCCGCGCCAGCGTCAAGGTGACGGGACCGACCGGCGTCGAGATGGAGGCGCTCACGGCCGTCTCGGTCGCCTGCCTCACCATCTACGACATGATCAAGGCCGTCGAGCGCGGCGTGCGGATCGAGGGCATCCATCTCGTCGAGAAGCTCGGCGGCAAGTCCGGCCATTACCGCGCCTGATCTTCCGCTACGACCGGCATCACAGGTGTCTTCCGGCAATTCCTGCACGGCTTGCATCCCGCGCATCGATCGCTTTTGTGTGTAACGATTCATGTCGCGTTAACCGCGCTTCCTAACTTCGCCTCCATACCGTTCCCGTAAACCAACGGATGTCTTGAGGATCAAGAATTGATCCTGGCGTGTGCGCGGCAATAACCGACATGATGACGAGATACGGCAGTCGCATTTTCGACCAGGCCTTCGTGCGCAGCGGACCGATCCGCTGGCTGGTCGTGGGCGGCACGCTGCTGATCGCCGCGATCGCGGTCGGCGCGACGCTGATGGCACAGAATTTCCGCGAACGCACGCTGCGCAATTCCGGCCGCGAGCTGGAAAACACCGTGCTGATGCTGGCCCATCATTTCGATCAGCAATTGCAGGATTTCGCGGTCATTCAGAAGGACTTCGTCGACCACGTCCGCGCGATCGGCATTGCCAGCGCGGATAACTATCGCAAGCGCCTCTCCGGGCAGGACATCCACCGGATGCTGCGCTCGAAGATCGAGGCGCTGCCCTATATCGGCGGCGTCAATGTCATCGATGCCGACGGCAATCTGGTCAACTCGTCGACCGCGTGGCCGGCCCCCAAGGTGAACGTTGCCGATCGCGCCTATTTCCGCACCTTCAAATACGACCCCTATTCGCCTGATGTCCTGATCGAGCCGCTGCACAGCCGTATCTCCAGCGCCTGGACCATCCTGATCGTCCGCAAGATCGTCGGCCCGAACGGCGAGTTCATGGGCGTGGTCGGTCGCGGCATCGAGCCGGCCAATTTCGAGAAGTTCTTCGAGAACGTGGTGCTCGGCGAAGGCGCGACGATCTCGATGCTGCATCGCGACGGCACGCTGCTCGCCCGCTATCCCCATTCCAGTGAATTGATGGGGCGAAATTTCAAGACCGGCCCGTTCGAGCAGCAGCGGGTCTTCGGGCTCGATCACTTCGCCGGACGCTTCATGAGCCCGGTCGACGGCGAAGACCGCCTGATCGCCTCGCACGCCCTGCCCCACTTCCCGATCCTGATGATGGCCACCACGACGCGGACGGCGGCCTTGACGGACTGGCGTGAGCAGATCGGCATCCTGATCTCGGTCGCCGCCTCTTCCGCGCTCGCCATCGCCGGCGTCCTGATCGCGATCGTGCGCAAGCTGCTGGAGCAGCACCGCCTCTCGCGAGAACGGCTGACGCTGGAAAAGCAGCGTCTCGACCGCGCGGTCAACAACATGACCCAGGGTCTTTTGCTGTTCGACGCCGAGCGTCGACTCGTGGTGTGCAACCAGCGCTATATCGAAATGTACGGCCTGTCGGCCGCCGTGGTGAAGCCCGGCTGCAGCTTCCACGACATCATCGCGCATCGTAAGACGACCGGCTCGTTCACCGGCGACGTCGATCAATATGTCGAGCGCGTGCTGCGCGACATTCACGTGCGCAACTCCATGGTGGTCGACACCGCCGACGGTCGCTCGATCCAGGTCCTCAACGAACCGCTCGCGGACGGCGGTTGGGTGGCGACGCACGAGGACATTACCGAGCGCCGGCGCATCGAGGAGCGCATCACCCACCTTGCCCACTACGACGCGCTGACCGATCTGCCCAACCGCGCCATGTTCCACGAGCATCTGCGGCAGGAGCTGGCCGCCATCGGCAATGATGAGCAGGTCGCGGTCCACTACATCGACATCGACGAGTTCAAGGGCGTCAACGACGCGCTCGGCCATCTCGTCGGCGACGAGCTGCTGAAATCGGTCGCAACGAGCCTCAGCCGCTGCGCCGGCACGATGGACTTCGTGGCGCGGCTCGGCGGCGACGAATTTGCCATCGTGCAGAGCGCGGTGACCTCGCCGGAACAGGTCAACGATCTCGTCGCCCGGGTCTTCCAGGCCATCCGCACCCCGTTCGACTGCATGGGCCATCATCTCACCAGCGACGCCAGCATCGGCATCGCGCTGGCGCCGGGACACGGCACGGCGCTGGACCAGATCCTGAAGAACGCGGACCTTGCGATGTACGCCGCCAAATCCGCGGGACGCCGCACCTACCGCTTCTTCGAGCCCGAGATGGATGCCAAGGTCCGCGAGCGGCGGCAGCTCGAGATCGACCTGCGCCACGCCATCGCCCAAGGGGGGCTCGAGGTCTACTACCAGCCCTGCCTCGGCCTGAAGGACGACCGCATCACCGGCTGCGAGGCGCTGGTGCGCTGGCGCCATCCCGAGCGCGGCATGGTCTCGCCGGCCGAGTTCATCCCGATCGCCGAAGACACCGGCCTGATCAACGAGATCGGCGAATGGGTGCTGGCGACCGCCTGCCGGGATGCGGCCGGCTGGCCCGACGACATCCGCCTCGCCGTCAACGTCTCGCCGGTGCAGTTCAAGAGTGGCACGCTGGCGCTGAAGATCATGGCGGCGCTCGCCGCCTCCAACTTGCCGGCGAGCCGACTCGAGCTCGAAATCACCGAGGCGGTGTTGATCCGCGACGACGACACGGCGCTCACGATCCTGCATCAGCTCCGCGCCATCGGCGTCCGTATCGCGCTCGATGATTTCGGCACGGGCTATTCCTCGCTGAGCTATCTGCACCGTTTCCCGTTCGACAAGATCAAGATCGACCGCTGCTTCGTCGACGACATCGCCGGCCCCGATGGCTCCGCCAGCATCGTCCAGGCGGTCGTCAACCTGGCGGCCGCCCGTCGCATGACCACCACGGCGGAGGGTGTCGAGACCGAGGAGCAGCAGCGCCTGCTCCGCACGCTCGGCTGCTCCGAGATGCAGGGTTATCTGTTCAGCGCCGCCAAGCCCGCCGACAAGATGCTGGAGCTGTTCGCGCTGCATCGCAGCCGGCTCGCCCGGCGCGAAGGCAGCGAGGGCCGCCGGCGCGAGGCCGGTTAGGTCGGACCTCGGTTGTCTGCGCAGCGGCACTCCCAGAAGCTTTCCTCGAGACATACAACACAGGTCTGCTCGAGGCGCTCCTTCAGGGCGTGCCGTGCGCGATGAAGCCGGACAGTCAGGTTGTTCACGGTAACGCCCAGATCGGCAGCAACCAGCTCCCGCGGCTCACCGCCGAGATCCACCCTCCTGATGACCTCGGCATGCTCCGGCTTCATCAGGGACAGATGGGTATGAAGACACTCGCAGACCGCGGCATTCGCCGCGGCGTCCTGCTCGGCGGCAAGACGATCGTTGAGCTCGTTCGGGAACGGCATCTCCCGCGCCCTGCTCCTCGATGTCTGGCGGTGAAAGTCGGCGATGGTCGTTGCCAGGACCCTGCTCAGCCAGCCCCGAACCGAATCCGCATCGCGGATATCGCCGGATCGCTCCAGTGCGCGCAACATGAATGCCTGGAGCACCTCCTCCGCTTCCGCCTGACCACCAAAGCGTCGCTGCAGATAACCGCGGAGGCGATCGTAGCTGCCGATGAGGGCGGCACGAACGATCGTGTCCTGCGCGTCCAGGGAACCGGCTGTCTGCATCGGCAGACTCTCGTTCGGCGACTTCATGACGTATCGTCCTTGGATGCCATTCGGCAGATCGCTTCGCGGTGGCGGGAACGTATCGATCCGGACAAGGGTCGCGAGAGATCACCGCTATGGCGGCGCTCACGCGGCCAACTTGCCTACCGCAAGCTGCTGATCACGATGTCGGCGCTCTCCCGCTCAACGCTTAGCGCGCGAGCAGAAAGCCAGGTCGGCTCTGCCGCGCCTGCGCGTGCGAGACCTTGCGCGCATCGTCGTCATCCGCTTGGACATGTGTCCTTGGCAGACGTGTCGCTTCGCGCCCGGATCAGAGCGACGCAGTTCGGTCTTTGGCAGCTATCTCAGGCGATGGGGGGCCGGTAGTGACGACGGAACGCACCTTCGTCGTCGATCACGTCGGGCTGCGCTTCGCAGCGCGAGTGCGGGAGCACGAACTCCGCAATGGCGGGAGCTTGGGGCGACACGGCGCTGAAGCACAGCACCGAGCCGCAGCAGCTCGCATGCCGGTCGCGGGGCTCGTCCTGGTCGTCGTCACAAGCTCCGGTCATCGCAACGTCGTGCGAATGCGCAACCGATCCGGCATCGGCCTGATCGTGCTCATGCGCATGCTGATGCTCGCACGGAATCGCCGTAACTGAGACGATCGGGACCGCAAGAGACGGCGTCATCGACGCAAGCAGATAGGCGATGGCGACAAGCCATCCCCACCACCTTCGCCTTGGCTTCATCAAGCCAATCATTTCCGCTCCCGCTACCCGTCGTGGAATATATAACTCTGGTTGTACGGCCGGCCAACAGAAAACGACGCACATAGAGCCGGCAAGACAGGACAGATGCTGCGCCACATTCGTCCGGCGGAATTATGGGCCTCGCAAGCCATCGTGCTCCGGCAGCGCAGCTCATGGGATATTTTTCGCTGCCCACCGTAATGTATGAGCCACATCCGCGTCGCACCAATCAATGGTGCTTCATCCAGCCGACGCCTTTGATGTCGTTGAACGAGTCCGTCCTGTGGCACAGAAAGCATTGATCGACCGATGCGCGCTCCTGCCCCGCGATCGTCCGATCCATCATGATGAAGTGGCCCATGTAGTGGCTCGGCGGCGCCTGATGGCATTGGGCGCAGTCCTTCGAGGTCGGCGAGGGATGCAGGAAACCTGCGATCTTCCAGGACGCGAGCCCATGGCAATCCGCACATTCACGTCCAAACAATCCGCGGTGCGGTTCCCGGTTGCTGTGGCAGTTGGCGCAATCAAGCGCAGCCCGTTCCGGCCGGTCGGACCTTGGCAAGCCCAGAAACTCCGTCAGGTCGGCCCTCAGTTGATCGGCAGAGGTCCGGTCGAGCACCTTCTTGCCGGCGGCGGGCATTGTGACTTGCAGCAAGGACGCATGGTCCATCCTGATCGGCCGCAAGTCGCCAGAGTGCTCGCGATGGCAGCCGGAACATTGACCGCCCACCACGGCATGAAACGCCGTCGATTGCTTGGCGAGATCAGCGGCGGAAGGCGCATGACAGGTGATACAGGCGGCCGCCTCGACGCCTTTGATCGGCGCATGGCAGCTCTCGCATCTGTCGGACAGGAAGGCATGCTTCGCGGACAGCGGTCCGGGGCTGACGAGCCCCGTCCAGCCCTGAACGATCCCAGGGCTGCCCCGATACAAGGCGATCGACGCGACCGCCGCACTTGCGATCGCCAGTGTCGCGACCACGACGTAGAGCACGCCCCTGATCGTCACGCGAGCCACCGCAGCCCGTAATAGATCTCGGCCGCCACATGCACCGCGAGTAGCGCGTACATGACGATAGCTGCCAGGACATGCAGCCCGATCCACTGCATGAAGATCGCCTTGACCGCCTCACTCGAGCCGATGGCCGATTCGAGATCGGAAATGCCATCGACCAGTTGCAGCAGTGGCACGTTCTGCAATGCCATTGCAGGCATGCCGGCCCCGTCACGCTCCGCCCGATCGGGCGACGACATGGCCGCTGCGGTGTGCTCATACGCCGATCTCAACGTCGCCAGATGCGACTGCTGCTGACGGAGCTCCAGCGCGGTTTGCGGCAGGTAGTAGCGCCCGACAAATCCGGTGACGACGACGATCAGCATGCACGTCACCAGGGCGATCCCGAGCGGGCTTTGAAACTTGTGCCCGGTATGCAGAAGCGCGAAGAATGCTGCAACGATGCCCGCACGAGCGTGAAACGCCAGGAGCGTCGGCATCGACACGCATCGCGTGACCAGGGCCTTCACGCCAGTGCTGTATTTCGCCATGGGATAGGCGAGAAGGAGGAACATCAGCGCCGCCGCGCCCACCCCGAGCACAAAGCCGGCCAAGCTTCCTGCAAACCGGCTGTCGGAGTGAAGCAGGAAAGCCGGCACCAGCAGCAACAGGGCCGCCAGAATAACGTCAACGATCAGGCGCGCTCTTCCGTTCATCATGTCAGGCCTCGACGACGAGATCTCCGACTGATCTTGCCTGGCAGGCCAGGATGAGACCGCTCGCCTTGTCGTCTGCGGTCAGGGCGTCCTGGACTTCCATCGTGACGGAGCCTTCCAGAAGGTGCGTCTTGCAGACGCCGCAGACCCCGGCCCTGCACGAATAGTCGATCGACACGCCGGCGCTTTCGGCCACCTCCAGGACGCTCTTGTCCGGAGGCAGCGCCGCCACCTTGCCCGATCTCGCAAAACGGATCGTGGCCGTTGCAGGACCGACCGCCACGGCCGCTCGATCGCCCGCTTCGCTTCGCGGGATTGGCGCCTCGGCAGAGACCTTGCCGGGAGGCGGAACGGCTCCGCGGGCCGGCCCGAAGGCTTCCGTCTTGATCTGCTCGCGCGGCACGCCGAGGCCGATCAGGGTTTTCCGGAGCGCCTCCATCATTCCGGGCGGACCGCACAGATGAACGCGCCGCTTCGCAAGATCCGGCACGGCATGAGTCAGGAACTCGGCCGTGATCTGCCCCTCGCTCCCCATCCACGAGGTGCCGGCGGCCCGCATCATCGTGGCAGCGACATGCAAATTGTTCATCCGGCGCTGGAGATATTCCAGCTCGTCCCGGAAGATGAATTGCTCGGTCGTCTGCGCGCCATAGACGAGGTAGATCTGGCCGGGCCATGCGATGTCCGAGAGATAGCGGATCGCCGCCATCAGCGGCGTGATGCCGACGCCGCCACCGATCAGGACCACGCTGTCGGCTTCCGTGCCCGTGAACGTAAAGGCGCCGGAGGGACCCGCTACCTCGATCAGGTCGCCCTCCTTCAGGTGGCCATGCATGTAGTCGGACAGGAGCCCGCCGTCTTCGCGCTTGATCGTGGTCTCGACATAGGCGGTCTGGGCTGCAGACGAGGCGATCGTGTAGGAGCGCCTGACTGTCGTTCCGCCAATTTCAATGGCGTAGGTCAGGAACTGACCGGGCAGGAACGCAAACGGAATCGCCCCGCCACCAGCTGCTTGCAGACGGAAGGTCTTCACGTTTGGCGTTTCCTGATAGATCGCGCAGATCCTCAGCTTGCCCTTCCAGGAACCGTTCGTCTCGCCGCGCCGCGGCTGGCGGCTTGTCTTAGGAGAAGTTGTCGTCCCGGCCTTGTCATTCGGCGCGCCGGCGGCTGGCATGGACACGAGTGGCGTGATGGCAGCCGGCGCGACCGCCGCGCGCGTCAGCCGGTCGACCAGCGCGTTCGCCCGGCGCATGCGCGCGACGTAAACGGCAAGCATGCCCAGCGAGAACAGCACCAGCAGCGCCATGGTCGTGACGTGAAACCAGGAGATTCCCGGCGCGCCGTTATCGACCCCTGCGGCGCCTTGCTGAGGCAGCAGGTTCATTTGCGATTTGAACCAGGTCTGCGCGATTTGCTGCGGCGGCCTGCCCTCGTGCAGCGAGCCTAGCGCGATCACGCCGCTCTGGACTGCGTTCAAGGATTCGCGAAGCCGCCGCGCCGCGTGCTCCGCAGCAACGATGTCGCCCGCGGCGATGGCGTGCCGCAGATCCATTTCGGCACCCGCCAGGCGATCGGCCTCGGCGCCGATGCGCTCGCGCGCCTGGATCTCCAGCTTGCTCCGCTGCTCGGCGGACAGCGCCGCCATGTCCATCAAGGCCGGATAGAATTCCTTGCGCGGCCGGCCCATCATGCCGTCCATTCCACCCATCATTCCCGACGTGGCGACGCCGGCGGCTTGACGCTCGCTCGGACCTGATGATCTCTCCGGCTTCGGCGCTGCATCGCCGGCGGAGCCGGACGCTGCGGGATGGTGCGCCGCGTGGTCGCCCTCGGCCTCCGCCACCTCCCAGCGCTGGGCAAGTTGCCCGGCCGGATGCGTTACGCCGCGCCCGGCGTCCGACGCCGGCGCGGCAATCGCCGCAAGCTGGCTCGCCAGGACAACGAAGATCAGCACGCCGGAGCGATGTCGAAGAGACGAAGCGAACATGATCCTACGTTCACTTCAGCGGTCAGAACGACGCAATCAGTGGCAGCAGGATCGTGTCTGCGGTCTGCTTCTGGCTCTCGTTCAGCGACGCGTAGAGCCGCATCAAGGCCTGGCGGGCCGATTTGATGGCCTCCAGACGCTCGGACAGGTGTCGCTCGTAATGCTCCAGTCGATCGGCACTTCCGAGCCGATCGTCCATTGCAAGCATCTTGCGCGCTTCCAGCAGGTGCTGCCGGCTCGATCGCAAGGCGTCTGCGACACCGTTCCAATCCGCGGCCTGCCTGTCGCTGATCTGCAGCTCCGCCTTCAGAAAGGCGATCCGCCCTTCGAGCCGCTCGGTCACGTCCGCCGGACCGCTCATCGCGCCGCTGCCGCCGGATGGACTCATCTGGCTGCGCATCATCTTTTCCATCATTTGCATCATCGGCATCATCGGCATCATGCCGGAATTGTCCTGACAGCCGGCGCCCTGACAGTCCCGCATCTGGCCTTGCGGCGGCATCTTCATCTTGTCGTCGTTCATCCGACCGCCGCTCATGTTCTGAGACTGCCCCGCTGGCTGGCCCATGTTCATCTTGCCGCCGGAATCCGAGGGGTCGGGCATCTTCGACATCTTGTCGTCATCCATCATCGCGATCCGACCAAGATCGGTGGCGGCGATTGCGGGTGACAGCCCGACCGGCCCCAGGGCGAGGACCGCAAAGACGGCTGCACTCACGACGAAATTTCTCGAACGGTTCATGGTCATTCTCCAAGTGTTGATTTGGATAGTCATCTGCTCATCGAGATCGGCGATGAGGACAGCGCGCGGCGGGTCAGGCCATATAGACGCGAAGCGCCGGCAACTCTTACGCAGGAGGCGTCAAAGGCCGCTGCGATCAACTCGGAAGTCATCATTCGCCCGCCTCCCTGCCCTGCTCGGACGATCGGCTTCTGTCCACGCCTTTCGACCAGGTCCGGTAGTAGGCGACGCCCGTCATGATCCAGAGACCCGCAGCGCCAACGAAGAGCTGAGCCGGAATTCCCTCCGATCCGAAATCAAGCAGGAAGTGCGCGATGAACGAAAGAAAGAGACCGACGCAGAACACCGGCAGGGATTGCTGGCCGCATCGAATCAACGGCTGCAGCAACGGCGACTTCAGTCCCGGCCAGTCGATCGGAACGAGCGAGACGACGATCAGCACTAGGCTCGCCAGATGGATGACCCGATAGGGGCTGAGATTGGTCTTGTCGTTCGGTATGAAGACGGTGGCGAGTGCCTCAGGGATGTGCTCCCTGAGCCCGGGAATTCGTTCAGCCAGAGTCATCACAAGCGCGAAGAGCAGAAAGCCGCAGCTCATGACAAAGAGCGCGCGGGACGACAGCAGCCAGCGGCTTGCCGTCGCCCCTCCCAAGGCGAGCCAGGCTCCGAATACGAAGAGCAATTGCCAAGCAAACGGATTGAAATACCAGACACCGGCGGGATAGGCGGGCAAGTTCCAGCCGTAATGGCGGGCGGCCAAATAAAGACCAAGCGAGCCGATCATCACCGCGTTGCGCCATCGCAGCATGAGCCAAAGCACAACAGGAAACGCGGCCATCAGCACGATGTAGAGCGGCAGGACGTCAAGATTGAGCGGCTTGAACTTGAGGAGCAGGCCTTGCGAGAGCGTCTCGACGGGAACGTCCATCAGCGGCGCGACGTTGAACTGATCCATGAGGTGAAGGTCGTCGAACCTGTGCGCGAGGTAATGCACGGCGGTGAGATAGACGAAGAACAGCAGCAGATGGGCGGCATAGAGCTGCCATACCCGCCGCAGCAGCCGGGTTGCCCCGATGACGAAGCCACGCTCCATCATCATGGAGCCGAACACGAACGTCGCGGTGTAGCCGGAGATCAACACGAACAGATCGGCGCCGTCGCTGAAGCCGTAATTGCGCGTCGTGAACCAGACCAGCACCGAATTCGGAATGTGTCCGAGGAAGATCAGCCAGTTCGCCAGACCGCGAAACAGATCCAGCCGGACATCGCGTCGCGGCTTGGCCAGAACCGATCTGATCGTGATGGTCTCCCAGAGCCGGCGTCGCAAGAGAAGAGCGATCTGCAGAGGCCGGCCAGGCTCGTAGATGGTCTCGTCAGTCAACGGCGCGTTCTCCTTTTTGCGGTCGGCCTTTCGGATCGCAACCTCGTCGCCGCTCATTCGCGCAGGCACGCTAGGTTGCGGCATTGATGCCGGATTGACGGACATCAAACTCGATCGACGCACCAGCCAAATCTTTTTGTGATTCAATCGCGTAATGAATCGAGGCGCCTCTCGTCTTCGGGCGGAAGCGTCACCTGCCGACGAGATCTCTGCTTCGCCCAGCAGCATGATCGAGGGCATCGCACGAAGCTCACCATTGGGGCGTCGGCTACAATTTTTTTCTGTAAGAAGATCGCCGCTTCCCGTCGCCTGCGGCAACTCGACGATCTTCGCATCGAGGCGTGCAGGCACGTGCATCGGCGATTTGATCTTGCTCAACCCGGACGATCGCACTCCGGGTTTGGTTGCCACTCAATCAAGCCACCGGGACTTGATTGACACCAACTCGACAAGGTCAACGAGGAGAAACCAAAATGAGTCACCGCAAGCTGATCGTCGCTGCCGCGATCATGTCCTTCGTCGCGCTGCCTGCGATGGCGCAGACGAGCGCTACCGACGAGAAGAACGGCCACCACTATGCAGGCGGACCGAAGACCGAGGTCCCTCACCACATGGGCAAGAAGGAGAGCGACGGCGGGTCGACCAGCGGATCCGGCGGCAGCCACCATTACGGCGGCGGACCGAAGACGGAAGTCCCGCACCATACGGGCGCGAAGAAGCAGCAATGACCATGACGCCGTGATCTCGCGGCTCGCGAAGCCGCGGGATCACCCGCCTCCGAGGCCAGTCCGGCGGGAAGACGCCTTCCCCCGCTTCAGGCTTGACGATTACGCTCGCCCAAAGTATTCCCGCCCCCGCAGCTGCCCAGGCGGCGCTGCCGTAGGCGTTACCGTCATCCAACGCGTCCTTTGTCGAGAGGATCCCAGCAGGGAGATCTCGATTCACGAGACGCCACGGTCATGCCATCACTCTTCCCGTTTGCGGACGCTCCCCCGTTCAAGAGGCCCATTCCGGCGCGGCCCAACCGCGCCTGGATGTCCGTTGTCTTGCCGGATCGCGCACCATCGGGATTCCCAGGGTTGCCGTGGCCTTCACCTCAACCGAAAGGCAGCAACCATGAAGATGACCGGCAACACGATCCTCATTACCGGCGGCACCAGCGGCATCGGCCGTGCACTCGCTGAAGCCTTCCACGACCGCGGCAACCACGTCATCGTCACCGGGCGACGGCAAGCCCTGCTCGATCAGATCACGGCTGAGCGCCCCGGCCTGATCGGCATGTCGCTCGACCTCGACGATCCCGCAAGCCTGCCGCGCCTGTCGACTGAGGTTCGCACACGATTTCCCGAACTCAACGTGCTGATCGCGAACGCCGGCATCTCGCGGGCCGAGGACATGCGTGCGGACGGCTGGGATGCCTCCGACGCGGAGGCGATCGTCGAGACCAACATTCTCGGCGTGCTGCGCGTCACGGCGGCGTTCCTGCCGGCTCTGAAAAAGCAGCAGAACGCAACGATCATCGCAACCAGCTCAAATCTCGCCTTCGTGCCCCGCGCCGACTTCCCGACCTACTGCGCCAGCAAGGCGTTCCTGCATTCCTGGCTGCAGTCGCTGCGATACCAACTCCGCAGGATCCCGGTCGAGGTGCTGGAGCTCGCGCCGCCCTATGTGCAGACCGAGCTCACCGGCACCGCGCAGGCGAGCGATGCGCGCGCCATGCCGCTCAGCGCCTACATCGCGGAAGTCATGCAATTGCTGGAGTTGCGGGTCCATCCCCGCGACGAAGTGCTGGTCGAACGCGACCGCGCCCGCCGCTGGGCCGAACGCGACGGCCGCTATGAGGCGACCTTTGCGGCCATGAATCCGAGCTGAGCTCAAAACGAATTCGCCCGGGAGCGGCCATCCGCTCCCGGGCGATCGATGTCTGGAGATCGCAAGGTCTAGTTCGGCACCGCAGCCTTCGGCGCCGGCTTGGCGGCGACCGCATTGGCGGTGACGCCGTGGAGGAAGTCATAGGCCGCATGCAGGGCCTTGTCGTCCTTCTCCTCCGGCGGGACATAGGACTGCGATCCGGTCTGCTCGGTGCCATCGGCGGCCGACAGATGCCCGCGCATCTGGGACTCCGCCATGGTGTCCATCCGGCCCTTCAGCTCGGGCGGCACGTCCTGGAGGATCTCGATGTCGGGTGCGATGCCCTGGGCCTGGATCGAGCGGCCCGACGGCGTGTAGTAGCGCGCCGTGGTCAGCGCCAGCGCGCCGTTGCCGGAGCCGAGCGGGATGATCGTCTGCACCGAGCCCTTGCCGAACGAGCGCGTGCCGATGATCGTGGCACGCTTGTGGTCATGCAGCGCACCGGCCACGATCTCCGAGGCCGAAGCCGAGCCACCATTGACCAGAATCACCAGCGGCTTGCCCTTGGTGAGATCGCCGCCATGCGCGGTGAAGCGCTGGGTTTCTTCCGGATTGCGGCCGCGGGTCGAGACGACCTCGCCGCGCTGCAGGAACGCGCTCGACACCGACACTGCCTGGTCGAGCAATCCGCCCGGATTGTTGCGCAGGTCCATCACGTAGCCGACCAGCTTCTCCTGCGGCACCTGCTTGGAGATCGAGGCGATCGCCTTCTTCAGGCCGTCGGTGGTCTGCTCGTTGAACGAGGTGACGCGGATATAGCCGATGTCGCCGTTCTCGACGTGGAAGCGCACGGGGCGCACGTGGATGATCTCACGCGTGATCGCGACGTCGAGCGGGGCGTCCGCGCCCTTGCGCACGATGGTGAGCTTGGTCTTGGTGTCGACCGGGCCCTTCATCTTGTTGACGGCCTGCTCGAGCGTCATGCCCTGCACGGCCTCGCCGTCGATCTTGCTGATGAGGTCGCCGGACATGAGGCCGGCCTTCGAGGCCGGCGTGTCGTCGATCGGCGAGACGACCTTGACGAGGCCATCCTCCATGGTGACCTCGATGCCGAGCCCGCCGAACTCGCCGGAGGTGGTCTCCTGCATCTCGGTCCAGGCCTTGTCGTTCATGTAGCGCGAATGCGGATCGAGCGAGGTCACCATGCCGGTGATCGCGCCTTCAATCAGCTTGGCATTATCAGGCTTCTCGACGTAGCTCGCCTTCACCCGCTCGAACACTTCGCCGAACAGGTTGAGCTTGGAATAGGCATCGTCCGCGCCCGCCGCCGCCCTCGCCGCCCATAGCCCGCCCTGCGGACCGGATACCAGAAGGGTCAGGCACACGCCGGTGAGCGCGCCCAGGGGGAACAGCAGGGATTTCCGCATGGATGAGTCAGCCTTCTTGCTCGGGGCTCGGGAGCCGCCATGCAAATGGCGATCCAGCCCGCTTCTCACAACACCATTCAGGTTTCTTCATGGCCGCCCCCCACGCAGGCGGGTTACCTGCAAAAACCCCTTCGTCCGGACCTAAACTTTTGGCAACGTTCCGAAACCGTCTCGCGCGAAAGACGGGACTTGGTCGGCCGGCCCGCGCCTCGCAGCTATGCGATTTTAGGATGGTTTTGGAGAGCTGGACGGGTTAGGCGATGACACAAGGCTTCAAATTCTCGGGAGGATAACAATGAACGAAGCGCCCCGCATCCGGCCGGAACGGAACGTCGAACTCGGCGCCAGCAACGAGCCGTTCCAGAATCTGCACGAATTCATCAAGAAGGCGCGCGCCAACCTCAACCAGAACGCCTGGGATTATATCGTCGGCGCCGCCGAAACCGAGACCACGATGCGCCGCAACCGCATGGCGCTGGACGAGATCGCCTTTCGCCCGCGTGTGCTGCGCGACGTGCATGAGGTCGACGGCTCGGTCGAGCAGTTCGGCCGCAAGATGCGCCTGCCGGTGGTGCTGGCGCCAGTCGGGGCGCTGGAAGTCTTCGACCCGCACGGAGCGGCGGCCGTCGCCCGCGCCGCCCGCGCCTTCGGCGCGGCACACATGCTGAGCTCGGTAACCGAGCCGGGGCTGGAGAAAACCGCTGAAGCCGCCCCCGATGCGCTGCGCCTGTTCCAGCTCTATGTCCGTGGTGACGACGCCTTCGTCGCCGATGTCGTCAGCCGCGCCGAGAAGAACGCCTATGCCGCCTTCTGCCTGACCGTGGACACCGCCCATTACAGCCGTCGCGAACGTGACATCGCCAAGCGCTATGTTCGCGAGAGCCGCCTGCGCGCCACTGGCGGCGACTACCAGAAAGGACTGGAATGGCGAACGGTGAAGATGATCAAGGACAAGTTCAAGATCCCCCTGATCCTGAAGGGCATCGCCACCGCCGAGGACGCGTTGATCGCGCTCGATCACGGCGTCGAGTGGATCTACGTCTCCAACCATGGCGGCCGCCAGCTCGATCACGGGCGCGGCGCCATGCATGTCCTGCCTGAAATCGTCGACGCCGTGAAAGGCCGCGCCAAGATCATGGTCGATGGCGGCTTCTGCCGCGGCACCGACATCGTCAAGGCGATTGCGGCCGGCGCCGACCTCGTCGGCATCGGCCGGCTGCAATGCTGGGCCCTGGCGGCGGCCGGCGAAGCCGGCGTGACGCGGATGCTGGAGTTACTGGAAGACGAGGTGCTGCGTTGCCTCGGCCTTCTGGGCGCCACCTCGTTCGCCGAGGTTGACAAATCCTGCCTGCATCCGGCCATCGCCACCAACGCGCCGAGCGTGTTCAGCGCGTTCCCGCTGTTCGACCACGACCCCTATCGATATTGAAGTGAAAAGGACGCTATGACTTCGCTCTCTCCCGGCAGCGCAGATGCGCTTCTGTTCGATCTCGGGCGCGTGGTGCTCGATATCGATTTCTCCAAGGTGATCGCCTGCTGGGCGGGACATGCCGGCTGCCAGCCTGAAGCCATCGTCGCGCGCTTTGTGCGCGACTGTGAGGCCTATCGGCTCCACGAGGTCGGCAAGATCAGCGACGAGGACTATTTCGCCTCGCTGCGTGCTTCGCTCGGGATCGGCATCTCGGATGCGCAGTTCCTGGAAGGCTGGAACGCGATCTTCGCCGGCGAGATGCCTGACATCGCGGAGCTGTTGCCGCGGGCGGCCAAGCGGATGCCGCTTTACGCCTTCTCCAACACCAACCGGCCGCATGTGGACTACTTCTCGAAGGAATATGCCGGCCTGCTTGGCCATTTTCGCGAGCTCTATCTGTCATCCAGCATCGGCCTGCGCAAACCGGACGCGGAGGCTTTCGACCATGTCGTGGCCGCCATGGGCATGCCGGCGAGCCGCATCGTGTTCTTCGACGACCTCGCAGAAAACATCGAGGGGGCAAGGGCGCGCGGATTGACGGCGGTGCATGTGACCTCCCCCCGTGACGTCGGTGAGGCGCTGAAGAAGCTCGGGATTTGAACGGACCCGCCTCCCGGCACGTGCGGTTCCGGGAACTCATCTGCCAAAAATGAGGAACCAAATCGCTTTGTGCATTTTTGTACAGAGTTCCGGGAACGGAATCCGCCCTTCCGGACTCTTGAGTCCGTTGGGACTTCTACATTGGACTGATCGACGTGCTGGGCAAATCCTACCTCACCAAGCAAGCCTCTCTCCTGCTCGAGTTCGCAAGAACCACCTCGGATTCGGACCTATCCGCCAAGCTGATCAGCAAGGCCGCCGACCTGAAATCCCAGGCCGACCCGCTGCCCGATAAGGACCAGGGCCCCAAAGCGCCGGACGTCAGTCCGGGCGACCCGGCCGGGAGTTGACCGATGCTGGCCGTGGCGCTCGTTCTTCTCGTGCTTGCCATGGCCGTCCTCGTACCGGTCTGTCTCGCCTTCCGGATCATGCCGCGGAGGATTTGAGGTCCTCAGGTGTCCGAATGCTCGCGTTCCCGTGCGGGATGCTGGATCGTGAGAATGACGACTTCGCCGGCCGCTCGTCCAGCGCATAATAGACCAAATACGGATATCGCCGCGTCACCAGCTTGCGCACGCCCTCAACCTGCTGCGGTCTACCAAGTCGCGGGAAGCGAACGAGATTCTGAAGCGATTGAAGGATCGCAGCACGCACGCGCAACGCGCCTTGCGGGCTGTAGTCCCGAACATACTCGGCAATGCTGATGAGATCTTGTGTCGCGCGCGGGGTGAACCGGAGTTTCATCGCTCGAAGCGGCGAAATGCGACTTCCACCTCGGCATCAGATGAAAACTGCCGGAGATTGGCTTGTGCAAGCCCCTCAAGGACCGCCGGAAGATGCCCCGGGTCGATCTCCTCGGGCTCTCCTGCGTTTCCGGTCAAGGCCAGCATCGCGCGCGCAATTTCGTCCTGGCTATCCGCAGGAAGCTGCCGCACGGCCTGGAGCGCTTTTTCGAGCAATTTGGTCATGGAGGGAAGATAAGCCGAGCCTCCGCCAAAAGGAAGTGTGGCTTCTCGCTCCGTCGAGGAGCCCTTTTGCTTCAGCCTCTCCGCTCGGCTAGAACGCTGCCGACCGAGTCCTTCGATTGTTGCGGGAGTTCGCCGTGGCCCTGATGCCGGTATCCGATGCGCTTGCCGCCGTGCTCGCGGGTGCAGAGCCTCTGGCCGAAGAAGCGGTGGCCCTCGACCAAGCCTACCACCGCGTGCTCGCGCGCGACGTCGCGGCGCGGCGCACGCAGCCGCCGGAGGCGATGTCGGCGATGGACGGCTATGCCGTGCGCGCGGCCGATGCGGCGACGATCGATTCCCAGCTGACGGTCATCGGCGAGGTCGCGGCCGGGCGGCCGTTTGCCGGATTGGTCGGCGCCGGCGAAGCCGTCCGGATCTTCACCGGCGGCGTCGTTCCTGCCGGCGCGGACGCGGTCGTGATCCAGGAGGATACGGTCACGAACGGCAAGCGCATCACGATCAAGGAAGCAGCGATTCCCGGACGGCACATCCGGCGCGCCGGGGTCGACTTTGCCGAGGGCGACGTGCTGCTGCGGAAGGGAACCCGGCTCACCGACCGCGACCTGGCGCTCGCCGCCGGGATGAACCACCCGCACCTGCCCGTCCAACGCCGTCCGAAGGTCGCGATCCTCGCCACCGGCGACGAGCTGGTGATGCCCGGAGCAACGCCCGGCCCCGGCCAGATCGTCTCCTCCAACGGCTATGCCCTGCACGCGCTCGCCCGCCAGGAGGGCGCTGATACCGTCGACCTCGGCGTTGCCGCGGACACGCTGGAGGCCACCACCGCCGGAATACGCCAGGCCCGCGAGAGCGGCGCCGACATCCTGATCACGACCGGCGGCGCCTCCGTCGGCGACCACGACCTGGTCCAGCAGGCGCTCAAGGCCGAGGGGATCGCGATGACGTTCTGGAAGATCGCGATGCGGCCGGGCAAGCCGATGATGCACGGGCGGCTCGGCACGATGCGCGTGATCGGCCTGCCCGGTAATCCCGTGTCATCCTATGTGTGCGGCTTCCTGTTCATGGTGCCGCTGATTCGCGCGTTGTCGGGCCAACAGGTGATTCACCATCGCCGCGAGCGCGCCGTGCTCGGCCGCGACGTCGGCGCAAACGACCAGCGTGAGGATTATCTCCGCGCGCGCCTGGAGCTGCGCGACGATGGCAATCTCGTCGCCCTTCCCGTCAGCCATCAGGACTCTTCACTGCTTGCGAATCTCGCTGCGGCACAGGTACTTCTCGTGCGCGCGCCATTCGCCCCCAAGGCCGAGGCCGGCACGCCTTGCGAGGTGCTGCGGCTCCCCGTCTGAGCTGCACGGCCACACGCGTTCCGCGAACTTTGCCCTGTTCACGGTAAATTAAGCAGTTGCGGAACACATATCGAACATATAGTGTCCGTTCATGATTTGTTTCGAGCATGCAGCGGCTTATCGCTGAACCAGCGTCTCGGAATCGAACGACATCAACCGGGGGATTTGGTCGAGATGTTAACGCGCAAACAATACGAGCTTCTGCGATTCATCAGCGAGCGTCTGAAGGAAAGCGGCGTGCCGCCCTCCTTCGACGAGATGAAGGACGCGCTCGACCTGCGCTCGAAATCGGGCATCCATCGCCTGATCACCGCACTCGAGGAGCGCGGCTTCATCCGGCGCCTGCCCAACCGGGCCCGCGCGATCGAAGTCATCAAGCTGCCCGAGCTCCAGGCGGCTGCCGGCAACCGCCGCGGCTTCACGCCGAGCGTCATCGAGGGCAATCTCGGCAAGGTGCGCACGACGTCCAGCCTGCCCGCCGACGAGGGTGAGCGTCCCGTCGCCGTGCCTGTCATGGGCCGTATCGCGGCCGGCACGCCCATCGAGGCGCTGCAGACCCGCAGCCACACCATCAGCGTACCGCCTGACATGCTCGGCTCCGGCGAGCACTACGCGCTTGAGGTGCGCGGCGATTCGATGGTGGAAGCCGGCATCCTCGACGGCGACATGGCGCTGATCCAGCGCAACGAGAGCGCCGACACCGGCGACATCGTGGTGGCGCTGATCGACGACGAGGAAGCTACGCTGAAGCGCTTCCGCCGCCGCGGCGCCTCGATCGCGCTCGAGCCCGCCAACGCCGCCTATGAGGTCCGCATCCTGCCGCCCAACCGGGTGAAGATTCAGGGCAAGCTGATCGGCCTGTACCGGAAGTACTGAGCTGCCCTCGCGATCGTTCGACACCTGTTGGAGCGGACAATTGTCCGCTCCGGCTGGATAGTCTTTCTGGTTCTGCACAGATTATCCGGCCACCTCTCCCGCGCTAGATCCTCGGCACGCCGCGCGAAGCACTCATCGCTTTGCGGGCCTTTTGAGAAACCGAGGAGATAACCATGCGCAAGATCGTCTTGAGCACCGTCACGATGGCGCTGATCGCAACGTCGGTGTCACAGGCCGTCGCCGCACAGTCGCATCACGTCCGCAAGACGACGCCAGCGACGACGAGCGAGCAATTCCGCAACGCACACGGTGCCATTGCACAGCCGCCGCAACCCGCCTGGCCGTATTCGGGCTGGTCGGCACCTGCTGGCCGCTGACGGAGAAGCATGCCGAATGCACGGAAGCTGACTTTGTTCCTCGTGCATCTGAAAAAGATATTGTGATGGCGGCCTGCGGACCCAAAGCCGCAGATTTGCCCACAAACAAGCAGACCGTTGTATGCTTCCACTCTGATAGAGGCCTACGCCTCGACAAGAGGCGCGGGTTGCTATCTTCGAATGAGGAGCACCCCGATGTGTGACTACAGCCTGCACGCCGTCGCGACGCGTCCCGCCGAAGTCGGCGAAACGATCGTCACGACAACCTTCCGCGGCACCTCGACACGCGGCTTCGCCTCCGAAGCCGACATGTCGGTTGCGGTATGCCTGCTGCCGGGAACGGAGCTCGCTTTCGCCGACAACGTCCGTTACGACAATCGCTGGATCTGGACGCGCACCATCAACTCGCGCGTCGGCAAGTTCGGCAAGATCGATCCGCACATTCCGGACCGCCATCACGATGCGATCGAATTCCCCGACGGCAAATACGTGCTGGTGACTCAGCTCGTCGAAGGCCAGCGCGCAACCGTGCTGCAATTGCCGGTGACCCAGCCGGTGGGCGAGCGCGAGCACAAGCCGCAGATCACCGCCGACAGGCCGACGATCACACGCCTGCCGATCGGCTGACGTAGCCGCACCCCGGCTCACGGGTCGGGGCCAGGAATGAAATCGCCATCGCCGGCCGTGGCCGGCGACGTGGTGCGGTTTGCATCTTCGAAAATACCTTCGCCGGACCACCCGCCGCTGTTCTCCGTCGCACGAAGTTTGCGCTGCCCTGCCTGAATTTTGAACGTCCGTTCCGCAGGCAAATGGCCGATGCTGCCAAAAGGCTTGAGGCAGCGGACACGTTCGATGAAGACCTTCATTCGCGTCGTTGAACTCTGGGTGCCCGACCGAACGCGTATGCGGCTGGAATTCGGCGGCGGCCTCTACGGCGAAGGGCTGTCCGCGTTCGAAGCCGCAAGTGAAGATATGCGCTTCGGACGTGATGAGGGCCTTCCCGGCAAGGCCTGGGCTTCTGGCCATCCCGTCATCCTCACCAAATTCGCCAATTCCTACTTCAAGCGGACCGACCAGGCGCTCGCGGCAGGCCTGACCTGCGGCGTGGCGGTGCCGGTGTTTTCAGGCGAATTCCTGCAGGCCGTAATGGTGCTGTTCTGCGGCGACGACGAAGCGCATGTCGGCGCGATCGAGCTCTGGCACAACGATCCCGATACCTCCCACGAGATGGGGCTCGTCGACGGCTACTATGGCACCGCCGAGATGTTCGAGTTCAACTCGCGCCACACCAGGTTTCCGCGCGGCTTCGGCCTGCCCGGACGCACCTGGAAAGCCGGCCTGCCGCTGATCATCAAGGACCTGCACAACGCCAAGAGCTTTCTGCGCTGGGAAGACGCCGCCGAGGTCGGGATCAATCTCGGTGTCGGCGTGCCCTACCAGACCAGTACCGACCAGACCTGGGTGCTGACCTTCCTCTCCGCGCAGGCGACGCCGATTGCACGGCGCTTCGAGATCTGGGTACCGAACGAGGCCCGTTCTGCGCTGGTGTTCCGCGCCGGGGATTGCAGCGCCCAGACCGACCTTGCCGCGCTCTATGCAGACAAATCCATCGGCAGGAGCGAGGGCAGCATCGGCGGCGCCTGGGCCACCGCGATGCCCGCCCTCAACGATGATCTGGCGCATGACAATTCTATCGCGGCCACTGAAGCCCGCGCGTCCGGGCTGAGCCAGATGGTGGCCTTGCCGGTGATCGGGAAAGCCGGGCTCGACGCCGTGCTGGCCTGGTACCTGTAGCCCGTCCGCTCAATCCTCAGCCTGCATGTCCGCCTCGGACGGCGTCGCATCCCGGTTGCGGGACGCCGCCGCTGGCGGCGCAAGGCTCGCGCCAAAATCGCCCTCGCTGGCAGTTGCCGGTGCCCACGGGCGGTCAGCGCCTCTTGCCTTGACTGCCTGGACCGCAAAGCCGTCGCCGCGCCGTGTCAGCGCGAGCGCGCCCTGCGCGGCGAGACGCTGCCGGTCGACCACCATCGCCGCGCAATCCGGCGCAGCTGGCCGGGCCGTCACCACCAGCGCGGCGCGGCTGCAATCGTCAGCCAGCGCATCAATGCGCACAGCCAGCGCGACGAGGCGACCATCGGCAAGCGGCGTCACGCAGCCGGCATCGTCGCACGACACGCCGTCGGCCAGCGACGCACTGCCCGCGTCGCGCGGATCGGCGTCGGCAGCCAGCCACTCTTTCAGCAGAAAGCTGTCCTTGCTCGCCCGGATCACGTGCAGGTGCCCGTCCCTCCCTCGCACCGCAACGCTCTGGCCGTCCCCAGCGATCAGGATATCCGGCGGCCGCACCGACAGGCCCCAGAGGATCGCAGCCAACAGCACCAGCCCGCCTGACCAGCGCAACGGCGTGCGCAAGAGACCCATGACAATGATGCCGAGACTGGCCGCGATCAGCGGCGCGATGCCGAACGCCGGGAGGCGCCCGACCGCGCCCGGCAGTGCCGCCACCCAGCGCGACACCGCGACCATCCAGTCGATGCCGATCCCCATCAGCCACCAGAACACGCCGTCGAGGCCGAAGGGAGCCGCGAGCAGGCCGAGCAATCCGGCCGGCATCACCAGCGCCGAGACCACCGGCATCGCGCCGAGATTGGCGAGCACGCCGTACGGCGTGACGCGATGGAAGTGGAAGGCGGCATAGGGCGTGGTCGCAAGCCCCGCGATCAGCGAGGCCAGGAACAGCATGGCAATCTCGCGGCCGCCCCACAGCGCGATGCGCGCGGTCGCGGAATGGTCGGGCGAAGCAAACAGGTTCGGCATCCCGATCTGCACCAGCGCCACCAGCCCGAGCGTTGCCGCAAACGACATCTGGAAGCTCGGATGCACCAGCGCCTCCGGCGCGACCGCGAGCACGATCAGCGCGGCCACGGCCAGCGTGCGGAAGGTGATGGCGCGGCGATCGACCATGACGGCGATCAGCACCACCGCGGTCATGAAGAACGAGCGTTGCGTCGCGACCTCCGCGCCCGAGAGCAAAAGATAGAACGCGGCGGCAACGAGCGCCGCGGCCGCCGACCATTTCTTGATGGGGAAGCCGACCGCCAGTCCCGGGATCAAGGCCAGCAGCGCGCGCACCGCGAAGAACACGACGCCGGCAACGACGGCCATGTGATAGCCCGAGATCGAAAGCACGTGGCCGAGCCCCGAGACGAACATCGCCTCATTGACGGGCGCAGTGATCGCATCACGCCGGCCGGTCAGAAGCGCGGTCGCGATCGCGCGGTTGTCGCCTTCGAGCGTTGCGCGGATGCGCGCATCGATCGCATCGCGCAGGCCCTGCATGAAAGCGGCGTAGCGCAGCCGCAAGCCGCCGGCATCCGGCGGCACTGCAGCCGTGATCGCGCCCATCACGAAGCCGGAGGCACCGATGCCCTGGAAGAACATGTCGCGCGAGAAATCATAGCTGCCGGGGCGCACCGGCGAGATCGGCGGCATCAGCCGCGCCTTGAGCTGCACGAAGCTGCCGACCTCGGGCGCGGTCCCCTTGCGCACCGACAGCCGCACGCGCTCGAGCTTGACGTCGCTGCGCTGCGCCTCCATCGCAGTGACGCGCAGCACGAAGCGATCGGTGCGCTCGCGAATGTCGCGGGTCTCGACGAAGCCCGACAGCGACACCGAATAGAGCGGTTTTGCCAAAACCGTGTGCGCAACGCGCGCCGTCTTCCAGGTCGCGATGGCAAAGCCTGCCGCGACCGCCGCGATCAGAAGCGCCGGCGCAAACAGCCGGCTCCGCCGCAACAGGACGGCGCCGAGCATCAGCGCGATGGCCGTTGTGGCAACCACCCACAGCACCGGCTCGTGGTCGGCCGCAAAGTAGAGCGCGATGCCGCTGCCGAAAGCGACGGGTACCCAGGGCAACAGCCGGCCGGCGCCGGCCTCGGCGCTGGCCCATTGGCGCGACGTCTCGACGAGCGCGGGCCAGGCGCCAAAGCCCGCCGGTGCAAAGCCGCCGGCCGAGGCGGTGCGGCCCGCCGGCCAGGTTCCTGCGATCCCATGCGAGACACGCTGCGGCCGGCCCGGCTCCGCCATTCCCTGGCAACCCCTGAGATACGCGACACGCGCAGAGGCTACCGGAACGTGCAGGCGGCCGAATAGTGGTACAGATCAGGAACGAAGAGTGTGCGCCCTACTTTTCCTCTTCCATGGTCACGGCCACCGACGCTTTGGCCGACAGCCGGACCTTGTTGCCTTCGACATCAGCGACGAGGCCCTTGTCGATGAAGTGATGATGACCCTTGTGGCTGCCCTCACCGCTATCCTTCTTGGTCAGCTTGATGCGGTTGCCCTCGACGCGATCGACTGTGCCGACATGGACGCCGTCGGCGCCGATGACTTCCATATGCTCTGCGATGTTCTGCATGGCCGGATCCTCGTTGGACCCACACAACGCCTGAGAGGCCTTTCCGTTCGTTCGTGACAAAACCGCCGGGCGCGGCGGGCGACCGTTCCATCTCAGGACGGGGCAGCCCCGGTTCGGTCGATTGAGCCGAAAGTCTCATAAGACGCCAGCCCCGGCGGGACTACACTGCTCCTCCGCCTCCCCGGCAGACGGGCAGGTTGTCATAGCTCGCGGTACTGAAACGACCGCTGGAGCTCTTTCTCGGGTGGCTCGAGCCTCCCTGAGATTTGGCGTTGCGGACGCAACTCGCAATTCTCGCCTGTGGCGTCGCGCACCAAGCGTACTGCGCGAGCGAATGGGCGCTGCACAGCGCCAAGAGTAGCGGTTGAATTTGACAGGAGCAGCACATGGCAATTCAAGTACCAAGCGATTTTCGCCGCGTGATCGTTGCTGCGTCGGTGGGAAACGTCATCGAATGGTATGATTTCTATATCTTTGGCAGCCTGGCCGCAGTTCTGTCGGTCAAGTTCTTCGAGCAGTCCCACCCGGT
This sequence comes from Bradyrhizobium iriomotense, assembly GCF_018129405.1. Classification (GTDB taxonomy): domain Bacteria; phylum Pseudomonadota; class Alphaproteobacteria; order Rhizobiales; family Xanthobacteraceae; genus Bradyrhizobium; species Bradyrhizobium iriomotense_B. Next base: position 368,839 of record NZ_JAFCLP010000002.1, read on the forward strand.
TGCAGCCCTCCTCAGCACGATCGCGCTGTTCACTGCAGGATTCCTGATCCGTCCGTTGGGAGCTTTCCTCTTTGGATGGATGGGCGACCGGGTCGGGCGAAAATATACGTTCCTCATCACGCTGAGCGGAATGGGACTGGGCACCGGGGCAATCGGGTTGATCCCGACCTACCAGTCCATCGGTCTGACGGCGGCGTTCGTGCTGTTCGGCTTGCGCATGATCCAGGGGCTGTGCCTGGGCGGCGAATATGGCGGCGCCATCACCTATGTCGCGGAGCACGTGCCGGACGACAAGCGCGGCTACTACACCGGCTGGCTGCAGACTTCCCCGACTCTCGGCATCGTCGTGTCGCTGGCCGTGATCATCCTGACACGGACCTGGGCCGGCAATCAGGCCTTCGACGAATGGGCCTGGCGCGTTCCGTTCCTGGTGTCGTTCCTGCTGGTGGCCATCGCAATCTACATTCGGCTCCAACTCCAGGAGACGCCGATCTTCCAGGAGATCAGGGCCCGCGGCCAGATGACGACGAATCCGTGGAAGGAGGCCTTCCTCAGTTCGAACGTCAAATTCATCGGGATCGCAATCATCGTCCTGATCGGACAGGGCGTGGTCTGGTACAGCGGCCAGTTCTGGGCGCTGTACTTCCTTCAGCAGGTCTCCAAGGTCGATGCGCTAACCTCGTCCTACATCGTGGGAGCGGCGCTGCTCATCGCGACACCGAGCCTGATCTTCTTCGGCTGGCTGTCTGATCAGATCGGCCGCAAGCCGGTGATCCTGGGCGGCATGCTGCTCGCCGCGATCACCTACTATCCGCTGTATCTGTGGCTGGGAACGGTGACGCAGCCCGGCAACATCAACTATCCGACCGCGATCTTCATCATCTTCGTCCTCGTTTGCTACGTTGGGATGGTCTACGGGCCGGTCGGCGCGTTCCTGGCGGAATTCTTTCCGGCCAGGATCAGGTACACGTCGGTATCGGTGCCATACCACATCGGCAATGGCTGGGGTGGTGGATTGGTGCCGTTCATCACGTCGGCGGCCTTCGCGGCGACCGGGAGCGTCGGCTACGCGTTGATCTACCCGATCGCGGTCCCCGCGGTGTGCTTCCTGCTCGCGCTGTTCCTGATGCCGGAGACGCGCAAGATCAGCATCTGGCAGCCGATCGAGCCCAGAACCGCATCCTGACGTGATCGCCTCTCCTCCGGCCGCCATACGATGGCGGTCGGAGAAGAGCCGGCAAGCTCTCGTCTCAGCCGGCGCGGTGCGGCCAGTGATCGTGCCACCAGGCGCTGAAGTCACGATCGGTCGTCAGCTCCCAGCCACCGAGCAAGATCACCAGCAGGCCCGACAATACGCTGCTCGCCGTGGCTGCTGCCTGGTCATAACCTATGGTCCAAGGCACCAGCACCAACGCCAGGCCCAGCAGCATTTCGCCCCACTCTTCCAGGTAGGACGGGATGAAAAAGGCCTCTACGGCAAACAGCATGACGCCGAGCCCGAGCGCGATGGTGATCCAGACCGCCGCCCCGGATAAGCCGAGGACAAAGGATGACAGGACCAGCCATACGCCTACCAACAGGCTGGCAGCGTCTTGCCAATGTTGGATGCGCATGATGCTCACCTCCCTTCTGGTATTGATATGGGGGGCGCGCCGACGATGAACCATCCGTCCGGCCTGCGTTGTGTTGCCGCGAGGGCCGGACCGGGAGCCGGCGTCCAAGCCCGGCCGCCCATGCCCCGGAGAGGGCCCTTGCGAGTGCGGCGCACCCGGATGCAGACTGTCGCCGCTAGAAAGGTGTCAATGTCGACCGTTCCCGGTGCCGCGGAAGTTCGCGCCCGGAGCAGAGGGAGATGACGCCATGCGAGAAATGGAAATCCACGACTATGCGCGGCAGTTGCTGGAAGCCCATGGCCCCAAGGCCATTGCGGAAGCCGCTCAAAACGCCATCGACCTCGAGCAGAAGGGCGAGCTCGAATTGGCAAAAACCTGGCGGCACATCGAAGATGCGATGAAGCTGATGCGCGGGCCACACCAAAGCTGACTGCCGGCGCGCAAAGCTTGCCTGACTGCGGCGACAACGCCGAACGTGGACCACAGTCCGTCGCGAGCCGCTAGGTTGCGGCCGAACGGCTACGCGATCTCGGGACGCTGACCTGGGAGCGAAGCCATGGTTGCGAAATGTACGACAGCCGAAGACCTCGTGAAGGCGATCACGGACGAGAAAGTCCAGATGATCGATTTGCGGTTCACCGACCTGCCGGGGATGTGGCAACATTTTTCCGTGCCGCCGAGCGCGGTCAATGCCGATGCACTCAATGAGGGCCTTGGATTCGATGGCTCATCGATCCGCGGCTTCCAGGAGATCCAGGAAAGCGACATGCTCGTCGTCCCGGATCCGACGACGGCCTTCGTCGATCCCTATAGTCCGGCCAAGACGCTGGTTCTCATCTGCAACATCCGCGACCCCGTGACCGGCCAATCCTATAACCGGGACCCCCGCTACATCGCCCAGAAGGCCGAAACCTACCTTAAGGGTACCGGGCGTGCCGATACGAGCTATTTCGGCCCGGAGGCCGAGTTCTTCGTCTTCGACGAGGTCCGCTACGGACAGGGCATCAACTTCGCCATGCACGCAATCGACTCCAGCGAAGGCAGCTGGAACACCGGCACGGATGAGGGACCGAATCTCGGCCACAAGCCGCGCCCGAAAGAGGGATACTTTCCCGTTCCTCCGACCGACAGCATGCAGGCGTTACGCACCGAAATGGTGCTGACGATGGAATCTCTGGGGATCCAGATCGAAGCCCATCACCATGAGGTCGCGACCGGCGGTCAGAACGAGATCGACATGCGCTTCACCACGTTGACCCGCATGGCCGACAATTTGATGATCTACAAATACGTGGTCAAGAACACCGCGCATCAGCATGGCAAGACCGCGACATTCATGCCGAAGCCGCTGTTCGAGGACAACGCTTCGGGCATGCACGTTCACCAGTCGCTCTGGAAGGGCGAGACCAATTTGTTCTACGACAAGGGCGACTACGCCGAGCTGAGCCAGCTCGCGCGCTACTATATCGGCGGGCTCTTGAGCCACGCCTGGGCGTTGTGCGGGCTCTGCGCCCCCACCACGAATTCCTACCGGCGCCTGGTGCCGGGTTATGAAGCTCCGATCAACCTCGTCTACTCCCAGCGCAATCGCTCCGCCTGCTGCCGGATTCCGATGTATTCGCCGAATCCGCGGGCAAAGCGCGTCGAGTTTCGTTCACCCGATCCATCCTGCAATCCCTATTTGGCCTTCGCCGCGATGCTGATGGCCGGCCTCGACGGTATCGACCGACGGATCGATCCCGGCAGCCCGATCGACAAGAACCTCTACGATCTCCCGCCGGCGGAAGCGAAGGAGGTGAAGTCGACGCCGGGATCGCTTGACCAGGCGCTCGACGCGCTCGAGCACGATCACGCCTTCCTGCTCCGCGGCGATGTCTTCACCGCCGACGTGATCGAAACCTGGCTCGACTACAAGCGCAAGAAGGAGGTCGACCCGATCCGGCTGCGACCGCATCCTTACGAGTTCCATCTCTACTACGACATCTAGGGCATTTTTTCGCCGGCCTACCTCTCATACCAACCGACGAGGGTCGCTTCCGCGATCACGTGCTTGCGCGCCTCTCGCTCGATGTCGCCGCAGGATGCATTGGCCTTTGCCGGCAGGCCCTCCATCGAGAGGGCAAGCAGTCGGAAGTGATAATGATGAGGCCCATGGCCATGCGGTGGACACGGGCCGCCATAGCCCACCCTCCGAAAGTCGTTGACGGCTTGCTTCATTCTGGCGTTCTGCGCGGCGTTGATCGCAAATTCCGTGACCGCCGGCGGAATGTTGTAGACTGCCCAATGATGCCATTTGCCGGCGGGCGCATCGGGATCGTCGCAGAGCAGGACAAGACTGCGCGCCCCCTCCGGCGCGTCGCTCCATTGCAGAGGTGGCGAAAGATTTTCGCCATCACAGGTAAACCGTCGCGGAATTGCGGCACCATCGGCGAAGGCGCTTGAAACGAGTTTCATGACTCTCTCCTCGATCCGATTGATGTATTCTAGCTCGATCCTGCCCGGTGCGGAATCCATCGCCGTCCCCTAAGATGAGGGGAGATGCATTTGGGACTGTTGCAGCACAGAATTGTTGTCATGCGACCGCTTTTCCATCCGAGCCTGGTCAACGGTCGCTACGGCGATCCGACGGTCTACGTCGAAACGTTGTTCGAGAAACGAAGTCTGCTGTTCGATATTGGAGAGATTGCTTCACTGGCGCCACGGAAGATTCGACGCGTCGACCAGGTCTTTGTTTCACATGCGCATATCGATCATTTCGTTGGCTTCGACCATCTGCTGCGTTTGCTCGTCGGGCACGAGAAATCGGTGCAGCTGTTCGGTCCGCCCGGCTTTGCCGAGCACGTCTTTCACAAGCTTCAGGCCTATCGCTGGAACCTGGTCGAAAACTATCCCTGCGACCTTGTTTTCGACGTCAGCGAACTTGAAGCGGAAAATTCCATGTCCACCACGCGGTTCCGGCTGAGGAAAGGCTTCGCGGCAGAGCCATCCGTCTCTCGCAAGACCATTGCGGGCGTACTCTGCGATGAACCGACCCATCGCGTGTCAGCCGCGATCCTTGAGCATGGCACGCCCTGCCTCGCCTTTGCGCTGCAGGAGGCGGCCCATGTCAACGTATGGAAGAACAGGCTGTCGGAGCGTGGACTACCCGTCGGTCCCTGGTTGCTGTCGCTGAAGAAGGCCGTCGTCGAGCGTCGCGCGGACGATCATTTGATCCGTATCGAAGAAGCGGCCAAGTCGGATCGCCTCGTGCCACTCTCAAGCCTGCGCGATCTCGTGACGGTCACTGCCGGCCAGAAAATCGCCTATGTGACCGATGTTGCCGACACTCCGGCCAATCGTGCCGCCATCGTGGCGCTGATTCAGAATGCAGACATCCTCTTCATCGAGGCGGCGTTTGCGGACGCAGACGCCGCAATAGCGAAGGAGCGGGCTCATCTTACCACCACGGCTGCCGGAGAAGTCGCACGGGAAGCCAATGTCCGCCGCGTCGAGCCTTTTCACTTCTCTCCGCGCTATGCGGGAGAGCAGGAGCGGATGCTGGCCGAGGTGACGGCAGCGTTCGAGGCATATCGCGCCTGAGACTCGGAGAGGTTACGCCCGATGTTGACCCAGATTTATGAAATCTCCACCCCCGAAGAGGCGTCCGCACTTTCAGCCATTAGCGTCGACCATATCGGCGTGCTCGTCGGAGACGGCCAATTTCCGCGCGAACTGCCGATCTCGGCGGCTTCCAAGATCGGCGCGGCAATTGTACCGCCATCGAAATTCTCGGCACTGTTTCTGACCCGCGATCTCTCCTTGATTGCGTCGTGGGCGCGCGAGCTCAACCCTGCGATCGTCCATTTGGGAGCCAGCGCCGAACTGCTCTCCCCGCAAGATGTTGCTTCGCTCAAACGCATGTTGCCCGGGATCGTCGTGATGAGAAGCATACCGGTGTTCTCCGAGGAAAGCGTCGCGATTGCCCAGAGCTACGTTGGCATTGCAGACTTTCTGCTGCTCGACAGCTATCGGTCCACGGACAAGCAGATCGGCGCGCTCGGCGTGACGCATGATTGGAATATCAGTCGCCGCATCGTGGACCTCGTCCGTGTTCCGGTCGTCCTCGCCGGCGGCCTCGGACCGGACAACGTCGCAGGAGCGATCCGAACTGTCCGTCCAGCCGGCGTCGACTCCAAGACGAAGACGGATCAGGACGGTTCGCATGCCAAGGATCTGGAGCGAGTCCGCCGGTTCCACGAAGCGGCTCGGGCAGCGGCTGACAATCGCTTTCCGTCGGCCTAACATGCATCGCGTAAGCTCTCCCCCGGAGGAGCGCGGCCATGGAACTCACCGTCGTACCCATCGTCAAGCCGGACGCGGCCAACTTCATCTTCGGTCAGTCGCATTTCATCAAGACCGTGGAAGACCTCCACGAGGCGCTCGTTGGCACGGTTCCGGGCATCCGCTTCGGGCTGGCCTTCTGCGAGGCCTCCGGCAAGCGGCTGGTGCGCTGGTCGGGCAATGACGAAGCGGCCCTCACCCACGCCCGCAACAACGCATTGGCCATCGGCGCCGGCCACACTTTTCTGATCTTCCTGGGCGACGGGTTCTTTCCGGTCAACGTCCTAGCTGCCGTTCGCTCGGTGCCGGAGGTCTGCCGCATCTACTGCGCGACGGCCAACCCCACGCAGGTGATCGTCGCGCAAACGGAGCTCGGCCGTGGCGTGCTCGGCGTAGTGGATGGCGCCTCACCGCTGGGTATCGAGACCGACGCTGACATTGCGTGGCGGAAGGACCTCCTGAGGAAGATCGGCTACAAGCTGTAGCGACCGGATGAAGCGGGTGCGATGAAGTACGCCTCCAGCGCTAGATCAGCGCAGCCTTGGACGACACGTGGTGGCTCGCGATCTTCCAGTCGCCGTCTTCGCGCACGATCACCCAGGTGAGTTTGACCGAGAGCGGCGCGGCCTCTTCGTCGAGGTCGAATGATGCGACCGCGGCCATGTTAATCACATCGGGCACGACCTGAGCCGCAGCCACCGCAGAGAATCCGACGCTCGGCTGGCGCCATCGCGGCAGACCATTGAAATAGTCCGCCACCCCGTCCCTGCCCCGATAGAGTTTCGGGTTGGAGCCGAAGAAGAACGCGTTCTTCGCGTACAGCGACGACAGCGCCGCCGCATCGAGCTTTGCGAAGCCGGCGCACCATTTCGCGATGATGGCGGAAACGATGGCGTCGGCCTCTCTGCTCATGTCCGCCTCAGCCCCTCTCAGCCCTTGGCGACTTCCTTCGCGAACGTGTCGCGCAGGCCGATGGTACGCGAAAATACCGCCTTTCCGGGCGTGGAATCCTTGTCGCGCACGAAATAGCCCTGGCGCTCGAACTGCATCGGCTCCATCGAATTGCTCTCGGCCACGGAAGCCTCGATCCGCGCATCGGAGAGGATCTCCAGCGAGTTCGGATTGAGATCGGCGGCAAAGTTCGAGGCATCCGGGCTCGGGTTGGAGAACAGCTGGTTGTAGATGCGGATCTCCGCCGGCTTCGACGCCGCCGCCGGCAGCCAGTGCATCGTCGCCTTGACCTTGCGGCCGTCGGGCGCATTGCCGCCCCTGGTCGCGGGATCGTAGGTACAGCGCAGCTCCACCACCTCGCCTGCGTCGTTCTTGATCACGCCGGTGCACTTGACGAAGTAAGCGTAGCGCAGCCGCACCTCGTTGCCGGGCGACAGACGGAAGAACTTCTTCGGCGGGTTCTCCATGAAGTCGTCCTGCTCGATATAGAGCTCGCGGCCGAACGTGATCTTGCGCGTGCCGGCGCTAGCGTCGTCGGGGTGGTTGATCGCCTCGAGCTCCTCGGTCTGCCCTTCCGGATAGTTCTCGATCACGACCTTGAGCGGCCTCAAGACCGCCATGCGGCGCTGGGCGGTGCGGTTCAGCTCCTCGCGGATGCAGAATTCGAGCATGCCGACATCGACGACGCTGTTGGCTTTCGCAACGCCAATGCGCTTGACGAATTCGCGCAGCGCCGCCGGCGGCACGCCGCGGCGGCGCATGCCCGCCATCGTCGGCATGCGCGGATCGTCCCAGCCGGCGACGTGGCCGTCGCGGACGAGCTGCGTCAGCACGCGCTTGGACAGCACCGTGTAGGTCAGGTTCAGCCGCGCGAACTCGTACTGATGCGGCTCTGACGGCACCGGCAGCTTCTCGATGAACCAGTCATAGAGCGGCCGGTGATCCTCGAACTCCAGCGTGCAGATCGAGTGCGTGATGCCCTCGATGGCGTCCGACTGGCCGTGGGCATAGTCGTAGCTCGGATAGATGCACCATGCGTCGCCGGTGCGCGGATGGTGCGCATGCAGGATGCGGTACAGCACGGGGTCGCGCAGATTGATGTTGCCCGCGGCCATGTCGATCTTGGCCCGCAGCACGCGCGCCCCGTTGGGGAATTCACCGGCCTTCATGCGGCGGAACAGGTCGCGGTTCTCCTCCACCGGGCGGTCGCGGAAGGGCGAGTTCTTGCCGGGCTCGGTCAGCGTGCCGCGCGAGAAGCGGATCTCCTCCTGGGTCTGGTCGTCGACATAGGCGAGCCCGTCCTGGATCAGCTTCTCCGCCCATTCATAGAGGCGGTCGAAATAGTCGGAGGCGAAGAACAGGTTCTTGCCCCAATCGAAGCCGAGCCAGCGCACGTCGGCCTGGATGGAATCGATATATTCCTGCTCTTCCTTGACCGGGTTGGTGTCGTCGAAGCGCAGGTGGCAGCGTCCCGGAAACTCCTGGGCGATGCCGAAATTGAGGGCGATCGACTTGGCGTGACCGATATGCAGGTAGCCGTTCGGCTCCGGCGGGAACCGGGTCACGATCTCCTTGTACTTGCCCTGATCGAGGTCGGCCTGGATGATGTCACGAATGAAATCGCGCCCAACCTCAGTCGCCACCGGTTCTGTCATTACGAAAATCCTGTAGGGAAATCAGCGGTCCTTCTGCCAAATTCGCGTGGCCGCGCCAAGGGCCCAAGCCGTCCGCCGTCGGGCTTTAGTTATGCTCCGGTCCTGCTATACACCACCGCCTCCAATGCATAGGCCCTGCCAAGAATGACCGATTCCGTCGTCACCCGCTTTGCCCCCTCGCCGACCGGCTTCCTCCATATCGGGGGCGCCCGTACGGCGCTGTTCAACTGGCTCTACGCCAAGAAGCATGGCGGCAAGATGCTGCTCCGGATCGAGGATACCGACCGGGAGCGCTCCACCGAGGCCGCGATCGGCGCCATTCTCGACGGATTAAGGTGGCTCGAGCTCGGCTGGGACGGCGAGGTCATCTACCAGTTCAGCCGCGCCGCCCGCCACCGCGAGGTCGCCGAGCAGCTGCTCGCCGACGGCAAGGCCTATCGTTGCTACGCCACGGCGGAGGAGCTCGCCGCGATGCGCGAGAAGGCACGCGCGGAGGGCCGCACCCGCCTCTATGACGGCATGTGGCGCGACCGCGACCCGGCCACGGCGCCGGGCGACGTCAAGCCGACCATCCGCCTGCGCGCGCCGCAGACCGGCGAGACCGTGATCGAGGACCAGGTCCAGGGCCGCGTGGTCTGGCAGAACGAGAACCTCGACGATCTCGTGCTTTTGCGCGGCGATGGCAATCCGACCTACATGCTCGCCGTGGTCGTGGACGACCACGACATGGGCGTCACCCACGTCATCCGCGGCGACGACCATCTGATCAACGCCGCCCGCCAGAAACAGATCTACGACGCGATGGGCTGGGCGCTGCCGAGCATGTCCCACATCCCCCTCATCCACGGCCCCGACGGCTCAAAGCTGTCGAAGCGGCACGGCGCGCTTGGCGTCGATGCCTACCGTGCCATGGGGTACCTGCCGGCCGCGCTCCGCAACTATCTCGTCCGCCTCGGCTGGAGCCATGGCGACCAGGAAATCTTCTCGACCGAGGAGATGATCGAAGCGTTCGACCTCGCCAGCGTCGGCCGGGCCGCCGCCCGCTTCGACTTCGCCAAACTGGAGAACCTCAACGGCCATTACATCCGCCACGCCGACGATCAATCACTCGTGAGGATGTTCGAGGACGTGCTCGACCATGTCGTGCCCAGCCGCGACGACATTAAGGCGAAGTTAAACGACAGCACGCGGGGGCAGCTTCTCAAGGCCATGCCGGCCCTGAAGGAGCGCGCCAAGACGCTGCTCGAGCTGATCGACGGCGCCTATTTCATCTTCGCCGACCGGCCGCTGCAGCTCGATCCCAAGGCGCAGGCGCTGCTGACCCCTGAGAACCGCAAGCTGATCGGCCAGCTTCATTCCGCGCTGGAGAAAGTCGAGACGTGGAGCGGCGCCACAACCGAGGCCGCGCTGCGCGCTTTTGCCGAGGAAAATAGTCTCAAGCTCGGCGCGGTTGCCCAGCCCTTGCGGGCGGCGCTGACCGGACGGACCACATCGCCTGGTATATTTGAGGTATTGGACGTGCTGGGACGCCAGGAAAGCCTGGGGCGGCTTAAGGATCAGGCTACGACGTAAGTAGGCCATGCGTGCGGGTGATCTTGCAGCGCACACAGCAATAATATACCCATCTCCCCCGTACCTTCTGGAACATCCGGCCTGCCCCGCCATCTCATCGGGGCCTTCCGGGTCCGGCCCGTTTCACCATACATCGGGGACCTCTGATGGACGCAAAAGAAAGCCCAAAGACCGCCACGCTGACGGTCGGAAACAAGAACTACGATCTCCCGATCCTCAGCGGCAGCGTCGGGCCCGATGTCGTCGATATCGGCAAGCTCTACGGCCAGTCGGGTCTGTTCACCTACGATCCCGGCTTCACCTCGACCGCGAGCTGCCAGTCCAAGATCACCTATATCGACGGTGATGCCGGCGTGCTGGAATACCGCGGCTATCCGATCGAGCAGCTCGCCGAGCACGGCGACTTCCTGGAGACCTGCTATCTCCTGCTCTACGGGAACCTGCCGACCGCTGAGCAGAAGAGGGATTTCGATTACCGCGTGACCCATCACACGATGGTGCACGAGCAGATGGCCCGCTTCTTCCAGGGCTTCCGCCGCGACGCCCATCCGATGGCGATCATGGTGGCGGCCGTCGGCGCCCTCGCCGCGTTCTATCACGACTCCACCGACATCAACGATACCAAGCAGCGCATGATCGCCTCCATGCGCATGATCGCGAAGATCCCGACGCTGGCGGCAATGGCCTACAAATACACCGTCGGCCAGCCCTTCGTGTATCCCAAGAACTCGCTCGGCTTTGCCGAGAACTTCCTGAACATGTGCTTCGCAGTGCCTTGCGAGGACTACAAGGTCAGCCCGGTTCTCGCCGACGCGCTGGAGAAGATCTTCATCCTGCACGCCGACCACGAGCAGAACGCCTCGACCTCGACGGTGCGCATCGCCGGCTCCTCGGGTGCCAACCCGTTCGCCTGCATCGCGGCCGGCATCGCCTGCCTCTGGGGCCCCGCGCATGGCGGCGCCAACGAAGCCGCGCTCAACATGCTCTACGACATCGGCACGGTCGACAAGATTCCCGAATTCATCGCCAAGGTGAAGGACAAGAATTCTGAAGTCCGCCTGATGGGCTTCGGTCATCGCGTCTACAAGAACTACGATCCGCGCGCCAAGATCATGCAGAAGATGTGTCATGCCGTTCTCAAGGAGACCGGCCATGGCGACGATCCGATGCTGAAGGTGGCGATGGAGCTCGAGAAGATCGCGCTCAGCGATCAGTACTTCATCGACCGCAAGCTCTACCCGAACGTCGACTTCTATTCGGGCATCACGCTGAAGGCGATGGGCTTCCCGGTCTCGATGTTCACCGTGCTGTTCGCGGTCGCCCGCACCGTCGGCTGGATCAGCCAGTGGAGCGAGATGATCGAGGACCCGCAGCAGAAGATCGGCCGTCCGCGTCAGCTCTACACCGGCGTCACCAAGCGCGATTACGTGCCGATCAAGGATCGCAAGTAAGTCTTCGGCCACTGCGGCCTTCGATGCGGCGCCATCTCACGATGGCGCCGTTTTTGTTTGGCAGGCTACCGAAGAGGCAGCAAGGCGCAGGACAAGCCGATGCGGATCACGAACCCGGTGGACGGATTGTTGCAGGTCGTGGCCTGTTCGCCGTTCCCCGATGCGGCCGGCGAGATGGTCCTTTATCCCAGATGCGACATTGACGGGGTGATCACCGCGGAACGCCTCGCTGCGGCGGCCGTGCAGTATAGCGGCTATGACGTGCCCAAAGCGAAATGGCCGCGCCCTGGTGTGATGCTTCCAGTGACCGTGGACCTCGCTGATCCCACGCGGTTCACGATCGAATGGGATCGGGTACCGACCGGACCGGAAGCCTCCGAAAAGCTGGCGGTACATTTGCGTGGCGAGCAGCAGGCCGACACGCCCGGCCGCCGCCCGTTTCCCCGCGTCTGGCGCGAGGTTGAACACGCTACGTCCTCGCCGGCGCTGATCAATGGGCTTACGCCGCAGCAGACGGAGATTGCGCTGGCCGGCGGCGGCGCCGCGCTCGGGCTGGTTCCGGCGACGGCGAAGGTCTTGAGCGCGCATGAGGTGCAACCGAGCAGCGCACCCGGCGGGACGTGGGACATCGCCGTCGCGGTGAACGACCCGAACGGCGGAGCCGCCTGGGAAGCGGTCACGCGCATGTCATTCAGCAGCTCAAGCCACCGCGAGCGCCGCACCGCCACTGGGGTCGAGTTGCCAGTCCTGGTCGATCCCGACAACCGCAAACCGATCATCGTCGACGTCGCGCGTCTGTCCTGAGTGGCGTCGTTCTCTCCAACCTTGCTGCCGCGCACAACAACAAGTCGCCGCATCGCGCCGGCAAAGGCTTGACAGTCGAAACGCTCAGCGCGCAAATTCTTACACTAAGTAAGAATGACGACAGGGATGGAAATGCCGGAGCAGCCGAGAAGTCGGCGGCAGACGCGTGCTGCCATTTTGACTCATCTGCTTCAGTCGGGCGGCTCGTTTCGCCCGCCGCTGGCCAAGGCCGTTCGTCTGTCTGAAGCGAGCCTGTCGCGCATCCTGTTTGACCTCAAGGCCGAAGGTCTGATCGAGGAAGTGCGGCGCCCTGCCCCTTACGTCGGCGGCCCCACGGCGCTCGTCGCACTCGATGGCTCGGTAGCCCTCGCCGCCTTCGAGTTGAGCACTCAGCGGCTCAGTGTCGGTGTTGGCAGCCTGTCGGGCGAGCTGCACTACACGGAGCGTGTACCGCTGCCGAAAACGCCGACTATCGAATCCGTCGGCCGTGTGTTCCGCGAGGCGATGACGTTGCTGCGCGACTGGACGCGGCGCCGCCGCATCACCCTCGCGCAGATCGGCGTCTCCATTCCCGGCCTCGGCCGGCTCAGCGTGTCGGGCAATCCGATCATTCCCTGCGATGTCGGACGCATCCGCGACATGCTCGACGGCATGTTTGCCGGCGTGCCCGCCGAGTTCACCAATTCGGTCGTGGCGCACGCCACCTTTCACCGCTGTCGCACGGAAAACTATCCCTTCAGCGACACGCATCTGTTCGTCCTTGTCAGCCACGGCGTCGCGGGCGCCTGGATGGACGATCCGGCCGAAGCCGACGCCCTGCAACCGATCGAGCTCGGCCACATGGTGTTCGGGCCGGATGGACCGCGCTGCCGCTGCGGACATCATGGCTGCGTCGAGGCCTACACGTCGCTGCAGGCCCTGGCTGAGCTTCTTGGCGTTTCCGAAACCGAGTTGCTTCAGCTCGGCCACGAATGGGTTAACGCGATCCCGCTCTCATCGCGCGTTCGCCAGGAGTTGCGCCGGCGGCTGTTCCGGCTCGGCCTTGCGATCGGCAACACGCTGAACGTGAAGCCTTGCGGCGGGGTCGCGATCAGCGGCTGGCCGTCGCTGCTCGCCGAGGATGACCGCAAGGCTGTGGTCGAGGGGATCGACGCCTGCCTGCTGGGCGGTCGCAAATTGGCGCAAGTGTCCCTCGCCTTCGTGCCGCCCTCGACCGGCAACGATCCGCAGGCCGCACTCGCCTTCGCCGCCTTCTGCCTCGCCAGAAGCGGCGGCATGCCCGCCGCATCGACGGAGGCCGCCTGACATGCCCTGAGCCGCGCAGTCTGCACGCGCCACGAAAGTTCACACCGGGAGGAACTGCCATGCCGATCACAACAACAAGGCGTCGTCTGCTCGCTGGATCCGTTGCCGCGCTCGCGCTGCCGTCATTTGCCCGCGCCCAAAGCGCGGTCAAGCCGCGCCTGACCGCGATCTCGCAATGGTCCGCGGGCAGCGACGGAGCGGCGATCACGGCGCTCGGCAAGAAATTCGAGGAAAAGGGCGGAGTCTGGCAGCACTCGCCCGTCCCCGGCTTCACCACCGAGATGATGAACAAGCTGCGTGCCCAGATCATCGCCGGCGATCCGCCGGCCTGTTCGCAGCTCAAGGGCCCGGAAATCGCGGCCTGGTCGAAGATTGCCCCGACCGTCGATCTCGACGCCATCGTCGCGGCCGCCGGTTACGAAAAGGTCGTCGCTCCCGACCTTGCAAAATTGCACAAGCCGGGCGGAAAGTGGATTGCGCTGCCCTTGCAGATCTACAGCACCAACATGCTGTTCCTGTCCAAACGCGCGATGGACAAGGCCAAGACCGACAAGATCCCCGTCACCTGGGCCGACTTCAACGATCTCGCCGAGAAGATGAAATCGGGCGGGATCACCTATCCCATCGCCAATGGCGGCACACGCCCCGACGACGGACAGAAATTCGAGGCCTCGCTGGCCGGCATCAGTCCCGCAGCCTACCGCGCGGCCATCATGAATCTCGACAAGAAGGCCCTGGAAGGGCCCGAGATCAAAGCCGCCTTCGTACAGGTCCGCAGGATCTCCGAATGGATGGACCCCAATGTCGGCGCCCAGCCCTATGCCACCAATTTGAAGCGTTTCATCGACGGCGAGATGGGCATGATGATCCAGGGCGGCTGGGCGCAGGGCGTGCTGCGCAACGCCGGTTTCAAGTTCGACGATTTCATCATCGTGCCGGGCCCCAGCGACAACGGCAAGCCGGTGTTCCTGCTGAATGCCGACGCCTTCATCTTCTGGCAGCGCAAGGAGCCAGATCTGCAGGCCGGACAGACACTGATGGCCCAGCTCGTCATGGATCCGGCGATCCAGACCATGTATTCGCAGATCACGGGATCGATCCCCGTGCGCACCGATGTCGACCTCTCCGGTGAGGGCTGGTCGGACGGTCAACGACGAACTGCAGCTGCGCTCAAGGACGCCGTCGCCAACAATCAGGCCGTCCTCAGCCTCGCCCACAACATGGCGCAGGAAAACGGCCTGACCGCCGCGATGATCGACGTGCTCACCGAATACGTGAAGAACAAGACGATCAAGCCTGAGCAGGCAGTCACCCGCCTTGCCGAGGCCGTCGAGGGCGCGCGTTGACCGACATCGCCTCTCCAGCAACGGGCCGGCCGGCGCTATCAGGCGTGGTCGGCCGGCTGCCCGAATATCTGATGATCTGGGTGCCGTTGCTGTTGTCCGCCGCGCATCTCATCTCGTTTTCGCTGTGGACGATCTGGATTTCCTTCACGCCATCCACGCTCGTCCCTGTTACGGGCTGGGTGGGGATGCGCAACTACACGGCGGTCCTGGCGTCACGGAACTGGCAGATCGCCTTCGACAATTTGCTGCTCTTCGGCAGCGCCTTCGTGCTGCTGAGCCTGGTGACAGGCCTCATGCTTGCGATCCTGCTCGATCAGCGCATTCGCGGCGAGAATGTGCTGCGATCCATCTTCCTCTACCCCCTGGCGGTGTCGTTCGTCGTCACCGGCACAGTCTGGAGCTGGCTGCTCAATCCCGGCATCGGGATCCAGAAGCTCGTCCACGATCTCGGCTGGACCTCCTTCCGCTTCGACTGGCTGGTCGACCGCGACATGGCGATCTGGACCATCGTCATCGCTGCGATCTGGCAATCATCGGGCTTCGCCATGGCGCTCTTCCTTGCCGGCCTCCGGTCCGTCGATGCCGACATCATCAAGGCCGCGCAGATCGACGGCGCCGGACCGGTCCGGACCTACTGGCGCGTCATCCTCCCGACGCTCTGGCCGATCACCATCACCGTCATCGTCGTCCAGCTGCAGTTCGCGATCTCGGCCTTCGATCTCGTCCGCGCCCTCACCAATGGCGGGCCCGGGATCGCGACCCAGCTGCCGGCCCTCGTCGTCTACGACCTCATGTTCCAGCGCAGCCAACTTGGCCGGGGCGCGGCGGCGGCGGTGCTGATGCTGCTCATCCTTCTCGCGGTGCTGCTGCCCTATGCGGCGTGGCGGTATGTCCAACGACGGCGGGCCACCCATGCGTGAGCGAACCTTCGCGCCGAGCCGGCTTCTGATCTATCTCGTTGTTTCGCTGATCGCGGCGGCCTATCTCGCGCCGCTGGTTGTCGTCGTCCTGAACTCGCTCCGCACCAACGAAGAGATCGCGCAGGCCTCGATGATCGGCTGGCCGCAACAATGGGCCTGGAGCAACTATGCCAGGGCCTGGAGCGGTTTCTGCGTCGCCGAAACCTGCGCCGGCATCCGGCCCTACATGCTGAATTCCGCACTCGTCACGATCCCCGCGACGATCATCTCGACGCTGCTCGGCGCGATTGCCGGATACGCCGTGTCGCTCTGGCGTTTTCGCGGCGACAACTGGATCTACGGTATCGTGACCCTCGGCCTGTTCCTGCCCCAGCAGATGCGCCTGCTTCCCTGGACCATCGTGCTGCGGGACATCGGCCTCATCAACACGCTGACGGGCCTCGTGCTGATCCACACCATCCAGGGGCTCTCCTTCACCACGCTGTTCTGCCGGAACTACTATGTCGCCATTCCACATGAATTGATCAGGGCTGCGCGCATCGATGGCGCCGGGTTCTTTCGCATTTTCTGGCGCATCATCCTGCCGCTCTCGGCTCCCATCCTGATCGTCACCGTGATCTGGCAGTTCACGCACATCTGGAACGAGTTCCTCTATGGCGTGACGTTCACGACCGGCCAGCAGCAGCCCGTCACGGCTGCGCTCATCGCGCTGTCTGCCGCAATCGCTGACATCCCGCAGCATGGCGTGCAGAGCGCTGCGGTGATC
This sequence comes from Bradyrhizobium iriomotense, assembly GCF_018129405.1. Taxonomy (GTDB): domain Bacteria; phylum Pseudomonadota; class Alphaproteobacteria; order Rhizobiales; family Xanthobacteraceae; genus Bradyrhizobium; species Bradyrhizobium iriomotense_B. The sequence goes on from NZ_JAFCLP010000002.1 coordinate 385,542, forward strand.
ATCGCGGCGCTGCCCACATTGTTGATCTATCTCCTCGGCGGCCGGTACTTCGTGCGAGGCCTCACCGCCGGGGCCGTGAAATGATGAGGCCATCATGGCAGCACTGAGCATTCGCGCCCTGTCGAAGCGCTACGCCAATCTGGAGGTGCTGAAGGGCATCGATCTCGACATCGAGAGCGGCGAGTTCACCGTGCTGGTCGGGCCCTCCGGCTGCGGCAAGTCCACGCTGCTCAACATCGTCGCCGGGCTCGATCGTCCCAGCGACGGCACGATCGAGATCGGCGGGCGCGTCGTCAACGATGTCCCGCCCAAGGACCGCGACATCGCCATGGTGTTCCAGTCCTATGCGCTCTATCCCTCCATGACGGTGCGCCAGAACATCACCTTCGGCATGGAATGCCGACGCGTCGCCAAGGCGGAGCAGGAGAAGGCGCTTGCGAACGTCGCCCGGCTGCTCCAGATCGAGCCGCTGCTCGGCCGCAAGCCGTCGCAGCTCTCAGGCGGCCAGCGTCAGCGCGTGGCGATGGGCCGGGCGCTGGTGCGCAATCCCCTGCTCTTCCTGTTCGACGAGCCGCTCTCCAATCTCGACGCCAAGCTGCGCGTCGAGATGCGGATGGAGATCAAGCGCCTGCATCAGCGCATCGGCGCCACCATCGTCTACGTCACCCACGACCAGATCGAGGCCATGACGATGGCGACGCGGATCGCCGTGATGCACCGCGGCGTGGTGCAGCAGTTTGCCGATCCCGACACCGTGTACCGCTATCCCGCCAATCTGTTCGTCGCCCGCTTCATGGGCTCGCCGCCGATGAACACGATGCCGGCTCGGCTCGAGGCAGATGGTAGCGGGCCGGTGGTCGTGATCGGCGCCGGGCGCTCCGACGAGGTGCGGCTGCATCTGCAGGGCTACGATGCCGCCGCATCTTATGTCGGCCGCGAGGTGGTGCTTGGGATCAGGCCGGAATGCATCGCCGAAGGCGACCGCGCATTCTCCGGCACGTCCGGCGCGCCGGTCGTCGTCACCGCGCCGGTCGAGATGGTCGAGCCCACCGGGGCCGAGACCATCGTCCTGCTGCGGCTTGGCGGCGAGTCCGCCCAGGCGCGCATCTCGCCGGACGTCCGGCCCGCGCCGGGCACCTCTGCCCCCTTTGCGCTCGACACCCGCCGCCTTTGCCTGTTCGACCCCGAGACGGAGCGACTGATCGCATGACAAAGACGAACTATGCCGGCCTCACCAACCGCGTGGTGCTGATCACCGGTGGCGCCAGCGGCATCGGTGCCGCCTTCGTACGCGCCTTCGCAGGCCAAGGCGCCCGCGTCGCGTTCCTCGATGTCGACGAAGCCGCAGGCGGCGCGCTGGTGAAGGAGGTGGCCGCGGTGTCCGACACGGCGCCACTGTTCGTACCTTGCGACCTCCTCGACATCGACGCTCTGCGCGCCGCGATGGCAGAGGTCCAACGGAAGCTCGGCGACGCCGCGGTGCTGGTCAACAACGCCGCCAACGACCAGCGCCAGGTGCTCGCGGAGATTACGCCCGCCGAGTTCGACCGGATGATCGGCGTCAATCTGAAGCACGTCTTCTTTGCCGCACAAGCCGTGGTGCCGCAGATGCAGGCGCGCGGCGGCGGCTCGATCATCAACATGTCGTCGATCGCCTGGATGCGCGGCGCCCCGGCGCTGCCGGTCTATGCCGCGGCGAAGGCCGCCATCGTGGGCTTCACCAACTCGCTGGCGCGGTCCGTCGGCCCCGACCGCATCCGCGTCAACGCGATCGCGCCGGGCATGGTGATCACCGAACGCCAGCGCCGGCTGTGGTATCCGGACGAACGGGTCATCGCAGAGTTTCGCACCCGCCAGGCCATTCCCGATGCGGTGACGCCCGAGGACATCGCCAATATGGCGCTGTACCTCGCATCCGACGAAAGCCAACGCATCACCAGTCAGTGTTTTCGGGTCGACGGCGGCTTGGCCTAGGGCAGTGTCGTAGGGTGGGCACGCTGCGCTTTGCCCACCCTACAAGACCGTCGTCTACCGTCGCGCCTTCCGCATCGTCGCGAGCACGACATCGGCGGCGAGCACACTTGGCGACTTATTACCTGTCGACATGATCTGATCGAGCCGGGCCAAGGCTTCGACCTGCCGCCTGCGCAGCGGCGTGTCGGTCAGCACCTCCGACAGCGCCCGCGCGAGCTTTTCCGGCGTGCAGTCTTCCTGCAAATACTCCGGAATCACATCCTCGCCGATCACGAGATTGGCGAGGATCACCGAGGAGACGCGGATCGCACGGCGCAGGATGAAGGCCTCGATCGCGCCGACACGATAGGCCGTCACCATCGGAATGCCTGACAGCGCGAGCTCGAGCGTCACCGTGCCGGACTTCGCCAGCGCGGCATGCGCGATCCGGAAGGCGGCGCGCCTCTCGGCCTCGCCGATCACGATTTGCGGCTTCACCGGCCAGCTCGCAATGCCTTCGCGCACGTTGGCCTCGAGATGCGGCATGGTCGGCAGCATCAGCTCGAAGGCGCACCCCTGCCCCTGCAACCGGCCGAGCGCCGCGCCAAACACCTCGAGATGATGCCGGATCTCACTGCGGCGGCTGCCCGGCAGCACCAGCAGCACCGGCGGCTCACTATTGCGGCGCTTCTGCTCCTCCACATTCGGCCGCAGCGAGGACAATTGCTCGATCAGGGGATGGCCGACATAGCTGCAGGGCGGCCCGCCGAGCTTGCGGTATTCCTCCGGCTCGAACGGCAACAGGCCGAGCACATGATCGACATAGCCGAGCATGGTCCGCGCCCGTCCGGGCCGCCAGGCCCAGAGCTGCGGCGAAACGTAGTCGACGACCGGGATCGCAGGATTCTTCGCGCGCACGCGACGTGCGACGCGATGGGTGAAGTCCGGGCTGTCGATGATGACGAGCGCGTCCGGCGCGGCCTCGGTCACGGCGTCCACGGTCTGGCGGATCAGCCGCAGGATCTTCGGCAATTGCTGCGCCACCGCAGCGAAACCGACGATCGACAGCTCCTCGATCGGAAACAGCGTCTCCAGCCCTTCGCGCGCCATGGTGCGGCCGCCGACTCCCTCGAACTGCACGCCATCGCCGAGGCGCTGGCGCAGCACCTTCATCAGGGCCGAGCCGAGACGGTCGCCGGATTCCTCCGTGGCGATCAGAAAAATCTTTCGCTTGGGATCGCGGGTCTGCATCATTTGGGCAGGCCGATCACGAAGAGATATTTGGCGTCCGCAAGCGCGATCATCGCCTGCGGCTCTGCGGCAATCGTGTTGCCGGCGATGACGGCGATGCCGGCAAGGCCGGCCTTGGCGACCCCCTCGATGGTGCGCGGGCCGATCGTCGGCAGGTCGAAGCGCAGATCCTGGCCGCTCTTCGGCGCCTTCACCAGCACGCCGCGGCCGGTGGCGGCGCGGATGCGGCCCTCCTCGCGCAGGCGCGCGACGCGCGCGAGCAGCGCGTCGGTGCCCTCGATGTCCTCTACCGCCACCACATGGCCGTCGATCACGACGGCAGCCTGGCCGATGTCGAACGGGCCGAGCGCGGTCAGCACCGCGCGCCCGCGCTCGATATCGACCTTGGCATTGTCATTCGGCCAGGCACGACTGATGCAGCCTTCGGGCATCAGCAGGTCTGGCGCGACATCCTTGATGCCGACCATGCGAAAGCCGTCCTGCTCCAGGAGGCGGCCGACGCCGGAGAGAAGATGATCATCGCCGCCGCGAAAGGCGCGGATGACGTTGCCGAGCAGGCGCAGCGTCTTGATGTCGAACCGGATCTCGGACAACGAAGGCCGCACCAGGGTGCCGATGAAGATCAGGTCGCGGCAGCCTTCCTCGCGGAACAGCCGCATGGCGCGACCGAGCTGGCCGACCGATATCCAGCGATGGCGGAATTTCTCTACCCGCGCCGGATCGCAGGCTCCGCGCAGCGGAAACAGCACCGGCGTGATGCCGCGCGCAGCGAGCGACTCGGCCACCGCGAATGGCATCGCGCCGCCGCCCGCGACCACGCCGACCGGCGATGAAATCTCCGAAGCCGCCGATGTCATGTCCGCGGCCATCGCAGCTTCACTTTTCGATGGCGGGAAGACAGAGCGGGCGCTTGCCCTTGCCGATGAAGTCGAGGATTTCGGCTATGGCCGGATCTTCCCCCGCGAGCGGCCGCGCCGCCTCGAGCCGCTCGGCGAACGTTCCGGGCCCGTGAAAAAGCTTCTGATAGAAGCCGCGCACCGTCGCGAGCCGTTGCTTGGTGAACTTGCGACGCTTCATGCCGATGATGTTGAGGCCCTCGAGCACCGCATACTGGCCGTTGACGAGGCCGAACGGAATGATGTCGTCACGCACGCCGCACACGCCGCCGACCATGACCTGCGGCCCGATGCGGGTGAACTGGTGCACCGCGGATAGGCCGCCGATGAAGACGAAGTCGCCGATCTCGGCGTGACCGCCGAGCGTGGCCGAGGTTGCGAAGATCACGTCGTTGCCGACATGGCAGTCGTGGCCGACATGGCTGCAATTCATGAAGTAGCCGCGGTCGCCGACCGTGGTGATGCCGCCGCCGGCGACGGTACCGGCGTTCATGGTCACGGATTCGCGGATGGTGCAGCCTGAGCCGATCTCGAGCTTCGTCAGCTCGCCCCGATAGCTGAGCGACTGCGGCGGCGTGCCGAGCGAGGCAAAGGGATAGATGGTGCAATCATCGCCAATGGTGGTCTGCGCCGTGACATGCACGTGCCCGATCAGCTTGCAGTTCGCGCCTATCACGACATTCGGGCCGATGATGCAATAGGGTCCGATCTCGGTGCCCTCGCCGATCACGGCGCCGTCCGCGACCCGTGCGGTGGGATCAATCCTGCTCATCAAAAAGGTCTGCTTATGTGTTGAAGTCGCTCGCTTTTCCGGTGGTTAGCGCGACTATGCCCGATCTGTCCAGTGACGTATCATCTCGGCGTGTTTCAAGTGCCGGATGAGGCCGGCGTCCCGGCCCTTCAACGTGTTCATGTGGAGCTTGAAGTTAACATGGTCAGGGCCCTGGCACTTCTGTTCGCACAGCTCGCGGCTGCGCCTGTTGTCTCCGAAACGGTCGAGATCGGCGAGCGCCACCGCGTCGATCTCGGGACATTCGAGTGCCGCGACATCACCCGCAGCACGGTGCTCCAGCGGGTCTGCTACGATCGCGCGCGGCAGGACCTCGTCGTCGTGGCGGGCGGCGCCTATGACCGCTATTGCGGCGTGACAGCCGACACGGTCGAGCGTCTCCTCGGCGCACCGTCGATGGGCCAGTTCTTCAACCAGAATATCAGGCGCGAAACCGCCGGTAGCCGCTACGACTGCCACGCTTGAATCCATTCGCGCAGTTGGTCCCTCAGTCCGTCAGCATGGCGCCGACGTCGGCCTCCGCAACGACCTGGCCGTTGACCTTGGCGTCACCGTGAAACCACCACATGGTCTTGCGGCGGCCGAGCGAGCGCATGTGATACTCGATGGTATCGCCGGGCAGCACGGGCTTGCGGAACTTGCACTTGTCGATGGTGAGGAAATACACCGCGCGCGGCTTCTCGGTGCCCTCGACCGATTTGATGCCGATCACGCCCGCCGTCTGCGCCATCGCCTCGATCATCATGACGCCGGGATAGACCGGGCGCTCGGGGAAATGCCCCTGGAAGGCCGGCTCGTTGAAGGTGACGTTCTTGATGCCGATGCCGCTGTAATCGGCGCGGATGTTGATCACGCGATCGATCAGCAACATCGGAAAGCGGTGCGGCAGCGTCTGGAGGATCGCGTTGATGTCCACCAGCTCGAACTTGATAGGCGATTCCTCCGTCATTCCCGTCCCTCGTCCTTCGGATCGGCCTTGCTGTCGCGTACCAGGCGCTCCACCGCGATGATCTCCTTGAACCATTGTTTGGTCGGCTTGGCGAAATGCCCGCCCCAGCGGCCGCCCGGCGGAATGTCGTCCTTGACCGCGCTCATCGCGGTCACCTGGGCTCCATCGCCGATCTTGAGGTGATTGTTGATGCCCACCTTCGCTCCGAGCGCCACGTTGTCGCCGATAGTCAGGCTGCCCGCGAGGCCGATCTGGGCCGCCAGCAGGCAGTGCCGGCCGATCGTCACATTGTGGCCGATCTGGACCTGATTGTCGATTTTGGTCCCCTCGCCGATGACCGTATCCCGCAAAGACCCGCGGTCGATCGTGGTATTGGCGCCGACCTCGACGTCGTTCTGGATCAGCACGCGCCCGGTCTGCGGCACCTTCAGATGGCCTTCGGGGCCGAAGAAGATGAAGCCGTAACCGTCCTGGCCGATCGAGCAGCCCGGATGGATCAGGACGTTGTTGCCGATCAGGGCGCACTGGATCGCGGTACGGGCGCCGACATTGCAGTCGCGGCCGATCTTGACGCCGGGGCCGATCACGGCGCCGACGCCGACCACGGTGCCGCTGCCGATCTCGACATCGGCACCGATCACCGCCAGGGGATCGACGATCACGCCGTCCTCGAGCCGAGCCGTGGGGTCGATGATGGCCGACGGCGCGATGCGGTCATTGCCGACCCAGGATTGCGGCCTCAGCGCGTCGCCGTGCCACTCCCGTGCGATCCTGACGAAGGCGCGGAAGGGCTGCGCCACCCGCAGCACGGCCACATGCGCCGGCACCTCGGCCTCGAAGCGCGGACTGACCAGACAGGCCCCCGCCTTGGTTGCCCTGAGCTGATTGGCGTATTTGAGGTTGTCGAAGAATGCCAGATGCATCGGGCCGGCTTCGTCGAGCGAAGCCAGGCCCGTGATGACGTGGCCGCCCCTCTCGGGGTCGACCAGTTGCGCCTTGGTCAGCGTGGCAATGTCGGCCAGCGCTGTGGCTGGCGGCTTTGTGAAGAAGGTCGGCTGCGCCATTCCACCCCGTCGCGGTCCGGCTTCGGCATGAAGCGGTCTGGCCGCATCATGCCTTATCTCATGGATTGAGCACGATCTTTTTAGAGATCGGTCCCCCAGGAAAACTGAGGGACCGGATCATGCAGTGCTGTTCGAATTAGAAGGTGGTGCCGCCGCCGAACCGGAACTCCTGGGTACGGTCGTACTTGCCCTTGCTGAGCGGCACGGCGTAGTCGAAGCGCAGCGGACCGAACGGCGACTGCCAGATCAGGCCGACACCGACCGACGAGCGGATCACCTTGCTGTCGTCATAGATCAGGCCGGTACAGGTTCCCGCAGTCACCGGATTGGTGGTCGAGGGGATGCAGTTCGAGTTGGCTGGCGTGGTCGTTTCGCCGGTCACGCTCCACGTCGTCGGTCCCTTGTAGTCATACAGACCGCCGGCATCGGCATAGACCGCGCCCTTCAGACCCACTTCCTTCGGCAGGAACCAGAACGGCATCTGCAATTCGAACGAAGCGCCCCAGTACTTGGTGCCGCCAAGCGCGTCCTGCGTGTCGAACGGGTTGATGTCGCGCGGGCCGATGCCGTTCGGAGCGAAGCCGCGGACGAGGTTCGGGCCCATCTGGAAGTGATCGAGCATGCGCAGATCGTTGCTGCCGATCTTGTTCAGGATGCCGCTCTGCACGTGCACGAGGCCGACGATATCGGACACCAGCGGGGTGTAGTACTTCGCGTCGATCACCGACTTCAGGTAGGAGACGTCGCCGCCGACGCCGGCGAAGTCCTGGCGGAAGTCGACGAGCAGACCGTCGGTGGGGTTCTTGTTGTTGTCCAGCGTGTTGTAGGTCAGCGTGTAGCCGAGCGCCGAGGTCAGGGTCTTGCCGCCGGCAAGCTCCTTGCGGACCGGCAGCGAGGCTTCGCCGTCGCTGTAGCAGCCGAGGCCGTTGGTCGAGCTCAGGTCAATCGGCGGCGTCTGCGACGCGGCGAAAGCCGGGCTCGGGTTGAAGCCCGGACCAGGGATGTTGTTACAGTTCGCCAGGTAATACGGCAGCGAGATTTCCTGCTGGTAGATCGAGTAGCGCAGCTGCAGCGCCAGGTCTTCACGCAGGGAGAAGCCGAGCCGCGGCGAGAAGCCGAGCGTCTTGGTGCCGTAGGAGATGTAGCTGTTGGACAGCTGCTGGCGCTGATAGAGGTCGAGGCCGAGCGCGACGCGGTAGTCGAGCAGGTACGGCTCGACGAACGACAGCGAATAGCCGCGCGCGTACTGGCCGTAGGTCACCGACGCCTTGGCGAACAGGCCGCGGCCAAGCAGGTTGCGCTCGGAGACCGAGACCTCGGCGAGCGCGCCGTCGGTCGTGGAGTAACCGCCCGAGATCGAGAAGTCGCCGGTCGATTTCTCTTCCATGTCGACGATCAGGATGACGCGGTCGCTCGACGAGCCGGGCTCCGTCGTGATCTTGACGCTCTTGAAATAGTCGAGGTTCTTCAGGCGCCGCTCGGCGCGATCGACCAGCGCGCGGTTGTAGGCATCTCCTTCCGAGATGTCGAACTCGCGGCGGATGACGTAATCACGCGTGCGGGTGTTGCCGCGCAGGTTGATGCGCTCGATATAGGTGCGCGGGCCCTCGTCGATGTTGAACACGACGGACACCGTGTGCGCCTCGAAATTGCGGTCGCCGCCGGGACGGACCACGGCGAAGGCATAGCCGCGGCGCGAGGCTTCGATCTGCATCTCCTCGACCGACTTCTCGACCGATTCGACGTTGTAGAGCGAGCCGACACCGACGCGCGAATAGGCCCGCATCGAAGACGGATCGAAGTTCGGAATGCTGGAGCGGAAGTCGACCGCGCCGACGCGATACTGCGAGCCTTCCTCGATCTTGAAGGTGACGTTGAAGCCCTTCTTCTCCGGATCGTATTCGGTGAGCGCGGCCACGACCTGGACGTCGGCGAAACCGTTCTTGAGATAGAAGCGGCGGAGCAGGTCGCGGTCGGCCTCGACACGATCAGGGTCGTAGATGTCGCCGCTGGCAAGGAAGCTGAGAAGGTTCGATTCGCGCGTCTTGATGACGTCCCGCAGGCGGTAGGACGAGAACGCGACGTTGCCGACGAACTCGATCGACTTCACGCCGGTCTTGGAGCCTTCCACGATCGTGAAGATGAGATCGACGCGGTTGTTCGGCTGCTCGATGATTTCGGGCGTGACGCGCACGTCGTAGCGACCGGAGCGGCGGTAGATTTCGGCGATTCGCAGCGTGTCGGACTGCACCATGGCGCGGGAGAAGGTTCCGCGCGCCTTGGACTGGATCTCGGTGGTGAGCTGCTCGTCCTTGATCTTCTTGTTGCCCTCGAAGGCGATGCGCCCGATCACCGGGTTTTCCACTACGGAGACGATGATCTGGCCGCCGGGGCCACGGTTGATCCTGACGTCCTGGAACAGGCCGGTCTCGATCAGCGCCTTGAGGCCGTCATCGATGGCGCCTTGATCCAGGCGGCCGCCCGGACCCGGCTTGAAATAGGAGCGGATCGTCTCCACCTCGACGCGGCGATTTCCTTCGACGGAAATCGACTGGACGGTCTGAGCAAGCGCAGACGAAGACACAAAAACAGCCCCGACCGGGGCAACCACCGGCGCGCCGAACATGATCAGGGTTGCGAGCAAGCCCCCCCGGAGTCGCAGTCCAAACTTCATGCGCAACGCGCCCTTATCATTCCGTGCCAGACCCACCCCAACGCCGGTCTGGAGATTCCCCAAGTTCTGGCCGCTTGTAGCCAATTTCGCCGACGCCGCAAACGGCCGAAAGCGCCGTAATTTCAATTTCATTCCAGGACGTTGCTCAACAGCAACGCCACAAAAAAGCCCCTATCAGGAAGCTGCCATCCGCAGGATGTCGTTGTAGGTCGCAAACACCATCAACATCAGCACCAAACCCAGCCCGATTCGGAACCCCATCTCCTGAGTCCGCTCGGACAGGGGCCGGCCGCGGACCACTTCGGCCGCATAGAACATAAGGTGACCGCCATCGAGCAGCGGGATCGGGAACAGATTCAACAGACCGATCGACACCGACAGCACTGCGCAGAGATTGATCACGAACTGGAACCCGGCACTGGCCGCCTGCCCCGACATCTTCGCGATGCCAAGGACGCCACTGACCTCGTTCGGGTTACCGTGCCCGACAAACAGCGAGCCCAGGAACTTGAAGGTGCTGGTGATGATGAACCAGACCTGTTCCACGCCGATCTTGAACGCCTCACCGACACCGACGGGTGCGGTCGAGGCCTCGCCGGCCTGCGACTTGTGCTCGACGCCGAGCACGCCGACACGGTGGCTGTTCCCGAACGGATCCTTGCGCTCGAGCAGCGCCGGGGTCGCAGTCAGCGACACGATGGCCCCGTCGCGCTTCACCTGGAACGCAAGCGCCGAACCGGCGTTCATCGCAACGATTCGCTGCATGTCGGCAAAGCTCTCAATCGGCTTGCCGTCGATCTGAACGACGACGTCGCCGATCTTGAAACCGGCCGCGGCCGCCGCGCCGTCGGCGACGACGCCGTCGACGCGCGCGATCGTGCTCGGCTTGCCGTAGTACAGGGCCATGCCGGCGAAGATCAGCGCGCCCAGAATGAAATTGGCGATCGGTCCGGCCGCGACGATGGCCGCGCGCGGGCCGACCTTCTTGTGGTGGAAGCTGCCGGCGCGCTCCTCGGGCGACATGGCGGCGAGCGTCTCGGCCGAGGGGGTCGAGGCCTCGCTCTCGTCACCGAAGAACTTGACGTAGCCGCCGAGCGGGATCGCCGAGATCTTCCAGCGGGTGCCGTGCCGGTCGTTGAAACCGATCAGCTCGGGTCCGAAACCGAGCGAAAAGGTCAACACCCGAACGCCCGCCCAGCGCGCGACCAGGAAATGGCCGAGTTCGTGGAAGAACACGACGATGGTCAGGACAAACAGGAAGGGAACCGCGTAGCCGAGGAGCCCATGGCTCAACGTATTGAAACTATGGACAAAAAAGTCGATCATCGATTTCCCTCACCCAGCGCCGCAAGGCCCTGGCCCCGAACCAACTAGGATGCCTTTAAGGCAATTTGAGGCAATAGGGCGGCAGCTCTATTTCGAGCAACATGGTCAACAGAGATTGCATCGTCGGCGGACGTCATGGGCGCCTGGTTCCCGCCGCGGGTCCAGTCATCCAGGGTCGCCTCGACCAGCCGCGCAATGGCGCCGAAGCGGATCTTGCCGGCGATGAAGGCGGCGACCGCGACCTCATTAGCGGCATTGTAGACCGTGGTGGCCCCCTTCCCGGTCCGGAGCGCATCGTAGGCCAGCCGTAGTCCCGGGAACCGCTCGAAGTCGGGCGCCTCGAAGGTGAGCTGACCGATCTTGGCGAGGTCCAGCTTGGCCGCCGGGCCCTTGATGCGATCGGGCCAGCCGAGGCAGTGGGCAATCGGCGTGCGCATGTCGGGCGCACCGAGCTGCGCCATCACCGAGCGGTCGGAGAATTCGACCATGCCGTGGATGATCGACTGCGGATGCACAAGCACGTCGATCTCGTCGGACGAGAGCGCGAACAGATAGGACGCCTCAATCACTTCGAGGCCCTTGTTCATCATCGACGCGGAATCGATCGTGATCTTCTGGCCCATGCTCCAGTTCGGATGCTTCAGCGCCTGCTCGAGCGTCGCCTGCTCGATGTCGGCCGGCTTCCAGGTTCGGAACGGGCCGCCCGAGGCCGTGATGATGACGCGGACGAGCTCGTCGCGATTGCCCGAGGCGAGTGCCTGGAACAGCGCATTGTGCTCGGAATCGGCCGGCAGGATGCAGGCGCCCGCTTTCGCCGCGCGCTGCATGAAGAAATCACCGGCGCAGACGAGGCATTCCTTGTTGGCGAGCGCGACATGCGCGCCGCGATCGACCGCCGCCAGCGCCGGCTTCAGACCGGCCGCGCCGCTGACGGCCGCCATCACCCAATCGGCGGGACGGGCGCCAGCCTCGATCACCGCGCTTTCGCCGGCGCCGCATTCGGTGCTCGTTCCCGCAAGTAGAGCCTTGAGCTCGCCGAGCTTGGAGGTGTCGGCGATCGCGACGTAGCGCGCGGAAAATTCCTTCGCGAGCTTGGCCAGCGCTTCGACATTGCCGTTCGCCGTCAAGGCCTCGACGCGGTAGCGCTCGGGAGAGGCGCGCAGCAGATCCATCGTGCTGTCGCCGATCGAGCCGGTGGCACCGAGGACTGTGACGCTGCGAATGTCGGACGCAGCAAGCCTGTTATTACGCAAGGGAACGGCGCTCATATCCTCACCAAACCATAAGACCGCTTCCGGCGCTATGCGCACCGTGACGGAGAAAGCCGATAAACCAGGCCGCCAGGATGGCGGCAACAAAGCCGTCCAGGCGGTCCATAAGTCCGCCATGGCCGGGAATTAAGTGACTGGAATCCTTGACTCCGAACCGCCGCTTCACCGCGGATTCGAACAGGTCGCCGAGCTGCGACACCACCGAGAGCACGGCGCTGACGAGCAGCAGCGGGACCGCCTTGCCGACCCCAAAAGCCGCAAAGCCGGCGGCGACCGCAAGGCTCGCGGCAAAGCCGCCGAGGGCGCCGGCCCAGGTCTTCTTCGGGCTCACGCGCGGCCACAGCTTCGGCCCGCCAATGCCGCGGCCGGCGAAATAGCCGCCGATATCGGTCGCCCAGACCACCAGCAGGACGAACATCAGTGCGGAGAAACCGTTGACGAGATCCTTGCGCACCAGGATCGAGGCCAGCAGCGCCGCCGATGCATAGGCGAAGCCGGTGGCCGCCCACAAGAACTTGCCCCGCGCGATCAGCGTCACGATCGCGCCACCGATGAGGCCGGTGATGACGGCGGTCTTGAGCGCGCCAAAAGCGACGGCGGCTCCCATCATGGCGATGACGACCGTCCCTGCCCCGGTCAACGCTGCCGATCCCGCGCCCACCACCATCAGCCATTCCGTGAACAGCCCGATCGACACCAGCGTGACGAGAAGCGCCCACAGCCAGCCGCCGGCATAAGCGATCGCAATGGCCAGCGGCGCCAGCACCAGCGCTGCGAGGACCCGCATCACCAGATTGCTCGGGGCAGGCTTTGCGCCTGCCGATGCGGCGTCGGGTTCGCTCACGAGGCGGTTTTCGCGACCAGGCCGCCGAAACGGCGCTCGCGCCTGGCAAATTCGGCGATCGCGCTTTCGAGCGCCGTCTTGTCGAAATCGGGCCAGTGGATCGGCACGAAGACGAGCTCGCTATAGGCGGCCTGCCACATCAGGAAATTCGAGAGGCGCTGCTCGCCGCTGGTGCGGATGATGAGGTCGGGATCGGGAATGTCGGGCGCATCGAGATGCGCGCCGAGCGTCTCGGCATCGATCGTGGCGGGATCTCGCTTACCTTCGGCAACCTCGCGCGCCAGCTTCTGCGCCGCCTTCGCGATCTCCTGCCGCGAGCCGTAGTTGAAGGCGACGACGAGCGTGAGGCGCGTGTTGTCGCGCGTCAATTCCTCGGCCTCGTTGAGCAGCGAACAGATATCGCTTTCGAGCCCGTCCCGCTCGCCGATGATGCGGACCTTGACGCCGTCGCGATGCAGGCTCGCCAGATCGTTGCGGATGAAGCGGCGGAGCAGACCGAAGAGATCGCCGATCTCGCTCGCCGGACGCGACCAGTTCTCCGATGAGAAGGAGAAGATGGTGAGATAGCGGATGCCGAGTTCGTGCGAGGCGCGCACCACGCGGCGCAGGGCCTCGACGCCGCGGCGATGCCCCTCCGCACGCGGCAGGCCGCGCGCGGCCGCCCAACGCCCGTTGCCATCCATGATGATGGCAACATGCGCGGGCGCCTCGGACCGGTCGGGTCCTTCCGTTGCGGGCGCGGCGGCGTTGGACATGAGGGTAGCCTTAGACGGTCAGGATTTCTTTTTCCTTGGCGGCCAGCAGCTGGTCGATCTCGGCGATGGTGCCGTCGGTCGCCTTCTGTACCTCGTCGGCGTGACGCTTCTGGTCGTCCTCCGACATTTCGTGATTCTTCTCGAGCTTCTTCAGGACGTCGAGGCCGTCGCGGCGAACGTGGCGCGCCGCGACCTTGGCGGCTTCCGCGTATTTGTGCGCCACCTTGACCAGCTCCTTGCGGCGCTCCTCGTTGAGCTCGGGGATGCGCAGGCGCAGCACCTGGCCTTCGGTCGCGGGCGACAGGCCGAGATTGGAATCGACGATCGCCTTCTCCACCGCCTTGACCATCGACTTGTCCCAGACCTGCACCGAGATCAGGCGCGGCTCGGGCACGCTGACGGTGGCGAGCTGGTTCAGCGGCATGTGGCTGCCATAAGCGTCGACCTGCACGGGATCGAGCATCGAGGCGGAGGCGCGCCCCGTGCGCAGGCCGCCAAGCTCGTGCTTGAGCGAGGCGACGGCGCCCTGCATGCGGCGCTTCACTTCGTTGAGGTCGAAATTACCCGTGGGCATCACGTTTCTCCTTCAAAATCCCGGCGACCTCACCGCCCCCTTCTCTTGAGGGCGCGGCAGCTGAGCCGTCAGCCGGCGACGATGGTTCCGTGGCCGACGCCACGCAGAATCGCACCGATCGAGCCCGGTTCCGCGATCGAGAACACGATGATAGGCAGCGACGTCTCGCGGGCAAGCGCGAAGGCGGTCGCATCCATCACCTTGTAGCCGCCAGCGATCGCCTGCGAATGCGTCAGCCGGTCGAACCGCGTGGCCGTCGGATCCTTCTTCGGGTCGGCCGAGTAGACGCCATCGACATTGGTCGCCTTCAGGACCGCCTCCGCGCCGATTTCGGCGGCGCGCAGCACCGCGGTCGTATCGGTGGTGAAGAACGGATTGCCGGTTCCGCCGCCGAGCAGCACGATCCGGCCTTCGGCGAGGTATTTGTGCGCTGCAGTGCGGGTGAACAGCTCGGAAATCTCGGGCATGACGAAGGCCGAGAGCGTGCGTGCCGGCGTGCCCTTGCGCTCGATCGCCGCTTCCAGCGCGAGGCAGTTCATCATGGTGGCGAGCATGCCCATGGTGTCGCCGGTGGTGCGCGACACCCCCCGGGAGGAGACCTCGACGCCGCGGACCATGTTGCCGCCGCCGATCACGACCGCAACCTCGGTGCCGAGCTTGCGGGCGGCGATCAGATCGTCCGCAACCCGGTCGACGGTCGGCTGATCGATGCCAAACCCCTGCTGTCCCGCGAGATATTCGCCGGACAGCTTGATCACGACGCGACGATAGACCGGATCAGTCATGAGCACTTTCCTTGTCCGGGCGCCGCTTCCGGCGGCACGCCGGAAGGAACGTTCCGGCGCTTACTTCTTGCCGCTGGCCGCCGCGACCTCGGCTGCGAAGTCGCTTTCCTGCTTCTCGATTCCCTCACCGAGAGCATAGCGCACAAAGCCGGCGATCTTCACTGCGCCGCCGACCTTGCCCTCGGCTTCCTTCACCGCCTGCGCCACCGACTTGCCGGTGTCGTGGATGAAGGCCTGGTCGAGCAGGCAGACTTCCTTGTAGTAGGTCTTCAGGCCGGACTCGACGATCTTCTCGATCACGTTCTCCGGCTTGCCCTGCTGACGGTACTTGTCGGCGAGCACGTCCTTCTCGCGCTTGACCACGGCCGGATCGAGGCCGGACGGATCGAGCGCCAGCGGGTTGGCGGCCGCGACATGCATCGCGATCTGGCGGCCGAGGGCGGCGAGTTCGTCGGCCTTGCCCGGCGATTCCAGCGCGACGATCACGCCCATCTTGCCGGCGCCGTCGATGACGGCACCATGGACGTAGTGCGACACCACGCCCTGTTTCACTTCGAGCGAAGCGGCACGGCGCAGCGTCATGTTCTCGCCGATGGTGGCGATCGCATCATTGATGGCGGCTTCGATCGTGACGTCGCCGACCTTGGCGGCCTTGATCTTCTCGACATCGGCGCCGGCGTCGAAGGCGACCTGGGCGATCATCTTGACCAGACCCTGGAACTGGCCGTTGCGCGCGACGAAGTCGGTCTCGGAGTTGACCTCGACCACGACGCCCTTGGTGCCCTTGGTGAGCGCGCCGATCAGGCCCTCGGCCGCGACGCGGCCCGACTTCTTGGCGGCCTTCGACAGGCCCTTCTTGCGCAGCCAGTCCTGCGCCGCTTCCATGTTGCCGTCGTTTTCGGTGAGCGCGGCCTTGCAGTCCATCATGCCTGCGCCGGTCGACTCGCGCAGATCCTTGACCATCGCAGCTGTGATCGTTGCCATCGTTGAAAATCCTTTGTGCCTGCCGGTTTGCCGCGGCGTGGCACCCAATCGCCCCGCCGCGGTCCATCTCAGGGATTCGCGTCAACTGAAATGGTGGCCGGATCCTATCCGGCCAACCCATCGCTCTTTTTGACTATTCCGCTTCCGCGGTCAGCGCCTTGGCCTTGGCCACCCAGGCATCCGCGCGGCTCGGCAGACCCACTTCTTCGCCGATCGTGTGCGCGGTGTCGTGGTCGAGCTCGGCGAGCTGCCAGTAATGGAAGATGCCGAGGTCGTTGAACTTCTTCTCGATCGCGCCCGACACGCCCGGGAGCTTCTTGAGGTCGTCGGCGGTGCCGCGGGGACCAGCGAGGCCCTGGAAGCCGCTCGAGGACGCCGCCGGCAGCTCTTCGGCGACCGGACGAACCGAGGCACCGATGTCGATGCCCGAATCGCCCTGGGCGCGCGAGATGCCGTCGATCGCCGCACGCGCAATCAGATCGCAGTACAGCGAAATGGCGCGGCCGGCGTCGTCATTGCCCGGCACCACATAGGTGATGCCCTTCGGGTCCGAATTGGTGTCGACGATCGCGGCGACCGGGATGTTGAGGCGCTGGGCCTCCTGGATCGCGATGTCTTCCTTGTTGGTGTCGATCACGAAGATCAGGTCGGGCAGACCGCCCATGTCCTTGATGCCGCCGAGCGAGCGATCGAGCTTGTCGCGCTCGCGCTGAAGCGTCAGGCGCTCCTTCTTCGTGTAGGAATTGGCTTCGCCGCCCGAGAGCACGTCGTCGAGGTGACGAAGGCGCTTGATCGAGGCCGAGATCGTCTTCCAGTTGGTCAGCGTGCCGCCGAGCCAGCGCGAATTGACGAAATACTGCGCGCAGCGCTTGGCAGCATCGGCAACGCCGTCCTGCGCCTGGCGCTTGGTGCCGACGAACAGGATGCGGCCGCCCTTGGCCACCGTGTCGCTGACGGCCTGAAGGGCCTGATGCAGCATCGGCACGGTCTGGGCGAGGTCGACGATGTGGATGTTGTTGCGGGTGCCGAAAATGAACGGAGCCATTTTCGGATTCCAGCGGTGAGACTGGTGACCAAAGTGCACGCCAGCTTCCAAAAGCTGACGCATGGTGAAATCGGGTAGTGCCATCGTTCTAATTCTCCGGTTGGTTCCTCCGGAAACGTGTGAGCAAAACGGAGCGTTCTCGCCCCGGTTGCCACCGGACGGCCTTGTGAGCCATGTTTCCGTGTGAGATGGCGCGCTCTATAGCGCAATTTCGGCCAGAAGCAAGGAAATAAGGGCCTGATCTGGGCGGTTTTCGCCCGCGAAAGACCCCTACTCCATCAATACCGCCCTGCCATCTAGCACCTCGGCTGGTTGGGCGGGCACTTCTTTGCGGCGGGCGGCGGGGGCGCCGGGCGTGGCGGAGGTGCCGCCGGACGCGGCGGCGGGGCCACGGCCACCCGTGGTGGCGGCGGTGGTGGAGCCGGACGGGCCACCGGCGGTGGAGGAGCCGGCCGGGCAACAGGCGGTGGCGGCGCCGGACGGGCCGCGGCGACTGGCGGCGGAGCGGGTCGCGGCGGCGGAGGTGCAGCCATCCGTGGCGGCGGAGGCGCAGCCACCCGGGGCGGCGGCGCGGATACACGCGGCGGAGGCGGTGGCGCAGATACATGCGGAGGCGGCGGCGTGGGCCGCGCCACTGCCTGGGGCCGCGGCGGCGGTGCAACGGGTCTCGCTGCCTGGGGCGGAGCGGCCGATGGCCGATTCTGCGGCCGGATCGGCTCATGCGCAGCCGAGGGCGGCGGCGCAACAACCGGCCGTCCGGCCGCGGCCGGAGGCGTGCCGGGCGACTCGCGGGTTGCGGACTTGGCACGATCAGCAGGCCCGGCCCCCGGCGGCGTTTGTGCCACCGGCGGCTTGGGAGGCTGGCCGGGAGCCGCAGCCGACGGCGCCCCCGGATGAGCGGGCGGCGTCGCTCCGGGCGCTGTCGCCGTTGGTGCGGGCCTGCCGCCCGGCAGGGGCCCTGCCCCGGCCGGCGGCGCCGGCGGACCACCATGGGCGCCGGGAACCGGCAGTGTGTTGGCCTGGGGCAGCTTGGTCTGCGGCGCGACCAGCGGTGACGGCGCTGCGGTCGGGCTTGTCGTGGCGGGCGCAGTTGTAGCGGCCGTATTTGGCGCACCGGGATGGGCAGGCAGTGTTGTGCCGGGCGCTGCGGCCGTCGGCGCCCCCGGATGAGCCGGCGGCGTTGCACCGGGCGCAGTCGCCGTTGGTGCGGGCCTGCCACCCGGCAGGGGCCCTGCCCCGGCCGGCGGCACCGGCGGACCACCATGGGCACCAGGAACCGGCAGCGTGTTGGCCTGGGGCAGCTTGGTCTGCGGCGCGACCAACGGCGATGGCGCCGTGGTCGGCGCAACATTCGCCGGCGTCACCGCTGGTGTCCCGGGCTTTGCCGTCGGCTGGATTGTCGCGCTCGGCGGCAACGGCGCCTTGCCCTGCTGGATCAGGGCGGCGCGCTGCATCACCGCCTGCGGCACGGCTGGCGCCACCGGGTTGGCGCGGCCGGCAACCGCGGGCGCCAGATTGGCAGGCCCAGCGCCGGCTCCCGCAGCAGGCGCAGGCGCCGGCGCCTGGTTGATCACGGTGTTGATGACCGTGGTGTTATGGATGTTCTGGTAGATGATGTTGTTCGGCGGCGGCGCGACATAGACCGGCGGCCTCACGAACACCGGGATCGGCACGAACACCGGCTGCGGCAGCACGAACAGGCCGACCACGGGCAGTGGCGGCGGCAGCACGACGAAATCGGGCGGCGGCGGCGGCAGATAGTAGACCGGCGGCGGCGGTGGCGGCGCGAAGCCGAAATCGGGGTCGCTGAAATACAGCACCGGGCGATCGACATAGACCACCTCCTCCGGCGGCGGTGGCGGCACGTCGTAATCCAGCATGGCAAAGCTCGGCGGCGGCTCGAGCGGCGCGGTCAGGATCGCAAGCCTGCGCCGTGCGTCGCCGGCATGCGGCCCGCGCGGATAGCGGCGCAGATAGGACCAGTAAGCGTCCGGCGTATCGGTCCGATACGTGCGCCGCCAGGTGATCGCCTCGCGGCGCGCCGCGACGATCGCCATCACGCGCCTGGACATCGGATCGTTCGGATAGGCCGCGAGAAATTCCTCATAGGCCGGCATCGTGTCGCGCGAGAGCGCGGCGGCATAGGCATCCTGCGCACCGAGATCGCGGATCGGCTTGCTTCGGATCGCGGCGACCTGGTCCGGCGCCGTCTCCGGCGGCGGCGCGTCGGGCCCGCGCTCGAAGAACGAGAACGGCGCCGATATCTTCTGCTCGTTCCAGGGTACCTGCGCGCCCTTGCTGGCCTCGTTGACGCGCAGGCGGACGCGGTCGAAGACGTCTGGCAGCGCCAGGCCGCCGGTGCGGATCATCTCCGCCAGCGATTGCGCGTAGATGCCATAGGGTCCCGGCTCCTCCGGCGCCACCGTGCCGGGCGCGGCGTTGAACGCGATCAGCATGTTCGGATCAGGCTCGACCAGCGCCAGCCCGCTCGCGATCGGCTGCCCGCCCTCGATGAAAGGCTGTGCGCGGGCTGCATCGAGCACGACGATGTTGGCCTTGAGCGGAATGGCCGCAAGCTGGCGCGCATAGTCGCTGATGCGCAAGGCTTCGGTCGGAATGTCGGTGTCGCGGGTGATGTTGGAATCGACCGGGATGAAATAGTTCTCGCCGGCGAGCTGCACGCCATAGCCGGCCAGATAGACCATCGCGACGGTGCCGGGTCCCGACGCCTGCGCCTTCTGGACGAAATCGCGAAAGCTCTTGCGCAGCGTGTCGCCGTCGAGATCGCGGGCGCCGACGACGTCGAAGCCCGCGGCCTGCAGCGTCTGCGCGATCAGGCCGGCATCGTTCGCGGTCGTCGCCAGCGGCGACTTGGCATAGGCGGCGTTGCCGACCACGAGCGCGATGCGCTTTTCCTGCTGCTGTGCACGCGCCTGATGCGGCGCGCCCGCGGCAAGGACCACGATCGGCAGGAAAAGGCAGATGAAGACTTTGAGCGTCCCACGCATGGCTTGTGCTCGCTGTTGTTGAGGTGCCACCGCACATCAGACGCGCGGCCGGCTGAATGGCGCTTGAACGAAAGGCTGTCGTCACGAAAGGCTTGGATTGAGGCGGTGACATGGCGCCCGCCTGCGACGTCAGTTCCGCGTCAGTCTCGCGACCATAAGACGGCAGGAGCGGCCAGTTCGCTCAGCCCTGCGCAATCAGATCGACCGTTCCGGTCGTGAGCCGGTAGATGCCGCCGACGACCTTGATCTTGCCCTGCTCAGCAGCGGCATTGAGGATCGGCGCGGCCGCTTTCAGCTTGGCGACGTTGTCGACAACGTTCTGCCGGATCGCCTTGTCGAGCACGTTGCCACCCTGCTGCATTGCAGCTTTTGCGGCGGGCGCGATCGCATCGACCAGCGAAGGGATGTGTCCCGGCGGCGGCTTGTCGTCCTTGATCGCCTTCAGCGTCGCATCAACCGCGCCGCACGCATCATGGCCGAGCACGAGGATCAGCGGCGTGTTCAGCACGGCCACCGCATATTCCATGCTCGCGATGGTCTCGGTGCCGGCAAAGTTTCCGGCGACGCGACAGACGAAGAGATCGCCGCGGCCCGTGTCGAACGCATATTCCGGCGCGATGCGGGAATCGGCACAGCTCAGCACGGCGGCGAACGGGTTCTGCCCGCCGACCAACGCCTCGCGCTCATGCTTGAAATCGTGACGCCGCGACACACCGTCGACGTAGCGTGCATTCCCTTCCATCAGCCGCTTCAACGAAGCGTCGGGCGACAGCACGTTCTGCGGCTTGGGCGGCGGCTTGGTCTCCTTCGCGAAGGCTTTGCCGGCGAAAGCCAAACCGACCGCAGAGACCGTGAAGTGAACGAGCGACCTCCGCGAAGGGCGGATGTGGACGTCGTGATCACGGCCGCAATTCGCGCACATGCCTTGCTCCTCCCCATCGCGCCGCCCTCGTTGATGGAGCGGCAATCGTGCCGCGCATCTTACTCGACAGCCTGCAACTCCGCGAGCTTCGTTCGCGCGGTCGCCTCATCCAGCGCGACGAGCTCGGCGGGCCCCGGATTCGCCTCGCCAGCCGTCGCGACGGAAACCACAGCAAGCCCGGCCAGCCCGCCAAGCACCGCCCCGCCCGTGGCGGCATCGTGCCTGGCACTGCTCTTGATGAGGTAGAAGTGCGTCCGGCCGGATTCCATCACGATCTCGCGCTTGGTGTCGCCGGGAAACATCAGCTCGGTCACCAGCACGTCGTGACGGCCGGCCGGGCGATCGGCATAGGCATATTTGCCGGCGAGCACCTTACCCATCGGTGCACCATCGAGCTTCACCTCGCAGGCGCACAACGCCATGCTGAGGCCGTTGCGCTTGTCCTGCAGGAACACCACACGCGACTGACCCGCGCGCGGAGGTCCGATCTTCTTTGTCACGGATGCGAAGTCCGTTCCGACCTGATCGCTCACGCACCCCGCCAACACGACGCCAGCGGTCACCACCAACGCACCCCATCGCAGCATCGCACACCCCAGTCCATTCCCCGGGTGTATGCTAGCCAAAATCAGCGCAAGGTTGCAACAACATCCGACGATCCCTGCGTGGATCGCGCGGACAAGCCGCCGGAAAGACGCGCGACCAACCTCAGCCCTGGGCCAGCAACTCGACGGTCCCTGTGCTCAGCCGATAGATGCCGCCGACCACCTTGAGCTTGCCCTGCTCGACTGCCGCATTGAGGATAGGCGCAGCCGATTTCAGCTTGACCACGTTGTCGATGACATTCTGACGGATGGCATTGTCGAGCGCATTCCCGCTCTGCTGGGCAGCCGTCTTCACTGCCGGTGCGATCGCGGCGACCAGCGAGGGGATATGTCCCGGCAGCGGCTTGTCGTCCTTGAGCGACTTGATCGTCGCGTCGACGGCGCCGCAATTGTCATGGCCGAGCACCAGGATCAGGGGCGTGCCGAGCACGGCGACGGTGTACTCCATGCTCGCAACGGTCTCATCGCCGGCAAAATTTCCGGCGACGCGGCACACGAACAGGTCTCCGCGTCCGCTGTCGAAGGCATATTCAGGCGCGATCCGCGAATCAGCGCAGCTCAGAACGGCAGCGTAGGGATTCTGACCGCCGACCAATGCCTCGCGCTCGTGCGCGAAGTCGTGACGGCGCGACACTCCCGATACGTAGCGCGAATTGCCCTCCATCAGCCGTTTGAGCGCCGCATCGGACGACAGCACGTTCTGAGGTTTCGGCGGCGCTTTCGCCTCCTTGGCCAACGCGGCCCCGCCAAACGCCGCCACCCCGAGCGCGGAGGCGGCAAAAAGCATCATCGAGCGTCGGGAGGGAGCAACCGATTGATGCAGATTTTCGGAGCATTTGTCACACATGGTTCTTCTTCCTTGGTCTCGCGCCGGGAAACAACTGATAGCTGTGCGCGGCAGACTTCGAAACCAGGTGTGAACTTGATAGTTAAGCTTTGGTTTGCGGCGGCGCGTGCAACGTCAGAGCTGCTGCACGTCCACCACGCCCGCGACCGCCTTGATCGCGCCGGCGATCTGCGGCGAGACCTTGAAGCGGCCGGGCAGCTTCATCTCCACCTCGGTCTCGAGGTCGAGCATCATCACCAGCGAGACCTCGCCGTCGCCATTGGAGCGCGGTGCGATGCCGGGACTGCCGATCTTTGGTGCGGCGCCGTTCGACGCAGCCATGTCGGGTCCGGCGAGACGCTTGGCGATCGACTCGAGCGGCTTGGTGTCGCGCAGGAAGATACGCAGGCCCTTCTGCGTCTTGGCCGCGGCGTCATCGAGCGGCTCGGCATGCAGCACGCGGGCGCGCACGTCCTCGCCCTGGAGCTCGGCACCGAGCTGGAGCAGCACCGCGGCGCCCGGCTCCAGCACGTCGCGATATTGCGCGAGGCCTTCAGAGAACAGCACCGCCTCAAAGTGGCCAGTGGGATCAGAGAGCCCCATGATGCCCATCTTGTTGCCGGTCTTGGTGCGACGCTCCATGCGCGAGACCACGGTGGCTGCGACCTTGCCGGCGGTGGCGCCGGTCTTCACCGCACGCGAGAACTCGGCCCAGCTCTGCACGCGCAGCCGCTTCAGGACGGTGGCGTAATCGTCGAGCGGATGTCCGGACAGGAAGAAGCCGATCGCGTCGTATTCGCGGCGCAGCCGCTCGGCCGGCAGCCATGGCTCGATCTGCGGCAGCATGATGGTCGGCGCGTCCGCCGACATGCCGAACATGTCGTTCTGGCCGATCGTCTCGGCCTGATGCGCACGCTGGCAGGCAGCCAGGATCGAGTCCGCCCCGGCGAAGACGCGGGCGCGGTTCGGCTCCAGCGTATCAAAGGCGCCGGCGGCAGCCAGGCTTTCGATGATGCGCTTGTTGATCGCACGCGGATTGACGCGCGCGGCGAAGTCAGCGAGCGAGGTGAACACCCCCCGCTTCGTGCGCTCCTCGATGATCTGCTCGATCGCCTGGATACCGACGCCTTTGAGGGCGGCGAGCGCGTAGTAAATGGTCTTCTCGCCGACCTCGAAGGTCGCGCCCGAGCGATTGATGTTCGGCGGCTCGAGCTTGATGCCGAGGCGCTGCGCCTCGGAGCGGAATTCGGAGAGCTTGTCCGTGTTGTTGAGATCGAGCGTCATCGACGCCGCGATGAACTCCACCGGATAATGCGCCTTCATGTAGGCGGTGTGGTAGGACACCAGCGCATAGGCTGCCGCGTGGCTCTTGTTGAAGCCGTAGTCGGCGAACTTGGCGAGCAATTCGAAGATGGTCTCGGCCTGCCCTTTCGGCACGCCGTTCTTCACCGCACCCGCGACGAAGATGTCGCGCTGCTTGTCCATCTCGGCGCGGATCTTCTTACCCATGGCGCGGCGCAGCAGGTCGGCGTCGCCGAGCGAATAGCCCGACATCACCTGCGCGATCTGCATCACCTGTTCCTGGTAGATGATGACGCCGAAGGTTTCTTTGAGGATCGGCTCGAGCACCGGATGGAGATATTCCGGCTCCTCGTCGCCGTGCTTGCGCGCGCAATAGGTCGGGATGTTGGCCATCGGACCGGGACGATAGAGCGCGACCAGCGCGATGATGTCCTCGAAGCGGTCCGGGCGCATGTCGATCAGCGCGCGCCGCATGCCCTGGCTTTCAACCTGGAACACGCCGACCACATCGCCGCGCGCTAGCATCTGATAGCTCTCGGCATCGTCGATCGGCAGTGTGGCGAGATCGACATGGATGTCGCGCGGCTTGAGCAGCTTGCAGGCGACGTCGAGCACGGTCAGCGTCTTCAGGCCGAGGAAGTCGAACTTCACGAGGCCGGCCGGCTCGACCCATTTCATGTTGAACTGGGTCACCGGCATGTCCGACTTCGGATCTCGGTACATCGGCACGAGTTCGCTCAAGGGGCGATCGCCGATCACGATGCCGGCCGCGTGGGTCGAAGCGTGGCGGGTCAGGCCTTCGAGGCGCTGGGCGATGTCGAAGGCGCGCGCCACCACCGGATCTTCATCGCGGAACGCCTGAAGTTTTGGTTCGCTCTCGATCGCCGCCCCAAGCGTGACAGGAGCCGCCGGATTCTGCGGCACCAGCTTGGTCAGCTTGTCGACCTGGCCGTAGGGCATCTGCAGCACGCGGCCGACATCGCGCAGCACGCCGCGCGCCTGCAGCGTACCGAAGGTGATGATCTGCGCGACCTGGTCGCGGCCGTAGCGCTCCTGCACGTACTTGATCACCTCGCCGCGGCGGTCCTGGCAGAAGTCGATGTCGAAGTCCGGCATCGAGACGCGTTCCGGATTGAGGAAGCGTTCGAACAGCAGGCCGAACTTGATCGGGTCGAGGTCGGTGATGGTCAGCGCCCACGCCACCAGCGAGCCTGCGCCGGAGCCGCGGCCCGGCCCGACCGGGATGCCGTGCGCCTTGGCCCATTTGATGAAGTCGGACACGATCAGGAAGTAGCCGGCGTACTTCATGCGCATGATGACGTCGAGCTCGAACGCCAGGCGCTTGTTGTAGTCCTCCTCGGTCATGCCCTGTGACAGGCCGTGCACGCGCAGGCGGTTGGCGAGCCCCTCCTCCGCCTGCCGCTTCAGTTCGGCGGCCTCGACCGAGGCGGCGTCCGAGCTCGCCGCGGCGCCGACGGTGAAGAACGGCAGGATCGGCTTGCGCGTCATCGGGCGGTACGAGCAGCGCTCGGCGATCTCGACCGTGGACGCCAGCGCCTCCGGAATGTCGGCGAACAGCACCGCCATCTCGGCGCGGGTCTTGAAGCGGTGATCAGGCGTGAGCTGCACGCGATCGGTCTCGGCGATCAGCCGGCCGCCGGCGATGCAGAGCAGCGCATCATGCGCCTCGTAGTCGTCGGTCGCGGCAAAATACGGCTCGTTGGTCGCAACCAGCGGCAGGCCCTTCGCATAGGCGATATCGATCAAGCCGCTTTCAACGCGCCGCTCCTTGTCGATGTTGTGGCGCTGCAGTTCGATGTAGAGGCGGTCGCCGAACAGGCCCGCCAGACGCTCGCAGCGCGTCGCCGCAAGCTCGGCCATGCCGCCGGCCAGCGCCAGCGAGATTGGGCCGTCCGGACCGCCCGTAAGCGCGATCAGCCCCTCGGTCTCGCCCTCGAACCAGTCGAACTTGATGAACGGGGCATGGCTGTCGGGCGATTCCAGGAACGCCCGCGAATTCAGCCGCATCAGGCTGCGATAGCCGCGCTCCTGCGCGGCCAGCAGCACGACGCGCGATGGTCCCATCGCATTGCGCGCGTTCGGGTCCTGATCGCCGAAATCGATCGCGAGCTCGCAGCCGACGATCGGCTGGATCCCGGAGCCCGCCATCTTGTCGGAGAACTCCAGCGCACCGAACAGATTGTCGGTGTCGGTCAGCGCCAGCGCGGGCTGATGGTCCTTCTTCGCAAGCTCGGCGAGCTTGGCGATCTTGATCGAGCCCTTGAGCAGGGAATAGGCCGAGTGAACGTGAAGGTGGACAAATCCGGCGCTCGGCATGGTCGCGTGACGGCCTCTTGCAGATGAGATGGAGCGGTCGCCGGCTCCTCAAGGCATCATGCGCTTGCTCGGCCGACTCGCCTCACAATGGTGGGGTGTCACGCTGCGAGAGTCCACGCCGGAGCGGTCGATCCACCGCGTCGTCCCGCTTTTCCCCAACCGGGCCTGCCGTGGAGCTGCGGAATCAGAGCTGCGGGATCACCTGGGCCCAGATCGCGATCATCCCGACGAACAGTGTGATGGACGCCAGTGCTGCCGCCTCTTCCACGAAAATCCTGAACATGGTCTCGCTCCCTTGCTAGAACGTATGAAGAACATTGTTCTCATTTCGTTCACGGGAGTCAAGCCTGGCTGGCGATCTCGCGACGCGATGGTTAACTCGCTGAATTCACGCAACAAAAAAGCCCCGGCCGACGGCCGGGGCTTTCGATGACCGCTCAAAAAGAGCGATCGGTATCAGTAACGGCCGAGGATCGGGCCGCCGAACTTGTAGTTCAGGCGGACGAGGCCCATGTCGACGTCCTGCTTGATGCGCTCGGTGCCGGCGAAGCCAGCGAAGGTGACGTCCTTGTCCGACAGGAAGATGTGGTTGTACTCGACGCCAACCGACCAGTTCGGCGCGAAGCCGTACTCGAGGCCGGCGCCAACGGTGCCACCCCAACGGGTGTCGCTGGTCGATGCGAGCAGCCCGCCGCCGAGGCCGGAGATCTCGTACTTGTCGCTGACCACAGCCGCACCGCCCTTGACGTAGACGAGGACGTTGTTCCAGGCGTAACCGACCTGGCCGGTGATCAGGCCGAACGCATCGATCTTCGTGCGGTTGCGAGTGGCGAACAGCGCGCTGGCATTGTCGCCGGAGAAGTCGGCCCAGTTGCCCTGGCCTTCCACGCCGAACACCCACTGGCCCGACTGCCAGCGATAGCCGATCTGGCCACCGACCGTGCCGCCGGTCGCATCGTGCGAGCCTTCACGACCAACGCCGACGAAATCCCAGGTCGCGTGCGACGAACCACCGCCGCCGTTGATGCCGATGTAGAAGCCGCTCCAGTCGTAGATCGTGGCGACCATCGCGGGCGCCTTGGTGTACGGCCGAGCCGCGAGATCGGCAGCCAGCGCCGGTGCAGCTGCGCTGAGCGCGACGAGGCTCACAGCGGCAAGCAACAAATTCTTCTTCATTTCAATCCCGTTCCAGTTTCGTCGTTAGGCCCCCTGGCCGTGGCGTCGTCATAACAGCGATCGACGGAATTGCTGTAACCTCGACGCAACAGTTCACTCCAAAGGCCCGCGCTTCATTAATGAAGATTTATCGGAGCGCGCTGGAAACCCTTTGAAACAAGTGTTTTCGGCAGTTCCAATGTCGACGAGACGAGATAAACTGCACGCGCGCGTAACATCGTCGCGCGCACAATTGTGTGATTGGAGAATCGAAAAATGCGAGCACGAATTGCCTTCCCCATTGCCGCCACATTTTCGCTCGCAATCGCCACATTCACGCTCACGCTGAGCGCAAGCACACCCGCACGCGCATTCGGTACGCATCACGCGTTCTGCCTTACGGGCGATGAATGGCCGGGGCTGAGCAATTGCAGGTTCGATACTTACGCACAGTGTCAGGCAAGCGCATCGGGCCGCGCGCTGACCTGCATCGCCAATCCCTATTTCGGCGGACAGAGTGATGATCCCTACGCGTATCAGAATCGTCCGCGCACGCTGGCGCCGGGCTACTACTTGTCGCGCTGAGATGCGCAGCGCCTGGCTTGCACTCGCTGCGACCGGCACACTCTTCGTGAGCGCGCAGGCGCGCGCACAGACCTATGACCCCACCTATCCCGTCTGCATGCAGATCTACGGCCAGGTGGGCTATTTCGATTGCCGCTACACCTCGCTCGCGCAGTGCAGGTTTCTCGCGGTCGGGCGTTCGGCGAGCTGTGTCGCGAATCCGTATTTTTCGCAGCGGAGGCCGGCTCGCCGGTCGAACCGCTCCGGCCAGTTGTTGGCACACGCAAATCGGGACGCTGATATGCGGCCTGCCTTGTGTTGACGAAGACTGATCCGGTTTAATTACGACGGACAAATCTTGCAGGGATGGCGACGTTCGCTGGGCGGGTTCCCGTTGACGCCACCAATGCAGGACTCATGACGATCTCGCCTCACGCGACCTCGCCCCGCGCCAATTCGACCGCGGCCGCTACTCCCCCTCACCTCGCCATCGTCCTCGTCTCGCTCGCGATGGGCGGCTTTGCGATCGGGACCACCGAATTCGCGTCGATGAGCCTGCTGCCGTTTTTCGCCGTCAACCTCCACGTCGACGAGCCGACCGCAGGCCACGCGATCAGCGCCTACGCGCTCGGCGTCGTGCTGGGCGCGCCGCTGATCGCGGTGCTGGGTGCGCGCTTCGCCCGGCGCACGCAGCTGCTCGCC
The DNA here is from genome assembly GCF_018129405.1 of Bradyrhizobium iriomotense. Taxonomy (GTDB): domain Bacteria; phylum Pseudomonadota; class Alphaproteobacteria; order Rhizobiales; family Xanthobacteraceae; genus Bradyrhizobium; species Bradyrhizobium iriomotense_B. The sequence continues at coordinate 414,124 of NZ_JAFCLP010000002.1, forward strand.
TTGATGGCCGTGTTCGCGCTCGGCAACGCGCTCACCGCGCTCGCACCCGGCTTCGGCTGGATGATCGCGGCGCGCTTCCTCTCAGGGGTGCCACACGGCGCCTATTTCGGCATCGCCGCGCTGGTCGCAGCGTCCCTGGTTCCGCAACAGCGCCGCTCGCAGGCGATCGGCCAGGTCATGCTCGGCCTGACCTGCGCCACCATCATCGGCGTGCCGCTGGCCAATCTGATCGGCCAGGCGGCCGGCTGGCGCGCGAGTTTTGGTCTCGTGTCGGTGCTGGCGCTGCTCACCGTGCTGCTGTGCGCCTTGTTCGCTCCGCGCGACCGGGCGGGCCGGTCGGATCCGCTACGGGAGCTCGGCGCTTTGAAGAGCGGCCGCGTCTGGATCACGCTGGCAATCGGCGCCATCGGCTTTGGCGGCATGTTTGCCGTCTACACCTATCTTGCGACGACGCTGATCGAGGTCACCAGGGTCAGCCCCGCGGCCATTCCGTTCTTCCTCGCCGTATTCGGTGTCGGCGCCACGCTCGGCAATCTGTTCGTGCCGCGCTTCGCCGACCGCGCCCTGATGCCGACGGCGGGCATCATCCTGCTGTTTGCAGCCGTCGCGCTGCTGGTGTTTCCGCTCGCCGCCCACAATCCCTGGCTCCTGGCGGCCGACGTTTTCGCGATCGGCACCAGCGTTTCGCTCGGAGCCATCCTGCAGACGCGCCTCATGGACGTCGCAGGTGACGCGCAGGCGCTCGCGGCCGCGCTGAACCATTCAGCGTTCAACACCGCCAACGCGCTCGGCCCGTTCCTGGGCGGCCTTGCCATTCGAGAAGGGTTGGGCTGGACCTCCACCGGTCCCGTCGGCGCCGCACTCGCGCTTCTCGGTTTGCTGATCTGGGCCGTCGCCCGGCGCGATGCCGGGTCTGCGTCGGCCGAGGTCGCCTCGCGGCGCGACGCTGCTCCGCTCGCACCCCCGTTGGCCCCGGACCATCGACGCCGTTCGGCCGCTCACGAGGATCTGCCCGCCCGGACATCAGCGAAATAAACGCCGACTGGAGCGCCACTGCAAGTTGTGAAAGCGTCAGGCGTCGTATAGCGTCGATATCGGTTTGCACCGCATAGTCGATCATTTCATGCTCGCCCGCATTCTGCTCGTCGTCGCCGCGCTGTCGCTTCCCGGCGCATTGCGCGCGGAAACGCCCTCTGAGAAGGCCGGATTTGCTTCCACGCTGACGATCTATCTCGCCAAGGGGCCGCCCGATGCGTGCGGGCCGGGCTGCGACCGCTGGATCGCCATCGAGGGCGAGATCGACGGGGACGCCGCCCCGCGCATCCGCCGCTTCCTCGCCGCCGTCAAGGACACACAGCGTCCGATCTATCTCTATTCACCCGGCGGGAACGTGGAGCAGTCCTACGCGATCGGGCGGCTGCTGCGCAGCCGCAAGGCGGTCGCCCGGGTCGGCCGCACCATTGTGACGGCGTGCGCCGCGGACAAGCAGGTGGACGCCGCCTGCCTGAAGCTGAAAAACGCAAGCGGAGAAGTCGAGGCCGAGCTCACCACCCGCAAGGCGATGTGCAACTCGGCCTGCGGTTACCTGTTCATTGGGGCGACCTCCCGCGAGGTGGCGCCCGACGCGGCGCTGGCGGTCCATAATTCCAGGCTGGTCCTGCGCTTTCGGGGAGATCCGCCCCCACAGGTGGTCGCCGAGGCGAGGCAGCGCCGAATAGCGAGCGCCGATCGCGACCGCACTGCGTTCATCGCGTCGATGGGCATCAGCCGTGAGCTCGATGCCCTCATCCGGACCGTGAAGTTCGAGAACCTGCATGTGCTGACCCGAGCCGAGCTTTATCGTTTCGGGATCGACACGCGACCGCTCGCCGAAACGGCGTGGAAGCTGGAAAAGGACGCGCGACCATTCGTCCGCAAGATCGCCGTGATGAAGAAGGAGAACGACTCGTCGTTCCGGACCATGGAGTGGCGCCTGTCATGCGAAAACAGGGCGCGCGTGCCGCTGTGGTTCGCAGCCGAAATCGATGAGGCCTCCACCGGCAAGAGCACGATCCTGATGACGGCGGACGCCGCCACGGACAAGGCGGCTGGAGGACCGCCGCTGCGATCCGGCAAGTACGAGGTCTGGCGCGGCAGCATCGACGCCGACATGGTCAAGGCGATCCTCGCCTCCCGCTCCCTCCATGTCCGCGAAACCACGACGATGCCCGACGACAAGACGGACATGACGAAATTCGACCTCGACCTGACGGGCCTTTCGCCAGCGTGGACGCAGCTCAAGTCGTCCTGCGCCCTGTCGGCGCTCAACCCGATCAGCCCCTGGCCGGCCACGGTGCCGAACGTCAGCGCAGCGCCTCCGGCTGCGGCGGCGCCGTAAGCGCAGCCACCGCCTGGACGCCAAGCCGGCTCATTGCCCGGAAAGCGGCCGGCGATTCACATAGCCTAATGCGCACCGTGCGGCAAAACGTCAAAATCGTGTCCGGGATGAGGGCACTACGATGACGATGGATCGCGTCGAACGGGCATTCATCGCGACCGCGATGCTGGGTTTCCTGGTGATGCTGGGAGCGATCATATGGATGATGGTGAGCTGACGGGTTACTCCTTGCGACAAGCCTTGTCGCAGGCGTTGCCCTATCTCGGGATCGCCCTTTGCCTTGCCGTGGCTATGTGGCTGACCTGGAGCCGCCTGCTTTAGGCATGATCCGGACCCGAAGGGCCGCGTTAGCGCAAAGTGCGAAGCGGTTTTCCGATAGGATCATGCTCAAACAACAACCTGAAGCGCGATGACGCTTCATCATTCTCATCGCGTTTCAGGCCGGACCGCCCTCCCCGCGAACCGGCCCGAGCGCAGCCAGTTCGTCCCGGGCACGCTGTGCCCTTGCGATGTGATCGCTGTCGCGCAGTATCTTGAGGGCATCGCGAACCAGCTCGCGCGAAAAGGACATGAGCTGCGCGTCGCCCGCGCGGGCGGTGTAGATCATTCGAACCTCACTTGGATCATGAGCAGGCTACGCGGTGGCGCGACGCTGCGCCTCACGTCTTCGGCTTCCCGATCAGCCCGGCCAGGCCGCGGACCAACGCCGCGACGTCGATCGGCTTTTCCCAGAGCATCACGTCGTGAAATTGGGGAGCGATGCTGACCTTGTCGTAGCCGGTCGTGAACACGAACGGCACCTGGCGCGCCTTGAGCTCCTGGGCAACGGGAAACACCATTTCGCCATGAATATTCACGTCGAGCACCGCGCCGTCGAGAACGCCGCCGTCGTTGATGATCGGGAGCGCATCGTCGATCTGGCCGACCGGCCCGGCGATCTCCGCCCCCGCTGAGCGTAGCGCGCGGGTGATGTCGTCGGCGAGGAAATACTCGTCCTCGAGCACGAGGATGCGACATCCCGACAAGGGGGCGCTCCTGCGCGACAACGTTGGCGATAGCGCCATGTTTCCTCCAGCACCCAGCGGATGGATAGGAACATAGGCCTCAAGGCCGTCTTGGTGCAAACGAAGCATTGAATGGCGGGTTCCATGAGCAACCGCGACATCATTGTCATCGGCGGCTCCTCCGGGGCCACGGCGCCGCTGAAACGGATTCTGGCAGATCTGCATCCGGATGTTCCGGCAGCCATCTTCATCGTCCTCCACATCCCTGCGCAGGGCATCGGCATCCTGTCGACCGTCGCCGCTTCCGCCGGCAGGCTCCCGGTGCATCAGGCCGTCGACGGCATGAAGTTCGAGCGCGGCCACGTCTATCTCGGTGCCCCCGACCATCATTTGCTGCTGTCGGGCAATCATATTCGCCTCGGGCGCGGCCCACGCGAGAACATGGTGCGGCCCGCAATCGACGCGCTGTTCCGCTCGGCCGCGCTCCATCACGGCCCGCGCGTGATCGGAGTGGTGCTGAGCGGATTGCTCTCGGACGGGGCCGCCGGCCTCAACGCGATCAAGCGCTGCGGCGGAATGACGATCGTGCAGGATCCGTTGGAAGCGATCGCGGCGGAGATGCCGCAGCGCGCCCTGGAAGCGACCACGGCCGACCTTTGCGTGCCCGCCGCGCGGCTCGGCGACGTTCTCTCCGATCTCGCCCGGGAACCGCCGGGTCTCGCATGTCCCGTCGCTCCGGATATCCGCCTGGAGGTGGAGATCGCCGCGGGCGAAAGAATCGGCAGCGCAATCCTGGCGGACATCGCCGATCCGGCGGCGCTGACCTGCCCCGGTTGCGGCGGGGTTCTCTCCCAGGTGAAAGAAGCGCGTCCCATGCGGTTTCGCTGTCAGGTCGGCCACGCCTACACCGCCGATACCCTCGCCAAGGAGCAGGAAGGGCAAGTCGACGAGGCCCTGCGCGTCGCGCTCCGGATCATCGAGGAGCGGGCCGAACTCGTGCAGCGCATGGCCGCGGACGGCCGTCGCAGCGGCAGGCCGGCTGTGGCCGAAATGTACGAGCTGCGCGCGGCCGAATATCGCGAATATGCCGATATGATCCGGCGCGTCGTGCTACAATCGCTCGATCCTCCGATCCAGCGAGGGAAGTGAAGCGCTATGGCAGTATCCCTTGCCCAGCGGACCCAGCAACTCCGTGACGAGCGGCGCCTTCTGGAGAAGGCCGATCTCGATATCGAGGAGGGCTGGCAGCGCCTGCGCAGGCAGGAGGATCGCGTGCGCGACCTGCAGGACAGCGGATATGACTGCCAGCAGGCGGAACGGCTGGTGGAGCTGCTCAAGCAGACCCTGGTGGAATGGGAGCGGCATCGCACCCTGATCGTTCAGAGAGTGGACTACCTCCAGCAGGAGGTCGACCCGGTGCCGCCAGCGGTCGCCTGATACGGTGACGGTCCGCGCCGCCGGGGCGCGGGCCTTGCGGTCCGCACCATCGGCGCTCCGTCGGAACGGCGAACGTTTCCCGCTTTTAGCTGTTGGGATAACATCGATTTCTGCTATTTGCAGAAACCGGAATCCGTTGGTCCCGGGCAACGAGAGTAGCGGCAATCATGGATGAAGTCGGCGAGACGGCGGGGGAGCCGGAGCCTCAGGCCAAGGCCCCGTTGGTCATCGGCGTGGGGGCGTCGGCCGGTGCAATCGACAGCATCGAGCGGTTCTTCGCCAAGCTGACATTGGGCGACGACCAGGCCGTCGTCCTTGTTCTCCAGAGCGCCGAGGCGCTCGACGATGCGCGGTTGCGAAGCATCATCCAGCGCGCCGACGGCGCGCGCTTCGCCGACATCCGCGATGCGATGGCGGTGGAAGGGGGCACGATCTATCGCAGTCCGGCGGCCATGATCACCACGATCCAGGACGGGCGTTTTGCGGTGCGCAAGGCCGAACAGGGCCCGGGCGAGCGGGCCACCATCGACAGTTTCCTGGTTTCGCTGGCCGAAGAGCGCGCCGAGCAATCCATCGGCGTTCTCTTGAGCGGGACCGGCGGCGACGGCACGCTCGGCACGGCCACGCTGAAGGACCATGGCGGCCTCGCCATTGCGGAAAGATTGGCCGGCGACGAAGCGTCCGATCACCTGGTCGACAGCAACAGGCCGGCGGCGATCGCAGATTACGTCCTGCCGCCCGAGGACATCCCGGAGCATATCCAGGTCTATGCCCGCCATCTCCGACGACTGGAGGAGAAGCAAGGCTTCGACGAAGTCCTGGCCGCGGCGGCAACCTCGCTGTCGCGCATCGCCGACATCCTGCGCAACAAGACCGGCAACGATTTCCACGGCTACAAACAGAACACCTTCCTGCGCCGCGTGCAGCGGCGCATGCAGGTCGTGCAGATCGAAGAGATCACCTCCTATGTCGACTTCCTGCGCAACGACAAGGACGAGGCCCAGAATCTCTTCAACGACCTTCTGATCGGCGTCACCGAGTTCTTCCGCGACAAGCGCGAGTTCGAAGTGTTCGAGACGCAGATCATCCCGAAGATCTTCGAGGATAAGGGAAATGGCCAGCAGGTCCGCGTCTGGGTACTGGGCTGCGCCACCGGCGAGGAGGCCTATTCGATCGGCATCCTGCTGCGCGAGCACATGGCGACGCTCGATTCCGCTCCGCAGGTCCAGATCTTCGCGACCGACATCGACGGCCGGGCGCTCGCAGCCGCCCGCGTCGGGCGTTACCGCACCGACATCGAGCAGGACATGTCTCCCGAGCGCCTGGCGCGCTGGTTCGTGCGCGAGGGCGACACCTATTGCGTGGTGAAGGAATTGCGGGAGATGTGCATCTTCTCCCAGCACAACGTGATCAAGGATGCCCCGTTCTCCAAGCTCGATCTCGTCTCCTGCCGCAACCTGCTGATCTATCTCAACGCGGAACTTCAGAACCGGGTAATCCCGCTGTTCCATTTCGCGTTACTGCCCGAGCGCTTCCTGTTCCTCGGCAACTCCGAGAACGTGACGCGGCACCCGAAGCTGTTTGCACCGATCGATCGTCGCGCCCGCATCTTCAGGAAGCTCGATACGGGGACGCGGCTGCCGCCGGAATTTCCAATCTCGACCTCGGCCGGACGTGCGCCGGTCGAGGTGCCGCCGGTCCGCTCGTTCGGGCCGGATGTGGGCCTCGAACGCCGCGCCCAGCGCATCGCCGAGCGCTATGCGCCCGCCTATGTGATCACCGACAACAATTTCCAGATCCTGCATTTCTCCGGACGGACCGGACGCTACATCGAGCCGACGGCCGGCGCCGCCTCGCTCGATCTGCTCCAGCTGGTGCATCGCGATCTCAGGCTGGAGCTGCGCACTGCCCTCTCCCGCGCCTCGGAAACCAACGAGGTCGCCCATGCCGAGCACGTCCAGCTCGGCGTCAACGGCCATCGCGTTCTCGTCGACATCACCGTGGAGCCGATCCAGGACGGCGCGGGTGGCCATCGCAATTTCATCGTCCTGTTCAAGGATGGCCCGGCGCACATCGCCGATGCTCCCGAGAATAATCCGGGCGTGCTGGTGCGGACCGAGCATGTCGAACGTCTCGAGGGCGAATTGCGGGCGACCCGCGAACGCCTCCAGGCCACGATCGAAGAGCTCGAAAGCACCAACGAAGAGCTGAAATCCTCGAACGAGGAATATCAGTCGCTCAATGAAGAGCTGCAATCCGCCAACGAGGAGCTGGAGACCTCGCGCGAGGAGCTGCAATCGGTCAACGAGGAATTGACCACCGTCAATGGCGAGCTGGCGCATCGGGTCCAGGAGCTGACCCGCGCCACCAGCGACCTCAAGAACTTCCTCGAAAGCACGCAGATCGCGACCGTCTTCCTCGACAACGATCTCCGCGTCATGAACTTCACCCCCGCGATCACGCACATCCTGCACCTGGTCGAGACCGACGTCGGCCGCCCGATCGCCCACATCAAGGCGCGCATTCCGATCGAGGAGCTATACGACGACGTGCGCCGCGTGCTCCGCACGCTTGCCAGCGCCGAACGCGAACTGACCGCACCCGACAGCGGCACGCGCTACATCGTCCGCATCCTGCCCTATCGCAGCATCGACAATTTCATCGCCGGCGTCGTGATCACCTTCATCGACGTCACCGCGATCACGCGCGCGGAGGAACGGCAGCGCCTTCTCCTCGCCGAGCTTCAGCACCGCGTTCGCAATACGCTGGGCGTGGTGCGGTCGATCGCGCGCCGCTCCGCGGAGACGAGCTCCACGGTCGAGGAATATGCCGCCCATCTCGACGGCCGCCTCAATGCCTTCGCGCGCACCCAGGCGCTGGTGACGCGCGATCCGGAGGGCGGTGTCGATCTTGAATATCTGGTGATCGAGGAACTGCTGGCCTATAATGCCCATGAGGGCGAGCAGGTGCGCGCGTCCGGGCCCTCGGTACGCTTCCAGCCGAAGGCAGCGGAGACGTTTGCGCTCGCGATCCACGAGCTTGCCACCAACGCGCTCAAATACGGCGCGTTGAGTCAGCCCCGCGGCCGGCTCGAGATCTCGTGGCGTATCGACGGGGCCGTCGAGCTCCCGCAACTGCTGTTCGAATGGCGTGAGCGGGGCGGTCCGTCGGTGACACCACCGCCGCGCAAGGGGTTTGGCACCGAGCTTCTGGAGCGCACCCTAGCGTTCGAGTTGAAGGGGCAAACGACGATGTCGTTCCACGCGTCCGGCCTCACCTGCCTGATCGCGATCCCCGTGACCAGGCGTACCTTCCATACGCCATCGGTGGAGAGATGATGCGTTCTCACGGGACCGATGGCGGCGTGGCGCAGGCGGTCCTCCGCCGCTTCAATGCCTTGCGCCCGCTGTCCGAAGAGGACGCCGCTGCGCTGGAACATGCCATTCTCGAAGGCTTGCTGCGTGCGGGGCCGGGCGAGGACCTGATCGCCGAAGGCGATCCCGTCGACAGCGTCCGCCTCGTGCTCTCGGGCTGGCTGTTCCGCCACAAAACGCTGGAGGACGGGCGCCGGCAGATCGTCAATTTCATCCTGCCGGGCGAGACCTGCGACTCCCATGCTTATCTCCTGTCCAGCATCGATCATTCGATCACGACAGCGACGCCGGTTGCCTATGCCGAGATCAAGCGCGCACGGTTCGAACAGCTGATGGCGGCCAACAGCACGCTGGCCGAAGCCTTCATGTGCGAGACGCTGCTGAATAGCGCGATCCAGAGAGAATGGATCGTCAACCTCGGCCGGCGGGCGGCCTTCGAGCGCGTGGCCCATCTGTTCTGCGAAATCTTCGAACGGCTTCGACCCGTTGGCCTCGTCGACGGCAATTCCTGCGCGCTTCCGGTCACCCAGACCGATCTCGCCGACGCGACCGGTCTGTCTGTGGTTCATCTCAACCGCACGATCCAGGAGTTGCGGGCGTGCGGCCTGATCGTCCTGAAGGATCGAACCTTGACGATCGGTGATCTCGAAGCGCTCAAGAACGCGGCGATGTATTCGCCCGGCTATCTCAGGCTCTATCAGGCGAAGTGAACGATCCTGCGGCCAAAGCCGTCAATGCGACGGCTCAAGACGTCCGCCGATGTTTCAGACAGCAGCACTGCCCGAACCCGCTGGGTCGAATTTCGTGTGGCCCTTTCATTCGTCCCGGGGAACGAGTGTGCTGCCATTAGCTTATGTTAAAGCGGACGCATCGGGGAGCTTCGTGCGATGAGGCAGATGCGAGGCGCTGACGCCTTCGGGCGGAACAGTGCCGCTCATGGACGGGCGGAGCGCTCGATCCGCTCGCCCAGGATGTATGCTCGCCGCTTGTCGCGGAGCGGCAGAGATCGGCCAACAACGCGCAACGTGAAAAGTCGTGGCGCGGACCGCTGGCGAGCGACTGGCATTGGAGATCCGAGAATGCCACGTTACTATTTCGATCTTCGGGACGAAGAGGAATTGGCCCTCGACGAGGAAGGTCTCGAGCTGTCCGGCCTTCGCGCAGCCCAGGTCGAGGCCGCCAGATCATTGGCCGATATGGCGAGAGAGGCGGCCTGCTCGTCCGTTCCCGTGAATGGCAGACACCGCATGGCGATCGAGGTCCGCGACATCAGCGGCCCCGTGATGCAGGTCAAGTTCACTTTCGAGGTCGAGACGCTGAAGCATTGATGCCGCCTCGGGCGCCGCTGAAAGCCGGCAGTCGACCGCCGTGTCTTCGCGCCTCACACCGGCGTGTAGATCACGAGCTTCAGCGCGGGATCGTCGTTGGCCTGGAAGCTCGTGTGCTCGAACCGGAGCAGGCCCTTGGTCGGATGGTTCATGGTCTTGAGGCCCGACGAGGTGCTGCGGATGTCATGCGCCTCCCACCATTTGACGAATTCCGGACTGCCCTGACGCAGCCGCGTGAGCAACTCCGCAAAGGCGGGATCGCCGGCCCAGACGTCATGGGTGGCGCGAAACATCGCGACCATGCTCCTGGCCACATCGGTCCAGCTCGCGCCGTAGAATTTTCGCGTCTGCTTGTTGGTCAGCACCAGCAGCAGCGTGTTGCGATCCTGCTCGGGCAACTGCCCGAACCCGAAGACCTCCTCGGCTGCATCGTTCCAGGCCAGCACGTCCCAGCGCCGCCCGGTGACGTAGGCCGGCTGCGTCAGGCTCTGGATCATCCGCTGGATCGGCGGCGGCACGTTCTCCCGCACGAAGGCGCCCCTCGTGCCATCGCGCGCCAGCGCCTTGAGATGTGCGTGTTCGGTCTTCGAGAGGCGCAGCGCACGGGCCAGCGCGTCGATCGTGGTGACCGAGGGGCTGACGGTGCGGCCCTGCTCGAGGCGGATGTACCAGTCGACACCGATGCCCGCGAGATGGGCGACCTCCTCGCGGCGCAGGCCCGCGGTGCGGCGCCGGCGGCCTGCCGGAAGGCCGACGGTCTTCGGTGACAGCTTTTCGCGGCGGGACCTGAGGAAGTCGCCGAATTCGACGCGGCGTGGATCGGCCATGATGCGTGTCCCCGATGGAGGGCCTTGGGAATACTAGGATAATACCAGGCCTTCTTGTCCCTTCAAGGGCGGTGCATATCCACCTCACCCGTCCCGGAGGTGAAACATCATGAAAGCTGCCGTACTCAAATCCTTCGGCTCGCCGCTGGCGATCGAGACTGCCCCCGACCCGGTGCTCGGCACCGGCGAGGTCATCATCGAAATCGTCGCCACGCGCGTGCTGTCCTACATGAACGAGGTCTTCAGCGGAGAGCGGAACTACGCGCTCGACCTTCCGATCATCCCCGGCCCGGGCGGCATCGGGCGGGTGCGCGCGATCGGCCCGGACGCGACCAGGCTTGCCGTCGGCGACTGGGTGTTCTGCGACCCGACGGTGCGCTCGCGCGACGACGCCGTGGCGCCCGATATCGCCCTGCAGGGGCTCACGGCCGCCGGTCCCGGCGGCATGCGCCTGCAACAGCATTTTCGTCACGGCTCGTTTGCCGAGCAGATGCGCGTGCCGACGGAGAACGTCAAACGCCTCGGCGCGATCACATCGGAGGAAGCCACGCGATGGTGCGCGCTCGGCACGCTGCTGGTGCCCTATGGCGGTTTCCTCGCCGCCAAGCTTCAGCCGGGCGAGACCGTGCTGGTGAGCGGAGCCACCGGCAACTTTGGCAGCGCGGCGGTGTCGGTTGCACTGGCCATGGGCGCAGCCTGCGTGGTCACGCCGGGCCGCAACGAGATGATCCTCGCCGACCTCGTCCGCCGCTTCGGCAGCCGTGTGAAACCGGTCAAGCTCACGGGCAATGAGGACGACGACCGCGAAGCCATGAAGCGCGCCGCGCCCGGGCCGATCGACTGCGTGTTCGACATCATGCCGCCCTCGGTGAGCCCGACCATCGTGCGCGCAGCGGTCATGACGGTGCGCGCTTACGGCCGCGTCGTGCTGATGGGCGGCGTCGGCATGGCGGGCGGCGCAGGGCTCGAGCTGCCCTACCCCTGGATCATGCGCAACTGCATCAGCATCCACGGCGTCTGGATGTATCCGCCCGATGCAGCGGCCCGCCTGATCGCGCTGGTGCGCTCAGGGCTTTTGCGACTGGAGGAATACGAGACGACGGCCTTCGACCTCGACCACGCCAACGACGCCGTGGCGCATGCCGCCGCCAATGGCGGGCCATTCAAATTGACGGTGATCAGGCCGTAACTGGCGTGCCGCTGCGGCGATGCGCGGTCAGCGCCGTTTTGCCCGACACATCAGCCACCTGACAGGCGTCGGGCCGGCCCTGCCTGAAACAGGCCGGCTACTGTGCATGGGGTTGTTTTCGCGATTTTTTAGTTTGAGGTCGAACTGGCGCGGCGTCGGGAATTCACCTCTCCCTTGGGAGAGGTCGGCGCGTAGCGCCGGGTGAGGGTTTACGGTCTCACGTTGGGCAGCGCCCCCTCACCCGATTTGCTGGCGCAAATCGACCTCTCCCCGCTGGGGAGAGGTGAACCGAGCCCGCGGCTGCATCAGCCAAACGCACTTCAGTTATTCGAGCTCGACGACCTGGCCGTTCGACAGCGAGACTCGCCGGTCCATGCGGCCGGCGAGCTCCATGTTGTGGGTCGCGATCAGCATGGAAACCTTGGTTGCCTTGACCAGCTGCATCAGGGCCTGGAACACGTGATCGGCCGTGTGCGGATCGAGGTTGCCGGTCGGCTCGTCCGCAAACAGCACGCGCGGCGCATTGGCCACCGCGCGCGCGATGGCGACACGCTGCTGCTCGCCGCCCGACAGCTCCGCGGGACGATGGGTGATGCGGTCGCCGAGGCCGAGATAGCCGAGGATCTCCTTGGCGCGCTTGACGCTCTCGGACTTCTTCAGGCCGCGGATCATCTGCGGCATCATCACGTTCTCGAGCGCCGAGAACTCCGGCAGCAGCCGGTGCGACTGGTAGACGAAGCCGATATCGGTGCGGCGCAGCTGGGTGCGCTCGATGTCGGGCAGCTGCGATGTCGGCGCGCCGTTGACATAGACCTCGCCGGAATCGGGCGCTTCGAGCAGCCCGGCAATGTGCAGCAGCGTCGACTTGCCCGAGCCCGACGGCGCCACCAGCGCGACCGATTGCCCCGCCCACAACGCGAGCTTGGCGCCGTCGAGGATCGTCAGCGGCACCTCGCCCTGCAAGTACTGCCGCTTTATCTCGTGGAGATAAATGACCGGTACATCGTCAGCCCCCTGCTGCTCCATCAGCCCCTCACTCGTACCGGAGCGCTTCGACGGGGTCGAGGCGCGCGGCGCGCCAGGACGGGTACAGCGTCGCCAGGAACGACAGCGTCAGCGCCATGATGACGACTGCCGTGGTCTCGCCGATGTCGATCTCGGCGGGCAGCTTCGACAGGAAATAGAGCTCCGGCGAGAACAGCTCGGTGCTGGTCAGCCAGGACAGGAATTGCCTGATGGACTCGATGTTGAGGCAGATCACCAAACCGACGACGAATCCGACCAGCGTGCCGACCACGCCGATCGAGGCACCCGTGATCAGGAAGATGCGCATGATCGAGCCCTGCGAAGCGCCCATGGTACGCAGGATCGCGATGTCGCTGCCCTTGTCCTTCACCAGCATGATCAGGCCGGAAACGATGTTGAGGGCTGCGACCAGCACGATCATGGTCAGGATCAGGAACATCACGTTGCGCTCGACCTGGAGCGCGTTGAAGAAGGTCGAATTGCGCTGCCGCCAGTCGACCAGGAACACCGGCCGTCCCGCAGCCTCGGTCACAGCTTGGCGGAAGGCGACGATCTGATCGGGATTGGTGGTGAACACCTCGATCGAGGTGACGTCGTTGCTGCGGTTGAAATAGGCCTGCGCTTCGGCGAGCGGCATGAACACGAAGCCGAGATCGTATTCGGACATGCCGATCTCGAACACGGCGACGATCTTGTACGGTTTTATGCGCGGCGTGGTGCCCATCGGTGTTACCGCGCCCTTCGGCGCCACCAGCGTGATGCTGTCGCCGGCATGCAGCGACAGCTGGTCGGCGAGGCGCCGGCCGATGGCGACGCCCTGCCCCTCGTCAAAACCCTCGAGCGAGCCCTGCTTGATATTCTTGGCGATCGAGGTGAGGTTGTTGAGGTCGTCGGAGCGGATGCCGCGCACCAGCACGCCCGAGGCGTTCCACGGCGAGGACGCCAGCGCCTGGCCGTCCACCACGGGTGCGGCGAGCCGGATACCTTTCACCTGGCTGAGGCGGTCGGCGACGTCCTTCCAGTCGGTCAGCGGCGATTCCAGCGGCTGCACCAGGATGTGGCCGTTCAGGCCCAGGATCTTGTCGAGCAGCTCCTTGCGGAAGCCGTTCATGACGGCCATGACGATGATCAGCGTCGCCACGCCCAGCATGATGCCGAGGAACGAGAACCCGGCGATGACCGAGATGAATCCCTCCTTGCGGCGCGCCCGCAGGTAGCGCGCCGACAGCATCCACTCGAAGGGCGCAAAAGGCGCGGTTTGCACGGTTTCAGTCATGGTCTCGTCCATCGCTCGATAATCCCATGATTCGGGGTCAATTGTGGCCGGATTGGCGGCCGCGATATCGGGCGATGAACAATATTCAGCCGACCAGCCGGGCGACCGCGTCCGCAGGCGACATGGTCTCGCGGGAGCCGTCGCTGCGCCGCTTGATCTCGACCTTGCCGTCGGCCAGCCCCTTCGGGCCGATCATGATCTGCCAGGGGATGCCGATCAGGTCGGCGGCGGCGAATTTGGCGCCGGCGCGCTGGTCGGTGTCATCGTAGAGCACGTCGACGCCCTTGGCCTGGAGCTCGGCATAGAGCTTCTCGCAGGCCGCATCGACCGCGGCATCGCCCTGCTTGAGGTTGAGCACCACCGCCCGGAACGGGGCGACGGCCTCGGGCCATTTGATGCCGGCATCGTCATGGCAGGCCTCGATGATGGCACCTAGCAGGCGCGAGACGCCGACCCCGTAGGAGCCGCCATGGATCGGCACGTCGACACCATCAGGCCCCGCCACCAGCGCCTTCATCGGCTCGGAATATTTGGTGCCGAAATAGAAGATCTGCCCGACCTCGATGCCGCGGGTGTTCACCCGCTTGTCCGCGGGCACTTCCTGCTCGAACCTAGCGGCATCGTGAACGTCTTCGGTCGCGGCATAGACCGAGGTCCATTGCTTGATGATCGGTGTCAGGTCGCCGTCGTAGTCGACGTCCTCGCCCGGCACCGGCAGATCCAGCACGTCGCGATTGATGAACACGCCGGATTCGCCGGTCTCGGCGAGCACGATGAACTCGTGGCTGAGATCGCCGCCGATCGGGCCGGTCTCGGCGCGCATCGGGATCGCCTTCAGCCCCATCCGCGCGAAGGTGCGCAAATAGGCGACGAACATCTTGTTGTAGGCAACGCGCGCCGCCGCCTCGTTGAGGTCGAACGAATAGGCGTCCTTCATCAGGAACTCGCGGCCGCGCATCACGCCGAAACGCGGACGCTGCTCGTCGCGGAATTTCCATTGGATATGATAGAGATTCAGCGGCAGGTTCTTGTACGACTTCACGTAGGCGCGGAAGATCTCGGTGATCATTTCCTCGTTGGTCGGCCCATACAGCAGTTCGCGCTTGTGGCGGTCGGCGATGCGCAGCATCTCCGGCCCGTAGGCGTCGTAGCGGCCGCTCTCGCGCCAGAGGTCGGCGAGCTGGAGCGTCGGCATCAGCACCTCGATCGCACCGGAGCGGTCCTGCTCCTCACGCACGATCTGCTCGATCTTCTTCAGCACGCGGAAGCCCAGCGGCAGCCAGGCATAGATGCCGGCGGCCTCCTGCCGGATCATGCCGGCGCGCAGCATCAGCCGATGCGAGACGATCTCCGCCTCTTTCGGATTTTCCTTCAGAATGGGCAGAAAGAACCGCGACAACCGCATGGCAATACTCTGGGAATCAGTGAGGGGTTGCAGTGAAACCGGATTGAGAGCGAAAACACAAGGCCGGGAATGAGGAAAAGCCGCTAAGGCGGCGGAATTCCTGTCATTTTTCCGTTGCCTTCAGATTCAGCTTGAACCCGTTTGCCTACGGCGCCAGCTCGAGGTCGTCCTCCAGCGTGATCTGCTCGAAATCGGTCACCAGCGCATCGACTCTCACATGCCAGCGGCCGGCGAAGGGCAGCTCGACCTTGCGCACATGCCAGTAGCCGTCCGGCCCGCGTGAGGCGGCCCGCGCCATCGGCTCGATGCCGCGCTCCGGCAGGCCCAGGGTCAACGTCACCTCTTTCGCCCCAAGCGGCGTCCCCTCGCCCGTCATGAGCTGGAGCACGAAGTCGTTGGCGCCGACCTTTCCCGGTGAGACCAACACCTGGAACATCGCCTTGTCGGTGTGGATGTGGATTGCCAGCGGCGTCTCGGGAACAATGGTCCGCGGCGGCGGCGTGAAGCGCCAGCCGGCCACGACGGCGAAGATGGCGAACGCGATCACGCATTCGAGCAGGATTGAGCGCTTGAGCGCGGGCGCGGCCTTCTCGTCCCGCGCCAGGGCCGACGTCAGCCGGAACCGATTGAGCGCGGCAAGCGCCAGCAGCAGCACGGCCAGACCAAGCTTGATCGAGAGGACGGCCCCGTAACGGGTCTCAACCAGCGCAGACGGTCTTTCGAGCTGAACGATGGCGAGGCCAAGGCCGGTCAACGCCAGCACACCGACGGCCAACACGGCAATACGCGAAAAGCGGTTCACGACCGGAAGAGCCGCAGTCGCGGGCTTCGACACCAGCGCGGCGAGCGGCGCGAGGGCTCCGATCCAGAAGGCGACGCCGAGGCCATGGAGGAAGACCGCCGGCCGCGTCAGCACCTCGGGCGGTGCCGTCGCGGCGTGTCCAGTCGCGGCGAGTGACAGGCCAACACCGATGAATGCGATCATCGCAAAGGCGCGCGCATACCACGCGCTGCGCAGCGCCATCATCGCGAACAGCATCGATGCGACCGCGACGACTAGCGCGGGGCCGGCGCTGGTTGCGAATGCGACCTTCCATGGAACAGTCGTCACGAGCGCTGCTGGCGGCAGGCCCAGAAGATCGAGGCCCTGCAGGCCGAGAGAGACGATCGCGCTCGGAATGCCGATGAGAAGCGCCATGCGCGGCACTGTCGTCCCTGTCATCGACCACGCAATCCAGCGCGCGAAGAACACGCCGCCGATGCCGACGAACAGGCCGAGATAGAGACCAACCCGTGCCAGCCAGATCAGCGCGCTCAATCCGCCGTCCGCCCGTCCGGGCGGCTTCGTCGCCGTCGGAGCACCGACCGAGAAGATCACCGATCCCGCGACGGGATGGCCGTCCTGCGAGGTCACGCGATAGCTGACCACGGCCGTTCCCTGCGGCAGGTCCGGCGGCATCACAACCGAAATGGTCTCGCCCGATGCGTCGATGCGGGCATCGTCCCGTGCCTTGCCCGCACCATCGATCAGCAGAATTGCGCCCGGCGTCACCGCCTCGTTGAAGCGCAGCTCCACCGCCTTCGGCGCGGTCTTCAGGATGCTGCCGCTCGCCGGTTCGACCGAGACGAGCGCGGCATGGGCCGACGCGCCGGTCGCAAAGCCGGCAACAAGGAGCAGCGTCGCGAGCGCGGCGAGGAGGCGCATCAAGGTTTGGGCAGCAGCTTCACACCAGGCGCAGGCGACTTGCCCTCGTGCGAATGCCCTGCCCCTTCCGCCGGAATTTCGATCCAGCGGCTGACGCCGGTCTCGCATTCCTGGACCACGGGGAAATACAGGGTCGTGTTCGGCTTGAGCGCGTCGGTCAGCACCGTGTGCATGATGAACTCGTCATAGTTCTTGTCCGCCAGCTTGCCGCCGGACCATGCGACCTCCTTGACGCCGGAGGAGAGCTTGTTGCCGTGAAAGTTGTACTCGGCGGCATATTTGCCCTCGACGACATCGATGGTCCAGCCTGCCTTCGGCATCGGCTTCACCGCGATCACCCCTTCCGGAACCTGCACGCGGATCTTCACCGTCGGCGAGCCCGCGCAGCCGTGCGGGACCGCGAACACCGCCTTGTAGGACGCCCCGACGGTGGCCTGTTTGCTCTCCAGAAAGACATGCGCCGCCGCAGGCGAAGCGGCGAGCACGGCAACAAGGAACAAGAGGGATTGCTTCGACATGTTCGGCCTCTCGAGCGGGGTCATTTGATCAGGATCGGCGATTCCACGCTGACATGATCGGCTTCGGAGATCGAAATCCCGAGCCCCAGCATCCAGCGTCCGGGCGTCAACTGCGCCACCTTCAAGCGCCAGCCATCCTCGCCGTCGCGCGAGGCCTCGACCGGAGCGAGTTTTCTCCCGGTCCGCGTTTCCACGAGCGTCACCGATACGGCTTTGGCCGTGAGCGGTGTTTCGTCGACCGTCTCGAGCTGGATGGCGATCTCGACCGGGCCGGCGCGGCCGGGCGAGACCGTGACATTGGCCATCGCCTTCTCGGTGTGCAGATGCGTGAAGAAGCTGTCGTCGTCGGTCGCCGCCGCAAGTGGTGTCGCGGCAATCGACAGCAACGCTGTCATCGCGAGCGCAAGTCCCGCGAAGTGTCGGTGCAAGGTCATGGAAGACTTGATCTGTTTCATCACATTTTCATTCCCGAATGATCGTGCATCTTCTTCATCATCTGCCCACCATCGCCCGGCGCCTGCGCACCGACGGCCTGCACATCGAGAGACACGGCGACCTTGCCGGCTTTCTCGAACTGAAGCGTCACCGGAACCTTGTCGCCCTGCTTGAACGGCCCCTTCAGCTCCTGGAGCATCAAGTGATAACCACCGGGCGCCAGCTTCACGGTCTTGCCCGGATCAATCACCAGCCCCTTGTCGAGCAGTCGCATCTTCATCACGCCATTGTCCGTCGCCATCTCGTGGACCTCGGCCTTGCCTGCGATGTCGGCGGAAACGCTGACCAGTCTGTCCGCGGCCGTTCCCTTGTTCTCGATCGTCAGATAGCCACCCGCGACCTTGGCGCCGCCCGGCGTCGCCCGGCTCCATGCCTGCGAGATGATGAGATCACCGGCCTTGACGTCCTCGGCACGCACTGGTGCTGCAAACATTGTGGCGGAGAGTGCCGCGAGCGCGAGGATGCGTGAGAGCTTGGTCATGTCATTTGCCTTTCTTGTCGTGAACATCGCCCCACCCGTCAGAACGTGTACTTGCCGGCGAGAACGAAGGTTCGCCCCGGGAACGGATGGAACAGGAAATACTGCTCGTTGAAGAGATTATCGATGCCGAAGTCGAACGCAAAATTCTTCGTCGCGTTGTAGTGGATCTTCAAGTCCACGACGAAGAAGTCATCGAACGCGCCATAGACGTGGGAAACACGATCCGTGTTGTCCAGCGTCGAGTACTGCTTGCCGCTGTAGCGTGCAGCAACCGTGTAGGCCCAGCTGTCGTTCGGCCGGTAGGTCACGCCGAACTTGGCGCGCCAGTCGGGCACGTAAGGCACGCGCTTGCCGACCACGGTCGTGGGCAGGTTCGTCAAGGGATCAACGCCGGCCCAGCCCGCGTCGGCCAGGATTCGGGAATCGACATAGGTTACGCTGCCGAATAGCTGTAGACCGCTGAGGAGAACGTTGTCCTTGTCGGCGGACAACTCGACACCCTGCAACCGGATCGCATCGACATTGCTGATCACCGTCGTCGGCGTTTGCACCTTCGTGACCGGATTGGTGACGAGGTTGGTCTGGGAGATGATCGCGTGGTCGGTGTGCTCCCGGAACAGGGTCAACCGGATGCGGCCGTCGCTCCATCTGCGCTCGATGTTCAGCTCACCCGTCAGATCCTGCTCGGGTAGTAGGTTGGGATTGGCAATGGTCGCCACCCCGCCGACCGTCAGGTTCTGATAGAGCTCCATGACGGTCGGGTAACGATAGGCCTGCCCGAAGTTTGCTGTGATGTTCCAGTCCTTGTTCGGGTCGAAGGACAGCGACGCTTTCGGTGAAAAATTCGTCGAGGAAAGTTGCGGCTGTTGAACCGCCGCGATCGATGTAATCGCACCCGCAGCGCTCGTCCCCGTGCTGATATTGAAGCCGTCCTGGGCTCGCCAGGTTTCGAACCGTCCACCGAGCGTGAGCTTCAGATTGGGAAGGATTCTCCAGGCGTCCTGAAGCCAGATCGCACCGGTCCGGGTCTCACCTTGGCCCTGTGAGTAGAGCGTTCCTGTCCCGGTATCTCCCGTCGCATACCACACCGATGACGCATAGACGGGACTTTCGAGGCGGTACCGATCCCCATGCAGGCCAAAACTGACCTCGTGCGGTCCGTCGTAACCGAACGGCCGCCAGATCCCCTTGGCATCGGCATTCTGCCAGTTGGTGCCGTCCATCCTCGTGATCTTCCCGTTCAGGGAATAGCCGACGCCTGTCGGCGTGACGGTGAACGGATTGAGCTGGATGTCCTGGAGATAATTGTAGCTCGAAACTGAAAGGTCGAAATCGTAGGCGCCCTTGGTATCGCTCTTGATCGCGACGGCGTTGCTGACGTGGGTCTGGTCCCAGACATACTTGCCAGCGGCAAATCCGGACAAGCCCGCGAATGTGGGCGCACCCGTCGCGGCCGATTTCAAGTAGGTCTGGGGATTGGAGACCTGGTGGTTATTCCAGATCCCGAACGAATAGGTCGCCTGCACCTGCGCCGTCACGTCATAGGCAAGGCGGATGTTACCGGACGTCTGCTGCGAATGCGCGAGGATGCCCGCACCAACCACGTTGGCCGCAATGCCCTGCTTGTTCAGCGCGGGATACGCACCGGTCGTGCCGGCCGGGATTGTAGCGCTCGTCGTGTAGGTCAGCGGCTGCTGGTAACTGTCGAGATAGTTGGCGCTGACGAGCCAGGACAGCTTGCCGTCGCGATTGCCCGCGGCAGCACTGGTCTGGCTGGTCGCGTAGGTGTCCTTGGTGCCGTACTGATTCCACGGCATCACCGAGACGGTTTCCTTGGCGACCGCGAACGGCTTGTCCGGCATCTTTGACGATATCAGCAGCACGCCGCCGATCGAATTGCCGGGATAGGCGGCCGCGAACGGACCGTTGAGGTAGTCGATCCGACCGATCGCTTCCGGCGAGATCAGGCTCCACTTCGGCGAGGCATTCGTGTTGTTGTTGCCGATCAGCGCGGAGATCAGGAGATCGTCGTAGTAGATCAACGTCCGCGAGCTCGAATTGAGGCCCCAGCTTCGGGTCGCGAGAACGGCATTGTTGTCCCCGTCGTTGCGTTTCCGCACGAACAGGCTCGGCATGTATTTGACGGCGTCCTCGGGATCCTTGAGGTTGATTGTCTCATCGACCTCCTTCGCCGTGATGCTGAAGGAGCGCTGCGGCAATTGATAGCGCGCGACAGCGACCGGCGGATCCAGCGACGGCCGGGTGCTGCCCGCCCCCTGCTCGCCCGCGGCGACGGGAGCTGCCCGCTCGCTGGCGGGCTTCGCCGACCGGTTCCGGGCGACAGTCGTCTGCACCGACGGCTTGCGCGGCTTGGGCTTCGCTGCCGCGGGCGCATCGACGGTAACCGGCGGCAGCACGGCGCTGCTGCTCTGGGCAAAGGCTCCGCTCGACGAGGCAAGCAGCGCAGCCTGGACGGCAACGACGCTCACGCCGCGGCGGGCATGACAACGTAACATGGGGCATTCCTGACGCCGGCTTTCTTCCCGGCTGCTCGACAGCATCAATCGCCAGCGGACGAGCCGCGGCGACGGTGGAGGTCGTCAGGAAATTCGAGGAGGCGCGCGCGCCTGGGCGCTTGAGCCATTGTGCGCGAAAACGGCCGATACATCCGCCGCGCGCCACACCACGCGTTCGACGTGGCGGAAGGGAATGGCGAGTGCCAGCTGCGGCGGCGAATCGAGCGAAGCGTTAGCCTGCGCCAGACAACAGAGTGCACACGCAGCGCCATGCGCAGTCGGCGAGCCGGTCCGATCGTTGAGGCCGCCCTGGTCGCTCGCGCTATGGCAGATGACAGTGGCGGACAGCGGATCGGCAACGGCCTGGCCCGCCGCGAGACAGGCGGCAATTGGCGCCAGCACCTGCATCACCAGGGCGAGCAGGACCAGAGGTAAGAATTTTTGCAGCCGTGCGCGCATCCACCGAACCATTCGTTCGTGCGCTAACTAAACACCGGCCGGCACCCGAGTCGAGGCCAGTTCCGCCACCCGCTTGGCCCAGCGCAAATTCCGCTGAAACTGTGGTCGCAGTGCCCCACCGCCGGGCCAGGTCCGGCATTTGAGGCAGCCGAACCATCCCCGCCCATCCACAGATTTCTTATATTTGTCATATGCTTAGACGGCCAAAAGCCCGATCATTTCGTCAGCTGCTCTTATTTTGAACAATCGTTGCCGAAAATGATGACAAGTGAGAAAAGTTGATCTAGCATCCTCTTGCTCAGGCACTTGACCGCGAGGTCGAGGTCTGGTGGTCCAAGTCTCGGGAGGAGCCCCTGGCGCGCAAAACGCAGCGTCGCCCCGTCAATCAAGATCAAATCTTAAGATCGGGGATAATAGGGTCGACACAATTTTTGAGCGGGGCCAGGGCCCCGCTCTTTTTTTGCCCGCATGGCTGAAAAGCCGATGAATGCTCCCCCCCATCCGATCGAACAGAGTTTTGAGCTCGCGGCACAGCGCTGCGCTGATCTCACGCCGCTCGTCTATCAGAGGCTGTTCGAAGCCCATCCGGAAACGCGGACGATGTTCCGGGCGCAAGGCAGCGAGCTCGTGAAGGGGTCGATGCTGGCGCTGACGATCGAGGCGATTCTCGACTTCGCGGGCGAGCGGTGCGGACATTTCCGGCTGATCGCCTGCGAGGTCGCATCGCACGATGCTTATGGCACGTCGCGCGAACTGTTCATCGCCTTCTTCGCCATCATCAGGGATACGCTGCGCGATCTGCTCGGCGATGAATGGACGCCGGACATGGCGCGGGCCTGGGACGCATTGCTCGTCGAGATCGACACATACGCCGGCATTCCGGCCTGACGCTTTGCGCTGCACCAACGCGAGCTGCGGCGATCTCGCGATTGATTGCAGATTGAGTGCCAACAACTCTTGTGAGAGACTTTCGGCCATCGGTCGCGCAGGCAATGACGCGCCGACGACAAAATATATGGGAGCGAGCGATGTCCGGGACGAAAGATTTCTCGACGACGAGGCGCGATCTTCTTCAGGCGGCAGCGACCGCCGGCGCCGGGGCTGCCCTCTTCGGCAGCATGGGCATAAACCCAGCACGGGCCGCCGAAGTCGGACGCAGCGAGAAGCCGCTGAAAGCGGCGTTCTCCAACGCCGGCCTTCAGGCGACCTGGTGCGCGCAAGGCAAGCAGGCGGCGGAATTCTGGGGCAAGTTGTTCAATGTCGAGGTCACCTGGTTCGACGGCCAGCTCGACGCGGTGAAGCAGCGCGCGGCGATCGACAACATGGCCTCCCAGAAATGGGACTTCGTCGCGATCCAGGCGTTCGGCATCGGCACCCTCACCCAGCCGGTGCAGAAGATGATCGACGCCGGCACGCCCGTGATCGACATGGACACGTTGATCGCGCCGCTCGACCAGATCAACGTCCACTCCTTCCTCGCCCCCGACAACGAGTTCATGGGCGCCTCGGTGACGCAGGCGCTGTGCAACGCCATGGGCGGCAAGGGCAAGATCATCATGACGCAAGGTGCGCTCGGTCACACCGGCGCGCAAGGACGGGCCAAGGGCTTCAATTCGGTGGTCAAGCAATTCCCCGGGATCGAGGTGCTCGACACCCAGCCGGCCGACTGGGACGTGTCGAAGACCGCCCGCCTCTGGGAAACGTACCTGACGAAATATCCCCAGATCGACGCGGCGTTCTTCCACAATGACGACATGGCGCTTGCGGCGGCCAACATCATGAAGGCGCGGGGCCGCACCAACATCCTGATCGGCGGCGTCGATGCCATGCCGCCGGCGATCCAGGCGGTCAGCGAAGGCCGTATGTTCGCAACCGTGCGCAATCCCTCCTGCCGCATCCATGGCGGCGCGATCATCGCCGGCGTCTCCGCCGTGGTCGGCGGCGAGAAGAGCGGACAGGGCATTCCCAAGAACGTCGTCACCGACGGTCCTGTCGTGACCAAGGCCAATGCCGCCGGGATGCAGTGGATGCAGGATCACTTCCTGATCTGAGCCTTCATGCCTGAGGTTCGCTCGCCCATCCTGGAACTGCAGGGCATCACGAAGAGCTTCGGCGGCGTCGAAGCGCTTCGTGGTGTCGACTTCGCGCTTCTTCCCGGTGAGATCCACGGTCTCGTCGGCGAAAATGGCGCGGGAAAAAGCACGTTGATGAAGATCATCGCCGGCGTGCACACCGAGTTCTCCGGCCGTTTCCTGATCGACGGCAAGGAGACGCATTTCCGCTCGGCGCGCGATGCGCACGCGGCCGGCATCGCCATGGTGCATCAGGAGCTCTCTGTCGCCCCCGATCTCACGGTCGCCGAGAACGTCTTCCTCGGCAACCAGCCGACCAACCGTCTTGGCCTCGTACAATGGCGGCGGATGGCGCGCGAAGCCGGCGAGCAACTCGCCCGCTTCGGCATCGACGTCGATCCGATGACCAGGCTCGGCGATCTCCCGATCGGGCTGCAGCAGCTGATCGAGATCGCCCGCGTGCTGTTCTCCGGCGCGCGCATCGTCATCCTGGACGAGCCGACCTCCGCCCTCTCCCCGCCAGAGGTCGAGCGTCTGTTCGCAACGCTGCGGCGGCTGCGCGAGGAAGGCACCGCCATCGTCTTTATCTCGCATTTCATCGAGGACATTCTGCTTGTGTCCGACACGGTGACCGTATTCCGCAACGGGCGGAAGGTTGCGGAGACCGCGAGCGCGGCGACCAGCAAGGGCGCGCTGATCGAGGCCATGATCGGCCGCGGCGGCGAGGCGCTCGAGCACAGCTACACCGATGATCTGATGCTGCCGCAGCCAAGCGACAGCACGGTGGTTCTGAAGGCCGATCAGCTTTCGCTTGCGCGCAGCCTGAAGGACGTCTCCTTCGAGGCGCGCGCCGGCGAGGTGCTCGGCATCTACGGCTTCATGGGCTGCGGCCAGCAGGAGCTGTCGCGCATCCTGTTCGGCAAGCTGAAGCCGGATGCCGGCACGCTGGCCGTCGAGGGCACGCCCAAGACCTTCGCCAGCACGGCGGCAGCGCGGCGCGCGGGCGTGGCGCTGGTGCCGGAGAGCCGCCGCGACATGCTGTTTCACCAGGAGGCGGTCTACAAGAACATCTCGATCAGCATTCTCGACCGCATCTCGTCCCTGCTGCTCAAGCCAACGCAGGAGCGCGATATCGCGAGGCGTCAGGTCGAGCAGCTGCAGATCAGGCCGCCCGTGGTCGGCCTCGATCTCGGCATGCTCTCCGGCGGCAACCAGCAGAAGGTGGCCCTCGCGAAATGGCTCACCTATCCGCCAAAACTGCTGGTGCTGTGCGAGCCGACCCGCGGCATGGATGTCGGCGCCAAGAACGATGTCATCAACATCGTCCGCGACCTCCGCGCCAGGGGGCTCGCGATCATCGTGCTGTCGACCGAGCCGGAAACGGTGCTGTCGCTGGCCGACCGCATCCTCGTGCTTAAGCGCGGTGCATTGGTGCGGGAATTCTCGAACGAGCCGGTCAGCAAGGACCGCCTGCTGGAAGCGGCGTGACGGAGAAGCACAATGGCGAGCAGTGAGACGGCCTTTGCGGAAGCCCATCGGGCGCGAGGGCTCGCGCCCTTTCTGCGCTCGCAGATGCGCAACATCGCCCCGTTCCTGACCTTGATCTTCCTCTCCGCCTTCTTCGCCTTCGCCAGCCCCTCCTTCGCAACGCTCGACAATCTCGGCAACATCCTGACGCAGGTCTCGGTGACCGGCATCATCGCGGTCGGCCTCACCTTCGTGATCCTGTGCGCAGAGATCGACCTGTCGATCGCCAGCATCGCCAACGTCACCGGCATCGCGGTCGCCTACTTCACGCTGCAGGAGTCCTACGTCAACATCGCCAATATTCCCCTGCCCGGCGCGGTCGCGATCATCCTGTCGATCCTGCTCTGCGCGTTGCTTGGGCTCGTCAATGCGCTGGGGCTGACCGTGATCGGCATCCCCTCCTTCATCATGACGCTGGCGATGATGCAGATCGCCGCCGGCATCTCCGCGCTGCTGGTGCGCGGCCAGATCGCCTACAAGGTGCCGGGCCTGATCACGACGCTCGGCTCGGGCTCGATCGGCGGCATTCCCTGGATCGTCATCGTCGCCGCCATCATGCTGCTCGGCGGCCACCTGGTGCTGACCTACACGCGCTTCGGCCGCTACGTCTACATGGTCGGGGGCAACCGCGAGGCGGCCGAATATTCCGGCCTCAACGTCAAGCTCATCCTCGGCGCGGTGATGGTGATCTCGGCGGTTTGTTCGGGCATCGGCGGCATGCTCGGCGTCGCCCATTTCGGCAGCGCGCAGCAGAACGAGTTCGACACCTATCTCCTCGACTCCATCGCCGCCGTCGTCGTCGGCGGCACCAGCCTGTTCGGCGGCCGCGGCGGCATCGGCAACACCATCGTTGGCCTATTCGTGCTCGGCGTGCTCAACAACGGCCTCGACCACGTCAACATCGACAGTTTTCTGAAGATCCTGATCCGCGGCCTGATCCTGCTGGCGGCGCTGATCATCAACGTCTATGCGCAGCGCTTAAGGGAAAAAGCGGCGGAGTAGACGGCGCTCCAGATAAAAAGTGCGAAAACAACCCCATGCACAGTAGAAACTGTGAGGCAGTTCAGCCACTTACCAAACCCGCATGTGCATGAGTGCGGCCGCACTCAAATTTTGACTCGTCGGGCAAAACAGGGGCAGGATGTCATGCTGCCGCTGCTCGCCTGCCTAGCCTCTTCAATCAGCAACTCGCACGCGACGCTCGGGCGCCCCCCGCCTCTGCCGCCCCGGTTGGAGCTTTCTCGTTTGTGCTCCGTACAACTCCTTGCGGCAGTGTCCGCGCCGCACTAGCGGCCTCATCCGGGGTTTGGCTATTCTCGGCGAGAGATTCGAGAGCGAAAATGAAATGAGATTTCGAGGATTTTCAAGCGTCTCGGCGGCAGCTGCGGCTGCTTTCCTGCTGATCCTGGCACAACCCGCCGCAGCCCAGTCCGGCGGCATCAGCCTCTATCAGCAGATCAACAACAACGCGGTGCAGAACATCCTGCAGGGCCTTCGCGACCAGATCCGCGCACGGAGGCCGGGGTCGCTTCCCGCCAGACTCGCGTTCAGCGCGGGCGGATCGGATTTCGACGCTCGCAATCCGTTTGCGGCCACCGGTTTTGACGATCGCTTCGGTGCTCTTGCCTACGCGAAAGCTCCGGCAGGCACACCTGCCATCGCCTCAGGCTGGCTTTATGGTGCCAATCTGATCGGCAGCGGCGAGCGCTCCATGACCGCCGGTATCATCACCGACACAGCGTCGGTCACGGGGGCATTCGACGTTACGAAGATCGGGATTTTCACCGGGAGTGACGCCTTGACCTTCATGGGGACGGGAGGCGACGCCTCGTCCCACCAAGGTGGCCTGTTGAACGTCGACACCACCGTCCCTTCGACATCGGCCACGCTCGCCTATCTCAACGGAGGCTTCTCCCTCGATCTCACCAGCTTTGTCGGCTGGACGAGAAGCGCCCTGTCAGGCCCCGTATTCGTCCCAACCGTCATCAAGGGCAGTTCGGTCGGCTTCACCGGAAACGTGCAATACCGTTTCGATTTCCCCTATTCCGTATTCATCGAACCCGGAATTGGCATGACCTATTCCGAAGGCTACACGGCCAATTTCGGAACGAAGCTCTCGGACACCATGGAAGTGCACGCTGGCGCGCGGTTGGGCACGGAAATGAAATGGATGACCTATACGGTTCAGCCGGCCGTCGCCCTGTTCGCCTATCAGATCACGGACTCGAGCGCGCTGGGAGTCGTCGGGCCGATCTTCCCCTCGAGCGCAATTGGCTATCGCGGATCAGGCAAGATCAACGTTGTCTGGAGCGCAAATTTTTCGTCGTACCTCGAGGTGCACGCGACCGGGCAAGCCAGTGGCCCCAGCAAGCCGATCGCGACCTACAACACGACCCAGACAACGGGATTTCAAGCCGGTCTCCGTTACACGTGGAATTGAGCGGTCGGCGTCTTTGCGACAAAGCGCCGCCGCTTGATAAACGTTCGCCGGCGTGTTCCACTCAAGGTCGATTATTTTGAGGATAACCCGCCATGTCTGGCAGAGCGATTTTACTTGCAGGCGCAACCTTCGTCCTCGGCAGCGTTCTGATTACGGCCGATGCCCGGGCCCAGAATGTACAGGTGCCCACCGGTGGGAACGGCGTCACCGTTCGCACATTACCCACCCCCAACACGCCAAGGCAGCCCAATCAGGTCCAGCCCCAGGGATTGCAGACAGGCAGTTATTCGCGTCCCAACACTCCGCTGAATTTGGGCCAACGCCCGGAACAGAATATCGCTGTCTCCGGTCCCTATGTGGGGGCGAAGGTGATCAGGAACGTGCCGTAAGGGCTGTTGTCGCAGGGACACCTGCCCCGCTGTTTCTACGGCCGCGATGAGCCGGGCCGTCGCCCTTCGAGGCCTCCGCTACGCTCCGGCACCTCCAGCGACAATGGCTTCGCCATTGCGCGGGGGTGATGGAGATTGGACTAAGGCTCAACTCTCAGCCTTTGCATTCGACGGCAGCCGCGAGAAGCGGAAATTGCAGTGGCTTGCACCGCCCGCTAACGTCTGCGTCCTTTCCAGGCGGATGCCGCGCGTCGCGTAGGCGTCGAAATCGAGCCCGCAGATGTTCGGCAGGATGTCCTTGTCGCCATGGCGCGCCGCGAGCTTGCAGAAGCCGCAGGCCTTGTAGTTGATGCCGAACTCGAAGCTGTCCAGCGGACCCGGCTCGACGAAATCGTAGACGAAATCTTCCGGAAATTCTTGCTGATGGCTTTCAGTTACGCTTTTTGCCGCCTGCTCGCGCAGCAAGGCCTGGTTCCCCGGCGACATGAATTGACGCCCCGAGGCGAGACGCTCCGCTTCAGGCGCGGTCAGCAATTGCGCCTTGTAGGTTTCCCGCTCGATCTCGCCAATCACGGGCACCGGCACGCCGTGTCGCCGCAGCACGCGGCTGATGGCCATGAAACCCGTCAGACGCATGAAGAAATCGCTCATGCGACTTGCCGCGCCGCCGACATAGGGCATCTGGGTGAGGACGATCTCGAACTCGTCCATCACTTCCTGCCTGATCCCGTCGATATCAGAGAGGCGCGCGCGCTCGCGCAGCATCGCGTCGGCAAGGTCTATTCGCTCGCGCATCGCGGCTTCCATTGCGTCCCGATGCGTCTGGTAGAAGGGATGGATCATCTCAGCCATTGAACACCTGATCTAGTTCGCTGATTGCAACGTCGATGACGCCGGTTTCATTCCGCGGCGATCGCCTCGATCTCCAGCAGCCATTTGCTGTCAACCGTCTCGACGATCACGACCGTCAGCGCGGGCTGATGCTCCCCGAGCACCGCGCGACGAATGGTGCGGTTGGGCACGACCTGATTGCGGTCGGTCAGGAACGTGGTGACCTTCACCAGATGCTCGACGCCAAGACCGGCGGCAGCGAGCACGTTCTTGACGTTGCGCCAGGCCTGCTCGCATTGCGCCTCGAACCCGTCAGGCACGGTGCCGTCGGAATTTTCGGGCACCTGGCCGCTGATGAACAGCAGGCGGCGATGCTCCTTCACCTCAAGCCCCATGCTGTAGCCGCCGGCGGGCCCATGGACCGTTGCGGGATTGTGGCTGACGATGTGAGCTGGGGGCATGGGGTTTCTCCGGATTGCGGGCCGAGCGTATCCGGCGGCATCACGGCTGCGCAAAGCATCATTCCTGCGGTTCAGCGCAAGAAAATCTATTGCAAGGCCGCCGCCCATCGGTGTCAAAGTGCGGTGCGATGACCTACGCCCTCCCCCCGCTCAACGCGCTCCGCGCCTTTGAGGCCGCCGCCCGGCATCTCAGCTTCAAGCTCGCCGCGCACGAGTTGCACGTGACGCCCGCCGCCGTTGGGCAGCAAGTGAAGGCGCTGGAGGCGCGCCTTGGCGTGCAGCTGTTCGAGCGGCTGCACAAGCAGCTCATCCTCACCGCGGCCGGTCACGCCTATCTGCCCGGAATATCCGAAGGTTTTCGCCACATTGCGGATGCGACCTCGCAATTGAAACCGTCAGGTACAGTGCTGCTGCAATTGGGAGTCCATGGCAGCTACGACCTGCGCCGCCTCGATCTGGCGGCGTTTCGCAGCAGTCACGCGGAGATCGGCTTGCGGGTGCTGCAGCCCGCAGGCCTCCACGAACTGATCGAGGGCAAGGTCGACCTGTTGGTCGCCCGCGGCGTGGGCCACCATCCAGGCTATCGCTGCGATCGGGTCCATGAGGGATCGGGCCTCGGCGATTGGCTGATTGCGCCTGAAGGCACCGCGGATTGCCCCGAGATCGTCAGTTTTCGCGTGTGGTTGCGCGCCCTGCCGGCCGAGAAACCGCTCGCAAACCGCCGCCCGCGCCTGGTCGGCGGCGTCGGAAGTTGAGGCGACAGCTTTTTGCTGGACCTACGGACGACGAACAAGCCCCAGCCTCGCGCGCTTGCCAATCGCAATGCAGTGCCGAACATCAAGATAAACGGTGAGGAGGACGATAAACAGGCCAGCAATCCAATGGCCTGCGGCAAACACTGCAATGCAAAGCAGGAAGACGAAAAACGTCACGATGGTCCAAACCAACGTGAACCCCAAATAGGTCCACCCGGTCGGAATATTGCTGACGTTACGCGCGATGACTTCCGTTCAACCTGATGCCTCATTACCTGTACATCGCAAGCCCGCGAAACAATGGGCCGACACAAAATACGCATCTCGTTGGGGCGATGCGAACTGCGCCAGGTAAAGAGCCGATGGGCAGAATAGTTAAGATTGCCGCATAGATCGTATGGACGGTCGCGGCCGTGGGAACGTGCACCTTCATAGGCAGCACCTACGGTTGGGTCCACCACGGATGGTTGGGCGCCATTGCACTCGGAGCCGTCGGATTTTGCGCAGGAGCCTTGCTGGCAGCTTCCCCTCTCGCATTTCTCGAGATCTTGAGCGCCGGATTGTGACCGGCGACTGATTTGCACCTCCACGCGTTAGGTTGAGGCCAATGCCATCCGCCCCGCGATCTCCTCGCTCCGCCAACACCGCACCGCGTGCGCGTCCACGCGCGTCTCCAACGACGGCCCCGGCTCGCGGCGCCACACGTCCACGGCATACCGGCATCGCGGGCTGAACGCGCATCCGTTCGGCGGATTGAGCGGGTTGGGAAGATCGCCGCCTGTCGTCGCCAGCGGTGCGTGGCGCAAGGGATCGGGGATGGCGGCGATCAGGGCTTGTGTGTACGGGTGCGCGGGGCGTTCGAAGATCTCGCGCCAGTCGCCATTCTCGACGATGCGGCCGAGATACATCACGGCGACGCGGTCGCTCATGTGCTCGACGACGCCGAGGTCGTGGCTGATCATGATGTAGGACAGGCCGACCTTGTTCTAACGGCTGCGCTGCAGGCCCTGTTCTGAACCCGGCACCCGGCCACGATCGGTGCATCGCACGGCCTGCATCCGCACTTCCACGACCGCATGCGCGTCTCCAAGACTCCTTGCAGCGATTGCATTGATTTGGATCATGGCGACCGCCACAAATCCCATCGAAAAATGGGACATTGAAAGTGGAGGACGCCCGTGAAGAAGCTTTCAATCGTCACCATCATTCTCGCTACCGCACAGATCCCCGCCTTCGCTCAACCAGGCAAGCCGGTCGATGCAGGCAAGCAGGCGTATGAGGTCCAATGCGCCGTTTGTCATGGGTTGGATGCGAAGGGGAATGGCCCCTACATAACAAGCCTCAAGGTCGCGCCATCCGATTTGAGCTCATTGTCCAGGAAGAATGGCGGAGTGTTTCCAGTCGATCGCGTCATCAAGGTAATCGACGGACGGACTGAGATCTCCGCCCATGGCTCGCGCGACATGCCGATCTGGGGCAAGCGATGGGCCGTGAAAGCAGCGGAACACTATGTCGACGCTCCCTATGATCAGGAGGCCTACATACGCGCTGAAGCACTGTCCATCGTCGACTATCTAAACCGCATTCAGCAGTAACCCTGTCGACCTCTCACGTCGATCGTGCGAGGTCGTGTCGGCAGGCTGTCAAGCCCGCAGGGATCGGAAGGTTTCCTTCCGATCGCCTTCTTGCCGATTGGAAACGGCTTGAACGACATCCTCATTCAGGGATCGCCTGCAACTCAAATCCAGCCTTGAGCAGCGGGCTCATCGGGACCGAGATCGGATCGAACCATTTGGCATAGATCCTGGCGATCTCGCCCGAACGGAAAACCCGAGCCAAAGCCCTGTTCACTGCCAAGCGAAAGTCCGGGTCGCCGCGGCGAAACATGACTCCATAGGGATCATAACTGAGATAGCGCCCCACCACCTCGAGATCCTGCTTCTTGTCCGACTTGGCAAGCAGGCCGAACAGCACGATGTCGTCCGTCGCGAAGGAGTCGGCCCTCTTCGCCTCGAGGGCGGCAATGCCGTCGGCGTAATCTTTTGCGGGCAGGAGCTGGGTACCCTTCGCCCGTCCATCGTCGATCAGCGCCTTCAGCGCTTTTTCGTTGGTGGAGCCGCTGACGACCGCGATCGTCTTGCCCGCGAGATCCTCGATGTCCCGGACCTTATCGGCCTTCCAGGTCAGCAGACGCGTACCGGTCGTGAAGTAAATGGCCGAAAAATCGACCTGCTGTTGTCGCGCAAGCGTGTTGGTCGTGGATCCACATTCGAGGTCGACGGTGCCATCGACGACCGCGGGGATACGTGTCTGCGGGGTGACGACCGCATACCTGACTGCGAGATCGGGCTTCTCTAGGACGGTCTTCACGTGATCCACGATCTTCAGACACAGATCGACTGCATATCCTGCCGGTTGCTTGTTCGAGTCGACGAATGAAAAGGGGGTGGAAGCTTCGCGGTGGCCAATCGTTATCGTCCCGGTATTCCTGACCTTCTCCAGCGTACCCGACAACTCCGCAGCGCGTGCCGTTGCGCCGATAGAACCCAGGATGATCAGTGAGGCGCCGCCAACAGCGCAAAACCGCGAGAGACTCGATAAAGTCGGCATTTTTGCCTCCTCAGCCTCGATGAAAAGTCTCAAGGTAAAGGCGCAAAGCCGGCCTGAATTTGCGCTGGATCAACCTTGCTGCCGAGCCGGCCTTGTCTCACCTCGCGTGCTTGGCGAGCGGAAAATGCGCTCTCTATCTTAGAGAGATCCGCTTTCGGTCGAGGCGAGCGCCCTCCGCCCCGCAATCTCCTCACTCCGCCAGCACCGCACCGCATGCCCATCGGGCCGCGTCTCCAGCACCGGCCCCGGCTCGCTCCGGCACACCGCCTCCGCATACCGGCATCGCGGGCTGAACGCACATCCGTTTGGCGGATTGAGCGGGTTGGGCAAGTCGCCCCCCGTCGTCGCCAGCGGGGCGTGGCGCAACGGATCGGGGATGGCGGCGATCAGGGCTTGCGTGTAGGGGTGCGCCGGGCGTTCGAAAATCTCACGCCAGTCGCCGTTCTCCACGATGCGGCCGAGATACATCACGGCGACGCGGTCGCTCATGTGCTCGACCACGCCGAGGTCGTGGCTGATCATGATGTAGGACAGGCCGAGCGTGTCCTTCAGCTCCAGCAGCAGATTGATGATCTGGGCGCGGATCGAGACGTCGAGCGCCGAGACCGGCTCGTCGCAGATGACGATCCTGGGATTGAGGATCAGGGCGCGGGCAATGCCGATGCGCTGGCGCTGGCCGCCGGAGAATTCATGCGGGAAGCGGTCGGCCTGTTCGGGGCGCAGGCCCACATGCTTGAGCATGGTCGCAACGCGGTCCTCGATCTCGCTTTTCGCGGTGACACCATGCACACGCAGGGGATCCTCGAGCGTGCGGCGAACGGTCTGGCGTGGATTGAGCGAGGCGTAGGGATCCTGAAACACGATCTGCACGGTCCGCGCCAGGGCCTTGCGATCGGCGGATCGGCTGTTCGTCACGACCTCCCGCCCGTCCACAACGATATGGCCGCGCGTCGGCTTCAACAGCCCCAGGATCGACAAGGCGACCGTCGATTTGCCGGAGCCGGACTCGCCGACGAGGCCGAGGCATTCCCCTCGCCTCAAGCTGAGATCGACGCCGTCGACCGCGCGGAGCAGCCGCCGCTCGCGGCCGAACAAGCCGCCCCCCAGCGGAAAATGAACCGCGAGATCCTCGACCCTGAGGATGAGATCGTCATCCGGCCTCGGCTGCGGCTCATGCATGGTGGTGACACCGGACGAAACCGCCCGCCTCCAGCAAATCCGTCTCCGGCGCGGCGGTCCGGCAAATATCCGTGGCCTGCGCGCAACGCGGATTGAACCGGCAGCCATCGGGGAAACCGGTGATGGCCGGAACAACGCCTGCAATCTCCTTGAGCCTGACACGCCCGAGCGCGGCGCGGCTGCCGAGCCGCGGCAGCGAGTCGACCAGGCCTTGGGTATAGGGATGCGACGGCGCGCGGAAGATGTCGGCCGAGCCGCGCTCCTCGACGATGCGGCCGGCATACATGACGGCGACGCGGCGGCAGACATTGGCGACAAGGCCGAGATCATGGCTGATCATCAGGATCGCCGTTCCCCGCTCGGCGCACAGATTGCGCATCAGCTCGATGATCTCCGCCTGCACGGTCACGTCGAGCGCGGTGGTCGGCTCGTCGGCGATCAGGAGGTCCGGACCGCAGGCGAGCGCGATCGCGATCATGACGCGCTGGCGCATGCCGCCGGACAGCTGATGCGGATAGTCGTTGACACGCCGCTCCGGCGCGGGCACGCGGACGCTCGCGAGCGACTCGACCGCCAGCTGGTTGGCCTCGCGCCAGCTCTTGCCCTTGTGCAGCACGAACATCTCGGCGATCTGCCGTCCCACCGGCGAGACCGGGTTCAGCGCCGTCATCGGCTCCTGGAAGATCATGGCGATGCGGTTGCCGCGCAGCTCCCGCTGCCCGGCAGCGGAGAGCCGCTGGATCTCCCGTCCTTCGAACCGGATGACGCCGCCACCGATTGACAAGGGCGACCGCAGCAGCCCGATCAAGGCGAGCGCCGTGATGCTCTTGCCGCAGCCGGACTCGCCGACAAGGCCGAACGTCTCGCCCCGTGAGATGCGGAACGAAACGCCTTCGGCCGCCGCAACGCGCCTCGATCCATCATCGAGATCGATGCGGAGATTCTCGACCTCGATCAGCGGCACGCCCGTCATGTCCGCCGGCTCCGCGAGTGGGGATCGAGGATGTCGCGCAGGCCATCGCCGAGCAAATTGAGGCCGAGCACCGTCAGGAAGATGGCAAGGCCCGGAAACAGCGAGAGCCACGGCGCGGTCGTGATCTGGTCGCGGGCCTCCGAGAGCATGCTGCCCCAGCTCGGAAAGGGCGGGCGGACGCCGAGGCCGAGGAACGACAACGCGGCTTCGGACAGGACCGCGCTGCCCATGCCGAGCGTGCCGATGACGACGATCGGCCCTAACATGTTCGGCAGGAGCTGCGTGACCATGATGCGCAGGTCGCCGTAGCCGAGCACGGTTGCCGCCTGCACATAGCCCTGGTTCCGCAGCGACAGTGCCGAGGCCCGTGCGAGGCGGCAGGTGAAGGACCAGTTGGTCAACCCGAGTGCGATCAACAGGCTGGTGAGGCCGGGGCCCAGCACCGCCATGATGGCGAGCGCGAAGATCAGCGAGGGGATCGCGAGCATCAGATTGGTCAGGGCGTTGACGACATCGTCCCACCAGCCGCCAAAATAGCCGGCGCTCAGGCCCAGCGCCACGCCGATGACGCTGTTGATGAGCTGCGAGACGATGCCGACCGTCAGCGAGACGCGCGCGCCGTAGAGGACGCGGGAATAAATGTCGCGGCCCTGCCCGTCGGTGCCGAACCACCAGGTCCAGCTCGGAGGCTCCTCCGCATTCATCAGATTGGCGTCCATGACGGGATCGGTGTGCGCCAGCCAGGGCGCAAGCAGGCCGACGATGATCGCGAGCGCGAACAACGACCCGCCGATGACGAGATTGGCGCGGAGCTTCATGCGTATCTGATCCTCGGATCGATCACGCCGTAGAGCACGTCGATCAGCAGATTGATCGCGAGAAAGAACAGGACCACCACGAGAATAGAGCCCTGGACGGCGGGAATGTCGCGCTGCAGGACGCTGTCCACGAGCAGCGAGCCGATGCCCGGCCAGGAGAAGAGTTTCTCGACAACGACCGCCTGCCCCATCAGCGCGCCGAACTGCAGGCCCATGGTCGTGAGGATGAGGACCAGCGCATTGCGCATCACGTGCCACTTCACGACCCTGGTCTCGCTCATGCCCTTCGAGCGCGCGGTGCGGACGAAGTCGGCGGTCATGATCTCCAGCACCGCGGCGCGCGTCGTGCGGGCCAGCAGCGCCATCGGCGAGACGCCGAGCGTCACGGCCGGCAGGATCAGGTATTTGAGGCTGCCGTCGCCATAGCCGAAACTCGGCAGCCAGCCGAGTTTGAGCGCGAACAGGTACATCAAGAGCAGTCCGAGCCAGAATTTGGCCAATGACAGGCCCGACACCGCCAGGACCATCGCTGCGCTGTCAACGATACCGCCCGGCCGCAAGGCCGCGACGAAACCGAGCGGCACGCCGAGCACGACCGCAAAGGCCATGGAGGCGAAGATCAGTTGCAGCGTCGGCCATGCCCGCTTGGCGATCATGGTCGTCACCGGCTCGCGCGTCCGGAACGAGGCCCCGAGATCACCGGTCGCGAGCCTCGCGACATAGGCGCCAAAGCGCATGTAGACGGGCTGGTCGAGGCCGAGCTGCTTCTTCATGCGCAGCTCGACCTGCGGATCGCTGTCGTCGCTCATGGTCGAGACGATGCTGCCGGGAACGACGCTGAACAGCACGAAGACCAGCAACACGACGGCCAGCACGGTCGGAATGGTCTGCAGGAGGCGACGGATCAGGAACGCGAGCATCTCAACTTTTCCTCGCTCCCTCCCTCGCCTGTCGCGCTGGAGGGAGCGCGCGTGTCACTTCGCGGGCGAGGTCTCGTCGACCCAGAGGTCTTCGACGTTCTGATGGGTCAGCTCCGTCGCGTTCAACTGAACTCCCTTGAGCCAGGGCTGCACCGCCATGACCGCCTTGTTGTAGTTGAAGAACCAGACCGGCGCCTCGTCATAGAGCAGCGCATTGGCCTTCTGCAGCAGCTGGCCGCGCTTGGCGACGTCGTCGGCCTGCCCGGCCTCATCCATCAGCTTATCGAAGTCGGCGTTCTTGAAGTTCATGTAGTTGCAGGCTGATTGCGGCGTCGATGAGTGGAAGCATTTCAGCGCCGCCTGGGGATCCGGGCCGGTCTGCTGGGAATAGATGAAGGCCTGGTAGTCGCCGGTGCGAACCACCTCCGCCAGCACCGCGGTCTCGACCTGCTTGACCTTGGCCTTGATGCCGACCTTGTCCAGCATCGGGATGACGGCCGTGACGATCGGCAGGCCCCAGCTTTCATTCTGGCTGGTGGTCCATTCGAACTCGAAACCGTTGGGATAGCCCGCGTCCGCGAGGAGCTGCTTGGCCTTGGCGGGATCGAAGGGATACGGCTTCATGGTCTTGTCGTAGAGCGGCGAGGTCAGCGGCAGCCAGCTGGTGGCGCGATAGGCCTTGCCCTTCACCAGCTTGTTGATGATCAGATCGGTATCGATCGCGTAGTTGATCGCCTGCCGGACGCGCTTGTCGGCGAACGGCTTGAATGAGGTGTTCATCCCCATATAGCGCGTAAACACCTCGGCGACCTCGACGACGGTGCCCTTGAGGTCGGCGTCGGACTGGTAGGCGACGTATTGTGCAGGTCCCAGCACCGAGGTGTCGATCTCCTTGTTGCGGAAGGCGACATCGCGGGCCGCGGCCTCGCCCATGACCGAGACGATGACCTTGTCGGCGTAGGGCTTGCCGGGCTTGTAGAACCGGTCCCACCGCTCCAGCACGATGCGCGATCCCGGCACATGCTCGACGAACTTGAAAGGCCCAAGACCGATCGGCTTCTGGATGAAGCTCTCCTTGACGGCCTCGTCGGCGGGATAGATCGAGGTCAGCGCGGTGAAGAAGTAGAAGCCCGGATCGACCTTCTCGGTCAGCTTCATCTCGATGGTGAAGTCGTCGATCTTCTTCAGGCCGGAGATGTCCTTGGCCTGGCCCTTCTCCACCGCGGCCGCGCCCTCGATCACGCGGACAAAGCGCGCGCCGGGATAGGCCTTGGTGCCGTCCATGATGCGGTTGTAGGACCAGATGACGTCGTCGGCGGTCATCTTGCGGCCATTGTGGAAATAGGCGTCGTCGCGGAGCTTGAAGGTGTGAACGAGACCTCCGCCCGAGACCACGTCCTCCTTGGCGAGTTCCAGGACCGGCTTTCCTGCCGCGGAATTCCAGACGTAGAGCGAGCGGTGCAGCGCCTTGGCGTAGATCTCGTCCTGGGCGCGCTGCGTGGTGTGGATGTCCAGGCTGGTGAAGCTCGAGCCGTAGGGCGCCGTCATGCGGATGGTTCCGCCCTTGCGCGGCGTCTGGGCCTCCACT
Organism: Bradyrhizobium iriomotense; assembly: GCF_018129405.1. GTDB lineage: Bacteria > Pseudomonadota > Alphaproteobacteria > Rhizobiales > Xanthobacteraceae > Bradyrhizobium > Bradyrhizobium iriomotense_B. The sequence goes on from NZ_JAFCLP010000002.1 coordinate 452,104, forward strand.
GTTCCGGCGAGCGCCAGTCCCAAACCCGCGACGATCGCAATCATCCTGAACATCATGAGTCCCCCAACAACGCAGGTTTGTTCCGACAACAGATTTGATCATTCGTCGCCTGTCGAAAGCAAGCTTCGTTTTGGTGGCAACCGATGCCGGTTCCTGAGGCAGTCCTTCGACGGAGGCCGCGGTGAGCGTGGGGCGGGCTCCTCACCATGCGGCTCTTTCAGCCGGACAATTCCGCCTGCCAGTCCCGCAGCTTTCGTGCGGCGCCGGTGACGTCGGCGATCGCAGGGAATGCCCTCGTCTCCACCATCATCACCCGCGCCAGCCGCACCGCGCGGGCCTCGCTGGTCGCCCGCTGCCTGGGGTCCTCGATCAGCTCGAAATCGATATTGTGGGCAAGGCCGAAGATGCGGCGGATGATCTTGGCTGCGGCGAAGCCGACCGCATCAGCGAACAGGCGCTGCATGTAGGCCTGCCGCTCGGCCTCCAGCCGCGCGGCGCCCTTCTCGCCGGGAAAGAGCGAGGGCGGATAGGCGTCTCCGGCCGCGCCGCCGCGCCAGAGGTCGAGGAATTTGCCGGCGAACCCGGTCCAGACCTGCTCGACCGCCTCAAGCACCCAGCCCTCGAACGCGGCCCGCTCGCCCGGCACGCGCTCGTGGCCGGCGGAGGCGAAATAGGCCATCAGCAGATTGGCGAGCACCGCGCCGACGTCGAACCCGACCGGGCCGTAGAACGCAAATTCCGGGTCGATCACGCGCGTCTGGCTGTCCGTCACCATGATCGAGCCGGTGTGGAGGTCGCCGTGCAGCAGCGCCTCGGGGCTCGCCATGAACTTCAGCTTCAGCCGGGAGATGGCGACATGCAGCTCCAGATCGTCGCGTAAGTTCGCCGCGAGGCCGTCGAGATATGGCGCCGTCCAGCGGTTCTGTTCGGCGATGCGGTAGGGATCGGTGAAGATCAGGTCTTCGGTGATCTTGCAGAGCGCGTGGTTGCCGGCGAAAGCGGCGATGCCCTCCTTCTTCTCGGCGGCAGAGAGCGCGAGGTCGGAGGTGAAGAACAGCGTCCGCGCCATGAAGGTGGTGATGTCGTCCGTGAAGCGCGGATATTGCGTCCCCGCGACCAGCCCCTTGCGCATGATGATGTGGGGCTCGAGCAGCTCCATCACCGTCAGCGCCAGCTTTTCGTTGTGATGCAGCAGGGCCGGCACGAGGCCGGGTGCGAGCTCGGCCTGCCGCGACAGGGCCAGGAATTCGTAGTGGGCTCGCGACAGCGGCAGCGGCCAGCTCTCACCGACGAGGCGAACGTAAGGCAGCGCCTGCTTCACCGCGATCCCGCCCCGCGCGCCCTTGACGATGAAGACGAGGTTGAGATTGCCGTCGCCGACCTCGGTGATCGCCCAGGACGCCGGATCGCCGCCGAGCAGCGCCTTCAGGTCCGGAAGGCCCGCGAGATAGTCCCGCAAGGCCGCCTCATGCAGAATCCGATAGTCCCCTGCCCGGTCCCCGCTCATGACGATCCCACCCCACATATTTGAGCATGATCTTCTCGGAAAACCGCTTCACACTTTTCCGGATCATGCTGGTATGGGCCGGATCGTTACTCCCGCTCCAGGAAGCTCGAGCCGATCTCGGCCTTTCTTTTGATCGGATCGTAATCGCAATAGACGCTGTCCGCCACCAGCGTGTAGCTGGCGATGACGTTGTATTTGTCCGGCTTGACCGAGTTCAGCCCGATCACCGAGGTGCTCTTGCCGCCGTTCCACTTGAACGGCGTCGAGCTCTTGGCCTGCTCGCAGGCCATCACCGCCTCGTTGAAGACATAGCCCTCGACGAACGCCTTCAGCGTCCGGGCCTGAACGGCGATCTTCCATTCGAAATAGCCGATGGCGCCGAGTCCTGCGACGATCAGCACCAGAAGCGCGACGACGATCCTCTGAAATGTCATTTATGACCCCAACAATAACGCAATCAAAAACCTAGAACGGCATTCCCATCATTTTCGACAGGCGTTCGATCGAGAGATAGCCGGCGTGGTAGGCCACCATGCCAAGGCCGTAGATGACGGCCGAGATGATCGTGGTCCAGATCAGCTTGCGGCCCATCCGCGTCAGGATCGGCGCACCGGGATCGGTTCCGGGGGCGCCGACGCCGTCCTCGTGCTGGCTGCGCACGCCGAACGGCAGCGTCAGGAACAGCGCGACCCACCAGATGACGAAGTAGATCGCAAGCGCGGTCGATATCTGGATGGCCATGAGGCGGCCTTATGCCTGCTCGATCTCGACGAGGGCGCCGGAAAAATCCTTGGGGTGCAGGAACAGCACCGGCTTGCCATGGGCGCCGATCTTCGGCACGCCGTCGCCGAGCACCCGGGCGCCCTCCTTCACCAGCGTGTCGCGCGAGACGATGATGTCGACGACCTCGTAGCAGACATGGTGGATGCCGCCGTCGGCGTTGCGCTCCAGGAACTTTGCGATCGGCGAGGATTCGCCGAGCGGCTCGATGAACTCGATCTTGGTGTTGGGCAGTGTGGCGAAGACGGTTGTCACGCCGTGTTCGGGCAGCGGCACGGCTTCCGAGATCTGGGCGCCGAATGCCGCACCGTAGATCTTGGCGGCCTTGACGGCGTCCTTGGTCGCGATCGCGACATGGTTGAGGCGACCCAGCATGTTTCTTCTCCCTCAGAGCGTGATCCGCAAGACCACGCCTAGTCTACACTGTCAGGACGTGTACCAGACAGGGGGGCTTTTTGCCCCAATGTTCGTTGATGACGGCCCGGACCGCGCGCCGCACCGACTCGGCCAGCGCATCCGGATCCCGCCGGCGCGCCTTCGGCAGCCCTTCGATCGTGGACATCACGGCGTCGAAGACCAGGTCGTCAAAGGTCTCGCCCGCCCTGTTCTTCTCGGGGATGCCGACGAGATCGACCTCGGGCTCGTCGGCGAGTTCGCCCTGCGCGGTCATGGCGATGGCGACGAAGGCGCAGCCGGAGAAGGCCATGCGGCGGCGCTCGACCACGGCGCGCGACTTGGAGTCCTCCAGGATCGTGCCGTCCTTGTAGAGCCGGCCCGACGGCACCTCGCCGACGATGCCGGGATCGCCGGGGCCGAGCTTGACGAGGTCGCCGTTGCGGCAGACCAGCACGCGCGGCACGCCGGCGGCGCGCGCGAGTTTTGCATGCTCGTGCAGATGCAGGGCCTCGCCGTGCACCGGGATCAGGAGCTGCGGCTTCACCCAGGAGATCAGCTCGCGCAGCTCGTCGCGGCGGGGATGGCCGGAGACGTGGACCAGCGCGTCGCGGTCGGTGATGATTTCGACGCCCTGGAGCACCAGATTGTTGATGATCGAGCCGACCGCCTTCTCGTTGCCGGGAATGGTGCGCGAGGAGAAGATGACGCTGTCGCCGCGGTTCAGCGTGATTTCAGGGTGGTCGTCATTGGCAATGCGCGCCAGCGCGGCGCGCGGCTCGCCCTGGCTGCCGGTGCAGAGCGCCAGCACCTTGTCCTGCGGCAGGTGGCCGTAAACCTCCGGCGAGCGGAAATTCTGCACGCCGTCGAGATAGCCGGTCTCGCGCGCGACCTGCACCACGCGTTCCATGGCGCGGCCGACCACGACGACCTCGCGGTCGGCGGCTTTGGCGGCGTCAGCGACGGCTTTGACGCGGGCGACGTTGGAGGCGAAGGTCGTGACCGCGACGCGGCCCTTGGCGGATTTGACGAGGTCGATGATGGTCTTGGCGACCTCGGCCTCCGAAGGCGAGCGGCCGTCGCGGACGGCGTTGGTGGAATCGCCGATCAGGGCGAGCACGCCCTCCTCGCCGAGCTCGCGCAGCCGCTTCTCGTCGGTCGGCGCCCCAAGCGTCGGGGTCGGGTCGATTTTCCAGTCGCCGGTGTGCAGCACGATGCCGGCTTCGGTGTGGATCGCCAGCGCATGCGCTTCCGGAATCGAATGCGCGACGGGAATAAACTCGACGTTGAACGGGCCGATATCGACGCGGCCGCCTGATGGCACCACGGTGACCGGAATCTCGGGCGCATTACGCTCGGCGGCGCATTTGGCCTCGAACAGCGCGGCGCTGAACTTGGTCGCGTAGATCGGGCATTTCAGCTTCGGCCAGAGGTCGATGATGGCGCCGAAATGATCCTCATGGGCGTGCGTCAGCACGAGGCCCATCAGGTTCTTGCGTTCCTTCTCCAGGAAGCTGATGTCGGGCATGATCAAATCGATGCCCGGTAGATGCTCCTCGTCACCGAAGGAGACGCCGAGATCGACCGCCAGCCAGGCGCGCTGGTGGCGGTTGCCGAGGCCATAGATCGACAGGTTCATGCCGATCTCGCCGACGCCGCCGAGCGGCGCAAACACCAGTTCGTCGGGCCTCGCCATCACGCAGCCCCCACCGAGCGGACCGGGCCGAAGAACACCTCGCCAGCCGCCACCGGCACACGCCGGCCGTCCTCGGTGCAGACGATCAGGCAGCCGGTGTCGTCGATGGTGTCGAAAATGCCTTCCAGTGTCGTCGTCCCCGTATGGATCGCGACCTTCTCGCCGAGGCCGGCTGCGCGCTCAAGCCACAGTTTACGGATATCGGCAAAGCCGCGGCCATTGTCCCATATGCCACGAAACTCGACCCAGGCGTCCGACAGGGCCGTAAACAGCTCCTCCGCGCTGATCTGGACGCCGAGAGCTGCGAGCGACACGGCGGGCGTCGGCGTGCCCTCGGGCGCCCCCACGACGTTGGTGCCGATGCCGACGACAATGGCGAGGCGGTCACCGACGGCCTCCGCCTCCAGGCCGATGCCGACCAGCTTCTTGCCGTTGGCGAGGACGTCGTTCGGCCATTTCAGGGCGTAGCGGGGACGACCCTCGCCGAGCCGCAGCGCGGCCTCGAGGCTGACCTTCTCGAGTGCGGCCTCCTCCGCCAGCCCCGCCGCAAACCCGATGGTGGCGGCAACCGCTGGCGCGATGTCCAGGACCTCGAGGACGCTGGCGGCGAGATTTCCCTTCGGCGCGATCCAGGCGCGCTGGCGGCGGCCGCGGCCCGCGGTCTGATCGGATGTGACGAACCACATCGGGCCGTGTTCGCCGGCCCGCGCGTGCTCGATCGCGTCGGTGTTGGTCGAGCCGGTCCGTTCGAAAGCGGCGAGCTTATAGCCCGCCGAGAGTGCGCGAGGACCGAGCGCGAACCCCATGCTAGAACAGCGACTTTGCCGCGGCGGAGGCGACGCTCACCACCGGTCCCGCGAACAGCGCGAACAGGATATTGAACACGCCCGCAACCGCCAGCACCGTCCGCACCTCGATGCGCACCGGGTCGACCTGGCCGGCCGGCTCGTCGAAGTACATCGTCTTGACGATGGCGAGATAGTAGTAGGCGCCCACGACGCTGGTCAGCACGCCGATGACGGCGAGCGTGAACAGGTTCGCCTTGATGGCGGCGACGAAGACGTACCATTTGGCGAAGAAGCCGGCGAGCGGCGGAATGCCGGCGAGCGAGAACAGCAGCATCGCGAAGAAGAAGGCGAGCAGCGGATTGGTCCGCGACAGGCCGGCGAAATCGCTGATCTGCTCGACGGCCTGGCCGTTGCGCTTCATGGCGAGGATGATCGAGAACGAGCCGAGCGTCATCGCGACATAGATCACGATGTACATCAAGACGCCCTGCGCACCCTCGACCGTGCCGGAGGCTAGGCCGACCAGGGCGAAGCCCATGTGGCCGATCGAGGAATAGGCCATCAGGCGCTTGATGTTGCTCTGGCCGATCGCCGCGAAGGCACCGAGCGCCATCGAGGCGATCGAGACGAACACCAGGATCTGCTGCCACTGCGAGACGATGCCGGGGAAGGCAGTGAGCGTGACGCGGGTCAAGACGGCGAGCGCGGCGACCTTCGGCGCAGACGCGAAGAAGGCGGTCACCGGCGTCGGCGCGCCCTCGTAGACGTCGGGCGTCCACATGTGGAACGGTACCACCGAGATCTTGAAACAGAGGCCGGCGAGCAGGAAGACGAGGCCGAACACCAGGCCGACATTCGCGGCCGTCACGGCGGTAGCGATGCCGGTGAAGCTCACGGTGCCGGTGAAGCCGTAGATCAGCGAGGCACCGTAGAGCAGCATGCCCGAGGACAGCGCGCCCAGCACAAAATACTTCAGGCCGGCTTCGGTCGACTTGGCGTTGTCGCGGTTCGAGGCGGCGACGACATAGAGCGCCAGCGACATCAGCTCGAGGCCGAGATAGAGCGAGATCAAATCGCCAGCCGAGATCAGCACCATCATGCCGAGCGTCGAGAGCAGCACCAGGATCGAATACTCGAAGATGCGGCGCGACGGATCGGACAGGAACTCGGTCGACAGCACCAGCGTCACCGCCGAGCCGATCAGGGCCAGGATCTTCATGAAGCGCGCGAAGTCGTCGACGATGAAGCTGCCGCCGAAGGTGACGGTCTTGCCCGCCGGCTGGAGATATTCGAGCACGCCGACCACAATCAGCAGCAGCACCGAGAGCGTCGTGACCGCTTTCGTGGTCTCCTGCCCGCGATAGGCCCCGAGCATCAGAAGCGCCATGGCGCCGACCGCGAGCACGAGCTCGGGCAGCACCGGCGCCAGTTGATAACCTGCAGTCGAAAAGCTCATGGCGATATCCTGACCTGCCCGATCACTGGAGCAGTGCGGCGGCCTTCACGGCCGTCACAGCGGTGTTGTAATTGTTGACGAGTTGCTGGACCGAGGCGGCCGACATGTCGAGCACCGGCTTCGGATAGACGCCGAACAGGATCGTCAGCGCGATCATCGGGAACAGCGTCACGCATTCGCGCAAGGTGAGGTCCTTCATGCTCATCAGCGACGGCTTGACCAGCGCCCCGAACACGACCTTGCGGTAGAGCCACAGCGCGTAGCCCGCCGACAGGATAACGCCGAAGGTGGCGAAGAACGCGGTCGGGATCGAGACCTTGAAGGTGCCGAGCAGCGTCATGAATTCGCCGACGAAGCCGCTGGTTCCGGGCAGACCGACATTGGCCATGGTGAAGACCATGAAGGTCATCGCGTAGAGCGGCATCCGGTTGACGAGGCCGCCATAGGCCGCGATCTCGCGGGTGTGCAGGCGGTCGTAGACGATGCCGACGCAGAGGAACAGCGCGCCGGAGACGATGCCGTGCGAGATCATCTGGAACACGCCGCCGGCGACGCCCTGCATGGTGCCGGCGAAGATGCCCATGGTGACGAAGCCCATATGCGCCACTGACGAGTAGGCGATCAGCTTCTTCATGTCTTCCTGCATCAGGGCCACCAGCGAGGTGTAGATGATCGCGATGGTCGACAGCGTGAAGATCAGCGGCGCGAAGTCATGCGAGGCCAGCGGGAACATCGGCAGCGAGAAGCGCAGGAAGCCGTAGCCGCCCATCTTCAGCAGGATCGCGGCGAGGACCACGGAGCCCGCCGTCGGCGCCTCGACGTGCGCGTCGGGCAGCCAGGTGTGCACCGGCCACATCGGCATCTTCACCGCAAACGAGGCGAAGAAGGCGAGCCAGGCCCAGGTCTGCAAAGACCGCGGCACGGCGGTGTGCATCAGGGTCGGGATGTCGGTGGTGTTGCCGTTCCAGTACAGCGCCATGATGGCGAGCAGCATCAAGACCGAGCCGAGCAGCGTGTAGAGGAAGAACTTGAACGAGGCGTAGACCCGGCGCGGGCCGCCCCAGACGCCGATGATCAGGAACATCGGGATCAGGCCGCCCTCGAAGAACAGGTAGAACAGCACGAGGTCGAGCGCCGCAAAGGTGCCGACCATCAGCGTTTCCAGGATCAGGAACGCCATCATGTATTCGCGCACCCGGCTCGTGACCTTCCAGCTCGCGATGATGCAGAACGGCATCAAGGCGGTGGTCAGGATCACGAAGGGCAGCGAAATGCCGTCCACACCCATGTGGTAGGTGATGCCGGTGGCGAGCCAGTTCGCCTTCTCGACGAACTGGAAGTCGGCGCTGTTGGGATCGAAGCGCATGACCAGGATCACCGACACCGCGAAGGTGATCAGCGTGGTCCAGAGCGCGATCCAGCGCGAATTGCGCCGGGCCGCCTCGTCATCGCCGCGGCTGAGATAGACGATCAGCGCGCCGACCACCGGCAGGAACGTCGTGACCGAGAGAATGGGCCAGGTTGTCATTTACTGGCCTCCAAAGCCGAACATGAACCAGGTGATCAGGCCGGCGGCGCCGATCAGCATGGCGAATGCATAATGATAGAGATAGCCGGTCTGGATCTTCACGACGTTGCGGGTGACGTCCAGAACGCGGGCGGAGACGCCGTCGGGCCCGAAGCCGTCGATGATGAAGCCGTCGCCCTTCTTCCAGAGCTGATAGCCGATCCACTTCGCCGGACGGACGAAGATGACGTCGTAGAGCTCGTCGAAGTACCATTTGTTGAGCAGGAACTGGTACAGCATCGGCTGCGTCTTCGCGAGCTCGACCGGCAGATACGGCCGGCGGATATAGAACAGGTACGAGACGAGGAAGCCCAGCACCATCATCACCGTCGGCAGAAAGGCGATGGTCTCGGGGATGTGATGCATCTCCTCGATGATGTGCGGGTTCATCTTCACGGACTCGCGGAAGAACTCCTCGACGCCGTGACCGGCGAACAGCTCCTTGAACGGGAAGCCCGCGACGATCGAGCCGACCGCGAGCACGCCGATCGGGATCAGGATCCAGAGCGGGGCCTCATGCGCGGCCTCGTAATGATGCTCGTCATGCGGCTCGCCGTGGAAGGTCTTGAAGATCAGGCGCCAGGAGTAGAACGAGGTCAGGCCGGCGGCGACGACCGTCATCAGGAAGCCGTACACCCCGAACGGATTGTGCGAGGCGTAGGCGGACTCAATGATCGCGTCCTTGGAGAAGTAGCCGGCGGTGAGCGGGAAGCCGGTCAGCGCCAGCGTGCCAACCACCATCACCGCGTAGGTGTAGGGGATCTTGCGCCAGAGGCCGCCCATGTTGCGGATGTCCTGCTCGTGGTGCATCGCGTAGATCACCGAGCCGGAGCCTAGGAACAGCAGCGCCTTGAAGAAGGCGTGCGTGAACAAATGGAACATGCCGACCGAATAGGCCCCTGCTCCCATCGCCACGAACATGTAGCCGAGCTGCGAACAGGTCGAGTAGGCGACGATGCGCTTGATGTCGTTCTGGACGAGGCCGATGGTCGCCGCGAAGAACGCGGTGGTGGCGCCAAAGAACATCACCACGGCCTGCGCGGTCGGGGCGAGCTCGAACAGCGGCGACAGGCGCGCGACCATGAACACTCCGGCGGTGACCATGGTCGCGGCATGGATCAGCGCCGACACCGGGGTCGGGCCTTCCATCGCGTCCGGCAACCAGGTGTGCAGCAGGAACTGCGCCGACTTGCCCATCGCGCCCATGAACAGCAGGAGACAGGTCAGGGTCAGCGCGTCGGCGTGCCAGCCGAGGAAATTGATGGTCTTGCCGGTGAGGCCGGGGGCGGCATGGAAGATGGTCTCGAAATCGGTCGAGCCGACCAGCATGAAGATCGCGAAGATGCCGAGCGCGAAGCCGAAATCGCCGACGCGGTTGACCACGAAGGCCTTGATGGCGGCCGCGTTCGCTGACGGCTTCTGGTACCAGAAGCCGATCAGCAGATAGCTGGCCAGACCCACGCCTTCCCAGCCGAAGAACAGCTGGACCAGATTGTCCGCCGTCACCAGCATCAGCATGGCGAAGGTGAACAGTGAGAGATAGCCGAAGAAGCGCGGCCGGTACGGATCCTCGTCCATGTAGCCGATGGAATAGAGGTGCACGAGCGAGGACACGGTCGTCACCACCACCAGCATCACGGCGGTGAGCGTGTCGACGCGCAGCGTCCACCAGACCTGGAGGTCGCCGGAGAAGATGAAAGGCAGCAGCTGGATGCGGGCGTCATGGTGCATGAAGCCGACGTCGACCAGCGTCATCCAGGACAGCGCCGCCGCGACAAACAGCAGTCCCGTGGTGATCAGCTCCGCCGCGCGCGAGCCGGCCGCCGCCGGCTCCACCGGACCATGGCCGTGGTCGTCGTGGGCGTGGTCGTCGTGCCCATGGTCGTCATGGGCCGCCGACGCGTGGGCATCGCCGTGACCATGGTCGCCGTGATGCTCGACCTCGTCGCCCGAGGGGTTGCGGGCATGCGCGCCGACCAGCGAGATGAGGCCGGCCAGAATGGCGCCCAGCAGGGGCAGGAAAACGATTGCCTGAACCATTTGAGAGCTCAGCCCTTCATCAGATTGACGTCCTCAACCGCGATCGAGCCGCGGTTGCGGAAATAGACCACCAGGATGGCGAGACCGATCGCGGCTTCAGCGGCCGCGACGGTCAGCACCAGAAGCGCGAAGACCTGGCCGACGATGTCGCCGAGGAAGGTCGAGAACGCCACGAGGTTGATGTTGACCGAGAGCAGGATCAGCTCGATCGACATCAGGATGACGATGATGTTCTTGCGGTTCAGGAAGATGCCGAGGATCCCGAGCGTGAACAGGATCGCGCCGACCGCCAGATAATGTCCGAGCCCGATCGTCATTTCACCCACTCCGCCGCATCGGCATCCGAAAGCCCCTGCCCCGGCGCCACCTTGCGCATCGCCATCGCCATCTCAGGCGTGCGCGCGTTCTGAACGTTGATGTCCTGCCGCTTCACGTTCGCCTTGTGGCGCAGCGTCAGCACGATGGCGCCGATCATGGCGACCAGAAGCACCATGCCCGCGAGCTGGAAGTAGTGGATGTACTTCGTATAGAGCACGAGCCCCAGCGCCTCGGTGTTGGAGACGTTGGCCGGGATCGCCGCCGTGATCGTCTTGGCGACGCCGGGATTGATGACCCAGAAGCCGACGGTGAGCAGCAGCTCGAACATGAAGATGCCGCCGATCACGAGGCCCACCGGCAGATACTCGATGAAGCCCTCGCGCAGCTCGAGGAAGTCGACGTCGAGCATCATGATCACGAACAGGAACAGCACCGCGACCGCGCCGACATAGACGACGATCAGCATCATGCCGAGGAACTCGGCGCCCATCAGCACGAACAGGCCGGAGGCGTTGACGAAGGCCAGGATCAGATACAGCACGGAGTGCACGGGATTGCGCGAGACAATCACCATCACCGCCGAGGCGACGCAGATGCCGGCGAAGAGATAGAAGAACAGCGCGGGAAGGATCATCGGGCATTCCCCGTCATTCCGGGGCGCGGGTAAAGGCCGCGAACCCGGAATCTGGAGGTTGTGGCGCGAGATTCCGGGTTCGCGCTGCGCGCGCCCCGGAATGACGAGAGGTTGGCGGGAAGGATCATGCCCTCACCTCACCGGTACGGCGCGTCGAGCTCGATCGCTTTCGCGATCTCGCGTTCCCAGCGGTCGCCGTTGGCGAGCAGCTTGGCCTTGTCATAGAACAGTTCCTCGCGGGTCTCGGTCGCGAACTCGAAGTTCGGACCTTCGACGATGGCGTCGACCGGACAGGCCTCCTGGCAGAGGCCGCAATAGATGCACTTCACCATGTCGATGTCGTAGCGCACGGTGCGGCGGGTGCCGTCGTTGCGGCGCGGGCCGGCCTCGATGGTGATGGCCTGCGCGGGGCAGACAGCTTCGCACAGCTTGCAGGCGATGCAGCGCTCTTCGCCGTTCGGATAGCGGCGCAGCGCATGCTCGCCGCGGAAGCGCGGCGAGATCGGGCCCTTCTCGAACGGATAGTTCAGCGTCGGCTTCGGCTGGAAGAAATAGCGCATGGCGAGAAAGAACGCCGAGACGAATTCCGACAGCAGAAGCGAGCGTGCAGTGGCGTTGATGTTGATACCCATGACGGCCCTCACTTCGGCGCGATGCCGGCGAAGTGCAGCACGCCGGCCACCACGATCACCATCGCCAGCGACAGCGGCAGGAACACCTTCCAGCCGAGGCGCATCAGTTGATCGTAGCGGTAGCGCGGCACGATCGCCTTTGCCATCGCGAACAGGAAGAACATGAAGAACAGTTTCAGCGAGAACCAGATGATCCCCGGCACCCAGTTGAAGGGCGGCAAATCCACCGGCGGCAGCCAGCCCCCGAGGAACAGGATCGTCGCCAGCGCGCACATCGTGACGATCGCAACGTATTCGCCGAGCATGAACAGCAGATACGGCGTCGAGCCGTATTCGACCATGAAGCCGGCGACGAGCTCGGATTCCGCTTCGACGAGGTCGAAGGGCGGACGGTTGGTTTCCGCCAGCGCCGAGACGTAGAACACCACGAACATCGGGAACAGCGGCCAGACGTACCAGTTCAGGATGGTGAGCTGCGGCAGCCCGATCAGGCTGGCGAGACCGCGTGCGTGCTGGGCCTCGACCACGGCCGAGAGGTTCAGCGTGCCGGCGCAGAGCAGCACCGTGATGATGACGAAGCCGATCGAGACTTCATAGGACACCATCTGCGCCGCCGAACGCAGCGCGGCCAGGAACGGGTACTTCGAGTTCGACGACCAGCCGGCCATGATGATGCCGTAGATCGACAGCGACGAGATCGCGAAGATGAAGAGGACGCCGACATTGATGTCGGAGATCACCCAGCCGAGATTGGTCGGGATCACCGCCCAGGCTGCGAGCGCGAGCACGCAGGACACCAGCGGCGCGAGCAGGAACACACCCTTGTTGGCGCCGGCCGGGATGATCGGCTCCTTCAGCACGAACTTGAGCAGGTCGGCGAAGGACTGCAGCAGGCCCCACGGGCCGACCACGTTCGGGCCGCGGCGGATCTGCACCGCCGCCCAGATCTTGCGGTCCGCGAGCAGGATGTAGGCGATCGCCACGAGCAGGACGACGAGCACCAGGACGCTCTCGGCGACCATGATGATCAGCGGCCAGAGGAACCCGGTCCAGAATGCGCTTTCGAAGAATTCCATCAGAACACGCTCACTCCGCTGCGGTCAGCATCTGCCCGGAGGCAAGCCGCGAGCATTCCGCCATCACGGCGGACGCACGCGCGATTGGGTTGGTCAAATAGAAGTCCTCGACCAGCGGCTTGAACGGCGCCTTCTCGGGCGAGCCGCCCTTCCCCGCCAGCTTCTTGATCTGGTCGGCGGAGCCGGCCTCGATCTGGTCGAGACGGATCAGATGCGGCACGGCCTTGAAGATCGCCTGGCGCAGCGCCGAGAGCGAGTCGTAGCCGAGCTTCTTGCCGAGCGCTTCCGACAGCGCGCGGACGATCGCCCAGTCCTCGCGGGCTTCGCCCGGCGGGAACGCGGCGCGACCGGTCATCTGCACGCGGCCTTCGGTGTTGACGTAGATCGCGGACTTCTCGGTGTAGGCGGCGGCCGGCAGGATCACGTCGGCGCGATGCGCGCCGCGGTCGCCATGGGTGCCGATATAGACGACGAAGGTGCCGTCCGGCGCCTTGATCTCGTCGGCACCGAGCAGGAACAGCAAGTCCAGCGTGCCGAACGTCGTCATCTGCGCGGCGTTGAGGCCGCCTGCAGTGGCGGAGAAGCCGATGTCAAGCGCGCCGACGCGCGAGGCGGTCTCGTGCAGCACGCCAAAGCCGTTCCAGCCGTCCTTCACCGCGCCGACATCGAGCGCGAGCTTGGCGGCGGCGGCGAGAATGGCGGCGCCGTCGTGACGGGCCGCCGCGCCCGCCCCGACCAGGATGATCGGGTGCTTGGCGTTCTTGAGCACGTCCATGAAGGAGTGCTTGCCGGCTGCGAGTTCGCCCAGCGTCTCGGTGCCTGCGCCGAGATGGTCGTAGTCATAGGTCAGATCGGCCTTGGCGCCGATCACGCCGACCTTGAAGCCGCCTGCCCGCCAGCGCTTGCGGATGCGGGCGTTGAACACGGCCGCCTCTTTCCGCGGATTGGCGCCGATGATGAGCAGCGCGTCGGCCTGCTCGACACCGACCAGCGTCGGATTGAAGATGTAGGAGCCGCGGCCGAGCGCGGGATCGAAGGCGTCGCCGCCCTGCACCGCCAGATTGCTCGAGCCGTACTTGGCCAAGAGGTCCTTCAGCGCGAACATCTCCTCGACGCCGGCGAGGTCGCCGGCGATCGCGCCGATGCGCTTGCCGTCGGTGCGCGCCGCCTTGGCCGCGATCGCGGCGAAGGCTTCGGTCCAGCTTGCCGCGCGCAGCTTGCCGGCCTCACGGATATAGGGCCGGTCGAGGCGCTGGGTGCGCAAGCCATCGACGATGTGGCGGGTCTTGTCGGAGATCCACTCCTCGTTCACGGCCTCGTTGATGCGCGGCAGCACGCGCATCACCTCACGGCCGCGGGTGTCGACCCGGATCGCCGATCCCACGCCGTCCATGACGTCGATCGACTGGGTCTTGCCGAGCTCCCAGGGGCGCGCCGCGAACGCATAAGGCTTCGAGGTCAGCGCACCGACCGGGCAGATGTCGACGAGGTTGCCCTGCAGTTCCGAGGTCAGCGCGTGCTGGAGATAGGTCGTGATCTCCATGTCCTCGCCGCGGCCGGTGGCGCCCATCTCGGGCGCGCCGGCGACTTCCGCCGAAAAGCGGACGCAGCGCGTGCACTGGATGCAGCGGTTCATCGAGGTCTTGACCAGCGCGCCGAGATACTTGTCCTCGACGGCGCGCTTGTTCTCGGCGAAGCGGCTGGTGTCCACACCATAGCCCATCGCCTGGTCCTGCAGGTCGCACTCGCCGCCCTGATCGCAGATCGGGCAGTCCAGCGGATGGTTGATGAGAAGGAATTCCATCACGCCTTCGCGCGCCTTCTTCACCATCGGCGAACGGGTGGAGATCTCCGGCGGCTCGCCCTTCGGGCCCGGACGGCAGTCGCGCACGCCCCAGGCGCAGCTGGCGACCGGCTTCGGGCCGCCCTTCACCTCGACGAGGCACATCCGGCAATTGCCGGCGATCGACAGCCGCTCGTGATAGCAGAAGCGCGGAATCTCGGCGCCGGCCGCCTCGCACGCCTGAAGCAGCGTGTACTCGGCGGGGACATCGATCTCTTTGCCGTCGATGATGAGCTTGGTCATGTCTCTTACTCCGCCGCGACCATGTTCACGGGATCGCGGACGCCGATGTCGTCGACATCGGCCTTATGCGAATACTGGTCGATGCGCGCTTCGATCTCGTGACGGAAATGCGCGATCAGGCCCTGGATCGGCCAGGCCGCCGCGTCGCCGAGCGCGCAGATGGTGTGGCCTTCGACCTGTTTTGTCACCTCGAGCAGCATGTCGATTTCGCGCTTGTGGGCGCGGCCTTCGGCCATGCGGGTCAGCACGCGCCACATCCAGCCGGTGCCCTCGCGGCAGGGCGTGCACTGGCCGCAGCTCTCATGCTTGTAGAAGTACGAAATGCGGGCGATGGCGCGGATCAGGTCGGTCGACTTGTCCATGACGATCACGGCCGCGGTGCCGAGGCCCGAGCGCAGCTTGCTCAAGCTGTCGAAATCCATCGGCGTGTCGATGATCTGCTCGGCCGGCACCATGCGCACCGACGAGCCGCCGGGGATCACGGCCTTGAGATTGTCCCAGCCGCCGCGGATGCCGCCGCAATGCTTGTCGATCAGCTCACGGAACGGAATGCCCATGGCCTCTTCGACGTTGCAGGGCCGCTCGACATGGCCGGAGATGCAGAACAGCTTGGTGCCGACATTGTTCGGACGGCCGATGCCGGCGAACCAAGCCGCGCCACGGCGCAGGATGTCGGGCGCAACCGCGATCGACTCGACGTTGTTGACGGTGGTCGGGCAGCCGAACAGGCCGACATTGGCCGGGAACGGCGGCTTCAGGCGCGGCTGGCCCTTCTTGCCTTCGAGGCTCTCGAGCAGCGCGGTTTCCTCGCCGCAGATATAGGCGCCGGCGCCGTGGGCGACGTAGAGGTCGAACGGCCAGCCGTTGACGTTGTCCTTGCCGATCAGCTTGGCCTCGTAGGCCTGGTCGATCGCGGCCTGGAGGCGCTCGCGCTCGCGAATGAACTCGCCGCGGACATAGATGTAGCAGGCATGCGCGTTCATTGCGAAGCTCGCGATCAGGCAGCCCTCGACCAAGAGATGCGGATCGTGCCGCATGATCTCGCGGTCCTTGCAGGTGCCGGGCTCGGACTCGTCGGCGTTGACGACGAGGTAGCTCGGCCGGCCGTCGGTCGATTCCTTCGGCATGAAGGACCACTTCAGACCGGTCGGGAAGCCGGCGCCGCCGCGGCCCCGCAGGCCCGACGCCTTCATCTCGTTGATGATCCAGTCGCGGCCCTTGTCGATGATATTCTTCGTACCATCCCAGGCGCCACGGCGCCGCGCACCCTCGAGCCCCCAGTCGTGGAGGCCGTAGAGGTTCTTGAAGATGCGGTCCTTGTCCTCGAGCATGTCAGTGCTTTCCGATCAACGATTGGACTGCTTGTAGGCAAGTCCGGCGGCGCAGACGGCGAAGGTCAACGCCCAGAGCAGACTGGATTCCAGCGACGCGTTCAGGCCGAAGCGTTGCAGGAGAAAGATGAAGGCAGCCGCCACGGCGGCATGCATCGCGATGAAGCCCCACTTCTTCATGGCACCGCTCCCCTCCACCGAAGGCGTCGAGAGACCACGCATCAGGTGATCTCCTTCAGCGTGGACGGCCCGGTGATCGGCGCCGAGAACTGGCGGCCGTTCTGCGGGCCGGGCTTGGGCGGATTGCCCGAAGCAAAGCCGTCGAGCACCTTGCCGAAGCTTTCCTTGGTCAGGTCCTCATAGGTGTCCTTGCCGATCAGCACCATCGGCGCGTTCACGCAGGCACCGAGGCACTCCACCTCCTCCCAGCTGAAATTGCCGTCCTTGGAGAGATGGAAGGGCTCGTGATGGATGCGGTGCTCGCAGACGTGGATCAGATCCTCGGCGCCGCGCAAGCGGCACGGCGTGGTGCCGCAGACCTGGACATGGGCCTTCTTGCCGACCGGGGCGAGCTGGAACATGGTGTAGAAGGTCGCGACCTCCAGCACGCGGATATAGGGCATGTCGAGCATGTCGGCGATGACGCGGATCGCGGCCTCCGAGACCCAGCCGTCGTGCTGCTCCTGCGCACGCCACAGAATGGCGATGACGGCGGAAGCTTGCCGGCCGGCCGGATATTTCGCGATCTGCTGCCTGGCGAACGCGAGGTTCTCCTCCGTGAACGCGAAGCTCGCGGGCTGGACTTCCTTCGGTGCTAATCGGCGAACGGACATCTCTCAATCTCTCACTGCATGCGGCGCGCGGTGGCATTCAGAGTCTTGGCATTCAGGGCGTCGATCCTGTCCTGCCAGAATGCGCTTGCGGTGCCGAAAACGTTGTAGCCGACGTGGGTCGAGACCTTGATGCGGTCGAGGATCGACAGCTCGGTCACGGTCTCCATCCGGTTGCTGCGCGGATCGAACACGATCAGCTTCAGCGGGGTCTCTTCGAGGATGTAGCGCGACACCGCGTGGCTGCGGTCGCTGCCGTGCTCCTCGCACATGATGACGCTGTCGGCCTGGAGCAGCCGGGCACCGCCCTTGATCGCCTCGATCTCGACGCCCTCGACGTCGAGCTTGATCAGGTACTTGCCGCTGGCGGCGATCTTGCCGTCGTCGATCAGATTATCCAGCGCAATGACCGGCACCTCTTCGCCCCCCGCCGTCGGATCGCCGGCGATGCTGAAGGCCTCGTGCTTGGTGCCGGAGAGGCGCGCGGTGCCGCGGGCGGCGCCGATGGCGCACTTCATGGTCTCGAAGCGGTTGCCGTTGACGCGGGCGTTGTTGGCAAGCTTCGGGTAGTTCTGGCCCGATGGCTCGATCGCGATCGACTTGTGCGAGCCGAACGGCTTGCTCGACACCAGCACCGACCAATAGCCGTAATTGGCACCGCAATCGAGCAGCGTGTAGTCGACGTCGATGGAGTCGGCGAACAGCAGCTCGAGCTCGTCCTCATAGTTGTACGAGCGGTTGAGCAGCTTGCTCCAATAGCCGTCGCCGTAGGGGAACTCGAACACGGCGTCGGGATTGAGCTTGATCGCGATGTTGCGCTTGGGCAGCGTCTTTGCCAGCAAATTGGCGCAGGCGATGTAGCCCATATGCGAGAAGTGCGAGGAGATCTTCGATCCCGTCACCAGCGCCAAGGCAGCCGTCCGCTCCCACAGGTTGGCCCCTTCAAGGGCCCCCGAGGCGCGGTCAAACTGGATTGGCGCCTGCGCCATCACCGATCGACCTCTCCGAACACGATGTCGAGCGAGCCCAGGATCGCCGAGACGTCGGCGAGCAGATGGCCGCGGCAGATGTGGTCCATCGCCTGCAGATGGGCAAAGCCCGGCGCGCGGATCTTGCACTTGTAGGGCTTGTTGGTGCCGTCGGAGACCAGATAGACGCCGAACTCGCCCTTGGGCGCCTCGACCGCGGCATAGACTTCGCCGGCCGGCACGTGGACGCCCTCGGTATAGAGCTTGAAGTGGTGGATCAGCGCTTCCATCGAACGCTTCATCTCGCCACGGCGCGGCGGGGCGACCTTGTTGTCGGCGACGACGACGGGGCCCTTGCCCTCAGGCGCGTTCAGCTTCTGGACGCACTGCTTCATGATGCGTATGGACTGGCGCATCTCTTCCATGCGGATCAGGTAACGGTCGTAGCAGTCGCCGTTCTTGCCGATCGGGATGTCGAAATCCATCTCGGCGTAGCACTCATAGGGCTGCGACTTGCGCAGGTCCCACGCCGCGCCCGAGCCGCGCACCATCACGCCCGAGAAACCCCACTCCCAGGCTTCCTTCAGCGGCACCACGCCGATATCGACGTTGCGCTGCTTGAAGATGCGGTTGGCGGTGAGCAGCCGGTCGAGGTCGTCCACGACCTTCAGGAACGGGTCGCACCATGCCTCGATATCGTCGATCAGCTTCTGCGGCAGGTCCTGATGCACGCCGCCGACGCGGAAGAAGGCCGCATGCATGCGGCTGCCCGAGGCGCGCTCGTAGAACACCATCAGCTTCTCGCGCTCTTCGAAGCCCCACAGCGGCGGGGTCAGCGCGCCGACGTCCATCGCCTGCGTGGTGACGTTGAGCAGATGCGACAGGATGCGGCCGATCTCGCAATAGAGCACGCGGATGAGCTGGCCGCGGCGCGGCACCTCGATGCCGAGCAGCTTTTCGGCGGCGAGGCAGAAGGCGTGCTCCTGGTTCATCGGCGCGACGTAGTCGAGCCGGTCGAAATACGGGATCGCCTGGAGATAGGTCTTCTGCTCGATCAGCTTTTCGGTGCCGCGGTGAAGCAGGCCGATATGCGGGTCGACGCGGGCGACGATTTCGCCGTCAAGTTCCAAAACCAAGCGCAGCACGCCGTGCGCGGCCGGATGCTGGGGCCCGAAGTTGATGGTGAAATTGCGAAGCTGTTCGGGTTGCTCGTTCATGATCAGGCCTTCGGTCCCGCCTTCTCGTCGCCGGGAAGCGGATAGTCCGCCCCTTCCCACGGCGAGAGGAAATCGAACTTGCGGAATTCCTGGTTAAGCCGGACAGGCTCATACACCACCCGCTTCTCCTGGTCGTCGTAGCGGACCTCGACGAAGCCGGTGAGCGGGAAATCCTTGCGCAGCGGATGGCCCTCGAAACCGTAATCGGTGAGGATGCGGCGCATGTCGGGATGGCCGACGAAGAACACGCCGTAGAGATCGTAGGCCTCGCGCTCGAACCAGTCGGCGCCGGGGAACACGTCGATCAGCGACGGAACCTGCGTGGTCTCATCGGCGGCGACGCGCAGCCGGATCCGCGTGTTCAGGGTCGGTGACAGGAAGTGATAGATCACGTCGAAGCGCTTTTCGCGCGAGGGGTAATCGACCGCGGTCACGTCGGTGATGTTGACGAAACGGCAGTTCGGATCGTCGCGGAGGTACTTGACCACCTCGACGATCTTGCCGGCCTCGACATCAACCGTGAGTTGGTTGAAGGCCACCGCGTGACCGGTGGCGGCGCCCGGAAGCGCGCTAACGATCGTTTGCCCAAGGGCGTCGAGCTTGCCGTCGTCCATGACGTAAAACCTTAGCGTTCGATGGTGCCGGTGCGCCGGATCTTCTTCTGCAGCAGCAGCACGCCGTAGAGCAGCGCTTCCGCCGTGGGCGGGCAGCCCGGCACGTAGATGTCGATCGGCACGATGCGGTCGCAGCCGCGCACGACCGAGTAAGAGTAGTGGTAGTAGCCGCCGCCATTGGCGCAGGAGCCCATCGAGATGACGTAGCGCGGCTCCGGCATCTGGTCGTAGACCTTGCGCAGCGCGGGCGCCATCTTGTTGGTCAGGGTCCCTGCGACGATCATCACGTCGGACTGGCGCGGCGAGGCACGCGGGGCGAAGCCGAAGCGTTCGACGTCGTAGCGCGGCATCGACACCTGCATCATCTCGACCGCGCAGCAGGCGAGACCGAAGGTCATCCACATCAAGGAGCCGGTACGCGCCCAGGTGATGAGGTCGTCGGTCGCGGCCACGAAGAAGCCCTTGTCGGACAGCTCCGAATTGACCTCGAGGAAGAACGGATCATTGGCCCCGACCGGCTTGCCGGTCGAGGGATCCAAAATGCCCTTGGGGGCCGGCGCAACGACCGGACCGGCGGACGGTACAGTGTTCAATCCCATTCCAGTGCCCCTTTCTTCCATTCATAGGCGAACCCGACCGTCAGCACGGCGAGGAACACCACCATGGACCAGAAGCCGGTCGCGCCAAGCTTGCCGAACGCCACCGCCCAGGGAAACAGGAACGCCACCTCGAGGTCGAAGATGATGAAGAGGATGGCGACCAGATAGAAGCGGACGTCGAACTTCATTCGCGCGTCGTCGAAGGCGTTGAAACCGCACTCATACGCCGACAGCTTTTCCGGGTCCGGCTGCTGGAACGCCACGATGAAGGGCGCGATCAGCAGCACGAGGCCGATGAGGCCCGCCACCCCTATAAAGACGACGAGTGGAAGATAGTTCTGTAGAATGCCGCTCATTGGCGAGCCCTTGTTTCCCGCGACGTCGGGGGAGCCGCGGATTCGTCCCGATTTGGAATTATTCTGAGCCTTAGCGCAGTGCACCAATGGGCGCAAGACACGCTCTTTTCAGGCCCTTTGCCGCCCCCAGAACGGTGGAAATCCCGGAATCAACCCCGCGGCTGGTATGGAGCAGATCGACCGCCCCAGCAAGGGCGATCCCGATCAGTCCTGCGCGCTTGGCCGGCAGGTCCGCTATTGGGGAAGCCCACTCTATTTAGGCCGCGAAGCCGCGAAATCCAAATTACAACGAGGATAGTGCGCCCTGTCATGTCGGCGACATGCTGCTCATTGTGGCCCGATCGCCGCGACGGCAGATTAGGACAGCCATAGCGCCTGTCCACAGGCACCGCTGGTCAGACGAGCCATGCATCCCGACGGGTCCGGGGCCCGTCGGGCGAATGCGTCGTTCCGGCCCCCGCCACGGGGGCGAGCGCGGCGTCGGCAACTTGCTGGGGCGTCGCACGCGCCGCGCTCGCAATGAGCTTCGGGCTGGGGGGCATAGCCCGGGAGCTCATCGATCTCCAATTGGGCGATCAGCGGTCGTCAGGTCGGTAGAGCCTCGGGATGGTCGAGATCAGGGGCGCGCGGAGCTGCCCCCGCCTCTCCTCATCCCTTGCCTCACCATTTGTAGGAGACGCTGGCGGTGACGCGCCGGCGGTCGCCATAGAAGCATGACGTGGCCGACGCACAGCTCGCGACGTAGATCTTGTCGGTCAGGTTGATCACGTTCAGCGCCGTGCGCCAGTTCTGCCATTCGTAGTGGAGCGCGAGGTCGCCAAGCACCACAGCGGGAACCTCGAGGGTGTTGGCGGTATCGGCCCAGGACGCGCCGATATAGCGGACGCCGCCGCCGAAGCCGAAGCCCTCAAGCGGTCCGTCCTTGAAGGTGTAGTCGGCCCAGCCCGACACCAGCATCTCGGGCGTGTTGGTCGGCGTCTTGCCGACGAGGGCCGGATCGAGGTCCTTGCTGTTGAACAGATGATAGGCCGTGAAGGCGCCGATCAGCTTCAGCTCCTTGGTGGCGTTCGCCACCGCTTCGAGCTCGATACCGCGCGAGGTCACCTCGCCGGTCTGGTTCTGCAGGACCGGAACGCTGCCCGGCAGTGTCGTCGCCACGTTCTGACGGACCAGGTCGAAGGCCGACGCCGTGAAATAGCCGTCGAACCCCTTCGGTGCGACCTTCACACCGATCTCGGCCTGCTTCCCTGTCTCCGGCAGGAACAACCGGTTCTGCGCGTTGAGGCCGATAATCGGATTGTAGCTCGTCGAATAGGAGACATAGGGCGCGATGCCGTTGTCGAAATTGTAGATCAGCCCGGCGCGGCCGCTGAACCTGCTGTCGTCGCGGCTGTCGACGGTGGCACCGGTAAAGCGGTTGTCCTGGGTGGTCTCGACCCAATCGTTGCGCCCGCTCAGCACCAGCGTGAAATTGCCAAGCTTCATCTGGTCCTGAAGATAGGTGCCGGCCTGCTTCTGCGTGATGCGGAAGTTTCGGAACGGATCGCTTGGGAGGGGAACTTCGGCCTGCCCGTAGACGGGATTGAAGATGCTGACCGGGGACACGCCAAACCCGAAGGCTTGGTAGTCGTCGATCTGGTAACCCTTCAGGTCCACCCCGAACAGCATCGTGTGCTTTACGGGGCCGGTGTTGAAGCGATACTCCAGCTGATTATCGAGATCGGCCTGATTGGCTGTGTTCTTCGCATACCAATTGTAGCGATTGAGCGTGGCCGTCGCCTGATTGCCATAGTCGTTGCCGACGTAACCGCGATAGGTGATGTCGACATGGGCAAACCGCGCGTTCTGCCGGAACGTCACATCGTCAGTGAGATTGCGCTCGAACTGGTAGCCGAGCATCTCCTGCTCGCGCGTGAACTTGTCGACGCTGGGATCGCCGGCGAAGAAGCTGGTCGGGATCTTGCCGAACGAGGCATTGGTGACCGTGCCGACATAGGGCAGGAAGTTGATGCCGCGGGTGTCCTGCCGGGAGGCCGACGCCAACACCGTGAACGTGGTGTCGGCATCCGGTTTCCACGTCAATGACGGGGCGATGAAGTAATTGTTGTCGGGTGTGAAGTTGACCTGCGTCGGGCCGTTCTGGACCTGGCCGACGACACGATAGAACAGCTTGCCATCCTGGGGCTGCGTCGCGACCGGACCGCCGAAATCAAACCCGACATAGGCGTTACCGAAATTGTTGACGCCGGTCTCGACATAGCGGATCGGCTCGGCTGGCGGCATCTTGCTGATGACGTTGACGATGCCGCTCGGGCTCGATCCGCCATAGAGCACCGCCGACGGACCGCGCAGCACCTCGACGCGCTCCATGTTGAAAGGCTGGAGCTTCCAGCTCGCATAGGATGTGTAGAACAACTGCATGCCGTCGAGGAACAGTCCGACGTCGTCGGACTTGAAGCCGCGGATCAGCCACCAGTCGTTGCGCGTATCCGCGCCAAAGGTCCCTGCCCGCACGCCGGCGGTGTAACGCAGCACCTCGTCGAGCTTGTTCGGCTTCTGGTCGCGGATCTGCTCCGCGCCGATGACGGACACCGATTGCGGCGTCTCCATGATCGGCGTGTCGGTCTTGGTGCCGGACGAGCTGCGACCGGCGACGTAGCCGCGCACCGGGCCACGCGGCGTTTCGACGAAGCCGGCATTGCGCTGCGGCTGCGGCTTGCTTCTGTTCGCGGCCTGCACCGATCGCCGCGGCGCACTGCGCGCGGCGGATGCGGGTGCGCGGCGGCGTGCTTCAGGTGCGGTGACGGTCACCGACGGCAGATTCTGCGCGCCGCTCTGTGTGGATGATTGTGCAAACGATGCCTGCGGCACCAAAACCCAAACGGATGCGGTCGCCAACACGGCCGACCGCAGCATTCCAAGACTGTTCAACGCGCCACCCCAAAGCTGCATGTTTGATGCGTCATGCCGCCGTGTCCCGGCGACGGCATGCGCCTGATGGTGACGCTTATGTGAGGGTGCGCGATTTCCCTAATTGAAAGCTTCTTAGAGCTGCTCTTAGAACCGATCCAATGTTCCCGGGCACATCGGGACGTCAGCGCGAATTCTTCTCGCTCTCGAGCATCTCGGCGGCGATCGCCGTGAGCTGATCGACCTTTTGCAGCAGCATGTCGAACTCGGCTGGGCTCAGATGCTCCAAGAGGCGGCGGTTGCGCTCCTGCGCGCCTTCGACGATCGCATCGTGCGCGGCGAGGCCCGCCGGGGTGAGCGAGATCAGCACCTCGCGGCTATCCTTCGGATTTGCCGATTTCGCGATCAGCTTGCGCGACACCAGATTGGCCAGCGCGCGGCTGATCTGCCCCTTGTCCTGGCCGACTGCCTCGGCGAGCCGCGCCACGCTCATCGGCGGCCGCCGGCCGAGCGAGGCGACGAGACCGAACTCGACGGAGGACAATCCGGTGAGGCGCTTGTAGCGCAGGATGGCGCCGCGCTTGAGCAGATTGGCGAGCACCATCAGCCGCGAGGACAGCATCGCGGTGATCGGCGCCGGCTCGCTCTTGCCCGTCTCGGGGGCCGTCCACCCGTCGCTGCTCGGTGTCTGGTTCATCGTCCACCTCTGCCAAGAAAGCCCGGCCCTGCCAAGCCTGAGCCGCCGCGGCCGGCCGTTCTCCTCAAATGCGATTAAGAGGCATTTAGAAGATCGTTGACAATGTCATCGAATTATCTTTCACTGCTTCCAAGACATCAAAAAGGCCCCGGCCAGCACGGCCGAGAGCGGGAGGACCGGCATGACCATCACCCAGCGGGATCGCGATCTCGGCACGGCCTATGCGATGAAGCCGGCGCACACGCGCACCGAGCTCACCTCGGTCGTGCGCGGCACGCCGATGGGCGAACTGCTGCGCCGCTACTGGCATCCGGTCGGGCTCATCAGTGACGCCACCGACACGCCGAAGAAAGTGCGCGCGCTGGGCGAGGACCTGGTGCTGTTCCGCGACAAGCATGGGCGCGCCGGCCTGTTGCACGCGCGCTGCTGCCACCGCGGCACCACGCTCTACTACGGCAAGGTCGAGGAGGACGGCATCCGCTGCTGCTATCACGGCTGGAAGTTCGACACCGAAGGCCATTGCCTGGAGCAGCCCTGCGAGCCCGATGGCGGCCAGTTCAAGGACAAGGTGCGCCAGCCCTGGTATCCGGTCGAGGAGCGCTACGGGCTGATCTTCGCCTATATGGGCCCGGCCGAGAAACGCCCGGTGCTGCCGCACTATGAGTGCCTGGAAAAGATGGACGACGGCGAGCTGGTCGAGGCCGACGATTCCTCGATCGGCGGCGGCGGTCCGGCGATCATCCCCTGCAACTGGCTCCAGCATTTCGAGAACGTGGTCGACCCCTACCACGTGCCGGTGCTGCACGGCTCGTTCTCGGGTCCGCAATTCACCAACATGATGGCGTCGATCCCGGAGGTGAAGTTCGAGAAATCGCCGCGCGGCGTCCTCGTGCGCTCCGAGCGCAAGCAGGACGACGGCAAGGTGTTTTATCGCGTCAGCGAGGCGGCGCTGCCGACGCTGCGCGTGGTGCCGAACCCGCGCGTCGCGCAGTTCGCCCGCGTCGAATCCATTGGCTGGGTACTGCCGATCGACGATACGTCGTTCCGCATCTATGTCGCCGGCCGCGTCAAGGCACCTGGCGAGATCAGCCGCATGCGCTCGAAGTTCAACGGAAAGTTCTGGTGGGACATGACCGAGCAAGAGCACCAGCAATTCCCGGGCGACTATGAGGCCCAGGTCGGCCAGGGCGAGGTGACGGTGCATTCCGAGGAGCATTTCGGCCAGAGCGACCGCGGCATCCTGATGATCCGGCGCATGCTGAGCGACCAGCTCGATGCACTCGCCGCGGGCCGCGATCCGATCGGCGTCTCCTTTGATGCAAGCGCGCCGCCGGTCGCATTCGAAGCGGGGAATTACATCCGCGAAGGCTGACCTGCCAGCTCCAATCGGAGCTGGACCGACAACGATAACAAAGACAAATTGGGGGAAGCGATGGTCGATGTGACGTCACAGATGTCGGTGCAAACGGCTGCCGCGGCCAAGCCCTCGGCGCGGCGCTACTACGTGCTGGGGCTGCTCACCATCATCTACGCGCTGAATTTCCTCGACCGCACGATCTTCAACGTGCTGATCGAGCCGATCAAGAAGGAATTTCAGCTCAGCGACACCATGATGGGCCTGCTCGCAGGCTTCGGCTTCGCGCTGTTCTATTCCCTGCTCGGCATCCCCATCGCGCGGGTCGCCGACCGGCTCAACCGGCGCAACATCGTTGCCGTCGCCTTCGCGTTCTGGAGCGCGATGACGGCGCTGTGCGGTGTGGCCACCAGCCTGACCTCGCTGGCGCTGGCACGCATCGGTGTCGGCATCGGTGAATCCGCTGGCTCCCCGGCCTCGCAGTCGATCGTCGCCGATCTCTTCGCCAAGAACGAGCGCCCGCGGGCGCTCGGCATCTACGCCATCGGCACCTATCTCGGCGTCTTCCTCGGCTATTTCGTCGGCGGCTACGTCAACCAGCACTATGGCTGGCGGATGGCCTTTTACGTCGCCGGCCTGCCCGGCATCCTGCTCGCGGCCATCCTGTGGCTGACGATCTCCGAGCCGAAGCGCGGCGCCATGCAGGAGAATTTTGTGCCAGAGCCGCTGGGGCCGACGCTGCGCTTCCTGGCCTCGCAGCAAAGCTTCATCATCGTCCTGATCGGCTTCTGCCTCACCACCTACACCAATTATGCGACCGCGGCCTGGATCCCGCCGTTCCTGGCCCGCGTGCACCATCTGTCGAGCGCCGAGATCGGCACCTATGCCGGCACCTTCAAGGGCCTCGCCGGCATGGCCGGCACCCTGCTCGGCGGCTTCGTGGTCGCGCAGATCAGCCGCCGCGACGACCGCTGGAAGCTGTGGGCGCCCGCGATCACCTCAGGCCTCGCTGGACCGGTGTTCGCGCTGTGCATGCTGACGCAGGATTTCGCGATGATGGTGGCGATGCTGGCGCTGACCTCGTTCATGGTCGGCTTCCATCTCGGCCCGATCTTCGCGATCGCGCAGACCGTGGCCAAGCCCAGCATGCGCGCGCTCGCCTCCGCCCTGATCGCGCTGACCGCCACCTGCTTCGGCCAGGGCGTCGGCCCGCTCGCCGTGGGCATGGTCAACGATGCCCTGAAGGGCAGTTATGGCGCGGAAGCGGTGCGCTATTCCCTGCTCTCGGCGGCGATCACGACCACGCTCGGCGCCCTGCTGTTCGTCTGGGCCGCCCGCTCGATCCGGAACGATATCGGCCGGGCCGCGGCCTGAAAGCCGCCTCCGCGCCACCGCCCGGCGAAATCAGCCGGGCGGCCGGATGAAACCATTTTGCGGAACCCGCGAAACGATCCGGAAACAGATGGTCCTTAGAAGATGAGCCCATAGACGGCGGCAAAGCCCGTCGGGAGGCTCATATGAACCACTCAATTCACTCTGCTGATCGTGCGACCCACCTGAAGATCGTGGTGGTGGCGCTGGTGGCCGGCATTGCAGTGGCCGGTTTCGGGATTGCGGCCCGTACCAACGCCGATTATGGCCAGACCGCCCAGTCGACCCAGGTGATCAAGGCCGGCAAGCCGGTGGCGGTTACCAGCGCGGGCACGTCCGAGATTCGCTGATAAGCCCGGCTTCGGGTTGACAAGAGGCCGCCGCCGGGCGGCCTTTTTCGTTTTCCAAAGCAATGCTTAGCCGAGATGCGCTGGCGAAGCGCAACGTCCTTGACTTCACCAAGCCCCGCCTTTAAGTCCCCCCTCGTTCCGCGCGCGTTCAGCGAGCCACGCGGGAGTAGCTCAGTTGGTTAGAGCGCCGGCCTGTCACGCCGGAGGTCGCGGGTTCGAGCCCCGTCTCTCGCGCCATTTTGGCAATCCCTTCATAGCCTTAGCCCGAACTTCTCGACGCCTTTCGCGGCTGTGCGGGCCATTGCCGGCGCCCGTCGGGAACCGGTGGCATAGTCAGCCCGCGTCCGAATCGTCTACGCCTTCCAGGACTTAAGAAGGGATCCCCACGCTTTCCCGGCTTTTCCGGGGCTTCCCTGTCATTGAGGAGGCCAGAGATGGCTAAGAAGGATTCGGCTAAGAAGGATTCGGCGAAGAAGGCAGCCGCTCCCGCCACCATCACGCTCAAGCACCTCGCCGCCGATATCGCGGAGAGCCAGGACCTTTCCAAGAAGCACGCCGAGGCCGTCCTCACGGACATGGTCGATCTGATCACCAAGCACCTGAAGAAGGGCGACCGCGTCCGCATCGTCGGGCTCGGCATCCTCCAGGTCCGCAAGCGCGCCGCCCGCACCGGCCGCAATCCGGCCACCGGCGAAGCCATTCACATCAAGGCGAGCAAGAAGGTCGCGTTCCGCCCGGTCAAGGAACTCAAAGAGGCGATCTAGAGCCCGTTCCGATTGCATCGGAACTGGCTCCAGATTCTTGTTTTGACGCGTTTTCTTTACGCGAACCGGTGCCCACTTCGCTCGAAAACGCTCTGGCCGCTACGTTTCATTAAGCCTGATCGTACGTCGTTCCGGCCGCATCGCGGCCCGCTTTTCTGATATACCGCCTGCTTCCCCAAGACCTGCTCCCACAAGCCCCGGCGGTTTGACCAGAAATGTCCTCCCTCACCTTTTCGCATACCGTGACCGAGCGCTTCCTGCGCTACGTCACCATCGACACCCAGTCCGATCCGGAATCCCCCAGCTCGCCCTCGACCGAGAAGCAGAAGGATCTCGGCCGCGTGCTCGCCGCCGAGCTGAAGGCCATGGGCGTCGCTGACGCCCATCTCGACGATTACGGCTATGTCTACGGCACCATCCCGGCCAACACCGACAAGAAGGTGCCGGTGATCTGCTTCTGCTCGCACATGGACACCTCGCCCGACGTCACCGGCAAGGACGTCAAGCCGCAGATGGTGACGAACTATCGCGGCGG
The DNA here is from genome assembly GCF_018129405.1 of Bradyrhizobium iriomotense. Classification (GTDB taxonomy): domain Bacteria; phylum Pseudomonadota; class Alphaproteobacteria; order Rhizobiales; family Xanthobacteraceae; genus Bradyrhizobium; species Bradyrhizobium iriomotense_B. The sequence goes on from NZ_JAFCLP010000002.1 coordinate 480,973, forward strand.
CGATATCGTGCTGCCGGGCGACACCAGCCAGGTGATCCGCTTCGCCGAGCATCCGGCGCTGAAGAACCAGATCGGCAACGACATCATCACCACCGACGGCACCACGCTGCTGGGTGCCGACAACAAGGCCGGCGTCGCCGAGATCATGGATGCCGCGCATTTCTTCATCAACAATCCCGATGTGAAGCACGGCACCATCAAGATCCTGTTCACGACGGACGAGGAGATCGGCCGCGGCGTCGACAATGTCGACCTGAAGAAGCTGGGGGCCGACTTCGCCTACACCATGGACGGCGAGAGTGCCGGCTGCGTCGAGGACGAGACCTTCTCGGCCGACGGCGCCACCATCACCATCAACGGCGTCAGCGCCCATCCCGGCTATGCCAAGGGCAAGATGGAGCACGCGATCAAGATCGCGGCCGCCATCGTCGAGCGTCTGCCGAAGGAAGGCTGCTCGCCCGAGACCACCTCAGGCAAGCAGGGCTTTCTGCATCCGATCGGCATCGACGGCGCGCTGGAGCAGGCGACGCTCTCCTTCATCGTCCGCGACTTCACCGAGGAAGGGCTGAAGGAGAAGGAGGCGCTGCTCGAGGATATCGTCAAGGACGTGATGAAGGACTATCCGCGCTCGACCTACACTTTCGAGGTCAGGGAGCAGTACCGCAACATGAAGCAGGTGATCGACCGTCACCCGCATGTGCTCGAATACGCGATCGAGGCGATCCGCCGGGCCGGCCTGCGCCCGATGCGCACCGCCATCCGCGGCGGCACCGACGGCTCGCGCCTGTCCTTCATGGGCCTGCCCTGCCCCAACATCTTCGCCGGCGAGCACGCCTTCCACTCGCGCCTCGAATGGGTCAGCCGGCAGGACATGGAGAAGGCGGTGCAGACCATCGTCCACCTGGCCATGATCTGGGAGGAGAAGGCGTAGGTCTTGATCCGGAACAGCCTGAAGCGGCTGTCCCGGTCCCGTCCGGAAAGATAGTTCCGGTCGTTCATGCGACTCCGGCGCGAGAAAAATGGTCCATTTGTCATTGATCAACACGCGCGGGTTGCCGGGCCGTTAAGCTTGGCAAAGAAGTGAATGACGGGGACCTTCCTCGTCCGAGCCACCCGTGGGAATATCGCCCCGATGACGACGGCGCGCCTCCTCCGCTTGCTCTTTGCATCGCTGATCTCGATCGGATTAGCGGTGGCGCCCTTGGTCGCCCCGGCGGCCGCGTCAGGCCCCGCCTCCTCCGATACGCGCATGATGCAGATGGCGGACATGGCGGCCGATATGCCCTGCTGTCCGGAAGAGGAGCAGAAGCAGAGCGGCTGCCAGGACTGTCCCCTCCTCGCGATGTGCGTGCTGAAGGTGTTGCAGGCGGGACCAGCGGTCGCGACCGCAATCCGCTATGCGCGTCCCCTCGCTCTGCTTCGGCCGCTCGATGATGCCATCGTCGACGGCCTCGTCCGCCCGCCTCCGGACCACCCACCTCGATCGATCGTCTGACAGGCGCCCAGGCGCCTGGTGAACATGCGCGCCGCAACCGGCGCGCATCGCTGCCTGCCGTCTCGCAAAACATCACGTCGTTGCGTGCGGCTCCATCAGACCCATCGAGGCATTGAAATCATGACAACGACCAACCTCGCGCGTGCCGCCATGGCCGCGCTGATCGCCACCACGTTCGCGACTGCCGCGCGCGCCGAGATCAAGAACTACGAATTCCAGCTGGTGCAGCCGACCGTCAAGGCCGGCGCCGATCGCGTCGTGACGGTGCGGCTGGTCGACAAGACCACCGGCAAGGCGGTGCCCGATGCCGTGGTGTTCGCCAACCGGCTCGACATGGCGCCCGACGGCATGCAGGAGATGGCCACCAAGGTCACGCCGATGCCGGGCAGCGAGCCCGGCACCTACCGTTTCAAGGCCACCTTCGGCATGGCCGGACGCTGGCAGCTTTCGCTCGGCGCCAAGGTGCAGGGCGAAAGCGGCACGGTCGACAACAAGCTCGTCGTCACGGCCGAGCAATGAGCAGGAGCCGCCTCATCGGCACTGCCGCTGCGCTTGTCGCAGCGGCAGGCGTCGCGCTGTTCGCCGGCAGCCGGTTGCCGCCGAACGGCGATCCAGTCCTGTCCGCCGCCAATGCGGCGGATGCGCCGGCCCCGCTCTATTACCAGGACCCGGACGGCAAGCCGCTCTATTCGCCGACGCCGAAGAAGACCGACGACGGCCGCGACTATGTCGCCGTGCCGGCGCCGTCCGATGCCTCCGAGCAGCCGGCGACGATGAGCGCGGCCGAGCACGGGGGGGCGCACAAGGGCGATCGCAAGATCAAATATTACCGCAACCCGATGGGCCTGCCCGACACCTCGCCGGTGCCGAAGAAGGATTCGATGGGGATGGACTACATCCCCGTCTATGACGGCGACGACAGCGACGACGGCTCGGTAAAACTGTCGCCCGGCAAGATCCAGCGCAGCGGGGTCAAATCGGAGCCGGCCGAGCTGCGCCGGCTGCGGACACTGGTGCGCGCGCCCGGCACGATCCAGCTCGACGAGCGCCGGGTCTCGGTGATCGCCATGCGGGCCGAGAGCTACGTGCAGAAGGTTGCCGACGTCACCACCGCAAGCCGCGTGACCAAGGGCCAGCCGCTGATGGAGATCTACAGCCCCGCGGTGTCGTCCGCGGCGGCCGAATATCTCGCGACCATCACCTCGAAGACCACCGCGGGCATCGAGCCCTACGGCCGCGGCTCGCGGCAGCGGCTGGTCAACCTCGACGTCCCCGAACCCGTCATCGCCGAGATGGAGAAGAGCCATTCGGTCCCGATCACCATCCAGTGGTCGTCGCCGCGTGACGGAATCGTGCTCCAGCGGAGCGCCATCGACGGCATGCGCGCCCAGCCGGGCGACATCCTGTTCCGTATCGCCGACATCTCGCTGGTGTGGGCCACCGTCGACGTCGCCGAGCGCGACCTCGGCGGCATTGCGGTCGACCAGCCCGTGACGGTGCGCGCGCGCAGCTATCCCGGCCGGGATTTTAAGGGCCGCATCAGCGTCATCTACCCGCAGCTGAACAAGGAGACGCGCACGGCGCGGCTGCGGATCGAACTCGCCAACGCCGATCTTGCGCTGCTTCCCGACATGTATGTCGATGCCGAGATCGATACCGGCAATCCGACGCCGGTGCTCAGCGTCGCCGAAAGCGCGGTGCTCGACACCGGCAGCCGCCAGGCCGTCCTGGTCGACAAGGGACAGGGCCGCTTCGAACCACGTGAGGTCAAGCTCGGACGGCGCGGCGACGGCTATGTCGAAATCCGCGACGGCCTCGCCGAGGGCGATGCCATCGTCACCTCCGCCAACTTCCTGATCGACGCCGAGAGCAACCTCAAGGCGGCCCTCAAGGGGCTCGCCGAAGGCGGCAACGCCCAAGGTACGAACCAAGGCACCAACACCCAAGGCGCTGACGCGCACGCCGGCCACGCCATGGGAGGCAAGCCATGATCGCGCGCATCATCGCCTGGTCGGCCCGCAACCTGCTGCTGGTGCTGTTCGGCACCGGCTTCGCCGCCGCCGCCGGCCTCTATGCCCTACTGCATCTGCCGCTGGACGCCATCCCTGACCTCTCCGACACCCAGGTCATCGTCTACACCGAATATCAGGGACAGGCGCCCCAGGTGATCGAGGACCAGGTCACCTATCCACTCACTACGGCGATGCTGACGGTGCCGAAGTCGAAAGTGGTGCGCGGCTTCTCCTTCTTCGGCGTCTCCTTCGTCTACGTCATCTTCGAAGACGGCACCGACATCTACTGGGCCCGCTCGCGCGTGCTCGAATTCCTCAACGGTGCCGCCTCCCGGCTGCCCGCCGGCGTCACGCCGACGATCGGCCCCGACGCCACCGGCGTCGGCTGGGTCTACCAATATGCCGTGATGTCCAAGGAGCTGAACCTCGCGGAAACCCGGACGATCCAGGACTGGAATCTGAAGTTCGCGCTCGCCAGGGCGGAAGGCGTCGCGGAGATCGCGAGCATCGGCGGCTTCGTCCGGCAGTACAACGTCATCCTCGATCCGCAGCGCATGCGTGACCTCGGCATCACCATGCAGAAGATGCGCGAGGCCATCCGCGCCAGCAATGCCGACGTCGGGGGACGTACCGTAGAGCTGTCCGAGTTCGAATATGTCATCCGCGGCAAGGGCTATCTGAAAAGCGTCGACGATCTCGGCAACATCGTGCTGAAGACCGACAATGGAACGCCGGTCAAGCTGCGCGACGTCGCCCGCGTCGAGCTCGGGCCGGACGAGCGGCGCGGCATCGCCGAGCTCAACGGCGAAGGCGAGGTGGCGAGCGGCATCGTGCTGCAGCGCTTCGGCATGAACGCACTCGACGTGATCGAGAACGTCAAGAAGCGGTTCAAGGAGATCGCGACCAGCCTGCCGAAATCGGTCGAGATCGTCCCGGTCTACGACCGCTCCAATCTCATCAAGGCCGCGATCGACACGCTACGGCACACGCTGCTCGAGGAGAGCATCGTGGTGGCGCTGGTCTGCATCGTGTTCCTGCTGCATGTCCGCAGCGCGCTGGTCGCCATCCTGATGCTCCCCGTCGGCGTTCTCATGGCCTTCGGTGCCATGAAGCTGCTCGGGATCGGCTCCAACATCATGAGCCTCGGCGGCATCGCGATCGCGATCGGCGCCATGATCGACGCCGCCATCGTCATGATCGAGAACGCGCACAAGCATCTCGAGCGCGCAGAGCCCGGCCAATCCAGGGTCGCGATCCTGATCGAGGCCGCCGCCGAGGTCGGACCGGCGCTGTTCTTCAGCCTCCTGATCATCACCGTCTCGTTCATGCCGATCTTCACGCTGGAATCGCAGGAGGGCCGGCTGTTCAGCCCGCTCGCCTTCACCAAGACCTTCGCGATGGCGGCGGCAGCCTTGCTGTCGGTGACGCTGGTGCCGGCGCTGATGGTGATCTTCGTCCGCGGCAAAATCATCCCGGAGCACAGGAACCCGATCAACCGCTTCCTGATCTGGATCTACCGGCCGGTGATCTCAGGCGTGCTGCGCGCCAGGATCCCGGTGATCCTGCTCGCACTCGGCGTGCTCGCCGCCTCGATCTGGCCGGCCGGCCGGCTCGGCTCCGAGTTCATGCCGAACCTCAACGAAGGCACCCTGCTCTACATGCCGACGACTTTGCCCGGCATTTCCGTGACCAAGGCCGCCGAGCTGATGCAGACCCAGAACCGGATCATCCGCTCGTTTCCGGAAGTCGCCTCGGTCTACGGCAAGGCCGGCCGCGCCGCCACCGCGACCGATCCGGCGCCGTCGGAGATGTTCGAGACCATCGTCGACCTCAAGCCGAAGGAGCAATGGCGCGCCGGCGTGACCATCGACAGCCTGATCGCCGAGATGGACAAGGCGCTGCAGTTTCCCGGCGTCTCCAACGCCTGGACCATGCCGATCAAGGCCCGCATCGACATGCTCTCGACCGGCATCCGCACGCCCGTGGGCGTCAAGGTCATCGGCACCGATCTCGTCGGGATCGACAAGCTCGCCCGGCAGATCGAGCAGGTGCTCAAGGCCGTGCCTGGCACGTCCTCGGCCTATGCCGAGCGGAGCCTCGGCGGCTACTATCTCGAGATCACGCCGGACCGCGAGGCGCTGTCGCGCTACGGCATCATGGTGCAGGACGTGCAGGACACGATCGCCACCGCGCTCGGCGGCCAGGCCGTGACGACGACGGTCGAGGGCCGGCAGCGCTTCACCGTCAACATGCGCTACCCGCGCGACCTGCGCGACAATCCGAAGGCGATCGCCAGCGACATCCTGGTGCCGATGCCGGGCGGCGGCGCCGTCCCGCTCGGCGAGGTCGCCAGCATCACGCCGGCGCGCGGGCCGACCTCGATCCGGACCGAGAACGGGCAGCTCGCCACCTACATCTATGTCGACATCCGCGACCGCGACCTCGGCGGCTATGTCGCCGATGCGCGGGCCGCGGTGCAGGCGAGCATCCCGTTCCCGCCCGGCTACTACGTGGTCTGGAGCGGACAATACGAATATCTGGAACGTGCCACCGCGCGGCTGAAGATCGTGGTGCCGGTGACGCTGCTGATCATCTTCCTGCTGCTCTACCTCAACTTCCGCTCGATCACCGAGACCATGATCGTGATGCTGTCCCTGCCCTTCGCGCTCGTCGGTGGCTTGTGGCTGATGTGGTGGCTCGGCTTCAACCTCTCGGTCGCGGTCGCCGTCGGCTTCATCGCGCTCGCGGGCGTGGCGGCCGAAACCGGCGTGGTGATGCTGATCTATCTCAACCACGCCCTTGCCGAAACCGAAGCGCGCTGCGCAGCTGCTGGCCGCGCCCTGACCCGCGAAGATCTCGACAAGGCCATCATGGAAGGCGCCGTCGAGCGCGTCCGCCCGAAGATGATGACGGTGGTTGCGATCATGGCCGGCCTGCTGCCGATCATGTGGAGCAGCGGAACGGGATCGGAGATCATGCAGCGCATCGCCGTGCCCATGATCGGCGGCATGATCTCGTCGACGCTGCTGACGCTGATCGTGATCCCCGCGATTTTCGGGCTGGTGAAGGGATTTGGGCTGCGTTCGGGCGACGAGGTTGTCGCATCTGACCAAGTTCGGGAGGCCGCCGAATGAGCTCGCACATGTTGCGAGCCGGTCGCGGTCGCACGAGACGGGTGCGCCTGCGACGTTGAGTTCCCCACACGTAACACTATTGCGGGTCGACACTGTTCACGCTGCCATGCTAGGCCAGCCGGACTGACAGCGAGAGTGAATTCGTGGTGTTGAACCGCCGGCCCTTCAGACTGAGCGACGCGCGCAATTGGCGCGGGCTCGTGGCTGTGGTCGTCGCGGTCATGTATCTACTCTCGGGCGCGCTCCATGGCGCCCACGACATCGATGTGACGAGCCCGTCCGGCGGCTCGGAGATCGCCTCGATCCTCGACGACGGCCCGGCCGGCCATGGCGACCACAAGGCGCTTGCCGGTCATCACTGCCACGGCTGCTTCTCGGTCGCCGTCCTGCAGCCGGTGCTCTCGGACGCCGCGACCGATGTGATGGCCCCGCCGGTCCAGCAGCGGCAGAAGGCGCTTGCCGGCATCGCGCCCGACACGGACTCCCCGCCTCCAAAACACCTGACCTGAACGGATCAGCCGGGCGTTGCGCGCGCCCATCGGTTCTCCTTCACGGGTCCTTTTCATGCCTTGCAGACGAACGGCTGCGCGCATCGCGTGCGCGCTGGCTATTCTCATCAGCCCATCGCTGGTGCCGACCTCGCACGCCCAGACCCTGACCATGCGTGCGGCACTCTCGCGCGCGCTGGCGGCGAGCCCGCGCCTGACGGCGGCGGAGCGCGACGTCGGCATCGCCACGGGTCAGCGCATCCAGGCCGGCGCGCTGTTCAATCCGGAACTGTCGTACGAGCAGGACAATTCGTTCGGCTCCGGAATCTATCGCGGCACCAAATCGGCCGAGACGACGCTCCAGATCAGCCAGGCCTTCGAGCTGTTCGGCAAGCGCGAGGCGCGCATTGCCGCAGGCGCCGCCGGCATCGAGGTCGCCGCGATCCAGCGCAAGGCGGTCAGGCTGGAGGTGCTGTCGGAGACCGCGATCGCCTTCCTCAGCGTGCTCGGTGCGCAGCGGCGCATCCAGATCCTCGACGAGCAGATTGCCGCGATCGACCAGTTGACGCCGCTGCTGCGCCGCCGCGTCGAGGCCGGCGCCTCCTCGCCGGCCGAGACCGGCCGCGCCGAGGTCGCCTCCGCGCTGGTGAAGGCCGACCGCGAGCGCCTCAAGGCGACGCTGGCGAGCGCCAGGCGCGAGCTTGCGGTGCTGATGGGCGATCCCGGGGCGAAATTCGGCGAGGTCTCCGGCCGGCTCGACACCACGGGACGCCCGCCGACATTCCAGTCGGTGGTCGCGGCCATCGACGCCAATCCGCAACTGGTGCGCTGGACCGCCGTCTTTGCCCAGCGCAATGCCGAGCTGCTGATCGCGCGGCTCAAACCCTATCCGGACGTGCGGATCGCCGCCGGCTGGCGTCATTTCAACGAGAGCAATGACGATGCGGTGCGCCTCACCGTCTCGGTGCCGATCCCCGTGTTCGACCAGAACCAGGGCAACATCCTCTCGGCGCAGGAGAGCCTCGCCAAGACCAAAGCCGAGCGCGAAGCCAACCGCAACACGCTGATCGTGATCGCCGGCCGCGCCTATGACTCGCTGCAGGGCTCGCTGCGCGAGCTCTCCGTGCTGCGCGAGACCGCGATCCCCAAGGCCGTCGAAGCGTCCGAGGCGATCTCGCAAGGCTACGGTCAGGGCCGCTTCACCCTGCTCGAAGTGCTCGACGCTCAGGCCAGCGTCACCCAGGCCCGGCTGCGCGAGCAGGAGGCGCTGCAGAATTTCCATGCCGGCGTTGCCACCATCGAAGGCCTCGTCGGCAATCCCTTTGCGCTGGCCCGGGAGAGCGCACGATGAAGACATCCTCCACCATCATCGTCGCCGTCATTGCGGCCGCGCTCGGCGCCTATGGCTATTCCATGCTTGCGCCAGCCAAGGTTGCGTCAACCGAGCATGCCGCGAAGAAGAAGCCGGAGAAACCCAACGACCACGTCGAGCAGGACGAGCACGGCGCCGACCGCATCCGCATCTCCGACGTCAAGCTGGCCGCCGCCGGCGTGACGCTGGAAGAGGCCGCGGGTGCCACGCTGACCGACACACTGTCGTTCAACGGCATCCTGCGCGCCAACCAGGAGGCGGTCGTCCAGGTCACACCCCGCTTCCCCGGCATTGCAAAATCGATCCAGAAGCGGATCGGTGACAAGGTCGCCAAGGACGATCTGCTCGCCGCGATCGAGAGCAACCAGAGCCTCACCGTCTACGAGCTGAAGGCGCCGCTCGCCGGCACCATCATCGAGCGGCGGATCTCGCTCGGCGAATACGCCTCCGAGCAGAAGCCGGCTTTCGTCGTCGCCGACCTCTCCACCATCTGGGTCGATCTGTCGATCTACCGGCAGGACCTCAAACGCGTCCGTCTCAACGACGAGGTCCTGATCGATCCCGACGACGGCCGCGGCGAGATCAAGGGCACGATCTCCTACATGGCGCCGATCGGCTCGAGCGAGACCCAGACCGCGCTCGCGCGCGTGGTGCTGCCCAACCCCGACGGCCGCCTGCGCCCCGGCCTGTTCGTCACCGCACGGCTGATCCTCGCCGCCCGCAACGTCGCGGTCGCCGTGCGGCGAAGCGCGATCCAGACGCTGGAGAACAAGACCATCGTGTTCGTCCGCGAGGACGGCGACAAGATCGAGGCGCGTCCCGTGGAGCTTGGCGATGCCGATCCGAAATTCGTCGAGATTCGCGCCGGCCTTTCGGCCGGTGAGCGCTACGTCGCCGAGAACAGCTTTGTGGTCAAGGCGGAGATGGGCAAGGGAGATGCCGATCATGATTGACGCCCTCCTCGCCTTCTCCGTTCGTCAACGTTGGCTCGTGGTGCTGCTCGCACTCGCCGCCGGCGCCTTTGGGGCCTGGAATTTCACGCGGCTGCCGATCGACGCCGTCCCCGACGTCACCAACGTCCAGGTCCAGATCAACACGCGCGCGCCTGGCCTGTCGCCGCTCGAAGCCGAGCAGCGCATCACCTTCCCGCTCGAGACCGCAATGGGCGGCCTGCCCAGGCTCGACTACACCCGCTCGATCTCGCGATACGGCCTGAGCCAGATCACCGTCGTGTTCCAGGACGGCACCGACATCTACTTCGCGCGCCAGCTCGTGAACGAACGCATCCAGCAGGCGAAGGACCAGCTGCCTGCAGGCACCGATGTCGCGATGGGGCCGATCTCGACCGGGCTCGGCGAGATCTATGTCTACTCCGTCGAGGCCAAGGCCGGCGCGAAGTCGCCGACGGGCGCCGAGTTCACCCCGACGGAGCTGCGCACGATCCAAGACTGGATCATCAAGCCGCAGCTGCGCACCATTCCCGGCGTGGTCGAGGTCAACTCGATCGGCGGCTATGAGCGGCAATTCCATGTGCTGCCGATCCCCGGCCGGCTGATGGCCTACAAGCTCGGCTTCCGCGACATCATGACGGCGCTGGCCGCCAACAACGCCAATGTCGGCGCCGGCTATATCGAGCGCAACGGCGAGCAATATCTGGTCCGCGCTCCCGGCCAGGTCGCCAATATCGAGGACATCAGGGACATCGTGATCGGCTCGCGCGGCGGCGTGCCGGTGCGCATCCGCGACGTCGCCGACGTCCAGGAAGGCCAGGACCTGCGTTCAGGCGCTGCGACCACGAACGGCGGTGAGACCGTGCTCGGCACCGCCATGCTGCTGATCGGCGAGAACAGCCGCACGGTGGCCCAGCGCGTGAAGGCGAGACTCACGGAGATCGCGAAATCGCTGCCCGATGGCGTCATCGCGCGCGCCGTCTACGACCGCACGAACCTGGTGGAAGCCACCATCCAGACCGTCGAGAAGAACCTCGTCGAGGGTGCGGCGCTGGTGATCGCGGTGCTGTTCCTGATCCTCGGCAACATCCGCGCCGCGCTGATCACCGCCTGCGTCATCCCGCTCTCCATGCTGTTCACGATCACGGGCATGGTCGAGAGCAAGGTCAGCGCCAATCTGATGAGTCTGGGCGCAATCGATTTCGGCATCATCGTCGACGGCGCGGTCATCATCGTCGAGAACTGCCTGCGGCTGCTCGCCGCCGAGCAGCACCGCCGCGGGCGGCTGCTGACGCTGGACGAACGCCTGCAGACCATCCGGGCCGCGAGCAGTGAGGTGATCAAGCCGAGCCTATTCGGAACGCTGATCATCGCCGTGGTCTATCTTCCGGTCCTCACCCTGACCGGAACCGAGGGCAAGATGTTCACGCCGATGGCGCTGACGGTGCTGATGGCGCTTGCCGGCGCAGCGCTTTTGTCGATCACCTTCGTACCGGCTGCGGTTGCGATCTTTGTCACAGGCAAGGTCTCCGAGACGGAAAACGTCTTCATGCGGGCGGCCAAGCGGTTCTACGTGCCGCTGCTCGACCGCGCCATCCACTATCGCGGCAGCGTCGCGCTCGGCGCCGTGCTGATCGTCGCCGGCTCCATCTTTGCCGCGACACGCATGGGCGGCGAATTCATCCCGAGCCTGGATGAAGGCGACATCACCATCGAGACCATTCGCATTCCCGGCACCAGCCTGACCCAGAGCGTCGACATGCAGCTTCGGCTGGAGAAGGCGGTCAGGCAGGTGCCGGAGGTCGCGACCATCTTCTCCAAGGTCGGCACCGCCGAGATCGCCAACGATCCGATGCCGCCGAACGTCGCCGACACCTATGTCACGCTCAAGCCGCGCGAGGAATGGCCCGATCCCGCCAAGCCGAAGAGTGAGGTGATCGAGAAGATCGAGCGCGCCGCCAACACCCTGCCCGGCACCGCCTACGGCATGACCCAGCCGATCCAGATGCGCTTCAACGAACTCATCGCCGGCATCCGCAGCGACGTCGGCGTCAAGATCTTCGGCGACGATCTCGATGTGCTCGCCGGCATTGCCCAGCAGGTCAACGGCGTCGTTCGCGGCATCGAGGGCGCCGCGGACGTCAAGACCGAGCAGATCGCGGGCCTGCCGATCCTCACCGTCAAGCTCGACCGCCAAGCGCTGTCGCGCTATGGCCTCAGCCTGAGCGAGGTGCAAAACCTCGTCGAGATCGCGATCGGCGGCAAGCCGGTCGGCAAGCTGTTCGAGGGCGATCGGCGCTTCGACATCGTGGTGCGGCTGCCGGAAAGCCTGCGTGCCAACCCCGATACGATCAAGTCGCTGCCGATCCCGCTGCCGCCGGGCGAGGACGTTGCGGCCGTCACGAAAACCGCCTGGCCGGGGACATCGGGGACAACGCCGCGCTACGTGCCGCTCTCCTCGGTCGCGGCGATCGAGATCGCGCCGGGCCCCAACCAGATCAGCCGCGAGAACGGCAAGCGCCGCGTCGTGGTGATGGCCAACGTTCGCGGGCGCGATTTGCGCTCCTTCGTCGCCGAGACGCAAGCCGCCGTCGGGGAGAAGGTCAAGCTGCCGCCGGGCTACTGGATCGGCTGGGGCGGCCAGTTCGAGCAGCTGGTCTCCGCCACGAAGCGGCTGACCATCGTGGTGCCGGTGGCGCTGCTGCTGGTGTTCCTGCTGCTGTTCATGGGCATGGGATCGGCAGCGGATGCGGCGCTGGTGTTCTCCGGCGTGCCGCTGGCGCTGACCGGGGGCGTTGCGGCGCTGCTGCTGCGCGGGATTCCGTTGTCGATCAGTGCCGGCGTCGGCTTCATCGCGCTGTCGGGCGTCGCCGTGCTCAACGGCCTCGTCATCATCGCCTTCATCGAGCGGCTGCGCAGCGAGGGGCGGCCCATTGTGGAGGCGGTGCGCGAGGGCGCGCTGACGCGCCTTCGCCCGGTGCTGATGACGGCCCTCGTCGCCTCGCTCGGCTTCGTGCCGATGGCACTCGCCACCGGCGCCGGCGCCGAGGTGCAGCGGCCGCTCGCAACCGTGGTGATCGGCGGCATCATCTCCTCGACCATGCTGACGCTGCTGGTGCTGCCGGCGCTCTACGTGCTGTTCCGGCGTGACGGGGCGCGCGAAACGCCTAGAATGGTGCCCGATTTGGCGGCGTCCGGGGAGCGCTAGATTTGGGCAGCCACGACCATCACGGCCATGACCATGCCGGCCATTCGCATGCTCATGGCCATGGGCACGACCACGGTCACGATCATGGTCTTGGCCACGCGCATGTCCATCCGCCTGCCAATTTCGGCCCGGCCTTCGCGATCGGCATTACCCTCAACACCGCGCTGGTCGTGGCCGAGGCGGTCTATGGCTATATCGGCAACTCCACCGCCCTGCTCGCGGATGCCGGCCATAATCTTTCCGACGTGCTCGGCCTCGTCGTCGCCTGGGGCGCATCGATCGCGGCGCGGCGCGCGCCGAGCGGCCGCTTCACCTACGGCCTGCGTGCCTCCACCATCCTGGCGGCGCTGGCCAACGCCGTCTTGCTGCTGGTCGCGACCGGCGCGATCGGCTGGGAAGCGATCCTGCGCCTGCGCGAGCCGGAGCCGATCGCGGGCGTCACCGTGATGGTGGTCGCCGGCATCGGCATCCTCATCAACGGTTTCACCGCCATGCTGTTCGCGCGCGGACGCAAGGACGACATCAACATCGAAGGCGCGTATTTGCACATGGCGGCGGATGCCGCCGTCTCGCTCGGCGTCGTCGTCTCGGCCGCGCTGATCGTCTGGACCGGCTGGCTCTGGCTCGATCCCGTCACCAGCCTCGTCATCTGCGCCACCATCCTCTGGAGTACGACCAGCCTCTTGCGCGGCTCCATCGACATGTCGATGGCGGCCGCCCCCAAGGGCACCGACCTCGCCGCGATCAGGGCGCTCCTGCTGGCGCGCCCCGGCGTGTCCGCGATCCACGATCTCCACGTCTGGCCGATTTCGACCACCGAGACGGCGCTGACCTGCCATCTCGTCATGCCCGACGGGGCCGGCGACGCATTCCTGATGGAGACCGCGCGGATGCTCAAAGCATCCTTCCGCATCGGCCACACCACGCTCCAGGTCGAGACGCATCCGGACAACGGCTGCGCGCTGGTGCCGGATGATGTGGTGTGAGGTGTCGTTTGCACCGCAGCCTCAATCTCCGATGTCGTCCCGGACAAGCGCGCCCAAAGCGCGCGCAGATCCGGGACCCATAACCACAGGATGAAGTTTGTCGAAGACTCGGAGTTGCCAGCCTCGCGCCACAACCACTCCCTGTGGTTATGGGTCCCGGCCCCCGTGCGCAATTGCGCACTAGGCCGGGACGACACCGAGTGTTTGGCAGCGACTTGGGCCACAACGACGTCGAGTAGCGCCCTACCCCGCCTTCGCCGTCACGATCCAGATCGCACCCTGCAGCGCCACGCTCTGCCCCTTGAGGAACGGCGCGAGCATCTCGCGGATCGAGACCTTCGCGGCCTCATAGGTCTCCGGCGGATGGCCCTGCAGCGCGCGGCTGGCCGGGCCGATCTGGAGCGAGCCGTCGACGGCGGCATCGAGGCCGCCGCCGATCGCGATGTCCATCGCCAGATTGTGCGGCTCCATTGCGACGTCGACGAAGCCGGCGCCTTTCAGGATGCGCATCACGCGCTCCTCTGAAGCAAAGGCGAACGGGCCCGGCTCCTCCGGCCCGACCGGCGGCATCTTCGGCACGTGCTTGTAGACCGCCATCAGCGGCGCCATCATCCAGGGATTTTCCTTCGGCTCGCGCCAGCAGACGAAGGCGAGCCGCCCGGTGGGCTTCAGCGCACGGCGGAGATTGGCGAAGGACGCGACGGGATCGGCAAAGAACATGACGCCGAAGCGCGAGGCCAGGAGGTCAAAGCTCGCCGGCTCGAACGGATGCACCGTCGCATCCGCCAGCACGAAATCGAGCGGCAGGCCCTTTGGCGCCAGCGTCCGCGCCTGCGACAGCATCGGTTCGGACACATCGAGCCCGAGCGCCAAACCATTCGGCGCGACCGCCTTCGCGAACGCCACCGTCGTCGCACCGGAGCCGCAGCCGACATCGATCACGCGCTCGCCTGGCCTCGGCTTAGCGCGGTCGAACAGCACATCGGCGATCGGCCCGAGGAGCTTCTCCTGCACCGCATGGCGATCGGCCCAGCGCTGTCCGCTGGGCCCGTTCCAGTAGGCGATCTGGTCGGCGTTTTGCTCGTTTCCGCTTGGCTGTTGCATGACTGTCCCCGGTCGTTCTCGTCCGCGCGATACCCGCACCGCGGTCCAACCGCATGCACCGGCACAGCGGCGATATCACGTCGGGATGCTTGGCGCACTCTTTCCGGAACCAACGCCAGTGGCTGGCGGCACTCCGGCTACACCCGCGCGGCCGCCTGTGACGTTCGTCACATAGAGGTTTTTGCCTTGATGGCACTCTGCGACTATTCTGGTCACATTGCGATTTGGGGCTGCAATGGGCGCGATTCGGATTTTTCTGTTTTTATTGACCGCATTATGCTTTGGCTGCGGATCGGCCCACGCCGAGAAGCGCGTTGCGCTGGTGATCGGCAATTCTGCGTACAAGAGCGTGCCGAAGTTGACCAACCCGGTCAACGACGCCTCGCTGGTGGGCGGCATGTTTAGGAAGGCCGGATTCGACACCGTGGATGTCAAACTCGACCTTAGCGTCGTCGACATGCGCAAGGCGCTGCGCGAGTTCGGCAGCAAGGCGCGCGAGGCGGACGTCGCCGTCATCTACTATGCCGGCCACGGCATCGAGCTGGACGGCAACAACTATCTCATCCCCACCGACGCAGCGCTCGAAACCGACACTGACGTCTTCGACGAGGCTTTTCCGCTCGACCGGGTGTTGTTCGCCATCGAGCCCGCCAAGCAGCTCCGCCTCGTTATCCTGGACGCCTGCCGCGACAACCCGTTCGCCAAGACGATGAAGCGTACCGTCGCCGCGCGCGCCATCGGCCGCGGCCTCGCCAAGGTCGAGCCGACCAGTCCAAACACCATGATCGCCTTCGCGGCAAAGGCCGGCTCCACCGCCTCTGACGGAGACTCCAAGAACAGCCCGTTTGCCGCAGCGCTGGTCGAACGCCTCCCCACGCCCGGGCTCGACCTGCGCAAGGCGTTCGGCTTCGTCCGCGACGACGTTCTCAAGAACACCGGCTACAAGCAGGAGCCCTATGTTTACGGCTCGCTCGGCGGCGACGACGTCCCGCTGGTTGCGGCAAAGCCGATCGCGGCCGGCCCTCAGGCAAACCCCGACAGCGAGATCCGGCGCGACTACGAGCTGGCGCTTCAGCTCGGTACGCGCGACGGATGGACAGCGTTCCTCAACCGCTTTCCGAGCGGCTTCTATGCCGATCTCGCCAAAGGCCAGTTGAACAAGATCGGCGCCGAAGAAACCCGCGCGGCGACCGCAGACAAAGCTCGGCAGGCGGAAGAGGAGAAGTCCCGGCTCGCCGCCGAGCGCGCCAACAAGGCCGAGCAGGACAAGGCGGCCGCCGCAGCCAGGGCGGCCGAGGACAAGCGTCTTGCCGCCGAGAAGGCCAAGCAGGTCGAGGAAGCCAAGGCGGCCGCAGCGGAGCAACGGCGGAAGGACGCCGAGGCCGCAGCGGCAAAGGCGCTCGCCGACAAGCTTGCCGCCGAGAAGGCGCTGGCCGAGAAGCTCGCGAGCGAGAAGGCCGCCGCCGATGCGGAGCAGAAAGTCGCGGCCGTGGCCCCCTCTTCAACCCCGCCGGCGATGTCGCCGCAGGAGATCACGAAGCTGGTGCAGTCGGAGCTGCGCCGTGTCGGCTGCCTGACAGCCTCGGCGGACGGCGATTGGAGCGCCCCGTCACAACGCTCGCTGACGCTGTTCAACAAGTATGCCGGCACGAAGTTCGACGCCAAGCTCGCGAGCTTCGAGGCGCTCGATGCGATCAAGGCCAAGCCGGGCCGCGTCTGCCCGCTGGTTTGCGACCGCGGCTTCAAGGCGGACGGCGACGCCTGCGTGAAGATCGCCTGCCGCGCCGGCTACCGCGTCAATGATGACAACGAATGCGAGAAGGTGCAGGACAAGAAGCCGGTCGCGACACGCGACCAGCCCAAAGCTCGGGACGAGGAGCGGAAACAAGTCGAGTCATCGCCTGCGAAACCGCAAGCAAAGTCGAGCGGGCAAATGTTTTGCGGCGCCGCAGGCTGCCGGCCTGTCCGGCCGGGCTGCAAGCTGGAGTCGGGCAGCCCCACTGCAGGTTACAAGGGGGGCAGCTGGGGAACGGCCATCGAGGTCTGCAACTGACTGCGGCAAGGGAAGCCGTTCGGACTACGGATTCGAAGCGCGACCCTCTCGATGTCAACGAGATGCTCGAACCAGCTGAGCTAACCCCTTGCCGTAGACATCACCGGAGCCTGCGCAGCGCGTCTACCTGTGCACACTACGGCCGCATTGGTTTCACCGAACGGCCACATCGGAATCAGATGCCAACCAGATTTCCTCGATAGGTTCGCCGTTCCTCAAACCGGAAAGGCATGACCATGCGCAGCTTCACGGCATCCGTCATCGTTGCAGCTCTCTCCCTCGGAACACCGGCCCTCGTGCAGGCACAGGGCGCATCGTCGCAACCCGGCGCGGAGTCCCCGTCCGCTCAGTCCAGCACGGTAATCCGGAGCATACAGGTTGTGGACGTCAAGGAATTGCAGCCGGCCGTGCGCGCGAAGGTCGATGAACTCGTGGCGCACACAAGCGACCAAGACATCCAGTCGCTCCGGCAGTCCATCGACGCCACACCGCAGGCCGCCTCCGTGCTCAAGGCCAAGGGCTTGAGCTCGTCACAAGTCGTCGCGATCAACATCACCGACGGCGTCCTGACGATGTTCACCAAGACGGCCTGACGTGGAACTCCAGGCCGAGGCACTGCACAGCGGCGGCAAGCACGATTGCCGCCTCCTCGGTCAAACGACGCGAAATGCGCTTACGAAAGTGAATTCCCCCGCAGCGGGCTCGTCGCGGGGCTGCTCGTGTTCGGTCTGAAAACCCTGACCGAGCCGCAAATTGGGGCCAGCTCGCGGCGCGCTCGCCCCTTGCTCCTCCCCCCGCCGGGGCGCTAAAGAGGCGCACTTGGGCGGTTAGCTCAGCTGGTTAGAGCATCTCGTTTACACCGAGAGGGTCCGCGGTTCGAATCCGTGACCGCCCACCAGCCTTCGCCCGCTTCGCGGGCTACGGCTTGGCAAGCCAGCCAAAACGCGTACTGACGCGAAGCGGGCGAAGGCTGCCACGCCGAAGCCGAGCAGGCGAAGGCGGGCTTCTCATCCCCAAAGCTAGCTCAATCCTCAATCCCCCGGCAGCAGCGGCACGGCGTCGATCCACACGGCCGCCGACTGGCACCAGATCTGCCTGGAGGGCCGCAAGCCGTCGCGCTGGCGGATGCTGCCCCAGCGGATGCCCCAATCATCGGCCTGGTCGCCCTCGCCGCTGGTGAACAGCGGGGAACCGCAGTCGCCACAGAAATGCTGGAAGCGCATCCGGCCGTTGTCGCCACGCTTGCCGTAGACCTTGGGCGTGCCGGCAGTCAGCTTGACGTCGGCCTTGGTGCAGATCGCGGTCACCCGGAACGGCGATCCCGTCAGGGTCTGGCAGTCGGTGCAGTGGCACACCGAGACTGCCTCCGGGTCGATCTCCGCCTCGAAGGTGATCTTCCCGCAATGGCACTGCCCATCGATCTGCATGACCAGCCTCAAACAAAAACGGCGCCCGAAGGCGCCGTTTTATCATCTTTCGCTTGAGATCAGTGAGCGGTCAGGCCGCCGGCGGCTTCATCGCCATCCGGCTTCACCGTCACCTTGGCGTCCTCTTCCCAGACGATCGGCACCGGCTTCTTCACCAGCGCCTTGGCGACGACGTCGTCGAGGCGCGACACCGGAATGATCTCCATGCCGCCCTTGATCGCATCGGAAATCTCCGTGAGATCCTTGGCGTTGTCCTCGGGGATCAGCACCGTCTTGATGCCGCCGCGGGCCGCAGCCAGCAGCTTCTCCTTCAGACCACCGATGGGCAACACGCGGCCGCGCAGCGTGATCTCGCCGGTCATCGCGACATCGTGGCGGACCGGGATGCCGGTCATCACCGAGATGATCGCGGTGGCCATCGCCACGCCCGCCGACGGACCATCCTTCGGCGTCGCGCCTTCCGGCACGTGCACGTGGATGTCGCGCCGGTCGAACATCGGCGGCTCGATGCCGTAATTGATCGCGCGCGAGCGGACGTAGGACGCCGCGGCCGAGATCGATTCCTTCATCACGTCACGCAGATTGCCCGTGACCGTCATCTTGCCCTTGCCGGGCATCATGACACCTTCGATCGTCAGCAGCTCGCCGCCGACATCGGTCCAGGCAAGGCCGGTGACGATGCCGACCTGCGGCTCGCTCTCGATCTCGCCGAAGCGGTACTTCGGCACGCCGAGCAGCTCTTCCAGAGTCTTCTCGGTGACCTTGACCGACTTCTTCTTGGAGATCATCAGCTCCTTCACCGCCTTGCGGGCGAGTGTGGAGAGCTCACGCTCCAGGTTACGCACGCCCGCTTCGCGGGTGTAGCGGCGGATCAGCAGCAGCAGCGCGTCGTCATCGATCGAGAACTCCTTGGAGTCCAGGCCGTGCTTGGACACCGCGGTCGGGATCAGATGCTTGCGCGCGATCTCGACCTTCTCGTTCTCGGTGTAGCCCGCGATCCGGATGATCTCCATGCGGTCCATCAGCGGCCCGGGAATATTGAGCGTATTCGCGGTGGTGATGAACATCACGTTGGACAGATCGTAGTCGACCTCGAGATAGTGGTCGTTGAACGTCCCGTTCTGCTCGGGGTCCAGAACCTCGAGCAGCGCCGACGACGGATCGCCGCGGAAATCGGCGCCCATCTTGTCGATCTCGTCCAAGAGGAACAGCGGATTGGACGACTTCGCCTTCCGCATCGACTGGATGATCTTGCCGGGCATCGAGCCGATATAGGTGCGGCGGTGACCGCGGATCTCGGCCTCGTCGCGCACGCCGCCGAGCGAGACGCGCACGAACTCACGTCCGGTCGCCTTCGCGATCGACTTGCCGAGCGAGGTCTTGCCGACGCCGGGAGGCCCGACGAGGCACAGGATCGGTCCGGTCAACTTGTTGGCGCGCGACTGCACCGCGAGATATTCGACGATGCGTTCCTTGACCTTCTCCAGACCGTAGTGATCGGAGTCCAGGATGGCCTGCGCGGCCTCCAGGTCCTTCTTCACCTTGGACTTCTTGTTCCACGGAATCGACAGCAGCCAATCCAGATAGTTGCGCACGACGGTCGCTTCCGCGGACATCGGCGACATCTGGCGCAGCTTCTTCAATTCATGCTGCGCCTTCTCGCGCGCTTCCTTGGAGAGCTTGGTCTTGGCGATCTTCTCTTCGAGATCGGCGAGCTCGTCGCGACCATCGTCGTCGCCGAGCTCCTTCTGGATCGCCTTCATCTGCTCGTTGAGATAGTACTCGCGCTGGGTCTTCTCCATCTGGCGCTTGACGCGCGAGCGGATGCGCTTCTCGACCTGCAGCACCGAGATCTCGCTCTCCATCAGGCCCAGCACCTTTTCCAGGCGCGTGGTGACGGACAGCGTCTCCAGGATGCCCTGGCGGTCGGCGATCTTGACCGCGAGATGCGAGGCAACGGTGTCGGCGAGCTTAGCGAAATCGGTGATCGCCTGCACGACGCCGACGACCTCGGCCGAGATCTTCTTGTTGAGCTTCACATAGCTCTCGAAGTCGGACACGACCGAGCGTGCCAAGGCTTCCGCCTCGACCGACTTCGCATCGGTGTCGGCGAGCGCCACGGCGGTGGCTTCATAATAGTCGGCGCGATCGGTGTACTTCTGCACGTGCGCACGCTCGAGCCCTTCGACCAGCACCTTCACGGTGCCGTCGGGAAGCTTCAGGAGCTGCAGCACGCTGGCGAGCGTACCGGTCTCGTAAATGGCATCGGGCGCCGGATCGTCGTCGGACGCGTTCTTCTGCGTCGCGAGCATGATCAGCGCGTCGTTCTTCATCACCTCTTCAAGCGCGCGGATCGACTTCTCGCGGCCGACGAAGAGCGGAACGATCATGTGCGGGAAGACGACGATGTCGCGCAGCGGCAGCACGGGATAGGCGTGCGCTTCGCCGTGGACGATGGTTGGCCGGGGTTTTGGATTAGTCATGGCCTTTTCCTTTTGCTTTGCCCCCTTGCACGCAGCCCGCCATGCTCATGCGCAACCGCCACAAGGTGCCGAGGTGATCCACAAAACCGGTCTACCATTTCCAGGTTGGACCGGGCTTGCCGGATCGGAACTGAGGCGAATCTTGAAGAGAATTCTCGCTCGCCGTCGACATTAGGTGGCTATCGACCCGGGGGGTGTCAAGTCATTGAAAAACGCGCGCCATCAGGCGCTTACGCACGCGGATAAGCGAACGCAACACCGGCTGCGGAGATACACTTCCGCAGCCCAACTCGATGAGACGATTGGAGCGTTCCAGCGTCGTGAGATCAGGCGCTGGCATTCTCGACGGCGCGATCGGTCCGATCGGCGTAGATGTAGAGCGGACGCGCCGTGCCTTCCACGACCTCGCGGGAAATCACGACTTCTTCCACACCCTCCAGGCCCGGCAGGTCGAACATGGTCTCGAGCAGGATCGCCTCGAGGATCGAACGCAGCCCGCGCGCACCGGTCTTGCGCTCGATCGCCTTACGGGCAACCGCGCCAAGCGCCTCGTCGGCGAAGGTCAGCTCGATGTTCTCCATCTCGAACAGCCGCTGGTA
Organism: Bradyrhizobium iriomotense; assembly: GCF_018129405.1. Taxonomy (GTDB): domain Bacteria; phylum Pseudomonadota; class Alphaproteobacteria; order Rhizobiales; family Xanthobacteraceae; genus Bradyrhizobium; species Bradyrhizobium iriomotense_B. The sequence continues at coordinate 502,284 of NZ_JAFCLP010000002.1, forward strand.
CTGTTTCACCAGCGCGTTCTTCGGCTCGGTCAGGATCTTCTTCAGCGAGGTCTCGTCGAGGTCCTCGAGCGTCGCAACGACCGGCAGACGGCCGACGAACTCGGGGATGAGGCCGTACTTCAGGAGGTCCTCAGGCTCGACGTGACGGAAGATCTCGCCGGTACGGCGATCTTCCGGTGCGAGCACCTGGGCGCCGAAGCCGATCGAGGTCGACCGTCCGCGCGCCGAGATGATCTTCTCGAGGCCGGCGAAGGCACCGCCGCAAATGAACAGGATGTTGGTGGTATCCACCTGCAGGAACTCCTGCTGCGGATGCTTGCGGCCGCCCTGCGGCGGGACCGAAGCCACCGTGCCCTCCATGATCTTGAGCAGCGCCTGCTGCACGCCCTCACCCGACACGTCGCGCGTGATCGAGGGATTGTCGGACTTGCGGCTGATCTTGTCGATTTCGTCGATGTAGACGATGCCGCGCTGAGCGCGCTCGACATTGTAGTCGGCGGCCTGGAGCAGCTTCAGGATGATGTTCTCGACGTCCTCGCCGACATAGCCGGCTTCGGTCAGCGTCGTCGCATCGGCCATCGTGAACGGCACGTCCAGGATGCGGGCGAGCGTCTGCGCGAGCAGCGTCTTGCCCGAGCCGGTCGGACCGATCAGCAGGATGTTCGACTTCGCGAGCTCGACGTCGTTGTGCTTGGTCTGGTGGTTGAGGCGCTTGTAGTGGTTGTGCACCGCGACCGACAGGACCTTCTTCGCATGGCTCTGGCCGATCACGTAATCGTCCAGCACCTTGCAGATTTCCTTCGGCGTCGGAATCCCGTCGCGCGACTTGACCAGCGAGGATTTGTTCTCCTCGCGGATGATGTCCATGCAGAGCTCGACGCACTCGTCGCAGATGAAGACCGTGGGACCCGCGATCAGTTTGCGGACTTCGTGCTGGCTCTTGCCGCAGAACGAGCAATATAGCGTGTTCTTGGAGTCGCTCGTGCCGACCTTACTCATTCATGTCTCCGTCCGCGGTTCGATCCCGTTCCGCTCGATCGCTCCATTCCGACACGATGGTCGGGATGAAGTTCAAATAGAGCAAATTCCGTACCAAAAAAGACCTACGCGTTACTACATCCCGTGCGAATCACGGTCACTCGATTCTCCCGCGATCATAGCCGATCAATCGTAGCCAACCATGCTGTCACCCGACTATCAAGAATTCGCTAATCGGGGGTCGCCGGCTACCCGTGACAATACCGTGATTTCCGGTCTTGGCACGGGAGAAGTGACCGAAATCACCCCGGCGTTGCTGGATTACCACGAAAGAACCAGCACGAAAGCGGAACTTTCTGCCTGTCGCAGGGCGGAAAACGACTGTTTTGCAATGCGCCCACACGCACCTAGCGTGAACGCCGCCCTGATGGGACCCCGGCGATCCCGGGGATCGCCGTTACGGTCCAGTAGTGCTACGGGGCCTTCGCCGCCGCCGGTTCCTCGGCGCGCTTGTCGATGACCTTGTCGACCAGCCCGAACTCCTTGGCGTCGCTGGCGGTCAGGAACTTGTCGCGTTCCAACGCATCCTCGATCGACTTGTAGGTCTGGCCGGTGTGCTTCACGTAGATCTCGTTGAGCCGCTTTTTCAGGTTCAGGATTTCCTGGGCGTGCAGCATGATGTCGGTGGCCTGGCCCTGGAAGCCGCCAGAGGGCTGGTGCACCATGATGCGCGCGTTCGGCAGCGAGAAGCGCATGTCCTTCTCGCCGGCGGCGAGCAGCAGCGAGCCCATCGAGGCGGCCTGGCCGGTGCAGAGCGTGGAGACCGGCGGGCGGATGAACTGCATGGTGTCGTAGATCGCAAGGCCCGACGTCACCACGCCGCCCGGCGAGTTGATGTACATCGAGATTTCCTTCTTCGGATTTTCCGCCTCGAGGAACAGGAGCTGCGCGACGATCAGCGTCGACATGCCGTCCTCGACCGGACCGGTCACGAAGATGATGCGCTCCTTCAGCAGGCGCGAGAAAATGTCGTAGGCGCGCTCGCCACGGTTGGTTTGCTCGACCACCATGGGCACGAGGTTCATGTAGGTTTCAACCGGATCGCGCATGAGTCACCTAGGGTTTTAGGAAGCGAACATCGCCAATCTTGGCTGCCAGTTTGGGCTGGATGTGCCGGAAGGCTGATGGACGTCCCGTGATGCAGGACTTGTAGGATGTAGCGACAGATATAGCCCAATTCGCGCCTGACAAGTGCGGAGCGCATTAAGGCTTAATCCGTGGGGCAGTTGAAGCTGATTCGCACAAAGAGGCCGAGCCGACCATCTGGCTAGCTGGGCCCTTCGCTGATCATCCTTAATAGAAGACTGTCCCGGAGCCCCGTTCCGATGGAATCGGAAAGGGGATCTGGCTTCTATTTTTGACGCGTTTTCTTCACGCGAACCGGTATCCACTTCGCTCGAAAACGCTCTAGAGCCTTCAGGCTGCGGTCTTTTCCGCCTCGTCGTCCTTGTAGAGATCCTCGCGCGAAACCTTCTTCTCGGTCACGTTGGCGAGCTCGAGGATGAAGTCGACGACCTTGTCCTCATAGATCGGTGCACGAAGCTGGGCCAGCGCCTGGGCGTTGCTGCGGTAATAGTCCCAGACCTCCTTCTCGCGGCCGGGCATCTGCCGGGCGCGCTCGATCACGGCGCGGCCGACCTCGTCATCGGTCACGGTGATCTTGTTCTTCTCGCCGATCTCGGAGAGCACGAGGCCGAGCCGCACGCGGCGGTCCGCGATCTTGCGGTACTCTTCCCTCGCCTTGTCCTCAGTGGTGTCCTCGTCGGCAAAGGTCTTGCCGGCGGAGTCCATCTCGGCCTTGACCGAGTTCCACATCAGATTGAACTCCTCGTCGACCAGCGAGGGCGGCGCCTCGAAGCGATGCGCTTCGTCGAGGCGGTCGAGCAGCGCGCGCTTGACGCGCTGGCGCGTCGCGGTGGCGAACTCGGCAACCAGACGCTCGCGCGCGGCATCCTTCAGCTTGTCCAGCGATTCCAGGCCGAGCGTCTTGGCGAACTCGTCGTCGATCGCAACGTCCTGCGGCGCTTCGATCGTCGTCGCGGTGGTCTCGAACTCGGCGGGCTGGCCGGCGAGCTTCTCGCTCATGTAGTTCTTGGGGAACGTCACCTTCAGCGTGCGCGTCTCGTTGGCGCCGATGCCGATGAGCTGCTCCTCGAAGCCCGGGATGAAGGTGTTGGAGCCGATCACGACCTGGATGCCCTCGCCGGCACCGCCCTCGAAGGCTTCGCCGTTGATGGTGCCCTTGAAGTTGATGGTGACGCGGTCGCCGGAGGCGGCCTTGTCGCCCTCGCCCTTCGCGGCATAACCACGGTTGCTGTCTGCGATGCGCTTGATCGCCTCGTCGACGTCGGAATCGGTCACTTCAGCAACGGGCTTCTCGACCTGGAAGGTCTTGAAGTCGGCGAGCGCAATCGACGGCACCACCTCGATCGCGACCGTGTAGGTCAGATCGGTCTTGCCGTTCAGCAGCTCCTCGACCTCGGCCTGCTCGGTCGGCATCGTGATCTTCGGCTCGGTCGCAAGACGGAAGCCGCGCTCGGAGAACAGCTGCGTGTTGGTGTCGCGGATGGTCTGGTCGATGGTCTCGGCCATCACCGAGCGGCCATAGACCTTCTTCAGGTGCGTCACCGGCACCTTGCCGGGACGGAAGCCGTTGATGCGGACCTTGTCCTTGAGATCGACGAGCTTGGCGCCGGCCTTGGCGTCGAGATCAGACGCGGGAACGCTGATCTTGAACTCGTGCTTCAAACCTTCCGAGAGGGTCTCTGTGACCTGCATGGCGTCCAATCTTCTTTTCGTTCGGCCCCGGCGCGCATGCGTCGGGACGCTGTCATTAATCGATCCGGCGCGAGGCAAACGCCTCACCGCCGGTGGTTCATCGGACCGGCTTCAGGCGGACAACATCCGCGAGGAGCAGACCCTCGTAATCCGTGCAAACGCTGAAAGCGCTTGGTGCGGGCGGAGGGACTCGAACCCCCACAACTTTCGTCACTGGAACCTAAATCCAGCGCGTCTACCAGTTCCGCCACGCCCGCGTGAATTTGCATCAAGACCGGCCGCGATGCCGCGGGCGGCCGGGCTTATAACATGTGCTTGACTGTTCGCAGCAAAAAAATGGCCTGCTGCAGACAGGCTTAAAGTAGGCACGACGGCTGGACTTATCCAGCGCAGCGTGGTCCGGATCGCGCCATGACAACGCGGATATTTGCCCCCGATCGACGCGAGGTTTTGGCAGGCCTCGGCGCCTCGGCAGCCGGGCTGATCGCCGGCGGCGCCGGCCCATCCGTGACGGCCCAGCTCGCGCTTCAGGCAAGGCCCGCAACGCTGGCTCTGAGGCCAGATCAGCCGGCTACACCAATCTGGGAGCTGGCCGCCGTAAGCCATCTCAGGGACGTCCGTCTCAAGCGTTTCGACCGCTGCGAGGTGGTCTTCCGCAACGACCTGCCTGTGTCACTTGCACCAGTCTGGTACGGCCTTAATGCCGCGACCGCGGCCGATCCGCTCCGGGGTCGCGCGCCGGTAGCGCCGGGCACGACCGAAACATCAATTATTTCAATACCTAACGCAGGAACCCTGCTGGCCGACTTCCGTCTCTTCGAGGACGGCCTGAAGCAGCCCGCGCGCCCGCTGCCGATCATTGCGGTCGAGACCAGCCCCGTCGCTGTCGATCGCGACGAGATCTTGCTGATCGAGGAATGGCGGCTGCGGCCGGATGGCACCGCGGTCCCGCCGGGCCAGGACCCCAAGGACACGGCGCCGCTCTACACGATCAACGGGCAGACTTCATTCGAACTCTCAGCCGCAACCAATGAGCGGCTGCGACTGCGCTTCATCAACGGCTCGCAACGCACTGTTCTGGCGATCAAATTGGAAGGCCACGACGTCCGCGTGATGGCCCTGGACGGACAGCCCGCCGAGCCATTCCCGGCCCGCAACGGCGCCCTCGTCCTGGCCCCTGGCGGACGGGCCGACGCCTTCGTGGATGCGGCCGCATCGGCCACATTCCTGCTGCATGACGGCAAGGAGGCACGCCAGGTGGGCAGCCTCAAAATATCAGGCCAACTGGAGCGGCGCGCGCCGCTGTTGCCGCCGCAGCCACTGCCGTCGAACGATCTTCCCGAGAGGCTCGATCTGAAAGGCGCCCTGCGGTTCGATGTCGCGCTCGGCGCAGCCGAGTCCGGTTGGGCACGGCCCGCAAATTTCTCTACAGCCTCCGCCCCCGCCTTCCGCGCCAAGGCCGGCCGCACCGTCGTGCTGGCCCTCAAGAACCCCGCCCCGATCACCACCGTGTTCCACCTGCACGGCGCCCCGTTCCGTTTGCTCGACAAGCTCGACGACGGCTGGAAGCCCTACTGGCTCGACACGCTCGCGATCGAGCCCGGCCAGACCCAGCGCATCGCGTTCGCCGCGACCTCACCGGGACGATGGCTGCTCGAATCCGTCGTGACCGACTGGGCGGCGCCGCGCCTGGTGCGCTGGTATGGGGTGGAGTGAGTCCTATCAGCGTGTCCAGAGGTAGCGGACGTCGGGCTCTCGCTCCTCATTCCGCGCCCCGTCGGTCTGCTCGACCAGTGCGAAGCCGCGCGCCTCATAGAAGCGCCGCGCCGGTACGCTGGCCTGGAAGGTCCACAGCTCCAGCCGTCCGCTGGCGCCTTTGGCGATGTCGAGGAGTTCGGTGCCGACGCCGCGGCCTTGCGCGACCGGAAGCACGTAGGGCTGTTCGACCCAGCCGTCGCGGAAGGCGATGATCCCGCTCAGGACGTCATCAGCGAACCATCCCCATACGCGGCACGTCGGAAAGATATGTTCGCGATAGAACCAGCGGTCCTCCTCCGGCGTGTGCAACCCGGCGAGCCACGGCATCGCCAGGTCGAATGCGATCCGTTGGACCAGCGCCGCCGCGTCCATGTCGGCGAGCGCGAGCTGCCTCAGCACTAATACTCCACCCCCAGCGCATCATAGATGCGCCGGTGCACGGCCGGCAGCGTCTCGGTCAGGTCCTCCGCGATCAGGCCCGGCCCCGCCTCGCTTGCGGCCTCGCCGTGCATCCAGACGCCGATGCTGGCGGCTTCGAAGGCGGGCACGCCCTGCGCGAGAAGACCGGCGATGATGCCGGACAGCACGTCGCCGGCGCCGGCGGTGGCAAGCCATGGCGGCGCGTTGGCGGCCATGGTGGCGCGGCCGTCTGGCGCGGCGATGGTGGTATCCGGCCCCTTCAGCAGCACCACCGCGCCGGAACGCTCGGCAGCGACGCGCACGCGCTCGAGCTTGGAGCGGCCCGGATGCTTGTTGCTGAGATCGGAGAACAGGCGCGGAAACTCACCCTCGTGCGGCGTGAGCACCACGGCCGTGTCGTGGGAGGATTTGATCGATTCAAACAGGTGTTCGGGGGTTGCGGCAAAGCTCGTCAGCGCGTCCGCGTCCAGCACCAGATGTCGTTGTGCGGCCAGCGCGGTGTGGACCATGTCGCAGGTGCGTTCGCCGATTCCGGCGCCGGGACCGATGATGCAGGTGTTGTAGCGCTTGTCGCCGAGCAGCTCGCCGAACTCGACCGCGGTGTCGACGGGGCGCACCATCACCGCGGTGAGCGCGGCGGCATTGATCGCGAGCGCATCGCGCGGTGTGGCGAGCGTCACCAGCCCGGCGCCGGCGCGTAGCGCGCCGCGCGCGGCGAGCCGCGCTGCGCCGGTCGCGGCAGCGTCGCCCGATACCGCGAGCACGTGCCCTCGCGCATATTTGTGGCCGTCGATGCGCGGCACCGGAAACGCCCCGCCCCAGAAATCCGGATCGTTCTCGAAAATCTGCGGCCTGATCTCGTCCAGCACCTGTGCGTCGATACCGATGTCGGCAACCCGCACCCGGCCGCAATGCATCCGTCCCGGCAGCAGCAGGTGCGCCGGCTTCTTGCGGAAGAAGGTAACGGTCTCGGTGGCATTGACCGCTGTGCCCAGCACGGCGGCGCTGGTGCCGTTGATGCCGCTCGGCAGGTCGACCGCCAGCACTGGCGCGCCGTTGGCATTGATCGCCTCGATCATCTCCCGCGCCTCGCCCTCGACGGAACGGCTGAGGCCGGCACCGAACAGCGCATCGATGATCAGTGCGGGCTTTCCGATCGCCTGCGGATTGAACGGGAGCACCGGATGCTTCCAGCCGCGCGCGGCGGAGGCTGCATCGCCCTGGAGCTGATCGCGCTCGCACATCAGGATCACCGAGACCTCGCGCCCTTGCGCAGCGAGCTCGGCGGCTGCAACGAAACCGTCACCGCCATTGTTGCCGGGGCCGGCCACGATCAGGATCGGCCCCTCCTCCACCAGCACGTTGGCGGCCTCCGCGACCGCCTGGCCCGCGCTCAGCATCAGCTTGAAGCCGGGCGTGCCGGCCGCGATCGCGAGCTGGTCGGCGCGCTGCATTTCGGCGTTGGTCAGAACTTCCATGCCACTTCCCTGGTACAAACGCCTGTTCAACAGGCATTTTTTGTGCCGATCCGTCGCCGGGAACACTAATCTGCACACATACTGAACTGTTTGCCTATTTCGTAGTCTTCGGTATTTTGGCCCGGTCGGGTCCACCTATCAGAGATGCTCGTTAAAAGGCTGATAACGCTCCAATAATCAGGGTATTTGCAACTTGGCATAGACCCTGCTTTCGAGGAAGCCGCTTCGGTTCGTCGTGCTCACTGACATCTCACAGGGTGTGGCCGGCCGTTGTTGCCGGACGGGTCAGGGATCCCGGCATAGCGAAGACAAGATCGTGCGTGAATAAGCGCATCCTGACGAAGACGTTGCTATTTGATCGAAAGGCCGGGAGGCGCGCAGTGAAGAAAATCGAAGCCATCATCAAGCCGTTCAAGCTCGACGAGGTGAAGGAAGCGCTTCAGGAAGTCGGCCTTCAGGGCATCACTGTCACAGAAGCCAAGGGCTTCGGCCGGCAGAAGGGTCACGCCGAGCTTTACCGCGGCGCAGAATACATCGTCGACTTCCTGCCCAAGGTGAAGATCGAGATCGTGATCGGCGACGATCTGGTCGAGCGCGCCATCGACGCGATCCGCCGCGCTGCGCAGACCGGGCGCATCGGCGACGGCAAAATTTTCGTCTCCAACATCGAAGAGGCGATCCGCATCCGGACCGGCGAATCCGGGCTGGACGCTATCTGAGCCGGGTGCTATCCCGCATTTTGCGACACTCTGAAAGAAAAAAGGCTGCTTCGGCGGCCTGATTTCGTTTGTGCGGTTGCGCCAACTCGCCGAAAGCGAGAACGAATCTGCTCACCTGGAAACCGACCCGCAGAGCCAAAAGGGGTATGCATGAAGACCGCCAAAGACGTCCTGAAATCGATCAAGGACAACGACGTCAAATACGTCGACCTGCGCTTCACCGATCCGCGCGGCAAGTGGCAGCACGTGACGTTCGACGTCAGCATGATCGATGAGGACATTTTCGCCGAAGGAACGATGTTCGACGGCTCCTCGATCGCCGGCTGGAAGGCGATCAACGAGTCCGACATGTGCCTGATGCCCGATCCGGTGACCGCGACGATCGATCCGTTCTTCGCCGAGACCACGATGGTCATCACCTGCGACGTGCTCGAGCCGACCACCGGCGAGCCCTACAACCGCGACCCCCGCGGCATCGCCAAGAAGGCCGAAGCCATGGTGAAGTCGATGGGCGTGGGCGACAGCGTGTTCGTCGGCCCCGAGGCCGAGTTCTTCGTGTTCGACGACGTGCGCTTCTCTTCCACCCCCTACAACACGGGTTTCCGTCTCGACTCCTCGGAGCTGCCCACCAACACCGACACGGAATATGAAGGCGGCAATCTCGGCCACCGCATCCGCACCAAGGCCGGCTACTTCCCCGTCCCGCCGCAGGACTCCGTGCAGGACATGCGCTCCGAGATGCTCGGTGCCATGGCCAAGATGGGCGTCAAGGTCGAGAAGCATCACCACGAGGTCGCTTCCGCCCAGCACGAGCTCGGCATGAAGTTCGACACGCTGACGCTGATGGCCGACCACCTGCAGATCTACAAATACTGCATCCACCAGGTCGCGCATATCTACGGCAAGACCGCCACCTTCATGCCGAAGCCGGTCTTCGGCGACAACGGCTCGGGCATGCACGTGCACCAGTCGATCTGGAAGGACGGCAAGCCGGTGTTCGCCGGCAACAAATATGCCGACCTGTCGGAGACCTGCCTGCACTACATCGGCGGCATCATCAAGCACGCCAAGGCGATCAACGCCTTCACCAACCCGTCGACCAACTCCTACAAGCGTCTGGTCCCGGGCTATGAGGCCCCGGTGCTGCTGGCCTACTCCGCGCGCAACCGCTCGGCCTCATGCCGCATCCCCTACACCGCTTCGCCGAAGGCCAAGCGTGTCGAGGTGCGCTTCCCCGATCCGCTTGCCAATCCCTATCTCGGCTTCGCCGCGATGCTGATGGCCGGCCTCGACGGCATCAAGAACAAGATCGATCCGGGTCCGGCGATGGACAAGGACCTCTACGACCTGCCGAAGGAAGAGCTGAAGCAGATCCCGACGGTGTGCGGATCGCTTCGCGAGGCATTGGAAAACCTCGACAAGGACCGCGGCTTCCTCAAGAACGGCGGCGTGTTCGACGACGACTTCATCGACGCTTACATCGAGCTGAAGATGACCGAAGTCGAGCGCTTCGAAATGACCCCGCACCCGGTCGAGTTCGACATGTACTATTCGGGCTAGTCGGCCCGAACTCTCTGCAACAAGCAAAAGGCGCTCCGCGAGGGGCGCCTTTTCGTTTGCGGAGTCGCAAGTCCGTAGGGTGGGTTAGTTTGCTGGCGGCGGCGCGAAGCGCTGTCCGCTGGCGTAACCCACCATTCAACAAAATGCGGGATCAAGTTGGTGGGTTACGCCTAGCGGTTTGCGCTTCGCGCAATCCGCTACGCTAATCCACCCTACAAGATGCGAGGCGGCCTATCACCACGTCGCCGTAAAGGCCTTCTGCAGCTCTGCCGGCCCCGTCACGCCTCCCGCGATCAGCAACTGGGTGAGGACGCGTGCCTTCTGCGGATTGAGATCCTCGGACACGACGAACCCGTTCTTGTCGTCGTCGACCTCGACGTTCCGGGTGACGAAGCCGGAGCGCACGCGGGTGGAACGGACGACGATGATGCCCTTCTTTGCCGCCGCCTCGAGCGCATCCAGTGCCGGCTTGGACGTATTGCCGTCGCCGACGCCGGCCAGCACGATGCCCTTGGCGCCGTGGGAAATCGCGTCCTCGATCGGAACGGCGTCCATGTTGGCATGCGAGTAGACGATCTCGACGCGCGGCAATTGCTCGCCTGCGGGAAGCTGATAGCTCGCGCGCTTGAAGCCGGCGGCCTGGGTCATGAAACGGATGCCGCCGGCGGTGTCGACATAGCCGACCGGGCCGTCATTGGGGGAGCTGAAGGTCTCGATGCTCGTCGTGTTGGTCTTGGTCACCGAACGCGCGCCCTGAATCTTGTCGTTCAGCACGGCCATCACGCCGCGGCCGCGCGCACGCGGATCGGCGGCCACCTGCACCGCCTCGTAGAGATTGCCGGGGCCGTCGGCGCTCACCGCAGTGGCCGGCCGCATCGAGCCGACGATCACCACCGGCTTGTCGCCGCGCACCACGTTGTCGAGGAAGAACGCAGTCTCCTCCAGCGTATCCGTGCCGTGGGTGATGATGACGCCGTCGGCTTCGTTCTTGTCGAAGGCGTCCTGGATGCGACGGGCCAGCGCGAACCAGACCTTGTCGTTCATGTCCTGGGAGCCGATCGACGAAATCTGTTCGGCGTTCAACGTCGCCAGCTTGTCCAGGCCCGGCACCGACGCCATCAGCTGCTCGCCGGTGATCTGCCCGGATTTGTAGGCGCCGGTCGCGCGCGGATCGGCCTGGCCCGCGATGGTGCCTCCCGTCGCAAGCACGAGAATGCGCGGCAGACTGCTGGCCGAAGCGTCCTTGCCCGGCTCTGCGGCGTGCGCGGCTGCACCGATGCCGCCGGACCAGAGCGCAAAGGACAGCAGTGGAATGGCGAGCATGGAAGTTCGACGTTGGCGACGGCTGGCTGGGCCGGCGGTAGGCTTCGTCATCGAATTGTCCTCCCGTTTAAGTAGGGATCGACATTCGATACGCCCATTGAGGCCGAAGATGGGTCAGCCTGTTGCTAATTGCTACGGGTTGTCCCGTCGCGGCATAAAATGGTCGAGCAGCCCCGTCGGAAGCGGAAAGACGACGGTCGACGACCGTTCGCCCGCAATGTCGTGCAGAGCCGCGAAATAACGCAGCTGCATCGCCTGAGGCTCCTGCGCAAGAATCCGGCCGGCTTCGACCAGCTTTTCAGCAGCCTGCTGCTCGCCCATCGCATTGATCACCTTGGCCCGTCGCAAGCGCTCCGCCTCTGCCTGTTTGGCGATCGCGCGGACCATGGTTTCGTTGATGTCGACGTCCTTGATCTCTATGCCGGTGACCTTGATGCCCCAGACGTCGGTCTGCTTGTCGAGGATCTCCTGGATGTCGGCGTTCAACCTGTCGCGCTCGGCAAGCATCTCGTCCAGCTCGTGCTTGCCGAGGACCGAGCGCAACGTGGTCTGGGCGAGCTGGCTGGTGGCGGCCATGTAGTCGCCGACCTTGATAATGGCACGTTCGGGGTCGACGATGCGGAAGTACAGAACGGCGTTGACCTTGACGGACACGTTGTCCCGGGAAATCACGTCCTGCGGCGGCACGACCTGCACCATCACCCGCAGATCGACCTTGACGAGTTGCTGCACGACCGGAATGAGGAGGATGAGGCCCGGCCCCTTCACGCCGGTAAAGCGGCCGAGCGTAAAGACGACGCCACGCTCGTATTCGCGCAGGATTCGAATGGCCTGGGATAGAAACATGACGACAAGCAGCGCAAGCGCCGCATAAGTCAGATATTCCAGCATCATGATGGACCTCCCTCGCCGGTTCGGGCTGGTGCGCGCCGTATCAGCAGCGTCAGGTCGATGACGTTGGCGACTTCGACCGTCTCTCCGGGCTTGAACGTTTCGGCACCGCGCGCCCTCCAGCGCTCACCATGGGCGAACACATGACCTTCGTTCCCGTTCCAGTCGAGGACCTCCGCGGGCAAGCCTCGCATGGCCTTCGCGCCGACCAGTGCAGGAGCCGTGCGGACGCGCCGAAGTGAACCAAGCACGACGAGCGCAAAGCCGCTGAACACGGCCGCAGTGATGCCGATCACCCACCACGACAATTGGTAGCCAGGCGCCTCGCCCCTGAAAAGCATCAAGGCTCCCAGCACGAAAGCGATGATCCCGCCGAGACCGATCACCACGGTCGGGTTGAAGGCCTCGATCGTCAGAAGCACGAGTCCAACCAGCATCAGGGCGAAGCCGGCATAATTGACCGGCAGCAGATTGAGTGCATAGAGGCCGATCAGCAGGCAGATCGCGCCGACCACCCCCGGGGCGACGGCACCGGGAGACATGAATTCGAAAATCAGGCCGTAGATGCCGATCATCAGGAGAATGAAGGCCACGTTCGGATCGGTGATGACCGCCAGGAAGCGGGAGATCCGACCGGGGTCGACGGCTTCAACGACGGCATCCTTCGTTGCGAGGCGCTGCGTCTTGCCGCCTGCAACCTCCACCACGCGACCGTCGAGCTGCCGCAGCAACTCGGCCTGATCGCGCGCGACGAGATCGATGGCATGAGCTTCCAGCGCGCCGTTGGCCGAGAGTGTCGCAGCCTCTCGGACCGCCTTCTCCGCCCAGTCCGCATTGCGGCCGCGCAGCTCCGCAAGGCTGCGGATGAAGGCGACCGCATCATTGGTCGCCTTTGCCGTCATGGCGTCCTTCGGCTCATCCTTCTTGTCTTTGCCGTCCTTGTCCGGCGTACCGCCCGGCAGTCCGGGCAGCGGCCCGCCGATCTGCACCGGCGTCGCGGCACCAATATTGGTGCCTGGCGCCATCGCCGCGATGTGGGTCGCATAAAGGATATAGGTCCCCGCGCTCGCCGCATGGGCGCCGGAGGGAGCGACGTAACCGATGACGGGAATGGGCGAGGCGAGCACATCCGCGATGATCTCGCGCATGCTGGAATTGAGACCGCCGGGCGTGTTCATTCTCAGAAGCACGACCTCGGCGCGCCGTTCGCTCGCCTTGGCCAAAGCTTCCTTCACATAGCTCGCCGACGCGGGGCCAATCGCCCCGTCGATCGAAACAATCAGTGCAACACGGCCGCTCTCCTCCGCTGCGCTGGGAAGGAGGTAGCAGGTCAAAGCCGCGACGGTGATCGCCGCAACGAGGGCCGCCTTCATGGTCTGCACGGCAAGGGCTCCCTTGCAGAGGATATGGTGTTCCTCTTGAGAACCTCAATGCTGCGCGTGGAGACCAACATTGCGATTGTGCAACGCAATGGGAATGGCCAAGCAGAATGGCGATGTGATCGGCTGAGCAGAGGCAGTGGCGGACCATGCCTGCGGCTGATCCGCCCTGCGCCAGGCTACCGTGCCACCCTCACGCCGTCGGCTCCGATCGCACCGAACGTGCTCGCGATGATCTCGCTCGTCGGCTGCATGCCGCCGAGCGACCAGTGCGAGGGCTCCTGCTCCTCGATCCGGACCCAGACGTTGCGGCGAAAATCCGGACTTCCCTGCCCTTCGACCTCGACCATCAGGTCGGTGATCCGTTCGAGCAGCGTCTTCTTCTGCGCAGCATCGAGGATGCCGCGAACGGTCGAAATGGTGATGTAAGGCATATCTCTCTCCAATCATGTCGGGTGACGACGCGGCGAATTTGGACCCGGCAGGCCCGGCAAGGCAGTGGCGGATAAGCCAGAGATCGGGCAATTTCCGCCACGCGCCGCCGTGGTGATCGGCTAGGATCGCCGCATCTCGCTGGAGGTCCCATGAAGCTCGCAATTCTCGCGCTGGAAGGTTGCATGCATTCGGCGATCGCCGGCATCGCCGACATCCTGTCGCTCGCCAATCACGTGATGCAGCAAAGCGGCGCGAAACCCCGCTTCAGCTGGCAGACGCTGTCGCTCGACGGCCGGGACGTCCGCGCCGGCGGCGGTCAGATGGTCGCAGTCGACGGCGCGATCGGCAGACGCGGCAGCTTCGATGCGATCCTCGTCCCCGGCAACCTCGTCGATCACGTCACGGCCGAGCGCCTAAAGCCACAATATGCCCGTGCCGGCGCCTGGCTGCGGCAGCAGCATGCGAATGGCCGGCTGATCGGGGCGTTCTGCAGCGGCGTGTTCCTGCTGGCAGGCAGTGGCCTGCTCGATCACCGCCGCGCCACCATCACCTGGTGGCTGCAGGGCGAACTCCGGCAGCGGCATCCCACGATCGACCTCGCGGCGGACGCCGTCATCACGGTCGCGGACCGCATCGTCTGTGCGGCCGGACCAATGTCGTGGGTCGACCTCCTGCTCCGGCTGATCGAGATGATCGATGGCAAGGAGATCGCCAAACTATGCGCGGACTACGTCGTCATCGACACCGCGCAGCGCAGCCAATCGATCTTCATGCCCGTCGGCTATCTGCTCTCGCAGGACCCGCTGCTGACCAGGGCCGACCTTCTGGTTCGCCGCGCCGGCAAGAGCCCGATGACGGTCAAGCGCCTCGCGGGCGCGCTCGGCCTCAGCGAGCGCACGCTGAACCGCAAGTTTCAGGAGCTCACCCACGAGCCGCCGCAGGCCTTCATCATGCGCCGCCGCGTCGAGCATGCGCGCACCCTCTTGGAGACCACGACCCAGCCGGTCAAGACCATCGCCCGCGCCGCCGGCTATGAGGACGAAAGCAGCTTTCGCAAGGCGTTCCGCAAGCTGACCTTGATGTCGCCGCAGGCGTATCGCGCGCGGCGGATGGTGGCGACGCCGAGTTAGTGTTCCGGCACTTCGCGGCGTCAGCCTTCGTTCTGCATATGACTCCACTTCGTTCTCAAAGAACAAATCAGAGCCGCAAAAATCAGGGCGGACCAATTCCTACTGATTGGTTTATCCCGTCCGAATTTGGAGAGCACCTTGAATGCATGCCGTAGTCTCCAGCAATCTCCCCGCCGTCGCAATGACGGCGGGGTAAGAGTCTGCCCTACGCCGCCGCCTTCTGCCGCGCCACCAGCGCCTCGCCGAAAGCCTCGAACAGCTTGCGGTTGATGGGATTGTGCTGCGGGTCGTATTCGGCATGCCATTGCACGCCGAGCGCAAAGGTCGGGGCTTCCGCGATGCGGATCGCCTCGATGGTGCCGTCCTCGGCGATGCCCTCGATCAGCACGCGCTTGCCTGGATCGAGGATGCCCTGGCCGTGCAGCGAATTGACCCTGATCTTCTCGCAGCCGAGAATTTTTGCGAAGGCGCCTCCCGGCGTCAGGTTGACGTCGTGACGGTCGGCGAACACGACCGTCGGATCGGGGTGGATCTCGCCGTTCTCGAGCCGGGGCATGCGGTGGTTCATGCGGCCGGGGATCTCGCGGATCTCGGGATGCAGCGAGCCGCCGAAGGCGACGTTCATCTCCTGCAGGCCGCGGCAGATGCCGAACAGCGGGATGCCGCGGGCAACGCACGCGACCGAGAGCGCCAGCGCCACCTCGTCGCGATGGATGTCGTAGGGCTCGTGCTTCTCGCACGGATCGACGTTGAAGCGGGTCGGATGCACGTTGGCCCGGGCGCCGGTGAGGATGATGCCGTCGACGGTATCGAGCAGCGCTCCGATATCGGTGATATCGGGCGAGCCCGCGAACATCACCGGCAAGCCGCCGGAGACCTCGGCCACGGCGCGCAAATTGCGCTCGCCGACCATCTGGACCTGAAATCGATTCTCGACGCGATGGGCGTTCCCGATCACGCCGACGACCGGCTTTCTCATCTGTCCTTCCGACCTCCCGCGCGAAGAAGATTCTCCAAAGATGCCCCTGGGATGGAACAAATTCAACAGAGGGGATCGCGGGACGGCAATGCTATTTTCGCGCAAATGCCGGGCCAGTGCGCCGATATGGCCCCTTTTGGTGCCCGCCGCGTTAGGCCTTTCAGGCCGGACGCGCCAGATCGGCACCAGAGGCCGGCACTTGGGCCCCGCACTTCGGCCCCCGGCTTGATCCCCGCTGGAATTTCGCGAAAGAGTGGCTGGCCACCTGCAGTGTTCCGAAAAGGACCCGACGTGACCATTTCCAGAGATGAACGGCCCCGGCCCCGCACCGATCTGGCTCGGGATCAGGCTTGGCATCAGGCTCGGGATCAGGCCTGGGCGATCTCGGTCGGCGGCATCGGCGTCGTGCTGTTCACCGCGCTGCTCGCTTTCACTTGGTATTTTGCGGCCACCCTGCTCCTGATCTTCACCGGCATGCTGCTCGGCGTCGGCCTCAACGCGCTGACCAATGCGCTCGGACGGCGCGTTCACCTGCCACACACAATGCGACTCGCGATCGTCTGCCTCGTCCTTGCGGTGCTGCTCGCAGGCGTTGCCTATCTCGGCGGTGCCACCATCGCCGAGCAGGCCTCGCTGCTCAGCAAGACCATCAAGTCGCAGATCACCAACGTCCGGTCCTTCCTGGAGAACCACGGCATCGACACCAGCGTGTTCGATCTCGGCAATGGCGCGCCCGCGGCCTCGACCGACGCGGCGCCGGCGCCCGCCCCGAGCCAGCCCTCACATGGCGGCCTGCCGGGCGCAGGCGCGCTCGCCTCCAGCGGCGGGGCGATCGTAAGCCAGACCTTCAAGTTGCTGTTCAGCGCGATCAGCGCCGTCGGCAACATCTTCATCGTGCTGTTTCTGGGGCTCGCCTTCGCTGCCCAGCCCGCCGTCTATCACGACGGCCTGCTGTTCCTCGCGCCTGCGAAGCATCGCACCCGCGTCGCGCTCATCATCGACCGGACAGCTGAGACGCTGGAGCGCTGGCTGATCGCACAGATCATCGTGATGATCGCGGTTGGCGTCGTGACCTGGATCGGGCTTGCCATCATCGGCATTCCCGGCTCGTTCATCCTTGGAATCCAGGCTGGCCTGCTCGCCTTCATCCCGACTGTCGGCGCCATCATCGCCGGCGTCGTCGTGGTGCTGGCGAGCCTTGCCTCGGGCTGGATCCCGGCGCTGTCGGCCTTTCTGCTCTTCATGGGCGTCCACGCCCTGGAGAGTTACGTGCTGACACCGATCCTGCAGCGGCAGGCGCTCGACATCCCGCCGGCCACGCTGTTCGCGTTCCAGATCCTGCTCGGCGTCGTGTTCGGAATCTGGGGCCTCGCGCTGGCGCTCCCGCTGGTCGCCATCGCCAAGGTCATGATCGACCATTTCAAGACGTATGAGGCGCCGCCCCTCGCCGAGGCGGCCTAACACGCCTTACGTGGTCAGCACGGTCTCGGTGTGCTCGACCTCCGGTGGCGCGGCAAAATACTGGCCGACGAGGCCGCGCCATTCGGTGAAATTCTCGGAGCCGCGGAAATCGACGGTGTGGTTCTCCAGCGTCGCCCACTTCACCATCAGCCGGTAGCGCTGCGGCTTCTCGATCGACTTGTGCAGCTCGAAGCCGTGAAACCCCTTGGAGCGGCCGAAGGCGGCCTTGGCCTTGGCGACGGCGGCCTCGAAATCCTTCTCGCTGCCCGGCTTGACGTCGATTTGCGCGATCTCGGTGATCATCGTTTCCACCTTTTTGTTGACGGCCGTGTCTACCGCAGACCGCGACAAAGAAAAAGGCGCCGAAACGGCGCCCTGCCCGGACGAAAAATGCAGGCCTGTCAGGCGAACAGCAGGACCGTGCCCGCGACGATCAGCGCACAACCGACGAACAGCGCGAGCGGCCAGTAGCTGCGGCCTTGCGTGTAGCGTCCCTGCGCACGGCGCTCGGTGATCAGCGCCGTCTCGTATTCGTCCGCGGTCGAGAACAGGCAGGCGAAGCCGCCGCGTGCCGAGGCTGCCTGAGCTTCGAGCGACATCAGGGCGGCCTGCGGGTTCTGTCGACGGATCGATTCCATGACCGCAATGGTAGGGATCGAACGGTAAACAGCGGATTACCGCAGGGCCGCCCTCGCGTTCACGCCGTGACCGGACGCGCCTGCGGCGCACCGGCCCGCGCCGCGCTCTGGCGGCGCCAGTTCTCCAGCGACAGCGGCAGCTCCTCCGCCGCCTCGACGCGGTTACGGCCGCCGCGCTTGGCCTGGTAGAGCGCGGTGTCGGCAGACGCCAGCAACACCTCGAGCTCGGTGCCGGCCGGACCGCCGGCAACGCCGATGCTGACGGTGGTGTCGACCGGGCCTTCGTCGACCACGACGCCGGAGGTCTCGAACGCCTCGCGCACGCGCTCGGCGACCAGCACGCCCTCCTCCAGCGCACACGGCAGGAGCGCGGCGAACTCCTCGCCGCCAATGCGGCCCGAGAGGTCGGAGATGCGTAAGTTGCTGACGACGACGGTCGAGAACAGTCTCAGCATCTCGTCGCCGGCGGGATGGCCGAAGCGGTCGTTGATCGACTTGAAGTGGTCGATGTCGAAGATCATCACGGTGACGGGCCGCCCGGCCTTGGCCTCGCGGTCGATCACGCGGCCGCAGGCTTCGGAGAAGCCGCGGCGGTTGAGCATGCCGGTGAGCGGATCGGTCGACGCCGCAGTCCGGTGCGCGGTGACGGTGCGCTCCGACACCAGCATGAAGATCACGAAGACGGTGCCGACGGCGTAGAGCACGAGCTCGACCGCGAACACGGTGACCCAGATGCTTGAGGAGAAGCCGGCATCATGCGGGCGCAGGAAACTGCCGATCAGGATCGGCAGCATCAGCACGCAGCCGTGCATCACCGGCACGACGAAGGCCGGCCAGCGCCGCTGCAGGCTCTTGCGCCGCTCGACCCAGAGCTCGCTCGCCGTCACCGCCGCGTACACCGAGACGATGCCGGCGCCGATGATCATGCGCAGCATGGACGCCGTGGGATCGAGCAGCGTCACGGCGGCGACCCAGGCGAGCGCGCCGAGCACGAGGCCGGGCCAGTTCGGCTTGCGGCCGTGAAAGACGCGCGCCGCATTCCACACCATGCCGCAGGCCACGAAGCCGACGGCATTTAACGCCAGATAGAGATGCGGCCCCAGCCTTTCGCCGGCGGCCGTCCAAAGCGCGACGGAGGCGGCACCGAGCAGATAGGCGGTGCCCCACCATTTCAGCGCAGGACTGTTCTCCTGCCTGCCAAAGAACACCATCATGGCGCCGAGCAGTGCGGCAACCATGGTGGCAACCAAATAGAGCGTGATGCTATCGAGCGACATCATGTCGGCCCCCTTGAAAACATAGCAGTTACGCGATCGGCACATCCGATTTGCGCGCCCTTCCGAATGCGACGCTAGGTTCCCGCGGGTTCCATTCAGGTTTTCGCGCGTCCGCAAGTTTTCCGGAAACTCGTCGTCAATTTGCATACAAACGAACAATAAAAAGGGCGCTGAAAATCAGCGCCCTTTTGCATCTCATTGAAGCCGCTTTCGCGGCGAATGCGACCGAAGCGATTAACGCTTCGAGAACTGGAAGGACCGGCGGGCCTTGGCCTTGCCGTACTTCTTGCGCTCGACCACGCGCGAGTCGCGGGTGAGGAAGCCGCCCTTCTTGAGCACAGAGCGCAGCTCCGGCTCGAAATAGGTGAGCGCCTTGGAGATGCCGTGACGGACCGCGCCGGCCTGGCCGGACAGACCGCCGCCGGCGACGGTGCAGATCACGTCGTACTGGCCCGAACGCTGGGCCACGGAGAACGGCTGCTCGATCATCATGCGCAGCACGGGACGGGCGAAATAGACCTCGACCTCGCGCGAGTTGACGGTGACCTTGCCGGCGCCCGGCTTGATCCACACGCGGGCGACCGCGTCCTTGCGCTTGCCGGTGGCATAGGCGCGGTTGAACTTGTCGACCTTCTTCTCGTGCTTGGGCGCCTCGGGCGCCGCCGCCGTCTTGAGCTGCGAGAGCTGGTCGAGCGACTGGATGGATTCGGCCATGTTATGCGGCCCTCGTGTTCTTGCGGTTCAACTTGGCGATATCGATCTTCTCGGGCTGCTGCGCCTCGTGCGGATGATCGGCGCCGCCGTAGACACGGAGGTTGCCCATCTGCACGCGACCGAGCGGACCACGCGGGATCATGCGCTCGACGGCCTTCTCGAGCACGCGCTCGGGGTGACGGCCCTCGAGGATCTGGCGCGCGGTGCGCTCCTTGACGTGGCCGACATAGCCGGTGTGCTTGTAATAGGTCTTCTGCTCGCGCTTGCGACCGGTGAGGACCGCATGCTGCGCGTTGATGATGATGACGTTGTCGCCGCAATCAACGTGCGGGGTGTAGGTCGGGAGGTGCTTGCCGCGCAGGCGCATTGCGACGATGGTGGCGAGACGGCCGACGACCAGACCCTTGGCGTCGATCAGCACCCACTTCTTCGTCACCTCGGCCGGCTTTGCCGAAAAGGTTTTCATGTCAGAATTTCCGTGAGGGAGACATCGGCGCGAACACCGCACCGGACTGCGCGAGTTTCTAGAGAAGAGACGCGCAACGGTCAATGCCCAACGACGGAAATTACATCCATGAAATCAATGACTTGAAAATAAGGTGCTATATTACCCTCAAAAAGCTCAAACATTTGGAATGGAATAGGTCGAGGTGACATGAGCGATCGGATCGGGTGAGGTACCAGACAAGAGGTTCACCTCCCCGACCGCCAGGCGCTTGCCGAGCTTGAGCAGCCGCGCCTCGGCCAGGACGTCCTGCCCTGGCTGGCCCTTGCGCAGGAAGTTGATGTTGAGATTGGTGGTGACGGCGAGGCCGATCGGCCCGATCGCGGACAGCAGCACCACGTACATCGCGAAATCGGCGAGCGCCATCAGCGTCGGACCCGACACGGTTCCGCCCGGCCGCAGCATCCTTTCGCTATAGCGCTGGCGCAAAAGGCTGGTTTGGCCGTCCGCACTCTCGATCGTGATGTCGTCGCCGCTGAAGGCCTGGGGAAACTCGTCGCGGAGAAACTGCTCGAGCTCCGCCACGCTCATTTTCGCTAACGCCATGCCGTTCCCCACCCTCGCTTCGGTCGCCCTGGTACATTAAGTTATTGGTGTCATCCAATTGCAATCATTCCACGGAAGTCGCGTCAATGTCCGTTCAGGCCGCCCGTGCCCCCTCCCCGCAACCGCCGATCCTGCTGCGCGAGATCGTCGGCAGCGTCGCCGTGCTGACGCTGAACCGCCCCGCCGCGCGCAACAGCCTGTCGGAGGCGATGATCGGCCAGCTGCATGCGAGCTTCAACGCGATCGCCGAGGACAAGCGCATCCGCGCTGCCGTCATCGCCGCCAACGGCCCGGCCTTTTCCGCCGGCCACGACATCAAGGAATTGACCGCGCGCCGCAGCGATCCCGATCGCGGCCGCGCCTATTTCGCCGGGATCATGAACGCCTGTAGCGCGATGATGCAGGCGATCGTGCATCTGCCGAAGCCCGTGGTCGCGGCCGTCCAGGGCATCGCGACGGCCGCCGGCTGCCAGCTCGTCGCGAGTTGCGACCTCGCAATCGCCTCGGAAGCCGCAAGCTTTGCGACGCCCGGCGTCGACATCGGTCTGTTCTGCTCGACGCCCATGGTGGCACTGTCGCGCAACGTCCCGCGCAAGCAGGCGATGGAGATGCTGCTGACGGGCGAGCCTGTCACGGCCGACCGCGCCCGCGAGATCGGGCTCGTCAACCGTGTCGTGCCTGCCGGCACCGAACTCGGCGCCGCGATCGAGCTGGCACAACAGGTCGCGCTGAAATCCGCCTACACCGTCAAGCTCGGCAAGGAGGCTTTCTACCGCCAGGCCGAGATGAGCCTTGCGGACGCCTATCGCTATGCCGCAGAGGTGATGACCGAGAACATGATGGCGCGCGACGCCGAGGAAGGCATCGGCGCCTTCATCGAGAAGCGCACGCCGACATGGCGGGATGAATGATGGGCGGCGTTATCGCTGCTCAACCCCACATCGTCATTCCGGGGCGGCTCGCAGAGCCGAACCCGGAATCTCGAGATTCCGGGTTCGATGCTGCGCATCGCCCCGGAATGACGAACGAAAGAAAAAGATGAACCACGACGCCTATCCCGACAATTACATCCGCGGCATCCTCAACAGCGTGAAGTTGATCGCGATGGTCGGCGCATCGCCGGTCAACGTGCGGCCGAGCTATTTCGCGTTCAAATATCTGGCACAGCGCGGCTACGACATGATCCCGGTCAATCCCGGTCATGTCGGCAAGGAGCTGCTCGGCAAACCCTTCGTCGCCTCGCTCTCCGACATCGGCCGTCCGATCGACATGATCGACATCTTCCGCAACTCCAGCCACATCATGCCCGTCGTCGAAGAGGCGCTCACACTCGATCCGCTGCCGAAGGTGATCTGGATGCAGCTCGGCGCGCGTGACGATGCCGCGGCGGCGAAAGCGGAATCGGTCGGTATCAAGGTGGTCATGAACCGCTGCCCGAAGATCGAATATGGCCGCCTGTCGTCCGAAATATCCTGGATGGGCGTGAATTCGCGCACACTCAGCTCCAAGCGCGCGCCGGTACCGACACAGGGCATGCGGCTATCCCTCAATCGGATGAGCGTCGGCGGCGGCGAGACCGCAGCATCGGATCGCGCCGCGAAAAACAAGACCGAGCAAAGCTGACGCAATTGCGAAGGTTTCGTTTCGCGGGCGCGACAATGGGTAGCACGATCATTCCCAAATGATCCTGATGTGACGCGGCGCCTTGACGGCGGGCGCCCTGCCCATCAGCATGCCGCGCGATTTCAGACCAAGAGAACAGGACGCCTTCTATGAGCGATCGCCTTCCGGGATTTTCAACCCTCGCCGTGCATGCCGGTGCACAGCCCGATCCGACCACCGGCGCGCGCGCGACCCCGATTTATCAAACGACATCATTTGTCTTCAACGACGCCGATCACGCCGCCTCGCTGTTCGGCCTGCAGGCGTTCGGCAACATCTACACCCGCATCGGCAACCCGACCAATGCCGTGCTGGAAGAGCGCGTCGCCGCGCTCGAAGGCGGCACCGCCGCGCTGGCGGTTGCTTCCGGCCATGCCGCGCAGGTTGTGATCCTGCAGCAACTGCTCCAGCCCGGCGACGAGTTCATCGCCGCGCGAAAGCTCTATGGCGGCTCGATCAACCAGTTCACGCATGCGTTCAAGAGTTTTGGCTGGAACGTGGTGTGGGCCGATCCCGATGACATCTCAAGCTTCGAGCGCGCGGTGACGCCGCGCACCAAAGCGATCTTCATCGAGTCCATCGCCAACCCTGCCGGCAGCATCACCGACATCGAGGCGATCTCGACGGTGGCGCGCAAAGCGGGCGTGCCGCTGATCGTCGACAACACGCTGGCCTCGCCCTATTTGATCCGCCCGATCGACCACGGCGCCGACATCGTCGTGCACTCGCTGACGAAGTTTTTGGGCGGTCACGGCAACTCGCTCGGCGGCATCATCGTCGATGCCGGCACCTTCGACTGGTCCACCGGCGGCAAATACCCGATGCTCTCCGAGCCGCGGCCGGAATATCACGGCATCCGCCTCCAGGAGACCTTTGGCAATTTCGCCTTCGCGATCGCCTGCCGCGTGCTCGGCTTGCGCGACCTCGGCCCCGCGCTCTCGCCCTTCAACGCCTTCATGATCCTGACCGGCATCGAGACGCTGCCGCTGCGCATGCAGAAGCACTGCGACAACGCCAAGGCTGTCGCCGAATTCCTCGCCGGCCATCCGGCGGTGGCCTCGGTCAGCTATGCGGGCCTGCCGAGCGACAAGTACAACCAGCTCGCGCGCAAATACGCGCCGAAGGGCGCCGGTGCCGTGTTCACCTTCAGCCTGAAGGGCGGCTATGACGCCGGCGTCAGCCTGGTGTCGAAGCTGCAGTTGTTCTCGCACCTCGCCAATGTCGGCGACACCCGCTCGCTCGTGATCCACCCGGCCTCGACCACGCACAGCCAGCTCGATGACGCCGCCAAGGTGAAGTCCGGCGCCGGCCCCGACGTGGTGCGGCTCTCGGTCGGCATCGAGGACAAGGAAGATCTGATCGCCGACCTCGAGCAGGCGTTGAGCGCGTAGTTGCTGTCGTTCCGGGGCGGTGCGAAGCACCGAACCCGGAACCTCGACAATATTTGCTCATCTCTGGATTCCGGGTTCGCGCTTCCGCGCGCCCCGGAATGACGGCGGCCGTTTCGGCCGCCGCCAGTTAACAGTCATTAACCATATCTGCCGCATACATCGTCCTTGGATCGCCCCTTTGATTCGGAGCCGACGATGCTGCGCTGGATGGTGCCTGCCCTTGCGGCGATGCTGACGGTTTCAGGCGCGCTCGCCGCCGATCTGCCGGCGACGCCGAAGCGGCGCGCTGCCGTGCCGCCGCAGGACCCGCCACAGGTCTATGTCGAGACCGATGCGGATGCGCTGATCTCGCCGGCCTATGGCATCGGCAGCTATATCCGCAACCTGCCGGGCACGCCGCTCCTGCCCGGCTCCAGCACCTTGCCGGGCTATTACGGCCGGCCCTGGAGCTACGATTATCAGGGCCCGTATTACGGCGGGAAGCAGGTCGATTATTTCTGGCGCCTGCCCTACGCGTGCGGCGTCTACGGCTATTGCTGATCAGCCGGGCTGATGGTGATCAGCCGGGCTGGCTGACAGGAACCGCGCGCGGCTGCGCTTGCGCAGACTGCCGTGACGCAAGCCGTTCCACCTGCATCACCGCAAGCGTCAGCACCACGATCGCAACCGCCTGGTGCGCGAGCGCGAGCCCGATCGGCACCTGATTGAGCAGCGTGAGGATCCCGAGCACGGCCTGCAGGCTGACCGCCGCGAACAGCCAGAGCGCGCCGCCGGCCGCGGCACCCGCGCGAGAACGCACCGCGTCGAACGCATGCAGCGCCGCCAGCACGAACAGCGCATAGGCCGTCATGCGATGCTCGAACTGCACGGTCAGCACATTGTCGAACATGTTGCGCCACCACGGCGTCTCGAACCAGAGTCGATCAGCCGACGGAATGAACGCGCCGTCGATCTCAGGCCAGGTGTTGTAAGCGCGCCCCGCGCGCAGGCCCGCGACCAGCGCACCGAAATAGATCTGCACGAAGGTCACGACGAGCAGCAGCGCGCTGGTGAAGCGCAGCCGCGCAGGCGCGACAATCTGCGGCCGCTCCTTGAGCCGCCGCACCGTCCAGACGATGCCGGCGAAGATCAAGAGCGCCAGCACCAGATGCGTCGCCAGCCGATATTGCGAGACCTCGACCCGCTCCGACAGGCCCGAGGCCACCATCCACCAGCCGACCGCGCCCTGGAGACCGCCGAGCGTGAACAGCAGCCACAGCCGACGCTTGAGCTCACCCGACAGGCCGCCGCGCCAGAGGAAGAACAGGAACGGCAGCAGATAGGCAACGCCGATGAAGCGGCCGAGCAGCCGGTGGCTCCATTCCCACCAGAAGATCTCCTTGAACTCGGACAGGCTCATGCCGGCGTTGAGCTCGCGATATTGCGGGATCTTCTTGTAGGCCTCGAACGCCTCGGTCCACTGCGTCTCCGAGAGCGGCGGAATGCTGCCCGTGACCGGCTTCCATTCGACGATCGACAGGCCGGATTCCGTCAGCCGCGTCGCCCCGCCGACCAGCACCATCAGCGCGATCAAGGCGGCCACGGAGATCAGCCACCAGCGCACGGCGCGGTGCGGCTCGGACGGGGTGGAAATCATCGTCATTTCAAGGACAAAACCAAGCCTGTGCCTAAGAGACTTGAACCGGACTGCGTGCTCCTTATAGTCCCCCGCTCCCGCAGCGCAAGTTACGCGAAGGCCGCTAGTAGTCTGCCATGACGATCCGCACCCGCAAGTTCCTCGGCGCCATCCTGCTCCTGGTGCTGGCCACCGTCTGGGCTCTGCTCGGCATGGCGGCGGCGCAGATGCCGTGGATCGCCGAGTCCGGCTGGCGGCAGGCGATCTACTACGTCGTGGTCGGCATGGGCTGGGTGCTGCCGGCGATGCCGATCGTGAGCTGGATGCAGAGGCCTGATCGTATCAAGTCTGGCTCGTAGCGCTGCCGGTCGGTCTCACCGGGGCAAAGGCGACACCTGACATCAGCACGCGCAGCATCCGCAGCGAGCGGACCCGGCCGTCCCAGGAAATCCGCGGCAGCGCGCGCAGATTGGTTCGCCCCTCCGCCTCCACGATGCCCGGGATCGTCGAGACCGCGCTGGCAAACCCGGCCTCCTCCGCCATCACGACGTGGCTGCGCCGGAACGAGGAGCGGTCACCGAACGGAAAGGCGAGATGCCGGATCTCGCGGTCAAAGGCGGATTCCGCCACGGCTTTGCCCATCGTCATCTCGCGCAGCGCGGCGGCGTCCTTCATGTTGGCGAGAACGGGATAGTTCACGGTCGCGCTGCCGACCGTGACCAGCGGGTCGGCAGCCAGCTTCGCCAGATCCTCCCAATCCATCGACGCCTCACGCGAGAGCGCGGCGAGGTCGACCCGGTAGCGCGTGCAGAGATCGGCGATCGCAGCCGATAGCTCCACCGGCGGCAGCGAGCGCAGCCAGCTCTCGAGATACGCGAACAACGCCTGCTTCTCGGCGTTGCCTGTGACGGTGAAACGCTGCTCCTTGTCGCCCATCATCAGGCTGATGCGGCTCTCGTGCGCGATCACCTGCTCGAGCCCGAGCCACCAGGCTTCGCCGACGCCGTCGGGAAATGCGGTGGGCACATAGATCGTGAATGGCACGGCGTGGCGTGCGAGCACCGGATAGGCAAACTTGATCAGGTCCTTGGCAGCGCCGTCGAAGGTGAGCGCCACGAAGCGCCGCTTCTCCGGCAGCGTCACGGCGCGGCGGCAGACCTCGTCCATGCCGAGAAAATCATACTTCCACCGCTTCAGCGCCCGAATGGCGCGGTCGAGGAATTGCGGCGTGATCTCGTGCGCGCGCAGCGGCTGAAATCCGCCGCGCCGCCGCGGCCGCACATGCACAAAGCGCAGGATGGCGCCGGCCCCACGACTGCGGAGCAGAGCCTGACCGGTGAGCCAGGTCAGCTCAAGGCGCAGCCGTTCCAACCATCTGTCGTCGGATGCCAATATCCCACCCTTCGCGCTCGCCGGCGGCCCGTTCCCTCGCTTATTGTCATTACCCTTTGTTGACATTTGTTTGCAAAGGTCGGCCACAGGCCGAATTACGCAATTTTCGTTTTCTCGACAGGTTTCGCGAATGACCATGGCTGCGGCGATGCAAAGCCGGACGGCAGAAGCGCCAGCGCGGTCGAAAGCGAACCGTATCGCGCATGTCGACATCCTCAGTGATCTCGGTGAAGCCGAGGCGGTCTGGCGTGCCTTCGAGGAGCCCGGTCACCTCTTCACGCCCTACCAGCGCTTCGACCTGCTCGGCCCCTGGCAGCGGCTGGTCGGCGCTCACGAAGGCGCCCGCCCCTTCGTCGTCATCGCCCGCGACGCCGATCGCGAGCCGCTCCTGCTGCTGCCGCTCTCGCTGCGCCAGGGCCACGGCGTGCGCACGGCCTGCTTCATGGGCGGCAAGCATACGACCTTCAACATGGGCCTGTGGAACGCCGAGTTCGCAGGCGAGGCCGGCGCCGCCGATCTCGACGCGCTGCTTGCGCCGCTCCGCGCCCATGTCGACGTGCTCGCGCTGACGCAGCAGCCGCTGCGCTGGAACGACCAGCAGAACCCGTTTGCAGCCCTGTCGCGACAGAGCGCGATCAACGGCTGTCCGCTGCTGACGATGGAGCCGGGCGGCCCGCCTGCATCGCGGATCAGCAATTCCTTCCGCCGCCGCCTGAAGAGCAAGGAGAAGAAGCTCCAGTCGCTCGCCGGCTACCGCTATCACCTCGCCACGACGGACGCGGACGTCACCCGCCTGCTCGACTGGTTCTTCCGCGTCAAGCCGGCGCGGATGGCCGAACAGAAGCTCCCGAACGTTTTCGCCGAGCCGGGCGTCGAGCAGTTCGTCCGCAGCGCGTGCCTCGCGCCGCGCGGCGAAGGACGTGTCATCGACATCCACGCGCTCGAATGCAACGACGAGGTGATCGCGATCTTCGCCGGCGTCGCCGACGGCCAGCGCTTCTCGATGATGTTCAACACCTACACGATGTCCGAGCACGCCCGCTACAGCCCCGGGCTGATCCTGATGCGCTACATCATCGACCGCTACGGCGAGCGCGGCTACCGCTCGCTCGACCTCGGCATCGGCTCGGACGACTACAAGCGGATGTTCTGCAAGGACGACGAGGACATCTTCGACAGCTTCGTGCCGCTAACCTCGCGCGGAAAACTCGCGGCAATGGCGATGTCCTCGCTCAGCCACGGCAAGCGGCTGGTGAAGCAGAACCAGGTGCTGTTCGACCTGGCCCGACGGCTTCGGCAGGCGTTCGGGTAGTTTCCCTTCCCTTCTCCCCTTGTGGGAGAAGGTGGCATAGGCGGCCTTCGGCCGCCGTTCTTAAGAACGCCGAAGCGAAGCTTCGGCTATGGCGCCGGATGAGGGGTCCTCTCCGCTCGCTCGACTATTCGTGAGGATGGAGACCCCTCACCCGTCTCGCCGCTTTGCGGCGAGCCACCCTCTCCCGCAAGGTCCCGCAAGGGGAGAGGGGAACAAAGTTCAAGCCGCCACCACGCGCGGCGTGTCCACGGCATCCGACGCCTGCACCGGCTTGCTCAGCATCGTCACCTCGCTGAATCCGACGGCCTTGAGCTGCTCGCACATCAGCGTGCGCGCATCCGGTCCCATCGAGGCGTCGGGCACCACCACGGCGCGGGCGTTGGCCGTCAGCAGCTCGGCCGGGAGGTCGGAAGCGCCGCCGGCATCGAGCAGCACATGGTCGTAGGCGCGGAGCAGCGCGTCGATCGCGAGGCCCACGCGCGGCGATTGCAACAGGCTGCGGTCGAAACCGGGACGGCCGGCCATGACCAGATGCAGCCGCGAGAGCTTGTCGCGGGTGATGACCTGGGCGAACGAGACCTCGCCCTGCATCAGCTCGGCCAGGCCGGGGGCAGAAGCATCGACCGACACCGCGGCGATGGTCGGCGAGGACGCGGCGAGATCGACCACGACGACGCGCGCGTCGCGTGCCAGATGCCGGGCCAGCGTCAGCGCCGACAATGTGACGGCTTCGCCGGGCGCGGTGCCGAGCACCGTGACCTTCTTCGCCGCGGCGCCCGCGGCACGCAAGCTGCCCGCCAGATGCTCGATCTCGGCGAATTCCGCGACACCGGCACCAGCCGTCATCTCCGGCTGAAGCGGCGCCGGCTCTTCAATGACAGGTTCGACGAAGGGCTCGACCACCGGTTGGACCAATGGTTCCTGACGGACCGCCGCCTGGATTTGCGCCGGCGCCGGCGCAAAGACAGCCGCCGCGCGCGGCGCGGTCTGGCGCAGCAGCTCGCCGGTGACGACGACGCCGGACGAGAGCAGCAGCGTCGCGATCGTCGCGATCAGCACGATCGGCAGCTTCTTCGGATAGGCCGGCGTGTTGGAGACGATGGCGCGCGAGATGATGCGACCATCCGTCGGCGCGGTGTCGATGGTCTCGCGGGTATTGGCCTCGCGATATTTGGCAAGATACGTCTCGAGCAGGTCGCGCTGCGCCTTGGCCTCGCGCTCGAGCGCGCGGAGCTGGACATCCTGACCGTTGGTCGAGGTCGCCTGCTTCTTGAGCTGCTCGAGGCTCGCGGTCAGGCCGTCGACCCTGCCGCTGGCGATGCGCGCATCGTTTTCGAGCGAGCGGGAGATCTTGGCCGCCTCGTCCCGGATCTGGTTGTCGAGGTCGCCGAGCTGGGCCTTCAGCTCCTTGATGCGCGGATGGTTGCCGAGCAGCGTGGACGACTGTTCGGCGAGCTGCGCACGCAACGTGACCCGCTGCTCCGACAACCGCCGCATCAGCTCGGAGTTCACCACTTCGGATGCCTCGATCGGCTTGCCGCTCTGGAGCATCTCCTTGATCAGCCGCGCCTTGGATTCCGCATCCGCCTTCATCGAGCGTGCGTTGTTGAGCTGGGTGTTGACCTCGCCCATCTGCTGGTTCGACAGCGTGGTGTTGTTGGTGCCGACGAACAGGCTCGACTTGGAGCGGAAATCCTCGACCCTGGCTTCGGCGTCGGAGACCTTCTTGCGCAGATTCTCGATCTCGCCTGCGAGCCATTGGCTCGCATTGCGCGCCTGGTCCTGGCGGGCATTCTGCTGCAGCACGAGATAGCCGTCGGCGATCGAGTTGGCGACGCGCGCGGCGAGATCCGGATCGGCGGACTGGAATTCGACCACGATGACGCGCGACTTGTCGACGGCGTAGGCCTGGAGGCGTTCGTAATAGGCATCGAGCACGCGCTCTTCCGGCGTCATCGAGAACGGATCGCGGCCGATGCCGACGAGGGCCGCCAGCGACTTCAGCGGCGAGATGCCTTGCAGCACCGGATCGAATTCGGGCCGCTCGGCGAGCTTGTTCTTCTTGATGATCTCGCGCGCGAGATCGCGCGACAGCACGAGCTGCACCTGGCTGGTGACGGCCTCGGCGTCGAGCGCCTGCCGCTCCTCGGCGCGGTCGCTGTTCGGGCGCAGGAACACGTTCTCGCGGCCGTCGATCAGGATGCGGGATTCCGACTTGTAGCGCGGCGTGACGAGATTGACGGCGGCGATCGACGCGACGAGCGCCAGCACCGTCGGCACGATGATCCAGCCGCGTTTGCGCGCCAACGCCGCGCCGAGCGCGTGCAGATCGATGTCACCGGATTCGACTGCTGGTTGCTTCGCGACCACCGGCGCAGACTTTGCTTCAACCTTGGGGGCTTCGACCTTGGGTGCGGATTCGGCCTTCTTGGCTTCGGCCTTGGACTTCGAAACAGCCCGCTCGACCACCGCCTTGTCCTTGCCGGCACGCCAGAACGCTAAACGCATCGAACACTCCCGCAGGCAACGCCGCGACTCTACCTCAACCACGGCGATTACACTCCATTAAGGTTGCCGCTGGGTTAATCGCAGGCGTCCCGCGCCGCGCGCACGCGCGCCCGTCACCGTTTGTTAACCACGAAGGCTCTTAATCCATCTCGATATTTCCCGGAGTTGTTCGGTACTCGCCGTCGAGCGCTGGTTTTGATCATGCCCCCCTCACCCGACCAGCCGCTTCGAATCCTGCACGCCGTGCGCGCTCCGGTCGGCGGCATCTTTCGCCACATCCTCGACGTCGCCAACGGCCAGGTCGACCGCGGCCATCATGTCGGGATCCTCGCCGACAGCCTCACCGGCGGCGAACGCGCCGACAAGGCGCTGGCCGAGCTCGCGCCGCGCTTGAGGCTCGGCGTGCACCGCATGGCGATCCGCCGCGAGCCGTCGCCCGATGATGTCATGGTGTGGCTGCGGATGCGGCGCCTGATCGCGAAGCTCAAGCCTGACGTCCTGCACGGCCACGGCGCCAAGGCCGGCGCCTTCATCCGCATGCGGCGACGCACCGACGACACCATCCGCATCTACACCCCGCATGGCGGCTCGCTGCACTATCCGCTCAACACCTTCAAGGGCGAGTTCTACGCGCGGCTCGAGCGCTCGCTGACGGGCGCGACCGACCTGTTCCTGTTCGAGAGCGCCTTTGCCCGCGACACCTACCAGCGCATCGTCGGCACGCCCAAGGGCGTGGTGCATTGCGTCTTCAATGGCGTGACGCCGGAAGAATTCGAACCTGTCGCCACCGCCGAGGATGCCACCGACCTCTGCTATGTCGGCGAGTTCAGGCACATCAAGGGCGCGGACCTGCTGGTCGATGCCGTGGCGCGCCTGCGCGAAGGCGGCAAGAAGGTCACGCTCACCCTCGGCGGCGACGGCGAAGAGACGGCGGCGCTGAAGGCACAGGTCGAAAAGCTCGGCCTCTCCAGCGCCATCCGCTTCATCGGCCACGTCAAGGCGCGCTACGGCTTCTCCAAGGGGCGGCTGCTGGTCGTTCCCTCGCGCGGCGATTCCATGCCCTATGTGGTGATCGAGGCGGGAGCGGCTGGCATTCCCATGATCGCGTCGAAGATCGGCGGCATCCCCGAAATCTTCGGCCCCGACAGCCCCGCTTTGTTCGCGCCGAGCAATCCCGAGGCCATGGCGGAGGCGATCGCTGCGGCGCTGGACGATCCGCAAGCGACCGCGCAACGCGCCACGACCTTGCGCGAGCGGATCTCCGCGCATTTCTCCCAGCAGGCAATGGTCGACGGCGTGCTCGCGGGCTATCGCGACGCATTTGCCAATCATTAACCACCCTTAAGGCCGCTTTAGAAAATCTTCCGATTTATTCGGTAATCGAGTGCCAGGGGATGCTTGCCCGGGGCCGCAAAGTCGCGACCCGCGGGCTCTTGGAATGGACGTGGACGCCCGTGGAACCGCTCAACGCACGCTCGATGATCGATGCCGCGACCAGCGCCGCGGCGAGGCCAGCTGACCAGCCCTTTGTGGAGCGCCGCCGCCGGCTCTCGCCCGCCGCGCTCGAGGTCGTCAACCAGAAGGTCGCCCGCGCCTATTCGCCGATCGTGATCACCGGCTTCGTCCGCCTCATTGATTTCGTGTTGCTGAGCCTCGTCGGCATCGCGGTCTATGTCGGCTATGTCATGCCGCTCGCGGGTGGCTTCAACTGGATCTATCCTGCGGAGATCGTGGCCGTCGCGGTCGCAGCCGTGGTCTGCTTCCAGGCTGCCGACATCTACCAGGTGCAACTGTTCCGCGGTCATCTCCGCCAGATGACGCGGATGATCTCGTCCTGGTCGTTCGTCTTCCTGCTGTTCATCGGTGTCTCCTTCTTTGCCAAGTTCGGCAGCGAGATGTCGCGGCTGTGGCTCGCCGCCTTCTATTTCCTCGGGCTCGCCGCGCTGATCGCGGAGCGTCTGGTGCTGCGCTCGCTGGTGCGCGCCTGGGCGCGCGAGGGCCGGCTCGACCGCCGCACCATCATCGTCGGCTCCGACCGCAACGGCGAGGAACTGGTCGAGGCACTGAAGGCGCAGGACGATTCCGACATCCACGTGCTCGGCGTGTTCGACGACCGCAACGACAGCCGCGCGCTCGACACCTGCGCCGGCGCGCGAAAGCTCGGCAAGGTCGACGACATCGTCGAGTTTGCCCGCCGTACCCGCGTCGATCTCGTGCTGTTCGCGCTGCCGATCTCCGCGGAGACCCGCATCCTGGAGATGCTGAAGAAGCTCTGGGTGCTGCCGGTCGACATCCGTCTCTCCGCGCACACCAACAAGCTGCGCTTCCGTCCCCGCTCCTATTCCTATCTCGGCGAGGTGCCGACGCTCGACGTGTTCGAGGCGCCGATCACCGACTGGGACCTGGTGATGAAATGGCTGTTCGACCGCATCGTCGGCGGCCTCGCCCTCCTCGCAGCGCTGCCGATCATGGGATTGGTGGCGCTGGCCGTGAAGCTCGACAGCCCGGGTCCGGTGCTGTTCCGCCAGAAGCGCTTCGGCTTCAACAACGAGCGCATCGACGTCTACAAGTTCCGCTCGATGTACCACCACCAGGCCGACCCGACCGCGTCGAAGGTGGTGACCAAGAACGATCCGCGCGTCACCCGCGTCGGCCGCTTCATCCGCAAGACCAGCCTCGACGAGCTGCCGCAGCTCTTCAACGTGGTGTTCTCCGGCAACCTCTCTTTGGTCGGCCCGCGCCCGCATGCGGTGCAGGGCAAGCTCCAGAGCCGGCTGTTCGACGAAGCCGTCGACGGTTATTTCGCCCGCCATCGCGTCAAGCCCGGCATCAGCGGCTGGGCCCAGATCAACGGCTGGCGCGGCGAAATCGACAACGAAGAGAAGATCCAGAAGCGCGTCGAGTTCGACCTCTATTACATCGAGAACTGGTCGGTGCTGTTCGACCTCGTCATTCTCCTGAAGACGCCGATCTCGCTGCTGACCAAGAACGAGAACGCGTATTGAGTTTCCGTCATGCCCCGCGAAGGCGGGGCATCCAGTACGCCGCAGCGCCAGCCGTTTCCTGCAACGCGCGCCGCGGAGTACTGGATCGCCCGGTCAAGCCGGGCGATGACAGCCGAGTTTGTGGTGTACCAGTAGCGTAAGCGTATGAGCGTGTGATGGCGTATGCGGCGACAGCCGGTGGAGTGAAATTGGCCGCACCGGCTGCGCCCGGCGTGCTGGCGCTCCAGCGCGCGCTGGTATGGCTGGTCGGCGCCTCCGGCGCCATCGTCTTCATCGAGCCCAGCCCCTACGAGATCGCGACGCTGCTCGCCACCGTCACCTTCTTCGCAACCGGTCTGCGCCTGCGGCTGGTGCTGATGCCGCTGGTGCTGATGCTGGTCCTGCTCAATGTCGGCTACACCATCAGCGCGATCCCGCTGTTCGAGCAGCCCGAGGTGGCGAGCTGGATCGCGACCTCCTGGTACATGGCTGTGACCGTGGTGTTCTTCGCGATGGTCACCTCCGAGGACACCGCGGCGCGGCTCGACATGCTCCGCCGCGGCCTCGTGGTCGGCGCGATGGTCGCCTCACTCCTGGCGATCGCCGGCTACTTCCACCTCGTTCCCGGCGGCAGCGACCTGCTCACGCTCTACGGCCGCGCGCGCGGCACGTTCAAGGACCCGAACGTGCTCGGCGCCTTCCTGATCCTGCCGGCGCTGTTCGCGCTCCAGAGCGTGGTCTCGGACAGGCTCGGCAAGGCGCTCCGCAACGTCATCGCCTTCGGCATCATGTCGCTGGCGATCCTGCTCGCGTTCTCGCGCGCCGCCTGGGGCGGGCTGGTGCTGACCTCCGCGTTCATGCTGGCGCTGATGGTGCTGACCAGCCGCACCAACGCGCAGCGCTCGCGCATCGTCATCATGGCGATCGTCGCCGCGGTGCTGGGCCTCGCGCTGATCGCGGTGCTGCTGTCATTCGATGCCACCGCCGAGATGTTCAAGCAGCGCGCGAGCTTCGACCAGAGCTATGACGAGGGCCGCTTCGGCCGCTTCGGCCGGCACATCCTGGGTGCGGAGATGGCGCTCGAGCTGCCGTTCGGCATCGGCCCGCTGCAATTCCACCGCTACTTCCCCGAGGACACCCACAACTCTTACCTCAACGCCTTCATGTCCGGCGGCTGGCTCTCCGGCGTCTGCTATCCCGCGCTGGTCATCACCACCGTCATCATGGGCTTCAGGCACATCTTCGTCCGCGTACCCTGGCAGCGCGCTTATCTCGCGATCTTCTCCGCCTTCGTCGGCACCGTCGGCGAAAGCTTCGTGATCGACACCGACCACTGGCGCCACTTCTGGATGATGCTGGGCGCGATGTGGGGCATGATCGCCGCGGCGCAGATCTACAAGGTTAGGGACGAAGCTTCTTCAGCTTGAGCGCGGGACGCTTCTCCGGCGGCGTGTCGAGCAGCCCCTTCAGCGCCTCCGTTGCCGCGAGCACGCCCTTGTAGCCCTCGTTGGCGAAGCGCAGCAGCAGGCGCAACTCCTCGTCCGAATAGGCGCCGAACACCTTCTCCATCGCCTGCTGCATCGGCACATAGAGCTGACCGATCTTCATGGCCGTCTCCGGCACGACGGAAATGAAGACCTTGCGGCGGTCCTTCTCATCCCGCTCGCGGCGCACGAGGCCGGCCTTCTCGAGCCGGTCGATCACGCCGGTGATCGCGCCCGTCGTGAGGCCCGTGACCTCGGCGAGCCGGCCCGCGGTGACGCGGCCCTCGAGATAGAGGATGTCCATGCATTCGAGGTCGGAGTTGGCGATTCCGGCAACGTTCGCAACGGTCTGGCCATAGAGCACGCCCTGCGCGGACGACCTGCGCATCGCCGCCTCGAGCTCCTGCAACAGCGCAGCGCGCGCCTTCGTCCTTGACAAGGTCTGCCCCTTATCTTACTCGATATATATCTTAGTCACTAAGAGATTTAGCGACCGTAATTTCTCCTAGCACCACGGAAACGTCGGGAGCAAGCCATGTCCAGCCGTCCCCGCAAGGCCCTGATCATCGGTGCCGGCATCGCCGGGCCCGTCGCCGCCATCCTGCTGCGCCGCGCCGGCATCGAGTCCGCGATCTACGAGGCGTGGCCCTATTCAAAGGGCATCGGCGGCGGCCTCCAGATTGCGCCGAACGGCATGCACGTGATGGACGAGATCGGGCTTGCCAACGAGCTGATCAGCCGCGGCTCGGTCGCCGAAGCCTTCGACTTCTATTCCCAGGGCGGCGAGAAGCTCGGCTCGATCAACCGCGACATGGCGCGGCGCTTCGGCCAGCCCGCCGTCAACATCTCCCGCGCGGCGCTGAACGAGATCCTCATCGACAAAGCCTGGTGCGCCTGCGTCTCGCTGTATTTCGAGAAGCGGCTGATCAAGATCGAGGACCGCGGCGACCAGCCGATCATCGCCTACTTCTCCGACGGCACCACCGCCGAAGGCGACTTCCTGATCGGCGCCGACGGCGTGCACTCGGTCGTGCGCCGCCAAGTCGTGCCGGACGGGCCGCAACCCTTCGACACCGGCCTGATCGGCTTCGGCGGCTTCGTGCCGCACGCCGTCCTCGACGGCAGGCCGATCGGCCGGCGTGTCGAGACCACGTTCGGCCAGAGCGGCTTCTTCGGCTACGGCTATTGCAGCCCGGATCCGAACGACGGCGTGATGTGGTGGAGCACGCAGCCCGCGCACGGCATGGACGCGGCGATGTTCCGCGCGCTCGACCAGGCGACGCTGAAGCAGCATCTGCGCGGCTTCCATCGCGGCTGGCACGATCCGATCCCTGATATCATCGAAGCGGCCGAGAACATCGTGGTCACCGACACGCTCGACGTCGCGACCCTGCCGACCTGGTCGCGCAAGCGCTCGCTGCTGATCGGCGATGCCGCGCATGCGACCAGTCCCCATGCCGGCCAGGGCGCCTCGCTCGCGCTGGAGGACGCGATGCGGCTTGCCCGTCTGATGCAGGAGGGACAGGAACTCGGCGCCACCTTCCAGGCCTTCGAGGCCGAGCGCCGCCCGCGCACCGAGAAGATCGTCGCGATCGCCCGCCGCAACGGCAACAGCAAGCACGAGTTCAGCGCCACCGGCGCATGGGTCCGCAATCAGATGCTGAAATGGCTATTGCCGCTGGGCTCGAAGAGCATGGAGTTCATGTACGCGTATGACGCGCGGGCGGTGTAGTTTCTTTCTCTCCCTCTCCCCGTTCTTACGGGGAGAGGGTTGGGGTGAGGGGCTCTCTCCGCGAAAACGGTGAGTGCGGGACTCGCGGAGACTCCCCCTCACCCGCCGCGCGTTCCGCGCGTCGGCCTCTCCCCGCAAGCGGGGCGAGGCGAAGGAAACGCCTAGCCTTCCACCCTGAACGTCAGCCCCGCATTGTCCTGCAGCCGCTTGATCAGCTTGTGCTGCATCGCTGCGCCCGGCGTCCAGAAGCCGGCTGCGACATCGCTCGCGTCGCGCAGCAGGCAGATCGCGCATTCGGAGATCATCTTGGAGGTCGAGCCGTAGCCGGGATCGCGGTCACCGGTGACGCCGGCGCGGACCATGCGGCCGTCGGGCGCGATCGCGACATAGAGCAGGTTGAAGAGACCTTTCTCGCGCTCCTCCTTCGACGGCCCCTCGCCCGGCTTCGGCGCATTCGGGCCGGTCTTCTCCGCGTTGGCCGCCATCACGCGCTTGGCGTTCGCCTCGCCCTTCTCGCCGGGGCCGGTCAGGACCATCTCGTCGTAGACGAAGTCCTGGCCGTAGGGAAAGCCCATCAGCATGTTGGAGCGATGGACGTTGCGGGTGTTGATCAGCGCCATCATGAACGGCGCGGCCCAGGATTGCAGGTCCTCCTCATAGACCGCCCTGTTGCCCTTGGGCTGCTTCGGGCCGGTGAAGCCGGGCGTCAGCGCGAAGTGATCGTTGAGGATGGCGACAAGGCTGAGATCCTTGGCGACGGCGTCGAAGGTCGCTTTCGCACTCGCCGCGGTGCCGCCCGACAGCGTGCCGCGCATGTCGCGCACGCGGCCTTTCACGCGGGCCACCGGCGCGCCGAACACACGCTTCGCTTCCTCCTGCACGAAGAACGTCCCGAGCTCGAACGGCACGGAATCATAACCGCAGGAGAACACGATGCGCGCGCCGCTCGCCTTGGCTGCCGCATCGTACTTGTCGATCATCTGCCGCATCCAGACCGGCTCACCGCAGAGATCGAAATAATCCGCACCCGCGGCGACGCAGGCAGCTAACAGGTCCTCGCCATAGAATTGATACGGACCAACCGTCGTGATCACCGACTTGGTCTGCGCCACCATCGCCTTCAGCGAGGCAGCGTCCGACGCATCCGCCACGATCAGCGGCGTGTCGGCGGACGCGCCGATGGCGTCACGCACCGCTTTCAGCTTGTCGAGGCTGCGGCCCGCCATCGCCCATTTGAGCGCCTTGTCGTCCGTGTAATGCGCCGCCAGATATTCGGCGACGAGCTGGCCGGTGAAACCGGTCGCGCCGTAGACGACGATGTCGAATTTCGCAGAGCTCATGACTGGCCTTTACTTCTTCGCGTAGCTCACGCCCATGCCGGCACGGACGTCGCTTTGAATACCATAGGGCGGGATCGGATAGCGCAGGCCGTTCTTGGCCAGCGCCTTCATGCCCTCGATTGCCTTGGCGAGATGCGAAGGTTTCAAGGCCATCAGCATCTCCTCGTCCGGCACGCCGCCATAGCGCCGTTCGGCATAGCATGGCAAGGACAGGCTGGGCTCCCCGGTCTTGAGCGCCCGGCCCCAGGAATCCGCGCAAGCGGTCTCGCCGACCACGCCCCACTCGAATTTCCTGTAGCCGGTATATTGCAGCCCGTTGATCAGGATGATCATTTGTCCCGGCGTCGCGTAGACGAGGCAGATGTCGGGTGGATCGAGCCGGCCGCTGGCGAGCGGACTGACCGCGAGCGCCTGATATTGCCCGAACGGAACCACGTCCAGCGCCTCCTGGCGCTTGCGCGCGTCCTCCGCGGTGCCGTGCCAGACCCCGACATAGTTTTCGCCGGCGAGCCATTTGTCGTCCTGCGGCGCAAGCCCGATCACCGCACGGCACTGCGCGCCGACCAGATCGTCGGCGGTGATGCCGACAGTCCATCCCAGACGCGCGGCCATGCTGACGATCTGGTCGGTGGTGTGGATCGCATTCGGCCGGCGAATCTTCGGGATCGCTTCCATCTCCGCGGCGTGCGCGAACAGCTTCATGCCGATCACATTCGTCTTCACCCGCAGCAGGCTGTTGAGATCGGCAACGAGGCCGGCAAGGTCGATCCTCTCTGCACTCTGCTGCTGCATGGCGTCCTCCCGGCCGGCGATCGCGCCGGTGCTGTGTTCTTGTTTTGCGACCCTAGTCCTTGGTCGGCCCCGGAAGCAACTCGCCGATCCGGCCCATGATGCGGTACGCCAGGAGGCCGATCCATTCGCGCATCGCGACGTCGGTCTTGGCAAGACCCTCGCCGCCGATGCGGGTGAATGCGAAGAGATCCTCACGCCCGCCCATGCGCCAGTCCACGGGATAGGCCTCGACATCGAATCCTGCCTTGCGAAAGATGCCCATCGAGCGCGGCATGTGAAAGGCCGAGGTGACCAGCAGCCAGCGCTCGCCCGGCTTCGGCGACACCAATTGCCTGGTGAAGATCGCGTTCTCCCAGGTGTTGCGGGAGTCGCGCTCGAGGATCAGGCGCTCCTTCGCGATGCCCAGGCTTTCCAGCACCGGCGCGGAGTAGTCGGCCTCCTTGGCCTCGGTCGAGACGAGGTTCGCCGAGCCCCCGGTGAAGACGATGCGCGCGTTTGGATAGCGGCGGGCCAGATCAGCCGGCGCGAACAAGCGGTCGGCTGCGTGCCGAACGACCGGCGTGCGATGCGCCTCCGACAGGTCGGTGTCGACGGAGCCGCCGAGCACGATGATGCCGTCGGGCGCCCCGCGCGAGGGATCCCACGCCGGAAAGCGCGACTCCAGCGGATAAAGCAGGAGATTGCCGAGCGGCGAGAACGCAGCCAGCGCCAGCAGGACCAGTGTTGCCACCGCAAGCTTGCGGCCGAGTGCGGCAAAGCGCGTCAGCATCAACAGCAGCGACAGGATGCCGAGCTCAACCAGGAGATTGATCGGCAGCAGCGCGATGCCGAGGGTCTTGGACAGAACGAAATACAGGGGAGCCTCGCTGAATGATGTTGCCACGCGCGGGCTTGACCGGCCCGTCCATGATCGGAAATCTTCTTGAAAGAGGATCGCTCGCCGGGTCAAGCCCGGGCATGACAAGCAAGAACCGATTGGACGGCCGCAAATGACCCATCATCACCTGCATTCCAGCCCCGAGACCTGTCATTGGGGCTTCTTCGAGGCCGCGCTCAAGCCCGTCCTCACCATCAAGAGCGGCGACGAGGTGACGGTCGACACCATCAGCGGCGGCCCCGACATGCTGCCCGACCGCGACAAGTTTCACATTCCGCCGGAGCTGCTCGAGGTTCATGCCAGGTGCGAGCGCATGCTGCCCGGCCACATCCTCACCGGACCGGTCGCGGTCGAGGGCGCCGAACCCGGCGACGTGCTCGCGATCGAGATTCTTGACGTCCAGCTCCGGCAGGATTGGGGCTACAACCTCATCAGGCCGCTGGCCGGCACCCTGCCCGACGATTTTCACGAGACGCGCATCCTCAACATCCCGCTGGACCGGACGCGGATGGTCGGCCGTCTGCCCTGGGGCCTCGATCTGCCGCTCAAACCATTCTTCGGCGTGATGGGCGTATCGCCGCCACCTAGCTGGGGCCGCATCTCCTCGCTGGTCCCGCGCGCCATGGGCGGCAATCTCGACAACAAGGAGCTTGGTGCGGGCGCGACGCTCTATTTGCCGGTGTTCGTCCCCGGCGCGCTGTTCTCCTGCGGCGACGGCCATGGCGTGCAGGGCGACGGCGAGGTCTGCGTCACCGCGATCGAGACCGCGCTGCAGGGCCGCTTCCGCCTGACGCTGCGCAAGGACCTGCGTTTCAACTATCCGCGGGCCGAGACGGCGACGCACTACATGACCATGGCGATGGATCCCGACCTCGACAGTTGCGTGGTGCGCGCGCTGCGCGACATGATCACCCTGCTCGGTGAGACGCGAAACCTGTCGCGTGAGGACGCTTACACCCTGTGCAGCCTGGCGGCCGATCTGCGGGTGACCCAGACCGTCAACGGCTCCAAGGGCATCCATTGCATGATCGAAAAGGCCATCGTGCACGGCTGAGCCGGCCCGCATCTTCCGACCTTTAGACGCCACGCCGCCGCGCGAGTTTTCGCGCGGCGCGCCGGCGC
Source organism: Bradyrhizobium iriomotense (assembly GCF_018129405.1). GTDB lineage: Bacteria > Pseudomonadota > Alphaproteobacteria > Rhizobiales > Xanthobacteraceae > Bradyrhizobium > Bradyrhizobium iriomotense_B. The sequence goes on from NZ_JAFCLP010000002.1 coordinate 543,524, forward strand.
GTGTCCGATTTCTCAAGTGATTCCAATGCGCTGCACTGCGGCCCGTGACCACATTTGACTTCCACCCCCGAACCTAAATAGAGTCTTAATCGTTACTTTTATGTACCCGAGTAAGAGGCTAGCGTTCGGGCCATGGCCACCGAAAAAGCCGAGACTGACCGCATTCCCGTAACCTTGGCGCTCTCGACCATCACCTATCTGGAGAAACTGGTGAGACAGGGCACCCACGGCACCAGCGTTCCCGGCGTCGCACGTACCTTGATCGAGGAAGGCATCCGTCTCGCCATCAAGGACGGGCTCTTGTCGATTCGCGACAATGGCAGGACGTGAGCGCGCGCAGGACGTGAGGCGGACGGATCTGGACAAGGCGGATGGCCGACATCTGCAACCTGGGACCGTTACCAATGCCTGTTCTCTCACCCACATGGACCGACGAACGAATTGAACTTCTGAAGCAGCACTTCGAGGCCGGCCTCTCCTGCCGCGAGATCGCCGCCGACATCGGCGTCAGCCGCAATGCGGTCATCGGCAAGCTGTCCCGGCTCAATCTGACGCGCAGCCGCGCGGTCGAAGACCGCAGGCTCGAGCGAAGCCTCGCGCCGCCGGCGCGCGCGACACGCGCCGTGCCGCGGCTGCAATATGAGATGCTCGCCACGATCTATGGCGAGACCGACGCGCCTGTCGTCGCCGGTCCCATCGACGAGGCCAATCGCTGCTCGCTGCTGGAATTGTCCGAGAACCGCTGCCGCTGGCCGATCTCGACGCCGGGCGCGGAGGACTTCTGTTTCTGCGGCAATACTGCGCCCGACGGCCAGCCCTATTGCACAGGCCACAGCCGCCTCGCCTACCGGCCGAACTCGCGCGTTCGCATGATGCGCGGTTGACCCCTGTTCTCCAAAAAAGAAAAACCTCCGGCGGGGCATCACCGGAGGTTCCTGGAGGCTTAGCGTGAAGCTAAGAGCCGCAACTTTCGTATTCGGCTGAAAGCTATATAGCTGATTAACTCAGGTAAGTAAATAAGTTTGAGGCGGTCGTATCGCATAGCTCGTCTTCGTCCCTGGCAGAGGCCACCTGATTTTCCGAAATCCCCCTCTTGCGAAAAAGCCCCGGCGGTTTCCCGCCGGGGCTTCATCAAGTCCGATAGACCGGCCTTACCAGTTGCGCTGGGCGCGCAGCAGCAGGCTGTAGGTGTCCTGGTCCTTCAGCTCGTAGGTGGCCGCCGGCTTGGCGACGCCCGTCAGCGCTCCGGTCGTGATCACGCCCGAATACTTCTGGTCGAGATGGCTGTAGGTGAAGTCAGCCGAGAAGGTCAGGTTCTTCACAGGCGTCCAGCGGGTGATGACACCCACCTGGCCGATGTTGAAGTCCGGGTTGCAGGTGCCGGTCAGGGTGGCGAACGCGGCGCTGCCGCAGATCAGGCTCTTCGCCGTACCGCTGTAGTTGACCGCAGCCCACGCGCCGTAGACGGCCGTGTTCCAGAACGGGCTCCAGTTGTGGGTGTAGGCACCACGGAAGCCGTAGGTCTTGGTCAGCTCGAGGCCGCCGCCCGGAGCGAACACCGCGTCAGACACGCCGGCAAAGCCGATGCTCTGATACGCCGCGTTCGAGCTGCCGAACATCGAGTAGCTGGTCGCTGCCAGCTCCTGGAAGTTGTAGCGGCTCGCACCCTCGGTGTAGACGCCCGAGACGTTGATCACGTCGCCGGCACCGGTCGGGATGTTCTTGATCTGCAAGGCGAGCTGAACGGCCCAGCCCCACTTGTCTTCGGGATGGCCGGTGACTTCGGTCGCGCCGTAGTAGCCGACATGGTTGTCGTGCGCGGCCACCGACGCCTGGAACAGGCCCCAGGCCTGATCGACGCGGACCATGCCGACGATATCGGGCGCGCGGCTGCCGCCGATGTCGTTGGAGCCGTAGGCACCACCGAGGACACCCGTGGTGCTCATGCCGGCGGTGTTCCAGATGTTGGTCGTGAAGACCTGCGTCTGGTCCTGCACGGAGAACGCGGCCGTCACGCCCTGACCGAAATCGGCCGTGTAGGTGGCCTGAACGACACCGTTGGTGGTGCCGCTGCCGCCGACCAGCTGGTCGAAGTTGTTGCCGGGATAGTTGATCCAGGGCGCGTCGAACTGCGAGACCGCCTTACCCAGTGTGAAGCCGGCGAACTGGATGAAGGCGTAGTAGACGCCAAGCGCGCCGCCCGAGAGGTTGCCGTCGGTGCCGTTGACGTTGCCGCCGCTCGAGCCCGTAAGGCCGGTACCCGCGGCGTTGAGGCCGATCGTGCCGCTGTACTGGGTCCCGCCCGTGGCCGAACCGGTGCCGCCATAGTTGCCGGTCGTCCAGGTGAAGACAGCGTCGAAATAGGTGCGGACCACGCCGTATTCGGTTGCGGTGCGCGTGTCGATGTTGAGATCTTCACGAGCGCGCATCGAGTAGTAGTTGGTCAGCCGGTTGTTGGCTGCGAACACACCGTTGTACTGGGCGCTGTAGTTGCCGCCGGCATTGAGCGCCACTTCGGCACGCAGATAGCCGCCCAGCTTGATGCAGGTGTCGCTGCCCGGGATGTAGTAGAAACCCGCGCCGTAGAGCGAGCAGATCTTCACGTATTCGACCGCCTTGGCCTTGACCGGAAGATCGGCTGCCTGAGCTCCGCCGACGGCGATCAGACCCGCCGCAGTGCCGAGCAAAAGGCTCTTCACCATTTTCATTTAAAACCTCCAAGTTGTCATTTTACGGAGACTGGACCGTGAGGCCCCCCAGATCCCCGTCTCTTCAAATCCGCTCGGCCGCTTCGCGCTTTCGGACACACCCGCTTTCGACGCGAGGGACGTGAGCGAACCACCTGCAACGGGACGATCGAGTACCCCCCACCGTCATGCGCCAATATGCCTGCGCCATTACACTAATCAAAATAGTTTATTTGATCAGCTTTGTGGTTTCACTAAACCTGTGCCCCGGGCGCAACACCCGGGCCGGGTGAATATGCTGACCGGCTCATCTTTGTAGTTTTAGTGACAAAATTACCCTGCTCTGCACTTGCGTCGGGGCAGGCTTGCGTGGACTATGTCCACCGCACGAACACCGGCCTGAAGAATCATTTCACGGGAGTGATGCTGTGTCCGCGACGAGGAAAGAAGGAGCGCGCCTGCGCTCCATCGGCAATCTGGATATCATCAGGCGCTTCACCTGGGAGATATCCTCGATCAACATGTATCTGGAGGAGTTGCGTCAGTTCTGGGCGAGGACGCTCGGCATCAGCGGCCCGCAATGGTTGATCCTGATGGCGATCTCCGACCTCGACAAGGACGACGGCGTGCCGGTCAACGTGGTCTCCAAGCTGCTCCACGTCGATCCCTCCTTCGTCACCACCCAGTCCAAGCTGCTGGAGAAGAAAGGCCTGCTGCGCCGGCGGCCCTCGCCGACCGACGCCCGGGTCGTGCGGCTGTCCCTGGTCGACAAGACCCAGAAGCACATTGCGAGCCTCAACGAGCAGTACAAGACGATTCGCGAATTCGTCTTCCAGGAGTTCGACGAGAACGAGCTGACGGAATTCACCACCAAGCTGGCGACGCTGAAGACCCGGTTGGAAAAGGCCTGCGTCAGGATCTCGCTCGATTTCTGAGCATGATCCGGAAAAGTGCGCAGCGGTTTTCCGAAAAGATCATGCTCAAATAAACCCAAGCACGCGAGGCCGCGCTCAAATCCCCCGCCCGGTGCCGAGCCGGGTCTCCAGCCAGTCGAAGATGTATTCGTTGGCAAGGCTCGGATTGTCGGCATGGGCCTGCGCGGCGCCGGTCTCCGCTGCGGTGAACACCTTCAGCGCGATGTCGGAGCTGCCGAGCCGGGATTTCTGGACGATCTGACGCGCCCGGTCGGCCTTGAGCCAGCCATCCTCGCCGAGCGTGATCAGCACCGGACAATCGGCGCTGGAGGCCATCAGCGGCGCGTGCGGCACCGGGACGATGCTGAGGTCGCTCATCGCGAATCGGCTGGCGAAGAAGGATCGTTCGTGCAGATCCCACAGGCCGCCGTCGCAGACCGCCGCAGCCAGCCGCGGCTCCTGCAACACCGCGCGCGCCACGAAGGAGGAGCCCCACCCGTCCGCGACGATGGCGACGCGGCCGAAATCGACATCGCCGCGCGTTTCCAGATAATCCATGACGCTCGCAATCGCGCTCTCGAGGTCGCGGCGCTGCAGAAGCGTATCGGTGTAGTCGTCGCGCTGGTCGCCGAGCAGGTCCAGCGCCAGCATCGACAATCCGCGCTCGCGCGCATGCGGCGCGAGCTTGAACAGGAATTCCTCCTTGCGGTGTCCGGGCTCACCGATGCAGATCACGGTCGGCGTCCGCCCTCGTGCAGACGGCGCGGGCAGGAAGTAGCCCTGCAACGCATGATCCTCGACCCAGGGAATCGTCACGACCTCGCCGGCCGGCGCGCGCGCCGTGAGATAGCGGCGGGCGCATTCCTGCATCGCCAGCACCGCGACCCAGCGGCGCTCGTCGGCCGGATCGAGCGGCATCGCCGCCGCACCGTAGTAGTTGAGGGCCCGCAGCCAGTTGCGCTGCGCGGTCGCCATGTGGCCTTCCGCGAACGCGGCCTCGGCACGGTGGCGGTTGGTCCGCGCCAGCTTCTTCCACTCGCGATGCCAGGATTGCTCGTCGCCCCGCTTGAGCTGCCGCGCGATCATCAGGCATTCCGCGATCGTGGCGCCGCCCTCCTGGGCCGCGGTGAGGAGCCGCGTGAATTCAGCGGAGATGTCCTCTCTCTCCGGGCAAAGGGTCCAGTCGTCGGAGAGGCATGCGGGCATCATCGGGAGCTACGCTCTGTCATCGCGTTACCCCTGATTGACTAAACTATTTTGGTTCGCCAACCAAGCTGCCGTGCGCGCCATTACAGGTGTTTGAGATCACCATCGCTTGAACGATGCTTGAACGATGGACCGCGCCCGCATGCGTGACATTCCAATTCGTCATAAGGCTGCGAGCAATGGCAGGAGGTGGCACGTCAAATTGACTGCGCACCTCTTGCCATGACGATCATCATACCCATATGCGCGCGCCGCCGGCAGCCACGGCGACGCAGACTCAACCGAGCCGCCAGCCGACCTCCTGGGTAAAACTTTCGTAGAAGGCGCGATCGTAGGCCTGCTCCGGCGTGGCGCGGACGCGCTCGTCGAGGCGCTTGGCGTCCTCGCCCACGAGGATGCGCCAGCGCTCCGCCTTGACGCCGTCGAGGATGATCTTCGCGGCCTGCGCGGCCGTCGTCGGCGCGTCCTCCAGGAAGCTGCGGGCGCGCTCGGCGAACGCCGCCTGGATGTCCTCGTCCGACATCCTGTCGGCATCCGGCACGCCGGCGGCGACCATGCGCTTGCGGGTCAGCGCGACCTCGTCGGCGTTGAGCCGCTCCGAGCCGTCCGCGCTCTGCACCTTGCGCGAATTGGAGACGATCGAGGTGCCGATATGGCCGGGCATCACCACCGAGCATTTGACGTGCGGGGCATGCAGGCGCAGGTCGTTGATCAGCGCTTCGGTAAATCCCTTCACCGCGAACTTGGCCGAGCTGTAGGCGGTGTGCGCCTGGTTCATGCCGATCGAGGCCCAGAAGCCGTTGACGCTGGCGGTGTTGACGATGTGGGCCTCGTCGGCCGCGACCAGCATCGGCAGGAAGGTGCGCACGCCGAGATAGACCCCGCCCCAGCAGATGTTGAAGGTGCGCTCCCATTGCTCGCGCGTGTTGGTGAACAGGCTGCCGCCGCCACCGATGCCGGCATTGTTGAACAAGAGATGGATCCTGTCGGTCTTCTGCTGCTCGGCGAGCTCGTCGCGGAAGCGCTTGAGATGATCCTCGATCGCGACATCGGCGACATGCGTCGTGACGCGCAGGCCCTGCGGCAGCTTCTCGACTTCGCACAGCCGCCTGGTCTCGGCCATTGCGGCCTCCGACACGTCGCACATCGCGACATTGCAGCCCTCGGCAACGAGCTGCCGCGCGAGCTCGCGCCCCATTCCCGTGCCGCCGCCGGTGATGACCGCGATCTTTCCAGCAAAATCCTTCATGGGACTTTCGGCCCCTCCCCTTGTCGGTATGTTTCTTCAGAGCATGATCCGGAAAAGTGTGAAGCGGTTTTCCGAAGAGATCATGCTCAAACAATAACCTAAAGCGCGATGACGATTTATCCAATCGCATCGCGCTTTTAGCGCTGCGCTGACGCGCGCGAAATGTAGCAGCGCCGCATCCGCAGGTAAAAGCGGATCGGCGCGGCCGTTCGACATCGGTTATTTCGGCCCGCGGACTATTCGGCCGCCGCGATGCGCGCGCCGCTCAGCATGCCGTGAGCCTCGAATGCCTCGCGGGTTGCGGCCTTGCTGCGCGGTGTGAAACGCCTGCATTGGCGCGCATGAATGGTCGCGACCCTTCACCCCACGAGATCGCGCGACAGGAGGCCTGCGGCGCCGCAGGTCCCGAGCTTGTGGACGGCGACACTCCAGTCGCGCACGCGCATACCGCGACGGATCGCGTCGCGCGTGGCGTCGACGATGATGCCGGCGATCACGGGAATACGTCCCTCCACCGCCTCCCCCGTCGCTAGCCGTCGTTCCGGAACGGCGTCGTCATCGGCGGGATCACGCCGGTCCGTCGCACCTTCATGGTCCGCCCTCGCGTTTCCTGTGGTGCTGCGGCAGCCCCGCTCGTTTGACGAGTGCCCGCAACTTCACGAATCGTGTCGGCCGTGCGGGCCTTGTGAAGTGGCTCATACGCGGCGCTGCCCTGACAATCGATCATTCCAGGGTGTTTTGCCGCGGGTTCCCCGTATTTGTCCGGCTTCGGGTTAATGGCAATTTTTTACAATCCGAATCGCCAAATGAAAGGTGGACGCCGGGTCGAGTCGTCCAGGCCAGCGTGTTGTTTGTGTCACAGGCTCTGGCACTCCGCTTGCATCCTCTTCGTGGTCTGAAACTACCGATGAGGTGACTGGAATGTTCGTGACCGTCGTTGCCGTGCTCTGCCGGCTAGGTGCATCTGCCTCGGGCGCTTGCGTCGAGGAAATCGTGACCGACAGCAATATGACGCCCGAAATGTCGATGATGCAGTGTGCGATCGGTGCACAGGCACCGCTGGCGAAGTGGATGGGCGAGCATCCGATCTATCACGCCAACTGGCGCCTCGAGCGCTACAAATGCGTGCCGGGTCACTACGAGATCAAGGGTCACGCCTGAAGGCCCCGCAAGACTACGGATAGCAAGACTACAAGAGGAAACGCCCCGGGGGCCGCCTTGTCCCTCCACGCGGGCACTGCCAGCGCCAGACCGTTCGCGGCAGCGCGCTCTGTGACGATGATCACGTCACACCCTTAAGCCACCTCACGCAAGATGATCGCACGTGCCCGCCGTCCCTCCGGCGTCGGCATCAGCGCATAATTGTGCGGCTGGTCACGCAACAGATGCAGCTCGACCGGCACGCCCACCGCCCTCGCCCGCTCCGCGAGATCGACGCTGTCAGGATAGAGCAGATCGCGCGTGCCTGCGAAGATCGTCATCGGCGCCAGCGCGCGGAAGGCGCCGTTGAGCGGACTGACAAAGGGATGGCCGACATCGAGCTCGCCGGCATAGAGCCGCCCCGCCTCGAGGATCCCCGGAATGTCCTGCATCGGATCGCGCGCAGCGATCGCAACCTGCTCCGGACGGCTGACCGACGCATCGGCAGCGGGCGAGATCAGCACCAGCCGGCTCGGCTGCCGATGACCGCGATCGCGCAGCCACTGGCAGGCCGCGAGCGCGAGCCCCGCGCCGGCCGAATTGCCGACCACCGTGACTTTGGCCGGTCCTGCGTCTTCCAGCAGCATGCGTAGCAACTCAGCTGTCGCCGGCACGACATCCTTCGCGGTCGCGCGCGGCGCCAGCGGATAGATCGGCACGACGCAGCACACACGCGCCTTGCGCGTCATCTGTCCGACGAAGCGCCAATGCGCCGGCACGATCTCGTTGATGAAGCCGCCGCCATGCAGGAACATGACGTAGTTGCAGCCCTCATGTCCCGACGACGGCGTGGTGTAGTAGACCGGCCAGCCGCCCATCTTCGTCAGCGTTGCCTCGACGCCGCGGCCGAGCCCGGTCGGCTCGAACGTTACAGGCTCCAACGCGAGCTTCTGCACATGCGCCTGCACGGCCTCGGCCGATGCAAGCTGCTTCTTGAATGGAAGAAGGCGCAGCAGCAGGTTGAAGGCGCGGCTTTGCAGGCTTGGCGCTGGATCGCGCCGGGCCGGTGGACCGAACACGCAACCGCCCGGGCAGAACTGAAATGCCGACACAAGTCTGGCAACGCTCATGGCCACATCCCCATCTGGCTCTTTCGAAACGGCGACAAGAGGCTTGCCGACCCGCCGCCACTTGCCGATATAATGCGAGCATTCGCTCGCTTTTCCTACTCGCATTCAGATCACAAGGCCGTGGCCCGCAAATCGCACACAAAACCCCGGAAAAATGCCTCGCAGGAGCGATCCCGCGCCACCGTCGACGCGCTGGTCGAGGCAACTGCTCGCATTCTGGTCAAGGAAGGCTTCGAGAAAGCCAGCACCAACCGCATCGCCGAAGTGGCCGGCGTCAGCGTCGGCTCGCTCTACCAATACTTCCCGAGCAAGGAGGCCCTCGTCGCCGCCGTGATCGAGCGTCACAACGAGGAGATCATGGGCATCGTCCGCACAGCACTGACGGAGGTCGCCGACATGCCGATCGACAAGGCCGTGCGAAAACTCGTCACCGTCGCGATCGAAGCCCACCGCATCAACCCGAAACTACATCGGGTGCTCGCCGAGCAGATCCCCCGCACCGGCCAGCTCAAGGACGTCGAAGCCTTCAACCGCGAGGTCCACACCTTGGTGCGCACCTATCTCGAAAGCCGCCGCAAGGAGATGCGCAAGATCGATCCGGGGCTGGCGACGTTCATCTGCGTCAGCGCGATCGAATCCGTCGCGCACAACACCGTGCTGAACCACGCCGAGATGCTGACGGAGAAGATGGTGAAGACGCTGGTGGACGAGACGACGCGGATGGTGGTGGGGTATTTGAGGTAGGTAGCCCTTACAGATAGAACGATGTGGGCGCGCCTGCACTCTAGCCCCACCTTTTCAGCAAGGCCTGGCTCCCGCTATGACTGGAAAACATTCCGGCGAGGCTTGCGCGACCGATTGCCGGAGGTCCCTATCATTCCGAGGGCACGATCTGCTCCAAACGTCAAAAATGATAGTTCACGCCGACTCGGGCGACATGGAAATCCGCCCGGCCGAAATTTGCGGTGTATCTGGACAGGTTCGGACCGATGCTCGTTGCGAGTGCGTTGACTGCCACCGACGATTTGCCGAGGTCAACGTAGAGATATTCGGCCTTGAAGCTCCAACGAGGCGCAAAGCGCCATTCGCCGCCTCCACCGACCGTCCAGCCAGCCTGAATGCGGGAATCGGTCCCCGTGAAGCAAATCAATCCGATCGTACAGCTGAATGAAGTGCCGGCGACGGAGACACTGAAAGCGCCACCCGGTCCGTTCACGATGTAGTCGTCAAATGTCGCTACTCGACCAAAAGCAAAGCCGCCGGTCCCATACAAAAGAACGCTAGGCGTGACCAGCGCCCCCAGACGCCCACGAATGCTCCCCCACCAGTCAATCTTTTGCTCAGCCGAGATGGTCTGTGCGAAAGCTGGGGGTAGAATCGGCGTTGTTTCACGACCGCCGCCGCGCAAGCTGGATGCGCTCAAGTCACCTTCTACGCCGACCAGCCATTTGCTATCGAGTTGCCAATTGTAGCCCGCTTGCAGCCCTCCCGTTACACCACTCATCGAAAAATCGTGAGGGCTGGGAGCAACCTGCCCCGCAAACGCAGGCGCAATCGGAACTCCAGGATTGAAGATGAAAGCGGAGGCCGCGTCACTCGTGAAATTCACGGACCGGTCTGCCCATGCGCCGCCAACGTTGCCGCCAGCGTAAAATCCCGTCCAGCGTGGACTGGAGTCAGCCGGGCGCACTTTCGTGAAAAGTGCAGGGCTTTGATCAGCAGCTTCCGCCCCCGACGCGACACTCGCCAAGACTGCTACAGCAGCCAGTACTCTTCTCACGGGACGCCCCCTCCGCGATTCCAAAGTGCCCGAAATTCTTAAATCATGTTGACGCTGCACGCTGTGACGCGAGGGCAACACTTGCGGGACGTTGCAAAATCAACCGCAAACGGCCGGCCCGCGGTAAACCGACGGCCCGGAAAGGAATTTGATTCTTGAGGAATTTGGTCGGAGCGAGAGGATTTGAACCTCCGACCCCTAGTCTCCCAGACTAGTGCGCTAACCGGGCTGCGCCACGCTCCGAACGTCGTTCCATTAGCTAGGATCGCCGCTTTGCGCAAGGCGAGCGACACCATTTTGGTATCCCGCGCCCATCTCTCCCGAAACTGGCCACAAAGCCGGGCGGACCGCCCTACCCGTCCTTCAGCGCCTGATCCAGCATCTCCCGGCAGGCGACGAGGTCGGCAAGGGCCCGCCCGAGGCGCTCCCGGTCCAGCGCGCTGGGGCCGGCGGGCGCGGCGGCCGTGCCGCCCTTGCGGAAGGTGGTGAGAATCTCCTCGTCGTCGACCTCGGTGAAGCGGAAGTCGATGCCTTCCTCCTCATTCCCCTGGTAGTCGTCATCGTCGGCGTCAGCGATGCCCTTGATGGGCCCCTCGTCGTCGGGCTCGATCAGGCTCGCGCCGATGGCGTCCTCGATCGCCCCGAACGAGACCGCGGCCGCGCCGTCGGCGAGGCCCTGCACCGATTTGACGCCGTGCTCCTTGAGAATCCGCTGCACCCCGCGGATGGTGTAGCCCTCCCCGTAGAGCAGCCGGCGGATGCCCTTGAGCAGGTCGACGTCATCGGGGCGGTAATAGCGGCGGCCGCCGCTGCGCTTCATCGGCTTGATCTGGGAGAAGCGGGTCTCCCAGAACCGCAGCACGTGCTGCGGAATGTCGAGTTCCTGCGCTACTTCGCTGATGGTTCGGAACGCATCCGGCGCCTTGTCCAAATGCCAATCCTTATCCGTTGGGCGGTTACGCCTCGGGTTGAACCTTGCTGCCGTCGCCGTTGGTGCGGTGCTGGGCATTGATCCGCTGCTTCAGGATCGCCGACGGCTTGAACACCATGACGCGGCGCGGCGAGATCGGCACCTCGGTGCCGGTCTTCGGATTGCGGCCGATACGCTGGCCCTTCTTGCGCACCATGAAGGAACCGAACGAGGACAGCTTCACCGTCTCGCCCTTCTCCAGGCAATCGGTGATCTCCTTCAGCACGAGTTCCACGAACGCGGACGACTCCGTCCGCGACAGGCCCACCTTCTGGTAGACAGCTTCGCAGAGATCGACACGCGTTACGGTTTTACTTTGATCGGTCATCGCCCTGCCCCACATCACGGCGAACAATTGTTGTCTGAAATTATGAGGTTACGATACGGCGGTCAACAGCGCTCATCAATGCAGACGCATCGATAATCGCGGCTGATTCCGGCAAAATTTTATCGACTGTGGCGCTACCAGCGCACCAGCGCCGAGCCCCAGGTGAAACCGCCGCCCATCGCTTCCAAGAGGACCAGGTCGCCCTTCTTGATGCGGCCGTCCTTGCGCGCCACCGCCAGCGCCAGCGGGATCGAGGCGGCCGAGGTGTTGCCGTGACGGTCCACCGTCAGCACCACCTTCTCCGGCGCGATATGCAGCTTGTGCGCGGACGCGTCGATGATTCGCTTGTTGGCCTGGTGCGGCACGAACCAGTTGATGCTGTCGGCATTGAGCCCGGTCGCCTCAAAGGCGTCGACGATCACGTCGGTGATCATGCCGACCGCATGCTTGAAGACCTCGCGGCCCTCCATGCGCAGATGCCCGACGGTCTGGGTCGAGGATGGTCCGCCGTCGACGAACAGTTTTGCCTTGTGGCGGCCGTCGGAGCGCAAGTGAGTGGTGACGATGCCGCGGTCGGTCGCGGCATTGCCCGGCTGCTCCTGCGCCTCCAGCACCACCGCGCCGGCACCGTCGCCGAACAGCACGCAGGTGCCGCGGTCGTTCCAGTCGAGGATGCGCGAGAAGGTCTCGGCGCCGATCACCAGCGCCCGCTTGTAGGCGCCGGTGCGCAGGAAATTGTCGGCGGTCGCGAGCGCGAACACGAAGCCCGAGCACACCGCCTGAAGATCGAAGGCCGCGCCGTGGTTGATACCAAGGCCGTGCTGCACGGCGACCGCCGTTGCGGGGAAGGTGTTGTCCGGCGTCGAGGTCGCCAGCACGATCAGCTCGATCGACTGCGCGTCCACGCCGGCATCGGTGAGCGCCGCCTGTGCCGCCTTGATCGCGAGGTGCGAGGTGAACTCGCCCTCGGCCGCAATGTGCCGCTCGCGAATGCCGGTGCGCTGGACGATCCACTCGTCGGAGGTGTCGATACGCGCCGCCAATTGGGCGTTGGTCACCACCTGCTCCGGCAGGTAGGAGCCGCAGCCGAGCACGACCGAACGAATTTGAGTCACGAAACAGCCTCCTGCGCGGCCTGCACGGAACTGAGTGCACCACCTTCGCGGTTGAGCATCTGATTGATCTTGTTCAGGAGATCGTAGTGAGCCATCTCATAGCCAACATCGATCGCATAGGCAAAGCCTTCGGCGCTGGTTCCGCCATGGCTTTTAACCACCAGTCCGTTGAGCCCCAGGAACACGCCGCCATTGGACTTGTTGGGGTCCATCTTGTCCCGCAGGGCCTGGAAGGCGCTGCGCGCAAACAGATAGCCGAGCTTGGACGGCCAGCTCCGCTGCATCTCGTTACGGAGTAATTCGGCCATCTGCCGGGCGGTTCCCTCGGCGGCCTTCAGGGCAATATTGCCGCTGAAACCTTCGGTCACGACGACGTCGGCCAGCCCCTTGCCGATGCCGTCGCCCTCGACGAAGCCGATATAGTCGAGTTCCGGCAGATTTCTGGCACGCAGGATTTCCCCGGCCTCACGGATCTCCTCGTGCCCCTTGATCTCCTCGGTTCCGATATTGAGGAGCCCGACCGTGGGGCGTTTCTTGTCGAACAGCACGCTCGCCATCGCCGCGCCCATGAGCGCGAGCGCCACCAGATGGTGCGCGTCGCCGCCGATGGTGGCGCCGAGGTCGAGCACGACGGACTCGCCGCGCCTGGTCGGCCATATCCCCGTGATCGCCGGGCGGTCGATGCCCGGCAGCGTGCGCAGATGAAAGCGCGACATCGCCATCAGCGCGCCGGTATTGCCGGCGGAGACTGCAACATCCGCCTCGCCCTTCTTCACCGCGTCGATGGCCAGCCACATCGAGGAGGTCTTGCGGCCGCGCCGCAGCGCCTGGCTCGGCTTGTCGTGCATGCTGACGGCGACATCGGTATGGACGATCTTCGAGGCGGCCTTGAGCTGGGGATGCTTCTCGAGCTCGGGCTCGATCTTGGCCCGGTCCCCGACCAGCAGGAACTCGGTGTCGCGATGCCTGCCAAGCGAGATGGCGGCGCCTGGAATGACCACGGCGGCGCCGTCGTCGCCCCCCATGGCGTCAAGCGCGATACGAACCTTGCTGGGCATGAAAGTCCTGGAAACCTGGTCTGGTTGCGGTCTTGAACGAGCGGGGCCCGCAAATGGGTTCGCCATGAACATGGCGGCCGGCCAAGCGCCACGCCGCACCCGGACCGGGGCGCGACAATAGCGTTTTGTTACTCCGAAACAACCTCTTGCCCCCAGCCTTTTGCATTCGGGGCGATCCGGCGGCGGACCGGCGAATTCGCTGGAAACACATAGAAATCAAATAGATAAATCAGACTTTCAAACCACCGCCACAGACGCCTCGAGCGCCGTGGCCAGCGGTCTTACGGGGAATCGGCAGCTACTGGTCCTTTTTGTTGTCCTGAAGCGCCTTCAGCGCCGCGAACGGATGGTCCTCCGGGTCGGGGGCGGTGACCTCCGCCTCGAATACGGCCCCCTCCTTGCGCGGATAGGGATCGATCGCCAGGAACAAGGCATCGGTGGCGAGCCGGCCGAGGTCGATGACGCCGTTGAGAATGGCCTCCGGCGGATCAACCACCTCCGGCGGCTCCTCGTCGTCCTGCCGCTCCTCGATCAGGTCGGACAGGCGCCGCGCCTCGGCCTCGGGGGCGAATGTCAGGTCCACCTCCTCGTCGATCTCGCTCTCGATCGGATCGAGCGTGACCACGCAGGTCTGGCCGACCCGGGCGCGGACATGCCCCGTGACCTGGACCCGGCTGCCGCTCTTCGGCACGACGTCGAAGCTGGCGTGAGCGGACAGGATCTCCCGGACGCCGGCGACATCCGCCATGGCCTGCCGCTCGGCCGCCGATGCCTCGAGCTCGCGATGCAGGCCGGTGTCGGGAATCTGCGCAACGATGACGGGCGCCCGCCAGGGATCTGGCGAGGATGTCCTGTTGGGTCGGCTCATGGCGTGACACCCTCCCTGAACGCCGGGGGAAAACTGAAGGACGCACCAAGCAGTGCGGCCTCGCTGGTCCGGCCGAGATCGACCTCGGTCGCCCTCGCATAGGCCGCGAGCTGCCGAGCGTGGTCCATGCCGGCGCCATTCAAGATATTCTTGCAGATCGCCGCCGCCAGCGCCTCGCCCCCGCCGTCCATGGCCTGGTCATACGCCTGGACGCGGCCGTAGAAGGCCTCGCCGAAGGCCCGCATCCGCTTCGGCACGGTCTGGTCGCCCACGCCCATCTCGCGCAGATTGTCATCCATGTCCTCGCAGAAGCGGTCGAACAGCGCCTGCGACAGCTCCGTGGCGCCTCTAGCGCCTCCCTGAACCGTGCGCAGGCGGCGCAAGAGCAGCCACAGATGCAGCAGCAACAGGTCGAAACGCCCGTTAACCGTATCAGGCACGCCCAAGTCGCGGTAAAATATGGGTTCTCGCGCCTGCGTCACGATCATGCCATAGATGGCTTCAATGGTGCCCGGCGGGGCTAGCCGGGGTTTCCTGAAGTGATTGAACGGCCAAAGCATTGTGGTTTCCGCAAGCGGGCGCGCGCGTGTTGCATTCAGAGCCTCCGCCCGGTACTTCAGCGCCTCGCGCGACGCAAGGGGACGGAATCAGTTCCGCTATGACGAAAACGAACCAGACCGGCCTGCGCGCGGACAAGCGGCGCGGCCTTCATGCACGCTGGCGCGGCCTGCGCCTTACGGCCGCTGCGGCCTTGGTCGGCGTGGCGCTTGCGGGCTGCACCGGCGAGCAATTCCAGAAGGGCTACATCCTGCCGCCCGGCGCGCTGGAGCAGATCCCGATCGGCGCGAGCCAGGACCAGGTCCTGATCGTCATGGGCACGCCCTCC
Source organism: Bradyrhizobium iriomotense (assembly GCF_018129405.1). Lineage (GTDB taxonomy): Bacteria > Pseudomonadota > Alphaproteobacteria > Rhizobiales > Xanthobacteraceae > Bradyrhizobium > Bradyrhizobium iriomotense_B. Next base: position 558,855 of record NZ_JAFCLP010000002.1, read on the forward strand.
ACCGTCGCGACGCTCGACGGTGAGGTGTTCTACTACATCTCGCAGCGCTCGGAGCGCATGGTCGCCTTCATGAACCAGAGGGTGGTCGATCAGCGCGTGATCGCGATCTATTTCGACAAGAACCGGCGCGTGCGCCGGCTGGCGAATTACGGCCTGCAGGACGGCAAGATCTTCGACTTCATCAGCCGCACCACGCCGACATCGGGCCAGGAGATGAGCTACCTCACGCCGATCTTCAAGCTGCTCAGCTTTAACTGAGCCCTTCTTCAGAGCGTTTTCGAGCGAAGTGGACCCCGGTTCGCGTCAAGAAAACGCGTCAAAACAAAAATTTAGAGCCCCGTTCCGATTCATCGGAACGGAAATGGCTCTAGCCTGCGGCGTCGTGCCGCTATCCGCGCGGCACATGCCGTCGTGCGCGACTTGCCGTTGCGCACCGGGTTCCCTACGCTCCCAGCAAAACAAGAAGCTGGGAGTGGATTCGTGTCCAAGAAACTTCAGAACACTTTGTTGTCCCGCCGTCGCGTGCTTGCCGGCGCTGCCGGCCTTTCGGCCGCAGCGATCCTGCCGCGATCGAGTCTTGCGGACTGGAAGCCCACCGAGAACGTCCGCCTCGTGGTCCCGGCTGCGGCCGGTGGCTCGACCGATGTCATGGGCCGGCTGCTGGCCGCCCATCTGCAAACCGCCTGGGGCCAGTCGGCCGTCGTGGAGAACCGCTCCGGCGGCGGCGGCACGATCGGCACCGCCGAGGTGGTCCGCGCCAAGCCCGATGGTCACACCATCCTGGTCGGTAACCCCGGCCCGAACGCGATTGCCTACAGCATCTTCAAGAACCTGACCTACAAGCCGGACCAGCTCCAGCCGGTCTCCAACATGATCCGGATCCCGAACATCGTCTCGGCCCATCCGAAGACCGGCATCAAGTCGGTCGCCGAGCTGATCACCTACCTGAAGGCCAATCCGGACAAGCTCAGCTACGCCTCCTCCGGCGTCGGCCAGAGCCCTCACCTCACCGGCGCCTGGTTCCTCCAGCTCACCGGGCTGAAGATGACGCACATCCCGTTCCGCGGCGCGGGGCCCGCGCTCCAGGCCGCGCTCGCCGGCGACATCCAGATTCTGTTCGACAATCTCTATCCAAGCCTGCCGCAGGTGCAGAACGGCACCCTCACCGGCCTCTGCGTCACCACGCCCGAACGCAGCGACCTCGCGCCCAATCTGCCGACCATGCGCGAGAGCGCGCCGGAGCTGGCGAACTTCGATGTCTCGTCGTGGTTCGCGGTTTTCCTGCCGAAGGGCGTGCCTGCCCCCATCCTCGATGCGCTCAATCTCCAGGTGAAGGCGATGCTGGAGCGCGACGACATCAAGAAGCAGATCGCCGCCATGGGCGCCCGCGCCGATTACGGCACCCCGCAGCAGTTCGCCGACTTCGTGGACGCCGAGACGAAGAAGTTCGCCGGCATCATCCAGAAGGAAGGGCTGCAGATGGACGTGCAGTAGCGCGCAGCGTCATTCCGGGGCGATGCGCAGCATCGAACCCGGAATCTCGAGATTCCGGGTCTGGTCCTTCGGACCAACCCGGAATGACAACGCGAATCAAAAACCCCGCGGCTCGCGCCGCGGGGTTTTGTCTTGTCTCATCATCGCGTCTCAGTGCGCCAGGATCGCCAGCAGCAGCAGGGCCACGATGTTGGTGATCTTGATCATCGGGTTCACCGCGGGGCCCGCCGTGTCCTTGTAGGGATCGCCAACGGTGTCACCGGTGACGGCGGACTTGTGGGCGTCACTGCCCTTGCCGCCGAAATGGCCGTCTTCGATGTACTTCTTGGCGTTGTCCCAGGCGCCGCCGCCCGAGGTCATCGAAATCGCGACGAACAGGCCGGTCACGATGACGCCGAGCAGCATCGCGCCGACGGCGGAGAACGCCGCCGACTTGCCGGCCGCGCCGCCGCCCGCGATCGCATAGATCAGGAAGTAGACGACGATCGGCGACAGCACCGGAAGCAGCGAGGGGATGATCATCTCCTTGATCGCCGCCTTGGTGAGCAGGTCCACGGCCTTGCCGTAGTCCGGCTTGTCGGTGCCCTGCATGATGCCCGGCTTTTCGCGGAACTGGCGTCGCACCTCCTCGACGATCGCGCCGGCCGCACGGCCCACGGCCGTCATGCCCATCGCGCCGAACAGATACGGCAGTAGGCCGCCGAACAGCAGGCCGACGACGACGTAAGGATTGTTCAGCGAGAAGTCGGGATTGACGCCGGCGAAGTACGGGGTCTTGTTCGCGACGAAGAACTTGAGGTCTTCGTTGTAGGCGGCGAACAGCACGAGGGCACCGAGACCGGCGGAGCCGATCGCGTAGCCCTTGGTCACCGCCTTGGTGGTGTTGCCGACCGCGTCGAGCGCGTCGGTCGACTTGCGCACCTCTTTCGGCAGGCCCGCCATCTCGGCAATGCCGCCGGCGTTGTCGGTGACGGGGCCGAAGGCATCGAGCGCGACGACCATGCCGGCGAGCGCCAGCATGGTGGCGGTCGCGATCGCGATACCGAACAGGCCGGCCAGGCTGTAGGTGACGAGGATGCCGGCGATGATGACGAGCGCAGGCAGCGCGGTCGCCTCCATCGAGACGGCAAGGCCCTGGATCACGTTGGTTCCGTGACCGGTCACCGAGGCCTGCGCAATCGACTTCACCGGACGATAGTCGGTCCCGGTGTAGTATTCAGTGATCCAGATGATCAGCGCGGTGACGACGAGCCCGACAACGCCGCATTCGAAGAGCGCCATGCCGGTGTAGTCGACGCCGTCGAGCTTGCCGAAGCCGATCAGGTAGTAGATCACCAGGGCAATACCGATCAGCGACAGGATGCCGGTCGCGATCAGGCCCTTGTAGAGCGCACCCATGATCGACTGGCTCGGCCCGAGCTTGACGAAGAAGGTGCCGATGATCGAGGTGATGATGCAGATGCCGCCGATAGCGAGCGGCAGCGTCATCATGTTGGCGAGGATCGGCGTCTTGGCGAAGAAGATCGCCGCGAGCACCATGGTGGCGACCGCGGTCACCGCGTAGGTCTCAAACAGGTCGGCGGCCATGCCGGCGCAGTCGCCGACATTGTCGCCGACATTGTCGGCGATGGTCGCGGGGTTGCGCGGATCGTCCTCGGGGATGCCGGCCTCGACCTTGCCGACGAGGTCGCCGCCGACGTCCGCACCCTTGGTGAAGATGCCGCCGCCGAGACGGGCGAAGATCGAGATCAGCGAGGCGCCGAAGCCGAGTGCCACCATGGCGTCGACCACGGTGCGGCTGTCGGGCGCGAGCTTCAGTGAGTGGACCAGGAAGCCGAAATAGAGGGTCACACCCAGCAGCGCGAGACCCGCCACCAGCAGGCCCGTGATGGCGCCCGCCTTGAAGGCGAGCTCGAGGCCGCCGGCGAGCGACGTCGTCGCGGCCTGTGCCGTACGCACATTGGCGCGAACCGAGACGTTCATGCCGATGAAGCCCGCGGCGCCGGACAGGACGGCGCCGATGGCAAAACCGATCGCGACATAGAGGCCGAGGAAATAGGCAAGCAGCACGAAGATGACGATGCCGACGATACCGATCGTGGTGTACTGGCGCCGGAGATAGGCTTGTGCGCCTTCACGCACCGCACCTGCGATCTCCTGCATGCGCGGCGACCCCGCATCCGCGCCCAACACCGAAGACGTCGCCCAAATCGCGTAGACGACGGAAAGCACTCCGCAGAGCACTATCAACCATAATGCTGTCATGTGATTTTTGCCTCAGATCCTTGATGTACCCCCGGCGCCTTTTGTTGTCCGTCGTGCGGTACGGCGCCTTGATTTTGAACAAAGCCGCCCCTTTCCCGAAGGGGCGGCTCCAGTCGGTCACAAGCTTGCCAAAATCAAATTGAGGGTGCAACGCCGGATGAGGCCGAAAAAGCCGATCTCGGCAGGTATTTAGCCAGTCCCGAGAACTAAGATGCCGGTTTGGAGCAATTCCTAGAAATGGCTGTAGGACAGCCGCTTCAAGGTCAGTTCTCGCCCCTGCCCGTCCAGGAAGCGTGGCCGCTTCTGGCCCGCGACGATCGTGCCGATCGCGGCGACGGAAAGGCCCGCCGCCCGACCGGCCGCAATCAGAGCATCGCTTTGCGCCGGCGGAACAGTGCACAGGACCTCGTAATCGTCGCCTCCGGCCAGCAGCGTCTCAACGCAAACAACGTTGCGGGCGACGAGACTTGCTGCGGTCGCCGAAAGCGGCACGCTCGCCACGTCGACCGTGGCCGTGACGCCGGACGCTGCACAGAGTTTGGTCAGATCGCCGGCAAGGCCATCGGAGACGTCCATCGCGGCCGACGCATGGTCGCGCACGGCCCGGGCCAGCACATTGCGCGGCTGCGGCACTCGATAGCGCGAGATCAAGGCTTCTCTTCCCGCGGGATCGGATGCCAGCCCCTCAGCCGCGGCGCCACCGGTGAGCACGTCGAGGCCGAGCGCGGCATCGCCGATCGTGCCTGTCACCAGGATACGATCGCCGGCCCTGGCGCCGGTGCGGCCGACCATCCGCCCCTTCGGCACGCGGCCGAAGGCGGTGATCGAGATCATCTGCGGTCCCGGCGTCGAGACAGTGTCGCCGCCGAGCAGCGGACAGGCGAACGCTTTCGCATCCTCGCCGAGCGCATCCGCAAACGGCCTGAGCCATGCATCCTCCTTGCTCCGCAACGCCAGCGTCAGCACGAAGCCGGCCGGCGCCGCGCCTTTGGCGGCAAGATCGGACAGGTTCACCCGCAACGCCTTGCGCGCGATGGTCTCGGGGGGATCGGTGGCAAGATAGTGCACGCCCTCGACCACGGCATCGGTGGTGACGACGATGTCGTCGCCGGATGAGGACAGGACCGCCGCGTCGTCGACCAGCCCGAACGCACCGGGATCGGTCGCCAGCGGCTTGAAATAGCGCGCGATGAGGGCGTCTTCGGCGGAGGGATTCTGCTGGTTTGCCATCAGAGTCAGCCCCACACTCCACTGTCATCGCCCGGCTTGACCGGGCGATCCAGTATTCCAGAGGCGGTTACGTAAAATCGACAGGCCGCGGCGTACTGGATCACCCGCCTTCGCGGGTGATGACAGCGGAATATGGGGCAGCCGTCTCGCATCACTTCACCGCCCTCGCGGGAAACTACCCCCGCCCGAACTCGTCACCGCGAAACTGGCGGCCGATCTGGTCGAGCACGGCGTTGACCATGCCGGTCTCCTCGCGGTCGACAAAGGCATTGGCGACGTCGACATATTCGGAAACGACGACGCGGCCCGGCACGTCCTTGCGGTGCTGGAGCTCATAGGCCCCGGCCCGCAGCACAGCGCGCAGGATCGCCTCGATCCGCTTGAGCGGCCAGCCCTTCGACAGCGCTTCGTCGATCAGGGGGTCGAGCTTCTTCTGGTCACGCACGACGCCGGAGACGACGTCGCGGAAGAAGGCGGCTTCCGCCGGCAGATATGTATCGCCCTCGACCTCGTTGCCGAGCCAGTGGCTTTCGAACTCGGCGAAGATGTCGTTGATGCCGGCGCCGGCAATGTCCATTTGGTACAGCGCCTGGACGGCCGCGAGCCGCGCCGCGCCGCGCCGGTTCGCCTTCTTCTCCGCAAGCCCCGCCGGCTTCTTGGTGTTGTCAGCCATGACTTCAGGCCCGCGCCAGACGGCGTTTGATACGCAGCATTGCAAGCGCCGCGCGCGCGGCATCGCCGCCCTTGTTGAGCTCACTGGCACGCGCCCGCGCCCAGGCCTGCGCCTCGGTGTTGACGGTGAGAATGCCGTTGCCGAGCGGCAGCTTTCGCGCCACGGCGAGGTCCATCAGCGCGCGCGAGGATTCCTGCGAGACGATCTCGAAATGGATGGTGTCGCCGCGGATCACGCAGCCAAGCGCGATCACCGCGTCATAGGGCTTGCCGTTCGCCGCCGCGGCATCGACCGCGATGGCCACCGCCGCCGGGATCTCCAGCGCGCCGGGAACCGTAATGACGTCATGCGTCAGACCGGCCGCCTTCAACTCGGCCACCGCGCCATCCAGCAGCGCGTCCTGGAGATCGTCATAGAACCGCGCCTCGACAATCAGCGCACGTGCGCCGGAAATGTCGGTTTGGTCCTTCAGGGGTGCGCGCCGCGCGTCTGCCATCGTTCAATCCGTTTCGAAAGGGGTCGGCGCTATGTAGTCGCCGCAGGTCCGTAAGCCAAGTTAGAAACTGTCATTCCGGAGCGATGCAAAGCATCGAACCCGGAATCTCGAGATTCCCCGGTGCGCAATTGCGCACCTGTGGTCTGGTCCTGCGGACCATCCCGGAATGACGGCTGCGCCGGTCACTTCATTTCCGTCAGCCGCGCCGCGTAGCGGGCCATCAGATCGACCTCGATATTGACCTCGGCGCCTGCCTTCCAGCCACCGATCGTCGTGACCGTCAGCGTGTGCGGGATGATCAGCACCGAAAAGGTCACATCTGCAACCGTATTGATCGTCAGCGAGACACCGTCGAGCGTGATCGAGCCCTTGGTGGCGATGAAGCGCGCCAGCTCGCGCGTCGTCGAGAGCACGAACCGCGCCATGTCGGGCAGGTCTTCGCGACTGACGATGGTGGCGATGCCATCGGCGTGGCCGGCGACGATATGGCCGCCGAGCTCGTCGCCGATCTTCAGCGCGCGCTCGAGATTGAGCTTCGTCCCCAGCTTCCAGTGCTTTGCCGTCGTCAGCGCCAGCGTCTCGGCCGCGGCATCGACATCGAACCACGTCCTGCCGTCGGCAACGCCCGAGGCCACCACCGTCAGGCAGACGCCGTTGCAGGCGATCGAGGCGCCGTCGGCAATGGTGGTCTGATCGTAGCGGCAGGCGATGCGCAGCCGGTGCAGTTGCCCCTGCGCCGTTGGCGTGAAGCTGACGATCTCGCCGATATCGGTGATAATGCCGGTGAACATGTTAGGCGCGCTCGTAGACGGTGAGAGTATCGTGGTCGAATGTCTCGCTAGCATGAACCTTATAGGCCTGCGACTGCGTGATTTTCGACAGGGGCAATGCATCGAGCGCATCGACGCCGCCCTCGCCGACCGCTTCCGCCCCGCGGAACAGCCAGATCTCGTCGACGAGATCGGCCGCGACGAACGAAGCCGCAACGCGGCTGCCGCCTTCGACCATCAGCCGCGTGATGCCCTTCTCCGCCAGTGCATGCAGCACGGCCGGTAGATCGAATCCGGATGCACTGCCCGGCGGCATCCGCATGATTTGCGCACCGGCAGCGCCAAGGCGGGTCGCGGCGGCCGCTTCCGCAAGCTCGGAAGCAATCACCCAAAGCTGTGTCTCACGTGCGGAGCGCACGAGCTGGCTCGAGGCCGGAATGCGCAGATTCTGGTCGAGAACGACACGTATTGGAGAACGCGCTTCCATGCCCGGCAGGCGGCAATTGAGCTGCGGATCGTCGGCCAGCACCGTGCCGATGCCGACCAGAATGGCGTCGCTCTGCGCGCGTAGGAGATGCACACGGTCGCGCACGGCCTCCCCCGTGATCGCGACTGGCTTGCCGCCGGCCGCACCGATCTTGCCGTCGGGCGAGACAGCGAGCTTCAGGATCACATGCGGGCGCTTGTCACGGATGCGGCGAAAATGCCCGGCGTGGTCGAACGCAGCCTCCGCCGCGCAAAGACCGACATCCACCGCGATGCCGGCGGCGCGCAGGCGCGCATGGCCCTGGCCCGCCACTTCCGGATTGGGATCCTCGATCGCCGCTACCACGCGCTTGATGCCGGCTGCAATCACCGCGTCGGCGCAAGGCGGCGACTTGCCGAAATGCGAGCACGGCTCGAGCGTGACATAGAGCGTGGCACCGCGTGCCGCCTCGCCTGCGCGCCGCAGCGCCTCGGGCTCGCCATGCGGACGCCCGCCCGGTTGCGTCCAGCCGCGGCCGACGATGAGACCGTCCTTGACGATCACGGCACCCACAGCCGGATTGGGCCAGGTGCGCCCCTGCCCGCGCTTACCCAGCGAAAGTGCCAGCTCCATGAAGCGGCGATCCGCGTTCTTGGCCTCGCGGGCCTTCTGCGCGAACTGATCTTCCAGGATGCGGAAGATCATTTGCGGATCGCGGCGAGCCGCGCTTCCTCCTCACCGGAGAGCTCGCCGAGCACGTCGGCGAAATCCTTGGCCTCGCGGAAATTGCGGTAGACCGAGGCGAAGCGCACATAGGCGACGTCGTCGAGCGTGCGCAGATGCTCCATCACGGTCTCGCCGATCACCTCGGAGGAGATCTCGGCCTCGCCCCCGGTCTCGAGCTCGCGCACGATGGTGGAGACCATCTTCTCCACCCGCTCGGGCTCGACCTGCCGCTTGCGCAGCGAAATCTGTACCGAGCGCATCAGCTTGTCGCGATCGAACGGCACGCGGCGGCCGTTGCGCTTGATGACAGTGAGCTCGCGCAGCTGCACGCGCTCGAAGGTGGTGAAGCGGAAATTGCAGGCGACGCACACGCGCCGCCTGCGGATCACGGACGAGTCCTCGGTCGGACGCGAGTCCTTTACCTGCGTATCGAGACTATTGCAGTTCGGGCAGCGCATCCGTTGAACCCAGCCTTACTGATAGATCGGGAACCGGTCGGTGAGCGCCTTGACCCGTTCCTTGATCGCAGCTTCCACCAGCGGCGCCTTGCCATCGGAGGACTGCGCGATCGCGTTGAGGACCTCGGCGATCATGCCGGCGACCTGCTGGAATTCGGCAACGCCAAAGCCGCGGGTGGTCGCGGCGGGCGTGCCGAGACGCAGACCCGAGGTGACGAAGGGCTTCTCGGGATCGAACGGGATACCGTTCTTGTTGCAGGTGATGGCCGCACGGACCAGCGCCTTCTCCGAGACATTGCCCTTCAGGCCCTTCGGCCTGAGGTCGACCAGCATCAGATGGTTGTCGGTGCCGCCGGAGACGATATCGAAGCCGTGGCTCTTCATCGCCTCGGCCAGCGCCTTGGCGTTCTCGACGACGTTCTTGGCATAGACCTTGAAGTCCGGCCGCAGCGCCTCGCCGAAAGCCACCGCCTTCGCCGCAATCACGTGCATCAAGGGGCCGCCCTGCAGGCCCGGGAAGATCGCCGAGTTGAGCTTCTTGGCGAGCGTCTCGTCATTTGTGAGGATCAGGCCGCCGCGGGGACCGCGCAGCGATTTGTGCGTCGTCGTCGTGGTGACGTGCGCATACGGCACCGGCGAAGCATGCACGCCGCCGGCGACGAGGCCCGCGAAGTGCGCCATGTCCACGAGCAGATACGCGCCGACGCTGTCGGCGATTTCGCGGAAACGCTTGAAATCCCAGGCGCGCGAATAGGCCGAGCCGCCGGCGATGATCAGTTTCGGCTTGACCTCTTCAGCCTGCTTCTGGACAGCGTCCATGTCGATGATCTGGTCCTCGCGGCGCACGGTGTAGTGCGCGGCCTTGAACCACTTGCCGCTCATGTTGACGGGCGAACCGTGGGTGAGATGGCCGCCGGCCGCGAGGTCGAGGCCCATGAAGGTGTCGCCAGGCTGCAGCAGCGCCAGGAACGCCGCCTGGTTCATCTGGCTGCCGGAGTTCGGCTGCACGTTGGCGAAGCCAGCGCCGAACAGCTTCTTGGCGCGATCGATCGCGAGGTTCTCGGCGACGTCGACCCACTCACAACCGCCGTAATAGCGCGCGCCCGGATAACCCTCCGCGTACTTGTTGGTCATCACCGAACCCTGCGCTTCCAGCACGGCCCGGCTGACGATGTTCTCGGAGGCGATCAGCTCGACCTCATGGCGCTGCCGTCCGAGCTCGCCCTTGATGGCGGCGGCGATTTCCGGGTCGGCCTGCTCGAGCGAGGCGGTGAAAAACGAATCGGGCGCGGAGGCGGTTTTTGCGAGGGTCATCTTGCGAATATCTCCACCGCCGCAGCCTTTTGGCGGGCTACGGGCGGGTCTGGTGTGGCGATCGGAAGCACGCGCGATCTACCACATCGCCCGCCCCCGGCCAAGCATTTGCGGGTCGGGCCTGATATTTATGCAAGATATGGTGGGAATCGCGGAATTCGGGCCTGTCCCGGGAATCCCGATCACCGTAAAAATGCGACCCATTTCTATTTTAGATTGTATAAAAATATAAAGACACCCAGTAGGCCGCCGGTTCTTATGAGGATCCAGGCATTATAGGGTACGAATTGGCCACATGCTGGAGGTGAAATGTCAGGCAAGATCGAACAATGCGTGAAGGTGCATGTCCCCCTGTCGGGCCCCGGTCTTGGAACAGCCGAGGAACGCACTTCAATTCACAGCGTCTCCGACAGGCTGCACGACGCAATCATTTTGCATGAAGTCGGCGAATTTGACGGCGACGAGTTTGGGGGCGGCGAATGCCAGCTGTTTATGTACGGCCCGGATGCAAATGCACGCTTCGAAGCAATCTTCCCGATCTTGAGCAGCTGGCCGGCTCTAAAAGGGGGATACGCCGTCAAGAGGTTCGGTCCTCCCGGATCGAGGACCGAAAAGGTTGAGTTCAAATAGGGCTGCCGCCAATTCGGCTGTTGCGATCCGGCCCCCTCTTACAAGCCGGTATACCCCGCCTTCACCGGGTCCACGCTACCGTCGAGCTGGCGGAGATAGGTCAGGCCGCAGACCGTCAACCTGTGCGGGTCCTTCTCGCCCGCTTCTACCAGGGTATTGAGGTAGTTCGTGACCTTGGCCCGTGCCTCCTCGCTGGCCGCAGCGGTGCGGTTGGCGAGCAGGTCATAGGTCTGCATGATGCGGTCGATGGCAGCTTCCATTGCACCCTCTGGTTCTCTCAAGTCTTGGGAATCTTGATCAGGCAACCGCGCGGACCTCGGATTGCGTCTCGAACCGCGTGATCGCCTTGTTGGCGAGCCTGATCTTGTTGAATTCGCCGTGCTGGATCAGCTTGATGATGATCTCGAGCAGGCGTTCGTTGGTGACGAGCGTGTCGGAGATTGCACCGGAGCGGCGGAGGTAGTTCGCGGCGATCGCGTAGGCATCGCTCACGAGCTCGACGTTCATTGCCTGCAACCCGCGCCCGCCCGCCATTGCATCCTCCGATCCAGAGGACTAACCGCGATGCCGGGCTCTGGTTCCGCCCCGATCGGACATTTTTTCGCAGTTGCGAAATGGCAAAACGCACCGGACCGGGCGAAGCCGGGCCGATGCGCTTGGGGAAGTCAGGCACGTTCGGGAGGCCTGCCGGTCTTGTTGCCGGGCCGGCTTGGCCTTGATCCCTTGGAACTCAGAGGCGGTACAGGATCTGGTCGGTCCAGAACCGCTCGAGACGGTGCAGCGACTTGTTGAGGGTCGAGAACTCCTCGCCCGAGATGCCGCCGACCTGCTCGACCGTCTTGACGTGCTTCTGATAGAGCGCGTCGACGATGCGGCGGACTTCCTGGCCCTGCGGGGTCAGGCGGATGCGCACCGAGCGGCGATCAACGCGCGAGCGCTGATGATCGAGGAAGCCGAGCTCGACGAGCTTCTTCAGATTGTAGGAGACGTTGGAGCCGAGATAGTAGCCGCGCGTGCGCAGCTCGCCGGCGGTCAGCTCCTTGTCGCCGATGTTGTAGAGCAGCAGCGCCTGCACCGAGTTGATGTCGGCGCGACCGCGACGATCGAACTCGTCCTTGATGACGTCGAGGAGCCGGCGATGCAGCCGCTCCACCAGAGTCAAAGCTTCCAGATAGAGCGACTGCACCGAACCCTGCTGGCCGGAGACGCGCTCTGCGGTATCTGCCGCAGTTGCGACGGCTTTCATCATGACACTTCCCCTGTTGTCGTTTTTATCGACACTTATTCGACGAAACTTGTGTCCCGTCCGATAGGTGCAACTTAAGGGGCTCGTTTGAAGATCGGCTTAAATAAGAGAATAAAGAGATCATGAATTTAAGACAGTGAATTGCGGATTAAGCCTGTCCCACAAGGACTTTTCGCAACCCTCTGTTGACCTTCGCAAGGTCCTGTTCACCCTCCGTCCGCCGCCACTGTCGCATTCCAGAACAGCCCCGCCCCGTTTCGAAACGGGCGCGTAACAGCTGTGGCGGAACACGCTGGTTAGTGAAAACTTACTGCAAATTTGAGGCAACCAGCGGTCAACCAATCGCGCACAACTGCGCAAGCTCCGCTCTCGTGTCCCGGACAAGCGAAGCGCAGAGCCGGGACCCAGATGTTTCAAAGCGAGATTGCGGACAAGCGGATAAGTGGACCCCGGCTCTGCAACGCATCACGCCGCACTGGACGATGCTTCGCATCGCCAGGGGCGCGCTGCATTGCGTCCGGGGCACGAGAGCATTGTCGAGCGACGCACGTCGCCTACGGCGGCCGTTCGCGCGCGGCCATCCAGGCGAGCGCCAGATACGCGGCGAGCATGAAGACCTCGACGCCGACCACGACCAGGCTGCCGCCGTAGATTCCCGGGAACATCAGCTCGATCACCGCCATCGACACCACGGTGGTCAGCCACACCACCGCGCCCCAGGGCGTGGCAAGCCACAGGCCAACGGCGGCGACGAGCTCGATCACGGCGAAGTAGACGGTCGCGGCCTGCCAGGCCATCGCCTGGTTCTCGAACGCCTCGTCCTCACCGCCGACGAAGCCGGTCACCTGCGCCCAGTGATAGAGGCCCTTGAGGATCGAGAGCAGCGCCATCACCCGCAGGAACAGCACTAGCCGCCGCGTCCAGACATTGTCATCAGACTCGGGCCGCTCCGACGAGATCGCCGCCACCGAGAGCGCGCTCTCTCTGGCATTGTCTCGGGCAGCGTCCCTGGCGCTGTCACGGGCCGCTTCGCGGGTGGAGATCTCGGACATGGGCCCCTTCTGGCTGCTTCGGCCCGCAAAATCAATCGGCTGCCATCCCTTGCGGCAGGTCAAGCCGCGGTGACGGGAACCATGCGAGCTGGTATAAGAATAATTCCAGCCGGAGGAAGAATGATGGCGATCAAATACGGGCGTCCGATCGAATTGCGCGAGGTTTCGCGCCGGGATGGCGGAGCAGCCTCCCCTGCCCTCGATCTGACCGTCCGCCCGCGCCGCAACCGCAAGGCCGAATGGGCCCGGCGGATGGTGCGCGAGAACGTCCTCACCACGGACGATCTGATCTGGCCGCTATTCCTGATCGATGGCAACAACAAGCGTGAGCAGGTCGCCTCGATGCCGGGCGTCGACCGCCTCAGCGTCGACCAGGCCGTGCGCGAGGCCGAACGCGCGATGAAGCTCACCATCCCCTGCATCGCGTTGTTTCCCTACACCGATCCCTCCTTGCGCGACGAAGAGGGTTCGGAAGCCACCAATCCGAACAACCTGGTCTGCCAGGCCGTACGCGCGATCAAGAAGGAGTTTCCGGAGATCGGCATCCTCTGCGACGTCGCGCTCGATCCCTTCACCAGCCACGGCCATGACGGCCTGATCTCCGATGGCAAGATTTTGAACGACGAGACGGTGGCCGTGCTGGTGCGTCAGGCCTTGGTGCAGGCCGAAGCCGGCTGCGACATCATCGCCCCCTCCGACATGATGGACGGCCGCGTCGCCGCGATCCGCGAGGGGCTGGACCGCGCTGGCCTGCTCGACGTGCAGATCATGGCCTATGCGGCCAAATACGCCTCCGCCTTCTACGGCCCGTTCCGCGACGCCATCGGCTCGGCCAAGACGCTCACCGGCGACAAGCGCACCTACCAGATGGACAGCGCCAACACCGATGAAGCGCTGCGCGAGGTCGAGCTCGACATCGCCGAGGGCGCCGACATGGTGATGGTGAAGCCCGGCATGCCCTATCTCGACGTCGTCCGCCGCGTGAAGGACACCTTTGCGATGCCGACCTTCGCCTACCAGGTCTCCGGCGAATACGCGATGATCGCGGCCGCCGCGAACAACGGCTGGCTCGACGGCGACCGTGCGATGATGGAGAGCCTGCTCGCCTTCAAGCGCGCCGGCGCCGACGGCGTGCTGAGCTATTTTGCGCCGAAGGCGGCGGAGAAGCTGCGGAGCCAAGGATAAGCGCACACGGCCTCTCCGGCGTCGTCCCGGCGAAGGCCGGGACCCATACCGCGTGATCTAGCGATAGCGCGCGGCGTTAGTACCGACGAAGGATCGCTGCCGGTCTTCGCCAAACTGCTCCCTGTGGGTATGGGTCCCGGCCTTCGCCGGGACGACATCCGGGGGGGCGCTAGCATTGCCTGCCACCGCCCCCGAATCGCCGGAATATTTCGGCTTGCTGACGCCCGCGCGCCCTTGGCACGGGGATGGCCTGTTCCCATGTCCTGCGAAGCGGCTTCGCTGGGAGAACGGACCATGTCGTACGACTCGGGTAATTCAGGCGCCTGGCGCAACGACGGCGGGGTGCAACCGCATGCGTACGATCCCTATCTCCACCCGGAACTGTTCCGCGGCGTCGCAACGCGGCGGGTGTTCGCCTTCCTGATCGACATGGTCGTAATCTCGGTGCCGGTGATCCTCGGATACATCTTCATCGCGCTGTTCGGCGTGGTCACGCTCGGCATCGGTTGGGCGTTGTTCTGGCTGGCCTGGCCGGCCTCCGTGATCTGGGCCATCGTCTACTACGGCGCGTGCATCGGCGGTGCCTCTTCCGCGACGATCGGCATGCGGGTCATGGACCTGGAGCTGCGCACCTGGTACGGCGCGCCCGGCTATTTCGTGCTCGGCGCCACCCATGCCGTGCTGTTCTGGGTGACGGTGTCGTTCCTGTCGCCCTTCGTGGTGCTGGTCGGCCCGTTCAACGGCCGCCGGCGCCTGCTGCACGATTTCGTGCTGGGAACGGTCGTGATCAACAACTCCGTGCGTGCGCCCGTCCCGCAAGGCGCAAGGACCTACTGAGAACCCGGCGATCAAGAACCTATCAACCAGGACCGACTAAGCTGACGCATCTGACCTGCCGAGCAGACCAATTGACCGAGAGCTTCCGTAGCGCGATGCTGATGTCCACTTCGGAGGCCCACGACGTCCCTTGACCCAGCACTCGCGCGACACCCCCCAGTTTTACCTCACGGCGCCCTCGCCCTGCCCGTATTTGCCGGGCCGGCATGAGCGCAAGGTGTTTACGCACCTCGTGGGTGACCGCGCCGGCGACCTCAACGACCTCCTGACCCATGGCGGCTTCCGCCGCAGCCAGTCGATCGCCTACCGGCCGGCCTGCGATCAGTGCCGCGCCTGCGTCTCGGTCCGGGTCATCGCCAACGAGTTCCGCCCCTCCCGCAACTTCCGCAAGGTGATGGCGCGCAACGCCGACATCATCGGCGAGCAGCGCAGCGCGGTGCCGACCTCCGAGCAATATTCGGTGTTCCGCGCCTATCTCGACGCCCGCCACCGCCATGGCGGCATGGCCGACATGACCGTGCTCGACTACGCCATGATGGTCGAGGACAGCCATGTCGAGACCCGTATCATCGAGTACCGCAAGCGCGGCCCCGACAGCGGCGTCACCGGCCGCGGCGAGGAGCTGATTGCGGTCGCGCTCACGGACGTCCTCAGCGACGGCCTGTCGATGGTCTATTCGTTCTTCGAGCCGAGCCAGGTCAGCCGGTCGATGGGCACCTTCATGATCCTCGACCACATCGCCCGCGCGCGGCGTCAGGGCCTGCCTTACGTCTATCTCGGCTACTGGATCGAGGGCTCCAAGAAGATGGACTACAAGGCCCGCTTCCTGCCGCAGCAGCGCCTTGCCCCGTCAGGCTGGCTCCGCATCGACGCGCAGGGGGATACGGCGTCCGAGCCGCAGGATTAGCTTTCTGTCATGCCCCGGCTTGACCGGGGCATCCAGTACGCCGCGGCTTCTCGGCTCAATCACAACGGCCTCTGGAATACTGGATCGCCCGGTTAAACCGGGCGATGACAGCTACGCGGTGGCAACATCACCCGAACAACGTATCCGCCAGCAGCTTCACGTTCAAAATCACGATCACGCCCGCGACGATCCAAGCGATCGCAGCGACGGACACCGGGATCGCGAACTGGCCCATCTTGCGGCGGTCGGAGACGAAGCGCACGAGCGGGATGACGGCGAAGGGCAGCTGCATCGAGAGCACGACCTGGCTGAACACCAGCAAATCCGCCGTGCCGCGTTCGCCATAGATCGCCGTGACGATGATCACCGGAATGATCGCGATGCCGCGCGTCAGCAGGCGGCGCGCCCAGCTCGGCAGGCGCAGATCGAGAAAACCTTCCATCACGATCTGGCCGGCGAGCGTCGCGGTCACCGTCGAGTTGAGGCCCGAGGCGAGCAGCGCCACCGCGAACAGCGTCGAGGCAACGCCGAGGCCGAGCAGCGGCGACAGCAGCTCAAAGGCCTGGCCGATCTCGGCGACGTCGGAATGGCCGCTTCCGTGGAAGGTCGCGGCTGCCACGACGAGAATTGCGGCGTTGATGAACAGCGCCAGCATCAGGGCGATGGTGGAGTCCGTCGTCGCCCATTTGATCGCTTCGCGGCGGCCCTCGTCGTTACGCTGATAGGCGCGCGTCTGCACGATCGAGGAGTGCAGATAGAGATTATGCGGCATCACGGTGGCACCGATGATGCCGATCGCGATGTAGAGCATCTCCGGATTGGTGAAGATCTCGCTCTTCGGCACAAAGCCGTGCAGGACCTCCGCGACCGGCGGAGCCGCAGCCGCGATCTGGACCACGAAGCAGGCCGCGATCACCGCGAGCAGCGCGATGACGAAGGCCTCCAGGAAACGGAAGCCACGGTTCATCAGGATGAGAAGCAGGAATGCATCGAGCGCGGCGAGCAATGCACCGCCGATCAAGGGAATGCCGAACAGGAGTTTCAGCGCGATCGCGGTGCCGATCACCTCGGCGAGATCGCAGGCGATGATCGCGGCCTCGCAGGCCAGCCAGAGCAGGAAGTTCACCGCCGGCGAATAGGTGGCGCGGCAGGCCTGCGCGAGATCGCGGTCGGTGACGATGCCGAGCCGAGCCGCCAGCGACTGCAGCAGGATCGCCATCAAATTCGAGAGCAGGATGACGGACAGCAGCGTGTAGCCGAACTTCGAGCCGCCGGCGAGGTCGGTTGCCCAGTTGCCGGGGTCCATGTAGCCGACCGAAACGAGGTAGCCGGGACCGACAAAGGCGAGCAGCCGCCGCCACCAGCGGCCCGCGGCCGGAATGGCGACCGTGGCGTTCACTTCGGCGAGGCTCTTGGTGGCTGGCGCGTCAGCGCGCCAGCCGGCGGCATTGGGGGTCAAATCAGGGGAGCGGGCATCCATGCGGTCAGAATACCGAAGTCGGCGCTTATTGCAACTCATTTGCAACTGCATCTAGCCGCATCAGCTCCCGGTGCGGCCGCGTTTTGCCCCGCCTGTCGGAAACCGGGTGGGTTTGGCCGGGCCCGGAAGCGGATACTGGCGCCAATCCGACTTTGCAGGAAATGAGCCATGTCAAATTCGCCGCGCCTCCCTGACACCTTCAGCCGCCTCGCCTGGTCCAATCTCGCGGCGCAGTCCGCCGAGCAGATCGCGCTGGCCGCCGCTCCGATCGTCGCCGTGCTGACGCTCGGGGTCGCCGAAGGCCAGACCGGCGTGCTGCAGACCGCCTTGACCCTGCCCTTCGTGCTGTTCGCCATTCCGGCCGGCCTGCTCGCCGACCGCATCTCCCGCCGCACGCTGATGGCGGGCGCCGAGGCGCTGCGGGCGGCGGCACTCGCGGCCATCGTGCTGCTGCTCGTGCTCGGCGCGCTCAATCTGTCACTGCTGTCGCTGCTCGGCTTCGCCGCCGTGTGCGGCACCGTCGTCTACAGTGTCGCAGCGCCGGCGCTGGTGCCTTCGCTGGTGAGCGCGGACCTGTTGCCAGCAGCGAATGCGCGGATCGAGCTTGCGCGCACCATCGCCTTTGCAAGTGGGCCTGCGCTCGGCGGCGCACTGGTCGGCTGGTGGGGGGCGAGTCTCGCCTTCGGCTTTGCCGCGGCACTCTCGGCCATCGCGGTGGTGCTGCTCTCCGGGATCTACGAGCCCGCCCGCGCGCCGATGCCACGGCGCCATCCGTTCCAGGAGATCCGCGAAGGCGCGGCGTTCGTGTTTCACCATCCGCTACTGCGGCCGGTGTTCATCACCCAGTTCATCTTCAACACCGGCTGGTTCCTGCAGATCGCGGTGTTCGTGCCCTACGCCGTGCGCCAT
Source organism: Bradyrhizobium iriomotense (assembly GCF_018129405.1). GTDB lineage: Bacteria > Pseudomonadota > Alphaproteobacteria > Rhizobiales > Xanthobacteraceae > Bradyrhizobium > Bradyrhizobium iriomotense_B. Next base: position 576,993 of record NZ_JAFCLP010000002.1, read on the forward strand.
CTCGGCCTGACCGCCGCCGGCGTCGGCACGGTGCTGACGATGTACGGCGTCGGCATGGTGATCGGCGCGCTCCTCGCCACACGCGTAATGCAGCGCATCGCCTTCGGCACGGTTGTCGGCCTCGGTCCGGTCACGGGCTTCGTCGCCTCGGTCGTGATGGCGCTGACGGTGCTGGTCCCCTCGCCCTGGCTTGCGGGCTTGAGCTTCTTCCTGCTCGGCGTCGGGCCGATCCTGTGGGTGATCTCGACGACGACGCTGCGCCAGTCGGTGACGCCGCCGCGCCTGCTCGGCCGCGTCTCCGCCATCAACATCATGAGCTACGGCGCCCGCCCGCTCGGCTCGGCACTGGGTGCGATCGTCGGCGGCTTCTGGAGCGCCGAAGCCTGCCTCTATCTCGCCGCAGCCGTGTTCGGCGCGCAGGCGCTGGTGATCCTGCTGTCCCCGGCAGCAGCACTCGACCGGCAGCCGGACATGGTGGGAGATGAGGTGGCGGTGGGGTGTTAGCCGATCTCTCGAAAGAGGAGCAACAAAACTCCATCGTCGTCCCGGCGAAGGCCGGGACCCATAACCACAAAGAGTAGTTTGGCGGAGACTCTTAGTTACAAAGTGTTTGTTGGGACTAGCGCCGTTCGCGATCGATAGATCACGCGGTATGGGTCCCGGCCCCCGTGCGCAATTGCGCACTAGGCCGGGACGACGTTGCGCCTACCCCGCCAGATACCGCTCATAGCTCCCCGTCACCGGCTCGCTGGCATCGACCTCGGGATCGAGGGTGTAGAGGTCCTGCGCGCGGCCGATGCCGCGCAGCGCGTAGCGGCCGGTGGAGACGAGATAGCGCCGGCCGGCGGCATCCAGGCCCTTGTAGAACTCCGCTGATGCCAAGAGCTCGCGATCGACCGAGCGGCTCATCGAGGCGATGCGGCTGACCTCGTTCACCGTCGGGCCCACCACCGTGAAATCGAGCCGGTCCTCGCTGCCGATATTGCCGTAGAAGACCTCGCCGACATGCAGGCCGATATAGGCGGACGTGGTGGGACGGCCGTCGGCCGCCCGGCGCGCGTTCAGCGCCGCGACGTTCTGGCGGGACAGATGCTCGGCGCGGAGCGCGGCGCGGCGCGCAGCTGCCATGTCGTCGCCGGTGAACATCGCGAGCACACCGTCACCGATCAGCTTCAAGACGTCGCCGCCGGCGTCGTGGATCGCATCGATCACCGCCTGCGCATAATCGTTGAGGAACGGGATGATCTCGTCGGGGCCGATGCTCTCGCTGATCCCGGTCGAGCCGCGCAAATCCGAATACCAGAGCACGGCGTTGATGCGCTCGGTGACGCCGCGCGAGATGCGTCCGCGCAGCACCTGCTCGGAGGCGTCGCGGCCGAGATAGACGCGGCCGAGCGTGCGCGCGATATCGACCTGCTGCGCCGACTTGATCGCAAGTCCCAAGACCGGCACCAGATCGCGCAGCGCCTCGAGCCCGTCTTCGCCAAAGCCTTCGGGGCGGCGTGTGGTCCAGCAGGAATACAGGCAGTCCATCAGGCCGAGCGCGCCGTTCTCGCCGAAGCGGTGCACGAAGGCGAGATAGTGCTTGTGGCCCTTGTCGGCGAGATCGCCGATCTGCGAGAAATCCAGCGACGGCGCATCGGCGAGATCGATCACCATCTCGTCGTGGCCGTGCTCGAGCATGTGGAAGAACACCGAACGGCGCCAGCTCTTGGCCGCGTCGCCCTCGGCGGTCGAGCCGTATTCGAAGGCGTCGCTCTCGTTGCTGGGACGGTCGCTCCAGCGGAAGCCGCGGCCCTCATAGATCGGATGCAGCGTGTCGATGACGACGAGTCCGCGCGAGAGTTCCAGCCCTTCGGCGCGGCAGCGTTCGCAGAACCCGCGGAGCAGTTCGTTTTCGGGCAGGCCCGTGAGCCCCTGGCCGGTCAGCCAGTTCATCAGCGCGAGGCGCGAGGTCAATTGCATACGCCATTATGGCGTGCATTCGTGACGAACGAAAGGCCGCGCACGGAGCGCGTGCAATGAGTCTCCCGCCCGCAGCAGGTCGAATATGCCGCAGGCGCTGTTGACGCACCCTCGCCGCGGGCTGCAAATGCGGCCGATGACCCCGCCGATCAGACATACCGGAATATGAGCCAGCGCCAGCTTCCGATCATCCTGGCGCTCGGCACCACGCAGACCCTGGCCTGGGCCTCCAGCTATTATCTGCCGGCCCTGCTCGCCGACCCCATGGCGCGCGACCTCGGCGTCTCCTCCAACTGGATCTTCGGCGCCTTCTCGGCCTCGCTGGTGATCTCGGCGATGCTCGGCCCGCGCATCGGGAGGCAGATCGATCTCGTCGGCGGACGGCAGGTGCTGTCGGCCTCCAACCTGACCATCGCCGCCGGCCTCGTACTCCTTGGGTTGTCGCAATCCGTTCTGGTGATGGCGATCGCCTGGCTCGTGCTCGGCATCGGCATGGCGATGGGCCTCTACGACGCCGCCTTCGCCGCGCTCGGCCGCATTTACGGCACCGAGGCGCGCAGGCCCATCACGGGCATCACGCTGATGGCGGGCTTTGCCTCCACTGTCGGCTGGCCGCTCACCGCCTGGGGCCTTGCCCATATCGGCTGGCGCGAGACCTGTTTTGCCTGGGCCGCCGCCAACATCCTCATCGGCCTGCCGCTCAACTTCTTCATGCTGCCCGCGATCAAGGGCGCAAGACAGGCGGCGGCGACGGCCGAGAAGCCACATCTGCCGCTCGACCGCACCATGATCCTGCTCGCCTTCGTCTTCGCCGCGGTCTGGACCGTCACCGGCGCGATGGCGGTGCATTTCCCGCGCATCGTCGAGGCCACGGGCGCGACGCATGTCGAGGCGATCGCGGCCGGCGCGCTGATCGGCCCGGCGCAAGTGGCGGCACGCATCCTCGAAGCCGGCGTTCTGAGCCGCTTTCATCCCTTATGGTCGACACGGCTCGCCTCGCTCACCCATCCGATCGGCGCTGCCGTCGTCGCCATCTTTGGCGGTGCCGCCGCGAGCGCCTTTGCGCTGTTCCACGGCTCGGGCAACGGCATCCTGACGATCGCCCGCGGGACGCTGCCGCTGTCGATCTTCGGCCCGAAGGATTTCGGCTATCGCCTCGGCATCATCGGCGCGCCGGCGCGGATGGCGCAGGCGGTGGCGCCGCTGGTCTTCGGCCTGCTGATCGACGTCATGGGCGCCAAGGTGCTGATCGTCTCATCCGCGCTCAGCCTCTCGGCGCTGGCGGCGCTTTTCCTGATCCGCGCCGAGCGGCGGCCGGATTGACCGCATCGCCGCTTTCGCGCACAAGCGGGCCATGACCGACGACAACACTCCGCCCCGCTCCTTCAAGGGCCTTTTGCGCTGGGCGACCACGCCGCCGCAGGCCTGGGGCGTCTATCTCCTCGCCCTCCTGCTGGTGTGGCTGGTCTCGTTCTATGCCGGCTCGCTGAAGCCGAAGAAGACGCCGGAGGCGAGCCCGCCGGCGGCCACGGTGCCGAAGAGCTAGGCCGGCTTCGTCTCGCCGGTCGCGATCCAGATGCCGGCGAAGACCGCGACGAGCCCGATCAGAAGGTTCGCCGTGATCGGCTCGCCGATCAGCAGCGCGGCCAGCAACGTGGCGGCGATCGGATTGACCGTCATCGTGTTGGCGACGCGGGTCGGTGTCGCCCGCGCCAGCGCCATGACCCAGAGGATGAAGGCGAGCGCGCCGCCGCCGGCGCCGAGATAGATGCCCGCGATCCACTGCGCCGTGGTGAAATGATCGAGCGCCGCAAAGCTACCCTTCACGAGACCTGCGAGCACCAGCACCACGGCGCCCGCGCCCATGCCGACCGTGAGGAAGCCGAGCGCGCTCGAGCGCTGCATCAGCGGTCGCGACAAGACGTTGTAGAACGCCATGCAGAACACAGCCGCGGTCATGATCAGCTCACCGCGCCACGCTCCCGGCGGACTTTGCGCCAGGCCCGCGGCGAGCGCCGCCGCCACGCCGAGCACGGCGATGCCCACACCCATGATCTTGCGCGCGGTCAGCCGCTCCACGCCGAGGATCGCGCCGACCACCATGGTGTGCAACGGCAGCGTCGCCAGCGCGAGGCTGGCGCGCGCCGCGGTCGTGTAGGACACCGCGATATTGTAGAGAATGAAGAAAATGCCGAAGAAGCAGATGCCGAGCAGCGCCACAGCCGGCCAGTCGGAGCGCTGTGGCCAACGCACACCGAGCAACAGCGCGCATGGCAGCAGGCAGAGGAAGCCGATCCCCCAGCGCAGGGTCGCGAGCAGGACCGGATCGGCGCCGGCGACGAGATAGCGCGTGATCGCCGCGGCGGTGCCGCCGATGCTGCTCGAGACAAGCGCGATCGCAACCCCGAGCCACTCCCCCACGACCGTCTCCTATGCCGGAGCTTATGCGGGCGGCTAGCACATCCCTGCTGCCATCGGTGTGGCAACAGGGGCTTGCGCGAAGCTAGTCGTAAAACTCCGGCGCCATCTTCTGGCTGTCGCGCTGGGCCTTGTCGTGGTTGATCCAGAGCTGCGCTTTCTCCTTGGCAAGGGTGTCGGCGATCTTCTGCATCGAGGCCGCGGTCTGGTCCTTGCTGACGTTCATGCTGGGCACGCGGCGGTTGTCCCAATTGTCTTTGAAGTGCACGGCGTCGCCGGAGAGGACCACCGCGCCGGTCTTGGGCAGCTTCACCAGCAGCGACTGGTGCCCCGGCGTGTGGCCGGGCGTCGACAGGATGGTTACGCTGCCGTCGCCGAACACATCCTTGTCGCCCGCGAGTTGCTCGACCGGGTGCGAGGGCTTGAAGCGCGGCTCGTTGTTGGCCCCGGGCCAGTCATATTCGGCCTTCTGCACGTAGAGCGTGGCCTGCGGGAACAGCTCGACATTGCCGGAATGGTCCGGGTGCGTATGCGAGACGGCCATGGCCTTGATGTCGTCGGGCTTGACACCGAGCTGGTCGAGCTGGGCGGCCAGCGTCTTCGGCCGCCGCCAGGTCACGGCCTTGGGATCGGCGGGCGTAAGACCATTGGGCATGGCCGCGACGGAGTCCGCGATCCCGGTGTCCCACAGGAACCAGCCCTTGGCGTGCTTGACGAGGTAACAGCTGTCGACGAAGTCCATCGTCTTGCCCTCGTTGATGCCGGGCGTCCAACGCGAGATGTCGCCGGCAGTGCCCTCGCCGCAATTGAGGACGTAGAGCCTTTCGACGCCGCTCCTCTCCGACTGCGCCATCGCGGCATGACTGGACAAGGCGAGAGCGACGGCGAAAGCAAGCTTGATCCTGGGCATCATCCCTGGTCCTCCTTGGCAAGCGTTTGGGAAGCTGCGACCGGGGATCAACCCCGGCCGCGCCACAGAATTCCGCATCCGCCGATCACATCAGTGCGGACAGGTCTCGACTTCGACTGTGACGTGGCTGAGGCCCTTCAGCCCGGCGAGCCGCTTCTTGTAGACGGCTGGCTGCTTCGGCTTGTCCGACACTACGGACACCAGCACGGCGCAATGACCGGGGCCGACCTGCCACAGATGCAGATCGGTGACACGATCCTCGCCGACCTCCATGCGGGCCCGGATCACCCGCTCCAGCGTCTCGTCGGCGCGGACGTCGAGCAGGACCGCGCCCGACGACTTGATCAGGCCGAACGCCCAGCTTGCGATCACGGCGCTGCCGATCAGGCCCACGGCCGGGTCGGCCCAGACCCAGCCCGAATACATCGCGACCACAAGGGCGCCGATCGCCAGCACCGAGGTCGCTGCGTCCGCCATGACGTGGACGTAAGCCGCGCGAAGGTTGTTGTCGTGATGATGGTGGTGGTGATCATGGTCGTGGTCATGATCGTCGTCATCGTGATGCGCATTGCTGTGGCCATGATCGTGGCCGTGATGATGATGGTCGTGGCTATCGCGCAGCAGCCACGCGCTGGCGAGGTTGACGCACAGCCCCAGCGCGGCCACCGCGATTGCCTCGCCGTAGACGATCGGTACCGGCGTGATCAGCCGCAGCACGCTCTCATAGGCGATCTCGACCGCGATCAGGCCAAGGATGATCGCGCTGGAGAAGGCGGCGAGATCGCCGAACTTGCCGGTGCCGAAGGTGAAATGCGCATTGCCCAGATGCCGGCGCGCGAAGCGGTAGGCGAAGGCGGCAATGCCGAGCGCGGCCGCATGCGTTCCCATGTGCCAGCCATCGGCCAGAAGCGCCATCGAGCCGAACAGCGAGCCGGCCACGATCTCGCCGACCATCATGACCAGCGTCAGCACGACCACGAGCCAGGTGCGCCGCTCGTTCTCGTCGTGCTTCTCGCCGAGGAAGGCGTGATCATGGGTCCACTGTTCAATGGAGTGGGAATGCATCGAATTCTCCAGAAGATTCAGGTCTCGAGGACACTATAGACCCGCGGCCGCCGATTTTCTAAGGCCCAAACGTCCCGCGGATTGACAGTTCCGCTTAGTTTAGCTGTAATCAGCCCATGGGGATTTGAGCGATCTCCCCACGAGGCGACATGCCCAAGTATCGCGTCCCGTTTAGTTCCTACGAGGACGCTCAACATGTCTACTTTCACGACCATATCATCCGATAAATTGGCGCGCCTGATCGGCACGGCCAATGCACCTGTCCTGATCGACGTCCGCACGGAGGAGGATTTTGCCGCCGACCGGCGGCTGATCCCCGGCTCCATCAGGCGCAGCCACGAGAACGTGACGGACTGGGGCGGCGAGTTCGCCGGCCGCCGGGCCGTCGTCTCGTGCTTCCGCGGTGAGAAGCTCGCGCAGGGCACGGCGGCCTGGCTCCGCCAGCTCGGCGTGGAGGCCGAGACGCTGGAGGGCGGCTTCGAGGGCTGGAAGGCGGCCAAGCTGCCGCTCCTCGACACCCGGAAGCTGCCGCCGCGCGACGCGCAGGGGCGCACCGTCTGGGTCACGCGGGCGCGGCCGAAGATCGACCGTATCGCCTGCCCCTGGCTGATCCGCCGCTTCGTCGATCCCAACGCGGTGTTCCTCTACGTGGCGCCGTCCGAGGTGGTCGCCGTTGGCGAGCGCTTTGGCGCAGCCCCCTTCGACATCGAGAACGTGTTCTGGAGCCACCGCGGCGAGCTCTGCACCTTCGACGTCATGATCGAGGAGTTCGGGATTGCGACGCCGGCCCTGCTCCGGCTCGCGACGCTGGTGCGCGGCGCCGACACCGCGCGGCCGGATCTGGCGCCGGAGGCACCGGGCCTGCTCGCGGCCTCGCTCGGGCTGTCGCGGATGTACGATGACGATCTCGAGCAGCTCGAGGCCGGCATGCTGCTCTACGATGCCTTCTACCGCTGGTGCCGCGACGCCACCACCGAGACCCACAACTGGCCGACCAACAAGGTGAAGGCGTAATGGATATTCGCAGCCTTCAAACGGGAGCTGATGCCGGTCACGGCATCAGCTTCAACGAGGCCTTCCGCGTCTGGCTTCGCGTCGCCTGCCTGAGCTTTGGCGGGCCCGCGGGCCAGATCGCGGTGATGCACCGCATCCTGGTCGAGGAGAAGAAGTGGATCTCCGAGGGCCGTTTCCTGCATGCGCTGAACTACTGCATGCTGCTGCCGGGACCGGAGGCGCAGCAGCTTGCGACCTATGTCGGCTGGCTGATGCATCGGACCGCCGGCGGCCTGATGGCGGGCGGGCTGTTCGTCCTGCCCGGCATCATCGCCATCATGGCCCTGAGCTACATCTACGCGGCTTTCGGCAATGTCAGCTTCGTCGAGGCACTGTTCTTCGGCCTCAAGGCCGCCGTGCTCGCCATCGTCGTCGAGGCCGTGGTGCGCGTCGGCAAGCGCGCGCTGAAGAACCGCATCATGATCGCGCTCGCTGCGATCGCCTTCGTCGCGATCTTCTTCTTCGCCGTCCCCTTCCCGATCATCATCATCGCCGCCGGCGTGATCGGATATATCGGCGCAAGGCAAGGCCGTCCGGAATTTGCCCCGGCCGGTCACGGTCCCGGCGGCAGCAGCGCCGCGATCGACAGCATGCTCGGCGAGGCCGTGCCCGATCACGTCAAACCCGACACCGGCCGCGCGATCCGCGTGGGCGCGCTGTGGCTCGCGCTCTGGCTGGTGCCCGTGATCGCGCTGCTCGCAGCGCTGGGACAGGCCAACGTGTTCAGCCAGATCGCGCTGTTCTTCTCGAAGATGGCGCTGGTCACCTTCGGCGGCGCCTATGCGGTGCTGGCCTATGTCGCCCAGCAGGCGGTCGAGCATTATCACTGGCTGAAGCCGCACGAGATGCTCGACGGCCTCGGCATGGCCGAGACCACGCCGGGCCCGCTGATCATGGTGCTGCAGTTCGTGGGCTTCATGGCGGCCTATCGCGATCCGGGCGGACTGTCGCCGATGGTCGCGGCAACCTTCGGCGGCCTGCTCGCAACCTGGGTCACCTTCACGCCCTGCTTCCTCTGGATCTTCGTCGGCGCCCCCTACATCGAGCGGCTACGCGGCAACACAGGCCTTGCCGGCGCGCTCAGCGCGATCACCGCCGCGGTCGTCGGCGTGATCCTCAACCTCTCGATCTGGTTCGCGCTGCACACCCTGTTCCGCGAGACCGCGCCGGTGCACGCCTTCCCGTTCGCGTTCGACCGGCCGGTGCTGACCAGCGTCGATATCCCGGCGCTGCTGCTGGCGATCGCGGCGGCGACCGCCATCTTCCGGTTCAAGCTCGGGATGCTGACGGTGCTGGCGGGCAGCTGCGCGGCGGGCGTGGCGCTACGGCTGGCGGGGGTCATTTAGGAAGTGTAGCGCCTCCATTTTCACCGCCGGACGGACGTGAGCGGCAGCATTCTCGGCATGTGTGGGGCGCATCACCGACGTTAACCCTGTCGGTAAATGATCCGTCGTGAGCCGGCCGCCCGCCGACAAGTTGCCTTATTGGAGCGGAGAATTTTCAGCAGCACTAACGCAGGTTAGAGGCGCATTATGCTGAGAATGGCGTTGTTGGGCCTCCTGATCCTGCTGACTGTAGGAATGCTGTCGGCCATGGAGCTGAGAGCTCCACCGCGTCGCGCAGCCGCGGTCGCCGAGCAAAAAACAGACATTTCCGCTTCACATGGCGCGCTGGCGAAAGCTGATCGCCTTGAAATTGTTGCTGTGAGCAGCGAGACGCCGACGCAGGCTGCTGTGGTTGAAGACCGTGCCGCTCCCCCGGAAGACATCCATATTGGTTCGTCCGAGCCGAAGCCGATTGCCCGTCATCGGCACAATTCGAAGAAGATCGCGGCCGCTGAACGTCCCAAGCCGAAGCCAAGAGCAATCGCTATCAAGCAAACCGCCAATTTCCAGCGTCCAAAGGCCGCCAGCAATACCGAGCCCTGTCGGCTCAAGGCGTTTGGCGGTTTGCTCAAGGCGCTGAATCTGACCGGTTGCGAAATCTGAGTATCCCTCTGGGGCGTGGCCCCGTCGACCGTTATCCGTCGGGCAAAACAGAGAGGTCAAACTCGGGCGACATGCGCCGCGAGAATGCGAACGCTCGCCCGCTGTTTGAAACCTGTAGCGGAGCGATGACCTGTCTAGCCTCACTCTCGGTGTCATCGCCCGGCTTGACCGGGCGATCCAGTACTCCGAGATGGTCGTGATCGAGAAGAGAGGCCGCGGCGTACTGGATGCCCCGGTCAAAGCCGGGGCATGACACTGTCGTTGTCGCGCTACCGCATCATCATCCGCGCAATCGCCTCCCCGATCACCACGGTGGTGAAATGGGTGTTGGCGCGGCAATCGGACGGCATGATCGAGGCATCGGCGACGCGCAGGCCGTTGATCCCTTTCACGGTGCCATCGGGGTTGACCACGCCATCGGCGTCGCCAGCGCCGCTCATGCGACAGCTGCCCGCGGCGTGCTGGATGTCGCCGGTCTCGCGCCGCAGCAGCGCATCGAGCTCGTGATCGGGCAGGTTAGCTGCCTGCGGCAGCGTCAGGTCGGTGTCGGTCAGCCTGATCCAGTCGGCGATGCCTGATAGCGCGGGCTGCGAGGTGATCACGGCCAGCCGTTTCACCGCATCCATCATCCGCAGCATGTCGCGGGGATCGGCCAGCATGTTCTCCTCGACGACAGGATCGATCGCGGGATCGGTCGAGGCCAATTTGAGCGTTCCACGCGAATAGGCGTTGAACAGCCCGGCGCCGATCGCGCCGGGCACGCCGATGCCGCGATGATTGAACGCGATCAGGATCATGTCGCGCTTGCCGCCATTGGCGAGGCCCGAGGAATAGGTCACGCAGCAATTGGTGTGGCGGGTATCCGGATCGCTCGGCCGCAGGTTCTCGCGGAGCTGGATGGTGGCGCGAAACAGCGGGTGGTCGAAGAAGTGGCGGCCGACCGGCAGATCGCGCTCGACCGCGATGCCCATCGCCTTCAGCTCCCCTGCCGGGCCGATGCCCGAGCGCAGCAGGATCGCCGGACTGTGGATCGCGCCGGCGCACAGCACGATCTGACGCGCGCTGATCTCGTGGGTGCCCTGCCCCTCGACATGGACCCGGACGCCGGTTGCCCGTCCGTCGCTGATCAGGACACGATCGACCAGCGCGTGGCCGCGGATCTCCAGATTGGCGCGGCCGCGCGCGGGCTCCAGATAGCCCTCATTGGTGGTGATGCGTCGGCTGTCGCGGCTGTTGATGGGATAGCAGGCAACGCCCTCACCATCGGGACCGTTGAGGTCGGCGCACCATGGGTAGCCGCTGGCCAGCGCGGCATCGCGCAAGCCGCGATCGATTGGGCCCCATTTCTCGGGCGGCGCGCGGTAGACCGGGAGCGGTCCGCCACTGCCGTGGCCTGCGGCGTCGCCGAACTCCAGATCGTCCTCGATCACGGAGAACAGCGGCATCACCTCCTTGGCCGACCAGCCGGTGCAGCCATTGGCGGCCCATTCGTCGAAGGCATCCGCAACGCCGCGGATCGCGATCTGGCCGTTCATCATCGACGAGCCGCCGAGCCCCTTGCCGCGCCAGTAGAAGCGCGGCTCCTGCCCCGCCACGCGGCGTGTCAGAAGATCGGGCCATTGCCATTTTTCCTGATATTCGCGCTTGTGGATGATCGGAATCGGATTGGGCGTCCTCACTTCCCAGGGCGCTTCATCAGCGCGCCAGTCGAGACCGGCCTCTAACAGCAGCACGCGGCGTGCGGGATCTTCGGAGAGCCTTGCGGCCACAGCGGCGCCGGCGGAACCGCCGCCGACAACAATGACATCGTACATCGCGTTACTTCTCAACGTTCCAGAACACGGGGATGGCGGACGGTATCAGACCGCGCAGAGTGGCGCGATAGGCCGCCGGCTGCGCGAACTGCCCCCACGGGATCGCGGGCGCTTGATCGTACATGACGGCCTGGATCTCGCCCGCGATCTTCTTGCGGTCCTCCTCGGCCGGCGCCTTGGCGAAGGCTTCCATCAACGGCGTAATGCGCGCATCGCATTGCCAGCCGGTGAAGTCGGCGCAGTTGAAGGCGACCATGACGTTGGTCAGCGGCGAGCCGAGATCGAAGCCGCCGGCGTGAACGCCGTAGACGCTCCAGCCCTCCTTCTTGGCGCGGCGCGCCAGCACGCTCGCCCAGTCCATCACCTGCAGATCGACGTTGAAGCCTGCAGCCTTCAGCCGCTCGGCCAGCACCTGCGCCGAGACGCGCGGAGCTTCGAGATCGTTGGCCTCCATGACGACGACGGGCTCGCCGGCATATTTGGTCGCCTTCAGCGCAGCCTTCGCCGCTTCGATTGACGGCTTGGCGGCCGCTTCCGTGCCGGCCTTGCTTTCATAGGTGGTACCGCAGGTGAAGTAGGTCGCGCAGGGCGTGGCGTATTTGGCATCGAGGCCGAGCGCATCCAGCACTTCGCGCTGATCGACCAGCTTCCACAGCACGCGCCTGATCTCGGGATCGTCGAACGGTTTCGACGCGGCGTTGAGGCGATAGGCGCCGGCGAACATGTTGCCGCCGGTGAAGTTGACGAGTTTGACGCGCGAGTTCTTCTCCAGTTGCGGCAACAGATCGAACGGCGCGTATTGCATGAAGTCGACCTCGCCGGCCTGGAGCGCAGAGGCCGCGGTCGCGCCATCGGGAATGACGCGAATCTCGAGCGTGTCGACGTTGACGCGCTTGCCACCGGCGAGGAAGTCGGCGGGCTCGGGACGCGGCACATAGTCGGCGAACTTCTTCAGGATCATGCGGTCACCGGTGCGGTGATCGGCCTTGCTGTAGACGAACGGACCGGAGCCGATGATCTCGGTGATGCGCTGGTCGCCGGGCGTTTTCGCGATGCGCTCGGGCATCATGAAGGCGACCGGGCTGACGGGATTGCCGAGCGCGTCGATGACGAGCCCGGACGGCTCCTTCAGCGTCAGCACGAAGGTCTTGGCATCGGACGGCTCGAGCGAGGCCGTGATCGCGAAGATGCGGCGGCCGAGTGCGCTGCGGGTGCCCCAGCGGCGCAGCGAGGCCACGCAATCGGCTGATGTGACCGGCTGGCCGTCATGCCATTTCAAACCGTCGCGCAGCGTGAAACTGTAGGTCAGGCCATCGGCCGAGACTTTCCAGTCCTGCACCATCTGCGGCTTGATCTCGCCCTTGGAGTCCTTCGCAAACAGCGTGTCGAACACCATGTAGCCGAACGTGCGCGAAATATAGGCCGTGGAGAAATGCGGATCGAGCGTGACGATTTCCGCCTCGAGCACCGCGACGAGATTGCTCGCCGCATGCACGGGCGCCGCCACCAGCGCGAGGCCGAACAGCGCCGGAATGAAAGCCTTCAGTTTGAACATTGGGTTGTTTTTGCCTTTTGACCAGCCGTTTGCAGTCGCCAGGAAAAAGCAATGTTCGTGCCCGCACGTATGCGCTCACGACTATCTGCCACGCGTTTGCGCCACACTCACTGTCATCGCCCGCGAAGGCGGGCGATCCAGTATTCCAGAGACGGCTGTGATTGAACCGATGGGCCGCGGCGTACTGGATGCCCCGGTCAAGCCGGGGCATGACACCGTTGTTGTGGCAACAGTTGCGGCCAGCGCCCCCTACCCGATCACCTTGCCGAACTTGTTCGACTTCGGGAAACCCTTCGGCGGCAGGCGGCCGGCGTCGGCGCGGGTGCCCTGCCACTCCGCGAGCTCCTTCATGGTCGCGCTGAACTCGCGGCCGGCGGAGTCCTTCCAGGTCAGGCCGGCCTTGGCGTCGAACACGGCGACGTCGGAGAGGCCGCCGTCCTTGTACTTCTGCAGCCGCACGCCGCGGCCGCGGGCCATCTCCGGCACCTGGTCGAGCGGGAAGACCAGCATCTTGCGGTTCTCGCCGATGACCGCGACGGTGTCGCCGAGCACCTCGGTGATCGCGCGCGCCTCGTTCGGCATATCGACGTTGAGAACCTGCTTGCCCTTCTTGGTGGTGCCGACGCAATCGTCCTCGTTGACGACGAAGCCCTGACCCTCGTGGCTTGCGATCAGGAACTTGCGTCCGCCCTTGTTGACGAACAGCGCGACCGGCGCCGCCTCCTGCTCGAGGTCGATGAACAGGCGGATCGGTTCGCCGTGGCCGCGGCCGCCCGGCAGCTTCGCAACGTCGAGCGAATAGAACTTGCCGTTGGTGGCGAACAGCAGCAGCTTCGAGGTCGTCTCGGCGAAGAAGGCGAAGCCGAGCTTGTCGTCCTGCTTGAAGGCGAGCCCCGAGAGATCCTCGACATGCCCCTTCATGGTGCGGATCCAGCCCTTGTCGGACACGACGACCGTCACCGGCTCACGCTCGACGAAGGCTTCCTCGATCGCGGCGAGATCGTGCTCGGGCGCATCCGCAAAGGTGGTGCGGCGCTTGCCGAGCGGCGTCTTCGGTCCGAACATGTCGCGGACCTTGCCGACCTGCTCGCCGACCTTCTTCCACTGCTCGGCTTCGGAGGCGAGCACCGCGTTGATGCCCTTGAGCTCGGCACGGAGGTTCTTGTCCTCGGTGCGGATCTCCATCTCCTCGAGCTTGCGCAAGGAGCGCAGGCGCATGTTGAGGATGGCTTCCGCCTGCACCTCGGTGAGCTTGAACGCCTTCATCAGCTCGGGCTTCGGCTCATCCTCGGTGCGGATGATCTTGATCACCTTGTCGATGTTCAGATAGGCGATCAGGAAGCCGCCGAGGACTTCCAGCCGGTGCTCGATCTGCGCCTTGCGGAAGTTGCTGCGGCGGATCAGTACGTCGCGCAGATGGTCCAGCCATTCACGCAAGCACTCCGCGAGCCCCACGACCTTGGGAATGCGGCCCTTGATCAGCACATTGAGGTTCAGCGGAATCTTGCTTTCGAGCTCGGTCAGCCGGAACAGCGATTCCATCATCAGCGCGGGGTCGACGTTCTTCGACTTCGGCTCGATGACGAGGCGAACGTCTTCGGCGGATTCGTCGCGGACCTCGCCTACCAACGGCAACTTTTTCTGGTCGAGCAGCTCGGCGATCTTCTCGACCATCCGCGACTTCTGAACCAGATAGGGAATCTCGGTAACGACGACGACCCAGGTGCCGCGCGCGCCCTCTTCCTGCTGCCATCTGGCGCGGACACGGAACGAGCCCCGGCCCGTGGTGTAAGCTTCAGCGATGGCCTGCTTGGAATCAACGCAGATGCCGCCGGTCGGGAAATCCGGGCCCTTGACCCACTTCAAGAGCGACTTGGATTTCGCGTCGGGCTTCTCGATCAGATGCAGCGCCGCGTCGCAAAGCTCGGCGGCATTGTGCGGTGGGATCGAGGTCGCCATGCCGACCGCGATGCCTTGCGCGCCATTGGCGAGCAGGTTCGGGAAGCCGCCGGGCAACACGACCGGCTCTTTCGACTGACCATCATAGTTGGCACGGAATTCGACGCCGTCCTCGTCGATGCCTTCGAGCAGAAGCCGCGCGACGTCGGTCATGCGCGCTTCGGTGTAGCGGTAGGCGGCCGGATTATCGCCGTCGATATTGCCGAAATTGCCCTGGCCGTCGACCAGCGGGTAGCGCGAGGAGAAATCCTGCGCGAGGCGGACCATGGCGTCGTAGATCGCCTGGTCGCCGTGCGGATGGAACGAGCCCATCACGTCGCCGACGATCTTTGCGGACTTCTTGAACCCCGTGCCGGGATCGAGCCGGAGCAGCCGCATGCCGTAAAGGATGCGCCGGTGCACCGGCTTCAGGCCGTCGCGCGCGTCCGGCAGCGCGCGGTGCATGATGGTGGACAGCGCATAGGCGAGATAGCGCTCTTCCAGCGCTTCCCGCAGCGGCACCTCGTGGATTTCGGCCGGCTCTTCCGGCGGAACTATTCGTTTGCCCATTAGGCCTTTACTTTCAAAGACTTACGGTCAAGCTTCGGGCTGATCGCCCAGAAACGTAGCCAATTCTCCCCCGCTGGGGCGCGATTCGGGCGGATATATAGCAGGCTGGGCAGCGACATGCGCCCCCTGCCCTGTCTCAGGGCCGCGGCGCGAGTTATCCACAGGGCGCCTGCCGACGCTCCAGGCGGTATGGGGCGCCGGTCGCGTCGCAATGACCGCAGAGGCCGCGATGGTCCGGGCATTTATGCGACGGTCGAAAGATAGAGCTGCGTGTCAAAGTAGTCCGATGCCCGGACTGGGCTCGTGACTCCGGCATCTGCCATGAAGAAGTCGCTGACCTGCTGGAGCCACTTCACGACAGTGCCGTCCGAATAGAGGCGCCGCCATTCGCGCGAGGAATAAAGCTTCTGCGCCTTGAAGGCCTCAGTGATGTCGTCCCGGCCCGACTGCTGATAGTGGGACCGCTGCAAGGCCTCCGCGGCCGCCGCCGGATTGCGGACCATGTGATCGTTGGCATCCGTCCAGGCCCGGATGATCCGGCTGAGCACCTCCCTGTTCTCCGCATGGTAATTGCTCATCGCGGCCCAACCGCCCAGCACGGCCGATTGCGGATAGAAGGCGGACGCATCCACCAGCTTGATTGCCTCGGGCAGCACCTTACGCACCGCGATATTGAACGGCACCCAGAGCGCCACGGCAGGAACGTCGCCGGCAATGAACGCCTGGACCGCGGCGGGCATGCTGCGATTGACGATCTGAACCTCGGACGGATTGATGTTGTTGGCGCGCAGCGCCCTGTCGAGAAAGATGTGCGCCGTGGTCTTCGTGGTCGTCGCGATCCGTCTCCCCCTGAGGTCGGCGAAGGTCGTGACGCCGAGCGTCGGCCGGACCCAGAGTTGCGCGGTCGCCACCTCGATGTCGTTGATGAGAAAGCCCCGGCCCTGGCCAAGCGCAAGATAATTCGAGATGACGCCACCAGCCGAAACGACATCGACCCGGCCCTTCCCCATCGCCTCGAAGACCTCGGGTCCGGTGCTGAACTCGTGCAGTTCGAAATCAATTCCCTCGCGGTCGAACGAGCCGCGATCGAGGCCGGTCCAGATGTGCCCATCCACGGCAACCACGTGGAGATAGCCGAGCCGCACTCTGCTGCGGGCCTGCGCAAGAGCCGGTGCGCCCAGCGCCGACATGGTGGCCAGGGCCGCGCCACGATGCAGCAACCGTCGGCGGCTGATGGCGCCGGCGCTCACGCCGCCTCACCCGGATTCTGGGCCGCCGCGCGGAGTCGCCGGGCGTGAAACTGCGCGATGCCGTCCGCGGGATAATCGAGCAGGAAGCCGGCGAGCCGGACCCGGGCCGTCTCGACCGCGCCGTCCTGAGCGATCAGCGTGAAAACCTCGTCCCAGCGCCGGCACATCGTGATTTCGGCCTCGTTCGCCTGCATGAGCTCGCTGCGCAGCTCGCTGACCTCGATCGCCTCGGCAAATCCCTTGGGTCTGATGCTGTCGACACTTCGGAACAGAAACGCCTGCTCCGCACGGGCGCGAACGGCCGCGCTGGCCAGCACGCGCGTGCCGTAATTCTTGTTCAGCCCTTCCAGCCGCGAGGCCAGGTTGATGGTGGCGCCGAGCGCGGTGTAGTTCATCCGGTCGCTCGAGCCGATGTTGCCGACCACGGCATCGCCGACGTGAAGGCCGAAGCGCGTGTGGTAGGGCGGCCAGCCTTCGCGCCGAAATTCCCCGTTGAGCGCTTCATTCGCCACGACGCATGCCAGGACGGCGCGGCAGGCATTGACGGTGTGATCAGGGTCATCGGCGGGCGCATTCCAGAATGCCATCACGGCATCGCCGATATATTTGTCGATCGTACCCTGGTGCCGCATGATCTCGTCCGACAGCGCGGCGAAGTAGCGCGAGGTGTGGATCATCACCTGCGACGGGTCGGCCCGTTCCGTCTTGGCGGTGAAATCGGCGACGTCGGTGAACAGCACCGTCACCTCGCGCCTGGCTCCGCCGAGGCTGAGCGAGGAGCCGGTCTCGATCAGCTGCCGCACGATCTGGCGCGGGATGAAGCTGGCAAAACTGCGGACCACGCTGCGCATGGTGAACACCGAGCGACCGAGCTCCTCGATCTCGGTGATGACGGAATGAACGCGCGGCCGCTCCGCGATCTCAAAGCGCTGGATCTCGTCGGTCTGCTGGACGATGTTGCGCAGCGGCCGCGCCATCAGCGATCCCAGCCAGAACGCGAACGGCAGCGTGGCGCCGACGAAGGCGAGCGCCAGCGCGAACAGCGTGCGGCGCTCGCGGATGATCTGCGCGTAGAATTCGTCGAGCGGCGCGATCATCGCGAGGCGAACATTGGCGGAGCCCGTCGTTTCAAGCTTGTGGACCGCGGCGACATAGGTGCGCCCCGACGCGCCTGTGAAGAATTGCTGGGCCGGCCCGCCCTCGCGCCAGGAGCGAATGATCGGCACGAGGCCCGGCAGCTTGAGCGCGCCGACCTGCGGCAGGTCGTCCTGCCGCTCCGGAATCTCGGCCATCAGGCGGTTCATCTCGGGATGGCCGACGATCCGCTCGGTGTCGTTGAACAGGAAGGCGAGGCCCGACGGCCCGAGCTTCTGCTCCGCCAGCATGTCCTCGAAGCGGTTGAGCAGCACGTCTCCGGCGACGACGCCGCGCCGTCCCTCCTTCAACGGCGTCCGCAGCGTGTAACCGGGTTCGCCCGTGGCGTAGAAGACGTAAGGGCCGGTCAGCAGCGTCTTGTCGTTCCTGAATGCCTCGACATACCAGGGCCGCTGACGCGGGTCGTAGCCCCTGGGTCCTGCGACCTCGGCGACCTGGATGAGGTTCTCGGACAGATATTGGGTCACCGGTGCGGCTCCCGCCGTACGCGAGATCACCACAAGCCTGAAGGCCGCATCCTGATCCACATTCAGGCTCGTCCTGAAGGCGGCCCTGGCGCGATCGATCACGTCCATCTCGATGAATGAACCATCCTCATAGCCCACATAGAGATTGAAGAGCTGCGGATTGTTGCGCAGCATCGCCGCCATCAGGCTGTAGAGCCGCGAGTTATCGGCGATGTCAGCCTCCTGGATCGACGGCAGGCCGGACAGGATTTCGAGATTGTCGCGCACGTTCTTGAACTGCTCATCGACGTGGTCCGCGCCCAGTTGAGCCACCTTCTCGATGAAGCTGCTGGCTGCCTTCTGCGTGATCACCGTCACGCGTTCGAAGCTGAGATAGACCAGCGTCAAGCCCACGATCAGCACGACGGCAACGAACACCGTGATGATCGATGTCTGAAAGCCGATGCGGAATGCGCGCTTTGTGGTTTGATCTCCCGCCATCGAGCGACGCCGGCGCCTCCCTCAGTACTTTCGAACGATGGGCTTCGCCGGCGCGGGCGCGGCCGGCGAGACCGAGAAGGTGACCCAGGTCGACCAGCTCTTCGGCCGGTTCTCGACCTCGAGGTCCTTGTAGCCACGGACATTGAGATAGCCCTGATAGCCGTCGGACATCGGGATCATGAAGCCGATCTGCGGCCCGATGCCGACCGCCTGCCCCCTGAAGCCGCCGAGCCTGGCGCCGGGACCGCTGTCGTCGGTGAGCTGCTGGAAGAAATAGCCGGCGACGCCGATATGGACATTCTTGCTGACGAACTGGGACGCCGCCCAATCGACATGGAAGTCGATGCCGTTCTGGTACTGGAGGAACGGGTTCATGAAATTGTAGGTGAGCCCACCGACGATCGAGAATTCATGCCCGGTCTTGAGGTCTAGATAGGTGTAGCCGGCTCCCGCATCGATCGCCGGGAAGCCAAAACTCAAATTCGCGAGCCGGCTGGAATCGTAGGTGCCGCTCGGGATGTTGCCGGTGATGTAGACCATCTCGTTGTGCACGCCCTGGTTCCATTTCAGCGTGCCTTGATAGAAGACGTCGGCCAGCGTTGTGCGGTTGTCCGTCGCGCTGCCCGAGATGGTGTTGCCTCTCGGACCTGTCAGCGTCGCGTCGATGCCGACGCCGATGTTTCCCGGCACGGTCAGCAGGGTGAAGCCAGCCTGGCCGCCAAGCACCGGCATCGGCGAGGTGTAAGTAATGCCCATGACCAGCACGTCGGCATGCGCATTGAGGCCGGCGGTCACCGAACCGGGTATGCCGCCGCTTGTGACGAAGTTCTGCCCTGCTCCGGCCTTGTCCTGCAGATGGATGTAGATGGTCGAATAGGCCCATCCCGGCGTCACCGGAACGGCGGCCAGGCTGCCGAAGATACCCGGCAGCCAGAAGCTCACGCCGCCGGCGGCGGCCAGCGCCGGCTGGGCGGAGAAGGTCGCCAGCGCCAAGGCGGTTGCAAGCCCGGTCTTTCGAATGTGTCCCGACATTGTCGTGCCCTCGTTCCGATCGCGTCATCCAACCGTCGCGCCTGGTCCTCTATTTCGTGGCCCCTCCAATCGTCGTGGCGATGCGCTCCACATCGGGCAGCTTCCAGCTGTGGTCGAACAACGGCTGCTCCGGACCATAGAGACGGAACAGCAACTCGAATCTTCGCGCGGGATCGGTCGGCACCCAATTGGCTTCCTTGCCGGCCGGCGCCTTGGGGCCGAAATAGACGTCGACTGAACCGTCGGCGTTCTTCTCGATGCCCGGGCTGATCGAGGCTCGGCTCGCGCTCGGCATATTCCGCACCAGCGCATGCGTCTCGCGGTCGTAGACCGTTGCCGACCAGTATTGCCTGACCGGCGCATTTGCCGGCACGGTCAGGCGATAGGTTGCGCTGCCCTCGAGAGGCTGGCCGTCCTTGTCCTTCGCCACCATCAGGTAGAACTGCGCCGTGCCGAGCCGCTTCACGCCGGTAAAGCCGAGCGTGTACGTCACCGCGCGCGCGTCGATCGGATAGGCATTCGGATCGGCGTATCCACCGCTTGCCGCCTTCACCATCTCCGCCACGGCGGCCGGGAACCAGCGAATGCCCGGATTGATCACGGGGAATCCCGCATCGTAGCGCTGCTCCAGCACCGCATGCGCCTCGCGCGCAGCCTGATCGAGCAGCGCAAGCGTCTTCTGGTCGGGATTGTACGGCTTGCCTTTCTCGATGCCGATGGTCGCAAGCTGGTCGATCATCGTGCGATCGCGATCAAGCCATGGCTCGCTCTGCACCACGCGGTCGAGGCTGCGATAGAAACTCGCATCGTAAGGGATCGTGGAATCGAACAGGACGTCGTAGGCATCCGTGAAATGGGTCGGTGGCGGGCTCTTCGCCTGCGCGAGCGGATACACCTTGATCTGCTTGCCGTAGGCGACCGACTTTGCGACGTCAGCATCGCCATGACTTGCGAGATTTGAGCGCAGCAGCGCAAAGCCGCTGAAGGTGTCCGATTGAAGCGCAATGTGGCCCGCCGGCACCTCGCCCTTGTAGCCGGGCGGCAGGATCAAATACTTGCCGCCTTGCCCCTTGTCGGCACCCTCGGGGCCGGCGTCCTCCAGCGGCATCTGCCAGGCCGTGACGATATTGCCGGCGATCGAGCCGCCCCGCGCCGGCGGGATTTCGATCACGACCGGGCCGTCCTTCACATTCCAGAACGACATCAGATAGATCGCATCCGGATTCGGTGTCAGCGTCTGGTTCTTCCAGTTCACTGGCCTCGACCAGTAGACGACCTCATTGACCTTCGCGCTGGTGGTCCTCAGCATGGCCTGAAGCATGAGGTCGGCATTGACCGCGGGCATGCCCCAGATCATCGCCTCGACGGCGCGGCGCTGGATGTTGCGCGCGGCAATGTCATCCGGCGACAGGCTTTGCGCCTGCACGGTCGCGGTCGCCAGCATCATCGCAACCAATCCGCCGACTGCCCGTCTCATGACGGCCTCCATCTTCGCTACGCTCCGCTTGCCGGCTTCGGCTCCGGGAATTTCCACTTGCCGTTCAGGATTTCGGGGCGCGGCCGGTAGAGCCGCACGGTGTAGTTCCATCCTTTCATGATCGGCAGGCAGTTCGGGATCTTGCCGTCGCAGCCGCCGAACTGGATCGCCGTCGAGCCGTCGGCCGATTTCACCGCGGTCAGATTGTTGAGGGAGTAGGCGTTGTACGGGTTCTTCTCGAAATAGCCCTCGGCGTTGTAGAGGCTGATCGACCAGAAGCCGTCGACAGGCACGTTGCCGGGAACGATCAGCTTGTAGACCGTGCTGCCGTCGTTCTTCTCAGGATTGAAACTGAGATACGTGGCTTCCTTGTCGAGATTACCACCCCATGCGGTCGCTGTGCCGATCAGATGACGGATCGGGTCCACCTGCTCCTTCGCCCCAAACGCGCGCTTGAAGTCATGCAACGACGCGCCGAGAACAAGGAGGGCATCCCGCACCTTCTTTTGGCTCGCTGGGTCCCACGCAGGAACCTCGAACTTGCCAGCAGCTTTCTGGCTCACTGTGGTCGCGTCCTGCAACGCGTGCACCCTCTCGACGTCCTTTGGATCTTGCGGGTCGACCAGCGTGCGCAATGCGACCAAGACGTATCGGGTGCCGACCTTTTCCCTGCCGTAGGTGTAGGTGCCAGCGCCGTGCTCGACATTGCCGACCACATAGTGATCTTCATTGATCACCTGCATCGAGCGGAAGCGCTTGCCCGCGTCCGGCAACGTGATTGTTGCCGGCCCGGCATCGAGGTCAAGCACCACCGACGAATACAGCGTATCGCGATTGGTTCGGATGACGGGCTGCCTGTCGATCTGCATGGGCTCGCGATGATGAAAAAGCTTGCCTACGCCCCCGGCGTCCCTGGCCGCATTACCGAGATAGAGATCGGTCTCGGCGCGGACGAAATTGTCGACCGTGACGGGCACGGGCGATTGCGCGAGAACCTGCGAACTCGCGAACATGGCGATGGACGCAAACCAAACAGCTGGTTTCATTGCGGGACTCCCACAGCCACGCTGCTCGCACCGCGGGGTGCCGTCGAACACGGCGATGCGACCGGCGGGTTTGTGGCCGCCGACCGCACCGCCGTCGACCTCAATTCCTGTTCGAGACGCCAACGGTGATCTTGTCCATCGCGTCGCTCACGGTGAAGCTCGCCGCCTTGGCGCGTGGCGGGAAATCCTTGAAGCTCTCCAGCCATTGTGCGACCGCAGCTTGTGCCGGCACAAACAGGAATGCTCGATGCACCTGCCAATTGGCGTAGTAGATGCTCTCGGTCCCGCGCTCGAACGGATCGGCCCGTAGATTATAGAGATTGGGCCCGCGCAACTTGTTGAAGTTGCCTTGCCAGACGCCAATCGGCGTCTTGGGATTTGGCTCGCTATTCTGCTCCATAAAAGCGATCTTCCACTCGCGGACCCGCAGAGCCATCAGATCGCCGTCGTCGCTCCAGTAGAGGAATTCCTGGCGCGGCGATTCCTTCTCGTCGCCTTTGAAGAAGGGCAGCAGGTTTTGGCCGTCCAGGTGGACCCTGAACGTCTTGCCATTCAGCGTGGTGCCCGACTTCAGCTTGGCGAGGATACCAGTCTCGCCCGCCGCCGCCGCGAATGTCGGAATGAAGTCCTCATGCGCACAGATGTCGTTCACGATGGTTCCCGGCTTGATCACGCCGGGCCAGCGGATCAGGCAGGGCACGCGGAAAGCGCCCTCCCAGTTCGTGGCCTTCTCGCCCTTGAACGGCGTCGAACCACCGTCGGGCCAGGTGAATACCTCGGCGCCATTGTCGGTGGTGTAGACGACGATGGTGTTGTCGGCGACGCCGAGATCGTCGATGACCTTGAGGAGCTGCCCGACATGTCCGTCGGTCTCGACCATGCCGTCCGGATAGACGCCGAGACCGGTCTTGCCGTCCGATTCTCTCTTCAAATGCGTGAAGATGTGCATCCGCGTCGAATTGAAGTAGCAGAACCATGGAACAGCCTCGGCCTGCTTGCGCTTGACGAAATCTATTGCCGCGCTGAGGAATTCCTCGTCGATGGTCTCCATACGCTTGCTGTCGAGCGCGCCGGTATTCTCGATGACCTGCTTGCCGACGCGTCCGAAGGCGGGATCGACGGTTGCATCGTCGCGGTCGCTGGCTTTGCATTTGAGCACACCGCGCGGACCGAACTTCGCGCGGAATCGCGGGCCCTTTGGATAGTCAGGGTTTTCCGGCTCCTCTTCCGCATTGAGATGATAGAGATTGCCGAAGAACTCGTCGAAGCCGTGCACGGTCGGCAAATGTTCGTTGCGGTCGCCGAGATGATTTTTGCCGAACTGGCCGGTGGCGTAGCCGAGCGACTTCATGACGTCGGCAACGCTCGGATCGAGCGGCCCGAGACCCAGCTCGGCGCCTGGCAGCCCGACCTTGGTCAATCCAGTGCGGATCGGCGATTGTCCGGTGATGAAGGCTGCGCGGCCCGCGGTGCAGCTCTGCTGACCGTACCAGTCGGTGAAGACAGCGCCTTCCCTGCCGATGCGGTCGATGTTAGGCGTCCGGTAGCCCATGATGCCCATGTTGTAGGCGCTGACGTTGAACCAGCCGATGTCATCGCCCATGATGAAGAGAATGTTCGGCTTGCGCGCATCGCCTGCGGCCGGCGCGGGTGCGGCCTTCTGGGCCTGTGCCAGTGCCTCCGACGTCAGCGTCGCGGCCGCGACGATGGACGACGTTCCCAGCAACAGATGTCTGCGATTGATCGTCTGCTCAGCCCGGGACTTGTTGTTCTTATTCTCCAATTCGCTGCTCATGCGATTCTCCCTACGTTACTCTGGCGGCGTTTCCCTCCTGCTTGTGATGCACGGAGATAGGCGATCTCACCACGCACCTGAACCCGACGTGGCTGGCCGAGGTATCGACCGGCTCGGCGTGCCGCGCCGCGGGGCGGTAGCGACGGCAATAGTTCGGCGCGCAGAGGTGTGAGCCACCCTTCAAGACTTTGCGCGGGATGCGGACGTCGGGTTGACATGGATCAAAGCTCGCATCCTCCCGACCGCCACGCGGATTCTTGGGAATGCAGCAGGGCTTCGCCGCTTCGGCCTGATGCCGCGACGACCACCAGTCCGAGGTCCACTCCCAGACATTGCCGATCATGTCGTAGAGCCCGTAGCCGTTCGGCGGAAAGGCCATGACCGGCGAGGTACGCTCGAACCCATCCTCGCCGAGGTTCTGGACAGGAAAACTTCCCTGCCAGATGTTGGCCATGTACCTGCCGCCCGGCATCAGCGCATCACCCCAGGCAAACTCCTCGCCATCGAGCCCGCCGCGCGCAGCGAACTCCCACTCCGCTTCGGTCGGCAAATCCTTGCCAGCCCAACGCGCATAGGCGGCCGCGTCATTGTAGGAGACGTGCACGACCGGGTGGTCGTCGAGCCCTTTGATATTGCTGCCGGGGCCGTAGGGATGGCGCCAATTGGCGCCGCGCATGAAGGACCACCACTGGCTCCAGTCGGCAAGATCCGTGATGCGCGGCAGCGGCGAGAACACCAGCGAGCCTGCGTAGAGCATCTCCCTGAGCGCACCGGGATAATCCTTGGGATCGGGAACGAGCTGCGCCTCCGTGACATGGCCGGTGGCGTTGACGAACTCCTTGAACTGCCGGTTGGTCACCGGCGTGCGGTCGATCCAGAAGCCGTCGACCGAGACACGATGGCTCGGCGCTTCCTCGGGATAGTGGTGATCGGATCCCATACGGAAGGTGCCGCCGGGAATGAAGACCATCTCGCCGGTCTTCACATCATCCGGCAACCACTCGCAGTGATCCGGGTCGGCCCGCAGCATGATGGAAACTCCGATACGCGCAGTCCACCGGTGCTATGATACGGACTTCGGCAGGCGCCGATGACGGCGGATTGCCCGGCGCATTGGACGCATGGTCTGGTCCCCCTCTTCCTGGCGCTGAGGGCAGGAGATGCAGATCGCGAATTGCGTCAACATCTCTCCCGTTCTTGCGCACGCGATCCGAGCATGCAGCAGCACGCTGCCCCTTCCACGCCACGATCTGCAGCGCGCTCTCGATTCGTATCGCTTAGGTTGCAAACGGTATCCGAAGATGCGGCGACTGTGATGTGCAGATTGTGCCAGCACGTCGCGGCGATGGCCGGGATCGAGCGATGCCACGTCTCACATTCGCTGAATTGGCAGCCTCATTGCCGGATTCATCGTGTCGAATTCGACGATCATTCGCCTCAAAACGCGAACTCAATTCACAGCACCTCTTCGCGTTGTAGTGGTATTTCCGTTTGCCGCCTGCCGCACAAATGTCGCGCTTCAATACAAGTGTACGACCATGGTGCAGTCTCTTCTGGTTGATTCGCGGAAGCTCGACGGTTTCGAGGGTCTACACCAGGCCGTGCACGGCTCTCACGTCGACGTCATGCAGCTCGGACGCGGGCGGCTACGCGGGACACTGTCGCATGTCGGCATCGGCGATTTCTCGCTCAGCATCGGCGCCTTCAACATCGGAATGCGCACGCAGCGCACCTCCAGCGACGACAAGCTCATCATCGGCATGCTGCTGGCAGCCGAGCAGCGCGTTGCCCATTGGTCGTTCGACATGCAGCTCAACGACGTGCTCGTGATTCCGCCGCTGCTCGAGCATGACGGCGTCTTTCACGGCGCATCCGCTTATGCGGCCATGCGCTTCGATCTCGATCAGGTGGGGGAGTTGTTCGGCGGAGAGGCGCGTCTGAGCGATCCCGACACATGGCGCAGGCGTGGTCACTTCCGGGCAGACCTCGCGACCGGCGCATTGGCCTCGCGTCGTCTGATCCGGATCATGTCCCATCTGGCCATCCACAAGCACGGCCTGACGCCGTCGACGGCCGATTTCTGGAAACGATCGATCGTCGAATGCATGGCTGCGAACGTGATGTCGTCGCTGCCGCCCGATGACCGCGGCAGACTTCCTTCAGCAAGGCGGCTGATCCGCAAGGTCGAGGAGTATCTCGACCAGGCCGGCACGCGCCCGGTGCATGTTTCGGAAATATGCGCCGCGTTCACGGTGTCGCGACGCACTCTGCATCGCGCCTTTCAAGAGGTGTTCGGGCTCGGCCCCGTCACCTTCCTGCGCCACAAGCGCCTGTGCACCATTCACTCCATCCTGCGGGAGAGCAGGCCGGGTTCGACCACCGTGGCAGCGGTCGCGATGCAACAGGGCTTCTACGAGCTCGGGCGCTTCTCGCAGTATTATTCGATGATGTTCGGAGAGCGTCCGTCGCAAACCCTGGGAGTCACATCATTCCCTCTCTCGGACGATGGTCACGCCCAAGCAGGCTCCATCCTCTCCGAGAGATGAAACAACGAGCGGATCGCGCGACGTTGTTCCGTGCAGCCCGGTTCAGGATCAATCGGTTCCTTGCGGGCAGGCTATTGCCCGGCCCATCCGGCGGTCACGGTCTGGGTCTTTGCCTGTGCCGGGGTGTTGGTCAGGCAGCGGCGGGCCGTCTCGATCTCGGCCTCCGTCGCGCCGTGGGAGCGCGCCCATGTCTCTGCGGCTGCCGCGGAATATTTCGCCACATAGTACCGCACAACCGTGCAGGAGGCGCGGCGAAACAGGCCGGGTTGCGGCTCGCCAGCCATCGCATCAGGCGCAAGAGCAAGCAGCGCCGCCGAGAGCGCAAATCCTCTGATCAACATTTAGGCTGTCCCCATTGTGGAACCCTCGCCGGCAACGCCATCAGGCCGATTTCGTTCCGGGGAACTCCATGCCCTCAGGCAGGGCAGACGCGCGGCTCCCTCATGGCCCCGAGATCGCCTTCGCCTGCTGCCGCATCAGCGCATTGATGAAGCCGGCCCGCGCGTCGGAATGGCCCTGTCCGCGCGGCTCCAGCACGTGGCGAAGCAGGAACAGGCCGGTCAGCCTGAAGCCATCCTGGAGATCCTGCTCGGTGAGTTCGCTCGCGGTTTCGCCGTGCCGCAGGAATGGCGGCAGCCGCAACAGCCGGTCCCGCCACGGCTCGCCCGCGCCGCGAGATACCGCCCCGCCGGATTTGGGCGAGACGTAGATCAGGTCCGTGGTCTCGCCGGTCACCGCGCAATTCTCCAGCGCCAGCCCGAAGCCGAGCTCGGCGAGCATCGCCAGCTCAAAGTGGATGAGATGCACCGCCGCGCTGCCGATGTCGTCGAAATCATCGAGCGAATGTTCGAGCAGCGCAAATATCTCTTCGTGCGGATCGCGCTCCGGCAGGAGCCGCGCGATCGAGGCCAGATGGGTGACGCCGTAGACCCCATGGGACGATCCCAGCAGCGTGGCCGCGCGCAGCTTCAGTCCTTCGATGGCGTAGGTGCCGAGATGCTCGTCGAGCCGTGCCCGCCACACCGCGCTGACGCTGTTGCCGGGTTGCAGCAGCGGCCGCAGCCGCGAGCTGGCGCCACCGCGCACGAGGCCGAGATGTCGGCCGTGCGCGCGCGTCAAGAGCTCGACAATGGCGCTGCTCTCGCCATGCCGCCGCACGCCCAGCACGATGCCTTCGTCGGTCCATTCCATGGGAGGAAGTGTAGCGGATTCCAGTCAGGAGCGCAGCGCCATCTCCCGTCATTCCGGGGCGCCTCGAAGAGGCGAACCCGGAATCTCGAGATTCCGGGTTCGATGCTTCGCATCGCCCCGGAATGACGGAACATATCAATTCACGCGTTGAACCAGCCCTGCGCGTCGCCGGTGAAGGAGAAATACAGGCCCATCGTCGTCAGCACGCAGGACACGATCTCGATGGCGCTGTCGAGCTCCATGCCCTTCTCGCCGATGATCTGGCCGAGCGAAATCACCGACAGCACGAGGGCTGCCGCCAGCACCCAGCGCGGCCAGTTCTTGCGCCAACGCGCGGCCAGCCAGACGAAATAGACGAGGAGCAGAATCATGCCGCCGGCGAGCAAGGTCGCCGTCATGATCATCTGCTCGGTCATCTCGGCATTGGGCGTGCGGTCCTGCACGGCAACCGAGACGGCATCCAGCATCAATGATGCATACAGCAGCGCTTCGAAGCGCTGGACGTTGGCGGGTACGCTCATCGCATGCCGATCTTTTCTTGGTTATTCTTTGGGGAAGTCCAGGCCCATCTCGCGGTAGCGATCGGGATCGTCACCCCAGTTCTCGCGCACCTTGACGAACAGGAACAGATGCACCGGCACGTCCAGGATCTGCATCAGCTCCTTCCGCGAGTCCGCGCCGATCGACTTGATGGTGGCGCCGCCCTTGCCGAGCACGATCTTTCGCTGGCTTTCGCGCTCGACGTAGATCGTCTGCTCGATCCGCACCGAATGATCCTTGCGCTCCTCCCATTTGTCGGTCTCGACCGTGGACTGGTAGGGCAATTCCTGGTGCAGCTTCTGATAGATCTTCTCGCGCGTGATCTCGGCCGCCAGCTGCCGCATCGGCGCGTCCGACATCTGGTCCTCGGGATAGAGGAACGGGCCCGACGGCACCATCTCGGCGAGCGTCGTGCGGATGTCGTCGACGCCATCGCCCGAGATCGCCGCGATCATGAAGGTTCTCGCGAACTTCATGCGCTCGTTGGCGGCCTGCGCCAACGCCAGCAGCTTCTCGCGCTGAACCAGGTCGACCTTGTTGATGACGAGGATCTTCTCGTGGTTGACGCTGGCCGCCTTGGCGAGGATGGCCTCAGCCTCCTCGTCGATCCCGGTCTTGGCATCGAGCAGCACGCAGACGAGGTCGGCGTCATGCGCTCCGCTCCAGGCGGTCGAGACCATGGCGCGGTCGAGCCGGCGCTTGGGCAAGAAGATACCGGGCGTGTCGACCAGGATGATTTGCGCGTTGTTCTCGATGACGATGCCGCGGATCAGCGCGCGCGTGGTCTGCACCTTGCGCGAGACGATCGTGACCTTGGCCCCGACCAGCGCGTTGACCAGCGTGGACTTGCCGACATTGGGCGCGCCGATCAGCGCGACGAAGCCGCAGCGCGTCGCGGTCGGCGCCTCGCCGCTTGCTTCAGCCGTCATTGCCGCCGCCAACGCCTTCACGTTCGATCATCACCGAGGCCGCCACCTTCTCTGCCGCGCGCTTGCTGCCGCCGACGCCTTCGGCCGGCGCAAGGCCCGGCAAGTCGACGGCGACGCGGAATTGCGGATCGTGATGCGGGCCGGTGCGCTCGACCTCGCGGTAAACCGGGGTCGGCAGCCCCTTCCCTTGCGCCCATTCCTGCAGCACGGTCTTGGGATCGCGCAACGGACGCCGCGGCTTGTGCATGCGCTCGGTCCAGTTGCGCCTGACGAACTCGGCCGCCGCGGCATGGCCGCCGTCCAGGAAGATGGCGCCGATCACGGCCTCGCAGATGTCGCCGAGGATGGATTTGCGTAAGCGCGCATCTGCGCTGGAGCCGACCGAACCGAGCTTGATGTCGTCGAGCAGGCCGAGCGACTTGGCGACGTCCGCGCAGCTTTCCTTGCGCACGAGCTCGGCAAGGCGCTTGGACAGCTCGCCTTCATCGGCATTGGGGAAGGCATGATAGAGCATGTCGGAGACGACCAGACCGAGCACGTGGTCTCCGAGGAATTCGAGGCGCTGGTAGCTGTCGCCGCGCTTGCGTCCGGACTTCAGCGCCGAGACGTGCGTGATCGCCTGCATCAAGAGGTTCGGGTCAGTGAAGGCGTGGCCGATGCGCGCCTCGAGCGCGGCGTTCGCGTCCGCCGCCTTGGCCTTGCTGCTCCGCACCCGCTTCTTCTTTGCGGGAGTCTTGGCTTCGGGAGCCTTGGCTTCAGGAGACTTGGTTTCCGGAGTCTTGGTCGCAAGCGTTTTGGCTGCAGCTTCGCCGTCAGGGACGGCTTGCGCGTCGATCGGTTCGGTCGTGATGTCCTTGGCTTCGTCTTTCATCGGACGATTTTGAAGAAGCGATTCCAGCGCACCGCCCACGGCCAGCGCCAGAACATCCAGGCATGTTCGCCTTCGGCGATCGAGAAGAAGATCATCTGGGCGCGACCGATCAAATTCTCCTGCGGCACGTAGCCGACCTGGCCGAGGAATCGGCTGTCGGTCGAGTTGTCGCGGTTGTCGCCCATCATGAAGAAGTGCCCGGCCGGCACGGTATAGACGTTGGTGTTGTCCATGTAGCCGTTGTCGGCGCAGTCCAGCGTCTCATAGCTCACGCCGTTCGGCAGCGTCTCCTTCCAGCGCTTCACCCGGGAGATGCCGCCGCCCTCGGAGCCGCACGGATCCTCGCCGACATATTCGCTCATGCGCTGCCGCTCGACCGGGGTGTCGTTGATGTAGAGCAGCCCGTCCCGCATCTGGACGCGGTCGCCGGGAAGGCCGATCACGCGCTTGATGTAATCGGTGGAGTCGTCCTTGGGCAAGCGGAACACGACGATGTCGCCGCGGTTCGGGTCCGAGCCCCAGACCCGCCCCGAGAACAGCGGTGGCGAGAACGGGATCGAGTAGTGGCTATAGCCGTAGGAATATTTCGAGACGAACAGATAGTCGCCGACCAGCAGCGTCGCCTTCATCGACCCCGAGGGAATGTTGAACGGCTGGAACAGGAAGGTGCGGATCACGAGCGCGATCAGGAGAGCATGGATCACGACCCGGATCGTTTCGCCGACGCCGCTCTCAGTTTTCGTTCCCGAAGTCACGCTCATTGCTCTCTCAATTCCAGCCGGCGGGTCACAGAGCGCCCTCCTCCCGCGAACGGCCCATCGCTTCGCGGCGCAAGGAGATTGTCCTGATTCTGATAATGAGGGCCAATTCCGGCGTAAAGCCGAATTCACCCAGCCTGGTTTGCGTCGGCGGACTTTTAGACGGTTGTCGGGAGCCACGCAATCAAGGATCGCATCAAAACTGCATAAGATATTGATTTTTAATAAGAATTATAAAATGACCCTCGAACGGTCAGGGCTTCGCCAACGGGACGGCGGAAATGATGACGAAGGCTTGGGCGAGCGGCCAGTCATCGGTGATCGAAAGGTCGATCCGCGGCTCGAATCCCTCCGGCGTCAGGGCCTGGAGCCGGGCCAGGGCACCGCCGGTGAGCTGCATGGTCGGCCGTCCCCCCGGCAGGTTGACCACCCCCATGTCGCGCCACCAGACGCCGCGGCGGATACCGGTGCCGAGCGCCTTGGAGCAGGCCTCCTTGGCGGCGAAGCGCTTGGCATAGGTCGCCACCACCATCTTCTCGTTCTTGGCCCGCCGCTCCGCCTTGGCCCGCTCGGCCGCGGTGAAGATGCGGTCGAGGAAGCGCTCGCCATGGCGCTCGATCACCTTGGCGACGCGGGTGATGTCGATCAGGTCGGAGCCGATGCCGATGATCATGCCCGGCTCCGGCCGCGGTCCATCGCCGCCCGCATGCTGCGCACCGTCTCGGCAAGGCCCACGAACAGCGCTTCGCCGATCATGTAGTAGCCGATGTTGAGCTCCATGATCTCAGGCAGCGCTGCGATCGTCTCCGCCGTGGCGTAGTCGAGCCCGTGGCCGGCATGAACCTCCAGCCCGGCGTCCTTCGCCAGCTTTGCCCCGGCCACGATCCGCTGCCATTCGGCCGCGGCCTTGTCGGCGTGGCCGTCGACGACGGCATCGCACCAGGCGCCGGTATGGATCTCGATCACAGGCGCACGCAGCCGCGCCGCCATCTCGATCTGCGCGGGGTCCGCGGCGATGAACAGCGAGACGCGGATGCCGGCATCGCTCAATCGCGCGATGTAGGGCGCGAGCGCATTGTGCTGCCCGACCACGTCTAACCCGCCTTCGGTCGTCACCTCCTGGCGCCGCTCCGGCACCAGGCACACCGCGTGCGGCTTTGTGGCGAGCGAGATGCGCATCATGTCGTCGGTCGCGGCCATCTCGAAATTGAGCGGCCTGGAGATTTCCGCCTTAAGCCGCGCCATGTCCTCGTCGCGGATGTGCCGGCGATCCTCGCGCAAGTGAGCCGTGATGCCGTCGGCACCGGCCTCGATGGCCAGCAGCGCGGCGCGCACCGGGTCGGGATGGCGGCCGCCGCGCGCGTTACGCACGGTTGCAACGTGATCGATATTGACGCCGAGACGGAGCGGAGTTGCAGGCATTTCAGGACTCACGAAATCAGAGAGACGGACACATGCGGCATGCGTCTATCCATTAACACGTTCGACGCGGGCGACGACCGCCTTCGCGCGCAACTGGGCGAGGATCGCGCTCAGGTGCTTGAGATCGTAGACTTCGAGGTCGATCGTCGTCTCGGTGAAATCGGGTGAGCGGCGCTGCATGCTGATGTTGTCGATGTTGCCGTCGTGCTCGGCGATCACGGTCGCGATCTGCGCCAGCGCGCCGGGCTCGTTGACGTTCTCGACCTTGATGCGGGCCGGGAAGCGCTGCGGCGCGGTGTCCTCGATGTCCCAGCGCACGTCCAGCCAGCGCTCCGGCTCCTCCTCGAAATCCTTCAGGGCCGGCGCCTGGATCGGATAGATCGTGATGCCCTCGCCCGGGGTGACGATGCCGACGATGCGGTCGCCGGGCACCGCGCCGCCGTTCGGGGCGAACTTCACCGGCAGGTCGGAATTGATGCCGCGGATCGGGATCGCGACCGGGCTGCGCGGCGGCTCGGACGACTTCTCCTTGAGCTTGGCGGCCAGGCCCTTCTTGATGCCGTAGCGGGCGACGCGCTCCTCCTTGTAGTCGGGATACATGGCGCGCGCGACGTGGGAGGCCTTGATCTCGCCGCGCCCCACGGCCGCCATGACGTCCTCGATCGAGGTGCGCGCAAGCCGCGGCAGCGCGCCCTTGAGCTTGTCGTCGGCGTATTCGATCTTGGCACGCTCGAACAGGCGCTCGACGATGCGCCGGCCGAGGCCGACATATTGGTCGCGCACCGCGGTACGCGTGGCGCGGCGGATCGCGGCGCGCGCCTTGCCGGTGACCGCCAGCGTTTCCCAGGCGGACGGCGGTGCCGACTGCGCCTCGGAGGTCAGCACCTCGACCTCGTCGCCGTTCTGCAGCTCCGAGGACAGCGGCGAGAACTTGCCGTTGATCTTGCAGCCCACGGCGCTGTTGCCGACGTCGGTGTGTACGGCATAGGCGAAGTCGATCACGTTGGCATGGCGCGGCAGCGCGATCAGCTTGCCCTTCGGGGTGAAGCAGAACACCTGGTCGTGGAACAGCTCGAGCTTGGTATGCTCGAGGAATTCCTCGGGATTGGCGCTCTCCGACAGGATGCCGACGGTGTGGCGCAGCCAGGCAAACGCATTGGATTCGCGCTTGAGGTATTCGGTCGGCGAGCCCGCGTCTTCCTTGTAGAACACGTGCGCGGCGATGCCGCGCTCGGCGATCTGATCCATCTCCTCGGTACGGATCTGCAGCTCGGCGCGCTGGTTGCCCGGACCGATCACGGTGGTGTGGATCGAGCGGTAGTCGTTCTGCTTCGGCGTCGAGATGTAGTCCTTGAAACGGCCCGGCACGACCGGCCAGGTGGTGTGAACGATGCCGAGCGCGCGGTAGCACGCCTCGACGTCGTTCACGACGACGCGAAAGCCGAAGATATCAGACAATTGCTCGAAGCCGACCGACTTGCGCTCCATCTTGGTCCAGATCGAGAATGGCTTCTTGCGGCGGCCGTAGACCCGCGCCCCCAGGCCCCGGTGGCGCAGATTGTTGGAGAGCTGGTCCTCGATCTCGCCGATCAGGTTGCGGTTGCGCTCGGCGAGCGCATCGAGCCGCTGCATCACCACCGAATAGGCCTCGGGGTCGAGCGTGCGGAAGGACAGATCTTCCAGCTCTTCGCGCATTTGCTGCATGCCCATGCGCCCCGCGAGCGGCGCATAGATGTCGAGCGTCTCCTCGGCGATGCGCCGGCGCGATTCTGTCGGCACGAATTCCAGCGTGCGCATGTTGTGCAGGCGGTCGGCGAGCTTGACCAGCAACACACGGACATCATCGGCAATCGCCAGCAACAATTTGCGCAGGTTCTCGGCCTGCTTGGCCTCGCGCGACACCAGTTCCAGCCGCTTCAGCTTGGTCAGGCCCTCGACCAGCGCGCCGATCTCGGGCCCAAAGATCTGGTCGATCTCGCCGCGCGTCGCTTCGGTGTCCTCGATCGTGTCGTGCAGCAGCGCGGCCACGATGGTGGCATCGTCGAGCTTGAGGTCGGTGAGAATCGCCGCCACTTCGAGCGGGTGCGAAAAGTAAGGATCGCCCGAGGCCCGCGTCTGCGAGCCGTGCGCCTTCATGGCGTAGACATAGGCGCGGTTGAGCAGATCTTCGTTGGTGTTGGGATTGTAGGACCTGACGCGCTCGACGAGGTCATATTGACGCATCATGCGCGCGCGCGGCTTTGCCGGGCGCACCACCGGCGCAGTCGGGGCCATTGCAACCGATTCGGTTGCGGCCTGCATCTGCGTTGATCTCCGGCGCCGATATACCATTCCGTCCTGCCTTCAAACGGGCCATGAGCTACCCGTTGTATACATCTTAGCGCCGATCGCGCGCGCGTCCGATCAATTCGGTGACAGGTGCGCGGCGCGAACCGGCAACGCTATGGTAACCACGAAAACGCCAACAAAAGCAAAGGCCCGAACAACGGTTCGGGCCTTTGATATGATCACAAGAAGTCGACGATTGCGACGGGACGATTACTCGTCCTCCTCGGGCTGCTCTTCCGGCGGCGCGAGGCCTTCGAGGCCCTTCAGGAGCTCCTCTTCGGTCATGCGCTCAACGGCAACTTCGGTATCGTCCGCATCGACGCTGGCGCCGGCGGAACCGATCAGCGGCACCGTATCCGGCTCGGGCTCATCGACCTCGACGAACTTCTGGAGCGAGTGCACCAGCTCCTCGCGGAGGTCCTCCGGCGAGATGGTCGTGTCGGCAATTTCACGCAAAGACACAACAGGGTTCTTGTCGTTATCGCGGTCAACCGTTAGTTGTGAACCTGACGAAATCATGCGGGCGCGGTGGGCGGCCAGCAGGACCAGGTCAAACCGGTTGTCGACCTTGTCGATACAATCTTCTACGGTGACGCGAGCCATGGACTGTCGCTCCGTTGTGGGTGGGACGAAATATGTGGATGATTGGGGCTAGTTATAGGGGCCAAGCCAGTTTCGCAAGGCCAATTTGTGATTTGGCCTCGCCAAATGGCTCTGGTACCCCCACATTAGGGCTGGGATGGGTGATTTCCCGGGCTGCCAGCGAGGGCGGCGCCGGGTGTATGAGAGTCCGCCATAACTATACCTTGATTGCCCCGACTTCTCCGGATTTGCGGATTCGACGGGTTTAGGCGCCACCTTGGGACTGCGCGACTGGCTGCCGCCGCGCCAACAATAAACGATCAATCACGACACACTACGCGAGCAAACTGAATGTCACCTTCTCCTACCAACAAGATCGCGCTCTTCATCGACGGGGCCAATCTCTACGCGACGGCGAAAACCCTGGGCTTCGACATCGACTACAAGCGCCTGCTGAAGGAGTTTCAGAGCCGCGGGACGCTGCTCCGGGCGTTCTACTACACCGCCATCATCGAGGATCAGGAATACTCCTCGATCCGCCCGCTGATCGACTGGCTGGACTACAACGGCTACACCGTCGTCACCAAGGCGACCAAGGAATTCATCGACGCCTCCGGCCGCCGCAAGGTCAAGGGCAACATGGACATCGAGCTGGCCGTGGACGCCATGGAGCTCGCCGAGCACATCGACCAGATGGTGCTGTTCTCCGGTGACGGCGACTTCCGCTCCCTGGTCGAGGCCGTCCAGCGCCGCGGCGTGCGGGTCACCGTGGTCTCCACCATCGCCAGCCAGCCGCCGATGATCGCCGACGAGCTGCGCCGCCAGGCCGACGTCTTCACCGACCTCGTCGAGCTGCAATCCAAGCTCGGCCGCGACCCGTCCGAACGCCCCGCCCCGCGCGACCGCGGCGAGCGTGGCGAGGGACGCCACCACGCCCCGCAGTTCCTCCAGCGCGCGACCACCATGGCGCCGAGGGGCGATGACGACTTCGAGGAGTGAGGCGGCACGGTCCAGCCGCCAGCCCCCCACCCTCGTCCCCGATCGTGACTGCCCGTTCTGCCCGCGCCTGGTCGCCTTTCGCGAGGCGAACCGCGCGCGCGAGCCGCTGTGGCACAACGCCCCGGTCCCGCCCTTCGGCGACATCACGGCACGCCTCCTGATCGTCGGCCTGGCGCCGGGCATGCAGGGCGCCAACCGCACCGGCCGTCCCTTCACCGGCGACTATGCCGGCGACCTGCTCTACGCCACGCTGCTCGAATACGGCTTTGCCAAGGGGGCCTATCAGGCGCGGCCTGATGACGGGCTGAAGCTGGTCGACTGCCGCATCGCCAATGCGGTGCATTGCGTGCCGCCGCAAAACAAGCCGCTGCCGGTCGAGATCAACACCTGCCGCCAGTTCCTCGTCGCGAATCTCGAGACGATGCCGAAGCTGCGCGCCATCGTCGCGCTCGGTCGGATTGCGCACGACAGCGTGCTCAAGCCGCTGAAGCTGAAGGCCTCGCAGGCCCCCTTCGGCCATGGCGCGGTGCATCAGGCCGGACCGTTCAAGCTGTACGACAGCTATCACTGCTCGCGCTACAACACGAACACCGGCGTGCTGACCGCCGACATGTTCAGGTCGGTGTTCGCGAGGATCAAGGCCGACCTCGATTAGGTCTCGTCCTGGTCAGCCCTTGGCTGGATTGGCCTTCAGCCAGTCCAGGACGTCGCCGGCATTCCGGTCGGGCGGAAACACCGGATAGAACACATGCGTGATGCTGGCATCGTCGATGATCAGCGCAAGCCGCTTGATCAGCGTCAGGCCCGCGACTTCCATGGTCGGCAGGTTCAACGCCCGCGTCAGCGCCAGCTTCTCGTCCGACAGCACGGGGAACGGCAGATGCAGGCGCGAGGCCATCTCGGTCTGGTAGTCATTGCTCTGGGTTGAGAGGCCGAACACGTGGGCGGCGCCTGCAGCCTTCAGCTCGGCGAACAGATCGCGGAACGCGCAAGTCTGCGGCGTGCAGCCGCGCGCCCCCGGGATCATGTCCCAATCGTCCACCAGCGCGATCTTGCCGGGCTCGCCGGTGCGCGGATAGGCGAACACCACGGTCCGGCCGCGCAGCGCCGACAGCGTCACCGACCTGTCGTCGGTCGCGAGCAGGCCGATCGGAGGCAGCGTCAAACCTTTGAGATGCGCGGCACCGCCATCATCGGCGGGTGCCGGAATCTGGCTCCAGTCAACCTCGAGCAGGTTCCGCTGGTTCATCGCATTATCCCCTCGCCCGCATCAACCGGCCCTTCTCCCGGCTCCAGTCGCGCTTCTTCTCGCTCTCGCGCTTGTCGTGCAGCTTCTTGCCCTTGGCAACCGCGAGCTGCAATTTGGCGCGCCCGCGCTCGTTGAAATAGAGCTTGAGCGGGATCAGCGTCATGCCCTCGCGGTCGACCGCGCCCATCAGCTTGTTGATCTGCCGGCGATGCAGCAGCAGCTTGCGCGGCCGCTTCGGCTCGTGATTGAAGCGGTTGCCCTGGAGATATTCGGGAATGGTGGCGTTGATCAGCCAGATCTCGCCGTCCTTGGAATCGGCGTAGGATTCGGCGATCGTGCTCTTGCCGTTGCGGATCGACTTGACCTCGGTGCCGGTCAGCGCAATGCCCGCCTCGATCGTATCTTCGATGGCGTAGTTGAAGCGGGCCTTGCGGTTTTCCGCCATGACCTTGATCGGACGTTCGTTCTTATCGGCCATGACCTACAAAACCCGGCGGACAAACCTGATGCGCAGCGATGCTAACAGTTTGGACGAAGCGCGCGCGTCACTTCTTGAGGAGATCGCGGATCTCGGTGAGCAGTTCGACCTCGGCCGACGGCTTCGGCGGCTCCGCGGGCTTGGCCTCCTCCTTGCGCTTCAGCGTGTTCATGGCGCGGATCACCAGGAACAGCACGAAGGCGATGATGATGAAGTTGATCGTCAACGTCAGGAAGCTGCCGTAAGCGAGCACCGCGCCTTGCTTTTTCGCATCCGCTAAGTTGGTGGCGGTAACCGCCTTCGACAAGGGGATGAAGTAGTTCGAGAAGTCGAGACCGCCGGTGGCGGCGCCGATGATCGGCATGATGACGTCACCGACCAGCGACGTGACGATGGCGCCGAAGGCCGCACCGATGATGACGCCGACCGCGAGGTCGACGACGTTGCCCTTCATCGCGAACTCGCGGAACTCCTTGAGCATCCGCATGCCCCTTTCGTCGACCCCGCCCATGACAAGCTCCCCGAAAGCCTACCGCATCAGTTGATCAGGCCGGCATGCACCATGGCGCTGCGCACCGCAACGCGCGTCGGCTCGGAGACCGGCACCATCGGTAGCCGCAGGGTCTCGTCGAGCTTGCCGAGCAGCGACATCGCGTACTTGATCGGCGCCGGATTGCTCTCGATGAAGAGGTTGTTGTGCAGCGGCATCAGCTTGTCGTGCAGCCTCAAGGCGGTGGCATGGTCGCCCTTCTGCCAGGCGGCATGGAACTCGGAGCACAGGCGCGGCGCGACGTTGGAGGTCACCGAGATGCAGCCATGGCCGCCATGGGCCATGTAGCCGATGATGGTGGCGTCCTCGCCGGAGAGCTGGTTGAAATCCTCGCCCAGCGCCGCGCGCTGCTGCGAGACGCGCACCATGCTGGCGGTGGCGTCCTTGACGCCGGCGATGTTCTTCAGCTCCCACAGCCGCTTCATGGTGTCGACCGACATGTCGATCACCGAGCGCGGCGGAATGTTGTAGATGATGATCGGAATCCCGATCGCATCGTTGATCGCCTTGAAGTGCTGATACATGCCTTCCTGGGTCGGCTTGTTGTAATAGGGCGTCACGATCAGCACAGCGTCCGCGCCAGCCTTCTCGGCGTGCTGCGAGAGCTCGATCGCCTCCTTGGTCGAATTGGAGCCGGCGCCCGCGATCACGGGCACGCGGCCCTTGGCTTCAGCGATGCACCACTCGACGACCTTCTTGTGCTCGTCATGGCTCAGCGTCGGGCTCTCGCCGGTGGTGCCGACCGGGACCAGGCCATTGGTGCCCTCCGAGATCTGCCAGTTCACCAGGGAGCGGAACGCCGCCTCGTCCAGCGAACCGTTCTTGAACGGCGTGACCAAGGCGGTGAACGAACCCCGGAATTTCGTCTTGGCTGCCATGGACTTCCTCCGTACGCGGCAATCTTGAGAGCAAGCCCCATACATATCGGGTCTATCCCGCCGGTAAAAGGGCCGCAGCCCGGGGACGCACCGTTTAGGCCGCGATTTTGCCGCGGTGGTGGTGCAAACCCGCCGGAAGTAAGCGGCTGTTGGTATTTTGTCCGCATATTCAATCAGATTCAGCTAGATCTTGAGCCACTTCACTGATTCGGGGCGACGAAACGCCGTGACCTCCTTTCCTCGTGCCGCCTGGCGATCCGCCGGTCTGGTCGTGAGCCTGATGGCAGGGCTGTCGGTCGGCTGCGTCGCCCTCGCCAAGTCCAACGAAACGCCCGCAGACGGGACCAAGGAACCCGCGAAGCAAACTGCCAAGGACGCCGCGAAGGGATCAGCCAAGGGCGCAGCCAAGGACACGTCGAAGGGAACCGGCAAGGACGCAACAAAGGGTTCGAGCAAGGCGGCGGCTGGCGCCCCGGCCAAGGATGCAGCGAAGAAGCCGGCCAAGGAGACCAGCAAGGATGCCGGCAAGACCGCGGGCAAGGACTCCGGGAAGGACAAGCCGAAGCCAGCAGCCGCAGCCCCTGCGCCAAAATCACAGCCAACCGCCAACGGCTCGCCCGCCAAAACGGCGCCCGCCCCGGCCGTGACGGCCACCGTCAGGCCGACCGCCCCGGCCCCGGCAAAACCCATCGCAGCTCCCGTGCTGGCGCCGGCGACCCGCCAGCACGCCGCACCGCGCAAGCCGGTCACGCCAGCCGCGGTCGCTGCGACCTCGTCGACGTCGCAGGCCGACAAGGACACGCTGGAGAACGTCATCGAGCTCGTGCGCAAGCGCAAGGCGGGAGACGCCACCAACTACGCCGCCTCCATCTCCGATCCCGTCGCGCGAAAACTTGCGGAATGGATCATCCTGCGCAGCGAGGATAATGGCGCCACCGTCGAGCGCTACCGCGCCTTCCTCTCGGCCAATCCGAGCTGGCCGTCGCAGACCTTCCTGCGCCGCCGCCTCGAGGCCGCGATGTGGGACGACAGGCGCGACGATTCCGTCGCGTGGTCCTGGTTCGAGAACGAATCCCCGGTATCCGCCAAGGGCCGCTTCACGCTCGCCAAGGCGATGCTGGCGCGCGGCGACCGCGCCAATGCCGAGCGGCTGGTGCGCGAGGCCTGGCGCAGCGATCCGATGTCGGAGGACACCGAGAACAACGCGCTCGACCAGTTCGGTGCCCTGCTGACGCCGGGCGACCAGAAGGCGCGGATGGACACCCTGCTCTACGGCAGCGAGAACGAGGCCGCGCTGCGCGCCGCAAAACGCCTCGGCGCCGGCTATGTCGCGCTCGCCAAGGCCCGCATCGCCTCCGTCAAGAAGGCGCCGAACGCGCGGGCATTGCTCGAGGCGGTGCCGCGCGAGCTGCACAATGATCCCGGCTTCCTCTTCAGCAGGATCCAGCTGCTGCGCCGCGAGGAGAAGTTCACTGAGGCCGCCCAGCTGATGCTGTCGGCGCCGAAGGATCCGAACCGGCTCTACAATCTCGACGAATGGTGGATCGAGCGGCGCCTCCTGGCGCGCAAGATGATCGACACCGAGGAATTCCGCAGCGCCTATCTGATCGCGCGCGATGCGGCCCTGCCCTCCCGCGACATCTACAAGACCGAGCAGGAATTCACCGCGGGCTGGATCGCGCTGCGCTTCCTCAACGACCCCACGATCGCCACGCAGCACTTTGCCCGCATCGGCGTCGGCAGCGTCAACCCGACCACGCTGGCGCGCGCCGGCTATTGGCAGGGCCGCGCCGCGGAAGCCGCCGGCCGCCAGCAGGAGGCGCGCAATGCCTATGCCCGCGCTGCCGAACAATCGACCAGCTATTACGGCCAGCTCGCGCGCGCAAAACTCGGCCTGCCGCAGATCGAGCTGAACAGCCAGCCGCGCGGCCGCGGCGCCGAGCGGCTCGAGATCGTGCGCGCCGCGCACCTGCTCTACGAGCTCGATGAACGCGAGATGGCGGTGCCGATGCTCGCCGACATGGGCGAGAACGGCGATCCCGAGGCGCTTGCCGGCCTTGGCGAGCTGACCCAGCGCTACAGCGACGCGCGCGGCATGCTGCTGCTCGGCAAGGCCGCGCTCAACCGTGGCCTGCCCTTCGACTTCTATGCCTATCCCGTCAACGGCATCCCGCAATTCACGCCGATCGGCCCCGAGGTCGAGCGCAGCATCGTCTACGCCATCGCGCGGCAGGAGAGCGCGTTCAACCCGTCGGTGGTCTCGCCGGCCCAGGCCTACGGGCTGATGCAGGTGACGCCGGATGCCGCGCGCTATGTCTGCAAGCGGCACGGCGCGACCTACGATCTGGGGCGGCTCAAGAACGATTCGGTCTACAACGCCACGCTCGGTTCGGCCGAGCTCGGCGGGCTGCTCGAGGATTATCGCGGCTCCTACATCATGACCTTTGCCGCCTACAATGCCGGCCGCGGCAGCGTGAAGAAGTGGATCGACCGCTACGGCGATCCACGCGACCCCAAGGTCGATGCGGTCGACTGGGTCGAGCTGATCCCCTTCTCCGAGACGCGCAATTACGTGCAGCGGATCATGGAGAACCTTCAGGTCTACCGCGCCCGCTTCGGCGGCGGTACGCGGCTGCAGATCGAGGCCGATTTGCGCCGCGGCGCCGGCAGCGTGGAATAGAGACGGCCCGACTCTCGATTCGCTGCCGGGAGCATCGGTG
Source organism: Bradyrhizobium iriomotense (assembly GCF_018129405.1). GTDB lineage: Bacteria > Pseudomonadota > Alphaproteobacteria > Rhizobiales > Xanthobacteraceae > Bradyrhizobium > Bradyrhizobium iriomotense_B. The sequence goes on from NZ_JAFCLP010000002.1 coordinate 619,012, forward strand.
GCGAAGGCCGGACATGCGCCGTCGTCCGGCTCGAGCCTTCGAGGAATATTCTCGAGGCCGAACCTGGTCGTGAGGCGAGCCGTCCCAGAGCGCGCAGCTTGAGAGCTGCCGACGTAGCTAGTCAGAACGTCCGCGACGGCGCCGATAGCGGACCAAATTCCGCATCGCAGCGAAACGACGCAAAGTACCAACAACGGGCAAGAGGAGCGGGCGACCATAGGAGGCCACCCGCAAGGGCTCAGAACTGCGCGCCTATTTCGCTATCGCCGCCCGCGCCGCTTCGATCTTGGCCTTCACCGCGTCTAGATTGAAGCTTGCACCCCTCTGCATCGGCGGAAACTCGATCGCCGTCATCGCCAGCTTTTCCACCTGCTGCTGAACAAACACGAAGCGCCAGAATTCGTATTTGAACCAGTCGAAGTATTGTTGCGCTCCGTATTTGGTCCCGCTATCGGGCCAGCCCGTGCGCTCGAAAGGATCGAGGCGAAGGTTGGTCAAATAGGGCACGTCAACCTTGCTTTTTTCACCCAACCAGCCTCCAGGCTGGTCGATGAAACGATATTTGTAGTCGTCGATGCGCACGGCCCCCAGCTCGCTTTCGCCGAAATAAAAGATTTCGTGCCGATTTGACGGCCCCTTGCCAGTGATCATGTCCAGCTGGTTGTAGCCGTCCAGATGGCACTTGTAGGTGCGGTCGCCGATGTGCTTACCCTTCTTGAGCTCGTCGACGATGTTGGGGTTGCCGGCAGCGGCCAGGAAGGTCGGGAACCAGTCCAGCCCGGACATGATGCCGTTCTCGACCTTGCCGGCCGGCACCTTGCCCGGCCAGCGGATCATCGCCGGCGCGCGGAAGCCGCCCTCCATGACCGTGCCTTTGCTCTGCGCGAATGGCGTCTGTCCCCCATCGGGCCAGGTGAAGACCTCGGTGCCGTTGTCGGTCGTGAAGACCACGATGGTGTTGTCATCGACGCCCATGTCCTTCAGCTTCTGCATCACGATGCCAACGTCGTCGTCGAGTTGCGCCATGCCGGCTTCATGGATGGACCAACCGTTCTTGGAGTTGCGCATCGCCTGGTACTTCGGCGACAGGTGCGTAACGATGTGCATGCGGGTCGGATTGAGCCACAGGAAGAATGGCTTGTTGTCGGCCTTAGCTCTGTCGATGAAATTCAGCGCAAAGTCGCGGATTTCATCGTCCACGGTTTCCATCCGCTTGGGATAGAGCGTTCCGGCGTCTTCGATCCTCTGCTTGCCGACTTTGCCCCAGCGCGGATCCACGGTGGCATCGTCCACGTTGGTCGCCCACGAGTGAACCATGTTGCGCGGACCGACTGTGTTCAACAGCTCCTGCGGATAAGCGGGGTGGGCCGGATCTTCCATCGCGTCGAGGTGATACAGGTAGCCGAAGAACTCATCGAAGCCATGCACCGTAGGCAGAAACTCGTTTTTGTCGCCAAGGTGGTTCTTGCCGAACTGGCCGGTGGCGTAGCCCATTCCTTTCAGCGCCGTGGCAATGGTCACGGCCTCCGCCGGCAAGCCGGTGGGAGCGCCGGCCTGGCCGACTGTGGTCATGCCGGTCCGGATCGGCAGCTCACCGGTGATGAAGTTGGCGCGACCCGCCGTGCAACTCGCCTCGGCGTAGTAGTCGGTGAACAGCATGCCTTCGGCGGCGATCTTGTCGAGGTTTGGCGTCCGCCCGGCCATCATCCCGCGGTGGTAGGCGCCGATATTCCAGATGCCGATATCGTCTCCCATGATGACGACGATGTTCGGCCGCTGGCCGGCCGCTGCTGGCGCTGGTGCCGGTTGCTGCGCTTGTACCGGGCTCGTCAATCCGACGGCCGAGAGCGCCGAAGCGGCGACGAGAGAACTGCCACTCAACAAGAGATCGCGGCGTTTCAATTCTCCGCCGATTGGTCTCGTGCTCATCTCAGGCTGTTCTGGAATCCTATCGTTACTCATGATGTGATCCTCTTCCTGGTGATGCACCTGAAGCCGAGATGGCTTGCTGAGGTGTCGATCGGCTCGGCATGACGGCGCGGCCGGACGATAGCGGCGGCAGTAGTTGGGAGCGCAAAGATGCGAGCCGCCCTTGAGCACCTTGCGCGGAATCCTGAGGTTTGGCTGACAAGAGTCGTAGCTCGCGCCCTCGGGCCCTCCGCGAGGATTTTGCGGGATGCAGCAGACTTTCGGGGCGCAAGTCTACGGCTCGCTTAGGCGGCGTGAAGACCAGCGAGCCGGCCCTGAGCATGTGCAGAGCGCCCGGATAGTCATTCGCATCAGGTGTAACTTCGGCGACAGTGACGTAACCGGTCGCGTTCACGAATTTGCGGAATTGGCGGTTGGTGACCGGCGTGCGATCCATCCAGAATCCGTCAACGGTAACGCGATGGGCCGGCGCTTCCTCCGGATAATGCCGATCCGAGCCCATGCGAAACGTGCCGCCCGGCACATACAGCATCCCCTCACCTGCTGGATGCTCAGACGATTGTCCGGAGCCAGACAACGATTTCGTATCAGCCAGATTCATGACGCCCCCCGGGCGCGTGCATCAGCGGCCTGCGTTGCTTGATTCGTGACACCGCCCGAAGAGTCGATTCGCTTGATGTGCGTCTTTCGAAAGTGGGGCCTTTGACGGACGGTGAGGCGTACAGAAACGGAGCGGCTCGTCTCCGGATTGATCCAGATCAAGGGTCCACAGCTCGGCGGCAGCGGAGGCTCAAGCCTGAGTAGCTTGAAAGCCGACCCTCGCTGGCTCGCAAGCCCATGCAACCAAAAGAAAAGCCCCGGCGGTTTCCCGCCGGGGCTCTCTGTCAGGTCGTTAGACCGAACTTACCAGTTGCGCTGAGCGCGGAGGAGCAGGGTGAAAGAGTCCTGATCCTTCAGCTCGTAGCTCGCGATCGGCTTGGCAGACCCCGAGTTGATTGCAGTGGTGGTCACGACACCAGAATACTTCTGGTCGAGGTGGGTCCAGTTGAAGTCAGCCGAGAAGGTCAGGTTCTTCACCGGAGTCCAGCGCGTGATCAAACCAACCTGGCCGATGTTGAAGTCGGGGTTACAACCCGTCACGCCCGCAATCGACGAGATGAGACCACCGGCTCCGCAAAGGAAGGTCTTGGCCCCGCCACCCCACTGAACCGCACCGTAAGCACCGTAAATCGCGGTGTTCCAGTAGGGATCCCAGTTGTGGGTGTAAGCGCCACGGAAGCCCCAGGTCTTGATGCTCTCCTGCGAGCCACCGGTGACAAACACGGTGTCCGGAGCAAAGCCGCCTCCGAAGCTCTGGTAGGCAACACCCGAGCTACCGTAGATGCCGAACGAACTGCCGACCAGGTTCTGGAAGTTGTAGCGGGTCGCACCGTCGGTGTAGACGCCCGAAATGTTGATCACGTCACCCGCACCGGTCGGGATGTTCTTGATCGACAGAGCGAGCTGAACTGCCCAACCCCACTTGTCGTCGGGGTGGCCACTCGGCTCGGTCGCGCCGTAGTAGGCAACGTGGTTGTCATGCGCGGCCACCGACGCCTGGAAGAGACCCCAAGCCTGGTCGACGCGGACCATACCGACGAGGTTCGGCGAACGCGAGCCACCGATGGCGTTGGAGCCATACGCAGCACCGGTGATCGCACCGAGGCCCGTCGCACCGCTCAGGTTCACGTTGCCGGCCTGGTAGTACGCGGTCGCGTCTTCCGCCGAGAACGACGCCGTGATGCCCTGACCGAAGTCAGCGGTGTAGGTGAACTGGTTGACACCAGTGACCGTGCCGCTGCCGCCGACGAGACCGTCGAAGTTGTTGCCGGGATAGTTGGTCCAGGGCGCGTCGAACTGCGACACGGCCTTACCCATCGTGAAGCCGGCGAACTGGATGAAGGCATAGTACACGCCGAGCGAACCGCCCGAGGTACCGCCGTCAGTCGGGTTGACGGCGCTTGCACCAGCGAGACCACCTGCCGAGTTGATGCCGAGCCCGGAGGTATACTGGGTCAGACCCGTGGCGTTGCCCAGGCCGACATAGCCACCCGAGGTCCAGGAGAACGTCGCATCGAAGAACGTGCGGACCACACCATATTCGGTCGCGGTGCGCGTGTCGATGTTGAGGTCTTCACGAGCGCGCCAGGTGTAGTAGTTGCTCAGGCGGTTGTGCGCCCCGGCCGGGGTGCCGGTCGCCATGCCGTAGACGCTGTTGGTGCCCAGCGCGACTTCAGCGCGCAGATAACCACCCAGCTTGATGCAGGTGTCAGTGCCCGGGATGTAGTAGAATCCGGCACCGTACAGGGAGCAGATCTTCACGTACTCGACCGCCTTGGCCTTCACGGGGAGATCGGCTGCCTGCGCTCCGCCCACGGCGATCAGACCCGCCGCTGAGCCGAGCAAAAGGCTCTTAACCAACTTCATGTTAAACCTCCAAGTTGCTCTTCAGGGAAGGTCACTGACCGGACGGCCAATTCCCCAACCCCCTCTAAATCACCGCTCTTGGCCCCTTCGCGCCTTCGGACACACCCGCATGAACGCGAGGGACTTAAGCGAAAGACCTAAACGGGACGACCTCGGGATGCCCCCCTCCGTCGCTCAGTCACAATTACCGAACGTCCTTGCACACACAACAACAGAACGCTCCGAGACGGGCCTAAGAAGCGTGTTTTCCGACGGGTGTTGCACAAATAACACGCAGATGTGATCGCAGCGCCCTCGTAACATGCTGTTTTTGCTATCATTTTTGAAGCGGTTCCATTTGCCATGAAAACTCCCCAGTTAAGGAGCGACGGACAACGCCTTCGCTCGCACGGGCTTTGGCGCGCTCGAATCGTGGAATCAGAAGAAGACTCAAGGACAAGGCTCAGCCTCCTTCCGCGGCTCGTTTCGCGACGCATCTCTTGGTGCGCGCGCGGTCACAGCGGTGCTCCCAGGCCGCGGCATACTCCTGGGGATGGCGGGCTATTGGGGATTTGGCCAGCAGCTCAAGCGGAGCTGGAGGGAACCCAGTCAGGCGCTTTCGGGCGTAAGCTCTGAAAAATTATCAGTAATGTCAGGTGCTTGCACGAGAAGAGCCGCGTTCATCCGCGAAAGGCGTCCTTGTCGTGGGACTCCAGACGATTCCAGCTCGCTGGTCCGTTCTCGCCGCCTCAGGTTCGCTCCCCCCGCGCAAACCGGTTTGTCTGGGAAAATCGATGGGAATATTCGAGCGAAAACACACGCTTCCAAATTGACCCGCTCAAGCAATTAGATGCATAAGGCTCGCACCGGAGAGGTGGCCGAGTGGCTGAAGGCAACGCTTTGCTAAAGCGTCATACGGTCTCAAGCTGTATCGAGGGTTCGAATCCCTCCCTCTCCGCCACCCAAAAGCAGCAGCACCGAGATCTGTGGGTTCTTTCACCTGAAAGCAGCTGCCGAACGGCTGCGAAAGCCCCGCGCAAGCGATCAACGCCGCCGAACTCAGGCCGATTCGCGATCACCTTATATATGTGTGTCCGCGCCTAGCGGCCGGACCGCCAGATGCGCCAATGCGAGGGCGAGATCAGCACCGGCTCGTTGGCCCAGACGTTGAACCAGACGCCGGACCTGCGGCAGGCCGGAAAGGTCCAGGGCACGATGCCCGTCTTGTGCGGCCGTCCGAGTTCCAGATCGCAATCATCGGGCGCGATCTGAATCGGCAGCCATTGTCCATTCGTGTCACGGGCGCTCATTGCGGGCCGGTTGTTAAGCAGCCACGCGGCGACACCATTGATTCAGCGCAACAAGGCTCACCCGTGAAAACACGGGGCCGGACACGTTTCTGCGCTTAAGATGTTTTCGAGCGTGGCGGATACCGGCTCGCGTAAAGAAGACGCATCAACGAAGACCTGGAGTGCCGCTCCGACCAACCGGAACGGAAATGGCCTAGTGGGCGGAAACCCAGGCCCTCGCCTCGCGTTGCGCGGCCGAGATCTCGGCATCCGACATCTGCCCGGCGACTTCCTGGCGGAGCGCCACGGCATCCTTGCGGCCCTTCAGCGCGGCGAGATTGAACCATTTGTGCGCGGCGACGAGATCGACGAGGCCGGAGCGGCCGCTCGCCCAATAGATCCCGCGCTCGAACAGCACGTCCGACAGCGCGCTCGCGTCGATCGGCGTCGCCGTCTCCAGATCGAAAGTACCCTGAAACATAACGCATCCCCTTTGTTCTTGTGCCGCCTCGTTCCCCCGAGCGCGGCTCCCGTCCAACTCTGATGTGCATGATCCCTTCTGGGATCGTGCGGTGTTCAACTCTCCCCATGCCGTTTGCCGGCTTGTTGGAGGCGATGATGGCGGGCAAATTTGAATGGCAGTTTAAGTATCGCGATGAAGGGGACGTAAACGCGAGCGCGCGAGGCCTGCGCGAGGAATTCAAGAAGTCCCTGATTTGCAGGCACTTCTGCGATTCGTCAGATTCGGTTTACCCTGGGATTTTCGGAGAACGATAACCATTGCGCGCGGTGACGGACCGCGTCCGCCCTGTCATTCCCCGCCACCGGGTCTCGCCTTCGGCGAGCCCGATGACAGGCTCCGGCGGGGAATCCAGTACGCCGCGGCCCATCGATTCAACCACTGCCGTCTCGGCGTACTGGATCGCCCGGTCGGAGCCGGGCGATGACGCCGCGAATGGAGAAGCGTCGCGCAAACAGCGCGCAATCGGGCCGCAGCCCTCGCCTGCCCGAAGGCAGCACGACGAGAGCGGCGCGGACGCGTCGCGGTCAGATCAGCAATGTCGGGAAAGGGGATGCCGGCAATACCCCGGCCTCAGGGAGAACGAGGGCGTCGGCGAACACGTCAGGACCAGATTCCACGTTGACCCGAAGGCCGCTTGCGGAATTGCGGAGCCCTTTGGAAAGAGAACCGCACCGAACGAAGAAAACTCGTTTCTTCTGCCGGACCGTGAAAGAGAACGGCCCGACCGTTGACCTGATGTCTCGCCGACACCCTCTATCGTCGACCAGAACCTCTGGGAGGCGCTGATGACGTGCCGGCTGCTTTAAGAGCCGGCAACTTCAGAAGCGAAGTTACTTCTTCTTCTTCGCGACCTTGCGGGTCTTCTTCGCAGTCTTCTTCACTGCGCTCTTCGCCTTCTTCGCCTTCTTCGCTTTCTTGGCCATGTTGCCCTCCGATGTGTGAGATGGCTTTAATCGCTGCGTGCATTCGGGGATCGAATGCACTCACCCCGAATACACCAACACGACGAAAAAAACATCTTCTCACTTAAGGAAGTGTTGACGGCGCGGTGCGCCTGCGCCAGCCGCGCTTGATTTGCCGACACGCAGAGACACGCGTCTGCGATTGCAAATGCTTCTCGCAGCATCGACGTCGTCAAGCGCAGCGATTGCAAAAAAACTCTATGCAGCAAGTATTATTCTGTGCGCGCACATCACGCGTGATCAATGCGACGAAGCACGCTGCAAAGCGCTCGATCGCCTCGCGGAGGCGAGTCGCGGACTCTGAGTCGCGAATTTTGGCAACGAAATTATTTTCATGCTTAACGGCGGAAGCGCTCGTCAGAGCGTGTGCAAGCCGCCGTTTTGCGCGAATCGCGCGACGGCGATTCGGTGGCGTTGCGCGCCCTGAGCGGGTGATGTTTGCCGCTCGAGGGTGCGCGCGCGTCGCATCGCGAACCCAAAGCGAGGTGACGAAGCGCGTCCGTCACCTCGTTCGAACGCGTGAGGCTAGATGCCGAGCTTGGACTTGAGCAGGTCGTTGACGCTCTGCGGATTGGCCTTGCCGCCGGACGCCTTCATCACCTGGCCGACGAACCAGCCGAGCGACTGCGGCTTATCCTTGACCTGCGCGGCCTTGTCGGGATTGGCCGCGATGATGTCGTCGACCACCTTCTCGATCGCCGAGAGGTCGGTGACCTGCTTCATGCCGCGGCTTTCGACCAGCGCGCGGGGGTCGCCGCCTTCCTGCCAGACGATCTCGAACAGGTCCTTGGCGATCTTGCCGGAGATCGTGCCCTCGCCGATCAGGTCGATGATCGCAGCGAGCTGCTCGGCATTGACCGGAGAGCCCGTAATATCCCGGCCTTCCTTGTTGAGACGGCCGAACAGCTCGTTGATCACCCAGTTCGCCGCCATCTTGCCGTCGCGCGCGCGATTGGCGAGCTTGTCGAGCACCGTCTCGTAGAACACCGCGCTCTCGCGCTCGGCGACGAGCACGCTCGCATCATAGGCCGACAGGCCGAAATCGGCGACGAAGCGCGCCTTCTTCTGGTCGGGCAGCTCAGGCAGCTTCGCTTTCAATTCGTCGACGAACGCCTGGCTGAACTCCAGCGGCAGCAGGTCGGGATCGGGGAAGTAGCGATAGTCGTGCGCCTCTTCTTTCGACCGCATCGAGCGCGTCTCGCCCTTGTCGGGGTCGAACCGACGCGTCTCCTGCTCGATCTGCCCACCGTCCTCGATGATCTCGATCTGGCGCCGCGCTTCATACTCGATCGCCTGGCCGATGAAGTTGATCGAGTTCATGTTCTTGATTTCGCAGCGGGTGCCGAGCGGTCCGCCGGGCTTGCGCACGGAAACGTTCACATCGGCGCGCAGGTTTCCCTTCTCCATGTCACCGTCACAGGTGCCGAGGTAACGCATGATCGAGCGCAGCTTGGTCACATAGGCCTTGGCCTGCTCGGCGTCGCGGATGTCCGGTTTTGAGACAATCTCCATCAGCGCCACGCCACAGCGGTTGAAGTCGATGAAGGACAGCGACGGCGACTGGTCGTGCAGCATTTTGCCGGGATCCTGCTCGATATGCAGGCGCTCGATGCCGATGGTGACGCTGCGGCCGCCGTCGAGCTCGACCAGCACCTCGCCCTCGCCCACGATCGGCGACTTGTACTGGCTGATTTGGTAGCCCTGCGGCAGGTCCGGATAGAAATAGTTTTTCCTGTCGAACACCGAACGCAGATTGATCTTTGCGTTGAGACCGAGCCCGGTCCGGACAGCCTGCCTGACACATTCCTCGTTGATGACAGGCAGCATGCCGGGCATCGCGACGTCGACCAGCGACACGTGGCTGTTCGGCTCTCCGCCGAAAGCGGTGGAGGCGCCCGAGAACAGTTTTGCGTTCGAGGTCACCTGGGCATGGATCTCCATGCCGATGACCATCTCCCAATCGCCGGTGGCGCCTTTGAGAAGCTTGTGCGTGGCCGTGCTCATGTCCTGCTCCCGAGCAGCGTGGCAGCGATCCGCTCCCACTCCGCTTCCAATGAATCCTTTGCCGCGACCTGGCCGGCCTGGCGATACCAGTAGCCGGCATTGCCGAGATCGCCTTCGACGCGGTGCAGATAAGCGTGCACCCACGCCGCATCGCGGCTGCTCTCGTCCTGGACGATCTTGTGCGCGCGGTCCCAGTCACCCTTGCCGGCCCACCAGAGACCGGCGAGCGGCGCGTTCAGCTCCGGCGCGGGCGCCGCACCGTCGAGGCTCGCGATGAATGCCGCGACATTCACCACCACCTCGCGGGCGTGAAGCGGCCGGCGGCCTGCTCGATCACCTCGCCGAGCGAGAACAGCGTCTCCTCCTCGAACGGACGGCCGATCAGCTGCAGGCCGAGCGGCAGGCCCTGTGCGTCCTTGCCGGCAGGCACCGCGATGCCCGGCAGGCCCGCCATGTTCACGGTCACCGTGAAGATGTCGTTGAGGTACATCTCGACCGGATCGGCACCGCCCTTCTCGCCGATGCCGAAGGCCGCCGACGGCGTCGCCGGCGTCAGGATCGCGTCGACGCCCTTGGCGAAGCAATCCTCAAAATCCTTCTTGATCAGCGTGCGCACCTTCTGGGCGCGCAGATAATAGGCGTCGTAATAGCCGGCCGAGAGCACGTAGGTGCCGATCATGACGCGGCGGCGCACCTCTGCGCCAAAGCCTTCGGCGCGGGTGTTCTCGTAGAGCTCGATGATGTTCCTTCCCTGCTCACGCAGGCCGTAGCGCACGCCGTCATAGCGCGCGAGGTTGGAGGACGCTTCCGCCGGCGCCACGATGTAATAGGCCGGCAGTGCGTATTTGGTGTGCGGCAGCGACACCTCGACGAGCTCGGCGCCGGCGCTCCTGAGCCACGCTGCGCCCGCTTCCCAAAGTTTCTCGATCTCGGCCGGCATGCCGTCGAGACGATACTCCTTGGGGATGCCGATCTTCATACCCTTTACGGACTTGCCGATCGCAGCCTCGTAATCCGGCACAGGGATATCGACAGACGTGGTGTCCTTCGGATCGTGCCCGGCCATCGAGCGCAGCAGCATTGCGCTATCGCGCACGCTGCGTGCGATCGGACCGGCCTGGTCGAGCGAGGAGGCAAAGGCGACGATGCCCCAGCGCGAGCAGCGGCCATAGGTCGGCTTGATGCCGACGGTCGCGGTGAACGCCGCCGGCTGGCGGATCGAGCCGCCGGTGTCGGTCGCGGTCGCGCCCATGCACAGCAGCGCCGCCACCGCCGAGGCCGAGCCGCCGGACGAGCCGCCCGGCACCAGCGTCGTGTTGCTTCCCTCGCGCCGCCAGGGATTGCCGACGGGACCGAAGCACGAGGTCTCGTTCGCCGACCCCATGGCGAACTCGTCATTGTTGAGCTTGCCGAGCATCACGGCGCCGTCGCGCCAGAGCTGCGAGGTCACCGTGGACTCATAAGTCGGCACGAAATTGCCCAAAATCTTCGAGCAAGCCGTGGTGCGCACGCCCTTGGTCGCGAACAGATCCTTGATGCCGAGCGGGATGCCTGCGAGCGGGCCGGCGTCACCCTTGGCGATCTTGTTGTCCGCCTCGCGCGCCATGGCGCGCGCCTGGTCGGGCGTCTCCATCACGAAGGCGTTGAGCACGCGCGCGGCTTCGATCGCGGAAAGATGTGCGTCGGTCAGCTCGAGTGACGTGAAAGTCTTGTCGGCGAGACCCTTGCGGGCCTCGGCGAGCGTCAGCGATGTCAAATCGGTCATTTATTGATCGGGCTGCAGAAGAACGGAGACAGGGTTTTGTCGTTGGCCGGGTCGTCTTTTTTGGCGGCGGCTTTCGCGGCCGCCTCGATCTCGTCGAGCACGGCGTTGACGGCGACATTGGGATCGGCAGCCTTGCCCTGCCGCTCCATCTTGTCGAGGTAATTCATGTAGGCCTGGTAGGCCTTCTCATCGTCGCAAAGCAGACACATCGGGCCTGGTCCTAAGAGTTACTCGACGACCTTCGGCACAAGGAAAAAGTGACCTTCGGTCGCCGGCGCGTTGGCAACGATATCGTCGGCGATCTCGCCGTCATTGACCACGTCCTGCCGCTTCTTCATCTGCATCGGGGTGACCGAGGTCATCGGCTCCACGCCCTCGACATTGACCTCCGAGAGCTGCTCGACGAAGGCGAGCATGGCGTTGAGCTCGCCTTGCAGATGCGGAACCTCGTCCTCGGAAACCGCAATGCGCGCCAGATGCGCGATGCGGCGGACGGTAGCGGCGTCGACGGACATTATATAAGGCCTCTCACGGCAAAACCTATGTGCCGTATAGCAGAGGCCGCTTTTGCGCCGCAACCGGCGCTGGGCGCATGATCCGGAAAAGTGCGCAGCGGTTTTCCGAAAAGATCATGCGCAAACAATAACCTAAAGCACGATGAGACCGGAGCTCATCGCGCTTTGGGCCTATCCGGCCAGCGCTTTCAGGCGAGCGAGGGCCGATTTGGCGAGATCGCGGGTCAATTCAGCGGCGGAGACCTCGCGGCCGAGCGCGATGGCCTGTCCCGCCCAGAGATTGGTGAAATCCACCCTGCCCTGCTTTTCGGCAGACGCCTTCAGCGGCCCCAGCGCGGTCGCCGCATGGGGGAACGGCGGCGCATCCGGCGAGACCGGGCCGGCCTCGCGCATCAGCCGGTTCTGCACCCCGCGCGCCGGCCGGCCGGTCATGACATTGGTGATCACGGTGGAATCGTCCCGCGCTTCGGCGAGCGCCTTGCGCCCGCCCGCGCTGACCTTGGATTCCGGGCAACGCAGATAGGCGCTGCCGATCTGCACGCCGGAGGCGCCGAGCGCGAAGGCCGCGGCGATGCCGCGCCCGTCGGCGATGCCGCCCGCCGCAATGACGGGCACCTTCACGGCATCGGCCACCTGCGGCACCAGCGCAAAAGTGCCGGGCTGCTCGGCGATCTTGTCCGTCAGGAACATGCCGCGATGACCGCCCGCCTCGGCACCTTGCGCGATCACGGCATCGACGCCGTGCTGCTCGAGCCAGACCGCTTCCTTCACGGTGGTGGCGGACGAGATGACGAGGCAGCCAGCGACCTTGACGCGCTTCAGGAGCGCCTGCTCCGGCAGGCCGAAATGGAAGCTGACGACCTCCGGCTTCAACTCCTCGACCACCTCGCAGAACGCAGCATCGAACGGCGCACGGTTGGCCGCCGCGATCGGCGCCGCCGGATCGAGACCATGCTCGGTGTAGTAGCCCGTCAGCCGCTGCTTCCAGCGTGCCTCAGCCTCCGCGGTGAGCTCGATCGGCGTATGGCAGAAGAAATTCATGTTGACCGGCGCCTTGACGCGCTGGCGGATCAGACCGACCTGCTCGCGCGCCTTCTCCGCCGAAATCATCGCACACGGCAGCGACCCCAGCGCTCCGCCTTGTGCGGCCGCGATCACCAGCTCCGCATCGATCGCACCGGCCATCGGCGCCAGCACGATCGGGAATTCGGTCTTGAAGAGATCGATCAGTCGACGGTCAGGCCACATGGTTGTTCTCTCGCTCTGACCCTCTCCCCTTGTGGGAGAGGGTGGATCGCCGCGTTAGCGGCGAGACGGGTGAGGGGTTTGCATCTGCGGACGCAGACCTCTCGGATTTGACTTCACTCTCCGCGGATAGAACCCCTCATCCGGCGCGGATTGCATCCGCGCCACCTTCTCCCACAAGGGGAGAAGGGAAAGAAGCACCGGAGTTGCGCCGTCCTTCCAGCAACTGCTCCGCCTCAACCGCAATCCGCTCGACGATCTCGGCCGCCGGCGGAATATCATGGATCAGTCCGACCGCCTCGCCCGCGATCACCGCCGCGACGTCGAAATTGCCGGCGGCCTTTGCCGCCGCATACTCGGCCGCGACTGCGGCAACATTCTGCATCAGCTCGACCTCGCGGCCGATCCAGCGCCTGGCGTGGTCGTTGACCAGACACCGTCCCGTGAACGGCGCCGGCCAGACATTGTTGCGGGAGAGATCGAAGATGATGCCGCGCACCGTTGAGCCGCTGTTCGCCGCGCAGATGCGCCGCTTGGCCTCCTCAGCACCGTCGGCCTCCTGGCTGGCATAGAAGCGCGTGCCCAGCAGCACGCCGCTGGCGCCCAGCATCATCATCGCGGCGAGCCCGCGCCCGTCGGCGATGCCACCGGCCGCAACGACAGGCACGCGGCCGGCCGCGAGATCGACGATCGCCGGCACGAGATCGACGGTGGTGCGCGAAGCACCGTGACCGCCCGCCTCCGTTCCCTGCGCGATCAGGATGTCGGCGCCGGCGTCGAGCGCCTGCCGCGCCATCGCCTCGTCCTGCACCTGGCAGATCAGGCGCGCGCCGGCGGATTTGATCTTGGGCGCGAACGGCGTGGGATCGCCGAACGACAACATGATCGCAGACGGTTTTGCGGCGAGCGCGACATCGAGAAGCTCGGGCCGCTTGGCGAGGCTCCAGGTGATGAAGCCGATCCCGAACGGCGCACGCAGTTCGGCGAGCTTCGCCGTCTCCCGCTCCAGCCACGCCCGTTCGCCATAGCCACCACCGAGAATGCCGAAGCCGCCGGCGCGGCTCACAGCCGAGACCAGACGGCTGCCGGCGATGACATCCATCGGCGCCAGCAGGATCGGATGCTCGATCTCCAGCAGCGTAGTCAGCGGTGTCACAATCGGCATGGTCCCTCCCCGATCTGGACAGCGAGAGTAGGCGCGACTAGCATTCTCGAAAAATGAATTGTTGCGAACGCAGCCATCACAAAAGCGAAATGATGCCATGGAACTCAGCGACATCCAGACGTTTGCCGCGGTCGCCCGCACCGGCGGCATCACCCGCGCCGCCGAAGAGCTCAACACGGTGCAGTCGAACGTCACCCAGCGCGTGAAGGCACTGGAAGCCGAGATCGGCACGCCGCTGTTCGAGCGCCACAGCCGCGGCATGACGCTGACCGGCGCCGGCAAACGTCTCCTCCCCTATGCGCAGCGAATGGCCGCACTGTCGCGCGAGGCCGTGCTGGCCGCACGCGACGATGGCGAGCCGAAGGGGCCGCTGGCGATCGGCTCGATGGAAACGACCGCCGCCGTGCGATTGCCGCCGCTGCTCGCCGATTTCCACCGCCGCTTCCCGGCCGTGCGCCTCTCTCTGCGCACCGCAACCACGGCCGACCTCGTCGCCGCCGTGCTCGAAGGCACGCTCGACGGCGCCTTCGTCGCGGGTCCCATCGCGCACGCCGACCTCACCGCGACCAGCGCCTTCCGCGAAGAGCTGGTGCTGGTCAGCGCGCGGCGCTGGACTTCGCTTGCCGAGCTGCGCGCCGGCACGCCGGAGTCGGGCCCGACCGCACTGGTGTTCCGCACCGGCTGCACCTATCGCCAGCGGCTCGAGCAGGTGTTCGTCGAGTTCGGCTGGCCGTCGGCCGCGCGCTTCGAGCTCGGCACGCTCGACGGCATGATCGGCTGCGTCGCCGCCGACATGGGCGTGACGCTGCTGCCACGCGCGGTCGTCGAACGCAGCGCGATGAACGGCAGCGTGTCGATCCACACACTGAGCTCCTCGCATGCGCGCGCCGAGACGCTCTTCATCCAGCGCAGCGCCGGACATCAATACAGCGCGCTTCAAGGTTTCGTCGCCTGCCTGAAGAAAGACGACGACGTCATCGCAGCCTGACGCAGCGCGAGCGTTCCACGCCACGAAATTCGTCACAAATCTATCGCGTTTGAATCAATCCGCGCGGTGTTCTGCCATCGCAGCGCAGCACTTCGAAAAGCTTTGAAGCCCGCGCTCCTTCTACGTTAGGATGAGTGACTGGCCAGCGCGAAACCATAAACGAAGCCAAACATCGGGAGGACTATCGATGCGCAATACGCTCGTGTTGTGCTGTCTCGCCGTTTTGTCGGCGACATCAGGAACAGCAAGCGCCCAGGACTGGACCAAATCGAAATGGGGGCCGAACGACGAGATCGGCGCCGCCAACTACATGACGCCCGAGCTCGTGGTGAAGGCGGCATCGCTGGTGAAGACCGGCAAGACCTATGCCCTCGGCATTCCTGTCACGCCCAGCACGCCGGCGTATCCGCCGCGCACCTTCAAGCTCACCATCGTGCAACCCGGACAGGCCGGCAACTCCGGCCTCGGACCCAACAAGGCCACCTACAACGACGACATCCTCGACACCTGGGTCGGCATCGGCAGCCAGCTCGACGGCCTTGGCCATCTCGGCGTCGAGCACGTCTATTACAACGGCAACAAGCTCGCCGACTTCGCCGATCCGAATGGCTTGAAGAAGCTCGGCATCGAGAAGGTGCCGCCGATGGTCACCCGCGGCGTGCTGCTCGACATGGCCGCCTATTTCAAGACCGACGTGGTGAAGGAAGGCACCGCCTTCAACGTCAAGGAGATCGAGGAAGCCGCCAAGCAGCAGAACGTCGAGATCCGCCAGGGCGATGTCGTCATCTTCCACACCGGCTGGCTCAGCCTGATCGGCAAGGATGACAAGCGCTATTCGGCCGGCGAGCCCGGTCTCGGCGTCGAGGGCGCAAAGTACCTGACCGGTAAGGGCGTTGTCGCTGTTGGCGCCGATACCTGGGCGCTCGAGGTGCTGCCGTTCGAAGGCAAGAACGTGTTCGAGGTGCACCAGATCCTGCTCGCCATGAACGGGACCTACATCCTCGAGAACATGGACACCGCCGCGCTCGCCCGGGACAAGGGCTACGAATTCCTGTTCGTGCTGGGCCAGCCGCGCTGGACCGGCGGCGTGCAGGCGATGATCAACCCGATCGCGATCCGCTGATCTGATACCGGGCGAGGAGCCGCTTGCTGCCCGGCAGGCCCCTCGCCCGCCTTCTCCGTCACCGCGGCCTCAGATTCCACCGCCGCAATGCAACCATGGCCCAGATCGCCTCGACGAGGCCGAACGGCCAGGCGCCTTGCAGGAAGCCATAGGCCGAACCGAGCGCGCACGACACCGCGAACAGCAACACGAACCAGTGGCTGCGGTCCTCCAGGGCATAGCAGACCAGCATCGCCGTCACGGCAAACAGGCCGAATAGTGTCAGCGCATCCATGTTCCGGGTTCACTCCGCAGCGCGACGCATGATATGCGCTAAATCCATGCCGGCTCTTATCCTGCCCCTCATCGACGCTGCAACCCACTGGCCCGAACGCGGTGCGCTGGTCGGGCTCGACCTCGGCACAAAAACCATCGGCGTTGCCGTGTCCGACCCGGACCGGCGCCTGGCCACCGGCGTCGAGACGATCCAGCGCAAGCAGTTCAAGCAGGACGCGGCCCGGCTGCTCGCGATCGCCGCCGAGCGCAAGGCGGCTGGCTTCGTGCTCGGCCTGCCCATCAACATGGACGGCAGCGAGGGCCCGCGCGCGCAATCCACCCGCGCCTTCGCCCGCAACCTCGCCGGCCTCACTGCCCTCCCGATCGGCCTCTGGGACGAGCGCCTGTCGACCGCGGCCGTCGAGCGTGAGCTGATCGGCATGGACGTCAGCCGCGCCAAGCGCGCCGAGGTGATCGACGAGCACGCCGCGATCTTCATCCTGCAAGGCGCACTCGACCGGCTCACCAATCTGCGCACCGGCTGATCCCATGGCCGTCGTGATCGCGGCGCTGCTGCCGGTCTTCATTCTCATCGTGCTCGGCGTGGTGCTCCGGCACAGCCTGATGCGGCTGGACACGCAATGGCACGGGCTGGAGCGGCTGACCTATTTCGTGCTGTTCCCGATGCTGCTGATCCAGACGCTGGTGAAGGCGGACCTTTCAAAAGTGCCGGTCGCCGGCGTCGGCGGCGCGCTGCTGCTGTCGGCTTTGGCGATGTCGCTGCTCTGCCTCGCGCTGCGTCCTGCGCTGTCGCGGCTCGACATCGACGGCCCCGCCTTCACCTCGATCTTCCAGGGCGCGACGCGCTGGCAGACCTATGTCGCACTGTCCGTCTCCGCCAACATGTTCGGCGACGTCGGGCTGGCGCTCGCCTCCGTGGCCATGGTCGCGATCATTCCGCTGGTCAACGTCTTCAGCGTCGCCGTGCTTGCGCACTATGCTTCCCCCGAAAAACAGTCCGCCCGCGCCATCGTTATGACGGTGATCCGCAATCCCCTGATCTGGGCCTGCGCGATCGGCCTCGTCATCAACGTCGTCCATCTGCCGCTGCCGAAGATCTGGCACGAGGTGGCGGACGCGCTCGGCCGCTCCTCGCTCGCCATCGGCCTGCTCGTCACCGGCGCCGGCCTCCAGCTCAAGGGCCTGCTCCGCCCCAGCGTGAGCGCGATCATCGGCGTGGCGTTCAAGCTGGTCCTGATGCCCGTGCTCGCGCTGGTTCTTGCCGGCTGGTTCGGGCTCTCAGGCAACAGCCTTGCGATCGTCGCGATCTGCGCGGCGGTGCCGACCTCACCCAGCGCCTATGTGCTGGCCCGCCAGATGGGCGGCGATGCGCCACTCTTGGCGCAGATCATCACGCTGCAGACGATCTTGGCGGCGATCACCATGCCGGTCGCGATCGCGCTGGTGGCCTAGCTCCCCAGCCACATCGTCAGCACCACCGCGGTCATGTTGTTCAGCGCGTGCAATATGATCGTGAGCCAGAGCGAGCCCGCACGATAGCGCATATAGCCGAACCACAGGCCGATCGAGAAGACCTCGGCGAGGAAGTACATGTCGTATTGCAGGTGCACGACCGTCCACACCAGCGAAGACAGCAGAATCGCGCCCGGCACACGCAGGAAGCTCGCCGACCAGCCGCGTAACAGGAAGCCGCGGGCCAGCACCTCTTCCGACATCGGCGCCGCCACGCTGAAGGCGAGCAGCAGCATGAGCGCGCCGCCCTTGTCGCGGCCGGACTTCAACAGATCGGTCATGAAGCCCGGCGTCGCCTCGCGTCCGAGCGATCGCGACGCCACCTCCCAGGCCAGGACGATCAGGACGAGACCGACCGCGCCGAACAGCAGCTGCTTCCAGGACGGCCAATAGAGCGCCAGATAGTCGACGAAGGACGCCTTCTTGATGCGGATGGCGAGCCACACCGCAGCAAGTGTCGTCGGCAAGCCCATGATAACCGACAGCGCCAGCGCCTGGGGCTCGTGACCGATCGACTGCAGCGAGGCCATGCCGATCGGAACGCCGCGCAGCACGACCAGCAGCAGGATCGCACCGACCTGCCCAACGAACATCGCGACGAAGATGAAGAGGCCCCACAGCGCCGTGCCCCAGAATTTCCAGACGCGCGGCGGCGCAGGCGTCATGACGAGCGGCGGATGATCGGGATTGAGGGAGTCCATCAGGAGGCTTTCGTTTGGATATCATCGTCATTCCGGGGCGATGCGGAGCATCGAACCCGGAAGTTCGAGATTCCGGGTTCGCCCTTCGGACGCCCCGGAATGACGGAACAAACAATCACGGCAGCGCCCGCTCCAGCAGCGCGCGAACGTCGCTGCTCTCCAGCTCGACCGCGCCATACATGCTGGCATGGGTCGCGGCGAGGCGCGTGGCGGCGAAGAGTTCGGCCTGACGAGGCGACACGCTGTTGAGCGCGGCGGCCGCGGCCAGCAGCGCCAGCTTCTCGACCGCAACGCGGGCAACGCGTTCGCCATCGGCGCGACGAAAGGTCTTGCCGATGAACGCGGCCGCCTCGGCTGCGCCCGGCAGGCCTTTGGCCCCGGCCGCAAGCGATTGCAGCACGGCCGTCGCCGCATCCGGCTCGCGCGCGAGCGCGCGCAGCACGTCGAGGCACATCACGTTGCCCGAGCCTTCCCAGATCGCGTTGACCGGCGACTCCCGGTAGTGGCGCGCCAAAATGCCGTCCTCGACATAGCCGTTACCGCCGAGACACTCCATCGCCTCGTAAAGGAATGCCGGCGCGCTCTTGCAGGTCCAGTATTTGATTGCGGGCGTGAGCAGCCGCATGTAGGCGGCCTCGGACGCATCGTGCGGGGTCCGGTCGAAGGCGCGGCAGAGCCGCATCACCAGGGCCGTGCTCGCCTCGACATGCAGCGCCATGTCCGACAGCACGGCCTGCATCAGCGGCTGATCGGCGAGATGTTTCTGGAACACGCTGCGGTGACGGGCGTGATGCAGCGCATGCGCGAGCCCCGACCGCATCAATCCGACCGAGGCGATGGCGCAATCCTGCCGCGTCAGCTGCACCATCTGGATGATGGTGCGGATGCCCTTGCCCTCCTCGCCGACCGCTTCCGCATAGGCGCCGACGAACTCGACCTCGGAGGACGCATTGGAGCGGTTGCCGAGCTTGTCCTTCAACCGCTGAAACTGGATCGCGTTCACCGATCCATCCGGCGCAAAGCGCGGCATGAAGAAACAGGTCAGCCCGCTATCTGCCTGTGCCAGCACCAGGAACGCATCGCACATCGGCGCCGACATGAACCACTTATGCCCGGTGATGCGATAGGCATCGCCGTCGCGCACCGCGCGCGTCATGTTGGCGCGCACGTCGGTGCCGCCCTGCTTCTCGGTCATGCCCATGCCGAGCGTCATGCCGCGCTTGTCCCACCACGGCGCAAAGCTGGGATCGTAGCTTCTGGTCGACAACACCGGCATCACGCGCGCGAGCAGATCAGGCTGCATCGCCAGCGCGGCCACGGAGGCGCGCGTCATCGTGATCGGACAGAGATGGCCGGTTTCGACTTGCGCGGCGATGTAGAACTTTGCGGCCCGGATGACCTCCGCGGCGTCGCCCGCCGGCTTGCCATCCGCCGTCCAGGTCGAATTGTGCACGCCGGCATGGGCGCTGTGCGCCATCAGTTCATGATAGGCCGGATGAAACTCGACCTGGTCGCGGCGATTGCCCTTCGAGTCAAAGGTCCGCAGCTTCGGCGTGTTCTCGTTTGCCACGCGCCCGCGCTCGGCCATTGCGGCCGAGCCCCAATGCCTGCCGAACTCCGACAGCTCGCGTTCAGCCGCCCCACCGCCATTGGCCTTGACCGCGTCGACCAGCGGCCGGTCCACGACGAACAGGTCAACGTCCTCGAATGGTGGCGACTGGTTGAAGACCTCGTGGGTCGCAAAACTGGGCTGGGTCATCTTGCGTCCGATCAAATCTGTCCCGTCACGGGAGGTGCCACCTCTCCCGACGGGAGAGGTCGCGCCGGAGGCGCGGGTGAGGGGTTACGCTCTACCGAGGGAGTTGATCCCCTCACCCGGCGCTTCGCGCCGACCTCTCCCCTTGGGAGAGGTAACCCGCTTCGTGGCTGCATCTGCAATCAAACTCTACCTTGTTCGCGGCTGGATCGGGAAATCATAGGCCGCCCCGCCCGCCCCCGGCAGGGAAAAGTGCCACCACTCCTTCGAATAGTTCACAAAGCCTTGCCTGGCCATCGCAGCCACCAGGCGCCTGCGCCAGGCGCGCTGCTCCTGTGTGATCGACGGTGCCGCGGTATGGCCCTTGGCGTCGGTACAGTCGTAGCCGGTGCCCATGTCGACGCTGCCTTCCGGCGCCCGCGCCTCGACCGGCGCCGTGCAGTCGGCATAGGTCTTTGTCGGATCATATTTGCCGGAATTATCGGCCTTGAGATCGACCAGCGTGAGGTCGAGCGCAGCTCCAGTGGAATGCTGCGAGCGGCCAGCGATGTAGCCGAGGCGAAACAGCTCGGTCTTCGGGATCTTTGGATTGTAGCGCCGCTCGGCGGCGGTCTCGTGGCCGTTCTGCGACCACTTGACCATGTCGAGCGAGGCCCGCGCCGGCCGGTAGCAGTCGAACATTTTCAGCGACAAATTTTGCGCTGCCAGCTCGGTTTGAACCGCCCGCAGCCGCTCCCCGACCTCTCGCTTCACCACGCATTCCCCGGCGCCGTAGCCGGCGAGCGGGCGGCCGACGAAATTGTTCGCCGTGGCGTAGCGGATGTCCTGGACGATGCTGGGATCGATGTCGCGCAGATAGACGAAGCCGCCGGGGAGCGATTGGGCGGACGCGGGTGAGATGGAAGCGATCATAAGAAATGAAATTGAAATAGATCTGACCAAGTTCATTCGCTTTCCCCTGTCATTCCGGGGCGCGCTCGAAGAGCCGAACCCGGAATCTCGAGATTCCGGGTCTGGCGCTTGCGCGCCATCCCGGAAATGATTGTGCGGGAGACAGATCGGGGGATAACTCCCGTCCCGCTCTTTGCCCCTTGCCCCACCCCCGGTCCGCGCCTATAGCTCTGCTTTTAATGACATCGAAATCGACCTTCGTCCTCGGCCACCGGCATTTGCTGGGCATCGAGGGCCTTTCCGCGGCCGACATCACCGGCCTCCTCGACCTGTCCGAAGAATATGTCGAGCTCAACCGCCAGGTTGACAAGAAGCGCACCGTCCTGCGTGGACGGACGCAGGTGAACCTCTTCTTCGAGGCCTCCACCCGGACCCAATCCTCGTTCGAGCTCGCCGGCAAGCGGCTGGGCGCCGACGTCATGAACATGTCGGTGTCCTCCTCGTCCATGAAGAAGGGCGAGACGCTGATCGACACGGCGGTGACGCTCAACGCCATGCACCCGGATATCCTGGTGGTCCGGCATCACGCCTCCGGCGCCGTGGAACTGCTGGCCCGCAAGGTTGACGGTTCCGTGATCAATGCCGGCGACGGCGCCCACGAGCATCCGACGCAGGCGCTGCTGGACGCCCTCACCATCCGCCGCAACAAGGGCCGGATCGAGGGCCTCGTGGTCGCGATCTGCGGCGACGTGCTGCATTCGCGCGTCGCCCGCTCCAACATCATCCTGCTCAACACCATGGGCGCGCGCGTCCGCGTCGTCGGTCCCTCCACACTGCTGCCGCCGGGGCTGGAACGGATGGGCGTCGAGGTCGCGCGCGACATGCGCGAGGGATTGAACGGCGCCGACATCGTCATGATGCTGCGGCTCCAGCGCGAGCGCATGAACGGCTCGTTCGTGCCCTCCTCCTCCGAATACTTCCATTATTTCGGGCTGGACCAGAAGAAGCTCGCCTACGCCAAGCCGGACGCGCTCGTGATGCATCCCGGTCCCATGAACCGCGGCGTGGAGATCGACTCGGCCGTCGCCGACGGCGCGCAGTCGCTGATCCGCGAACAGGTGGAGATGGGCGTGGCCGTGCGCATGGCCGTGCTGGAAGCGCTCGCCCGCAACTTGCCGAACGCGTGATGCCCATGCTGACCGATCGCCGCCCCATCCTGCTCGCCAACGCCCGCGTCGTCGATCCCAGCAGGGATTTCGACGGACCCGGCGACGTCCTGATCGCCGACGGCACCATCCGCGAGACCCGCCGCGGCATTGGCGCTGCCGGCGTCCCCGAAGGCACCGACATCGTCAACTGCTCCGGCAAGATCGTGGCGCCCGGCCTGATCGACATGCGCGCCTTTGTCGGCGAGCCCGGTTTCAGCCATCGCGAAACCTTTGCCTCCGCGAGCCAGGCGGCCGCGACCGGCGGCATCACCACGATCATCTGCCAGCCCGACACGGCGCCCGTCATCGACAATTCGGCGACGGTGGACTTCGTGATGCGCCGCGCCCGCGACACAGCGATCGTCAACATCCAGCCGATGGCGGCCCTGACCAAGGGCATGCGCGGCGAGGAGATGACCGAGTTCGGCCTGCTCAAGGCCGCAGGCGCGGTCGCCTTCAGCGACGGCGACAAAAGCGTCACCAACGCGCAGGTGATGCGCTGGGCGCTGACCTACGCCCGCGATTTCGATGCGCTGATCGTGCACTACACCGAGGACCGCGCCCTCGTCGGCGAAGGCGTGATGAACGAGGGCGAGTTCGCCACGCGCCTCGGCCTGATGGGCATCCCCAACGCGGCCGAGGCCGTGATGCTGGAGCGCGACATGCGCCTCGTCGCCCTCACCGGCGGCCGCTATCACGCGGCATCGCTGTCCTGCATCGATTCCCTCGACGTGCTGAAACGCGCCCGCGATGCCGGGCTTGCCGTCAGCGCCTCGGTCTCGATCAACCACCTCGCGCTGAACGAGAACGACATCGGCCCTTACCGGACGTTCCTGAAACTGTCCCCGCCGCTGCGCACCGAGGACGACCGCCGCGCGCTGGTTGCCGCCGTCGCCTCCGGCCTCGTCGACGTCATCATGTCCGATCACAATCCGCAGGACGTCGAGGTCAAGCGCCTGCCGTTCGCGGAAGCAGCTCCCGGTGCCATCGGGCTCGAGACCATGCTGCCGGCCGGCCTCCGGCTGGTGCACAATGGCGAGCTGGAGCTGAAGACGCTGATCCGGGCGATGTCGACCCGGCCGGCCGAGCTGCTCGGGCTGGCAGGCGGAACCCTGCGCGCAGGTGCGCCTGCGGACGTCATCGTGATCGACCCCGATACGCCCTGGGTGGTCGATCCCGCCGACCTCAAATCGCCCTGCAAGAACACCCCGTTCGACGAGGCCCGCTTTACAGGCCGCGTGGTGCGCACCATTGTCGGCGGACGGACGGTCTACGAGCATGTCTAGACCGGCGAATTCGCGCCTCGCCCTGCACGGCGACGGCGCAGCGGGACGAGATCATGCGTGGCGTCGCACAGCATGGAGATGCGACCAAGGGATTTGCAGCCATGGGTCTTGAAGCATTTCTGCCGGTGGCCTTCGTCATCGGCTACCTGCTCGGCTCGATTCCGTTCGGGCTGGTCCTGACAAAACTCGCCGGCACGCAGGATCTGCGCTCGATCGGCTCCGGCAATATCGGCGCCACCAATGTGCTGCGCACCGGGCGCAAGGGTCTTGCCGCGGCCACCCTGCTGCTCGATGCGCTCAAGGGCACCGCGGCGGTGGTGATCGCCGGCTACATCGCCGGTCCCAACGCCGCGATGGTGGCGGGGCTCGGCGCCTTCCTTGGGCATCTCTTCCCGGTCTGGCTGAAGTTCAAGGGCGGCAAGGGCGTCGCGGTCTATATCGGCATCCTGCTCGGCCTGTTCTGGCCGGGCGCGGTGGTGTTCTGCCTGCTGTGGCTCGCGACCGCCTTCACCACCCGCTACTCCTCGCTCTCGGCGCTGGTGGCGGCGTTCATCACCCCGCTGTTCCTGTGGTGGTTCGGCCACCCTGCGCTGGCCTCGCTGTTCGCAGTGCTGACGCTGCTGCTGTTCTACATGCATCGCGAGAACATCAAGCGGCTGCAATCAGGAAAAGAAGGCCGGATCGGCGAGAAGGCGTAGAGCGTTTTCGAGCGAAGTGGATACCGGTTCGCGTCAAGAAAACGCGTCAAACAAAATCCAAGTCCGAAAAAAGTACGGATACCGCCGCGCCTCTTCCGCATTATATGCCAAATTCTGTTCGCAACTTTCGCACCGCTCGCGGCAGATAGTAGCGAACGGGTTCCATGCCTGTCATCCTGACGGGGAAAAAGGGCGTTACGCGGTTGCTCAGAATGAGCGAGAAGATTGTCGGCACGCAGATTGACGGTGGTTCGCAAGGTGCAGCACGCACCGCGGCAAGCCGGCTGCTCTTTGCAACGGACATCTGGTCCGGTGCCCCCTCGCCACCTCCCGCTCCTGAGCCTGTCACCATTTCACCGCCAGCGCCGCAGCCTGTTGCGGCCACGCAACCGCCCCGTCCTGTCGAGGTGATCACCGTCGCCGCACCCGTTGCGCCGGCCCCGGCTCCCTCAAGACAATGGCCCCCGCGAAAATTGTCGCTGGCCCTCCAGGGCGGCGGCACCTTCGCCGCCTTCACCTGGGGCGTGCTGGAGCGGCTGCTGGAACAGCCTGACATCGCGATCGACACGATCAGCGGCGCCAGCGCCGGTGCGATCAATGCGCTGCTGCTCGCTGGCGGCCTCGCCGAGGGCGGCCGTGAAGCTGCGCACAGCCGGCTGAACCGGTTCTGGGTCCGCCTCATGCATGAGGCCTCGTTCCGCTCATTGATGCTGGTCGGCGGATTTTCGCCGGCGGGAAGCTCGGTCGCATTCGGGCCGACGCTGCGCTCCGGCCAGTTTGATCCGTTCGATCTCGATCCACTCAGGCAGGCGCTGTCGCGCGACATCAATTTCGCGGCGCTGCGCGAGGCGAAATCCCCCAAACTCCTGATCGCGGCGACGCGGATCCGCGACGGGCAGCAACAGATCTTCCGCAACGATGCCATCACCGCCGACGTCGCGCTGGCCTCAACCTGTCCGCCGCTGGTGCACTGCGCCGTCGAGATCGAGGGCGAAGCCTATTGGGACGGCGGCATCGGCGGCAATCCGCCGCTGGTGAGGCTGGTGCAGGAAACGGCGGCGACGGACGTGCTGCTGGTTCAGGTCACGCCATCGCGCGACAGCTACGTGCCGATCACGCTCGCCGCCATCGACCGCCGGCTCGACCAGATCGCGGCGAACGCCGCGCTCAATGCCGAGGTCGCCGCGATCGAATGGGCGCAGTCACGCACCGCGCCGTCGCTGCGGCTCTCCCGGATCGCCGCGGAAGACTCCGTTGACGGGCTCGCGCAACGCTCATCGACCGATCTCGGCCGCGGCTTCATCCGCCTGTTGCACCGAAGCGGCCGCGAGGCCGCCGAGCGCTGGCTCAATCAAGGCGCGGTCGCCGGCGCAGCTCCACCTGCCTCCGGCCAAAGCATCGCCGCCGTCGAGCCCGCGCTAGCCTGACTTCGCCAGCGCCTGCTCCAGGAACCACGCCGTCGCCAGCGCATACGCGTCATTGCCGAAGCGCGCGATCACCTGCACGCCGATCGGCAGGCCGCCCACCTTCAGCACGGGAACGTTGACGCAAGGATTGCCCATCAGCGTCCACAGCCGGTTGTAGCGGGGATCACCAGTGGTCGCGAGCGCCTTGGCCGGCGCCGTGCCCGGCGCCGAATAGGTGAGAAGCACGTCGACGCCCTCGAACAGCTCGCCGAGCTCGCGGCGGCCGCGCCGGCCGATCCGGCGCGCCTCGTCATACTCCTTCGGCGTCAGCCCGACCGAGGCATCGAGGCTCTCGCGCAGCATCGGCGCGATCTCGTCGTGATGCTCGGAGAATTCCCAGGCAAGCGCGCGATGCGCCTCGAACTCCTGGATGATGGGGTGGATGCGCCAGGCCTCCCGCACCGACTCCGGCAGATCGATGGCCTGCACGCTGGCGCCCACCTTCTCCGCCGCCTTGATCGCGGCCTGCAAGCCCTCTTCGGCGGCCGGCTCGACGGCGCCGGCGAACTCCTGCCTGACCACGCCGATGCGCGGCGCCTTCGCCGGAACGATGCCGGAGAATTCGTTGCGGCCGGTCATCGCCAGCAATCCCAGCGCGAGATCCTCGGCGCGCGCGCCGAACAGGCCGACCGTATCGAGCGCCCACGAATAACACTTCACGCCGACCGTCGGCAGCATCCGGAATGACGGCTTGATCGCGGCCGTCCCGCAATAGGCCGCGGGGCGGATCACCGAGCCGCCGGTCTGGGTGCCCAGCGCCAGCGGGATCATGCCGGCGCCGACCGCCGCCGCCGAACCCGAGGACGAGCCGCCCGGCGAGTGACCGAGATTGTGCGGATTGAGCGTCGGGGTCGGATCGCGCGAGGCGAACGCGGTCGTCGTGGTCTTGCCGATGATGGTGGCCCCCGCCCGCTTCAGCATCATCACCACAGGCGCATCGCTGCGCGGCTGCCAGCCGCGATAGATCTCCGAGCCCATCTCGGTCGGCATGTTGGCGGTGTCGATGATGTCCTTGATCCCGACCGCGATGCCCCGCAGCGGGCCAGTGGCTTGTGCTTTTGCGGATTTATCGTGCCGGACGAAGGCGCGGACGTCTTTCTCTTTGGCCTCGATCGCCGCGTGCGACTGGGCGATGGCGGCGTCAGGCGAAAGCTCGCCCGCTTCAATGCGGCGCTGGAGGTCGGCGAGTGAGATCATGGATATTCCTAAGTGAAGGTGCCCCGGTCGCTGAACGGCAGAGGCAAGCCGTGCTCATCCAGCACAGCCTTGTAGTGATTGAGGTACGACCAAAGCCGGTTTCTGAGCTCGTTGGCATTCTCGTACGCTTCCGACGACCGGTCGAGAGCCGAACAGGCATCGTCTGCCATGCAACAGAGCGAGTGGAGGGTATCGCCCTGAATCAGCATGCCGGGAAAATGCCGTCCCGGGTGGCGCATCACCGCCGCGTTTGTGGTGTCGTCGAAAATCTCGACCGGTGCGACGCGCATTCCAAAGCCTCAGACATCAATCCGCTTGGTCATTATCCATTTATTGGGGTGTCGCAGACGGGTCCACCCCTTTCCATACGCCCTCACGTTGTTCCATGCGCGCCCACAAGGAAGCGTTAGACGGCACGTCCATCTGCAATTCGTGGAGCCAAAATTCCGTGGATTCAGCCGGCGCCGGATCGATTACTGCGTCGATCTTGAAACCAGTGCCCCAAGGGTAAACTGGGGTCGGCAGGAGCTCTTGTCCGAAACTCCATCCGCAGTCGATTTCAATAGGGATCCACGCCAATAAGATCAAAAATGGAAACAGTAGCTTTCAATCATTTCTATTTCAGTCGCAATTCGATCGGGCCAGTTTGAGGACACAGCGTCTGTGGCGGTCCCTTTCCTCCCGGCGCCGCCGTTGGACCTCAACCAAGCACAGGAGCGACTATCATGGACACGACCCGCTATGCTTCCCTCGTTGGCCGACTGCTGATCGGCCTCCCGTTCGCAATGACTGGCTTCAGCAAGCTCACCGCTTATGGTGCAACGACCGCTTACATCGCCTCTGCAGGACTGCCGGTGCCCCCGTTGGCCTATGCGATCGCGGTGCTCGTCGAACTCGGCGGCGGACTCTTGCTGATCGCTGGCTATCAGGCCCGCTCGGTCGCGCTGACGCTCGCCATATTCTCGCTGGCTGCGGCAGTCTCGTTCCACAACAACTTCGCCGACCAGAATCAGATGATCCATTTCCTCAAGAACGTGATGATGGCAGGCGGCCTGCTTCAGATCTTTGCCTTCGGCGCCGGTGCTCTCAGCCTTGACGCTCGCGTCTCGCGTAACGGCGTCGCTGTCGGCCAGGTGGCGCACGCTCGCTGAATGGACGCCCCTGCGGAAGACCCGTCGACCAAGCCGGGTCTTCCTGCAGGTGCCTTTGAAGCCGATCAAGCGCACGGGACTGTTGCCCACGCCCTCAGGTTGTTCCATGCTGCCCCTGCAAGGAGACGCCGTGGACGCCATCAACCCAAGCGTGGAGCTGACCGAGCTAGAGCGGATCGACCGCCTGCGGCTGATCCGCTCCGACAATGTGGGCCCGCGCACCTTCCGGTCGCTGGTCGATCATTTCGGCAGCCCGCGCGCCGCGCTGGAGCGGCTGCCGGATCTCGCGCGCCGCGGCGGTGCGCAGCGATCGGGACGGATCTGCAGCACCGATGAGGCGAAGGCCGAGCTCGCCGCGAGCCGCAAGTTCGGCATTGCCTGGCTCGCGCCCGGCGAGGACGGCTATCCGGCACGTCTGGCGATGATCGACGATGCGCCGCCGCTGCTGGCCGTGCGCGGCGACGCCAAAACCCTGATGCGGCCGATGATCGCGATCGTGGGCTCGCGCAACGCCTCCGGTGCCGGACTGAAATTCGCCGGCCAGCTCGCGCGCGAGCTCGGCGAGGCCGGCTTCGTCATCATCTCGGGGCTGGCGCGCGGCGTCGATCAGGCTGCGCATCGCACCAGCGTCGAGAGCGGCACGATCGCGGTGCTCGCCGGCGGCCACGATTGCATCTATCCGCCCGAGCATGGCGACCTGCTCGCCGCGATCCTCGATCATAAGGGCGCGGCGATCTCCGAGATGCCGCTCGGCCACGAGCCGCGCGCCCGCGACTTCCCCCGCCGCAACCGCCTGATCTCGGGCGCCGCGCTCGGCGTCGTCGTGGTGGAGGCGGCGCACCGCTCCGGCTCGCTGATCACCGCGCGCATGGCGGCCGAACAGGGCCGCGAGGTGTTCGCAGTCCCCGGCTCGCCGCTCGATCCGCGCGCCGCCGGCACCAACGACCTGATCAAGCAGGGCGCAACGCTCGTCACCGAAGCTGCCGACATCATCAACGCGGTGCAGCCGATCATGGAGCGGCCGCTGATGCACCCCGCTGGCGAGCCCGACAGCGAGCCGTACGAGAACGATCCGCAAAGCCATGACCGCGACCAGATCACCGGCCTGCTCGGCCCTGCCCCTGTCACGATCGACGATCTCGTGCGCATGTCCGGCGCCTCGCCCGCGATCGTGCGCACCGTGCTGCTGGAGCTCGAGCTCGCCGGCCGGCTCGAGCGCCACGGCGGCGGACTGGTCTCGCTGATCTAGCCCTCGTTGCGCTGGTCGAACCTCGTGCGCGCGGCCTCGATCTGATCCAGATGGTCCTTCGCCCATTTGCCGAGCGCCTCGACGGGCCGCGACAGCCCGTGGCCGAGATCGGTCAGCTCATAGTCGACGCGCGGCGGAATGGTCGGGAAGATCGTGCGCGTGACGAGGCCGTCGCGCTCGAGGCCACGCAGCGTCAGGGTCAGCATCCTTTGCGAGATGCCGTTGATCATGCGCTTCAGCTCGTTGAAGCGCTTTGGCCCGTCGCTCAGCATCATGATGACGAACACGCTCCATTTGTCGCCGACGCGGGACAGCACGGAGGCGACCCCGCGGCAGTCCGCGTGGTTGGGATCCGGCCTTTGATCCGGACCTGGACCTAGCCTCTGATCCGGCCTTGGCGAGGCAGGCAAATCGGTGTGAGCAGGTTTCAATAATGTGTCCATGGCTCAAAAAAGTGCGTTCTTGCGGGGATTTCGACAGTCACTCATGTAGTCCGGGTTACAAATCTATACCAGGGTGACCCCAAATGAAACTCCTCCATATCGACTCCAGCGTGCTCGGCCCCCACTCCGTCAGCCGGCAGGTTTCCGCCGCCATCGTCGACCGTCTCAAGCAGGCCACGCCCTCGCTCGAGGTGGCCTATCGCGACCTGAGCCAGGCCCCGCTTGCCCACCTCTCCGGCTCGCACCTGGCGGCCGCGCAAGGCGCGCCCGCACCGGCGGAACTCGGACCCGACCTCGCCGCGAGCGCGGCCGCGCTGGACGAGTTCCTGGCCGCCGACATCGTCGTGATCGGCGCCCCCATGTACAACTTCACGATTCCCAGCCAGCTCAAGGCGTGGATCGACCGCATCGTCGTCGCGGGCAAGACGTTCAGCTATGGGGCGAATGGACCGCAGGGTCTTGCCGGCGGCAAGCGCGTGATCCTGGCCATCTCGCGCGGCGGCTATTACGGCGCAGGCTCGCCGGCCGCGGCGCTCGAGCATCTCGAAACCTACTTGCGCGGCGTGTTCGGCTTCATCGGGATCAATCCCGAATTCATCATCGCCGATGGCATCCAGGTCGGACCGGAGCACCGCGAGAAGGCGATTGCAGGCGCACTCCAGGCCGCCACCAATTTGCAGGCTGCGTAAAGCTCGCGCCGACGATACCAGCCGCTGCCGGTCTCCGGCGGCGGCTGACAGATCGATAGGCTAGAGCCAGATGCCCTGCATGCCCAGGATGACGGCCACCAGCGAAATGAACAGGCCGATGCCGGCAAAGAGCGCCACTCCGATGAACTCGGACGCGTCGGAGCGCTTGGCGGGAATGGCGGAACGTTCGGTGTATATACGCGGTGCTGAAATCGATGAAAAGAAGCGAGCTGCCTTCGGCATCACGGGCTCCCTCTAAAATTGAGTCTTGTGACCCCCACCCGTAAAAATGTCTTTGCAGCGCAAGCGAAGGTTCAACACCTCACGCAAAGGTTTAGAAATTAGATCGCACAACGCGAGGGAACCGGCCGGCGCAACCAACCTCGTCGCGCCGACAGATTCAATTTTCACCTTGCTTGATCAACCGCGATAGATCGGCGCGCCGCTCGGCGATGCCACCGCGCCGCCGTCGACGAAGATCTCCTGGCCCTGCACATGCGCGGCATCATCGGAAGCGAGGAACAGCACCGTCTTCGCAACGTGATCCGTCTCGCCGAGGCGGCCGAGCGGCGTCATCAGCCCGATCCGCTTCTCGAACACCTTCTCGGCTTCGGGCGTTGCGGTCGCAGGCCCCCAGATCGGCGTGCGGATCGCGCCGGGCGCAACGACGTTGACACGGATTCCGCGCGGCGACAGCTCCGAGGCCATGATCCGCGCCATCGCCCGCACGCCAGCCTTCGCCGCGCCATAAGCGGAGTAGCCGGGAATGCCGAGCACCGAGATCACCGAGCCGTTGAGGATGATCGAGGCATTATCGTTGAGATAAGGCAGCGCGGACTGCACGGTGAAGAACACGCCGGTCAGGTTGGTGCTGATGACCTTCTCGAACACTTCGAGCGCCGCCGATCCCAGCGGCGTGCCGCCGGCGATGCCGGCATTGGCGAACACGATATCGAACTTGCCGAATTTTTCCGCGCCCTGCTTGATCGCGGCTTCCGTCGCCGCGATGTCGGTCGCATCGGCAGGCAAGGCGAGGCCGTTCGGCCCGAGCTCCTTGGCGGCTGCCGCCAGCGTCTCCTTGTTGCGCCCGGTGATCACCACCTTGGCGCCCTCGGCCACGAACAGTTTTGCCGTCGCAAGCCCGATGCCGCTGTTGCCGCCGGTGATGAGGGCCGTCTTGTTCTTCAATCTCACGTTCGCCTCCAGTTAGTTGCATGATGAAACTAAGTTGCCATCTAGGGCATTTGGTTTTATGATGCAACCACACAAGCGCGTGATCGGCGGCTGAACCGTGCGAACGCGACAGGACCGGAACGATGGTGAAACGAACAAGCTTCGAGGGCGATTCCTGCCCGATCGCACGGTCGCTGGACGCGCTCGGCGACTGGTGGTCGCTGCTGATCATCCGCGAGGCGCTGTTCGGCCTGCGCCGCTTCGGCGAGTTTCAGAGCAAGCTCGGCATGGCCAAGAACATCTTGTCAGTGCGGCTGCGCGCGCTGGTCGACCACGGCATTTTGGCAACCGCCCCCGCCTCCGACGGCAGCGCCTACCAGGAATATGTGCTGACGCCGAAAGGCCGCGGCACCTTCCCGATCCTGGTCGCGCTGCGGCAATGGAGCGAGGAATTCGATGATCACCCCGAAGAGATCGCGACCATTTTGGTCGATCGCGAGAAAGGCCGCCCGGTGAAGAAGCTCGAAATGCGCGCCGAGGACGGGCGGCTGCTCACGCCGGCGGATACCACGCTGAAGCTACGACCGGCGCGACGGCGGCGCGCAACGGGATGACGTCGCGCACGATCTCTCCTCATGGTCGTCCCGGCCTAGTGCGCAATTGCGCACGGGGGCCGGGACCCATAACCACAGGGAGCGGTGTGGCGAAGACTGGCAGTGATCCTTCGCCGATACGGATACTGCGCGTTCTCGATAGATCACGCGGTATGGGTCCCGGCCTGCGCCGGGACGACATTGAAGCCTCACGACAGCTTGCGCTTGGTCCGCAGCCGCAAATGCTCGTCGGCCTCCAGCTGCGTCATCCCCAGGAGATAATGCAGCACGTCGAGCTTGTGGCGCTCGGCGAGCTTGCGCAAGGCAGCCACCTGCTCGGCGATGAAGGCCACCGCCTCATCTGCCCCGCCTTCCCCTGGTTCCTCGTTGCGCGAGCCTCCCGGCACGCCCGATACGGCGCGCGCCCGCTTCTTTCCCGGCCTTGTCACCCGTCCCCACCCCGAATCCATGCCCCACAGAGACACTACGCCGACATTGACCGCAACTCCAAGGTGGTGATTTGCAACTTTCTCGATATGAAACTTTTCCCATTTGGAGCGCTTTCAACACCCCTCGATTTGACAGGGGCCGCCTCACCACCCATGTTCGGGTCGAAACGGCCGACCCGAGTCCTTTCGTTTTCGGCCCGAGATTTTCCCGTAAGCCACTGGAACTAAATGAATATCGTCATTGTGGAGTCGCCGGCGAAAGCCAAGACGATCAACAAATATCTGGGCTCGTCCTACGAGGTTCTGGCCTCGTTCGGCCATGTCCGCGATCTCCCGGCGAAGAACGGTTCCGTCGATCCCGACGCCAATTTCAAGATGATCTGGGAGGTCGACCCCAAGGCGGCCGGCCGGCTCAATGATATCGCGAGGTCCCTGAAGGGCGCCGAGCGCCTGATTCTGGCGACCGACCCCGATCGCGAGGGCGAGGCCATCTCCTGGCACGTGCTGGAGGTGCTGAAGGAGAAGCGCGCGCTCAAGGATCAGAAGATCGAGCGCGTTGTGTTCAACGCCATCACCAAGCAGGCCGTTACGGACGCGATGAAGCATCCGCGCGAGATCGACGGTGCGCTGGTCGACGCCTATATGGCGCGCCGTGCCCTCGACTATCTCGTCGGCTTCACCCTCTCCCCCGTGCTGTGGCGCAAGCTGCCGGGCGCCCGCTCGGCGGGCCGCGTGCAGTCGGTGGCGCTGCGCCTCGTCTGCGACCGCGAGCTCGAGATCGAGAAGTTCGTAGCCCGCGAATATTGGTCGCTGATCGCGACCCTGCTCACCCCGCGCGGCGATGCCTTCGAGGCGCGTCTCGTCGGCGCCGACGGCAAGAAGATCCAGCGCCTCGACATCGGCACCGGCACGGAAGCCGAGGACTTCAAGAAGGCGCTGGAAGCGGCCGCCTACGCCGTCACGGCGGTCGATGCAAAACCCGCCCGGCGCAATCCGCAGGCCCCCTTCACCACCTCGACGCTGCAGCAGGAAGCCAGCCGCAAATACGGCTTTGCGCCCGCGCACACCATGCGCATCGCCCAGCGCCTCTATGAAGGCATCGACATCGGCGGCGAGACCACCGGACTCATTACTTATATGCGTACCGACGGCGTGCAGATCGATCCGTCCGCGATCACCCAGGCGCGCAAGGTGATCGGCGAGGATTACGGCAACGCCTATGTGCCGGATGCGCCGCGCCAGTACCAGGCCAAGGCCAAGAACGCCCAGGAAGCGCACGAAGCAATCCGCCCGACCGACCTCTCCCGCCGCCCCGACAGCATGAGCCGCAAGCTCGATGCCGATCAGGCGCGGCTCTACGAGCTGATCTGGAAGCGCACCATCGCCAGCCAGATGGAATCGGCCGAGCTCGAGCGCACAACCGTCGACATCACCGCGAAGGCCGGCGGCCGTACGCTGGAGCTGCGCGCCACCGGTCAGGTCGTCAAGTTCGACGGCTTCCTCGCGCTTTACCAGGAGGGCCGCGACGACGAGGAGGACGAGGATTCCCGCCGCCTGCCCGGCATGAGCGCCGGCGAAGCGTTGAAGCGGCAGTCGCTCGCCGTCACCCAGCACTTCACCGAGCCGCCGCCGCGCTTCTCGGAAGCGTCCCTCGTCAAGCGCATGGAAGAGCTCGGCATCGGCCGGCCCTCGACCTATGCCTCGATCCTCCAGGTCCTGAAGGACCGCGGCTACGTCAAGCTGGAGAAGAAGCGCCTGCACGGCGAGGACAAGGGCCGCGTCGTGATCGCGTTCCTGGAGAGCTTCTTCAGCCGCTACGTCGAATACGATTTCACCGCCGGCCTGGAAGAGCAGCTCGACCGCATCTCCAACAACGAGATCTCCTGGCAGCAGGTGCTGAAGGATTTTTGGCGCGACTTCATCGGCGCCGTCGACGACATCAAGGACCTGCGCGTCGCGCAGGTGCTCGACGTGCTCGACGAGACGCTGGGGCCGCACATCTACCCCGCCCGCGCGGATGGCGGCGACGTCCGCCAGTGTCCGAACTGCGGCACCGGCCGGCTGAATCTGAAGGCCGGCAAGTTCGGCGCCTTCGTCGGCTGCTCGAACTATCCGGAATGCCGCTACACCCGTCAGCTCGCCGCCGATGGCGAGGCGACTGCCGACCGTTCGCTCGGCCAGGATCCCGATACGGGCCGCGATGTCTGGGTCAAGGCCGGCCGCTTCGGCCCCTACATCCAGCTCGGCGAGCAGAAGGATTATGAGGAAGGCGAGAAGCCGAAGCGCGCAGGCATCCCGAAGGGAACCTCGCCCAGCGATGTCGATCTCGAGCTTGCGCTGAAGCTTTTGTCGCTGCCGCGCGAGATCGGCAAGCATCCGGAAACCGGTCAGCCGATCACGGCGGGTCTCGGCCGCTTCGGGCCGTTCGTGAAGCATGAGAAGACCTATGCGAGCCTCGAGGCCGGCGACGAGGTCTTCGAGATCGGCCTCAACCGCGCGGTGACGCTGATCGCGGAGAAGGTCGCCAAGGGCCCGAGCCGGCGCTTCGGCGCCGATCCCGGCAAGGCCATCGGCGATCATCCGACGCTCGGCACCGTCACCGTGAAGAGCGGCCGCTACGGCGCCTATGTCACCGCGGGCGGCGTCAACGCGACGATCCCCGCCGAGTTCGAGAAGGACGCCATCACGCTGCCGCAGGCGATCGCGCTGATCGACGAGCGCGCGGCCAAAGGTGGCGGAAAGAGCGGCGGCAAGACCAAGGCGAAAAAGGCGGCGAAGCCCGCCAAGGCCAAGAAGGCTGCAGACAAGGCCGCGGACGGCGAGGACGCCGCGCCAAAGCCGAAGAAACCGGCCGCGAAGAAAGCCGCGGCCAAATCCAAATCCGAATCCACCAGCAAGGCGCGCGCCGCCGTGTCGTCGACCGCAAAGACGTCGCCGACCAAGGCAGCCGCCACCAAGGCTCCGGCCAAGAAGAGTGCCGGCAAGAATTAGAGGTTAAGTGAAACCAAAGAAAGACCATGGCTTTCCCGACAGGCAAGCCATCGTCGCCTTCATCAAGGCAAATCCAGGAAAGGTCGGGACTCGCGAAATTGCGCGCGAGTTCGGCCTGAAGAACGCCGATCGCGCCGAGCTCAGGCGCATGCTGCGCGAGCTCGCCGACGACGGCATCATCAAGAAGAAACGCCACACGGTCTCCGAACCGGACGCGCTGCCACCGACGCTGCTGGCCGACATCACCGGCCGCGACTCCGACGGCGAATTGATCGCCTCCCCTGCCGAATGGGATGAGGTCGAGAACGGCGAGCCGCCAAAAATCCTCATCGAGATGCCGCGCCGGCCCAAGCCCGGCACCGCCGCCGGCGTCGGCGATCGCGCGCTGCTGCGCGTCGAGCGCAGCGATGATGACGAAGGCCCCGCCTATCGCGGCCGCATCATCAAGGTCATCGACAAGGCCAAGAGCCGCATCCTCGGCGTCTTCCGCAGCCTTCCCGAAGGCGGCGGACGGCTCGTCCCCGTCGACAAGAAGTTCGCCGATCGCGAGCTGAACATCGCGAAGACCGATACATCAGGCGCGCAGGACGGCGATCTC
The DNA here is from genome assembly GCF_018129405.1 of Bradyrhizobium iriomotense. Taxonomy (GTDB): domain Bacteria; phylum Pseudomonadota; class Alphaproteobacteria; order Rhizobiales; family Xanthobacteraceae; genus Bradyrhizobium; species Bradyrhizobium iriomotense_B. The sequence continues at coordinate 655,292 of NZ_JAFCLP010000002.1, forward strand.
GTCAGCGTCGACATCGTCCGCTCGCGCGGCTTTGGCCTTGCCTCCGGCCGGGTCAAGGAGAAGCTCGGCTCGGTCAAGTCCGAGAAGGCGATCAGCCTGATCGCGATTTACGCGCACGATATTCCCTTGCAATTCTCCTCGGCCGCCGAGCGCGAGGCGGAAGCGGCGGAGCCCGCCAACCTGAAAGGACGCGAGGACTGGCGCGACGTCCCGCTCGTCACCATCGATCCGCCGGACGCCAAGGATCACGACGACGCGGTGCATGCGCAGGCGGACGACGATCCCCACAACAAGGGCGGCTTCATCGTCAACGTCGCCATTGCCGATGTCAGCTTCTACGTGCGCCCTGGCACCGCGCTCGACCGCGACGCGCTCGATCGCGGCAACTCGGTCTATTTCCCCGACCGCGTCGTGCCGATGCTGCCCGAGCGCATTTCCAACAATCTCTGCTCGCTGGTGCCGGGCGAGCCGCGCGGCGCGCTCGCGGTGCGCATGGTGCTCGGCCCCGACGGCCGCAAGCGCTCGCACAGTTTTCATCGCATCCTGATGCGCTCGGCCGCGAAGCTGAGTTACGCGCAGGCGCAGGCTGCGATCGACGGACGGCCTGACGACACCACCGGGCCCCTGATCGATCCAATCCTCAAACCGCTCTATGCTGCTTACGCCTGCGCCAAGCGCGCAAGAGACGAGCGCGATCCGCTCAATCTCGATCTGCCCGAGCGCAAGATCCTGCTCAAGAGCGACGGGACGGTCGATCGCGTCGTCGTGCCGGAGCGTCTCGACGCGCACAAGCTGATCGAGGAGTTCATGATCCTCGCCAACGTCGCCGCAGCGGAGATGCTGGAGAAGAGGTCGCTGCCGCTGATCTACCGCGTCCATGACGAGCCGACGCTGGAGAAGGTCCACGCGCTCGCGGAATTCCTGGAGACGCTCGACGTCCCCTTCGCCAAATCGGGCGCGCTGCGCCCCACCACGTTCAACCGCGTGCTGGCCCAGCTCGAAGGCCATGATTACTTTCCGCTGGTGAGCGAGGTCGTGCTGCGCGCCCAGGCGCAGGCTGAGTACTCATCCGAGAACTACGGCCATTTCGGTCTGAACCTGCGCCGCTATGCGCATTTCACCTCGCCGATCCGCCGCTATGCCGACCTCGTCGTGCATCGCGCGCTGGTCCGCGCGCTCGGCCTCGGCGAGGGCGCCCTGCCCGACAGCGAGACGCCGGAGAGCCTCGGCGAGGTCGCCGCGCATATTTCGCTGACCGAACGGCGCGCGATGAAAGCGGAGCGCGAGACCGTCGACCGCCTGATCGCGCATCACCTCGCCGATCGAATCGGCGCGAGCTTCCAGGGCCGCGTCTCCGGCGTCACCCGCGCCGGCCTGTTCGTCAAGCTGAGCGAGACCGGCGCCGACGGTCTGATCCCGATCCGATCCCTCGGCACGGAATATTTTAATTATGACGAGAGCCGTCACGCACTGGTCGGCACGCGCAGCGGCACCATGTATCAGCTCGGTGACGTCGTCGACGTCCGCCTGATCGAAGCAGCCCCCATCGCCGGCGCGCTGCGCTTCGAGCTGCTGTCGTCGTCCAGTGAGGCGAGCCCGCGCGACCGCAGGCGACCCGGTCCACAGCGCCGCCCCTCGTCCAAGGCGCATCCCGGACGCAGCCCGGAGAGAAAACGCAAGCCGGAGAAGCAAAAGTCCGGCAAGGGGAAGAAGGGCAAGAACAAGGGAAAAGGCAAGGGCAAGAAAGGCAAGGCGTGGTGACGATGAGCACGGCCCCAAAGATCTGGACGCGTGAGACCGGCCTCGTCGAGAAGCGCGACGTCTGGACGGCGATGAAACGCGGCTTTCGCGGCCGCTGCCCGCGCTGCGGCGAGGGAAAGCTGTTCCGCGCCTTCCTGAAGACGGCGGACAATTGCGCCAGTTGCGGCCTCGATTTCACGCCGCACCGCGCCGACGATCTGCCGGCCTATCTCGTCATCGTCATTGTCGGCCACATCGTGGTGCCTGCGATCCTCTGGATCGAGACCAATTACACGACGCCGATCTGGATCAGCTTCGCGGCCTATCTGCCCTTCACGTTCTTTGCCTCGCTCGCGCTGCTGCAGCCCGTGAAGGGCGCCGTGGTCGGCTTGCAATGGGCTCTGCGCATGCACGGCTTTGACGAGAACCCTCCGGATGGTATTCCGCCGGTCTAAGCAATAAGCAAGAAACGGTCTGGGTGAGGACATGACGGATATTTCGCAGGCAGAAGAAAAGGCCAAGATCCACGAGGGCAAGGAAGCAGACCACCATCCCTATTTCCGCCCGAAGGATGCGGCGACGCTGATCCTGGTCGATCGCAGCGGCACGGTCCCAAAGGTCCTGGTCGGCAAGCGCCACGACAAGGTGGTGTTCATGCCCGGGAAATTCGTCTTCCCCGGCGGCCGTGTCGACAAGGACGATTATCGCGTGCCGTGTGCTGCTCCGATCACGGCCGAGTTAGAGGCCAATCTCGCCAAGGGCAGCCCAAAGACGCCGGCCTCGCGCGCAAAATCGCTGGCGATCGCCGCGATCCGCGAAGCGTGCGAGGAGACCGGCCTCTGCCTCGGCCGCAAGGCCCAAGACAAAACTGAGGGCAAGGCCAGGCTCGAAGGTCCGTGGAAACCGTTTGCAGATGCGGGCCTGCTGCCCGATCCCTCCAGCCTGTTCCTGATCGCGCGCGCGATCACCCCGCCCGGCCGCGTCAAGCGGTTCGACACGCGCTTCTTCACCGCGGATGCCTCCGCGATCACCCACCGCGTCGAGGGCGTGATCCATGCCGATGCGGAGCTGGTCGAGCTGGTCTGGGTCGAGCTCGGCTCGAAACCTCTCGCCGATCTGCATCCGATGACGCGCAACGTGCTCAACGAGCTCGACACCCGCCTCGCCACCGGCCCGCTCCGCCACGACGCGCCGGTGCCGTTCTTCCATTTCTACGGCGGCAAGATGCAGAAGGATATTTTGGGCTAATCCAGCCGCCGAGCTCTCCAGGCCTGCTCACGCGATCAGCAAACTCAGCGCGGCACCTCTGAAGGCCCGGTCTTCGCGGCCACCTTGTCCGTGGCCGATCGCCCAATGCCGGGGCCACGCCAGCTGGTCCAGCCCTCGCGCCGTCGCAGAGGTGAAGGACGACCAGCGCGGAGAGTCGTGATGGCGGTAGAGGAGACCGCCGGGGCCCATATCCGGACAGATCGCGACGTGAATATCAAAGCGGTCGCCTGCCGGAAGATCGGGTCCGAACCAATAGGTCGGGCTACGTCCCGGCTCACGACCAACGATGGCTGTCAGAGTTTGCCTCGGTCCCCGAAACCCAAGCCAGAACGGCGCGATCGAACCAGGCGCGAAAGCCGTGAAAATCGTCTGAGCCGATGCGACATCGGTGGCAGCACTTTGTCCCACCAGTCTCAGCTCGATCCTATCTCCGCTCTCCACACGTCCGCTGAACGGCGCTTCGGCTTCCCCGAGCGGCAGCTCCCTCCACCGGGCGGGATCAGGATCGCGCAGCGGCCATTCCAACTTCTCCCTGACGGCGCCGTCAACGTCGAGCACCTGATAACGCAGGCCCTCCTCGTCAAGCGCAGCCTGAACGCAATGCAGATACTCGACGCCTTCCGGCATCCTGTGAGCCGTTCCCGCGCCCGCAGTGCAAATCTGGAGGACACCGCGATGCGCCTGCACGTCGAAGGCGAGGATGTGGCTGCACAGATAGGCAAGCACGTTTTCGTTCACCAGGATGTCCCAGAACGGGCGAGCGTATTCGTGGCCGATCTCGCGCTGATATGTCCCTGTAAAGCCGTTGATCGGAAACACCGGATGATGACCAAGGACGAGCTTATGCCGGGCATCACCATGCTCCCTGAGCGTTGCCTCCAGCCACGCCAGCTCGACATGGCCCTCACCGCCAAGCCCACTCCAGAGCGTGTTGACGAACACCATCAGGAGATCGCCACGCCTCACGAAGTATGACAGACCGGCTTGCCCCGGCGGCCCATTGTCCGGCAGGTCCAGCACTGCGCGAAACACCGCCTCGCTCATCAAATCATAGGTCGTGTGATTGCCGGTCGTGTGCCACATCGGAATGGCCGCACGGTCGAGCCATGCCATTTCCGTATCCAGCCAATAGCGCCACTGCGCACGCAGCGCGTCCGGATCCGGCGTCAGTCCGATGATTTCATCGCCCGGAAAGAGAACGAAGTCAGGCTGCGGTTCCAGGCGCTGAACGACTGCGTTGACCGAGGCGAAGGTCTTTTCGTGCAGGGCACCGGGCACGCCCGAACACGAGTCGCCATACAACAGAAATTGGTGGCCCTTGCCGCGCGGCAGAAGCGCGGGAATGGAATTATTCGCAGAGGTCATGGCCTTCCATCGCGGTGTTTGGCCGCGAAGATGGCAATTTCCGGAACGGGTCGCAACCAGGCCTTGATCAGCTCTCGTCCGGCTCGGTGCCCTTGCTGCCGCAGAGATTGACGTCGTAGGTCGTCAGGTCCGTGTCAATGACGCGATTGTGCTGAGCGCGTCGCGAAAAACAAAAAATTCTTCCCGCCTCCCCCAATGGCGGAGTTCCCAGGCGTGCCTATGTCTTTGCGAACGACACCCAGAACGGATACGGGGCGATGGCACAACGGCAACTCAAGCTTGGCGCGTTCATGCGCCCGATCAGCATCCACACCGGCGCCTGGCGCTATCCCGGCGCCTGGCCCGACGCCAATTTCAACTTCAGTCACATCAAGCAGCTGATCCAAAAGCTCGAGGCCGGCAAGTTCGACGCCTTCTTCATGGCCGATCACCTGGCCGTCTTGAACATGCCGATCAATGCGCTCAAGCGCAGCCACACCGTGACCTCGTTCGAGCCGTTCACGCTGCTGTCGGCGCTCTCGGCGGTCACCGAACGCATCGGCCTGATCGCGACGGGCTCGACCACCTTCGACGAGCCCTATCACGTCGCGCGCCGCTTCGCCTCGCTCGATCATCTCAGCGGCGGCCGTGCGGGGTGGAATATCGTCACCACCTCGAACCCGGATGCGGCGCTGAATTTCGGCCTCGACGATCACATGGAGCACGCCGAGCGCTACAAGCGCGCCCGCGAGTTCTACGACGTCGTCACGGGCTTGTGGGATTCCTTCGCCGACGATGCCTTCGTGCGCGACGTCGAGAGCGGCCTGTTCTTCGATCCCGCCAAGATGCACACCCTCGATCACAACGGCAAATATCTGAAGGTGCGCGGCCCCCTCAACATCGCCCGCCCCGTGCAGGGCTGGCCGGTGATCGTGCAGGCCGGCGCATCGGAAGACGGCAAGCAGCTCGCGGCCGAGACCGCGGAAGCCGTGTTCACCGGCGGCGGCAGCCTGGCCGACGGCCAGAAGCTCTATGCCGACATCAAGGGCCGCATGGAGAAGATCGGCCGCGATCCCGAGCATCTCAAGATCCTGCCCGGCGCCTTCGTCGTGGTCGGCGACAGCGTCGATGAGGCCAAGGAGAAGCGTGCCCTGCTCGACAGCCGCGTGCATTACGACAGTGCCATCGCCTCGCTGTCCGTCATCCTCGGCACCGATGCCTCCGGCTTCGATCCCGATGGTCCCCTCCCCGAGATCCCCGAGACCAATGCCAGCAAGAGCGGCCGCCAGCGCATGGTTGATCTTGCCGCCCGCGACAAGCTCACCGTGCGCCAGCTCGCCCAGAGGGTCGGCGGCTATGGCGGCCTCGCCTTCGTCGGCACCGCTAAAACCATCGCCGACCAGATGGAGGAATGGCTGGTCGGGCGCGGCTCCGACGGCTTCAACATCATGTTCCCGTTCCTGCCCGCGGGCCTCGACGACTTCGTCGACAAGGTCGTCCCGGAGCTGCAGAAGCGCGGGATTTTCCGCAAAGAGTATGAAGGGGCCACTTTGAGGGAGAATCTGGGTCTTCCCCGGCCGAAAAACCGGTTCTTTGAGGGGTAATCGGGCCGTTTCGGACAGATTTCCGGCCCTAAAACCTTGACATCAGGCGGTTTCTGGCTAGGTTGCCGGCCAACGCGGGCCGTTTGGCCGGCTCCAGATTCCCCAATTTTCTGAGGTTCAGAACATGGCCAAAGCGGTCACCATCAAGGTCAAGCTCGTGTCCTCGGCCGACACCGGCTTCTACTACGTCGCCAAGAAGAATTCGCGCACCATGACCGACAAGCTGGTCAAGAAGAAGTACGATCCGGTCGCGCGCAAGCACGTCGAATTCCGCGAAGCCAAGATCAAGTAAGATCGCGGGATACGTTACGGACTTTTGACGGGGCCTCACGGCCCCGTTTTTATTTTGGCCGCTCTCGACCGCAGGACGCGCACCTCAGGGCGACGGCGAGACCCTGCGCTGCGTCCGAGGCACGAGAGCTGAGTTGCCGCCATCATCGGGGGCGCACTAACACTTCAAATCAGCAAGTCATGAGCCCCATGTGCAATGGCAGGATGCGAACCGCTATTGCCGTGGTTGGCCGCGTGGTCGTCCAGCACACTGGTGATTATCTGGACGATGATCTCGAGGTGCTTGTCCTGACCGGGCGGTACGTGCGCATCGAGCGGAGTATTGAGCACTTGAGACTCAACGACCGCGACGGGAGTGGAAGGAGTTGCCGCGCTATCGAAGCGGAACACCAGGTCTTCCGCGCCGCCGGTCGCGGCCGCAGTCTTAGCCGGCTGTGCGGCTTCCGATGCGATCGCCGCAGATTGCGCCACCTGCTGCGAGTTTCCGTGTCCGGCATTATCGCCGCTTGCGACGCTCGGCTCGACAGTCTCGGCTGCGTCCGGTGCAGAGGTTGACTTGGAATCGTGCCCCGAATTGCCGTGCTCAACGGCGACCGGCTCTGCCGTCTCCACTGCCGCTGACGCGTCCGCAGCCGGAGCGTCTTGCGCGTTGTCATTGCTGACGCCGTTGCCAGGCATGGAGTCAGCTTCAGCCAGCTCCGTGACAGCCGCCTTTGCGGGCCCCGGCTCCGAAGCGTGATCCGAGTTGCCGCGGCTCGCGCTATCGTCCGTTGCGACGACCGGTTCGACGACGTCGGCTGCTTGCGGTCCGTTTGCGGAGTTTGGAGGTAAATCGTGCGCCGAGTTGCCGTGGTCCACGTCGGCCGCCTCGGCCGTCTTCTTGTCATTGCCGACACCGTTGCCGGGTGTGGAGTCAGCTTCAGCCAGCTCCGTAACAGCCGCCTTTGCAGGCCCCGGCTCCGAAGCGTGATCCGAGTTGCCGTGGCTCGCGCTGTCATCCGTTGCGACGACCGGTTCGACGACGTCGACTGCTTTCGGTCCGTTTGCGGAGTCTGGGTGTAGATCGCGCGCCGAGTTGCCGTGGTTCTCGTCGGCCGCCTCGGCCGTCTTCTTGTCATTGCCGACACCGTTGCCCGGTGTGGAGTCAGCTTCAGCCAACTCCGTAGCTGCCGCCTTGGCAGACCCCGGCTCCGAAACGTGCTGCGAGTTTCCGTGGCCCGCGTTAGCGGCCGTTGCGACATCCGGCTGAACACTCTCGGCTGCTTCCGCTGCGTTTGCAGAGTTCGAGTGCTCGGAGTTGCCGGGCTCCACGCCGCTTGATTCTGCCTTTTTCGCCGCCCCCTGCGAACCGTCATGCTCATTGTCATTGCCGACGCCATTGCCCGGTTTGGAGTCAGCTTCAGTCGCCTCCGTGGTAGCCGCCTTTGCAGGGTTTGAGTTCTCGGACTTGCCGTGGTCCACGTCGGCCGTCTCTGCCGTCTTCTTGTCATTGCCGAGACCGTTGCCCGGTTTGGAGTCGGCTTCAGTCGCCTCCGTGGTAGCCGCCTTTGCAGGGTTTGAGTTCTCGGACTTGCCGTGGTCCACGTCGGCCGTCTCTGCCGTCTTCTTGTCATTGCCGAGACCGTTGCCCGGTTTGGAGTCGGCTTCAGTCGCCTCCGTGGTGGCCGCCTTTGCAGAGTTTGAGTGCTCGGATTTGCCGTGGTCCACGTCGGCAGTCTCTGCCGTCTTCTTGTCATTACCGACGCCGTTGTCCGGTTTGGAGTCAGCTTCAGTCGACTCCGTGGCGGCCGCATTTGCAGAGTCTGAGTGCTCGGATTTGCCGTGGACCACGTCGGCCGATTCTGCCGTCTTCTTGTCATTACCGACGCCGTTGTCCGGGTCGGAATCAGCTTCTGTCGACTCCTTGGCTGCGGCCCTTTCAGATCCTTGCTCCGAAGCGTGCTCAGAGTTACCGCGGCCCGCGTTGTCGCCCGTTATCACGCTCGGTTGGATGATCTCGTTCAGCCCAGTCGGCGATACGCCGGTGCCCGCATTGATCGGCTCACTCTTCAATGTGGGATTTTCAACTGCCGCAACCTTCACGCTATGAGCAAGCACGATCGATGATGTGTGAGCCGACACGGCAGACGCGCCACCGCTCTCTTCCGTTGCATCCGCCGTATCGCTAGCGAAACTTCTCGACCTCGTCGACGCCCCGAATCCGGTCCGGGTCTGCCCGAATTGAAACCGCAGGCCGTCGTCGGCCCGAAGATTCCAGACCCCGGCCGTCTCGAGTGTGCTCTCGCCCGACCCGACAATGCCATGGACATTGTCGGTGCTCAGGACAGCCTCATCGGTTGCGGCCGCCGATATCAGCGCTTCTTCGAGCTGCTCCAGGGTGATTGCGACAGCCGTGCCCTCTGGCTGGCCGACGAAATCCGGCTCCGCAATGGATACAATCCCCTGCAGATGGATTTCCACCAGGCCGCGATCGCCGATATCGAGACTATGATCGGTCGAATTCACATAGACGATCGTTTCATTGGTCGCCGAGTTGTAGATCCAGGCGAGAGTATGTGGCGGTATGGACTTGCTTGCCGCTGTCATATGCAGCCAGGCAAGCGCTCCGAAAGCCGCAAGATTGATCCTGCTCGACCCGGATGCGAAATCGAAGACAGCGTCGGAAGAGGTCGAATTGGAATCGATCGCGGTGCGATGAACAATTTTTTCATCGACGTTGCTGCCCGTCAGTTGATCGCTTCTATCTCCGCCGGCACCGGCATCGTGACCGTCCAACAAGCCAAGAGATTTTTGGTTGTCACCCGCGGCGCCATCGCCCATCTGGCTCCGGGCAGCTTCTCCAGCGACGCCTTCGTTTCCAGGGGCCACAGAGGCGGAAGGCAGGCGGGAATCCTGCGCAAGGAAACCCGGGGCTGAGTGGCCGATATGATTGACGTCGGCATCGGTGATCGCGGCCACTTTCGTCGTCGCATTCTCTCCGGTGACGGTCACGAAGCCGTCGAGCGACGCTTTGCCTGGGTCATGCGTCTGTGCGGCGGCGAGATTGGGGTCGTGCAGTGCGTAGATCAATGCACCGGCGAGCGTGGCGAAGGTGCCATACCCTCCCTGAATCGACATCGGATTGGAAGCAAGCCGCGGGACCAGATGGTCCGGGGCCGGGTCACCTCCAATCTGGGTGTCGCCAGCTCCTCGCAGTACAAGCGTTGGAAGATTGGGCGTGCTCGATCCCACAGGACCGTGGTCTTTCCACGGTTTGGCGCCAACAGACTGCTCAGCCGCGCGCAGCGCCTCCATTGCCGCCGCCGGGTTCGTGACCTGGCTCACCTTCGCAAACAAGTCTCTCTGGGCGAGCGCGGGCGTCTCGGCGGATTCCCAGACGATGAGGTGCCGGAGAATTGCCTTCTTCCAGGGCTCATATTCGGCGTGCTCTCCCGCATGGCCGATGCCGCTATCGTTCGCAAACACGTCGTTCGCAGACACGTCGTTCGCTTCCGACGCCTTGAGTTCGTCCGCAATTGCAAGCGCCAGAAGGGCCAGCGAGAGCGTGAAGGCGGAGGTGCGTTGCAACAATGCGATGGTCGCGAGCACCGTTCTGTTGGTGATCTCAAGCTTCTGAAAAATATTGTACAGGTGGACCTTGACCGTCCCTTGGGAAACGTTGAGCTGGCGCGCGATCTCCTTGTTCGACATTCCTTCCGACACCAGTCGTACAATTTGACGTTCCCGGTGCGTCAATAGCTCCAGCATCTTTTCAATTTTGCCGCCGTCAGCCTTGCCGGTTGGCGAGAAATCGGACTGCTCGAGCGACACACCACGCTTCGCCATCAGCCTCAGTGATCGCAGCATCGTGTCGGGGGAGGCATACTTCGAAATTGCGCTGCAGGCGCCAGCAGCAATAGCTGCGGTCAGATCCTGGCCGGTGTCGGACTCGGTGAAGAACACCAGGCGCGTGGGAAGATTCTCAGCCTTCGCAATCGCCAGGATCTCGGAGACCGACAGATCCGGCAGCGTGTCAGCAAGAAGCGCGACGTCGGGTGTCAAATTCCTGATAGCTTCGAGGCAGCTGGTCCCATCGCTGGCCGATGCGACTACGTCGAAGTCCTGCTGTGGCCCGAATACCGACCTCAGTCCCTGTAGAACAATCGGTTGTCGATCGACGATCACAAGGCGGATGCGCTGAAATACCGCCTGCTTCGCAGTGACATCTAACATGGACCCTGCCTCGGCCCGGCGATCTATGTCCTTCGGCATATGGCCGGGGCCGGGTCGGGGTATTAAAATACAATTAATCGTTTGGAGAAAGAGGCTTAGCGGGGTTAACCCGACCTAAAATTGCAAGTTTTGACGATATGGTTATGACGGTATGCAGGTAAGAAATATGTCCTTTGACCCGATGGGCGTTGCGGTTGACTGGCTCGATGCCTACCGCGCGGGCGATATCGAAGCGATCCTGGAAATGTATGCCGACGATGCCGTGGTCCATTGCGGCTGCGGCTGCGTCAAGACCATTACCGGCCGCGAGGCATTGCGTGCCTATTGGGTCGATCGCCTCCGGGAATATCCGGCAGGCACGTTGGACGATCTCAATCCCTACCACGACGGGACCATTCTCTCCTACATCACGAGTGCCGGCGTCATGAGCGCGCTTTTTGCGTTTGACGACGCCGGGAGGATCAAGGAGTTGGACTGCAGTCCCCCCCACCACTAGACCCGCGGCGTCATCCAGGCCCGCTTGTTCACTAGCGGTCAGTCAGGCTGGCGCAATGCGCCATCGTCGGCCGCTTGAACGCCGGCATGAGGGAAGCTTGCCAGGCCGGAGAAAGCGGCCGTCAGGCGTCGATCCTGGCGAGAGCGCCACGGTCGACCAGCTCGAGCCGCCGCTGCGTATTTCCGTCAAAGCGCAGCAGTCCTTCGTCTCGCAGGATCGAAAGCGCCCGGGACACGGTCTCCAGGGTCAGTCCGAGATAATCGGCGATGTCGCGGCGATTCATCGGCAAGATCATCACGTCCGGATGCTGCAGCCGCTCATCCATTTCGAGAAGGAATGCCGTCACCCGCTCGAGCGATGTCTTTCGGCCGAGGAGAAGCATGTGGCTCTCGGCGTGCTGAAGATTCTGGGTGACGAATTTGATGAGGTCCTTGGTACCCGCGCCTCCATTTCGCACCGCCTCTAGAATGCTGCTGCGCCGCATGAGGTGGACATTGGTTTCGACGATCGCTTCAGCCGTAAAACGGTGAATTGTCTCATTCTCGAATCCGAACATGTCGCCGGGCAGGTGGAACGCGTTGATCTGACGGCGACCGTCCGGGAGAAGCTTGTAGGTGCGCACCGCGCCGGAGATGATCTGGTAGACGTATTCGGGCTCTTCGCCCTCGCCAAAAATCTCGAAGCCCCTGCGATACCTGAATTCGCAGCAAGACATCATCCGCTCACCGGCCAGAGCAGCGAGCTGCCCGTCGATTTGCATGCGGGGTGCGGCATTGATCCTCACCAGCATTGTTCGACCTCCCTGAAGGTTCAACACATGCTAGGCAAATACGGCGAGGCGAGATTGATCGGACGCAAACTCGGGAAAAACTAGCAATTACCCGGAGCGTTTCCAAGGCCCTCCTGGAGAAGCCGGGCAAAAGGAAGCCGCCAGCCCTTGGGGAAGCCGACGGCTTTGGTGGGTCGCGTAGTGGGGCTACGCAACCCTTCCCTAGGTCAGCGGAAAGGCGGCCTATTGATCGAGATCAAACAAGCATCGGGGCGCGGCGAATCGTCTCTCGAAGTCGACGATGGGCCAATAGCTGCCATTCCCGAACTCCAATCGAGCCAGGCCGTCGCACGGTTACTTCTGGGACGCCGGGCCGAGGAATGCCAATATGGGCCCCACCAGACCCCCGGAGTGCGTGCGATGTCCGACGCTCAACTCGACCAGAAGGCCTGGCTTGCGCGCATCGGCTATAAAGGGTCGCTCGCGCCAACGCTCGAGACTTTGAATCGGCTTATTCTCGCACACTCGCATTCAATTCCATACGAAACGCTCGATATCATGCTCGGGCATCCGCCCAAGCTCGATGTGCCTACGCTGCAGCAGAAGATGATTGCCGGCGGGCGAGGCGGATACTGCTTTGAACAGAACATGCTGTTCCGAGCCGGACTCCGGTCGCTCGGCTACAGGATCACAAGCCTGCAAGGGCGGGTCGTGCGCGGGCTGGAGATTGACGCGCCGCGCCCGGCCATCCACATGTTGCTGAAAGTGGACCTGCCGGAGGGCACTTATCTTGCAGATGTCGGGTTCGGCAACCTCGCGCCGACCTGCGCGCTGATGCTCGTGCCGCAGATCGAGCAAGAGACCCCCCACGAGGTCATGCGCTTCATCGATGTCGGCGGCGAGCTGACGCTCCAGGCGCGGCTCAAGCATGGCTGGCAGCACATTTACCGGGTCATTCCTTACCCGCGCTACGATGGCGAATACGAGATCACCAACTGGTACACGGCGACACATCCAGACACGCCGTACCAAGGCAACATCATCGTGGCAAAGCCGGGACCGAACAGGAGCCGGATCACCATGTACAACGCGCGTGTCACCGTCCGGGACGCAGACGGGCATGCGGAGAAACGCTGGCTGATGACCGAGAGAGAGTTCAGGGACGTGCTATGCGGCGAATTCGGACTAAACATGTCCGACCAGCAGATCGATGAGTGCATCGCCGTCATGAAGGCGAAAGGAACGGGAGACGCGCCCCACCCGTTCTTTGCTTAGGCTCTCTTCGAGTCGACTTCCGGATTGGTCACAAGCGACCCATCACGACCAGGCAGTGCGGCGTCCCTGTAAGCCTCCAAGCAGCAAGTCGTAGCCTGTGTAGGATGGGTTGAGCCCTTGCGAAACCCATCATGTTTCGTCATCGATGGACGGATTGATGGGTTTCGCTTTCGCTCTACCCATCCTACGAGCTACGAGCTTAGGCTCTCTTCGAGTCGACTTCCGGAATGGGTAAAAGGCTGCCCTGGGCAGCTCCACGATGCTATTCCGCTCAGCTCTCGAAAGCGGACAGTGCGAGGCCAAGAGCGGAAGTCAGCTAAGGGCCAAGAGCAGACCTTGGCAGCCTATTAGGCATGGTCCGCTTTGCCAAGGAACCAAACATGCCGCGCTCCCTACGAATTTGGCCGAGCGTCACAAGCTGACGAAGCCTCTCGCTAGAAGCGAGAACTTGCCGAGAACAAAACGTTTAAGTAGAATTCATCGCGAGTTGATCTCGGAGAAGATGATGCTCGTCCGTACATGCTTGCTCGCTGTGATTCTTGCGTCTGTCGTAAATGCCGCTCTCGGCGCTGGACTCCGCCGCTCTGACGTTCCCGCTGGAACGGAAGGGCCAGCCATTCAAGTGCTAGTCTGGTATCCCTGCGCGGACACGCCCAAGCAGATTGTCCTGGGACCATTTTCGCTGCCCGCCGTGGCAAATTGTCCTCTCAATGCGCACGAACTGCCCCTTATCGTCATTTCGCATGGTCGGGCCGGGTCATTTCTGGCACATCACGACACTGCGGAGGCCCTCGCCGAAAACGGTTTCATAGTCGCTGCCCTCAATCATCCTGGCGACACCGCCGAGGATTTAAGTCAAACTAATGATCTATCGGTCTGGATCGAGCGGCCGAAAGAGGTCAGACGCGTTATCGACTTTCTGATCCACACCTCGGCATTTGCGGCCACCATCGACTCGAACCGTATTGGCTTCTTTGGTTTCTCGCGCGGTGGTTATACTGGGCTAGCTCTGTTAGGAGGTGACGCTGATTGGGTGATCGGTACGACCTTTTGCCAAGAACACCCGTTGTACCAGCTCTGTCGGCGTGTTCTCAGCAACGACGTTCCAGCCGAGCCGCTTGCGCACGATCCACGGATTAAGGCGGCTGCCCTCGCCGATCCGCCAGCTCCATTTTTTTCATCGAGGAGCTTAGCTTCCATCAATGTGCCCGTGCAGCTATGGGCTTCGGAGTTCGGCGGCGACGGCGTCGTTCTTCAAGATGTTTCGGCCGTCCACCAAAAGTTGGGATCACAACAGGATTATAGAATAGTTCCGAATGCGGGCCACTTTGCCTTCTTTGCGCCTTGTACGGCAGAGCTGTCTGCACAGGCTTCCGAGATTTGTGCAGATGCAGCTGGGTTCGATCGGCCTGCTTTCCACAAGCAACTCGATGCGAGCATCGTGGACTTCTTTCGAACAACCCTGAGCAGGTCGGCAAAATAAGCTCGAAGCTTGCCGGCAGACTCATCTTTAAACGCTCAGCGTGTCCGTTCCGGGTCAACAGGCGACTTCGCCGACCCATCCGCGCGTGGTCAGCTTCCCACCTGAAAGCCGACGTGGGGCCAAGTAGAACGTAATGGGGGCCATAGCTGAAGTGTCGTATCGTGTTCGTATGCTCTATTGTGTCGCGTCGTCGATCCGCGCCCAAAAGGAGCTGCAATGAATCGATCCATCCATGTTGCTGCAGGACTGTTTGATAGTAGGCCGTATGGCTTTGCTCAGGTTGCAGTCATCCGGACCCCGTTCGGTGACGTTGTAAATGTTTCCGGTCAGGTCGCTTGGGACGTCGAGCGGAAAATCGTTGGCGCCGGTGACATCGGGCGTCAACTTGAAAAGAGCCTCGAAAACCTAGCTGTCGCGTTGGCATCGGTCGGTGCAACGCTCAATGATGTCGGTTCACTTCGACTCTATATCAAGCAGGGCCATATGCATGAAAGCGACGCGATCAGTGGCGCCCTGAGGGCGATATTCGGCGAGAACCCGCCTTGTGCAACCTGGATCGGGGTGCCGAGTCTCGCCAATGACGCGTTTCTGATCGAGGTTGAACCCTCCAATGTTTTTCTTCCCCGCAAGTAGATGGTGGACGGCTGCAGTGGCTCAAAAGGCGATATCGCACAGCGCCGCAGATTTCCGAGTTGGGTCACAAGCAACCATCGCGACCAGGTAGCGCGGCTCCGCTATAAGCTCCCAAGCAGACGAAGCGACCACACGCCCCGCCTACGGCGCACCTTGCGCCAGTGCTCTGCCAGGCGTCCGCCGTCTACTTACCTGATGCCGGCAACAGCCAGTCCTTCAGCGAAACGATCGACGAAGCCTTGATCGTTGCAAAAAAAGAGCTCCTGCCGCGCCGTCTCTATCCTGTAATCCGGCTTGCGTTGCAGCAGCTCAGCGGTTGCCACGCGTGCCTGCACCCTTTCATCCAGGCGGCCAAGGGACGCCGCCAGTGTCGCATAAGCGCGATACGTGGCGTTCGGTTGCCGCGTCGCCCTGCGCGCAAACTCCACCGCAATGTCGTATTCTTCGAGCGAGAAATGCGTCCAGGAACGAACGTGGTGAAAGCTCCAGAGATGGCTGTCGCGGGGACTGAGCATCGTCGCGCGATCAAGCAGCGCCTCGGCTTCGAGCTCCCGCCCGCACCACAGCAGATTGAACCCTTGTGCAAAATATCCCTGCGCGAAACTTGGATTGAGCTCCAGCGACGTGTCGATGGCCGCCAGCGCCTCGTCGTTCTGACGCATCAGGCATAGCGCCCGTCCAAGGGCGCAATGACAAAAGCAATCGAGCTCATCGAGCGTCACTGCGAGACGCGACTGGCGCAACGCCGTTTCCAGTCGCGCAGGCCGCGTCTTCGGATCATCATAGAGCGCGCGCTGGATATTGACGTAGGCAAGCGCACCATGTCCGCGCGCAAAGCCGGGATCTGCCGCGATCGCACGCTGGAAATAGTCCTCGGCCGAGTCGAATCCAGGCGTGGTAAATCGCCAGAGATTCCACAGCCCGCGCTGGTAACAGTCCCACGCGTCGAGGCTTTCGGGCGCCTTTCGTGCGGCGAGCTGCTGCTCCACTTTCGACAATTCGGGTTCGATGGTGGCGGCGATCTGCTTGGCCATCTCTTCCTGGATATCGAAGATATTCTCGAGTTGAAGTTCGTATTTGTCGGACCAAAGCTGCATCCCGTCCGCGGCCCGGGTCAGCTCTGCCGTAATCCTCACCACATCGCGGCTCTTGCGAACGCTGCCGGACATGACATAGCTCACACCGAGCTGTGCGCCGACGTCGCGTGCGTCGACGACCCGCCCCTGGAACCCGATCGTCGAGTGGCGCGAGATCACGGAAAGCCAGCGGTTGCGGGCGAGAAGCCGGATGATGTCTTCCGTCAATCCATAGCTGAAATATTCGTTCTCCGGATCACTCGACATGTTCGTGAACGGCAGCACGGCGATGAACGTACGTGAATTTGCCTCTGCCTTGACCGCTTCCGAAACGACGTCGTCGAGATGGGACACGTCGGGAGAGAGCGATGCCTGTTTCGGAACGTCGATTGTCGCGCGGTGGTCCGGCGCCAGCCGGATCGCATCGGCGTCGGAGCCGCCGATCGCCTGGACCTGAGCCACGAACCGGAAGCCACGCCGATGCAGCGTCCTGATGAAGAGCTGATCCGTTCCGTTGTCGCCGAGCACGCGCCGGGCGCCGTTGATGCGGCTGGAAAAAGCCGCCTCGGAGATGATGCGGCCGTTCCACACGATGTCGATCAGTTCGTCCTTGCTCACAACCCGCTCGTGGTTGCGCACCAGATGAACGATGAGATCGAAGACCTGAGGTTCAATATGGACAGGCGTCCCCTCACGTCGAAGCTCCTGCTGGCTTAGATCGACCTCGAAATCCGAAAAACGGTATTTAGCTACCATTATCATTTCCTTGCCGAGGCTGGCCGCGTATCGCCGCTGTCGTCGAAACAATCTCCAACTCAGGAAAAAACCAACGTGTCCTGAAGAAATCCGCCAAGCGTGAGGGATCGGTCGAGTTTAAAGACCGGCCAACCATCGTTCAACCGGAGAAGATGCCATGATCCGCGCGTCTGATCGTCTGCACCGCTATCGTGCCGGATGGTTTGCCGTCATGGCACAGCGCGGCTCCCTGCAGGCGCTCGCATCCCTCCCGTCCGCGACGACGCCGACCTTGAGGAAGAAGGTTCTGCTGCTGGCGGCGCGTCTGAGGCGCCTGTTCAACGCGTGGGCTGCAGCGTCGATCGCTCATCAGGCCGCTTCAGCTGCTCGGCAACCGTGCGATCATCCGGCAACGCGCGGCATGTCCTCCAGCGCGGCGCGAGCGGCCCGCGATGCCTGAGCGGACCGCACGACGCTCCGCCTACGCCGCCTTCAACACCGGGGCCGGCGACTGCGACGGCCGGATCAGCGCGAACGCCACCTGCACGATGCCGCCGGCAAGGCCGAGCGCGACGCCTATGCGCCAGGCCATGGTGTAGGAGCCGGTGCGTCCCCCGTCGGGGCCAGCGAGCATGTCTCAAAAAGGGCCAAGAACGAACATCGCCACGGGCGAGACACCTTGGCTGCGATTGTCATTCTGGCAGCCCTGCCTGCCGCAATCCTGCTCCGTATAGCCCGAGATCCTCCGCATGCTGATAAGGGCCCAGCACGTTTTTGAGATTGGAAATACGTAGACCGGGATTCACCTGCCGTAGCCGAACCATTGCCATATGTGCTTGCTCCCGCCGTTCGGCCATTGCGTTGCTTGCGGCGGAGATGCGTAGTGCAGGTTGAAAGTCCGGACTGTCCTGCAAGGCCATCGTTGCCCACGATGCCGCTTCGTCATATTGGCGCAGGAAGAAATGTGCATGCGCGGTCCCGGTTCGGGTACCCATCACGCGCGGATCAAGCGGGTTTAGACGCATGGCACGCGCGAAGCGCTCGATTGCCAGTTTTGGCTCTCCGAGGTAATTTTTGATCCAGCCGCCACAAAACCATGCCTCGGCCAAATTGGAATTGAGCACAAGCGCGCGGTCGACCAAGGCAGCGCCCAGCGCAAGATCGCGAACAACAAACGCTAACGCCCACCCGCCGCGGGAAAGTGCGAGCGCATCATCCCTGCCCGACTCAACGGCCCGCTGAGCCAGCCTCGTTACTTCGGCGATCTCGTTTGCTGTGCCTGAAATCCAGCCAGCAGTCTTGGCGTTGGCGTAGCAAGAAGCGGCACGGGCGTAGGCTGACGCAAAAGCCTGGTCGAGCTGGATCGCACCGTTGAACAGGCGCAATGCCTCGTCGAACGCTTGCCGGCTCGCAAACTGATAAGTCTGGGCCAACCCGCGCAAGTAGAGTGCATAGGCGTCGAGACTCTCGGTCGGCTTGCGCTTGGCCCGCTCGATCTCGGCTTTTTCCACCGCTGGCGCGATCGCCCCGACAACGCTCTCGGTAACCTGGTCCTGCAGATCGAAGATGTCGCCAAGACCGCCATCAAACCGGTCGGCCCAAAGGTGTATCCCAGTGGCAGCATCGAGGAGCTGTCCCGTGATGCGCACTCGGTTTGTCGTTTTGCGAACGCTCCCTTCCAACACGTAGCGCACCCCGAGCTCGCGCCCGACCTGCTTCACGTCGACGGCGCGTCCCCTGTATGTGAAACTCGAATTGCGGGCGATGACGAACAGCGCCTTGAAACGAGACAGCGCGGCGATGATGTCCTCCACCATCCCGTCGGCGAAATATTCCTGCTCTGGATCGGAGCTCAGATTGGTGAAGGGAAGAACCGCGACCGAGGGTTTATCCGGGAGTGGGAGAGCGGGTTTCGGCTCTTCTTCCAGATTGTCGGTGACCGTCGCGCCTGCAGGTCCTTGCGCTTCCTGCACTTGTCCAACGAAACGAAAGCCCTTGCGCGGCAATGTCTTGATGAGACGCTGCTTATCCCCGGAATCGCCGATTGCGCTCCGGGCGACGTTCAGGCGCGTCGTCAGCGCCGCATCGGACACGCTACGCCCGTTCCAGACGGCTCTAATGAGATCGTCTTTGCTGACCACACGCTCCCTGTTCCGGATCAGGTAATCAAGTAAATCGAATACCTGTGGCGCGACGGAGACGACGTCTGCTCCGCGATGCAGCTCGCGCCGATCAGTATCGATTGCGTAGTTCTCGAACATATAGCGCAATTGCCATTCCCTCAGTTCGAGGCTCTAGCATCGATTGCACCGCAAAGAATAAGCCGCCGGTGAGGAAAATGTAAGCCGAATGTCAAGCGTCCTCTGTCCCGCCTCGGCACTCTCGTCTGGGTAGAAAGTAACCAGGAGATGCCGCGATGAGCACGACCCATGGTGCAACGGGATTGGGGCAGACAGGATCAACATGGTGTGCCTCCAGCTTCTTCAAGAGATATTGGGGGGCGTTTCTGGAACGGCGCAAACGTCAGAGATTACGAGCCGCGTTGCTCGACTTAAGTGACAGGGAGCTAATGGATATCGGGACGACGCGCGGTGAGATCGACTACGTCGCGTCGCACTGCTCTGTCGACCCACGAGGCATCCGGTCCACATCCAGTGATTCCCTGATATTCGGTACGACAAACGCACCATTCCTAGGGACCGATGTCTGACGTTCGTTGCAATGAACTCCGAAAGACCGGACACAACGCCGCGGGGCAGCGATCTTCCTCGCTGATGTCAACCTGAAAGAGTAGAGTGCGGTTCGCCGGGTTTGCCTGGCGCGACCTCCGGCTGACACGGGACCGGCAACCGGTCCACAAAGCAGGGAGGAAGATTATGCTCATTGCGGTTGATCCAGCGCAAAAACTCGTGACCGAGGAGTTCATGATCGACGCCGCCGATCCTGGAATAAAGCTGTACGTCAGAAACAAACGGACGGAGGATTTGAAGCAGTTTATCTCGGAGAAAACGTTGCTGTTCGTTCACGGTGCGACGCAGCCGGCGGAGGCGACTTTTGATCTTCCGATCGAAGGACTGTCCTGGATGGACTACATCGCCCAGCATGGTTGGGATGTGTATTTGATTGATGTACGAGGCTACGGCCGATCCACGCGTCCGCCGGAAATGGATCAGCCAGCCGCCAGCAATCCTCCTATCGTCACGACCGATGTGGCTGTGAAGGATGTCGGTTCCGCAATCACCTTCATTCTCCAGCGGCGAGACGTATCGAAGCTCAGTCTTATGGGCTGGTCGTGGGGGACCGTGATTATGGGCGCCTACACGGCCGACCATAGTGACAAGGTCGACCGGCTGGTGCTCTATGCGCCGCAGTGGCTGAGGGCCTCACCGCCGCCGCAAACTGCGAGCCCGCCATTAGGAGCTTATGTTGCGGCAACAATGGCGACCGCCCGGGAACGCCTGCAGGCCGGCGCACCCGACGATCGCAAGAACGATTTGATGCCGGCGAAGTGGTTCGAAGCATGGTCGGCGGCCGCATTGGCCAGCGATCCGGTCGGGTCAAAGCAAGAGCCGCCGGTGCTATGCAGTCCAGCTGGCGTGTTCCAAGACATCCGAATTTACTGGGACGGGGGCAAGCCATATTACAACCCGGAGAAAATCAAGAATCCTACGCTACTCGTCGTCGCCGAGTGGGATCAGGCGACTCCCAGCCAGGGTGCGCAAGCGCTCTTCCACAAGCTGCCGAGTGGCCCGAACAAGCGACTCGTTGAGATCGGTGAGGGAACACATATCGTTATGCTGGAGAAGAACCGGATGCAGCTTTTCGAGGAAGTGCAATTCTTCCTCGATCGGGCACGCGTTTACACGCCCGAACAGCTCAGGTCTTGATATCGGCCCACCGGTTTTAGCCAGTAACGATGTGAGCCGAGATACGGCAGCGTTACTGTCTCTTGCGAACCCTGAACCAAAATCAATCGATGAAGACAAACCTTCATCGAGATTGCATTGGGGTTCGCTCCCAAAGGTCACTCGATACATGCCTCTTGGACATTTTACATCGCTAAGGAGGTAGTCCCATGCCGATCGTTCAATTCACTCGCTTCAAAACCGACAAGCCCGAGGAAATGACCAAGGTTGTCGGGCGGGCGAAGAAAATCTTCGAAAAACACGGCGCCGAATTTCTTCGGCTGTCCCGTTTCCACACCGGCCATTGGGCAGGAGAGTTGCTGGTTACGACGCGCTACGCCAATTGGGAGGTCTACGGCAAAGTGCAGGAGGCCGTGGCAAAGGACCCGGAGTTCGCGCAGGTGATGGCTGACGGGTTGAAGATTGCCGAACTACAGGGCCGTAACATCGCTGTTAGCATCGATCTCTAGTCCGGGCGCCACCCGGCGGCAAACCACGTTGAGCGCGGAGGCCGCTGGACATATTGCCAGCGGCCTTTTTTCAATTTTGGGCGCCCTCCGACCAATGTCGGCTTCGGGACAAGCAACCATCACGACCAGACAGCGCGGCGTCCGCTGTCAGCCTCCAAGCAGACGAAGCGACCACACGCCCACCTACGCCGTCCGCAACACCGGCGGCTGCGACGGCCGGATCAGCGCGAACGCCACCTGCACGATGCCGCCGGCAAGGCCGAGCGCGACGCCGATGCGCCAGGCCATGGTGTAGGAGCCGAGCGCGTCGTAGAGCACCCCTCCTCCATAGGCGCCGAGGAAGCTGCCGATCTGGTGGCTCATGAAAGCGAGACCCTGGATCATCGCCTGCCAGCGCAGGCCGAACATCTCGGCGACCACGCCTGCGACCAGCGGGCCGACGCCCATCCAGAGGAAGCCCATGATCGCGCCGAACAGCAGCGTCGAGAACGACGTGGCCGGCAGCATGAAGTACCAGGCGAGCGCCAGCGAGCGCAGGATGTAGATGCCGCCCAGCAGCGCCAGCTTGTTCCAGCGCTGGCCGGCCCAGCCGAAGAACAGCGAGCCCAGCACGTTGAAGCCGCCGATCATGCCGAGCGTCTGCGCGCTCAGCATTGGATCGAGGCCGCAGATCGCAAGGTAGGACGGCAGGTGCGTGGTCAGGAACACGAGCTGCATGCCGCAGACGAGATAGGCGCACGTCATCACCACGAACGGCGCGTTGCCGAACGCCGTCCTTGCCGCGGCTGCCGCCGAGGCATCGCCGATGTCATCGGCGGCCGGCTTCGGCAGCGGGATCCTGTCGACGCGGCCGGCATACCAGGCGGCGGGGATCATCAGCACCGACATGATGACGAAGCCGGCAAGGCCGATGCGCCAGCCAAAGCCTTCGTTGAGCATCTGCCCGATCGGCGCCGACAGCAGCGCGCCGAGCGAGCCTGCACCGGAGACGATGCCGAGCACGGTCGAGCGCACCGTCGCAGGCACCGCGCGCGCCGCCACCGACATCGCGATCGCGGCTGCGGTGCAGGCCAGCGACGTCCCGATCAGGATGCCGCCGCCGATCATGATGCTGACGAGCCCGTTCGCGGTCGCCATCAGCGCGAGCCCGGCAATGTACATCAGCGCGCCCGCGATCATGATCGGGCGGAAGCCGTAGCGCACGGTGAGTGCGCCGGCGGGCGGCTGCAGAAAGCCCCAGGCGAGGTTCTGCACGGCCAGCGCCAGCGTGAAATCCGAGATCGAAATGTGGATGTCGTGCGTCAGCGGCTGCATGAAGATGCCGAGGCTCTGCCGCAGCCCCATGCTCAGCGTCAGCATGATCGAGGCGCCGATCAGGATCGGCAATGTCGGACGCAGGACCTGCAACAGGGGCATTTTTCTTCTCCCTTTTGGGCGCGGCACGCGTGCCGACGTCTGTTTTTGCCGATGATTTTGATTACACAGACCTGTGTACTTAGGCTATAGTTGGTCTCAGCTGTCAAGCGAACAGGACGCTTAGCTCTGCATGGCTCCCCCGCCCGCCCCACAGACGATGAAAGAGCGGATCCTTCAGACCGCCGACAAGCTGTTCTATCTGCAAGGCATTCGCGCCATCGGCGTCGACACAATCGCGGCCGAGATCGGTATCAGCAAGCGCACGCTCTACAATCACTTCCCGTCCAAGGACGCGCTGATTGCGGCCTATCTCGAGCGCCGGTTCGTGCACGCCCGCCCTTCCGACAAGCCACCGGCCGAGCAGATTCTCGCCACCTTCGATTCGCTGGAGCGGCGCTTTGCGGCGAAGGATTTCCGCGGCTGCCCGTTCGTGAATGCAGTCGCCGAGCTCGGGCCTTCCGACCGCGCCGTGAAGAAGATCGCCATCGCCTTCAAGGAAAGCCGCCGCCTCTGGTTTCGCGACCGCCTGACCGAGCTCGGCGTTGCCGATGCGGACGCGCTGGCAACGCAGCTCGTGCTGCTGGTCGACGGCTCGATCGCACAGGACCTCGTGCGCGACGATCCCGCGATGGCCCGCGCCGCGAAGGAAGCGGCCACGGTGTTGTTGCGGAATGCGGGGGTGGATGTGGGGGAGCCAGTGAAGCGCAGGCGCGCACCAAAATAATCACTGTCGTCCCGGCGAAGGCCGGGACCCATAACCACAGACAGATGTTTGGCGAGGACTCGGAGTTACCAGCTCGCACCACAACCCCTTCCTGGGGTTATGGGTCCCGGCCTCCGCCGGGACGACACCGAGTGTGTGAGCCTGATATTTGTCCCACTATCCGATCTTACCAACATGCTCCTGTTTTGCCCGACGAGTCAAACGGCGCTATCGCCAGCGCAAGCCTTTCTGCCACCCGCATAACCCATTGATCCGACTAACGCCGGCTACTGTGCATGGGGTTGTTTCGCGACTTTTATATCGCGGCAGCCTCACGCCGCCTGCGACACCACGCGGTTGCGGCCGTCGTGCTTGGCCCGGTAGAGCGCGGTGTCGGCGCGCTTGAGGACGTCGGCGACCGCCTCGCCCTTCTGCTCCAGCGTGGTGAGCCCGATCGAGATCGTGACCTCGATGCGCCTGGTGCCTTTGTGGATCGCGAACGGCTCGCCCGCGATCGAGCGGCGCAGGCGCTC
The DNA here is from genome assembly GCF_018129405.1 of Bradyrhizobium iriomotense. Lineage (GTDB taxonomy): Bacteria > Pseudomonadota > Alphaproteobacteria > Rhizobiales > Xanthobacteraceae > Bradyrhizobium > Bradyrhizobium iriomotense_B. Next base: position 679,246 of record NZ_JAFCLP010000002.1, read on the forward strand.
GGCGACCATGCCGGCAACGTGCAGATCGGTCTCCGGCATCACGATGACGAACTCCTCGCCGCCGTAGCGGCAGGCGAGATCAATGCCGCGGATCGACTTGCGCACCCGCACCGCGAATTCGCGCAGCACGTCGTCGCCGGCGTCGTGGCCGTAATTGTCGTTGATCGACTTGAAGTAGTCGATGTCGAGGATCATCAGCGCCAGCGGCTTGCCGCGGGTCGCGGCCTGCTCGGCGAGCGTTGCCAGATGGCTCTCCATGTAGCGGCGATTGTGCAGGCCGGTGAGCGCGTCGGTGATCGCCATCTCGATCGAGTTCTGCACGTTGTCGCGCAGATGATCGGTGTAGCGGCGGCGGCGGATCTGGGTGCGGGCGCGCGCCAGGAGCTCGGTCTTGTCGATCGGACGCAGCAGATAGTCGTTGACGCCGATCTCGAGGCCCCGCAGCAGCCGCGTCGAGTTGTCGGGCTCGGCGATCGCCAGGATCGGCACATGGCGCGTGCGCTCCAGCGAGCGCGCCTGGCTGCACAGGCGGAGGCCGTCGAAATTGTTGAGGTCGAGCGAGACGATCAGGAGGTCGTAATTGCCCTCGGCGGCGTGGAACAGCGCCTCCGTCGGGTTCGGCTCGACGTCCACGGTGTGCTCGGCCGCGAGGATCGTCGCCAGCCGCTCATAGGAGGACTCGCGGTCGTCGACCAGGAGGATGCGGCCGCCCTTGCCGGTGTCGGCCACCGCGCTGCGCTCGGGCGCCTGCATGCCGATCTCGAGCGAGGTGATGGCGCGCATGCGCAGCTCATCGGTCATCATCTTCAGCCGCGTCAGCGAGCGCACGCGCGCGATCAGCACGACGTCGGAGACGGGCTTGGTGAGGAAATCGTCGGCTCCGGCCTCGAGCCCGCGGTTGCGGTCGGCGGGGCTGTCGAGCGCGGTGACCATCACGACGGGAATGTGGTGCGTGGCCGGATCTGACTTCAGGCGGCGGCAGACTTCAAAGCCGTCCATATCAGGCATCATCACGTCGAGCAGGATGATGTCGCATTCGGCCCGCCTACTGATCGCAAGCGCCTCGGTGCCGTTCGAGGCGGTCATCACGTCGAAATATTCGGCGGACAGACGGGCCTCTAGCAGCTTGACGTTGGCAGGAACGTCATCGACGACGAGGATACGCGCGGACACTTTGCACTCACTTCCTATCCGATGAAACGCCGGACCGTCTCTATGAATTTGCCGACCGAGATCGGCTTGGACAAATAGGCCTCGCAGCCGCCCTCGCGGATGCGTTCTTCGTCGCCCTTCATCGCGAACGCCGTGACCGCGACGACGGGAATGGTGCGCAGCTCCGGATCGTCCTTGATCCAGCGCGTCACCTCGAGCCCCGAGACCTGCGGCAACTGGATATCCATCAGCACGAGGTCGGGCCGCATCTTGCGCACCAGATCGAGCGCCTCGTAACCGTTGCTGGTGCCCGAAGTCTGGTAGCCATGTGCTTCCAACAGGTCGCGGAAGAGCTTCATGTTGAGCTCGTTGTCTTCCACGATCAGGACGGTCTTAGCCATCCCGCCCTCCTGATTGGCACGAAGCCGGATACATGTGACGCCTCAGGCGCCGCTCGCCGGCGCTTCGAAAACTGGATTCAAACTAGCCTCAGATTCGCTCTAGTTTCGTTAAACCCGAGGGGCCACTTTCTGCGATGTGGTTTCCAGTTGCTTGCCCCGGGATCGCAAGACTCAAGGCGGAGACTCGGGCATGATGCAAAGTAGACACCGAAAGTTAACGGAAAGGCAAACCGGCCCCGTGAAAAAGCCTGTTCACAACCCTCGCGAAGTCGCTGAAATCGTTGCGATTCAGGCATTGTCCTTCGTCGCGGGCGAGCCCGAGCGGCTGGGCCTGTTCCTGGCCGAGACAGGTGTCGGCCCGGAGACCCTGCGGAACGCCGCCGCGGACCCGAATTTCCTCCTCAACGTGCTCGATTTCGTGCTGCGCGATGACGCCACCGTGAAGGCCTTTGCCAAGGCCTCGGAGCTGCATCCGACCAACGTTGCCGCAGCGCGGCAGGTCCTCGGTGATGCGCTCGGCGACCCCAATTGGGAGCGCGACGTGCCGTGAGCGCCCCCGTCCCGGCCGGGCCCCGCTGCTTCTGCCGGGATTGTCTGGCCGATCTGGACACGAGCGTCCGCCGTTGCTCGGCCTGCGGTTCCCCCCGCCTCGTCCGCCACCGGGCGCTGGCGAGCCTGACCATCGCCCACATCGACTGCGACGCCTTCTATGCGACGGTCGAGAAGCGCGACAATCCTGACATCGCCGACAAGCCCGTCATCATCGGTGGCGGAAGACGCGGCGTGGTGTCGGCCGCCTGCTACATCGCGCGCACCTACGGCGTGCGCTCGGCGATGCCGATGTTCAAGGCGCTCGAGGCCTGCCCGCATGCCACCGTGATCCGCCCCGACATGGCGAAATACGTCCGCGTCGGCCGCGAGGTCCGCCAGGCCATGCAGGCGCTGACACCGCTGGTCGAGCCGCTCTCGATCGACGAGGCCTTCCTCGATCTCTCCGGCACCGAACGGGTGCATGGCATGATCCCCGCCAAGGTGCTGGCGCGCTTTGCCCGCGACGTCGAGCGCGACATCGGCATCACCGTCTCGGTCGGCCTGTCCTGCAACAAGTTTTTGGCCAAGATCGCCTCCGACCTCGACAAGCCGCGCGGCTTTGCGACACTCGATCAGGAGGAAGCGCGCGCGATGCTGGCGGAAAAGCCGGTCGGCTTCATCTTCGGCGTGGGACCGGCGACCCAGGAGCGCCTCGTGCAGCGCGGCTTCCGCATCATCGCCGACCTGCAGAAGGCCGACGAGATCGAGATGATGCGGCAGTTTCCGAGCGACGGCCGCAGGCTGTGGCGGCTCGCCCGCGGCATCGACGACCGCCGCGTCGAGCCCGACCGCGGCGCCAAGACCATTTCCAGCGAGACCACCTTCGAGACCGACATCCGCGATTTCGCGACACTGGAGAAGATCCTGTGGCGGCTCTGCGAGAAGACGTCGTCACGGCTGAAGAGCAGCGAGCTCGCCGGCTCGACCGTGACGCTGAAGCTGAAGACCGCCGACTTCCGCCAGCGCACCCGCTCGCAATCGATCGCCGCGCCGACGCAGCTTGCCGCAAAGATCTTCTCGATCTGCCGCGAGATTCTGGCGAAAGAAATCGACGGCACCGCCTTCCGCCTGATGGGCGCCGGCGTCAGCGCGCTGCGCGAGGGATCGGCGAGCGACGACACCGACATGCTCGACCGCCGCGCTGCGCATGCCGAACGTGCCGTTGACAGCCTGCGCAAGAAGTTCGGCAGCGCCGCGGTGATCCGCGGCATTGCCTATGACGGGCCGGAGAAGGCGCAGGAGTGATCGGGTCCCGCCCTACTCAATCGCGTTCGAAGATCCGTGCACCCGGATAGGCGCGCCTGGCATACTGAACGACCAACTGCCGATCCTGAGTTTCCAGGAACGGAGTTCGGATCTGACAGGACCCGACGATGAGGTGCCACAGGCCGTTGAGCTTTCGAATGACGACGTTCATTTGAGCTTCCTCGCAGTGACCCGAGTGGACTCAAATTGTAAGAATCTCCCGCCGTCGCTCAATTGTACCAGCGTAAGATCGGCGTATGAGAAGGATTGGAAGGAATATACAAAGGTATGTTGGTTGTGCCTTCGACAGCCGCTGGGTTGGCCCCGTGACAGGCGAACGCGATCTCGACGTGCTGCTGAGGAACATGAAGCCGGAGATGGTAGACGGCATCTTCGTGTTTTGCACGCTTGCGCCGAGCGCGAGCATTCCAGCCACCATCAGCCCGATCCTGACGTTCCGCGAACGCGAAGGAACAACGCTGGTGATGCTGCACGAGGAGGCCGAGGCGTCAGGCTTACGCTACGCGTTTGCCTCGCGCTTGATCACCTTGACGGTCCACTCCGCGCTCGATGCGGTGGGCTTTCTGGCGGCCATCACGGCGCGTCTGGCCGAAGCCGGCATCAGCGTGAACGCGGTTTCGGCGTTTCACCACGACCATCTCTTCGTGCCTGTCGACCAGGCCGACGAGGCGATGGCCGTTCTAAAGGAGATGTCTGGCGCGAGGCACTTGTAGCCCGGACGAAGCGGAGCGCAATCCGGGCTACGGCATTCACGAACACAGCGGAAGCAGCTTGTCGCGGGTCAGAGGGGCGAGCTTGACGGCTCCTGGCGAGGACGGATCGAGCCAGAGGATCTCCTCGATCTCGGCTCCCGGAGCGACCGGGTGCGCAATGACGATGCGGAAAATCTCCGCATCGACCTCCCGGCCCGGCTCATTCGCGGCAGGCGCCGTGTAGCGTCCAACGTAGCTCATCTCATCCGGATTGATATCGATGCCGAGTTCCTCCGACAGTTCGCGCCTCAGCGCGACTTGCGGATGCTCGCCGGCCTCGATCTTTCCGCCGGGTTGCATGAAGCTTTCGGTGGCCCGCTTCCTGACCAGCAAGACACGCCCATCGCTCCGGCTCATCAATGCAGCCGCTATCCGAATGGCATTTTGAGACGTCATTCCGTCCACACCTCAATCCGCAACCGCCACCGCCTCGATCTCGATCAGCCATTCCGGCGCAGCGAGCGCGGAGACGCCGACCAGCGTCGAGGCCGGCGGCTCCATGCCCTCGAAGAAGGCCGAGCGCGCTTTGCCGATGATGGGGCGCAGCTCCGGCTTGTAGTTCACGACGAAGGTCGTGATCTTGACGATGTTCGCATAACTCGCGCCGGCTGCCTTCAGCGCCAGCCCGAGATTCTGCATCACCTGCGTCGTCTGCGCGGCGATATCGCCCTCGCCGACGATCCGCCCCTCTTCGTCGGTCGAGACCTGCCCGGAAATGTAGATCGTCCGCGCGCCGGTGGCCGTGACGACGTGGGAATAGGCGGGATTGTGATGCAGGCCGCTGGGACGGAGATGGTCGAGCTTGGGCATGGGCTGGCTCCCGGAGTTTGTGGTTGGGAGGCAGCGTAGCTGGAGAGTGTGACGAGAGCTAGATGCAACGCGCAACACTGATGCCCCGTCATTGCGAGGAGCTCTTGCGACGAAGCAATCCAGACTGCTTCCGCGGAGGGATTCTGGATTGCTTCGCTGAGCCTGTCATCGGGCCGCGCTTCGCGCGGACCCGGTGGCTCGCAATGACGGAGAAGCCCTCAATTACAGGGCTTGCTGTCCTTGACGTCGAACTTGCCCATCGCGCCGGAGATGACGAAATCGTTGTAGTCGAGCACGAGCTGGCGCGAGACGCCGTTCTCGTAGAGCTCGAACGCCATCGCGTAGACCGGGGTCTGCTCGCCCTCTTTCTGTTGGGCCTCGCGATCGAAATAGCTGACGGTGACCGGCCAGCGCTTCAGCGACTTCATGTGCTCGTCGGACGTCGACGGATCGGACGAGGTGGCGCGGTCGGCGGCGACCGGCTGGCCGATCACGGTCAGCGTGTTGTAGACCTTCTGGCCATCGTCGGAGCCGTCATAGACGGAAAGCTCGAGCAGCGACTTGCCGTCCTTGGCGGCGGCGATGATGCGCTGGATTTGCTCGGTCGGAAATACGATCTTGCCGTCGAGCGTAAAGCTCTTCGGCGCCGGCAGCTTCAGCTTGACGTTGATGTGGTCGCCGTCGCGTTCGGCCGAGCCGTCGACCCGGCCGGCATCGGCTTCGTTCATCCGCGTCTCGATCTTGAAGCGGTAGCTTTTTCCCGCGGCGTCCTCCCAGGAATTGGAGCGGAGGTCACTGAGCGTGACCTTGCCCTCGCCGCTGTCGAGCTCGGAGACCTGGCGGAATTCGGAGGTGTAGCCCTCGCAGGCGCTGCCGGTGAAATTGTAGAGGATGCGGCCCCGCGCGCTGTTGACCGAATTGGACCGCGATTTGACGAGGCGCAGATCATAGAGCGCCTGGTGCGCGAGGAACGGACCGTTGGCGGCGAGCGCCCCGCCTCCGGGACCGAAAGCGGCCGCCACAAGCGCCATCACACCGAGCGAAGTCCGGAAAAGGTGCACCATGTCTGTTCCCTGAGGAAAGCGCAGATTCGACATTTTAATGACCGTTCCATTGCGTCGCAACTGAGGCCGTTTCACGTAAAGTTGGGGCCCCCGCTTTGAACCTGCTGCCCTGCCTCAACAAAATGCAGCCCCCTCCGGTTGCTTGCATGTGGCGGCACGATGGGCGAAACAGGGCGCGCCCGGCCGCCTGCGGACGTGCCGGGGCTGAATGATTTTTGGACAACGAGGTCGGACATGGCGGGCACGGTCGAGCAGAAACTGGCGGAACAGGGCATCAAACTGCACGAGGCCCCCACCCCCGTCGCCAATTACGTCCCGTTCGTGCGGACCGGCAGCCTGCTGTTTGTTTCCGGCCAGGTCTGCTTCGACCCCGCCGGCAAGCTGATCGCCAAGGGCAAGCTCGGCGCCGGCGTCTCGATCGAGGACGGCGCGGCGGCCGCGCGCGGCTGCGCGGTCAACCTGCTGGCCCAGGTCAAGGCGGCCCTCGGCGACCTCGACAAGGTCGTGCGCGTGGTGCGCCTCGGCGGCTTCATCAACTCGGCCCCGGATTTCCTGGACGGGCCGAAGGTGCTCAACGGCGCCTCCGACCTGATGGTTGCCGCCTTCGGTGACAAGGGCCGCCACGCCCGCACCACCGTCGGCGTCGCCTCGCTGCCCGCGGACGCGGCGGTCGAGGTCGAAGGCGTGTTCGAGGTCGCCTGACGCGCATGCGCGCTCCTGATTGGCTGACAGCCCGGCCGGTCGCCCATCGCGGCCTGCACGACATTTCGCGCGGCATCGTCGAGAACATGCCAAGCGCGGTGCAGGCTGCGATCGCCGGCAATTTCTCGATCGAGGTCGATATCCAGCTCTCGTCCGACGGCGAGGCCATGGTGCATCACGACCATGCGCTCGGCCGCCTCACCGAGGCCAGCGGCGACGTGATCGGGAAGACCGCGGCCGAGCTGAAGGCCGTCAAATTCAAGGACACCGACGAGCGGATGATGTCGCTCTCCGACCTCTGCGCCATGGTCGCCGGCCGCGTGCCCCTCGTGATCGAGGTGAAGAGCCGTTTTGGCGGCGACCGCAAGCTGGTGAGGCGCATGGCCGAGGTGCTGGCGTCCTATCAGGGCCCTGCGGTCGGCATGTCCTTCGATCCCGACCAGGTGTTGGCGCTGCGCGAGCTCTTGCCCTCCCGCCCGCGCGGCATCGTCGCGCAACGGAGCTATGAGGACGAGTATTGGGCTTACCTGACGCAGGAGCAGCGCGACAGCATGCTGTACCTGCGCCACGGCTTCCAGACCCAGCCGCATTTCGTCGCCTTCAAGGTCGACCACCTCCCTGCCCCCGCCCCCTGGCTCGCCCGCAAATTGTTCGGCTGCGCCCTGCTCGGCTGGACCGTGCGCACGCCGGAGCAGCGGACACGGGTCGGGCAGTATGCCGATCAGATGATCTTTGAGGGGTTTGTGCCGTAGCCTCCGGCGTCGTCCTGGCGCAAGCCAGGACCCATTACCACCAGCGTCGGTTTGGCGAAGACAGGTGGTTGACAGCTCGACGCCACAACTCCTCCCTGGGGTAATGGGTCCTGGCTTTCGCCAGGACGACTCGCGGATGGAGTTGCGCGCAATCGCAGGCGGCATCATGTTCCCCCGCCCCCTTGAAGTCGCTGCTGCAATGCACGATCTTGGGCCCAATGGCATCATCCGACATTACGCTCGAGGCTGTACCGTCCATTGGCGAAGTCTCGCCCGCGGATTGGGACGCCTGCGCCAGCCCCAGCAAGGCGATTAACGAAAAGGCTTGCAACGGGCATGGCGCGGGAACCTCATCCGCCTTTCCAGGCGATTCCCTCGGCCTCTCAAGACCCGCCTATAACCCGTTCGTCTCGCACGCCTTTCTCTGCGCGGTCGAGAAATCAGGTTCGGCGACGATCCGCACCGGCTGGGGCCCACGGCACCTGGTGGCCAAGCTCGACGGCCGCGTCGCCGGCGTCGTGCCCTGCTATTTGAAATCGCACAGCCAGGGCGAATACGTCTTCGACCGGGGCTGGGCGGATGCCTATGAGCGCGCCGGCGGACGCTACTATCCGAAGCTTCAGGTCTCCGTTCCCTTCACCCCCGCAACGGGACCGCGGCTGCTGGTCCGCGACGGCGTCGACCGCGAGCAGATCAGGGAGGCGCTGGCGAGCGGGCTGGTGGCGCTCTGCGGCGTCAGCAAGGCCTCGTCCGTGCACGTCACCTTCGCGCGCGAGGACGAATGGAAGCTGCTCGCCGAGCACGGCTTCCTCCAGCGCACCGACCAGCAGTTCCACTGGCACAACCAGGGTTTTGCGAGTTTCGACGACTTCCTGGCAACGCTGAACTCGCGCCACCGCAAGTCGATCAAGCGCGAGCGGCGCGATGCGCTCGCGGCCGGCATCACGATCCACTGGCTCACCGGCAAAGACATCACCGAGGATGCCTGGGACGCCTTCTTCGCATTCTACATGGAGACCGGTTCGCGCAAATGGGGCCGGCCGTATCTCACACGCGAGTTCTTCTCTCTGATCGGCGAGACCATGAGCCAGGACGTGCTGCTGGTGATGGCGCGCCGCAACGGCCGCTGGATCGCGGGCGCGATCAACTTCATCGGCTCGGACACGCTGTTCGGCCGCAACTGGGGCGCGGTCGAGCATCATCCCTTCCTGCATTTCGAGGTCTGCTACTATCAGGCGATCGATTTCGCGATCAAGCATGGCCTCACCCATGTCGAGGCTGGTGCGCAGGGCGAGCACAAGATTGCGCGCGGCTACCTGCCGCGCACGACGCATTCAGCCCACTTCATCGCCGATCCCGGCCTGCGCCGCGCCATCGACGATTACCTCAAGCGCGAGCGCGCCTATGTCGCCGACGCCGGCCGCGAGCTGGCCGAACTCGGCCCGTTCCGAAAAGGCGCCGACGAGGCGCCTTGACGGCCCGCCGCGGCTGGTGACAGTAAGCGCAAAATTCTAAGCGCAAATTTCTTGGGAGCCGCCACCATGACCGCCTACGACACCAACAACATCTTTGCAAAGATCCTGCGCGGCGAGCTGCCCTGCAACAAGGTGTACGAGGACGAGCACGTCGTCGCCTTCCTCGACATCATGCCGCGCGTGCCCGGCCACACGCTGGTGATCCCGAAGGCCCCTGCCCGCAACATCCTCGACATCAAGCCCGACGACTACGCCCATGTCGCGCGCGGCGCGCACAAGATCGCAACGGCCGCGATGAAGGCGTTCAACGCCGACGGCATCACCGTGCAGCAGTTCAACGAGCCCGCCGGCGGTCAGGTCGTGTTCCATCTGCACATGCACGTGATGCCGCGCCACGACGGCGTCGCCATGCTGCCGCCGGCGAGCCGCAAGGAAGACGCCAAGGTGCTGGAAGAGCACGCGACCAAGCTGATCGCGGCGTTGAAGAGCTGATCGTCATTCCGGGGCGACGCGAAGCGTCGAGCTATGGTGCGCAATTGCGCACCTGAGAATCCATTTCACCACCGTCTCTGCCGTCCGATGGATTCCGGGGTCGTGCCTACGGCACGCCCCGGAATGACGGAGAAAGTCACTCCGTCTCGAAATCGCCCTTCTGCGGCTCGGCCAGCGGCGTGAACTCGCAGCGATCGGGCTTGATGTCGATCAGCGGCGTGTTGTCGATGCAGTCGAGGCCGCGCACCAGAATGGCATTGCCCTCGATCCCGACCAGCTTGACGATCGAGGTCCCGATCGGATTGGGCCGCACCGGCGAGCGCAGCGAAAACGTGCCGCGGGTCTTCTCGTTGTTCTTCGGGCTCTGCAGGACGATGTCGCGGCGCGATCGGTCGAGCCAGTAGAGCACCTCGAGATTGCTGTAGAAATCGACGCCCTTGATGGCCGGCACGAACGGCTCGAAGATCTCGAGGCGGCAGATCGGACCGTCCTGACGCCCCTGCCGCGGCGTCTCCAGCCGCGAGGTCCAGGGCGTGCGGATGCGGCCGATGAAGACGAGACCGGCGTCCTCGGTCGATGGCAGCTCGATGGCGACCTCGCCCTCGCGGAGCTCGTTTTCGCGAACCATATGTCCTGTTCCTTAAGCTTGTCGGACGCGTTTTAGCCCAACCACCACTTGCCGGCCAGCATGAAGACTTCGCCGGTGACGACGCCGGCGAAGATTGAGCGGCGGGTCAGCAGGAACACGACAAGGCCGGCAGCGACCGCGCCATAGCGCAGGACATCAGGCACGCTGGCCAGCGCGCCCGGCGGCTCGACCACGATCTGGGCGATGACCCCGGCCAGGATCGCGGTCGCGACCGCCCTCACCCAGACCAGCAGCTCCGAGCCCTCGTCGATGCCGCCGCCGAACCACAGGCCCAGCATGCGCCAGATCTGGTTGGGAACAACGCCGGCGATGAACAGTACGGCGAGCGCGTACCAGTCGCCGATCGCTTGCGCAAAACTCATGCGCGCACCTCCCGCCACCAATGCACGCCATAGGCGATCGTGCCGGCGACCACGCCGCTCACGAGGATGTCGAGACCCGAGTTCATCTTGGCCGCGAGCGGATAGAGCAATATCCCGAGCGTCAGCGCGACGACATCGGCGACCTCGCGGCTGTTGCGCGCGGTCGAGAACAGGAACGACAGCGGCGTCAGCAACAGGATCGCCGCGCCAAGCGTCTGCGTCAGGTTGGCAGCGAGGAAATAGCCGACCGTATTGGCGGTGAGGCACACCGAGACCAGGCCACAGCCGAGACCATGGACGAATGCGATGCGCCGCTCGCGCGGCACCTGCGGCAGGAAGCGGTGGCATTCGACCCACAGCGTCACCGCGGTGAGATGCGCGGCGAAGATAAGCTCGCGCCGCTTCGTCGTCGGCGTGCGCATCAGCGGCAGCACCGAGACCACCATCGGAAACAGGCGGATGGCGCTGACGGTCACGGCGATCGCCGACTGGATGACGGTGGCGCCCGAGCCGAGCGTGGTGATCAGGATGATCTGTGCCGGACCAGCCCAAACGAACAGCGTCGAGCACAGCGCCCAGAGCAGGCTGAAATGGGTGTCATGGGCGAGCGCGCCGATGCCCAGATAGGTCACGAACAGCACGATGGTGAGGATCGTCTGCGTGATCGAGCGCAGTCCCCACGCAAAGGCGCGCCACGGACTTTGCCATTGAGGTGAATCGAGCGGGGGAAGCGCCACGGGAGTATTGGCCGAGGTTACGGAATCGTGGCTGCATAACGGGCAATGCGACCGTCCGCGTCAAGGAAGCGCGCGGCGGGGCTGGCATGCGCGCGAGAGACGCCTCCTACCCCGCCACACCCCGATTCCTCAGCACGAAACAGGCGCCGCCAGCCCTGCGGATGCGGTTGCACAGATCATCCGCCTCGGCCCGCGTATCGGCCCCGATGCGCACCTGGTAGAACGTACGCGTGCCGCGGCTGCGCATCACCGAGCTCAGCAGGCTCGGATCGCGTTCGCCGATCACCGCGCTCAGATGCGTGACCGCACGGGAATACATCGCCAGCGCCCTGTTGCGGTCGAAGCCGGCGGCGAGCTGCACGCCCCAGATCTTTGCGGCGGCAAGCTCGACATGCTGCTCGAGCTCGGCGACGAACGGATTCGGCGCGCGCTTCAACAGCGCCATGAGGTCGCGGCAGCTCGTCGGTGGCGAACTCGGTGGTCCCTTGCCGGTGCTGCCCGCCTTGGCCCACGCGTCAACGCTCGTGCCGGTGATGGCATAGACGTAGTTGCGGGTCTGCTCCGGCATCGGCCCGGTGCCGGCGAGCCATTCCTGGACGCGGCGGGGGCCGGCGTTATAGGCGGCTGCGGCAAGGCCGAGATTGCCGAACTGGTTGCGCAGCTCGTTGAGGAATTCGGCCGACTTCGGCAGCGCCTGAACCGGATTGAAGGGATTGAGCAGCCCGCGCTCGCTCGCAGTCCCCGGCATGAACTGCGCGATCCCCTGCGCGTGCTCGCCGCTGCGCGTCATGGGCCCGATCGCATCGGCCTGGAAGCGGCTTTCCTGCCAGATCACGCGGGCGAAGAATTCCAGCGGCAGATTGGCATCGCGCGCGGCAGCCTCGACGATCAGGCAGATCGATTCCCGCGTATCGCTCTCGCGTGCGCTGGCGGGCTTTTGCGGCGGCATCGCCAGCTCTTCGACACTGGGGACGGCGACGTTGGTTTTCGCGGGCGAGCTGTCCCATGCCGCCGCCCGTGTCGCCAAGACGAGCAGCGCGACAGCGATGAGTGACGCAATTCGCGGCAGCCGTGCCCAAGCATCGCTGTGGCGCACGCCGGCGCGTCGTGCAACAAGATGATCTGCCATGCCGTGGCATCGTGCCATGGTTCGATGAGTTACCGATATGCTGCCCGACCTGCTGCCTTCAATGCGTTCCCCCGCCAAACGGATCCGCGCCTTCGTTATCCTCGTCGCGCTTCTCCTGACCGCTGCGCCCGCCACCGCCCAGGTGACCTGGCGGATGACCACCGAATACCCCGAAAATAACATTTCCGGTATCGGCCTTGTGACCTTCGCCAAACGCGTTTCCGAGCGCACCAACGGCTTCGTGACGCTGGCCAACGCCTTCGACAACACTCTCAAGATCAGTTCGGGCGAGATGCCGCGGGCCGCTGCGGATGGCCGGATCGCCGGGGGCGATGCCTTTGCGGGCGCACTGTCCGGCATCGACCCGGTGCTCGGTCTCTCCACCCTGCCCTTCCTGGTGCAATCGGTCGACGTCGCGCGCGCCACCAATGCGCGGGCCCGCCCGCTCTACGAGAAGGCGTTCGCCGCCCGCGGTCTGAAGCTGCTCTATCTGACGATCTGGCCGGCGACGGGACTTTGGTCGGATCGTTCGCTCGCGGGCGCCGAGGATTTGCCGACGCTGAACCTGCGCGCCTACGATGCCAATTCCAGTGCGGTGATGCGCGCGGCCGGCGCGAATGCGCAATTCCTGCCGATGGACGCGGCGATCGCCGGGCTGAAAGAGCGCCGGCTGAACGCCGTCCTCACCTCCGGCGACGGCGGCGCGGGACGCAAGCTCTGGGACCACCTGCCGTATTTCACCGCCATCAACTACGCGATGCCGATCTCGATCGCTTTCGTCCGCACCGAGGCATTTGTCGAACTGTCCGAGCCGATGCAGCGCGAGGTGCTTGCCGCGGCAGCCGAGACCGAGCAGAGCCAGTTCGCCCTGCTGGCCAACCGCACCACGGAGAATTATGCGCGCATGCGCGATAACGGCGTCAAGATCGCGGAGCCGGCGCCGCCGTCCCTCGTCGCGGCACTTCGCAGCGCCGCAAAGGATGCGATCGCCGCCTGGGAAGCCCAGGCCGGCCCGGATGCCACAGCGATCGTCGAATGGGCGAAGCAGCAATGACGACCCGGGCCTTGACTTGAAGGCTGATCCGACTAGCAACGGACCCGTCACAACTCGGGGGACGGGTCCGGATGCAAGCAATCTATTTTGATCTCGACGGCACGCTGACCAACCCGAAGCCCGGGATCACCCGCTCGATCCAGTACGCGCTGGAGCGGTTGAGCCTGGCGGTGCCAAGCGAGGACGAGCTGACCTGGTGCATCGGGCCGCCGCTGCATGCCAGCCTGAAAAAGCTCACCGGAAGCGACGAGCTCGCCGACCGCGCGCTGCTGCTCTATCGCGAACGCTTTTCCGATATCGGCCTGTTCGAGAACGAGGCCTATGCCGGCATCGTGGACACTCTGACAACGCTCGCCGCAACGACGCCACGCATGTTCGTGGCCACCAGCAAGCCCGCGGTCTACGCCACCCGCATCGTCGATCATTTCGGCCTGAAACCCTATTTCGAGCGCGTATTCGGCTCCGAGCTCGACGGCACCCGCGTCGACAAGCGCGACCTGCTGCGCTACGCGCTCGAGGAGGCCAAGGTCGATGCGGCCAGCGCGATCATGATCGGCGACCGCAGCCATGACGTGGTGGGCGCACGCACCAACGGCATGACCGCGATCGGCGTGCTCTACGGCTATGGCAGCGAAGCCGAGCTGCGCGCGGCCGGCGCACATCACATCTGCGCCGCGCATCCCGAGCTGCTCGGTCACTGCGTCGCGTAATGTGAGCCCGTCTCCGCGCGGCGGCGATCAGCTCGCCGCTGCGGCAATGTCCGTGGGCTCGACGGTATCCACCGGCAGCGCGAACTGCTCGACGCGCTGGTATCGCTTCTTGTTGAGCAGCAGCCGCGTCACGTCGGGCCGCGAATAATGCCCGGCGGGATCAGCGGCGTTCTTGGCGACGCCGATGGCGCCGAGGTCGATCTCGGCGATCAGGAGTCCCTCCTGGTCCGGCGCGAGCTTGTCGCCGATCTGGCTGCCATCGGGGCCGTAGATCGCGGCAAAGCCGCCGCCGGCGTGGAGCAGCGCGTGCTTGTCCGGCCGGTCGCAGAGCTCGTCGATCATCGCCTGCGACACCGTCGCGCAAGGCGCGAGCACGAAGCAGGATCCCTCCACCGCATAGACGCGCGAGGCGGCGTTGTTGACCTCCGCGCCGAGCGCCGGCGCAAAGGGATCGTAGAGCGAAAAGCTCGGCCAGGCCGCGACGTGGACCTGCTCGTTCTGGGCGTACATCGCGTATTTCGACAGCGGCTGCAGATGCTCCCAGCAGCATAGCGCGCCGAGGCGGCCGATGTCGGGCCTCGCGTGCACGGCGAGGTCGCTGCCGTCGCCCTCGCCATAGACGGTGCGCTCGGCATGGGTCGGGCGCAGCTTGCGGCGCTTTGCGATGGTCTCGCCATCGGGGCCGATCAGCCATTGCGCCAGGTATAGGCTGCCGCCGTCGCGCTCCGACAGACCGATCACCGCCGTCAGCTTCGCCTTGCGCACGGCATCGCGCAAACGCTCGGCCTGCGGGCTGTCGTAAGACAACGAATTATCGAAATAGCGCTGCACGAAGCCGCGGCCGATTGCCCAGGCCGGCGAGTCCATCCAGATGTGCCAGGGGTAGCCGGGAATGAAGGCTTCCGGGAAGGCGATCAGCTTCGCCCCCTTCTCGGCCGCCTCCCTGATCAGTGCGATCGACTTGTCGATCGAGGCATCGAGATCGAGCCAGGCGGGAGCCGCCTGCACCACCGCCACCTTATATTTGGGATGTTCGATGCCCATGGCCGCCTCCATTGCCGGTTGATCGCAGACCTCGTCCGATGCAGTCTATTTGGCCAAGCCGGGCGGCCGGGCGCTCGACTGCGGCGGCACAAAAACTCGACCGGACGGGATCGCCGCCCGGTACGGGATTTGCCTCCGGTCAGGCTGGATCTGCGCCAATTTGCGATTTTGCGGGATGTGAAAGGGAGGCTGTCCAAATGCCAATCCAGTTCACGACGGACGGCAGCCCCGGCTACCGGCGGCTCGCCCTCTGGCAGGACATCGTCTGCGACGTCTTCGTCGGGCTCGACTGCAAGTCCGACCTCGGCAGCGCCTTCCACGGCTCGGTGACGCAAGCCCCGCTCGGCAAGGCCGTCTGCTCCGACGTCTGCTCCGACCGCCAGCACGTGTTCCGCACGCCCTCGCGCATCGCGCGCTCGGACCAGGATTTTGTGCTGATCGCACTCGGCAATCGCGGCGACGGCGGCGTAGCGCAGGACGGGCGCGAGACCGTGATCCATCCCGGCGAGTTCGCACTCTACGACACTACGCGGCCCTATGAGCTGAAGTTCAACGACAGTTTTACGCAGACCATTTTCAAGGTGCCGCGCGAAATGCTGCAGCGGCGGCTCGGCGGCACCGAGACGCTCACCGCGATCGCGTTCGGAGCGGATGCGCCGCTGGAGCGGCTCGCCTACGACTTCATCTTCAGGCTCTGCCAGAGTGCGGACCGGTTAGCGCCGAACAATGCGGCCGCCCTGTCGGAGCAGGCCGTCGATCTGCTGGCGATGGCGCTGAGCGAACGGCTTGGCAAGACCTCGCTGCCGTCCTCGACCCATCGCTCCGCCCTGCTCTACCGGCTGAAGGCCCACATCCGCGCGCATCTCGCCGATCCCGACCTGTCGCTGGCGGAGACCGCCGCCGCACTCGGCATCTCGCCGCGCTACGTCAACGATCTCCTCGCCGACGAGGAGATGTCGTTCCAGCGCCACGTGCTCGCCGAGCGTCTGGCCCAATGCCGGCGCGACCTCGCTTCGCCTCTGCTCGCCCATCGCCACATCAGCGAGATCGCGTTCGCCTGGGGTTTTAACGACCTCTCGCATTTCGGCCGCGTCTTCCGCGAGCACTTCGGGATGTCGCCGCGCGACTTCCGGCAGAGCCAGTTGCCGCACTGAGCTGCCATCTGCGCGAGCCTTCGTCCTGAGCGAAGGCAACGCTCGCCAATTCCAGATTGTCTTATCCAGACGCGTGCATCAGGCTGACACGCATGAGGTCTCGCGCGACGATAAGCGGATCGGAGCTGCTGCTGGGCGCGATCGCGTTCCGGCTCGCGATGCTGGTCCTCGTGGGCTGGAGCCTCGCTTTGCTGCCGCAGCAGACGCGTGACAACGAAGCCGCCTGCTTTCCTTCAGCAAGGAGCGAGTCTCGGGCTGCAGCGAAGCCGGTCGGCCCGCACGTTGCCAACGCCGCGTTCGATGACATGCTTCGGCACGACTAGCCCGCTCCGAAGCAAGGCCGGTATGTGAGCGCGTCGTAGGACAATGCGCCTGCTTGCACTAACATCCGACACCAAGGCCGCATCGATCAATCAGCGGCCAGCCGAGGAGCATGTCGATGGAATACCGACGCTTGGGCCGGTCCGGCCTCATGGTGCCTGCTTTGAGCCTGGGAACGGGCACGTTCGGCGGCGTCGGCCGCCTTGCTGCGTGGGGCACGACGGACGCGACCGAAGCGCGGCGCCTTCTCGATATCTGCCTCGAGGCCGGCGTGTCGATGTTCGACACCGCCGACGTCTATTCGCTCGGCGAGTCCGAGCGCGTTCTGGGTGAAGCCATCAAGGGCCGCCGCGACAAGGTGCTGATCTCGACCAAGGCAACCTTCCGCTTCGGCGACGGCCCCAACGACATCGGCTCGTCACGGCAGCACCTGCTTGCCGCCATTGACGGTTCGCTGAGCCGGCTCGGCACCGATTACATCGACCTGTTCCAGCTCCATGGCTTCGATGCGCTCACTCCGCCTGAAGAGGTGCTTTCAACGCTCGACGTGCTCGTGCGCGCCGGCAAGATCCGCTACGTCGGCGTCTCGAATTTTTCGGGCTGGCACCTGATGAAGTCGCTCGGTGTTGCCGACAAGCACGGCTTCCCGCGCTACGTCGCCAACCAGACCTATTATTCACTGATCGGTCGCGACTACGAATGGGAGCTGATGCCGCTCGGCCTCGACCAGGGCCTCGGCGCGGTGGTCTGGTCGCCGCTCGGATGGGGACGCCTCACCGGCAAGATCCGGCGCGGCCAGCCGAAGCCGGAAGTCAGCCGCCTGCCCAAGACCGCCGACTTCGGCCCGCCCGTGCCGGACGAGCACGTCTATCGCGTGGTCGACGCGATCGACGAGGTCGCCAAGGAAACCGGCAAGAGCGTCTCGCAGATCGCGCTGAACTGGCTGCTCCAGCGCCCCACCGTCTCGACGCTGATCATCGGCGCGCGCAACGAGGCGCAACTGCGCGAAAATCTCGGCGCGGTCGGCTGGTCCTTGACCAAGGACCAGATCGCAAAGCTCGACGCCGCCAGCAAGGTGACGCTGCCCTATCCCTACTGGCACCAGCGCACGACCTTCACCGACCGCAATCCGCCGGCGGTGTAGCGAGCGCCCTTGAGCTGCATCAAGCTCGCTTCCGTCGGCCGTGGCATCCTGCGGCCGTCGCGAGGCTTGCGATGCGCCGATTTGCCATGAAAGCCCTGTTCACGATGCTGTCTCTCAGAAGGGCTGAGCGAGAGAGAATCGACTGGGATCGCCGCATCCTGGTCTTCTCGACAGCGGTGACGCTCGGGCTCATCGCCCTCTACATCTTCGGAAAATCGACCGCGCGCTGGTGATTGCGGTTCCGGAACTATCGCGGTCCTGCCCTGTTGGCGCAATACTCGGCCACCTGGCAGTGTCCGATTCGCCAAACCAGACGCTGATCACGATGTCGACAGTCACCATCGAGCAGGCCGACGGCCTGCCGCTGCCGCAGCGTCGATGGGCCATCCTCACCATCGCGCTCGGCATCACCATGTCCGTGATCGACGGCGCCATCGCCAATGTGGCGCTGCCGACGATCGCGGCCGACCTCGATGCGAGCCCCGCCTTCTCGATCTGGATCGTCAACGGCTATCAGCTCGCGATCACCATCTCGCTGCTGCCGCTAGCCTCGCTTGGCGAGATCGTCGGCTACCGGCGTGTCTATCTGGCGGGGCTTGCGCTGTTCACCCTCGCTTCCGCGCTGTGCGCCGTTGCGCACTCGCTGCCGCTGCTGACCGTCGCGCGCATCATTCAGGGTTTTGGCGCGGCCGGCATCATGAGCGTCAACACCGCGCTGGTGCGCTTCACCTATCCGCATGCGCTGCTCGGGCGCGGCATCGCGCGCAACGCGCTCGTCGTGGCGGTGTCCGCCGCGATCGGGCCGACGCTGGCCTCGGGCATCCTGGCCGTGGCAAGCTGGCCCTGGCTGTTTGCGATCAACGTGCCGATCGGTGCGGTCGCGGTTGCGCTCGGCGCGCGCTGCCTGCCGCACACGCGCCTGGCGGAGCATTCATTCGACTGGCAGAGCGCAGGGCTCAGCGCCGTCACCTTCGGTGTCGGCATTTTCGCCGTCGACAGCGTCGGCCATGGCGAGCCGCTCCTCACCTGCCTGATCGAATTCGCCGTCGCCGCGATTGCGGGCGCCGCCCTGATCTGGCGCGAGACGCATATGGCCGCGCCGCTGCTGCCGGTCGATCTCCTGCGCATCCCGATCTTCGCCCTGTCGATCGCGACCTCGATCGCCTCGTTCTGCGCCCAGATGCTCTCCTTCGTCGCGATCCCGTTCTACCTCCAAAGTCGCTTCGGCTATTCAGCCGTGCATATGGGCCTTCTGATCACGCCATGGCCGATCACGGTGGCGTTCGCCGCCCCGCTTGCGGGACGCCTGGTCGAGCACTATCCGGCCGGCCTGCTCGGCGGCATCGGCCTTTTGCTGTTCGCAGGCGGGCTCGCCTCGCTGGCGATGCTGCCGGCCGAGCCCGGCGCCTTCGACATCGCCTGGCGCATGGCCCTCGCCGGCTTCGGCTTCGGCCTGTTCCAGACGCCGAACAACCGCACCATGATCGCAGCCGCCCCGCGTGAGCGCTCCGGCGGGGCCAGCGGCATGCTGGGCACTGCCCGGCTGCTCGGCCAGACCGCCGGCGCCGCGCTGGTCGCGCTGTTCCTCGGCCGCTACCCGCAGGAAGGAACCAGGATCGCACTGCTCGCCGGCGTCGGCTTTGCCCTGTGCGGCGCGCTGCTCAGCATGTTGCGCCTGTCACCCGCGGGCGCGCGCGGCGCCGAGCATGTCCGGATTCAGGAAGGGCAGCGGATGAAGGGGGATTGAGAGTAACTCCGCGCCCGCAAGGTGCCAGATGTTCTCGTGCACAACCCCTGCGTGGTTTAGCTATCAGGAGCAGTGGCCTGGTCGCCGGCAGCAGCGGCGCCCAAGGCAGGAACGTAAGGATCGCTCGCAATTCAAAGCAAAAAGGCCGGCTTCACAGCCGGCCTTTTCGATTTCATCACATGCCGATCAAGCCTTGACCAGCGGGCCCTTGGAGGTCGGCCCCTTCGAGCCGCCGGGACCACCCGGCTTGTTGGACTTGCCCGGCGGGCGCTTGCGGGTGCCGGGCAGCTTCTCCTGCTTCGGTGTGACCGGGCCCTCGACGAACTCGAAGCCGATCTTGTCCTTGGTCTCGTCGGCCTCGTCCTTGACCAGGACGACGCGGACGTGGCCGCCGCTCTTGAGCTTGCCGAACAGCACCTCGTCGGCCAGCGGCTTCTTGATGTGCTCCTGGATCACGCGGGCCATCGGCCGCGCGCCCATCTGCTCATCGTAACCATGCTGGACCAGCCAGGCCTTGGCGGGCTCGGACAGTTCGATGGTGACGTCGCGGTCGCCAAGCTGCGCCTCGAGCTGAAGCACGAACTTCTCGACGACGGTGCCAATCACCTCGACGCTGAGATGGCCGAACGAGACGATGGCATCGAGGCGGTTGCGGAATTCCGGCGCGAACTGCCGGTTGATCGCCTCGTGGTCGTCGCCTTCCCGCTTCGAGCGCGTGAAGCCGAACGCCTGCTTGGCGAGATCCGAAGCACCCGCATTCGTGGTCATGATCAGGATCACGTTGCGGAAGTTGACCTGCTTGCCGTTGTGGTCGGTCAGCCGGCCGTGATCCATGATCTGGAGCAGGACGTTGTAGAGGTCGGGATGCGCCTTCTCGATCTCGTCGAGCAGCACCACGCAATGCGGATGCTGGTCGACGCCGTCGGTGAGCAGGCCGCCCTGGTCGAAGCCGACATAGCCGGGAGGCGCGCCGATCAGGCGCGACACGGTGTGCCGCTCCATGTATTCGGACATGTCGAAGCGCAACAGCTCGACGCCGAGCGACGCCGCGAGTTGCTTAGCGACCTCGGTCTTGCCGACGCCGGTGGGACCTGAGAACAGGTAGCAGCCGATCGGCTTCTCCGGCTCGCGCAGGCCGGCACGGGCCAGCTTGATCGAAGCGGCGAGCGACTCGATCGCCTTGTCCTGGCCGAACACGGTGCGCTTCAGGGTCTGCTCGAGATGCTTGAGCACCTCGGCATCGTCCTTCGACACGCTCTTCGGCGGGATCCGCGCCATCGAGGCAATCGTGGTCTCGATCTCCTTGATGCCGATGGTCTTCTTGCGCTTGTTCTCGGCGACCAACATCTGCGCCGCACCGGACTCGTCGATCACGTCGATCGCCTTGTCGGGCAGCTTGCGGTCGTGGATGTAGCGCGAGGAGAGCTGCACCGCAGCCTCGATCGCCTCATTGGTGTACTTCAGCCGATGGTAGTCCTCGAAATACGGCTTGAGGCCCTTGAGGATCGCGATGGCGTCCTCGACGGTCGGCTCGTTGATGTCGATCTTCTGGAAGCGCCGCACCAGCGCGCGGTCCTTCTCGAAGTGCTGGCGGTATTCCTTGTAGGTGGTCGAGCCCATGCAGCGGATCGTGCCCGAGGCAAGCGCCGGCTTGAGCAGGTTCGAAGCATCCATCGCCCCGCCGGACGTTGCGCCCGCACCGATCACGGTGTGGATCTCGTCGATAAACAGGATGGCGTTGGGATGCGCCTCGAGCTCCTTCAGTACCTGCTTCAAGCGCTCCTCGAAATCGCCGCGATAGCGCGTGCCGGCAAGCAGCGTGCCCATGTCCAGCGAGAACACGGTCGCGGCCGCCAGAACTTCCGGCACTTCACTGTCGACGATGCGCTTGGCAAGGCCCTCGGCGATCGCGGTCTTGCCGACGCCGGCTTCGCCGACGAACAGCGGGTTGTTCTTCTGCCGACGGCACAGCACCTGGATCGCGCGGTTGATCTCGGAATTGCGTCCGATCACCGGGTCGATCTTGCCGTCGCGCGCCTTCTTGTTGAGGTTGACGCAATAGGTCTCGAGCGCCTCGCCCTTCTTCTTGGCGTCCTCAGTGCCCTTGGTCTCGGTTTCCTCGTCGACGCCGCGCACGGGGCGCGCCTCGGAGACACCCGGCCGCTTGGCGATGCCGTGGCTGATGTAGTTGACCGCGTCGTAGCGCGTCATGTCCTGCTCTTGCAGGAAGTAAGCGGCATGACTCTCGCGTTCGGCGAAGATCGCGATCAGCACGTTGGCGCCGGTCACCTCTTCGCGACCCGACGACTGCACATGGATCACCGCGCGCTGGATCACGCGCTGGAAACCGGCGGTCGGCTTGGCATCGTCGGCGCCATCCGTCACCAGATTCTCGAATTCGGTCTCAAGATAATTGACGAGGCTCGTGCGGAGCTTGTCGAGGTCGACGCTACAGGCGCGCATCACGGCGGCTGCATCGGAGTCATCGATCAGGGAGAGCAGGAGATGCTCGAGCGTCGCGTATTGGTGATGACGCTCGTTTGCGATCGCCAGCGCACGATGCAGGGATTGTTCAAGGCTTTGGGAAAAAGTCGGCATTCGCGTCCTCTATGGCCCCCACCATCATGATCGCCATCGCCCGGTCAGGCAACAACAACCTTTGTCACATATAGTTATACAAGATCGCGGCGAAAGACCGGTTCCGCGACTCGGCAGCTAGCCACCTGGGCTATTTTCGATGCAAAACCCGTTCCGATTTGGGCGGGGTCGGCGCCGGTGCAGAATTCCTTAAATCTTGCCGGCCGCAACAGCCATCGCGCGCAGGCAGCACGCGACAATCACATTGCGACAGGCACGAGAGCCGGCCTAAAGACGCGCGGTAAGGTGACTTACTTCTTTTCCATCACGCATTGCAGCGGATGCTGGTGCTTGCGGGCGAAGTCCATCACCTGCGTCACCTTGGTCTCGGCGATCTCGTAGGTGAACACCCCGCACTCCCCGATACCGTGATGGTGAACGTGCAGCATGATCTTGGTCGCCGCCTCGACGTCCTTCTGGAAGAACTTCTCCAGCACGTGGACGACGAATTCCATCGGCGTGTAGTCGTCGTTCAGGATCAGCACGCGGTACAGGTTCGGTCGCTTGGTCTTCGGCTTGACCTTGGTGATGACAGAGGTGTTCGGACCCGTCGGACCGCCCGAACGGTTCTCGTCATTGCTCATCCGGGGAGCGAGGGCGGCGGTGGCCGCGGACAGGTCGAGTCTGGACAACAGTTGCGGCATGGCTCAGGCGTTCAAATTCCCCACGGAAGCGTATGACGGTCCGCCGCGGAGCCCCAGCCTTCGGAGCTTCACGCAGGCTCGCCGCCTCGTTGGATCGCCGCTTCCAACCGGTCCGGTCCAAGCCGGGTCGGTCGTCAGCAATATGGGCCCGCCCCCGGCTCGCCGCAAGCGTGCAAAGGTCCGGCCGAATGCGGCCGCGACGGTCCCGATTCCCAATCCGAACGATCCTGACCGAGGTTAGTCAATCCGGACCAATTTGACAAAAATTTCCGCGCCGTCTGGTTAGAACGTCTTGATCAGGAACCGGCCGGGCCAACTGTTGCGACGGTTTCGCGCGGGATCATCTCCGGACTTCTACGGTTCAGTCGAGCCGCCGCTTGAATCGCGTGGCGCGAAATCGGGCAAGGACGAAGCTGTGCGAAACGCCGGGGCCCGCGACCATCATAATCTACGGGCAGGTGCAATCTTGCGCGAGCAGCACAAGCGAGTTCGTCCTGGACAATTCGGCGAGCCCGACCGTCCACACATTCAGGACGATCGAACGAGCCGGCCGTCCAAGCTGCGCGCGGTGCGCCGAGACGAACCCGTCGCGACAAACGAAAAGCCCGGCTGGTCAGCCGGGCTTTTGCTTTCAGGATATCCGGGAAAGCTTAGTTGGCGGCCGGGGTGAACTTCGACACGATGGTCTCGACCGGCTTGAACGCCTGCTTGGCGAGGTCGTTGTAGAGGCCGGCGATCTTCTGCGATTCCGCAACGAAGGTCTCGTAGGTGGAACGCGCGAAGTCGGTCTGGGCTTCCATGGCCTTGTCCAGCGACTTCACGCCGGAAAGCTTCTCGACGAAGGACTTGGTGTCTTCGAACGACTTCTTGGTGTAGTCGCCATAGGCGCTGGCGATCGCCTGAAGGCCGTGCTGCACCGAGGTCGCGGAGGCAACGCACTGCTCGAAGTGCTCTTTCCCGTAGTTCTGAAAGTCTTCAACCTTGAACATTTCGGAATCCTTTTCCCTGGCTCTCGTCGGGAAGCCCCGGCTCCCTGACTGTGCCCATAATTAGTGCAACGCACAATAAAGTCAAGAATCTTGTGCGACGCACAAAAACTAGATGCAAATCGCGGAGATTCCCGGGGTTTCCCGCAAGGGTTCCTTAAGCTTTTGGAAACCGCGGCCCCCTACCCTGATTCCCTGGACGTGTTCAGCTTCCGCAATCGGTCAAAAGCCGTTTGAGAACATCACCTTAGCCAGAATAGCGGCTTAGGCCCAACGTCCCCCGCAGCGAACACAGGCGGAGGGACAGCCTGAGCAGGTAATGATCCCGGGTCCCCATGGGCACAATTTCGCCTCACGGGCCGGTGATCAAGTCAGAAACGGGGACGGGGTTCCATGCTTCGTAAAAACTTGTCTTCCTCGCGCTTGGCGCGGGTTGGCGTTTTCGGGCTTCTTACGGTCACCACCGCAGTCATCTTCACCACTGATGCTGCCGAGGCACGGCGCCACCGCCGCCACTACGCGCACCACCGGGTGCAGCGCGATGTGTCCGAGAGCTCCAGCCCGAAATTCGCGTCCATCATCGTCGACGGCAATTCCGGCGCGGTGCTCCAGTCGAACAGCCCCGACGGAATCCGCCACCCCGCCTCGCTCACCAAAATCATGACGCTCTATCTGCTGTTCGAGCGTCTTGAGTCCGGCAAGATGAAGCTCGACACCGAGATGCCGGTGTCCCAGCACGCCGCCGACCAGGATCCGACCAAGCTGAACCTGCGCGCCGGCCAGACCATCCGCGTCGAGGACGCCATCAAGGGTCTCGTCACCCGCTCCGCCAACGACGCCGCCGTGGTGATCGCGGAAGCGATCGCCGGAGATGAAGACGACTTCGCCCAGATGATGACGCGCAAGGCGCGCTCGCTCGGCATGTCGAAGACGGTCTACCGCAATGCCAACGGCCTTCCCAACGACGAGCAGGTCACGACCGCGCGCGACCAGGCCACGCTCGGCCGCGCCATCCAGGAGCGCTTCCCGCGCTACTATCGCTATTTCGCCACCTCGACGTTCAACTGGCGCGGCCAGTCGATCCGCAACCACAATCACCTGCTGGGCAATGTCGAGGGCGTCGACGGCATCAAGACCGGCTACACCCGCGCCTCCGGCTTCAACCTCGTCACCTCGATGCGCCGCGGCAACCGCCACCTGATCGGCGTGGTGCTGGGCGGCCGCAGCGGCGGTTCGCGCGACGCCATCATGCGCAACCTGCTCGCGGAGAACCTCGAGAAGGGCGCGACCACTCACACCGTTGCCGCAGTCACCGAACGCAATGGCGCTGACGCCTCCGCCGAGGTCGCCGACGCCTCGGACACGCCGGCCCGCGCTGCTCCGCAGGTCCAGGCTGCAGCCGCTCCGGCTCCCGAGGCAGCGCCGTCTCGCCTCGCTGCGCGCCTGTCGACGCTTGCCGCGGCGACGGCTGCGGTGCCGCCGGTTCAGCCCAAGCCTGAAGCCAGCAAGCCAGAGGTTCGGCCGACCGAATCCAAGATCGAGCCCGCGCCGCTCACCAATGGCGTGATCTCCAGCCAGCCGCTCTCGATCATCCCCGGCTCGTCCGAGCCGATGAAGCCGGTCCGGGTCAAGACCGTTCAGGTCAAGGCCGGCGCCGTCAAGGTCGCCTCCGCCGCCCCGGCTCCGGTCGCACCGCAAGTCACGAGCACGATCGCTGCCCGCTCCGACGTCGCGGAAACCTCCGGCGCCGTCGTCGCCCGCGCCGATCTGATCAACAAGCCCGAGCCCCAGAGCCAGCCGGAGGCGCCGAAGGCGGACGTCGCCCGTACCGAGCTGCCGCGCCAGCCGGCCGGGTTCGGCACCGGCAATGGCATCCTCGGCGTGCTGCCGGCCGCGACCCCCGCCGCGCCCGCCCCGGCCGCTCCGAAGCTTGCATCCGCCGATCCGGCGCCGCAGCCGATCCAGATGAGCGCTACCACCAAGCCGGCCATCACCCACAGCGGCTGGATCGTCCAGGTCGGCGCGCTCGAGAGCGAGAACGAAGCCCAGCAGCGCATTGATGCAGCGCGCAGCTCGGCCCGCGGGCTGCTCAGCAAGGCCGATCCGTTTACCGAGCCGGTCGTCGCCAAGGACAATCGCAAGCTCTACCGCGCCCGCTTCGCCGGGCTCGAGCGCGACCAGGCCGAAGCCGTCTGCCGCGCCCTGAAGCGCGCCGACATCTCCTGCATCACGGTCCGCAACTGATCGTCTGAACCGTCCCGATCATAATGCCCGCGCCTTGCGCGGGCATTTTTGTTTTGGGGGATGCGGCGATGCCAGTTCCGCGACAACCTCTCGTCAACAATTTACGGTTAAATTTTTACTCAAAGGATGGACCACGCCGACAATGGCGGGCATCGGGGCGACGACAGACAGAGCAAACGGAGCTCACGCGGTACGGGCGTTTGTAGCGTGGTGCCGGAGTCAGCCGTTATGCGTGCGAAGCAGAGTATCCTTGGCCTCGTTTACCCGGGCAGCGAGATACGTCGAGCCCCCCTGGTCGGGATGGAGTTTCTTCATCAGGGATTTGTGGGCCCGGCTGATGTCGTCACGTCCCGCCCCCGGCTGCAAGCCAAGGATCTGGTAGGCCTCCTCCGCCGTCATTTTGCCACTCGCCGCCGTGCGGCGCTGCCCCCCTGCCGCGTCGCGCTGCGCGTTCTGACGCCAAGCGGGAAACCGGCGGTCCAGATAGCTTTCAAGTAAGGCCACGCTCTCGGCGTCGAACGCCGGGACCATCGCCAAGAGGCCCGCGAGATCGAACTCGTCGAGATCGCGCCCGGCGTGAGGACCGGCAATGATCTGGCCGCCGAGCCGGCCGGAATCGTGGTCCAGCCGCATATCGAGGAATGCCGAGCGCACCCGCGAGGCCTGACCGGTCGGGCGCGTCGCGGCGCCACCGAACAGCCCTCCAAAGTTGCCGAACCCGGAGTTCGCCAATGGTGTCCAGCCGAGCAGCCCGGCGCCAAAAATTCCGAGGGGGATTGCCACCGCCAGCTCGCCGCGCAAGCCCGTGAAGGCCGCGACCGCCAGTGCCACCACGCCGCCGCCAAACTTGATGGTGCGCGCCAGCACCGCCGGATTGGCGGAGCGGAACATCTGGAGCAGCAGGTAAAGCGTGATAACGGCGACGGCGCCGGCGATCAGGGTCATGGCTGGAATATAGTCGGCCTTGCGACAAAATGCATGGCGTTCGCCGCCGAAGGCGAGCCTGAGCGCTACTTCATCTGGCCGATCAACATCGCCGCGCCGCTCGTGGTCGTCGCCAGCTTCAGCAACGCCTCGCGGCCGCCGGCAGCATAGGCTGCAGCTGCGCGCAACAGCTCTCGCAGCTGCGCCGCCGCGCCCGGATCGAACCGGCACCAGGCACCGCCGGTCAGGCGCGCGATCTCGCGAAACGCCTGCTCGGCTACGGCATCGTGGCCTTCCTGAAACACGAAGACGGGCACCTTGAGCATGCCGAGTTCGCCGGCCTTGGCGCAGAGTTCGTCGACCTGCTCCTCCATGGCATCGCCAACGAAGACGACGGCGCGCACGCCGGATGCGACCGCCTCGCGCCGTGCCTCGCTCAGCACCTTGCCGATCTGGGTGTCGCCGCCGCGGCAATCGATCTTGCTCATCAGCGTCGCCAGCCTGGCGCTGTCGGAGATCCACCCCGAGGCGCGGCACTCGTTGAAGCCGCGGTAGTAGACCAGGCGGATGTCGAGACTGCCGAGCGCCGCGGTTTCGCGAAACATGTCGGCCTGGAGCGCGCAGGCCATGTCCCAGGTCGGCTGCCGGCTCATCGTCGCATCCAGCGCGAAGATCAGCCGCCCCTTCGCGCCCGGCGCATGCGGCGACAGCGCACGCGCCTTGGCGACGAAGGCGGCAATGTCCTCCGAGGTCGACGTGCCGGCCTGCGGCACCGCGCCGCCGGCCTTCGTCGAAACGGCATCACCGCGCGGCTTGATGGGTTCGCCCGACATCGCAGCTCAACCAAGCGTGGGGGACTAATGTGGCGAGCGCAGGCAGCCCGGTCAATGTGCAAAGCCCCCGCCGGCGGGGCAGCGGGGGCTTTGAAGACTGTCTACGAGAAAGCCGTCAGCTCTTGGCGGGTCCCATCAGAGCGACCGGACCGGGCTCGAGGATCTTGGGCGGGGACGACTGCGTGTCGACCGGCGCCACCTCGCTGTCGGTCGCGCTCAGGAACTTGTCGAGCATGCCCTGGATCGAGTTCTTGGCGACATCCGGACCGGTGTCGCGCATGTCGTTGTGCTGGAATTCGGTCTTCACCACCTGGATGCCCGCCTTCTCGCATTCCTCGTCCGTCGGGATCACGCCCGCATCGGCCTTGAACTGCGGATCGGTGGAGCGGAACGACAGGATCTTGAACTTGCCGGCGGTGACGAAGGGCACGCGCAGATTGTCGAGCGTGACGACCTTCTTGACCTCGTCCGGATACTGCTTGGCGAAATACATGGTGATGTCGCCGCCCATGGAGTGGCCGACCATCGTCACCTTGTCGTAGTCGGCGTTGGGCTGAACCTTCTTCATCTCCTGCATGGCGAGATGGATGTTGGCGACGCCGCGCAGGATCTGCGGCAGCCGGCCGACATAGAGCTCGCCGGGCTTGGTCACCATCGGAGGATCGGTCGGCAGGTCATGCTGCGGGCTGACGACCATATAGCCGCGCGCAGCGAAGATGTTGGCGAGGAAGGCGTACTCGGTGTTCTTGACGGTATTGCCGTGATTGATCACAGCGACCGGCAGCGTGATCATGCCGGCAGTGGCCTGCATTTCCTTGTCGCGGCGGACCGCGATATCGACGGGCACGGGGCGATTGTCGCGCGAAGCGTCGTAGAAGGTGATGGTCTCGTGCTTGATCGCCCACTTGCTCGCCGTGAAATAGGCGATGCCGCAGAGGGCACTGACCGAAACCAGAACGGCAATTCCACGCTTCATTTTCGTCCTCAGCCTCAGGCTCTTACGGCCTGAATCCCTGTTGAAAATCGTGTTCTTCCGGGGCTCTTCGGCCCCTGGTCGCCTATTCCCTAATATATGTCACAGCCACGTGACAGGAAGGCTAAATATTGTGAACCGGCAGCCCTTTCATTGTGCGGCGCACTCGTTTCTTGAGCATTCCATTTTCCTGTGGCTACTCGGGTGCTCGCCACCATCCGACGCAACCGGTCACGATGGGGTTCAATTTCGCAGTAAATATGCGGTGAAACGCCCGAGCGCCGGCTTGGTTCCGGGCAGGAACCTCCCCTGGATCGATCGAAAGTAGCGATATACCGCCGCCTCAGGCGCCGAGGATGTCGTGAACCTCGAGCGGCTTGTCGACCTGGCTGAACCATTCGGCGCGATTTGCCGCACGGCGGCGGCCGCGTTCGTCGAGCGGCAGCTTGAGCTGGCGGAGCAGGCTCGTCACCTCCTCCCGCGCGGTGAGATGGCCGAGATTGGGCCGCATGCCGAGCGTGGCCTCGTCGATCTCGTCGAGGGCGGTCAAGCCGCGCGGGAAGAACTCGCGGTAGACGACGCGCTCGGCGAAGCCGTCGACATAGCGGAAGCCGAGCCGCAGCGACAAATCCTTCAGCCCGCCAGCGACGAGCTGCTTGTTGCGGGAGCCGAGCATGGACAGGCGATTGCGCACCACGATCCAGTCGGTGGTCGAGCCGTCGAGCTGGCGGCGCTTGCGCCTGACGTCCCGCACCATCTCGGCATAGTGGCTCTCGCCTGTCACCGCGTAGTTGGCGGGATCGACGGTGCCGAGCACATCGAAATCGAGGAAGCTGTCGTTGATCGGCGTGACCAGCGTGTCGGCCATCGAATGGGCGAGGCGCATCAGGTAGCTGTCGGTCCCGGGCGTATCGATGACGATGAAATCGAAGCTGCTCTCGACCGCCGAGACCGCCTCCATGAACTGCTGGAACTCTGAGTTCTCGTTGTCGGCAATCTGCATGGTCTCGCCGAGCTTGATACAGCGATGCACCGGCAGCTCGAGGTCGAGCTTGGTGCGGCGGGCCCAGGCGGCGCGGTTGTCGATGTAGTGGGTGAAGCTTTGCTGGCGGCAGTCGAGATCGATGGTGGCGACGCGCTGACCGGCTTTCAGGAGCGCAACGGCGATGTGCAAGGCGGTGGTCGATTTGCCGGAGCCGCCCTTCTCGTTGCCGAGCACGACAACATGCGCCGAGCCTGACTGGCCTTGGCTAGCTTGCACGAGCATAGCGATCCTCAACACCCCTAACGAATATCTTCGAGTTGGCCGCGTCTGCGGTCAAGTGAAATGCGTGACAGGTAATGCAAATCGCAGCGCGCCGTGTTTCATCATGAATCGCGGCGCCATCCATCGTCTGTGATCCAGCCCACAATGTCGCGACATCGCGCGTGGCTTTGCGCGGGATGCTGTGCCGCATCCGTGCGCATGGCGTCCACGACTGCCGCTTGTTAAGGTTAGCCAGCCAGGCGCCGAGCCGCCCCCGCTGATTCCCAACCCCGTCGAGTCCTGATGTCGCCAAGTCCCCTGATCGCCCGCACGGTCCCCGCACTCCGGCGCACCGTCGACAATCTTCGCAAGCGCAAGGCCACGATCGCGCTGGTCCCGACCATGGGGGCGCTCCATGACGGGCATGTGTCGCTGGTGCGTCTCGCCAAGCGGCGGGCCAGCCGCGTCGTGGTGTCGATCTTCGTCAACCCGACTCAGTTCGCTCCGACCGAGGACTTCGGTGCCTATCCGCGCACCTGGAAGTCGGACATCGCCAAGCTCGCGGCCGAGGACGTCGATATCGTCTGGCATCCCGGCGTCGAGGCCATGTATCCGGAGGGCTTCGCCACCCGCATCGCGCCGGAGGGGCCGGCGCTCGCCGGCCTCGAGGACCGCTTCCGGCCGCACTTCTTCAGCGGCGTCGCCACCGTCGTCGGCAAGCTGTTCACGCAATGCCGGCCGGATTTTGCGATCTTCGGCGAGAAGGACTTTCAGCAATTGCGCGTGGTGACGCAAATGGCGCGCGACCTCGATCTCGGCGTCAAGGTGATCGGCTCCCGCACCGTGCGCGAGCGCGACGGGCTCGCGATGTCATCGCGTAACGTCTACCTCTCGGCCGAGGAGCGGCAGACCGCGACCACGCTCTACCGCGCCATGAAGGAGAGCGCCGGACGCATCCGCGGCGGCGAAGCCGTCGCGCCCGCAATGGCGCGCGGCGCCGGGATGATCAAGGCGGCTGGCTTTTCGCTCGACTATTACGAGGCCCGCCATGCCGCGACGCTGGCGCCGGTCACCTCGCGCAAGGACGGCCCCTTGCGGATCCTGGTCGCGGCCAAGCTCGGGACGACGCGGCTGATCGACAATATCGCGGTTTAGAGCAACCCGAGATCGCGCAGCTCGCGCCGCATCGGCTCCGGCATGGCTGCAATCGAGCCGGCGGCGGACTTGCCGAGATCGGGCGGCACGGCATCCTCGGTGAGATAGCGCCAGCCCTGGAACGGGCGCATCGGCCGCGGCGAGACCGAGATCACCTTCGGCTGCATCACGATGCGGCAGCGTCCGATGCCGTCCTTGTCGCGGAACGGCTCGATGCCGATGATCTTTTCGCGTGCGGCGATCTCGCCCTTGATGACCCAATAGAGCGACCCGCCGGCGAGGATCTCGGCATCGCGCTTGGGCACCATGCGGGTGATGTGGATGTGATGTTGCGGCAGACCCTTCTTCTTGGCGGTCTGCATCCGTTCGGCCACCCACTCCTTCAATTCCTTGACGGAGTCGCAGCCGACGGCGAGCTTGATCAGATGGAGTGGCATGCCCCAGCATTAGCCGGGCAGCCACCCATTTGGAATGCCGAACTACTCGTTATCCGCAGCTGGAGCCGCCGGCGCGGAAGTCGGTGGCGCGATCGGAACCGGTGCTGCAGCGGGCGCACGCGCGGCCTTCGGTGCCGGCGGCTTCTTGGCGGCCGGTGCCGCGGGTGCCGCAGCCTGCGCCGAGGTCGCGGCCGGCGCGCGCGGCGCAGCGGCGGCAGGCGCCGCCTGGCGCGTCGCCGCAGTCGGCGGCTCCGGATTCATGATGCTCACCGGAGGCGTCGACGAGGAGCTCGGGAACTCCGCATTGGTCGGCTTGCCCGTCGGCATCGATGGCGGCAACCCCGCGAGTGCGGCCGTGGCAGGCATTGCCGGCACCGTTCCAGGCGTATTCCAGGTCGGCGCGTAGCGCGCGACCAGCGTGTCGTAGAGACGGGAATCCATGTTGGCGGCGACCTGCTGCTGATCGGTCAGCGAGCGGAAGGCGGCACAATCGAACTGCGTGCAGCCGTCGCGTGCAACCAGTACCTGCGCGACGAGGCCGTAGCGGTCACGCTCCAGCGACTTGCGCAGCACCTTCATGTCGAGCGTCAGGCTCTTGTCGGCGGTCGCGGCGTCACCAAGCGCGGTGAGACGGTCGATCCTGGCCGCGGTGTAGGCAACGGCCGCCGCCGCCGTGTCGGGTGCGCCGAACAGCGCCTTCTCGCAGCCCGCGGCCACGGCATCACCGGCCAGGCCATCGAGGCAGGACAGCGCCGGCAGGCTCGCGGTGACCGCGGCCTGCGCGCGCGACTCGGTCGGCGCGTCCAGCCCCTCCGGTCCATAGACGCGCACCGTGGCAGCCCCCGCGATGGCGATGGACAGCAGCGTGATCACCGTCAGCGCGCCATTGGCGACCGACTTCTCGGCGCGCAGCAGCGTGATCAGCAGAATCAATCCGAAGAAGCCGGCGGCCGCCAGCGTCATCCACATCGGAAAGGCCGCCGAGCGCCAGATTTGGTCGAGCGAAGTGGCCCATGCCGAGTTCATGCGCGACGTCCCCTCACGCGAGCAGAGAGCGAATGGTCAAGCGAGCACCGCGAGTCGGCAGCTGCCCCCGCCCCACCTTGTGAAGGTGAAGCGGGCCTTTTGACGGCGGGCGGAGCAAATTCGTCCGCAATTGCAATGAGCGCGGGGTCGGCGGCGCGTCAGGAGAGCGCCAGCTGACTTTCCTTGGCGACCCGTTCAAACGCCTCGGTCGAGCTCTTGATCCGGTACTGGCAGTCGTCGCCGTCCGTCGGCAGCAGGCGGATGACCTCATACGAGCCGCTGGCAGCGGGGCGCGCGATGTTGCTGGCCGTGAACAATACGCGCGTTCCAACGGGGAATTTGTGCTTCAACACCCTCTCCATTACTCAAACAGCGCCTGCCTCGCCCATGGTCCCACTGCGATGGCCGGCCGGAAACCCGGCTGCTGTATAGCACGCATGCGGCGTTTTTGACCAGCCTCATGCAAGCCTGGCGAACACACAAATTTTGAAGTCTTTTCAGGACGATAACGGGAACCGCGGCCCACTTTGATACCGCTGGAACCGAGCCCTAGGCGGTATGGGGCAGATGCCCTTGCGGACTTGCCTGGTCTACGGCCTTGGGCAGCTCCTGGGCGAGGATCTCACCCAACTGGTCGACCGGGATGTTGTAGCGTGCGGCGAGCTGGCGGACGGTGTCGCTGCCGAGCACGGCGCGGAGCTGGTCGGCCGAGATCGGCAGGTTGTGGCCGTTGCCGAGCCAGGATTTGACCTGGTCGCCAAAGCCCGCCTGCTGGAGTTTTGCGACGATCGCGCTGAGGCCGCCCTGATGATTGCTGCCGAGCACTTCGTTGAGCACGGCCGGCAGCACGGCGGCACCGAGCTGACCGAGCGCGCTGCGGAGCGCGGGATTGTTCTCCAGCGAGTCCAGGATTCCCATGGCGCCCTCTCCTAAGCCATAGTTGCGCGGTGATTGAGCGCCGCCATCCGGCATGCCGTCAAGCCGCGCTCAATCACAATCATGCTCACGCGTCCTCGAACTTCGCGATGACCAGCGTTTCGGCGATCCCCTCGCGGGTCCATTCCTGGAACGCCGGCAGCGCCATCATCGTCTCCATGTAAGCCTTCGTGTCCGGCGCCACGTCGATCGCATAGGTGCGCAAGCGGTGCACGACCGGCGCATACATCGCATCCGCCGCGCCGAAGCGGCCGAACAGGAACGGTCCTTTGGCTCCATAGCGCGCGCGGCACTCGCGCCAGATCTCCTCGATGCGCGCGACGTTGGCCTTCGCATCGGCCGACAGCGTTACGGCGCGGATCGGCCGGTGCAGGTTCATGCCGCATTCGCTGCGCAGCGGCACGAAGCCGGAATGCATCTCGGCGCAAACCGAACGGGCATGGGCGCGGGCCGCGGCGTCGTCGGGCCACAGCTTCTTCTCCGGGTAACGCTCGGCGATGTATTCGATAATGGCGAGCGAATCCCACACCGTCACGTCGCCATCGACCAGCACGGGCACCTTGCCGGCGCGGCTGAAGGACAGGATCTGCTCCTTGTCGGCGGGATTGTCGGTGTAGAGCGGGATCAGGGTCTCCACGAACGGGATGTCGTTCGCGCGCAGCGCGAGCCAGGGCCGCATCGACCATGACGAGTAGTTCTTGTTGCCGATCGCGAGCTTGAGCGTTGCCATGTCACCAATCCTTCCCGAGACGTCTTGAAGCGAGCTGCTTTTAACGCCATCGCCTGCCGCCAATCAATCGTTGCTGCGCCCGGCCATGCGTGGCAATCGTTGCGATCCCTCTAGGAGCAAGACATGAGCAGGCACTGGGTCGACATCACGGCGGTCGGCTTCTTCATCATCGAATGGCTGGCCTATGCGCTGACGCTGGAGCACTCGGCCTATGGCCGCGACAGCCTGTCGGCGCGCATGAACCGCTACCGCGAGGTCTGGGTGCGCCGCCTGCTCGACCGCGAGACGCGCATGGTCGACATGCAGATCATGGCCTCGCTCCAGAACGGCACCGCGTTCTTCGCCTCCACCAGCCTGTTCGCGCTCGGCGGCGCGCTGGCGCTGCTGCACGCCACCAACGACGCGATCACGATCCTGAGCAAGCTTCCGATCGACCTCAGCACCTCGCCGGCGATGTGGGAGCTGAAATGCGTCGGCCTCGTGCTGATCTGCGTCTACGCCTTCTTCAAGTTCGCCTGGGCCTATCGCCTGTTCAACTATGTCGCGATCCTGTTCGGCGGCATGCCGCCGGCCTCGCAAGCCGACACGCCGCAGGCCGAGGCCCATGTCATGCGCACCACACGCCTGTTCGAATCCGCCGGCCGCCATTTCAACCGCGGCCAGCGCGCCTTCTTCTTCGCGCTCGGCTATCTCGGCTGGTTCGTCAGCCCCTGGGTGCTGTTCGTGACCACGGCCGCCGTGGTGATCGTGACGTGGCGGCGGCAGTTCGCCTCCAGCGCGTGGGCGGCGATGGCGCCGGAGGCGCCCGCGGCGGATCGCGAGGAGGCGCGGAAGCGCGGTCATTGATCGCCACTTCGTGTCCCGGACAAGCTGCAACGCATGGAGCGTTGCGGCGCAGAGCCGGGACCTAGAAGCCACATCCCCTGAGCGAGATGGGCGGCCCCGGCTCTGCAGCGCACCGCTGAAGAAGCGCTGCGCTGCGTCCGGGGCACGAGAGCGAAGTGGAGCGTGCGCTGCTTCAGCATCGTCATTGCGAGCGCAGCGAAGCAATCCAGAGTCTCTCTGCGGTGGGATTCTGGATTGCTTCGCTGCGCTCGCAATGACGGAGTATGAGGCAGCAGCGCAATTCTCTGAACGACTCTCGTGGCACTCGTAGGATGGGTAGAGCGAAGCGAAACCCATCGCATTCTCGTCCCTGCGCGAACATGATGGGTTTCGCAAGTGCTCTACCCATCCTACGGCGTCACAGACACTCGGGCTACGGGAAAGCTACGACGCGAAATCCCGCGGGCTGAACGGCAGGTCCAACACCCTCCATTCCTCGTATTTGTCGGCCGGCAACATCTTGTAGGGCTGGCAGGCTTGGAGCGCGGCCGTCGCCGACCTCACGATGGCCACGCCCTTGGCGGATGGCGGGGCCGCCATGAGAATCGGCTCGCGCGCCAGCGTGCCGTCGGTGGCGAACACTGCGCGCAGCTTGATGTGGACGTTGTCGGTCGGCTCGACCCCGGCCGGCAGCTTGGCGCAGCTTCTCAAATGTCGGCGAAGTGCCGCGATGACTTCCGCCGGCAGCTTGGCTGCAATTGAATCCTTGGCGTCGCCGCCGTCGTCCTTGGGCGCGTCTTTCGGCAGCTCGGTCGGCAGTTCGGGCGGCAACCCGAGCATGACGCCATACTTGACGGTGACATCAGGCTCTGGCGCCTGATAGGCCGGCGGGGGCGTGGCCTGCGGCTGCTGCATCGCCTGTGGCGACTGCATCGGTGGCTGCGGCATCGGCTGTTGTGGCATCGCCTGAGGTGGCAGTTGGGGCTGCGGTTGCGGCGGCGGCTGTTGAGGCTGAGGCTGCACGTTGGCCTCGCGCTGCTTTGTCGGCTGCGAGGGTGAAGGCGGCGGCTGTTTCTGCTGCGCTGGCTGCTGCGGTTCAGGCGATGCCTGCGGCTTGGCGGCCGGCTTCGCCGTCGCGTCCGCCTTGTCGGTGACATCCAGCTTCGGCAGCTTCAGGTCGGGGAGCGACTCCGGCAGCTTCTCCTTCTCTTCCTTCTCTTGGGCCTTGGCTTCCTCCTGCTTCACCTGCTCCGGCGTGACGATGTCGACGGAAACGGTCTCGGGCGCGGCGGCGTGGAACGGACGGACCTCGCTGATCACGATGATCAGCGCCACCAGCGTCAGATGCGCGATCGCCGACGCTGCAATGTCCGTCCGTATGATCTTCCGCAGTTCCATCGCCCGATCTTGGGTTGCCGCCCTGCTGTTAGCATACCGCCGTCTCCCCTCAATCCCATTTCGGTGCGAAGCCGAAATCGGTCAAGCGGCCCTTGGGACTGGCCAGCGCGGCGATCTGCGCCATCTCCTCATCCGAGAGCTCGAAATCGAAGATATCGATGTTCTCCGACAGGCGTTCGACACGCGAGGTGCGCGGGATCGCAGCGACATTCTGTTGCACCAGCCAGCGCAGGCAGACCTGCGCCGACGTCTTGCGATGCGCGCGGCCAATGGCGGCGAGGGTCTGGTCGGACTTGATGCGGCCCTTGGCGATGGGACTGTAGGCGACCAGCGCGAGACCGTGCTGGTCGCAGGCAGCCCTCACCTTCGCCTGGTCGAGATAGGGATGGAATTCGACCTGGTTGCAGACCAGCGGCTCGCCCGATAGCGCAACCGCCTGCTCGACCAACGCCACCGTGAAGTTGGAGACCCCGATGTGGCGGGCGAGGCCCATGCGCTTCGCATGCGACAGCGCGCCAAGCGTCTCCGCCAGCGGCACGTGCGGATTGGGCCAGTGCAGCAGCAAGAGATCGACGGAGGAAAGCCGCAGGCGCGCGAGGCTCTCCTTGACCGAGCGCTCGAGGTCGTGGGGCGCGAAATGGTTGGTCCAGACTTTCGTCGTGAGGAAGATATCGTCGCGGCGCACGCCGGAGGAGCGCAGGCCGTCGCCGACCTCGCGCTCGTTGTCATAGACCTGGGCGGTGTCGATATGGCGATAGCCGAGCCGCAGCGCCTGCTCGACCACGCGCGCGCAGGTCCGCCCTTCCAACTCCCAGGTTCCGAGCCCGATCGCCGGAATCCTTGCGCCATTGGCCTCGACGAACAGCATGAGGAATCCTCTCTGTTGCGGCAGCCCCGAACGGCATTATGGACCTCGCCCGTGATGGTTGCCAACGGGCGTCGGTGCCATCGGGACGGATCTTCAGGGCAATGCTAACAGGAGGTTCGCGCGAGGCTTCAGGCCTTGACGTCACGCCTTGGCCAGCGCCTGGAACACGGTGTCGGGCGCGTGCGCGATCACCGCGAGCAGCGCGCGCGCCGGTCCGCGCGGGGCGCGCTTGCCCTGCTCCCAATTGCGGATGGTCTCGACGGGAACGCCGAGCTTGGCGGCAAACTCCATCTGGGTCAGGCAGGCGCGGCGCCGCAAATCGCGCACCGCGAGCGAACTGGTGTCGCTAGGTGCGGCATTGGCCGCCGGCTGGACCGGAAATTCCCGTCCATCCCGCAACTCGACGATCCGCCCGTCCGCCTTCAGCCGCAACCGCATGTCCATTCCCCCAAGCGGGCATGATGATGCGGCAGGTCGCTTAAGTTCGGATTAAAGATGATGATGGCCGGTAGCCCGGATGGAGCGAAGCGCAATCCGGGGCAGCTCTCGCGGCGATACAGCGGTCCCGGATTACGCTGCGCTCCATCCGGGCTACGAACTCCCGCCTGGGCGAGAGCTACTTCAACCCGAACCAGAGCGTCGCGATGCCGAGGAAGGAGAAGAAGCCGACGACATCCGTCACCGTGGTGACGAAGGTGCCCGACGCCACCGCCGGGTCGGCCCTGACGCGTTCCAGCGCCATCGGGATCAGGATGCCGCCAAGCGCGCCGGCGACGAGGTTGCAGATGATGGCAAGCCCGATGACGATGCCGAGGCCCGGGATCTTGAACCAGGCCACCGCCGCGATGCCCGTGATCACGGCGAAGGCGAGCCCGTTGACGAGGCCGACCAGCGTCTCGCGCAGCACCACGCGCCAGGCGTTGGAGGAACCGAGCTCGCGGGTGGCGAGTGCGCGCACCGCGACCGTCATGGTCTGGGTCGCGGCATTTCCGCCCTGGCTCGCCACGATCGGCGCCAGCACCGCGAGCGCGACCATCTTCTCGAGCTGACCCTCGAACAGGCCGAGCACGGAGGACGCCAGGAACGCGGTGGCGAGGTTGACCAGCAGCCAGTTGAAGCGGCCGCGGGCGATGGTGAGGAACGTGTCCGACAGCTCTTCGTCGCTGGTGACGCCGCCGAGCGCCTTGAGATCCTCGTCGGCCTCCTCCTCGATGACGTCGACGACGTCGTCGACGGTGATGACGCCGACGAGGCGGTCCTGGGTGTCGAGCACGGGCGCGGCGACGAGGTTATACTTGCCGAACATGCGCGCCACCTCCTCCTGGTCCTCCAGGACGGAGACGCGGCGGCGGTCCTCGTCGGTCAGCTCGGTGAGCGGCACCGGGCGGCGCGCGCGCAAGAGCACGTCGAGGGGGACTGCGCCCTGCCAGTGCTGGTCCTTGTCGACGACATAGATCTCGTAGAAGCGGTCGGGCAGATCGGGCGTCTCGCGCATGTAGTCGATCGCCTGCCCGACAGTGAAATCCTGGGGCACGGCGATGAACTCGGTCTGCATGCGGCGGCCGGCGGAATTTTCCGGATACAGCAGGCTGCGCTCGAGCGCGACGCGCTCCTGCAGGGGCAGCTTCTCGAGGATCTCCTCCTGCTCGTCCTCGTCGAGGGTCTCCAGCAGCTCGACCGCGTCGTCGGATTCGAGCTCGCGGACGCCTTCGGCGACCGTCTCCGGCGGCAGCTCCTCGAGGATCTCCTCGCGCACGGCCTCGTCGACCTCGTTCAGCGCCGAGAAGTCGAAGTCGCGCCCCGTGAGCTCGACCAGGCGGACGCGGTCGTCGGGCGCGAGGGCGCCGATCAGGTCGCCGAGGTCCGCCTCGTGCAGCTCGGCCACGCAGGCGCGCAGCGCGGCGCTGTCCGCCGCCTCGATCGCACGGGCAATTTCCTCGACGAATTCGTGACGAATTTCGCCGTCTTCATTGCGCATCGGCACGTGGTCGAGTACCGAATCCGCGGCGGATGGGGCACCGTCCATATGTTCATCCATGGCGCGCCTCGCCGTTTGACAGGTTGGAACGAGTGGTCTGAGCTGATGGTTCAGGCAATACCCACAAGGCGACTCCCAGCGCAATGGCAAAGATGCTTCGGCTGAAATGGACATTGATGTCGGCGGGCGCCGTCCTTGCGGCCCTCACCGGCATTGCCCCGACGGATGCCGCCGAGTGCCCGCGCAAGGATGCGCTCGGCACGTCGCGGATCCTAACCGTCGACGCCAAGGCCACGCCGCGCGTCGGCTTGAAGAGCTTTCCGCAGACGCTGGCGCTGGCCGATCACGAGGTCGTGCTGACCTTCGACGACGGGCCGCATCCGCCGACGACGTCGAAGGTGCTGGCGGCGCTGGCGCAGGAATGCGTGCGCGCGACGTTCTTCCTGATCGGCCTGCACGCCTCCGAGCATCCCGAGATGGTCAAGCGTATTGCACGCGAAGGCCATACTATCGGTCATCACACCTTCTCGCATCCGTTCATGGCGCGGATCCCGATCGACAAGGCCAGGAGCGAGATCGACCGCGGCATCGCCGCCGACGAGATGGCGCTGCACGGGGTCTCGACGACGACGCCATCGACGCCGTTCTTCCGCTTCCCCTATTTCGAGGCGACGCAGGCCGAGCTCGATCTGCTGCAATCGCGCGGCATCGTCGTGTTCGGGGCCGACCTCTGGGCGAGCGACTGGAACGAGATGACGCCGGAGCAGGAATTGAAGCTGGTCACCGAGCGCCTCGCTGCGAGCGGCAAGGGTATCATTCTCTTCCATGATCCGAAGGCGCGCACGGCCGCGATCATGCCGGCCTTCCTGCGGTATCTGAAGCAGAACGGGTTTCGCGTCGTTCACGCGGTTCCGGCGGGCACGTCACAGAAAAACGCCGATGCGCGCTGATGCCGGAATGTCACGCCGGGGCAAAATGGGGTGATTTTGGCCCTATTAACACTCTGTTCATGCTACGCCATGCAAAGATGGTAGGGTATGGCGCCTGAACCGTTTCCAGGCGTCTCCGACCTACTATGGCGGCAATCGCGTATGAGGGCAGACGGGATTCATGATCGGAAGTAGCGTTGTGGTTCGGACGCGATCGTGGCTCGTCCTCTGTCTGGGTTTGCTGACCGTGGGCGCACCGGCGGCTCATGCGGCCGACTGCCCCGGCCACCCGGACGCGCTCGGCACGTCCCGCACCCTCGTGGTCGATCCGCGCGAGCATCCGCGCATCGGCACCATGCAGTACCGCGAGACGCTGCCCCTGAAGGACCACGAGGTCGTCCTGACCTTCGACGATGGTCCGCTGCCGAAATATTCCAACCAGGTCCTCAAGATGCTCGACGACGAGTGCATCAAGGCGACCTTCTTCATCATCGGCAGCCAGGCCAAGGCGAACCCGGAAGGCGTGCGCAAGCTGGTGGCGGCGGGTCACACCGTCGGCACCCACAGCATGAACCATCCGCTGACGTTCGACCGGATGCCGGTCGAGAAATACGAGCCCGAGATCAACGGCGGCATCGAGTGGACCTCGGCCGCGATGACCGATCCGTCCAAGCTCGCGCCGTTCTTCCGCATTCCCGGCCTGATGCGCGCCGAGGGCGTCGAGAACTATTTGATCTCGCGCGGCATCCAGGTCTGGAGCGCCGATTTCCCCGCCGACGATTGGCGCCACGTGTCGTCCGACCGCGTCTATCAGCTCGCGATGCAGCGGCTGGAGGCCAAGGGCAAGGGCATTTTGCTGCTGCACGACATCCAGGCCCGCACCGTGGCGGCGCTGCCGAAGATCATCCGCGACCTCAAGGCGCGCGGCTATCGCATCGTGCATGTGGTACCGGCAACCGCGGACCGGCCGGCGACGCCGACCACGCCGGTCGAATGGCTGCTGCATCCGCCGACCGAGACGACGCCGATCGTGCGCTGGCCGGCCGTTCCGAATTTCGTGTTCACCGAGACCCGGACGCTGCCGGCGCCGGCGCTGTCCGACCTCAATGCGCAGACCGAGCATCAGCCGCTGCTGCCGCGCCGGACCAAGGGGCAGGTGGATATCGCATCCACCCTGCCCGTGCCCGGCCGCGATCTGTTCGCGATTCCGGAAGGCTCGGTCGAGGTGTTGCTGTCCACGACCTTGTCGCGGCTCGCCATGGCGGCCGAGACGCCCCGCGCGGACAAGGGCAAGGCCGCAAAGGCCAAGGCCGGCAAGCCACACGCTCCCCGGACCGCGCATGCGGCGCCGGCCGCTCCCAAGCATGCCGCGCAGGCCAAGAACACTGCACTCAAGAACACGGCGTCCCGCCCGACCCGCGTCGCGACCAGCGTGAAGAAGCGCGCTTGAGCGGCTATTGCCGCATGATCGCGGCGACGCAGAGCAGCACGATCAGCGCAAGGAAGAACAGGTCCATATAGGACTTGAGCTCGCCGTCGCGGCGCAGCCGGGCGACGTCGGCAACGACCTGCTTGCGCGCATTGGTTCCGCCCGAGCCGTCATTGATCGGGGCCTGAAGACGCTTCGTCTCGGCCTCCAGCTTCTCGATCTTCTGGAAGAAGTAGAACGCACGCAGCGTCGAGGCGGCGCGCATGCCGGCATAAACCAGCACCAGGATCGCGAGGATCGCCCGGTTCGGATACTTCTCCATGAAGTTCAGGCTGAAATAGACCACCGCCAGGAACGCGAAATTGGTGACGAAGCGGTAGACGAAGCTGAGAAAGACCATGCTGGCTTGAGCCTTGAGGGTGCGCAGGCGGAAGCGCGTTGCGAATGCGGGATCAGGGGAGCCAGACCGGAACTGCCAGCCGGATCCCTGCAGGCGCCCGTCTACGCCAATATTGTTTCAACAAAGATACCATGGCCCTGCAATTTGCCGCCTTTTAGCCACGCGCTGCCATAATGCAAGGGCGCCCGCCTCGCGCGGGCCGTCCGCAACGGCTCAATGGAGATTTGGCAGAAGTCGCGATAGACTGGGCCGCGCCGCCATATCTGGGGTCTGCCGATGCCGAAGAAGGGAATCACGGGCCACGACGAATGGGTTCTGACCGAGGCCCTCGCGACCGCACTGGTCGCGCTGGAGCAGCTCGCGCCGAAGCACCAGCCGAGCGCGCATATGGACGACATCCGCAAGATGCTTTCGAACGGCAAGGAGCCGGCGGCGGTGAGCCTGCACCTCGCCCAGGCCAAATGCCGCCTGTTTCCGGAAGTCGATCCGCTCGAGATCTACA
Source organism: Bradyrhizobium iriomotense (assembly GCF_018129405.1). GTDB lineage: Bacteria > Pseudomonadota > Alphaproteobacteria > Rhizobiales > Xanthobacteraceae > Bradyrhizobium > Bradyrhizobium iriomotense_B. The sequence goes on from NZ_JAFCLP010000002.1 coordinate 721,854, forward strand.
AGGAATACGGCATCGGCGAGGAATACGGCTGAAGGGGCCGCCGACCGGGCGAGCTAGGGGCCGCCTGCGACCGATCCCGCGATCACCATGACCTCCGTGGTCATATTCGCGGCGCACGTCACCGTGTTTTTGACCTGCGAGGTAATCGACCGGGCGCGGTCGCATGATGCACCCTTCCCGGACCTGGCAAGGGTCCGAGCCATGGCGCTGCGGCAGGACCGATCATGCCGAGGAGAAGCACCATGCCGGTGACCTATGTCATCAAGTTTGACGTTGTGCCCGAGCAGCGTGCGAATTTTCTGCGACTGCTCGGGGCAGTGCTCGACGCGATGAGACACGAGCCGACGTTTCATCAGGCGGTCCTGCATCGCGATCCCGTGTCCGAAAATCGCTTCATGCTCTACGAGACCTGGGAGAGCCATGACGAGGTCGTGAACGTTCAGATCAAGCGATCCTATCGAGACGCCTGGCATGAGGCGCTTCCCGTCCTGCTCGCACTCGATCGCGACATCGAGATGTGGGAGCCGCTCTGTTAGGGCGCCGCCGAACGAGCGGTCGCGCAGGATCTGGAGCAGCGACGCCTGAAACGTCGGCTACGAAATCTGGTTGCGACGCCCGGATTCGATCAGGGCTGCCCGAACCGGAAGTTCACGCCAACCGTCGCCATATGGATCTGACGTCGGGTATCGACAAAGAACGCGGCGCCGTCGGTGTTGCGCGTGTAGCTGAGGCGGTTGGTGCCGAGATCAACGTAATTGTACTCCGCGAACACAGACCAGTTGCGCGCGAGGAGATATTCGAATCCGGCACCTACGGTCCAGCCGAAGTCGGTGTGATCGGGCGTGGTGTAGGACAGAATAATTCCCAACGCCGGTCCGGTGCGGTCGTCATGCGTCTTTGCCCAGGCTGCACCACCCTTGAGATAAAGCAGGGCCTGCGGCGTGATGGTGTAGCCGACCCGACCGGTCGCCGTTGCGAGCCAGGAAATCTTGCTGGTCCAGATCAGCGGGAAAGCATTGATCGGATCAGGATGACTGCCCTTGATGTCTGTCCAGTCGAACATCCCCTGCGCACCGAAGACCCAGTTTCCGACTTGGTAATCGCAGCCGATCTGTCCGCCGCCGACAACGCCCGAACCGGTGTTCGACCCGAGGCTGGCACCGTTAACAACGCCTTGCGTGGGGTCGTTGATCCGATAGGACGTGTCCGCCCATCCACCACCGACGTTTCCGCCGACGTAGCAACCTGTCCAGACATAGGGGACCGGCGCTGGTGCCTTATAGATCGGCGCCTTGGCGGCCATATCCGCACCCGAGGCAGGAGCGGCAGCGATCGAGAGCGCGGCAGCAAGACCAAAGCAAAGCTTTTTCATATCAACCTCAGGGATAAATATGGGCAGCATTATACCTGCTTCGGGAGCTGACAGCTGTTACCGCGTGGACACGGTAGAGCGAATTGACGCCTCAACCAGGCGTAGAATTCGAGCTGCAAGGCTGGAGCGCATGAGGGCTCGGTCTCTGCTTGGCGCTGTTTGCGCCGACAGGCCCCATCCAATGACAGCCGGCATCTGCAAACCCGGATGCACCAGGAAAAGCAAAGGACTTCAACGTCAAAGTGGATTTATGGTGCGCTCGGACTCGACTTCGTCGCGGCTCAGCCAACATGACAGGCGCGCGACGCGGGCGAACCCGCCGTCTGCTGCGGTTGCGGGGCGCCGCCATGGTCGACGAGCAGGTCCGTGAGCACCGCCCCCAGCCACATGCCGCCGAGCACGAGCCAGGCGGTGAGTGCGAACACCGAGGCGCCGGTCACGCCGGCGCCGACTGCGCACCCGCCGGCAAGCATCGCGCCGAATCCCATCATCACGGCGCCGAGCAGATAGCGTCGCATGCCGAGCCCGTCCGAGAACCCCTCGAGCGCCAGCTCATGCGCACGCGCTGCCGCGATGAAGGAGCCGAGGAACACGCCGGGAATGATGCCGAGATCAAAGCCGAGCCGGAGCTGCGAACTGTTCAGCACCAGCATCAGCAGTTCCGCCGACGGTCCGCTGAAGGTGAGGCTCTTCAGCGTCACCGGCGCAAACGAAGCCTGCGAAAGCTGATAGGTAAAGAGCCAGCCGGCGACCACCGCCGCGCCGGTTGCGAGCGCGGAGAGGATCAGGCGGCGCGGCAAGTCGCAGCGAAAGGCGAAGGCAAGCCCCGCGATCAGCCACAAGCCGCCGAAGGCAAGCTTTTCGGGCAAGCCCGCGCCGAACAACGTCATGATATCGCGCGACGGTCCGCCGTCGACCAGCCACAGACGGGTGACCCATTCGCGCGCGGGCGACAGCAATCCGCGATAGGACGCCTGCGCCGTCACCGCGAACACCAGGCCCGACAGCAGGGCCCTGAGATTGCCGTTGGCCGAGAGCACCAGCAGCCGGCTGGCGCAGCCTCGCGCCAAAATCATGCCGCAACCGAACATCACCCCGCCCACGAGCGCGCCGGAGATGCTGCCCTGCTGCGCAAGCTGCCGCGCCTCGGAGACGTCGAGCAAGCCAAGTGCTACAAAAGTCTGCGTGCCTATGAGCGCGGCGGCAAAGGTCAGCAGCCAGACCGCGAGGCGCGGGCCGCCCTCGCCGCGGGAGAATTCGACGGCCGCGGCGCGCAGGCAGAAGCGGCTTCGCTGGGCGAAGAAGCCGAACAGGCCGCCGACCAGAAGGCCACCGAGCCATGACAGCCGGTCTTCGCCCAGGAGATCGATCAGTGGCGCCAGCACAGCCGCCTCCGTCTTCCGTCGAGATCCGCCAATCTATCGCGCCGCGCGGCCTCGCCAAATGAGCCAAATCAAGGCCCCGAGCTTTGCAGGAGATCGCCGCTCCCGGTCAGGGGCGCAGATAGGCATATCCCTGCTGTTGCAACTCGGCGAGCCGAACGACGCCGCCCTTCTCGGCCACCACGAAGCCGGGCGTGAGGTCATCGAGCTTAACGCCCTGCGCCTTCATCGTGTTGGCGCAGGCGTCAAATCCGACGCCGGCGTCAGTGAGCTTCTTCATCATCGCAACCGTGTGGTCCTCGGCCGCCAGCGCATGAAAGGCGCGCGGCACCGGCCCGTGCACGACCAGCCTGATATCGGCCTTGCCCGGCCCGCCGACGCCGTCGACATGGTTCTGGAGGTTGCCCAGCACGAAGACGACCCGCTCGGCATCGGCGAGGTGATAAACGACGCGCTGCCGTGCCGGAGTTTCCGTCGCAGCCGTTGCCTCGCGCACGGCAAGGACGCCAAACAGTCCGGCAAGGCTCGCGCGAAGCATGGATCGACGCTGCATGGTCCCTCCTATCGTGTCTGCTTGATGAAGTCGGCGATGCGGTCGGCGACATCCTCCGTGAACAGGTCGCGGAAGAAATGATCGGCGTCCTCGATTCTCTCGAGTTGCACCCTGCCACCGCTCGAAACGGCGAGCGGCGTGAAGGACGCTATCACATCGGGCACTACGGCATCCTTGGTTGCGGCGAACACCAGCACCGGCAGCTTCACGCGCGCCACGAGCGCCGCGGTGTCCTGGGCGGCATCGGCAGCATAGAAGGATGAAAAGGCCCGCGCCGTCACCACCGCGTTGCGGCAGTAGATGAAGCCGGGCACATCCATCCATTCGCCGCCGCGCCCCGCAGCGATGGCTTTGGTCGCCTTTTCCAGGAGCGGCTCGAGCGGCTTGCCATAGGTCTGGACATAGGAAGCGCGCAAGCCCGCTTCGGCTCCCGCGGTCGTCGGTGCCAACAGCACCGCGCCCGCGACGGGAGGGGTTTCGCTCGTCGCCAGATAGCGCGCGACCTGATTGCCGCCGCGCGAATGACCGAACGTGAAGACGAACCGGGACATTCCCTTCTCCCGCGTCACCCAGGCGCCAATCTCGGCAACCGCATCGTCAACGACATAGTCGTGCCGCGTGGCACAGTCGTACATGCCCTTGCGGCGATCGAGCCCCAGCGACAGCGTATGGGCGAGCGAGGCGATGCCGCGTTGCTGAAGCGCCTTGGCGACGCCTTGAATGACCTCCATGTCCTTGTGGGCGAGCGTGCCGTGGGTCATCACGACCAGCGGCGTCTCGGGAGCCATCGACGTCGGCGTGCGCAGCGTCGCGAGCGCCGTATGGCCGTTGATGGACAGTTCGAGCTCCTGCTCGGCGGCGCCGGCAGGCCACGCGAGAGCGAGCAAGACGGCCAGTCCTAACAACCATCGCATCAGTGGCTCTTTCCTCAGGGGCGGACGATCGTCCAGTTCTTTTCCGCCAGATCCATCAGCGCGGCAACACCGACCTGGGTGACGCTGACGCCATCGATCAGCGGCGGCCGTCGGCCTTCCTTCACCGCCAGCGTCTCCAGCGTATTGCCGCAGGCGATCAAGCCCACATTGGGCATCGACTTCAGGAAGTTCACCAGACGCTCCTTCACCGGCGAGCGGTCCTCGAGCAGCATGTCGAGGCCGCCATTGAAAGCGACCACCACGATCTCGACATCCCCGCCCTGCCCGGAATAATGCCGCGAGACGTTGGCCGCAACATCGAGGACGGCACGCATCTTGACCGGGTCGTCGTCGCTGATCTGGAGCGCAAGCCGGTGCGGCTCCGCCGCCCGGGACGGAACGGCGAGATTTGATACAATGACGGCAGCAACGAGCAGTCCGCGAAGCAATCCGCGGCGGCTCGCCTGCCTGCAGTTCATTCCACGCCCCGCGACTTCTTGTCCTTGCTGTCCTCGGGCGTCACATCGATCGCGGCCGCGCGCGCGGTGATCTTCACCGGCGCGATGCAATCCTTCATGCAGGGGTCCTTCTGCCAGAACGATTTTTCGCTCGTGGCGCGATCGTCCATCACGAATCCCTGCTCGTTCGGCATCTTGATCGTGGCGAGATTCTTGTTGTTCAGCTCGAAGTTCTGGTCGGTGACGACGTCGTTCAGATAGAGGACGTAGGCGACCAGCGCATAATATTCGTCGACCGAGAAGGACTCAGCGTTGCCATAGGGCATGGCGTGACGGACATAGTCGAACACGGTCGAGGCATAGGGCCAATAGGAGCCCACCGTCTTGACCGGATTGTCCGACGTCAGCGAGCCCTTGCCGCCAGCCAGCACCGGCCAGCGGCCGTTGCCTTCGCCGAACTCACCGTGGCAGGTCGAGCAATTGTCCATGAACAGTTTTTCGCCCTGCGCGACCGAGCCCTTGCCCTCGGGCAGGCCCTGGCCGTCCGGCCGCACGTCGATATCCCAGCCGCGAATCTCGTCCGCGGTCGGAGCACGACCGATGTGGTAGCGCGGACCGGCTTTGACGTCGGTTTTTTGTTGCGCCAGCGACGGCGCGACCAGCGCGCAAGCGACTAGCGCGGCTGCAATGAACTTAGGCGACTTCGACATTCTCGACCTCACCATTGGCCTGCACATGCCAGGTCTGGATGCCATTGTTGTGATAGATGGAGTTGACGCCGCGGATCTTGCGCAGCTCGGCCTTGCTCGGCTGCACATAGCCGGTCTCGTCCTGAACGCGCGATTGCAAGAGCAGCGGCTCGCCGTTCCAGTCGAACTCGTAGTAGAAGCGCGTCAGCGCCTTGTCGAGCACCGGGCCATCGAGCCGCGCCGGCCACCAGTTGCGGCCGCCGTCGAGCGACACGTCGACGCGCTTGACCTTGCCGTTGCCGCTCCAGGCGAGCCCGGAGACGATGGTAAAACCCTTGCCATGCTTGATCGGCGCCTGCGGGCTCGGGCTCGTGATCACCGATTTTGCGTCCATCGACCAGGTAAAGCGACGCGCCTTGCCGTTCGGCAGCAGGTCCGTGTATTTCGACGTCTCCTCGCGTGTGTGCCAGGGCTGGTCGCCGACCTTGATGCGGCGCAGCCACTTGACCCAGAGATTGCCCTGCCAGCCTGGCACCACGAGCCGCATCGGATAGCCCTGCTCGGGGTAGAGCGCCTCGCCGTTCATCTTGTAGGCGATGATGCAGTCGTCGAGCGCCTTCTCGATCGGCAGGCTGCGATCCATCGCAGCCGCATCGGCGCCCTCGATCAGCAGCCATTTGCCGTTGGTCTTGACCCCGGCCTCCTCCAGCAGCGTGCGTAGCGACACGCCGGTATACTGCACGCAGTGGATCATGCCGTGGGTGAACTGGCAGCCATTGAGCTGCGCGCCGCGCCACTCCATGCCCGAATTCGCCGCGCATTCCATGAAGTGGATGCGATTGACGCGCGGATAGCGCTTCAGCTCTTCCAGCGTGAGGATCAGCGGACGTTCCACCAGACCATGGATCATCAGACGATGGTCGGCCGGATCGATTTCGGCGATCCCGCCATGATGCCGCTCGAAGCAGAGGCCGTTGGGCGTGATGATGCCTTCGAGCTCATGCAGCGGCGTGAAGCTCACGGACGATTCGCGCGAGGCGGTCAGCCATTCGACATCGCGCCGAACGACATCCTTCTCGAACTTCGACGGCTTGCCATACGGGCGCACGGCGACGCCCTCGCCGAGCGCCTTGGTCCATTCGGGCACATTCGGCGGCTGGTTGGCCGGATTGCCGCCGCCGGCAAAGGTGGGCTTGGCGAGTATCGATGCCGCAACGCCGGCGCTAGCGGCCAGGAAACTGCGTCGGGATTGCCGGGGACTGTCCATCTTCGACATCGCTTCTTACGCTCCGGTGACTTTGACAGCTCTGTTCGGTTCGAGGCGAACCGTCTTCTGTCGGGTCAAATAGTTGGCGACGACCTCCCAGATCGGCAGCCCCTCGGTTCCTTCGTTGACACTGGCCCAGCCAGCGACCTGATACTCTCTGTTGGGATCAATCGGCGCGCCGGTCTTGACCAGTTGCATGTCCGAGATGCGGCTGCCTTGCGGCTTCGCGATATCGATCGCGTAGGACAGCCCGCCGATCCGCACCATGTCGCCGCCCTGCTGATAATAGGGATCGACATTGAAGAGATTGTCGGCGACGTCCTCGATGATCTCCTTCAGGCGCGAGCCCGTCATTCCCATGCGGTAGACCGCCGGATAGGTGATCGCGGTCGCGTTGGTGACGTCCTCGAAGGTGATGTCCTGTCCCGGCAGCACGCTGGTGCCCCAGCGAAAGCCGGGCGAAAGCGCGATCTCCGCGTCGCGCTCCTGCATCAGCGCCTGGCAGATCAGGTCGTCAAAGGTGCCGTTGAAGTTGCCCCGCCGATACAGCAGCGAGTCGGTCTTGCCGAGCACCTTCGATAGCTCCGACGCGAAGGGCTTGCGAACCTCGGCGATCTTCGCGGCCATCTCGGCATCCGGCGCGATGACGTCGGAAAACAGAGGAATGAGCTTGTAACGGTAGGCCTTGACCTCGCCGTCGCGGACGTCGAGGTCGAGCCGCGACACGAACTTGCCGGACGAACCCGAAGCGATCAACAGCGTCTTGCCGACCCTCACCGCCTCAGGCAGCGCGTCATGGGTGTGACCGGTCAGAATGACGTCGATGCCCTTGACGCGGCTGGCAAGCTTGCGGTCGACGTCAAAGCCGTTGTGCGAGAGCAGCACGACAAGCTGCGCGCCGCCCTTGCGCGCCTTGTCGACCTGCGCCTGCACGTCCTCCTCGCGCACGCCGAACGACCAGTTCGGAATCATCCAGCGCGGATTGGCGACCGGCGTATACGGAAAGGCCTGGCCCAGCACGGCAATCTTGACGCCACCGCGCTCGATCATGGTCGAGGCGTCGAAGGCCGCCTCGTTCCATTCGGTATCGCGGATGTTGAGGCCGAGGAATGGGAAGCCGAGGCCTTCGATCGCCTGCTTGACGCGCTCGGTGCCGTAGGTGAATTCCCAATGCCCGGTCATGGCGTCCGGTTTGAGCAGCGCCATGCAGTCGATCATGTCCTGGCCGCGCGTCTTCAGCGACGACCACGATCCCTGCCAGGTGTCGCCGCCGTCGAGCAGCGCGACCTTGTCGCCGCGCTCGGCGCGAATGGCCTTGATCACCGTCGCAGCGCGGTCGAGGCCGCCGATCCGGCCGTAGCTCTTGGCCAGCGCCTCGAAATCCTCCGAGGTCAGCGCGTAGGCCGCCGACGAGCCGGGCGCGATGCCGAAGCGCGCGAGGAATTCCTTGCCGGTGACGTGCGGCGGGAGGCCCTTTGCCTCGCCCACGCCGAGATTGGTGGAAGGCTCGCGGAAATAGAGCGGCATGAGCTGACCGTGAATGTCGGTCACATGCACCAGCGTGACGTTGCCGAGCGGCTCGAAGGCCAGCAATTCCTTCTGGGTCAGGCGCTGCTGGGCGACCGCCCGAGTCAGGCCCGAGCCGAAACCGGTCGAGAGTGCCGCCGTTGCCGCAGCAACCTGAATGAACTCGCGGCGAGAGATCATGCGCAATGCTCCTAGACGCTCATAGTTTCAGTTGCGCACGGACGGCGTTTCGACCGGCAGCCCGATGCCGCGCCAGGCGACGTAAAGCTCGAGCGCAAGGAACTCATCCGACAGAGGCTTGAAGGGCTCTGCGCGCACGTCGAACATGCAACCTTCGAAACGCTCATGCAGCGGCACCAGGCGCTGGTCGCGCAGCCGATAGGTCGGAAAGCCGTTGGTCTGACCCTGGCTCAGGAAGTCGGCACGCATGAACTTGCCATTGTTGCGCTCGTGGCAGGACTCGCAGGCGAGATCGAGCTGGCCGTAGCGCGTGTAGTAGATCTGCTTGCCGCGCTCGAACCAGGGTGACATCGGACCGTCGGTCTTCACTGCGACCTTCATGCCGTGCGATTGGTAGCGCACGAACGTGGTCATGTCGGTCAGTTCCTGGGATTTGAATTTCCAGGGCTCCGCCTTCATGTGCTCGGTGCGGCAGATGTTGATGCGCTGCTCGAGATTGACCGGCTTCTGCAGCTTGTCGTCCCATTTCGGCATGGCGGCGCCGACGCCCTTCATGCTCGTCTCGGCCTGCTCGTGGCAGCTCATGCAGGACTTGCCCGCGGCGCCCTCGACTTTCTTCCAGACATCCGCAGCTCGCTCCACGGCCAGAAAGCCGGGATTTTCGAGATCGTCGTCCTGCAACGCACGCGTCTCCTTGCTGCGGAATTCATAGCCGGAGATGATCGTCTTGAAGACGTGGCCGGGCGGGGCCGCGATGCCCTTGCGCTCGGCGTCCTGCGCGAAGGCGACCGTCGCAACCGATGCGGCGGCCACGAACGCAGCGGCTAACCCAACATATCGTGGCGCCATCCGAGCCTCCTCAATGCGCGATACGCATCATGCCTTGAGCGCGATCTTCTCTTCGGCCGTGATCACGCTGCCGTCGTCGTCCGTCCAGGAGAATTTGAACGTTCCGGCCTCGTCGACCTTAGCGTCGAACTGGATGTAGGGATTGGCCGAGATCGCGGGCTCCAGCGCGCAGGAGAACACCGGCTTGCCGTTGAACTCGCAGGCGAACTTGTTGATGATCTTGCGCGGAATGGTCTTGCCCTGCGCGTCCTTGCGCTGGCCCGATTCCATGACATGCGAAACCAGGGTCTTGATCTGGATGACCTCGCCCTTGGCCGCTTCCTTGGGAAGCTTGATGCGCGGTTTGTCTGCCATCTTTCCTCTCCTGAGCCCTTAGCCGCCGCAGCCGCCGATGGTGACCTTGACGGTCTTCTGCTCCATGAACAGCGAACCGTCGCTCATCTTCGCGATCGCAACCACGTTCTGCGTGGTCGCGAGCCGGATCCGGATCGAGGCTTCCGCTTTGCCCGACAGCAGCGTGAAGGACAGCGTCGCGACGCCGGCGTTCGGGTTGCCGTCCGCGATGATCATGACGTCCTTGACGTAGGACTCCGCGGTCATCGGGCTCTCGATGTTGATCGACAGCGGCACGGTGTTGCCGTTCTCCGCGATCTCCGGCAGATCTAGCGAGATCTTGCCCTTGGCAGGCGTCTTGCCGTCGGTGAACTTCTCGATCCACTTCGCCGCGTCGTTCGTCACTTCGGCATCGGCCGCCATGGGCATCAGGGTCAGCATGACGAAGCCGCCCCCGAGCGCAAAAGCCTGCCGTCGATTGATGGCTTTCATTCCTGATCCTCCTCGCCGTCAGTTCAGCGTCTTGAGAAAAGCGATGACGTCCTCGACCTGCGCGGCCGTCAGAATCGACTTGCCGACGAATTCCGGGCGCACCCGGCTCAAGCCATCGTTCTTGAAGAACGCCGGCATGACCGTGTTGGTGAAGATGCGCTTGGGGTCGGCGACGATGAGGCGCAGTTGCGCCTCGGTATAGCGGCCGGCCACCCCGTCGAGCGACGGACCGAACTCGCCGTGGAACTCTTCGGACTTCAGGTTGGTGATCTGATGGCAGGCCAGACAGTTGCCCAGCGTGCGCGTCAAAAACACCTTCTTGCCGGCCTCGGCATTGCCGGGCGTGCCGGTCAACGACTTCGGAAGCGAGTCGTTGATCACATCGAGCTTGATCGGCTCCTTGACCGGCTCCTGCGCGTAAGCGCCTCCGACCGACAGACACAGTGCAAACGCAGCCGCAAGCGAGCGCCGCATGTTCCCTACCCTTTGGCGAGGTGACGCCCCGCCTTTGATTGCGATGGACTCACGATCCATCAAATTCAGTTATTATGATATGTTCATATATATGGCGGCGTCAAGCGGAATTCGCCAACCGCTGTCAGCTAGCCGTTTGCGACCAGAAAATCCCGGAACGAGCCGCGCTCATAGGCCCGCTCCCGCACGAAACGAAACATCGAAAGGAAATGCGGCGGGTTGAGATAGCCCGGCGCCCGCGCCACCTCCCGCGCCATCGGCTCTTTTGCTTCGATACCGGCCGACGTCGGCGGGAAGAACTGAAACGTCGGGGTGAACCTGATCCCGTACTTCTGGGCGAGATCCTTCTCGGATAATTCCTGGCCATCGACATCCGTAACCTTACGGGAGCCGATCAGATTGAGCTGCAAGATCTCGAAATTGTCGCGGATGTATTTGGTGATGTCGGCATCGGCAAAGTTCACCAGATGCGTCTCGCGGCAATAGGGACAGCCGCGCAGCTCCCACATGATGGCGAGGCGCTTGCCGCCAGCAGCAGCGCCGTCGATATCCTCGCGCAGATCGAGGAAGCTCTGCAAAAACCACGGCTCATGATAGAGCCCGTCCTCCCCGAGCGCCGGCTCGGCCCCCGCCGTGCCGCGGCCCGCGGCAAGGACTGCGCCCGACAGCAAGGCGAGAAGGCCGCGCCGGGTTGGCGCGCGAAGCGACATCAGGGATTTGTGCTTTGGAGGATCTTGCGTATCGGTCATTTTCATTATGATATTCAAATACACGAATGTGACAAGGATTTCCGGTCTTGCGCTGCATCATCGCCCTTTTGGCATGGCTGGCTTCGACCGCGCTCGTTCTCGGCGCCGAGGCCGGCAAATCTGCTGATTTCGCAGCGGCGATGGGACCCATCATGGCCAATCTGCGCACGGCGGCGAGCTATGCGCGCACCGGAAACATCGCACTGGCCCAGATGGAGACTGACGAGGCGGTGGCCGCGTGGAAACAGCTCGCGCCAAACGCGTCAAGTGCCCTGCCCGGTTACGCGCCGGCCGCGGTGTCGGATTTTCTCGACCGGGGGCGCGAACGGCTTGCAGCAGCGACACGCGCGCTGGACAGCGGAGAGAATGTCGCCGCGGCCCGCGAGCTGCTTGCGCTCCGCCAGTCCTTTCATGAGCTGAGGCGTCATGCGGGCCTCTACGATCTCGGCGACTGCGTCTTCGAGATTGCGCCGGCCTTGGAAAAGCTGCGCGCGGCCGCCACGCGATACGGCGAGCAGCCCGCGCAAGCCAACGCCGAGGAGACGGTTGCAGCGGCAAGCGCATTCCGCGATCGCCTGCAGCGCTGCAACGAATGGGCAAGCCCCGAGACGGCGGAGAGGAGCGAGTTCCGCCGCCTCATTGACGGCGCGATCGCGAGCAGCGGCGAGATTGCGCATGCAGCGATGGCCGGCGATGGGCCGCTCGTGCATCGTTACCTGATCGAGCTGCAGTCCTACGCCCAGCTGCTCGACTTCCGCTACGGTTAAGAATCACCCGATGCTGGTAAGCCCGGGGAATCGCTCCAGCAACCATTCCGAAACCGTGGGCATCGACCCGGTCAAAAACATCAGGCCAGTCGCGACCAGAAAGACGCCCATCGTCTTCTCGACAAGGCCAAGATGTCGACGAGCACGGCCAAGCGCGGCAATGAACCTGCCGGTGAAGGCGGCCGCAATCAGGAACGGAATGCCGGTCCCGACCGAATAAGCGAGGAGTAGCAGCGCCCCTCGTCCCGTGGTGTCCTCCGAGCCTGCCATTAGCAAGACCGCGGCGAGAATGGGGCCTGCGCAGGGCGTCCAGCCGAACGCGAATGCCAGCCCCATGACGAAGGCCCCCGCCAGCCCGGCCGGCCGGCTGTCGACCTGCACGGCCGCGCTGCGATAGAACAGCGGAATCCTGAGCAGCCCTAGAAAATGCAGGCCCATGACGATGATCAGGCCGCCCGCGATCATGCCGAGCGTCGACAGATGCGCGGAGATGAAGCGCCCCGCGATCGAGGCGGTCGAGCCGAGCGCGACGAAGACCAGGGAGAAGCCGGCCACGAAGGCCAAGGCGGAGACCAGGATACGCGGCCGCAGATCGGGCCGAGCGTCCGACAGATCCGTGACCGACACTCCGGCCATGTAGCAGAGGAAGGGCGGAACCAGGGGCAGGATACAGGGCGACAGAAACGACAACAGGCCCGCGATGAAGGCCGCACCCAGCGTGACGTCCAAGGCCATGTCACCTCATCCCTATCACATATGCGAATTTAATGATATAAAGAGCCAAAGAAGTCCAGAGGTCCGTTACACGGGATGAACCGAATCATCGCATCGCTCGCCGTCGCGCTCGCGCTGTCCGCAACCGGATCGCGCGCGGCCGAGCTCGTCATGTTCGAGCGGGCCGGCTGCGTGTGGTGTGCGCGCTTCAATGCCGAAATCGCGCCGATCTACGCGAAGACCGAGGAGGGCCAAGCCGCGCCGCTGCGCCGCGTCGACCTGAAGAGCCCCCTGCCCGCCGATCTCGCCGGAATCGATCCGGGCGCCTTCACGCCGACCTTCGTCGTGGTAAAAGAGGGCCGGGAGCTCGGCCGCATCCGCGGCTATCCGGGTGATGCCTTCTTCTTTGGCCTGCTGGACCGGATCCTGACCCGTTCAGGATCGACGCCCGGCGGGTCGTGATCACAGACGTCTTTGAGGAATCTGACACGATGCCATTGCCAAAGCTGAAGGAGATCGAGGGATCGGCCGAGCTCGAGCAGATGATCGAGAAGGCGCGCGAGGCGAGCGACATGCTGAAGGCCTTGTCGCACGAGTCCCGCTTGCTCCTGCTGTGCATCCTCGCCGAAGGCGAGAAATCCGTAACCGAGCTCGAGCAGTTCCTCGGCGAACGGCAGTCGACCGTCTCCCAGCAACTCGCGCGGCTCAGGCTCGACCGGCTGGTCACCACACGCCGCGACGGTAAGGCGATCTACTACAGTCTCGCCAACGAGGACGTCCGCAAGATTCTCACCGCCGTCTACGACGTGTTCTGCGAGCCTGTGCGGCGCCGCCGCCGGTAATTTTCCGCGCTGGATTTTCGCACTCCTCCGGCGCAGACTGCCCGCGAGACAGAACGAACATCATGCGGGAGGAATGCTGAGCCCATCGACCATAGCGTTTGCATGCGGACTTGCCGGCGGCGCCGTGCTCGGCGTTGCCGGCCGCGCGGGTCGCTTTTGCACGCTCGCGATGCTCGAGGACGCGTTCTTCGGATCGGATTGTCGCCGACTGAAATCCTTCGCGCTGGCTGCGGCCGTGGCGCTGCTGGCTACGCAAGCGCTCGCCGAGTTCGGCGTCGTCGATCTGTCGCGGTCGATTTATCTGACGGCATCGATCGGCCTGGGCGGCGCGATCATCGGCGGGCTGATGTTCGGCGTCGGCATGGCGCTGGTCGGCACCTGCGGCTTCGGCACGCTGGTGCGCGTCGGCGGCGGTGATCTCCGCGCCATTGTGGTCTTTCTCGTTCTCGGCCTGTCGGCACTCGCGACCATGCGCGGCATTGCCGGCATGTTGCGCGTGGCCCTGATCGAACCATTGTCGCTGCGGCTTCCCGAGGGCAGCAACCAGACGCTGACCTCGCTGCTCGGCGCAGGCAGCACGGCGCGCGCGATCCTCACCGTAGCGATTGCCGCCGCCCTTGCCATCTGGGCACTTGCGGACGGCCGACTGATCCGCTCGCCGCGGCTCCTGGCCTCCGGCCTCGCCGTCGGCGCCGCGATCGCATTCGGCTGGTTCGCGACCGGGTGGCTTGCGGACGACGAGTTCGATCCCGTGCGGGTCTCCTCGCTCACCTTCGTGGCCCCGCTCGGCGACATCATCCTCTACGTCGCGACCTTCTCTGGCGCACGTCTGAACTTTGGCATCGGCTCGGTCGCCGGCGTCGTCGCAGGCTCGTTTGCCGCGGCGATGCTCGCGCGCGGCTTCCGCTGGGAGGCCTGCGACGACGCCCGCGAATTGAAGCGTCACATGACCGGGGCGCTGTTGATGGGCGTTGGCGGCATCATGTCGATGGGATGCACCATCGGTCAGGGCCTGAGCGCGTTCTCGACACTTGCGATCTCGGCCCCTGTGACGATGTTGGCGATCGCCTGCGGAGCGCGGCTCGGGCTTGAGTTCACGATGACCGGCGAGTGGCTGCCGGCAGTGCGCAAGCTGTTCGGAGTCTCGACGTAGTGGAAAAGACCGCCGCTTCTGCACATGTGGCCGGAATCCGAAGCGCCTTTACCACTAAGCGCCGAGCTCTTGGCTGCTTCGTTCGCGGCATCATCCTCAAGAATTTACTTCTGCGCAATCGGATTGAACACGGCAGCCGGCAAAGAAAACAAGACTGATCAAGATTGCTGCTACTAGAGGGAGCTTAGTCCGGCCGCCGCAGTGATAGTCCAACACATCAACAAAGAGTGAGCAGCCCGTTCACATTGGACGAAGGTTCAAATGGGCTGCACACGACGGGCGTTTGTCCCGCCGTTCATAATGATCTGGTTGCAGGTTCGAGCCCTGCCGGGCCCACCAATAGCGCTAGCGGGTTATCAAGTCTGCATTCGGACGACATGCAGCGAAAACATCGCGCACTGTCAACTTCGGCGGTAAACTTGCCCAGTTGATCCTTCGCCGGCGCGAAAGCGATCACCTGCCGCTCACAACCGCGGTTACCATTTCAATGCCGCCGTACGCACGGGATGGTCCCAGAGCGCGGACGTCTCAGCATCCAGCAGGCTGACGGTGAGCGAGCACCCGGCCATGTCCAACGAGGTGACGAAGCTGCCGACCAGCGAACGAGCGATGCGCAAGCCGCGCTTCTCGAGCATCCGGCGCGCCGCGTTGTACATCAGATAGAGCTCGATCGTTGGCGTTCCGCCAAATCCGTTGACGAGCAGGAGGGCCTCGGCCCCGTCGCGCGCGTCGAGATCTTGCGCGATCGCCGTCGTCATCTCGTCCGCGATCGCGTCTGCCCGCTCCAGCTTGACGCGGCGGCGTCCGGGTTCACCGTGAATGCCGACACCAACCTCCATCTCGTCCTCGCCGAGCGAAAAGGTTGGCGTGCCTGCGGCAGGCACCGTGCAGCTCGTCAGCGCAACGCCCATCGAACGCGTGCGCGCGTTAACGCGCTCGCCGAGCGCAACGCAGCCTTTGAGATCGACGCCCTTCTCGGCAGCCGCGCCGACGATCTTCTCGACGATCAATGTGCCTGCCACGCCGCGGCGCCCGATGCTGTGGGTCGAGTTCTCGACCGCGACGTCGTCGTCGGTCACGATGGTGGCAGTGCGACCTTCGGCGATCTCGACGGCCATCTCGAAATTCATGCGGTCGCCTGCATAGTTCTTCACGATGAACAGAACGCCGGCTTCACCGACAACCGCCTGGGCGGCCTCGACGATCTGGTCCGGCGTCGGCGACGTGAAGACCTGTCCTGGACAGGCGGCGTCGAGCATGCCATAGCCGACGAAGCCCGCATGCAGCGGCTCATGCCCGCTGCCGCCGCCCGAAACGAGTGCGACCTTCTTCGGGTTCAGCTCACGGCGCCGCACGAATTTCCGCTCCGGCCCAAGCGCAACGAGATCGGCATGCGCGGCCGCAAGCCCGTCGAGGCTTTCTGCGAGCATGCCGTCGACCGAATTGATGAATTTTTTCATTGTCTCCTCCCCGCTTTCCTCGCTTTGGCCTCGGGCCTATTTTTCCCGCATGATAGCAATCAAGCGCCGCGCGAATTCCTGGAGCAGCGCATCGAGTTCGGCGTTCCGTTTCGCACTGCCGAGATCCGGCAAGTGCAGCGTCAGGGTCCGCTCATGCGCGCCTTCGGTCAGGCGGCCGATCCGGCGCGGATGCGCGCGGGCGTAGGCACGCAGAAAGGCGGCCTTGGCCTGCGGCGGGAAGTGGCAGACATCGAAAATCGTGTTGAGATGCTGCACGGGGATCGGCACCGGATAGGCGGGATTGCTGATCTGGCTCACGAAGCTGCGATTCTTGCCCATGGCATGCGCCAGACGCAGCCGCATGCCCGACGGGCGGCTCTCCAGCACTTCCTTGAAGATGCGCTTGTAAACCGCAACGGCGCCGGCTTCCGCCGGTTCATCGATTGCCGTATCAGCCAAGGCTACCTCCGCTGCTCAGCCGGTCGATCGCCTGCTTGATCTGCGCGAGCGCCGAAGCATTCACGGAGAGCTCGCGCAAGCCGCAGTTCAGCAATGCTGGCAGACAGCGCGGATCGCTCGCCATGTCACCGCACAGGCTGACGCTCACCGCGGCGCGCCGCCCGTGCGCGGCGGTCCTTGCGATCAGTTCGAGCACGGCCGGATGCAGCGGGTCCATCAAGGGGGCGAGCGCTCCATTGGAACGATCGCAGGCAAGGACATACTGCGCGAGATCGTTCGATCCGATCGAGAAGAAGGCGGACTTGAAGCTCGCAATCGCCAGGGCCGCCGCCGGGACTTCGACCATGATTCCCAGCTCGGGAAGCATCGCGGCAATGCCGTCCGCCTGCAAGTTCCGCACGACTTCGGCGAACAGCTTCCGCCCTGCCTCGAGCTCGTCCGCCGATGTGACCATCGGAAACATAACCTTGAGGTTTCCACGCACTGCGGCACGGGCCAGCGCGCGGAGCTGAATGGCAAAGATCTCGGGCCGGGCCAGGCAAAGCCGCAAGCCCCGAACCCCGAGGAAGGGATTGGCTTCGCCGTCCAGCGTGAACCCCGGCACCGGCTTGTCGCCGCCCGCGTCAAACGTGCGAATGGTGACCGGGCGCCGGTCGGCCCAACGCAACACCGCATCGTAGGCCTGAAACTGCGTCTGCTCGTCGGGCAGGCCGCCCCCGCCCGTCAGCAGAAACTCGGTGCGCATGAGGCCGATGCCATCGGCATATTGCGCGTCGGCGTGCTCAAGATCGTCGACGCCTTGGATATTGATGAAGAGCTTGATCCGCTCGCCGCGCCACGATGCGGTGGGCCGTCGCAGGATCGCGCGCGCGGACGCCCTGCTCTTGCGATGGCTTTCACGCCGGCTCTCGAACAGGCGGACCTGCTCGGCGCTGGGATCGAGCTCGAGCGTGGCGCCTTCGCCGTCAAGCAACGCGGTCGCTCCGATGTCCGGAATTGCGCCGAGTTGCACGACCATGGGGATGCCCCGTGCACGCGCCAGCATCGCGACGTGGCTCGTGGGACTGCCGCGCAACAGCGCCAGACCGCCACCGCTGGTCCAGTCGATCTCCAGGAACCGCGACGGCGGCAGATCGTCGGCGCAGACGACGGCGCCGCTCGGAATTTTCAGAGCGTGGCCCTCGCCTCCCCGCAGAATGTTGATCACGCGGTCGCGCAGGTCCGCAAGGTCCGAGGAACGCGCCTTCAAATATTCGTCCGCCGCCGAATTGTAGTCCGCGATCTGCGTGTCGAGCGCCGAACGCCATGCCACGTCAGCCGCATCCCCTTCGCCGATCGACGTGAAAATAGCCTCGATGAAATCCTCGTCCTCCAGCAGCGCGACCTGGAATTCGAGAATTTGCGCCGCCTCGCCGCCGGCGATTCCGGCCAAATCCGCGATCTGTCCGCTTGCCGTGTCGATCGCGGCACGAAGGGCAAGTGCTTCTTCGGCCAGGTTGCCCGCGACACGCTCGCCGTTCGTATCAGCGTCGACCCGGACGAACGGACCATGGGCAAAACCGATCGAGGCGGTCCTGCCGCGGTAGGCCAGCCCTGTCGCGCCACCCTGCATACTGCTAAGCCCCGTCCGGAAAATCGCTTGCAATCAGATCGACCAGCGCGGCGACGGCGACCTCTGCGTCACTGCCTGACGCCCTGATCTCGATCGTGCTGCCATGAGCCGCGCGCATCGCCATGATCTTGACCACGCTCTTGGCGTTGATCCACTCGGCCGCGCCTGCGACCCGCACGGAAATCTGCGCCTGGAACTTCTTGGCAAGCTTGGTCAGCTTGACCGCCGGGCGCGCATGCATGCCCACCGCGTGCACCAGCCGCACATTGCCGGTGAAAATCTGTCCGTCCGCTTTGTCCAGCATGCTCATCTTCCATCATCGCTTCGCCGACATGTCAGTCGGCAGAGAGTTCCTCGGCCACGGCCTTGACCTGGGCCAGCGAGCTGCCGCCTGCCGCCTCGGTCGCCGCCATCACTGCACCCTCCACGATCGGCGCGTTGCATACGACAACGAGATCGCGCCGCGCAGGCTCCAGCATTTCGACCGCCATCTCGCTGTTGGTCTCGGCACCGCCAAGATCGACGAGGATCGCGACGCCCTTCGCGGACCAGGCATCGTTGATGGCGTCGATGATCAGGGAAACGCTGGTGCCAAGTCCGCCATCGGGATTGCCGCCGCAGAAGGCCACCTTGACCTCGCTGCCGACCATCTGACGCACCATGTCGGCGGTGCCCTTGGCGATGTCCTTCGAATGCGAGACGATCACGATACCCACGGTGTCGGTCATTGCCGTCCCTCCAGACTCGCGCACACCGCCTGCACGAGTACGCAGCTCGAACGCGCGCCGGGATCGATATGTCCGACGCTGCGCGGTCCGAGGAACGACGCCCGCCCCTTGGTGGCCTGCATCGGCGCGGTCCGCTCGACCGCTGCGGCCGCGGTGGTGCGGACCTGCGCGATCAGATCCGGCTGGCCGGCCGCCATCTTCAGCGTCTCCAGGACGGGAACGAGCACGTCGAGCATCGTCTTCTCGCCCGCCTGCGAGCGGCCGCGCGCGCTGACCGCGTTCACGCCGCTACCGAAGACATCCGCGAGATCGTCCGGCAGGTGCTTGTCGTGCGAGAGTGCTTCGCCCGCGGCGAGAAAGAAGCTGCCATAAAGCGGCCCGGACGCGCCGCCGACGGTCA
This sequence comes from Bradyrhizobium iriomotense, assembly GCF_018129405.1. Classification (GTDB taxonomy): domain Bacteria; phylum Pseudomonadota; class Alphaproteobacteria; order Rhizobiales; family Xanthobacteraceae; genus Bradyrhizobium; species Bradyrhizobium iriomotense_B. Next base: position 741,228 of record NZ_JAFCLP010000002.1, read on the forward strand.
TCACCAGGGTCTTGCCGATCATCTTCAGCGCCTCGTCCAGCGGCTGCGCCGAGATGGCATCGAGCTTGCCGAGCACGGCCTCAAAGCCGCGTTTCATGTTCGTGCCATGGTCGCCGTCACCGATCGCCTGATCCAGGGTCGTGAGTTCCGGCGCACTGGCGATGACCTGCTCTGCGGCCACCTTGACCAGCGACTTGAAGGTCTCGGGTTGAAGCGACATCGCGTTGATCCTCTAGTGAAGCATCGCAGGGATGCGTTGCCCCGCGCGATCGAAACAAAGCGGATGCACCAGGTGCAGTTCGACCTCCTGGCCGGCATGCAGCGGCTGATGCGGATCCGCAAGCGTCACCAGCATCTCACCCTTATAGTCCAGGTGAACGTGATTCTGCTCGCCGAGGTGCTCGACGCGATGCACGCGGCCGACCATCCGTCCCCCATTGCGCGCACCGATTTGCAGATGCTCGGTTCGGATACCGACCGTCTCCGTTCCCGGCGGAACCGGTACGTCGGACAGGAGACGGGCCGGAAGGAAGTTGATCTGGGGCGTGCCGAGGCGCGAGGCGACATAGCTGCTGGAGGGACTTTCATAGATCTCCCGCGGCGTGCCAAGTTGAAGAAGCCGGCCATCCTTGATCACCCCGATGCGGGACGCCATGGTCATGGCCTCCACCTGATCGTGAGTCACGTAAAGGATGGTCGCGCCAAGCTCGAGCTGGATCCGCTTGAGCTCGAGACGAAGCTCCGCTCGGAGCTTCGCATCCAGCGACGACAGCGGCTCGTCCATCAGATAGATCGAGGGATCGCGAACCAGCGCGCGACCGATGGCCACCCGCTGCATTTCGCCGCCGGACAGGCGGGTTGCACGGTTGTTCAGCTTGCTTGCGATATGCAGCAGCTCCGCCGTCTGCTCGACGCGCTTGCGGATAATTGGCTCCGGCACGCGCCGCGCGGGGGAGCGCAACGGAAACGCCAGATTGTCATAAACCGTGAGGTGCGGATACAGCGAATATTGCTGGAACACAAAGGCTATATCGCGTGATCCTGGCGGATCGTGCGTCACGTCGCGGCCGTCGATCATGACCGAGCCGGCGTCGGGGGTCTCGAGCCCGGTGATCAGCCGCAACGTCGTGGTTTTTCCGGCACCGCTCGGCCCGAGCAGGACCAGGAATTCTCCATCATTCACCGCCAGCGAAAGCTCGCGTACTGCCTCGATCGCGCCGAAACGCTTGCTGATGTTGCGCAGGATGACGTCAGCCACGGCGCGCGATCCCTTCATTGGCGGTCCGAATAGCCAATCCGCTGCCGACATCGAACAGCGCGAGTCTCTCGGAGTGGAATTCAAGACCTACCGTCTCGCCGATCCGCACCGACGCGCTGGAGGGCAGCCGCGCCGCGACGCGTCCATGCGCCGTGTCAACGGTGACGATCTGCGTGGTGCCGAGATATTCGGCGCCGAACACCTCGCCGCGGACAGGTGCCGCGTCGGCAAAGCGAATGTGCTCAGGACGTATCCCGAGCGCCAGCGGTGCGCTCGTGTGATCCTCGCGGATCTCCGGGACTTCGACGCTGACGCTATGAAAGGCGACAGCCCGATCGCCGGACCGCAGGCCGCTTTCAAACCGCAGGAAGTTCATCGGCGGCGAGCCGATGAAATCGGCCACGAACATACTGGCGGGCCGGTCATAGACCTCTTGTGGCGAGCCGATCTGCTCGACGCGTCCCTTGTTCATGACGGCAATCTGATCCGCCATTGACATCGCCTCGAGCTGGTCATGCGTCACGTAGACGGTGGTCGCGCCGATGCGGTCATGCAGATCCCGAAGCTCGCCGCACATCAGATGCCGAAACTCGGCGTCGAGCGCGCCCAGCGGCTCGTCCATCAGGAAGGCCTTCGGCCGCCTGACCATGGCGCGGCCCAGCGCGACCCGCTGCCGGTCGCCGCCCGAGAGTTTCGACGTCTTGCTCGACAGGAGATGCTCGATCCGCAGCAGCCGCGCGGTCTCCTGCACCCGCTCGCGAACCTCGCGCCGGCCCATGCCCTGGCACTTCAGGGGAAAGCCGATATTCCCCGCGACATTCATGTGCGGATAGAGCGCGAAAAGCTGGAAGACGAAGGCGATGTCGCGGGCAGCGGCGCGGCGCAAGGTCACATCCTCGCCGTCGAGCAGGATCTTGCCTTCGGTCGGCAGCTCGAGGCCCGCAATCATGCGCAGTGTGGTGGTCTTGCCGCAGCCGGAGGGTCCGAGCATCGCAAAGAAGGTGCCGTCGTCGATGGTGAAGTTCGAGCCTTCAACGGCAGTGAACTGATCGAACGACTTGCGCAGGTTTTCGACGCGGATTTGGGCCATGGCTGCCGTCCTATTCCGGAAAATGGCTGACGATGACGTAGCCGACCGTGCCGGCGAGGACCGTCACGAAGGAATAGCTGTACAGATCGATCGACCACGGCTGCACCAGCATGATGATGCCGCCTCCGATCAGGGTCATCGCGCCAGCCTCCCAAGGCCCGCGACGGAACCAGCGAGACATTCCGCTCTTGGCAGCCGCAGAGCTCCTCATTTGCGCACAGCTCCGAAGGTGATTCCGCGCAACAGATGCTTGCGTAGCAACACGGTGAAGAGGACGATCGGGACGACGAACAGCGTGGTCGCGGCAGCCACGGCCGGCCAATCCTGCCCGCCCTCGCCGATGATGAAGGGAATGAAGGGCGGCATGGTCTGCGCCTCGCCGCTGGTCAGGAGAACCGCGAAGGCGTACTCGTTCCACGAGAAGATCAGGCAGAAGATTGCGGTTGCCGCGATTCCTGTGACCGCCTGCGGCAGCACCACCTTGCGCAGGGCCTGAAGCCGCGTGTAGCCATCGACGAGAGCGGCCTCCTCGTACTCGCGCGGGATCTCGTCGATGAACCCCTTGAGCAGCCAGACCGCGAGCGAGACGTTCACGGCGGTGTAGAGCAGGATCATTCCGAGCCTGGTGTCTGTCAGGTTGAGCTGCCGGTACATCAGATAGATCGGGATCGCCACCGCAACGGGCGGCATCATGCGCGTCGAGAGGATGAAGAACAGGAGGTCGTCAGCCAGGGGAATGCGGAAGCGCGAGAACGCATAGGCCGCGAGCGTGCCGAGGAAGACGGCGAGGAACGTCGAGCCGAACCCGATGATCAGCGAGTTGACGAAGCGCGGCACGACCTTCGACGGTCCGGCAATGACCATGTCCCGCTGTCGTACGAGCTTGTCGTACCACGTCTCCGGCGGCGGCAGCTTGGCGATGAAATCTGGAGTCTGGCGGGTACGCACGGTAAACAGGTTCACGTAACCTTCGAGGGTCGGCTGAAAGATCACCTTCGGCGGATAGGCGATGGCGTCGCTCTGCGACTTGAAGGCGGTGGCGACGATCCAGAGCAGCGGCAGGATCGTGATCACCGCATACAGGATGACGAGACCGCCAGCCACAGCCTTTGCGCGCGGAGAGGCTTCGACGATAGAGTGAGCGGTAGACTTGGTGAGGACAGCGGTCATCGTTGCTTCACCTTGTTGAGCGCTTTGACGTAGATGTTGGCGGCACCGAACACGGTCACGAACAGGATGATGGCGAGCGCGCTAGAATAGCCGGTGCGCCATTTCTCGAATGCCGCGCGCTTCAGCGTGATCGACACGAGCTCGGTAGTCGACCCCGGCCCTCCCGATGTCAGGAGGTTCACCATGTCGAACATCTTGAAGTTCTCGATCGCACGAAACAGCACCGCGAGCATCACGAACGGCATCGTCATCGGCAGCGTGATCGACCAGAACTGCCGCCAGGGCGAGGCGCGATCAACTTCGGCCGCCTCATAGATGTAGTCAGGAATGGAGCGAAGCCCGGCGAGGCAGATCAGCATGACATAGGGCGCCCACATCCAGGTGTCGACGAGCACGATGGTCCAGGGTGCGAGCGAGACCTGCCCGGTCATGCTGAACGAGCTCGGCGGCACACCCGTGAACAGGCTGATCAGGTAGTTGAACGGGCCGATCTGCGGCTGCAACAGCAGCGTCCAGAAATTGCCGACCACCGCCGGCGACAGCATCATCGGCAGCAGGATGATGGTGGTCCAGAAACTGTGGCCGCGAAACTGGCGGTTGATCAACAGCGCCAGGCCATAGCCGATGACCACCTGTAGTGCCACCGACCAGATCACGAATTGCGCCGTCGTCTGAAGCCGGAACCAGACGTCCTCGTCGGTGAGGATGTCTGTGAAATTGTCGAGCCCGACGAACCGCAGCGGCAGATAGGACATGCTGAGGTTGAGGCTGGTGAAGGACAGCCGGATCATCCACACCAGCGGAAAGATGTTGATCGCCAGCAACAGCGCGATCGTCGGCGCAACGAACAGCCACGCAATGGTGCGGTCCGACAGGCCGCGCACGCGCCGTGCGTCGCGAGATTTGGCGGGCTCGCTCATGCCGGCAATCGTAGCATCATCAGGTTGAAGGATCGTCGTCATCTGGTCCATCGGACGGCTGGTTCGGTTTCCCCGGGATACACCCCCCGGGGAAACCGGTTCAGTTGATGCGAGTGCCGCGCCTAAAGCGCGATAGACGCGCTTTAGCTTTATTGTTTGAGCGTGATCTTTTCGGAAAACCGCTGCACACTTTTCCGGATCATGCTCTATTGCGACGCGACCTGCTTGCCCTGCTCCTTGAAGACCTTGGTCCAATCCTTGACCAGGAGATCGAGCGCCTGCTGCGCAGTGCCCTTGTCGGCGACGACGTAGTCGTGCACCCGCTTCTGCATGTCGAGTAACAGCTGCGCGTAGGAGGGCTCGGCCCAGAAGTCCTTCACGATTCCCATCGACTCCAGGAATTGCGGCGCGAACGCCGCGCTCTTCGGGAAGTCGGGCGCGTCGACCACCGCCTTCAGGGCCGAGTAGCCGCCGAGCTGCCACCATTTCTGCTGCACAGCGGGCTGCGCGAACCATTTGATGTAGGCGAGCGCGTCGTCCTTGCGGTCGGAGGTCGCCACCACCGAGATGCCCTGTCCACCGAGCTGGGTGAAGTGTCCATTCGGGCCGGCCGGATTGACAAAGAAGCCGATCTTGTCGCCGCCGACATTCGGATCCTTGTAGAGGCCGGGGAAGAAGGCGAACCAGTTCATCTGCATCGCCACCTGGCCGGACTTGAAGGCATCGAGCCCCTCCTGCATGTAGGCGTTGGTCATACCCGGCGCCGTGCAGCACTTGTAGAGCTCCTTGTAGAACTCGAGCCCTTTGGCCGCCTCGGGTGAATTGACGACGCCCTGCATCTGATACGGCTTCTTTGGATTGTCGTAGCTGAAGCCGTAATTGTAGAGCACGTTGGTCACGCCCATGGTGATGCCTTCCGAGCCGCGCTCGGTGAAGATATAGGCGCCATAGACCTTCTTGCCGTCGATCTCGCGGCCCTGGAAGAACTCCGCAATCTGCTTCAACTCATCATAGGTTTTCGGCGGCGCCAGGTCGCGGCCGTACTTTGCCTTGAAGGCAGACTGAATCTCTGGCCGCGAGAACCAATCCTTGCGATAGGTCCAGCCTACCGCATCGGCCATAGCCGGCAGCGCCCAGTAGTTCGGCGAGTTCTTCGGCCACTGCGAGTAGCCGACGACCGTCGCCGGGACGAAGTCGTCCATCGATATCTTCTCCTTGTCGAAGAAATCGTTGAGCTTGACGTACCACTTGTTCTCGGCGGCGCCGCCGATCCACTGGCTATCGCCGATGATCAGGTCGCAGAGCTTGCCGTGGGAGTTGAGCTCGTTGAGGAAGCGATCGGCATAGCTCGTCCACGGGACGAACTCGTATTTCATCTCGATGCCGGATTGCTTGGTAAAGTCCTTGCCGAGCTCGACCAGCGCATTGGCCGGATCCCATGCCGCCCAGCAAAGTGTGAGCTGTTTGCTTTGGGCTGCGGCTTCGCCGCCACCGAGGCCACCAAGCGCAACGGTCGCAAGGACCGCGGACGCCGCCGTACTGCGTAGCCATTTCAATCTTCGCATGTCCGTTTCCTCTCTATCGTTGAAGCACCTAACCCGCTCAGCGCGCGCCCTGCCGGAACGACGCCAAGATCCTGAAACCGAGTTTGAGGAGCGATGAGTGGAGAACGAGACCGACCATTTCCGGAAACGGGTCCGGAAGGGCTTGGGCTCCTCCCACACATCGGCTCGATGCGTAGTGTTTAGTTTTTTATGCCAATAAACGTATTACTAAATTTTGGAAGCCGTCAAGCCGGTTTTGTCGCTAGCCTGGCGAAAAGACTTGCGACGTTCGCGCGCGCAAGCGGGATGTTCGCAGCGCAGCAAAAACGCCCGAAATTTTCGGAAGATTCGATTGCCGATTTGGCGCCGCGGAGCAATCCGCCGCCTGGATAACCGGCAAGCCAGAAGTTGGCCATCGCCGCCAAGCATGTTTAGCAAATGGTTTTACTGAACGTTCAACAGAGTGATTAAGAGCGTGAGCAGTCTCCTCATCGGCCGAAGTCTGCCATCGCCGCGGACCACGCCTGTTTCGCTCCAGAAAAAGGCCTCGCCAAAGCGCAGCTGACGCGATCGAACTCAAGCAATGGGTGCAGCAAGTTCGACCAGCCGGGCTGCACGGAGCGGGATGAGAGGGTGGCGCCTCATGTTTCCAGCAACTAGTGCTGATCGTCAGCACGCACCTATCTCCCCTGCCCTCGGACCTGACCCAATTGGTGCGTTGGCGAATGCGCAAGTGAAGCGCAAACGAACATGGTCGAATTCCACGAAAAGCGCAGGAAAATCAACGAATCTGATCGATATCCCGCCGCTCATAACAGTGTGGTCGCAGGTTCGAGTGCCGCCGGTGCGGCAGAGGCGCTTAGTTGCTTTCACTGCTGGGTAGCGGCTTCATATTTGTGCGGTCATGCCCTCAGGAGTTTATTCCGTGCCGCAAGCTATCTTATCCGCGCAGAGCCGACCTCTACGTTCGCCTGCCGAGTTAGCCTCCATCATCACAACCGCCTATGAGCGCATCGAACGGGACCGGCGCCGCAACTGCTGGATCTATGTGCGGCCCATGGAAGAAGCGCTGGCCGAGGCTGATGCCCTTGTGCGGCGAGCGGAGGAAGGTGAAGTCCTGCCGCTCCTTGGCGTGCCATTCGGCGTCAAGGACAATATTGACGTCGAGGACATGCCAACGACTGCAGCCTGTCCGTCATTCGAATATGTGGCTGCGCAATCGGCCAGATGCGTCGAGAGATTAACGGCGGCAGGTGCGATCTGTCTTGGCAAAACCAACCTGGATCAGTTCGCAACCGGACTGTCCGGCACCCGCTCCCCCTATGGCGCCTGTTCCAGCGCGGCCAACGATCTGTATATCTCCGGCGGTTCGAGTTCCGGTTCGGCTGCTGCCGTAGCATCCGGCCATGTTGCCTTCGCTCTCGGCACAGATACCGGCGGCTCGGGCCGGATTCCCGCAGGCTTCAATGGGATCATTGGGATCAAGCCAACCGTCGGCCTCGTCTCATCCCGGGGCCTTGTGCCGAACTGTCCGACGCTCGATTGTCCCTCGATCTTCTGCAATTCCATTGCCGAGGGTCGAATTCTGCTCGGGTTGATCGAAGGATTCGACGACAGCGATCCTTATAGCCGTCAACGGATTGCCTCGTCCTCCCCATCTCCTCGCAAATTCCGGTTCGGCCAGGTCTCTGTCGGTCATCTGAATTCATTCGGCATGCCGGAATGCAATGACCTTTACAGGCAGGCCTGCACGAGGCTTTCGGGACTGGGAGGCCAAGCCAGGCAAATTGACTTTGCGCCTTTCGCCGAAGCCGGCGAAATGCTCTTTTCAGGGCCCTGGATTGCCGAACGTCATGCGGCGATCAGCAAGTTTCTGGACATCGATCATGGAGACCTGCTTGACGTCATCCGCAACGTGCTGGGCGCAGCTGCCCGGTTTTCCGCAATAGATGCGTTCGCCGCGCAACATCGACTCTTGAAGCTGCGACGCCAGATCCAATCGCTTTTCGAGGAGATCGATGTCCTGGTGGTGCCTACGGCGCCACGCCCCTTCACAATCTCGGAGATGATGAAAGATCCTGTCACGCTCAACAGTCGCCTCGGCTATTACTCCTATTTTGCCAATCTCGTGGACTTGTGCGCGGTTGCAGTTCCCAACGCAACGCTCGGCAACGGCATGCCGATGGGCATCACTTTGCTGGCGCCTGCGTGGCGTGACCATGCTCTTCTCGACCTTGCCGAGCGATGGCTGCCCGATGCGAAGGCTGCACTGTTCGATCTAAAAGTATATCCGAAGGCCGCGTCCTAAAGCGCAATGAGATTAGGATGAATCATCATCGCGCTTTAGGTCTTTGTTTGAGCATGATCTTTTCGGAAAACCGCTTCACACTTTTCCGGATCATGCTCTAGACGACTTCGAGATCGAGAGCGCGCAGATTGAGGATCACAATCAGGCCTCGGTGATAACGGATGACGCCCCTTGCCTGCATGCGGGAAAGCTGCACAGTAACCCATTGGCGGGTTGAGCCGATCAGGTTGGCGAGATCACCATGCGTGAACGGGATCCCGATCACGATCTCACGGCCTTGCTGCGAGCCGTAGATCTTCGAGAGAAAGACCAACAGACGATGCAACCGCTCGGTCACCGAACGGGTCCCCAGCATTTGCGCCATCGCCGAGTAGCACCGTGCCTTGAAGGCGAGTGCATCCAGCAGCGCGACCGCGATACTGGCGGATTGAAGCGCCAGCGCGCGCAGGGCTGGGCCGGGCAAAAACGTCACCTGGCTCCGCTCCACCGCAACCGAAGACCATACGTGGGCACCAGTACCGAACAGATCCGGGCCGCCGACGAAATTGCCGGCGAACCAGTACGCCAGCGTCACCTCACGTCCGGAAGGAGCCGCGTAGTAGCTGCGAATACGCCCCTCTTCGATCAGATAAATGCCGTTCTGCAGGTCGCCCTGCCGCCAGACATGCTTGCCTGCCTGCAGGACCTCCTCGCGGCCGATGGCGAGGATACGACGCCGGTCAGCCTCACACAGCGGATCCAACAAACTGGGCAGCGACCCGACCAGAGCATCCGATCCCGCCAGCATGATGCCGGTCGTATTCCTGAGACTTGCCGCTGACATCTGCTCGCTCCCTTGCCGCCGCAAGGAAAACCATTCAAGAGCCATGCCAGAGCTGTCGTCAGGCGCCTACGCCTTGATTTCCATTTGCTCGAAGGCCCGGCGGCCTTCCGAGCGGATCAGATCAAGGCAATCCCGCTTGAGGGCGAGATAGGCAGCCTCCGCAACGATGGCGCTGGAGCGCGGTCGCGGCAGGCTCACCTGCAGATCCTTGAGGATGCGGCCTGGTCCCGCGCTCATGATCAGCACACGGTCAGAGAGAAGGATCGCTTCGTCGATGTCGTGTGTGACGAAGACGATTGTTGCGTTGATCCGCTCGCGGAGCTCGAGCAGATTGTCCTGCATGACCGCCCGGGTCTGCGCATCCAGCGCTCCGAACGGCTCGTCCATCAACAGCACGCGCGGCTGATTGGCGAGGGCACGGGCAATCGCAACCCGCTGCTGCATACCTCCCGATAGCGTGTGCGGATATGCCGACGCAAATTTGGTCAGTCCGATCATCTCGATGAGGTCGTCGGCAATCCGCAGCGCTTCCGCTTTCGGCTTGCCGAGGGCGCGCGGCCCGTGCGCGATGTTCCGGCGCACCGATTTCCACGGAAACAGATGTGGCTGCTGGAAGACCATCCCGATCTCGGGCCGTGGCGCGCGCATTGCTTCGCCGGCTATGCGCACCTGGCCTTCGAACGGCCGCTCGAGACCGGCCATCGCATTCAGGAGCGTGGACTTGCCGCAACCGGATGGACCGACGATCGAGACGAATTCCCCCTGCGCCACCGCCAGAGATACGCGGTCGACCGCGATGACCTGTCCGCTCGGCGCATCGAAGACGATGCTCAAATCCTCGACCCGGATGATCGCCTGACGCGCCGGGGAAGGCGAGTACGTATCCACGAGCCTGAGTGGCTGGTCTGGGCGAAGCAGGCTCGGGGTCATCGCCACCACACGGCACGTTCGGCAAGAATCGCGAAGGAACGGTCGGCGACGAAGGAAAGCAGTCCGAGAGCCGCTAACCCGCCCATGACCTGACCCGTTTGCAGGTTCTGTTGCGCAATTTCGATACGATAGACGATACCGGCGAACGCTCCCGCCAACTCGGCGGCGACCAGCGTATAGAAAGAGATACTCACCGCGGTCCGAAGACCGACTGTGATGTAGGGCAGCGCGCCAAGAAGGACGATCTCCCACAGCATCTGCGTTTGCGGCGTGCCTAGCATCTGGGCGGCACGGATAAGTCCGCGGTCGACTTTCTGCACCCCGATGTGGGTCGCGAGCCATACCGTGAAGAACACGCCCCAAACGACCAGGAAGAGCTTGCCTGTCTCCGAGAGGCCAAACCAGAGGATGACGATAGGCACGAAGGCGACGGGAGGAATTGGACGAAGGATGTGAAACAAGGGTGAAAGCAGGCTGGACACCAGCCGGAACTGGCCAGTCAGGACGCCGAGCACGATCCCGCCCGCAGCCCCGATCGCAAATCCCGCGGCCACACGCGAGAGGCTCGCCACCAGGTCGCCTAAAAACTGTCCGCTGCGGATCCATTCGAGAACGGCGACAGCGACGGTCGATGGCGGAGGAAACAGCACGGCGTTCACGATGCCGGAGCGCGCAACCAGTTCCCACACGCCTGTGAAGGCAGGCACGGAGAAGATGGCGACCAGTACGCTCAGCCGTGCGGTCGCGCTCGCACTGTTGCGTCTCCCGACGCTCACGGGCGCGCCTCCAGCGTGACGCGAGCCGGGTCGAGCGCCTTCAGCGGCGCCGTCACCAGGACTTTCGAGAAATCGGGCATGCTCGCGCCAGGGGGATGGTTGCCGGTCTCGAGCCGCCAGGCGGCATGGGTTTTCAGAGTCGTGAGAATCCTATCGTCGAGGCGCACATGGTAGACATAGTCCGGCCAGATCGCAGCCAATTCATCGCGTTTCATCCCGGTCGCTGCGGCGATGACGTCGATCGCTTCATCCGGATGCGCCTTGAGCCAGCCCTCGGCTTCGACGAGGGACGCCAGGAACTTGCTGACGATCGCGGGGTTGGCCGCGAGGTAGGACTGGGTCACGACAATATTGAAGGTCTCCGAATAGAGACCTTTGGTCTCAAGCGGGATCGCGCCTTCGCCAAGAGCCTTCTTCGCATTCGCGACGTGCGGCTCCCAGGTATCGAACGCATCGATACTGCCGGCCGCCATGGCGGGAAGCATCTCCTGAGGTCGCAGGTTGACGAGCGTCACGTCCTTCGACGTCAGGCCCGCCGCTTTCAACAGAACCGAGGTGTAAACTTCGCTGCCGGTTCCGGCCGTAAAGGCAATTCGCTTCCCACGCAGATCAGCCTTCGTCTTGATCCCGGCAGAAGCCGCGGTCATGGTCTTGAGATCCGAATATTCCATCCCCGCCACGAAGGCGATCGGCTGTTGCGCCATCGCGGCCGCCGTGACCGGCGCCTCTGCGGTTGTCGCGATATCCGCTCCTCCCCCAAGCACCGTATCGAGGCACTGCTTCCCGCTGGTGAAATTGGAGACCGAGATGTCGAGCCCCTGCCTGGCGAAAATGCCCTTCGCATTGGCGACGATCGCCAGTCCCGAGATCGGCCCGAGATTCTGGGCGAGCCGCGCCTTCAGCAATTCTTCGGCTGTCGCGCGCTCGGGCGTCGCAAACAGGAAGGACGCAGTGAGCGCGAACACGGCGGAGCGAAGAGCGGTTGTTGATCGCATGCCAAACCCCTGTGATGCCGGCGACCGGAGTGATCGACCTTGACGATAGGATCGTCTGAAGATGGAAGACCATGAAGCAATTAATCGACAAGGCTCGACGCTGTCCATTTTTTGCGCAAGCAGACCAGCTTCCGACCGTGACTGGGCAATAAAGTCATCAGGCTGCTCACACCTTGGGCGCAGCGTAGCCTCCGGCATCGGCGCTCTGCTGGCTTCGCGAAGCCCCGATCCCGATTCAATCAGAACCGATCGGGCTTTCGATGCCGTTGCGCGCGCGGCGAAACCAGGCCCACGTCTGCCGCGTCACCGCGATGTAGCCCGGCCCCCGGTAGACGATCTGATCGGCGACGATCCGGTTCAGTTTCGGCAGCGCATGGAACGGAATCGAAGGATAGGCATGGTGTTCGACATGATAGGGCATGTTCCATGCAAACCAGCGCACGAACATGGCGGTATAGGTGGTGCGGGTATTCTGGAAGGCGCTGCGCGTGCGATCGCAACCGGTATGTTCGGCAAGGAGATATGGACGCAGAAACAATTGACCGACGATCACGGGGACGACCCAGACCCACAACAAGATCATGGTGTGCAGCGCGACCGACGCCAGCAACAGCGCGACGCAGCCTGCCAGATGCAGGCGCGCTTCCATCACGACAATGTGGCGTTTGCTTTCCGGAATCCAGGGCGACGTGGCATTGCCAGTCAACGCATGGCGAAGCATCAGCCCCACCCGGAAGGCAACCTGCCGCAAGCCGCTGTAGACGATCAGCAGTTGGGCGTTCGAGGTCGGGATCGGGACCGACAGCAGTTCCGGATCCCTCTTTGGATCCTGCGTATAGCGATGATGATCCCAGTGGAACAAGCAGTAATATTCGTAAGGCAAGCCGACCGCGAACGAGGAGAGATGACCGAAGGCGAGATTAAGCGCGCGGCTGCGAAACGCCGTCTTGTGGGCGGTCTCGTGTACCACCATGAACAGGAACGCGACAAAGTAACCTTGGACGACGACCAGCGGCAACGCCGACACGATTCCATATCGCGACGAGACCAGCCAGATCAGCGCGCCGACAACGACGATGACGCCGTAGTGGCTGGCCGCACGGACCAGACCTTGCCAATCGGACCGCACCGACAACTCGCGCAGCATGGCCGGAGTCAGCGGCTTCTCTCCGGTGGCAGTGATGGCATTGCTCATGATCGTAGTCGCCTCTTTCCGGGATCACACGCTTGACCGTGCTCGTTCGGACGCTGGAATTTGGTCAAGCACAGACCGATCCTAGGGAGCGACGCAGTAATGCTGAAGCAATTAATTTCGCGGACGTTGGCCGCCAGGCATCCCGACATTTGCGGCCCTCGCTTCGCCGCATCGGCCTGGCGACGGATCGTCGCCGCGCCGGTCGCAAGTGCCGTTCGGGGCAGTCAGGTCTAACTCCTATTCCGCGGGCTCTGCGTGCGGCACATCGACGTGCGCGGTGTAGGGTACGCTTACACAAGCCGTGATGAGAGTTTCCTGATCTCCCGGTGCGTGAATAGTTGAGAAGCTTGGAATCTCGCTCTTCGCACGGACTGGACTGTCGAACTCAGATCTTGACCTACGATCCGGCTCGCGTCCTTTTCGCCGCGATCTGCTGGAGCGCCCAGCGCGCGTTCTTGCGCACGTCGGGATCGGGATCGGCGGCGACCACGGCGAGGTAGGCCTCGCCCTCGGGATCGGCGATCTCGCCGAGCGCGGCCGCCGCCTCCTTACGCAAATTGGCCTGGTCATGGTTGATGCAGTTGCCGATCGGGCGCACCGCGCGCTCGATCTTCATCCTACCGAGGCTGCGGATTGCCTTCAGCCGCACCTGCCAGAACGCGTCGGCAAGGCAGGCAATGAGTTGATCGGCGGCGAGAGAACCGTTGACGTTGAGGCCCAGCGTCTCCGCCGCCACCTCGCGTACCATCCAATCCGGGTCCTTCAGCGCGCGCGTGATCGACTCGGCGGCCGGCTTCATCTGCGAGAACGCCAGCGCGCTGACTGCGGCGCGGCGCACATGGGCATCAGGGTCGTTGATCAGCGCGGTCAGCGCCGGGATGGACTCCTCCAGCTTGAGGAAGCCGATCACGCCGATCGCCTGCACGCGCACGGCGGCATCCGCATCCTGGAGCGCTTCCAGCGCCGGCTTCAGCGTGTCCTTGCAGCGCAGCTCCTTCAGCGCGCGCAGTGCGCCCATGCGGACGAAGGCGTGGGCGTGCTTGACCAGCGGCAGGATGATTTCGGCGCAGGCCGGATCCTTGAACTCGGCCATGCTGTCGGCAGCCGCCGATGCCACGATCCTTTCAGGGTCGACCAGCAGCTTGACCAGCGCGCTCGCGGCCTCCGGCCCGTCGAACTCGCCGAGCGCCATCGCGACCTGCTGGCGCACGCCGGCATCGGGATCGGCGACCATGTTGGCGAGATGGCCGACCGCGGCCGGATCCCCCGAATGGCCGAGCGCGATAATGGCGACGCGGCGCTCGGCGGGATCGGCGGCCTGAAGCCGCTCGTCGGCGTCTTCGAGATCGTCGTAGGACTCGAACGGGCTCGACATGATCACCTCAACAGATAGGGAATGTTGACAGTGACGGCGCCGGTCGGGCAATCTGCCTCACAGGGCATGCAGTACCAGCACTCGTCATAGGCCATGTAGGCCTTGTTCGTCATGTCGCTGATGCGGAGCACGTCGAGCGGGCAGACGTCGACGCAGACGGTGCACCCCTTGTCGGCGATGCATTTGGCGTCGTCGACGACCACCGGAACCGATGTCTGATAGGACGCGAGAGGCATTTGCTGTCTCCTGTTGCTGTGTTCTGGCGGATCAGGCGGAGGCGCGGATGCGCTGCTTGTCGTAGAGGTCCTTCTCGTCGTCCGCGATCGGCACGACGTAAGGTTCGACCGCGCGCTTCTCGCTCGTCATCTTGCCTTCACGCTTGCTGAGCAGCGTGTGGCAAAACCAGTTCTCGTTGTCCTTCTCCGGAAAATCCGTGCGCCAGTGATAGAGGCCCCAGCGGCTCTCCTCGCGGTAGAGCGAGGCGTGCGCGGCCATGTCGGCGCAGTCCATGATCGACTGCACTTCGAGCGCGCGAAGCAGCTCGTGCGCGTTGCGCGCGATCATGCGCTCCTGCATGTCCTCCCGCGCCTCGGCAAGGCGGCGCATGCCGAGCTCGTATTTCCGGGTGACCTTCGGCGGCTGGAGATAGTCGTTGACGAGGCGCCGGGTCTTGTACTCGATCTGGTTCGGCGGGATGCCGTCCTCGCGCCTCGTCGGCGCCATCACGCGCTCGCGCTCGATGGCGACGTCGGCCGCATCGAATTCCGCAAAATCGTGGCTGTCGGCGAACTCCATCGCGTCAATGCCGGCGACCGAGCCGTTGGTGAAGGCGCCGAGCATGTAGTTGTGCGGCACGCTTGCCATGTCGCCGGCGGCGTAGAGGCCCGGCACGGTGGTGCGCGCATTGTCGTCCACGAAGACGCCAGAGGCGCTGTGGCCGGAGCAGAAGCCGATCTCGGAGATGTGCATCTCGATCGACTCGCTGCGATAGTCGACGCCGCGCCCCTGCTGGAACAGGCCGCGCGTCGGACGCTCCACCTTGTGCAGCGTCGACTCGATCTCGGAGATGGTGTCTGGGTGCAGGTGCTTGAGCTGGAGGAACACCGGCCCCTTGCCGGACAGCAGCTCGTTGTAGAACTCCAGCATCATCTGGCCGGACCAGTAGTCGCATTCGATGAAGCGCGAACCCTCGTTGTTCGCCGTATACGCGCCGAAGGGACCTGCGACATAGGCGCAGGCCGGGCCATTATAGTCCTTGATCAGCGGGTTGATCTGGAAGCATTCGAGGTTCGCGAGTGCGGCACCGGCGTGATAGGCCATGGCGTAGCCGTCGCCGGAATTGGCGGCGTTCTCATAGGTGCCGAACATGTAGCCGGAGGTCGGCAGGCCAAGGCGGCCGGCGGCGCCCATGCAGAGGATCACGGCCTTGGCCTTGATCACCAGCATCTCGGCCGTGCGGGTGTTGACGGAAATCGCGCCGGCGATGCGGCCATCGCTCGACTTCAGGAGACGCGTCGCCATGTAGCGGTTGGAGATCAGGATGCGGGCACGGCGGAGCTGGCGATAGAGCGCCTTCTTCACGGTCTCGCCGTTCGGCATCGGCAGCACATAGGTGCCAATGTGGTGCACCTTCTTGACCGCGTAGTCGCCGTTCTCGTTCTTCAGGAAGCGGATGCCGAAGCTGTCGAGCTCCTCGATGATCTCAAAGCAGTTCTGCGCGTATTTATAGACCGCCTTCTGGTCGACGATGCCGTCATTGGCGATGGTGATTTCCTTGGTGTACTGCTCCGGCGTCGCATAGCCGGGGATGACGGCGTTGTTCAGCCCGTCCATGCCCATCGAGATCGCGCCGGAGCGCTTGACATTGGCCTTTTCGAGCAGGACGACATTGGCCTTCGGGTTCTTCAGCTTCGCCTTCAGGGCCGCCATCGGGCCGGCCGTGCCGCCGCCGATCACCAGCACATCGCAGGAAACCTCCGAAAGTCCGTCGACGATCTGATCTAGTGCCATCACTTGCTCCTGGTTCGCCGATCCCCGGCGCCTTTGCATCAGATTTGTTCAGAGGGCGTCCCGGCGATAGCAATTAGTTGTCGCCGCGATGCGATTTGCGCCTCAGCGCTCGACGAAGGCCTTCTCGATGACGAAATGGCCGGGCTGGCTGTGATTGCCCTCAATGAAGCCGCGCGACGAGAACATCGCGTGCAGTTCCTCTAACATCGCCGGGCTGCCGCAGAGCATGATGCGGTCGGTCTCGATATCGAGGCCGTCCTGCCCGATATCGTCGAACAGCTGGTTGGAGGCGATCAGGTCGGTGATGCGGCCGCGGTTGCGGAACGGCTCGCGGGTGACGGTCGGGTAGTAGACGAGCTTGTCGCGGATCAAGGGGCCGAAGAACTCGTGATTGCGCAGGCCTTCGACGACATGTTCGCCATAGGCGAGTTCCGAGACCTGGCGGCAGCCATGGGCGAGCACGATGGTCTCGTAATTCTCATAGACGTCGGGGTCCTTGATCAGGCTCGCAAAGGGTGCGAGTCCCGTGCCGGTCGAGAGCAACAGCAGGCGTTTTCCCGGAATGAGGTTGCCGGTGATCAGCGTGCCCGTGGCCTTGCGGCCGACCAGGATGATGTCACCTTCCCGGATCTTCTGGAGGCGCGAGGTCAGCGGGCCGTCCTGCACCTTGATCGAGAAGAACTCGAGTGCCTCCTCGTGATTGGCGCTGGCCATGCTGTAGGCCCGCATCAACGGCTTGCCCTCGACCTCGAGCCCGATCATCGCGAACTGGCCGTTCTGAAAACGGAAGCCGGGATCGCGCGTCGCGGTGAAGCTGAACAGAGAGTCGGTCCAGTGGCGAACCGACAAAACCGTTTCCTTCTGAAATGCGCTCATGATCTCCCCTTGTCGATGACGCCCAAGGTTTCGGAGAGAGGAGAGTCCGGCAATTCGGAAGTGAAATTTCCGGTCGATTAGTTTCACATTTTGCGGGTGATGACTGAAGAGAAGGCAGCGAAGGTCATCGCCACGCGTCCGCGTCGGCAATTAGTTGCTATTCGCGCGCGCCCGCGCCGACGTAGAGAGAAGTCGGAGGTTCGTCATGACCATGACCGCATTGGTGGCACCGACCGTCGCCGACTACGAAGCCAGCGCCGATCTCGCCTCGCTCCTCGTCCGCACCACTCAGGACGGTGCGCTGAGCGTGCCGGCCGAAACACTCCGCCTCTCCTGCAAATGCGCCCACTGCACCCGCGCCCGTTTCGACGGCCGCTTCCCGGAAGCATTTCCGGGAATTGCGATCACCGAGATCGGCGACCTCGGCTACGGGCTGAACATCGCGTTTTCGGACGGGCACAACAGGGGGATTTACCCGAAGACGTATCTGCTTAGTTTGGCGAGGCGCTGATCCAGTATTCGATGTCATGCCCCAGCTTGACCGGGGCATCCAGTACGCCGCGGCCTTTCCGTAACCCATTGCTGTCTCTGGAATCCTGGATCGTCCGGTCAAGCTGGGCGATGACAGCGGAGTAAATGGCGAGGCCGTGCCGTAAGCGAACCGCGAGCCCCCCATCTGGCACGGACATTGCTCCGCTTTAGAACGATTCGAACGTTCCGGAGGCAGGTGATGTTGCAGGCGGCCAATGCGGTTCGCGGGGCTGTTCCCCCGGCAGTCCGGCCTGCGGGCAGCTCCTCGCTGCTGCTCACCGAGAACCAGCAATGGATCGGCGGTCCACCACCGTTGATGGACAAGCTCTCGCCGCGCGAGCGGGAGTTGGTGCTGAAGCAGGGCCGGCGAAAGGTGCTCAACCGCGGCCAGACATTATTCAGCCAGGGCGGCAAGCATGACGGCATCTGGCTGATCGAGAGCGGCCGTATCCGCGTGTTCTACACATCGCCGCTCGGGCGCGAGATCACGCTTGCCTACTGGCATGTCGGCAATTTCGTCGGCGGCCCAGAAGTGTTCGAAGGTACCGTGCACCAATGGTCCGGCGTCGCATCCAGCAATTGCAGCGTCGTGCACCTGCCCGGAAAGGAGCTGCGGTCCCTTGCCGCAGAGATCCCGAACCTCGCGATCGGTCTGATCGAAGGCCTCACCTTTAAGGGCAAATGCTATTCGGCGCTGGCCCAGATGCTCGGAACGCGCTCGATCACGCAGCGCCTTGCGCATCTATTGCTGCATCTCGTCGAGCTCTACGGCGTCGAGGACGCCGACGGCACCGTCATCGCCGCGGCCTTCACCCACGCCGACATTGCCCACATGGTCGGTGCTACCAGGCAATGGGTCACGATCAGCCTGAAGCGGATGCAGGGGAAGGGAATCGTCGTGACCAAGCGGTCGCAGATCGTGGTGTGCCGGACCGACGTACTGGAGGAGATGCGCGGCCAGGCCTCGGATTGAAGGGGGGCCGCGACTATGGTCGGTGCACAGGCAAGCGGCTTTATAGTGCAGGACTGCCCAAGGAGTATGCAATCAGCTTTTCCCGGCAACTAATCGACTGCGGCGGCCACTCCGGATTTGCCCTGCCGGTGCCCTCACCCAATCATGGCAACCACAGCACATCCAACAGAATGAGGATGAGAATGGTCCGCCATCTTCCCACGCCCTCGATCGCGATGTCGGTGACGTCGTTGGCGCTCCTGATCGCGCAACCTGCCTCGGCGGAAACGGTGACGCTCGGCATCGGAACGCAGGACACCACAACCAACACGGTGACCGCCGGCGTCGTCATCCGGCAGCTTCATCTCCTCGAGAAATATCTGCCGAAGGACGGCAAGTACGCCAACATCAAGTTCGAGCTGGAGTGGCAGAATTTCACCTCCGGTCCGCCCGTCACCAACGCGATGATGGCGAACAAGCTGCAGATCGGCATGATGGGTGACTATCCGCTGATCGTGAACGGCTTCACCTTCGAGAGCAATCCGGAGAGCAAGAGCCGCCTGATCGGCGTCGCCGCCTACAGTCTCTCCGGCTCGGGCAACGGCCTCGTCGTCCACAAGGACTCGCCCTACTACGACCTCGCCGATCTCAAGGGCAAGCTCGTCAGCGTCCCCTTCGGCTCCGCCGCGCACGGCATGGTGCTGAAGGCGATGCAGGATCGCGGCTATGCGTCCGATTTCTTCCAGCTCGTGAGCCAGAGCCCGGAGGTCGGTTCGACCAATCTGCAGGAGAAGAAGATCGACGCGCACGCCGACTTCGTCCCCTTCGCCGAGCTGCTGCCGTTCCGCGGCTTTGCGCGAAAGATCTTTGACGGCGTCGAGACGAACTTGCCGACCTTCCATGGCATCGTCGTTCGCACCGATTTCGCCGAGAAATATCCGGAGGTCGTCGTCGCCTACTTCAAGGCGGTCATCGCCGCCAACCAGTGGCTGCGCAACGATCCCAAGCTCGCCGCGGAAAAAATCCAGGAATGGACCGGTATCAGCAAGGAAGTCGTCTACATCTTTCTCGGCCCCAGCGGTAACATGACCACCGATCCCACGATCAAGCCGGCGCTGATCGATGCGGCAACGACCGACGTCAAGGTGCTGCAGAATCTCGGCCGCATGAAGGAGTTCGATCCGAAGAAATGGGTCGATGACAGCTACATCCGCAAGGCGTATGCCGAGATGAAGCTCGATTATGACGCGCAGCTTGCGAGCACCAAGAACTACGAAATCTCGGGCGAAGACGCTTTCTGCAAGAAGCCGATCGCCGATCCGCGCAAGGCCGGCGAGGTCTGGGTCGATGAGGCCGGCATCATGCCCTTCTCGTCCGCCAGCTGCACTCTCGGTGCCTATGCCGACTTCAAGTCCAAGGGCAAGAAGATCAACGTCGCCTATGTCTTCGACACCACGCGCGGCATCAAGCTGTTCGCCGACCAGGCCTTCTTCGCGGTTGGCAATGGCGATGTCGCACCGTTCCTGCTGAAGAAGGACGCCGAAGCCTATGCGGCCAAGATCAGCGGCAAGGTGCTCGGCTTCGAGGACGCGGTGAAAGCGGCCGTCGGCGGAGGCAAGACGTGAGCAGTCCCGCCCTCGCCAGACATCCCGAGGACAGCATGCCAGCGACAGCCGTTGCAGAGGCGGGCTCCGCGCCCGCCGTTACGCCGCCCGCGCCACCCGTCTCCTTCGGCACCCTCGCGCTGCGCTGGTATCGGCTCAATCGGGCGGGTCTGCGCGCCACCGCGATTGGCATCATTTCGCTGCTCGCGTTCCTGCTGGTCTGGCATCTGCTCACGACCTATCGCGTCGTGTTCTTCGTGCGCTTCACCAACGTGCCCTCGCCGCTCGCGGTCTATGCCAGCTTCACAAAGGCGATGCACGATCCCAAATTCCTGATGCATATCCTCTTGAGCTGCCGGCGCATCTTCATCGGCTTCTCGCTGGCCGCGATCATCGGGGTGCCGCTCGGCCTGATCATGGGGCGCTTCAAGCTGGTGCATGAGATCATCTTCCCCGTGGCCGAAGTGCTGCGGCCGATCCCGGCGATCGCCTGGGTGCCGATGGCGATCATGCTGTGGCCGACCAACGAGCAGAGCATCGTCTTCATCACCTTCCTCGGCTCGTTCTTCCCGATCCTGGTCAACACGCTGCACGGCATGTCGCTGGTCGATCCCGTGCTGGTGCGCGCCGCGCAATGTCTCGGCGCACGCGAGCGCTCGATCTTCCGCGAAGTGTATTTCCCGGCCTCCCTGCCGCACATCTTCACCGGCCTCACTGTCGGCATGGGGGTCGCCTGGGTGTCGCTGATCGCCGCCGAGATGATCTCAGGCCAGTACGGCATCGGATATTTCACCTGGGAAGCCTATTCGCTGGTCCAGTATGCCGATATCGCGCTCGGCATGATCGCGATCGGCGTGCTCGGCCTCGGATCGAGCCTGTTGATCCGCGGCGCCGGGCAATTGGTGATGCCGTGGAGGTCGACATGAGCGAGATGCCTGCGAACACGTCGAAGGGCCATATCGAGGTCAGGAACTTCTCCCTCGCCTACGAGACCATCGAGGGACCGGTTCAGGCCGTCACCGACACGCAGATCCATGTGAAGCCCGGCGAGTTCGTCTCGATCGTCGGCCCTTCCGGCTGCGGGAAGTCGACGCTGCTCAATGCGGTCGCCGGCTTCCTTAAACCCACCACCGGAGTCGTTACCGTCGACGGCGAGCGCGTGAACGGCCCCAGCGCCGAACGCGGGATGGTGTTCCAGCAATATTCGCTATTTCCCTGGAAGACGGTACGGGAAAACGTCGAGTTCGGCCTGAAGATGCGCGGCATGCCGCGCTCGCAGCGCGAGCGTGCCGCGCGCACGCTGCTGGGGCTCGCGGGTCTCGAGGCCTTCGAGAAGCACTACCCGGAAAAACTCTCCGGCGGCATGAAGCAGCGCGTCGGCATCGTCCGGGCGCTTGCGACGGGACCGAAGGTGCTGCTGCTGGACGAGCCGTTCGGCGCGCTCGATGCACAGACGCGCGTCATCATGCAGCAGATCCTCACCAACATGTGGCAGCGGCTGAAGATCTCGGTGCTCTTCGTCACCCACGACATCGACGAGGCGATCTTCCTGTCCGACCGCGTCTACTGCATGACGGCGCGTCCGGGCTCGATCAAGGCCGAGATCCCGATCCCGCTGGAGCGGCCGCGGCAGCAATCGATGATGATGTCCTCGGAGTTTCTGGCGCTGCGCCGCGGGCTGATGTCCCTGATCCGCGAGGAGAGTCTGAAGGCGATGGGCGGCGAGATCAGCGATTTGGGCATGCAGGGACTGAACATCGAGCTGCACGGCCATTCGCTGGTCGAGATACTTTAGGCGAGAACAATCTTAACGTGTCGCTCTTGCGAGGAGATAGAATCGCATTGCAGATGCGCCCAGGAAAGGGTTCCTGGGACATCAACTACCGCTAACCGCGAAGCTCCTCATTGCAACCGATAGTCACCTCCCAGAGGCTTAACCGTCACCGTCGTTTCGCGGCGAAAGCAATTTGCGTCTTCCGCTCTTGCGGAGTCCACCCGGCTCCAGCGCACCGGACTAATCGAGTCACTGCTGCCCCAGAATGGCGAGAAGCCGTTTGCCGTGCTGACGCGCAAGGTGATCAAAGCGGAGATGAAGGCGCGTACTCCATCGCAGGCGGGCAATTTGCTGTCGGCGGTTCGGGGGATGATCCGCTGGATGATCGACGAGAGGCATCTCGACGAAGACGACGATCCAACGATCGGACTAAAGTCCGGCAAGGCAAAGGCGAGCCGTGAGACCGGCGGTTTTGTGCCCTGGACCGAGGACGACATGGCCCGCTACCGGGCGAAGTGGCCGTTGGGTACCGAAGCACGGCTGATGTTCGACATCTTGCACTACACGTTTCTGCGGCTTGGAGATGCCCACCGTTTCGGGCCGCCCCACCTGCGCCAGATCGTGCGGAAGATGGCTGTGCAGATTGCCACCGAGAAAAGTCAGGGCAATACGACCGTCACGGTGCCTGTCCATCCGGAGTTCGCTGCGAGCCTGAGGGCGGCTCGCGCGGCGAATATCATCGGAGCTGAGGTATTCACCGGCAAGGTCGTCCGCGGGCGGGTCCTGCCGATGAACAAGAAGGCGTGGGCGGCGAAGTTCAAAAAATATGCGGTCCTCGCGGGCGTTAACGAACCGAAGAAAAGCTGCCATGGCGTTCGAAAGGCCCGGGCTGAAGTCGCCGCCTACGCCGACTGCACCGAGAGCCAGATGATGGCCATGTTCGGCTGGACCGACCCCAAAATGCCCGCGCACTACATCGCGCAGGCGAATCGAGAGAGGCTCGGGATCAGCGGGATGCAGAAGATCATCACGTTCGATCAGGGCCAGTCACTGGACGATGGCTTGGCGCGCGAACGCCGCGCCGGAACAGAGTGGTAACTTTCCCGGGTAACGCCCGGAAAAAAGCCTAATCATTTCAATTGGAAATGTGGGTTTATGGTGCGCTCGGAGGGACTCGAACCCCCACGGTGTTACCCACTGCCACCTCAAGGCAGCGCGTCTACCAGTTCCGCCACGAGCGCTAAGGGATGCCGGCTTGAGGTTTTGAGGCCGGCCGGATCAGCGGCGCCGATCTAACAAATCCATCAGGGGGATACAAGCCTCCAAAAGCCCTGAATTCCACAAGCTTGGCAGGAAAAACGCCGCCCTCCCCAGAAGATCGGCCTTGTGGGCCTCCGTGCGGCTACCGCGTGCCCCAGGCTTACCGGGTCCCCGGCGAGCGCGGCAGCATCTGCTTGACCTCGACCGCAATCCGGTTGCGGTCGACGAGCACCACGCCGGAGGCGACCGGCAGATTATTGGCCAACACCTTGACCTCGTCGGCCTCGGTTGCGTCCAGCTCGATGATGGCGCCGCGGGAAAGGCGTAATACTTGATGGATCGGCATCGTGGTCGTCCCGAGGACGACCATGAGATCCACGGTGACTTTATCGAGAGTGGGCACTGTCAGGACCGCCGCAACTTGGGACTTAGGCCAAAGGACTTGGCATTTGCTCCTGATCATCACCACGTTATGGTTAGCCAATGGTTAATTCGCCTCAAAACTCCCGCCAAGACCTCGATTTGACGTCGTTTTCCGCCTCGGGCGGCGAGCCCGTCGAATGGCGAATTTCGGATGCTCCGGTGCCCTATCCGGAGGCGGTGGCCGCCATGGAGGCGCGCGTTGCGGCGATTGCTGCGGGCGAGGCGCCGGAGCTGGTCTGGCTGCTCGAGCACCCCCCGCTCTACACCTCCGGCACCTCCGGCAAGGAATCAGACCTGCTCGATGCCCGATTCCCGACCTTTGCCACCGACCGCGGCGGGCAGCTCACCTATCACGGGCCCGGCCAGCGGGTGGCCTATGTGATGCTCGACCTCAAGCGCCGCCGACCGGACGTGCGGGCCTATGTCGCGAGCCTCGAGGAGTTGATCCTGCGCACGCTCGCCGCCTTCAATGTCCGCGGCGAGCGGCGCGAGGACCGGGTCGGCGTCTGGGTGAAGCGGCCCGACAAAGGGCCCGAGCACGAGGACAAGATCGCCGCGATCGGCGTCCGGCTGAAGCGCTGGGTGTCGTTCCACGGCATCGCCATCAATGTCGAGCCGGAGCTGTCGCATTTCACCGGCATCGTGCCCTGCGGCGTCGTCGATCCCCGCTACGGCGTCACCTCGCTGGTCGATCTCGGCCAGCTCGTGACCATGGCCGACGTCGACATCGCGCTGCGCCAGGCATTCGAGGAATTGTTCGGACGGACGCGCGCGCTGCTGCCGGAGGCGGCCGCCTAAAGCGCGATGAGACTGGGATGAATCGTCATCGCGCTTTAGGTTGTTGTTGACGCATGATCTTTCCGGAAAACCGCTTCGCACTTTTCCGGATCATGCTTTAGGCGCTTTCCTGTTCGCCGCGCGCGGCTCGCGTTCTCTGCGGCTACGGAATCAGGTAGGCTTTATTCCGGTGCCGCCCACGCCTCCCCCCTCCGCCGGGAAAGCAGACCTCATGCCGGGCGAGTTGACCATCGGCCGACTGTTCGAGCGCCAGGCATAAGGAGGGGTTGCGATCCATGCTCGCAATGGGAGGTTTTCACGATGAAACTGTCTGCGCCCATCTACCACCTGAAGCGCAAGGCGAAGCGCCTGTCCCGCGAAGCCGGCATTCCGCTCCACGACGCGCTTGACCGCGTCGCTGCGACGGAAGGGTTTTCCGCCTGGAGCATGCTCGCGGCGAAAGCTGCCGCGCTGACGCCGGCGGGCAGGCTGTTCCCGCAATTCCGGCCGGGCGATCTGGTGCTGGTCGGGGCGCGTCCCGGCCAGGGCAAGACGTTGATGAGCCTCGAACTTGCCGTCGAAGCCATGAAGTCGGGCCATCGCGCCGCGTTCTTCTCGCTCGAATATACGCAGAGAGATGTGCTGGATCGCCTGCGTGCGATCGGCGTGGAGCCGGCGCAATTCGCCGACATGTTCGAGGTCGATTGCTCCGACGTGATCAGCGCCGACTATGTCGTCAAGCAGATGGCCGCTTCTGCCCGCGGCACATTTGTCGTGATCGACTATCTGCAGCTGCTCGACCAGAGGCGGGAAAACCCTGATCTGACCGTTCAGGTGCGCGCGCTGAAATCATTCGCGCGCGACAAGGGCCTGATCGTCGTCTTCATCTCGCAGATCGACCGATCCTACGATCCCGCGGCCAAGCCCTGCCCCGACCTCGGCGATGTCCGCTTGCCGAACCCGCTGGACCTGACGCTGTTCGACAAGACGTGCTTCATGAACAATTCCGAAGTTCAGTTCCGGGCGGCGGGCTGACGATCGAGCCGCGGGTGAGATTGCTCACCCGCGGCATCCGACATCACGCCGCCTTCAGCGCAACCTCGAGCTTGCCGGCGATGTAGCGCCGCTCCTGGGTCAGGCCGCCAAAACCGTAGGCGTCGCCCTTGACCTCGTCGACATGGAGGTAGGTCTCGGGATGCAGCGGGCCCAGGATCCCGGCCATGCGCTTGAACATGGCGGCGAGATAGGCTGCCTTCTCGTCCTTGGTGTTGGTGCCCTCGGTGACGTGGATGTCGATCCAGTAGCTGGCGAGCTTCTGCTCGGCGAGCGACTTGCCGCCGGCGAACCAGTCGCCGGCATCGACCGGTTTCACGATGATCGCGGTCACCTTGGGGTCCTTGTGAAGTATCTCGGCGGTGAGTTCGGACACGGCGTTCGCGATGTCGGCCTTCAGCGAGGGCGACTGGCGGGAAGAGCTGTAGGACACGGTGATCAGGGGCATGGTCGTTCTCCTCAATTGCCGCGGGTTTCCTGCGGCGTTGGTGAGAAGCTAGACCTGCGGCCGTCATTTTGGTATCTTATCTATACTGATATCAGTGATAACAGTTTATAATGACAGCCACACTCGACATCGCCACGGTCCAGGCCTTCCTTCTGGTCGCCGACCTCCAGAGCTTTACCCGGGCCGCCGAGGCACTCGGCACCACGCAGGCGGCCGTCAGCCTGAAGCTGCAGCGGCTGGAGACATTGCTGGGAAAACGCCTCGTCGAGCGCTCGCCGCGCGCGGTCCGGCTCACCGCCGACGGCGCGGCCTTCCTCGATCGCGCCCGCGCGCTGATGGAGGCGCATGATCGCGCGCTGTCGGGCGAAGCTTCAGCCGCGCAGTCGCTCTCGCTCGGTATCTCAGATCATGCCGCGGGCCCCGAACTGGTGCCGCTGCTCGAACGGCTGCACGCGATGTCGTCAAACCTCACCCTCGCCGTCACCATCGGCTTCTCGCGCGAGATGCAGGACGCCTATGACGCGGGTGAGCTCGATGCGGTGATTGTCCGCCAGGAAGGCAGCCGCCGCGGCGGCGAAAAGCTGGCCGAGGACGAGTTTGGCTGGTTTGCATCACGCCGCTTCACCTTGCCGAAGGGTGAGCCGCTGCCGCTCGCAACACTCGCCCCGCCCTGCGGGGTGCGCGCCGTCGCCGTGCGCGCACTCGACAAGGCCGACATCGCCTGGCGCGAACGCTTCGTCGGCGGCGGCGTCACGGCGGTGGTCGCTGCCGCGCTGGCCGGGCTTGCGATCGCGCCGCTGGCGCGCCGGATCGCGCCTCCCGGGCTGATCGATATCGGTCCTGCGCAAAGGCTGCCGAAACTCGGCAGCTCGAAGGTGATGCTGCACTCTAAAGTCAGCGATCCCGCTAAGCTCGCGGCGCTGCGTGCGGTAGCGGCAACGTTCCGGAGCGTGGCGGCCACCTGAAGCCTCACAAAATCGCCTCGAACGCGCTGCGCAGCGTCTCATGCCGAAACACAAAACCGCGGCTCAGCGCCTTGTTCGGCAGCACGCGCTGGCCGCCGAGCAGGAGCTCGTCGGCGAAGCCGCCGCCGATCCGGCGCAACAGGCCGCCGGGAATGCGGAACACCGCGGGCCGGTGCAGGCGGCGGCCGAGTTCCTCGGTGAACTTTGCGTTGGTGACGGGGATCGGCGCGGTGGCGTTGACGGGGCCTGAAAGATCCGGCGTTGCGATCACATAGGCGATCAGCCGGATCAGATCGTCGCGCTCGATCCAGGACATCCACTGCCGGCCGGTGCCGAGCGGCCCGCCGAGTCCGAACTCGAACGGCGTCAACATGCGCGTGATGAAGCCGCCCTCGGTGCCGAGCACGAGGCCGATGCGCAAATAGACCACGCGCACGCCGATATCCTCCGCCGGCCGCGCTGCTGTCTCCCAGGCCGCGCACAGCTCGTGGCTGAAGCAGGCGTGGGACTTGGCTGACTCCGTCAGCACCTGGTCAGCCCACAGCCCGTACCAGCCGATCGCGGAGCCGCTGACAAGCACCTCCGGCTTGCGCTCGAGCCGCGCGATCAGCTTGACGACCTCGCCGGTCATCTCGATGCGCGAACTGATGATCTTCGCGCGCTTCGCCTCGGTCCACAGGCCGTTGCCGATCGGCTCGCCGGCGAGATTGACGATGGCGTCGACCTGCGCGTCCGCAGCGAGTTGATCGAGGCTGGTGATCAGCGTCACCGGCGGTGGCAGCATCTCGGCCTTCGCGGGATTGCGGATCAGCGCGATGACGTGATGCCCAGCCCCGACAAGGCTTGCCGCGAGCCGGCTGCCGATGAAGCCGGTGGCGCCTGTTATCAGCACGGTCTTGCGGCCGGGCAGCTTTTCGACAAGTCCAGCCGCCGGCACGCTTCGCATGCGACCGAGCCGGCGCATCGCCGCAAAATCCCTGACCCCGCAGAGCGCCGCGCCGACTGCACATGCGGTCGCGGCGATGCTGAGCAGGCCGTGATGGACGACGGTCACGCCGAAGGGCTGCATCGCCCAGGCGATCAGCACGGGCACCAGCAGCACCAGGATGGCACCGTAGTTGATCGCGAGCAGCGTGTGATTGATCCGCTCGCTCGGCGGCAGCTTCCGGCTCAGATCCTCCTCGACGAAATCCATCAGCGTGATGACGATCTCGGCGACCAGGACGGCGACAACCAGCAGCGCCAGAACACCGTAGACTTCGAACCAGCCGAGCAGCAGGAACAGCAGCGCATAGAGCAAGTTGCGAACGCCGTGCAGCTTCAGCTCGAAACGCTGCGACGGACGCCAGGCCAGCCGCTCGGTGAATTCGTGGTGATAGAAGGTGTCGAACACGCCCATCACGATCTGGATGGCAATGAGCGTCCACAATAGCGGCGTCATGATACGGCCTCCCTGAACAAGGCGGACTGGTGGATCAGCGCGCCGTACCGCGGGTGAGTGACATCGAGGGTGAAACGGAAGGCGCCCTCGCCGAGATCGCTGTGCGTCACCGTGAGGTCGCCCGGCGTGAGCCAATGCGGCAGCGGGATCCAGAGCCGTCCGAGTTGCAGGCCGTAACCGGCGCTGCGAAAGGTCAGCGCCTGTCCCTCGACCGCGATGCGGAGCGCCATCGACACGCCGAAGCCGACATATTCTTCGAGCCCGGTCGGGCCCGCGAAGCGTTTTGCGGAATGGATCACCTGCGGAAAGCCGCGCTTGCGCGCGCAGATGCGCGTCCAGGTCTGGCCGCCGGTCACGCCGTCCTCGGTAACCGTCACGATCATCGGCACGCCGGTGTCGCGTCCGGTCGGCAGCGGCCCGCCGATCAGCCGTGCGGCTTGCGCGAACCACCAGCCGATGTCGCTTAAGGCGACCTCGTCGACCACGCCGACGTAGACGACGCTGTCGCCGTCGGCGACGCGTTTGGAGAAGCGCCGCCAGGTCGCGAGCGGCAGGCGGCCCCAATCCTCGTCCGGCAACAGCGAACGGAAGCGGCGATCGTCGAGCAGTTTGGTGTGAACGGAGGGAGATGCGTTGGAGCCTGGTAATCGAGCCGACGTCATCGCACCCTCCTCAAGGACTATTTGACCTTGCCCAGCGGCAGCAGGTTGGCGATCTTCTCGCCAAGCCGCATCAGGGCGACCAGCCGCGGCCGCGGCACCTTCAGCATCTGCATGAACCAGTGGTCGGCGAGCTCGGTGAAGGCGAGCATCTCCTTCAGGCGCTTGCTGGCGACCGGATTGATGGCCGGATCCTCGGCGGCATCGGACACGCAGGCCCTGAGCGCCGCGATTGCCGGATCGAACTCCCGCTCCTTGCGCCGCGCCGCGATCCGGGCCGCGACCTCCCAGATGTCGGTCTCGGCCTCGAAATGATCGCGACGATCGCCCAGGATCGGCACCCGCCGGATCAGGTTCCAGGCGAGCAGCTCTTTGAGCGAATTGGAGACGTTGGAGCGCGCCATGCCGAGCGTGTCGGCGATGTCCTCGGCCGTCATCGGCGCCTCGGACAGATAGAGCAGCCCGTGGATCTGGCTGACCGAGCGATTGACGCCCCACCCGTCTCCCATGTCGCCCCAATGCAGGATGAAGCGCTCGACGGCGGCGGGGAGTTTCTTCTTTCCGGTTATTTCTGTCATGACAGAAATATCTGACAAGTGCGACTGCGTGTCAAGGGCGTCTGTCCGGCGTCCCTGATGCATACCGTCGGCGGCATTTGCCTAAAAAGTCCCCAGAGCGCCGGAACCAAACGGCCCGCCTGAGCGTTTGCTCCCGTCGAGGCTGGGGTCATGGTGAAAAAGTTCAGTCAGCAGAGAGACTTGTTCGAAAGCGAGCGCAGTTTCCGGCTGCTGGTTGAAGGAGTCGCTGACTACGCCC
Source organism: Bradyrhizobium iriomotense (assembly GCF_018129405.1). Lineage (GTDB taxonomy): Bacteria > Pseudomonadota > Alphaproteobacteria > Rhizobiales > Xanthobacteraceae > Bradyrhizobium > Bradyrhizobium iriomotense_B. The sequence goes on from NZ_JAFCLP010000002.1 coordinate 771,201, forward strand.
TCTACATGCTCGACCCCAACGGCATCATCACCAGCTGGAACATCGGCGGCGAGCGCATCAAGGGCTACTCGCCCGAGGAAATCCTCGGCCAGCATTTCTCCCGCTTCTACACCGAGACCGACCGCGCCAACGGCAAACCCGCGCGAGCGCTCGGCATCGCGCGAGAAAAGGGCCGCTACGAAGAGGAAGGCTGGCGCGTTCGCAAGGACGGGACGTTCTTCTGGGCGAGCGTGGTGATCGATCCGATCTACGAGGATGGCACGCTGGTTGGCTTCGCCAAGATCACGCGCGACATTACCGAACGCCGCAATGCCCAGCTCAAGCTCGAGGCGATGCAGAAGCAACTCGCCGAAGCCCAGAAGTTCGATGCGCTCGGCCAGCTCACCGGCGGCGTCGCCCATGACTTCAACAACCTCCTGATGATCATCAGCGGCAGCCTCCATGTCCTGAAGAAGGGGTCCATCGACGAGGCCAGGCTTCAGCGCGCGATCTCCGCGATCGAGACGGCGACCAGGCGCGGCGCCGCGCTGACCAACCAGCTCCTCACTTTCGCGCGGCGACAGAGCGTCAACCCGCAGGCGATCGATCTCGCCGAACGCATCGCGTCGATCCGCGCGGTGCTCGACGCCGGCCTCGGCAGCTCCGTGCGCCTCACCTTCGACATCGCCCCCAAGGTCTGGCCGGTCAGGACCGACGTCTCGGAGCTCGAGACCGCGCTGCTCAATCTCGTCATCAACGCCCGTGATGCAATGCCCGACGGCGGCACGGTGACGATCAGCGCCCGCAACGTGGTGCTGGACGAGACCCCGCTCACCGGCGAGTTCGTGGCAATCGATGTCGCCGACACCGGGCTCGGCATTCCCGCCGACGTCGTCGACAAGATCTTCGAGCCGTTCTTCACCACCAAGCCGATCGGCAAGGGCACCGGTCTCGGCCTCTCCCAGGTGCACGGCTTCGCCCATCAGGCCGGCGGCACGGTGAAGGTCGCAAGCGAGCTCGGCAAGGGCACGAATTTCACCATCCTGCTGCCGCGCGGCACGGATGCGACGGCACGGGACACCGTGGAGGCGATGCCGTTCCGCGGCAGCGGAACGGTGCTGCTCGTCGAGGACAACCCCGAGGTCGCGCTCGTCAGCATCGGGCTTCTGGAGCAGCTCGGCTACCAGGTGCGCCGGGTCGCCGACGCCGAAGCGGCCTTGCGCGAGATCGAGACCAACGGCGTCGACTTCGTATTCTCGGACATCGTGATGCCCGGCAAGATGGACGGCCTCACCCTCGCCCATCGTCTGCGTCAGATCCGCCCCGGCCTGCCGATCCTGCTCGCCACCGGCTACAGTGAGGTCGCCGCCGACGTGCGCGGCGACTTCCCGATCCTCCGCAAGCCGTATGAGATCCACGAGCTCAGCGAAGCCATCGCCAAGCTGCCGAGGTGAATTTCTCTTCGCCTCGCCCCGCGTGTGGGGCGAGGGAGCAGACCTACACCGTCGGCAACACCGAGAATGCTTCCCCTGCCCTGCGCAGATTCAGCTCATCCACACTTGCGGTCTCGCTGGTGACGCTGTCGACGCGTGAGGACGGCGGGCCGTGGCGGCACAATGCGACCATGTCGGCGACGTGGTTCGGCGCCCCCGCGAACAGCGCTTCCACGCTGCCGTCGCGGCGGTTGCGGACCCACCCCTCGAGGCCGCTTGTGGTGGCCTGGTATTCGACCCAGGCGCGATAGCCGACGCCCTGGACGCGGCCGCGGATCATGACCTGGAGGATCGCCCGGCTCATGTCTTCAGCCCGAGAAAATCGGCGCTGCGCGCCTTCGTCTCGGCCTCCCGCATGACCCGATTGGTCAGCTCGCCGGAGGCCAGGCCCTTGAGCGCCTTCGGCGAGGTACCTTCGCGGAGCGCCTTCAGCGTCTCGTGGACGGCCTGTGTCGCGGCCGCGATCGGCGCATGGCCCTGGAGCGCGATGCGCACGCGCTGGCTGGCGAGATAGTCGAGCGCGTTCAGCTCCTCCGGCGCGCCGCCGAGCACGATCGGCAGGCGCGTCGCCGATGCGACCGCTTCCAGTTCGGCGCGCGACTTGATGCCGGTGAAGAACAGCGCGTCGACGCCGGTGGCCTCGTAGGCCTTGGCACGGCGGATCGCATCCTCGATCGAGGTGATCGAGGCAGCACCCGTGCGGCCCATGATGACCAGCGACGGATCGCTGCGACCGCTGAGCGCGGCTTTCATCTTGCCGACACCCTCCTCCAGCGAGATCAGCTGCGTCTTTGCTTCACCGAAGGCGGCCGGCAGCAATGTGTCCTCGATGGTGAGGCCGGCAGCGCCAGCGGTCTCCAGCTCCTGCACCGTGCGGCGCACGTTGAGCGCATTGCCGTAGCCGTGATCGGCATCGACCAGCACGGGCAGTGTCGAGGCTCGCGACATCCGCTGCATCTGCTCGCAAAGCTCGGTGAGCGTGATCAGGGTGATGTCGGGGTCGCCGAGCACGGCGAGCGAAGCCACCGAGCCACCGAACATGCCGAGGGGAAAGCCGAGATCCTCGGCGATCCGGATCGAGATCGCGTCATAGACCGAGCCGGGATGGACGCAAGTTGCGCCTGACAGGATGGCGCGCAGTTTCTCGCGGCGGGATCGAAAGGCCATGGTACTGTCTCGGTCGGTGCGAACACACTCTATCGTCGTCCTGGCGAAAGCCAGGACCCATTACCCCAACTGTACATTGTCGCAGAAGGTGATGGCTACGATCTCCGTCAACAACTGCTCCCTGGGGTAATGGGTCCTGGATCGGCGTTCGCTCCTGGACAACGCAGCGCGTTGCCAGGCGCTCCCTTGTCCAGGACGACATTGGGGCGATAGCCGAGACCAGTCTTACGCAAACTCCAAAATCAGCGCGTCCACCGCGAGCGTCGCGCCGGCACTGGCGTGAATCTTCTTCACGGTGCCGTCCTGCTCGGCGCGGAGGACGTTCTGCATCTTCATGGCTTCGACCACGGCGAGCGTCTCGCCGGCCTTGACCTCCTGCCCCTCGCTCACCGCGATCGAGACGACGAGGCCCGGCATCGGACAGAGCAGCTTCTTGCCGGTGTCGGAGGCCGCCGTCACCGGCATCAGCCGGGCGGACGTCGCTTCCGTCTCGGTCCAGACATAGACCGGCACCTCGACGCCCTGATGCGCAAGACGGATGCCGTTGGCAATCGGCCGCGCCTGCACCGCGACGAAATGACCGTCGATGGTGCCCTGCCAGACCGGATCGCCCGGCTTCCACGGTGACTGCAGCAGATGGGCGTTGCCAACCTTGCCCTCGGCATCGATGAAGCGGATCGCGATCGCCTCACCCTCGCGTCCGACCTCGAGCTGGATTTCCTGGCGGTCGAGCCAGACCGCGCGGCGGCGCTCGCGCTGCACGACACGGCCGCCCATCTGGCCCGAGATCTGCCGCTTGCGCTCCCCGAGCACGTGATCGATGGCGGCGCCGACGGCGGCGATCCGCCGGGCGACCTCGCCTTCGGGCACGCGCACCGCAAAACCCTTGGGAAATTCCTCGGCGATGAAGCCGGTCGAAAGCCGGCCCTCGCGCCAGCGCGGATGATGCATCAGCGCCGACAGGAACGGGATGTTGTGCCTGATGCCGTCGACATAGAACGAATCCAGCGCGGTGGACTGGGCTTCGATTGCGGCCGCACGCGACGGCGCGTGGGTGACGAGCTTGGCAATCATCGGATCGTAATGGATCGAGATCTCGCCGCCCTCCTGCACGCCGGTGTCGTTGCGCACGGTGATGCCGTCCTTGCTGGCTTCCGCCGGCGGACGATACTTCACGAGGCGCCCGATCGAGGGCAGGAAGTTGCGGAACGGATCTTCCGCATAGAGGCGCGACTCCACCGCCCAACCGGTGAGCGTGACGTCCTTCTGCGCGATGGCGAGCTTCTCGCCGGCGGCCACGCGGATCATCTGCTCGACGAGGTCAATGCCGGTGACGAGCTCGGTGACGGGATGCTCGACCTGGAGACGCGTGTTCATCTCGAGGAAGTAGAAGCTCTTGTCCTGGCCTGCGACGAATTCGACGGTGCCGGCGGAATCGTAGTTCACGGCCTTGGCGAGCGCGACCGCCTGCTCGCCCATCTTGCGGCGGGTGGCTTCATCGAGCAGCGGCGACGGCGCCTCCTCGATGACCTTCTGGTTGCGGCGCTGGATCGAGCATTCGCGCTCGCCGAGATAGATTACGTTGCCGTGCTTGTCGCCCAGCACCTGGATCTCGATGTGGCGGGGATCGACGATGAACTTCTCGACGAAGACGCGGTCGTCGCCGAACGAGGCCTTGGCCTCGGCCTTGGCGAGGTTAAAGCCTTCGGCAACCTCGGCCTTCGAATGCGCGATGCGCATGCCCTTGCCGCCCCCGCCGGCGGAGGCCTTGATCATCACGGGGTAGCCGATCTCGTCGGCGATGCGGACCGCGTGCTTGTCGTCCTCGATGACGCCGAGATAGCCGGGCACGGTCGAGACCTTGGCTTTGGCGGCCGCCTTCTTGGATTCGATCTTGTCACCCATCGCGGCGATCGCGCCGGGGTTGGGACCGATGAAGACGAGGCCGGCCGCCTCCAGCGCGCGCGGAAACGCCTCGCGCTCGGACAGGAAGCCGTAGCCGGGATGCACGGCCTCGGCACCCGTCTTGCGGCAGGCCTCGACGATCTTCTCGATCACCAGATAGCTCTCGGCCGCAGCCGGCGGGCCGATCAGCACCGCCTCATCGGCCATCTCGACATGGAGGGCATCGCGGTCGGCCTCGGAGTAGACCGCAACCGTTTGAATTCCCATCTTGCGGGCAGTCTTGATGACCCGGCAGGCGATTTCGCCGCGATTGGCGATCAGAATGCGTTTGAACATGCTTTTCTTGAGTCTCGACCTTGGGCGGGACCCTTCCCCGGCCGTTGGGGCCTATGGGACGGGCCGTGTGGCTCCCGTGGTACAGCAAAATGGGCCGGAGGCAACGGTCTAAATCCGGGCCTTCTGGCGTACCAGCGCAAGATTGAAACAGGCGCGAGGAGCCCTTGGGACGGCCTACGCCTTCCCCGCCTTGGCCACGTCCCGGACCAAGCCGTGAATGAAACCCAGTTTGCCGACCACCGCCGGCGACAGGATGAAAGGATAGAGGTCGCGCATTCCCATGGCCCGGTTGACGCTGTTCATGGCGAAGGTGAAGGGCAGCCATGCGTCGATGAGCGCCTGGACGTCCCTTGCCTCGTAGGGGTTGAAGCGGATGCGTGCCGTCAACTCCCCGTCGCGATCAACCTTGGGGCGCACCTCCATGCCGAACTCAGAGGCCATCTCCAGGGTGTCGACGATGTGGAGATAGTGCGCCCAGGTCTCGGCGAAGTCTTCCCAGGGATGCGTCGTGGCATAGGCGGAGACGTAATTCTGCTGCCAGTCAGCCGGGGCGCCTTCGGCATAATGGCGCTGCAGGGCCTGGCCGTAATCGGCCGTATCGTCGCCGAACACCGCGCGGCATTCGTCGAGCTTGCCGCCGGCGCGCACCAACACTTCCCAGAAATAATGCCCGACCTCGTGGCGGAAATGCCCGAGCAGCGTGCGGTAAGGCTCGCCCATCTCCAGCCGGCGCCGCTCGCGCTCGATGTCGTCGGCCTCGGTGAGCGCGATCGTGATCAGGCCGTTGTCATGGCCGGTCATGATCCTCGTGCCGCTGTTCGGATCGTCGGCGAGGAAGTTGAAGATCAGGCCGTGCTCGGCATTGTCCTGACGGTTCTGGAGCGGCAGCTTCCAGCGGATCAGGGAATAGAACAGCCGGTGTTTTGCCACCTCCAGCTCGCGCCAGCCGGCGAGCTGCGCGGGGTCCGACAGGTCCGGCACCATGCCGTTGTGGCGACAGGCGCGGCAATAGCCGTTGGTATCGCCGGTGTCCGTCAGCCAGTTGCAGGCGTCGTACTCGGCATTCCGGCACAGCATGCGTCCCCTGCCCTTGTCGGCCAGCGTCGTCCAGGCCCCGCTTTGAGCCTCCCCGTCGGGCTCGAGCGCCGACATCGTCTCCTTCTCCGGCAGGAAGGCGACGCGGTGACCGCAACGTTCGCAGGCGCGGTTCTCGAAATAGAGGACGTTGCCACAGGACTGGCAGACAAAGAGCTTCAAGATTTAGCCTCTTCGAAAAGGGAGTCTTATGAATGAGAGTTGTAGCGCCTCGCAAAGACGCGTCCGCAGCCGCATCGTTCCAATATCAGGAACAATATGCCAGACCGGGCGTTGGTTGACCGCATTTTCCCGCGTTCTGGCTGGCCGCGGGTCCCTCCAGACAGTCTATTTCCTCTAAGCGATGGCCATCGCGCTCCGTCTGTGTGAATATCAGTCCGGCACGTGCGCACCCGCATGACAACGGCCGACGCCTTGAACGATCCTTTGCCCGAGACCATCGCCGCCGAAAGGCTGCGCCAGCACCTCGAAGACGTCGCGCGCGAGCGCGACAACGCCTATCGCGCGCTCCAGGAGCGCGAGGCCGAGCTCGCGCGCATCCAGCGCATCGGCAAGGTCGGCGGCCTCGAGGTCGACTTCCGCGACGGCTTAAAGAACCGCCGCTCGCCGGAATATCTGATGATCCATGGCCTGCCGCCGGAGGCAGCCGACGAGTCGCATGAGGACTGGGTCAACCGTATCCATCCTGATGACCGCGACGCTACGGTGAAACATTTCTTCGAGACGCTTTCCGGGACCAGCGAGGATTACACCGCCGAATACCGCATCATCCGTCCGAGCGACGGCGAGACCCGCTGGATCCGGGTCGTCGCCAAGTTCGAGCGTGGCAAGGACGGCCGCGCCATCCGCCTCGTCGGCGCCCACATCGACATCACCGACCAGATGCTCGCACGCGAGACGCTGCGCGAGAGCGAGGAGCGCTTCCGGCTGATCGCCGACAGCGCGCCGGTGCCGATCTGGGTCACCAAGCTCGACCGCAAGCGCTCCTTCGCCAACCAGGCCTATGTCGACTTCGTCGGCCTGCCCTACGACCAGGCCATCGATTTCGACTGGCGCAAGGTGCTGCATCCGGACGACCTTCCGCATGTGCTGCAGCAATCGGTGCAAGGCGAAGCCTCGCTGAAGCCCTTCGTGCTGGAAGCGCGCTACAGGAACGCCAGCGGCGAATGGCGCTGGCTGCGCTCGGAATCGCAGCCGCGCTGGGACCCTACCGGCAAGCATATCGGCTTCATCGGCGTCGCCCACGACATCACCGTCGCCAAACAGGCCGAGATCGAGCTCCGGCGGCTCAACGAGACGCTTGAGGAACGCATCGCCGAGCGCACCGCAGAACTCGAATCCAACGAGGCCCGGCTGCGCGCGATCCTGGAGACCAGCAACCAGTATCAGGGACTGGTCAACCTCGAGGGCGAACTGCTCTACGCCAACAAGACCGCACTCGACGGCATCAACGCCGAGGCGCGGGATGTCATCGGCAAGCCGCTCTGGGATACGCCGTGGTTCACGGGAACCCCTGGCATGAGCGATGTCGCGCGCGGCGCCTTCAGGACCGTCTTGAAGGGCGAAGCGGTGCGGCTGGAGATGCGGCTGCGCCTGCCCATTGGCGAGCGCGATTTCGAATTCGGCATGCGCCCGGTGCTCGACCGCCACGGCAACATCACCGGCGCGGTGCCCGAGGCCGTCGACATCACCGAGCGGCGCCTCGGCGAGGAGGCGTTGCGGCAGTCGCAGAAGATGGAAGCGATCGGCCAGCTCACCGGCGGCGTCGCGCACGACTTCAACAACCTCCTCACCATCATCCGCTCGGCGACCGACTTCCTGCGCCGTCGCGAGCTGCCGGAAGAGCGCCGCCGCCGCTACGTCGACGCCATCTCCGACACCGTCGAGCGCGCCTCGAAGCTGACCGCCCAGCTCCTGGCCTTCGCGCGCCGGCAGCCGCTGAAGCCGCAGATCTTCAATGTCGGCAGCCAGGTCGAGGGCGTGGCGCAACTGGTCCGGCCGCTGGTCGGCGGCCGCATCGAGATCAGCGTCGAGATTCAGGACACAGATTGCTTCACCGTCGCCGACGTCGCTCAGTTCGAGACCGCGCTGATCAACCTCGCCATCAACGCCCGCGACGCCATGGAGGACGAAGGCCGCCTCACCATCGCGGTCTGCAAGGTCCGGGGGATTCCGAGCCTGCGCGCGCAGTCGGCACGCGGCGGCGACTATGTCGCGATCTCGGTCAGGGATACCGGCAGCGGCATCGCGCCGGAACATCTCGAGTCCATTTTCGAACCGTTCTTCACCACCAAGGAGGTCGGCAAGGGCACCGGCCTCGGCCTCAGCCAGGCGTTCGGCTTCGCAAAGCAGTCCGAGGGCGACATCGCGGTGACGAGCACGCAGGGCGAAGGCGCGACCTTCACCATCTACCTGCCGCAGGCCCAAAGCCCCGCCACCGAGAAGGACGCGGCGGCGCTGACCAGCGAGGCTGCGACCACCGGGCGCGGCTACCGCGTGCTGGTGGTCGAGGACAATGACGATGTCGGCCAGTTCTCGACCGAGCTTCTGGAAGATCTCGGCTATGTCGTCCGCCGCGTCGCCAACGCCAACGCGGCGCTCGCCATCCTCGGCGAGAACGAATTCGCCGTCGACCTCGTCTTCTCCGACGTGATCATGCCCGGCATGAACGGCGTCGAGCTCGCCGGAATCATCCGCGAGCGCTATCCGGGCCTGCCCGTCGTGCTCACCTCCGGCTACAGCAACGTGCTCGCCGAAAACGCCCATCGCGGCTTCGAGCTGATCCAGAAGCCGTATTCGGTGGAATCGCTGTCGCGCATCCTGCGCAAGGCGATCACGGAGAAGCTGTCGGTGGCGCGGTGAATGTGAGCCAAGCAAACCCCTGTCGTCCCGGACAAGCCCACACCGTCGTCCCGGCGAAGGCCGGGACCCATACCCCCAGGAAGAAGTTTGACGCGAGATGGTCATTGGCAGTCTTCGCCAAACACCTTTTCGTGGTTATGGGCCCCGGCCTTCGCCGGGACGACATCGGAAATTAGGCTACATTTATCCGCATAACGACGACCGCACGGCAACGCATCGGATTTCCTCCCATGAAACCCGCCCTCCTCTCCGCCTGGCAGACCTGGGCGCTGCTCTCCGCCTGCTTTGCGGCGCTGACCGCGATCTTCGCCAAGGTCGGCGTCGAGAACATCAATCCGGATCTCGCCACCTTCATCCGCACCATCGTGGTGCTGCTCGCCTTCTCGGCGCTGCTGTTCTTCACCGGGCAATTCGTCGTACCCTCGGCGGTCTCCTCAAAAACTTGGCTATTCCTGGTTTTGTCGGGACTTGCGACCGGCGCCTCATGGCTCTGCTATTTCCGTGCGCTGAAGCTTGGCCCCGCAACGCTGGTCGCGCCGATCGACAAGCTCAGCGTCGTCCTGGTCGCGCTGTTCGCCTTCGTCTTTCTCGGCGAGCGGCCGACGGCGCAGGGCTGGCTCGGCATCGCCATGATCGGCGTCGGCGCGGTGCTTTTGGCGATCAAGTTTTGAGGAGCGCGCCGCCGACGCGCGGAACCAGGCGAAGGCCGCGAAGGTTGCCGCCGGTGCGACCTTGCGCCTCGACAGAGACACTGATGCCGAGCCGAGACCCCGATCAGACGAGGCGAGCCGGCCGCGCGCTGGATGCGGCCAATTTTTTCCTCGCCGACGTCCGCGACGGGCTCGGTCCCTATCTCGCCATCTATCTCCTTACCGAGCAGCGTTGGGACGAGGCACGCATTGGCCTCGTGATGTCGATCGCGACGATCGCCGGCATCGTGGCACAGACACCGGCCGGGGCCCTCGTCGATGCGACGCGGGCGAAACGGCTGGTGATGGTTGTCGCCGCCATCATGGTGACAGCAGCCTCGCTGTCGCTTCCCTTGTTTCCGGAATTCCTGCCGGTGGCGATCTCGCAAGGAATAGCACAGGCCGCCGCCGTGATCTTTCCGCCGGCGATCGCCGCCGTCTCGCTCGGCATCTTCGGCCACGCCGCCTTCACCCGCCGGATTGGCCGTAACGAGACGTTCAATCACGCCGGCAACGCGATCGCGGCGGGGCTTGCAGGGCTCTCCGCCTATTGGTTCGGACCGACCGTCGTGTTCTATCTTCTTGGCGCTATGGCGATCGCAAGCCTCGTAAGCATCCTTTCGATTCCTGAGCGCGCCATCGATCACGACCTTGCCCGCGGACTGCACGATTCCGACACCGACGCCCAGCGGGAGACACCTTCAGGCCTCGCGGTGCTCTTGACCTGCCGCCCCCTGCTCGTCTTCGCGATCTGCACGGCGCTGTTTCACCTCTCCAACGCGGCCATGCTGCCGCTGGTCGGACAAAAACTCGCGCTCCAGGACAAGAACATGGGCACCAGCCTGATGTCGGCCTGCATCGTCGCGGCGCAATTGGTGATGGTTCCGTTCGCGATGCTGGTCGGCGCGAGGGCCGACCGGTGGGGACACAAGCGCTTCTTCCTCGCGGCCCTCCTGATCCTGCCTGTTCGGGGGGCGCTCTACACACTCTCCGATAATCCATTCTGGCTGGTCGGCGTGCAGCTTCTCGACGGCGTCGGCGCAGGCATCTTCGGCGCGATCTTCCCCGTCATCGTCGCCGACCTCATGCGCAACACCGGGCGCTTCAACGTCGCGCAGGGCGCGGTCATCACCGCTCAGGGCATCGGAGCTGCGCTGTCGACAGCGCTCGCCGGCTTCGTCGTGGTCGGCGCGGGCTACAGTGCGGCCTTCATCACGCTCGGTCTGGTCGCGGCGATCGGCGCCGTTATCTGCCTCCTCGCCTTGCCCGAGACGCGGCATGGCGCCTTGCGGCCGCAAGGGAAGACAGCGCCGCCGACATCGGATATCGCTGCCGAATGAACCCGTTCCACATTGAGGACTGACCGTGCCGTCTGACGCCATCTGGGCCTGGAGCATCATCGTCGCTGCGACCGCAGGCGTCATCATCCGCCCGTTTCGCCTGCCCGAGGCGATCTGGGCCGTCATCGGCGCCGCTGCGCTGGTGCTGCTTGGCTTCCTGCCGTGGCAGGACGCGCTTGTCGGCATCGAGAAGGGCCTCGACGTCTATCTCTTCCTGATCGGCATGATGCTGATCGCCGAGCTGGCCCGGCTCGAGGGCCTGTTCGACTATCTCGCCGCGCTCGCGGTCGAATATGCCGGCGGCTCGCCGCAACGGCTGTTCCTGCTGATCTATCTCGTCGGCACGCTGGTCACCGTGCTGCTCTCGAACGATGCCACCGCGATCGTGCTGACGCCGGCCGTCTATGCCGCGACGCGCGCGGCCGGCGCAAAACCGCTGCCTTATCTCTTCGTCTGCGCCTTCATTGCCAACGCTGCAAGCTTCGTGCTGCCGATCTCCAATCCCGCCAACCTCGTCGTGTTCGGCGCGCGCATGCCGCACTTGACCGAATGGTTGCGCCTGTTCGCCCTGCCCTCGGCGGCCGCGATCCTGCTGACCTATGTCGTGCTGCGCCTGACCCAGCACCGCGCGCTCAAGGAAGAGACCATCGCCCGCAGCGTGCCGCATCCAAAGCTCGGCCGCGGCGGCAAGCTCACCGCCGCAGGCATCGTCGCGATCGGCGTGGTGCTGGTCACGGCCTCTGCGCTGGACAAGCAACTGGGCCTGCCGACCTTCATCTGCGGCGTGGTGACATCCGCGCTCGTGCTGCTGCTCAGCCGCCAGTCGCCGCTGCCCGTGCTCAGGGGCGTGTCGTGGAGCGTGCTGCCGCTGGTCGGCGGCCTCTTCGTGATGGTGGAAGCGCTGGTGAAGACCGGCGTGATCGGGCAGCTCAGCACGCTGCTTCATGAGGCCGTCGGACAATCCGTGACGAAGGCCGCCTGGAGCGTCGGCATCGCCACTGCCGTCGCCGACAATATCGCCAACAATCTCCCGGTCGGCCTCGTCGCCGGCTCGGTTGCGGCCAGCGATCATCTGCCGGCGCCCGTCGTCAGCGCGATCCTGATCGGCGTCGATCTCGGACCGAACCTGTCCGTGACGGGATCGCTCGCCACCATCCTCTGGCTGGTCGCGCTCCGGCGGGAGAAGATCGAGGTCAGCGCCTGGCCATTCCTCAAGCTCGGTATGCTGGTGACGCCGCCCGCTCTGATCGCGGCGCTGGCGGCGGCGATCTGGTAGCGGCCGCGAATTCACTGCAGTTCATTTGCGGTGCATCAATGCCGGCGGTGCGACCGCAGCTAGAGTTCACTTGTCGCGTGCTTCAGACATGCCGCGGCTAGGAAGGGTCATCATGCAGATTCAACCAAAGGCGCTGCCGCAGAGCTTCTCTCTGCGCCGCGCGATTCAGGGCCTCATTGCACCGAACGAGAGCCGGGCCGAGACATCCCATCCCCTGCTCGTCTACTCCGTTGTGGCCCTGCTTACCCTGTTCGCCATCGTACAAATCGATTTCCACACCGCCCAGCTTCAGGCGATCGGCCTGCTCGGCCACGGAGTTGGGATCGATCCCATTTTCTTGAGCCCGTAGCGAGAGAAGCCCGATCGCAGCCCTAAAGCCGCGACCGGGCAATTCGTCAGTCGTTCTCGTAGCCGTAGACTTCCGGCAGGATGAAGGTCGCGGCGAGCAATCCGATCAACGGGAAGATCGCGACCATCAGCGTGGCATTCGCCTGCCCGATCGCAGCGAACACGGTCGGGAACAGGAAGATCGCGAGGAACGACGGCAGCTTCACGAACATGTAGGCGAAGCCGCTGGCGGTGCCGCGATACTTGGGCCTGGCGACCATGGTCGGGATCGTCATGCAGTTCGACGCGTCCCAATAATGGCCCCACAACATGGCGGCGGCCGCGAACGGCAGCAGCATCTTGTTGTCGGTGTAGAGTGCGAAGGCGGCGACCAGCAGCGAGGCCAGCACGATCGAGAAGCCGGCGATCGCGATGCCGCGGTGGCCGATCTTCGGCGTCAGCAGCGGCCCGACCCACCCGGACAGAGCGGCGAAGGAGAACAGCGCCATCGTCACCAGATTGATGCCGAGCACGCTCGACACGCCGACCATCACGAACAGCACCGGTAGGTAGAACGCGAAGGTCGAGAACTCGCTCGCCTGGGTGAAACAGGCAATCCAGCCGTAGACGGTGGCGCGCCAGCGGATCGGATCCTTCTTGAGATCGGCGAGGAACGCGCGGGTCGAGACCTTCGGCACTTCCACGTCATGGTCCGGCAGCATGTCGAGATTGTCGTTGAACATCTCGCGCGCGACCTGCTTGGCCTCGCGATAGCGTCCCTTCTGCACCAGCCACACCGCCGTCTCCGGCACGTCGTGGCGCATGAGAAGGATGATCAGCGCCGGCACCGCGCCGAGACCGAGCGTCACGCGCCACAGCATCTCGTGCTGCATGTCGATCAACAGGAAGATCACGATGACGCCGATGGTCAGGACCTCGCCGACGGCGAACATGAACTGCCAGCGGTTGCCCATGACCTCGCGCTCACCCTTGGCCATGGATTCCATGATGTAGGTGTAGCCGGTCGAGATGTCCGAGCCGAGCGGGATACCGAGCAGGAAGCGGATCACGACGAGCCAGCCGACGCTGGGCACGAAGGCCTGCGCCAGCGCCAGCACGATGAACAGCACCATCGTGACCAGGAACATCACGCGGCGGCCGATCTTGTCGGACAGCCAGCCGCCCAGCAGCGCGCCGATCAGGGCGCCGCCCTGCGTGCCCGCGGCGGCAAGGCCGAGCATCAACGGATCGGGATTGTACTGCTCCTTGATGAAGATCAGCACGAAGGCGATCGAGTAGAGATCCCAGGCCTCCACCAGGATCGAGGCCATCATCAGCCAGCCGACCTTGTTACCCTTTGGACTGTAGTTCGTAATGAGGTAGCGGACCGCGGCCTCGCTCGCGGTCGGTTGTGGCATGGCCATTGTCTGCATGTTTGGTCCTCTCTTCAAAACTCTTCAAAGCGCGATGAGATCAGGATGAATCGTCATCGCGCTTTAGCTTATTGTTTTGAGCATGATCTCTTCGGAAAACCGCTGCACACTTTTCCGGATCATGCTCTACGCGCCGAGCAGCGGCTCGATGCTGCAATCGAGCAGGCGCGGATCGATCCCCGCCTCCATGCCCGTGAACATCTCGCCCATGTAGTCGATCAGCGCATCGCTGGCCTTCACGGCATCGTCGACGCGGCGGCTGGCGACTGCACTGAGAATGGCGAGATGATGATCGATCGTGCCGGACAGGTCGGCCTGCCCCGGCATGAAGCGGTGGTGGATGTAGCCGATGCGGCGATACAGCGTGTGCAGCGGCCGCAGCGTATGCACCAGGAACGGCTCGCCGGCGGCTTCCAGCACCAGCGCGTCGATGCGGCGGTCGAGGCTGTTGAACTCGTCGAGTGTCAAAGTGGCGCGACGTTCGCGCAGCAAACGCTCAATGTGCAACGCCTGATTGCGGTGGGAAAGGCTGGCGCGATCCGCCGCGAGGCGAATGACAAAACGCTCCATGTCGCGGCGCAGGCCAAGCAGCATGCGCTCGCGCGCGAGGTCGATCGGCGCGATGTGCAGGCCGTGACGCGGACGGATGATGATGAGCGTATCGGCCGAGAGACGATTGACGGCGTGATGCACCGGTGTGCGCCCGAAGCCGGTGATCTGCTGCAATTCCAGCATCGTCATGAATTGTCCGGGCTTGAGCTCGCAATGAACGAGCAGCTCCTCGATCCTCTGATAAGCCAGCTCGAAGAAGTTGAGACGGTTGCGCCGGGAAGGCCTGCCCTCGCCGTCGTCGTGTCTCACCACCTCGAGCGCGCGCTTGCGCCGTGCCATGTCGTCCTCTCCCGTCAGCCCGCGCTCTCGTTGCAGGGTGGCGCCTTGTTTGTGGCACCCTTAAAACATGTTGTGATATATTACAAGCAGGCGTAAGACGTCCGCACGACCTGCAACATGTTGCAATGCAAAATGAGACGTCGGGCGCGAGGCGTCCGTGATGGGAGGATAGTTGCCGTGAAGATCACGTCGATCGAGACACTGCGTACCGAGGAATTTTCCAACGTCATCTGGGTGCGCATCCACACCGACACTGGTCTGATCGGTCTCGGCGAGACCTTCTACGGCGCGGGCGCGGTCGAGGCGCAGATCCACGACACCTTTGCCGGCCGCCTGCTCGGCCGCAATCCGCTGCACATCGAGGCGATCCATCGCGACATGCTGAACCTGCCGATGGCGCAGTCCTCCACCGGCGTCGAATATCGCGCGGCCTCCGCGATCGACATCGCGCTGTGGGACCTGTTCGGGAAAGTCTGCGGCCAGCCGGTGCACCAGATGCTCGGCGGCCTCTGCCGCGACAAGCAGCGCATCTACAACACCTGCGCCGGCACGCAATATGTCCGCTCGACCAATATTAGCCCGGTCGCGAACTGGAATCTCGGCGCCTCCAAGGGCCCCTACGAAGACCTCGACGGCTTCATGAACCACGCCGATGCGCTGGCCGAAAGCCTGCTCGAGAGCGGTATCTCGGCGATGAAGATCTGGCCGTTCGATCCGGCGGCGCAGGAGAACAAGGGCCTCTACATCACCGCCGCGCAGATGAAGCAGGCAATCGAGCCGTTCGAGAAGATCCGCAAAGCCGTCGGCGACAAGATGGAGATCATGGTCGAGCTCCATTCGCTGTGGAACCTGCCGACCGCAAAGCAGATCGCGCGCGCGCTCGAGCCCTACAAGCCGACCTGGTACGAAGACCCGATCCGGATGAACTCGCCGCAGGCACTGGCCGAATATGCCCGCTCAACCGACGTGTGGGTCTGCGCCAGCGAAACGCTGGGCTCGCGCTTCCCCTACAAGGACATGCTCGACCGCGACGCGATGCATGTCGTGATGGCGGATCTGTGCTGGACCGGTGGCCTCACCGAGGGCCGCAAGATCGCCGCGATGGCCGAGACCTATCACCGGCCTTTTGCTCCTCATGACTGCATTGGCCCGATCGGCTTCATCGCGGCCATCCACATGTCGTTCAGCCAGCCCAACACGCTCATCCAGGAATCCGTGCGCGCCTTCTACAAGGGCTGGTACAATGAGCTCGTCACCACGATGCCCGTGATCAAGGACGGCTACGTCTTCCCGATGGAAGGCCCCGGCCTTGGCGTCGACCTCCTGCCTGCTGTCTTCGAGCGCACCGATCTCACCGTGCGCCGCTCCAACGTCTGAGGAATTTTGAGATGAGCACCTCCCTCTTCGATCTCTCCGGCCGCACCGCGCTCGTGACCGGCTCCTCCCGCGGGCTCGGCCGCGCCATTGCCGAGGGCATGGCCAAGGCCGGCGCGAAGATCATCATCAACGGCGTCGATCCCAAGCGCGTCGAGCAGGCCGTCGCCGAGTTTCGCGCCGCCGGCTACCAGGCCGAAGGCGCCGCCTTCAACGTCACCGACGAGCCCGCGATCGTCGCGGCGTTCAATGACTTCGACAAGAAGGGCCTCGCTGTCGACATCGTCGTCAACAATGCCGGCATCCAGCACCGCAAGCCGCTGGTCGAGTTCACCACCGACGAATGGCGCAAGGTGATCGAGACCAACCTCACCAGCGCCTTCGTGATCGGCCGCGAGGCAGCCAAGCGCATGATCCCGCGCAAGCACGGCAAGATCATCAACATCGGCTCGCTCGGCAGCGAGCTGGCGCGCCCCACCATCGCGCCCTACACCGCCGCCAAGGGCGGCATCAAGAACCTGACCCGTTCGATGGCGGTGGAATGGGCCCAGCACGGCATCCAGGCCAATGCGATCGGCCCGGGCTACATGCTGACCGATATGAATGAGGCGCTGGTCAACAATACCGATTTCAACAATTGGCTGATGGGCCGCATCCCCTCCAAGCGCTGGGGCAAGCCGGACGAGCTGGTCGGCGCGGCGATCTTCCTCGCCTCCGATGCCTCCACCTATGTCAACGGCCAGATCATCTATGTCGATGGCGGCATGATCGCCGCGATGTGACCGCCAAGACAACGAAGGAGCAAGCCATGCGCGCCGTCGTCATTCACGCCCCGAAGGACCTTCGGATCGACAGCTACCCCGACCCCGCCCCCGGCCCCGGCGAGGTCCGCGTCAAGATCGCCAATGGCGGCATCTGCGGCTCCGATCTGCACTACTACCATCATGGCGGCTTCGGCGTCGTGCGCATCCAGCAGCCGATGGCGCTGGGCCATGAGATCGCCGGCGTCGTCGCCGCGGTCGGTGACGGCGTCACCAGCGTGAAGGCCGGCACCCGCGTTGCGGTCAATCCGAGCAAGCCGTGCGGGGCGTGCCTGCATTGCCAGGAGGGCATGCGCAACCAGTGCCTCGACATGCGCTTCCTCGGCAGCGCGATGCGCTTTCCCCACGTGCAGGGCGGCTTTCGCGAGTTCATCACGGTCGATGCCACACAGGCCGTGCCGATCGCCGACAAGCTCTCGCTGGCCGAGGCCGCGGTCGCCGAACCGCTCGCGGTGTGCCTGCATGCCGGCAAGCAGGCCGGTCCCCTGCTCGGCAAGCGCGTGCTGATCACCGGCTGCGGCCCGATCGGCGCGCTGATGATCCTGGTTTCGCGTTTCGGCGGCGCAGCCGAGATCGTGGTGACGGATGTGGCCGACGCGCCGCTCGCGGTCGCGAAAAAGCTCGGCGCCACGCATGCCATCAACGTCGCGACCAATGCCACTGCGCTTGATCCCTGGCGCGCCGGCAAGGGCGTGTTCGACACGCTGTTCGAGGCCTCCGGCAATCAGGCCGCGCTCCGCACCGCGCTCGACGTGCTCAGGCCCGGTGCGACGCTGGTGCAGCTCGGCCTCGGCGGCGAGATGACGCTGCCGATCAATTCCATCGTTGCGAAGGAATTGCAGCTCCGCGGCACCTTCCGCTTCGATCCCGAGTTCGAGCTCGCAGTGCGGCTGATGGGCGAAGGCCTGATCGACGTCAAGCCGCTGATCACGGCGACCATGCCGTTCGAGAACGCGGTCGCCGCCTTCGAGCTCGCCAGCGACCGCTCGCAGTCGATGAAGGTGCAGCTGACGTTCTAGGGCATGATCCGGAAAAGTGTGCAGCGGTTTTCCCTCGCGACAAACGCGTAACGCGTTTGCGCGGAGATCATGCTCAAACAATAAAGCTACCGGCTCTCGATCAGCCGGTCGCTGACCAGCCGGACGGCGCCCCGTTTCCACGAATAGTCTGCGCCCATGCGCAGGCCGCTGTCGCCGTGCGCCAGCACAGCACCGGTCCTGGCATCGCGGACCTGGAAGCCGAGCGTGTATTCGGTGCGGCTGACCCGCCGCACCACGCCGATCAGCGACTGGTCCGCACCTAACTTTTGCGCGATCGCGGCCTCGCAGCCGCCACAGTCGCGCAAGGCGTGCACCTTCGCCGCCTCGCCGCCGAGATCGACGATGCGGTAGCGGCCGGATTGACTGAGCAACTCGCGCACGCTGGCGGTGACTTCGGCCAGATACGACGCATCCGATGTAGCCGAAGCGCCCACTGATGCGGCAGTCGTGTCCTCGAGCTCGAACTCGAACACCGCCAGCGCGACCGGTGCGGGCGTGGCGAGCGCGGCGATCACCTCGCGGGAGACAAAGATCTCGGCGCGCTCCCATGATTCATCGTTGTCGCCGCGGAAGGTGTAGAGCTTGTCCATCACGAGCTTTTTGGCGCCGACGTCGATCACGGCGACCTTGGCCCATTGCACCAGCGTGCTGGTCTTCTGAATGCCGCCGATGACCTTGAACGCCGCGCCGTCCTGGGCCGATGGCGTGAGGCGGTAGCGACCGTCCGCACTGACATCCCGCCTGAGCGCGGCCATGAACGCCGACAGCCGCCGCTCATGGGCTGCGGTCTGGTTGGCCGGCTCGGCCGACGTGTCGGTATAGCTGAAATCGTCCATGGCAACGCCGATGGCCTCGGCACCGGCCGGCGCATGCGAGAGGACGAACAGGAGAACAGCGGCGAGAATCAACCGGGAGCGGTGCATGAACGCCTCGTGGGATGGAACGGCCCCGCAAATCTGGACGGGTAGCCTGAGACCACGCAGCTGTGACTGTCCCGACGAACGCCGGGAAAATTTCACGACGTTGCACTGCGGTACGGCGGGAACGCTTCCCGCCGCCTGCGTTCTACCGTTTAATGCGGGGCGACAAACCCGTTCGCATCAGGTGCCCCGATGTGGAACCGCCCGAGGTTCGATCTCAAGGTCCGTCTGACGTTGCGCGTGGCCGCGATATCGGCCGCCTGCTTCGCCGCGATCTCCGCCTATTTCCTTGTCACGGCTGACCGCGCGGCGCATGCGCGCAGCGACAGCATTGCCGCCATCGTGGCGAAGTCACTGGAGCTGCAACAAGGCAAGATCCAGTGGGTGGCCGGCCCGCGCTCGGACTTTCCAAATCTTGATCCCGTCGCAGCCTATGTGATGACGCCCGGCCTGTGCCTGGCATTCCGCGGCCCCGGCGGCGACATGCTCCAGCGCTTCTGCAGCGGCGCGCCTGCCCCGGCGAGCCCGCCGCCGCAGGCCTTCGCAGCCTTCTATCGCAGCCTGTTCGACCCCGGCCGCGAGGCGGCGCGGCCCGTGATCGTGCGCGGCACCAAGCTTGGCGAGACCGTGGTCTCGGTCGATCCGGCGGTGCAGACGGCGGAGGCCTGGCACGAGGCCGGGCGGCTGATGCTCGCACTTGCGATCGCCTTGCCGCTGCTCTGCGTGCTCGTGTACGCGGCACTGGCGCGCGCGCTGCGTCCCACCCACATGATCCGAACCGGTCTCGAACGCATCGCCGCCGGCGACCTCACGACGCGGCTGCCGCCCTTTGACCTCGCCGAGCTATCCGCCATCCGCGACGTCTTCAATCATCTCGCCGAAAGCCTCGACAATGCGCTTGCCGAGCGCAGCGAGCTGACGCGGAGGCTGATCGCGCTCCAGGACGAGGAGCGCCGCCATCTCGCCCGCGAGCTGCATGACGAGTTCGGCCAGTCGTTGGCCGCCATCCGGGCCCTCGCCTCCTCCGCCCGCCAGACCGCCGCGCAGGAGTGCCCGTCCCTGCTGTCCGAATGCGACGGCATTTCGCGGACCGCGACCGGCATGATGGAGACCTTGCGCGGTGCGCTGTTCCGGCTGCGGCCGCCCGACGTCGAGGAGCTCGGGCTCGTCGCCAGCCTCGAAGGGCTCGTCGCGGGCTGGAACGGGCGCAGCCGTGGCGAGACGCGGTTTTCGATCCGTTTCGACGGCGCCTTCGAGACCTTGCCGGCCGCCGTCAGCGCCCACCTCTACCGCATCGTGCAGGAGGCGCTCACCAACGCCGCCAAGCATGCCGGCGCCACCAGGGTGAGCCTGGAATTGACGATGCGCACTGGCGAGATCGCGCTTGCGATCGACGATGATGGACGGTCGAACGAGCCCGCCGCGAAATCGGGCATGGGCCTGCTCGGCATGCGCGAGCGCGTCGCGGCCTTGCGCGGCCGGCTGAGTTTTGAGGCCGGACCGAACGGCGGCGCCGCGCTGCGTGTCGTCATTCCGCTCGAAGCCGTCGATCGGCAATTATTGGGTCACGCGGCATGAGCACGGCCGATGCCACCATCCTGCTGGTCGACGACCATTCCGTGGTCCGCGAGGGCTATCGCTCGGTGCTCGAGAAGCAGCCCGGCCTGCGTGTTGTCGCAGAAGCGTCCGACGGCGCGGAGGCCTACCGGCTGTACAAGTCCGAGGCGCCGGATCTCGTCATCATGGATCTGAGCATGCCGGGTATCGGCGGCATCGAGGCCGTGAGGCGCATCCGGCAACGGGACAAGGGCGCGAAGATCCTCATCTTCACCATGCACCAGAATGCCGGCTTCGCCGTGCAGGCGATCCGCGCCGGCGCCAGGGGCTATGTCACCAAGACCAGCCCGCCCGAGACCTTGGTGCGCGCCGTGATGGACGTGCTCGCCGGCAGGATCGCCATCAGCCCCGACATCGACCACGAGCTGGCGCTGAGCCGGCTCGCCGGCGAGAGCTCGGCAGCCGACGTGCTGACGCCGCGCGAGTTCGAGGTGCTGCGGCTGCTGCTCGCCGAGAGGACCACGGAGGAGATCGCCGAGACGCTCCACGTCAGCCCGAAGACGGTGGCGAACCTGCATTCCCTGATCAAGGACAAGCTCGGCGTCGGCTCCGACATCGAGCTGGTCCGCCTGGCGCTGCGCCAGGGACTGCTGACGCAGGTCGATCTCGGCGAGGCGTGACCTGCGCCGAGAAGCGACCGATCATTCGCGCGCGACGACCTGGTCCAACCACGCGCAGTTCAACGGCGGGACGCGCGGATCGGCGACGCGCACGCCGCGCGCGGCAGCATCCATCCGCATGTCGCGCAGGCGCTTGCGCTGCGCCTCCGGCATGTTGAGCCGCTCGTGACCCCAGAGCGACGGGCCGTCGAACGTCTCGTGCGGCTGCCAGGTTTCGGGGTCGATGACGCGCCCGCCCCAGCCATATTCGATGAAGAATCCGGACGGCGTATTCACGTAGAACGAGGTCATGTGGTCGTTGGTGTGTCGCCCCAGCGTATAGACGACGCGGCCATCTTCGAGCTGCGCGAGGTCGTAGCCCTGCCCGACATCGTCGAGGCTGCCGAGCTCGACCATGAAATGATGCATCGCCCTGCGTCCCGAGCCGACCATCGCAAAGGAATGGTGACGGCCGTTGACGTGGAAGAAATAGAGCCCGTAAGGCTTGAGTCCGAAGTCCGAGACGTGGAAGCCGAGCACGTCCCGATAGAACGGCAACAGCGGCTCAACGTCCTCGACGTTGAGCACGACGTGCCCCATGCCGAGCGCTCCGGTGCGGAAACCCGAAATCGGCCGACCCGGCCTGAACGGCTCGCTCGCAAGCTCCGGCTCGCAGAAAGCCTCCAGCCGGTTGCCGGCGGGATCAGCGAACGTGATCAGCTCGGCCACATGCCGTTCATCGGCCAGCGCGCGCGAGCCGCGCGTGACCTTGACGCCGTGGCTCTCCAGTCGGCGCGCCAACTGATCCAGCTCAGCGGTCGACGGAACCTCCCAGCCCATCACGGCCAGCCCGGCATCGCTGCTGCCGTCGACGATCAGCCGCTGCTTGCGATCGTCCATGCGGAAGGCGCGCATCTTGCCGCCTCGATCGACCTGTTGCATGCCGAGCAGCCCGGTCGCCATCCGGCCCCATTGGTCGAGCTGCGACGAGTTGATGCCGATATAGCCGAGCGCGGTGATTTCCATCGACGTTCTCCCAAAGGCATCGCACCCGCTGCATTGCGGCGAACTTGATACTGGCCGCGCACGATCCTACGGTAACATCCCGCAATCGCTTCGCGTTCGCAAAGACGATAATCGCGCAGCCGAGCGCCACAAGGGAGGAAATACGAAGTGTCCAAGGAGCGGACGCGGAACGGGCAGCCGCGGCAGTCGGAGGGCGTTCGCGCCTTCAAGCGCGGGCTGGATGTGCTGCAGGAGGTCAACCGCTCCGGCGGCATTCGCGCCGGCGATGTCGCCCGCGCGCTCGACCTGCCCCGCCCCACCGTCTACCGCCTGCTCGAGACGCTGGAGGAGCTCGGCTATGTCGCCCGCAGCGCCAGCGACGATCGTTTTCGCGTAACCCGGCTCGCTTTGAGCCTCGGCGACGGCTACGACCCCGGCGTCGTGATCTGCCAGGCGGCCGCACCTTATCTTGCCGAACTCAGCAAGACGCTGATCTGGCCGGTCGATCTCTCGACTTACGAGAACGCCGCGATGGTGGTGCAGGAAACCACGCATTCGCGCAGCCCGCTCTCGATCGACCGCGGCATGATCGGCAAGCGCCTGCCGATGCTGCGGACGTCCGCGGGCCGCGCCTATCTCGCCGCCTGCCCAGCGCGCGAGCGCGATTTGATCGTCAATCATCTCCGCCGGATCGACGAGGCCGACGACCGCCCCTTCCTCGACGAAGGCCGACTCGGCCGCATGATCGCCGAGACGCAAGCGCGCGGCTATGCGATCCGCAATGAGGGCGAGTACAATCCCAAGACAGCCTCGATCGCGGTCCCGATCGTACGGAGCGGCGCCGTGTTCGGCTGCATCTCCATCATCTGGATCCGCTCGGCGCTGGGGATCGAGGAGGCAGTGAAGCAATTTGCGACGCAGCTTCAGGAGACGGCGCTGGCCATTCCGGTCGAGGTCTAGCGTCCGTCCGCTGGGCGGACACTTGGCGCGGCGGCGTTGATGCTGCGGCGCGGCTTGGGGAAGAAATAGCCCCATGCAAGATAAATCCACCCCCGAAGAGTTTGATGTTGTCATCGTCGGCCGCGGCCCGGTCGGCGCGACGCTCGCCAATCTGCTCGGCCTCTGCGGCGTGCGGACGCTGGTGCTGGAGCGCGAGACGCGGACCTATCATCTGCCGCGCGCGGTGCATTTCGACGACGAATGCATGCGCGTGTTCCAGACCATTGGCCTTGCCGATGCGATCCTGCCGCATGTCATCCTCAGCCCCGGCATGCTCTTCCTCGACGCCAACGGCAAGATGTTGCTGGATTGGTCGCGCCCGCAGACGCTGACGCCGATGGGCTGGCATCTCAGCTACCGCTTCCACCAGCCTGATCTGGAGGACGTGCTGATCGGCGGCCTCGCCCGCTGGCCGCTCGTCACCTTGCGCAGCCGCTGCGACGTGTTCGCGCTCGACCAGGACGAAGACGGCGTGCGCGTCCGCTACGAGGACCTTTCGAACGGAAAGCTCAGCGAGGTCCGCACCTGCTACGTGATCGGCTGCGACGGCGCCCGTTCTCTCGTTCGCCGCTTCATCGGCTCCGGGATGGACGATCTCGGCTTCCACGAGCGCTGGCTTGTGATCGACGCGCTGCTCAAGCGCGCCCGCGACGATCTCGGCGACTACAGCCTCCAGCATTGCGATCCCGCGCGGCCGGCAACTTATGTCCGTGGCACCGGCACGCGGCGACGCTGGGAGATCACGGTCCTGCCGGACGAAGATTCACAGGACGTCGCGCAGCCGGCAAAGGTCTGGGAGCTGCTGTCGCGCTGGATCACGCCCGACGATGCCGAGCTCGAGCGGGCCGCGGTCTACACCTTTCATTCAGCGATCGCGCAGCAATGGCGGAACGGACGGCTCTTGCTCGCCGGAGACAGCGCGCACCAGACCCCGCCCTTCCTCGGCCAGGGCATGTGCGCCGGCATTCGCGATGCTGCCAACCTCGCCTGGAAGCTCGCCAGCGTCATCCGCGGCGACGCGAGCGCCGATCTCCTCGACACCTATCAGAGCGAACGGCTGCCGCATGTGCGCGAGTTCATCGAGCTCGCCATTCGCCTCGGTGGTGTCATCAACACCAAGGCGATCGAGGCCGGCCTTGCCGCCGGCCAGGCGCGCGAAAATGCGCCGGTCAAGCTGGAGGTCAAAAAGCCCCTGCTCGGCCCCGGACTCGCATTCGGCGACCTGCCGCTCGCCGGACATCTCGCACCGCAATTCATGCTGAGTGACGGACACCGCGGCGACGACCGGACCGGCTATCACCATGTGCTGCTCGTCGAGACCGCGGCCGCACTGCCGTCGCGCCTCGCGCTGTCGCAGGCCGGGATCGAGATCCTCGCAGGCGACGACGCCGAAGGTGTCGGAGACTGGCTGCGCGAGCACGGCATCATCGCTGCACTGGTTCGTCCTGACCGTTACATCCGCGGGACCGCCCGCAACGAGTCCGAGCTCGAGCGGCTCATCGCCGCCGTCATTCCTGCAACCCAAATTCCTTCAGCCCAAGCGCCGTCCGCGGCCTGACCGAACCCACTTTCAAGGACATCTCATGAAGCTGCTCTCATTCGTCGCCGGCGGACGCGCCTCCTTCGGGGCCCTCAAGGACAATGGCGTCGTCGATCTCGGCACGCGCATGGCGCCCTGCGCCACGCTGCGGCAACTGCTCGAAGCCGGTCGCCTTGCCGAGGCGGCACAGCTGGTCGCATCCGCTGCGCCCGATCATCCGCTCGACAAGATCGCCTTCGCGCCCGTCATCCCCGATCCCGGCAAGATTATCTGCGTCGGCCTCAACTACCGTGATCACGTCGCCGAGACCGGGCGCACCGTCACCGAGAAGCCGGCGCTGTTCGTCCGCTTCCCCTGCAGCCAGGTCGGCCACCTCCAGCCGATCGTGAAGCCTGAGGTCAGCGACGATTTCGACTATGAAGGCGAGCTCGCGCTCGTCATCGGCAAGGGCGGCCGGCACATTCCCGCGAGCCGTGCGCTCGACCACATCGCGGGATATTCCTGCTACAATGAAGGCAGCATCCGCGACTGGCAGCGCCACACCAGCCAGTTCCTCTCCGGCAAGACTTTTGCGGAGAGCGGCAGCTTCGGCCCGTGGCTGGTGACGGCGGACGAAATTCCGGACCCGTCGAAGCTCACCTTGCAGACGCGGCTCAACGGCGCCGTGGTGCAGGACACCACCACCGATCTCCTGATCACCGCCGTCCCCGAACTGATCGCCTATATCTCCACGATCTGCCCGCTCGTCCCCGGCGACGTCATCGTCACCGGCACCCCCGGCGGCGTCGGCGCCAAGCGCACGCCGCCCCTGTGGATGCGCCCGGGCGACACCGTCGAGGTCGAGATCTCCGGCATCGGTATCTTGCGCAACAAGGTCGTCGCCGAGCCGGCCTGACCGCCCATACCAATCAACGATAAAATCAGGAAACGCCATGAATCTTCTCCGCACGACATCAACCATGCTGCTGACCGCTCTGGCGCTCGCGGGCCCCGCCGCGCGCGCCGAGATCAAGGGCGACGCCATCCGCATCGGCGTGCTCACCGACATGAACGGCGTGTTCGCGACCGCGATGGGCCCGGGCTCGGTCGAGGCGGCGCGAATGGCGGCGGAGGAGTTCGGCGGCAAGATCAATGGCAAGCCGATCGAGATCTTGCAGGCCGATCACCAGAACAAGCCGGACCTTGCGGCGTCGCTCGCCCGCAAATGGTTTAGCGACGGCGTCCAGGCAATCGCCGACGGCGGCAGCTCCGGCGCGGCACTCGCGGTGCAGGAGTTGGTGCGCGGCAACGGAAAAATCTTCCTCGTCTCCGGCGCCGGCGCCAACCAGCTCACCGACGAAGCCTGTGCACCGACCAGCGTGCAGTGGACCCAGGACGCCTATTCCACCGCGACCGCGGTCGTCTCCGGCATCATGCAGACCAGCAGGGAGCCATGGTTCTTCATCACCGGAGACTATGCCTTCGGCCACTCGATCGAAGCGACCGCACGCGACCGCATCGCGGCGCTCGGCGGCAAGGTTGCCGGCAGCGTGAAGGCGCAGCTCGGCACGCCCGATTACAGCTCGTTCCTGCTCCAGGCGCAGTCGTCGGGCGCCAAGATCCTGGCCATCAACGTCGCCGGCGACAATGCCACCGCGATCAAGCAGGCCGAGGAATTCGGCCTTGCCGCGCAGGGCATGAAGATCGTGCCGATGTCGTTTCAGAACGTCGACATCGAATCGGTCGGGCTGAAAGCCACGCGCGGCGACCTCATCGTCACCTCGTTCTTCGAGGACGTCTCGCCCGCTGCCCGAAAATTCTCGGATGCATTCTATGCGCGGCGCAAGGCGATGCCCTCGCAGATCCAGGCCGGCGTCTATTCCGCCGTCCGTCACTATCTGCAAGCGGTGAAGGACACCGACTCCGACGACAGCACGGTCGTGATGGCCAAGATGAAGGCGACACCGGTGTCGGATGCCTATACCACCAACGGCCGCATCCGCGAGGACCAGCGCATGGTGCACGATCTCTATCTGGTGCAGGTCAAGACGCCGGAGGAATCCAGGGGCCCGTGGGACTTCGTCAAGCTGGTCGCGACGATCCCGCCCGACCAGGCCTTCCGCCCGCTCGACCGCAGCAAATGCAGCCTGGTCGGCAAATAGAGCGTTTTCAAGCGAAGTGGATACCGGGTCGCGTGAAGGAAACGCGTCAGAATAGGAATCAATCTCAGGCCAGATAGCGCGTCAGATAGCCTTCCATCGCGTAGAGCGCGCAGAGCGCGAGGCTCGACCACACCGCGGCGCTGAAATACAGAAACATCCAGGTCAGCTCGCCCTTCCAGTGCGCGATGTCGTGGGTCACCACCCAGCGCGTCGAGACGTCATGCAAGCCCTCGAGCAAGCCGAGGAATTTGTTGCCCTCGACGTGCCCTGCCCGCCAGCGGCTGAGATACATCGGCACGTCGACGGTGACGAGGAAGGCGAGGAAACAGGCGATGCCGACGATGCCGGCGATCAGGGCCCAACGCACCGGCCCCTGGAATTCCGGCATCAGGCGGCACAACGCGATGCCGGCGAGGAAGAAGGTCACCGCCCACAGCGAGTTCTCGATCGCGTTGAAGAGGAAATTGGTCGTCACCACAGCGTACCAGGAGAAGCACTCCGCGATGATGATGATCGGCACGATCACGAGCGCGATGTTCACCGCCGTCTCGGCACCCGTCATCTTGCCAAGCTGATGCAGAATGATGGCCCATTGCGCGGCGAAGCAGACCTCGGCCACGGTGGCGACCGAACGGCCGACGAAGACGCTGGAGAGCCAGGTGTCGAACAGGCAGATGCGCTGCACGTCGGCGCGCGGCAACACGGAGCGGAAGGCGCAGCCGAACACATAGCCGGCGCAGAGCAGGAACATCAGTCCGATGTCGGAGCCGCCACTGATGCTGCCCGCAACCGTCGGGTAGAACTCGCGATACAGCATGAACCAGACGAGAATGTTGGCGCTGCTCACAAGCGTCAGCGACCCCCACCACCACGCGAGGGGATTTGACCGCGCCTGCCACTGCAACATGATGAATCGCTCCGCTGTAATCGACGTGACATCTAGCGGTAGCAATTCTGTCATAATTCAGTAGCAAGGCGCGACAAAAATCTGCGTTATGGCGCTGTCATAATTGACCTTCGCGCTGTCATATTCGCGAAGGCGACTGCTCTCCCAACGCGTTTCCGAGCTCGTTCCGGAGGCCCCTTCGAGGCCCCCGGACAACGCCGCGACTCTATTTCTTCATCGCCGCCACATACGCCGCGAGCTTGTCCAGCGTCTGGTAGCCATATTCGACCGCGCCGAAGCCGATCATGCCGTCGCGCTGCTCGGTGCTCGAGGCCAGTTGCCGCATCATCAGCACCGTCTTGCCGTTCCGCTGCTCGGCAAAGGTGACCGTGAAGCGGAACATGCCGGGATCCTCGTCCTTGTCGGTGCCGTGATCCATCTCCATCAGCGACGGCCGCTCGATGCGGCGAAAGCGCATCCGGTTCGGATAGACCGTGCCGTCGGGACCGATCATGTTGAAGCGCCAGACGCCGCCGACGCGAACGTCGATCTCGAAGGTCTCGATCTTGAAGCCTTTTGGTCCGAACCATTGTGGCAGATGCTTCGGGTCGGACCATGCCTCGAACACCAGATCGCGCGGCGCGTCGATCACGCGCGACATCACGATCTCGCGGTCGAGCGACCATTGCGACAAAGCGGAATTGGCAGAATTCGTCATGACTCGGCACCTTTCTTCTTCGTTGTACGCGACGGCCGCTTGGCGGCCGCCCTCTCCTTCTTCAGCTTCATCACATAGGCCTCGAACCGGTCGAGCCGCGCCTCCCAGATCGCGCGCTGCTGCTGGAACCAGTCTTCCGCGCCGACAAGCGCATCCGGGCTGAGCCGGCAGGTGCGCACCCGGCCGGATTTCTCCGACTGGACCAACCCGCTCGTCTCCAGCACATGAATGTGTTTCATGAAGCTCGGCAGCGCCATGTCGAAGGGGTCGGCGAGTTCGCCGACCGAGGCTTCACCGGCGCACAGCCGCATCACGATCGCCCGCCGCGTGGGATCGGCAAGGGCCGCGAAGATCTGATCGAGTCGGGTTTGTTGGTTAGCCATGAAGCTAACTATATGCCCGTGCGCGGCGGGCGTCAACAATTGTTAGCCATTTGGATAAGTTATATTGGGGGCCGTAGCCCGGATGGAGCGCAGCGCAATCCGGGGTTCTTCGCCCCAAGCAAATGCGGTCCCGGATTACACTTCGCTCCATCCGGGCTACGAAGCCGAGACCCGTCACGCGGAACCCACAACGCGCAATCGTGAATTGGGACCTTGCGCCCTCCCCGCTAAAACAGCGTCGGGGGCGCACAAGCATCAATCATCCGAGCACGTGCCGCCTGTTGTCATGTCATCCCCGATCACCCGGCGAACGCTCGCCCGGGCTGCGCTCATTCCTCTTGCGATCGCGCTTGGCTCGCGCCGCGCATCCGCGGATTCCGACATGATCGCGCAGATGCGCGACATCGTCGCCGCCGAGATCGCGCCGACCGCGACGCCGGATCATCCGGGCGGACTCGCCGCTGCGCTCTACGCCGGCCGGCATGTCGAGTTCTTCAACTATGGCTTTGCCGACGACGCCGCGCGACGACCGGTGACATCGGACTCGCTGTTCAATCTCGCCTCCCTGCGCAAGCCGTTCGAGGCGACGCTGGTCGCGCTCGGGACGCTTCGCGGCGAGCTGCGGCTCGACGATCCCTTGCAAAGATACCTTCCGGAGCTCGATGGAGACTATATCCGTCGCGTCACCGTCGGCGAGCTTGTCACCCACACGTCTGGGCTGCTGCTGCCGACCGACCATCCGCCCTGGCCGAACGTGCAGTTTTCACGCCCGCAATTCATCGAGATGCTCAACGCGTGGAAACCGCAGGCTGGCGAGCAGCCGGGCAAGCAACGCATCTACAGCCATGCCGGCTACGTGCTGCTCCAGCTCGTGCTCGAAAATTGCTACCGGACGCCGATCGCAACGCTATTCGAGCAGCGCATCCTCAAACCGCTCGGCATGAACGCGACCTCTCTGCCGGAGCGCGGCGAGGACAACCGCGCCGTCATGGACGCGGCCTGGATGCAGCGCGTGGTCCAGGGCTATTCGGACCAGGGCATGGCGATCGGCCCGATCGGCAACCAGCAGAGCTATTTCGGTTTCCCCGGTACAGGCCAGATATTTTCGTCTGCGCGGGACCTTTCGACCTTCGTTGCGGCCTGCCTCGACGGCCGCTCGGTCGATCCGCATTTGCACGAGGCGCTGCGGATGACGCAGCGCGAGGCCTTTCGCGTCGACGACAAGTTCGGACAGGGTATGGCCTGGGAGACGGTGCGCCTGCCCGGCGTGACCGTCATCGACAAGCCGGGCGGCCTCAACAACGCCTCCGGCTATCTCGGCCTCGTGCCGGCGCGGCGGATCGGCATCGTGCTGCTCGCCAATCGCGGCGAATATCCGCACGAGATCGCGCGCTACAAGATCCTGCCCGCGCTCGCGCATCTGATCGCATCGCATGGCGGCTGAGCCTCAAAATCAGAAAGCCCCGGCGTGGCCGGGGCTTTCCGCACCTGATCCGAAAACGGGATGAAGCTCAGTACCTGGCGACGACGGGTCCACCGAACTTGTAGTTCAAGCCGACGCGCACGATGTCCGACTTGATGTCCACCGAGTGGGTGTAGACATTGCTCGGGAATGAGATGGCCGGCACGAAGGCAGCAAGGTTGGTGCTGGTCGTGCTGGCGCGGCCGAGATCGACGTGGAGGTATTCGGCCTTGAGCGACCAGCCGCCACCGAACGCATATTCGGTGCCGACGCCCGCGGTCCAGCCGACGCGCGTATCGCGGATCGCCGCAGATTCCGTCGCGGCCGCGAAGGTGTCCGTGAAGTTGAAATTACCCTTCACCTCCGCGATGGCCGCACCGCCCGTGGCGTAGAGCAGCCAGGTCGGAGCGGCGAGGAAGCCGATGCGGCCGCGGATGGTGGCGAGCCAGTCGGCCGAGACGGACGACGACACGGTAAAGCCGGTCGGCGCGCAGCAGGGATAGAGTCCCGAACCGGACGCGCTGCCCTTGAAACCGAAATAGTTGATGTCGCCTTCGAGGCCGAGCACGGCGTGGTTGACCTGCCAGTTGTAGCCCGCGGTGAAGCCGCCGGTGACGCTCGAGCTGTTGAGGCTCTGGGCACCGACTGCGGCGATGGCGGGGACGCTGCTGGTGGCGAAATAGCCGGTCGGCGTCCAGACGGTCGAGGTGGTCGGATCGGCGCTGCCCCACTGCCCGCCGACATTGGCGCCGACATAGAAGCCGGTCCAGTCATAGCCCGGCGCCATCGCCGGCGCCTTGGTGTAACGCGCCGCGAGGTCGGCGGCCTGCACGGAGGCGGTGCCGAGCACGATTGAAGCGACCGCAAGCAAGAACTTGTTCATTCCAGTCTCCATTCCCCCACGCGATTGATCTCGCGTTTTCGATGCGCGCAGGCGGGAGCCATCCGGCGCAGAAGGGGAATAGGCGGAGCACCACCCGCGCGTCTCGGCCTGTCGCGCAGTTCGTAGGGACTGTGACGTAATCAGTGACTTATCGCGCAAGTCCCGTGACGAGTGTGACCCAGGCGCCACGCATCGCCCTGCTCGCGGTGACGCGCGCCGCAAAGCAGCGGCGCGTCACGACAAAGCGCGGGCGAATCTACGCGCGGTCTCAGACCGAGCGCGTCAGTCCGCCGTCGACACGGATGTTCTGGCCGGTGATGTACGCCGCGCCGTCGGACGCCAGGAACGAGATCGTCGCGGCGATCTCCTCGACCTTGCCGTAGCGCTGCATCGGTACGCTGTCGCGGCGCGCGTCTTGCTGCGGCAGGCTGTCGATCCAGCCCGGCAGCACGTTGTTCATGCGGATATTATCGGCGGCATAGGTGTCGGTGAAGATCTTTGTGAAGGCGGCAAGGCCGGCGCGGAACACCGCGGAGGTCGGGAACATCGCGCTCGGCTCGAACGCCCAGGCGGTCGAGATGTTGACGATGGCGCCGGCCTTCTGCGCCTGCATCACCGGCGTCACCAGCCGGGTCGGACGGATCACGTTGAGCAGATAGGTGTCGAGGCCGGTGTGCCACTGCTCGTCGGTGATCTCCGTGATCGGCGCGCGCGGCCCGTGGCCCGCGCTGTTGACGAGCACGTCGATGCGTCCCCATTTGGCCAGCGCGCCGTCGACGAGGCGCTTCAGGTCGTCGTTCGACTTGTTGGAGCCGGTGACGCCGAGGCCGCCGAGCTCGGCCGCCAGCGCCTCGCCCTTGCCGGAGGACGACAGGATCGCGACGCGGAAGCCGTCCGCCGCCAGCCGCCGCGCAGCCCCTGCCCCCATGCCGCTGCCGCCGGCGGTGACGAGTGCGACCTTCTCTGCTGCCATGACCGTTATCCTTGCGATGGAGTTGAGGCGAGCCGCAGGCCCGGCCTATCATGGGGCCTTCTACCGCCAGACCTGTCGGCTGGTCCACCGCCCGAAGGCATCCGTCATGAGCGAATTGCAGATCCGCAACCTGCGCCCGGAGGAGATCTCCCTCGCCATCGACTGGGCCGCGGCCGAAGGCTGGAATCCGGGCCTGTCGGATGCCGCCTGTTTCGCGGTTCCCGACGCGCAAGGCTTCTTCGTCGGCGAGATCGACGGCGTGCCGGTCGCGACCGTGTCCTGCGTCAATTATGATGACCGCTTCGCCTTCCTCGGCTTCTACATCGTGCGCGCCGACCTTCGCGGCGCAGGCCACGGCCTGCGCATCTGGAACGCGGCGATTGCGCATGCGCGCCCTCGCGTGATCGGGCTCGATGGCGTTGTCGCACAGCAGGACAATTACAAAAAGTCCGGCTTCCAGCTTGCCTATGCCAACATCCGCTATGGCGGCACGATAGCCGCGCCACCGGCGCCTGCCGGTGTTGTCGCGCTCGACAAAGTCCCGCTTGCGCTTGTGGAAGCGGACGATGCCACGGTCTTTCCCGCCGCGCGCAGCGCCTTCCTGCGCGCCTGGATCAACACACAAGGCCATCTCGGCCGCGCACTGATGCGCGGCGGCAGGCTCGCCGCATGGGGCGTGATCCGGCCGTGCCGGACCGGCTGCAAGATCGGCCCGCTCGTCGCCGACGATCGCGCGGCGGCGGAAACGATCATGCAGGCGCTGCTGGCAAGCGCTGGCGGCGGCGACATCTTCCTCGATGTCCCCGCTGTCAATGGCGAGGCGCTCGCGCTCGCGGAAGGACTCGACCTCAAGCCGGTGTTCGAGACGGCGCGCATGTACACGGGGCCGATCCCGCCGCTGCGGATCGACCGCGTCTTCGGCGTGACCAGCTTTGAACTCGGCTAGCTCAGTAGCAGCGCATGATGTTGACGGTGTGCTCGCCGCCGCCGCGGCCGGGCACCGTCACCTGCTCGGTCGGGCAGCTCGGCACATAGGGCCGGTCGGACGGCACCACGTTGGGCGGGAAGCGATGCGCCCAGTCCCAGGGAACGTCATAGGTGTAGGTGTAGCGCACGTCGTTCGAGGGCGGCTGTGCGGGATCGACGAAAGGCTGGCTGTACGTCGCACCGTCGTAGAAGAATCCGCCTCCGCCAGGCCAGTAGACGAAGGGATTGTTGCGACGGTGGAAGCGCGCCCCTGGCGCGATCGGCGGACGCGCAGCGGCCGGCGGCACGGCAGCACCGACCATGCCGTGCGGCCCGGCACCGCCAGGCCTGGCAAAACTGTCGCTGGGGCTGAGGAGCAGCGCGGCTGCGCTGAGCGAGGCAAATAGCGCCGCAAGGGATGATCTGGACATCATGATACGCACCAACTCGTTTGGCTTCGCGATAGCTCCCCGCTGCACGCTAGGCCGGGCCGTCGGCCTGCCGCAAACGTATTATTAATTATTGGTTAAGACACGGGATTAACGCGGAACAGGGTGCGGCAAGACGCCCTGTTTGGCCGGCGGTTTCAATCGCTTCGTTCCCCGAAATGCCATTCATAACGAGTTGATCGGAGTTGATCGCTCCCGCCGGATACGTCCGGAACGCCACCTTGGCGCGGTCGTTGGCCCGGACAAGAAAGCAAGGAGCATCTCATGCAGAACACGTCAAAACTCCTCTGCCTGATCACGGCATCACTCGTGGCCGGCACGGCCGCGGCATCGGCGCAGGGCTACGACTGGAACGGGCCGCGGGCCGGCTGGGACCGCACTGCGCCCGCCTATCAACCCGTTCAACCGCGCGCGTACTACCCGGATGCCGCCGGGCCGTATGGCCCGCTCAACGGCAGCAACCATCCGGCCCCGAGCTCGACGCAAGGCGACGTCGGCCCTGACGGCAACAACAACGGCACGCTGACCGGCCACTATCGCTGGTAGCCTCACCTGCAACAAGGCCCGTCGTCCTTGCGAGGACGGCGGGCCTTTTGTGTGTCAATGCTCCTGCAGCTGCTTGCGCAGCCACTCGAGCATGTCCTGCGTATTTCCGGTGCCCTGGGTCACGACGGCGGTGTTTCCGCCGCTGCGGCGGTAGACCGTGGTGCGCCCGGGCTCCTTCTCGATCCTGACCTCGGCCTGCGCCGGATCGCCGCTTTGCGTGATGACCGAGGTCCCGTTCTCGTCCTGCACCACCGTGGTGTGACCGTCGGCAGCGCCGGCCGGCGCCGCTGCGATCACGCTCATGAGTCCTATTCCGGATGCCAGTAAGAGCAATCTCATGTCACGCCTCCATCATCGACCGAACTGGAAGATCGCCAGCCAGTTGAAACGTCCGAACTGCCTCACCGCTCCCGTGTTCATGTCGCCGATCTGAAGCAGGAGCGCATTGGTTGAATTGCCGATCTGGGTGATGTCGGCGATGTTGCTGAGGCCGGACTGGCCGACCGCTACGTTGGTGGTGCCGCCCACCTGGATCACATTGGCATAGTTGCGCGTGCCGTTCTGGATGATGGTCGCATCCACCGTTCCCGTCCCGCCGAACTGGATCACCCGGGCGATATTGATCTGGCTGTTCTCCTCGATCGTGACCGGCTGAAGGTCGTTGCCGAATTGCACGATCGTGTCGATCCTGACGTTCCGGTCCGTCACGCTGCGCAGCACGGATGCGGCCGGCGCCTGCGTCGCCGCGCCGAGGGTGGCCAGCAACGCCGCCGCAGCCAGAACCCGTTTCAAGATCTCTCTGCCACACCGCATCGCGCTTCCCCGTTTGTACCCGGCGCCGATGAGTTCGCGCGCGATTTACGGACCGGTCTGGACGACCGTCGAATGGTTGACCGCGCTGAACTGCATCACCGTGCCCGTGTTCATGGCGCCGAGCTGCACCACCAGACTGGTCGCCGACTGACCGGCCTGGCCGACGAAGGCGAAATTGTTCGTCCCGGCCTGCCCGACCGATGCCGAATTCGTCCCGCCGAATTGCAGCACGCCGGTGGCATTGTTGATGCCGTTCTGGGTCACTGTCGCGCTGGTGCTGCCGCCGATCATGAACACGCCCGCCATGTTGAGCTGACTGTTCTGGTTCAGCACCACCGGCGGTCCTCCGACCGACACGATGGTCTTGATGTCGGCGGTCTGGGCGCCGGCTGATCCGGCGCCGGCCAGGCACAGAGCGAGCATCACGGCGCCCGCGCTTCGCAAAGGATGTGTCATGACGTGCCTCACCACTTTCCGAATTGCTCACGGGGTCTGCTGAAGAATCGTCGAACCGTTCAGGATTCCGAGCTGCCCGACGCCGGCCGTGTTGTTCGCGCCGATCTGGCCGATCAGGCTCGAATTGGAGCCGCCGACCTGGCCGGCCAGCGCGATATTGGACGCCGTCGCGGTGGTGCCGCCCTGCCCGATCACCGAGGTGTTGACGGTCAGGAGCGAGCCCGTCTGCAAGTGGGTCGCCGTATTGGTCGCGCCGAACTGCAGCGTCGTGGCGCTGTTGCTGGTGGACCCGCTTTGCGAGATGAAGGAGTTGTTGGTCGTGCCGAACTGCAGCACGCTCGCCGAGTTGCCGGCCTCTGCATCGACGGCAGTCAGCGCACCGAGCGCCGCGACCATCGCAACGAGATAGGTGATCCGCATGTCATTTCCTCCAGAATGGCCCGGACGCACCGCAACTGGGTGCGCCCGGCCGAACGGTACGTGGGTCAGTGCGCCGTCTGCGAGACGGTGCTGCCGTTGACGCCGAACAGGCTGAACTGGCCGACGGCGGCGGCGTTGTTCTGGAGCGCGGGAGGCCCGAACGAGTTCTGGGTGATCGAGCTGCCGTTGTTGCCGAACGCGACCTGGCCGGTGGCCGCGGTGTTCTGCACGCCGATCTGGTTGACCGTGCTGGCGTTGTTGAGCGAGGCCGAGCTGGTTCCCTGCATCGTGGTCGCACTGTTCACGAGGCCAAGCTGGCTGGTCGACGAGGTGTCATTGGTGAGACCTTGCTGCGAAACGCTCGAGCCGTTCACGAGGCCGACCTGCACCGTGGTCGAGGTGTTGGCGGCCTGCGCCGCGGAAGACAGGGCGAGCACGGCAACGGAAGCAAAAAACAATTTACGCATGGAGTATTCCTTTCGGGCCAAGTTGTTTGACTGGGTTCGGATGCCGGTCCTGAATGCGACTGACATCGTGGGAATACTCTGAACTGATCATGTGCCGCGCGACAGACTGCAGTTCATGCTAGTCGGTACGGACTAGACGTTGCGCGATGCATCCGCCCGCAAACCGCACGATGCGCTTCTACCCCGCGCCGGCGCGCGGCGCCCCCGCTTCGCGTCCCATGCTGTCGATCAGCCGCACCACCTCGACCGGCGACCGCAGCTCGAGCTTTCGCATCATCCGGGCGCGATGGACCTTCGCCGTCACCTCGCTCACGCCAAGCCTTGCCGCGATCTGCTTGGCGACGAGCCCCTCGGCCATCAGCATCATGATCTCGCGCTCGCGGCTCGTCAGCGTCTCGACGCGTTGCCGGGCGTCGCGGACGGCGTCCTCGCGCTCCATCCGCCTGCGGTCGCGCTCGATGCCGTGCCTGATCGCGTCGAGCAGCTCCTGCTCGCGAAAGGGCTTCGGCAGAAACTCGACCGCGCCGCGTTTCATCGCCTCGACCGAGACACGGACGTCCGAGTAGCCGCTGATGAAGACGATCGGAATCAACACGCCCGTCTCGACGAGCCGGCGCTGCAGTTCGAGACCGGTCGGCGATGTCCCGGGAAAGCGAACGTCGAGCACGAGGCACGAGGGTCCGCCGGAAAGACTCTCGGCGAGAAACTCGTTGGTCGACGCGAACAACTTCACCTGGTGACCGGTCTCCTCGCAGAGACTTCCAATCGCATTTCGAATCTGAACTTCGTCATCAATGACATAAACTGTGGCTTGACCTGAACTCATTCCAACAAACTCCCCGGCTTGGGGCTCGATGAGCGGCAACGAGCCATCCATTCTTCCTGCAAGCGATAACAAGGTACTTGGATGAATTCGCGGGAATCGAACGATCGGCGTCCGTCCGCCGGTTCGACGTCTTAGGGCCAATGCGCGCCGGAAGCGAGTGAAGGCGTTCACACATCGGGCTTCGTGATTGCAGGGAATCTCGCCGCGCCACAGGCGGCATCATTGCGAGGCGCGTTATCGCGAATATGACGATCCGGTATCGTGGCCGCAGCGTCGCCAACTGCGTCATGGCATTGCTACCCATGTGCCGAGCTGAACGCCAGCCACCGGCAACGTCAGCCGGATCATACGGGACGTTCAGTCAGCTTATCGAGTTCGATACCGCGCGCATCGTATCGATACGACGGGTATGCATTTTCGGCAAATCACGAAACGTCGCACCCCGCGGACTTTACTTCTGGATGATGCTGCGCACCCGACCGTCGCCCCGGCGAGGACGACATACTGACATTCGATACTACCTTAGATGATTTACAACCATAGCGAGCTTGCCACTTTTTCCCGATTCCCCGAAGTCATTTCAATCAGGCGAGTTTGGATATGCGATTTGTGCCAGCAATTGCCTTGCTCGGAACTGCGTGCAGCCTAACTGCGATCTACATCACAGGGCCGGCCGTCATCGCCGGCGCCGCCGGGAGCGCGGCAGACAAGGCGGCTCGCGCCTATGACCAGACCAGGCGGCTGCTCGTGCCCGGCGTCCGCGAGCCCTCGACCTTCGGGTCGGATGCGCCCGTGTTCCGCTATGCCGCGATCCAGCGCGGCAGCATCGAGCAGACCGTCACCGTCACCGGTGCCCTGCAGCCGGTCAAGACGATCGAGGTCGGTTCCCAGCTTTCCGGGCAGCTCGCCCGCGTCTATGTCGACTTCAACGACACCGTCGCCAGGGACCAGCCGCTCGCGCTGATCGATCCGCGCAGCTTCGCGGCCAAGGTCGACGAAGCCAGGGCTTCGCTCGCGGTCGCCAATTCCCTGGTCGACATCGCGCGCGCCAAGCTCGATCGCGCCAGGATCGATCTGCAAAACGCCAAAGGCAGCCGCGACGTGCTCGCCGCCAAGCTCGAGAGCGCCCAGGCGGTCAAGACCTCGGCGCAGAAGACCTTGCAGCGCAAGCTGGCGCTGCAGTCGCAAAACGTGGTCGCAACGACGACGGTCGACGACGCCCAGACCGAGTTCACCGCACGTCTCGCCCAGGAGCGCGAGGCGGAGGTCCTAATGTCTCTCAATTCCTACTCGGTGGATGGCGCGCAGGCCGATGTCCGCCGCATCGAAGCCGAGCTGCAACAGGCCCGCATGGCGGTACCGGAGAAGGCGGCCGTTCTCGCCGCGGCCCAGGCCGATCTCGATCGCACCGTGATCCGCTCGCCGATCGACGGCGTCGTCGTCGGCAGGTTCGTCAACGAGGGCCAGACGCTCGCGGTCGGCCTGGAATCGCGCACCACCTTCGTGGTCGCCCACCGCCTCGAAGACATGGAGATTCATGCGCAGGTCGATGAAGCCGATATCGGGCGCATCGCGCCCGGCCAACGCGCCCATTTCACGGTCGATGCCTACCCTGACCGCCGCTTCGAGGCCGTGGTGCGGCAGGTGCGCAAGGCGCCGCAGACCCAGCAGCACGTCGTCACCTACACCGTCGTGCTGTCGACCTCCAATCTCGACGGCGCGCTGCTGCCCGGCATGACGGCGCTGGTGAAGATCGTGATCGAACGGCAGGACGACGTGCTGAAGGTGCCGCTCGCGGCGCTCCGGTTCCAGCCGTCCGGCGCGCGGCCGGACTCAGGCAGCGCGCATAGCGGCGTGTGGGTGCGGACCGCCAGCGGCGCACTCCAGCGCATCGCGGTGACGGTCGGCGCGGCCGGCACCGAGCAGGTCGCGCTCAAGAGCGGCGATCTCGTCGAGGGCAGCCAGGTCGCCGTCGGCCAGGCGATCCGGCCGGCGGGCATGGAGTTCCTCGGAATCAGGTTCGGATCATGACTGCCCTGCCCCTCATCAGCCTCCGCTCCGTGTCCAGGACCTATCGCACCGACGGAATAGCAGTGACCGCGGTACGCAACGTCAGCTTCGACATCGCGCAGGGCGAGATCGTCGCCGTGATGGGACCGTCGGGCTCGGGCAAGTCGACGCTGATGAACATGATCGGGCTGCTCGACCTGCCGAGCGAGGGCGCGGTCCATCTGGAGGGCGCCAATGTCGCCGAGCTCTCGGAAGACCGCCGCTCGTCGCTGCGCGCCCGCAGCATCGGCTTCGTGTTCCAGTCCTACAATCTGCTCGCGCGCCACAATGCGATCGAGAACGTCGCGCTGCCGCTGGTCTATTGCGGCGTCAGTCGCGCGGAACGTCTGGCCCGCGCCGAGCGGAGCCTTCAGGCCGTCGGCATGCTGCACCGGGCCCATCACTTCCCGCGGCAGCTCTCCGGCGGCGAGCAGCAGCGCGTCGCGATCGCACGCGCGCTGATCGCCTCCCCGCTGATCGTGCTCGCCGACGAGCCGACCGGCGCGCTCGACAGCCGGACCGGCGCCGAGATCCTGGCATTGTTCGCAGCCCTCAACCGGACCGGCCAGACCATCGTGATGATCACGCATGATCCCGGCATCGCGACGCAGTGCCGGCGCACGATCCGCCTGCATGACGGCGAGCTCGTCAGCGACGAGACGGTAGCGGAGCTGCTGCCGAGACGGAGTGTGGCGTCATGACGATGCTCCAGGGGTTTCAGATCGCCTTGC
Source organism: Bradyrhizobium iriomotense (assembly GCF_018129405.1). Lineage (GTDB taxonomy): Bacteria > Pseudomonadota > Alphaproteobacteria > Rhizobiales > Xanthobacteraceae > Bradyrhizobium > Bradyrhizobium iriomotense_B. The sequence goes on from NZ_JAFCLP010000002.1 coordinate 811,078, forward strand.
ACGCCCTGCGCCTCAACCCGCTGCGCAGCTTCCTCACCATGCTCGGCATCGTGATCGGCGTCGCCTCCATCGTGACCGTGTTCGCGATCGGCTCCGGCGCGCAGCTCCGCCTGCAGGAACAGATCCGCTCGATCGGCGCCAATGTGCTGATGATCACCCCGGGCGCCGTCTACCAGGGCGGCGTGCGCCTCAAGGACGGCAGCAAGCTGACGATGACCGAGGGCGACGTTCAGGCCATCCTCGAGCAGATTCCGGAAATTCAGGCCGCCGCCGGCTCGCTTGCCGGGACGGCGCAGGTCATCCACGAGGGCAAGAACTGGAACACCACCATCAATGGCACCACCACCGGTCACTTCATGGTGCGCGACTGGCAACTCGCCTCCGGGCGCTATTTTTCCGGCGCGGAAGAGTCGGGTGCCGGCAAGGTCGTGATCCTCGGCAGCACGGTCGCGCGCGAGCTGTTCGCGCCGGGCGATGACCCCATCGGCGCGCAGATCAGGATTATGAAGGTGCCGCTCGAGGTGGTCGGCGTGCTCGATCGCAAGGGCCCGGCGCAGGACGACGTCGCCTTCGTGCCGCTCAGCACGGCCAAGCTGCGCTTCCTCGGCAGCGCGAGCAACATCAACCGGGATTCGGTCGCCTACATCATCGCCAAGGTGGCCGCGGACGGTCAGATGGCGGGCGCGCGAGCGGAGATCGAAAGCCTGCTGCGGCAGCGGCACCGCATCCCGGCCGGCCAGGAGGACGACTTCAAGGTCCAGGATCCTGCCGCCGCGATGGAAGCGCAGCAGGGCGCGATCCGCACCGTGGCGCTCCTGCTCGTCGCCATCGCCTCGGTCTCGCTGCTCGTCGGCGGCATCAGCATCATGAACGTGATGATCGTGTCCGTCACCGAGCGCACGCGGGAGATCGGAATCCGCCGCGCGCTCGGCGGACGGATGCGGGACATCCGTCTGCAGTTTCTCTGCGAGGCCCTCGTGCTCTGCCTGCTCGGCGGCGCCATCGGCGTCGCCGGCGGCATCACGCTCTCGATGACGGTCGCCCGCATGGCCGGATGGGTCACCTCGATCGACGGCGAGGCGATCGGCCTTGCCCTCGCCTTCTCGATCGCGACCGGTCTCATCTTCGGGTTTTATCCTGCCCACAAGGCGTCCAGGCTCAGCCCGATCGAGGCGCTCAAGACGGAGTAGGACGATGCCGGGGGCGGCCACATCCACGAGAAGACCAGGGAGGAGCCAGTCATGAGTCCGGATCCGAAGGATTCGATCACGCCGACACCGCGCGAGCGTGAGCTGATGATGCTGATCGCGCGGGGGCTGCAGAACAAGAACATCGCCTACGAGCTCAAGATCTCGGAGAACACGGTGCGGGCGCATATCGGCAACATCATGCGCAAATACCGCCTCCAGAACCGGACCCAGATCGCGATCATCTATGCGCTCAAGACAGCCCCGCTTTCGCTGCGGCGCGATCTCACCAGGAACGGGGCAGGTCCGCCAACGGTCAAGCCGGCACAGGCGCTGGCGCAGACTCCGCGGCTGCCGACCGCGCCGGAATAACCACAACCCCTTGTGCAGCCCGTCGGGCAAAACACCCAAGTCCGCGGTCAAGACAGCAGCATCGAAATAATTCTCTTTATTCGAATTCGGTTTTTTGTTAGATATTTCTCACTCCGGCCCAAGGAAGAGGGGCGTATCGCGATCGTCACGAACGCGGGCCGGGCGGCGGTGGACGCGGATGGCGTTGGCGCGAACGGGTTTGCAGGGCGGGAGACCGTGAGCGAAGTCGTCGCGCACACGACCGGTGCCATCAGCGTACGGCAAAATCGTGTGGTCCTGACGCCCGGGGTCTGTGCGTCAAGTCTTGCGGTGATGTCGCGGCCCGACCGGGTCCGCGCATCAGTCATCCGAAGGCGACGGGGGCAATAGTGCATCGCTCCCCGGGGAGATCACGACATAAGCCGTAAAACCACTGCGCAGGGAAGGCCGGGATGTCCTGGCTTCACCTGTATGCCGCTGTGCAGATTTTCTGACTGCAACTTCGCACAGTGGACCGCGGGTGCCAGCCGGCTACCGGCCTTCCCTGCGCCCTCTTTCATGTGGGGGTGAGACGACGGCAGCAAAGCTCGGGCGAAATGCGCCGCGAGGATGCGAAGGTGTGTCTGCAATGAAGATGCGAATTGAAGAAGCGACGCTGTCGCCACACACTCCGTCATTGCGAGGAGCCCTTGCGACGAAGCAATCCAGACTGTCTCCGCAGAGGCATTCTGGATTGCTTCGCTGCGCTCGCAATGACGGCGTTGGGGCAGGTGAACAAGATATCTCCCCACCGTCGTCCTGGCGAAAGCCAGGACCCATTACCCCGGTCAGCGTTGCCGACGCGCGATGTGGCCTCCAGCGTTCGCAAAACAAAATTCGGTGGCTATGGGTCCTGGCTTTCGTCAGGACGACATTGAGAGTGCGGCGACATCGCCGTCATCGCCCGCGCATAAAGCAAAGCTGTCATAGTCTCTAACGCGCACTAACCAACACCTGACTTAAAACTGTCATAATCGCTGAATGGAACCCGCATCTGCGCCCTTTTTACACGCCATTAAGTGCATCTGCATTGGATGCGCCGGGATAGTGCGTTGGGGACTACGATGACTGCCGCGAAGAAGATGCCGGGAAAACCGGCCGCCGAAATGTTCGACGACATCCCGGTGCTTCAGCGCAAATGGCGTGCCGCGTTGAAGCCGGGTGAGCGGCTGCCGCGCTACGAGGACGTGATGCTCGGCAGCCTCGGACGGCTCGCCGACCACATCGCGCTCTTGAAGAATGACGGCGCGCTCGAACTGTCGCGCAGCGGCCGTTACGTGCAGAAATGGCTCGGCGAGGAGCGCTGGGACATTCCGGTCGCCGAGCTCTCGCCCGACTGTGCCACGGCTTTGTCGGAAGCGGCGGCGAGCGCGCTGGCGAACGGCCGGCCGCACCAAGCGAGCGCGCATTGCGTGCGCGACGGCATGGTCCGGACCTACGATGTGCTGGCGCTGCCGACCGCCTCGCGCTGGGGCGCCACGCTGATCGGCGCCTATGTCAACGAGCGCGGTGCGCAGTACAATCTGCTCGACGCGATCTTCTCCGCGACCGACGATGCGGTGATCTCGCTGGTGACGCTGCGCGATGCTTCAGGCAAGCCGTTCGAATTCCAGATCGTGCACCACAACAAGAGCGCGGGCGTCCTGCTGGAGGCCGCAGGCGCGAGCCTGTTGTGGCGCCGGATCGGCGAGGGCGGCACGCTGCTGGCATCGCCCGATATCATGGAATTCCTGCTCAGGACCGTCTCCGGCGGCCGCGGCGAACAGCTCGAGATCGAGCACGAGGACCGCCATCTCCGCCTCAGCGCCACTGCCTTCGCCGACGTGGTCTCGCTGACGATCTCCGACGTCACCGCCCTGAAGCGGCGCGATGCCTCGTTCCGCCTGCTGTTCGACAACAACCCGATGCCGATGTGGGTGTTCGACGCCGAGAGCAAGGAGTTTCTCAGCGTCAACGACGCCGCAGTCCAGCATTACGGCTACAGCCGCGCCACATTCCTGCGCATGAAGCTGCACGAGATCTGGCCGCAGGACGAGTGGGACAGTCACGCCGAGGCGCTCGAACGCGTCGGCGACACCTATCACTCCTCGCGCAACTGGCGGCATCTGCGCGCCGACGGCAGTGAGATCGAGGTGCTCACCTTCGGCCGCCGCGTCGCTTTCGACGATCGCGACGGCTATCTGGTCGCCGTGGTAGACATCACCGAGCGGCGCAAGGCCGAGGCACGCATCGCCCACATGGCGCATCATGACGGGCTCACCGACCTGCCGAACCGCGAATATTTCCAGGAGCGGTTGAAGCAGGCGCTGGACCAGGCCGGCGGCAAGCGCGTCGGTGTGCTCTATATCGACCTCGACCTGTTCAAGAACATCAACGATTCCTTCGGGCATCCATCCGGCGATCGCCTGCTCAAGGAGGTTGCGGAGCGCCTGACCACCGCGGTTCGCGGCGCCAATCTCGCGGCCCGGCTCGGCGGCGACGAGTTCGCCGTGATCCTGGCCGCGGACGTGTCGCCGAACGAGGCCAGTGCCTGCGCGAGCCTGCTGATCGACATGCTGAAGGCGCCCTATGAGATCGACGGGCAGGAGATGGTGATCGGCGCCAGCATCGGCATCGCGCTGTCGCCCGGCGACGGCACGACGTCGGAAGAATTGATGCGCAACGCCGATATGGCGCTGTACCGGGCGAAGTCGGACGGCGGCGGCGTGCATCATTTCTTCGAGCGCGAGATGGACCTGCAGGCGCAGAAGCGTCGCGACATGGAGCTCGATCTGCGCCGGGCGTTCGCCAATGGCGAGTTCGAGCTGCACTATCAGCCGCTGGTGTCGATCGCCTCCGACCGCATCTCCGGCTTCGAGTCGCTGTTGCGCTGGCGTCACCCCGACAAGGGCATGATCTCGCCTGCCGAATTCATTCCGGTCGCCGAAGACATCGGCCTGATCACGCAGCTCGGCGAATGGGTGCTGCGCGAGGCCTGCGCCGAGGCGGTGAAATGGCCTGTCGACGTCAAGGTCGCCGTCAACCTGTCGCCGGCGCAATTCCGCAGCCGCAACCTGGTCCAGGTGGTGATCTCGGCCCTGGCGCAGTCCGGCCTGTCGCCGAAGCGGCTCGAGCTCGAGATCACCGAGTCGATCTTCCTGGCCGAGACCGATGCCAATCTCGCGACCTTGCATCAGCTGCGCGAGCTCGGTGTCAGCATCTCCATGGATGATTTCGGCACCGGCTATTCCAGCCTCAGCTATCTCCGCAGCTTCCCGTTCGACAAGATCAAGATCGACCGCTCCTTCGTGAAGGATTTGGCGCAGCGGCCCGATTGCGGGGCGATCGTGCGCGCGATCTCCGGGCTCGGCCGCAGCCTCAACATCACCACGACCGCGGAGGGCGTCGAGACCGAAGATCAGCTCGACTGGCTGCGCGCCGAAGGCTGCAACGAGGTGCAGGGATTTCTGTTCAGCGCGGCGCGGCCCGCCGCCGAGATCGCAACATTGCTGGCCGAGTTCGGCCAGCGCGCCTCACGGGCGGCGTAGCGCCTCGGGGAAGCAGTCGTAGACCAGCGCCTTGAACGCGGGCGTGATGCGGCTGCGCTCGTTCTGGGTCTGCTGCATCATCAGGTAGACCATGTCGAGCTTGGGATCGACGCCGAAATAGGTGCCGCTGCCGCTGTCCCATTTCAACTCGCCGAGCGAGCCCGGCGGCGGCGGTTTTGCGTTGCCGGGATCGGTGCGCACCGCAAGGCCATAGCCATAGCCGAAGCCGTCGCCGGGAAAATAGAAATAGTCGCGTCCGACACCGGAGCCCGGCCCGACGTGATCGGTCGTCATCGCCTTGAAGGCGGCCGGGCTCAGATAGCGCTTGCCCTCGAACTCGCCGCCGTTGAGCAGCATCTGCGAGAAGCGCTGATAGTCGGTGATGGTCGAGAGCAGGCCGCCGCCGCCGGACTGCCATTCGGGATGATCGAGCCGGTCGCGCTCGCCGGCAAGCAGGATGAAATCGCTCGGCAGCGGCCGCGCCATCCGCGCCAGCTCGTCTTCGGTCGCCAGTGCGAATTTGGTGCTGCTCATCCCGAGCGGATCGAGGACGCGCTGCTTGAGGAAGTCGTACAGCGTCTGGCCCGAGATGATCTCGATGACGGCGCTGAGCACGTCGGTGGAATGGCCATAGCGCCACAGCGTTCCCGGCTGCCGCGCCAGCGGCAGTTTTGCGATGCGATCGGCGAATTCCCTGTTGTTGAACTGGCCCTCGAAAATATTGGCGGCCTTGTAGGCCTGCTCGACCCATTTGCCGCCGATATAATCGTAGCTGATGCCCGAGGTGTGCCGCAGCAGATCCTCGATGTTGACGGGGCGGACCGGCGGCACGAGGTCGAGCTCCAGTTTGCCGTCCGGCTTGGTGATCTCGATGCCCACCTTGGTGTCGGCAAAGAGCGGGACGTATTTCGACGCGGGATCGGTCAGCGCGAGCTTGCCCTCGTCGATCAGCATCATCGCGCCGAGGCACGTGATCGGCTTGGTCATCGAGTGGATGGCGAAGATGGTGTCGGTCGTCATGGCGAGGCCGGTCCTGGTGTCGCGCACGCCGAAAGTCTTGAGGTAGACCGGCTTGCCGTGCTGCTGCACCAGGATCACGGCGCCCGGCAGCCGGCCGCTTCCCACCTCGTTGTCGAAATAGGCGGTGATGCGCTCGAGCCCCTCGGGCGAGGGGGCAGGGATGTCCGCTGCGCGGCTTCGCGCCATCGTGCCGGCGAGCAGTGCGGCTCCGACCAGAAATTCACGACGCTTCATCCGGGCTTCCTCCCTCGGCGGGATCAAAGCCGGAAGATGCCGAAGGCGTCAACAAGCCATCGATTAAAATCGCGTCACGATTTCCGAAACGAACGGTCGCGGACGGTCCTCGCTGGGCTTCGTCCGCGTACCCGATAAGGCGCCGCTTCTCGTCCGGCTCGAGGCCGTATGGCGCGATTGGGCGGTTTCGCCTACATGGCACGAACGCTCGCGAGGAATTTATCGACCTGAATTTCCAGCTCGGATGCATTCCTGGCGAGGCTGCCGGAGGCGGTCAGAACATTCCCCGCTGCGTCGCTGGTTTCGCCGACGGCCTGATTGGTGCTGCTGATGTTGGTCGTCACCTCCTTGGTGGCCGCGGCCTGCTCTTCCACGGCACTCGCGATTGCCGTGCTGATCTCGCTGATCCGGTTGATGGTCTGGGAAATCGCCTTCAGCGCCCCGGCTGTGTTGCCCGTCGCGGATTGCATCTCGTTGATCTGGGCGCCGATGTCCTCCGTCGCCTTGGCGGTCTGACTAGCAAGTGCCTTCACCTCCGATGCGACGACGGCGAAACCCCGGCCGGCCTCGCCAGCGCGGGCGGATTCGATCGTCGCATTGAGTGCGAGGAGGTTGGTCTGACCGGCAATCTGGCTGATAAGCGCCACCACGTCGCCGATCTTCTGGGCCATTGTCACGAGGCCGGAGACCAGTCGATCGGACTTTTCGGCCTCCTCGACCGCGGCCCTTGCGACCTTGCTCGCCTCGGCGACTTGCCTGCTGATCTCGTTGACGGAGGAGCTGAGCTGCTCGGAAGCCGATGCCGCCCCCGCGGACCGCTGGCTGACAAATTCGGCGGTGGAGGACAGCGACTGCGCGGTTGCCTGCATCTCGGAAGAGGCGGAGGCCAGTGTGCCCACGAGGCTCTTCACATCTCGTTCAAAGTCATCCGCAAGCCGCACATTGGCCGTGACGACCGACCAGTTGAGCATCGCTCCGGTGTAGCTGCCTTTCCTGTCGAACAGGGGCGAAACGCGCAGGTCGAGCGTCTCCGGTCCCAGCTTGATCTTGGCCGCGTGGGGCAGACGGGTCGGGTCGCCGACGATACGGCGCTGGTGTTGTGGGTTCTTGTGGAAGATGTCGAATGACTTGCCGACGAGTTCGTCCGGGGCGACCGGAAGCAGGTGCCTCAAAGGCGCGAGAGTCTTGACGCTGGTCTTGTTGACGTAGGTGATATTGAAATCGGTGTCGCACATCATGATATTGAGCGGCATGTTGTCGAGCATCTGCAATTGCCGTTCGGTCTCGGCTTCGAGCTTGGCCTTCTCGGTCGCAAGCTCCCAGGTCAGCATCGGGCCGGTATAGCGGCCGCGCGCATCGATCATGGCGGTCACGGTGAGATCGAGCGTCTCGCCGCCGATCGTGATGCGGGCGCGGTGCGGGAGGTTTTTCGGATCGGACAGAAGTCGGCGCTGGTGCTGCGGGTTCTTGTGGAAGATGTCGATCGATTGGCCGATCAGGGCGTCGACTTTGACGGGCAGCACGTGTTCGATTTTCTTGAGGTTGTTCCTGGTCGATTCGTTCACATAAACGATCTTGAAATCGGTCATCTCGCAGATCATGACGCTGATCGGCATCCGGTCCAGCAGACCAAACGAACTGTCAGATTTGAAACGGGAAAGCATGCTAAGACCCCCAATTGAGAATGTTTAAAGTTAAGATGGCATCGGGCCAGGACTGGCCCATTTCCGAAACGCGGAATGACTCAAACGCAACTTGCTACAATGATCGCGCGATCCCCTGAGTGGATTGCGCCAACTGGACTAATTGACGAGCACCGCCCCGTCGCATCGCACGCCGGAAACCCATACGTCCGCTTGCCCGATTCCGACGCCGAGTGCGGCAAGTGTGGATGCGAGTATCTGGTCGATCGAGCCCGTGGCGCCGGAGAGGATATTGGCGACCGTCGAGCCGGCGCCGGGCAGCGGCAGCGCGAGGGGACCGGTCGTGACTGTCAAGCTCATGTCCCTGAGCAGGCTCGACATCAGCGAAGAGGTGAAATTTGTCGTTGTGACCGTCTTGATTGTCTGTGCCTGAATGTCGGCGTAGCTGAAGTCGACCTGCCTTGCCGTGGTATTGCTGATTTCAGCATGAGCGCGGCCGTTGATGGTTACGCCGGATATGTTGACCAATGTGGCGGGCGGAGGATTGGGCTTGGTCCTGAAATTGTTCATGTCGGCCATCGAAACGTTGCCGACCCAGGCGTCGACGACGCCGGGTGTGACGCCGAGCGTAACAGTCGAACTGCTGATATCCGGCCGTCCGCAGGAGATGCCGGACAGCGTCGCTGTACCCGGTGCGACCTCGACATAAATCGGCAGATTGACGGAAGGAACGCCGCCGCTGCCGGCGAGCTGGATCGTGATCAGGACGCGCGTCTGAGCCGTGTGGACGCTTGCGCCCTGCGCGCCGACGGCGAACCAGCCCGAGCCCACGGGATGTTCACCGACCGTGGCGACCACGGAAACCTGCGCGATCCCCGGCAGGTTGAGATTCACGCTCGTTGCGATCTGATGATCTCCATTTGCAACGGCGGCGGTGCCGGCCAGCAAGCTCAAAAGCGAAAGGCTGACTCCGACCTTCGGCTTCTGGCCAATTGCGAGGCTGCCGTAAGGTCCAAGATCCAGTATCGACCCTGGAGCAATCCGGGCCGACTGTCCCGATATGGCTTGGGCGATGCTCGACAAGGTGATCGTGGCCGCGTTGTTGCCATTGGCGTTCTGTTGTGTCGTCAGCATTGCCGCAATGAGATCGGCCATCTTGACGTTGCTGGTCAGGACATTGTCGTAGGTCGGGCCAGTCACATTGGCCCGCGTGGCGACGGCCGAGAGGAAATCGAGCGCGTCGATGCGCGCGTTCGCGAGTGCCTGATAGTCCATGGCCGTAAGTGAAAGGCTTGTGCCCAGCATTGATCCAAGCACGGCGTTGATCAGCCCGCCGTTTACCGCGAGGAGACGTGAGCCGATCGCGAATGAAGCGAGGGCCGTGCTCGATGCCGTTGCCGTCGTCCTGATCGTGTATTGGCTCGAACCGGTGATGTAATGGGCGAAATAGAGCGGTGTCTTCGTTTCGAGGGTGACCCGTGCGGCCGTCGGCGTTCCGGTTGCCGGCGTCACGAAGCGCTTGTCCGGCGCTACGGCAGCGTTGGCCGTGTAATTTCCAAGCTCGACGCCGACCAGCGCGTTCGCCGGATAGTTGTTGCGCACGACAGTCGCTGAGGCGGCATTGGTCGCGTTGTTCAAATTGCCGGCAGCGACGATTGCTGCAAGGTCCGTTGCGCTCTGGGCCTTGCGCCTGTCGGCGAAGATCGCGCCGAGATCCACGCCAAGCGCGGCGAAGCCGATGACGATGGTCATTACGACCGCTCCCATGATCGCAACGTTGCCACGATCGTCGGAGGCAAACCGGCGCACGGGGCGCTGTGCCAATTTCATCTTAGAACCCTCCGTAGGGAATCGCGGCGGAGCGAACGATCGTGGAGGAGGGGGCCGGTGCGAGCGGAAGCGCGAAGACGATGCTGCCAGACGCATCATATGTCACGGTCACCACATACACGTTCGCGGAGTTGCTCGATGGAGCGGCGCTGACGACAATTTTGCCTGGATCCAGCAGCGGGTAGGTCGAGGCGTTTGCGGAGACGTAGCCGGTTGCGATCGTGTTGCGCTCGCCGTCGGAGATGCCGGCAACCGAGGAGCGGGCGGCTTCCGCGGCAAGCTGCTGGACCCCGTGAACCATCGTCAGATAGCCGCCGAAAATCACGATTCCGAACAGCATCAATAAAAAGAGCGGCGTAATCAGCGCGAATTCGACGGCGGAAGCGCCGCGCAGGCAGAGCACGAATCGAAGCATGTCGGACCTCAACCCTTTGTTGTGGCTGAGGATGCGGGCATGCTCGTTACAGCTTGTTGTATGGATCGTTCCGTAAACTTGCGGGTTCCATTGCGACCTTTGGGCCTCAAAAAATTTATAGGGCTATAGAAAGCTTGTTTTAGATCAACACTTCTGGGTTGTAGGGTGATTCTAACGGAGACAACCTGCGGTTAAGTATTTTTAAAGGAGATTAATTAAATGAATCAACGCAAGGGGTACGTAAATATTCCTACGGAAATCGTGCGTACCGCGATTGCGATCTCCGAGACCGGGAGCCTGTCGAAGGCCGGTGAACTGTTGGGCCTGAGCCAGCCGGCGATCAGTTCACAGATGAAGAGGCTTCAGAATTTGGTGGGCGGACCGTTGTTTGAGCGGACCTCAACCGGTACGGCCCTCAGCGATCTCGGCAGGATTGCCCTGCAACAAGCCAGGCGCATGATCGAGGCGAATGACCAGTTACTGAGACTGTCCGGCAATACCGATCGTTCGCAGCCGGTCAGGCTGGGGCTCAATTCGCTCTTCGCGACCGATTTCTTCAAGGCGCAACAATCTGCCGGCAGTCTTTCCGCATTTTCGTCCAGGTCGATCAGTCAGGCAATCTCGCTAAAGCCTTGATCGAGGGATATCTCGACATTGCCTGCATGTTTGATCAGCAGCGCATGGATGGCGATGTACGCCAAATGATCGTGGCGGGAATTGAAGAGCCGCTCGTCTGGGTCAGGGCGAAGCAGTTCGTGGTGAGTCCGGGATCTCCCATTCCGATCCTGACGTGGCCTGGCGATGATTGGATGGTGCGAACGCTCGAACGTCACGAGATTTCATACAAGATCGTCTTCAACAGCCCCGATTTCGAGGTCAAGCTGCGAGCGGTGGAAGCCGGTATGGGATTCACCGCCGTGCCGGCCAGCAAGGTGCCCGGCACGGTGGTCGTCGCCAAGGACTATTATCTCCCTGAGTTGCCGACCATACGCCGAATTATGTGCGTTCGAGCAAGTCTCGGCAACGCGCGTGTGGCTGAACTCACGAAGCAGCTCGCATCATTGTTCTTCGAGCCGAAGTGAGACTTCAGCTCCGGAGGCGCGAGCTTTCCGGGCTTAGAACCTGGTCACGATATCGGACAGAGCGGGGCGCGGACGGTCCTCGCTGGGCTTGGTCGGCGTGCCGATATGGACAAAGCCGGCGAGCTTTTCGTCCGGCTTGAGGCCGAGGCCGTCAAGCACGTCGCGATCGAACGCGAACCAGCCGGTCAGCCAGCAGGCGCCATAGCCGAGCGCGGTCGCAGCGGTGACGATGTTCATGGCGCTGGCGCCCGCCGACAATTCCTGCTCGAAGGCCGGCACCTTCGGATGCGGCTTGGTGAAGCTGACGATGCCGATCACCAGCGGCGCGTCCATGAGGCGCTTGCGCTCGGTCTCGACGTCGGCGGCCGGCGCGCCGGGATTCTTGCGGGCAAACACCTTCGCGATCACCTCGCCGGCGCGCTGGCGGGCGTCGCCCTCGAAGATGATGAAACGCCAGGGCGTGAGCTTGCCGTGATCAGGCACGCGCGCGCCGATGGTGAGGATCGTCTCGAGCTCGGCCGCCGACGGGCCGGGTCCGGTCATCTCGCGCGGCTTGACCGAGCGGCGGGTCTTCAGGAGTTCGATGGCGTCGGGCACGGGAGGCTCTCTCATGGGTTCGGTTTGAGCCTCGCATTAGCATGCGACGCCCTTTGCCACGAGACCATACATCCGCGTTTAGACCGATTGTGATCGGGACGAATCTCACCAGGCGTAGCGCACGGCGCCCTTGCCGGCATAGGCGCGCGTCTGGGGCGAGAACTCGCCCTCGAATGTTGCGGCAGCTGACCAGCCGCTCGCCCATTTCATCTCGACCGATGTCGTGGTGAGCGCGGAATCGCGCGCCCGCGCGGCGCCATTCACCGCAAAACTCGCGTCCGGAAGCACCAGAAAGCTCGCTGCCGCCGTGCGGTCGGGATTGAAATCATGGGCCCAGGCGAGGCGGCCGCGCAGGGTGAGGATGCCGTCCTGCATGGCGAAGGACTTGTCGCTGCGCAGGCCGAGCTCGCTGCGGCTGTCGGTGACGCGCTTGCCGGCGTAGCTCAGTGCAAAGGCCGAGGTGCCGGAGACGACTTGCTCGGTATAGGCCGGTTGATCGAACAAGGCAGCTTGCACGGCCGCATAGGGCGTCAGGCCGATGCCGCCATTTGCAGGCGCGACGAACCGATAGCCGGTTTCGACGCGGCCCGCCCACGAATTGGCCTTGTACGCCGCCCGCAGGCGATCGACGCCGGAGATCGTCACGGTGCGGTCGGTGGTGATGTCCTGCCAGCCATAGGCGAGTGCAGCGGTGATAAAGGCAGGGCCGTCGGCATGGCGCAGGTAAATGCCGGCCTGGAACAGATCGGAGCGGCCGGAGCCGAGACCATTGATACCGAAGCTGGTGCCGCCGCCAGCGAGTGCAAAGCCGGCCATTGTGCGCGGCGACAACCAGTGCTCGGCACCAACAGCAGTGGCGTAAGTCCGGCTCGTTGTGTCGTTGGAGCCGACGGCTGCGTTGCCGGAGGTGGATTGAGAGCCGCCGAGGCCGGCCGCCCACACATTCCAGCGCTGCTCGAAATTGCGGGGCGGGCCATCTGCCAACATCGCGAAGGCGTCGGTTCGCCTGGCGGCGCGATTCTCGTCGGCAAAGCCGGTCGCCGCGCCGGCGCCCGGCGCTCCCTGCGTGGTGGGATCGGTGAGCAGGCCTACGAACCGGCCCATCGCGTTGAACGTGGTCTGTTGGACGCCCGCTCCGGTCTCGCCGGATGCCTGGGTCAGGCCCGCCGGTGTCAACGCGCCGTAGACGGCGGGGATGCCGCCGGTGCGATTGAAGAAGCCCGTGAGTGCATTGCCGACGGCCTGCTGGTTGCCGTTCAATCCGCCGGGGATGGCAAAGTTCAGGACGAGGTTGAGATAGGCGTCGTTGACACCGTAGCTCAAGGTCGTCTGGAAATTCGACGGCAGGTTGGTGTTCACGAGCGAGGCGAATGTCGCGGAAACGCCGCCGCTTGCGGTGAGGATCGTGTAGGTCTTGCTGACATAGCTGCCATTGGCGAACACCGCATTCACGGTCGCGCCGCCGAGTGTCGCCGTGCCGTTGACGGTTGCGAACGACGCGCTCGATGGGTCGAGCTGCACCCGGTAGATCGCACCCGATTGCATCACGAGATTGCCGTCGATCGTCATCGACGATCCCGCCGTGCCATTGCCCGGCGCCAGCACGCCGCCGGCATTGATCGTCACCGTCAGGGGATCGACGAGTCCGCTGCCGGTGAGGGTGGCGCCGGCGTTCACCGTCACCGCCGAAGTGGCGGTGATCGCGCCTTCGACGTCGAGCACACCGGCATTCACGATCGTCGCGCCGGTGTAGGAGCTGGTTCCCGTCAGCACCAGCGTTCCGCTGCCGATCTTGGTCAGCCCTCCAGCGCCGCCAACGGCTCCCGACAGCGTCACGCTGTAGCCGTTGCTATCGAAGGTGCCGCCGCCCGCGTTGAGCGTCACGGACCGGCTGCTGACGAAGTCGGCAAGGACCTGCAAAGTGCCGCCACCAAAGCTCAGTCCACCCGACGCTGCGCCCAGATTCGAGTCGGAGGTCACGGCGAGCGTGCCCTGGTCGATGCTCCAGGGCGTCGCCGCCGTCGTCGTGCCGGTCAGCGTCCAGGTGCCGGTGCCGGTCTTCACGAAGGTCGAAAAGCCCTGATACTGCGCCGTGGTGCCGATACTGGAGACATCGAACGTGCTGTTCGCCGATCCACCGAGCCGGAACGTATCCGTGCCGGTGCCGACGACGTTGCCCGTGATGGCCGAGCCAGCCCACAGCTCCAGGACGTTGCTGCCGCCAGTGAAGGTGATCGCGTTGGCGCGGGTCGAACCGTCATTCAGTCCCCCGGAAATCGAGCCGCTGTTGATGATGGTGAGGTCGGCGCCCACCACGCCGGCGCCGCCCACGCCGTCACTTCCGTGCGTCGCTGAAGACGAGGCCGCGCCCGCATTGCCCGCATCGCCGCCGACGATGCTCCCCGAATTGATGAGCGTGCCCCCGCCGGCGAGGTAGACGGCGGCACCGCCGTTGCCGCCATCGCCGGCCGCGGATGTTTGGCTGCTGACGGGCGCGTTGCCGCCATTGCCGCCCTTGCCGCCGGCAATGGTGCCGGTATTGGTGAGGACGCCGCTGCCGGTCAGGAAGACGCCATAGCCTCCGTCGCCGCCGTCGCCGGCAAAGCCGTTCCCCGTCGTGGCCGCGCCGCCATTGCCGCCGGTGCCGCCGTTGACGGTGCCGGTGTTGGTATAGGCGAGACCGCTGCCGTTGACGACGACGCCATAGCCACCGGCGCCGCCGCCGCCAGCGGCGTAGTTGCCGGTCGTCGAGCCGCCGCGCCCGCCGGTCCCGCCGGTGATCGTCGCGGTATTGGTGGTATCCGTGGTCACGACGGCGCCGTGTCCGCCGCCGCCGCCACCGCCGCCGCCGTGGCTCGAGTCGCCATTGTTGCCGTTTTGGCCCTGTCCCCCTCCAGCAGCGCCACCGGCGCCACCGGCGATAGTGCTTGTGGAATCCGTCCCACCGTTGCCGCCGGTGACCCCGGCGCCGCCGCCGCCGGCGCCACGGGTCGCCAAGGGCGCGTCGCCCCCGGCGCCCCCGACGCCTGTCGCGGAGCTGGTTCCGCCATTTGGGAAGCTGACGCTGCCGCTGCCGCCGTCGCCGCCACGCGTCGCCTGCGCGAAGGCCGGGCTCGCAGCAGCAAGCGACAACGCCGCCGCAAGCCAGAACGGCCGGGCTCGCACCTGCGGTTGTCTTAGAGGTCCGCAGCGGTCGGACCTAACAGCGAACGGCACCTCATCCCCTTCGTGCGAAATCGCATGCGACGCGCCGGTTCAACCGACGCGATTTGCGCAAGACCTACCGATGCGGCGGCGCACCGAGAACTGCGACTTTTTGGGTGGATTGCATGATCGGTCGCCACCTGAGGCTTGTGCGCAACACGCAGGTCGTGCCAACGGAGAGACGCACACCTGTCCGGTTCGCCTGGAAATGTCCGTCTCGCCGCTCACCCCGTCACCGGATGCCGTCGCCGCGCTGCGCCGCCATCCCGATTTTTCGCGGGCCATGCGGTCGTCGGCGGAGGGGGCGGTCGCGATCTACCGGACCAACAAGCTCCTCAACCTGCTCCTGAGCGATCGCGCGCGGGCGCTGTTCACGCACGTCGCGCTCTACCTGCATTTCGGGCGGGCGGAGTCAGGCCTGACCGTCGGTGCGATGAAGGATCTCTGTGTCGAGCTGGGCCTTTGCAGCCGCGGCCGCTGCGAGGCCTTGCTGGCCCTGATGCGCGCCGGCGGGCTCTTGATGGCTGCGCCCAGTCCCGATCGCCGAAAGCGTCTGCTTGCGCCGACCGAGAAGCTGCTCGCCCTGCATCGGGTTCGCTGGGCGCGGCAGTTCGAGGCGATGCGATGCCTGTTTCCGGAAGCTGCGGACTACCTTGCCGCCGTGAGCAGCGACGCGTTCACGGAGGCCTTCGCCACAGCGCTCGGCCGGCGTTTCGTCGCGGGTCTTCGTGTCCTCGACAATGCGCCGGACCTCGAGCCGTTCGCGGAGCGCAACGCCGGCGTCGTGATCCTGTTCAGCCTCGCGCTGTCGGGAAACGAGAGAGATGCATTTCCGCCGGCAGCGCCGGTGCAGCTCTCAATCAATGCGCTTGCGAAGACTTTCTCTGTGTCGCGCAAGCACGTCCTGTCGTTGCTGCGGGACGCCGAAGACAGGAACCTGCTCGTGCGCAGCGGAGCTGCGAACAACGAGGTCACGCTGTCACCACGCGGACGCGAGGCTCTGGAGCAGATGCTCGCGACCATGTTTCTCTATCTCGCGCAATGCGCGGACGAGGCGCTCGGCGCTTGCACGGGAAGCGCCGAGCCGTCGTTGCAGACGGCAACGGCCGGTTAGGCCGCCGCAGTCGCCTGCATCCGCTTCACGTCCGGCGGCGTCGCCTCGTCGACCAGCGCTGCGATCGCCTCGGCGGTCGTCATCACCTTCTGCCCATCGCTGCCGAGCCGTCGGACCGAGACCGAATGCGTCTCGGCCTCCTTCTTGCCGACCACGAGCAGCGCCGGAATCTTGGCCAGAGAGTGCTCGCGGACCTTGTAGTTGATCTTCTCGTTGCGCAGGTCGATCTCGACCCGAAGCCCTGCGCGCCGCGCCAGCTCCAGCACCTGCTTGGCGTACTCGTCGCCTTCCGAGGTGATGGTCGTGACCACGGCCTGCACCGGCGAGAGCCAGAGCGGGAAGTTGCCGGCATAGTGCTCGATCAGGATGCCGATGTAGCGCTCCATCGAGCCGCAGATCGCGCGATGCACCATGACGGGCGGCTTCTTGCCGCCGTCATGGTCGATGTAGAACGCACCGAACCGTTCCGGCAGGTTGAAGTCGACCTGCGTCGTGCCGCACTGCCAGTCGCGGCCGATGGCGTCGCGCAGCACATATTCGAACTTCGGCCCGTAGAACGCGCCTTCGCCTGGATTGATCTCGGTCTTGATGTGATTGTTCTGCGTCTGGATCTCGCGCAGCACGGTCGCCATCACGCGTTCGGCGTGATCCCACATCGCGTCGGTGCCGACGCGCTTGTCGGGGCGGGTCGACAGCTTCACCGTGAGGTCGCCGGTGAAGCCGAAATCCGCGTAGGTCGACAGGATGAGATCGTTGATCTTCAGGCACTCTTCGGCGAGCTGGTCCTCGGTGCAGAAGATGTGCGCGTCATCCTGGGTGAAGCCGCGCACGCGCATCAGGCCATGCATGGCGCCGGACGGCTCGTAGCGATGCACCACGCCGAACTCGGCGAGGCGCAGCGGCAGGTCGCGGTAGCTCTTCAGGCCGTGCTTGAAGATCTGGACATGGCCCGGGCAGTTCATCGGCTTCAGTGCGAACCAACGCTTGTCCTCGGCCTCGTCGCCGGCCGACTGCGCCGCGAACATGTTCTCGCGGTACCAGCCCCAATGGCCCGAGGTCTCCCACAGCACCTTGTCGAGGATCTGCGGCGCGTTGACCTCGCTGTAGTCGCCGGTCAGGCGGCGGCGCATATAGGCGATCAGCTGCTGGAAGATGGTCCAGCCCTTCGGGTGCCAGAACACGACGCCCGGACCTTCCTCCTGGAAGTGGAAGAGGTCGAGCTCGCGCCCGAGCTTGCGATGGTCGCGCTTCTCGGCTTCCTCGATCTGCTTCAGATAAGCGTCGAGGTCCTCCTGCTTGGCGAAGGCGGTGCCGTAGATGCGGGTCAGCATCGGGTTGTTGGAATCGCCGCGCCAATAGGCGCCGGCCACCTTCATCAGCTTGAAGGCATTGCCGACCTTGCCGGTCGAGGTCATGTGCGGGCCGCGGCACAGGTCGAACCAGTCGCCCTGGTAGTAGATCTTGATCGGCTCGGTGCCGGGAATGGCGTCGACCAGCTCGACCTTGAACGCCTCGCCCTTGTCGCGGAATACCTGCTTGGTCTTCTCGCGATCCCAGACTTCCTTGGTGAAGGGTTTGTCACGCGCGATGATCTCGCGCATCTTCTTCTCGATCGCGGCAAAGTCTTCCGGCGTGAACGGCTCGTTGCGGAAGAAGTCGTAATAGAAGCCGTTCTCGATCACCGGACCGATGGTGACCTGGGTGCCCGGCCACAGTGTCTGCACGGCTTCGGCCAGCACATGCGCGCAGTCGTGGCGGATCAATTCGAGTGCGCGCGGGTCGTCGCGATTGACGAGCTCGATCCTGGCGTCGGCCTCGATGGGATCGTTGAGATCGGCGAGCGCGCCGTCGAGCGCCATCGCAACCGTGCGCTTGGCCAGCGACGGCGAGATGCCCTTGGCGATATCGAGGCCGGTGATGCCCTTGTCGAACTGGCGCTGGGCGCCGTCGGGGAAGGTGAGGGTGACTTTGGGAGCGGGGGTCACGGGCTTCAGGTTGGAGAGGCTGTACTGGAAGCCGGACTCGGATTTGGGCTGGTCGGTCATTGCTTTCTCCTGAGGCTCACTCCTGCGAACGAGCGCAGGTAAGCGGGAACGAGCGATATATCAGGGGATTCGGCCTGTGCAATCCGGCATTTCCAAGAAAGTGGCGCGCAAAACCCGCGGCGCAGCCTCAACTATTTGACGTTGTACCCTTTAACTCGTCACAAGCCGCCGCTACATGCGTTTGCATGGAAAATGCCCCTGCCGCCGGCCGTTTCGCGCCAACCGCCCTGATGCTTGGCAACCTCGTGACCGGCTGCTCCGTATTGGCGCCGGCGGGCATACTGCCGGAGCTGTCGGCGGGGCTTGGGATCACCATCCACGCGGCCGGGCTTCTGATCACCTTCGGTGCGGTGACGCTGTGCATCGGCTCGCCGCTGACGGCGTGGCTGACCAGCCGCATCGAGCGGCGGACTCTGCTCACCACCACGCTGGCAGTGCTCGCGCTCGGCAATCTCGCCTCGGCGTTTGCGCCCGACTACACGAGCCTCCTCGTCATCCGCCTGGTGATGCTCGCGGTCGGCGCGCTCTACACGCCGCAGGCGGCCGGCACCGCGGCGCTGATCGTGCCGGCGGAGCGGCGCGGCAGCACGATCGCCTATATCTTCCTCGGCTGGTCGCTGGCGGCCGCCGTCGGTCTGCCGCTGATCACCTTCATCGCCAGCCGCTATGGCTGGCGCGCCGCCTATGGCGGGATCGGCGCGCTCGGCCTCATTAGCTTCCTGTTGCTGCTGTTGCGCCTGCCGGCGGGCTTGAAGGGTACGCCGGTGGATCTGAAGACCTGGAGCGCGGTCGGCCGTAGCAGGACGATCTTGCTGCTGCTGGCGATCACCATGCTGCAAATGTCCGGGCAGTTCGTGGTGTTCACTTTCATGGGCCCGCTGCTGAAGAAGCTGACCGGAGCGAGCCCCGATGCGGTCGGCATGGTGTTCGCGATCTACGGCGTCTGCGGCTTCCTCGGGGTCGCCATCGCGACACGAATCGTCGACACTTGGGGGCCTTACCGGACCTCGCTGCTGTTCACCTGCCTCGTGCTTGCGGGCATCACCACCTGGGCGCTGAGCGCGGGCATCATCGCGTTGATGGCGATCGCGGTCGCGATCTGGGGCCTCGGCTTTGCCTCGACCAATTCGATGCAGCAGGTGCGGCTGGTCGCGGCTGCGCCGCCGCTTGCGCCGGCGACCGTCGCGCTCAACACCTCGGTCCTCTATATCGGCCAGGCCGTCGGGTCCGCCACGGGCGGATTGCTGTTCGCCCGCGAACTCCTGCATACGATCGGCTTCGTGGCGGTCGGCTTCGTCGTGCTGGCGCTGATCCTGGTGATCCTGACCCAGCCCCGGCCGGTTGCTGCTGGGACGGCTTGAAATCCCGCGTTTTCGTGCGTGCAAGGTGCTTGGCAAACGGCGCGTCAGAGCGCTAGAACGCCGGTCATGGGGACCAAAGAGAGTTGACTGAGATGAGGATGATTCTGGCGGTTGCTGCGGTGCTCTATTCAGCCTCCGCGTTCGCGCAAGCCGACAAGCCACCGATGGTCGGGGACAAGCCGCTGGTGCAGGTCAAGCCCAAAGGGACCAAGGCGGCGGCCGCAACTGCCGCGCCGGCGCCGAAGGGCAAGCCGCAATCGATCGCGGCGCGGCTCCAGGCCTGTCTCGAGATCGACGACGGCACCAAGGACCGTCTCAACTGCTACGACGCGGTGATCCCGCCGGCGCCGAAGCCGAAGCCGGCGAAGGCCAAGGGGTACGCCGATTGCCGCTTCTTCAAGGAGGAGGATGAGCGGCTGGCCTGCTTCAACGGCTTTGCCGAGAGCATTCCGAAGCTGCCGAAGAGCTAAGCGTTCGCGTTCAGTCGCGGACTATCGGCTCGAGGGCGATGAAGCGGTGGCTGCTACGCGCGTGAGCGCCAGCGCCGGCGTCGCCGACATCTTCACCAGCACGTCCTTGAGCGGATCCCGCGTCCAGGCGCGGGTCACGTAGTCGCGATGGGTGATGCCGTCGCCGGTCTCCACGAACACCACGCTGCCGGGACGTAGCGGCCCGTCCATGTCCTCGGAGACGCTGATGCCCTTCTGCCTGAGCATGCTCATCAGCTCGCGGTCGCGCCGTGCGGTGTAACGGGTGTAGGAGCTGACGAAGAAGCCGGAACGGTGGCTCTCGATCCAGGAGGCGAACTTGTCCATTTCGCCATAGACGGCGTCGAGCAGCACGACGCCGCGGACGCGGTCGCTGATGCCGCCGACCTCTAAGCTCCAGGCCGTCGGCAGGAAGCCGCCGCTATAGCCGACGATGACGATCGGCATGTTGGCGAAGGCGCGCGCGCTGTTGGGATCGCCAGTGAGGTGGGCGAGGTGGCTCGCCGATTCCTCCATGAAGCGCTTGAAGCCGCCCGGCTGCCAGAATTTTCCGGCGCTGGAATCGGCGGCATCGACCGCCATCTGCGGCGCAAGCAGGATGGCATTGGCGCCGGAATCCGTGATCTGCTGCGGCACCAGCTGCCGGTTGCGCACGTCGCGCTCAAGCGTCGCACCATTGCCGTGGAAGAACACCACGATCACGCCCGGCTTGCGCGCGTCGAAATGCTCGGGCACGTGCACCAGCACGCGGCTGTCGCTGTAGGTCTCGTCCTGCCAGTAGACGCGTCCGGAATAGCTGCGGTGGCCGCGGCGGTCACCCTTGGAGATGTTGAGGAACGGTGCGTCGGATGCGGGGTTGTTGCCGAAATAGGGAAAGGCCGACGACTTCATGCTGACGAGCGTGGTCAGGTCTTCGCGCGGCGGCCGCTGGTAGGGGACTTGCGGCGCGAGCGAGGCGACCTTGTAGGGCGCCTGCTCCGGCTGCTGCTGCACGGCACGCTTGGGCGAGAAGTCCGACATCTGCCGTTGCAGGAAACTCTCGCTCGCCAAGGGGAAACGTTCCCTGAATTGCGGTGCGGGGAAGCGGTCCTCGAATGTGTCGCCGCTGGCAACTTGTTGGGTATTGGTCTTGGCGACCACCTGGACATTGGCCTGCGAGTGCGCCGCGAGCGCCGCCGGATCAGGCGCCTTGCCGCATTGAACCAGCGTGAGCGACAGCGGTACCAAGACTGGGATCAGCCCGAGCCGGAGCGCACGACCGTGCCGACCGGACGAGGCCCGATCGGCACGAATGTCAGCTCTCGTGTTTGGAACGGCCCCGACCATCCACCCATGACCCCAATCCAGCGGGCAACGTTTAAGATAATTGAGCCGACTGGCGTTTAGGCGACGTTAACTGTCCGGAGAAACTTCCCCACATCCGGAACGCTGAAAAGGACCATGCAATCGTGTCGTGATTGTGGGGAGGGGAGGCGGGATACTCCGGTGCTCGCGCTGCTTTATTGCCCGGGAGCATGCATAAGCGGTGCTGAAATACCGATATCCTTTGCCTCATTTAGCCCTTGTTAACCCTGCTTGAATTGACTGGACCAAACTGCACGATGCTACCCACGAGGCGTGACGCCTGAGGTTAAGGACCCCAATGACGGCATCAGATGCGGGACCCGCGCCCTGGACTGGCCGGCTGACCGGGAGCGGAGCCGGGGTCTCCGTTCTGGTCGCAACCGCCATCGTCGTTGCCGACATGATCGGGGTCGGCGTCTTCACCAGCCTCGGTTTCCAGGTCAAGGACATCCCGTCCGGCTTCTCGATCCTCCTGCTCTGGACCGTTGGCGGCATCGTCGCGCTGTGCGGGGTGTTCGCCTACAGCGAGTTAGGCGCGATGTTTCCGCGCTCGAGCGGCGAGTACAATTTCCTTGGCCGTGCCTATCATCCAGCCTTCGGCTTCCTCGCCGGCTGGGTCTCGGCGACGGTGGGCTTTGCAGCGCCCGTGGCGCTCGCGGCGATGGCGTTCGGCGAATATGCCAAGTCGGTCGTTCCCGATCTGCCGCCGATCCCGCTTGCCATCGGCGTGGTGTGGCTGGTCTCGATCGTGCAACTGACCGGCGTCAGGCACTCCTCGACCTTCCAGCTGATCTCGACCATCCTGAAGGTCGTGCTGATCGTCGCCTTCCTGGTCGCCGGATTCATCATCGGCGCGCCGCAGCCGATCGCCTTCACGCCGCAGCCGGGCGACCTCGCGCATATCGTCAGCGCGCCCTTCGCGATCGGGCTCGTCTTCGTGATGTATTCGTTCTCCGGGTGGAATGCCGCGACCTATATCATCGGCGAGATGAATACGCCGCAGCAAAGCCTGCCGCGTGCGCTGCTCGCGGGCACGCTGATCGTGCTCGTGCTGTATGTCGCGCTGAACGCAGTGTTCCTCTATTCCACGCCGGTCGGCGCGCTCGCCGGCCAGCTCGACGTCGCCAGCGTTGCCGGCACCGCCATCTTCGGCAGCCTCGGCGGCCGGATCGTTGGCGCCATGATCTGCGTCGGCCTGATCTCCTCGATCAGCGCGATGATGTGGATCGGCCCGCGCGTGATGATGACGATGGGGGAGGACATTCCGGCCTTACGCGTCTTCTCGAAGCGATCGGTCAGCGGTGCGCCGGCCTATGCCATCCTGTTCCAGCTTGCGGTCGCGACCCTGCTGCTGTTCACGCGCAGCTTCGAGGCCGTGCTCGACTTCATCCAGTTCGCGTTGTTGTTCTGCTCGTTCTTCACGGTCGCCGGCGTCATCAAGCTGCGCATCACCGATCCCGATCTGCCAAGGCCCTATCGCGCCTGGGGATACCCGTTCACGCCGCTCGTTTTCCTGCTCGTGACCGCGTTCATGATGTACTACCTCCTGACCGAGCGGCCGGTGCAGTCGCTCGCGGGGATGCTCGTCATGCTCTCGGGCCTGCTGATCTATGCTATTTTCCGCGGGCGGCCGGTTGCCGCTGGCAATTCATCACACCGCGAATAAACATGTTCCGACCCATGAGAATTGCGGCCGTCGCTCTTGCCCTCCTGGCTGCGGCCGTCTCGTCCGCGCGGGCCGCCGACGTCACCTTTGACGATACCGCGCGCTTCCTCGCGGGCATGCAGCCTTCGGCGGACTCGCCGTTGGTGCCGCTGACCAGGGACCCCAACTGGCAGCATCACGCAAAATTCTTCGACAACGCCTTCGCCCAGCTCGAGCAGCGGCAAATATCGAAGATCCGTGCCTGGGCCGACGTCAATCTGGCAGCGCCCCGGCCGACCATGTTCTACATGTTCAGCGGCCCGGACTTCCTCTACGCCAATGCCTTCTATTCCAAGGCCAGCACCTACGTGCTCGGCGCGCTGGAGCCGGTTGGCGCCGTGCCCGACCTGACGCGGCTGCCGCGCGGTTCGGTCGGCGCCGCGCTCTACAATGTCGAGCGCTCGCTCGGCTCGATCCTGAGCTTCTCCTTCTTCATCACCAAGCAGATGAAGGTCGACCTGCACACCAACCAGGTCCACGGCACCTTGCCGATCCTCTATGTCTTCCTCGCCCGCTCCGGCAAGACCATTCGCAACGTCGAGATGGTCGCGCTCGACAACAAGGGCGGGATGCATGTGGGGAACGACAATCCGGGACCGAACGCGGCGCGCGGTGTCCGCATCACGTTCGCCGGCAGCGACGGCGAGGTGCGCACGCTGTATTATTTCTCGACCGATCTTTCGAATTCCGGTGCGCGTGCGACCGGTTTCCTGAAGTTCTGCGAGACGCTGGGCCCCGGCAACAGTCTGCTCAAGAGCGCGTCCTATCTCTTGCACTCCGGCAACTTCACGGCCGTCCGCGACTGGCTGCTCGCCAACAGCGCCACCATCGTCCAGGACGATTCAGGCATTCCGCTTGCCAACTACAATGCACGGCAATGGCGCTTCTTCCCGTTCGGCCGTTACCTCGGGCCGATCAGCGAATTCCCCGGACGCTACCAGGAGCGCTACGCCGAACTGTTCACGCGCGCCCAACCGATCGACTTCGGCGTCGGTTATCGCTGGCGCATGCATGAATCCAATCTCCTGTTGTCGGTGAAAGTGCCGGGAAGCGAGACCGCGCCGGCGGCGGAGACGATCTCGTCGGACGAGCCGGCGCCCAGGCCGCCGCGTCCGAAGCGGCCGCGTCCGCCTGAGCCGATCCCGCCGCCGCCCGGGCGTTTCTTCTGGTTCCGCTAAAGCATGATCCGGAAAAGTGCGAAGCGGTTTTCCGGAAAGATCATGCGTAAACAACAACCTGAAGCGCGATGACGATTCATCCAAATCGCATCGCGCTTTAGGCTATTCGCTGAGGCCCGGCGTCAAGGAGTCTGGGCGACGACCACCAGAATCTCCGCCTTCTGCCGCCCAAGGCTCCTGACCTCGTGCGGCGTCTCGCCTGAGAAATACAGACAGTCGCCCTTGCCGAGCTCGAGCTCCTCGCCGTCGAGCTTGATCGCGATCCTGCCGTTGATGACGAACAGCAGCTCCTCGCCGGCATGCGAGGCGCGGGTCGCCGCCTTGTGCGGCGGACTGAGCAGGAACGGTTCCATCATCTTGCGGGTGCGGCCGGTTGCCAGTGGCACCACGCCAAACGTGTCCTGGAACAGCGGCACGTTGCCGCCTTCGCGGCGGAACAGCGTGTAGCGTGGCGCCGGCTCGGCGTTCGGGTCGAAGAAGTTCGCGACATTGACCTCGAGGGCGGCGGCCATCCGAAGCAGGGCGGCGAGCGAGGGGATTTTCAGGTTGCGCTCGACCAGCGAAATGTAACCGCGCGTGAGGTCGCTCTGCCTCGCAAGCTGGTCCAGCGTCAGGCCCTTGGCAACCCGCGCCTGGCGAATGTTGGCCCCGACCGCTGTCGCCTTGCTGACGTCAAGCACGCAAGAATCTCCCGAACTGCTCGCGCCTGTTTTGCAACAGATGGCGCCCGACTGCCAGCCCGGCGGGCCACGCAGGCCGCGCCGGTCCCATGCAGGTGTATTCCAAAGGAAAACATATGAGTAGAAATTTCGGGCAGGGCCGAGGATATTATGAGCAAGTGAACTGGGATAGCCTGTAAATTAGCTGATTTTTAGTGCAAATCGTCAGCCTTGCCGCGATCGTCGGCATTTGCCGCATTCCGCAGCGTTGATTTCCAACAGTAAACATGATCGATTTTTACCGTCGTGGCTGCCGATGGGCTCCACGCACCGAACCAACTGCTTTTCCCTGGCGCCGGTACCTTTTGGAGAGATCGATGACCGTAGCAGACGACGTAACCCTGAACGTAGCGCCGGACGAGGCGGCGAGCTTGCGACGGATCGTGTGGTCAAGCGTGATCGGCACCGCGGTCGAATGGTACGACTTCCTCATCTACGGCACGGCAACCGCACTGGTGTTCAACAAGGTGTTCTTCGCCGCCGGCAATCCTACGCTCGCCACCATCGCCGCCTTCGGCACCTACGCGGTCGGCTTCCTGGCGCGGCCGCTGGGCGCTGCGATCTTCGGCCATTACGGCGACCGGGTCGGCCGCAAGGCGATGCTCGCGATCACGATCATGGTGATGGGCATCGGCACCTTCCTGATCGGCCTGCTGCCGACCTATCAGCAGATCGGCATCGCAGCGCCGCTGCTACTGATCGGGCTGCGCTTCCTCCAAGGCATTGGCCTCGGCGGCGAATGGGGCGGGGCGGTGCTGATGGTGGTCGAGAACTGCCCGACGCATCGTCGCGGCCTGCTCGGCAGCATGGTGCAGGTCGGCAATCCCATCGGCAATCTCGCCGCGATCGGCATGTTCGCGCTGGTAGCGAGCCTGCCTGAGAGCGACTTCATGGCTTACGGCTGGCGCATTCCCTTCCTGATCTCGATCCTCCTGGCTGGCGTCGGCCTCTACATCCGCCTCAACATGGAGGAGACCGCGGCCTTCCGTCAGGTCCAGGCCAAGAAGGACGTTGCGAAGCTGCCGCTGGTCGAGATCTTCACGCATCACCGCAGGCCCTTCTTCACCGCGGTCGGTCTCAAGATTTCCGAGATCGCCTATGCCAGCATCGGCGGCGTGTTCGTGATGTCCTACGCCACCGCCAATCTGGGACTGCCGCGGGCGGTGGTGCTGAACGGCGCCTTCGCCGCGTCGCTGGTCGCGCTGCTTGCCATTCCGCTGTTCGGCTGGCTGTCCGATCTCGTCGGCCGCAAGACCATGTTCTACGCGAGCTGCGTATTCTCGGCGCTGTTTGCCTTCCCGCTGTTCTGGCTGCTCGACACCCGCGATCCCACCATCGTCATCTGCACCATCGTGGTCGCGATCACCTTCGGTCAGATGGTGATGTTCGGCATCGGCGCGCCCTGGTATTCCGAACTGTTCTCCGCGCGGCTGCGCTATAGCGGCGCCTCGCTCGGCTTCCAGGTCGGCGCGGCCCTGAGCGGCGGGTTGACGCCGCTGATCGCGGCCTCTCTGATGGCGTGGAGCGGCGGCGCCACCTGGCCGGTCTCGCTGCTGCTGATCGCCTGCGCCGCCATCACCGCGACTGCGACCACGTTCGCGCCGGAGATGGCAAACAAGGAACTGACCTGATCTCGCGGCGCGCCGCTGCCTGCGGCGCGCCATCGCTTCTGACAAGGATTCTGTCATGCTCGATACCGTCGGCGCCGGCTCGGCGCAAAAGGCAGCACAGCTGGGCTGGACCGGCGTGGTGCGCTTCCTCCATCTTGCTCCGCGTGCGTTCCTGCCCATGCGCGCAGCCGAGACGATCACCCTCGTCGCCGGCAAGGGGATCGAGGGCGATCGCTACATGATCGGCAATGAGGAGGGTTTTTACTCGCACAAGCCGGAAGAGGGCCGGCAGGTCACCCTGTTCGAGCTCGAGACGCTGGTCGCGCTCAAACGCGATGCCGGCATCGAGCTCGGTCCCGAAGAGCATCGGCGCAATGTCACGGTCGAAGGCGTGCCGCTCAACCATCTCGTCGGCCGCCGCTTCTGGCTGGGCGAGACGCTGCTGGAGGCGACGCGGCTGTCGGTGCCGTGCCGGCATATCGAGGAGATCACCGGCAAGGCGATCTTCGATCCCCTGATCAATCGCTCCGGCCTCAACTGCAGGATCCTGCAGAGCGGCATCGTCAGGGTCGGCGACACCGTGCGGAACGCCGCATGAGCGCGCGCCCGATCACGACGGTCAAGACGATCGTCACCGGTATCGAGGAGGCGGGGACAGGCGTAAAACTGTTCACGCTGGCCGATCCCGACCGATGGGAATTGCCGCCGTTCAAGCCCGGCGCGCATATCGACCTGCATCTGCCGAACGGGCTCGTGCGCACTTACTCGCTGTGCAACGAGCCTGCGGACAACACGCGCTATGTCATCGCGGTCAAGCGCGAGGCGGACGGGCGCGGTGGTTCGCGCGCGCTTCACGATGATCTCGGGGTCGGCGATGTCATCGGCGTTTCATTGCCGCGCGGCGGGCTGGAGCCCGATGCGCGCATCGGGCGCTACGTGTTGGTGGCGGGCGGCATCGGCGTGACGCCGTTCCTGTCGGTGGCGCGGCATCTCCAACGCACCGCGCAGGCCGAATTCACGCTGCATCTGGTCGTGCGCGAGGAGGTGCCGCTCGCCGCGCATCTCGGCTCACTGATCGAGGCAGGGACCGTCGTCGTGCATCGGACGTCGCGAGAGGGACGTCCAGATCTCGCGGTGTTGCTCGGCGATCCCGGTCCGGAGACGCTGGTGGCTTGCTGCGGGCCGGAAGGCATGACCGACGATTTCGAGCGCCTGACCACAGCCTGGCCAACGGCCAACGTTCACATCGAGCGCTTTGTCGCGCCGCCACCGATCATCGATCCCGACGCCAAACCATTCACATTGTCGCTGGCGCGCTCGGGTACCGAGATCCAGGTGCGCGCCGGCCAGACCATGCTGGCCGCGTTGCAGGAGGGCGGCATCGACATCGCGACCTCCTGCTGCGGCGGCATCTGCGGGGCCTGCAACGTCGGATGGATCGAGGGCAGGCCGGTCCACCGCGACCGCATCCTGTCGCCCTATGAGCGGGAGCGCTATCTCATGGTTTGCGTCGCCGGATCGGACGCGGAGCGGCTGGTACTGGACCTCTGAGCTACCAGTGCACGCTCTGGCTCGGTACGATGATCGCAGTCGTGCTCGGCGGCGTGGCGAGGCTCGTGGCTAGGTACCAGCCTGAGCCGGCCGCGAGCACCAGCAGTGCGATGATGGCGAGCAGGTCGAGGGTTCTGGGGTCGTGATGCGCCCTGGGACCGAGGCTTGATCCAGACCTGAAGTGAAAATGAGGGCTGATTTTCCAGCGCATTGTTGTTTCCTCCCGCGGGAGTATCACAACAACGCGAAGCGAAAGTTCCGGTTCCGCTCAGGGCAGCATTGTCCAAAGCATGATCAGGAAAAATGCGAAGCGGTTTTCCGGAAAGATCATGCGTTGCAACAACCTGAAGTGCGATGATCGCGCTTCAGGACGCGTTGACGCCGCGCCAGCGGGCATACCGCCAGGGCAGATACCAGCGCGCGTTTGGGGGGGCGGCGAGCGGCACATTGTCGATGCCCGACGTGCCGAAGGGATTGCAGCGGAGCAGGCGCGCGAGGGTCATCCAGCCGCCGGCCCAGAGCCCGAAGCGCTCGATCGCCTCATCGCCATAGACGGAGCAGGTCGGCAGGTGCCGGCAATTGTATCCGACCAGCGGCGAGAGCGTATGGCGATAGAGCCAGATCAGCGCACGACCAAATCTTCGCGGAAGGCGAAGGACGCCCTCGACGGGAGTGGAACAATGATCGCAGGCTGAATGCTTCATGTGCGCTTTGCTGCGACGTTAGGCGAAGTGTTGCTCGGTTCCGGCGCAGGGAACTGTAAGGTGTTGTTTGCGCGCCATATTTTGCCTGCTTTCTGGGAGCAGTGCAGCAAGTATCTGTGGACGAACTGTATTCACCCGGATACCATTTTTATGACGCCCGTGTGTAGAAAACATACGCCTGTATGATGGACTCAGAGGGCGCCACTGGGGATTGTTTGGCGACCTTGGGGCTTTGGGGAAGGAACCAGATTGAAACTTCTGAACTCCCTTGATCTTCGCGGCTGGTTGCTGGTGGGAACCGCCGTCTGTGGAGTCGCGCTGGCCGGCGCCGTCGCGACATTCGGGTCGTCGGCCCGCGCGGGTAGCGCTCTCGAAGAGCGCAAGCTGCCGATGAAGTTCAGCTGGGTCGCTTGCGAGCCGAACTGCCGCGGCTGGGTCAGCGCGGTCGGCATCATCACCGCCGACACGCCCAAGGAGTTCGAAGAGTTTTCTCGCGGACGCCAGCTCGGCGGCGCCACCGTGGTGCTCGATTCCAGCGGTGGTTCCGTCAACGACGCGATCACGCTCGGCCGGCGCTTCCGCAATCTCGGACTTTTGACGACGGTCGGCATCAGCCTTCAGAACCGCGGCGGGCAATCGGCCCGTCCGGCGGTCGCGCCTGAGGCCTATTGCGAATCCATGTGCGTGTTCCTGCTGCTGGCCGGCAAGAAGCGCTACGTGCCGGAAGCGGCCCATGTCCGCGTCCACCAAATCTGGATGGGCGACCGCGCCGACGATGCCAAGGCGGCAAGCTACAGCGCACAGGACCTGATGATCGTGGAACGCGACATCGGCCGCCTCGCCAAATACACCTTCGACATGGGCGGCGCCGGCGACCTGCTGTCGCTCGCGCTCAGCGTGCCGCCCTGGGAAGATCTGCATGAGCTCGATGCAGGCGAGCTGAAGCTCACCAATCTCGTGACGACGGATCTCGTCGCCGACGTGCTGCCGCATGTGGACGTCACGGCGCCGGCCATGGCGGAACTCGCGCCGAAGACGCAGGCAAGGTTCGGTGCGGAACCTGAGCAGCCGGCCAAGTCGACCAAGACGGCGGAAGCCCTGGTGCCCACGAGCAGCGTGGCAGCGCCGGCTCCGGCGGCGCAGAAGTAAGCTCTTAAATCCTGGCAGTCATTCCGGGGCGCGCGCAGCGCGAACTATGGTGCGCAATTGCGCACCTGAGAATCTCAGGCTTCCGGGCTCGTCGCTTTGCGACGCCCCGGAAGGACGGGGAGGGCTCAGCCCTGCGCCGCGGCGGGCTGCTTGGCCTTGGCCTCGATCTGACCGATCGCGTCGACCACCGCATCGAAGGTCAGCAGCGTCGAGGCGTGCCGCGCCTTGTAGTCACGGACCGGCTCGAGGAACTTGATCTCTTCCCATTTGCCTTGAGGAGGCGTGCCGTTCTCCTTGAGCATCTTGCGAACGGTTTCGCGTAACTCACGGAGTTCGCTTGCAGTCGAGCCGACCACGTGACTTGCCATGATGGATGAAGAGGCCTGTCCAAGCGCGCAGGCCTTCACGTCATGGGCGAAGTCGGTGACGGTGTCGCCGCTCATCTTCAGATCGACCTTCACGGTCGAGCCGCACAATTTGGAGTGGGCGGTCGCGCTGGCATCGGGGTCCGACAGACGCCCGAGGCGCGGAATATTCCCGGCCAGCTCGATGATCCGCTTGTTATAAATGTCGTTCAGCATGTGATGGAGTCCAGCACTTCCGGGCGGGGATCGGCCTTGGCGGGCGCCGTCCACGGTCCTATATAGGGGCGGAACTGGTGGAAAAACAGTCCAGCGGTGCGGCGGCGGCGATCCAGATCTGCGCCGCCGTCGTTATGACCTCGGGACCTTTTCGCCGAAACTATTCTGTTCAGGCGTCCGGCGGCTTGTCCGCCCCGTCTGCCGGTGACACTCCGGCCGTTAAGGCCGTCGAACGGAGTCGATATGGACGCTGCAATCAAATCCATCCGCCCCAACAAGCCCTCCGACCGGCAGCCTGAGAGCCGCCCGGCCGAGCTTGACCCTGCCGAATTCCTCGCGGTCGCCGTCCGCGCCGACCAGCCGCGCCCCGCGCGCGCCGAGGCGGAAGCGGCGGTGAAGACACTGCTCGCCTATATCGGCGAGAACCCCCAGCGCGAGGGCCTGCTCGACACGCCGCGCCGTGTGGTCGAGGCCTTCGACGAGCTCTATCAGGGCTACCACCAGTGCCCGGCCGAGGTGCTCGACCGCACCTTCGGCGAGACCGCGGGCTATGACGACTTCGTGCTGGTGCGCGACATCGAGTTCACCTCGCAGTGCGAGCATCACATGATGCCGTTCTACGGCAAGGCGCATATCGCCTACACCCCGGTGGAACGCGTCGTCGGCCTGTCCAAGCTCGCCCGCCTGACCGACATCTTCGCCCGGAGGCTTCAGACCCAGGAACATCTGACGGCGCAGATCGCAGCGGCCATCGACGAGATCCTGAAACCCCGCGGCGTGGCCGTGTTGATCGAGGCCGAGCATACCTGCATGTCGGTGCGCGGCGTCGCCAAGCATGGCGCCTCCACCTTCACCAGCCGCTTCACCGGCATGTTCCGTGACAATCCGGCGGAACAGGCCCGTTTCCTGTCCCTGGTGCGAGGCCTGCAGCGCTGACCTCGCAAATAAACTCGCGAGGGTCGTGTGTCCGCTCACTCCCATGAGATCGAGGAAGGCCTCGTCTTCCTGCCCAAGTTTGACGCGAACGGCCTCGTGACAGTCGTCGCCACCGACGTCGCTACCGGCGACGTGCTCATGGTCGCGCACATGAACGACGAGGCGCTGCGCAAGACCATCGCGACCGGCGAAGCCTGGTACTTCAGCCGCTCGCGCAATGCCTTGTGGCGAAAAGGTGAGACCTCAGGTCAGACCCAGCGCGTGGTCGAGATGCGCACCGATTGCGACCAGGACGCGGTCTGGATCCGTGTCGAGCAGATCGGCGCGGCCTGCCACACCGGCCGCCGGTCGTGCTTCTACCGCAAGGTCGAAGCGGAGGGCGGGGGAGCGAAGCTGGTCTTCACCGACGCCGAGCGGCTGTTCGATCCGAGCACGGTCTACAAGAAGTAGCTCTCGGTCATTCCGGGCTCGCTCCTGCGGTGCGCCCCGGAATGACTCGGGGCGGCGGAGAGAGCCGAATTAACTCCGCATTAACCATACCTGTCCCACGGTGAGACGACAGGGCGCCGAATTGCCGGCGTCGCTCAACGCCGCGCGGGGCGGGCACTCCATCATGTCGGTCGACAATTCCAGTGCCTCACAGACGGCGGTTCTCGATCCGTCGCGGGCGCGCGTCGCCGGTGCGATCAAGCAGGCCTCGAACATCTCCGGCGTCAGCTTCCAGTACATGCTGACCACCGCCAAGATGGAATCGGATTTCGATCCGACGGCAGGGGCCACCACGTCGTCCGCACACGGGCTCTACCAGTTCATCGACCAGACCTGGCTCGGCACCGTGAAAGAGGCGGGGAGCCAGCTCGGCTACGGCAACTATGCCGACGCCATCACCAGGACCTCGTCGGGCACCTATGCCGTTGACGACCCCGTCATGAAGCGGTCGATCATGAGGCTGCGCGACGATCCGGAGGCCGCATCCAGCATGGCCGCGGCGCTGACGCAGTCGAACAGCTTCAAGCTCACTGGCCTGCTCGGCCGCAGGCCCAGCGACAGCGAGCTCTATATGGCGCATTTCATGGGCGTCGGCGGGGCAGCAAAACTCATCGCCAATGCCGAGGACAATCCGCAGGCCGTCGGCGCGCGGCTGTTCCCCAACGCGGCCGCTGCCAACCGCTCGATCTTCTACGCCAGGGACGGCCGCGCCCGCAGCGTCTCCGAGGTCTATTCCGTGCTGGATTCCCGCTATGCCAGCGCGGCGAATTCGAAGGTCACGCGCAGCGCGATGGCGATGTATGGCGGCACGCCCTCGACCACTGAGGTCGCCAGCGCCAACGGCGTGCAGCCCGCAGTGCCCGTCATCGACAACGCCGCCTATCTCCAGACCTTCCCGAATACACGCGCGGTGACGCCTGTCGGCGCGACCTCGTCAACGACGGTCGCCGACAATGCGCCGTCGACGCCGGTGTTTCGCTCGATCTATCAGCCCGGCGATGCCACGCAGCCGGTCTCGGCGACGGTGCAGAAATTGTGGGGCAACAACGCCTCGCTCACCTCGGTCGCCTCAGTAACGCCGGACGTGCGGCCGCCGCAGCCGCTCGATCTCTTCAGCGATCGCAACGGCACGTTCTCGAGCTAACCTCGCTCGCGTGTCCCGGACGCGCCGCAGCGCAGAGCCGGGACCCACGCAACAAGCACCGCTCTCTGAATTATGGGCCCCGGCTCAGCAGCGCATCGCCAAAGAGGCGCTGCGCTGCGTCCGGGGCACGCAGCTAGGGCGTCTCGGTTCCCTTAACAAAACGTCAATAAAACCAGCCAGTTATGGTGAACGCTTTGTTAAGCGTCGTGGTTTATTTTGTGTTGCAGGTGACGAGCCGTCACCGTTTTCGTTTGTTGTGTAAGCCGGAAGCAGCATGATTGTTCGGCAGTTTATCAATTGGATCAGAACGGCGCCTGCCGGCGAGCGGGCCGAGGCAACGCGGGCATTGGCCCGGGCCTGGCTGATCTCAGACCTTTCCACGGACGACCGCGTCGCCGCCGAAGGCGCGCTTCTGATGCTGCTCGACGATCCCTCGCCGCTGGTGCGGCAGGCGATGGCCGAGGCCTTTGCGCGCAGCCTTGATGCCCCGGCGGCGATCGTGCGGGCGCTGTCGGCGGACCAGCCGACCGTCGCGCTGCCCGTGCTCGAACATTCTCCGCTGCTGATCGATGCCGATCTCGTCGACATCGTCGCGACCGGCAATGACGAGGTGCAGTGCGCGGTCGCCCGCCGCATCGCGCTGCCGGTCTCGGTCTGCGCCGCCATTGCCGAGGTCGGCTGTGCGGCCGCAGCGCTGGAGCTGATCGAAAATCCGCACGCCGAGCTCGCGCCGTTCTCGTGGAATCGCATCGTCGAGCGTCACGGCCATCTTGCCGCGATCCGCGAAGCGATGCTGGTGCTCGACGATCTGCCGGCCGCAACGCGCGCGGCGCTGGTAGCAAAGCTCTCGGAGACGCTGGCGCAGTTCGTCGTGGCGCGGAACTGGCTGAGCGCCGATCGTGCCGAGCGCATGACGGTCGAGGCGCGCGATCGCTCCACCATGAACATCGCGGCGCGCTCGCGCGGTGAGGATATGCAGGGTCTGGTGCATCACCTCCGCGTCACCGGCCAGCTGACCGCAGGTCTCATTCTGCGCGCGCTACTGTCCAGCAATCTCGACCTGTTCGACGCGGCCCTGGCCGAGCTCGCCGATGTGCCGCTGGCGCGCGTCACCGCGCTGCTGCACGATCGCGGCGGCAACAGCCTGCACGCACTGCTGCGCCGCGCCGGCCTTCCCGAGGCGACCTTTGCGGCGTTCCAGGTCGCGCTCGACGCCTGCCACGAGCAGGGCTTCGTCGACAGCGACGACGGCGCGGCGCGGCTGCGCCGTCGCATGGTCGAGCGCGTGCTGACCCATTGCGAGACCGACCGCGGCGCCACCGAGCCGCTGATGGTCCTGCTCCGCCGCTTCGCCACGGAGTCGGCGCGCGAAGAGGCGCGGCTGTTCTGCGACGAGATCGTTGCGGATGACGCGATCGATCCGGTCTACGACGATCTGATCGCGGCCTGAATCCCATCTTGCGTCGCCCCGGCGAAGGCCGGGGCCCATACCGCGAGATCTCGCAATTGAAGCGAGGTGGTCGACGTACTTCGCGATAATATCCGCTGGTGGTTATGGGTTCCGGCCTTCGCCGGAACGACAGCCAGCTTACTCCGCCGGCACGATGCTGGGCGCGAGGATCGCCTCGAGATGCTCGGGGCGGTCGCGGTTGACCTGGGTGAGATAGTCGTCGGCGACCTTGCGCAGGCGCCGGCTCAGCTCGGCGGAAACGCTGATGCTGTCGAGCCTCGTGTTCTCGTGCACGATGGCCAGGATGGCATTGATGTGATGCGTGAACAGCTCGGCCGGCACCTTCTCCAGATCGGGGGCGTGCTCGATGACGCGGCACAGGCTCTCGGCGATTCCTGCCGCTGCCGGGAAGCCGAACGTCGCGGCATCGCCCTTGATGTCGTGCGCGGCGCGAAACAGCTCGTCGCGCCGCTCCTTGGTGAAGCCGTCATTGCGGATGGCGACGTAGGCGGCCGACAGGCGGTTGACCTCGGTTGCCATCCAGTCCTTGAACTCACCGGAGAGACCTGCGAGCGCCTGCTCGGCGCGGCCGATCGGATCGTCCAGGTCCTTTCCTTCGACGCGGCGCAGAACCTTGCGCAGCGGATTGGGCTGCGTGATGATTTGATGCGTGGCGAAGGCTTTGACCTCGATGTCCTTTGCGCTGTTCTTCGCCATGATGCCTGCCTCGTCTGAAGACGTTGCGCTAGATGGAGGAGCGGGCCTTGTCGAGCAGCGAGGGCTGCTGCAGCACCTCGTGCTTTTCGCCGACGCGGCGCTCGGGGCCCATATAGGCGGAGTTGGTGTTGCGGCGCCGGTCCGGACCGAAATAGGTCTTGGTCTTGATGAAGGGCCGGGGATTGGCGACGACGTTGAGGATGCGCTGGTAGAGCCCCTTGGCCGAGATCGGCTTGGCCAAAAATTCGGTGACGCCGGCATCGCGCGCCACCGTGACGCGGCGCTTCTCGGAATGCCCGGTCAGCATGATGATCGGCGCGTAAGGGTTGCCCTTGGATTCCGGCTGCCGGATCATCTGCGCGAGCTCGAGCCCGTCGAAGATCGGCATCGCCCAGTCGGTGATGACGATGTCGGGCACGTAATGGCTGTACATTTCCAGCGCGGTGGCACCGTCTTCGGCTTCATAGACCTCGCGCGCGCCGAACGAATGCAGCAGCGTCCGCAGGATGCGGCGCATATGCGGATTGTCGTCGCAGACGAGGAAGCGCAG
This sequence comes from Bradyrhizobium iriomotense, assembly GCF_018129405.1. Lineage (GTDB taxonomy): Bacteria > Pseudomonadota > Alphaproteobacteria > Rhizobiales > Xanthobacteraceae > Bradyrhizobium > Bradyrhizobium iriomotense_B. Next base: position 847,042 of record NZ_JAFCLP010000002.1, read on the forward strand.
CTTGTTGAAGTCGATACGGAACATGACGCCCGGGCCAAAGCGGTCAACCTTCGTTAACCATATCGTGGCGGGGGTTAACGAAGGGTTGCTGCTGGCCGCCCGGCGGGTGGCAGGCAGGGGCTCAGTAGCCGAACTGCTCGCGCAAAATGCGCTCTTCCAGGCTGTGGCCAGGGTCGAACAGCATGCGCATCGAGATGGATTTGTCGGACAGCACCTCGACGCGGCGGACCCTCCGTACCTCCTCATGGTCGGCGACAGCCGCGACGGGGCGCTTGTCGTCTTCCAGCACCTCGATCACGACATAGGCGGTGTTGGGCAGCAGGGCGCCGCGCCAGCGCCGCGGTCGGAAGGCGCTGATCGGTGTCAGTGCCAGCAGGGCGGCGTTGATCGGCAGGATCGGGCCCTGGGCGGAGAGGTTGTAGGCAGTCGAGCCGGCCGGCGTCGCCACGATGATGCCGTCGGCGATCAGCTCCGGCATGCGCTCGCGCTCGTCGATCAGGATCCGCAAGCGCGCCGCCTGGGAGGTCTGGCGGAACAGGTAGACCTCGTTGATGGCATGGTGCAGGTGGACGCGGTCGTTGACGTCGGTCGCGCGCATCAAGAGTGGGTTGATCTCGGATTCATGCGCCGTCTCGAGCCGTTGGCGCAGATCATGCGTCGAGTACTCGTTCATCAGGAAGCCGACCGTGCCGCGGTGCATGCCGTAGATCGGCTTTCCCGTGTGCATGTTCTGGTGCAGCGTCTGGAGCATCAACCCGTCGCCGCCGAGCGCGACCACGACGTCGGCATCCTTCGGGTCACAATTGCCATAGTCACTGGTGAGCTGGCCGAACGCGGTCTGCGCCTCGCTGCTCGGGCTGGCGACGAAGGCGATCCGTTCGTATCGCGATGGCTTGGTCATGGCTTTTCGGGCAGGCCCGCTGGCTGGAGATAAGTTCCGCCGGGCTCGTCTATACGAGGTCGGGCTCCATTGTCGAGGATGACCACTCTACAAGGCAAATGGCCTACTGCCGGATTTGGGGTAAACTAGGTCGTTTCGAGCCCGATCGGCCTGTTCAGGGGGGCCTCGTCAGTGATCCCCCAAACCGTCGCAATTCCGCGCTAGCCTTTCGGCCTCACCGGCTCCCACAGCCGGGCAGGAGAACGGTCATGGTCACGAGCTTGCCGGCGCTGCGTTGCACGGCCCTGGTGCTGGCGGTGTCGGTTTTCGCACTCGCAGGATTTGCGCGCGCGGATGATCCGCCGCAGCCGCGCTCCGAGACGACGGCGCCCACCGGACAGAAGGGCGGTCGGGGCGGTGGCGCGCAAAGCGCGACGCAGAATTCGCCGTCCGCCGAGCCGCATCGTCTCCCGCCGGATTCGACCACGAAGCAAACGCTCGATCTGCCCGGCCGTGCCCTCAACTTCGCGGCGACCGCGGGCTCGATCCGCGTGTTCGACGGCAAGGGCGAGCCGCTGGCCGACATCGCCTACACGTCCTACGAGCTCGACGGTGCCGACCGCGCGACGCGCCCGGTGACCTTCCTGTTCAACGGCGGACCCGGCGCGTCCTCGGCCTGGCTCCAGTTCGGCGCTGCGGGTCCGTGGCGGCTGCCGCTCGACGGCGAAGCGCTGTCGCCGTCGGCTTCGCCCGAGGTGAAGCCGAACGCGGAGACCTGGCTCGACTTCACCGATCTCGTCTTCATCGACCCTGTCAGCACCGGCTACAGCCGCTTCGTGGCGAGCGGCGAGGACGCGCGCAAATCCTTCTACTCCGTCGACGGCGACGTCAATTCGATCGCGCTCGTGATCCGCCGCTGGCTCGAGAAACACGACCGGCTGATCTCGCCGAAATACGTCGCGGGTGAAAGCTATGGTGGCATTCGCGGGCCGAAGGTGGTGCGCCAGTTGCAGCTCCAGCACGGCGTCGGCGTCAGGGGATTGATCCTGGTGTCGCCGCTGCTCGACTTCCGCGAGTTCACAGGCACGAGCCTCCTGCAATATGTCGCGACGCTCCCGAGCTATGTCGCGGTCGCGCGCGAAGCCAAAGGCCCGGTCAAGCGCGCCGATCTCGGCGACGTCGAGGCTTACGCGCGCGGCGAATTCCTGGCTGACCTCGTCAAGGGCGAGGCCGACAAGGAGGCTACCACGCGCCTCGCCGACAAGGTCGCCGAGCTCACCGGCATCGACCAGGCGGTGAGCCGCAGGCTTTCGGGCCGCTTCGACGTCGGCGAATTCCGCCGCGAGTTCGACCGCAAGAACGGCAAGGTGACGGGACGCTATGATGCCTCGGTGCGCGGCTTCGATCCCTATCCGGATTCGGGCAATTCGCGTTTCGGCGATCCTTCCGGCGATGCGCTCCAGGCGCCGCTGACGAGCGCCGCGGTCGATGTCCTCACGCGCAAGCTCAACTGGCGGCCGGACGGTTCGTACGAGGTCCTGAACGGTAGCGTCGAGGGCAACTGGGATTTCGGCCGCGGCATCAACCCGCCGCAATCGGTGTCGGACCTGCGTCAGATACTCGCAACCGACGCGAAGCTGAACGTGCTGGTCGCGCACGGCCTGTTCGATCTTGCCACGCCCTATTTCGGAACGAAGCGGGTGCTCGACCAATTGCCTGGATTCGCGACCCGGCGCGTGAAATTCGCCGTCTATCCCGGCGGTCACATGTTCTATTCGCGCGACGGCTCACGGCAGGCCCTTCGCGGCGAGGTCGAGGCGCTGATCAGGGAATAGGCCGCCGCTTGCGCGGCGGATAGCGGCGCGCGATCTCGCGTGCCACGACCTTTTCCGGCTTCACATTCGCGCCGGCGATCCAGATATCGCTGATCCTTCCGCGCCTGTCGCGGACACGGCGTACCGGCTCGCCGTGGCTGGAATAGCCGGCGGCCCAGGCGAGCTTGCCGCTGTCGCGGCCGGTCACCTCGATCTCGCCGGCATCCATGAACGGATTGTTGAATTGCGGGTTGGCGACCAGCACGCGGTTGCCCATCGGCACCAGATCGGTTGCGCCCCACATCGTCCACCATCGGCCGGTCCAATCGCGCACGCGCCGGTCGGGGGCGCCGCGGGTCTTGAAGACACGCAGGATCTGCATCGCGCCGTCCATCCAGAACGGCGCGGCGCCGTCGAGGGAGTTGCTGAGGATGCTGATCGCGAGCTCGCAGGCCGGAATCGAGCAGGTCCGCGAGATGTAGCCCTGAAAACCGCCGCTATGGCCGAACCAGTCCCAGCCGTCGGTCTTGCCGGCGTTGACGCCGAGACCGTAATAGGCCTCGAAGCTTTGCGGGATGCGCCAATGATGCCGCGTCATTTCGCGGCGGCTTGCGACCGAGAGCACGCTCTTTTTCGCGTTGGGTGCAAGCTGCGCGAAGAAGCGGGCGGTGTCGGCGGCGGTCGCGACGAAGCCCGCGGCCGAGGCCATCGCGTATGCGGGATTGTCGCCGGGGATCACGCAACGCTCGCCGAACGGCAGTTTTCGCGTATGGCCGCGCGCGAATAGCGCGCCCTTGGGCAGCGGCGCATTCGGCTCGGTCTCGCGCAGCCCTGCGGGCTCGATGATCTCGCGCTTGATCCAGGCGGAGTAGGGCTCCTTCGTCACCGCTTCGATGACGAGACCGATCAGGGCAAAACCGTGGTTGGAATACTTGAAGCGCGTGCCGGGCTCGATCGCCGTCGGCAGCTTCAGCTCCGCGAGCAGCTCTTTGGCGTCGAGATAGGAGCGGCTGTCGATGAACTGGCCGGAATCGGCGCCGTCGCGGGTCAGCCCGGCGCTGTGCGAGAGCACCTGCGCAATGGTCGTCTCGGCGACGCGCGGATGCAGGCCGCCGACATATTGGCCGACCGTGTCATCGAGCCGGATCTTGCGCTGCTCGCGCAGCTTCATGATGCCGGCGGAGGTGAAGCTCTTGGAGTGCGAGGCGATGCGGAAGCGGTGGCGCGGGGTGAGCTTCTCGCCGGTGTCGAGATTGGCGAGGCCGAATGCGTGCTCGGCGACGATTTCGCCGCGATGGGCGAAGGCGACGATGACGCCGGGCTGCTGGATTGTCGTCTGCTGGAATTCGATCCAGGAGCCGATGTAGTCGATCGCGGATCGCAGCCACGTATCCATTGCGCACCAATTGTAAGGGGAGGATTCGTGCGCGAAGGCTAGCCGAGAAAGCGGAACGGGCACAACCCCTGGGTTGTGCCCGTTCGCATCAATCGAAGATGCGGTGTCTTCAGTAGACGAGCGTCGCGCCGGTCGGCTTGTCCAGCGCTGCGGCAAGCGAGCGATATTCGGAGCTCTCGGTGCCGGCGAGCGATGCGATCTTGTTGAGGTGATACTGCGCCTGCTCGCGGTTGCCCTGCTCGAGCTGCCAGAGGCCGTAATACTGCCAGGTGCGGACGTGGTTCGGATCGTCCTTCAGCGCCAGCTCGTAATAGACCTTCGACGACTGGTAGTCGCCGAGCTTGCGATAGGAGTAGCCGATCAAATTGGCGACGTCGGCAACGTCATCGCGCTTGAGCGACTTCAGCTGGTCGATCGCGCCCGTGTAGTCGTGATTGTCGTAGATCGCGGTGTAGGCGGTGCGATAGGCCGCGAGGAATTTGGGATCGCTGACGGAGGAGCTCTTCTTCTTGCCCTTCTTGCTCGAGGAGTCCGACTTCGGCGGCGAGGAAGGCTCGTCGCTGCCTGCGGCGTAGGCGCTGGTCAGCACCGGCCCGGCTGCGAGCGCCATGGAAACGAGGCCCGGCAGCAGAAGCATTGAGAGTTTTCGCATCTAAGTTCTCCCGTATGGAACGTGGCGATCCTACACGATTGCCCGAAGACCGGAACACCCAGGAGGGGAAAACATTCCCGCTTCGCACGATCTATTCGCCCTGGCGCAGATGACAAACTTGTCATCCAGATGAACGGAAGCCTGCAATCGGCTTCAGAATGGGTTCAGCGCACGGCGCCTAGGCTCCCACCTACGATCGAAGGGTCGGCGAGAGGGCGCCGCCTCAAGATCCTTCCAAGAGGAGACCACCATGTTGAAGACCATTTCCGCAGCCTTGCTTGCAGCCTCCGTGATCGCAGCTCCGGCCTTCGCCGCAGAAGCCGGCAAGACCACCACGACCGCGCCGGTGATCAAGGCGGACCAGAGCCAGACCAAGGCGTCGACCACCGCCGCGAAGCCGGATGCCGGCGTCAAGGCCGATGCCAAGACGTCGGACGTCAAGACTTCGGGTGCCAAGGCTTCTGACGCGAAGGCTCCCGATGCCAAGGCTCCCGATGCGAAGGCCGACGTCAAGGCGGACGCCAAGGTCGACGGCAAGTCGAAGGCGATGAACGCGAACGCGGCGGTCACGCCCGACGAGCACAAGACGGTGCGGAAGCATCGCCATCACCACAAGCAGGTGTCGAAGAAGTCGCTGAAGACGCAGCCGGACGTCACCAAGCCGGTGACGACCGAGAAGCGCAGCTAAGTCTGATCCCGCGCGGCGGCATCCCTGGCATTGCCCTGCTGCCGCGTGCGGAATCCAGGCCCGCCCCGCCGTTCGGCACCTTGCGCGAAAGTGCGAGATGCCGGCGGCGGGCCGGTGCGTTGCGCAAGCGAATTCCCTTCGCGCGGCCTTGGGGCTAGAACGTCTTTCCGAGTCTGGGCGAGCGGAGAACGTGATCTGTGGGGCGATTGGCGAAACGTGCGGTGAGCGCGGCATTGGTCCTGGCATTGCCGCTGGCGCTCGCGGCGTGTTTCTTCAGCGACGGCGACCGTCCCTCCTTGATGGACGGGACCCAGGCCGGAGGACCGCAGCCCTTTCCCGACAATTTCCGCAGCGACACGCTGGCCCTGATGCGCACCTATCTCAACAATCCGGTCGGCGTGCGCGAGGCCAGCATGGCCGAGCCGGTGCAACGGCCGGTCGGTGGCCGGCAGTTCTATGTCAGCTGTCTGCGCTTCAACCCGCGTGAGACCGACGGCAGCTACAAGGGCGCGCGCGAGCGCGCCGTGATTTTCGTCAACGGACGGGCCGATCGCGTCGTCGACAAAGCCAGCGAGCTCTGCGCCGGCGCGGTTTACGCACCCTTTCCGGAACTGGAAAAGATGACGCGGTAGCGCAAAGCCCGCCTTCATCGCCTGGTGCTAGAACGAGGGCGGCCGGAGCCGCTGGATCACATTTCGGCGAGCTTTGAACGGGGTGGATTTGCCTTGCGACTAATCGTTACGGCAAGCCTTGCGCAAACGACAAGATCGGTCGGTGCAAGGCGGCGTGACGGAACAAAATCGCGATGTTGCCACCCCGTCACAGTCGCGAGCGATCAACGTTCCGGCATCGCCGCGAAGCAACCAAATTCACGCCACGTTGTTTGCTGAGGGTCGATTTGAAAGAACGGGGATGGATATGAAAACGATTTTGCTGGGCGCAGTCGCCTTGCTTGCGCTGGCCGCGCCGGCCGCAGCAGCCGACATGCAGCCGCGCCCCTACACGAAAGCGCCGGCCCCCACGCCGCCGCAGGTGATCTACAACTGGACCGGTTTCTACATTGGCGGCCACGTCGGCGGCGCGTTTGCCGGCGACAGCAGCTTCCAGTCGAGCGACGCCCGCTTCCTGGGCGGCGTGCAGGGCGGCTTCGACTACCAGTTCGCGCCCAACTGGGTCGTGGGTGTCGAGGCCCAGTACTCCTGGCTGCCGACCAACAACAACGGTGTCACGTTCCCCCTGGGCACGCAGGTGACGTCCAACACCGACCAGCTCGGGTCGGTGACCGGCCGGATCGGCTACACCTGGGGGCCGACGCTGCTCTATGCCAAGGGCGGTTACGCCTGGCGCAATAACGGCCTTGGCGTCAACATCGCCGGAGTGCCGCAGACCTTCACCACCACTGGCAACAGCAAGGACGGCTACACCGTCGGCGCCGGCCTCGAATACATGTTCGCGCCGAGCTGGTCGGCCAAGGCCGAGTACCAGTACTACAACTTTGGCAGCACGACCTTCACGTCCGGGCCGGCCGACATCGTCGGCGTCCGCGGCCGGGAAGACGAGCATACCGTCAAGGTCGGTGTGAACTACCGCTTCGGCTGGGGCGGTCCGGCAGGCTCGCGCTACTGACCCCGCCAAAAGCGATCCAGAGGGATCAAAGATCTGACAAAGGCCGGCTCCCCGCCGGCCTTTCGTTTGCCGGCTCCGGCTTGTCGGTGTGTCGTTTGCCTTGCGTGAACCATCTGGCGCGTCATTTGCAAGCAAACAGTCCGGCACGCGCTTTCTCATGCGTGTCATGGGGCTGGCGTAAAGCAAAAATAATTTTTGCCGCTTACGGAACTCGCGCTCCGGAACGCGTTATTATGGGACTTCCCGGGCTGGTGGGACGACGGTCATGCGTATCTTGGTGTCGGCAGTGGTGCTCTCGTGCTCGCTCGCCCTGCCGTGCTCTGCTCAAACAATCCTCAAATCCGAGCCTCTGATGCTGGCACCCTATGAGGTGGCCTTCGTCAAGGACGCCTCCTGTCCGTCCGGCAAGGTGCTTAAGGTCACCGGTGCCATCCGCGGGCTGCACCGCCGCAAGGCTTGCGTGGTCCTGGCTGGCGAGCAGGCTTCCCTCGCGACTGCGACGCCCTGAGCCGGCTTCCGGGCCGGGCCTTAAGAATTCAGCTCAAGCTCCATCCTGGACTGGCGCTCGGCCTCGGCCTTGTTCATGGCGGGGTCCTCCCCCTGGGCTGCCCGGCAGGGCTTGATCTCGTAGTCGTTGTCGAGCACCCGACGCGGCCCGGCACGTTCTTCATCCGTGCTGACATCCACGACCAGGCCGCTCCGCTGCGCCAATTTCCAGACGTCGGACTCATCAGGATAGGCCTTGCTGATTTGGGCGTCGTTGCAGAACAGGGCGTAGGGCATTCTTTCCGCTCCGGGAAAGCGCATTAACGACTTCCCGGGCGAGGGGTTCCGGCCGGCTGGGTGATCACGGGACCGTGATCAGGACCCACGGCCGTGAGTCGTAAACGAGTCCTGAATCCCCAAAAAAAGAATCCCTGGGACTCTCCAGCCGGAATCAGCGGATGTTTCGGCCATGACGAGCGACCTGAAAACCTCCTGCGGGCACATGCTCCTGCCGCTGACGCTGGCGTTGTTCGGCGCCTGCGCGGCCAATCTCTGGCTGGTGTGGTCCTGGCTGTAAGTCCTTGACGGACGGCCGTTGCGCTACTTTTCGGCCGGTGGAGGAGGGCCGACGTCGCGGAGCGCGGCGCGAAGCTTGGTCAGGGTCGCCGCGCAATATTCCTCGCGCTCCCGCTCGAACCGCTCCTGATGCTTGCGGAAATTCGCGATCCTGGCCTGCATCTCGCGACGGAAATCGCCACCGGGGGGCGGCGGCGGGATCTGCAGGGACTGAGGTTGGGGGGCGGGCGGAGATACGGCCGGCGGCGGGTCGGTTTCGACCGCAACAGCCCGCACAGTCACGATCTCCGTGGTGACCGCGAATGCAGCAGGCGGGGGCTCCGGCGGATGGAGCTCATCCTTCTTGCCGGTTACCGATTGAACGAAGGCCAGTGTCTGCGCGATCAGTGCGTCGCGCTCCGCGATCCACTTCATGGGCGACCCCTGCTGGGGCCATTCCACCAAAGGTGGAGGGGCTAATCAAGGAGGTAATCCTGCAAAGGGATTGCATATTTTTCCCGGTCGCCCGACAGTAGGTAGATGGATGCCGGGAAAGAAGAACAGTCGCTCGAAGTGGAGGGCCTGAGGCTTGTGCGCGCCTTCCTCTCGCTGCCGCCGGACAAGCGGGCGGAGGTGATCGCATTCGTCGAGGAGCTGGCCCGTGTTCATGCCCAGGCCGAGGAGGCCGAAGGCACGCCGGCGAGATGAGTGCTATCGTTCGCGCGGTTTGACGTTCGGCACGAAGGGCGCGCCGACCACCCGGACCGCCGCCGGCGCAACGACATCGACAGGTTTGCTCTCGGCGATCTGCCTCTGCGGCGCCCGCCCAAAGACGGGCTCGAGCAGCGCAAGCGTGCCGGCCACAATGGCACAGCAGAGTGTCACGGTTCCCAGCAGCACCATGTTTCGATTTTCTTCGCGTATCCGCATGGGCCGAGAACGATCGATGCGGACGATTGGTTCCGGTGGCTGGGCGCCGTCAGAAGGACGAAGTCGGAAGATTCCTGCGTACGGTGTGCGCGGCGGCTGTTGCCCGCCGCGCACTTCTAGTGCGCTAGCAGAAATGCAAGCGCGATGACCAGCAGGACGGCCGTCATGATGCGGCCGTCACGGTGCCGGCGATGATCTTGGCTTTCTCTCGGGGGGTGGTGGGACGCATGCGGGCTGCATGCTACCTCATGTTGAACTTCGGCCCAATGTGTGGTCAGTAGCCGTCCTCGCGGCGCTACGCGCCCGCGCCCCTTCGAAAGCAGCCCATGACCGAAGATGTCGGCGACGGCTGGACCGCGTCCGCGGCCGCCTGGATCATCGAGCAGGGTGAAGACGGCGACTACGGCCGCCGATTCGTGCTGGATGCGCCGATGCGCGCGCGGATCGAAGGACGCGGTTTCCAGAATGCGCTCGACGTAGGCTGCGGGGAAGGACGCTTCTGCCGCATCATGCAGCACGCCGGCATCCGTACCACCGGCATCGATCCGACCGAGGCGCTGCTTGTGCGTGCCAGGGAGCTCGACCCCGGCGGGGATTATCGGCTCGGTCGCGCTGAGACGATGGATTTCGATGCGCCCTTCGACCTGGTCGTCAGCTATCTCAGCCTGATCGACATGCCGCATCTCAGTGCCGCGATCGCAAAAATGGTGGCGGCGCTGCAGCCGGGCGGCACGCTGCTCATCGCCAACCTGACCAGCTTCAACACGGCGGGCCAGCCGGACGGCTGGACACGCGACCGCGAGGGCGAGATGCGCTTCGCGATCGATCACTACATGGACGAGCGCCCGATCTGGGTGAGCTGGCGCGGCATCCGGATTCAGAACTGGCATCGTCCGCTCGGCACTTACATGACGCTGCTGCTCGAACACGGGCTTCAACTGCGCCTGTTCGTCGAGCCGGAGCCCGCGGGCGGCGACCCCCGCAGAAACGCCTTTCATCGCCGCGTGCCCTACTTTCAGATGATGGAGTGGCAGAAGCCGGCTTGAGTGGCGAGGCCGGTGATTTCTGAGGCGACGCTTCATGTCTAGACTGCGCTCGCGATGGAATCTGGATTTGGAATTCTCCGATGATCCCCAATCGTCCTCCCGTGCTGGCCCACGAACGCTTCGTCGCCGACCGCGATAATTTCGCGGGCCTCGATCTCGCCGCCAGGTTCGAGCGGATCGAGCGGACCAACCTTTGGGGCGCGGCGAGCTCGGTCTCCGGTCTGGGTTCGGGGGATGTCGCCACGGCCGCGATCCGGGGGGCGCTTCCTCCGCTGCTGCAACGGCTCGGCGTGCGCTCGCTGCTGGATGCGCCCTGCGGCGATGCGGGCTGGATCGGCCGCATGAAGCTCGATCTCGACTACACCGGCATCGACATCGTGCCGTCGCTGATCGCAGCCAATAGCGAGCGCGCGGCGCGCGGTGAGCTATCCGGTCGCTTCCACGTTCGGGATATCACGCGCGATGTGCTGCCGCCCGCCGACCTGATCCTGTGCCGCGACTGCCTGGTGCATTTGAGTTTCGACAACATCTCGCTTGCGTTGCGGAATTTTCGTGCGAGCGGCGCGCGCTTCCTGCTTCTCACGACGTTTCCCGAATGGGACGACAATCGCGATTGCGAGGATGGCGACTGGCGCGCGCTGAACATGGAGAAGGCGCCGTTCAACTGGGCCGCGCCGCACGAGCTGGTTAATGAGCGTTGCGAGGAGGGCGGCGGCGGCGGCTGGCGCGACAAGAGCCTTGGGCTTTGGCGGCTGGAGGATGTCCGATGATCGATGCCAGATGCAGTTGCGGCGCTGTTTCACTTTCGCTTCCGGGACCGACCAGGCTGGTCGCGGCCTGTCATTGCATCGACTGCCAGCGGCGAACCGGGGCGCCGTTCGGTGTCGGTGCGTTCTACCCGGTCGAAGCCGTCACGATCTCCGGCGCGCCGAAGGAGTACGTTCGCGCCGCCGCAAGCGGGGGCGAAGTCCGCTTCTATTTTTGCTCCGACTGCGGCTCGACGGTTTGTTGGAAGGCCGACAATCTGCCGGCGATGATCGGCGTTGCCGTCGGCGCCATCGCGGACCCGGATTTTCCGGCGCCCGTCAGATCGGTGTTCGAGCAATCGAAACATGGCTGGGTCGAGATCGCCGGCTCGGGTGTCGAGCACTTCGAACAGAGCAGCGCGCGGAAGAGTTCAGGTTGAGGCGCGGGCATCGCGCGCTGGTGCCGGCGCGGCCGGTGTTCGGTCAGGGACGCTGCCTTGCGTTGGACGGCGTTCCTGTCGTCTGTATCGGTTCACCGGGAGCACGGTCCAGCGGCGGGTGAGGCCTGGCGAGTCCTACCGTTCCGGGAGGTGCGTCGTTGCTGGCGGTGCGGGTATTGACGCGCTCTAACGTGACTGTCGATGCAACCACAATGGCGATGGCCAAGGCGACAGCGGCTAGGGCTAAGGCTGCTCGATCATTCGGGTCCATCGCTAGACCTCCGCGAGACGGCTCTATGTGCGAGGATAACGCCGAACCGATGATTTGGTTCTTGCGGTGGTCGCCGGCACGTCAAGCCACGGCGCGGTGTCGGCTAAACCAATGGTGCCGGCTGAGGGGATTGAACCCCCGACCTTCGGTTTACAAAACCGCTGCTCTACCGCTGAGCTAAGCCGGCGACGCTGGAAAGCGGGGCCGAGCCCGGCATGTGCCGGGGCTGTCCGCCCGCGGGCCGCAATACCAGACTTGGTTGGAAAGTGCCAGAACCCGAAGGCGGCGTCTCGCCGGCATGAAACAGGCGGCCTGTTGGGCCGCCTGAAGCCGTTCAACCCGATGGAAGAAAGCCTTACTGGCAGAGGTGTCGCCGGCCGTCCTCGCCCTTGATCCAGGTGCCGGGCCTGCAGACGATGCCGTTGCGGGCCGCATAGGCGTCCCAGTTGCCGTTCCAGCCGGGGCCGCCGCGGTCGTAGCTCGCGTAGGAATTGCCCCAGCCCTGGAACGGCGCGGCGGCGACCGTTGCTGCGGTTCCGACGGCCGCGCCAGCCACTGCGCCCGCCGTATCGAGCGGCCAGAAGCCCGATTGCGTTCGATCATTCGGATTCACTTGGTTGCGGGCCATGTGGCGACGGCGATAGGCGCGGTCGGCGGTGGAATTGCCGGGACCGAGATTCTGGCAATTGGGATCCTGGAATAGCCCGGTGCAGCGGCCCGAATTGTCGACCGTGGCTTGCGCGAAGGCCGGTGTTGCCAGCGTGGACGCGACGATCGCGGCCAAGCCAAGAAGCCTTGGGCTCGTCATGGCATTTTCTCCATGTTGTTGAGACCTGTGCTAAATGCCACCTCCGGCAGTCGTTCCGCGGATTCTCGCCTGCGGGGTCACATCGACGTGAGCCCGCCCAGGATGTGAAATTTGTGCCACGCAACCTTGCTCGCTCCGGCACGTGCCGCGCGTTTGCGCCGCGTTAACGCTTTGCTAGCGCGCCTTTCGGCATTTGATCAGCTGTCGATCCTTACGCGTTAGGCTTACCGGAATTTGGTGAGCAGGCCTTAACCCTCTCCCTGTCGCGATCGGATAGGTTGTGTTCCGGATAACCGGGGCCTTCTCATGCGCGCTGTGGCGCTCGCTGCCATTCTGATCGGACTGCCCGCGACGGCGTTGGCCGACGGCGGCTTCGACATCGTCGTGCCCGGCCGTCCCGGCGTGCCCATCATCATCAACAGTATCGATGCGTCCTATAGCGTCGTCGAAGGTGTCTGGGGCCTGGGCAAGAACGTCCAGGTGCAGCCGACGATCTATGGCGGACGCTATGTCGCCGAGCGGCAGCCCTCCGACGTCGGTCATTATTATCCGACGCTCGGCTTGCGGCCCGGCTACGGCCGGCTCGAGGTCGAGCCGCCCGCGAACCGCAAATTGCCCAAGCCCGCCGAGAGCTATCACCAGAGCTGGGGCGCGTCGTCCGCGCCGCTGCCGGCGCAGATGGACGTGCCCGTCGACCCGCCGCCGGTGATCTACGCGCCGGAGATCAACGAACGTCCGCGGCGTCCCCGGCCACGGCCGCATGTCGAAATGCCCGGCAAGCCGCCGGGTTAAGAAGCGTTAAGAATCCAAGACAAATTCCAACAAACGGAAATCAACAGGAGAGAGTAATGCGTCAAATGATTTCGGGACTGGTCGCGGCGGCTGCCGTGATGTTTGTCGGGGCTGCGCCTGCCGCGGCCTGCGGCTTCGCCACGTGCGCACCCGTTGCGCCGGTCTATACCGGCTGCAACACCGGCTGCGGCGGCTATGGTTATGGATACGGCTATGGCTATGGCGCCTATGAGCGTCTCGCCGATCCGACCACGCAGTACTATTACGTCAACCAGGGCCCGACCTACACCGGCCCGGGCGCCTTCGCGCCGTATCCGACCTATCGTGAGGATGCGGTCGTCGCTCCCGCCAATTACGGCTACGGCTATGGCTATCGCGCCGCTCCCTATCACCGCCCGTATTACCGTCCGTATCGCTACGGCTACGGCCCGCGCTACGGCTATCTGCCGCGCGTGCACTATGGCTACGGCCCGCGCTATGGCTACGCCCACCGTCACGCGCCGTATTACGGCGGTCATCGCGTGCTGCGCCGCTACTACTGATCCCTGATCGGTTGAGATTTGCGAAGCGCCCGTTCGCGTGATGCGGACGGGCGTTTTGTTTGATTGGTGTGAACTGTTCTGTATCGGCGATCGCTGATCGACAGCCCGCCCACGCCTGCCGGCTACGCTAACTTCGCGCCATGATGTTCTGAACTGGCCTGCCAAGCCGAAGCTCGCGAAGCGAGCGAAGGCTGGTGGGGGAGGCAGGACTCGAACCTGCGAAGCCATGAGGCGGCTGATTTACAGTCAGGCATCTTGTGGTTTCGGCAACTACCGCCAAGCCCCACATGCGTCAAAAAATCTCATTTTAATCAATGGTATCACCCTCTACTGGTAGCTGACGACATCCCAGGAAATACCGCTACAGCTAGGTATTTGTTGGGGCTTGGAGTGGGGCTTGGAAAGGGGCGCTGATGAAAAAACCGCTGACTGCGTTGGCGATCGAACACGCAAAGCCGCGAGCGAAGCGCTACGCCCTACCGGACGTGGGGCATCCCGGCCTACGCGTATTGGTGTATCCGTCCGGGGTGCGAACGTTCGTTTACAGGTTCAGACGGGGTGACAAGCAAGACGTGACTGTAGTGCTTGGCCCTGCCAGCGGTCCCGGCGCGCTCACGCTGGCGCAGGCTCGTGATGCGGCCGGCGATGCACGACGGCAACGCGCGATGGGTGCGGACCCCGCCGACCAGAAGCGCGCCAGTCGCCGGGCAGAAGCTGCACGGATCGCGGCCGAGGAGCAGGAGGCCCGACGCCGCGAAGATACGGTCGCAAACGTGCTAGCTCGCTACTACGCAGACCACGCCGATGGATTGAAGTCCGGCCGGGAGGTACGGCGAGTTCTCGACAAGGAATTGAAAGGATGGGCCAAGAAGCGCGTGGATGACATCCGGCGGAGCGATGCAATCCGGGTACTCGACACGGTTAAGGTACGCGCGCCGATCCAATCGAAACGGCTCCGGGCGTATGGGCGGCACTTCTTTCAATGGTGCATTACCAAAGAACTGGTTGAAAAAAACCCCTTTGACGGAACGGCCGTCGTGAAGGAGGTCCCTCGGGATCGAGTCCTAACCGATGATGAATTGCGGCTCCTGCTGCGGGCAATCGACCGCCTTGAATGGCCTCGGCGCCAATTCGTCCATCTGCTCTTGTTGTCGGCGCAGCGGTTGAACGAAGTCGGCGACATGGAGTGGTCAGAACTCGACCTGACCAGCGACACACCGACATGGACCCTCCCCGGTGCGCGCGCGAAGAACGGCCGCGCCCATGCCGTTCCGCTCGCCCCGATCACCGTTGAGATTCTGACGAGCATGGACAGGGTCAAGGACACGCCCCGCGTGTTCGCCTCATTCTCTGCGGCCCACGCGAAAACGCGCATTGATGAAGTGATGCTGGAGATCGCGCGGGAAGACGCGGCGGCGGGCGGCGACAATCCTGAGGAGGTTAAAATCGAGCCCTGGCGACTTCACGATTTGCGGCGCACGGCCGCCACCACCATGCCGAGGCTGGGGGTAGACGTTGTGACTGTTGAACGGGTGCTGAACCATCAAATGCGCGGCGTGATGGCTGTTTATCAGCGACACTCGTTCGCTCAGGAGAAGCGCCACGCGCTTAACTTATGGGCGGACTTCCTCACCAGCTTGACGGCGGTGCGAGAGTCAAACGTCGTGCCGTTCAAGGCGGAGGCGTGATATGGCAGGCCTTCCGTCTGTACTGGACATGGTGCGCAGCGAGATCGCTGTCATGGTGGAAGTTTTTGAACGGGATGGTGATGCCTCTGCCGCATGGCGCGCCTTTTCCCTCGGTCGCAAGTACGGCTGCGAGATTCCGGACTCAATCAACAAAGAAATCGATAGGTTTGCTGAGGCAGTCGGGGCGGTCGCGGACCTTGCGTTTCAGGGGGACAATAAGGCGACAATCAGTAACGAAGAGGTCGGGTTGGTCTGGAAGAACTTCAAAGATCGCGACGCTGGGCCAGCCGTTTTTCGGGCGCGCCGCGATTATGATATTGCAGTTGACGCCGCGCGGCTGCGTCTCGCGGGATTCTCTGCCACTCACGTGACGGATGTCCTCACCAAACGGCACGGCGTTAGCAAAACGACGCTCTACAACGCTCAAAAACGGTTCCCTGATATCCAGTACATGAGCCAAGCCGAACTCGACGGCCATCCCTATCATCGCGACGGATGAGCGACGGATGGTTTCCAACGAAGTGGGGCTAGCTAAATGAGACGACGAAGCCTCGCTCTCGCGATACCTCTTGGCACCTCATCAAACACCAAGAGGACCAACGTGAAGCAACTGATTAAGTCCGAAACCGTGCGCAGCAAGCTCGACATGCCGCAGTCAACTTTCGAGCGGCTGGTTAAGCTGCGAACGCACGGCTTCCCCGCGCCGATCTACATCAGCCGGTCTAGATTCTTCGATGCAGCGGAGATTGAGGCATGGCTCGCTACGCGTTCGGCTGCCAATTCCAACGAATGCGCGGCGTAAGGGAGGGCTGACCATGGACGACAACAACCCCAAAATCGGTTCGCCCGAATACCTGCGCCTGCTCGCAGACTGCCTCGGAAGCAAGGAAGAGACCACGCTTGGCCCGACCGATCAGGCCTTGTGCAAGCAGGCGCTTCTCGACCGCGCCGACCTGATCGACGCCGGGCTTGCCTGATACATCCCAGCAATAAGTATCAACGAAACGTTGCCACCGACGCGGCGTCTAGCTTCGCGTCGGTGTTTTTTTGCCTTGCGCAAGAGGATTTTCGGCAGGGGAGATCATAATGGCCTGTTCAACTATGTGATGGCGTGTTCGTTTGCTTTCACGAACGATTGGAGACCAAAAATGTCAAACTCAGCGCTGCTGCCTCAAGATGACCTCATGGCGGAACTTGGCGTGTCGCGACCGACGTTGCAGCGGTATCGCCGTGAAGGCACCGGACCGGCTTGGTTCCGGCTTCCCGGCGGTGCCGTGCGTTACCGCCGGTCGGACGTGGACCTATGGCTGGAAGCGCGGCGTGTTGCTGTCGCGTAGCCCATAAAAGCAAAACCCGCGCGCTGGCAGGCGGCGGGTGATGCAAAAAGGAAAGTCTGATGAAGCCCGATTTTTATAATCCCGACTTGGCGTGCGCGCAAGCATCTAAGCGCTGGGTCGCGTCTCCCGCGTATACGCCGATCAACGCGGACACGGTTCTCTCCGCTGCTCGCCAGTTTGACAAGCACATGCGCCGCCAGTCGCATCGCGACTACGAAATGCGCGTGTTTGAGGACGGCAGCGTGTTCTTCCGCAACACCGAGCGGCCGATGTTGAGGCGACTTATCCCGCTCGCAGAAATCCAAAAGGCAGCGCGTGAGGTATTCTGGTTGGACCCGCACCGCGCGCTTTGGCAGCACATCGCGGCGCTCTGGCTCTAAGCCATGCCTGATTCTTCTTCGTTCGAGTCCGCCGCGCTCGCGATGCACGGCAACGGCTACTCGCTGTTGCCGATCGGCGCTGGCACGAAATCTCCGGGCATCTATCGCGGCTTCGTCACCGATGTAGGCGATGGGCCGTGGTTCGGTTTGCCCGGCTGGCAGAGCTTCTGTACCGAGCGCGCATCCGCCGCCAAGTCCGCTGCTTGGGGAAGGATGGCCGACTGCTACGGCGGGGGCATTGGCCTCGCTTGTGGCTTTGATGGCTTGGTCGCTGTCGATATTGACGACGACGCTTTGGTTGATCCTATCCTCGCGGTGCTGCCGCCGGTCATGGTGGCCAAGCGAGGTCGGAAAGGTCGGACGGCGCTATTTCGTGCCGTCGAGTCGTTGCCGTCTAAGAACTACCGCACCGCCGATAAGCGGGGGCTGCTCGATTTTCTGAGCGTCGGCAAACAGACGGTTTTACCGCCGACGATTCATCCCGACACCGGCCGCCCGTATGAATGGACGACTGAGCGGACGCTGCTCGATACCCAGCTAGAAGAGCTTCCGGCGTTCACTGGCGCCCATCTCGACACGATGGAGGCAATCCTCCGTGCGCATGGGTGGGACGAACCCGCCCATCGCCAGCCGCGTGGCGAGGCTGTAGAGCGGCCTGCGCAGGGCGCGACGGCTGACGACATGCTGTGGCATGACGATCTGAATACGGTGGCGCTCTCGAACTTGGCCGCCTGGGCTCCTGCGCTTTTGCCGGGGGGCCGCTGGCGCGGGCCGACGTACCGGGTGGTCGCACCATGGCGCGCGTCCGGCTCGGGCCGCGAGATGTCGAAGCGCAATCCGAACCTGTCGTTTCATCCGATCGGCATTCAGGACTTCGGCACCATGGAGACCTTCACGCCGATCAGGGTAGTCGCCAAGGCGCGCGAGATCAGTTACGGCGAGGCGCGCGACTGGCTCCGCGACAAGCTCGGCCTCCCTGACGCGCCGCTAATTCATCTGCGCAATGGCGCGTCGGCATCGGCGGTGGTGCCGAGCTATCCAGACCAGCGTGTCCCCCTTGACGAGGCAACCGCGCGTCTTCAGACGCTAACCGGCCCCGAGCTTGCGAACGCCATTTTGAACGGCATCGCGGTTCGGAATCAGGCGGCACTCAAGCCGCCGCTGATCCTGCCGGTGCATCCGGTCACGGCGGTGCGGTCGGAAGCCGGTATCGGTAAAACCCACGCCGCGCGGGAGGGTGCCGCGAAGCAAGCTCGGCTCGGCCGCCGCATCGCCTATGTCGTGCCCCGCCACGACCTTGCGGAACAGATCGCGGCGGACTTCGCATCGGATGGTGTCAAGGCCGAAGTCTATCGCGGTTATGAACGCCCCGACCCGCTCGCGCCCGAGCATCTCATGTGCCGTAACATCCCGGCCTATAAAGCCGCGCGTGACCTTGGCGTCAGCATCCGGGATTCCGTGTGCGAGCGCCGGATCGATAACGAGATTATCCGGTGCCCGCTTGCGAAGGCGTGCGGCATGGAACGCCAGCGCGAGGCGCGTCCGTCCGTATGGGTCACCCCGGCAGCGTTGCTGTACACGAAGCGACCGGACTTCATTTTCCCGCCCGACGCGATCGTGATCGACGAATCGTTCATTGACGGCGCAATCGGCGATCCGGTGAAGGTCGATGTAGCAGCGCTGCTCGGATCAAAGATCGAAGGCTGTAGCGACGAAGACCACGACGCGGTCGAGCGATTCCGCCACCGCCTTGCCGCCGCGATCAAGGCGAACGGCGACGGCCCGTTGGCCCGCGCCGCGCTAATCGACCACGGGATTGACGCCGAAGTCGCCAACGCGGTCGGTTGGCTAGAGCAACGTCGCGTCACTTCCACGATCTTGCGCCCCGACATGCGGGAAAGCGAACTCAGGACCGCCGCCTATCGCCATGCTGCCCGTAACAAGCTTGCGCGGGACGCCGGGACGCTTTGGCGGGAGATCGCGATCTTTCTTGAGGAATGGAAGATCGAGTCCACCATTGGCGACCGATCGCAATCGGGGCGCATTACGGTCGAGGGCGGCAAGGTGTCTGTGACGCCGCTGCGAACGGTGCATCCGTCATGGCGTGATGCGCCGACGCTGGTTCTCGACGCCACCGCGCCGCCGGCTTCGCTGATCGCAATTGCGCTTGGTGAAATCCAAGCCCCCGGCCTTCCGCCGGTGGTGACCGAACAGCCGGTTGTTGCCGCCAAGTGGCCGGCTCACGTTCGGGTGCGGCAGATCATCGGCGCCCCCGTCAGCATGTCTAAGCTAGGCTTATGGGAGGCGCCGAAGCCGCGTAACGTGCTGGACGTTGTCCGGTTCGTTCGGCTCCGGGCTGCCTTGGCCGCGCCCTCCCAGATCGGGGTCGTCACCTACAAGGGCGTGCTTGACCAGGTCGCCGGGCAGCTTCCGGCCAACGTAATCGCTCGGCACTTTGGGGCGCTGGCTGGCATGAACGATATGCAAGACGTTGCCGGGCTGATCGTGATCGGGCGTCCTGCCCCCAGGCGGTCCGCCGTTGAAGCCTTGGCATCGGTCTTCGCTGGGCGTCCGGTATCCGGTGACGAAGGTCATTTCTTCGATAAGCATCCGGGCGGTATCCAGCTTGCTGATGGCTCCGTTGTCGCAACTACGATTGATCGCCACCCCGAGCCGATTGCGGAGGCGCTGCGCTGGCGGATCACCACGGGCGAACTACTTCAGGCGGTTGGTCGATTGCGGCCCCACCGGCGCTCGGAACCTTGCTGGCTCGACATTGTGTGCGACGTGCCGCTGCCGGTCACGGTTCATGAAGTGATGCGGTGGGATGGGGTGGCCCCGGGGGGGACCGCCGACATGGCGGCTGAAGGCGTGGTTCTGACGAACAGCCGCGACGCCGGGTTGGCGTTCGGTACGACGGACTGGGGTGCGCGAGGAGTCGGTGGTTTCTCTATAGAGTCTCTTATTAGAGATTCCACCGACTCCTCGCGCGTCCGAAAGTTCACTTACCAGAAGGTCGGTTCCGGCCAGAAACGGTACACCGGCTGGTATCTTCCCGGCCTCCTGCCGGGCGGCGTCCCCGCCCTCCGGGTGTGGCTGGAAGACCGGCTGGGGCCGCTGGCCAGACTCGAGGTTGAGCGAATGCCGTCGCGCGCCACCTTCGCCAAGATCGGTCGGGAGACGGAAAATCGCTTGAAGTCGGCAGCTGCATTTTCGCCCGCATTGGAAGCAATCGCAGCGTTCTTTGACGAACTCCAACAGAACCCGTAGGCTCTGCGATCATGAACCTCCAAGAGCGAATTGCCCACATCGACCGCGCGCAGAAAGAGACCCGGAAGTTCGCGGCCGAGCAGCGCGCCCCGATCGCAAAGGATGCTCAGCCGCTTTGGCCCTTCCCCATCGGCGGGATGGTCGCTGGCGCGGCGCTGTTCGGCGCAGGCATGGCATGCGCGAAGCTGCTCGGGACCTGACCTCGACCGTACACACCTCCCAGCAGGCAAGTTACGGCACGCTGGGGTGATCCCGCTGACGTCCGCTTACCGGGACAGACCGGAAGTCTCCGGCCAATTTCCAACCGGCGACTTTTGACCCATAGGCGACGGTCGCCTTTATGAGCGTCACTTGGCGGACCCGAACGAAGAAGAGAACGTGTTCAAATGAAAGAGGCCGCCAATGAGGCGGCCTTACTTGTGGAACAAACGGCGCAGCACAACTGTGCTCTGCGCAAGCACCCCATAGCTGTGTTCAAGCGTCTCAAGTAGGTAGCGGGCAGTCCGGTCCTTGGTATCGAGTTTTGCGCTCCGGTAGTGCTCGGCTAGCTCCAGGTATTTTTCGGAGTCTGCATGAGACGACAATGCCCGCCCTTTTTCCCCATGCTCGTCCGCGGGAACGATTAATGGTGACTCCAAATCCCGAAGCCGTTCGAGTTGCGCTCTGAGACTCTCTGGTTGTTCCGGCTCAGGCTTCAGCGACGCGCGCAGTTCCTTGCCAATCACGTTAATAATTGCTCGGCTGTGTTTGTGGTCTATGTCGATGCGGCGGGGCATAGCGAAGTCTCCTTCCGCACAGGGGAAAGCGCAGCTTTCCCGCTGGCTTTCCCACCAGCGACCATGGCTCCCCATTCAATGGAACTGGAGACCGCCACTTTTGGCTATCTTGCGCTAGCGCTGTTTTGATCAGCGGGTCCGGAGGACCTTTGGCTATCCGCGACATGCGCCGTTCTCTGTTGACGGCGAGCGACGGCCTCACGTTCTAAAGTCGCGGCGGAGACCTTCGTTCCCCGGTTTCTCTATCGCTCTGTCCAAGGTGTGGTATCTTGCGAGCCGCTCCTCGCGCTCCTCACCTAACTGGTCTAGCCGGTGCAGATACGCCAGCCCGGCCTTCTGCAGAGCAATAGGGTCTTGCTCGCCAGACTCGCAAAGATTGATGATGTACCGATCAAGCGCGGTACGCCGATCGTCGTCTTCCTCCACGCCTGTGTGGGCCATTAGATACGTGCTCCAAGCGGCAGCGCGCGCGAACTCTGCGGCACGAGAAGTCATGGAATGACTCCTTGTTTCAGAGGGATCTCAGCCCCATTGGCTACGGAGAAACAAACGGAAGCGTTCTTTTTCGTTCCATGGAACTCTCGGTACTGTCGGTATTTAGTGTCCTAAGTTGGAATCTGCTGGTGTCCGAGTTTGATGGAACGACAGGATGTGCCGAATGGCCCCAGACTATCGAACAGTCCCGGATTATCGACACCTGCAGCTAATATGCGAACGACAGGCCGTCGTTACGAGCACGGAGGAAGCCCGCAGGGCGCTGGAGGAGATGGCCGAGGAATATCGCAAGATGGCTGAGTTACTAGAGCACAAACTACAGGAACAACAACGCCACTAGGCTGCCTCACAGCACCGGGGACGGTTTCGCTCGCAGTGGAGCGAATGATGGACTCTTCGAGTCGCGATAAGTCGCCGCCTCAACAGGATCATGAAGACCGCCGCTGCCCTCGCTGCAACGCTCCATCCCCTTGGCTCGCCACATTACTAGATATCCATAAGGGGAAGACGGTGCGCATTTTCAAATGCGGCGAATGTGGCAATCTCACCTGGGACGATTTAGGCCGCCTCAGTTGACGGCCTCTTTCGTTTGAAACATCACCTGTTGGCCCCCTGCTGATCTTGGCGCTCGTTCCTGCGATGTCGGCTTATTGGGACGTAGCGGACTGGATCTGCTCAAGTCGAGCTCTTCGCATTTTGACCCTAAACGGAAATCGGGCGTCGCCTGATCGGATTTCCAAAATCCCGCTCAATGTGGTTTGCGACAAGGTGCGTGGCTTGCTCCCTAAATCTCGCGGGCCGTTCGCCACACGGCGTCAAGCTGAAGAACCCGGTGTCGCCTTCGAAGGATGTGCAGAGGACTCAGTCGTTCAGAGATGAGCACGCGGCAATAGCCATCCCATGATCTTCTGATACGGATCGCGACGACTGCGGACGAATGCGTTCTCGTTCTGCTGAGCGGCGGTCCTGGCGAATTGAGAAATCCCCTCCATAGACTGCCGTTTATCCTTCGGAAGCTTCGCCCATTGGCGAATGATCTTCCGGCGGGCTTCGCGTTGCTTTTCCCTTACGTCAGGCATCGGGACGCTCCTTGAAGAGGATTATTCCGGTCGACCTAGTATTGTTTGGGCTCACTAGAACTTCAACGTCCAATCAAGAACTCTTAGCCCGCGCGTTTTCATGTAAACATTTCGGAATTGGCTGGCGTATAATGGCCATCACAGTGGTCCCGGGACCGGGCGGGACTGCTGTGCTTTCGAGCCCCCAAGGGGGAGCGAGCGATGGAGAAGCAGACAATCAGAGCGCTGCGTCACGCACAGTTATACGGACACCTTATCAACCGAACTGGCAGGCTTTACTACCCCGGCGGCAGCCACCCTGTTTGTAGCGAGCAGACTGCGCATGAGATGGTCAGAGCTGGGTTGCTGGTCCGCCGAGGTGGCAGATACGAGATTACCCCCGTGGGACTGCAAGTCCTGGAACTGGAACTCACACGGTAGCTTGCTTGGTTGCAGCCCAATTGAGCTGATGATCGGTCTCGCTAACGAGGCATAGCGGAAATCGACAGGCCGCCGTCTATCGCAGAGGGTGACGCTCGTGACCCCGAAACCGACGTGGACCGTTGGCCGGGGGCAGATCCCTGACAAAGGAACGCTGCTGGTCTAAGCGCGTTGGAGGAGCGAGGCAAACCCCCTCCGCGGGGTAGCTCCACCGCCGCCGGGTCCTTGCCCTCTTCCTCGGGCGTTTTCGAGAATGGAAACAACACTTGTCCGATGCGAGTGCGGCGCTGAATATAAGCGCATCGAACCGACGTGCTTAATGCCGCATAGCGGCCACGTATCCTGTGAAGTCTGCGGGGCTGCATTGGAGTCTTGGGCGGAAAGCACCCACGTTGCCACGTTCGAACTGGTCAAGCGTCCAGACGGAAAGCCTGCAATGACTAGCCACCCGAAACGCCCCCCGCGACCTCAACCAGCTCGCAAAGCGAGGGAAGCGGGGTGGAAAGGCTAGGGCCGCCAATCTCTCGTCGCGAAATGACGCGCCACCAAGTGATGCGATCAACCGAGTCCGCGGGTCCGCTCGCGTAAGGCCGCGCCGGTCCACTGTCAGGGGTAGAGCGGACGTGTGTCTCGTGATCCTCGACCGCCGCTCGTGACCCGGAACGGACCTACGAACGTAATGGCGTAAAAATTCGTTCCGAGTAGGGAACTGAAGCCCACCCGGCTGCATATTAGGATCGGAACTGCTGAACCCTACGGATTAGGACCCGTAAGCACGAGGTTGTGTCATGCAGCGTCGCCGTTTCAAACAAACTCTTACCCTTGAAACCCGCCTTGCCGAAAAAGCGAAGCGCCTGCGCGAAAAAGCCAAGCTGCTTCCGCCCGGCGCTCTACGCGAAGAACTTATCCGCAAAGCCCGACACGCCGAAACTGCGTCTCACATGAATGAGTGGCTGACATCGCCGGGTTTGAAACAGCCCGGGTAGCACCACCCACGACGCGCGACAGCTCCACGCTGGCCGCCCATGAGGCGCAAATGAGGTTCATCCCTGATGAAACTTACGTCGCGGCGCTTGTGCGATATCGCTCAATGATGCGCCGACGTGAGGCTGGCGACTTGACAACCAAAGAGTTGCTGGCGCGCTCCATACGTGCGGTGTCCAAGTCGCGCGAATTGTTGGCGACGCCTGCCCCTAAGGTTTGGCCCGGACGACAAGGTTTCAATATATCGGCAGCAAAAAACCGACTGATTAACGTGTGTGGTGGCGGACCAAGTTGTGACCGCTCATCATTGATGAATGCTCGATCCCTTGCTTGCACGGGCCCAATTGGCCATCTTAGAAAATCGCACCTTGCGGCGCGAGGGCAACTCGCTGAGGGATCAGCTTGACGACGCACGCGCCAAATTGCGCCTCAGCGTTCTCGAAAGCCAGATGCAGTGTGCGGAGTTCAAAGCCATACGCGAGGATCGCCATTGGCGCCGCCGAAGAGATGTCTAGGTGTGGACGAAGCGAGCCGAGCCTGCGATGTCGCCTCTTGGCCCATCTGCGACTTCGAGCGACTGCCACCATTGCGCTGCTGTTGTGCGACAAGCGGACATCGGCAGATCGCTAGCCTTTTTGTGAACCACTTCGGGTCCTTCCGGGGCGCTCCCCCATGCGGGTGACGCGCGACCGCCCGATCCTGCTAGATATAAAATTTCAAAAGTAGGTTTTTGTTCTCGGGGAGGCGCGCGGCGGCGACATGGGGCAGCGCGCAAGGGCGACTGCAATGGGCTGTAGCGGGATCGCCCTTCACCTGATCTTGGGGCCTGTTCAATCGCCCTCAAGGATCACCAATGCAGCCCCCGCTTTATCCGCAAGATTTCCGCACCGCGCTAATTCCGCCGCCTTCCCGAAAGCACCGTAGAAACCCGCGCACGGTGACAATGCCGGACCGCGTCGGCCCTCATGTGAAGCTTGTCTTCGCAGAGATGGCGCGGCAAAAACTGCGTTACCTTGACGTGGCCGAACGTAGTGGGGTGCAACATGCTACGTTGAAGGCCTGGAGAAAAAAGAACAAGGCCGGTCTTGAGAGTTTGGAGGCGGTGCTCGGAACGCTTGGGTTCGGCCTCGTCCCCGTCGCAGCGCTCGAAGCGCTACCCAACCCCGAACTTGCAGGCGAACTCACCGCGCTCGCCCTCAAGCTGCGCATGAATATCCCGCAGACCTGGGCCGCCCTGATCGATATCGGAGTCGAGCAAAAACTGCTCCGCATGCGGGCGGACGAACGGGCCGCCATTCTGGCCGACCACGACGCGCGCATGGCGGGCCACGCCAATGACAACAACCGGCGCGAAGAGCCCGCCGCTTGAGGGATACCGTAATGGGCTGTTGCGGAATGAGCGGGTTGAGCATTGTGCGCATGTCACCGCCGCTCTGACAAAGCAGAAACGACAAGAGCGGCGAGCGTTCTCTTAGCCAGTTTTCTCTTCCGCTCGCCGCTGCTTTCTTGAGGTCCAAAATGTCCGAGGTCTTCCTCTCTCGTCGCCAGATCGCCGCACGCGGCGGCTTCTCGGCGAACACGCTCGCGAATTACGCGCGTCGCGGAATCGGTCCCGCGTTCATCCAGGTCGGTTCGGGCGTGTGCCGCTATAGCGTCACGGCGTTCGACGCGTGGCTTGCGCAGCACAAGATCGGGGGCTCGAAATGACCCGCCGCGAGCAACTGATGCGCGCCGTTCAAGACGCGACCGCGACCTACGCCGCCGCAAAAGAGCGTCATGCTTGCGCGCGCAAGATGGCCGCGCTCGGCATGGGCGCCGATGTCTTCGGCTCCTACAATCTTGAGGCGCGAGCCTACTCGGAATGGCTCCGGGCGACCGACGCCTTCCAGAATTATCGAGGCTGATAACGATGAATATGATCTCCAAACTCTTCGCCCCCAAGACCGCTATCACCTCCGCAACGATCCGCGCCGAGATCGAACGGGCGGAATCTGAAATCGCTGCACACCGCGCCCAACTTGAGGGCGTCCTTGCCGGCATTGCCGTCATGAATGATAGCCAGCACGCGCAAGCTGAGGCTGACGCCGCGACGATCAAGCGTGCAATCATGCGACTTGAAGCGCGCGCCAATCATCTGACCGCCGAGCTTCCGACCGTGATCGCGGCTGAGGAAGCCGCCGCGAAGGTCGCCGCCGACGACGCATTGCGCCAGCGTGCCGAAGCCGCGCGGAAGGCGAACACCAAGGAAGCCGCCAAGCTGCTCGCGGACTACGCCGTCCACGCTGCTCGGGTTGCGGAACTGATCGCGAAGCTCGAAGCGCTCGACATCGAAACGACTGCCGTGAACGCCACGCTGCGATCCAATCCCGTCGCCGAAGCCGTCGCGGGATACGACGCAATCCATCGGAGGAGTCCCGACCGCGCGGCCGGTGAGCGACGCGCGGTGCGGAAGTGCTGGGTCTATCGTTACCCCGGTTCCCCTCGCGATACGGACAAGGTCAAGTTTCAGTATGAAGCCCCGCACGAAGTAGTTCGGCAGGCGGATATCGGACCTGACGGCGAAGCAATCCCGGTGCCGGCAGTCCAGCACGACTACTATGGTCGGGTGCTCACCATTATCCCCACTCTCGAAGACCGCGAGGTTGTTATCGAGCGAGTGTCCTTCCGTCCCGGCCAGAGCGAAGCACCGCTGTCATCGGTGCGGCTCCCTCCTGCGTTCTCAGGTGAGGACCACATTTGGCCGCGAGGGTGAATCACATGCCCGTGCCCGCAGAGATCACGCTGACCGTCCCCGTCGAAATCGACGGGGAGCGCCACGACAAGCTCGCGGTAGCGTCGTTCGACGCCATTGCGAGCTTCAAAACCAACTCGCCCGAGCAGGTAATCCGCTCTTTGGCGAAGGTGTACGACGTGCCGAGAAAAGTCATTCGGCACCTCGAACCGGCCGACGCGCAACGTGCTGGGGATTTGGTCATTGCGCTGCTCTACGAAACTACGCGCTCATTTAGGTAAGCAACGTGGCCCAAGAATTTTCCGTATTCGTCAATATCGGTGGTAAGGTCAATCCCAGCCTCGGCGCTGCCGTTAATGCCACGAAGGCGCAAGTCAACAGCTTGGCTGCGACGGTCGCGAAGATCGGGCAAAGCGTCTCGGCGCCGTTCATTGCCGCGCAAAAGCATATCGATGCGACCGCGAAAAAGTTGGAGCGGGTCCAGAGCAAAGGCCGCAACCTCGCCATGGGTGTCACCGCGCCCACGGGCTTCGCCGCCATCGGCATGATCCGCAGCGCCCTTGAGCGCGACAGGGCTGGCAACTTCACCGAGGCTCTTGGCGGCGTCTCGCATTCCGAACGTCTGGAAATTGAGAAGTTTGCCGACGCGATCGCCGCGAAGTACGGGAGCGCGACGAACACCCTGAAGGCCTTCAATGAGATGCTGAAGGCCGGTTTCTCAGTGCCGGGCGCCAAAGGATCGATTGCTTCGATCCTTGAAGGCTCAATTGTCGGCGACATGCCGGCTGCCGAAGTTGCCGGCGCTGTGAGCAAGGTCGTGACGCAATACGGGCTGAGCATGAAGACCGTCGAAGACGCTTCGGCTAGCAGCCGGCGCATCGCCGATAATCTGGCCTATGGCGCCAACGCAACCAGCGCTTCAATGAAAGATATGATGGAGGCTTATAAGTTCGTCGGTAGCGCCGCATCGGCCGCAGGCGAGTCGATTGAGTCCACCAACGCGCTGATCATCGCCTTGAACAAGGCCGGGCAGCTTGGCCCCGAGGCAGGCGTTGCCCTTCGCTCGGCATATGTGCGCCTGCTCAAGCCGACGAAGGAAGGCCGGGCAGCGATGGGACGCCTTGGTCTCGACTACGGCGACTATGTATCTGGGGGTAAGCGAACCGGCGCCGGTGTCACGGCCGGGCTGAGCGCCAACGGCTTCGACATGGCCGGTAGTGAGAGGGATATCGACGCGGCGCTGGCCGACAACGAAGGCAACACCGAGAAGCAGCGCAAGGCAATCTATGACGCGGTCGTTGCCAAGTTCGGATCAGAAGCGGCGAAGGACCGCGAGTCCGTGTTGCAAGCGGTGGATGCTGCATTCACGATGGCCGGCAGCAAGGTGGACCTCACGAAGCTCCTGATCGACCTGAAAAAGAAAGGCGCGACGCAAGGAGACCTGGCCCGCATCTTCGAAGGGCGGCAGTCGGTTCGCATGCTCTCCCTTCTGAAGGCTGACCTCGAAGGCATCCTCAAAGACATCAATACCAACGCGCCGGGTTATAGCGCGAAGACCTTTGACATCGCTAATCAAGGCTTGTCAAAAGCGGTCCGCGAGCTTGATGCATCCTGGCAATCGCTCAGCAGCACTCTGGTCCGGGCGGTGCTGCCGGAGATCACCACCGTATTCAAGAGCGTGTCCGAAGGGCTCAAGTCTCTCGCACAATCGAACCCGGCAGTTCTGCGGCTCGGCGTCGGTCTTGCGGCGGCTGCCGCAGCGGCCGGTCCGTTGGCATTCGCGTTCGGTGCGATTGGCCGCGTCGGCGCGTTCGCGCTAACCGCCTTGCTCACTCCTGTCGGTCTGGTCGCACGTGGCCTCGTCTTGCTCGCCGGGGTGATCGCTGGCGTCGGAGCGACTGCCGTAGGCCGTCTCGCGGCCATGGCTGTAGGCTTCCGCATGCTGACGGCTCTCGGGGCAGGGGCGACCCTGTCCGCTCTTGGCGGCTCTCTGCTCGCCCTTGGGCGCTCGATTCTGCTCTTCCCGCTGACGGCTCTGCGGGCCATCGGCGTCGCCATGTGGACGCTGGTCGCTAACCCGGTCGGTCTGATCATCACGGCGCTGGTCGTCGCGCTGACGGCTCTGAGCGTGTGGGTCTACAACAATTGGTCGGGCATCAAGGAGTTCTTCGCCGGATTCGGGAAGGGCTTCATGGAAGGTCTCGGCCCGGCAGGTCCGGCCGTGAAGGCAATGGCCGATGGCCTGGGCTCTGTCTACAACTGGATGACGCAGTTGCTCGGCCCGCTCGACGCGACCAACACGAAGTGGCGCGAGTGGGGCGAGACGGTTGGCGGCGTTGCAGCCTCGGGCGTGCGGTCGGTGATCTCCGCGATCCAAAGCCTCATTGGATTTTTCGGGGCCGCCATCGACAAGGCGATGTCGCTGGGCAGCGCGATCAAGAACATCTTTAGCGGCGGCGGCAAGGGAGCCCCGGCAGGCGGCGCGGCCCCTGCGCCCATCGCTGGCGCTCGCGCCCTGGGCGGCCCGGTCAGCTACGGCAAGCCGTACCTTGTCGGCGAGGAAGGTCCCGAGCTTTTCGTGCCCGGCATGTCCGGCCGCATCGAGTCGAATGACAAGCTGCGCAGCTTGACCTCGGACGGAGCTGCGGCGGTTGCTGCCGCCCCCGGCGAGCACGGTAGCCGCGCCGGTGGGCCGATCGCGATTACTAACCACTGGACCATCAACGGGGCCGACGATCCTCGCGCCGTGGCCAATCAGATCGACAACCGATTCGCCGTGCTCATGCGCCAGCTTGAAAGCGAGCAGCGCGGTCTTCTGAGTGATTGAGGGTCCGATCCGGGATGGCGACTTCCGGGTAATTACGGGCGGCAAGAAATAGCGCGATAACACCTTGATTGTGTTAGACTTAACTAAACTATTGAAAAATCACGATGAATCAATTATATTGCACCTCATGAGTGCAACTTCTCAAGTCTACAGCTCCCGTTCCATTGCCAACTACTTGTTGGAACAATGCGGTGCGCGTGGTGGTCTGGACCCCCTCCAAACCATTAAGCTGACTTATATTGCGCATGGTTTCCATCTGGGTTTCTACGACGATCCTTTGATCGAGGACGATGTTGAGGCTTGGAAGTATGGCCCCGTCGTCCGCCCCGTATACTCAATGGTCCCTTACGGCAGTTCCAAGGTCACCCAGCCGATCACCTTTGAGCGGCCGAATCTTAGCCCTCGGGACAAGGGCTTGGTCGATGCGATTATCCAGAACTATGCAGGATTGAGCGGTCTGTATCTTTCCAGCCTCACACATCGGCCCGGCACGCCTTGGGCGATAACGTGGGAGAGGTTTGGGCAGAATGCCGTGATCCCGCGCGAGTTGATCCGCGACCATTACAAGCGAGTGATTGCTGGTGGAAGTGCTGCGGTCGGAACTCTCGGGCTCTGATGCCGCCCCAAATGTGCCGCCGCCGCCACCAGCGAACGGCGGCGCGGATGATTCCTTTGCACGCAAGGAAGCCGATTTCCTCAGCCGTAAGGGCGAATCCCTGACCAGTTGGGCCGCAGCGAATAAGATTCGCCGTGATGAATTTCTGCGCCACTGCTTTTTCTATGGCGTGTCTGTCCTGATTATTCTTGCCGCTGTCCTGTTTGGATCGACCCTATGCATCTGGGTTTGGCATCTAGTCGCGCCAGACAAATGGCGATGGCTTTCCGCCTCAGAGCTAGAAAAGGTGCAGGTGCTTGTCTTTAGCGGTGCGGCAAGTTCGCTGGCAACCGTCCTTGGTAAACGCATTCTTGGGCCGGACGAACCAAAGCCATAGCGCCCTAATCTGCCCTCTGCGGGTGTCGTGTTGAACCTTTCAGCGCCCCGCACAGACACATAAGATCGGGATTTTACTATCTCCCTCCCGGGGCTGGAAAGGCCGCCGCCTGCGCTGGTTTTAAGCGGGCGGCGTTTTTGATTCTACCATCGCTGGTATTTTTATACTAAACGTCATAGTTGCTTACACAACATAGGACTCCCCAAAGTTGCATAAATTTGGAATCTACTTCTACGCGCGTCGAATCGGCGGGCGCATTTGAAGGAGAATCCATTATGGCGAAGGTTGCTCCCTTTCATTCGAGAAAGCCGAATGCACGGAATGTCTATCACGACAACGACAAGTGCACCGAAGGCAACAATATTGAGCGGCAATATCTGGCGTCAGGCACTGGCGGACGGCCGAAGTGCGAGCACTGCCAGCGACTCAGCTAGCCGGCTGATCGCGAACCGTGGTGCGGAAAACCAATTCCCACCACGGCCCTTCTAGCTGCCCATCCATTCAGCGCCTGGCGGTCAAATGTGAGCTGCGGGCTATCTTTCTTACCGTACAAGCGAAGCTGACTTGGGGTCGTACCGATAATCTGTGATCGTCCCGTCCTTTATCCGCTCTACGGCCTCGTCAATCACAAAAATGGGCACGAGAAACCACTCGCGCGGGACGATCGGATGCCCGAAGCGATCCTTGATCTCAATATCGAGCCGCGCCGAGTCGAAGATGCGGTGGATGAGGTTCTCAAGCTTCGTCCGGTTGATATTGGACAGCTTGTAGGTAGCGACGATTTCCACGTCAGCCATTAAAAAGGTCGGATCGAGCCGAGCATTGGCGATCCGCGTTTCCACATTGCCGCCTGTCACCCCGATCTTATGCAGAACATCGCGGCTGGCGACGAGCTTGGGATCGTCGGATTTGCTACGCAACACGTAGATCGTGCCGCTGGCCAAGTCGCCGTCTTCGCTCCCGCCGGAAAACAGCGGCCCCGCCGTGGGGTCGGTGATACGCCGGCCCGCCTCATCGCGGTGGAGGGCACGTTGCAACGAGCGCAATAGGACGTCGCTCTCGGTGCCGTTGTCGTAGATCACGCGCAACCGACTGTCGCGACGGTCGTACTCGGTCACAAATTCGTCGCCGGCTTCCGCGACATAAGCGATTTGACCGCCGACGATGAAAAACTCGCCCTGTTTGATCTCGGCCATCGTCTGGAAGCGCCGTGTCTGACGTCTGCCGGCGTCGAGGTCCTTCTTCACCTGAATGAATAGCGGCTTGAAGTTATCGAAGTCCATGCATGGCGTGCGGTTGGCGATTTCCTCGGCCGCGCGCTTGTCCGCGGCGGTACGGACATGGCGAAGCTCGGTAATGTCGGGCGCGCCCATGCCTTCCAGCTCGGCAAGCAATTCATCGTCATCTATCGATTCGGCAGGTTCGGCGGCGGGCGTCGCCACGCCTGCCAAAAGGCCCTGCTTGTCGAGCGGTGCGAGAAGCGAACGGCATTCTTCGAGTCCGCGCAGCCGGTCGAGGCGCACGGCATAAAGCCGCTCGAATATGTCGTTGCTCTCGCCATGCGCTGGCGCGCGGCCGTGGGCCTCGGCGAAGCGCTGGATTTCTTCGAAGCCCGCGATAATGCGTTCCTCCCGTGGGCTACGGCCGCCTTTCTTGTCCTGCGGGGCGAAGTCGGCGAGGTCTGCCGCCAGTTCATCAAGATCGAGGTCATCCGTCATAGCGGCCCTCCTTCTTGAAGCGCATGAACGCGACGGCGCCCTCTGCCATGCGCCGCTCCCAAGGGTCCTGGGCGTCGATAGAGGGTAACCTGCCGCGCTCCTTCTTGAACTGCGACGCACGGACGGCAAGCCCCTTGGCTTCCTCCGGCGTCAGGCTGGTGCGCTTGGCGGCGATTGCCACGGCGACCTGTTTCAGGCTGTCCTCGCTCATGGTCTTTGCAAGGATGGCATAGGCTTCGCCGAATGGATTGATCCGGTCGATCAGGTCGATATCCAGTTCGCGCACGTCCATCGCGAATTTCCGCACCCCGTCGATCAGCGCAGTGTTGGCGCTCGGCTGATCATCGCCTCCAGCTCCGTCGCCGCCAACCGCAATCTGCTTGGCCTTCTGAGTGATGTTGAGAGCGGCGATAGCGTGCTGACGCACGACCTCCTGATCTTCCTCGTCAAGCTCGGGATACTTGTCCTTGATGATCTTCCCCATCCGCACCTGGGTCAGTTCCTCGGGGATCAGCTCCTCGTCAAACAGCCCGCGCTCGATGGTGGTCTTGTCCTGAACGAAAGCGGCGATGACTTCATTCAGATCCTCGGTGCAGATGCGTGCGGCTTCCTTGCTCTTGGGTTCGGCAAGACCCTTGATCTCGATGTGAAACTGCCCGGTTTGCTCATTAAAGCCGACATTGCCCTTGCTCGGATCATAGCCACCTTCGCCGTAGTCGAAGCCGGCAACCGGGCCGCTCTGCGTGTTCTTCGGCGTGAAGTTGAAGCGCGGCGCGAGCACCTGTTCCATCAACAGGCTCGCGGCGATAGCTTTCAGCGTGTCGTTGACCGCTTCGGTGACCGCCTCCTCGGAGGCGTCCGGCTCGGCGATCAGATTAGTGAAGCGGGCGCGGGTCTTGCCCGGCGCGTCACGGGTCGCGCGGCCGATGATCTGCACGATCTCGGTGAGGCTGGACCGATAGCCGACCGTCAGCGCGTGCTCGCACCAAATCCAGTCAAAGCCTTCCTTAGCCATACCAAGGGCGATTATGATGTCGACATGATCACGGTTGTTCTTCTGCGCGGCGTCTTTCAGCGCGGCTGACACTTTGTCCCGCTTGGCCGGGTCGTCATCCACAAGATCCGCTATGCGTAGTACCTTTCCGTCCGACCGTCTGACGAGCTGGAAGCCGGTCGCGGGGTCGACGCCTTGCCACTCGCCCAACGCCTCGATGATGTGTTCCACCTCCCTGATCTTATCCTTCGTGCTTTCGCGCGAATTGACGCTTGGGATGTGGATGATGGTTTTCTCGTCCGGGTCAAGGACCCTCAGTATGTCGTCGGCATAGGAACCGGAATAGAAGAAATAGCCGATATCAAGTTGCTTGAGATATTCGTAGCCATTCAGCTGTTCGTAGTAGGTATAGGTGACGGGATCGAACTTCGCCTCGTCCTGCGGGGCCAGCACTGGCACCGCGTCGCCCCGAAAGTATGAGCCCGTCATGGCGACGACATGCACCTTATCGCGTGCGATGAACGCGCCGAGATGCTGGCCGAGCTTACTCTCCGGATCGGCAGAAACGTGATGAAACTCGTCCACCGCGATCAGCCGGTTGTCGAACTTCTCGACCCCGAACTTATCCACCGCGAAACGGAAGGTCGCGTGGGTGCAGACCAGAACCTTATCATCGCTGTCGAGGAATACACCGAGGGAATTGACTTTGCCGCCGTTGTCCGAGCCGGGCGCGTCGCAGAGGTTCCATTTGGGCGCAACGACCCAATCGGCCGAAAAGCCGTATTTGGTCAACGGCTCGTCATGGAAGCTCGCGCCGATGGATTTTTCCGGCACGACGATGATAGCCTGCTTGAGACCCTGATTGGCGAGCTTGTCGAGCGCAATGAACATGAGCGCCCGGCTCTTGCCGGAGGCGGGGGGCGACTTGATGAGAAGGTACTGCTCACCGCGCCGTTCATAAGCGCGCTCTTGCATCGGCCGCATGCCAAGCGCGTTGGCCTTGGTCGATGAACCGTTTCGGGCATATGAGACGGAAACGGAAGGGATGCCTTTTTTGTCGTCGGTCACGCGCTTGCCCCCGTTTTTCTCTTCTTCGCCGCTGCCCCTGGCGACGCAATCATCTTGGTGTAAAGATCGAACAGCTTTTCCAGCCGCTCGGTGTCGTTGCGAAAACGGCGGCCTATGTAGATGCGTTCGAGCACTTCGTCGTTTCGCTCATGCGCCGAACGCAGATCAGCCGGCATGCGCTCCGGGTCGTAAAGGTCGGCGATGGTCGCCGGGAAATGTGCCTCGCGCGCCAGCAGGATATCCTCTGCGCACCGGGTCAGGTCTGCCTTATTCTTCTCTGTGAGCGTAGGGACTGGAAAAGTGTTCCAGCCAAGGGTGTTAGAATACGAGAAGCGCATTTCAAGACGAACGCAAACAGCACCTATCCAAATCCAATGGAGTCGGGACGCAATAAGCGCCATGTTCCAGAGGGGAGCGTCGTAGAGCGCGAAGCACTTATGAGACATAATTGTTCCGGGCTCCATGAGGAGTACCGGAAGAAAGTCACGACTTTCCGAGCTTACGCTGGGAACAACAATAACGGTTTCATTGCCGCGCTGCCGAACTTGTTGGAATGCGTGGGGACGCGCGGCGGAGTCCCGAGTCAATTTCTTAGAGCTTGCTAATCGCTCCTCCCGAACAAGTTCGATTCGCGATCGTATGACCGGAATGGAATAGGCAAACTCGCGCGCATCGTCCGGTATCCAAATGCAATATCGAATTTTCCCGTTGATCGCCTCAAGAGAACCCACAAAGCGTCTTATGATCTTCGCGCGTTGCTCTTCGGTCAGAGAAAGGGCGAGGACTTCATTGGGCTCCAAAAGAAGGTGTCCACCATCGACAGCTTTGTTGCCATTGTCCATTTTGGACATTGCGCCGAGCACATTGTCAGAGGGCTCAACAAAAAGATTCGGCCCATCGACTAGGTAGGGATTGATGTTTCCTGCCTCCCTTACAAGAACGCTTCCATCGTCGACGAGTGAAAACAATCGCCTGACTCGAGGAGGATGATTGGATATTCCAACGATCACGACGGTAACACCGGCCTTGTTGCTTGCAAGATTCGCCCATTTGAATGACGTATGTGCAAAGGCGATTTGATGCCCCGTCTGGATGATTAGAGGCCAAAGGATAGAGACTTGCTGGCCCTGGCAGATAGAATTTGTAGCCACGATGGCAGCTGCCGCATTTGTATGCGTACCGTAATCGGCAGCCTTAACTAGCCAACCGGCTACATAGTCCAGGAAACCGCTGGAAGAAATTCGTCCGTTGAGAAGATCACGAATTTCAGCCTTTTGTTCAGCATTCTGCCAAGAAAAACCAAGATATGGTGGATTTCCGCATATATACGTTTCGCCACCCTCGTTCTCAAAGTCGATCTGCGCCTGATCCAGCGGCGTCGAAAACAGGTCGTCGCCAAGCAGTTTTACCCCGGTCCCGGTCGGGGGGCAGATGCTCAGCCAATCCAGTCGCAGCGCATTGCCACAGGTTATCCAGTTCTGTGAGTCAAGTGGCAGAAAGTCCTGCAAGGCTTCCTTCTGGCCGCGATACAGCACGTCGCACTGAAACTCGGCGATGATCAGCGCAAGGCGCGCGACCTCAGCAGGGAAGTCGCGCAACTCGATGCCACGGAAATTGGTAAGCGGAATTTCCGTGCGCAGGTCGGCCTCACCGCGCCGCTTGTTGATCTCGGCCTCGATAGCGCGCATTTCCTTGTAGGCGATGACAAGAAAATTTCCAGAGCCGCAAGCGGGGTCGAACACCCTGATCTTTGCCATGCGGTTGCGCAGATTGAGCAGCTTGCGGGGATTGTCATCCGCTTCCTCAAGCCGCGAGCGCAGATCATCGAGGAACAGCGGATTGAGGACTTTGAGAATATTCGGCACGGAAGTGTAGTGCATGCCGAGCGCACCGCGCTCTTCGTCCTCCGCGACAGCCTGGATCATCGAACCGAAGATGTCAGGGTTGATCTTCGTCCAGTCGAGACTGCCGATATGCAGAAGATACGAGCGGGCGATCTTGCTGAAACGCGGCGCGGCCACGCTGCCTGAGAAAAGCTCGCCGTTCACATAGGGGAAAGCGTCGGCCCATCTTGGAATACCGGCGCTCGCGCGATCCTCGCGCTTGGTGTTCATAGCGCGGAACAACTCGCCGATCACCTCATTGGTGTTCGACGAATCCCGCTCGCTCATTCGCGCAATTGTATTGGTGAACAGGTCTTTGCCGCTGAAAATGTCGGTATCTTCGGCGAAGAAGCAAAAGATCAGCCGCGCCATGAAATGGTTCATGTCGTGGCGGCGGGCGGCGGTACCCCAATCGGGATTGTCTTTCAGAAGCTCGACATAAAGCCGGTTCATGCGGCTGGTGGCGCGGATGTCGAACGAGCTTTCGCGTACCTGTTTGACGGTGGTGATCCCGGCCAGCGGCAGGAAGAAACCGAAGTGATCGGGGAAATCGGTATAGGCGCAGGCGACCGTTTCGCCTGTGTCCAAATCCTCCGCCTCGAAATCCGCACCGTCGGTTGAGAGGATGAACCGCGCCTTCGCCTTCGCGGTGGCCGGACTGGCTTTCAGCGCGGCCAGCGTTTTCGTGACCGCGTCGGGCGCAGCGGCGGCGATATGGATGTTGTTGGTTTGCAGGACCCCGCCCAGGTCGGACTTGTTCGACGCGCCCGCGCGCAGCCGCTTGATCGTGGTTTCCTTATTCCCGAACGCTTGTAGGAACAGATACGGAAACTCACCGCCGTTGAATGGCTGCTCGGCAAGGGCCGATATGGCTTCCTCAATCTCGACGGCGTTCATGCTTGTTCTTGATTCCTAGACACTCTTCCTACCATTCAAAGCAATATGACTCGGGGACGAGTCAACCAAATTGGGATTTTCGAGCGCCAAGCGCTCTGTATCAAGGGCTTAGGGATTCAACCTTAGATGCAATCCAGCCCGACAGCGAGGCTATTGGTAGTAAAGCGGCGTGCGGCGTTTCAACCCCCTCAACGCGACTTCTTCTTTACCTCGACGACAACGTTGCGCATGCGGTGTGCGAGCTTTGCCGCAACTCTCCGCGCTCGCTCTTCAATTGCTACCGGATCGCTCGCCAACGCTTCCCTCTCGGCCCGCACCACCTTTCGCTTTGCCCTTCGCGCTGCCTGTCCTTCGATGTTCTTGAGCTTGCCACGCAAAGCCTTTGACGACTTGCCTTTGGCTATCTGGTCTAACTTGCTGAGCTTTCGGGCCTGGTCCGCTTTCTTGTTGGTCTTTGCCGCCATGCGCTGCATGTGCCGCGATGCGCCCTTGAACATTAGCTCGCCCCCCGATTCGGACCTCATCAGCGTATTCTGCTGAATTATTCAGGCAGCAGCCAAGGTAGCAATCGGAGCCAACGACAATTCGCCCTTGGTCGGTTGAGCTAGCTGCGGGACTAGTGGGGCTTGGAGTGGGGCTCAGGACTTACCTGAAAATCGGCCACGCGGGGCGGCATCAGATTTTTCACCTAAGCTATTGAAAATATTGGTGGGGGAGGCAGGACTCGAACCTGCGAAGCCATGAGGCGGCTGATTTACAGTCAGCTCCCTTTGCCACTCGGGACACTCCCCCGCTCGACGGCAGCACAATCGGGCCGGACCTTACCGGCGGACCGAAGACGGCCATGGAACGTGAAGGCCGCGACAGCCCGGATCGGGGCGCGACCGGGCGCGTTTATGGGCGAAGCGGTGGGGCAAAGTCAACCGAGGCGAACAGCTAAAATCGCCCCTGAAGGCACCCAAATTGCCATATTCCGGCGCCCGTGACACAAGCGAGCCCATGAAGGAACGAAAATTCGCCCCCAAGGGCTCCCGCGGCGGGGCTAAGCCCTTCAACCGGCCCGGAAAATCGGCCGGCCGTCCTGCCTGGCGCGACCGCGATTCGCAATCCGACGGGCCCGTCATCCTCTATGGCTGGCACACCGTCACCATGGCGCTGGCCAATCCCGCGCGGCGGATCCGCAAGCTGACGCTGACCGAGAATGCCGCAAGGCGGCTCGCGGAGGAAAACATCGAAACCCGCGTCGCGCCCGAGATCGTGCGGCCCCAGGAGATCGATCGGCTGCTATCGCCCGATGCCGTGCATCAGGGCCTGCTCGCGGAAGCCGATCCTCTGCCTTCGCCCGACATCGAGACCCTGAAGCAGGAAGGCATGGTGCTGGTGCTCGACCAGATCACCGATCCGCACAATGTGGGCGCCATTCTGCGCTCGGCCGCCGCCTTTGCGGTGAAGGCGATCGTCACCACCGCACGTCACAGCCCGGAAGCCACCGGCGTACTTGCGAAAGCCGCCTCGGGTGCGCTTGAGCTGGTGCCAATGGTGACCGTGCAGAACCTCGCACGCGCGCTGACCGCGCTCAACGAGCGCGGCTTCCAGACCGTCGGCCTCGACAGCGAGGGCACCGAGAACCTTTCGGACGTCGCGTTGCGCGAGCCGCTGGCGCTGGTGTTGGGGGCCGAAGGCAAGGGCCTCCGGCAATTGACCCGCGAGACCTGCAGCGTCGTGGCGCGGCTCGACATGCCCGGCGAGATCAAGAGCCTCAACGTCTCCAACGCCGCCGTGCTCTCGCTCTATGTCGGCGCCAGCCGGCTCGGGCTGATGAAGTAGCCTCGAGGGCTACCCCATCATCTCCCGCACCAGCGGCACCACCTTGCGCCCATAGAGCTCGATGCTCTTCATCAGCTTCTCGTGCGGCAACGGTCCGGCCGAATATTTCAACTGGAACCGCGAAATGCCGAGCGCCTTCGCGGTCGTCGCGATCTTCCGTGCCACGGTTTCCGGCGAGCCGACATAGAGCGAGCCGTGCTCGGCCTCGTTGACGAACTCGTCGCGGCCCATCGGCGGCCAGCCGCGCTCCTTGCCGATGCGGTCGCGCATGGCCTTGTAATCGGGCCACAGCTCCTCGCGCGCCTGCGCATCCGTCTCGGCGACGTAGCCGGGCGAGTGCACGCCGATCGGTTGTGCCGGGCGGCCGAACTCCTTGAAGGCGCGGTGATAGAGATCGACGTAGGGCGCAAAGCGCGCGGGATCGCCGCCGATGATTGCGAGCATCAAGGGCAGATCGTAATGCGCGGCGCGCACGACCGATTGCGGGCTGCCGCCGACGCCGATCCAGGTCTTGAGCCGGCCGTTCTCGACCGGCGGATAGACCAGCTGGTCCCTCAGCGGCGGACGCAGCTTGCCCTGCCAGGTCACCGGCTGCTGCGACAGCAGTGCGGCGAACAGATCGAGCTTCTCCTCGAACAGCTCTTCATATTTGCGCAGGTCAAAGCCGAACAGCGGAAAGGATTCGGTGAACGAGCCGCGGCCGAGGATCACTTCGGCGCGCCCGTTGGAAAGCGCATCCAGCGTCGCAAAGCGCTGGAACACGCGGATCGGATCGTCCGAGCTCAGCACTGTCACGGCCGAGCCGAGATGGATGTGCTTTGTACGCGCAGCGATCGTCG
The DNA here is from genome assembly GCF_018129405.1 of Bradyrhizobium iriomotense. Classification (GTDB taxonomy): domain Bacteria; phylum Pseudomonadota; class Alphaproteobacteria; order Rhizobiales; family Xanthobacteraceae; genus Bradyrhizobium; species Bradyrhizobium iriomotense_B. Next base: position 886,919 of record NZ_JAFCLP010000002.1, read on the forward strand.
CGAGCACGGTCTCGGGCGAGGAGATCGCGAAATCGGCGCGGTGGTGCTCGCCGAGGCCGATGAAGTCGAGGCCGAGCTCGTCGGCCAGCACGGCTTCGTCGACGACGTTGCGGATCACCTGCGCATGCGGAAGCATGGCGCCGGAGCCGCCCCTGGTGACGTCGCCAAAGGTGTCCAGTCCGAATTCGAGCGGTGCGGTCATCGATGAGGTCTCTTGGCGCGCGAACGGCGCCCGTCATGTGGAAGGAAACAGTTGCCGTGCAGCTAGGGCGCGAAGACCGTTTCGACAATGCTGATCCGGGAAAGGCATCGTTTCCGGTTCTGCATCGAACCGGGGGGCTCAGTCGGATCTGGCGAACATCTCGACCAGGGTTTCGCGCAGCCAGCGCTGCCCCGGCACGGTGTCGTTGCGCTGGTGCCAGAACAGGCTGACGATGCGGGGCGGCGCTTTCAGGGGAAGCGGCATCGCGTGCAGGAGCGGCGCGTGCCGTGATTGCGAACGCAGGTCGCTCGGCAGCACGGCGATCAGGTCGGACTGGCGGACGACCTCGTAGGCGGCGCTGTAATGATTGACGGTTGCGACCAGGTTGCGCGACAGCCCGCGCGAGGCGAGGAAGAGGTCGTAGGATGGCATGGTCTTGCCGGCGAGGCTCACGTCGACGTGGCCGGCGTTGAGGAAGGTCCGCGTGCTCAGCCGTTTCTGGGCGGCGAGCGGATGGCCGCGCCGCATGAAGCAGGCATAGTCGACCGTCCACAGCGAGCGCGAGCGAATGGCGGCCGGTTGCTGCGCCTCGTTGACATAGACGCTGAGCACGCAGTCCACCCTGTTGTGTTCGAGCTGGTCGGCGATCTCGACGACGGTATTGGGCACGGTGTGGACGCGCGACTTCGGCGCAACCTTGCCGAGATGGCCGAGCAGGTTCGGCATCACCAGCGAGGAGACGTAGTCCGACATCGACAGGCTGAATTCGGTCTGTGCACGCGCGGGATCGAACACCTGCTCGTCGAGCGCACCACGGACGCTTTCCAGTGCCTCGCCGATCGGCTCCCACAGCACCACGGCGCGCTGGGTCGGGCGGATACCGGTGCCGGCGCGCACGAACAGGGGGTCGCCGAGCGCGTCGCGCAGCCGCGCGAGCGCGTTGCTGACCGCGGGCTGAGTCATCCTCAGCGCATTCGCGGCGCGCGTGACGCTGCCCTCGGTCATCAGCGCCTCGAAGACTTTCAGGAGGTTGAGGTCGAGCGCGCGGAACGACACGAACATTCACCATAGTGATATATCAGATCATGATTATAAATTATGACGATAATGTCGCTTTGTCTATGGTTCCTTCCCGAGCGGCGCGCCGGGCCCGTGACATCAGAGGGGGACTTTCATGTCGATGATATCGGCGCGCATCGAGCGCCTTCCGTTCGCACGTTTCCACACGCATCTGCTGCTGATGGGCGGGCTCGGCTACATGTTCGACGCAATGGACGCAGCGGTGCTGGCCTTCATCCTGCCGGTGCTCCGCACGGCGTGGAATCTGACGAGCGTGCAGATCGGCGTGCTCGGCAGCAGCACCTATATCGGCTTCCTGTTCGGCGCGTTGCTGGCGGGCACGCTGGGTGACCTGATCGGCCGCCGCGCGGTGATGATGTCGGCGCTGGCGCTCTATTGCGCGGCATCCATCGTGAGCGCGGCGGTCGACACATGGCCGTCCTTCTTCGCCGCGCGCGTCGTGGCCGGCATGGGCACCGGCGCGGAGAGTGCGATCATCGCGCCTTATCTCGCGGAATTCGTTGCGCGGCGTTACCGCGGCAGCTTCACCGGCGCGCTCGCCGGCTTCTTCTCCTTCGGCTTCGTCGCTGCAGCCTTGCTCGGCTACTTCATCGTGCCCGCCTCCGACAACGGCTGGCGCATCGTGCTGGTGATCACCGCAGTGCCGGTCGTCATGCTGCTGTGGTGGCGCAGGGCGCTGCCGGAATCGCCGCGCTGGCTCGAAAGCCGCGGCAGGGGCAAGGAAGCCGAAGCCTTGCTCGACAGGATCGAGGCGGGCTTTGCGCGCGAGGGCCATGTCCTGCCGCAGCCGGTCGTCGAGGCCACGGCGCCCACGGGGGCGGGCGGAACGCTGCTCGCCAATTTCGCGGCGCTTCTGGCGGGCCGGCAGGCGCGCATCACCATCATGACCTGGATCATGTGGCTGGCGATCACCTTCAGCTACTATTCCTTCTTCGTCTGGATCCCCGGCCTGCTGGTCCAGAACGGCATGAGCATCACCAAGAGCTTTGCCTATTCCATCGCGATCTATTGCGCGCAGATTCCCGGCTATTTCAGCGCCGCCTGGTTCAACGAGCGCATCGGCCGGCAGGCGACGATTGCGACCTACATGGTGCTCGGCGGCGCCAGCGCGCTCGGGCTTGCCTTCGCGCAGAGCGACCAGCAGATCATGGCGGCGGGAATTCTCCTGTCCTTCTTCATGAACGGCACCTATGCAGGCGTCTATGCCTACACCGCCGAAGTGTTCCCGACGCCGGTGAGAACCACGGGCGCAGGCCTTGCGTCGGCGATCGGCCGCATCGGCGCGATCGTCTCGCCGATCCTGGTCGGCTATCTCTATCCGAACTTCGGCTTTGCCGGCGTGTTCGGCATCACCACCACCGTGCTCGTGCTCGGGGCGGTCACCGTCGTCCTGATGGGCGTGCCGACCCGCGGCCGCTCGCTGGAGGAGATTGCGGCGGGCGAGGTGGCATGACACGGCCGAAGCTGCATGCCGATCCGCTGCTCTGCGCCGTCGCGGCGGCGCAGGGCGGGGTGGATCAGCCGGATGCGCTGTTCGCTGCGCTCGACCAAGGCTTGAAGTCGGCGATCGGGCACAAGCTGTTCACGGTCCTCACCTATGACGAGGCGACCAGCGAACTGGCTCGCCTCTACTCCAATCTGCCCGGTCTATACCCGACGGGCGGACGCAAGCGCCTCGCACCGGGCCCGTGGACCGAGGCCGTGCTGGACCGCGGCGAGGCCTATATCGGCTACACGCGGGACGATCTGCGCACCGTCTTCTCCGACCACGAGCTGATCGCTTCGCTCGGCTGCGAAAGCGTGCTCAACATGCCCGTGCGCTGGCGTGGGCGCACCCTCGGCTCGCTGAATCTGCTTCACGAGGCGGGCTGGTACGGCGAGGATGACGTCGCTGCGTGCCTTCCCTTTGCCCAGCTCACCTTGCCGGCGCTGCTCGCGCCGGCCGATCTCTGACAGGACTGTCGCGATGCCAAGCATCCTCTTCAAGAACGCCGCACTGCTCGATCCGCTTCAGTCGGACTTGCTGGCGGACCATCACGTGCTGGTCGAGGACAACGTGATCAAGGAGGTCTCCGACCGTCCGATCCAGGCCAACGCCGATCGCACCATCGATCTCAAGGGCAAGACGCTGATGCCCGGCCTGATCGACCTGCACGTGCATGCCATCGCCGTCGAGCTCAACCTGGCGCAGCAGGTGCACATGCCGAACGTGCTGGTGACGCTGCGCTCGACGCTGCTCTTGCGCGGCATGCTGCGGCGTGGCTTTACCACCGTGCGCGATGCCGGCGGCGCCGGTCACGCGCTGAAGCAGGCGATCGAGACCGGTCTCACCGACGGCCCACGGCTGTTCGTCTCCGGCCGCGCGCTCAGCCAGACCGGCGGGCACGGCGACATGCGGGCACGTTCCGATTACCTCGCGAGCGATGCGCCATGTCCGTGCTGCGTGCGGGTCGGCGCGCTGGCGCGCGTGGCCGACGGCGTCGACGGCGTCCGCAAGGCCGCGCGCGAAGAGCTCCAGATGGGCGCCGATCAGATCAAGATCATGGCCTCCGGCGGCGTCGCGTCGCCGACCGATCCGGTCGGCGCCTTCGGCTACTCCGAGGACGAGATCCGCGCCATCGTCGAGGAGGCGCGCGGGCGGCAGACCTATGTGCTCGCTCATGCCTATACGGCTGCGGCGATCGAGCGCGCGATCCGCTGCGGCGTACGCACCATCGAGCACGGCAATTTGGTCGATGCGCCGACCGCGCGGCTGATGGCCGAGAAGGGCGCCTATGTGGTGCCGACGCTCGTCACTTACGAGGCGCTGGCGAGCGAGGGCGCCCAATATGGCCTGCCGCCGGAGAGCGTGGCCAAGATCGCCGATGTCCGCGACGCGGGCCTGCGCTCGCTCGCGATCTATCGCGACGCCGGCGTGAAGATGGGGTTCGGCAGCGATCTGCTCGGCCCGTCGCAGCGCCTGCAGAGCGACGAGTTCCGCATCCGCGCCGAGATCCTCGGCCCGCGCGCCGTCATCGCCAGCGCCACATTGATCGGCGCCGAGGTGCTCGGCATGGAGGGCAAGCTCGGCCGCATCGTGCCTGAGGCACTCGCGGACCTCTTGGTGGTCGACGGCAATCCGCTGCGCGATGTCGCCTGCCTGCTCGGCCAGGGCGAGCACATCCCGCTGGTGATGAAGGCCGGCAAGGTCCAGTTCGACAGGCTGAACGCGTAACTACCGCCACATCCCGCGCATCTTCGCTCCGATGTCGATCTTCGGCCCCTGCGCTGCGGTGCGCGCGGCACCCGCTGCGGCCTTTGGCCAGGCGGCGCGCTCGAACAGATAGACCAGGGATTCCGGGATGAAGCGGGTGCGTGAGGCGTAGACGTGGCGGTCGCCCTTGGCGGCCTGGCCGTGGACGAAGAAGCGCTGCGGCACGACGAGGTGCAGATCGTCCTTGGCGCGCGTCATCGCGACATAGAGCAGGCGGCGCTCCTCCTCGATCTCGGCGCTGGTGCCGGCGCCGAGATCGGACGGCATGCAGCCATCGACGACGTTGAGCACGAACACCGATTTCCACTCCTGGCCTTTGGCGGAGTGGATGGTCGAGAGGATCAGATAGTCCTCGTCGCGGAGCGGTGGACCGGATTTGTCGCTGGTCGCGTCCGGCGGATCGAGCGTGAGCTCGGTCAGGAACTTTTCGCGCGAAGAGTAGCCGCTGGCGATCTGCTCGAGCTGCATCAGATCGGCGCGGCGCGTCTCGGAATCCTCGTGGATGCGGTCGAGATGCGGCTCGTACCAGAGCCGCACCCGTTCGAGATCTACAGGCCATTCCGAATAGCGCAGATTTTCGATCGTGCGGACGAAATCGGTCCAGTCCGCGCCGGTGCGTGCTGGCACCGGGAGCTGGGCGAGTGCGTGCAGCGGATCGGTGCTCTCCGCCATCTGGTCGAGCACGCGCTGCGCCGTCGCGGGGCCGATGCCCGGCAACAGATGCAGGATGCGGAAGCCGGCGACGCGGTCGCGCGGATTCTCAGCGAAGCGCAGCAGCGCGAGCACGTCCTTGACATGCGCAGCATCGAGGAATTTCAGCCCGCCGAATTTCACGAACGGGATGTTGCGGCGGGTCAGCTCGATCTCGAGCGGGCCGGAATGCGAGGACGTCCGGAACAGCACCGCCTGGTGCTTGAGCAGCGCGCCTTGCTCGCGGTTGGCCAGCACGGCTTCGACGATGTAGCGCGCCTGGTCGGCCTCGTCGTGCACCGTGACGAGCTGCGGCTTCTGTCCGGAGGTGCGGTCGGTCCAGAGGTTTTTGGTGAAGCGCTCACGTGCCAGGCCAATGACGCCGTTGGCGGCGGCCAGCACGGCTTGCGTCGAGCGGTAATTGCGGTCGAGCGTGATCATTTCCGCGCGGGGCGAGAAGCTCTGCGGAAACTCCAGGATGTTGCGCACGGTGGCGGCACGGAACGAATAGATCGACTGGGCGTCGTCGCCGACCACGGTGAGGCCGCGGCCGTCGGGCTTGAGCGCCAGCAGGATCGAGGATTGCAGGCGGTTGGTGTCCTGATATTCGTCGACCAGCACGTGATCGAAGCGGCCGCCGATTTCCTCGGCGATCAGTGCATCGCTCATCATCTGCGACCAGTACAGCAGCAAATCGTCGTAATCGAGCACGTGCTGGGCCTGCTTGGCCTCGACGTATGCCGCGAACAAGCCTTTCAGCTCGGCGGCCCAGCCCGCGCACCAGGGATAGTGCACCCCCAGCACCTTCTCGATCTCCATCTCGGCGTTGACGCAGCGCGAATAGATCGACAGGCAGGTGCCCTTGGCCGGAAAGCGGCTCTCGGTCTTCGACAGGCCGCGCTCATGCCGGACCAGGTTCATCAGGTCGGCGGAATCCTCGCGATCGTGGATGGTGAAGGCGGGATCGACGCCGATCCGCTCGGCATATTCGCGCAGGAGCCGCGCGCCGATGCCGTGGAAGGTGCCGGCCCAGGTGAGCGCGTCGCGCATGATCGCGGCGTTGTTCTCGCCTAAGACCTTCCGGGCGATACGCTCGACCCGGCTGGCCATCTCGGCCGCGGCGCGGCGCGAAAACGTCATGAGCAGGATGCGGCGCGGGTCTGCGCCTGCGACGATCAGGTGCGCGACGCGGTGGGCCAGCGTGTTGGTCTTGCCGGAGCCGGCGCCGGCAATGACGAGCAGGGGGCTTCCCACGGTCGCGCCATCGGCCACGCCATGCTCGACGGCGCGGCGCTGCTCCGCATTGAGCGTGTCCAGATATGTTGCCACGAATCGCCCCGGTGAATGGCCGAGATTCGGCGATCCCGGCGCGAATCGCAATGCGGCTGGACGGAACCAGATTTAGCATTTAGGGGAAAGCCGGCCCAAGGTTCCAGCCCGAGAAGAGCACGCCCGGCATGACCGAGCTCAAGCCCGACCAGTTCGAGATGCGGCGGTTGGAATCGCTCAGCAACACCATTTTCGGCGTCGCCATGACGCTTCTGGCCTACGACCTGCCCAAGGCTGCGGTGTTCACCAGCGCCCCCGGCTGGAGCGATCTGGCCCATGTCTATTCCGGCAAGCTGGCCGGCTTTGCGCTCAGCTTCATCATCGCCGGCGTGTTCTGGATCAGCCATCACCGCCGGCTGGCGCGCCAGCCGGTCGGCAGCCGCGGCAGCGTGATCCTCAATTTGTTCTTTCTGCTCTCGATCGTGCTGCTGCCGGTGACCAACGGCCTCTACACCAATTACGGCATGAGCAGCGCGGTCGCCGTGCTTTACGGCCTGCATCTGACCGCGATCGCCGGCCTCAATGCCTGGCTGTGGTGGACCATTCTCGGCGGCTGGCGCCAGGAGATCATGGCCTCGCTGTTTCCGCTCCTGGTGTTCATCCCGGGCACGATCGTGGCGGCGTTCGCGCCGCATGTCGCGCCCTTTGTGTGGTTCATCGCCTTCGGCGGGCTCCTGATCCAGCGCTTCTATGTCGCGCAAAGCGGGCCGGACGCGTAAGCTGGTGCCTCAGCCTTGTGTCGTGCCGAACCCATCGGACGGCACGTAAAGCTTGACCGGGCGGATTTCGTAGACCGCAGTCGGGTTGACCTCGCGCAGCTTCCGCGCCGCCGCGATCGCCTCCTCCTCGGTTTCGTATTCGACGAGGTGGAAGCCGAGAAGCTGCTCCTTGGTCTCGGCAAACGGGCCGTCCAGCACCATGCCAGCGCCGGGGCCCCGCAGGGTGCGGGCCTTTCGGGTCTCGTCCAGACGGGCCGCGGGCCCAAAATGTCCGCTTGCGCGGAGGGGCGCCTGAACCTCGATGACTTTGGCCACGACCGCGGCGTCTTGCTCCGGCGTCCAGGACAGGATTTCGTCTTCCACATGATAGGCCAGGATGGCGTAGAGCATCGTCACCTCGTTGATTTTTGGCGCACAGGCCCGAAGGACGTATCACTGTGGCCCGCGCCGACAATCCCCTGGCAAAAAAATATTGCGTCGCCCCGTGCGCGACGAAACCGTCTTGAAACTCGATTGCGACCGGTCGGTATGAACGCCGCCTGAAGCCGATGCGACTGATGACCACCAAGAAGGCTGAGGAATTCGGAGGCGGCAATGTCGAGTCAGACCATCAAGATCATCTGCGACGCGCGGCGGGCGGGCCGGTCGGAGCCGGCCGATCTGCACGACCAGAGCGGTCACCACCGCTATTACGGCAGCTCGGCCGAGAATGGTGGCGAGCGCATTGTCGAGAGCCGCCGCGGCAAGCGCCCGCGCGCGCTCAATGTCTGCGGCTTCTGAAGTCTACGGCCAGACCGGTTTTCGTGGATGAGCGTCCTGCAAATATCGATCGCTGCGATGCCGTTCCTGCTCTCGCTGGCAAGCCGGAACGGTAGTGCGATCGCGCCATGTCTGGTCACGAGCATATTCACCGTGCTGCTCGGCGAAGAGCCTCACCGGGCGGTCGTGGTGTGGTGCGTCGGCGTTCTGATTGCCGCCGTCGCCTTTCGCGAACGGCTTCGCGCGACCTGAGCCGGCGCCGCTTACGGTGCGCTCAGGATCTGCTTGACGAGCGCCGCACGCAGCGCTGCCAGTTCGCCGCTCGCCTCCATCTGTGCGATCACCTTGCCGACCTCAGGCACCAGAGCGCGATGGCGTTCGTGCAAATAGTGATAGATGTGGATGCGCTCGAGCGGTGGCGAGAGCGGGTAGATCCTGGTTTGCAGGTTGAGCTTCCTCACTGCGACGAGCCCGCTGAAGAGGTCGGTGACCATCACGTCGAAACGATCGGCGTCGAGCATCTTGATCATGCTCTCCAGGCTGGTCGTCGCCGTGACGCGGGCCATGCCGCGCGTACCGGCCTCCGATGAGCCGACGCCGCGGACGATGCCGATGCTGTAGTCTCGAATTGAATCCCAACCGGCGACTTCGAAATGGAGCTTCGTCGTGAACACCGCGGGCTCGATGTAGTTGATCGCCGGCGTGACCTGGACCAGCGTCGGATAGTCGCGGGATAGCGTCCCGATCCGCTGGATCTCGCCGTCCACCTCGCCGGCGCTCGACAGTGCGAGCGCCCGCTTGCCGGGAACGTCCTCGAATTCGAGCTTGATGTTCAGCTTGGCGTAGACAGCCCGCAGCATCTCGCCGCCGACATATTGATCGGGGATGTCGGCGATGCGCGCCAGCCGGATCAGCTCTTGCGCCTGCGATGGAGCGGCTGCGAGCAAAGCCAGCAAGGCGAGGGCAATCCGCCACATCACGCTTCTCCCTGGTCGAACCTTGCTACCGCTGGATTCGGAGGCCCGCGCGATCTACCGGGGGTCGCGCCTGCGCGCCGGCCGCAACGATCGACGCTCGCCTGCGACGTGAGGCGGCTCCGGACTTTCACCGATGTCATTCTAGCACGTGAGGTGGTAGCTTGCGCGGCAATCCTGCTGCTGGGCGCAACATATGACCCCGCCGACCTCAAGCCGCCCATGGGCCGACAGGATCACCACGCGCCTCGCGTGAAGAGAATCTCAACTGTCGAATTGCTCATGGCCGCGACTGGCCGGCCAGAGCAGTGCCGCCATTTCCGGGACATGGTGCATGGGCAACTCAGGCGATGAGGATTCCAAGCGCAGCCGCGCCGTTGCCCCGGCGGCAGCGAAGCAGGATTTGAGCGGGATCGGCGCTGCACTTGCGCCGCCGATGATCGGAGCGTTGCTGTCGCGGATCTTCAACTGGTTACGCAGCGGCGTCGGGCCGCGCCTGCTGGCCGCCGTGCTGCTGTTCTCCTCGATCGTCACGCTGACGCTGACCGCGCTTCAGCTCTATCTCGACTACGAGCGCGAGGTCGGCGTCATCGAGACGCGGCTCGACGAGATCGGCCGCAGCACCACCGGCAGCCTCGGCGAGAGCCTGTGGAATCTCGACCAGAACCAGATCAAGCTCCAGCTCGACGGTATCCTGCGGCTGCCCGATATCCGCGCCGCCGAGGTGCGCGAGATCGCCGATCGCCCCAATCCGATCCGTGTCGCGGTCGGCGAGCCCAACACCCGTTCGATCGTGACGCGCGACTATCCGCTGACCACCACCGTGCAGGGGACCGTGCGCACGATCGGTGTGCTTCACGTCGAGGCGACGCTGAGCGAGGTCTATCAGCAATTGATGAATCGTGCTCTGATCATTCTGGCGAGCCAGGCGGCGAAGACGTTTCTCGTCTCGCTGTTCATCATCTACATGTTCCATCTGCTGGTGACGCGGCATCTGGTCACCATCGCCGACTTCGTCAGCAAATACAGCCTGGCGCGGCCGCCGCCGCCTTTGCAGCTTGAGCGCCGGCCGCCCTCCGATCCCGACGAGCTGGACAAGGTGATCGTGGCCTTCAACGCCATGTGCGCCAATCTCGGGCGCGCTTATGACGAGCTGCGCGAGGCCAACGCCAATCTCGAGCGTGACCTGAAGATCCGCCGCAGCGCCGAGGAAGACGCGCGCGCGAGCGAGCAGCGCTTCCGCGACTATGCCGAGACCGCGTCCGACTGGTTCTGGGAAACCGGACCGGATCATCGGTTCACCTACATATCGGATCGGGCCGGCGCCTTCGGCATGGACCACAAGGCGCTGATCGGCAAGCGCCGCACCGATGCCGCTTTCGACCACGACGTTGAGCCGGAGAAATGGCGCGCGCACCTGGCGACGCTGGACCGTCACGAGCCGTTCCGGAAGTTCGAGTATCGCGGTCGTGATGCGAACGGGCGCATGCATCATTTCAGCGTCAACGGTCAGCCGGTGTTCGCGTCGGACGGACGCTTCATGGGCTATCGCGGCTCCGCCACCGACCTCACCGAGCAGCACGAGACCGAGGAGCGGCTGCGCCAATCCCAGAAGATGGATGCGATCGGCCAGCTCACCGGCGGCGTCGCGCACGACTTCAACAACGTGCTCACCGTCATCACCGGCACGATCGAGATCATTCAGGAGGGGCTTGCGGACAAGCCCCAGCTGGCCGCCATCGCGCAGCTCATCGACGATGCCGCCGCGCGCGGCGCCGAGATCACCTCGCAGCTCCTGACCTTCGCGCGCCGCCAGCCGATGGAGCCGCGCGAAATCGACGTCAATGCCCTCGTGCTGGAGACCGCGAAGCTGCTGAAGCCGATCCTGGGCGAGCATGTCGAGATCGTGACCCGGCTTGCGGACGATGCCTGGTCGGCGATGGCGGATCCGTCGCAGCTTTCGTCCGCGATCGTCAATCTCGCCGTCAACGCGCGTGATGCGATGCCCGGCGGGGGCAGGCTCACGCTCGAGACCGCGAACCGGGAGCTCGACGGCACGGAAGGTGCCGGCGAGGGCGATGTCGTGCGCGGCTCCTTCGTGATGGTCGCAGTCGGCGACACCGGCCACGGCATTCCGGCCGACATCCGCGAGCGCGTGTTCGAGCCGTTCTTCACCACCAAGGGCGTCGGCCGCGGCACCGGGCTCGGGCTCAGCATGGTCTACGGCTTCGCCCGCCAGACCGGCGGCACCGTCACGATCGAGAGCGCGGAGGGGCGCGGCACGGTGGTGCGCTTATTCCTGCCGCAATCGGAGGGCGAGGCGCCGGCCAGGACGGCATCGGTTCAGGCGCCCGCCACAGCGCGCGGGCACGAGACGATCCTCGTGGTCGAGGACGATCCGCTGGTGCAGGGCTATGTCATCGCCCAGCTCGGCAGCCTCGGCTACCGCACGCTCGCTGCCGGCGACGGCGCATCTGCGCTCGCGCTGGTCGACCAGGGCGCCAAATTCGATCTCCTGTTCACGGACATCATCATGCCCGGCGGCATGAACGGGCGGGAATTGGCCGACGCCGTCCGGGCTCGCCGGCCGGGGGTGAGGGTGCTCTACACTTCGGGCTATACCGACGACACCATCGTCCACGAAGGGCATCTCGATCCCGGCGTGGCGCTGCTTCAGAAGCCATACCGCAAGTCGGAGCTGTCGGAGAAGATTCGCGAGGTCCTTGCTGGCTTGTCTCCCGCCTGAGCGGGTCCGCAGACGAAAAAGGCGCGGCGGGGAGGCCCCGTCGCGCCCGATTTCTTGCTCGCTGGTCCAGGGCTGAGAACGCCCCGATGCCAAGCCCTATTCAAAGCCTAGCGGGCGATCCCAGCGAGGTGACAGCGCTTGAGATAAGACACTGGATCACCTCCTTTCGTTGGTTTCGGGAGATTTGAATATAGGGCGGGATCACCCGGCCGTTAAGGGGCGGGGCGAAACGCCGGGAACGGGGGGCGTTCTTGATGCGGGAAAGACCGTCCAGAGGCAGTTGAGACCGCCGCCCGGCCGTGTTAGGGGATCGCCAACGCGGGTGTAGCTCAATGGTAGAGCAGCAGCCTTCCAAGCTGAATACGAGGGTTCGATTCCCTTCACCCGCTCCAATGATTTCAATTACTTATTCTGCCTCGATGATTTGTTGGCCGAGCCGCGCTGCGGCTCGTTGCGATCGCGCGCGAGTCTTCGCGCATCGATCGTCCCCGGCTTCGGGGCTCCATCACCTTGCCATCGGCTTTTGGGGATCATCGCGACGCTGCGCCGCTTCCGTGTTCCGGTCGAGTTGCGCCCGCTCGCTGCGGCGTAAGTGTCCCGATCGTCTGACGCCGTACCAGATCGCAGCGCCAAGGACGAAGGCGCCGATGAACCACAGCCACAACGCTGTGGCCGAGACGTCTCCCAAAAACATGCCAACGCCGCTGTTGCCCATCCGTGTGCTCCCGTTAGATATGCGGGCAATGCGAGCGCGCAGTCGTGGTTCCTAAGCGCGGAGGTCGGGAGAGCGCTGTGACGAAAATCGGGGTGATTTCGGACACGCACGGGCTGCTGCGGCCGGAAGTCGAGCATTGCTTTGCCGGGGTCGCGCACATCATTCATGCCGGCGATATCGGCGCCGAGCATGTGCTCGAGGGGCTGCGAAGGATTGCGCCTGTTACGGCCATCCGCGGCAATGTCGATAGCGGCGATTGGGCGCGGAACTATCGCGATACGGAAACCGTCCGCCTCGGCCGGTACATTTTCTATGTCCTGCACGATCTGAACGAGCTCGAGAGCAAGCCTGCCCCCGACGGCATCGACGCCGTGATTTACGGTCATTCGCATCAAGCGAGCATCAGGACGGCCGATCGCGTTCTTTATCTAAATCCCGGAAGCGCCGGACCGAGACGCTTCAAGCTGCCGATCACGCTGGCGACGCTCGATCTCGATGATAGCACCGACCTTCGGCCGGTCCTGCACACGCTCGCTGGGGCCTAGCCAAAAGCGGGTCAAAGTTATTATTTTCCGTCGAAACTTGCTCGATGGGGCATTTTGGAACGATCTTATAACGCTGCGTTGTCTTGCATCACCGGCAGATCGTCTTGGGCGCCGGTGCTGGGCGTGTAGCGCTCCCGCCTGACAGGCCGGAGTGGTTTGCATCATTCGGGTCCCAAATAGGAGCATCCGATGCCGGCAAACCTCGCTTCCGCGCTGATCACGAAGCTGACTGTGTCCAACAATATGGATGCTGACGACATCCGCGCCATTCAGGGTTTGCGGATTCGCGAGCGGCGTCTCGACGCCGGCGAAATCATTGTGGCTGACGGAGCGCGGCCCACTGACTGTTGCCTGATCGCGGATGGATTTGCGTTCCGGTCGAAGACGACGGTGGATGGAGAACGGCAGGTTCTCTCCATCCACATACCGGGTGAGATCCCTGACCTTCAAAGCCTTCATCTCAAGGTGATGGATCATGACCTGATCGCCGTCACCCGCTGCAACCTGGGCTTCATCTCGCACGACGATCTGAGAGCGATCAATCAGCAACGCCCGAACCTGGCAGCGGCCCTGTGGCGCGAAACGCTGATTGATGGAGCGATCTTCAGGGAATGGATCGTCAACGTCGGACGCAGGGAGGCGACACCCAGAATGGCCCACCTCCTGATTGAATTGCATCGGAGGCTCAAGGCAATCGGGCATACCCGAGGTGGGGAGTTCGGCTTGCCCATCACTCAAGCCGACCTCGGAGACTGCCTCGGATTGTCGGTGGTGCATACCAACCGGGTTCTCCAAAACCTCCGGAAGGAAGGGCTGGTCGCGGTGAGTCGATCAGAGTTTCACATCCTCAAACCCAGGGAGATGGAAGAACTTGCAGGCTTCGACCCGACCTACCTGCATCTCAGTCCGAGCAGTTAATTGAGCTTTTGGGCCCGCACATCGATGCGGTAGAGCGGATCACCCTCCCGGTGGACGACGAGGGACCAATCGCCTCCATCGGAGCTGAGTGTCGATTCAATGTCCCTCACCGTGCGGAGAGCCTGATGCCATGCAGCTTCATCGTTCGGCAGCTCTTCGCTGTCAGAGAAATCGCCGCCGTCCGAGATCTTGAACGAATATCGCGCCATCCAGTTGAACGCCGACAACCCGCGACGCGTTCCTGGCCGTCAGGCGTCGAGGAACCGGACGGGCCGGCGACGGGACAATGGAGGAGGGCTGCTTAGGAACGATCGAGCCGGGTTACGGTTGCGGCAATGAAGGCGGTCAAATGAAAGTGTGATTTGATGACGCACATCATCTTCAGCGACTACCGTAATGCGGCTGCCGAGCAAGCTTATGACATCGCGTGGGACTTTCTCACGCGCACCGGGGCAATCCGGGATGAATTCGAGGCGTGCGTTTTTCTCGCGCAGCGCCTCGCCACGATGGTCGAGGAAGGACAGACCAATCGCATCCGGATGGCCAATCGCGCGATCTCCCAATATCAGCACCACATCAGCGAATGCGACGATCTCGTCCGATGTGGCGGCTGTCGCGGCGCGCGGTGAGCCTGCGGGCCCCCCCGCGTGCCGGAATTGACCAACGAAGCCGGTAACCCTTTTCCCATATTGGGTTGACCCCGGCGGCCGATCTGTCAGAGAAGGGCGGCGGCCGGAACGGGAATCCGGCGGCCTTCGGGGCGCTGTTGGGAGTGGGTAGCACATATGGCTGAGCGGATCGCTCTCATCACCGGTGTGACCGGCCAGGACGGCGCCTATCTCGCCGAATATCTGCTGTCGCTCGGCTATGTCGTGCACGGCATCAAGCGGCGCTCGTCCTCGTTCAACACGGCGCGTGTCGACCACCTCTAC
>NZ_JAFCLP010000020.1 GCF_018129405.1 Bradyrhizobium iriomotense
GACCGGTGCCATCAGCGTACGGCAAAATCGTGTGGTCCTGACGCCCGGGGTCTGTGCGTCAAGTCTTGCGGTGATGTCGCGGCCCGACCGGGTCCGCGCATCAGTCATCCGCAAGGCGACGGGGGCAATAGTGCATCGCTCCCCGGGGAGATCACGACTAAGCCGTAAAACCACTGCGCAGGGAAGGCCGGGATGCTCCGGTTGCCCTGTTA
Source organism: Bradyrhizobium iriomotense (assembly GCF_018129405.1). Classification (GTDB taxonomy): domain Bacteria; phylum Pseudomonadota; class Alphaproteobacteria; order Rhizobiales; family Xanthobacteraceae; genus Bradyrhizobium; species Bradyrhizobium iriomotense_B. The sequence goes on from NZ_JAFCLP010000020.1 coordinate 213, forward strand.
CCCGCTGTGCATCGTAGCGCAATCTGCTCGTGGCATAGCGGTCAATGGGAGCCAGCCGGCTCCCGGTCTTCCCTGCGTCCTCTTTCATCTGAGGGTGAGACGACCAGGCAAAGCTCGGGCGAGATGAGCCGCGAGAATGCGAAGGTGCGTCTGCGATGAAGATGCGAGCCATAGAAGCATGCCGGAGCCACTTGCTCCGTCATTGCGAGGAGCTCCTGCGACGAAGCAATCCAGACTGTCTCGTGGAAAAGATTCTGGATTGCTTCGCTGCGCTCGCAATGACGGCGTTGCGACGGACGAGCAAGATACCTCCCCAACGTCGTCCTGGCGAAAGCCAGGACCCATTACCCCGGTCAGCGTTGCCGAAGCGCGATGTGGCCACCAGCGTTCGCAACAACCAAGTTCGGTGGCTATGGGTCCTGGCTTTCGCCAGGACGACACCAAGGATGTTGCCGCATCCCCCTCCCCAGCCCTCTTGCCCCGCCAACAGGCCCTTGTAACAAAACTGTCATACAGCAAAACTAAACGATTGCCGGGGGCCGCGGTCGGCGGCCATGCCGCCTCACCGCCAGGAGACTTCCATGCGCCGTTCACTGCTGTTGCTGTCCGCCGGACTGACAGTGCTGTCCACCGGACTTGCTTCCGCCCAGAACAATACCCCCCGAAACCTGATCCTGTTCATTCCGGACGGTCTGCGCGCGCTGAAGGTGACGCCCGAGACGGCACCGGCGATGGCCGAGGTCCGCGACAAGGGCGTCAACTTCAAGAACCCGCATTCGCTGTTCCCGACCTTTACCATGGCCAACGGCTCGGCGATGTCGACCGGCCATTATCTCGGCGATACCGGCGTGTTCTCGAACACGATCTGGACCAACTACACCTCGGTTCCGGCTGGTGACACCGTGGTCCCCTTCATCGAAAACGACGCCGTGCTCGGCGACATCGACGAGCATTTCAAGGGCGACTATCTCAACGAAGAGACCATTCTGAAGATGGCCCGCGACAAGGACCTCAGCACCGCGGCGATCGGCAAGGTCGGTCCGACCTACCAGTTCGACCACACCGACAAGCCTGAAAAGGCGGGCCTGCACTCGATCGTGTTCGACGATTCCACCGGCGGCAAGAACGGCGTGGCGCTGTCGGACGAGGTGAAGGCGGCGCTGACCAAGGCGGGCCTGCCCCTCGCCACGCCGCCGCGCGGCGACAACTCCAAGGCGGGCGATGCCAAGACGCCGGGCACCACGGTCGCCAATGTCGCGCAGCAGGCCTATTTCGCCGACGTCGCCGCCAAGGTGGTGCTGCCGATGTTCAAGGCGCGCAACAAGCCGTTCGTGCTGGTGTTCTGGTCGCGCGATCCCGACGGCAGCCAGCACAACACCGGCGACAGCCTCAACCAGATCCTGCCCGGCATCAACGGGCCGACCTCGATGGCCGGCATCAAGAACGCCGACACCAACCTCGCCCAGCTCCGCAAGGCGCTCGACGAGCTCGGCCTCACCGCCTCGACCAACATCATCGTCTCCGCCGACCACGGCTTCTCGACCATCTCCAAGGAAAGCAAGACCAGCCCCTCGGCCAAGGTCAGCTATGACGACACGCCGAAGGACTTCTTGCCGATGGGCTTCCTGGCGCTCGACCTCGCCAAGGCGCTCGACCTGCCCCTGTTCGACCCCAACGACAAGAACGCGAAGATCGAGGGCAACAAGCATCCCAAGGCCGGCAACGGCGTGCTCGGCAAGGATCCGGAAAAGCCCGACCTCGTCGTCGCCACCAATGGCGGCTCGGACCTGATCTATCTGCCGAACAAGGACAAGAAGCTGGCAGCGAAAACCATCAAGGCGCTGCTCGAGCAGGACTACATCTCCGGCCTGTTCGTCGAGGACTCGCTCGGCCGCTTCCCCGGCACGCTGCCGCTGTCGAGCATCAACCTGCGCGGCAAGTCGGCAACGCCGACGCCGTCGATCGTCGTCAACTTCCGCTCCTATGCCAGCGAGTGCGGCGAGGCGCCGACCAACTGCTCGGTGCAGGTGGCCGACACCGTGCTGCGCCAGGGCCAGGGCATGCACGGCAGCTTCAGCCGCGGCGACACCATGAACTTCATGGCCGCCATCGGTCCGGACTTCAAAGCCGGCTTCGTCGACGAGCTGCCGGTCAGCAACGCCGATGTCGGCATGACCGCGGCGCAGCTGATGGGCCTGCGCGGCGCGCAGAACGGCGGCCTGGTCGGCCGGGTGATGTCGGAAGCCCTGCCGAACGGCATCGTGCCGAAGGCGTACAAGGCGGTTGAGAAGTCGAAGATGTCCGAGAACGGCCTTCAGACCGTGCTCAACCTCCAGCGCGTCGGCAGCCAGCGTTATTTCGACGCCGCCGGCTTCCCGGGCCGCACGCTTGGCCTCGAGCCGGATGCCGGCAAACAAAAAACGGCGGGGAAATAACCCCGCCGCTCTCTCTCGCGCCTCGCAAGGGGCGCGAAAATCTTACACGCCCAAAACGTTACATCCCAATGTCGAACACTTTCGGCAATTGGCCCGCCAGAGGCAGCGCGGTGGCGCCGAGGAACGTCGCCACCATCGCCATCAGGCGACGGTTGTTGTGACGCTTGCCGCGCATCTGGCCGGCGATCCACTCCAGCATCTCGCTGTTGACCTTGGAGGCGTAGGACGGCGCCCAGCTCTCGATGTCGGTATCGGCCGACAGTGCGACGCTGCGCGGCGGCACCTTCAGACCCGAGGCGCTTGCGGCATAATGGGCAACGGCCTTGGCGAGCAGGTCGTCGAAGCGCCCGCCATCGGTGCGCTCGGTCGCGGCCTCGTTGATCTCGAACAGGACTTCGGCCTCGGTGCGGCTGACCGGCTGGTCGTTGACGGCGGTCGCGGTCAGGATACGGGCGCACCAGGCGGTGTCATCGGCATCGAGCGAGCGGGAAAAGTGGACCCGGCCCTTGGTGGTTGGGCCTTCGCCCGTGATCACGCCGTCGCGTACGATGGAGAGTGCGTGGGCCGCGGTATCGCGGCAGGACGGTTCGAGGGACGGCGACTCGACAGACTTAGGCGCAGCGGCAGACATAGTTCACTTCCAGATTTCTTCTGATCGGCCAGCATTTTCATGCCGGCGTAAAGGGGTGGTTAATGATTCGATACGGGGATCGCGACTTTTCTCAATGGTTGCCGATTAGTCGCTACGAGGACCATTTCGGTTCCGGAGAGCGTCGGGCCAGCGTGATGCGGGTCATAAAAGGCTTTATCGCGGCAACCGAGAACGGTGGAGATGTTTCGCCGCAGGTGCCGCGGTAACAGAAAAGTGCTAGGAGATCGGCTCTTCAGAGAAGGAATTCACATTTTACTTCAAGCGGTTCAGTCAGCGTTCACTTAAGCCCGCCAAGCCCCTATACTGACGGCGACGGCCAGAGACAAATTCTCAAGTAAATTCAATGCGATGAGGTAGAACCATGACACTTCCGATTGGCACCACCGCCCCCGACTTCGAAGCCGAGACCACCGAAGGGAAGATCAAGTTCCACGACTGGATCGGCAACAACTGGGCCCTCCTGTTCTCGCACCCCAAGGACTTCACGCCGGTTTGTACGACCGAGCTCGGCGTGCTCGCCAAATTGAAGCCGGAATTCGACAAGCGCGGCGTCAAGCTGCTCGGCCTCTCGGTCGATCCGATCGATCGCCACGCCAAATGGGCCGAGGATATCAAGGAGACGCAAGGCGCGGCTCCCAACTATCCGCTGATCGGCGACACCGACTTCAACGTCTCGAAGCTCTACGAGATGCTGCCGGCCTCGACCTCGGGCGATCCCCTCACCCGCACGCCGGCCGACAACCAGACCGTCCGCAACGTCTTCATCATCGGGCCGGACAAGAAGATCAAGCTGGTGCTGGTCTATCCGATGACCACGGGCCGGAACTTCCAGGAGATCCTGCGCGTCATCGACTCGCTCCAGCTCACCGCCAAGCACCGCGTCGCGACCCCGGCCGACTGGTTGCAGGGCGAGGACGTCATCATCGCGGGCTCGGTCTCCAATGACGAGGCCAAGACGATCTACCCGCAGGGCTGGAAGGAGCCGAAGCCCTACATCCGGATCGTGCCGCAGCCGAAGTAACTGACAGTCATTCCGGGACGGTCCGCAGGACCGAACCCGGAATCTCGAGATCCCGGGTCTGGTCCTTCGGACCATCCCGGGATGACGACGCTGAATTACGCCGCGTGCACGCGGTCGAGGAAGCCGTCGACCTCGGCCTTCAGTTGCAGGCTCTCGCCCGACAGCGCCTGGGCGGAGGCGAACATCCGGCTCGACGTCGCGCCGGTCTCGCTTGCGCCCTTGGCAGCGTGACGGACATTGACCGCGACATCGGCGGTGCCTGACGCCGCAGCGCGAACGCTGGCCGCGATGTTGTGGGTGGCATTCCTCTGCTGCTCGACCGCAGCCGAGATCGAGCCCGCGATGCTGCTGATGTGCTCGATGGTCTGGCCGATCCCCTTGACGGCGGCAACCGACTCCTCGGTCGCAAGCTGCATGCTGGCGATCTGGTTCGAGATCTCCTCGGTCGCCTTCGCGGTCTGGCCGGCGAGCGTCTTGACCTCCTGAGCCACCACCGCGAAGCCGCGGCCGGCATCGCCGGCGCGCGCGGCCTCGATGGTGGCATTCAGCGCCAGGAGGTTGGTCTGCTCGGCGATGGAGGTGATCAGCTTGACCACGTCGCCGATGCGCGAGCCCGCCTCGGACAGCTGCGCGATACGCTGGTCGGTGGCCTCGGCCTGCCGCACCGCCTCGGCCGAGATTTCGTTCGATTCCTGCACGCGGCGGGTGATCTCGGAGATCGACTGCGACAGCTCGTCAGAGGCTGCGGCCGCCGAGCGGACATGCTCGGAGGCGTCCTCTGAGGCCCCGGCCGACCGCGCCGAGAGATCGGCGGTGGAGCGCGCGGTGTCGGTAAGCTGCCGCGCGGCCCGTTCGAACTCGCCGGAGGAGCTCAGCACCTTGTCGAGGATGCCGCCGACGCTGCCGCGGAATTCTTCGACGAAGTTGCGCAGCTCCGCCTTGCGTTGCTCGGCCGCGGCAGCCGTGGCCGCCGTCTGCTCGCTGCGCAGACGCGCCCGCTCCAGCGAATTGCTTCTGAACACCGCGACCGTGCGGGCAATCTCACCGATCTCGTCGGCGCGGTCCTCGCAATCGATCTCGACGTCGCTCTGGCCGTTGGCGAGCGCCGTCAGCGAGCGCGTGACCGAGGTGAGCGGCCGGGTGACGCGGCGGACGATCAGCAGCGTGAGGACCAGGACCAGCAGCGCAGCAAGTCCGGCGGCGGCGGCCATGCTCGATATCGCCTGGGTCAGCATGGTCTCGAACTGGGCCATGGGGATGCCGACATAAAGAATGCCGGCGACCTTGCCGGCCGCGTCCACGACCGGGAAATAGGCGGTCATGAACGACTTGCCGAACAGGACGGCCGGGCCCTTATAGGCCTCGCCACGGCGCAAGCCGGCCTGCGCCGGATGATCGGCGGCAAGCTGGGTGCCGACGGCGCGGTCGCCATTCTCCTTCTTCACGTTGGTCGAGCGTCGGACGAACTGGCCGCTCGCATCGTCGAACACGAACAGGGTCGCGTTGCCGCCGACATAGGACACCGCGCGATCGACGATCGCATGGTCCTTGAAGTCGGGCATTCTGGGGACCTCGGCGCGTACGACCGCGCCATCCCTCACCGTGATCTTCACCTCAGGAGCGGTCTCGGCAAAGGCCAGCGCCAGGGTGCGCAAATTGACCTCGATGTCGCGCAGCGCACGATCATTGAAAGCGGACGTGAGCGACCAATAGCCGGCACCGACCACCAGCGCCGTGTTGACGGCGATCAGCAGCACGGCCGACAGGACTGCCTTGGTGCCGAGCTTGAACTGCGGCAAGAACCTTGCCGTCGAAAGGTTGGACATGAATGGAATCACCCCCGTAATTCCTGCATAATCGTGCAATCGGCTTACGGCAGCATTAACGACGGTTCACAGCGCCGCGAGCGGCATGCTTTCCAAATCGTAAACGAGGACCCGCCTGACCACGCCAAGCGCGCCGCCCATCATCGTCTGGTTTCGCGATGACCTCCGCCTGTCCGACCATCCCGCCCTCCATGCCGCCGCGGCATCCGGCGCGCCGGTGATCTGCCTTACGTCCTCGACGACACGGTCGGGCCAGCGCCGGCATCACGCCCGGCAAGACCTATTCGCAGCCGATCGTCGATCATGCGAGGGGACGCGAGCGCGCGCTCGCTGCCTACGCAAGGATCCGCAAAGGTTGAGCGTTGCTTTGACACAATTGTGAAACCAGCTATCGTCATCGCTCCATACAAACCGTGGGGGACGATATGGACGACGACAAGCCGATCACCGAACAGGCGATAGAGACGGTGGCCACCGCCGTGGAAGCGACCAAGGGCGCCGCCGTCACCGCCGCCAAGACGGTGAGGAAAGCTGCCAAGAAGGTTGCGAAAAAGGTCGCGCCGAAGAAGGCAAAGAAGGCCAAGAAATCTTCGAAGAAGGCTGCAAAGAAGTCGGCGAAGAAAGCTGCCAAGAAGACCGCGAAGAAGGCGGTGAAGAAATCCGCGAAGAAGACCGCCAAGAAGAAAAAGAAGGCCAAGAAGTCCAAGCGCTGATCGCGGCGCGAGAAGCATGTCTCCGGGTGCGGGCGCGCCCGGAGACGGCTCCTGCGATCCCCTACCCCTGCTTTTTGGCGGCGCGCCGGCCCGGGTGATGCTTGCCTTGCGGATCGCGGAATTCGCTGCGATGACCGCGCCGGTCCTCGCTGTTGAAGCGCCGCCGCTTTGCAGGCGAGCCGAATGCCTTGATCACCTTCCTGCCGTTGACTTTCTTGATGACGTAGCCGCCCTCGGTCATCGAGAACGGCTCCTTGAGCGTTCCCTTGTGGTCGAACTTGGTGCCGCGCGGATGCTGGAACGGCTCGAACCAGGACGGGTAGACAAAGTTCGACATTTCGAAGCGGCCGACGCGGAAGGAATCCTCCTCCACGGCGTCGCAGACCTCATAGGCATATTGCGTGTTCGGGTTCTTGTCGGCCCAGAGATTGGCCATGGGGTCGAGCACCATCTCGAACAGCTCGTGCGAGGCCGCCACGCTGAGGGGCTCGTCGCCCAGTACCTTGACGAAGATCTTTGAGATCGGCTGGCCGCGATGGGTCAGCTCGTGGCGCCCGAGCATGTTCTTGTGCGAGGCGTCGTCGAAATAGACCAGCTGCCAGTCGGTCGGCTTCGGCTTCCGGGTGACGTAAAGGTCGACCGGATAGCCCCACACCGGCAGGAAGTGCTTGTCGTAGCATTTTTGCAGTGCCGCGGTGAGCTCGGCCATTTCGTGGCCGCTGATCGACTCCTCCGCGTAGTTGATGCAGGCAATCCGGACCGGCTTCAGGGACCGGCCAAGCAGCGCGCGTCTGGCTTTCTTCATGGAAATCACCGCGTGAAAGGGGAAGCTGAAATGTGCTCAGCCTAACACGACGCGGCCCGCACGTCAGGGATGTATTCCACCGTACCGCTCCACCCGCCTAGAACCGCCGGTTGACCACGAACACCGCGGCCGCGCACATCGCCATGCCGGCAATCGCCAGTGCATCCAGCATTTCGCCAAACAGCAGATAGGCCATCAGCGCGGTCACCGCGGGCACGAGGTAGAACAGGCTGGCCACCGACGTCGCCGCGGCGTGGCGGATCAGCCAGTACAGCAGCCCGATCGATCCGATCGAGAGCGCCACCGCAAGCCAAGCCAGCGCGAGCACGAACTCCCGCGTCCAGTGCACCACGCGGTCCTCGAACAGGAAGGCGCCGATCGCGAAGAAGATGGTAACGGACACGTACTGCACGAGATTGCCGGCGCGCCAGTCGATGTGATTGCAATAGCGGCGCTGATAGAGCGTGCCGAGCGTGATGGAGATCAGCGAGACCACCGAGGCAAGCCAGCCGAGCCCTGCTTCGCCGGTCATCGGACGGTTGTGCAGGATCATCACCACGCCACCGAGACCGAGCACGAGGCCGCCCCATTGCACCGGCGTCACCTTCTCCCCGAGCCAGCGGTTGGCGATGGTCGAGGTCAGGATCGGCTGAAGTCCCGGAATGAGCGCCGAGAGCCCGGCCGGAATCGAATGGGCGATCGCGATCGCGGTGCCGCCGAGATAGAAGCCGTGGACGAGGATGCCGGCGACCGCGCTGTGCGCAATGCCAATCCGGTCAGGCCATTTCGGCCGGGCAATTGCGACGATGATCGCCATCAGGCCGACCACGATCGCCATGCGGATGGCGAGATAGGTCAAGGGATCGGCATTGTTGACGACGTATTTGGTGCCGATGAATCCGGTGCTCCAGAGCAGAACGAACAGGATCGGCGCGGCGCGGGCGGTCAGGGCTTCTTGATTATGGTTCATTGCCGCCCTCATTGCCCCATGGGGGCCTATGCGGCAATGCGAATTTCTGGGACGGCGATGCTGCGCTGCGACGGACGGCGGCTCGGCTCAGCCGCTCACCATTCTTCCGGACAGGGGTCGATGATCCTCCAGAGCTCGACACCGTTCTTGATCTTCTTCATGTCGGTGGTGAGCCCGCCATTGCGGCGGATCCAGTCCTTCACGGTGTCGGGGTAGTAGGACATCAGGTCGGACGTCCCCTCCGAGCTGGTGACCTTGATGCCGAAGGTGAAGGCCTTGTCGTAATAGGCCTGGTGGAAGCCGAGGCTGGCGCGCGGCGTCACACAGATCTTGTTCATCGGCACCATGCCGAGCACGAGCGTGCAGGCCGAGTTGCAGATGCCGTCGATGATGACGCGCTCGCCCTTCTCGCGGACGCGCTTGTACTTGGCCTTGTACTCCTCGACATAGCCGCCATGGTCGCGAGTGATGTGCAGCTCGGCCCGCGCCGGCGTCGTGGCGGCGAAGCAGAGCAACAGCAGGCTCAGAAGCGTGATGCGCATGACGAGGTGACGGTGAAAACCTTGCGGGAATGAGCCGGCCTCAAAGAGCACCCCAGGCGACCGGCAGGAATCTCTAACCGAATTCTTCTTGGTCATACTTGTGTGGGGAATTCGTTAAGCATCCCGAAAAGGCCAAAAATGGGCAGACTTCGACCGCACTTCCGGCAATTCTGTCACACCCATCCGGGAATCGGCGGGATTAGCCCCTGATTCCGGCCCCCGGACGGGTGCCTTCGCGGCTCGAAATGGCTATAACGGCTGAGCTATTTGCGCGGGTTCCGGAGAATCGAGATGAGCAAGTTGAAGCTTGTAGCCGCAGTTGCTGCCCTTTCGGCCGCAATCCTGGCCCCTGGCCTTGCGGAGGCAAATGGACATCACCGGTATCACCGCTCCTACGTCAACCCGCTGCCCTACCCGATCAGCTATCTGCACAATTACGGCCCGGGCATCACCCCCGGCACCTTCGCCTATTACGATGGCCCGGCGACCAACCACTGCTACCAGAGTTCAGCCGCCTATATCGGCCAGGACCGCCGCCGGCACCCCTGCTACTGAGGGGCGCCAGCGCGTCCGCTGCGGGCGTCCTTATTTCGCGGCGCCCGACCGCAGCAACTGCTTCTCGATCTCATAGACCGGCAGCTTGACGAGGTCCTTGCTGACCTCGCCCTGAAGCGCCTTGCGCACGACGTCGGAATAGTCGGCGCGGATCATGCCGAGCGCGCGCGGCGAGGCCACCATGGTCAGGGCCGAAGTCTCGCCCGAGCTGACGGCAGCGTCGAGCCGGCCGGCGAGGCTGCGCAGGAAGGCGCGCTCGGCCTCGTCGTGCCAATCGGTCTGCTCGACCGAGCTGCGTGCACCGCCGACCGCGCCATGCAGCCTGCCTGGCGCATCGCTTCCTTGCGAGCTGGTCGAGGGATTGGGCTGCTCGTGCACCTCCCTGGTGTGGAGGTTCGGAAACATCCCGTCGCCGAGATTTTCCAGAATGAGCGCCTTGCGCCCGTCGCACACGACCAGCCAGTCACCCTTGTCGATTCTCATCTTGTCCATTGCACAGCTCCAATCAAACCGTGGACCTCGGCCGATGCACGCGACCGGCCGGCCGCCTTTCGAATTCCGCGAAGGACTGCCCACAACCACAAGACTAGGGAGGAAGGCGCGACGGTGAATTGCGCAGGATCAAGGATGGCGGCGAAGTCCTGGGGGCAAGCGCGGCATGGCCGCGGCAGCAAAGCTGAGCTAGTCTGGCAGGGTCAGGTCAGGCCCGCGGCGGAGCGGCTGAAGATTTGTTCATCAGCATTACATTTCGGTTCCGCCACAATTTGATCAGAACAACTTCGATATCCTGTATTGCGTAAGCGGAGGAAGACATCATGAATCTCAAGATTGGCCTCGTCGTCGCGTCCATGTTCGGTGCTCTTGCGGCATCGCCGGCGGCGTCCGCCATGCCCGTCGCGCCTGCACCTGCCGTCCCGCAGGTCTCCGACGTCGAGCAGGTCCGCATGGTCTGCGACGCCTGGGGGCGCTGCTGGTGGCGTCCGAACTATTATGGGTATTACGGCCCGCGGCCGTATTACGGGCCCCGATATTATGGGTATGGGCCCCGTGTCTACGGACCACGCTATGGATACTACGGCTACCGCCGCTGGTGATTAGAAGGGGCCCTCGGGGCCCCTTCGCTTTTGCGAGATCACCCGTTCGGTCCACCTGGACCAATTCCAAAACTGATCTAGATCAAAGAGAAAATTCGTCGGGTCGTCATTCTACGGCGATGGCCGATTTGATTGTCTTTCGATGCCCTCAGACGGGCATGAACGTGCAGACGCATCTGGAAAAGCAGCAGAGTCCGGAGACACGAAGCTTCGAGTCCTTCGCCTGTCCCGCTTGCACACGCCTCCATTTCATCGACCTCGTCACCGGCCAACCGATGAGCCGTGAACGTTGACGGTGGCAATGATCCGGCGGACTTCATGGCATGATGTCCGCAATACTACGGCCCGGAATCCGGTTTACTGAGGCGGGATGTTTCGCCATTGATGGCAATGTACTGACGTTCATTTCATTGTCACATTGCAGCAACCGGCCAGACGCATGTTCGACGCCCTCGTCCCGTCCTCCGCGCTTCAACTCATCGGCTTTGCCGATGTCGATGCCTTCAGGCCAATCGAGTCGATGGAAGATGCGAGAAGCATTCCGCTCGACGTTGCGAACTTCGCGGCCGCCCGCGCCGTCGTCTCCCTGCCGGCGTGCCGCATCATCGTGATGCGGTCCTTCGCGCGCATCCTCGACACCGCCTATCGCATGCCGGGCGGGATGGTGATCCTGTCGATGACCGACGACCTTCAGGCCAATTCCAAGGGCATGGATCTCGACGCCCGCTTCTTCGTTGCGCTCCGCGGCAACGACGAGTGCCATTTCGTCGAGCCCCGGACCAATCATTACGCGATGATCATCCTTTCGCCCGGCCTGAAAGACCGGGGCTGGTTCGATCATGCCGACGATTTGCGGGCCTATGTCGCCAACCGGCCCGCCCTGCTCCATGCGCGTCAGCTCGTGCACGACATCCTGCGAACCGCGTCGGTGCAGCCGTTCCTGTTCGAGACCACCGAGGCCGCCGCCCATCTCCAGGAAGGCCTGCTGCTCGCGCTCGACGATCTGTTTCGGATCGGTGCGGGCCCGGACCGGAGCACCTCGGTCCAGGGCGGCCGGTCGACCCTGCTGGTGCAGCGGATCGACGATTACGTCGCAGCCTATCCGACCGCTCCGATCTACACGGCCGATCTCGCCGGTGAGTTCGGTGTCTCGGTCCGGACGCTCAGCGGGGCCGTCAGCAAGGTGCGTGGCATGAGCCTGCACCAGTACATTCGGCTGAAGCGATTGTGGGCGACCCGCGCCCGGCTCCTGAAAGGCGGCGGTGTCACCGTCGCCACCTGCGCGCGCGCCCAGGGCTTCCACCACATGGGCGAGTTCGCCGCGGCATACCGTGCAACCTTCCACGAGGCCCCCTCGGACACGCTGGCACGGGGACGGCAGAGCGGCCTTTCGGCAGGCTGAGTTGCAAGCGCGGCGACGGCCGTCCGGTCTCAGCATCGCCTGGAATACGGCGGTAACACCGCCAGCGGCTTGGCGCGCTCGGAAGGATTCGAACCTCCGACCCTCGGAATCGAAATCCGATGCTCTATCCAGCTGAGCTACGAGCGCCCTGGCCCGGGGATTGGGCCGTAACCGCGAAGCGCCGGACCGTGGCTGGCGAGCCAGCGCACCGGGCGGCGTTCGGACGGGTTCGAATTAGCAGAGAGGCTGGCCAATAAAAAGCCCTTCCCGCCTCCATAGAGGCGGGTCCCAACCGGCTTGTCACCAGGTCGTGTTGAAGAGGCCGAAATGCGGCTGCTGGGCCACCATCATCGGCCGGCCATACTGCGGGCCACCATATTGTGGCGCACCATACTGCGGCGCCGGATGGGCTCTGGCGACCTTACGCTTGGGCTGAGCCTGGGCCTGCGGCTTGACGTCCGTCTTCTTGGCGGCGTCGGCCTTCGAACCAGGCGTAAACTGGGCAAAGGTCTCGCGCACCCGCGCCTTGGCCGACATCTCCGCGAGGGCCGCTGCCGACGCGGTATCCGGCGGCTGGGGCGCAACGGCGGCAGCAGTCTTCACCGCAGGCGGGGCAATCGTGGCCTGGCTGGTGTCGAGCACGACACGCTCGGGCAGATGGCGATCGGACCGGATCCGGATCGACGGCTGGTCGTTGCTTGCGGTCGCGACGGCTGGCGTCACGGGCGAGGCCGGCACGACGAAGTTCACCGCAAACAGCAGGGTGAGCAACGCTCCGCCGACAAACATGAAATACCGAAAGATGGGCATTGGCCGCGCTCCGCCCCCCGCAATCCCCGCGTGGGCTCTCCGCCCTTAACAGGCGATACTTTGATTGGTTCCTGGCCCGGCCCTTCGGTTCAAATGGCGACGCCAAGTTTTTTGGCCAAGGTCCGAACAAGGCCGGAAACGGTAACTTTTCCGCTACCGGAAGACGCCGCCCTTCATGCCCGTCGTGCCGCAACCAGCGAACACTTTGCCTGATCGGCATTGACGTTGACGTATCCGATCGGAATGCGCGCGAACGTCTTGCGGCTCTTCATGCTGACAGTGTCGGGCAGCACGCGGCTGCGAGCGGTGAGAGGCGTGCCGTCACGACGCACGAACGCGCAGATGATCTCGACATCCCTTACGGCATAGTCATTGTCGTTTCGTAGCGTGAACGTCACCAGCGCCCTCGAGCCGAGGCCGCCGCGACGCCAGGTCTGCGAGGAAATCCTGAGATGGTCGAGCTCTGCTGCAGCCGAAGCCGGGACTTCGGCCGTCGGCGAGACTGCCGCTGCGGCATCGCTTGGAGCAGCCGGTTCGACAACGGCCACGTCCGACTTGACCGGCTCGGTGCTATTGCCCTTGGAGAACGGCAGCAGCATCCAGATGCCGCAGCCGACGATGACGGCCGCCAGCAGCCACAGCAAGCCTCGGCCAAACGAGACGCTCACAACCGTCACGGCCCGAGCCAGTCGCTCGCCGGTCCCGGCAAAGCGTCCCAACCCGATCCGGTGAAGCCTGGCGTTCATGGGTGCATCACTAGTGGCGGCCGAACTGCGTTTGCACGACGCAGCAGTCCACTGCTTACCTTAATCCCGGAGAGGAACTAAGGTTCCCGCGAAAGCGAGTCGGCGGGGACGGTGGCGATCACCGGCCGGGGCCGCTAACATGCGCCGCAACATCGAAAGACCCCGTTGGGAGACTATGAAATGCCAATCGCCGTCACTTGGGATCACGTCCATCTGCGCAGCCCCGATCCGGAGGCCACGGCGGCTTGGCTGCGGGACATCCTTGGCGGCGAGATCGTGCGCGCGCCCGGACGGATCGACGTGAACCTCGGTGGCGCCAAAATCTTCATCGCGCCGCTCGAAGGCGACAACGCCGTCAATCCGCCGCCCCCGCACCCGCATCAGGGCCTCGACCATTTCGGTCTGACGGTGAAGGACATCGACATTGTGGCCGCCGAGATCAAGGCCAAGGGCGTCACCTTCACGCGCGAGCCGACGACGATCCGGCCCGGCGTGCGCATCTGCTTCATCCGCGGCCCCGAAGGCATCTCCATCGAGCTGCTCGAGCGCGACAAGAAATACACCTGACGCCGCGCAAGCGCGCCAAGCAACAGCAAGGCCAGCCGGCGTGCCGCCTGGTGCGCTTACGTCATGCTGCCGGGCATGAAGCAGCGGATGGTGACACCCATGTAGCCGTAGATCGGCCACACCATGGTGCGCCCCACCCGGTTCGGCTCCGAGATCACGGCCTCCTCGGGCACATCGACCCAGACGAGTTCCTGCTGCTGGCCGTCAAGCACGTAGCCAAGGCGTGGGACGCGGACACGATAGTGCCCGTCCTTGCTCTCCCAGTCGGTGTCCGAGAGCGCCGAACCGTCGGCATCGGAGCAGCAGGGCCCCTTGCCGCTTCGCAGGCTGTCGAACCAGGCCTTCAACTCAGCATTGGTGTTTACGAACTGGCCCCGGTCACGGGCGTGCCCAAAGGGGGCCGCGAGCCCAATCAAAGCTACGGCGCAGGCCAGCTTCGTCACGCTTCGCCGGCGTGTCGCGCTGCCAATCCGCCGTCGTTCGTTTTTGCAAATCGTGGGACGCGCACTGTACAGACGCGGCTCATCGCCGCCGGAATCGATCCAGTTGCTCACGTTTGTCTTGCTCCAGCACCCCGCGGCCAGTGCAACAATGGTTATGCATTTCGCGGGCCAACTTGATTCGCAACGACTGGCCTCGCCCCATGATGAGACCGTCATATCGGCGTCACAGACAAGCCGGGACAATTACGGTCCGCGCGACAGGGCTACTTGCCGACCGGCAAACTGCCGCGTTGCGCGCGGGGATGTGCTTTGGCATAAAAGCCGTACCGGTTACGCCATTGGGCGATGGCGGCCGGCCCACGGGACGTTATGAAGAACGGCCTCTATTCGATCCACGTCACGCTGCTCGATGGTCGAGTCGGCAAGGGCAGCGGTGTGATCCTTTTTCGCGACGGCAAGATCCTTGGCGGCGATGCCTACCTCTATTACACCGGCAGCTATGTGGTGAAGGACGACCGTACCTTCAAAGGCGAGGTGCTGGTGCAACGGCACACGTCACCTCGGGGCGATGACAATCCGCTATTCGGTGGCCCTGCCCCGGTCGGCATTGGCGTCAGCGGGACCTACACTGACACGCGCGCGGAGATGACGGGGACGGCGCTGGTCGGTAAGGCCAGTCTGATTTTCGGCGCCACCCTGCACAAGCTTGCGGAAGCGGACTAGCTATTCCGCGGCCTGCTCAAGCGGCGCCGTGCGCGGCAAGATCATCTGGATGCGTGTGCCGCCGCCCGGCTCGGAATCGAGATCGAGCCGACCGCCCAGCCGATTTGTGACGATGCTGTAGACGATGTGCAGGCCGAGGCCGGTGCCGCCTTGGTCGCGCCGCGTCGTGAAGAACGGATCGAAGGCGCGGCGGCGGACGTCGAGCGACATGCCGCAGCCATTGTCGGAAAAGATGATCTCGACATTGTCCTTGCCGGACTCGCGCACCTGGATGTCGATCATCCCCGGCCGGCCGTCCGGGAAGGCGTGCGCGACCGAATTGAGGAACAGATTGGTCAGCACCTGCCCGTACGGCCCGGGATAGCTGTTCATGGTCAGATCCGGCTGGCACTCGACGTTGAGCGTCAGGTTGTGTTTGCGCAGGCCCGGCCGCAGGCTCATCACCACCTGCTCGGTGAGGTCGCCGAGGTCGAAGGTGCGCTGGTCCGAATAGTTGCGGTCGGCCGCGACCTGCTTGAACGACTGGATCAGCTCGGCGGCGCGGTTGAGATTGGAGACGAGCTGCGAGGATGCGTCGCGGCTGGTGTTGAGGAAGTCGTTGAGCGTGGAACGGCGAAGCTCGCCGCGCTCGACTTCGGACGTGAACATCGCAGTCTTGCGCTCCAGCGCGGAGGCAACCGTGAGGCTGATACCAACGGGATTGTTGACCTCGTGCGCGACGCCGGCGACCAGCCGTCCGAGCGCGGCGAGCTTCTCCGCCTCGATCAGCGATGCCTGCGTCTCGCGCAGATTGCGCAGCGCGGTCTCCGCCGATTCCTTGGCCTTGCGCATCTCCTGCTCGCCGCGCTTGCGCTCGCCGATGTCGAGCGCGACGGTGACGATGCGCTCGATCTCGCCATCGGCATCGAGCAGCGGCAGCTTGTTGACCAGCCATTGCCGCATGTTGCCGGCGACGTCCTTGTACTCCTCCTCGTAGAAGCCCAGGCCCTTGCGCAGCCTCAGCACGCGCTTGTCGTTCTCGTCGGTCTTGGCCGCGCCATAGCGCGACATCAGGTCCGCCGTGGTCCGGCCGAGCGCGTCGCCGGGCTCGATGCCGAAGATGCCGGCCATGTAGCGGTTCATCAGCACGTAGCGCAGGTCGCGGTCCTTGACGTTGATGACCGCGGGCACGGTGTCGATGACCTGCTGGAGCAGGCGGCGGCCTTCGGCAATGGCGTCTTCCGCCCGCTTCTGGTCGGTGATGTCGCGCAGCGTGCCCTCGTAGCGGACGATGTTGCCCTGCTCGTCCCGCACGCCCGTGGCGCTGTCGGAGAGCCAGAGGATGTCGCCGCTGCGTTGACGCACCTGGTACTCGAACTCGCGCACCATGCCGTCACGCGCCATCAGCCGCTGGTATTCGTCGCGCGCCTCGGGATGGACGTAGATGGTGTGGGCGATGTCGTTGATGCTGTCGATCAGGTGCTGCGGGCTGTCATAGCCCATCATCCGCGCCAGCGCCGGATTGGCGTTGAGGAGGTCGCCGGCCGGCGTCGTGACGTAGATGCCGTCGACCGAACCCTCGAACAGTTTTCGATAGCTCTCCTCGGCGAGGCGCTGCTCGGTGAGCGCGCGCACCGCCGCCTCGCGCGCGGTGTCGGCCTCCTCCAGCGCACGGCGGAACACTTCGGCTGCGCGTGCGATGTCGCCGATCTCGTTGTCGAGATCGGCGGACGGGATCGAGGTGTCCTTCTGGCCGGCCGCAAGCGCGCGAATCGATCGCGCGATCTGGGCCAGCGGGCGCACCGTACGCCGCACCACGAAGGCGGCCGCGACGATGCCGATCAGCACGCCGATGGAGCCGAGCACGATGCTCTGCCAGCGCGCTTCCGTCAGCGTGCGGGCAAAATCGCGCGACAGCACGTGGCCGCGCCTTGCGCTGACCTCGCGCAGCAGTTCGGTGACGCGCCCGATCAGCCGGCCCTCGGTGCCCAGCACCTCGCGGTCGATGTCGGCGATCTGACGCTCGCGGACGGCGACCGCCATGATCGCCTCGGCATAATCGTTCACCGCCGCCTTGAGCTTGGGATCGGTGATATCCATCGCGCGCATGCCCTGCGCGGACTGCTCGGCCGCCGACGGGTTGCGCGCGAGCAATCCCAGCGCGATCCGGCTCTGCGCCTCGGACAGGCGGGAGGCGAGCTCGCGGTTCGCGGTGCCGGAGACCGCCGCGTCGAACTGGTCGCGCAGCGGCGGCAGGCCGGCGAGCAGCTGGGCGCGGCGGTCGATCAGCGTCGAGATCCGCTCCAGGCCATTGCGATAGGTCGCAAGCCGCTCGGTGACCCCGTCGATCATGTCCTGCTGCTCGGGCGCGAGCTCGATGCGGGTCTTTTTCAGGATGTCGCTGAGTGTCGAGGCCGCCTCGCCCACCTGCTTGAACTGGATGCCGGCGCCGGGATCGGTGACGAAGTCGCGCGCGGCGAGCCGCAGCTCGTTCATGCGGCGGTCGATGTCCTCGGCAAGGTCGCCGACGCTCTGCAGCCGCTGTAACTCGGCGAAGGTCGTGTCGATGTGCCGGATCGCAATCACGCTCGCAGTAGAGGTGACGATGATCACCGCCAGCACCAGGATGAAGCTTCCGAACGTCAGCTGGCCGATGGACAGCGAAAATATTCGCTTTTTCTCAGGGGGCGGCGTCAATTCGGCGGACATTGGTGCGTTGAGGACCGGGCTACTGGAAACCCAATATACGACGTATTGCGGGCCCGGGGGAACATGCCTCCCGCCGCGGAATATTCTTAATATCGCGCTTCTCGGCCCACCCTCCGCGCCGGATTATGACGTTTTGACGCTTGCCCGCCGCCCGGCCGGGATCGTCATGGCGGCGACGCCGAGGACGACGCAGGCCAAGCCAATCCAGGCAGTCCGGCTCAAGGTTTCGCCGAGGAAGGCGACGCTGATGGCGACCCCGATCGGGACGCGCAAATAGGCTTGCGCGGTGGTGCCGACCGAGCCCAGGGTCTGGATCAGGCGGAAGTAGATCGCAAACGCAGCCGCGGTCGAGAAGGTCGCCAGCGCGAGCAGCGCCAGCACGGAGCCAAGTGAGGGCGACAGCGTCCAGGGCTGCTCGACGATCAGCGAGGCCGGGATCAGGACCGCAGCCCCCGCGAGCAGCGAGCCGGCCGCTGGGGCCATCGGATCAAGGCCTTTGAAGCTGCGGCCGAAGATCGCGGCGCAGGCGTAGCTGATGGTAGCGGCGACGATCGCGGCCTCAGCAACGAGGCCGCTGCCGACGTCATGGAAGGCATCGACACCGACGATCAGCAGGATGCCGGCCATGCCGGCGACCACGCCGAACAGCTTTCGCGCTGTCGTCGCCTCGTGGCGGGTGACGATCGCCGTGAGCAGGAAGGTGAAGATCGGTCCGGCCGAGTTGAGGATGGTGGCGAGCGCGGCATCGACATGGCGCTCGCCCCAGGCGATCAGCGTCCAGGGGATGACGCTGTTGAGCACGGCCTGGAATGCGAAGCGCTGCCAGGTCGGACCATCCGTCGGCATCTTGATGCCACGCGCCCGCATGACCACCAGCAGCAGCAGGCCCGCAATCGCGGTGCGCGCCGCGATCAGCGTGATCGGCGGGATGGTGGCGACGCCGAGCTTGATGAAGGTGTAGGAGCCGCCCCAGAGCGTTGCGAGCGCGACCAGCAGCGCCAGCTCGACGGCGATATTGGCATCCTGCCGGTTATCCATCCTTGCGTCCCGTCCAATCGCGATGGACGGAACCTAGCGCGTCCGCGCCCGCGATACTTCGGTGCAGGTCGAAGTGTATCAGCCGACCGCGCCGACCTCGAACACCTCGCCGTCATAGCCGGCCTCGCGGGGGATGCGGAGCTGGCGGCCGGTTGCGGTCCTGGTCATGACGGGCATCACGGTGACGATCGACAAGCCGCGGGCGTGCTCCAGCGCTGCACCCACGCTGCCCTGCTTGGCGAGCCGGATCAGATTGCGCGTGGTCGGGAACGGCAGCTTGAAGCGGCCGCTCTCACCGCCCTCCACCGCCTCGCGCGGCGACACCCAGATCGAATCGGTCGATTCCCGTCCATCATGCGCGCCGAGCTGGTCGGGCGGTGCTGCCGCCAGGAAGAACCAGGTGTCGAAGCGCTTCGGCATGCCCTCCGGCGTGATCCAGTGCGCGTAGGGCACGAGCGTGTCGAGCGCGAGCTGGAGGCCATTGTCGGCGAGGATGCTGAGGAAGCTGATCTTGTGCTCGTTGAGCGCGACGCGGTGCTTGTCCGCGATCTCGCCGGCACGCCTGGCATCAACGGGCGTGCCCGTGTCCCTGGACCGCGCCAGCAGGATGCCGCTCTCCTCGAACGTCTCGCGGATCGCGGCGATACGAAAACCGCGGTCCGCTTCGCTCAAGCCTTCGCCGCCCGAATACAGATCGGCGCGGGCGACGATCTCGTTGTCGCCGGCGTCGACACTGCCACCGGGAAACACCAGCGCGCCCGAGTTGAACTCGATCTGATGATGGCGGACCATCATGAAGACCTCGACTTCCTTTGCGCCATCGCGCAGCAGGAGAATCGTCGACGCCGGGCGCGATGCTGATGTCTCGGCCATGCAACTAACCCGCGGCGCTGGATTGCGGGCCGAGATTGGCGCGCTTGTCGAAGCGGGCGACGCGCGACAGCAAATAGTCGACCTCGGCCTTCGCCGTCGCCGTCATCGTCGCGCCGGGCTTGCGCTGCGCGCTGGAGGCGATGACGCCACGCTTCTGCAGCACGTATTTGCGCACGGTGAGGCCGACGCCGGGCTGCTGCTCATAGCGGATCAGCGGCAGATGTGCATCGAACAGATCATGGGCAGCGTCGCGCTTGCCGGCCTTGGAGAGGTTCACGACGTCGATCAGAAGCTCCGGGAAGGCGTAGCCGGTCATGGCGCCGTCGGCGCCGCGCTCCATCTCGAAGTCCAGGAACGTGCCGCCATTGCCGCAGAGGATCGAGAGCGGGCGGAGCGAGCCGTCCTTCTGGAAGCCGCGCAGCGTCGAGATCTTCTCCAGGCCCGGCCAGTCCTCGTGCTTGAGCATCACGCAGTTTGGATTGTCCATGACGATCTTGCGGATCACGGCGGGGGTGAACACCACCTGCAAGGTCAGCGGATAGTCCTGGAGCACCCAGGGCACATCAGGGCCGATGGCTTCCGCGGCCTGCTTGAAATAGCCGATGATCTGGTCGTCGGTGCGAAGCGAGGGCGGCGGCGCGATCATCACGCCGGCCGCGCCTGCGTCCATCGAGGCCTTCGCCAGCGAGCGCATGGTGGCAAAGCCCGGCGCGGAGACGCCGACGATCACCTGCATCTTCTTGGCGCGCTTGACGTAGCGCACCGCCACCTGCTCGGCCTCGGCGGCATCGAGCTTGGGGGCCTCGCCGAGGATGCCCAGCACCGTGACGCCGTCGCAGCCGACCTCCTCGTAGAAATCGGTCAGGCGGTCGATCGAGCGCTCATCGATCCGGCCATCATCGTGGAACGGTGTCGGCGCGATTGCGAAGGTGCCCTTGGCGTCGGCGGTGAGTTTCATCTAGTCCTCTATCCCTTTGTTCGTCATTCCGGGGCGGCTCGCAGAGCCGAACTCTGGTGCGCAATTGCGCACCTGAGAATCTCGAGGTTCCGGGTTCGATGCTTTGCATCGCCCCGGAACGACAACAATAGCTAGAATCGCCGCGCCCCCATCTTGATCTGCTCCTCGGAGAAGAAGATCTCCTTGGCGTGATCGACGATGTCCTGGGCCTTCCAGCCCGAGTGCGGCGGCTTCCAGCCTTCCATTTCCATCATCCGCATTTCGCGCACGCCGCGGGGCCCGGACACGCCCAGCACCTTGCCGGTCTGGTCGCCCGACAAGTCGCTGACCATGTATAGCACGGCCGGCGCGATGCCGTCCGGTCCCAGCGCCGCCGAGGGGTTCTCCTTATAGCGGGGCAGGTCTGCGGTCATGCGGGTCAGGGCGCCCGGGGCCAGCGTCCAGATCCGGATGTTGTACTTCCGGCCTTCGATCGCCAGCACGTTGGACAGGCCCCAGATGCCGCCCTTGGCCGCGCCGTAATTGGTCTGGCCGAAATTGCCGATCAGCCCTGATGTCGACGAGGTGTTGACGATGACGCCCCCGCCGTTTTCCCGCATCCAGCGAAATACCGGCATGGTGCAACAAAAGGTGCCCTTGAGATGCACCTTGATGACCTTGTCCCAGTCGGCCTCCGAGGCCTTGGCGAAGGTCTGGTCGCGCAGGATGCCCGCGTTGTTGACCAGGATATCGGCGCGGCCAAAGTGCTTGATGGCGTCGTCGAAGACCGACTGGCCGCCCTCCATGGTGGAGATGTCGGCACCGTTGGCGACCGCCTTGCCGCCCTCGGCCTTGATCGCGTCCACCACAAGCTGCGCCATCGATTTGTCGGCGCCGGAGCCGTCGCGGGGCCCGCCGAGGTCGTTGACGACGACAGAGGCCCCTTCCCGCGCGAACAGCTTTGCGTAGGCCTCACCGAGCCCCCCGCCCGCACCGGTGATCAGCGCAACCTTGCCGTCGAGTAGTCCCATGGTGGCTTCTCCCTGTTTTTTCTTCCTTCGCCTCTCCCCGCGTGCGGGGAGAGGCCTGAAATCAAGCGCAGCTTGATTTCAGGGTGAGGGGGAGCCTCCGCGTACTCAACTGTCACCGTCCCCGAGGAGACTCCCCCTCACCCCACCCTCTCCCCGCAAGCGGGGCGAGGGAGTGAAACGCCGGTGCCCGCCTAACCCAGCACCGTCTTGCCGTTCTTGATCACGGTGACGCCGCGCAACTTCACCTTGGCTTCGAACGAGATCACGTTGCCGTCCTTCCAGAGGTCCATGGTCACGGTCTCGCCGGGATAGACCGGGGAAGAGAACCGCGCGACGTGCTGGCGGAAAGCGCTTGCATCGTAGTCGGCATAGGTCTGCAGCACGCCGCGGCAGGTGATGCCGTAGGTGCACATGCCGTGCAGGATCGGGCGCGGGAAGCCGGCCTTCTTGGCGAACTCGGGATCGGAGTGCAGCGGGTTGCGGTCGCCGCAGAGGCGGTAGACCAGCGCCTGGTCCGGGCGCGTCGTGATGTCGATGGTCTTGTCGGGCGAACGCGACGGGATCCTGTGCGGATCGGGCTGGGTCAGGTTCGGCCCGCCGAAGCCGCCATCGCCACGGGCGAAGCGCGAGGCAACCAGCGTTGCCAGCTTCTCGCCCTTCTCGTTCTTCAGCACGGTCTGGTGGCTGATGACGACGCCCTTGTCCTTGCCCTTGTCGTAGACCTCGAGCACGGAGGAGTCGGCGGTGATGTGGGCGGCCACCGGCAGCGGCTGGTGGAAGGTGATGTCGCGTTCGCCGTCCACCACCATGACGCGGTTGAGGTTCATCTCGCCCGGCCCCGAGCCCCACGCGGCAACGGACGCGAAGGTCGGCACCACCTTGAGCGGCCGCGGCGTCAGTGTGCCCTCGTTGACGAAGGCGAGCTCGTTCTCGTCCATGGGATCAGCGCCGAGGCCGATGCCGTAGGCGTAGAGCATGACCTCGCGGTCGGTGTAGGCATATTTCTGGCCGAGGTTTTTCAGGCCTTTGAGCTCTTCGTATCTGGCGGACATTTTTCTGGTTTCCTCCCGGCATTCGTCTCAGCGAGCAGCGGCGCTCGTTAATGTGCCCTCTCCCCTTGTGGGAGAGGGCCGCGAGAGCCGTGCGGCAAACTCGTTTGGGTGAGGGGTTGCTTCCGCATCGAAAGCTCTCTCCGCGGAGACACACCCCTCATCCGGCGCTTCGCGCCACCTTCTCCCACAAGGGGAGAAGGAAGAATTCGTAGGATGGGTAGAGCGCAGCGAAACCCATCATTGTTTGCGTCGGTGGGTTTCGCTTCGCTCTACCCACCCTACGCAGCGTTGCCCTACACCGGCGTGAAGAACGGCAGCGGCGCGCCATCCGTCGGCTTGAACACCACCTTCACCTTCTGGCCGATCTTGAGCTTCTCGAGATCGCAGTCGACGAAGTTGGTCTGCACCGAGGGCCCCTCCTTCAGCGTGACGTAGCCGATCGCATAGGGACCAGTCGGCGATTTCCGCATCAGGCTGTAGGTGTAGATCGTGCCCTCGCCCGAAGCCTCCTCCCACACCGTCTTGTCGGAGTAGCAGAACGGACAGATCGAGCGCGGGAAGTAATGCGCTTCGCCGCAGGCGGTGCAGCGCTTGATCATGAACTTGCCCTCTTTCGCCGCATCCCAGAATGCTGCGGTCTCGGGGTTCGTCACCGGGGCCGGATATTTTTTCGCTTCGCTCATCACACGCGCTCCAGAATGGCCGTCGAGGCGGCGTGGCGGACGCCGAGCAAACCGCCGGTGCCGTGGGCGATGGCGAGATCGCAATTCTTGACCTGCACCTTCGGATGCGCCTCGCCGCGCAGCTGCCGCACGGCCTCGAGGATCTTGGTCATGCCGCCGCGATTGACGGGATGGTTGCTGCAGAGGCCGCCGCCGTCCGTGTTGAACGGCAGCTTGCCGACGCCCGAGATCAGATTGCCGTCGGCGACGAACTTGCCGCCCTCGCCCTTCTTGCAAAAGCCGAGGTCTTCGAGCTGCATCAGCACCGTAATGGTGAAGCTGTCATAGATGGAAGCGTATTTGATGTCCTTCGGCGTGATGCCGGCTTCCTCGAACGCGCGCGGGCCGGACCAGATGCCGGCGGAGTAAGTCAGATCGAGATCCTTGCCGCCACGCGGGCCCTTCATGGCTTCGCCATGGCCGATCAGGCGCACGAGAGGCTTCTTCAGGCTCTTCGCGATCTCCGGCGTCGTCACGATCAGCGCGCCGCCGCCGTCGGAGACGACGCAGCAATCCATGCGATGCAGGGGATCGGAGATCATCGGCGAGTTCAGCACGTCCTCGACGGTGACGACGTCCTTGAGCATCGCATGCGGATTGTATTGCGCGTGATGGGAGGCTGCGACCTTGATCCAGGCGAGCTGCTCGCTCGTGGTGCCATAGTCGTGCATGTGACGCATGGCACACATGCCATAGGCATTGTGCGTGGTCGCACCGTACGCGGACTCGAAATCGATTTCGGCGCCGGCCGCGCGCGGCGGCATCGCGCCGGTGCGCGGCTTGCCCGCGAGCGTAACCAGCGCGATCGAGCATTTTCCGGCCGCGATCGCCTCGGCAGCGTGCCCAAGATGGATGATGTAGGAGCAGCCGCCGGTCTCGGTGGAGTCGACGTGGCGAAGCTTCTTGGTGTTCAGGCCGAGATAATCGACCATCGGCCAGGCGCCGCCGGGCGCATCGCCCGCGCAGAAATAGCCGTCGACGTCGTCCTTGCTGATCCCGGCGTCCTCGATCGCGCCCTTGGCGACCTCGGCGTGGAGCTGGGCGGTGGATTTGTCCGGCGCATGCCGGGTCGGGTGTTCGTAGATCCCGGCAATGTAGGCCTTGCCCTTGATGGTCAAAACAGAGGTCTCCGCTCGCGTTTCTTCTTGGCTCTTTTTTCTGAACCGCGGATGCCCTGTTGGCAAGCGCGGAAATATTCCGTCGCGCGAGAGGGCAGCGGGTGGGCGCAAGGGGGGTGATGCTCTCGTGTCCCGGACGCGCTGCAACGCCTCAGCATTGCTGCGCAGAGCCGGGACCCATGCGGCCGCGTCCTCGTTGCGAAATGGGCCCCGGCTCTGCAGCGCATCACTACGTGCTGCGCGGCGTCCGGGGCACGAGACTTTGCCTTGCAGGCACACCCCCGCCTCCTCGCGGCACGATCGCCCGAGCTTTGCGTCCGTCTTGCTCCCTCCGAAAACAGAAGGCGCAGGGAAGACCGGGTGCCGGCTGGGCACCCACGGTCCGCTGTGCGCGAATGCGCGAAGAACAGATGCACAGCGGCATACAGGTGCGGCCAAACATCCGGCCTTCCCTGCGCAGTGGCTTTACGGCTTATGTCGCGCTCTCCCCGGGGAGCGATGCACTATTGCCCCCGTCGCCTTGCGAGTGATCGCAAGACTTGACGCACAGACCCCGGGCGTCAGGACCACACGATTTTGCCGTACGCGAGACCGCGCCCGTCGTGCACGCGTGTGCGTGCGACGCAGCCCGCGTCCACCGCCGCTCACCCCGCGTTTCGTGACGATCGCGATACGCCCCTCTGACTGGGATGAGGTGACGGACCGATACGACAATTCCGAATTTCGGTAAAGTGGAATATTTTCGTTCGCGGGAATTGACCCGCGCGTGGGTGTTTTGCCCAACGGGCAACGCAAGGGATGGTGTCGTAGGGTGGGCAAAGCGAAGCGTGCCCACGTCTTCTTCGTAATCAATGGCAGGTGGTGGGCACGGCGCGTTGCGCCTTTGCCCACTTTACGGGACCGCCTTATTCCGCTGCGATTTGCCGCGGCGCGGATGGCGGGCTCGCCAGATCCGCGGCGAGCTGGGCGTAGCGGGCCTTGGCGTCCTGAATCGCCTTCTCCTTCACCGGGCCGTAGCCGCGGATGCGGTCGGGCAGCGAGAGCAACTCGACCGCCGTGTCGATCGTGACGGGCGACAGCAGGCCGAGCACGGTGGCGACGTCTTTCTCGTAGCCGGCGATCAGGTCGCGTTCGAGCTTGCGGTCAGCGCTGCGGCCGAAGATGTCGAGCGGGGTGCCGCGCAGGAATTTGAATTTTGCCAGCACGCGGAAGACGTTCAGCATCCACGGGCCGAAGGCGCGCTTCTTGGGTCGACCGAGCGCATCGACACCGCGGCTAAGGATCGGCGGGGCGAGGTTGAAGCTGAATTTGAAGTCACCCTCGAACTGGTCGCGGAGCTGCTGCTCGAAGGCGCCGTCGGTGAAGAGGCGCGCGACTTCATATTCGTCCTTGTAGGCCAGGAGCTTGGCGTAGTTCACCGCGACCGCGCGCGGCAGCGCATCGCCATAACCGCCCTGCCTGGCGGCATCGCGAACCCGATCGATCAGCTTGCGATAGCGCTTGGCGAGACGGGTGTTCTGGTAAGCGATGAGATGCTTGGCGCGATGCTCGATGACCTCGTCGAGCGTCATGGCGTCCAGCGTCTTCGGCGCAACCACCTCATCCGTCCCCTTCAGCATGTCAGCAAGACGCTTGGGGTCCGCGACCGCGAGACGGCCGAGGCGGAAGGCTTCCTTGTTCATCTTGATCGAGACGCCGTTGACCTCGATGGCCTGCTCGATCGCCTCGGCCGACAGCGGGAACAGCCCCTTCTGATAGGCATAGCCCATCATCATCATGTTGGTGGCGATGCTGTCGCCGAGCAACTGCTCGGCCGGCTTGGTGAAGTCGAAGAAGACGGAGTCCTTGTGCAAAGCCGTCTCCAGCACCGCATTGAGCTTGCGGGTCTGGAAGTTGAAGTCGCGGTTGAGGATGAAGTCGGCGGTGGGAATGACGTGGCTGTTGATGACGCCGCGGGTGCGGCTGGAGTCGCAGAGCGAGATGGTGTCCTTGGCGACCGCGACCACTTCATCGGCGGCAAGTACGAGATCGGCCGTGCCGGTGACGATGCGCGAGCAGGTCACCTCGGCCGGATGATCGGACAGGCGGACATGGCTGAGCACCGCCCCGCCCTTCTGCGCCAGGCCCGACATGTCCAAAATCATCGAGGCCTTGCCCTCGATGTGCGCGGCCATGCCGAGCAGCGCGCCGATGGTGAGCACGCCGGTGCCACCGACGCCGCCGACTGCGATGTTATAGGGCTTGTCGAGCGACGGGCGCGATGCCGGCTCGGGCAGCTCTCCGATCTCGACGAGTTCGGCCGGCGCGCGGTGGCGCGGCGCGCCACCGTCGATGGTGACGAAGGACGGACAGAACCCCTTCAGGCAGGAATAGTCCTTGTTGCAGGACGACTGGTTGATGGCGCGCTTGCGGCCGAACTCGGTCTCCAGCGGCTCGACCGAGATGCAGTTCGACTGCACCGAGCAGTCGCCGCAGCCTTCGCAGACCGCCGGGTTGATCATGACGCGGCGCGCCGGATCCTCCATCAGGCCGCGCTTGCGGCGGCGGCGCTTCTCGGCCGCGCAGGTCTGCACGAACACGATGGCCGACGTGCCCTTGTATTCGCGGCACATCTTCATGACGTTCTGGAGCTCGTCGCGGTGATATTTCTTCACGCCCGGCGCGATGCTATCGGCCGGATAAGCGTCCGGATTTTCCGAGACGAGATAAATCTCGCTGATGCCCTCGGCATGAAGCTGGGCCATGATCTTCTGCGGCGAAAGATCGCCGTCATGGCGCTGGCCGCCGGTCATCGCGACGGCGTCGTTGTAGAGGATCTTGTAGGTGATGTTCGCCTTGGAGGCGATCGCCTGGCGGATCGCCAGGATGCCGGAGTGGAAATAAGTGCCGTCGCCGAGATTGGCGAAGATGTGGTTCTCGTTGGTGAAGGGCGCGATGCCGACCCACGGCACGCCCTCGCCGCCCATATGGGTAAAGGTCTCGGTCGAGCGGTCCATCCACAGCGCCATGAAATGGCAGCCGATGCCGGCGAGCGCGCGGCTGCCTTCGGGCACTTTGGTGGATGTGTTGTGGGGACAGCCGGAGCAGAAATACGGGACGCGGGAGACAGGCGCGACCGCCTGCATCTGGGTGGCCTGACGGCCGTTGAACCAGTCGGCCTTGGCGCGGAGCATCTCCGCGATCTCGGGATTGAGATTAAGTCGGAGAAGTCGCTCGGTCAGCGAGGTCGCAAGCGAGGCGACGCTGAGCTCGGCGGCGAAGGTGAGGAAACGCTTGTCGTGCTCGTCCATCTTGCCGACGATGCGCGGGCGGACGTCGTCGCGCCAGTTGAACAGCTCCTGCTTGACCTGGTTCTCGACGATCTCGCGCCGTTCCTCGACGATGAATATCTCTTCGAGCCCGACCGCGAACTGGCGCACGCCTTCCGGCTCCAGCGGCCAGGGCATGCCGATCTTGTAGAGACGGAGACCAATCTTGGCGGCGACCTCCTCGGTGATCCCGAGCTCGCGCAGCGCCTGGCGGACATCCTCGTAGCTCTTGCCTGAGGCCATGATGCCGAAGCGCGCGTTCGGCGAATCCATGGTGATGCGGTTGACCTTGTTGGCGCGCGCAAAGGCGATCGCGGCAAAGCCCTTGTAGTCCTGCAGACGACGGTCCTGCTCGAAGCGGTCGTCGGGCCAGCGCAGATTGAGGCCGCCGGGCGGCAGCTCGAAATCGGTGGGGATGATGAAGGGCTTCATCTCGTCGGTGAGGTCGATCTCGGCGGTGGTCTCCACCGTCTCCGTGATCACCTTCATGCCGACCCAGCAGCCGGAGTACCGCGACATCGCGATGCCGAGCAGGCCCATCTCGATCATCTCGTGGATGCTCGAAGGATAGAGATAGGGCATCAGCGCCGAGATGAAGGCGTGGTCGGACTGATGCGGGACGGTCGAGGATTTTGCGCCGTGGTCGTCGCCGGCAAGGCACAGCACGCCGCCGTGCTTGGCGGAGCCCGCGGCATTGCCGTGGCGGAACACGTCGCCGCAGCGGTCGACGCCGGGGCCCTTGCCGTACCAGATGCCGACCACGCCGTCGTATTTGGCGCCGGGCGAGAGGTTGAGCTGCTGCGAGCCCCAGATCGCGGTCGCGGCAAGGTCCTCGTTCACGCCTGGCTGGAACTTGATGTTGTACTGCTCGAGATGTTTTCGCGCGGCGAACAGCTGCTGGTCGTAGCCACCGAGCGGCGAGCCGCGATATCCGGAGATGAAACCCGCGGTGTTGAGGCCGTTGGCGCGGTCGCGCCGAATCTGCGCCATCGGCAGGCGGACCAGGGCCTGGATGCCCGTGGTGAAGACGTGTCCGGTATCTTGCGTGTATTTTTGATCGAGACTGATCGGACCCTGGTTGATGCCCATTCTTGTCCTCATCCGCCCTTTTGAGCGTTTGGCTGCCTAAGCCGTTGCCTGCCCGTCGTTTTTAGCTAGGGCGCGCCGACCACCGCCGCCACTCTATGTCGGATATTTAACGCGGCGCATCACAAATCTGGACCAAAGGGAGCGCCGGGTAAAAATCGCAATTTCGTGGCTGCAAAGGCATCGGGCATTTTCAATTTGTGTCACCATACCCCCGCCGTCGCGAAATGAATTGACGCTCCCTTCACGCCGGTGAGGTCGATTGGTCGCAGGAGAGGCTTTCGATGCGGACGATTCTGGCTGGCTTGGCTCTTGCGGGTTTGGCGTTGTGCAGTGCGGTTGGAAGCGCGGCCCGTGCCGCCGAACCATCGCCGGAGTTGATCGCCTATGGCAAGACGCTGGTCGAGGCCGGCGACTGCGCGGGCTGCCACACCGCCGATCCGGCAAGGCCGTTCGCGGGCGGAAAGCGCATCGACACACCCTTCGGCGCGATCTATGCGCCGAACCTGACGCCCGACCGCGACACCGGAATCGGCGCCTGGGCGGATGCCGATTTCACCCGGGCCCTGCGCTACGGCATCGCGCCGGACGGATCGAACTACTATCCGGCCTTCCCCTACCCTTACTTCACGCGGATGACGAAGGACGACACGCTGGCGATCCGCGCCTATCTTGGCTCGCTCGCCCCGGTCGTGAGCCGCAACAAGCCGCCGGAGTTGCGCTGGCCGTTCGGCTACCGCGGCCTGATGCGGATCTGGAATGCCATGTATTTCAAGCCCGGCCTGTTCGAGCCGGACCAGAACCAGAGTGCGGCGTGGAATCGCGGGGGCTATCTCGTCACCGGCCTCGGCCATTGCGGCGCCTGCCACACGCCAAAGAACTATTTTGGCGCCGACAAGCAGGCGCAGGCATTTTCGGGCAACGAGCTCGACGGCTGGTACGCGCCAAGACTCGATGGCGCCGCGCGCACCGGGCTGAAATCCTGGAGCGAGGCGGACATCGCGGAGTATCTGCAAAGCGGACGCAACGCGAGGAGTCATGCCGGCGGTCCGATGGCCGAGGTGATCGTCAAATCCACGGCGAAGATGAGTGATGCCGATGTTCGCGCGATCGCGCTGTATCTGAAAAGCCTGCCGCCGGCGCGGCGCGAGACGATCGTGACGCCGCCCGACGATGCCGAGATGAAGGCCGGCCAGGCGGTCTACGCAAAGCTCTGCATCGCCTGCCACGAAGCCGACGGCTCCGGCGCACCGCGGATCTATCCGCCGCTGCCGGGCAATGCGCTGCTGCAATCGGTCAACCCGTCCTCGACCTTGCGCATCATGCTCGATGGCGCCTACACCGTGACGACGCCGCGCGCGCCGAACACCGGCGAGATGCCGGGCTATGCCAAGACATTGACCAACGGCGAGATCGCCGCGGTGACGAACTACATCCGCAATTCCTGGGGCAACGCCGCGCCGCTGGTAACGCCGGCGCAGGTGGCGAAGGCAAGGAAGCAGCCGTGAGAGACGACCGCGCACCGCAATGACGGTGCGCCCCCTCGCCCCGTTCTTACGGGGCCGCGACGAGCTTCGCTCGCGCTGAGAGGGTTGGGGTGAGGGGCTGTCTCCGCAATCACGGTGAGAGAAGGACTCGCGGAGACTCCCCCTCACCCGGAATTTTGCTTTCGCAAATTCCGGCCTCTCCCCGCAGGCGGGGAGAGGCGAAAAAAGCCCTACCTCTCCTCGTCTCCCGTGAACACGAATTTCGGCATCTCCCATTTGTAGCGCACCGCGAGCAGGCGGAAGCTGATGCCGAGGACGAAGGTCAGGATGGTCCAGAGCTCCGCGTTGAGCTTGAGGCCGAACGCGGTCGCATAGAACAGCCCCGTCACCACCGAGACGCTGGCATAGAGCTCGGAGCGGAACAGCAGCGGCACGTCGTTGCAGAGCACGTCGCGGAGCACGCCGCCGGCACAGCCCGTCACCATGCCGGAGACGATGACGATGGGCAGCGTCGCATCCATCTGCCAGGCAACGTCGCAGCCGGTCATGGTGAAGACGACGAGACCGATGGCATCGAGCACGATGAAGGCGACCTTCAGCCGGTGCACGAGACGCGCGATCAGGATGGTGACGAAGGCGGCGCCGCCGGCGAGCGCGAGATAGATGGGGTTGGCGACCCAGGCCAGCGGATAATGTCCGAGGAAGAGATCGCGCAGCGTGCCGCCGCCGAGCGCGGTGATGCAGCCGAGGAAACAGACGCCTAGCCAATCCATGCTGCGCCTGCCCGCAGCGAGCGCAGCCGTCACCCCCTGCGCGGCCACCGCGACCAGCGACAGGAAATGCAGCACGCTATCGGTCGGTGGCAGGCTCCACATCGCCCTGTTCCCTCCCTCGCGCAATGGAACTCACGCGCGGGGTTCCCGGCGAAACAGGTTCCCGATTCCCGAGGCGAAGGCAACATGCGACGGAATCACAGAGGGGGCGGAACGGAATCTCGCACCTGAGGGTTGTCCCGGCGTCATAACCGAGGAGACCAATCGATGGCTGACGACCGTTTTCCCAACGATCCGTATCGCCCGAACCTCGCCGACGATGAGTATCTTCGCGCGGCACGCCGGGATGCCGACCTTCAGGCCGATCCCGAGCTTGGCGAAGGCCCTGCCTCCAGCGGCAGGATCGCGCTGTTTGCCGTGGCCGTCGCCCTGGTGCTCGGCGCCGTGTTCTACGGCCTGAACAACACCACCACGGGCAACCAGGCGAGCAACGAGCCGGCGTCGCGGACGGCTCAGCAGACGGCACCGGCCAATCCGGCCGCGCCTCCCGGCATGCGCGACGTGACGCCGCGCAGCAACACCGAGCCGGGCACGACCACGGGTGCCGCGCCGAGCAAGCCGGCACCGGATACGCAGAAGCCGTCTGACGGCGCGAAGTGACAGTCACAAGGTAGCTGTCGTCGCCCGGCTTGACCGGGCGACCCAGTATCCCACCAGCGGCGCAGCTTGAATCGAGAAGCCGCCGCGTACTGGATGCCCCGCCTGCGCGGGGCATGACACCGAGGGGATGAGAGAGCGGCGGGACATGACATCCCGTCGCTCTTCGTTTGTCTCGCTGCGCCCTAGCCAAACATCTTGTTGAGCTCGCCGCCGGGATAGCCGCTGCCAAGCTCTGTGAACGTTCCCTTCTCCGCCATCTCCTTCGCGGCGCGCATGAAGCCGCCCCAGGCGGCGCGGGCGAGCGAGCCGCCGACGCTGATGCGACGCACGCCGAGATCTTCGGCTTCCCGCAGCGACAGGCCGGAGCCGCCGATCAACAAGTTGAACGGCTTCGGGTGCACCGCTTTCACCACCGCGGCGATGTCCTCACGGCTCTTCAGGCCCGGCGCGTAGAGGCAATCGGCACCGGCATCCGCGTAAGCCGTGAGCCGGTCGATGACGAGCTTGAGATCGGTCACGCCCCAGAGATACGCTTCGCAGCGGCCGACCAGCAGCGTGCCGCTGTCGCCGATCGCCTTGCGCGAGGCCTTGATGCGCTCGACCGCGAGCGCGCGGTCGTAGAGCGGCTTGTCCTTGTCGCCGGTGGAATCCTCGATCGACAGGCCGGCGACGCCGGT
The DNA here is from genome assembly GCF_018129405.1 of Bradyrhizobium iriomotense. Lineage (GTDB taxonomy): Bacteria > Pseudomonadota > Alphaproteobacteria > Rhizobiales > Xanthobacteraceae > Bradyrhizobium > Bradyrhizobium iriomotense_B. Next base: position 32,967 of record NZ_JAFCLP010000020.1, read on the forward strand.
GCGCACACAGCGCTCGACATTGTCGGCGACCTTGTCCGGCTCGACCGCAAAGCCGCCCTCGAAATCGGCGTTCACGGGGATGTCGACGGCCGAGCTCAATGCTGCCAGATGCTGACAGACGTCCTCGACGGTGACGTGGTTGTCCGCCTTGCCGATGGTCCAGGCAAAGCCCGCGCTCGATGACGCGATCGCCTTGAAACCGAGATGCTGCAACGCCTTGGCGCTGCCGACGTCGACCGGATTGGGCAGGATGAAGCAGCCGCTCTCGTGCATCTTCTTGAACGTCGCGCGCTTGTCAGCGGTCGTCACGTGCATGTTTCTCTCCCTTGTTGGCCGCGCAGACATAGGCACGCTTCATCGGACGCGCTAGTGCGCGTCGTGCACCGCGCGGCTGTCCTTCGGTGCCTCCTCGCGATCATTCATGCCGTAGTCGCGGATGACGCTGGCGATGCGCAAGCGATAATCGGCGAAGATCTGCGCCCTGCCCCTGGCCTGGGTGCGGCGGTGCTCCATGGTGTTGCGCCAGGCCTGGACGGCCGCCTCATCCCGCCAGAACGACACCGACAGGATCTTGCCCTTCTCGGTCAGGCTCTCGAAACGCTCGACCGAGATGAAGCCGTCGATGGTTTGCAGGAGCGGCTTCAGATCGGCTGCGAGGTCGAAATAGGTCTGGCGGTGTTCCGGCTTGGGCCAGACCTCGAAGATCACGGCGATCATGGGCGTCTCCTCTTACGTTCTTATGTGAGCATGATCTCCTTCGGAAAACCGCGTTGCACTTTGCGCTAACGCGGCCCTTCGGGTCCGGATCATGCTGGCGTGGCCTACAATACCACCTTGCGCAGGAAGGTGCGCTCTTCCGCGAGGATGAATTTGTGTTCCTCGGCGAAGTGAAAGTTCGCCATACCCTCCCCATCCTGGCGCAGGCGCGCGCGATAGGCCTCATAGGCGGCGAGGCTCTCGAAGGTGATCAGCGCAAAGGCGATGTTGTTGGTGCCCTCGTGCGGCATGAAATAGCCGATCAGGTCGCCGCCGCATTTCGGGATGATGGTGAGCCAGCGCTTCGAATACTCCTCGAACTGCGCGCGCTTGAAGGGATCGAGCTGGTAGCGGATGAAGACTGTGACGGACATGATGGGCTCCTGATTGGTCGTTGCAGCGGGCAAAGCACCACCATCGCCGCTGAAGCTTCTCGATTGCTTCGCTGCGCTCGCAATGACGTGTTTGCAGAGGCACGCTACGCGCTTGCCCGACCACAATGCTTCGGTTACCATCGAAGCATGAAATCAGGACCCGACATCGCCATGGTCGCTTCGCTGGTCGGCGACCCCGCCCGCGCCAACATGCTCACGGCGCTGATGAACGGCCGCGCGCTGACCGCGAGCGAGCTGGCGCAGGAGGCCGGCATCACGCCGCAGACCGCGAGCTCACATCTATCGAAGCTCGAGGCCGGCGGACTGGTGGAGCCGGAGAAGCAGGGCCGCCACCGCTACTACCGCCTCACCGACGACGACGTCGCCGGCGTGCTCGAGGGCCTCGCCGGCCTTGCGGCGCGCACCGGCCACATGCGCGTGCGCACTGGACCGAAGGATCCGGCGCTGCGGCGCGCGCGGATCTGCTACGACCATCTCGCCGGCGATCTCGGCGTGCAGATGCTCGACTCCTTGCGCGAGCGGCATCTGGTCAGGCAGAAGAAGCAGGAGATCGAGCTGACCGCCGAGGGCGAGCGTTTTCTCGCCAAGCACCTGCAGATCTCGCCCGACATGCTCAGCCACCCGCGCCGCCCGATCTGCAAGGCCTGCCTCGACTGGAGCGAGCGGCGTCATCATCTCGCCGGCACGTTAGGGGCCGCCATGATGCAACGCTTTGCCGAGCTGAAATGGGCCGCGCGCGATCCAACGCCCGGCAGCCGCGTCGTGAATTTCACCCGCACCGGCGAGAAGCAGTTTGCCGCGCTGTTCGGCAACGGGAAGGATTAGTCACGCAAACGTCGTGAAATCACACGTTTGCGTGTGAACTCTTTCTCTCGTCATGACCGGGCTTGACCCGGCCATCCATCGCTTTAAGCGCACTGTCGTTCCGGGGCGATGCGAAGCATCGAACCCGGAATCTCGAGATTTCGGGTTCGGTCCTGCGGACCGCCCCGGAATGACGGCTCCAAACAAGAGACTCCAAATGATCCGCCTCCTCCCGGCCGCGCTCGCCGCCGCCCTCCTTGCTTCCCCGCTCACCTCTGCCCACGCCGCCGAGACCGCGCCGCGCGAGCCCTATGGCATCGCGCTGGAAGGCTTTGCCTATCCCTATCCCGTGCACCTGCTCCCCGTCGTCAATGACGGCGAGCAGCTCAGCATGGCCTATATGGACGTCGCTCCCGAGCGGCCGAACGGCCGCACCGTGGTGCTGCTGCACGGGCGCAATTTTCCGTCGAGCTATTGGGTGCCTGTCATCAAGATGCTGAGCGAGGCGGGCTATCGCGTCGTGGTGCCGGACCAGATCGGCTTCGGCAAATCCTCCAAGCCTGTGGGCGAGCTGCATTTCGACAATCTGGCGCGCAACACCATCGCGCTGCTCGATCATCTCAAGATCGACAAAACCGAGATCGTCGCGCATTCGCTCGGCGGCATGCTGGGCGTGCGCATCGCCCGCGCCTATCCCGACCGTGTCGCCCATCTGGTGCTGACCGCTCCGATCGGACTCGAAGACTACCGCCTCTACGTGCCGCCGACGCCGACCGAGAAGATCATCGAGACCGAGGACAAGCTCACCGCCGACGGCTATCGCAAGCAGCTGCAGACCAACTACGCGATCAAGCTGCCGGGCGATGCGATCACGCCTTTCATCGACGCCCGCTTCAACATCAAGGGCAGCCCCGACTATCCGCGCTGGCTTCGCGCCTTCGTCAGTTCCGGCCAGATGATCTATCGCGAGCCGGTCGCGCACGAGATCCCGCTGATCGCGCTGCCCACGCTGTTCATCATGGGCGCCGACGACCACAACGCGCCGGGCCGGCCGCTCGCGCCGGAAGCGCTGCGCGCAAAGATGGGGCAGAACGCCGAGCTCGCGAAGCAGCTCGCCGCGAAGATGCCGAACGCGCGGGCCGAGGTGATCCCCGACACCGGGCATCTCGTCTTCCTGGAGGCGCCGGAGAAGTATCGCGAGCTGGTGCTGGGCTTTCTCGGCCGCTAGCGACGGCTGAGTGTCGCCTGAGGCAGGATGCGGGGAACGTTCATGCCGCATTCAGGTCATGATTGGCAGGTTTGGATCGCGACGTGTCGGCATGTTGCAAGTTTAACGTGTCGAATCGTGTCTTTTGATTCATTGTGCGGCACAAGCGCCGTGTCCTCCAAGAATCTGCCCCAAACAATCTGCCCCAAGGACGAGAAGGAAGATCAAATGAAATATCTCTTCGCCGCGGCCATGCTCGCGAGCGCGGTCGTCGGTTTCAGCGAGGCGGCCAGCGCCGCCGGCGGTTGCGGCCCGGGCTGGTACCCCGGCCGCTATGGCGGCTGCCGCCCGATGCGCGGTGCGGTCGTTGTGCGCCCCGCCCCCGTCGTGGTCGCCCCCGCGCCGGTCGTTGTCGTGCCGCGCGCCCGCGTGTGCCCCTATGGTTTCCGCTGGTACGCCGGCCGCTGCCGTCCGTTCTGATCTCGTCTTTTCGCATTTACAAAGTGGCCGCGCGGCGAAAGCCTGCGCGGCCGTTTCTTTTGAAGACCTCCAAACAGGCCATCGGCGGGGTCATGCAACAGCCACGAATCAAAACGGGGACCGCGATCGCGATCCCCGCCCAAAGCCTGGCTGGCGCGAAGCTTACCAGTGGCGGCGATGCCAGCGCCGGCGGCGCCAACCCCAGTGACGGCGGCGCCAGCCCCAATGATGGCCACGGCCGTGCCAGTGCACCTGTTCAGGCTTCAGCTGCGCGGCTTCCTCGCTGGTGGTGACGGCGGGATGAGCGTCGGGATTGCCTTCCGGCATGCGCGACGGACCGCCGACCGGCTGCGGTGACAAGGGCGCTGCCTGCGCGGTCGCGGCGAAGGCGGCGGCGCCCGCCGTCATCCCCAATGCAAGTTTCAAAAAGTTCCGGCGCTCCATGACATGTCCTCTGGGCTATCGCGCTAGTGATGCGGAGGAAGTGTCGCGGACACGACATGAACCAAAGCTGAATCGCGCATTCAGATTCGTTGCGAAGTGGACAGCTTCGTAACCAGCATGAGCGTAGCGACATGCGGTTGCAGTCGCGCCGGTCAAGGGAAGTTGCGATCGTTGAGTGGGTCAGCCTCGCGGATGCGCGAAGCGCAGCTGTCGTAGGGTGGGCAAAGCGAAGCGTGCCCACCACTCCTGCGCCGGCCAAAAGATGGTGGGCACGGCGCAAGAGCACCTTTGCCCACCCTACGATATCTGCCCGTGGAGAAAAAACATCGTCCGCTGTCGGAACGCCCGCCCCTCATTCGTCCTATGCTTAAGACAGCATGGAGGCCCCACATGCCCGACCTCACCCTCACCACCTTCGACTGGGTTCCCGAAATGCCGCGCGGCCTCGTGCGCGACCTTCGCGTGCGCTGGGCGCTGGAAGAAGCGTCCCTGCCCTATCGCGTCGCGAGCACGCCGTTCGACGACCGCGGCGCCGCGCACCTTGCGCACCAGCCGTTCGGTCAGGTGCCGTGGCTGACCGACGGCGACCTCTCGATCTTCGAGAGCGGCGCGATCCTGCTGCATCTCGGCGCGCTCAGCGCGAAGCTGATGCCATCAGATCCGCGCGGCCGCAGCGAGGCGACAAAATGGGTGTTCGCCGCGCTCAATTCGGTGGAGATGGCCAGCCTGCCATGGGCGCTCTTCAAATTCACCGGCAAGGACGACGGCTCGCCTGCCGTGAAGTTCGTCGAGGACTTCCTAAAACTCCGTCTCAAGCGCATGGAGACGGTGCTGGCGGAGCGTGAATGGCTGGCAGGCCCCTTCTCCGTCGCCGACATCCTGATGGCGGACGTGCTGCGTCCCGTCGATCGTTTCGAGGGATTGACGGAGCATCCGGCCTGCCGTGCCTATCTCGCGCGCGCCACGGCCCGCCCGGCCTTCGCCAAGGCCCACGCCGATCAGATGGCGCATTTCGCCGCGGCGGATGCGGCGCGCTCGTAGCGTGGATTAGCGACTTGTCCGCCGAAGCTCGAAGAGCGAAGGCGGAAGCGCAATCCGCCAATGTCCGCCTCAACAAAATTGGTGGGTTACGCTTCGCTAAACCCACCCTACGCGCTCAACCTATTCCACCCTAGCTTCTAGTTTTGCGAACGCGTAAAGGGGACAAAACGGACGAGCGCAACGCCGCGCGTCGTCGTCTTGCCGGGGGCGATTTTCTCGACGACCGTGAGCTGCTGAGTGGTGTAACCGGGTCCCACCGGCATGACGAGACGGCCACCCACTTTGAGCTGTTCAATCAGCGGCGACGGGGGCTGCCCGAGCGCGGCAGTCACGACGATGGCGTCAAAAGGACCGCATTCGGGCCAGCCGTCGTAGCCGTCGCCCAGCCTGACGTTCACGTTGTCATACGCGAGGTCTCTTAGTCTTTTCGCGGCGGTCTCGGCCAATTGCGGGATGATCTCGATGCTGCAGACCTTTCGCGCGAGCTGCGCAAGGATGGCGGCCTGGTAACCCGAACCGGTACCGACTTCGAGCAAAACGTGATCGGGCGCGACCTCGGCCAACTGGGTCATCAAGGCCACAATGTACGGCTGCGATATGGTCTGGCCGAGGCCGATCGGTATCGGTCTATCGGCGTACGCGATAGAGCAAGATTGCTCAGGGATGAACAGGTGGCGTTTCGTTTGCGCCATGGCCTCGAGGACCCTCTCCGACAGGCCTTGCTGTCCCAAGACACTGGCTGCGGACCGGGCGTAGGCCCGGATGGCTTCGACCATGGCGGCGCGCTCGCGGACGCATTGTGTGTCCTGTGATGCGTCCTGCGCGGTCGCTTCCCGCGCGACGACAGCCATGGCAAGCACGAGCAGGACAACCATGGCAAACACGAGCAGCAAGGCCTTCATGATCGTGCGCTCTACAAGAGGTACACAATTCACGTCGACCGCTGAGCGCAACGAATGGATTCGGCCGATCACCGGAAACCACCCGCTACAGCTTGTAGCCGATCTTTCGTAGCAGGTCTTTCCGCCACGCAATGTCCTCGTCGGTTTCGACACCCACCGGTGAGGCGCCATCCACCACCCCGAGCACGCCGCGGCCCTGCTCCGTTTGCGCGACGATCACTTGTGTGGGGTTGGCCGCAGTAGATGCGGCAGACCCCCGGCGCCGCGCGCACCGCAGCCAGCGCGTTGACTGGAAAGAATCCGTCGCCCAGGAAGATCAGGAATGTATGGCCGGCGCCGATGGCCGTTGCGTTGTCGCGTGCAAGCGCAATCGCGGCTTCGTCGTTCCCCGACCAGCGCACCAGCCGTTTGCCGGAGGCCTCGCAGAAGGCCAGCCCGAAGCGGATGCCCGGAACGGCGCCCACCGGCGCCTCATGGAGGTCTTCCACAGTCTTGATGAAATGCGACTGGCCGAAGATGAAGTTGGTTGCGTCCGGCTTGACGATCGGCACCACGGTGAGTTCCATGGCTGCGCTCCTTCAAGGTCCCAACGCCGTTCATGGTAGGCCACCAGAAGGCAATTGCAAGCGGCCAGAGATAGCCGATTTCGCGCCGGAAGCCGCTGGCAGCGAAGCGAGGGAAACCGGGCGAAGCTGGAGCAGTGAACAGAGGTGCCGAACGGCCGGCGCGTCACACCAGCTTCAGCGGCGTATCGGCGACGACCCTGAGGTCGATGCTGCCGATCAACGCCGATCGTCGCGCCTCCGCAGCGCTGATGGCGTCGTCCGTCTGCCGCAGCGTGCTGATATTCGAACCGAGCGAGACAATTCCGCCCAGCACCAGGGCGATCGATCCGAGTGCTGCGGTCTGACCAAATCCGAACAGGCCGAGGATCGTCACCAACAGCAGCGCTGCCCCGCCACCGATCGCGATCTTGGACGCCAGGATGTACTTGCGGCAGCGCTCGGCGATCTCGGCGAGCCGCTCAATCCGGTCTTCGATGTCGGAGATTTCGTCGGTCGGGTCATCTTCGGTCATTGGATTGAGGATGCCAAATCAGAAGGAACCTGTAGCCCGCATGAGCATAGCGACATGCGGGATTTGGACGAAGAACCCGGATGTCGCTGCGCTCATCCGGGCTACGCGTCCTCACAACGGCAAATTGTCGTGCTTCTTCGCCGGCATTTCCGTCTTCTTGTCCTTCAGCATCGCCAGCGCCCGCGCGATCCGCTTCCGCGTCGAGTGCGGCATGATGACGTCGTCGATGTAGCCGCGCTCGGCGGCGATGAAGGGCGAGAGGAAACGGTCTTCGTATTCCTTGGTGCGCGCGGCGATCTTGTCGGGGTCGCCGATGTCGGAGCGGAAGATGATCTCGACCGCGCCCTTGGCGCCCATCACCGCGATCTGGGCGGTCGGCCAGGCGTAGTTCATGTCGGCGCCGATTTCCTTGGAGGCCATGACGTCGAAGGCACCGCCATAGGCCTTGCGGGTGATGACGGTGACCAGCGGCACGGTGCACTGCGAATAGGCGAACAGCAGTTTTGCGCCGTGCTTGATCAGGCCGCCATATTCCTGCGCGGTTCCGGGCAGGAAGCCCGGCACGTCGACGAAGGTGACGATCGGGATGTTGAAGGCGTCGCAGAAGCGGACGAAGCGTGCCGCTTTCCGCGAGGCGTCGCTGTCGAGCACGCCGGCCAGCACCATCGGCTGATTGGCGACGAAGCCGACGGTGCGGCCGGCGATGCGGCCGAAGCCGGTGACGATGTTCTTGGCGAAAGCTTCCGCGATCTCGAAGAAGTCGCCCTCGTCCACGACCTTCAGGATCAGCTCCTTCATGTCGTAGGGCTTGTTCGGATTGTCGGGGATCAGCGTATCGAGGGAATCGTCGAGACGCTCGATCGAATCGAAGCTCGGCCATTCCGGCACGCCGTCGGTGTTGTTCGAGGGCAGGAAGTCGATCAGGCGACGCATCTGCAACAGCGTCTCGACGTCGTTCTCGAAGGCGCCGTCCGCGATCGAGGAGCGCGTGGCGTGGACCGAGGCGCCACCGAGCTCTTCCGCCGTGACGACCTCGTTGGTGACGGTCTTCACCACGTCGGGGCCGGTGACGAACATGTAGCTGGTGTTCTTCACCATGAAGATGAAGTCGGTCATCGCCGGCGAATAGACGTCGCCGCCGGCACAGGGGCCCATGATGACGGAGATCTGCGGGATCACGCCCGAGGCCAGCACGTTGCGGCGGAACACGTAGGAATAGCCGGCGAGCGCGGCGACGCCCTCCTGGATGCGGGCGCCGCCCGCGTCATAAAGGCCGATGATGGGCGCCCGCGCCTTCATCGCCATGTCCTGGAGTTTTGTAATTTTCAGCGCGTGCGTTTCCGAGAGCGAGCCGCCAAACACCGTGAAGTCTTTGGCAAAGACAAAAGTCTTGCGGCCGTTGACGGTGCCCCATCCCGTGACGACGCCGTCGCCGGGCACCTTGGTCTTCTCCATGCCGAACTCGGTGGAGCGGTGCTCGACGAACATGTCGAACTCCTCGAACGATCCCTTGTCGAGCAAGAGCTCGATGCGCTCGCGCGCGGTCAGCTTGCCGCGGGCGTGCTGCGCCTCGATGCGCTTCTCCCCGCCGCCGAGCTTTGCGCCGGCACGACGATCTTCAAGGGCGTCCAGGATATGTTTCATTTGCTCCCGCCAGTTCTTAAGTGATGCGGGATTCTAACACGGCATTTTGCGGCCCGGAAAGCCGCTTTCGCCGTCGCAGGGCTGCCTTGCCGTAGCGGGAAAGCGCAAGGAATTACAAAGTTTTGTCCGGGAGGCGAGCATGACTGAAGGAACGGCCGAGACGGGCGCTGCGACGGGCGGCGTCAACATCCTGCTGCGGCTGGAGGGCCTGACCCTGTTTGTGGGCATGGTGATGCTGTACTGGGCCTGGGACGGGTCGTGGCTGGTGTTTGCCCTGCTGTTCTTCGTCCCCGATCTGAGCTTCCTGGCATACCTGTCCGACGCCAGGTTCGGCGCGATGGTCTACAACGCCGCCCACAGCTACATGGCGCCGGTGGCGCTGCTGACGCTGGGCTTCGGCCTCGCCTCGCCCCTCACGCTGTCCATCGCCTTGATCTGGCTCGCTCATATCGGCATCGACCGGGCGCTCGGCTACGGCCTGAAATATTCCGCCGGGTTCGGCTTCACCCATCTCGGTCGGATCGGGCGGCAGAAGGATGCCTGAGCTGGGTTCGGCTGACTGCGTAGCCCGGGTGAGCGAAGCGACACCCGGGGGACGGCTCGTGCCGTGAATCCCGGATGTCGCTACGCTCATCCGGGCTACGAAACTGTATTTGCCACACCCGGCAGTTGACCCCGCGGCCCGATTCAGGCTTGCTTCAAGGCTTGCGATCAGGCGCCGAATGTTGCGTGAGCCCAGTCGGTACGGCGGCGGTCATCATGCCCTGGCTCCAGCATCCCCCATGTCCGCGACGGTCGTCCCACTGCCGCCGAACCCATCGTCCGAAACCATCGACTTCCTGCGGCGCATGGCCAGCATGGTGTCGGGACGGAACGGCGAGATGCTGCTGCGTGCAGCCAGCATGATCGAGTCGCTGAGCCGGCGGGCGATGACGGCCGAGCGGCTTTACTACGAGCAGCAGGAAGAGAGCACTCGCAACAACGAGTTTCGCGAGGCCGCCGAGCTCGCCTCCGATGCCATGGTCAACCAGATCGAGGCGCTGCGCGCGCAGCTTGCGGAAGTGACCGCAGCGGCCACCGCCGAGCGCGCCGCCTTCGATGCCGAACGCAACAAGCTGCTCGGCCTGATGCAGCATGCGGAGAGCCATATCGTCAAGCTCACGGGTGAGCTCGACAGCTTGCGCGCCTCCGTGGACAGCTTCAACGAGACCGTGGTCTCGGTGCCGATCGAGGTGCTGAGGCTGGCGCGGACGCAGTTCGATTATCTCTCCAGCGGCTTTGCGCGACGCGGCGACGTGATCTCGCAGGCGATGAGCGAGATCGGCGGCTTCGCCATCGACCAGGCGCTGACGGCGAAGAAGACAGCAGACAAGGGCTGAAGCCGGCTCGCGTGCCGACTGAATATCTCCGGTGAAGAAGTTCCTGCAGGCGCGGTTCAAGCCGGGATAGGCGCGCCTGTTCGGGACGCAGGCGCAACATACTCCGTCATTGCGATCGCAGCGAAGCAATCCAGAGTCTCTCCGCGGAAAGATTCTGGATTGCTTCGCTGCGCTCGCAATGACGCGTGGAGAGAGCCGCGCTCGCAATTACGAGGCTTGCAGCCGGCCGGGCGCCTGCTTGTCCGGCGGCACAATCTCCTCGGCCATCACGTCATCCGGATCAAATTGCACCGATCTCGGCAAGGCAGGCTTGCGTCAGCGGCATGCGCTCGCCGACGAGGCGCGGCTCCTTGCAATCCATGTTGAGCGCGAACACGGTGTGCGCCTCGCCCTTCTCGGCCCAGCCGACCATCCAGCCGAGCGACGGTTCGCCGCGCTCGGCACCCAGCAGCCCTGATTTGGCGCGGATGATGCTATCGCCGACCTTGGTCACCGGCAGGATGTCGGCGACGATGTCCTGGCTGCGCTTTGAAATCGGCAGCGCGCGACGGCGCAGACGGTCGACGAAATCGACCTGCTCGACCGGATCGATGCGCAAATTCCCGGTGAGCCAGAACTGGTCGATGCCGCCGCCGATGTCGCGATTGCCGTAGTCGAATTCGTCGACATATTTCTGCATGCGCTCCTGCCCGATGCGGCGCGCGATCTCCTGATAGACCGGCACCGCACTCACCGCGATGGCGCTGCGCAGCGTGTGGTCCTTGTTCCAGGCTTCGATCGGCCGCTTGACACCGTCCCAGGGGAACACGTCCTTGTCGGGATCAGTGACGACACCGGTCTCGAGCGCGATCAACGAGTTCGGAATCTTGAACGTCGATGCCGGCAGCCTCCCCTCGCCCGAGCGCTCCTTGTCGCTGGCGACGATCAGATAGTCCTCGACCTTGTAGCCGACGAAGGTGCCTGATGTGCCGAGGTCGGTGAAGCGTTTGGCAAGACTATCGCGGATCTCGTTGCGCGGCGGCGCGACATGGGCGAGCGCGCGTGACGGCAATGTGGCGGCTGCGGCGAGAAGGCCGAGGGTGGAGCGGCGGGTGAGCAAGGGAGGGATCCGGTAAATGATGAAGGTGGCCGCGACCATGCCGCCGCTACGTGGTGAAACGATGACAGGTGGTTTCTACCGCCCCCGGCCCGACAGCCGCAGCACGAACACCAGCACTTCGGCGACGGCCTTGTAGAGGTCGGGCGGAATCTCGTCGCCAAGCTCGACCTTGGAGAGCGCGCCGGCCAGGATCTCGTTTTCCTCGATCGGGATGTCGTTGGCTTTCGCGATCTCGACGATCTTTTCGCCGATCGTGCCCTTGCCCTTGGCGACGACGACGGGCGCGCCAGAACCCTTCTCGTAGTGCAGCGCGATCGCGAGCTTGGACGGGTCGCTCATGTGGCGCGGTCCAGGAAGTGGCCGGCGCGGGCCGGCGCCGGCTGCGGCGGAGTGCCGTCGCGCACGACGATGTCGCCGGGCTTGAGCTCGGCCTTCGTCATCGCCTGAGTGAGCTCGCCGATGCCGGCGCGGAGCTGCTGCGCGGTCGCCGGCCGCTCCGCCCACATCCGCACGAAGGTCTTGTCGCCGTTCAGCGTGATCAGCGCGTGCACCGGGCCTGCCGGCTCGACATTGAGCGTGAAGCGCGCACGCCAGGCGCGCCTGGCGGGATCGGCGGATTCACTGCCGCCGTCGCGCGAGATCTCGAACTGCGCCATCGCGGTGCCCTGCGGGGTCGCGAAGGGGATCTCGAAATTCCACTGCGGCACGGCCGGATCGATGCGGTGACCGCTGGCATCGGTGCGATCGGGGAGCGAGGCGACCTGCAGCAACGTCTGCCGCGCTATCGCGGCATCGGTGTCATCGAGCAGGCGATGCACGGTCGCGGCCAGCGGCGTATCCGGTGCGAGCGACGGCGCTGCGACAGCCTGCGGCGCCGGCAGCGCGCCGCGAAACGGCGGTGGTGTGGTCGCGCGCGCCGCGGCCTCGAAGATGTGGCCATCCGGCACGGCCTTGTTGGAGCCCGGCACATTGCCGAGCATGCGCGGCAGGTTTTGCGTGACCTCTTGCAGCAGGCTCGCGGCAAGGCCTGCGGACATGGTTCGCGGCACCGCGGCTTGCGGATTGCCGCCCGCCATCTCCGCCAGCACGGCGGCGGCAAGCGCGCCGCGCGACAACTGCGTCGGTTGGGCGATCTCCGTATCGGGCGACGGCAGCACTGCCTGCGCGGTCTCACCTGCCGGCTGAACCGCGGGAGCTGCGGTCTGCGTCGTGGCCGCCGCACTCGTCGGCAGCGCGGCGCGTTGCGTCGGCGCCTGAGGCACGCCGGTCTCGAGCGTTGTCAATGTCTGGCGCAACACCAGCAGCGCGGCCTTCAAGTCCGGGATTGCCCCTGAGGACGGCGTTGTACCTGCGGCCAATGAAGCCTCGAGAAACAGCCCGGACTTCTGGAATGCGGATTCGATATCGCCGCTATCAAGCGCGGTATTGAGTGGCGTCTGCTGCGCCAGTACGTCCAGCACCGCCTGCTTCAATCCTGCCGGCAAATCGCTGCTTGTCACCACGGAAGCCAGATTGGCGAACAGCGGCGCCTGGCTGCCCTGTTTGGTCACAGCCTCGGCCGAGGCGGCGGTGACGGCGACCTGCTCCAACGGCGTCAGCGTGTTGCGTGGTGCGCTCGCAGTGGGCGCCAGCGGCGGGCTGTCCACCAGAGACGCCGCGCGCGGCGTCAGCGTGACCTGATCGGCCGCCGCCTCGCCTGCACCCATGACGGCGAGCCGGATCGTGCCGTCGTTCTGCGACACCGCGAGCTGGAGGTTTTGCCCCGGCGTCAGCGCCACCTCCGACATCACGTCCATCGACAGATTGGCGATCGCGATCCGCACCAGATTGTCGGCGAGCACGCTGACCACCCTGGCATCGACGACGCTGCCGGCCTGGAGTACGAGATCCGGCGTCGTCGCATCAGCCACAGGGCTGGCGGCACTGACGGGAACGATCGAGCTTATCGGCGTCGGCATCTCAGGGGGCTCGGGAAACGCGAGCCCGCACCCTAAGGCCCCCTCGTAAACCTGTCGTTAAGGACCTTGGACGGCCGGCGACTTCACCGCCGTCAGAACCGTCACGGCGGCCTCAAAATCCTTCAGACGGGCGGCGCGGCGGGCGGCCGCCTCCTCGTCCACGCCCCATTGCTCGGCGTTCCAGTCCTCGTCGACATGGGCGGCGGCCCAGGCCTGGTCCGCATCGCGCACGCCGTGGGCCAGCGCCAGCGCCAACAGCGCCGAGCCGGTCAGGGTCGTGACCATGTGGAGCGCGGCGACCGACCAGGGATCACCGGGCAGTGCGGCCCGCGCCGCCTTCAGCGCCTCGTCCGGCTGCTTCACGTGCATGACGCCCTCGGACAGGATGAAATGCGCCCCCAGCGTCTCCGCGGCCCAGAACAGCACGGGGTCCCAGTGCGCGGCCTCGCGGGCGACCAGCCCCTCGGGATGGCCGGCGCGATAGAACAGCAGGTCGGACTCGAAGTATTTTGCGAGGTCGTCGCTGACGAGCTCGACGCGGTCGACGACGCCCTCGACCACGCTGTTGGCGATCCGCGTCAGCGGCATGGTGACGGGGTCGATCGTCTCGCCCTGGGCCGCCCATTCGGCGGCCACCGCATCGGCCAGCGCGCGCGCGGGGATCACCACCTGACGGCCGGAGGGCGTGCGGATCGGCTTGCCGTCGAGCGCAATGGCAAAGCTGCCCTCGGCATCAGTGACGCCGACCTCCTGATAGAAGCGCTTGCGCAGCGGCGTGCGCGTGGACTGACGCGCCGATTCCCGTGGATCCGGCAGGGGCTGGCCTGCTGCTTCTTCGAACAATTCGCGCATGTGAGTTTTCGGTTCCGGTCGCTGGATGCTAGTTTCTTAAAGTAAGACCGGCGGCCGATAAAGCGAGCGGCGGGCATGAGGGAACTTGCGGGCATTGGGGCCCTGTTGGCAGGACTTTGGCTGGCCGCGGCGGAGGCCGGCTTCCGCACCCCGGAATCGCTGGTCCGCAACGTCTACGCCCATTACGGCGAAGGCGTGCCGGAGCTGTCAAAAGGCCTGCCGCGCGATGCCGGGACCGCCCGCCAGTTCTTCGATCTGCCCCTGCGCAAGGCCTGGAGCACGCCAAGGGTTGAGCCCTATGATTTCCTGGTGCAGAGCCCGAGCTGGAAGCTCGGCCCGGTCGCGATCGCGGTCGTCCGCAGGCAATATGACAAGACCTATGTCGCGGCGAATTTCGACAATCACGGCCGCCGGGTGGTGCTGAACTTCGTCCTGGTCAACGGGCCCGAGGGCTGGCTGATCACCGATGTCGAGAGCCCGCACGACAGCTTGCGGATGTTTCTGGAGCAGTTCCGGAATTGAGCTATTGCTGTACGCCAAGCGCAGGCAGCGCGACGGCCGGATCGCCGTGAATGACCAGGCTTCGGCGATCGAGCGCCCCCAGGCGCGCGCGCAGTGCTGCTTGCTCGGCGCCCGGCACAAAACGCTGAAGGCCGGCCAGCGCCATATCCTGCTCGTTGAAGAGCGAACCGACTTGCCGATAGTAGCTATCGAATGCGCCGCCGACCGTCATCGGGTTCTTTTCAAACAGATTATCGTAGAGCGCGTATTTGATCGACGAGGTGAGCGGCTGCGCCATGTCGTCGCTGATCAGCGTCCAATCGAAGGTCGGCTCGACGTGACCGATGAACGCGCGCAACGGCTTCCTGGCGCCGAGCAGCGCCACCGGTAACGGAGCGGATTGGGCGCCCAGCTCTCCGATGCGTTCGAGCGTCTTCGACAACGCAGTCGGCTTGAACAGGTCGGCAAAGACCGACCCGGTGTCGCAGCCGGCCGAACAGCACGCATGTGCGTACCAGATGGCTCCGTTCGGCTCCCATGCGTCGAGCAGATCGGACGGCGCACAGATCATGTTGTCCCTGTCGACCGGCAAACCGAGGTCGCGCCGCATCGCGGCCTGATCGCCGAGCGGCCCTGTTCGGCCGTGACTGGTCGTGACCACCAGGCCCGGCTTGTTGGTCGACAGCATCTTCTTGAGCTCGGCGTGCGTCGCATCCTCGCCGAACCTGAACCGCGCCTTCGCACCGATGTCATCGTCCCCCTGCAGAGCTTCCAACACCGGACCGGCGACGGTCGTCTGCATCAGCGCCGTGATGTCCGTGCCGCCCCGATTGACGCTCCACAAAAGACAGTTGGCGACCTCGAGCGGTGTTCCGGTCCCGGTCCAGTTGCTGACGACGGCGGCAACGTAGTTTTCAAGTCCGGCACCGTCGAGGTCGAGCCGCCCCACCGCCGCACACAAATTCAGCGTATACTGCACCTTCCAGGGTATTTTTGCCGGACCGCCAAGGATGAGGAGGTAATGCGGCAAGGCATCCGGCGCCTTGCCCCGTTTGACATCGCTGCCGATCTTGACGTTCTTCGTCGTGCCGTCCTCGAGGTAGCGGATCAGATTCTTGGTGCCGCATTCCGGACTCCATCCCAGCACGACGCCCTGGCGAAATTTGCGGAGTTCCTTGATGGCTTCAGGCATTCCCGCAAGGGCGCAATTGTCGGCCACGGAAACATTCTGGCGATGCTCCATGACCAGGCCCCAACCGACCTTGTCATGGGCCCAATCCCGCATGTCGGGGATTTCCGCCGCCAACACCATCATCGACTTCGGCGCAGGAACCGTGGCCCACGGTTTGGTCACGGCCGCGAGGGCTCCAGTGCTGTCCGCGGCCTCACCCGTCCAGGCATTGATGGTGACAGACGCCGGCAGGTTCGGAACGACTGGCATGATGTGACCTCACCCGTTGGGCTCGCCGAGTATCGCCGCGATCAGCCGGTTCTTGGTGGCCTCGCTGGTATCCGGCGGCAGGGCCGCCAGCAACTCCCTCGCCATCTTCAAGCGGAGCGCCGCCAACTCCGGCGGGATCGCACCCGCCGCTTGCGGCTGCGGCATGATGAGCTGCAACCGCGTCCGATGCTCGAACAGAACCGGCAGAATCCACTCGGTGCACGTCTCGGGCGTGTCTTGGTTCGCCTTGTTGATCGCGTCTCGCGCGGCATAGAGCGCCTGGCGCCACTCCAGCGTCAGCACGTCATTTGCGGCAGCAGCGCCGACGCTTTTCCCGAACGAAAACAGCAGGCGCTTGTAGAATGCCCGGGTGAACCGGTTGGCGTCGCGGACGTCGACGTTTTCGGTCGCACCGATCGCAAAGGGGACCTTGCCGTCCGACACGATGCGGTAGGCCATGGACGGATAGCCTTCGAGCGAGGCACCACCGAGGCAGGAATTGAGAACGACCAGCCAGACGTCTTCCAGACCGGTGACCTGGGTCAGCTCCCTGATCGAGAGTTGCAATTCCTCCACATTCCCCTGAATTTCCAGATACGCATTGCCCGCGTCGACCTGGCCATGGCAGAAGAAGTGCAGAATGTGCGGCTTGAATTTCTCGATCTCGAGGCTCAGCGCATCGACCGTATCGGGGACCGCCGCGTATGTCAGCCAGTTGACGGCAGGCGCATCGCGAAGCGCCGCGTAGAGCGCTGCGTCGCCCGTCACGACATGCACCTGAATCGGCAAGCCGGTCGGTTGCGCGTACTCGATCGCCTGGCGCAATTCGTCCCACTCGGGCTCGGCCGGGCGGCCCTGCGCAGAGATCACGGCGAGGATGCGAATCGGTGGCTTGAACCTGGCTGGATTGCGCGCCGTGTCCGTTCCTGCGATGCGTGCAACCGATGATGTCTGGCTGAGCGAAACGAAGCGCGCCGGATCGCCCGCCCAGAGCGACTCCCAGCGAATGCCCTGCGCGGGAATTGACGAGGCATTGATGTAGATCGGCTGCGCCTCTCCATCCAGAGCCCGGTCGATGGCCTTTTTCACCTCCCGGTTCTTGCACAGCTCTTCGTATATCTTCGTGCCCCCCGCCCGCACGCTGAGCTTCGAAGCGGCGGAGATGGCGTCCAGATCGAGAGGCACGCCGCTATCCTGCTTGCCGGACAGCTGACAATAGAACGCGTCGCCGAAGCGTCCGACGTCGATCAACAATCTCTCAGTCATGATCCCTGATCTTTCACGACCTTTGCGACCGTGGCCTGTAGACGCGACAGCGTCGAGCGGATCTCATTGAGATCCATGCTGGACGCGCCGGTGCCACCCTTGCTGGAAAGCTCCGCCAACTGCTTCTTGTAGAGATCGACGAAACGCTCGCTGGCCGCCGCCCATGCCGGCACATTCTCCAGCGTCTGAAACGCCGATCGGACATCGGCGCTGCTCTGAAACGTCGCCTCATTCCGCGTATAACGATGGCTCAGGCTCTCGAGCGTCCCGTCGGGCACCCGGTCGTCAAACACCCGGAATGGCTCGCAATAGGCGAAGGTCGCCGATGACCGATGCGGCGTCGTCGGCGACTTCGACAGCAGGAACGCGAATGCGGTGCGGAGTTCGCCACAGGACAGATCCGAGGCGACATCATGATAGAGCAGTGGTCCGGGCCGCAATTGCGCCAGGCTGTCTGCGAACTGCCGCAGCCCCATGTCCGAGAACGTGTCAGGCGGCGACGACACGCCGACAGCCCAGGCGCCGACCTGGGCCTGAAACGCCAGGAACTCCTCCGCAGACACCGCGTGTGCGCTTGGGCTTTGCGTGTTGATGTCGGGTTGATCGAGCAGCAGCACGCCGCTTTCGAGTGAAAGCATGGCGTGGGCAAGGATGTGCACAACGTCAACGCTTTGTCCGCCGAGCGCCTTCCGGACTGCCCGTAGCCAGGGGCTCTTGACCGGGTCTACCGCGGTCGCGAGCAAATCCTTGCTAGACGGCAATCCCGTTCCGGTGCCCCGACCACCGCTACCGAGACCTGCCAGCCACGCACGGATCGGGTTGCCGAAGTTCGCGATCGGATTGAAGATGTAGGTCGTGAAAGCGGATTCTCCGGGGTCGATCTCGCGAAACGAAAATGCCGAAAGGCTTTTGGCCGCGTTGGATCGGGACAGCGCCTTGCAGATTTCGGCGTCGGCAAAGGCCGTCACCCTCACCTGCTGGATTTCGCTGCTATTCGACAGCGCCTTCGCGGCATCGACCAGCAGCTCGACATTGGCCGACAGATTGCCGCCCCCGAACTGGCAACACAGCGCAATGTCGATCACGGAGGGCGTTTGCAGAGGCGGATCGACCACAAAGTCTGGCAGACGGAGGATCGCGCAGGGAAGCACGGGCTCCAGCAATCTTTCCCAGGGAAACATGCCGAGGTAACCGTACGGCTTGATCAAATGCAGCCAAAGAACACAACCAGACTGCGTGATCTCGTCCACACTGTCGTGCAACCATTCGGTCAGATCGGGCGGCAACCGGAAGGAATAGTCGCCGCGGCCGCGAAGCTTGCTCCATTCGAGACGGCGCGGAATTCCCATCTCGCGTGCGGCGACGGTGCAGGATTTTCGGTCTCCAAGTCCATCGAGGACGAACTTTACCTTCGCCATCGTCTCGGACGGCTCGGAGGATTGCTCCCTCGTGCCGCCCGGCAACAAGGTGACCGTGAGAACGGCGAGGTCGGACATACCCGTCAACGGCTCAGCCACGGTGCTCCCCTAGATGGTTCGGCGCACGTTCCGCCAGGGACCAGACGCGCGCGACGTTGTTCCTCGCCGCGCACGAGGCCGCTCACACTGTCGGAGGCGGCGCAGTCGTCACGGCTTCCCAGTTCTCGTTGGCGATATAGGCGTAGGGTATCGTGCCGTTGCCGGAACCATAGGGACAGTCTGTCCCCCACATTCCGAACCAGCTGTTGCGCAGGATGAAGAACCCGCCGCCCGGCGCATTGGCCTGATCCTGATATCCGATCAGGCACATGGCATGTCCGCCATTCATCGGCTCGTCGCCGATCCGCATCGTGATCCGTCCGGTTCGCGCGGTCTCACCCGACTGATACCAGCTGTTGTAGACCGGAATTGAGAAGGCAACGACGCTGCCATTGAAGAGCGCGCTTTTGATCCCGTCGACGCTGCGCGGCGTGAGTATGACGGTCGGCAGCTTGTGGCCGGCGGCATCCGACTTTGCGGTTGCGGGTTCCTCGCCGTTGTTGTTGCAGGGCGGATCGCCGTTGTAGGGCCATACCTGCTCGCGGCATTGGCCGAGACTGCCGAGGACCTGCGCGGCCTTGACGCTCCAGGTCCCGCAAATATCGGGCCGTCCGTCGATCTTCTTGGTCTCGTGGTAGAGAAACTGCTCTGAATAGTCGCCAACGGAACGGCCGCTCGCCCGCTCGTAGTATTCGTGCACCGCCGTCATCGCGAACGAAACGCAGGTGCCACGCGACCCTTGCTGCTTGCCGGGCGACATCTTCCCGGCGTGATTGACATAGGGCGGCAGTCCGTCGGCAGCCATCTGAGGCGCCGCTTGAGCCACTATGAATTGATCAATCTCGGCGCTCGGCGGCAATGCGCCAAGCGGCATCGGTCCGGTATCCACGGCCGCAATTCCTGGAAACCGGGCCCGAAGAGCCCCGACGAATTCCTGAAAATGCGCTTCCGATACGCCGGTCGCGGCCTGCATCTTCTCCATGATGGTGGGGACGGCCAGAGCCGCCATCACTTGCTCTGCGTCTGAAAATCCGAATTTCTTGACGCTGTCGATGGTCGCTTGGGAAAGACCGGGCACCGTGTCGAGCGGGCTGCCGCCGAAGTCAGGAAGGTCGTGAGATGAAGCCACTTTACACCTCCTCGTCGAGGGTTAATCGATTGCGTAGAACCAATTCTAGTCTTTGGACTCGTCCGGGGGACGGTTCGCGCCGGTCCCGAATTGCGACGTATCAGCAGGTCGCGACAACCTGTCGCGAAGCGAGGACGGCAGCGCCTGGCGCGTCCGATCGACAAACTGCTCAACGATATCCCGAGGAAGCTCAGTCTGCGCAGCGAGCGCGGAAATCCCGCCCTGCGTGGCAGCGATGGCGACCACCTGCTCCGCAGTCGTAATCCAACTGCCGCTCAAACGCTCGAGGGCTTCGGGCGGCCAAATATCCAGCCCAGCAAGATCCATATCGCTCACACAAAATACGACGTGCATCATCTGGACTTGCGGCCCTTGCCCGCAATTTGCCAGACCGAGGTCGCTACGGTCCGAAATGTTGTCGCCCGCACTGAATACGCAATATGCCTCAGCTTACAACTTTCGGAGACAGCGTCAAATCTATTCAACGTCAGGAATAATGGAGCCGCGGCGCTGGACGGCCATGCCGTACCGCGCGGAGGACCAAAAAACCGGCCTGACGGCGAGCACCGACCTATTCTTCGGGCGCGTTCTCGATCGGGTCGAATCGGCTCGCATCCAGCCCGAGCAAGTTCCAGGACTGCTGCATGTGCGGCGGCAGCGGCGCGGTGGCGTCGATCACGCCACCGCGCGGATGCGGAATGACGATGCGGCGCGCGAGCAGATGCAGACGGTTCTGCAGGCCGCCCGGCAGCTCCCAGTTCTCGATGTTGAAATATTTGGGATCGCCGATGATGGGATGGCCGATATGGGCCATGTGCGCACGGAGCTGATGGGTGCGCCCCGTCACCGGTTTCAATGACACCCAGGTCAGCTTGTTGCCGGCGGTCTCGACCACGGCGTAGTACGTCACCGCGTGGCTGGCGCCCTCGTCGCCGTGCTGGGCGATGCGCATGATGGTGTCGTCCTCGCTCTCCTCTTTCGCAAGGAAGGTCGAGATGCGGCCCTGCTTCGGCTTCGGCAGGCCCGGCACCAGCGCCCAATAGACCTTGCGCGCCGATCTCGAACGAAATGCGCCGGTCAGATGCGAGGCGGCGAAGCGCGTCTTGGCGATCAGCAGACAGCCCGAGGTCTCGCGATCGATGCGGTGCACGAGGCGCGGCTTCTGGCCCTTGGAATCGCGCATCACCTCCAGCATCTGATCGATATGCCGCGTCATGCCCGAGCCGCCCTGCACGGCAAGGCCGGCGGGCTTGTTCAGCACGAGGACGTCGTCATCCTCCCAGATCGTCATCTCCTTGAGCGCCTTGAGCGTCTTCTGCGCAGCCTCCGAAAGCTCGCCGACCGCCTTCGGCGCGTCGAGCTTCAGCGGCGGAATGCGGACGCTCTGTCCCTCCTCCAGCCGGTCCTTGCTGTCGACGCGCTTGCCATCGACGCGGAGCTCGCCTTTGCGGACGACGCGCTGGATGTGGGAGAACGACAGGCCGGGAAAGCGCGCCTCGAGGAAGCGGTCGACGCGCATGTTGTTCTCGTCGGCGGTGACGATGACGGTCTGTACCTTGGTCGGCAGCAGCGCCTCGACGGGTTTTGCGGGCGCAGCCTTTTCCGGCGCAGCTTTGGGCGGCCGCCGCTCTGCGCGCTCGGGGCCACGCCGCTCGGCACGCTCTCCGCCAAAGCGCGGCGGCTTCCCGCCCGGCTTGCCGCCCGGACGCGGTCCGGCCTTCTTCGCGCTGCGCGCCTGATGCGGACGTGCGTCATCGCGCTCGTCACGCGAACGGGGCTTTGGGTTCATTCTCTTGATGCGGCGGCTCATGGTTGCCTGCGTACCCTAAAAGCGGCCTTTCGTCACGACGAAATGGCCGCCTCTAGCGCGAGCCGCCCCGCTCCTTGCGCAGCTTGGCCCAGTAATCCAGCCGCTTGCGGATCTCGCGCTCGAAGCCGCGTTCGGGCGGGTCGTAGAAGGTCTGGCGGCCGAGGGCTTCCGGGAAATAGTCCTGGCCGGAGAAGGCGTCGGGGGCGTCGTGGTCGTATGCGTAGCCGGAGCCGTAGCCCTCCGACTTCATCAGCTTGGTCGGCGAGTTCAGGATGTGTTTTGGCGGCAGCAGCGAGCCGGCCTGCTTTGCGACCTGCATCGCCGTGCCGAAGGCAGTGTAGACCGCGTTCGATTTCGGCGCGGTGGCGAGATAGACCACGGCCTGAGCGATGGCGAGCTCGCCCTCGGGATGGCCGAGGAAATCGAAGGCATCCTTCGCCGCATTGGCGATGACGAGCGCCTGCGGATCGGCAAGGCCGATGTCCTCGACCGCCATGCGCACGACGCGGCGCGCCAGGAACAGCGGGTCCTCGCCGGCATCGAGCATGCGCGCGAGGTAATACAGCGCGGCGTCGGGATCGGAGCCACGCACCGACTTATGCAGCGCCGAGATCAGATTGTAGTGGCCATCGGCCGACTTGTCGTAGATCGGTGCACGGCGTTGCAGGATGTCCTGCAATTGCGCGGCGTTGAAAATCTCGTCCGCCCGCGCCGAACGCCAGACCTCTTCGGCGAGCGTCAGCGACGCGCGGCCGTCACCATCGGCCATGCGCACCAGCACCGCGCGCGCCTCTGCATCGAGCGGCAGCTTCCTGCCCTCGACCTCCTCGGCATGCGCGAACAGCTTTTCGATCGCGGCAGCATCCAGCGAGCGAAATACCAGCACGCGCGCGCGGGACAAAAGCGCCGCGTTGAGCTCGAAGGACGGGTTTTCGGTGGTGGCGCCGACCATCACCACCGTGCCGTCTTCCATCACGGGGAGAAACGAGTCCTGCTGGGCGCGGTTGAATCTGTGCACCTCGTCGACGAACAGCAGCGTGCCCTTGCCCATCTCGCGGCGGGCGCGTGCGGCATCGAACGCCTTCTTCAGGTCGGCGACGCCGGAGAACACGGCGGAGATCTGCTCGAAATGCAGATCGGTGGCGTCCGCCAGCAGCCGCGCCACGGTGGTCTTGCCGGTGCCGGGCGGCCCCCAGAACACCAGTGAGCCCAGCGTGCGCGTCTCCAGCATGCGCGTCAGCGCGCCGTCGGGGCCGAGGATGTGATCCTGGCCGACGACCTCCGACAGCGCACGCGGACGCAAGCGATCCGGCAGCGGATGCGGAGCCTCGTGGTCGAGCCCCGCCGCGGCGAAGAGCGTTGGCGTCTCCTGTGGTCGCTTCGGACTCATCCGCCCAGCGTAACGTTGATCTGCTGACCGCCGCGTACCAACGTGATGCGCCAGATCCGCGGGCGCTCGCCCGCGGCCTTCTCGAGATCGCCGGTCTTGCTGATCTTCTGATTGTTGACGGCGAGGATGATGTCGCCCTTCTGGAAGCCGACACTCGCCGCCGCACTGTCGCCGCCGAGATCGGCGATCACGACGCCTTCGGTGTCGGCATCCAGATGCAGCTCGTCGGCAACCGCCGGCGTGATGGTCGAGACCTTCGCGCCCTGGAATGGCGAACGCGCGGTAATAACGAGCTCGTTGCGCCCGGTATCGGGCGCGGTCTCCAGCGCCACGGTCAGCTTGACCGGCTTGCCGCCGCGCTGCACGTCGATCTGCGCGGTGCCGCCGAGAGGACGCGTGGCGAACCGATAGTCAAAGGCGTTGGGATCATCCACGGTCTGACCGTCGATCCCGGTGATGAGATCGGAGGATTTCAGGCCGGCCTTGGCCGCGGGACCGTTCGACACCACGCTGGCGACCAGCGCGCCGGTCGGCGAGCGCAGGCCGAGGCTCTCGGCGATCTCCGGCGTCACGGCCTGCAATTTTGCACCGAGCCAGGGCCGCTTCACCGCCTTGCCGCCGCTCTTGGCGGAGGTGACGACGACGCGCACCATGTTGGCGGGGATCGCGAAGCCGATGCCTTGCGAGCCGCCGGAGCGCGAATAGATCGCGGTGTTGATGCCGGCAAGCTTGCCGCTCATGTCGACCAGCGCGCCGCCGGAATTGCCGGGATTGATCGCCGCATCGGTCTGGATGAAGAACTGGTAGTCGGTGATGCCGACCTGCGTGCGCGCGAGCGCGGAGATGATGCCGTGCGTCACGGTCTGGCCGACGCCGAAGGGATTGCCGATCGCGAGCACGACGTCGCCGACCAGCAGCTCGTCGGAATTGGTGAAGTCCAGCGTCGGAAACTTCTCTTTGGTGTCCTTCAGGCGGAGCACGGCGAGGTCAGTGCGCGAATCCTTGAGCAGGATCTCGGCCTCGAACTCGCGCTTGTCCGACAGCGACACCTTGACCTGATCCGCGCCCTCGATGACGTGGACGTTGGTGACGACGAGGCCGGAGGCATCGACGATGACGCCGGAGCCGAGCGAGCGCTGCATCTGCTCGGGCTGCTGGCCGGGCACGCCGAAGAAGCGGCGGAAGATCGGATCGTCCAGCAGCGGGTTGCGGTTCTGCACTACCTTCGCGGCATAGACGTTGACGACCGCCGGCTGCACCCGCTGCACGATCGGCGCATAGGACAGCCGCAGCTCGGCCGGCGACGACGGGACCCGACGGTCCTGCGCCGCGGCCGGATTGAAGTGGGCCGAAAAGGCTATGCACAATGCCGCGACGGCAGCAGTCCAGGTCGATCGAAACATTCCTACCTCTTGGAAAAGACGCCGGAATATAGGCGCGTTCGCCCCCCAATAGAAGGGCGCCGGGCGGCAATATTCGGCCCCTTCCCCGGTGTGTCCGGCCTGCAAGCCCAGCGTGCGAATCGGGCAGTTTGGCCGGACTGTCCATTGGCATGATGCGCATCATCCAGCATTGTGGTGAGAAGCGGATTCGGTTGCGGCGAATTTGCATCAGTGGGAACCGCGCAACCGGGCGCAGCGTCGCGGGGCAGTCATCGATCACACCTAGGCTCTCCGTTCGCGACTTGTGGAAGTGACTTGGGGAAGTTCGTCAAACGATGGAGGCGTAACGTGAGCAGGACAAGAATTGCAGCCACGGCGATTGGTCTCGCCGGCGCGCTGGCGGCCTCGCAGGCCCAGGCCCAATCAGCAAGCAGCAGCGAGCAGGAAATTGCGCTCCTGAAGCAGCAGTTGAAGTTGCTGGAGCAGAAGCTCGACAAGCTCCAGAGTCAGACCGCCGCGAACACGGCGGCAACGGCGAAGGCCAAGGCCGAAGCAAAGGCCGAGGCCAAAGCTGAAGCGCGATCGGAGGCGAAGGCCGCGGTGGCCAATGCAAACGCCGCGTATCCGGTCAAGGGCGCGGCGCCGGTATCCGGCGTCGTCGTGACGATGCCGAACAACCGACCGACCATCTGCACCGCCGACGGGGCGAACTGTGTGGCCATCACCAGCCGCCTCCACTGGGATGTCGGCGGCTATGACTATCGCCCCAACACGGCAGGCACCGTGCCGCAGAAGCTCGACAGCGGCGAGAACGTCCGCCGCGCGCGCATCGGCGTCACCGGCAAATTCTTCAACGACTGGAACTTTGCATTGATCTACGATTTCGGCGGCTCGTCCGACGGATTTGGCGGCGCGGCGCCGGGATCGCTCCCGGGCGGCGGCTTATCCGGCGTGGAGAACGCTTATCTGAGCTACACGGGATTGAAGCCGTTCGGCGGCAAGATGGCCATCGAAGGCGGCATCATGGACCTCCCCTACACGCTCGATGAGGCCACAAGCTCCAACGACATCTTGTTCATGGAGCGCGCCTCGGCAGGCGTCGTCGCCACCAGCATCGCCGCAGGCGACTTTCGCTCGGCCATCGGCACGCGCTGGTACAATGACGTGTTCTGGGCTGGCGCCTATGTAACCGGTCCCGCCACGGGTGCGATCCATTCCGCCTCGAGCGCTGCGCCGAACGGCACCACCGAACAGTATGGCGCGGTCGCCCGTGTCGCCGGCCAGGTCGTCAACGGCAAGGACTACTCGGTCCATCTCGGCGGCAATGCCGAGTGGCTGATCCAACCGACGCGTAACCTCGTGACGGGCGCGCAGACGGTGACGCTGAACGATCGTCCGGAACTGCGCATCGATCCGACGGCACTGGCGACGACCGGCGCGATCGCCAATGCCTCCGGCGCACAGGTCTATAGCGTCGAAGCGGCCGCCACCTACGGACCGCTGATCCTGCAGGGCGAGTATTTCTGGTTCAACATCGATCGCAGCGCCAATACCGGCCTGCCGCCGCTGGGGGCGCCGAGCCTCAAATTCCAGGGCGGCTATGCACAGGCCGGCTACGTGCTGACGGGCGAGAGCCGCAGCTACAATGCGGCGAATGCAGCCTATAGCGGCGTCAAGCCGGCGCACCCGTTCTCGCTCGAAGGCGGCGGCTGGGGCGCGTGGGAGATCGCGGGGCGCTTTTCGACCCTCGATCTCAACGATCAGCTTGGGAGCGCCACCGGCATCGCCGGCGGCCGGCAGACCGTCTACACGCTCGCTCTGAACTGGTACGTCAACGGCAATGTCCGCTTCATGCTCGACTACCTGCATGGCACGGTATCAAGGCAGGCCTCGCCGGTCTCGACTGCCGATGTCGGCTCGAAGTTCGACGCCATCGCGATGCGCACACAGTTCGCATTCTGATTCTCGCTCGTCGTCCCGGGGCGCGCGACAGCGCGAGCCCGGGACCCATAGCCACAGGGAGTAGTTTGGCGAAAGCTCGGAGTTGCCGGCTCGCGCCCAAACTTCTCCCTGGGGGTATGGGTCCCCGCTTTCGCGAGGACGACACCGGAGATTGGAGCGTCAGCTTCTCTGCAATCTCACGCCGCGCGCTTCGGCTTCTTCACGACCACCGGCGGCGGCGCGCAGGACAGCCGCTGCTGATGGCTCTCGCCCCAGGCCTTGAGGATGTCGATCACAGGCTTGAGGCTCTCGCCTAGCTCGGAGAGGCAATACTCCACCCGCGGCGGCACTTCCGCATAGACCTTGCGAATGACGAGCTTGTCCTCCTCCAGCGCGCGCAGCTGTTTCGTGAGCATGCGCTGGGTGATGCCGGGCATCCGGCGGCGCAATTCGCCGAAGCGCTGGGTTCCGCTCTGCAGATGATAGAGGATCACGCCCTTCCACTTGCCGTCGATCAGGTCCAGCGTCGCCTCGACCGAGCAGCCGGGACGACGGGCAAAATTGCGGCGTTTCATGCGGATTTTCCCAATAGTATCCAAACAGGGACTATATCCCCGAATTTACAGTACTTGCCAAATGGAGGCCAGCGAGACAGTTAGCAGGTCAGGCGCACATCACAAGCTATCGCGCCATCTGATGGAGACACGCCATGAAGGCCGTCGGCTACAAGAAATCGCTCCCGATCGAGGACGCGAATTCACTGATCGATTTCGAGACCGCAAAGCCCGAGCCCGGGGGGCGCGACATCCGCGTCGCCGTGAAGGCGATCTCGGCCAACCCGGTCGACTACAAGGTGCGCAAGCGCGCCGCCCCGCCCGAGGGCGAGACCAAGATTTTGGGTTATGACGCAGCCGGTGTCGTCGACGCCGTGGGTCCCGACGTCACCCTGTTCAAGCCGGGCGACGAGGTGTTTTACGCGGGCTCGATCCTGCGCCAGGGCACCAATGCCGAATTCCACCTCGTCGACGAGCGCATCGTCGGCAACAAGCCGAAGAGCCTGTCATTCGCACAGGCAGCAGCCCTTCCCCTCACCTCCATCACGGCGTGGGAGTTGCTGTTCGACCGGCTCGGCGCGGTGCCTGGCAAGAGCGTCGATCCGCGCACGCTGCTGATCACGGGCGGCGCCGGCGGCGTCGGCTCGATCCTGATCCAGCTTGCGCACCGCCTCACCGGGCTCACGGTGCTCGCGACCGCGACCCGGCCGGAATCGCAGAAATGGTGCCTCGATCTCGGCGCGCATGCCGTGATCGATCACGGCAAGCCGATGAAGGAGCAGATCGAGAAATTGAAGCTGCCGCCGGTCGCGCTGGTGGCGAGCCTCACATTCACCGACCAACACTACAGGGCGATCGCCGAGTTCATGGCTCCGCAGGGACGGTTCGGCCTGATCGACGATCCGCCCGAGTTCACCATGAGTACGTTCAAGGGCAAGGCGATCTCGGTGCACTGGGAATCGATGTTCACGCGCTCCTCGTTCCAGACCCCCGACATGATCGCGCAGCATCATCTGCTCAACGACGTCGCCGACCTCATCGACAAGGGCGTGTTGCGCACCACGCTCGACCAGACCTTTGGCACGATCAGTGCTGCCAATCTCAAGCGCGCGCATGCGCTTCTGGAGAGCGGCAAGTCGCGCGGCAAGATCGTGCTGGAGGGGTGGTAGCGAAGATCTCGTAGGGTGGGCAAAGGCGCCCTTGCGCCGTGCCCACCATCTCCTCGACACGCGTAATCAAGGTGGTGGGCACGCTTGCGCTTTGCCCACCCTACGATTGCGGCGCTCTAGGCTGGCACCACGCCCTCAATAAATATCAAGCGCCGCTCCAGCGCACCGGCGCGGATCTTCAACGCCTCGGCGTATTCCGGCGAGGCGTACCATTCCTTCAGCCTCGCCATCGACGGGAGTTCGACGATGACGATGGCCTTCGGCGGAAGCTTGCCTTCCGCCAGCTCGGCCTTGCCGCCACGGACGAGATAGCGCCCGCCAAATTGCGCGATCGTCTTCGCGGCGAGCACGCGATAGGCTTCAAATCCATCGAGATCGCGCATCTCGACTTCGGAAATCACATAAGCGGTCATAGGCGGCTCTTACGCGATCGTGTTGACGATACCGCCTTCTGCCCGCAGCGCTGCGCCGTTGGTCGCGGACGCTTCCTTCGAGGCGACGTAAACAACCATGTTCGCGATCTCGTCGACACTCGCAAAACGCTGGATCAGCGAGCTCGGCCGGTGCTGCTTGACGAAATTGGCGGCGGCTTCATCCACCGATTGTCCGTTCTGCTTCGCGAGATCCTTCACGAAAGTCTCGACGCCCTCCGACATGGTCGGGCCCGGCAGCACGGAATTGACGGTGACGCCGGTGCCGCGGGTGAGCTGCGCGAGGCCGCGCGCGACCGACAGCTGGGCCGTCTTGGTCATGCCGTAGTGGATCATCTCGACGGGAATGTTGAGCCCGGACTCCGAGGAGATGAAGACGATGCGGCCCCAGTTGCGCTCGAGCATGCCCTTCATGTAGGCCCGCGACAGCCGCACGCCGCTCATCACGTTGACCTCGAAGAAGCGACCCCAGTCCTCGTCGGGAATCTCGAAAAAGTCCTTCGGCTCGAAGATGCCGGCGTTGTTGATGAGGATGTCGATTTCGGGCAGAGCCGCCACCAGCGCCTTGCAGCCGGCAGCGGTGGAAACGTCGGCGGCGATGCCGCGGACCTTGGCGCCCGTCCCTTCCAGCTTGCGCACGGCCGCATCGACCTTGTCCTGGCCGCGCCCGTTGATCACGACGCTCGCGCCCGAGGCGGCAAGGCCTTTGGCGATGGCATGGCCGATGCCGGCGGTCGAGCCGGTCACCAGGGCGGTCTTTCCGGAAAGGTCGATGTTCATGTACTGTCTCCATCAGGTCGATGGTGGGGATATCGGACGCGGCGGATCGGGCCGCAATCGGCGCTCACCAATCAGTGAGGCGCCCGGCACTTTTCCTGCGCTCCCCTGGGCGCCGCGGACTGCCGCTGGAACGATTGTTGCTTGGCCATCCGGGATTCTCTTGCTCACTTAAGAACGGAAGAACGACGCGATGAAAAGAACGGCTTTGACGGTTGTGCTCGGTTTGATTGCTGGCAATGCGCCCGCACCGGCCCAGGCGGTCTATCCGGAAAAGTCGCTGCAATTGATCGTCCCCTTCCCGCCCGGCGGCGCCTCCGACGTCGTGGCGCGCATCATCGGCAGCGAGCTGGAGACGCGGCTCGGCAAGCCCGTGATCATCATGAACCGCCCCGGCGGCGGCACCACGATCGCGGCCAAGGAAGTCGCGCGCTCGGCGCCTGACGGATACACCCTGTTCTTCAGCTCGAACTCTAGCTTCACGCTGCCGGCGGCGGTGAAGGAAAGCGTGCCTTACGACGCGGCCAAGGATTTCGAGCCGCTCGGCCAGGTCGGCAAGATCACGCTGGCGCTGGTCACCTACAAGGACAACCCGGTCAAGGACGTGGCTGCGCTGGTCACTGAGGCGAAGGCCAATCCCGACAAGCTGTCGCTTGCGTCCTTTGGCGTCGCAACCGTCTCGCACTTTGCCGGCGAGCTGTTCAAATCGGCCGCTGGGATCAAGATGGTCCATCTGCCCTACAAGGGCAGTGCGCCGGCGATGAACGACCTCATCGGAAAGCACATCCAGTACCACGTCGACACCGTGATCGCCGTGAAGCCGCAGATCGAGGCCGGCACCGTCAAGGTGCTCGCGGTGTTCTCGGGCAAGCGCACGCCGTTCCTGCCCGACGTGCCGACGCTCGCAGAGCTCGGCTACAGCAATATCGACTTCGCGTCATGGGGCGCCGTGGTCACTCCCAAGGGCTTGCCGCCGGCCGTTCACGACAAGCTGTCGGCGACCCTGGAGGAGACGATCAACAATCCCTCGGTGGCCGAGCGCTTCGCCAAGGTCGGCTTCGAGCCGGGCTTCTCGCGTTACAGCGACTGGGCGGGAGCGATCGGCAAGGAGACCGCTGAAATGAAGGACATCGCCCAAAAGGCGGGGATCAAGGAAGAATAGCGCCTCGCGGATCCGCAGCATTCCAAGAACAAAAAACGGCGCCCGAGGGCGCCGTTTTCAATCCATATCCGCAGAGGTGGCTTACGCCGCCTCGGCTTCCTTTTCCTGCACCGGACCGGAATCCTGGCCCTTGGCATCGACGTCGCGATCGACGAACTCGATCACCGCCATCGCGGCGTTGTCGCCGTAGCGGAAGCCGGCCTTGATGATGCGGGTGTAGCCGCCCTGGCGGTCCTTGTAGCGGGTCGCGAGCGTGTCGAAGAGCTTCTTGACCATGTCGACGTCGCGCAGCTCCGAGATCGCCTGGCGGCGGAGCGACAGGCCGCCCTTCTTGCCGAGGGTGACGAGCTTCTCGACGATCGGACGGAGCTCCTTGGCCTTCGGCAGCGTGGTGACGATCTGCTCGTGCTTGATCAGCGCGGCCGCCATGTTGGCGAACATCGCCTTGCGATGCTCGGCCGTTCGGTTGAGCTTCCGATGAACCTTGCCGTGACGCATGTGTTTGGTCCTTACGTTAAAACTGCCGCGACGGTTCGTCGGACATGTTGCTCAGGTGGGCTGCCTGCGTTCGCCCATGGTGTCATTCCGGACGGCGCGAAGCGGCGATCCGGAATCTCGAGGTTCCGGGTTCGGCTCTGCGAGCCGCCCCGGAACGACGAAATGCTTAGTAATGATCCTCGAAGCGCTTGGCGAGCTCGTCGATGTTCTCCGGCGGCCAGCCCGGCACTTCCATGCCGAGGTGCAGACCCATCTGGGCCAGCACTTCCTTGATCTCGTTCAGCGACTTGCGGCCGAAGTTCGGGGTGCGGAGCATTTCCGCTTCGCTCTTCTGCACGAGGTCGCCGATGTAGACGATGTTGTCGTTCTTCAAGCAGTTGGCCGAACGCACCGACAGCTCGAGCTCGTCCACCTTCTTGAGGAAGGCCGGGTTGAAGGCGAGGTCCGGGATGATCTCCTGGGCGACTTCCTTGCGCGGCTCTTCGAAGTTGACGAACACGTTGAGCTGATCCTGCAGGATGCGGGCGGCATAGGCCACCGAGTCATCCGGCGAGATCGCGCCGTTGGTCTCGATCGTCATGGTCAGCTTGTCGTAGTCGAGGATCTGGCCCTCGCGGGTGTTCTCGACCTTGTAGGAGACCTTGCGGACCGGCGAGTACAGGCTGTCGACCGGGATCAGGCCGATCGGCGCGTCCTCGGGACGGTTGCGCTCGGCGGGCACGTAGCCCTTGCCGGTGGAGACCGTGAACTCCATGCGGATCTCGGCGCCCTCGTCGAGCGTGCAGATCTGCAGGTCCGGATTGAGCACGGTGACGTCGCCGACGGTCTGGATGTCGCCGGCGGTGACGACGCCCGGGCCCTGCTTCTTCACGACCATGCGCTTGGGGCCTTCGCCCTGCATCTTGATCGAGATGTCCTTGATGTTCAGCACGATGTCGGTGACGTCCTCACGGACGCCCGCGATCGAGGAGAACTCGTGCAGCACGCCATCGATGTGCACCGACTGCACCGCCGCGCCCTGGAGCGAGGAGAGCAGGATGCGGCGCAGCGCGTTGCCGAGGGTCTGGCCGAAGCCGCGCTCGAGCGGCTCGGCGACGATGGTCGCGAAACGCGAGGGGTCACTGCCGGGCGTGACCTGGAGCTTGTTCGGCCGAATCAGTTCTTGCCAATTTTTCTGGATCGTCACTGTTTCACCCATACAGGCCAGTCGAACTGCCGTTGCAGACACTGGCGTTGGAGAAAGGCCGCAGATTGCACCCGCGGCTTCTTAGAAAAGTCATCGCGGGCGCCGCCGATGCGCCCGCAATGTCGTATCAAACGCGCCGACGCTTGCGGGGACGGCAACCGTTGTGCGGGATCGTGGTCACGTCGCGGATCGAGGTGACGGTGAAGCCCGCGGCCTGGAGCGCGCGGAGCGCCGACTCGCGGCCCGAACCGGGACCGGCAACTTCGACTTCCAGCGTGCGCATGCCGTGCTCCTGCGCCTTCTTCGACACGTCCTCGGCGGCAACCTGCGCGGCATACGGGGTCGACTTGCGCGAGCCCTTGAAGCCCATCGTGCCGGCGGAAGACCAGGCAATCGTGTTGCCCTGCGCGTCGGTGATGGTGATGGTCGTGTTGTTGAACGACGAGTTCACGTGCGCAACGCCGGAGGCGATGTTCTTGCGCTCACGACGGCGAACGCGGGTGGCTTCCTTGCCCATTGAGTCCCTTTCCTGAAGATCTCAAACGCCGCCGTAATGCCAGCGGCTACACCTTTGAAAATGCGAATGGCGAGTGGCGAATAGCGAGTGGATGACCACTCGCCATTCGCCACTCACCTATTCGCGCGAATTACTTCTTCTTGCCGGCGATGGCCTTGGCCGGACCCTTGCGCGTACGCGCATTGGTGTGGGTGCGCTGACCGCGCACCGGCAGACCGCGACGATGACGCAGGCCGCGATAGCAGCCGAGGTCCATCAGACGCTTGATGTTGATGCCGACCTCACGACGCAGGTCGCCCTCGACGAGATAGTCGCGGTCGATCACTTCGCGGATCTGGAGAACTTCGGCGTCGCTGAGCTGATTGACGCGACGATCCTCGGGGATCTTCACCTTCTCGATGATGTCACCGGCAATCTTCGGGCCGATGCCATGGATGTACTGGAGCGCGATCAGCACGCGCTTGTTGGTGGGAATGTTCACGCCGGCAATACGGGCCACGGCCTTCTCTCCTGTTGCCGATCCCTCGTCAGGAATCGGGCTTAAGTGCTTGCTTTCTCGGGCAGGTGTTCACAAACGCGAACACGACGCCCACCCCCGGTCTTCCTGGGGCCCGGCATCGTCTGAAACTATCCGACTTGGATGCGGGGCTTATTAGGGGATTCCAGGGGCCTTCGTCAACCGCTGCTAGCGCTTGGCTCGCTTTTTCGTGACCTTTTTTGCGGCCTTTTTGGCACCCTTTTTGACGGCCTTCTTGGCGGTCTTTTTCGCTGCCTTTTTGACCGTTTTCTTTGCCGCCTTCTTGGTCCCCTTCACGGCCTTCTTGGCCGCTTTTTTGGTGGTTTTGGCCGATTTCGCAGTCTTTTTAGCCGCTTTTGCCGGCTTTTTGGCGGCCTTGGCCTGCTTTTGGGCGGTCTTGGCCTTCTTGGCCGGGGCCGACTTCGCCGCGCTGCGGGCGTGGGTCTTGGGTTCCACCGCCCCGAGCGCCAGGAGCTGGCGGTGGATGGCGCGGGTGACCTCGTCGATGGCCATCATGCCGTCGATGGTGGAGAGCTTCCGCCGCTCGGAATAGTAGTGAATCAGGGGTTCCGTCTGGCTGCGGTAGCTGGCCAGGCGCTTGGTCAGGACCTCCGGGGTGTCGTCGAGCCGGACCTCCTCCCCGCGTTCACGCATCTGGGCGACGCGGGTCTCGACCCGGCTCAGAAGCGCACTCTCGTTGACGCGGAGCTCGATCACCGCATCAAGCTTGAGATGCTTGTGCCTCAGCAGCTCATCCAGCGCCTCGGCCTGCGGCACGGTGCGCGGGAAGCCGTCGAGGATGAAACCGTTTTTGGCGTCGGGCTGGTCGATCCGGTCGGAAATGATTCCGACCACGACCTCATCAGGCACGAGCCCGCCGCCGGCCATGACCTCCTTGGCCTTCAGCCCGACCGGCGTTCCCGCCGCAACGGCCGCGCGCAGCATCTCGCCGGTGGAAAGCTGGACGATGCCATAGCGCTGCACCAAGAGCTGCGCCTGGGTCCCCTTGCCTGACCCCGGCGGTCCCAGAAGTATAATTCTCATCGGCGTACGCCCCCCGGATTGGTGAGCGATACGTCGCGCACCTGTGTTTTGATATCAAGAGCGGTGCAAACCACAACCAGCGCTCCACCGCCATTGATGATCATACTATAAGGCAGACCGATCCCGTAAAGCTCGAACACCTCCGGAATCAACTGCAACACAGTCAGGTAGACGGCTCCGACGACTGTCGTCAATGATACGACGCGATCGAGATGGTCGGCCGTCGCCTCGCCGGGCGCGACGCCGGGAATGGTGCCATCATGCTGCGCCAGGGATTTGGCCGTATCTTCGGGATCAACGACATAGGCCGTGTAGATGAAGGCGAGCACGAAGACCGCGATCGACACGAGGATCATGTGCGCCGGCTGCCCCAGTTGGAGATGCCGGTAGGCCGCGGCGACCAAGGGGTGATCGCCGCCCAGGATGAAGCCGGCAAAGGCCAGCGGCAGAAAGAAGATCCACGGCGCCACCGTGACCGGAATCAGGTACCCGGCGCTGTTGAGCTTGATCGGCAGCACGGCATCGCGCGCCGGCAGTTGCCGATGGCCGACGCCACGTGCGCCGAACTCGACGCGCACATTTCGCCGTGCGCCTTCGACAAGCACGATCACGGCAATGGTGATGATCCAGAACACGGCATGGCCGAGCACGAGATTGCCCGAGATCGCACCACTCTGCACGAGATCCAGAATGCCGACGACGTTTTGCGGAATGGCGACGATGAAGCTGACGCTCAAGATCAGGGCGAGGCCATTGCCGATGCCGTGGCGGGTGATCTGTTCGCT
Organism: Bradyrhizobium iriomotense; assembly: GCF_018129405.1. Taxonomy (GTDB): domain Bacteria; phylum Pseudomonadota; class Alphaproteobacteria; order Rhizobiales; family Xanthobacteraceae; genus Bradyrhizobium; species Bradyrhizobium iriomotense_B. The sequence goes on from NZ_JAFCLP010000020.1 coordinate 68,022, forward strand.
GAGCCACACCAGCACGAAGACGCCGCCGACCATCGAGGCCGTGGCGGTCATCACGAACCAGCCATCGGGATCCCTGACGAGGCCCGGAATGGATGTCAACGCCGAGGCGATACCGTAGGCTTGAAAGGCCGCAAGACCCAGCGTGAGGCCGAGCGTGGCACGCGCCAGCTTGCGGCGGCCGCCCTCACCCGATCGCTCCAGCGAATTCAGGCCGCGCCATGCCACGGACAGCAGCCGTATGAGGATCGCCGCAGTCAGATAGGGAATGAGGCCGAGCGCAAAGATCGACAGGCGGGATATGAAGTCGAGCATCGGCGAGTAGCTCGGAACGTTCAATCCCGCGACCGGGATCTGTGTGCCGAGCCGGAAAAGGAGCAGCGCGCCAATCGTGAAAGCGATTCGGCGCGCGAGCTCCCTTCTCATCTACGGCGGCCGCGCAGCTTCGACTTGCGGATCAGGCCTTCGTACTGATGGGCCAGCAGATAGCCCTGCACCTGCGCCACCGTGTCCATGGTGACGCTGACCACGATCAGCAGCGAGGTGCCGCCGAAGTAGAACGGCACCGAGGCGTAGGAGATCAGGATCTCCGGGATCAAGCAGACGATCGCCAGATAGATCGCACCGAGCACGGTGATGCGCGACAGCACGTAGTCGATATATTCGGCGGTGCGCTCGCCGGGGCGGATGCCCGGGATGAAGCCGCCGTGCTTCTTCAGATTGTCCGCGGTCTCGGTCGGGTTGAACACGATCGCGGTGTAGAAGAACGCGAAGAACACGATCAGCGCCAGATACATGATCAGGAACAGCGGACGGCCGTGGCCGAGCTGAGTGGTGATCCACTGGAACCATTCCGGCCCGCTGCCCGCGTTGAAGTTCGCAACCGTGGTCGGCAGCAAGAGCAGCGAGGATGCGAAGATCGGCGGGATCACGCCCGAGGTGTTGAGCTTGAGCGGCAGATGCGAGGACTGGCCCTCGAACATCTTGTTGCCGACCTGGCGCTTCGGATACTGGATCAAGAGCCGGCGCTGGGCGCGCTCCATGAACACGATGAAGGCGATCACGGCGACGGCCATGATGATGACGACCAGGATCAGACCGGTCGACATCGCGCCCTGACGGCCGAGCTCGAGCATGTTGGCGAGCGCTGCGGGCAGCTCGGCGACGATGCCGGCGAGAATGATGAGCGAGATGCCGTTGCCGATGCCGCGCGAGGTGATCTGCTCGCCCAGCCACATCAGGAACATGGTGCCGCCGGTCAACGTGATCGCCGTGGACAGGCGGAAGAACATGCCGGGCTCGCTGACGACGTTGCCGGCGCCTTCGAGGCCCACCGCAATGCCGTAGGACTGGAACGCGGCCAGGATCACGGTCAGATAGCGGGTGTACTGGTTCAGCGTCTTGCGGCCGGCCTCACCCTCCTTCTTCAGCGCCTCGAGCTGCGGCGAGACGGTGGTCAGGAGCTGGATGATGATCGAGGCCGAGATGTACGGCATGATGTTCAGCGCGAAGATCGCCATGCGGTGGATACCGCCGCCGGCGAACATGTTGAACATGCCAAGGATGCCGCCCGCCTGGGACCGGAACACCTGCTCCCAGATGTTGGGATCGATGCCCGGCAGCGGGATGTAGGTCCCAAGCCGATAAACGAGCAGCGCACCCAGGGTGAACCAGATGCGCTTCTTCAGTTCGTCGGCCTTGGCAAACGCGCCGAAATTGAGATTGGCTGCCAGTTGTTCCGCTGCAGAGACCATCTTGGACTTTCTCCCGCCGCCTGTTGCGCCGTCATGCCCGCGGCCGGGCTACTATCTAGCGGACGCCGGACATTATCTGGGGCTCGGCTTCGATAAGTCCACGTCCCGCATGCGTAAAGGCCCGCGAGCCGCGGGCCAATGACGCAGTTGTTACGCCGCCTCGCCTTCTTCCTTGGCAGGGGCGAGGATCTTCACCGAGCCGCCGGCCTTCTCGACCGCCGCGATTGCGGTCTTGGTGGCGCCATGCACTTCGATGTTGAGCTTGGACTTGAGCTCGCCGCGGCCGAGCAGCCGCAGGCCGGCCTTGGCGCGGCGCAGCACGCCGCCCTTCACCAGGGCCTCAACGTTCACGACGCTGCCGGCGTCGATCTTCTTGGCATCGACCGCTTCCTGGAGCCGGTCGAGATTGATCTCGGCGAACTCGACGCGGAAGATGTTGTTGAAGCCGCGCTTGGGCAGACGGCGATGCATCGGCATCTGGCCGCCTTCGAAACCCTTGATACGCACGCCCGAACGCGCGGTCTGGCCCTTGCCGCCGCGGCCGGACTGCTTGCCCTTGCCCGAACCGATGCCGCGGCCGACGCGCATACGCTTCTTGCGCGAGCCGGCGTTGTCGGCGATATCGCTGAGCTTCATCGCCCTTCTCCTTGTGTCTTGCGCACGATCTTCACCGAAAACCGGTAGCCCGCTTTCCGGGATCGCGCGCCGCTTCTTACTTCTCGTCGACGATGCGGACGAGATGGTGAACCTTCTCGATCATGCCGCGCACGGCCGGAGTATCCGGCAGTTCGCTGGTGCGGCCGATCTTGTTGAGCTTGAGCCCGATCAGCGTCGAACGCTGCGAGTGATGGCGGCGGATCGCGCTGCCGGTCTGCTCGAGCTTGATGGTCTTTGCGGCCTTGGCCATGGGAGTCTACTCCAAAGCTTCCGTTAGTCGGCAGCCGCCTCGGCATCACCGCCGATACGGCGGGACTGCAGAGTGGACACCTTGATGTTGCGGCGGGCTGCGACCGAACGCGGCGAATCCTGGTGCTTCAGCGCGTCGAAGGTCGCGCGCACCATGTTGTACGGGTTCGACGAGCCGATCGACTTGGCCACCACGTCCTGGACGCCGAGCGTCTCGAACACGGCGCGCATCGGGCCGCCGGCGATGATGCCGGTACCGGCCGGAGCTGCACGCAGGTAGACACGGCCCGCGCCATGACGGCCGGCGATGTCGTGATGCAGCGTGCGGCCCTCGCGCAGCGAGACGCGCGTCAGGTTGCGCTTGGCGGACTCGGTTGCCTTGCGGATCGCCTCAGGCACTTCGCGCGCCTTGCCGTGACCGAAGCCGGCGCGGCCCTTCTGGTCGCCGATCACGACCAGCGCTGCGAAACCGAAGCGCTTGCCGCCCTTGACGACCTTGGCCACGCGGTTGATGTGGACCAGCTTGTCGACGAACTCGCTGTCGCGCTCCTCGCGCTCCTTGCGTTCACGTCCGCCGCCGCGTTGATCGCGTCCACCACGTTGTTCGCGTTCTGCCATTTTTCCAATCCTTCAGAGGCTTACGCCTCAATCCTCAAATTCTGTTAGAAGCTCAGCCCGCTCTCACGCGCTGCGTCGGCCAGAGCCTTGACGCGCCCGTGGTAGAGGTAGCTGCCGCGATCGAACACGACTTCCTTGACGCCCTTCTCGGCGGCGCGCTCGGCCAGCAGCTTGCCGACCGCCTTCGCCGCATCGATGTCGGCACCGGTCTTGCCGCCGTCGCGCATCGCCTTCTCGAGCGACGAGGCAGAGGCCAGCGTCTCGCCCTTCAGATCGTCGATGACCTGGGCGTAGATGTGCTTGGACGAGCGGAACACCGACAGACGCGGACGGCCGCCACCGGAGCGGCGCAGCTTCAGCCGCACACTCCGCTTGCGCCGGGCATTCGTAACCTTGGCTTTGGACATGACCGGCTCCGTTACTTCTTCTTGCCTTCCTTGCGGAAGATGAATTCGCCCACATACTTCACGCCCTTGCCCTTGTAGGGCTCCGGCGGACGATAGGCGCGGATCTCCGCGGCGACCTGGCCGACGCGCTGGATGTCGCTGCCCGACACCGTGATTTCGGTCGGCTTCGGCACGGCGATCGTGATCCCCTCCGGGATCGGATAGATCACGTCGTGGCTGTAGCCGAGCGCGAGCTGCAGGTTCTTACCCTGCATCGCGGCGCGGTAACCGACGCCGGTGATCTCGAGCTTCTTCTCGAAGCCCTTGGTGACGCCTTCGACCAGATTCGCGACCTGGGCGCGAGCGGTGCCGTACAGGGCGCGCGCGCGATTGGTCTCGGCGCGCGGCTTGACCTTGACCTGGCCGTTCTCGAGCTTCACCTCGACTTCGTCATGGACGACGAACTGAAGCTGGCCCTTCGGCCCCTTCATCTTGACGGTCTGCCCATCGACGGTCGCGGTCACACCCGACGGAACCGCCACAGGCCTTTTGCCAACTCGTGACATGGATGAAAAATCCTTCTCAGAACACCGTGAAGAGGACTTCACCGCCCACATTCGCGTCGCGCGCGCTGTGGTCGGCCATGATCCCCTTCGGCGTCGACAACACCGAAATGCCGAGCCCGTTGTTGACCCGCGGCAGGTTCTTCACCGAGGCGTAGACACGACGCCCGGGCTTGGAAACGCGTTCGATCTCGCGGATGACGGGCTCGCCGTCGAAATACTTCAACTCGATCTCGATCTCGCTGCGGCCCGAGGGATGCTCAAGCGTGGCGTAACCGCGGATGTAGCCCTCGGACTTGAGGACCTCGAGCACGTTCTCGCGCATCTTCGAGCCAGGCGTGGAGACCTTGGTCTTGGAGCGCATCTGCGCGTTGCGGATACGGGTGATCAGATCGCTGATTGGATCGTGCGTAGACATCTAAACGACCCTCCTTACCAGCTGGACTTCACGAGGCCCGGGACCATGCCCTTGGAGCCAAGGTCGCGCAGCGCGATACGGGACAGCTTGTTCTTGCGATAGTTCGAGCGCGGGCGGCCCGACAGCTCGCAACGCAGACGGATGCGGGTCGCCGACGAGTTGCGCGGCATTTCGGCCAGCTTCAACGTCGCAGCGAAACGCTCCTCCATCGGCAGCTTCTTGTCGGCGATGATCGCCTTCAACCGCTCGCGCTTGGCGGCGGCATTCTTCACCATCCGCTTGCGCCGGTTGTTCTTCTCGACTGAACTCTTCTTTGCCATGCTTGGCTCCTGGGTATCCGCGTTTGAGAGGCTTTAGGTCAGCGTCTCACTGCCGGAACGGGAAATTGAAAGCGGTCAACAAGGCCCTCGCCTCTTCGTCGGTCTTGGCCGTGGTGCAGACGGTGATGTCCATACCGCGGGCTTCCGTGACCTTGTCGAAGTCGATCTCGGGGAAAATGATGTGCTCCTTGATGCCGAGCGAGTAGTTGCCGCGGCCGTCAAAGCTCTTCGGGTTCAGGCCGCGGAAGTCGCGGACGCGCGGCAGCGCGACCGTCACCAGGCGATCGATGAACTCGTACATGCGGGCCTTGCGCAGCGTGACCTTGCAGCCGATCGGCTGGTTCTCACGCAGCTTGAAGGTCGCGATCGCGATACGCGAATAGGTCACGATCGCCTTCTGGCCGGCGATCTGGGTCAGCTCGGCAGCGGCGGTCTCGGCCTTCTTGCGGTCGTTGACGGAATCGCCGACGCCCATGTTCAGCACGACCTTGTCCAGGCGCGGAACCTGCATGACGTTCTCATAACCGAACTTCTCGGTCAGAGCCGTGCGGATCTTCGCGTCATATTCCGCGCGCAGGCGCGGCGTGTAAGCGGTCTCAGCCATCGATCTCAGCTCCCGAGCTCTTGGCGATGCGGACCTTCTTGCCGTCCGCCAGAATCTTGAATCCGACGCGGGTCGGCTTTCCGTCCTTGCCGACATACGCGATGTTGGACAGTTGGATCGGCGCCTCCTTCGAGATGATGCCGCCCTCCTGGGCCTGCGTCTGCTTCTGGTGACGCTTGACCATGTTGATGCCGCGCACCAGCGCGGTGCCGGCGTCGGGACGAACCTCGAACACCTCGCCGGTGCGGCCCTTGTCGCGGCCGGTCAGCACGACGACCTTGTCGCCCTTGCGGATCTTCGCAGCCATCACAGCACCTCCGGCGCGAGCGAAATGATCTTCATGTGGTTCTTGGCGCGCAGCTCGCGCGGCACGGGCCCGAAGATACGGGTGCCGACCGGCTCGGACTGGTTGTTGATCAGAACGGCGGCGTTGCGGTCGAAGCGAATGACCGAACCGTCGGCGCGGCGGATGTCCTTGCGGACGCGCACCACGACGGCCTTCATCACGTCGCCCTTCTTCACCTTGCCACGCGGAATCGCTTCCTTGATCGAGACGACGATGATGTCGCCGATCGTGGCGTAGCGGCGCTTGGAGCCCCCGAGCACCTTGATACACATGACACGGCGTGCGCCAGAATTGTCGGCCACGTCGAGGTTGGTCTGCATCTGAATCATTGATGCACCTCGTCCTCTTTCTCTTTGCGCCAGCCCAGCCGGCGCTCAACATTTCCCTGAAGTCAGTCGGCTAAAGCCAACAGATCAGGCGCTTTTCTTGTGTTCGCCCCGGATCACGACCCAGCGCTTCAACTTCGAAATCGGCTTCGATTCCTCGATCCACACCACATCGCCCGGCTTGAACTGGTTGCTCTCGTCGTGCGCGTGATAGTTCTTCGAACGGCGGATCGTCTTCTTGTAGATCGGGTGCGTGAAACGGCGATCGACGCGCACCACGATGGTCTTGGCCTGCTTGTCGCTGACGACCACGCCCTGCAAAGTACGTTTCGGCATCTTCGTAAGCCTCTTACTTCTTCTTCGCGCGCGTCTGCGCGGCGACGGTCTTGATCCGGGCGATGTCACGGCGGGCCTCGCGCAGGCGCGAGGTGTTCTCGAGCTGCCCGGTGGCGCGCTGGAAGCGCAGGTTGAAGCGCTCCTTCTTCAGGTTCAGGATGGCGTCATCCTGCTGGTCGGGGCTCATCGCGCGGATGTCTTCGATCTTCATCTGGGCCATGGCCATTACTCCGCAATGCGCTCGACGAAGCGCGTCTTGATCGGCAGCTTGGCCGCCGCCAGGGTCAGCGCCTCACGCGCCGTCTGGGTGTTGACGCCGTCGATCTCGAACAGCACCCGGCCCGGCTTGACGCGAGCCACCCACAGTTCCGGCGAACCCTTGCCGGAGCCCATGCGAACTTCGGCCGGCTTCTTCGACACCGGAACGTCGGGGAACACGCGGATCCAGACGCGGCCGGCGCGCTTCATGTGGCGGGTCAGCGCGCGGCGGGCGGCTTCGATCTGGCGCGCGGTGACGCGCTCCGGCTCGGTCGCCTTCAGGCCGAACTGGCCGAACGCCAACGTCGCGCCCGAAGACGCAACGCCGTGGATGCGGCCCTTATGCGCCTTCCGGAACTTCGTTTTCTTAGGTTGCATCATGGCTTTAAGCCCTCAAATCCCTGTGCGGCTTTAGGCTGCGGCCGTATCGCGGCGCCCACGGCCACCACGATCACCACCGCCGCTGCTCTCGCCTTCGGCCATTCTCTTGTCCTGGGCCATCGGATCGTGCTCGAGGATCTCGCCCTTGAAGATCCAGACCTTGACGCCGCAGGTGCCGAAGGTCGTGAACGCGGTCGCAACGCCGTAGTCGATGTCGGCACGCAGCGTGTGCAGCGGCACGCGACCTTCGCGGTACCACTCCATACGCGCGATTTCCGCACCGCCCAGACGACCCGAGCAGTTGATGCGGATGCCTTCCGCGCCGAGACGCATCGCCGACTGCACGGCGCGCTTCATGGCGCGGCGGAACGCCACGCGGCGCTCCAGCTGCTGCGCGATCGACTCGGCCACCAGCGTCGCATCGAGCTCCGGCTTGCGGATCTCGACGATGTTGATGACGACGTCGGACGAGGTGATGTCCGCAACGCGCTTGCGCAGCTTGTCGATGTCGGCGCCCTTCTTGCCGATCACCACGCCCGGACGGGCCGAGTGGATGGTGACGCGGCACTTCTTGTGCGGACGCTCGATCACGATGCGGGCGACGGCCGCCTGCTTGAGCTCCTTGTGCAGGATCTCGCGGATCTTGACGTCCTCGTGCAGCAGCTTGCCGTATTCCTGCTTGCCCGCGAACCAGCGGGAATCCCAGGTCCGGTTGATGCCGAGACGCAGACCGATCGGATTGATCTTTTGACCCATCGTGTTCTCCTGCGCCCTTAAGCCGCTGCTTCGGCTTCGACCTGACGAACGATGATCGTCAGCTGCGAAAATGGTTTGTAGACACGGCCCGAGCGGCCACGGCCGCGGGCGGCGAAGCGCTTCATCACGAGGCCGTTGCCGACGAACGCCTGCGCCACGACGAGATCGTCGACGTCGAGGTCGTGGTTGTTCTCGGCGTTGGCGATAGCCGATTCCAGGCACTTCTTCACGTCGACCGCGATCCGCTTGCGCGAGAACTGCAGGTCGGCGAGCGCGGCAGAAGCCTTCCGGCCGCGAATGAGCTGGGCGACCAGGTTGAGCTTCTGCGGGCTCACCCGCAGCATCCGGGCGACCGCCTTGGCCTCGTTGTCGGCGAGGCTCCGTTCGCGCTTAGGTTTGCTCATCGTTTAATCCTCAAGCCTTCTTGGCTTTCTTGTCGCCGGAGTGGCCATGGAAGGTCCGGGTCGGCGAGAACTCGCCGAACTTGTGACCGACCATTTCCTCGTTGACCGCCACCGGCACGTGCTTCTGACCGTTGTAGACACCGAAGGTCAGGCCGACGAACTGCGGCAGGATCGTCGAGCGACGGCTCCAGATCTTGATGACATCGTGACGGCCGGACGCACGCGCGGCATCTGCCTTCTTGAGCAGAGAACCCTCGACGAACGGGCCTTTCCAGACTGAACGAACCATGTCCGGCGTTCCTTACTTCTTCCGCTTGTGGCGGCTTAGGAGAATGAATTTGTTGGTCGACTTGTTGGTGCGGGTCTTCTTGCCCTTGGTCGGCTTGCCCCACGGGGTGACCGGGTGGCGACCGCCGGAGGTACGACCTTCACCACCGCCGTGCGGATGGTCGATCGGGTTCATCGCAACACCGCGGTTGTGCGGGCGACGGCCCATCCAACGCTTGCGACCGGCCTTGCCGATCGAGGTGTTCATGTGATCCGGGTTCGACACCGCGCCGATCGTGCCGCGGCAACGGCCGTGCACCAGGCGCTGCTCACCCGAGTTCAGGCGGATGATCACGTAGTCCTGGTCGCGACCGACGAGCTGGGCGTAGGTGCCGGCGGAACGGGCGAGCTGACCGCCCTTCCCGATCTTGACCTCGATGTTGTGGATGATAGTGCCGACCGGCATGTTGCCGAGCGGCATGACGTTGCCCGGCTTCACGTCGACATAGTTGCCGGCGATGATGGTGTCACCCACCGCCAGGCGCTGCGGCGCCAGGATGTAGGCCTGCTCACCGTCCTGATACTTGATCAGCGCGATGAAGCCGGTGCGGTTCGGATCGTATTCCAGCCGCTCGACGGTCGCGGGCACGTCGACCTTCTCACGCTTGAAGTCGACGGTGCGCAGCGTCTGCTTGTGACCACCGCCGCGGAAGCGCACGGTGATGCGGCCGGTGTTGTTGCGGCCGCCCGAGGACTTCTTGCCCTCGGTGAGCGCCTTCAGCGGCTTGCCCTTGTAGAGGGCCGAACGATCGACCATCACCAGCTGGCGCTGGCCCGGCGTCGTGGGATTGAATGTCTTCAGTGCCATCGTCGTACGACCTTACAGACCGGTGGTGACGTCGATCCGGTGGCCCTCTTCGAGGGTCACGATCGCGCGCTTGGTGTTCGACTGCGAACCGAGATTGCCGCGGAAGGCCTTGACCTTGCCCTTGCGGACCAGCGTGTTGACGCTCTTGACCTTGACGTCGAACAGCTTCTCGATCGCTTCCTTGATCTGCGGCTTGGTCGCCTTCGCGGCCACCTTGAACAGCACCTTGTTGTGCTCCGAGGCGATCGTCGCCTTTTCGGTGACGACCGGCGACAGGATCACGTCGTAGTGGCGAGGCTCGATGTTCTTCGTCATTTGAAGCGCGCCTCCAGCGCATCGATGGCGGCCTTGGTCAGAACGAGCTTCTGACGGCGCAGGATGTCATAGACGTTGATGCCCTGGATCGGCAGCACGTCCATGTTCGGGATGTTGCGGGCAGCAGCGGCGAAGCCGTTGTTGAGCTCGGCACCGTCGATGATCAGCGCGTTGGTGAGGCCAAGGCCCGAGAAGTGACCGAGCAGCGCCTTGGTCTTGGCGGCTTCCAGCGCTGCCTTCTCGATCACGACGAGATCGCCGTCCTTGGCCTTGGCCGAGAGCGCATGCTTCAGAGCGAGCGCGCGGACCTTCTTCGGCAGGTCGGTGGCGTGCGAACGCACCACCGGACCGAAGGCACGGCCGCCGCCACGGAACTGCGGCACGCGGGCCGAGCCGTGACGAGCACCGCCGGTGCCCTTCTGCTTGTACATCTTCTTGCCGGTGCGCCAGATCTCGGCGCGACCCTTGGCCTTGTGCGTGCCGGCCTGGCGCTTGTTGAGCTGCCACTGCACGCAGCGCGCGATGATGTCCTCGCGCGGCTCGAGACCGAAAATGGCGTCGGAGAGCTGGACCGAGCCGGCTTCCTTACCTTCGAGGGTGGTGACCTTCAGTTCCATCTCACGCCTCCTGCGCAGCCGGAGCGGCTTCCGCGTCGCCAGCAACCTTGAACTTGCCGGGCTTCGGAGCTTCCTTCGGCAGCGGCTTCTTGACGGCGTCGCGCACGCGGATCCAGCCGCCCTTGGAGCCGGGAACGGCGCCTTCGACGAGGATCAGGCCGCGCTCGACATCGGTCTGGACGACGCGAAGGTTGAGCGTGGTGATGCGATCGACACCCATGTGGCCGGGCATCTTCTTGTTCTTCCAGGTCTTGCCGGGGTCCTGACGACCACCGGTCGAACCGATCGAGCGGTGCGAGATCGACACACCGTGCGTGGCGCGCAGACCGCCGAAGTTCCAGCGCTTCATACCGCCCGCAAAACCCTTACCGACCGAGGTGCCGGTGACGTCGACGAACTGGCCGACGACGAAGTGATCGGCCTGGATCTCGGCGCCGACCGGGATCATGGCGTCCGCGGTGACGCGGAACTCCTCGACCCGGCGCTTCGGCTCGACCTTGGCGACCGCGAACTGGCCGCGCTCGGCCTTGGGCATGTAAACGGTCTTGCGGCTGCCCGAACCGAGCTGGAGCGCGACGTAACCGTTCTTCTCTTCGGTGCGGTGGCCTACGACCTGGCAATTGCCGAGCTTCAGCACGGTCACGGGGATATGTTCGCCGGCCTCCGTGAAGACCCGCGTCATCCCGACCTTTTGTGCGATCACTCCGGAGCGCATCGGCTTGCTTCCTGTTCTCTTTGTCCGCTTTCGCGAACGGGATCCAAAATCTTAGAGCTTGATCTCGACGTCGACACCGGCGGCCAGGTCGAGCTTCATCAAAGCATCGACGGTCTGCGGGGTCGGATCGACGATGTCGAGCAGGCGCTTGTGGGTGCGCATCTCGAACTGTTCGCGGCTCTTCTTGTCGACGTGGGGCGAACGGTTGACGGTGAACTTCTCGATGCGGGTGGGCAGCGGAATGGGTCCGCGGACCTGCGCGCCGGTGCGCTTCGCCGTGTTCACGATCTCACGGGTCGACGTATCGAGGATACGATGGTCGAACGCCTTGAGACGGATACGAATGTTTTGGCCGTTCATTGCCGAATCTTTCTTAGTGAGTGGCGAGTAGCGAATAGCGAATAGAAACTATTCGCCACTCGCCATTCCCTATTCGCGTTGTTACTCGATGATCGAGGCGACGACGCCGGCGCCGACGGTGCGGCCGCCTTCGCGGATCGCGAAGCGGAGCTTCTCTTCCATCGCGATCGGCACGATCAGGTGCACTTCCATCGCGATGTTGTCGCCCGGCATCACCATCTCGGTGCCTTCCGGCAGGTGCACGACACCGGTCACGTCGGTGGTGCGGAAGTAGAACTGCGGACGGTAGTTGGTGAAGAACGGGGTGTGGCGGCCGCCCTCCTCCTTGGTGAGGATGTAGGCCTCAGCCTTGAACTTGGTGTGCGGCTTGACCGAACCCGGCTTGGCCAGAACCTGGCCGCGCTCGACGTCCTCGCGCTTGGTGCCGCGGAGCAGAGCGCCGATGTTGTCGCCGGCCTGGCCCTGATCGAGCAGCTTGCGGAACATTTCGACGCCGGTGACGGTGGTCTTCTGGGTGGCGCGGAGACCGACGATCTCGATTTCCTCGCCGACCTTGACGACGCCGCGCTCGACACGGCCGGTCACGACGGTGCCGCGGCCCGAGATCGAGAACACGTCTTCAACCGGCATCAGGAACGGCTGGTCGATCGGACGCTCCGGCTGCGGGATGTACTCGTCGACGTTGCGCATCAGCTCGAGGATGGCGTCGTGGCCGAGCTTCTTGTCGGAGTCTTCGAGGGCGGCCAGAGCCGAACCCTTGATGATCGGGATCTTGTCGCCCGGGAATTCGTACTTCGAGAGCAGTTCGCGAACTTCGAGCTCGACGAGCTCGAGCAGCTCCGGATCGTCGACCATGTCGCACTTGTTGAGGAACACGACGAGCGCGGGCACGCCGACCTGGCGGGCGAGCAGGATGTGCTCGCGGGTCTGCGGCATCGGGCCGTCAGCGGCCGACACGACCAGGATCGCACCATCCATCTGGGCGGCGCCGGTGATCATGTTCTTCACGTAGTCGGCGTGGCCGGGGCAGTCGACGTGCGCGTAGTGGCGGTTCTTGGTCTCGTACTCGACGTGCGCGGTCGAGATGGTGATGCCGCGAGCCTTCTCTTCCGGCGCCTTGTCGATCTGGTCGTACGCGGTGAACGTCGCACCGCCGGTCTCGGCGAGGATCTTGGTGATCGCCGCGGTCAGCGACGTCTTGCCATGGTCGACGTGACCGATGGTGCCGATGTTGCAGTGCGGCTTGTTACGTTCAAACTTTGCTTTGGCCATTTGACTCTCCGTTCAACCGTCAGCTTGAGACCGACGACAATCAGGCAAACTTCTTCTGGACTTCTGCCGACACGTTGGCCGGCGCTTCTGCGTAGTGATCGAACTGCATGGTGAAGGTCGCGCGCCCCTGGCTCATCGAGCGCAGGTTATTCACGTAACCGAACATGTTCATGAGCGGCACCATCGCGTTGATGACGTTGGCGTTGCCGCGCATGTCCTGACCCTGGATCTGACCGCGCCGGGAATTCAGGTCGCCGATGACCGAACCGGTATAGTCTTCCGGGGTCACCACTTCGACCTTCATGATCGGCTCGAGCAGGACGGACTTGCCCATCTGCAGCGCTTCGCGGAAGCAGGCGCGCGAAGCGATTTCGAAGGCGAGCGCCGACGAGTCGACGTCGTGATACTTGCCGTCGACGAGCTGCACCTTGACGTCGACCACGGGGAAGCCCGCGACCACGCCGGACGACAGCACGCTCTCCAGGCCCTTCTCGACGCCGGGGATGTATTCCTTCGGCACCGCACCGCCGACGATCTTCGATTCGAACTCGTAGCCCTTGCCGGGCTCGTTCGGCTCGACGATGAACGACACGGCCGCGAACTGGCCGGTACCGCCGGTCTGCTTCTTGTGGGTGTAGCTGTGCTCGACCCGCCTGGTGACGCGCTCACGGAAGGCCACCTGCGGCGCGCCGATGTTGGCGTCGACCTTGTAGGTGCGCTTGAGGATGTCGACCTTGATGTCGAGATGGAGTTCGCCCATGCCCTTGAGGATGGTCTGGCCGGACTCGTGGTCGGTCGACACGCGGAAGGACGGATCCTCCGCGGCGAGCTTGGCGAGCGCCACGCCCAGCTTCTCCTGGTCGGCCTTGGACTTCGGCTCGATCGCGATCTCGATGACCGGCTCGGGGAATTCCATCTTCTCCAGGATCACCTGCTTGTCGGGATCGCACAGCGTGTCACCGGTGCGCGCTTCCTTGAGGCCGGCCAGCGCGACGATGTCGCCGGCATAGGCCTCCTTGATGTCTTCGCGGTTGTTCGCATGCATCAGCAGCATGCGCCCGATGCGCTCCTTCTTCTCGCGGGTCGAGTTCACGACGCCGGTGCCGCTCTGCAGAATGCCGGAATAGATGCGGCAGAAGGTGATGGTGCCGACGAACGGGTCGTCCATGATCTTGAACGCGAGCAGCGCCAGCGGCTCCTTGTCGTCCGCCTTGCGCACGACTTCGTTGCCCTTGTCGTCGGTGCCCTTGATCGCGGGCACGTCGAGCGGCGACGGCAGGTAGTCGACGACGGCGTCGAGCAGCGGCTGCACGCCCTTGTTCTTGAAGGCAGAGCCGCACAGCACGGGATAGAACGCGCCGGTCAGCACCGCCTTGCGGATCAGGCGCTTCAGGGTCGCCTCGTCCGGCTCCTTGCCGTCGAGGTAAGCGGCCATGGCGTCGTCGTCGAGCTCGACGGCGGCTTCCACCATCTTCTCGCGGTATTCCTTGGCCTGGTCGACGAGGTCTTCCGGAATGTCGACATAGTCGAACTTTGCGCCGAGCGATTCATCGTTCCAGATGACGCCCTTCATCTTCACGAGGTCAACGAGACCCTTGAAGTTGTTCTCGGCACCGATCGGAAGCTGGATCGCGACGGGCTTGGCGCCCAGACGGTCGACGATGTCCGCCAGACACTTGAAGAAGTCGGCACCGATCTTGTCCATCTTGTTGGCGAAGACGATGCGCGGAACTTTGTACTTGTCGCCCTGGCGCCAGACGGTCTCGGTCTGGGGCTCGACGCCCTGGTTGGAGTCGAGCACGCAGACGGCGCCGTCGAGCACACGCAGCGAACGCTCGACCTCGATGGTGAAGTCGACGTGGCCGGGAGTGTCGATGATGTTCAGGCGCTTGCCGGCCCAGAAGGCGGTGGTCGCAGCCGAGGTGATCGTGATGCCACGCTCCTGCTCCTGCTCCATCCAGTCCATCGTCGCGGCACCTTCGTGCACTTCGCCGATCTTGTGGCTCTTGCCGGTGTAATAGAGGATGCGCTCGGTCGTCGTCGTCTTGCCGGCGTCGATATGCGCCATGATACCGAAGTTACGGTAGTCCTCGATGGCATGTTGGCGGGGCATGAGGTGTTCCTTGCGAGTCCGTTTGTTTCGCCGTTACCAGCGATAGTGCGAGAAGGCGCGGTTGGCTTCCGCCATGCGGTGCACGTCTTCACGCTTCTTGACGGCGTTCCCCCGGTTATTCGATGCGTCCAGGAGCTCCGCCGAGAGCCGCTCGGTCATCGTCTTCTCGTTGCGCTCCCGCGCAGCCGCGATCAGCCAGCGGATACCGAGGGCCTGCCGGCGGGTCGAGCGAACCTCGACCGGAACCTGGTAGGTCGCGCCGCCGACGCGGCGGGAGCGAACCTCGATCGTCGGCATGACGTTCTCGAGCGCCTGCTCGAACACGCCGAGCGGGTTCTGCTTGGTCTTGGATTCGATGATGCCGAACGCGCCGTAGACGATACCTTCGGCGACCGACTTCTTGCCGGCATACATCACCGAGTTCATGAACTTCGTGACGATGATGTTCCCGAACTTCGGATCCGGGAGAACTTCGCGCTTTTCCGCAGAGTGGCGACGAGACATAGGCTTGGTTCCCGCTTACTTCGGACGCTTGGCGCCGTACTTCGAACGACGCTGCTTACGGTTCTTGACGCCCTGGGTATCCAGAACGCCGCGGAGGATGTGGTAGCGCACGCCGGGCAAGTCCTTGACGCGGCCGCCACGGATCATGACCACCGAGTGCTCCTGGAGATTATGGCCCTCGCCGGGGATGTAGCCGATCACCTCGAAGCCGTTGGTCAGGCGCACCTTGGCAACCTTACGAAGCGCCGAGTTCGGCTTCTTCGGGGTCGTGGTGTAGACGCGGGTGCAAACACCACGCTTCTGAGGCGACTGCTGCAGCGCCGGCACCTTCTTGCGCGACTTCTGCACTTCCCGCGGTTGAGCGATCAGCTGGTTGATCGTCGGCATCCTGGCCTTACCCTTTGTTCTGCCGCGGCCCCTTCCGGGCCCGCTGTCTTGCCGCGGCCCGTTACCGGGACCGCAAATTCTGTTCGGGCCACCCGCCCGACGAGGCCGCCTCAAGCGGAACAATCCGCGCAAAGCGAAATTGCGCCAACCGCTCCATCAACGAGCGGAAAGCGCTTCGACGCCACAGAGGACCGCGATATTGAGGCCGGTCAGCGTAAAGCTGCGGCCCGCGCACCGAGGTCATGCATCCGAGTTTGATCTCAAGAGAACGTGCTCAAGAGAACTAAATTCGCACTGGCATTGCCTAGCTATGATCGACAGCGTTTGAGCGGCATTCGTCGAGGTTGGTGCCCGCCTTGCGATCCCAAAAGGATCAAACGGGTGGCCCGTTCCGACGCTGGCGATGCTCACCGCCTGTCGTTAAGTGAGGCGCTTTCTATAAGTGAGAATCGGTCAAGTCAAGGTGAAACGACAGTCACAAAGCGCTTCTCGCGCCTGTCGAAATCGCTGTTTGCCGTGCTCACCGCGCCTCCCCGATATGGGAACGCCGGGCGTGTTCCGCTACCCTCGCGACCAATTAATATCCGGGTGAAATGTACTTTTGTATCCCTCGCTAAGGCTTTTTTTCCTGTTGATGCGGCAATCTGCCGCCTTCGGCAGAGATTTGCGCCATGCGGTACACCGACATTGCCATTGTTGGCGGGGGTTTGTCCGGCTCGACCGCCGCCGCGATGCTCGGCCGCGCCGGCATTTCAGCCGTGCTGATCGATCCGCATGAGGCCTTTCCGGCAGACTTTCGAGTCGAAAAACTCAGTGGCGAGGTGCAGGTCGAGCGATTCCTGAAGACCGGAATCGGAGAATCGGTGCTGCGGCGCGCGACCTATTCCGGCGAGAACTGGATCGCGAGGTTCGGCCGCCTGCTCGACAAGGCGCCGAGCCGGCAGTTCAACATCCGCTACGATTCCCTGGTCAACGCCGTCCGCGACGAAATCCCTGCGACCGTCGAACGCATCTGCGCCAAGGCCATCGCGGTCGAGACCGGCCCGGAGCGGCAGAGGATCACGCTGTCCAACGACGAGATCGTCTCGGCCCGCCTGGTCGTGCTCGCGAACGGGCTGAACGTCGGCCTGCGCCACCAGCTCGGCATCACCCGCAAGGTCATCAGCGCCTGCCATTCGATCTCGGCCGGTTTCGACATCGCGCCCGCAGGGCGCGCAGCATTCGATTTCCCGGCGCTGACCTATTTCTCGGAGCGGCCGAGTGACCGTATCCCCTACATCACGCTATTTCCGATCGGCACGCGGATGCGCGCCAATTTGTTCGTCTACCGCGGCTTCGACGATCCCTGGCTGCGCGAGCTGCGCCGTGCGCCGGCGAAGACTCTGAACGCCGCCCTGCCGCGGCTGAAGCGCATCACCGGCCCGTTCGACATCGTCAGTGAAATGACGATCCGCCCGGTCGATCTCTATGTGAACGATGCAAGCGGCCAGCCCGGGCTCGTGCTGGTGGGCGATGCCTTCTCGACCTCCTGCCCGGTCGCCGGGACCGGCTGCGACAAGGTCTTCACGGACGTCGAGCGGCTCTGCAACGTCTACATCCCGAAATGGCTGGCCTCCGACGGGATGGATGCTGCCAAGATCGCCGCGTTCTACGCTGACCCGGTCAAGCGGGCCTGCGACGCATGGTCGGCGGCGAAGGCGTTCGACTTCCGCTCAGTCTCGATCGGCACGAGCCCCTATTGGACGGCACAGCGCTGGGCACGCTTCATTGCCTGGTCGGTTCAGGGATTGTTGCGGCCGCTTGGAGGCGCCTTCGATCTGGAGCCGAACGTTCTCGGTCACTCCTCCTCGTCGTCATCGTCCTCGTCATCCTCGAGGTCGTCTTCATCCTCGTCGTCATCGTCGCTGTCGTCGTCGGCGTGAGCCGCAGCGCCGTGCGGCTGGTGGATCTGGTCGTTCCACAGCTGGCGATAGGTACCGTTCTTGGCGAGCAGCTCGGCGTGTGAGCCGCGCTCGATCGCCCTGCCCCCTGAAATCACGATGATCTCGTCCATCTCGACCACCGAGGTCAGGCGGTGGGTCGACCAGATCATGGTACGGCCTTTGGCGACCTTCAGCAGCGTGCGGTTGATCGCGGCTTCCGTGGTCTGGTCGAGCGCCGAGGTGGCCTCGTCCAGCAGCAGAACGGACGGATTGCGGATGATCGCGCGCGCGATCGCGATGCGCTGGCGCTGGCCGCCCGAGAGCGTATCGCCGCGCTCGCCGACCTGCGTATCGTAGCGCTGCGGCAGGCTCATGATGTAGCGGTGGATCTCGGCCTTCTTGGCGGCGTCCTCCACCTCTGCGTCGGTCGCGCCTTCCTTGCCGAGCCGGATGTTCTCGCGGATCGACATGTTGAACAGCATGTTCTCCTGGAACACCACGGCCATGCTCCGGCGCAGCGAATCCAGCGTCACCTTGCGGACATCGACGCCGTCGATGGTAACGCGCCCCTCGTCCGGCACGTAGAGCCGCAGAATCAGGTTGAGCAGCGTGCTCTTGCCCGAGCCCGAGGGGCCGACGATGGCGATGCTCTTGCCGACGTTCAGCTTGAGGCTGAGATTGTCCAGCACCGGCGTCTGGCTGCCCTCGTACTGGAACGTGACGCGGTCGAAGGTGATGTCGTGGGTGATGCGCGGCAGGTCGGGCGCGCCGGGGCGATCGGCGCCGCGCGTCGGCTCGTCGAGCAGCTCCTGGATGTGCCGGATCGCGGCGGCCGAGGAAATCGACACCGGGATGAAATGCATCACATGGGCGATGTTGTAGGAGACCTCCCAGAACGCGCTCTCGAAGGTGACGAAGGTGCCGATGGTGATCTGGCCCTTGGTCGCCAGATACGCACCGATCGCGAGCACCACGAGGTGCAGCAGCAAGACCGAGATCGTGACCGTCCGCTCCACCATGGTCGACAGGAAGGCGGCCGAGGCGATCCTGTTGCGCGTCTCGTCGTTGCGGAAGGTGAAGAAGCCGAACATCTTGCGCTGCAGGCTGAACGCCTTGATCACGGCCTGGGCGCCGATGTTCTCCTGCACCATGCCGAGCAGTGCGGCCTCGTTCTGCTTCTGCTCGTAATTGGCCTGCACCGCCTTCGGGGTGAGGATGCGCGGGCCGATCAACGTGATCGGGAACACCAGCAGCGCGACCACCGCGAGCTGCCAGTTCAGGAACACCATCAGGATGATGCCGGCGATCAATTCCAGGAACGGCAGCGCGGCGCTGTTGGCGAAGGTCTTCACCGAGCCTTCGAAGGCCGAGAGGTCGACCGAGAAGCGCGACAGGATCTCACCGCGCTTGGTACGGCCGAAATAGGCCGCCGGCAGGTCCTGGACGTGCTCGAACAGACGCTTGCGCACGTCGGAGATGATGCAGGCCGCCAGCCGCGCGTCCCAGCGCTCGTACCAGACCGCGACGATCGAGGTGATGATGCCGGCGGCCGCGAGCACGCCGAGGATCTTGTACAGCGCCTGGAAATCCTCCTCGCCGAGCGCGTCGTCGATCAGGTACTTCAGGCTGAGCGGCATGATGACGTTGAACAGCGTCTCGATGATGACGCCGAACGCCACGAATGACAGCATCCGCTTGTAGTTGGTCAGATAGGGCTTGACGAAACCCAGGATGGTCGCGAGCGCGCCGGCGGCCTCGCGCGCGGTAAAGACGACGAGGTCCTCGTCCTCATCGTCGTCGTCGAGTTCCAGCTCGTCATCTTCCTCGTCTTCGTCGTCCTCGTCTTTTTCCAGATCGGGCTTGGCGGCGGAGGCGAGCTTGTCGTCGAGCTCGGCCGCCTCTTCAGCGGCGAGCTTCTGTTTGTCGGGCGAGAGAGGCTTGGACGCCATGAAACCAACCGATGCTGACGGCCGGCATGACCGCAGAGAAAGCAGGAGATAGCGGCCAGCCGCTATTGCACCGATTCTATGCGATCACGATGAATTCGGCAAAGCAATTGGCGAATTCACCCGATCTTAAGGGCTAGTCGTCGTCCTCGTCCTCGACCTTGTCGAAGAACGAATAACGCAAAGAGTCCGCGTCGGCGTACCACTGGCCCGGGCCCTTGTTGGCGGCGAGCGTCGCCTCCCAGAGCGCATCGGTGCAGTCCTTGCGGTGCATCGACAGATCGAAGCCGTTGCCGAAGAACAGCTCGGACCATTCCCACCAGGTGCCGAGCTTCTTGACCCCGCGCAGCAGGTCGTAGCGGTCGATCAGAGCCGGCGCCATGTCCGAGGTGACCGAGCCGAACACGACGCCGGTCTTGACCACGCGGTTGAGCTCACGGATCGCGCGGACCACCTGCTTCGGGGACACG
Organism: Bradyrhizobium iriomotense; assembly: GCF_018129405.1. Classification (GTDB taxonomy): domain Bacteria; phylum Pseudomonadota; class Alphaproteobacteria; order Rhizobiales; family Xanthobacteraceae; genus Bradyrhizobium; species Bradyrhizobium iriomotense_B. The sequence goes on from NZ_JAFCLP010000020.1 coordinate 88,151, forward strand.
TGGCAGAGGCTGGTCTCGAACACGAAGTCGAACGTGCCGTCCTTGAACGGCATGTCGGTGATCGAGCCGAGCTTGTTGTACTTCTTCAGCGCCTTCGGCGTCATGGCATGGATGGCACGGTTGCTCTCGATGCCCCAGGCATCGATGCCCCGCTCGCGCAGCGCGCCGACCAGTTCCCCACTGGCCGAGCCCGCGACAAGAACCTTTGAACCCTTGGCCTTGCCCCAGACGATGCCGATCAGTTTGGTCAGATAGTCGGGATCGGTGAAGTGCTGCCACGCCTCGCTGTAGGGACCGAGGCCGCGGTAGTTCTCGAAATAGTCGCGGTCGATCTTGTCGGAGAGCGGCTTGTCCTCCTGCGCGCGTTCGCGGCGCAGGCGCATCATCTCGGTCAGGATGATGTCGGTGGCCGCATCCGAGGAGTCGAGCAGGCCGTTGAGCGTCGAGTCGAACAGATAGTCGCCGACCACGACGATCCCGGGATGTTCCTTCGGCTCGGGCCGGTGATTGGTCATGACGTCGCGCACGGGCAGACCGCCCGGCAGCGCGTTCACCGACGACAGCCAGCGGTGGATCTTGCCTTCCATGAAATGCGCGCGCGCATCGCCGAGCGAGGCCGGCAGCGATTTCAGGGCGGCGTCGATCAGCTCCTGATCGGAGAGATTGGCGAAGGCCAGCGCGTCGGAGCCGGGAATGAGCCAGTTCAGCACACCATGCTTGCCGACATCGTGGCGCGCGCCCTCGTTGTAGACGCAGCAGCCGCCAAAGGCTTCCGACATGAACCAGGCGCCGGGAATCTTCTCACCCCAGAACGGCTCGTCGAACAGGATCGAGACGCGCAAATAGTGCGCCGGACGGTCGAAATACGAGACGTGCTTGACCATCGACTTGCGCAGCTGCTCGCCCTCCCAGCCGACGGTGGCGAGCCAGGAATGCGGCAAGCAGACCAGAACGAGGTCGAAATCGCGCGTCTCCGGGCCCTTGCCGTTCATCATCTTGAGCTGGTAGCGGCCGGTCGGCGCCTTGCCGACGGTGAGCACGCGGTGATTGAGCTGGATGTCGGCATTGACCTCCGACTGCAGGCACTCGATCAGCTGCTCGTTGCCGTTCTGGATGGAGTAGAGGCCGATATAGCCGTCGACGTCCATCAGGTAGTTCTTGAGCGCGTTGAGGCCGTTGGTGCTGTGGCTCTCGGTGGCAATGTCCGAGCGCGCCATCACCTTGAAGAAGCGCTTTGCAGTCTCGTCCTCGACCTCTTCGTCGAGCACCTGCTCGGCGGTCTTGTAGGCCCAGGGATTCTCGTTGTCGTGCGCGCCGACGCCCTCGTAATATTCGATCGGCGACATCACTTCGGTGCAGCGCTTGCGGAACGCCTCGATCGCGGCCGCGGTCTTGGCGCCGTATTTGCGGCGCATGCCGGGCACATCGTTGAGCAGTTCGCCGCCGAACTGCACCTGCTCGGCGTCCATCGGAATGGTCTGGAGACCGAAATGCTGGATCAGCTCGCGCAGCGGATCCGGCCCCGTCATCGAGTAGTCGTAGATCTCGGCAACGCCGGCCTCGTACATCGCGGGGGCGGAATCGAATTTGCGCGTGACGATCTTGCCGCCGAGCCGGTCGGATGCCTCGTAGATGGTGACGCGGCAGAGATCGCCGAGCTTGCGCTTCAGATACCAGGCGCTCATCAGCCCGCCGGGGCCGCCGCCTACGATTGCGAGATCAAGCATGTCAGTTCCGTGGTCTCCGGCCCTGCCCCCGTCACGGGATCCACCGGTCTAAGCTCTCCTAGCAGAAGCGCTTTTGCGCCTGAAGGAAAGATGAACAAAGGTTGATCCTGCACCGCAGCAAGCAAACAAAGCAGCAAAAAGGCCGGCTTTCGCCGGCCTTTTCATTGTCCTCGGTATTCCTACGGATGAACGATCATTCCGCGGGCGGCAGCGCAGGAAGCTCAGCTTCCGGCGCGGGCGGCACGACGGACGCCTGCTTCTCGCGCTCGTCCAGGATAAGCTTGTCGCGCTTCATCGCGACTTCGCGGATCTTGGCCATGGAGGCGCCGGTGCCTGCCGGGATCAACCGGCCGACGATGACGTTCTCCTTGAGGCCTTCGAGCGGATCGATCTTGCCGTTGACCGCCGCCTCGGTGAGGACGCGGGTGGTCTCCTGGAACGAGGCCGCCGAGAAGAACGAGCGGGTCTGCAGGCTCGCCTTGGTGATGCCGAGCAGAACCGGCGTTCCCGTGGCGGGCTTCTTGCCCTCTTCCTTGGCCTTCTCGTTCAGCGCGTCGAACTCGATCTTGTCGACCTGCTCGCCGGAGATCATGTCCGTGTCGCCCTGGTCGGTGACTTCCACCTTCTGGAGCATCTGACGGACAATCACCTCGATGTGCTTGTCGTTGATGAGCACGCCCTGGAGCCGGTAGACCTCCTGGATTTCGTTGACCAGGTAGGCCGCGAGCTCCTCGATGCCCTTGACCGCAAGGATGTCGTGCGGCGCCGGGTTGCCTTCGACGATGAAGTCGCCCTTTTCGACGACGTCGCCGTCCTGAAGGTGGATGTGCTTGCCCTTCGGGATCAGGTACTCGCGCGGCTCCTCGGTCTTGTCCATCGGCTCGATCGAGATGCGACGCTTGTTCTTGTAGTCGCGCCCGAACCGGATGGTGCCCGCGATTTCGGCGATGATCGCCGCATCCTTCGGACGCCGGGCCTCGAACAGTTCCGCCACCCGCGGCAGACCGCCGGTGATGTCACGCGTCTTGGCGCTTTCGGTCGAGACACGGGCGAGGATGTCGCCCGGATTGACCTTGGCTCCGACGTCGACCGAGAGAATGGCGTCGACCGACAGCATGTAGCGGGCATCGCCGCCACGGGGCAGCTTGAGCACCTTGCCGTCCTTGCCCTTGACCACGATGGCCGGACGCAGGTCCGACCCGCCGCGGGTCGAGCGCCAGTCGATGACCACGCGCTTGGCGATACCGGTGGCCTCGTCGAGCGTTTCCGAGATCGACTGCCCCTCGACCAGATCCTCGAAGCCGATGGTACCTTCGACTTCGGTGAGGAGCGGACGGGTGTAGGGATCCCACTCGACGACGCGCTGGCCCCGCTTGACCATGTCGCCCTCGTCGACGTGCAGGCGCGAGCCGTACTGGACGCGGTGCGTCGCACGCTCGGTGCCGTCGGCATCGACGATCGCCACCACCATGTTGCGCACCATCGCGATCAGGTGACCTTCGCTGTTGCGGGCGATGGCCTTGTTCCGGATCACGATCTTGCCGTCGAAGTTGGCTTCGACGAAGGACTGCTCGTTGAGCTGCGCCGCACCACCGATGTGGAAGGTGCGCATGGTCAGCTGGGTGCCCGGCTCACCGATCGACTGCGCCGCGATGACGCCGACGGCTTCACCGTGGTTGACCGGCGTGCCGCGGGCGAGGTCGCGGCCGTAGCACTTGCCGCAGATGCCGTTGACGAGTTCGCAGGTCAGCGCCGAGCGGATCTTCACCTCCTGCACACCACCTTGCTGGATGGCGTCCAGATGGCTCTCTTCCATCAGCGTGTCGCGCTTGATGATCACCTTGCCCGAGCTGTCACGGATGTCTTCGCAGGCCGTGCGTCCGAGGATGCGCGAGCCGAGCGAAGCCACCACGGTGCCGGCGTCGACGATGGCGCGCATCTTGATGCCGAGCTTGGTGCCGCAGTCGCTCTGCGTGATGATGCAGTCCTGCGCGACGTCGACCAGACGACGGGTCAGGTAGCCCGAGTTCGCGGTCTTCAACGCGGTGTCCGCGAGGCCCTTGCGGGCGCCGTGGGTCGAGTTGAAGTACTCGAGAACCGAGAGGCCTTCCTTGAAGTTCGAGATGATCGGCGTCTCGATGATCTCACCCGACGGCTTGGCCATCAGGCCGCGCATGCCGGCGAGCTGGCGCATCTGGGCCGGCGAACCGCGGGCACCGGAGTGAGCCATCATGTAGATCGAGTTGATGTCGGCATCGGCCCCGCTCGCCGTCTTCTTGGTGGCGGAGATCTCCTTCATCATCGCCTTGGCGATTTCTTCCGTGGCCTTCGACCAGGCGTCGACGACCTTGTTGTACTTCTCGCCATGGGTGATCAGACCGTCGTTGTACTGCTGCTCGAAATCCTTCGCCAGGGTACGGGTGGTATCGACGATCTTCCACTTGCCGTGCGGTACGACCATGTCGTCCTTGCCGAACGAGATGCCGGCCTTGAACGCGTTGTAGAAGCCGAGCGCCATGATGCGGTCGCAGAAGATCACCGTCTCCTTCTGGCCGCAGTGGCGGTAGACCTGGTCGATGACGCCCGAGATCTCGCGCTTGGTCATGAGCTTGTTGATGATCTCGTACGAGATGCGCGGGTTCTTCGGCAGCAAATTGCCGAGCATGACGCGGCCCGCGGTGGTCTCGATCCAGCGCTTGGAGACCTTGCCGGTCTCGTCCATGCCTTCCCACCGGTACTTGATCTTGGTGTGGAGGTGGATGACCTTCGCGTGCAGGGCGTGCTCGAGCTCGGCCATGTCGCCGAACACCTTGCCCTCGCCGGGCAGGCCTTCGCGCATGATCGAGACGTAGTAGAGACCGAGCACGATGTCCTGCGACGGCACGATGATCGGCTGGCCGTTCGCCGGATGCAGGATGTTGTTGGTCGACATCATCAGGACGCGCGCTTCCAGCTGCGCTTCGAGCGACAGCGGAACGTGCACGGCCATCTGGTCGCCGTCGAAGTCGGCGTTGAACGCGGAGCAGACCAGCGGGTGAAGCTGGATCGCCTTGCCCTCGATCAGCACGGGCTCGAACGCCTGGATGCCGAGTCGGTGCAGCGTCGGCGCGCGGTTGAGCAGCACCGGATGCTCGCGGATGACCTCGTCCAGGATGTCCCAGACCTCGGGCCGCTCCTTCTCGACCAGCTTCTTGGCCTGCTTCACGGTGGTGGACAGGCCCTTGGCGTCAAGCCGCGAATAGATGAACGGCTTGAACAGCTCGAGCGCCATCTTCTTCGGCAGGCCGCACTGATGCAGGCGCAGCTCGGGACCGACCACGATCACCGAACGGCCCGAATAGTCGACGCGCTTGCCGAGCAGGTTCTGACGGAAGCGGCCCTGCTTGCCCTTGAGCATGTCGGCGAGCGACTTCAGCGGACGCTTGTTGGCGCCGGTGATGACGCGGCCGCGGCGGCCGTTGTCGAACAGCGCATCGACCGCTTCCTGAAGCATGCGCTTCTCGTTGCGGATGATGATGTCGGGCGCACGCAGCTCCATCAGCCGCTTCAAGCGGTTGTTGCGGTTGATGACGCGGCGGTAGAGGTCGTTGAGGTCGGAGGTCGCGAAGCGGCCGCCGTCCAGCGGCACCAGCGGACGCAAGTCCGGCGGAATCACCGGGACCACGGTCATGATCATCCATTCCGGCTTGTTGCCGGAGTGGCGGAACGCTTCCACGATCTTCAGGCGCTTGGCGAGCTTCTTGTGCTTGATGTCGGAGTCGGTCTCCTGCATCTCGACACGCAGCGAGGCCTCGAGCTTCTCGAGGTCCATGCCCTTGAGCAGCTCGCGGATCGCTTCGGCGCCGATCATGGCGGTGAAGCTGTCCTGGCCGTACTCGTCCTGCGCCTTCAGATACTCGTCTTCCGACAAGAGCTGGCGGTCCTTCAGCGCGGTGAGGCCCGGCTCCAGCACGACGTAGTATTCGAAGTAGAGGATCCGCTCGAGATCCTTCAGCGTCATGTCGAGCAGCAGGCCGATGCGCGAGGGCAGCGACTTCAGGAACCAGATGTGGGCGACGGGGGCCGCGAGCTCGATATGGCCCATGCGCTCGCGCCGGACGCGCGACAGCGTGACCTCGACCGAGCACTTCTCGCAGATGATGCCCTTGTACTTCATGCGCTTGTACTTGCCGCACAAGCACTCGTAGTCCTTGATCGGCCCGAAGATGCGGGCGCAGAACAGGCCGTCGCGCTCGGGCTTGAAGGTACGGTAGTTGATGGTCTCCGGCTTCTTGATCTCGCCGTAGGACCAGGACAGAATCTTCTCTGGAGACGCGATCGAGATCCGGATCTGGTCGAAGACCTGAGCCGGCGTCGTCGGGTTGAAGAGATTCATAATTTCTTGGTTCATCGTCTTCTCCTCGCGTGCCGGTCGCCTCCGGCCGCAAATTCGAAAATCACTCGTGCACGGCGCCCTGCCCTCAAGGCCTCGGGAGGGGCGCCAATGCCCGGCCGCGAAGGCCGGGCATGACAGGTCGAATTACTCGGCCGCTTCCGACGTCGGCGCCGGTCCCATCTTGGAATTGTGCAGGTCGACGTTGAGGCCGAGCGAGCGCATTTCCTTGACCAGCACGTTGAACGATTCCGGAATACCGGCCTCGAACGTGTCGTCGCCGCGCACGATCGCCTCGTACACCTTGGTGCGGCCGGCGACGTCGTCCGACTTCACCGTCAGCATTTCCTGGAGCGTGTACGCCGCGCCGTAAGCCTCGAGCGCCCACACCTCCATTTCGCCGAAGCGCTGGCCGCCGAACTGCGCCTTGCCGCCCAGCGGCTGCTGGGTGACGAGCGAGTACGGACCGATCGAACGCGCATGGATCTTGTCGTCGACGAGATGGTGCAGCTTGAGCATGTAGATGTAGCCCACCGTCACCTTGCGATCGAACGGATCGCCGGTGCGGCCGTCATAGACGGTCGACTGACCCGAAGCGTCGAGACCGGCCAGCTTCAGCATCTCCTCGATGTCGGCTTCCTTGGCGCCGTCGAACACCGGGGTTGCGATCGGCACGCCGCGGCTGAGGTTATGACCGAGTTCGAGCAGCTCGTTGTCGTTGAGCGACTTGATGGTCTCGTCCTCGCCGTAGACCTTCTTCAAGGTTTCCTTCAGCGGCTTGATGTCCTGCTTCGACAAATAGGCATCGACCGTCTGGCCGATACGCTTGCCGAGGCCGGCACAGGCCCAGCCGAGATGGGTCTCGAGGATCTGTCCGACGTTCATGCGCGAGGGCACGCCCAGCGGATTGAGCACGATGTCGGCGTGCGTACCGTCTTCGAGGAACGGCATGTCCTCGATCGGCACGATCTTCGACACCACGCCCTTGTTGCCGTGGCGGCCGGCCATCTTGTCGCCGGGCTGGATCTTGCGCTTCACCGCGACGAAGACCTTGACCATCTTCATCACGCCGGGCGGCAGTTCGTCGCCGCGCTGAAGCTTCTCGACCTTGTCGAGGAAGCGCTGCTCGAGCCCCTTCTTCGACTCGTCGTACTGCTTCCGCATGGCCTCGATCTCGGCCATCAGCTTGTCGTTCGGCGAGGCGAACAGCCACCACTGCGACTTCGGGTACTCCTCGAGCACCGCACGGGTGATCTTGGTGTCCTTCTTGAAGCCCTTCGGGCCCGCAATGCCCTGCCGCCCTTCGAGCAGCTCGGCAAGACGGTTGTAGACGTTGCGGTCCAGGATCGCCTGCTCGTCGTCGCGGTCCTTGGCCAGACGCTCGATCTCTTCCCGCTCGATCGCCAGCGCACGCTCGTCCTTGTCGACGCCGTGACGGTTGAACACGCGCACTTCCACGATGGTGCCCTGCACGCCCGGAGGAACGCGCAGCGAGGTGTCGCGGACGTCGGAGGCCTTCTCGCCGAAGATGGCGCGCAGGAGCTTCTCTTCCGGCGTCATCGGGCTTTCGCCCTTCGGCGTGATCTTGCCGACCAGGATGTCGCCGGCGCGCACTTCCGCACCGATGTAGACGATGCCGGCTTCGTCGAGGTTCTTCAGCGCTTCTTCCGAAACGTTCGGAATGTCGCGGGTGATTTCCTCAGGTCCCAGCTTGGTGTCGCGGGCCATCACCTCGAATTCCTCGATGTGGATCGAGGTGAAGACGTCTTCCTTCACGATCCGCTCGGAGAGCAGGATCGAGTCTTCGAAGTTGTAGCCGTTCCACGGCATGAACGCGACGAGCACGTTACGGCCGAGCGCGAGCTCGCCGAGATCGGTCGACGGACCGTCGGCGATGATGTCACCCTTCTTGACGATGTCGCCGACCTTCACCAGCGGACGCTGGTTGATGCAGGTCGACTGGTTGGAGCGCTGGTACTTCATCAGGCGATAGATATCGACGCCCGACTTGGTCGGATCGAGATCTTCCGTGGCGCGGATGACGACGCGGGTCGCGTCGATCTGGTCGATCACGCCCGAACGGCGCGCCGCGATCGCAGCACCCGAGTCACGGGCAACGACACCCTCCATGCCGGTGCCGACGAACGGCGCCTCGGCGCGAACCAGCGGCACCGCCTGGCGCTGCATGTTCGAGCCCATCAGCGCGCGGTTGGCGTCGTCGTTCTCGAGGAACGGGATCAGCGCCGCAGCGACCGAGACGAGCTGCTTCGGCGACACGTCCATGTAGTCGACCTTGTCCGGCGTCACCGGCAAGACTTCGCCGGCGTGACGGCAGACCACGAGGTCTTCGGTAAAGCGGCCCTTCGGGTCGAGCGGCACGTTGGCCTGCGCGACCGTGTAGCGGCCCTCTTCCATTGCCGAGAGGTACACGACCTCGTCGGTGACGCGGCCGTCCTTGACCTTGCGATACGGCGTCTCGACGAAGCCGTACTTGTTCACGCGCGCGAAGGTCGCGAGCGAGTTGATCAGGCCGATGTTCGGACCTTCCGGCGTCTCGATCGGGCAGATGCGGCCGTAATGCGTCGGATGCACGTCGCGCACCTCGAAGCCGGCGCGCTCGCGGGTCAGACCGCCCGGTCCAAGTGCCGACAGGCGGCGCTTGTGGGTGATCTCGCTGAGCGGGTTGGTCTGGTCCATGAACTGCGAGAGCTGCGAGGAGCCGAAGAACTCGCGCACGGCGGCTGCCGCGGGCTTCGCGTTGATCAGGTCCTGCGGCATGACCGTGTCGATGTCGACCGAGGACATGCGCTCCTTGATCGCGCGCTCCATACGCAGGAGGCCGATGCGGTACTGGTTCTCCATGAGCTCGCCGACCGAGCGCACACGGCGGTTGCCGAGATGGTCGATGTCGTCGATCTCGCCCTTGCCGTCGCGCAGATCCACCAGCGTCTTGATGACGGAGAGGATGTCTTCCTTGCGCAGCGTACGCTGGGTGTCGGGCGCATCGAGGTCGAGACGCATGTTCATCTTGACGCGGCCGACCGCGGAGAGGTCGTAACGCTCGGCGTCGAAGAACAGCGACTGGAACATGGCCTGCGCCGATTCCAGCGTCGGCGGCTCGCCCGGACGCATCACGCGGTAGATGTCGAACAGCGCGTCCTCACGCGTCATGTTCTTGTCGGCCGAGAGCGTGTTGCGGATGTAGGGACCGACATTGACGTGGTCGATGTCGAGCAGCGGCAGCTCCTTGTAGCCCTGCTCGTTGAGCGCCTTCATCAGCTTGTCGGTGATTTCCTCACCGGCTTCGGCGTGGATCTCACCGGTCTTCGGGTTGACGAGGTCCTCGGCGACGTAGTTGCCGACCAGCTCCTCGTCGGCCATGCGCAGCGCCTTCAGCCCCTTCTCCTGGAGCTGGCGGGCGGCACGGACGGTGAGCTTCTTGCCGGCCTCGAGCACGACCTTGCCGGTATCGGCGTCGATCAAATCGTTGACGGTCGAGTAGCCGCGGAAACGGTTGGCGTCGAACGGAACGCGCCAGCCTTCCTTGGTCCGCTTGTAGAGGATCTTCTTGTAGAACGTGGACAGGATCGCCTCGCCATCGAGGCCGAGGGCGAACATCAGCGACGTCACCGGAATCTTGCGGCGACGGTCGATACGCGCATAGACGATGTCCTTGGCGTCGAACTCGATGTCGAGCCAGGAGCCGCGATACGGGATGACGCGGGCGGCGAACAGCAGCTTGCCCGAGGAATGGGTCTTGCCCTTGTCGTGGTCGAAGAACACGCCGGGCGAACGGTGCATCTGCGAGACGATGACGCGCTCGGTGCCGTTCACGATGAAGGTGCCGTTCATCGTCATGAGCGGGATGTCGCCCATGTAGACGTCCTGCTCCTTGATGTCCTTCACCGACTTTGCGCCGGTTTCCTCGTCGATATCGAACACGATGAGGCGCAACGTCACCTTGAGGGGGGCCGCGAAGGTCATGCCGCGCTGGCGGCACTCGTCGACGTCATATTTCGGCTGCTCGAACTCGTAGCGGACGAATTCCAGCATCGAGGTGCCCGAGAAATCGGAGATCGGGAACACCGAGCGGAACACCGCCTGCAGACCCTCGTCGAGACGACCGCCCTGGGGTTCGTCGACCATCAGGAACTGGTCATAGGACGCCTTCTGAACCTCGATGAGGTTCGGCATCTCGGCGACTTCCTTGATGTGTCCGAAGAACTTGCGAACGCGTTTGCGACCGGTGAATGTCTGCTGCGCCATCGTGGCCTCTCATTTCGTCGCCCGCTCTGGGCGCGCCGTCCGGAACGCGGCTGCCACCGCTCCCCGGGTTGAATTTTTCGAACCCGTTTTGGGGGCCGGAAACTCAGGTTCAGGCAGGAATGTCCTGAATCTGTTCTTCAGACCTTCAAAACGCAAAACGACGCGCGGGGCGCTAGCGCGCGCCCGCCCGTCACAACGATCGTCTTCACGGACTGCAAAAGCCCGAAATAGCCTGCTCTCCCAACGGCTTACAGGGAAATCCGGCCTCCCTGCCCACCGCGCTTTCGTGCTGTCGACCCGATATGGGGCGACAATAGTGTAGATTCGAGGGACAAACCCTCAAATCCCCACACTTTTTCGTGTTCGGCCTGCGTCGGATCAGTCCGTCGCACGCCTTTTGCATCCGGCCCACCCTCTCGAGGGGGACCAAGATCCCGGGCTGAGCGGATGCTCGCCCGGGACCTCATGCCAGCAAGCGGCGCTTACTTGAGCTCGACCTTGGCGCCAGCCTTCTCGATCTGGGCCTTGATCTTCTCGGCTTCTTCCTTGTTCACGCCTTCCTTCAGCGGCTTCGGAGCACCCTCGACGAGGTCCTTTGCTTCCTTCAGGCCGAGACCGGTGATGGCGCGGACTTCCTTGATGACCTCGATCTTCTTCTCGCCGGCAGAGGCGAGAACGACCGTGAACTCGGTCTTCTCTTCCGCCGGAGCGGCGGCAGCGCCGCCACCAGCCGGGCCGGCCACGGCCACAGCCGCGGCAGCCGAAACGCCCCACTTCTCTTCGAGGAGCTTCGCGAGTTCGGCAGCTTCGAGCACGGTGAGGCTCGAGAGGTCGTCAACGATCTTCTGCAAGTCAGCCATTGTTCAGTTTCCTTAGGTGTAAGTCTGGTTCGGGTTTGAGTTTTGCGAAGGGCGTCAGGCCGCTTCGCCCTTTGAGGCATGAGCCTGGATGACGCGCGCGAGCTTGCCCGCGGGCGCGTTGGCGAGCTGGGCCAGCTTGGTCGCCGGGGCCACGATGAGGCCGACGATCTTGCCGCGCAGTTCGTCAAGCGACGGCAGCGAGGCAAGCGCCTTCACGCCGTCGACATTCAGGACGGTCTTTCCCATCGATCCGCCGACGATGACGAACTTTTCGTTCGCCTTGGCGAATTCGATGGCGACCTTCGGCGCCGCTACCGGATCGTTCGAAGTGGCGATCACGGTCGGTCCCTTCAGCATGGGGCCGATGGCAACGACGTCAGTGCCTTCAAGAGCAATTTTGGCGAGACGGTTCTTCGAGACCTTCACCGCAGCGCCCGCCTGCTTCATCTGCTGGCGCAGCTTCTGCATCTGGGCGACGGTGAGGCCGGAATATTGAGCAACGACCGCGACGCTCGTGGTCTTGAAGACCTCATTGAGCTGTTCGACCGCTTCCTTTTTTGCCGCTCGTTCCACAGCAAGCTCTCTCCGGTTGGCGGTCATCGCGAAAGCGGGACCGCCGGGTTGCACCCATCGTCCCGCTCAAACCTGAACCTCCGGGCCAAAACCCTTCGGACACGCCCGGCAAGACGACGATTCAAAGCCTGCCCTCCGGGAGCCCCTTAAGGCCCACGGCGTGTCGAGGTCCGAACCAGACCCGTTTCGCGAAGCCAGCCGTTAAAGCTGGCCGCGAAGTGAAATCCGGTCTTCACCCGTCTATGCAGGCCATGCGATTAAGCCGTTGAGAAATCGAAACTTCCCGCGGGCGCCTGCAGTCTTGGACAGGACAAGGTCAGCCGGCGAACCGCCCGACCTCTGCCCGCATCCCGGCCACCCGACGGGTTTTCCTTCCTTTTCGGGCAAATCCTCGCGGACGTCCTGAAAAGGAATGATCTCCTGTCGTGTCGGGTTTTCGGAATGCATGCACGGACGCGCCAGCCGAGGCCGGCACGTCCGGAGGCGGTTCTTTAACCGCTCCGGGCCGGCTTGCCAAGAGCAAAATTCACACCAGTTCCAATCGATTGCCGGCCGGGCTTGAGATCGCCCAACAAGGACCGATTCAGTCCGATTTGACCGCGTAAGGCAGCGGCCTACCCGCGAAGAACGCGGTCAGGTTCGCCAGCACGCAGTTCTGCATGGCGACGTGCGAGTCCAGGGTGTGACCGCCGATATGGGGAGCGAACACCACGTTCGGGAGCGCGGTCAGCGCGTCGGGCGCGTGCGGTTCCTTCTCGAAGACGTCGAGGCCGGCCCCGGCGATGGTCTTGTCGGTGAGCGCCGCGACCAGGGCCTTCTCGTCGACGACAGAGCCGCGGGAGATGTTGACGACATAGCCGTCCGCGCCGAGGCGCCCCAGAATGTCCGCATTGACGACGTGTTGGGTCTCGGCCCCTGCCCGGACTGCGATCATCAGCACGCTGCACCAATCGGCGAGCGCCTCCAGGGTCGAGAAATATTGATAGGGCAAATCGTATTTGGTGCGGCTGAAATAGCCGACCTCGCTCTCGAAGGCGGCGCAGCGCGCCGCGATCTTGCGGCCGATCTCGCCCATGCCGTAAACGCCGATACGGCGGCTGGGCATGCCGGCCTGGGGACGCATCATCGGCGACTGTTTTGACGCCGCCCAGTCGCCGCTGCGGACATACTGGTCGGCGACCAGGAGCCGCCGCGTCGTTGCCAGCATCAGAGTCATCGCGATGTCGGCGACCGAGGCGGCATTGGCGCCGGGGCTGTGGCCAATCGCGATGTTACGGGCGGCGGCCGCCTTCAGGTCGACGCCGTCATAGCCGGTGCCGTAGCAGACGATCGCGCCGAGCTTCGGAAACAGGTCCATCGCCTCCGCGCCGAGCGGGCTGCCACCCTGGGCGAGCATCGCGCGGACGCCGCCGAGCTCGTCGGCCGAAAACACCTCCCGCGCCGGCCTGCCACCGGTGTCGAGCAGTTCGAACCGTTCGGCGAAGCGCGCCATCATCGACTTGGGAAAGCGCGAGTAGATCAGGACCTTGTCAGCCATTGTTCTTGTTTCCGGTAAGCGCCGCCACAAACGACGAGGGGCGGAATCGGTCGCCCGATTCCGCCCCTCGCCTCATGCAATTTCCAAACCTCAGCCGAGGATGGTGCCCGGCTCGACCTTCACGCCGGGGCCCATCGTCGAGGACACCGCAACGCGCTGGATGTAGGTGCCCTTGGAACCGGCCGGCTTCGCCTTGGCGACGGCGTCAGCGAGAGCCTTGATGTTCTCGACCAGCTTCTCCTCGGAGAAGGAAGCCTTGCCGACGCCGGCCTGCAGGATGCCGGCCTTCTCGACGCGGAACTCGACCGAGCCGCCCTTGGCACCCTTCACCGCACCGGTGACGTCCATGGTCACGGTGCCGATCTTCGGGTTCGGCATCAGGCCGCGCGGGCCGAGCACCTTACCGAGGCGGCCGACCAGCGGCATCATGTCGGGGGTGGCGATGCAGCGGTCGAAATCGATCGAGCCGTTCTGCACCTTCTCGACCAGGTCCTCGGCGCCGACGACGTCGGCACCGGCGGCCTTGGCCTCGTCGGCCTTGGCGCCGCGGGCGAACACGCCGACGCGGAGCGTACGGCCGGTGCCGTTCGGCAGGGTCACGACGCCGCGGACCATCTGGTCGGCGTGACGCGGATCGACGCCGAGATTGATCGCGACCTCGATGGTCTCGTCGAACTTCGCTTTCGCGCGCTCCTTGACCATCTTGATGGCGTCCGCGAGCGGGTAAAGCTTTTCGCGGTCAATGCCTTCGCGGGCTTTGTTCAAACGCTTTCCGATTGCCATGGCCGCTTACCCCGCAACTTCCAGACCCATCGAACGGGCGGAGCCCTCGACCATCTTCATGGCCGATTCGATGGTGTCGCAATTCAAGTCCTTCATCTTCTTCTCGGCGATCTCGCGCACCTGCGCCTTGGTCACCTTGCCGGCCTTGTCACGGCCCGGCGCCTTCGAGCCGGACTGGATTTTTGCAGCCTGCTTGAGGAAGTAGGACATCGGCGGCGTCTTCATCTCGAAGGTGAAGGAACGGTCCGCATAGATGGTGATGATCACCGGGATCGGGGTGTTCTTCTCTTCCTTCTGGGTCTGGGCGTTGAACGCCTTGCAGAACTCCATGATGTTGAGACCGCGCTGACCGAGCGCGGGACCGATCGGGGGCGAAGGATTCGCCGCACCGGCCGGGACCTGAAGCTTCAGGTATCCGGTCACTTTCTTTGCCATGTATCACTCCTGTTGTGCCGGCAGTCGCCGGCGGTTTCAGGTTCGTGGTCGGGACCGATGTGCGGCTGGCAACCGCCCTCGTCCTCCCACGGCCTCTTGTCGCGTGAGGCCCAAAAGCCTCACGCCTCGTCCGGTCAGACCTTCTCGACCTGACCGAATTCCAGCTCGACCGGCGTGGCGCGACCGAAGATCGACACCGCGACCTTCACGCGCGAGCGCGCCTCGTCGATTTCCTCGACCACACCCGAGAACGAGGCGAACGGGCCGTCGGCCACGCGCACGTTCTCGCCGATCTCGAACGACACCGACGCCTTCGGCCGCTCCACGCCCTCCTGCACCTGGTGCAGGATGCGCATGGCCTCGGCTTCCGAAATCGGCATCGGCTTGTTTTCCGCGCCGAGGAAGCCCGTCACCTTCGGCGTGTTCTTGATCAGATGAAACGCCTCGTCGGTCAGCTTCATCTTCACCAGCACGTAGCCCGGGAAGAACTTGCGCTCGGCGTCGATCTTGCGGCCGCGGCGCACTTCCGTGACTTTCTCGGTCGGAACCAGCACCAGCTCGAACAGCTCCTCGAGCCCGCGCTGCTTGGCCTGCTCACGGATCGATTCGGCGACCTTCTTCTCGAAGTTCGAATAGGCGTGGACGATGTACCAGCGCTTGTCGGACACTTGAGCGGTTGCTGTAGCCATCAGTGAATGCCCAAAAGGAAAGTGATGAGGACACGGATAATCTGGTCGGCGGCGAAGAAGAAGACCGACGCCACGGCGACCATGACGAACACCATGATGGTGGTGATCGTCGTCTCACGACGGGTCGGCCAGGTGACCTTGGCGGTCTCCGAGCGCACTTCCTGCAAGAACTTGAACGGGCTGACTGCCATCGTTTGAGGTCCAGCGTCCGTCGACAGACGCATATGAATTTCAGGGATCCGAACAGCCGCCGTTGGCCCAGCCCTCTGTCTCGAAGGATGAGCCGGGAACCGGGCTCGATTGTTCGGGGATTTCAAAGCCGCGCCGGAGATCCGCGTCTAACGGGCCGGCTGCGAGTGCGGGGTATCTACTGCGGATGGGACCAAAGGTCAAGATATAGAGGGCTCGTGCGGGCAAGCCGCCCTCCCCCGGACGACCATGCAGAGACCATGTGGATCAAGGACTTATCCACCGCCCGCAAGGCGCCATCCCGGGGAGGTCTTCAGCCCCCCGCCGGCCCCGTCAGTCGGCCCGGTCCACCATGGAAACACCCGGCAGCGGCACCACGAACTTTCCGCCCTCGGCGAAATAGCGGGCGTGCTTGGCCCGGATCGGGTCGACATAGCGCCAGGCGAAGACGACGACGAAGGCCGGCTTGCGCTCGTAGAGCGCTGCGGGCGGCAGGATCGGGATATCGTAACCCGGGCCGGCCATCACATTCGCCTTCTTGGGATCGTCGTCCACCAGGAAGTCGATCTTGTTCTCCAGGCCGAACTGCGGCAGCAGCGTCGTGGTGCCCACGGACACACCGTAGCCGGCAACCAGTTGACCCCGCGCATGGGCAGCATCGGCCATCGCGACCAGTTCGTCACGGATGGCGGCGATCCTCTTCACATAGGGCGCATAATAGGCCGGCTGATCGACACCGAGCCGCTCTTCCTCGGCAACGAACCGCGCGACTTCCGCCGACGGCTCCTTGGCGCCGCCGGCGCGCTGCACGGTCACGCGAATCGAGCCGCCCTTGGTCCAGATGTGCTGAACATCGATCAGCTCCATGCCGAGTCGGGCAAAGAAACGGATCAGCGGCTTGATGTTAAAATACGACAGATGCTCGTGATAGACGGTATCGAGAAGGTTCTTCTCGGTCACGTCGACGCCATACTGCGTTTCGAACACGAACAATCCGTCCGGCGCCAGCACGTCGCGAACCCCGATCACCAGCGGATCGAGATTGTCGACATTGGCGATCATGTTGTTGGCGATCACGACGCTGGCCGCACCATGGCTCTGAAGGATGCGGCGACCGATCACGTCGGTGAAGAAATCGCCGATGGTCTCGATCCCCGCTTCCGTCGCGCGCCGCGCGATGTCGACGGCGGGATCGACGCCCAGCACCCGCATGCCTCGCTCCTTGAAGAAGCCGAGCAGCGATCCGTCATTGCTGCCGAGCTCGACGACCAGCGAGCCCGGCGCGATCCCAAAGCGGCTGACGACGTCGTTGGCATAACCGGCGAAATGCTCTCGCAGGCCGAGCGAGAGCGAGGTGGTGTAGACATAGTTGCGGTACTGCACCTCCGGATTGCCGACGTGGAGGATCTGGAGGTGGCCGCAATCCCTGCACAGGTGCAGCGCCATCGGCACCGCGGCCCGGAAGACGGGATCGTCGACGCTGGCGTTCGGCACCTGGAAGTTGGGCGTGCCGATTGGCATGCCGGCCATCGGAACGACCAGCTCTTGCTTGTCCGAATGACAGAGGCGGCAGGTATGACGGACGTAGAACAGGTTTTGCATCATAGAACCGGAAAACGGAGACATGCGAGCGAGCGGGACGACCCCGCCCTGTGAAGATCAGATCGACGGTAATGGTTCAAGAGAGTCAAGGGTGGCTCGAGACCTCCCTGGCCTCCGCCAGCCCGTAGTCCGGCGGTTCTTCGGCAGCCTGCGCTGCCCTGTCGGCTGAATACGAACCACGTTCCGGACTTGCCAGCCAGATCACTCCGCCCGCCAGACCGACGATCACACTGACCGCCCCCAGCAGCAGCGAAACCGACAGCGCTTCCTCGGAAGGAACGCCGGCCAAACCGAGACAGGCGACCATTGCGCCCTCGCGAACGCCCCAGCCGCTGATCGAGATCGGAACCGCCGTCAGCAGGACCACCGGTGGAATCAGGATGGCGGCGTCCACCACCGAGAGCTGCGCTCCCACGCCGCGCGCCAAGGCATAGCACGCCGCCGCCGTCACGAGATGGATGAAGAGCGCCGACCCGAACAGCAAACCGCGGTGCTCGGATTGCAGCAGAAGAAATCTGACCAACGTTCCGAACCGGACGAAGCTTGCGATGGCGGGAAGCGCGATGAGACGCTTCGGCAGACGATCGAGCGTCAACAGGACCACGGTACCGGCGACGCCCGCCAGCGTCAGCCCGCCGATCGCCAGAATCGCGGCCTCGTTGGACACGCGCGACATCAGGAACGGCAATCCCGCCACCATCAGCACGATCAGCCCGATCAACGCCGTGAAGCGGTCTGCGGCAACGCCCTTGACCGCTTCCGGCCACTGCACGCCACGCTGGCGCAGCAGCCACATCCGAACCGCGTCGCCGCCCACCGACGACGGCAGCACCTGGTTGAACCAGAGGCTGATCATCAGAATCCGCCAGCCAGCGAGCCAGTCCAGCGACACGCCGAGCGCGCGCATGATCAGCTCCCACCGGCCGTTGAGCGCGAAGGTCTGAAAGAAGATCAGTGCCAGCGCGAGAACGAACAGGAAGGGATCGACGGAGACGAGATGGGTGCGCAATCGGTGCAGGTCGAGACCGCGTGCAATGTAGATCAGCACGGCGATCGACAGCAGCAGCTTCACCGAGAACAGAGCCGCCTGCTTGAACCGCGCCTGCATCGGATGCCCGCCTCAGGATGCCGGATATTCCGCGCGACCGATGACGAGGTCGATCGCGGCCATCATCCAGAACTGGTGCGTGGTCTCGACAATGTTGTAGCTGCGGCTGTCCACCCAGAAATTGACGTCGCCGAGATTGCGCAGCGGATTATCCGCATTCATGCCCGACAGCGTGATCACGCCGAGCTTCATCGTGCGCGCCTGCGCAACCGCATTCAGGATGTTCTTCGAGCGCCCCGACGAACTGATCGCAACGAGGCAGTCGCCGGCGCGGGCGCTCAGCCGCACGGCGTGTGCGATCCAGTCCTCGAAACCGAAGTCGTTGGCAAGGCACGACATCATGCTTGCATCGCTGAAACACAGCGCAGGCACCGATGCGTTCTTTGCCAGGTCGATCGCCAGATGCGAGGCGATGCCGGCCGAACCGCCATTACCGATGAAGATGACGCGACCGCCCTGCTCGCGCGTGCGCAACCAGACCGTACGAGTGGCGGAGATGCTGGCAAAAATGCCGTCGTCAATCGCCGTCGCGCGATGAAGGCGCCCCATGTAATCTTCGAGGAATGCCTTGTGATCGGGATCGAGAGACTCGGCGGGCATGGGCTGGCGGCTCGACTGCAACATGTCGCCCTGATACCGGCTATTACTAGGGATTGCAAAGGTATAATACTTGCAAAGTTTGTGAGCGGCTGTTAGTCGGCTTGAAGGGTCTCACTCAGCATTGGCGACGCCCGCAGGGCATTCGCGCTACGGATGTTCCTATGAAATGCATCGTTACTGGCGGCGCCGGTTTCATCGGCAGTCACCTCGTTGATCGCCTCCTCGATGACGGCCATGAGGTGATTGCGCTCGACAATTTCGTCATCGGACGTTCTGAAAATCTGTCGTCGCACGCCGGTTCGAGCCGGCTGAAGATCGTCCGTGCCGACGTCACTGATCGCGAATCGATCAGCCCGTATTTCAACGGTATCGACTGGGTGTTCCACCTCGCGGCACTCGCCGACATCGTTCCCTCGATCGAATCGCCGATCCCGTATCACCGCGCCAATGTCGACGGCACGGTCAACGTTCTCGAGGCCGCGCGTCAGGCGGGGGTCAGCCGCTTCGTGTATGCGGCGTCGTCGTCCTGCTACGGCATCCCCGACGTCTATCCGACGCCGGAGAACGCAGAGATCCGGCCGATGTATCCCTACGCTCTCACCAAGAATCTCGGCGAGCAGTGCGTCATGCACTGGTGCCAGGTCTACAAGCTTCCGGCGGTGGCGCTCCGTCTGTTCAACGTGTTCGGGCCACGCCATCGCACCACGGGAACCTACGGCGCCGTGTTCGGCGTGTTCATGGCGCAGAAGCTTGCCGGCAAGCCGTTCACTGTGGTGGGCGACGGCGAGCAGACCCGCGACTTCACCTTCGTCAGCGATGTCGCGGATGCCTTCGTCACGGCAGCACGCTCCGACGTCTCGCACGAGATCTTCAACGTCGGCTCGGACAACACCTACAGCGTCAACCGGCTGGTCGAGCTGCTCGGCGGCGACAAGGTCCACATTCCCAAGCGTCCCGGCGAGCCCGACTGCACCTATGCCGACATCACCAAGATCAAGCGGGTCCTGAAATGGACGCCGAAGGTGAAATTCGAGGACGGCGTCGCGACGATGCTGAAGTCCATGGACCAGTACAAGGACGCTCCCCTGTGGACGGTGGACAAGATCGCCGATGCCACCAAGGACTGGTTCAAATATCTCGGTGACGACAAGGATGCGGCGTCCGGCACGCCGAAGGCAAGCTATTGAACAGGTTCGCCGGATATCGTTGCCGCGAATCGATCAGTTTCGGACCGGCCGGCTGATGCCGGCCGGCACTTTGGGTAATTAACATGGGTCATACACCGACAGACAAGCCCGCCGTCCATCCGGCACCGCACGAGAAGATCAAGACGCTCGAGGAGCTGGGAGCGATCGCGCGCGCCGCACAGGCCGAGGGCCGCACCGTTGCGCTCTGCCACGGCGTATTCGATCTCGTGCATCTCGGTCACGTCCGGCACATCCTGGCGGCGCGCAACGAGGCCGACGTGGTGATCGTGACCATCACCGCCGACCGTTTCGTCAACAAGGGCCCGGGACGACCGATCTTTCCTGAGAACATGCGCGCCGAGATGCTGGCCGCACTCGGCACGGTCGACTGGGTCGCCATCAACCGGACCTCCAGCGCCGAGCCGGTCCTCGACACCGTACGCCCCGACATCTACGTGAAGGGCTCGGACTACGAAAATCCCGAGGATGATGTCACCGGCAAGATCGCCACCGAGCGCGAGGCCGTCGAGCGCCATGGCGGGCGCATCGTCTTCACGCGCGACGTGACCTTCAGCTCGTCGTCGCTGCTGAACCGCTATTTCGACATCTACGATCCCCCTCTGCGCGACTACCTCCAGAAGGTGCGCGAAGGCGGCGGCGCCGAACGCCTGCTGAAGCTGATCGACAAGATCCAGGACATGCACGTCGTGCTGGTCGGAGACACGATCATCGACGAGTACCAGTACGTCACGGCGCTCGGAAAGGCCTCGAAGGAGAACATCGTCGCGACCCTGTTCAAGAACCGGGAGCAGTTCGCAGGCGGCGTGATCGCCGCGGCGAACCACGTCGCGAGCTTCTGCAAGTCGGTCGAGATCGTCACGACGCTCGGCGGCGACGACTATCCCGAAGAATTCCTTCGCGCGCATATCCGCCAGAACGTCAAGCTGACGCCGATCCGCGTCGAAAACCGCCCCACCACCCGCAAGCTCCGCTACGTCGAGCTCGGCTACCTGCACAAGTTGTTCGAGGTCTACACCATGAACGACACGCCGGTCAGCGAGCCCCAGCGGCAGGAGATCGACCGGGTCACCGCGGAGCGCGTGCGCGGCGCGGACGTGGTCATCGTCACCGATTTCGGCCACGGCATGATCGCGTCCAGCACGATCGACACGCTGATCGCGAACTCCAAGTTCCTGGCGATCAACGCCCAGAGCAACAGCGGAAACCACGGCTACAATCTGATCACGAAGTATCCGCGGGCCGATTACATCTGCATCGACGCACCGGAAGCGCGCCTGGCCGCCACCGACAAGTTCAGCGACATCGCATCGGTGATCGAGGACGGCCTGCACGGCAAGATCGACTGCGACAACATGATCATCACGCATGGCTCCTTCGGCTGCTACCCCTTCTCGTCGAAGACCGGCGTCGCACGCGTTCCCGCCTTCACCAAGACCGTCGTCGACACCGTCGGCGCGGGCGATGCGTTCCTGACGATTACGGCGCCGCTGGTTGCCGCCGGCGGCAATATCGAGGACGTCGCCTTCATCGGCAATGCGGCCGGCGCAATCAAGGTCGGTATCGTCGGGCACCGCAGCTCGGTCGAGAAGGCGCCGCTGGTCAAGTTCGTCACCGCGTTGTTGAAGTAGCGCGAACGAGAAATCTGGAGAACGACAGTGATTGATCAGAAATGGAACGTGATGGTCACCGGTGGTGCCGGCTACGTCGGCAGCGTGCTGGTTCCCCAGTTGCTGGCGGCGGGCCACAAGGTCACCGTGCTCGACCTGTTCATGTATGGCGAAGACGTCTTCAACGCCGTCCGCACCAATCCGAACCTGCGCCTGATCAAGGGCGACATTCGCGATGAGGCCGCGATCAACGAGGCCCTGCGCGGCAACAATGCGGTGATCCACCTCGCCTGTATTTCCAACGACCCCTCGTTCGAGCTCGACCCGGCGCTCGGCAAGTCCATCAACTACGACTGCTTCCGGCCGATGGTGCGCGCGGCGAAGAAGGCCGGCGTCAAGCGTTTCATCTATGCGTCCTCCTCCAGCGTCTACGGCATCAAGGACGAAGCCGAGGTGACCGAGGACCTGTCCTGCGAACCGCTCACGGACTATTCCAAGTTCAAGGCGATGTGCGAGACCGACCTCGCCGACGAAGCCGCGTCCGGGTTCGTCACCTGCACCGTTCGCCCCGCCACCGTCTGCGGCTACGCACCGCGGCAGCGGCTCGACGTCGTCGTCAACATCCTGACCAACCTTGCGGTCAACACCGGCCGCATCCGCGTGTTCGGCGGAACGCAGCGCCGGCCCAACCTGCATATCCAGGACATGTCGGCGGCCTATCTGTTCCTGCTTCAGCAGGACGACGCGAAGATCGACGGCAAGACCTACAATATCGGCTACGAGAACCACTCGCTGATGAAGATCGCCGACATCGTCAAGTCGGTGGTCGGCAACAACGTCGACATCGCGGTCGAGCCGACCGACGATCTGCGCTCGTATCACGTCTCTTCTGAGAAGATCCGCCGCGAGCTCGGATTTGCACCGACGCACACGATCGAGCAGGCCGTGTCGGGTCTGGTGGACGCCTTCAAGACCGGCCGTCTGCCGAACTCGCTCAACGACCCCAGGTACTTCAACATCAAGATGATGCAGAACATCAGCCTGAAGTGAGCGGCGTGCGGATCGGCATCGATTTCGACAACACGATCATCTGCTACGACAAGGTCTTTGCCGCCGCGGCGCGTCAGCGTGGGCTGGTGCCGGAGGGCTGGGAGGGGCTGAAGACCGATGTGCGGGATTACTTGCGATCCCGCACCGGCGGCGAACTCGCCTGGCAAGGCCTGCAGGGCTTCGTCTACGGCAAGGGCATTGGCGGCGCCGAAATCTATCCGGGCGTGCGGGAATTCCTGGCAGCATGCAGACAGGCCGGCGCCAAGGTGTACATCGTCAGCCACAAGACCCGGTTCGGACATCAGGACCCCGACCACACCGACCTGCGCGAGGCCGCACGCGGCTGGCTGCGTGGGGGCGGCCTGATCGACGCTGCGGATGCGGCGGTCGCCGCCGGCGACGTCTATTTCGAGGACACGATGGCCGCCAAGGTCGAGCGACTCGCGAGCCTGGAGCTCGACATCTTCATCGACGATCTCGTCGAGGTCTTCGAGCAACCGCATTTCCCGAAGGGCACGCGATCGATCCTGTTCACGCGTTCGCAACCCCCGCACCCCGAACATTGCAAGCCGATCGCGACATGGGCCGGCATCCGCAACGAAGTGTTTGCGGCATGAGCGAGCCCGACATCAGCACAGCGGATGCGGTGGCGATCGGCAGCCGTCTGGCAGCCGCCCCGGTCGCGGCCGCCCAACCGGCGCGGGCCGGCGGCAACAACAGGGTGTTTCGGCTCGAGATGGCAAAGGGACCGGCCCTCGCCCTCAAGCATTATCCGTCCGACGGGCGCGATCGCCTGGGACAGGAATATGACGCGCTGTCGTTTCTGTCGCGCCACGGCATCATGTCGACACCGCGTCCGATCGCGAGGGATGCGGATGCGTTCTGCGCGCTGTATCAATGGTTCGACGGCGAGGCGGCGGTGCTGCGCCCCCACGACGACGATGCGGATCAACTGGCCGATTTCCTGATCGAGCTGCAGAAACTGCGCAACGCCGACGGCGCGCAGACTTTGCGGAACGCGTCAGCCAGCATCTTTTCGCCCGAGGAAGCCATCGCGCAGTACGAGCAGCGCCTGGAGGGGCTGAGGCGGGCCTCGGATGATCATCCGGACCTGCGCGCATTCATCGACGGCAGCCTGGTGCCCAGCACCTCGTTCGCTATTCGAAAGCTCCGCCTGCGCTATGCGGAACTCGGCCGGGATCCCGCAGCGGATCTTGCACCCGCACATCGCGCATTGAGCCCGTCCGATTTCGGACTGCACAATGCGCTGCGCGGCGAAGATGGCCGCCTGCGATTCATCGACTTCGAATATTTCGGCTGGGACGATCCCGTCAAGCTCGTGTCCGACACCGCGCTTCACCCCGGTAGCGATCTGCCCGAAGCCAAAGCAGATCGGTTGACCGAACGCCTCACGCAAGCTTTCGCGGCTAGGGATGACGCGTTTGCGATCCGTCGTGACGTACTGTATCCTGTGTTCGGGGCGATCTGGTGCCTGATTGTCCTGAATGCCTATTTGCCGGAAAGCCGCTCCCGACGCGCATTGGCCGCGCAAGGTGGCGATCTGACGGTCCGCCTTGCTGGTCAGCTCGACAAAGCGCGCCGGCTCCATCAAACGATTTGCCAACGTGATCCAGATCTCACCCCACGCTGAAGCCGCCCTCACCTGCACGCTGGACGAGCGCAGCCTTTATTTGCGCCGCCTGGTGCTCGGTTCCGTCCGCTCGGCGGGACGCGGACATGTCGGTCCTGCCCTGTCGCTGATCGAGATGGTCCGCGTGCTCTACGACGACGTGCTGCGGATCGATCCGAAGAACCCGCGCGATCCCAATCGCGACCGCGCCATCCTCAGCAAGGGACACGGTTGTCTCGCGCTCTACGCGCTCCTGGCCGATCGCGGTTTCTTCCCGCTGTCGGAGCTGGAAGGCTTTTGCGGCCCCGACAGCATCCTAGGCGGACATCCTGAATACGGCATGGTGCCGGGGGTCGAGGCGTCGACCGGCGCGCTCGGGCATGGCCTGTCGATCGGTGTCGGCCTTGCGCTAGCCGCGCGCATGCGCGAGCGCGACTACCGGACCTTCGTCCTGCTCGGCGACGGCGAGATCAACGAGGGATCGGTGTGGGAAGCTGCGATGGGCGCGGCCAAGCACGGGCTCGACAACCTGATCGCGCTGATCGACTACAACAAGCTGCAGAGCTACGGGCCTACCGACTACGTGCTGCCGCTGGAGCCGCTTGCGGACAAGTGGCGCAGCTTCGGCTTCGCCGTGCAGGAGGTCAACGGCCACGACGTCGACGCCCTGCGCCGCGTGCTGAAGCAGGTCCCGGCCGTTGCGGGGAAACCCACCGCCATCATCTGCCATACCGTCAAGGGCAAGGGTCTTCCGGCAGCGGAATCCAACGCCGACTGGCATCACAAGAACAAGCTGACCGACAGCGAGCTCGACGCCATTCGCGTTGCTGTCGGCGATTTTTGATCGGCTCCCCATGCGCAACACCGCGATGAACATGGTCCACAAGCTCGCCACGCGCGACGAGCGTGTGCTTTACATCGGCTCCGATCCCGGCGCCGGTACGCTGCGCGCGATGAGCAAGGAGTTTCCCAAGCGCCACCTGATCGAGGGCATTTCGGAGGCGCACATCATCGGCATGTCGGCCGGCCTCGCGATGGAGGGCTTCGTGCCCTACGTCAACACCATCGCGACCTTCCTGACGCGGCGTTGCTATGAGCAGGTGGCGGTCGATCTCTGCCTGCACAATCTGCCGGTACGGCTGATCGCCAACGGCGGCGGCCTCGTCTATGCTCCGCTCGGCCCCACCCACCAGGCGATCGAGGACATCGCCATCATGCGGGCGCTGCCGAACATGACGGTGATCTGCCCGTGCGACGCCGACGAGGCGGCGCGCATGATGGAGCAGACGCTGGACTGGAAGGGCCCGGTCTACATCCGGCTCGGCAAGGGCGGCGACGCCATCGTCTCCAAGGCCGAGCACGGCTTCGAGATCGGCAAGGCCATCCTGATGCGGCCGCCCGGCGACGTCCTCATGGTGACCACCGGCATCATGCTCCAGCGCGCCCTCGCTGCAGCCGACCTGCTGGCCGCGCAAGGCATCCGCTCCGGCATCCTGCACATGCACACCGTCAAGCCGCTCGACACCGAGGCGCTGCTGCAGGCCATCCGCGGCATCAGGCTCGTGGCGACGCTCGAGGAGCACGTCCCCTCCGGCGGCCTCGGCAGCGCGGTCGCGGAGACGCTGATCGACAAGCTCGGATCAAACCTGCCCGCGATGCTTCGGCTGTCGCTGCCGGACCGCTTCATGCACAATTACGGCTCGCAGGACTCGCTGCTGAAGAAGCACGGGCTCTCCGCCAACGCCATTGCGACCTCGATCGAGCATGCGCTCGCGGCGTCGCGCACCTCCTCTCCTCAACTTCATTCCACCTGACGGGTCACATGTACGACGTTCGATATTCCTATCTGCTCGAGCAATTCGCCGATCCCGCGCCGATCCTCGCCGAGATCGGCCGCCTGGTGGCGACCGGTGACTTCACTCTTGGCAAGCCCGTCGCCGAATTCGAGAAGCGCTTTGCCGAGCTGATCGGCGTGCGTCACGCCATCGGCGTCGGATCCGGCACCGATGCGCTCAAGCTGCCGCTCAAGGCGCTCGGCATCGGTCATGGCGACGAGGTCATCACCGCCGCCAACACCTTCATCGCCACGGTCGGCGCGATCGCGGAGACCGGCGCGACGCCGGTTCTGGTCGACTGCGACGATTCCTTCTGCATGAATGTCGACTACGTCGAGGCGGCGATCACTGAGAAGACCAAGGCGATCATGCCGGTCCAGCTGACCGGCGAGGTCACCGACATGGGCAAGCTGATGGCGATCGCCCAGCGCCACAACATCCCCGTGGTCGAGGATGCCTGCCAGGGCATTCTGTCGGAGTTCGCCGGAAAGCGCTCCGGCACCCACGGCATCGCGGCGGGTTTTTCGCTACATCCGCTCAAGAACCTCAATGTCTGGGGCGATGCCGGTGTCGTCGTCACCAATGACGACGGCATGAACGAGAAGCTCCGCCTGATCCGCAACCACGGCATGAAGAACCGCGACGAGATCGCCATCCTCGGCTGCAACTCGCGGCTCGATTCCTTGCAGGCAGTTGTCGGCAACTGGCTGATCGGCCAGACCAGCGAGATCACGCGGCGCCGGATCGAGAACGCGGCCTATTACGATGCGGGTCTTGCCGGCCTGCCCGGCCTGCGCGTTCCGCCGCGCCGGCCCAACGTGAAGCACGTCTATCATCTCTACATGGTGTTCGCCGAACGCCGCGACGAGCTCTACAAGTACTGCCTGGACAACGGCATCGAGGCCAAGATCCACTATCCGATCCCGCTGTATCAGCAGGAAGGCCTCAAGCATCTCGGTTACGCGCCGGGCACGTTCCCGGTCACCGACCGCCATGCCAAGGAAGTCATCAGCTTCCCCGTCGATCAGCACCTGACACGTGCCCAGCAGGACCGCGTCATCGAGACCGTCAGGAAGTTCTGCCATGGACGCTGACACCGGCCGCCGGCGTATCGGTTACGTCAATCTTCCCGCGCAATTCGAGGAAGAGCGCGCCGAGATCATGCAGGCGGTCGAGGACGTATTCCGGCGCGGTGATTTCATCGGCGGAGCCGCGGTCGGAAAGCTCGAGGAGGAATTGTCGGCCTATCTCGGCTCGCCGCATGTGGTGACGCTGAATTCCGGCACCGACGCGCTGATCCTCGCCATGCGGGCGCTCAACATCGGTCCCGGTGACGAGGTCATCACCCCGCCGAATTCGTTCGTGGCCTCGACCGCCGCGATCGTCGCGGTCGGCGCCACGCCGGTCTTTGCGGATGTGCTGCCGGACCAGAACATCGACCCGGCCGCGGTCGAGGCCGCGGTCACGTCGCGCACCAAGGCGATCATGCCGGTGCACCTGACCGGGCGCATGGCCGACATGAACCCGCTGATGGCGATCGCGAGCAAGCATGCTCTCGCCGTGATCGAGGACAGCGCGCAGGCCGTCGGCTCGACCTATGACGGGCGCATGAGCGGCACCATCGGAACGTTCGGCTGCTTCTCCGCGCATCCCCTGAAGAATCTGAATGCCGCGGGCGATGCCGGCTTCCTCGTCACCGCCGACGCGGAGCTTGCCGCAAGAATCCGCCGGCTGCGCAATCACGGCCTGATCAACCGCAGCGACGTCCAGGAATGGGGCCTCGTGTCACGGCTCGACACGCTCCAGGCCGAGGTGCTTCGCATTCGCCTGCGCCACCTGCCCTCGGTGATCGAACGCCGGCGTCGCAACGCCGCGCAATATCGCGCCGAGCTGGCGGGCCTGCCCTTGTTCATCCCGCCCTGCCGCAACATCGAGTTCAACACCTTCCACACCTTCGTCGTGCAGACCGACCGTCGCAACGATTTCCAGAAATATCTTGCCGACAAGGGCATCGAGACCGCGATTCACTATCCGGTTCCGATCCATCTGCAGCCGGCGGCAGCGCATCTGGGTCATGGTCGCGGCGCGTTTCCGGTGACCGAGCGGCAGGCCAACCAGATCCTCACCCTTCCCATCAACCAGTTCCTCTCGGCCGCCGATATCAGCCATATCTGCGCGACCGCCCGGGAGTACTTTGCATGACGGATACCGACTTCCTCGAGGCCGATGAGCAGGCGCTGGCGCAGCGCTTCGTCGACGACGGCTTTGTCACCACGCCCGCTGACGACCGCGCCGGGCTCGACCGCATCCAGCGGCGCGCCGCCGAACTCGCGGCGGACTTTCTCAAGCTGCCGCACAGCAACGATCCCTATGCGATGCTCGACACCATCCACACGCGCGTGAGCGTGGATGCTCTCAACGGACTGCGGCTGCACGTCTTCAACGGCCTCAACGCCGAGCCCTGGTTCCGGCCGACTTATTTCCGTCTGGCGCGCTCGACGATCGAGACCATCGTCGGCAACGAGCTTTGCATGCAGCGCCGCGTCAATCTCAGCATCCAGCTGCCCGGCGACGATTCGTCCCTGCTTGCCACCCATTCCGACGTCTGGTCGGGCGACTCGCCGTTCGAGGTCGTGGTGTGGGTGCCGCTGGTCGACGTCCGCCGCACTAAAGCGATGTATCTGCTGCCGCCGTCCCAGAACGGCGACATGCAGGACCGGATGGCAAGCCTGCGCAGCGCCGAGGAGCTCTACAAGACCATCAAGCCGCACGCGACCTTCATCGAGATTCCCTACGGTCACGTCATGCTGTTCAACCAGACCTTGATGCACGGCAATCGCGTCAACGAGGAGCCCGGCACGCGCTGGAGCATGAACTGCCGGTTCAAGAGCATCATGTCGCCCTACGCGGACAAGCGCTTCGGCGAGTTCTTCGAGCCGATCCTGCTGCGTCCGGCGACGCGGGTCGGCATGCAGTACAAGCTGCCGGGAGGCTTCCATGGCTGAGCGAGCCGGTCACCGCGGCTATATCGGCGCCCGGCCGCTCAACGGCAGCCGCACCCCGCAGCACGTTCAGAACATCGTGATCCGCGACTATGCGCGGCGGAAGAACTTGCACTATCTGCTGAGCGCCGTCGAGCACATCATGCCCGGCAGCTACATGGTGCTCGAGGACATCCTGGACGAGCTGCCCCGCCTGAATGGCCTGATCCTCTACAGCATCTTCATGCTGCCGCCCGATGAGGCACGGCGACGGCAGATCTACGACCGTGTGCTGCGCGAGGGCTGTGATCTGCATGCGGCGGTGGAGGAGATCACGCTCTCGTCGCAAAAGGACATCCAGGCCGTCGAGGACATCCTGCTCGTCAACAAATTCGCGACCATCCTGTGACGAATCCGCGATCCGGTTAACGACCATGGCCGAGGTCAACCTGCTCCAGCCGATGCACGCGTCGACCAAGCGGAACTACGTTCAGCGTGTGGTCGAGCATGACAAGGCGGAATCGGCGGCCGTGGCCCGGCAATGGGGACGCGATTACTGGGACGGCGACCGGCGCTACGGTTATGGCGGATATCGCTACGACGGAAGGTGGCGCCCGCTCGCCCAGACCCTGATCGACCGCTATGGCATCAAGCCCGGCATGAGCGTGCTCGATGTCGGCTGCGGCAAGGGCTATCTGCTCTACGAGTTCACCCAACTCGTCCCCGACCTCACGATCGCCGGCATCGACATCTCCGACTATGGCATCGCCAACGCCAAGGAGGAGGTGCGGCCGCACCTGAAGGTCGGCAGCGCCGTCGAGCTCCCCTACCCCGACCACAGCTTCGACCTCGTGGTGTCACTCGGCGTGCTGCACAACCTTCCGCTCGAGGACGTCTTCCGCGCGGTGCCTGAGATCGAACGCGTCGGACGCGGCGCCTCGAAATATCTGATGGTGGAATCGTTCCGCAACGAGCGCGAGAAGGCGAACCTCCTCTACTGGCAGCTCACCTGCCTGAGCTTCCACGGTCCGGAAACCTGGGCCTGGATCTATGACAAATGCGGCTATCGAGGCGACCATGGGTTCATCTTCTTCGAGTGAGACGGCGCGTCCGCGCCCGCCGACTTCGCTGCGTGCACAAAATCCGGAAGTCTACTATTCCGACGACGCCATCGTCACCGCGGACGACGCCACGATCGCGGAGCTGAAGCGCATCGCCGCCGGCAACCCGCGTCTGCGCAGCCGGCTGTGCACGCATCCCGATCCCGCGTCCGGCCTGCACGAGATGCTGATCGTGCATCACCGCGATGCCTATGTGCGGCCCCACAAGCATCTTGGCAAACCGGAATCGTTTCACGTGATCGAGGGCACCGCGCAGGTCGTGATCTTCGAGGATGACGGCGGCATTCACGAGGTGCTCGAGATGGCGCCCTACGGCCAGGGCAAGCGCTGCTATTACCGCATGCCGGAGAAGGTCTTCCACTCGATCCTGATCACCTCGGAATGGCTGGTGTTTCACGAAACCACCGCAGGCCCGTTCGACCCCTCCCGCACGGCCTTTCCCGATTGGGCGCCTGATGGTAGCGACGCAGCCGCGGTCCAGGACTACGTGACGAGGACTGGCACGCTCGCCGCGGAGCATCTGGCGAGAAAATAGGCTCCGACCGCTATTGCTGCTCGACGAGCCCGCCGCGAACTATCGAGGACGACACCAGCCAATGAAGCCGCCTGCAAAAGCACTGGTTACTCTGGCCAAGTTCGCTGTCTCGATCGGCATTCTCGTATTGTTGCTGCGTGCCCAGGATTTGTCGTCCCTGAAAGCCGATCTTCTCGCTGTCAAATTGGACATGCTGGCGCTTGCAGTGCTGCTGCTGTTCGTCCAGACCTTCGTGCTCTGTCACCGCTGGATCCTGATCCTCCGCGCCATGAAGGTGCTCCTGGATTGGCTGCCCGGCTGGCGCATTCTCATCGTCAGCACCTTTTTCAATCAGGTGCTGCCCGCGGGCGGTGACGCGGTCCGCATCTGGATGCTGCGGCGTCACGGCGTTCAATGGTCGCCAACCATCAGCAGCATCGTGGCCGATCGCTTCCTCGCCCTGTTGGCGCTTGGTGTCGTCATATTGGCAGGAATGCCGTTCCTGCTGCCACGAGTCAGCGATAATTCGCTCCTGTTCGCTATTCTCATCGTTCTCGTAGTCGCGTGTTTCGGCCTGATCGCCCTGCTCACGCTGGATCGCTGGCCGCCCCGCATCATCGCGGCCCTGCCGGACCGGATCGTGCAGTTTGCAATGCTGGTCAGGGCTCCGCTGGCGGCTGAAGGGCGCGGGACGCTGATCACGGCTGCCATCATCATCCACCTGATCACGATCGCGGCCTGTTACGTCCTCGCGATCGGCCTCGACGCGCCGCTCTCCCCGCTTAGTGCATTCGTTCTTGTTCCGCTTGTCATTCTGTCGTCCGCAGTTCCGATCTCGATCGGAGGCTGGGGCGTGCGAGAAGGCGCAATGGTTGCTGCGCTTGGCCTGGCCGGGATCGCGTCCGACAAGGCGCTCGCGATATCGGTTTTGCTCGGCCTTGGCGGCCTGATCGTGGGACTGTTCGGCGGCCTGGTGTGGCTGGTCGCACCGGAGCGCACCAATTTCAGCACAGAGCACGCAAGGGCCGTCGCCGATCGGACCGACGCCGCATCGGTTTAGCAATGGGCAACAGCGGACAAGATCAAACCATGGGAGCCGCCAAGGTGCACTTGCCCACCAGCCTCGAGGCGTGGCTGTGGCGGGTGCTTATCTTCGCGCCGGCCGCTGTTTCGATCTGGTGCCTGAATCGGCCCGACACTTACCGAACGCTGATATTCGATGGCGGTTGGGTAACGCGATTTTACGTTGTCGCCTGGATCATCCTGACACCGTATCTTGGCTGGCTCATCATGGCGACCGGCCGCCTGACGTTCTCCCTCGTCAAGCACGAACCCGCTCAGCGGGTCGACGAATTCTTCGTCGGCGCGGCCACACTCGTATTGACGGGATTTGGGTTCGGCGCTCTTTCACTTCTCTATCCGCAAATCGTGCTCGGGTTATCGATCGCAATTCTGTTGTGGGATATTCGGAGCGTCTGGACGCCGCAGAAACTCGCGCTAAATCTCTCGCTGATCACGACATCGCTGCTCGGTCTTTGGCTTCTGGCAACGGTGTTTCTGGATCGCGCCGTCATACCTGACGTCATTTCGACCGACGTTCAGCAGCTCTATGCACCGTATCTTGCGGAAGTTGCGAGAAATCACAGCATCTGGCTTGCGGACGACAACCCCATCTTTTCCGACTTCGAAATCGGCCACGGAAATGGGCTGCACTTGTTGCTGGCGACGTTTCTGCCTCCGCACGTCGCCCAGATCATTTCATTTCTCTACTTCGTCGGCATCGGCGCGGTCATTTTCGAGCTCGCCCGCCTCATTCTGCCATTGCAGATTCTGGGACGGCGGTGGCAAGCCGCAGCGATACCGGTTGCACTCGGCTTGGCAATTCTGGGTCTTGCTTGGCCCAGAACGATGCCGAGCGTCACACCCGGTCTCCACACCATGGAGTTCGGAAAATACCACCTTCAGACCGCGGCGTTCTTCGTCTATTTCCTTCTGGTTGTCATTCGGTCCTCCCAACATCGAGACAGACTTGCCGCCGGCATTTGCGCCTTTGCCGTTGCCGCTTCCTATCCGCTCTATGTCGCGTTTGTCTTCTTGATTTCGTCATTGGGAGTGCTCACCAAGGCGCTTCAGCGCGACTTATCCGGCGTCATGACTGGCGCACTGCTCGGAGCGGGAGCTATCGCCGGGTGCATACTGGCCTTCTCTGTCAACTATCTTTACCTCGGAATCCCGGCAACCAACCCGTACTCGCTGTTCCGAAGCGTCGCGTCGGTAGAGCGCTTCTCGCAGTTCGGCAGCCTCGATATTCTCGACTACTTTGTGCTGGCGCAGTCGCTGGAGGTCAGCGACTTCCTCACCAAGGCGGGCTTGTACGCCTTCTTCGAGCAGATCAAGTCCGTTCTCCTGGTCGCTATTCTTCTCACGACGACGGCTTTGGCCGTCATTTTCATCGACTGGAAGCTGTTTCCCGACCGGTCCGACGCCTCGAAGCCGCTGACATTGCCCAATCCCGCGGGGGCTTTCATCGTTATCGTCTACTTAGCCAGCGTCCGGCTTCTGGATATGACCTTGAATATTCCGAGCCTGGTCAGACTATCCATTCATGCCAACGCACTATTCCCGCTTGCGACCGTCGCAATCGCCTGTTGGGGACTACTCATCGTTCGGCGACTGACCCCGATTTGGTTCGCCGGGCGCTACGCTCCTGATGTAGCTGTCCTGGCGCTCTTGATGGCCTGCGGCTGGGCGACCGTTTCGTATCCCTGGCGCAGCTTCAGGGATGACGGAGCCATCGCTTTTCTGACCGGGCGCCCGCTTCGTCAGATGCCGCGTGTTGAGGTGGACTGGCAACGATGTGACGTGCTGCAGCAATCGACGGGCTCTGATCGCATTCTGCCCCTCAACGGCTATCGCGCGATGGTGCCATGCTATTTCTCGCCCCTGCTCACGCGCGGCAAGGTCGTTCATACCTATGAGAGCGATGTCGCGCGCGATTTCAAAAAGATCGCGCTGGGGACTCCCGATACGGCAGAAGCCGCACTTCGTGCGTTGAAAGTGAATCTCTTTTACGTTCAGAAGGAGAATTGCGATTTTTGGCTGAACGGGTTCTCTGATCTCTTCCAGAAAGACGAACTGGCGAAGCGCTTTACTGTTCGCATCGAGACTCCGGATTACTGGCTGTTGACGTGGCAAAATGGCGATCAACCGATGAGTCCAGATGCAGAGACCGAAATCTCGATGCTAAGAGCGAGATCGAAAGACATCTACCGGGACGCTTATGGCGTGGAACCATTCGAGGCGATCAAGCACCGTCTGCCATCAAGCGACAAGCGCAGAGATCTCAGGCTTCTTGAGCAACTCTCCAAGTGCCGCTGAGGGTTGCCGATTTGATGGCGAAAAACGATCCTGCACGGAGATTTCAGATGCATTTCAGCAGATTCTTGTCTTGGAGCGGGCCCCGCTGGCAAACGAGCGCGCGCGCCGCCCTGATGACAGCTCCCCTCCCCATCGCGGCGTTCGGCCTCCTGGTGAAGATTCCTCCCGAGGTCGAATTTTTCAGCGGCGGCTTCCTGACGGCGTTGAACAGCTTGTGTCTCGCTGTCCTCGCTCCCTATGTCGTTCTCGCGTTTGTCGGAACGGGAGCCCTGCTCGTTAGCCCGCTCGCCGACGAAGATATCTACCTCGACACCGCTGACCTGCTCGTGCTGCAATTCTTCGGCGGCGCCGCTCTATGCAGTTTGATTGGCGTTAGCCTCGGTGCGGCCGGGTTGCTCTTCCCGTGGATCACCATCCCATTCCTGACGGCCATCGTAGCCTGCTACCTTGCGCGGCAATTGTGCTCGACGCGACCCGCGGTGATATTCCACAGCTTTATCTTCCGCTTCTCGCCGACCTGCAGAACCGGCACACCCTCTGGCTCAATCCCGAAGCACCGAAGCTGTTCTGGTTGCTCGCGAACAGCGTGGAATCTCTTAACTTATCAATTGAGATGAACGCTCGGGCCCTATATAGCCGTACAATGGTTGCCAGTTGCGGGCCGTAACGGCTCGGGGCCACAACTTCAGAACTTTTCCTGCAAAGAGCTAGACCCGTGACCGATCATTGCCGCCTCTGCCATTCGACCGACCTGCGACCGGTCATCGACCTCGGATTGATGCCGATTGCGCATCGGCTGCGACACAGCCGGAACGAGCAGGACGAACGGTACCCGTTCGAGGTCCTCGCCTGCGGCGAGTGCGGTCTGCCCCAGATCGTCAAGCCGATCGATCCCGACATCCTGTATCGGCAGTTCAATTATAACTTCAGCAGCTGGAAGCCTGAACCGCACCAGGTCGACGAGCTCGACACCATTGCGAAATTCTCGAAGCATCAATCCGTGTTCGAGATCGGCTGCAACGACGGCCTGTTCATGGACAAGCTTCGCGAGCGCGGCGCGAAGGTCCTGGTCGGCGTGGAGCCCAACCCGGTATCGGGCAAGATCGCCCGCGAGCGCGGCATCAAGGTCTATGCCGACATGATCAGCCCGGCGATGTGTCACGACGCCGTGGCGCAGGCCGGCAAGTTCGACCTCGTCGTCTCGCGCCAAGTGCTGGAGCACATCGTCGATTTCGAGAACTTTTTCGATTGCGTGAAGATCGCTCTCAAGGACGACGGGCTGCTGTTCATCGACGTGCCCGACTTTGATCCCGGCTCGACGGCGGGAGACCTCTCCGTCCTCTGGGAGGAGCACGTCAGCTATTTCACCGAGCCGACCCTGCTCGCCCTGCTGGCGCGCCACGGCTTCGAGGCGGTGTCCGTGAAGAAGTATAATTTCAGCGGCGGCAGCCTCGCGATCGCGGCCCGCCGCGCCGCGCATGCCGTGACACCGCCGCCCGCCCCTGCCGGCGTCGGCGAGAAGTTCGGCCAGCGCGCAAGAGAGTATGGCGCACGCCTGCGACCGATTCTCGCCAAGGCTCGCGCCAGCGGCGCCGAGATCGCCATCTACGGTGCAGGCTGCCGCGCCTGCACTTTCACCAATGCGCACGAACTGGCGGACCTCATCGACCTCTCGGTTGACGACCAGAAGGAGCGCCAGGGGCTGTTCCTGCCGGGCACCGGAATCCCGATCCGCTCGCCGGAGGACCTGACCGGCAAGTCGAACGCGCTCGTCTGTCTTCTGGCCGTGAACCAGGAGAACGAGGCCAAGGTCAGCAGCCGGTTGCGCGAGAACGTAAAGCGCCCGCTGCACATCGTCTCCATCTTCGCGCCCTCCGATATCTGGAGCGAGCTCGATCGCCTCGAAGCGGCCGCAGGGTCGCGGCATGGCTGACGACAAGCTCTTCAATTACTACGAACGTCAGAGCGTCCTGCCGACGTTCGGGAATTTCAAATCGGCCGCCGAACTCGATGCATATGCCAGACAGCGGCGCGAGCTGTTTCTGGACAAGCTCGCGCTGCCGCCGCGGCTGTTCCGCGACGCCGAGGTGCTCGAATTCGGTCCTGACTCCGGTGAGAACGCCTTGGTGTTTGCCGGCTGGGGCGCGAACATGACCCTCGCCGAACCGAACCGGCATGCTCATCCGAAAATCGAGGCCTATTTTGCGCATTTCGGCCTGACCGAGCGCCTGCGCGAACTCGCGCTGGCCGACGTCGAGGGGTTTCACAGCGATCGACGTTTCGACATCATCGATGCCGAAGGATTCATCTACACGGTGCAGCCGAGCGAAAAATGGCTCGGCATCTTCAACCGGCTGCTCAATCCGGACGGTTATGCCGTCGTTTCCTATTACGAACGTTATGGCGGCTTCTTCGAGCTCGCGCTCAAGGCGATCCATGCCGCCGGCAAGGTGCTGACGGGTCGACCGGCGCTGGAGACGGCGAAGTCGCTGTTCGAGGCGAAGTGGAACAGCATTCCGCACACCCGCAGCTTCGAATCCTGGCTGATGGACGTGCTCGAGAATCCGTTCGTCCGATACCGGTACTTCCTCGATTCGGGCGCCCTCTGCACCGCGGCACATGAGCAGGGGTTCGACATCCATTCGGCATGGCCCGCCTATCACGACAGCCTGGATGTCTACTGGCACAAGAAGGTCCTGTCGGCGGACGAGAAGCTGCGTCGCGCGGCGCGCCACCTCGACCGCAGCCGCCTGAGCTTCCTCGGCGGACGAAAGCTTTATCTGGTCGGTCAAGCCGACACAGTGAGCGCGATCTCGGCCTCGATCGAAGCGCTGGTGCTCGATGTCGACAGGATGATCGACGACCCCTTCGGCGACAGCCTGCCCCGCGTGATCGCGAGCCTCGCTTCGTTGCGCGAGACGATCCTGACGACGGACATTCTTGCCGACGATGCTTCCGACATCGAAGCCATCACCGCGACGCTCGATAGTTTCCATCGCATCTTCGGCGCGATCGGGCGGCGCGATGCGTCCGCGATCACCGCCCTCACCCAATCGGACCCGGCGTTCATCAACACCTGGGGTCAGCCGGCGCATTTCCTCGTCGTCCGGAAGCGCCTCGAGGGATCGTAGCCAGTGAGGCCAGGCATTGGCATCATCGGAACAGGCATGGTCGGCCAGATGTGCCACCTCGCCAATTTCGTTGCCAATCCCGCCTGCCGCGTCGTCGCGATCGCCGATCTCCGGCCCGACCTGGCAGCCGCCGCCGCGCAGAAATTCGGCATCTCGCGGGTCTACAGCACGCACCGGGAGCTGCTCGCGGATAGCGAGGTGTCCGCCGCCGTCGTCGTGACGAAGCGTCGCGCCACCGGCCCGATCGTGCTGGACGCGTTGAACAGCGGCCGGCACGTGCTGTCGGAGAAGCCGATGGCTTACACGACGGTTCAGGCCGCTTCGCTGGTCGAAGCTGCGCGGCGACAGCGCCTCGTCTACAGCATCGGCTACATGAAGCGTCACGACGCCGGCGTAGCGCGCGCGCTGGCTGAACTGACTCGCTTGCGCGCAGACGGCTCGCTCGGACGCATTGTCGGAGCAACAGGCTGGTGCTTCGGCGGCGAGACCGGCCGATCGCACGACAACTTCGTCATGACCGGCGAAACCCGGCCGGACGGGCTCGATCTCTGGCAGGATGGTCCCGACTGGATGCCGGGCGCGTTGCGGCCCGGCTACGACAACTTTCTGAATGTGTTCAGCCATATCATCAACCTCGCGCGCTACCTGCTCGGATCGTCACCGACAGTCGCCGCAAGCGCCGTCGAGATCGCCGGCGCAGCGACCGTTACGCTCGATTTCGACGGCGTCGCGTGTGAGCTGCAATTGTCGAACGGGTCCGAAGGTGCTTGGCGCGAGGGACTGAGGATCGAGTTCGAGCGGGGCGCGGTGACCATCGAGTTGCCCCCACCCTTTGCCGAGCAGGAGGCGGAGGTCATCATCGACCGGGACGGTCAAATCACACGTCTGACGGGCGAAGGCAGCTGGGCGTTTCGGCGTCAGGCCAATGCATTCGTCGCCGACATCGTCGAACGACGGACGCCGCTTGCGTCCGGCGAAGATTCGGTGACCGACATCGTGCTTGCCGAGACGATCTGGAAGCGGCAGGTCAGCGGTTAGGCATCGCGTCCGCTTTCGGGTGACCGAGTGGCATTATTCCCGCGATGGGCCCCGGCCTGATGGTGACCTCGGCGAGTTGCCGCAGAAGCTCTGATACGTCGCAGCGCGACAGCAGACGGCATGCGTAGTACTTGCGCGCCAGAGCCTGGTTCGGCGCCGCGCCGGGACCCGGCTGGAGCGAGATCGTCGCCTGCGGCCCCGACGGATCGAAATGACGGAACGCGCTTCCCGGCGCCGTCCGCATCATTTCCATTTCCTGGAGGACGGTCGGACGCTCGGCCCGCAACGCAAATCCGAAGAAGGATTGATTGCCCCAGGCAAGGCGGAGCATGCCGGTGACCTCGGCGACGCCGAACGGAACATGCCGTGAGGGGTAGTCGACGAAACCGTCATCGAGCGCGAAGACCGTTGCTGCCGGCTGGGCCCGGCTGACGAGGTCGTTCGCGAGGGCCTCCTGCTTCAGCGTTCTCGCCTGCATGAACATGTATGTGTTCCACAGCAGGCCGATCGACAGCACCGAGCCAAATCCAAGCACGATCGCGAAGGCTGCCTTCGGACCAATCGCGTGTTCGACCCATCGCTTGAGACCGAGGAGGATCAACGCCGATGGCAGGCCGAACATCAGCAGATGACGGCTCTCATAAAAGTGCGAGCTGTCGGGCCGCGATCCCGCGACCAGATAGGGAAGCGACAAGGCCAGAAACAAGACGACGGCGAGCAGGAGCGGCGCGACAACCATACATTTCGCGGTGGTCGGCTCCGCCTCGGACCGCAACAAAAACAAGGCGGCGCCGATGAGGAGTGCGGCCACGACGAGCGGCGCCGGTGCCTCGATCGTCATCTTGAGCACGCCGACCACGACGTCCCAACAACTCGTGATGAAGAACACTTTCCAGCCGTTCGCCAACTCGCCGAGCGTCGGGAAATGGGCGCCATAGTGCTGCGCGTACACGCCGATTCGCTTGAACCAGATATTGAGCGCGCCCCAATAGACCAGAGGAAGCACTATCAGTTCCGGATAGCCCAGGGCGCAGCGCCAGGCTGCGAGCCATGTGCGGCGAACGAAGCCGTGTGCCGCGTCCCCGCCCCGCCATATCGCGATAAAGAGACCGAGCACCACGAAGGTATAGAGCACGATCGTCGAGTTGAGCGCGAAGCTCAGAAGGAATACCAGCGCGCCGGCAATGCGAAGAAGAACGCGTCGCAGGCCATGAGCGCCGAAGGCGAGCGTCAAGATCCACGTTCCCATGAACACGAGCCCGAAGCTGAGTACATAGACCGCATTCGCCTTGCCCGCCCATAGCTGGTAACCGGGATAGGTCCAGACGATCAGCGCAAATCCAACCGCCTCGGCGCGATCGAGCAGATCCAGCCGCGTTGCGGTGAGCACCAGACACGTCGCACCGAGGAGAATTCCTGCGAAGGCCATCGCCACCATCACGGCGACGGGCGCGCCGGTCCAATTGGCGAAGGTGTCATAGCCGTAGAAGATCGGATGGCCAGCACCGGACAGGAGGAAGTCGATGTCGATCGTGTAGTCCGGACGCGGCTTAAGCACGAACCAATCGTCCATGAAGAGGCCGTCGTTCAGCAGCATCGGCGCATGCGCAACCAGCAGCAGCACCAGCAGAACGACTGTCGCGCGCAGCATTCCGGATGTACTGGGAGGGGAAAGAGACGGCATCGGTGGCAAGAATTCGCATGCCTATCTGAGCGCCGCAAGAGCCGGAAGGCCGGATATCGATTGGTCATTGACCCCCAAAATCCGACCTCCTATAGACACCGCACAGACTGGGCAGCACCGAGGCGTCCAAGGCGATCTTCCGCGATGAACTTCCTACCGGGCCCGGCGCAGACAACTGCGATCTGTCTCAGTGCCGCGCTTCCGCTGCTGTTGCTTTGCTATGCACGCATCACTGCCATTCGCGGAGCTGGCCGCCGTATTCGGCTGGGCTGTCTCAGCGTGGTCGTACTTTTTGCGATCGCCTGCATCGCAATCCCAGGTCCAAGGCATCTCGATGACGTGGTCAGCGGCCTCTTCCTCCTGACGACGGCGATGATGCTTTGCTACGTCCTGTTCAGCCTGTTGGCCTGGGGCTTCACCCTGACGCTACTCACGGCGCTCGCCCGGGCCGGATCGCCCCTCACCTTGGAGCAATGGGCTGCTGCCTACATGCAGGGGGGCGACCTCGGTAACTTCGCGCACAATCGATTGAAGCTGCTGATCGGTTCGGGGATGGTGATCATCGCCGACGGCAAATTGGCGCCGACAGCCAAGGGGCTTGCGGTGGCGCATCTCGTCAAGTTCGTTCGCTTCTCAACGGGGCTGGGATAAGCCACGATGTCATTCGCTGTCGGTTTCATCGCTGCCGTCGCATTTGCCGTGCTGGCGCCTGTCCTGCAGTCCGTTGCTCGCGCGCGGGCATGGTCGCTTGCACCGGTGATCGTGCTCGCGATCACCGCAGTCGTTTCGCATGTTATTGGCGTGCTGTTCGGCGTCTTGA
Source organism: Bradyrhizobium iriomotense (assembly GCF_018129405.1). GTDB lineage: Bacteria > Pseudomonadota > Alphaproteobacteria > Rhizobiales > Xanthobacteraceae > Bradyrhizobium > Bradyrhizobium iriomotense_B. The sequence continues at coordinate 128,889 of NZ_JAFCLP010000020.1, forward strand.
TCGTTCCGCAATTCCGCTATTGGGACGCCGCATCGATTTTCAGCTTTGGCGTCATGGGTTACGTTTTTGCTTTCGGCGCAGTCTCCAAATCGGTCTCGCTGGACATCCTGCTCGGTCTTGCCGAGCGGCCCGACCGGACGGCTCCGCTGTCGGACGTTGTGGAACGACAAGTTCCAGCTCTGTTCCAGGGACGGACCGGGATCTTGATTGACGGCGGCCTGGTCGAGCAGATCGATTCTCGGTTTGCCGCGACGGCGGCAGGGCAAATCATGGCAAGCCGGATCGGGCGGCTGCGGCGTGCCTTCGGCATCGGCGACACCGGACTCTACGATTTTGGGGAGTAGTTGCCCGAATGCAACGCAGTTGCGTTGACCTGACTGACAGGACCGATATTGTTGGCTGCATTCTGATCACCTAGAGTTGTGGGTGGGGTTCCAACAGTACTGAGTGGCCGGTAACGGCGGTAGACAATGACACCTTCCAGGGCGGCAAAAAGGCTTACGATCGTCATCCCTGCGCTGAACGAGCAGGAGAAGATCGCCGATACCATCGACGGCGTGCTGCCGCTCGCACGCGAGCTGCTGGACGATTTCGAGATCTTTCTGATCAACGATGGCAGCACCGACGCCACCGGCGCGATCATGGACGAATTCGCGGCCGGGGAGCCGCGGATCACAGTGCATCATAACCCCGAACGGCGGGGCGTCGGTGCCGGCTTCGAATACGCCCTGTCGCGCGCGAAGTTCGATGCCATCACCCTGATCCCCGGCGATCATGCCTTCCAGAACGAAGGCATTGAGAGGATGTTAAAGGCGGTGGGCGCCGCCAACATGGTGATCACCTACCGCGACAATCAATCGGACCGTTCCGTCAACCGTTCGATCCAGTCGCATTCGCTGCGGTTCATCTTAAACTGTCTGTTCGGCTTCTGGCTGTCCGACTACCACAGCATGATCGTGTACCCGGTGAAATGGCTGCGCCGGATCGCGGTCAAGGCCGACGGCTACGGCTATCAGATCTGTGCGTTGATCTCGCTGCTCCAGCTCGGCCTCACCCATGTGCAGGTACCGGTCAGCCTGAACGCGGAGCTGAAAGGCTCCTCCCGTGCGCTGCGGCTACACACCTATTTCGAGCTCGGCGGGACGATCTTCTCGCTGCTCCGCCGCGTTCCCATCCGACACGTCGATCTCAGCCAGATTCCCGTCGAAGCCGGCCGGACCTCCGCACGCTGATCCACGGACGTGCATAGGCCCGTCAGGATGGACCAGGTCGGCGAGCTCTGCATCGTGGGGCTCCAGGATGGCCGAATTCTAATCAAGAAGATCCAGCGCAGCCGCGCGCGCCAAGGCCTGTATCACCTCCTCTCGAACACGGAGGTTCCCATTCTCGACGTAGAGATTGAGCGGGCGGCCAAGGTGCTTAATATGGTGCCACAATAGGTGGATTTTATGTTTTCCAGAAAACGGCTGCGCGCCTTCTGGCCGCGGGAGCGATTTCCGCGGGCAAGAAGAGTTTTAGCGGGCGCATACCGCTCCAGCAACCAAATGAGATTTCTGGCGTGGAGCATTGGTTCCAAGCTGCGCTTTGGCCCCACTCGGTGGGCGACTGTCTATCAGGGCCTAAGGATTAGGGTGCTGACCGATGATTACCGTGGGTATCGCGTCGCAGTTCTGCGCGGCACTCAGCGCGAGAAGATTGACGTTTGGAATCAGATCGTTGGTTTCAAGCCGGACGTCTGTGTCGATGTTGGCGCGAATTACGGAGAGTTCTCGGTTTCGGCCGCCGCACTTGGCGCGAGACAAATGATCGCCATCGAGGCGAATCCGCTTCTAATACCATGCCTTCGAGCAACGCTCGGTCAATACCAAGCAACCGCGGTTATTCACGCTGCGATTGCCGATCGCGACGGCGAGGACACGGATTTTTTTTTCAACGCCAGGGAGACCGGCTCCGCCTCGATCGCCGCCGCCAGTCCTAGCTCCGGACCAAATCGGTACGGCACCGACGTCTCGAGCGCAAAGGTACCGACCCGGCGCCTCGATACGCTGGTTCCAGAACTACTTGGCGCGCAGCCTAGATCATTGTTGCTCAAGGTGGACGTTGAGGGATTCGAGGAGGCCGTTCTCGCAGGCGTTGGAGGACTGATCAGCCAAGCCTCATGGTGGCGCGCCATTATTGAATTCAACCCGAGCGCTTTGCGCAATTCGGGCAGTGACCCAGCGCGGGTTTGGGAGAAACTCAGGGAATTTCCAGGGTTCGTGATCGACGGCACCGCCGTTAACGAACAAAAGCTAGCTCGGCTTGAAGCAAGACTGCCTCTGGTCACGCCCGGGGAATGCGACGTCCTCATCGGATTTGGCAGCCCTCCACCATGACGTAAGATTCGCGGCCGGAAGGTGCCCTACATCGACGGTGATCTTGTGGACCGCGCCACAGTCATTGCCGACGTCGCCGAGGACGTTTTGTGGCCGGGAACGGCACCACCCATCAGCTCATGGCCATGTTCGATTGGGACTCCGTTCGGATGGCGGAGGTCTGTACCACGGCTGCAGAGCAAAAGCGCCTGGCTGGCGAGGCCATGTTCCTGATCTCGCTGGATCGCAAGGAGAACAGCGATTGTCGCACCACTGAGCCGGCGCTGTCGCACCGGCCAAAAACGTGAGGTAAATCAAATGGATGAAAATCGGGTGGCAGGAGTGGCAGGGCTCGAACCTGCGACCCCCGGTTTTGGAGACCGGTGCTCTACCAATTGAGCTACACTCCTACGAAGCTGCGTCGCCGCGGCTCAGGGCCGCTTTCAAGCACAGGGGGCGACCGGATTGCAAGGGAGAAGCGCACAAGGGCCGCTTGTTCACACTGCGACTTCTGGGCGACAGTTCGTCCCGAACGACAAGAACAACCCGGGAGCCCTCATGAACGCCGCCCAAGCCGCCCTTAATTCCGCCACCGTAGCCCGGACGCCGGCTTTGCCGGAAGCCAGGCCCGAGACACTCGGCCTGTCGCGCCCCCGCCTGCAGGCCATGTCGGACGCCTTCCAGCGCGAGATCGACAAGGGGACCATCCCCGGCGTCACCGTGCTGGTGGCGAGGGGCGGCCAGGTCGGCTGGTTCGAGGCACTCGGCAGGCAGAGCCCGGCGGGCGCAGCGCCGATGGCGCGCGATTCGATCTTCCGGATCTTCTCGATGACCAAGCCGATCGTCTCGGTGGCGGTCATGGCGCTGGTCGAGGACGGCTACCTCCTGCTGGGCGATCCCGTCGCCAAGTTCATTCCGGAGTTCGCTGACCAGAAGGTCGGCGTGGTCAGCGGCGGCAGGCTGGAGCTGGTTCCGCCCAGGCGGGCAATGACGGTGCAGGACCTGCTCCGCCATACCTCCGGCCTCACCTACGAGCACCAGGGCGACGGGCCCGTGCACAAGCTCTACCAGGAGTCCCGCGTCCGCAGCCGCAAGATCACCAATGCCGAGCACGCGGCGCTGGTGGCGAGCTTCCCGCTGGTCTGCCATCCCGGCGACGAGTTCAACTACAGCCGCTCCACCGACATCCTGGGCCGCATCATCGAGGTCGTCAGCGGCAAGTCGCTCGGTACGTTCTTGAGCGAGCGCGTCCTGGCCCCGCTCCAGATGGCCGAGACCGGCTTTGCGACCTCCGGGGCCAATGCCAACAGGCTCGCCGAGCCGTTCGCGGCCGATCCCTGGACCGGCGACAAGGTCGCCCTTTTCAACATGCTCGAGCAGCCGGTGATGGAATCCGGCGGTGGGGGTCTGGTCTCCACCACGATGGACTACGCCCGCTTCGCGCTGATGCTGCGCAACGGCGGCACGCTCGACGGCAACAGGATCATCGGCCGCAAGACGCTGGAGCTGATGGCCTCCGATCATCTCGGGCCCGGCGTTGCCACCAACGGCACGCTGCTGTCGCCCGGGCACGGTTTCGGCCTCGGCTTCGCGGTGCGCACGCAGGCCGGCATCGCGCCCTTCCCCGGCAGCGTCGGCCAGTATTTCTGGAGCGGCATCGCGGGCACGTTCTTCTGGATCGACCCGAAGGAGGACCTGTTCACCGTGTTCATGAGCCAAGGGCCAGGCCAGCGCGACTTCACGCGGACCTTGGTGCGGGATCTGGTTTACGCGGCGGTGGAGTGAGGCGACGTCGGTTAGACGCGGCGCTGCCTCCTCACACTCGCTGTCATGCCCCGGCTTGACGGGGGCATCCAGTACTCCGCAGCGGCAGTTCGTTCACATAACTTCGGCCGCGGAGTACTGGATCGCCCGCCTTCGCGGGCGATGACACCTGTGGTTATCTCAACTGATCGTCGCGCCGCCGTCGATCACCATGGTCTGGCCGGTCATGAAGTCGCCGGCCGCAGATCCCAGGAACACGGCCGCGCCGGCGATCTCGTCGGGGATGCCGATGCGCAGCAGCGGCGAGCGCGAGGTCGAGGCTTTCAGGTTCTCCGGATTGTCCCACAGCGCCTTCGCAAAATCAGTCTTGATCAGGCCGGGCGCGATGCAGTTCACGCGAATGTTGTGCTTGCCGTATTCGCAAGCGAGGTTGCGCGCAAGCTGCATGTCGGCGGCTTTCGAGATCGCGTAGGCGCCGAGGATAGTCGAGCCCTTCAGGCCGCCGATCGAGGAGACGATGATGATCGAGCCGTCCTTGCGTTCGATCATCTGCGGCACCACCATCGAGATCAGCCAGTTGTTGGCGACGATGTTGTTGTCGAGAATTTTTCTGAACTGATCGTCGGAGATGCCGGCGAGCGGCCCGTAATACGGGTTCGATGCCGCGTTGCAGACCAGCACGTCGATCTTGCCGAAGGCACGGTTGCTCTCATCGACGAGGTTTTGCAGGTTCTCCTTCGAGGAGATGTTGGCGGCGACCGCGACGGCAGTCCCCTTGCCGAACTTGTCGCTGATGCCTTTCGCCACCTGCTCGCACACATCGGCCTTGCGCGAGGAAATCACCACCTTGGCGCCGTGCTCGGCCATGCGCTCGGCGATCGCAAGCCCGATGCCGCGCGTCGATCCCGTGATGACGGCGACTTTCCCCTTCATGTCGAACAAGGTCATGTTTCTCTCCCAGATTTTGATTTTCGTAGGCGATGTCATTCCGGGACGGTCCGTAGGACCGGACCCGGAATCTCGAGATTCCGGGTTCGATGCTTTGCATCGCCCCGGAATGACAACTTAAATCACGCGAGCTTCTTGACTTCCGGTCCTGCCGGCTGATGCATCGCCGCGTGCGCGTCGTCAGCGATCCACGGTTGCTGATTGACCATCGGCAATCGCCAGACGGTGCGCTCCGGGCTTGCGAAATAGTCGAGCCGCGTGATCGAGACATTATCGATATCGAAGGACAGCGCCCGCTCCACCTGGCCGTCGAGTGCAAGGCCGATCGCAGCCTTGATGGTGCCGCCATGTGCAACCGCGATGATGTCCTGCCCGGCCGCCTCCACGTTGATCCGCTCGATGGTGCGGCGCGTGCGGTTGTAGAGATCCATGAAACTCTCGCCGCCGGGCGCGGGCTCGTTGATATCGGCGAACCAGCTCGTGCCAACGGGGCGGCTGGCGATGAACTGGGCGCGGTTCATACCCTGCCACCGGCCGAGATTCTGCTCGGCGAGGTCCGCTTCCCGTTTCATCGAGGCAGGCCGCGGAAAACCGGCCGCCCAGATCGCTTCGGCCGTCTGATGCGTGCGCATCAGATTGCTCGAATACCAGACCCCCTTGCGTGGCAGCACCTTGGCAACGGCATTGAACACGTAAGTATCGCTGGTGTCACAGGCGATGTCGCTCTGCCCGTAGATGTTGCCGCCGTCATTGCGCACCGGCGCGTGACGGACCCACCACCATCGTGTCGTGACCACATTGGGCTTGTCTTCGGCTGCCATCGAAACCCTTCCATCCCGTCTGATGTCGCTGTACGTGAGTAGGCAACGTGTCTCAAGACACTTTACCGTTTGAAATCTTGTTTGAAATTCCGTCGCGCGGCAAGCGTCACGCGAGGCACCAGAGGGAGAAACGCATGGGCCGTCTGCAAGGCAAATCCGTCATCATCACCGGCGCCGGCAGCGGCATCGGCCGTGCGGCTGCGCTGCTGTTCACCAAGGAAGGCGCAAAACTGATCGCGGTGGATCGCACCGAGGCGGTGAACGAGACCGTCGCGGAGATCAAGAAGGCCGGCGGTGTCGCGGAAGCGATGGTGGCCGATGCCGGCTCCGAAAAGGACGTGATCGCCGTCATCGACAAGGCGGTGAAGACGCACGGCCGGCTCGACGTGATCTGGGCCAATGCCGGCGTCTCCGGCGGACTCGTTCCGCTCGCCGAGCAGACCGTCGAGCATTGGCAGGAGATTTTGCGCATCAATCTGATCGGACCGTTCCTCGCGGTGAAACATGCGATGCCGCACATGGTCAAGCAGCAGTCGGGCGCGATCGTGCTGACCGCCTCTGTCGCGGGCCTCAAGGCCGGCGCGAGCGGGCATCCCTATGCCGCGAGCAAGGCTGGCGTGATCAGCCTAGTGCAGACCACCGCCTATTCGCTCACCGGCACCGGCGTGCGTATCAACGCGGTGTGCCCGGGCCTGATCGAGACCGGCATGACCAAGCCGATCTTCGACCGCGCCAAAGAGCGCGGCACCCAAGACAAGATCGGCCAGCTCAACCCGCTCAAGCGCGCCGGACAGCCACACGAGCTCGCTGCAATGGGACTGTTCCTGGCAAGCGACGAGGCCTCGTATGTGAATGGGCAGGCGTTCCCGGTGGACGGCGGTTTGACGGCGTCGATGCCGTATACGGGGAAGCCGGTGTAGTTCGCCCCCGTGTCCCGGACGCGACGCAGCGCGTAAACGTTGCGGCGCAGAGCCGGGACCCAGAGTGTCGCAAGCATGGGCCCCGGCTCTGCAGCGCACCGCTGAAAAAGCGCTGCGCTGCGTCCGGGGCACGAGACCTGAGTTTTCGTGCGCATCTGCATCAACGCCGTCATTGCGAGCGCAGCGAAGCAATCCAGAATGCCTCAGCGGAGGCAGTCTGGATTGCTTCGTCGCAAGGGCTCCTCGCAATGACGGAGTGTGAGCAAGAGCGGCGCTCGTTCAATTCGCATTGCCATTCGCAGACACACCTTCGCATCCTCGCGGCATCTTCCGCCCGAGCTTTGCTTGGCTGCCCCCGGTGAAAAGGGCGCAGGGAAGGCCGGGTGCCGGCCGGGCACCCACGGTCCACTGTGCGAAAGGCGGCAACAAGGAATTTGCACAGCGGCATACAGGTGAAGCCAAACATCCGGCCTTCCCTGCGCAGTGGTTTTACGGCTTATGTCGTGATCTCCCCGGGGAGCGATGCACTATTGCCCCCGTCGCCTTGCGGATGACTGACGTGCGGACCCGGTCGGGCCGCAACATCACCGCAAGACTTGACGCACAGACCCCGGGCGTCAGGACCACACGATTTTGCCGTACGTAAGCCGCACCTGTCGTTGGCGCGAGGTCTTCGCTCACGGCTCTCCGCCCTGCGAAGCTTTTCGCGCCGATGCGGCCCACGTCCACCGCCGCCCGGCCCGCGTTCGTGACGATCGCGATACGCCCCTCTTCCTTGGGCCGGGTTGCCGCGACACATACGCCGTTTCCGAATTTCGGTAAAGTGGAATATTTTTGGCGAGGCGTCTTGACCGATCGTTTGGGTGTTTTGCCCGACAGGCAACACAAGGTCTCGTAGCCCGGATGAGCGAAGCGACATCCGGGATTCACGGCACTCGCTTTTCCCGGGTGTCGCTACGCTCACCCGGGCTACGGGTCTGTGTTGATTTGCACCACCCGCCGCCACGTTGGTATGGTTCCTGCAGGCAACTCAGCCTCCATTCCCTGACAAGACCGTGACAATGCCAAGCTCAAGACCCGACCGCATCCGCAAGCTCCTCGCCGACCTCGTCGGCTTCGACACCATCAGCGACCGCACCAACCTGCCTCTGATTGCCCATATCGAGAGCTATCTCGCCTCGTTCGGCATCAAGGGCGAGCGCATCACCGACGAGACCGGGCAGAAAGCTTCGCTGTGGGTCACGATCGGGCCGCAGGACCAGCCGGGCTTCGTGCTCTCGGGCCATACCGACGTGGTGCCTGTCGTCGGCCAGGACTGGAGTCATGATCCGTTCAAGCTGGTGGAGCGCGACGGCAAGCTCTACGGCCGCGGCACCACCGACATGAAGGGCTTCGTCGCGGTGTGCCTTGCCATGGTGCCGGAGATGGTGGAGGCCAGGCTCAAGACGCCGATCCACCTGGCGATCTCCTATGACGAGGAGATCGGCTGCGTCGGCGTGCGGCCGATGCTGCGCGAGGTCGCGAAGAAGAGGGTCAGGCCGCTCGGCGCCTTCATCGGTGAGCCGACCCAGATGCAGGTTATCATCGGCCACAAGGGCAAGCACGGCGTGCGCGCGACGTTCCACGGGCTCGCGCGCCATTCCTCGATCGCGCCCGAGGGCGTCAATGCGATCGAATATGCCGCCGAGCTGATCGTCGAGATCCGCCGCCGCGCCGTGGCACTCGCGGCCGCGCGATCGACCGACAGCCTCTACGACGTTCCGCACTCGACGCTACTCACCAGCATCGTGCATGGCGGCGCCGCGCTCAACATCGTGCCCGACACCTGCACGGTGGATTTCGAATGCCGCGGCATCGGCATCGCCGAGTCGCGCGAGGTGACGGATGCGATCGTCGCCTGGGCCAAGGCCGAACTCGAACCGGCGATGAAGGCGAGACATCCGGAGTGCGGCATCGATTTCGAGGAGATCCTCGACTATCCCGCGCTCGATACGGCCGCCGATGCGGCGATCGTCACGCTGGCCAAAAGCCTTGCCGGCCGTAACGACCACGCCAAGGTCGCCTTCGGCACCGAAGCGAGCCTGTTCGCCAGCATGGCCGACATCCCGTCCGTGGTGATCGGCCCCGGCGCGATCGCGCAGGCGCACACGCCGGATGAGTTCGTGGAGATGGCAGAGCTGGAGAAGTGCGCAGGCTTCGTGGAGAGGCTGATCGCGCATTGTACGAAGTAACAACCGCCAGCGTGGCCGCGTAGCCCGCCATGAGCGAAGCGACATGCGGGACCACCTGCCCCGGATATCGCTTCGCTCATCCGGGCTACGGCAGCACGCTGCCGCTCAGCGCTCCTGCAAGGCCAGCCGGACGCCGACGGCGCAGTAGATCGTCCCGACCACCTTGCCCTGCCACTTCACCACTGCGGGATGTCTGCGAAGAACGTCGCCAAGACGCCCGGCGCCGACGGCGAACACGACGGTGCTGAGCAGGCCGAGCAGCACGAAGACGGTGCCGAGGATTGCAAGCTGAACTGCGATCGCACCGTGCTCCGGCCGCACGAATTGCGGCAGGAAGGCGAGGAAGAACAGCGCGGTCTTGGGATTGAGCACTTCAGTCAGCACGGCCTGCCGGAAGGCGCGGCCCGCGCCGATCGCGGGCGCGCCGCCCTTCAGCTCGATCGGCGCCTTGTCGAGCATGGCGCGAATGCCGAGATAGATCAGGAACGCCGCGCCGGCATATTTGACGACGCTGAAGAGCAGCGCGGATGTCGCGATGATCGCCGAGAGGCCTACGATCGCCATGCTGGTGTGGATCAAGTCACCGGCCGCAATCCCCGCGCCCGTCGCGACGCCCACCTTCGTTCCCGAGCTGACGGCCCGCGCCATGGTGAGCAGCGTTGCCGGGCCCGGAATGAACACGAAACCGAGCACGATGAGGACGTACGTGATGAGAGTGGCGTGATCAATCATAGTCGCGGCTCCGAAGGCGGATCAGTGCTGGAGGCTGAGCGACGGCGAGTAATCCACCGGCACAAGCAAGCGGTCCTCGATCTGACCTACCATGAGTCCATGCTCCACGTGAGTGACCCGCTTGATCTCGCTCCACTCGGCATCCGCCATGAAGGCCGTCCATGCCGATGTCTTGGTCGCCTCGTCCGGCCATTCCAGCAGATAGGTGAACTCGGTGCGGTCGCCGAACTTGGTTTCCCACATCGCCACGATCCGGAAGCCATATCTGGTTCGCATGATGCGTGCGGCGTGATCGCGAAAGCGGGCGTGGAATGCGGCCTTGTTCTTCTCGAAGATTTCGTAGATGCGCAGTTGCTGGATCATGATCGGTCTCCGTGCCTGGCGGAGATAGGATCGAGCCGCGGGATATCAAAGGTCGCGATCTCGGAGACATGGTGGGCACAGCGCTATGCGCCTTTGCATGCCCTACAGGTGTCATGCCCCGGCTTGACCGGGGCATCCAGTACGCCGCGGCTTCTCGGTTCAAGCACTGCTGTCTCTGGAATACTGGATTGCCCGCCTTCGCGGGCAATGACGCGGAGTGTGTGGGAACGGCGGCGTACCACAAAAAAGGCGCGGCCACCAGCCGCGCCTTCACCATTCCTACACCGCGCCCGCCTTCTGCGCGTAGTGCCATGAGGCCTGCGACAGCGGCACGGTGCGCTTGGCTGACTCCAGCGCCTTGGCGTTGGCGGCGGTGCCGTCGCGGATGCGGCCGGCGATGCCTTGCGTGATGCCCGCGAGGCGGAACAGATTGTAGGAGAAATACCAGTTGAGGTCGGGGACGCTCATCTGGGTGACGTTGCAATAGATCTGCGCCGCCTCTTCCAGGCTCGGGATGTTGAGCGCCTTGAGGTCGACGCCCTGCAGGCCCGGCATGATCCACTGCATGAGCAGATAGGTGAAGTCGGCCATGGGATCGCCGAGCGTCGACAGCTCCCAGTCCAGCACGGCCTGCACGCGCGGTTCCGTTGCGTGGAAAATCATGTTGTCGAGGCGATAGTCGCCGTGGACGATCGAGACGCGCGCCTGCTCCGGCACGGTCTTGGGCAGCCATTCGGCGACCTTCTCGAACTCGGGAATGTGCTGGGTCTCGGACGCCCGGTACTGCTTGGTCCAGCGGTCGATCTGCCGCGCGAAATAGTTTCCGGGCTTGCCGAAGTCGCCGAGACCGATCGCGACGGGGTCGAACATGTGCAGCTTGGCCAGGGTCTCGATCTTGCTGGTGAAGATTTTTCGGCGCGCGTCGGGATCCTGGCTCGGCAGCGTCGGATCCCAGAACACCCGGCCCTCCTCCATCGACATGATGTAGAAGGCAGCGCCAATGACGCTGTCGTCCTGGCACAGCGCAAAGGCATGCGCGACCGGAAAGCCCTGCTTTCCAAGCGCCGCAATGACGCGATATTCGCGATCGACCGCATGCGCCGAGGGCAACAGCTTGCCGAACGGCTTGCGGCGCATCACGTAGGAACGCTTCGGCGTGTTGAGGCGGTAGGTCGGATTGGACTGGCCGCCCTTGAACTGCAGAACGACCAGCGGGCCTTCAAAACCTTCGACGTGCTCGTGCATCCACGCCTCGAGGCGCAGCTCGTCGAAACGATGCCGCTCCTCGACCGGCTTGGTGCCCGAGAACTCCTCGTCTTTCCTGACGCCGTCAGCCACGGTGACGCTCCCTCTTCTCATTGTCGTCATTCCGGGGCTCGCACAGCGAGAACCCGGAATCTCGAGATTCCGGGTTCGATGCTTGCGCATCGCCCCGGAATGACGGTGTGGGGAGCACGCAGCCCTCCCCTGTTTTAGTGCGTGGAGGAGTTTGCATACTTCCGAAGTTCAAGTCTGGCAATGGCGCGATTGTGCACCTCGTCCGGACCGTCGGCGAGACGGAGCGTGCGGATGTGGGCGTAGTCCTTGGCAAGGCCTGCCTCGTCCGAGACGCCGGCGCCGCCAAAGGCCTGGATCGCCTGATCGATGATCTTCAAGGCCATGTTGGGACCTGCGACCTTGATCATGGCGATCTCGAGCTGCGCGGTCTTGTTGCCGACCTTGTCCATCATGTCGGCGGCCTTGAGGCACAGCAGGCGATTCATCTCGATGTCGGTCCGCGCCTCGCCGATGCGCTGCTCCCACACACTGTGCTCGATGATCTTCTTGCCGAACGCGGTGCGCGAGGCGAGCCGCTTCACCATCTTCTCCAGCGCCTCCTCGGCCTTGCCGATGGTGCGCATGCAGTGGTGGATACGGCCGGGGCCGAGGCGGCCCTGCGCGATCTCGAAGCCGCGCCCCTCGCCGAGCAGGATGTTCTCCTTCGGCACCCGCACGTTCTCGAGCAGGACCTGCGCATGGCCGTGCGGCGCGTCGTCGAAGCCGAACACCGGCAGCATCTTCTCGACCTTGATGCCGGGCGTGTCGAGCGGAACCAGGATCTGCGACTGCTGCAGGTGCTTGGCGGCCGAAGGGTCCGTCTTGCCCATCAGGATCGCGATCTTGCAGCGGGGATCGCCGACGCCGGAGGACCACCATTTGCGGCCGTTGATGACGTAGTGGTCGCCATCCTTCTCGATGCGGGTCTCGATGTTGGTCGCATCGGACGAAGCGACCGCGGGTTCCGTCATCAGGAAGGCCGAGCGGATCTCGCCGTCCATCAGCGGACGCAGCCATTTGCGCTTCTGCTCCTTGGTGCCGTAGCGCATGAACACTTCCATGTTGCCGGTGTCGGGCGCGGAACAGTTGAACACTTCCGAGGCCCAGGTGATGCGGCCCATCTCTTCCGACAGCAGCGCGTATTCGAGATTGGTCAATCCCGCGCCGCGGAATTCATCGTCTTCATGCTCGTTCGGCGGCATGAACATGTTCCAGAGGCCTTCGGCCTTCGCCTTCTTCTTGAGGTCCTCCAGCACCGGAATGACCTTCCAGCGCTCGCCGCTGCGATCCTGCTCGTCATAAACAGGCACCGCCGGGCGCACATGCTTGGCCATGAAGGACCGCACGCGGTCGAGCCATTCCTTCTGCTTGGGGGACAGGTCGAAATCCATGGGACGCTCCTCGTTTCTCTCTCGCTGGTCGTTTTGTGCCGGACTGTCCTCCCGCCGCGCGCGGCCCGCAAGCGCGAATGCGCTGGCCCTGCGGACGTCCCGGAACCCAGCGCAGTTGCGAACGAGTCCCGATTGCGGATTGACTTTTCCCGGCCTTCAAACGATAGTTTCATACAACTGTTTGAATTGCAACTCCCTCGCTCACGACGTCATTCCGGGGCGGCCCGCAGGGCTGAACCCGGAATCTCGAAATGTGGCGCGAGATTCCGGGTTCGACGCTGGCGCGTCGCCCCGGAATGACGGGACAAGAGTCATGGCCAGCGATCATACGAGGTCTGCCATTCTCGCCGCCGCCGAACGGCTCTACGCCGATCGCGGCTTCGGCGACGTGACGCTGCGCGACATCGTCGCGGAGGCCGGCGTCAACCTCGCCGCGGTGAACTATCATTTCGGCTCCAAGGACGAGCTGATCGCGGAATTGTTTGTCACCCGTTCGATCGCCACCAACCGCGAGCGCCTGCGCGAATTGAAGGCGGCGGAGGAGCAAGGCGGCGGCCGCGCGCCGATCGAGGTGATCTTGCGGGCGCTGGTGGGGCCGACCTTGCGGGGCTGCCTTGGACCGGAGAACCAGCGCTCGACCGCGGCGCGCTTCATGATCCGCGCCTCGATCGAATCCGTGCCGCCGATCCGCCGCATCAAGAACCGCGAGATCGACCATTTGCGCAAATTCGCCGGCGCGATGCGCAGGTCCCTGCCCGACCGCAGCGACGTCGATATCTATTGGGGCCTCAACTTCGCGCTCGCCATGGCGCACCACACCATCCGCGAGAGCGAGCGCCTGACGAAGCTGTCGGAAGGCAAATGCGACCTCGACGACGTCGAGGACGTGGTCGCGCGCGTCGTCAGCGTCGCGACGATGGCGCTGACGGCGGGGCGGAGCGAGGCAAAGGCGCCGTCAAAGGTGGCGGCGCGCTAAGGACCCGTGAAGGCTGAAGCCGCGGCGACGGTGTGCTCCCTCGCCCCGCTTGCGGGGGCTTGCGGGGAGAGGGTTGGGGTGAGGGGGAGTCTCCCCGGGGACGGTGGCAGCAGGACTCGCGGAGAGTCCCCCTCACCCGGAATCCGCGCTACGCGCGCATTCCGGCCTCTCCCCGCACGCGGGGAGAGGCGAAGCGACCACTCACATCATCGCGATGCAGTCGATCTCGACGTCGAAGGGGGCGAACCATTCCGGCGTGCAGACGAAGATCCGCGCCGGCGGGTCATGCGGGAAGTAACGCGCATAGACCGCGTTGAATGCGGCGAAGTGCTTGGTCGAGGTGCAGTAGACGTTGCACTTCATGACGTTGTCGAGGGAGGCGCCGGCCGTCTCGAGGCACAGCTTCATCTGCTCCATGACGATCTCGCTCTGGCGCTCGATCGGAGCGGCGGCGATCTCGCCGGTCGCGGGATCGAACGGCGGCAGGCCGGCGACGAAGATCATGTTGCCGGCGCGCGTCACGGGCGAGGTCGGCGCCTTCCAGCGATCGAGAAACGACGAGATCGGTTCGACGCGGAGCGCTTCGCGTTTCATGGCGGCCACCTTCGGTTCGAGCGAGACTAACGCCTTGCTACATCATTCTGCAGCCGGCATGCTTCGCTTAAGCCCGAAGTGTGGTTGGCGCGGGCCTAGGCCCGCTGCGGCATCTCCTCGGCCTCTTCCTTGGCGAGCAGCAGCAGCATCTCGATGCCCATCTCGCCCTCCTGCGGCGAGCGGATGAATTTTATTTCGTCGGCGCTTTGCCGCAGCGCGGCAATGATGGCGACGGCCTGATTGGCGGTTGCCGCCTCAGTCGCCAGAATGGACTTCTGGTTCTTGGACTGAAACCCGATGGTGTAGGACATTCGTTCCCTCCCGCGCTCACGTGGAGAGATCGAATCAGAGTCGCGCGCAGAGTGGAAGCCTGTGCGACTACGGACCGGGATTATCTGGGGATTGCGCGCAAGCCCCACGCAAGGCCGCGCCAGCGCCACGTTGTCGTCACCAATCTATGCGAGGCGACCCGGTGCGGGGCACCGGCTGTCTTCACTTCTCCCCTTGCCGGCGAGCCACTCTCCCGCAACTCGCCGCTTCGCCGAAGCTAGATAATCCCCTGCTTCTTCAGCTCCTCGATCTTCGCCGCATCATAGCCGAGCTTGCCGCCGAGCACCTCCTTTGTGTGCTCGCCCAGCAGCGGCGGGGCGCGGTAAGTCTTGATCGGGGTGTCCGAGAAGGTCAGCGCGTTGCGGATCAGCGACAGCTCCGGCTCGAACTTGTGCTCGGTCTTCACCCGCATGCCGCGCGACTGGACGTGCGGATCGGAAAACACCTGCTCAAAATTGTTGATCGGACCTGAGGGCACGCCGGCCTCCTCCAGCTTCTCCAGCCAGTAGGCCACCGGCTTCTTCAGGAACAAGCCGGCGAAGATCGCCATGATCTCCTTGCCGTGCACGACGCGGTCGTTGTTCTTGATGAAGCGCTTGTCATTGGCGAGCTCGGGCTCGCCGAGCACGGCGCAGGTGCGCTGGAACTGGCCGTCATTGCCGACCACCAGCATCAGCTCGCCGTCGGTGCAGCGGAACACGCCGGCCGGCATGCCGCCATTGCCCCAGGTGCCGCGGCGCGGCGGGGTCTTGCCGTTGACAAGGTAGATCTGCAGCCAGTGCGAGAGCGAGGCAATGACGGTGTCGAACAGGCAGACGTCGATGTGCTGCCCCTGCCCGTCATTGGCGTCGCGATGGTAGAGCGCCGAGAGGATGCCGATCGAAGTGTTCATGCCGGTCATGTAGTCGACGATGGACGGGCCGACCTTCATCGGTCCCTCGCCGGGCTCGCCGTCCATATGGCCGGTGACGCTCATCAGCCCGCCCATCGCCTGCAGGATGGCGTCATAGCCGGCGCGCGGCGCGTAAGGGCCGGTCTGGCCGAAGCCGGTCACCGAGCAATAGATGATGCCGGGGTTGATCGCCTTGATCGTCTCGTAGTCGAGGCCGTAGCGCTTGAGATCGCCGACCTTGTAGTTCTCCATGAAGACGTCGACGTCCTTGGCGAGCTCGCGGATGATCGCCTGCCCTTCCGGCTTGGCGATGTTGACGGTGACCGACTTCTTGTTGCGGTTGGCGCAGAGGTAGAACGAGTTGTTGTTGTTCGCCTTGCCCTCGGGATCGGTCAAATAAGGCGGGCCGAAGGCGCGCGCATCGTCGCCGGTGCCCGGCCGCTCGATCTTGATGACCTCCGCGCCGAGATCGCCCAGCATCTGGGCCGACAAGGGCCCGGCAAGCACGCGGGTGAGGTCAAGGATCTTGATGCCTGAGAGCGGCAAGGCCGACATGTCGGTTTCCTCCGGGGAACTGGTGTTGGCGCGGCGGCTCCAGCCAGGCCGCGCTCCCTGCGGATACACCATTTTCGTTCCCCGAGCACTGCGCTCCGGGCATACGGCCATCCGCGCCCCGGCAGCAGTGGCGGCCCTGCGGCGGCGAATTTCCGTGCCGCGAATATAGCGTCAGGTCGCGGCCGCCGCGGCGACCTGCGGCCGGCGCCTCCCGAGCATGATCAGGATCAGCACCGTCGCGCAGGAGCAGACGAAGGTGAGACCGAGCGCACTGCGGCTGCCGAACTGGGTGAGCAGGCCGGCCAGCAGCGGCGGAGACAGCGCGGAGGCGAGATTGAGCGGCAGAGCGATCATCGACATCGCCTTGGCGAACTCGGCCTGGTCGTAGAACACAAGCGGGATGGTCGCCCGCGCCACCGCCATCGCGCCGCTGCCGGCGCCATAGAGCAGGATGAACACCGCGACCGCCCAGGTCGCCCCCTCGCTCAGCATCAACAGCAGCATGGCCACGGGCAGCGCCGTGCCGGCGACGAGCCCCGTCGTAATGCCGTCCCACCGCCCGGCGCCGAGGAAGTCGAGCCCGCGGGCGCTGACCTGGATGACCCCGAGCATCGAGCCGAAGGCGACCGCCTGGGCCGGCGACAGACCCTCCGCCCGCAGCAGCTCGATGAACACGGCGCCGAGGCCGAAATTGACGAAGGCATTGAGGGTGATTGCGGACACGACAAGGCCGAACGTGGTGCGCGCAACCGGCGGCACATCCGCGTGCTTCGCCGGTGTGGGGCCCTCGTCCTTCGCGACGCTCCGGCGCGGCGCGGCCAGCGCATAGAGCGGGAGCGAGACCACGATCAGCATGGCGGCGTAGACGAGGCACGTCCAGCGCCAGCCGACGAGACCATTCAGGAACGATGTCGCGGGCCAGAAGATGCTGCTCGAAAGCCCAGTCACCAGCATGAGCGCACCGATCGCGCTCTTGGCCTGCCGCCCGGCGACCTCGTTCAGCATGATATAGGCACCGGTCGAGAGCGTGGCGCTGCCGGCAAGGCCGAAGACGATCCAGGCGGCGAAATAGAGCACGGGGTCGCGCGCGAAGAACAGCAGCACGAAGCCGGGCACGCTGACGACCGTGCCGATCATCATGACCTTGCGCGCACCATGCCGCGCGAAAGTCTTGGCGAGCCACGGCGCGCACAGCCCCATGGTGACATAAAGTGTCGAAGTGCCCGCAAACACCATCGGCAGGCTCATGCCGAGATCGGCGGCAAGGTCGCGGCCGATGATGGGCGGAAGGCCGATCGTACCCCATCCAATGAGCTGGGTAATTGCAAGCACCAGCAGGACCCCGATGAGCCTGCCGTTAGATTTCAAGAATCGCATTCCAAACGTCGCCTGCCCGGCAGGCGCCGATCACGCCTGTGGCACCCGTCTTACCCGGAGACTCAGCGCGCGGGAACGCCGGCCACCGAATGGCAGCAGGCAGCCGGGAGCATGTCAGGAGGAGGCAGTAGCCCCTATCCCGCAATCCCTAGCAACGATCGCGCCTCGGCGGCGGTCGCGACGCGCCGGCCGTGGCGCGCGACCGCCTCGCAGGCGACGGTCACGAGCTCCGCGTTGCTGGCGGCGAGGCGCGTCTTGTCGATCCTGATATTGTCCTCGAGCCCGGTGCGGACTGCGTCGGCGCCCCGCGCGAGCGCCCAGCCCATGACCTCGGCCTGATGGCGTCCGATCCCGGCGGCCGTCCACGTCGCTTGCGGGACCAGCCGCTTGAGCTCTCCCAGGAGAATGTCGAGGACATGCTCGTCCGCGGGCATCGCGTTCTTGACGCCCATGACGAACTGCACATGCGGACGCGCGTCGATCAGCCCGGCCTCGATCAGGCGGCGGGCCCCGTGCAGATGCGACAGATCGAAGATCTCGATTTCCGGCCGGATGCCATTGGCCTTCATGCCGGTCGCGAGCGTTTCGACCAGAGCAGCGCTGTTCTCGTAGACGATCGTCGGAAAGTTCACCGAGCCCGTGGAGAGCGAGGCCATGTCCGGCTTGAGATAGAGCGATGAGCCGCGCGCCGAGGGATCGCGCCCTCGCCCGCCGGTCGAGAACTGAACGATCATCCCCGGACAATGTATCCTGATGCCCTCCTGCACCAGGGCAAAGCGCTCGGGATCCGAGGACGGCGTCTCGTCATCGTTGCGAACATGGATATGGGCGAGCGTGGCGCCGGCCTCGAAGGCCTGGTGCGTCGACTCGATCTGTTCGGACGGCAGGATGGGCACCGCCGGATTGTCCTTCTTGCGCGGAACGGAGCCGGTGATGGCGACAGCAACGACGACGGGGTTCATCCCTGGACCTCATGATGATCGCGCTCGCGCGCATACAGTCGAATA
The DNA here is from genome assembly GCF_018129405.1 of Bradyrhizobium iriomotense. Lineage (GTDB taxonomy): Bacteria > Pseudomonadota > Alphaproteobacteria > Rhizobiales > Xanthobacteraceae > Bradyrhizobium > Bradyrhizobium iriomotense_B. The sequence goes on from NZ_JAFCLP010000020.1 coordinate 147,461, forward strand.
GACACATAACGCCGGAAGCCCTGCCGCTGCAAACATCATCCGATCGCAGCGGCATTGCCTCGTCAGGTGGCCATCAGGTCGGGACTGCGGCCGCACCGCTCGCCGCCTGCGCACGCTGCCGCTCATAGTCGGCCCGCGGCATCGGAACGGCCTTGGGATTGCCGAGATCGTCGATGCGAATCCGATAGGTTTCCCGCGCCGAGACGGCCGCCAGCGCCGCGATGACCGTGATGCCGAAGGCGATCGCCCCCACCGTCAACGGAATGTTGGCCGAGCCGGGAGGCGCCACGGTCGCAAACAGGGCCGGAAGCAACGCGGTGATCGTCGTTCCGATGTTCTGCGAAATCGCCATCGCCGACACCCGGGTGCGCGTCGGAAACAGCTCCGGGTAGAAGCTCGGAAAGATCGCGTTGTAGCCCTGGTAGACGACGCCCCACATCAGGAGCGACAGCAGGATCGCGAGCGGCACGTTCCTGATGCTGATGGCATAGAGATAGCCGAAAGCGAGCAAGCCGGAGAGCAGCGCGCCCACGATGATCGGAGGCTTGCGGCCGACCTTGTCGGAGAGATTGCCGACGAAGGGAATGACGAACACCGCCAGCATGTTTCCGAGCACCGGGATCCACAGATAGACGTCCTTGGCAAAACCGATGCCATAGGCCGGCTGGACCGCATAGGCCGCACCGAAGATGGTCGCAACGACCGGGATGACGTTCATCAGGGCCATGCAGATGACCCTGAGCATGTCGCGCCAGCTCAGCTTGATGGCCTGGACGATGGGCGCCCGCGGCGTTTCCCCCTGCTCGCCCTCGCGGGTGAAGGCCGGGGTTTCGTCCACTTCGCGGCGAATGATGTAGCCGGCGACGATGACGAAGAAGCTGAGCAGGAAGGGAATCCGCCAGCCCCAGCTGTTGAAGGCCTCCGTCGGCATATAGGCCGCCAGCGGCAGGAAGACGGCTGCTGCGAGAATTTGTCCGGCCTGAACGCCCTGAAGCGCGAAGCTCGCGTAGAAGCCACGCCGGCCGAACGGCGCGTGCTCCAGGATCATCGAGCTCGCGCCGGAGATTTCACCGGCAACGGCAAATCCCTGCACGAGGCGCAGGATGACGAGCAGGATCGGCGCCAAAATGCCGACCTGCTGATAGGTCGGCAGAAGACCGACGGCCATGGTCGAGATGCCCATCAGGAACATGCAGACGATGAGCACGGTCTTGCGGCCATGAGTGTCGCCCCAATGTCCGAGGACGAAGGCGCCGATGGGACGCGCCACATAGCCGACGCCATAGGTCGCCAGCGATGCGACGATTGCGACGGTGGGATTGTCCGAGGGGAAGAAGATTTGCGGGAAGATCAGCGAGGCGGCAGTCGCGTAGATGAAGAAGTCATAATATTCGAGAGCCGACCCAATCCAGCCGCTCGCAGCAGCCTTCTTGGACTGACTCCTGTCATGGATCGCGCGAGTCGTGGTCATTTCAGAAATTCCTCCTCTGGGTTTATCGACGTCCCGTTGGCGGGCTTCGTTCGAAATCGGACAGCACTCTCCAGGCGCTCTGCGGAGCTTCGCGGAGCGCTTGTCACTTGCCGATGGCTGTCTGATTGGTCGCAACAATAGGCTTTCGCCGGGCTAACACAATTACCCAGTTATGCGATAAACCTAACATGATGTTATCTTGGCCGGAGGACGTTGACCGACCGCCGTTGCGATACACCACGCTGTCATCTATCAAATCGAAGGAGCCGACATGAAAAGAACCACACTCATCAGCGTCGCAACGCTCCGGTCTTCCGCCGACGCTTCGCCGCAACACGCTGTCGCGAGTTGACCAGGGAATTTCAGATGCACCCCACCGATCTGCCAGTTCAACCCGGCGTCGTTCGTCCTGGCGCGATCGGCCACAGCCGCGCAGTCATCGGCCGCAATTTCGCGTTCATCCCGCCTGAAGGCGTGTTGAAGAGCCGCCTGCCGGCGTGGTCATCAACGACGGTGCGTTTCCTGGCGGCGCCGACGCTTGGAGCCGAGTTTGCGCAGTTCATGCTGGAGATCGACCCCTCGGGCGGCACAGCCCAGCCAATCTGCGTGGATCTTCAGCATTTCTTCTACGTCGTGACGGGAGCCGTCGACATCAGCGTTGGGAGCGACGCCCTGACCTCGCTGACGCAAGGTGGCTTTGCCTATATTCCGCCGGGCACGTCTTTCAAGATGCACTGTCAACCCAGCGCGCCCGCCCGCGTGATCGCGGTCAAGAAGCGCTATGAGGCGGCCGAGGGCATCGCGGCACCAACGGCCATCATCGGTCAACAGCAATCGATGCCGATGACGAACCACACCGGACTACAGGGGCGCGGCTTCAAGCACCTGCTGCCGATGGGCGACTTGCGATTCGATTTTGAGATGAACCTGATGTTCTTCCAACCCGGCGTCTGTTTTCCAGCCGTCGAGACCCACATCATGGAGCACGGATTGCTCATGCTGGAGGGCCAAGGTTTGTACTATCTTGGCGATAGCTGGCATGAAATCTGGGTTGATGACTTCATCTGGATGGGATCGTTCTGCCCGCAGCAATTCTATCCCACCGGCTCGAGCCAGTCGGTCTATCTCTTGTATAAAAACGTCAACCGGGATGTTGTGCTCTGACAGAGGCTGCCAAGCGACGCGGGCGGCTCGTCGTGTGCGGCTGCTAGCTTCCCGGCGCATTCTCGCCGGCTTCGCGGCCGGGCACGCTGACATGAACTTCGTGGCCCTCACGTAAGGCCAGCGACGCCGCCGCGACTGCCGACTCGAACGCAGCTTCCTTGGTGGCGTATCTGCTCTTGACGTCGCCGTCGTGCAGCACGCCCCATTCGTGCTGCACCGGCACGACCGCGTATTGGGCAAGGCCCATGGTCTCCTCCTCCAGCTCTCTAACTAATCCATGCTCTATCGCTGCGTAAGCTGCGGATGCGCCGCGCTTACCCGCCACACCGTGTTGCCGCTGTCGTCGGCGACCAGCAGCGCGCCGGTCTTGTCGATGGCGACGCCGACAGGACGGCCGCGCGCCTGGTTGTCGCTGTTGAGGAAGCCGGTCACGACGTCCTGCGCCGGTCCGCTCGGCTTGCCATCGCTGAACGGCACGAACACGACCTTGTAGCCGTTCAGCACCTGCCTGTTCCAGCTGCCGTGCTCGCCGACGAAGGCGCCGCCGCGATAGACGCTCGGCAGGCTGGTCCCTGTATAGAAAGCCATTCCGAGCGGGGCGACATGCGAGCTCAGCGCGTAGTCGGGCACGATCGCCTTGGCGACGAGGTCAGGCCGCTCCGGCTTGACGCGGGGATCGACGTGCTGACCGTAATAGCTGTAAGGCCAGCCGTAGAAGCCGCCGTCCTTCACCGATGTCATGTAGTCGGGCACGAGGTCGGGGCCGAGCTCATCGCGCTCGTTCACCACCGTCCACAGCGCACCGGTCTGCGGCTCAAAGCTGAGGCCATTCGGATTGCGCAGGCCGCTTGCAAAGATGCGCCAGCGGCCGCTGTCGCGGTCGACCTCGAGGATCGCGGCGCGATTGTGCTCGGCCTCCATGCCGTTCTCGGTGATGTTGCTGTTGGAGCCGACGCCGGCATAGAGCCTTGAGCCGTCGGGGCTGGCGACCAGGCTCTTGGTCCAGTGATGGTCGATCGGGCCACCCGGCAGCGGCGTCAGCACCGTGCCCGGCGCGGTTATCTTCGTGTCACCTTCGGTGTAGGGATATCTGACGATAGCGTCGGTGTTGGCGACATAGAGATCGTTGCCCACCAGCGCGACGCCGAACGGCGAATTGAGATGATCGAGGAAGGCGCTCTGCGTATCGGGCACGCCGTCGCCGTTCGTGTCACGCAGCAGCGTGATGCGATTGCTCGGACCGGTATCGCCGCCTGACGTCGCCCAGGACTCGACATAGCCGATCACGATTTCCTTGGGCCGCTTGATCGGGGCGCCCTTCGGCGACTTGGATTCCACCACCAGAACGTCGCCGTTGGGAAGCACATAGAGGAAGCGCGGATGCTGCAAGCCCGTCGCGAACGCCTTGGCCTGCAAACCTTCCGCGACCGTGGGCGTCTCGTCCTTCTTCCAGCCGACGATACGCGCGATATGCATCGGCGGCAGCAGGTATTGCTGGATCTCGGGGAGCTTCGGGTTGGCGCCGATCTGCGCCTTGGGATCGCCGCTGCCGTCATCGCAGCCGGCGAGGCACAACAACGAGCAGCACGCAAGCGCGCGGGCAATCGAGGACTTCATCGCGCAACTCCCACGCCGTGGCGATAGACCATGGCCCAGCCGAGCCAGCCGGTGACCGGCAGGATCAGCACGGTGATCACCGAAAGGATGAGCCCGGTCGGCCACACCGAGGTCCAGCCATCGCGCGTGTGGATCAGGGCATTGATGATGGCGAGGACCAGCGCCACCACGTTGCCGAGCAGATGCGGCCAGGCCGGCGGCTGCGCGCGCACCAGGCGGTTGCCGAGGAAATCGGTCAGGCCCGCGATCGCCGCCAGTACGCCGAAGATGACGCCGACGAGCAGCAGCCAGGCGGAGAAATTCGCCCACATGATCTCGGCGCTGACGACATAGGCAATGTCGGTCAGCAGCGCCCCGATGAAGCACGCGATCGGGATCGGCACCAGCATCGGATGAATCGGATGGCCCGCGATCTGCGCGGTGCTGTACACGCGCCCGTCTTGCTGCACGGTCCTGCCTCGTATGGCTTTCGCCCTGCCCGACCGGCCAACTCGCGCTTGCGGCGAAGGTTCCTACTGCAGCGCGGTCAGAGCGCGCCTGCCTGATACGCCGCATATGCGCGTTTCAAGCCGTCGCGAAGCGAGGTCGTGGCACGCCAGCCGAGCTTGTCGAGACGGCTGACGTCGAGCAGCTTGCGCGGGGTGCCGTCAGGCCGCGAAGT